>NZ_CP016449.1:0-2400000 GCF_001713375.1 Hydrogenophaga sp. RAC07
GAGCGCCCAGCCGCAAGGCCAACAACTCGCTGCACAGGTGGTAAGCCCTCACCACGGCCAGCCAGCTGCGGGAGGCTTCATCGTCATCGGTTCGGGTGCTGCGTGAAGGCGGAGTCATGGGCACTTGCAACTCGTTCGGAAACGAACTATATTGTTCGGAATAGAACCATTTTAGGGGTCCCAATGAATCTCTGGCTGCGTCTTGTGTGGGCCCTGCTGCGTGCTCACCGGCTGCCCCGGATCGCGCCGGGCGCAACGATCGAACGGCGCCTGCGCGTCTGGCCCGGCGACGTCGACATCAACGGCCACATGAACAACGGGCGGTACCTGACGATCATCGACCTGATGCTGGTGGAGTACTTCGTGCGAAGCGGCTTCGCCCGGGTGATGGTCCGGTCGGGTTGGCGTCCCATGAGCGGCGGAGCGGTCATCACTTATCGTAAGGGGCTGACGCCGGGCCAGCGCTACAAACTTCGCTTTGCGTTGGCAGGCGCCGACCACGCGTGGAACTTCATGCGTTTCGAGTTTCTGCGCGAGGATGACACGCTGTGTGCAGCGGGCTACATGAAGGGCGCTGCGGTCGGGCGCGACGGGCTGGTGCCGAACGCCCAGAGCTACGCGCGCATGGGGCATGCATTCGAAGCGACGCCGCTGCCGGCGGCGGTCGAACACTGGCTGGCGGCCGAGCGCGCAGTGATGAACGAAGGCTGAGGGCGGACCATGACCAACGCCGACGCCTGTCCACTTCTCCTCGCCGGCGTGTTCACCGGCCTGGCTGCCCTGGCCCACTTGGCGTGCATTGCCCTGGGTGCGCCAGCCTTTCGGTTCATGGGTGCCGGTGAGCGCATGGCCCGCGCGGTGGAGGCGGGCCGGATGCGGCCTGTGCTGATCACTCTGGGCATCGCAGCAATGCTGGCCGTTTGGTCCGCCTACGCCTTGTCTGCGGTCGGGCACATCGCGCCACTGCCCCTCAGCCGGCCCGCGCTCGCCGCCATCAGCGTTGTCTTTCTGATCCGTGCGACCTGCTTCCCCCTGCTCAGGCGGGCGTTTCCTGAGAACTCGAACACCTTCTGGTGGGTGTCATCGGGCATCTGCCTGGCCATCGGCACGCTGTATGCATGGGGCACAGCGCTGGCATGGGCCAATTTGTGAAACGATGAGGAGTGCTCAAGCAAGTAGCTGCCTACCTTGTGAGTTTGAGCAGGAGTCTTTGGGTGCATCAGCAGTTCAATGACCTATTTGAAGCATCGTCAACGTCTGCTCAAGACTGTTTTCGGACATTCGTGGCTTGAGGCAAAAGATGAAGGTACGCGGAGTTACCGTTCAATGGGCAAGTCGCATCTCCAACGGCGACAGGGCGTCAGACACCGGTCTGTCGACAGCTACCTGCTGCAGAGTGACGCCAAGGTTCAACTGCTGCGCAGTATCCAAACACCCTGGCGCTGGTCGTTGGTCTGGCCGCGGCCTGATCAGCGGCGCACGACAGTCCCGGGGTGTCAACGCTTTGTGGCAACACCCGACTGCGAGGGCAGTTCAAGACTGAAGAGAGTCGCCCAGCGGTCGCTAGTCCTCTTCGCGTACCCGATACTGGCCCATCAGCGTCTGCTGGACGGCCGGCGGCACGGCTTCGTAGTGTGACAACGCGATGGTGTATCGGCCCTGGCCGCTGGTCATCGCATGGAGCCGCGACTGGTAGTTGGCCAGTTCGACCTCGGGCACCTGCCCACCGATGGACACCGTGCCGCCGCCCTGGGCCGACGTGCCGGTGACCAGGCCGCGCCGCGACGACAGGTCGCTCGTGACGTCGCCAACGGAATGCTCGGGCACGGCGATCTCGATCTGGACGATCGGCTCGAGCACGGCTGCCCGGGCCTCGCGGATCGCGGCCATGAAGGCTTTGCGACCGGCGGTCGCAAAGGCGATGTCCTTGCTGTCCACGCTGTGGTGCTTGCCGTCATACACCACGACGCGCACGTCGACCACGGGGTAGCCGGCGATCGCGCCGTACGCCAACACTTCGCGCACGCCCTTCTCGACCGCGGGGATGAACTGGCCCGGGATCGCGCCGCCCCTGACTTCGTCGGCGAATTCGAAACCCGCACCACGCGCCAGCGGCTCGATGCGCAGGAAGACTTCGGCGAACTGGCCGGCTCCGCCGGTCTGCTTCTTGTGGCGGTGGTGGCCCTCGGCCGGCGCGGTCACGGTCTCGCGGTAGGCGATGCGCGGCGGCCGCGTCTGGACCTCGAAGCGGTACACCTCGCGCAGGCGTTCGAGCACGATGCGCAGGTGCAGCTCGCCGAGCCCGTGGAGCACCGTCTCGTTGGTCGCGGCCACGTGATCGATGCGCAGGCACGGATCCTCGGCTGCGAGCTTGCCGAGGATCTCCCAGGCGCGCTGCTCGTCGCCATGGCGCTTGGGCTCCACGGCCAGGCCGTACACCGGTACGGGGAACGACAGCGGCGCAAGATGCACGTGGCTGTCTTCGGCCGCCTCGTGCAGCACGGCATCGAAATGGATCTCCTCGACCTTGGCCACCGCCACGATGTCGCCGGGCAGCGCGCTCGACACCTCGACATGGTCCTTGCCCTGGAGCATGAACAGGTGGCCCACCCTGAAGGGCTTCCGGCCGTCGCCGATGTAGAGCTGGCTGTCGCGCGTGACTGTGCCCTGATGCACGCGGAAGACGCCCATCTTGCCGACATAGGGGTCGATGGTGACCTTGAACACGTGCGCCAGCACGTGCAGCGACGGATCGGGCAGGGCCTTCATGGGCTGGGCTTGCGCACCTTCGCCAACGATGAATTCCGGCGGGTTGCCCTCGGTCGGGTCGGGCAGGAGCTTGACGATCACATCCAGCAGCTCGGCCACGCCGGCGCCGCTGCGCGACGAGACAAAGCACACCGGGATCAAGTGGCCTTCGCGCAGCGCCTGCTCGAGCGGCGCGTGCAGCTCCGCCGAGTCCACGTCGCCTTCCTCGAGGTAACGGTCGACGAAGGCCGCGTCGACCTCGACCACCTGCTCGACCAGTGCGCGGTGTGCCGCTTCGACGGGGCCGAAGTCGGAGCGCCCGAACCGGTTGAAGAAGCAGTCGATCACCTGCCTGCCGACGCCGTCGGGCAGGTTCAGCGGCAGGCATTCGCGGCCGAAGGTGGCCTGGATGTCGGCCAGCAGGCCCGCCAGCGAGACGCCTTGCGCGTCGATCTTGGTAACGACGATCATGCGGGCAAGGTGGCGCGAGGCCGCGTATTCCATCATGCGCATCGTCATCGGCTCGATGCCGGTGGCGGCATTGATGACCACCGCCGCCGTCTCGACCGCCTCCAGCGCCGGCAGGCTCTGGCCGAGGAAGTCGGGGCCGCCGGGCGTGTCGATGAAGTGGATGCGCGTGCCGGCATGCGTCAGGTGCATCACCGATGCGTTGAGCGAGTGCTGCAAGCGGCGCTCCAGCGGGTCGTGGTCGCTGACGGTGCTGCCGCGCTCGATGCTGCCGCACGCTCCGATGGCCCCCGCCTTGTACAACAACGCCTCGGCGAGGGAACTCTTGCCGGCGGCCGCGGCGCCCACCAGCGCCAGCGTTCGCACTGCTTTCATTTCGACCGCGAGGCCGTTCGATCGGCTTGGCATGGCTGGGTCTCCTTTGCGCGTCCCCGGAAGGCCGGCCCGGCGGCCCGCAGGGGCTCGGATGTTGCGCGTGGACGTCGGGCCAGCGTACGGGATTGACCGTACTGATGCAAGTTGATTGCGCCAGCGGCGGCAATCGCTGCACATCTGACCTCTGGAGATCGGCCGGCTGCTCCAGACTGAACGGAGTCACTCGGGGACGGCGGTGATGAACGATGGCGAGGGTCACCAGCGGTCATTCAGTGTTCGACCAAGCGAGCGACCGCTTCACTGTCAAGACCGGGTACTCGCCAGCTGATGGCACCAAGCCCTCGGTGAAGGACTGGTTTCGCATGGGGCGAAGTGGCACTCCCGACCCACACCGGCCGGTTAAAGTCTTGGCGGCACTTGTCGCTTGCCATCGGCTGCAATCAAAGATCTCATACCCAATCGTTCGGCTCGCTTCAGCTGCGTAAGCACCATGCCTATAGTCGTCTGAGAATAGGCTCGGTGGCAGTTCAGACCCGTTCAACGCTAGCGCTTGCCCTGCAGGGCGTCCATCGCGAGCTGCTCACAGCGCAGGGCGTCCAGTGGCTGACCAGCCTCTCTGAAACGGGCCGCGGCCGCCGTAAATTGCCTTACCGCCTCGCCGTCGCGTGGAGTCCGCGCGGCTGCAATGTGGCCCCTCACCTCTTCGTGCGCCGCGTACCACGCGGGCAGCCGCATGACCACATTGGCGAGGTAGGCACACTGTTCCTCATGCTGGTTGGCCAGGTCCAATTCGCCTGCGCGCGCCGCCGCAATCGCCGCCGGCACGGCGAAGGTGATGCGGCAGCCAGGGCAGGTTTCCAACGGGCCGCGCACCGATTCGCTGGCGTCTTCCATCACGTACAGCGCGGCGTCGGGATCGTCCCGGTGCAGGTTGATACGGGTTCCGTAAATGCGGTCCATGAGGTGAAAGCCAATGTCCGTCTGGCGTGCCACATCGAGCGCTTCATCGATAAGCGCACGGGCTTCGTCGCGCCGTCCCTCGTGCAGCGAAACCTCGGCCAGACGTTGCAACGACAAGGCCTCGCCCACCGAGCCTCCGATGGTCCGGTGCAGGCGGGCGCCTTCGCGCAAGTGCGCGCGCGCCGCCGCCAGATCGCCGGCCAGCCACTCGGCCTCGCCGCGCAGGGTGATGCCAAATGCATGACCTCGCGCAGCGCCCAGGCGCTGGGCCTCGGTGGCCAGCGCATCGGCAAATTCGATCACCTCGGCATACGGACGGGCACCGTACAGAAAGCGTTGCGTGATGCACAAGTGGCCGTCGAAGACCCGAAGGGCCAGGTGCGGCACATGGCTGGTTTCCTGCAAATCGGCCCACACGCTGCGGTGCAGCTCGCCGCGCGCATGCGCCGCAGCCGCCTGCGCCCATGAGGCAATCACCAGCGACGCGGTGTCGCCCGATTCCAGCGCCAGCCGGCGCGCCGCAGCGGCTTTGGCGGTACCCATGGCAGGGTGGGCGGCGCCAAGCGCGGCTGCGCCCGCATAGGCCAGGGCTTCGCTCAGACGACCGTCCACAGACGTGGGCAACACACCTTGCAGCGCTTCCAGCGCGCCCTTGGGGTCACCTTGTTTTACCTGGGCCAGCGCGGCCTTGGCGAGCAGGTTGTGGCTGTCGGGTTCGCCTGCGGCCTGGGCGGCCTGGCGGTACGCCGCCATGGCGCCCGGGTCGCCCATGGCGTCCAGCGATTCTGCGCGTAGCCGCAATGCTTCGGCATGCCCAGGTTGAAACGCGAGCACCGGGGCGAGGTGGCGCAAAGCATCGCTGAAGGCCGCTAGGCGCGCGGCGTCGCGAGCGGCGGCCAGCAGCCAGGGCATGGCGTCGCTCGGCCGACCGCCTTCCAGCCAGTGGCGGGCGACGTTGGCTGGCACCGCGTCCATGTCGGCCAGCTGTGCGGCGATTTCGCGGTGCATCTTCAGGCGATGGTGGGGTGGCACCAGGTCCAGCAGCGCCTGGCGTACCAGTTCGTGGCGGAAACGGTAGCGGCCGCCCGTGAACACCAGGACCCTGGCTTCCAGCGCGCGGTCGAGCGCGGCATGGATGGGCACCAGCGCCAGCGTAGCCAGCGCCTCCACCGTGCGAACGCTCCATTCACCTCCGCTCAATGCCAGCCAGCGCAGCAGCGCCAGAGCGTCCGGTGGCACATCGCACAGCCGCCCGGCGATCGCCTCGGCCACATTGCCGGACAAGCGCTTGCCGTCGCCCCCCCAGCAACGCGCCAGCTCGATGGCGGCAAACGGGTTGCCGTCGGCGGCCTGCACGATGCGATCCACCTCGGCGTCGGGCAAGGGCGCTGGCAGCGCCAGGCTCACCAGGCGGCGGCTTTCTTCGGCATCCATCGGTTCCAGATCGAGCGGGCACAACACGCCAGCGCGCTGCAGCCGCGCTACGCCACGTCCCAGTGCGATGGTTGCGGCCACCGGCCGGGTGGCGATGAGCAGGCACAGCGGTCCACCCGCCATGGCCAGCTGCACCAGCACCTCGACATCGGCATCGTCGATCAGATGGGCGTCGTCCACCTGCAACAAGATGTCGGTATCGGGCGCGGCCGCCAGCAGCAGCCGTCGAACGGCACCGACCACCTGATGCCGTCCCAGCGGTCCCTGCGCCTCGCTGGAGGGCGCAGCCAGCGGGCTCAGCAAGGCCAGCACGGCGCGGGCCGATGGACCGATGCGGTCGAGCACGCTGCGGTCTTCCAGCATCAGGCGTTCGGCAATCGAAGCCATGGCGCCATAGGCCCGGCCAGTGTCTGCGGCATCCAGCCGCACCACCGTCCAGCCCCGGCGGCGCGCCTGAGTGCAGATCTCGGTGCACAGCGCGCTCTTGCCCACGCCGGCAGGCCCGCGCAACACGACGCCGCCGGGTCGTTGGCCAACCGGCATGCCCAGCCAGGCCGTCACCTGGCCGAGCGCTTGCGAGCGCCCCACGAAGGGCGGTCCCACGGCTTGCAGACCGGCCACGCAGCGCTCGTACACAGCCTCGGTGCGCGGGTCGGGCGTCACACCCAGGGACTGTTGCAGCGACTCTCGCAGGCGGCTGTACCAGCGCAAAGCGGCCGCACGGTTGCCGGCGTCCAGTTCGCGCTGCATCAGCGCTCGATGCGCGGCCTCGTCGGTCGGCTCATGCTGGGTCAGGCGCTCCCACTGGGCGCTGGTGCGCAGCAGATCCAGGTAAAGCGCGCGCAAGTGTTCGCGGTGGGGCTCGGTCCAGGCCTCGTAGCGGGCGCCCGGAAGCAAGTCGCCGCCATAGTCGCTGGTCACATCCGCACATTCGGCCGGGTCACGAAGGCGCAGGGCCACCGATGCGCGGGCCTCGAAGGTGTCGGTGTCGACCACCACGGGGCGCTCGGACCAGAGCACCAGCTCGCCGGCCTGCAGGGTGATGGCGTCGTGTCGGCCCAGGGCCTGCCGGCCATGGTGCATGGCCTTGCGCAGGTTGGCGGCGCCGGCCTCAGGGTCCAGCTGTGGCCACAAGGCGTCGATGGCGAGGTCCCGCGAAATACGGTGGCCCGGCTGCAGGCAGAGCATCTGTACCAAGTGGGTGGCGCGCAAGCTGGGCCAGCGGTCAGCGGCGATGACCATGCCTTCGACGCTCGCCTCGAAACGACCCAGCAGGGCGATCTCGAGCCTTGCGGGCGGATCACCGCCATCGAACCGCGGCAAAAGCGTTTCCATGTCGGCCAGTCTGAGGCCGTTGTCTGGCCGCCGCAAGTGCCTGGTCAGCCAGGAACGTTTGAGGAACGGAGCGTGACCAAGATGCATGCAGCGGGTCGCTTCCGGCCCGCCCAACGCATGTGGAGAACACCATGAACACCAGACAAATGACCTTCCCCTTGCCCGGCAACGGGCCCGCCGTGCTGACGCTGCCCCAGACGTTGCAGCCAGAGGCACTGGCAGCGCTGGAGTGCTCGCTGAAGATGGCGCTGCACGATCTGCAGCGTGAATCCGGCGGCGACGCGCTCGATCCAGGTCGCATCGAATACGCGTCGTGGCTGCAACGGCTGGCCGCCATGGTCCATTGACGTCTTTCCGGTACCCCCAGCCACCCTCGGCAGCACCCTCTCTTCATCGATTCAAGGAGAACGACATGAGCGATACCACCACAACCACCCTATACGACCGCCTGGGCCACCGCGACGGCATCACGCGCATCACGCGCGAGCTGCTCAAGAACCACCTGGCCAACCCGCTGGTGCAAACCCGTTACGCCCAGATCAAGGACATGGACAAGACCGAGCGCAACGTCGTCGACTTCTTTTGCGCCGGCTCGGGCGGACCCAACAACTACGCCGGCCAGGACATGTTGAACACCCACCGTGGCATGAACATCAGCGAGCAGGAGTTTGTCAGCGTGCTCGACGACGCCATGGCGGCACTGGAGACCTGCGGCGTGGAGGTGTCGGTTCGCAACGAGGTACTCGGCGTGCTGTGGTCCATGAAAGCGGAAGTGGTTCGGGTTTGACAAGCGGTCCGCTGTGCCAGCTTTGCAAATTCAGGCCTCTGGCTTCGGAGAAAGGAGGTTAGACCATACGAAGCCAAGCGTTGCGTCTCAAACGCACACCAGCAACGTCACGGCCGATTTTGAAGCAAGTTGCTGGGATATCCGCAGGTTGGAATGGTCTGAAGCGGTCTTCAAGCTTTCCTCACGAGAGACTGCTTCTGGCCGATCTGGGACATGCTACCGGGGCGCGTTTGCTTGAGGAAAAACATCTAGGGGAGGCGCCGACAAACCCCGTGTCCGCGCCACACATAGGCTTGCAATGTCTGCAGCACCTCCGGCAGCTGACTCTCAATTCCTGCGATTTGGAGGAACTGAGTGACTGCGATGTGGCAAGCGCTTCGGGCTCAGCTCTTCATCGCGACTGTCGGCTCCCGCTGCTTAGCCGTCACCGTTCGTGGGGGACAGGAATTGCCAGAAAAATTTTGACATCGCTCAAAAAATGCCAGAAGCAGACATCCGCGAAGCGTGATTCGCACCATTTTTGCCGCATTTATGGCGATGAATTGCCGGAAAGCTTGGCCAAGAATTGATCTCTTCCACAGCATGCATCGCGCGCAACACATCGGCTTTCGCTGCAATCGATGTGCCTCTTGCGCGCTTGAACAGATCCTGATGCAGACCTACTCATGTCGCGAAGGGCGGGTTTCGACGGCGGTGCGCAGACCTTCGTCAGGTGATTGGGACCACGCTGTGCGATCCGCTACCTGGCGGCGGCGTTGGCCAGAGCAGGGCCGAACGCACGCATCAGGACTTGAATCCGCGCGGCGTCCTTGAGTTCGGGGTGTGTGACCAGCCACAGTGGCGTCTCCAATCCCTCGATGGACGCGGTCAGGGGCTGCAGGTCGGGAATGCTCGATGCAACAAACGCCGGCAAAAGCGCAATGCCGATCCCCGACCGGGCCATGTTGGCAGCGTGGCTGAAGTTGTCCACGCGCAGCACGACTTGTTCAGAGGGGACGTGTCTGGCCAGCCAGCGGTCGAACTTCAGATCGTGGGAGTCGCGCTCGAACCCGATCCAGCGTCGTTGAAGAAACAGGTCGTCGATGTTTTGAAGCGGCAGTTTTCCGCGCCTGCTGCGGCGCGTGAAGACCTTGAACTGAAGGTCGGCAAGCTTTCTTCCGACGAGCCAGTCCGGCACGGTATCGGCGATGCGAATCGCGATATCGGCCTCACGCCTTCTCAGGTTGACGTGTTCCCGGGTGCTGATCAGTTCAATCTGCACATCTGGGAAAGACGACCTGAACTGGGCCAATACGGAAGGCAGCAAGTGATCGATGACGATGGAGGACACGCTCACGCGCACGTCGCCGCTGGGGCGGAGGTCGGCACCGCTGGCGCGCATCTCGGCGCCGATGGCCAGCGGTTCGAACTCGCGCGCCGCACGCTCGATCTCATGCCCTGCTGCCGTGAGCGTGTAGCGAGGCCGCCCGCGGTTGAACACCTTGGTATCGAGGCGTGATTCGATCAGATCGAGTTTGCGCAGCAGGGTCGAATGCGTCATGCCCAGGGGCTCGAAAGCTCTGGCGACGCTGCCGTGGCGCGCCACCGCCAGCACGGTTTGGAAGTCGGACCAGCTGAGTCGAAGCCGCAGTTCATCAGGGGGCGTGGGTGCTCGCATCGTGGTGGCCAACAGGTTGGTGTTGAGTGCAGGACATGATCGAAATGATCATTTTTGCAAACCAATACTTTCAAGAATAGGCTTAGTTTCTCGGAAATCATAAGTTAACGTGCAGTGATGAAAGAGAAAACGGATCTGGACGCGAGGCGAGACACGGGCAAGTTGAACCCGGGTGCGACTCGCAAACGTCCTGCGGCGAGTCCGCTGGCGCCCGACTCGGGCACGGTTCCTGCCCAGGTGCTGGGCGAGCTGAAACGGCGCGTGCTCGACATCGAGGCCGGGTACCGAGAGATTGCCCAAAAGATGGGGCAGCTCTACATGTACGCCGATCAGCAAGAGCTTGCCTTCCTGACCCGCTTGCTCGACCGACCGATGCGCAACGCCTCGGACAACGAACGTGCGATGGTCTCAATCCTTGACGAGCTGAGCGCCAACGACGCCCGCCGCCTAACTGGAAGCAACTGACATGAAAATGCCCACCCTCAAAACGCGCGAAGCGCCCGCAGCCCGAGCGGTCACTGCGCTCGGGGAGCAGGACACCCACCTGTTTCGCGAGGGCACGCACTCGCGGCTTCACCAAACATTCGGATGTCATCTGCATGCGACCGGGGCCAGCTTCAGGCTCTGGGCGCCGAATGCCCGCTCGGTCTCGGTGATCGGTGACTTCAACGACTGGAACGTCGACACCGACCCGGCGCGGGCGCGTGCCGACGGCTCGGGCATCTGGGAGCTGGACGTCAAAGGCGTTGAAGCGGGGCAGCGCTACAAGTTCGCGGTGATCACGCAGGCCGGCGCACGGCTTGAGAAGGCGGACCCCTTTGCGTTCCGCGCCGAGTTGGCGCCCGGCACTGCATCCGTTGCGTGGAGCCTCGACGGCCACGCGTGGGCCGACGGTGTGTGGATGGCGGGCCGAGCGACGGCCCAGGCGCTGAACGCACCCATGTCGGTTTATGAGGTCCACCTCGGCTCGTGGCGGCGTACCGAAAGCGGGGAGATGCTCGACTACCGCACCATGGCGCGGTTGTTGACCAAGTACGTGACGGACCTGGGGTTCACCCATGTCGAGCTGATGCCGATCACCGAACATCCGTTCTACGGCTCGTGGGGTTACCAGACCACCGGCTATTTCGCACCCACCTCGCGCTACGGAACCCCGCAAGATTTCAAGTTCCTCGTCGACACCCTGCACCAGGCGGGCATCGGGGTGATCCTGGACTGGGTGCCTTCGCACTTTCCAGCCGACGCCCACGGGCTGGCCGAGTTCGATGGTTCGCACCTCTATGAGCATGCCGATCCGCGCCAGGGGTTTCACCCCGAATGGAGTTCCTCGATCTTCAACTACGGGCGCAACGAGGTGCGCTCCTTCCTGCTGTCGAGTGCGATGTTCTGGCTGGGCGAGTACCACATCGATGCGCTGCGTGTGGACGCCGTGGCCTCCATGCTCTACCTCGACTACTCGCGCAAGGAAGGTGAGTGGATCCCGAACGTGCACGGCGGGCGCGAAAACCTGGAGGCGATCGCATTCCTGCGCCAGCTCAACGAATCGGCGTACCGCGACCATCCCGGTGTGCAGGTGATTGCCGAGGAGTCCACGGCCTGGCCCATGGTGTCCCGACCCACCTACATCGGCGGCCTGGGCTTCGGCATGAAATGGAACATGGGCTGGATGCACGACACGCTCGCCTACATGCACGAAGACCCGATCCACCGGCGTTGGCACCACGGGCAGCTGACGTTCTCGCTGGCCTATGCCTTCAACGAGAACTTCATGTTGCCGCTGTCGCACGACGAGGTGGTGCACGGCAAGGGCTCGTTGATTGAAAAAATGCCTGGCGACGACTGGAAAAAGTTCGCCAACCTCCGGTTGCTCTATGGCCACATGTGGGCCCACCCCGGCAAGAAGTTGTTGTTCATGGGCTGTGAGTTCGGCCAGCGACGCGAGTGGAGTCACGACCGGGAACTGGACTGGGGGCTGATCGACGGCAGCCAGACGCACGGCGGCTTGCAGCGTTGGGTGACCGATCTCAACCACCTCTACCGCAACGAACCTGCGTTGCACGAGCAAGACTTCGACGCCGCCGGCTTCGAGTGGATCGATGGTGCCGACGCAGATGGCAGTGTCTTGAGCTATCTGCGCAAGTCGGGCCATGGCGACGCCGTGCTGGTGGTGGCCAATTTCACGCCCTTGCCGCGCGAGAACTACCTGGTGGGCGTGCCTGCCCCCGGACACTGGCGCGAGCTGCTCAACAGCGACGCGGCGATCTACGGTGGCAGCGGTGTGGGCAACCAGGGTGGGGTTGACAGCGTGCCGGTTGCCGCGCACGGTCGCTTTCATGCGCTGAACCTGCAACTGCCGCCGCTGGGCGTTCTGGTCCTGAAAATCGAAGGAGCTGCGTCTTGAGCCTCGACAACGAAGTCAAACCCATCGGCTTGACCGATGGCCGTGTGCGCGTGGTGATCGAAAGTATCCAGCCGGCGGTGGATGGGGGGCGCTTTCCGATCAAGCGTGTCAAGGGCGACGAGGTTGTCGTCGAAGCCGACTGTTTCGCCGACGGCCACGATGTGTTGGCCTGCGCGCTGAAATGGCGACGCGCGGGATCGGCCTGGAACAGCACCCCGATGCAGCCGCTCGGCAACGACCGCTGGCAAGCCTGCTTTGTGCCCGACGCCCTGGGCACCTGGGAATACGCCGTGAGTGCCTGGGTCGATCCTTTCCTGTCCTGGCGCCACGACTTCGCTCGCCGCGTCGATGCGGACGATGTGCGGATCGCTGCCGCCTCCGGGGCCAGCCTGATCGAAGAATGCGCGGACCGCTCTGACAGTTCGGCCGATGCCGACCTGCTGCGCGCATGGTCAGGCGAACTGGCGAAACTTGCCGCTGACCCCACGGCCGATGTCGATGCATTCAAGCGTCTTGGCAACGACGAAGCGCGGGCTGCCATTGCTTGTCGACACCCGGATCTGCGCCACGCCTTCACCCACCCGCAGACCTGCGCCGTCACCGTCGAGCGTGAGCGAGCGCGCTTCTCCGCGTGGTACGAGTTCTTCCCCCGCTCCGCGTCGGAGGATGCGAGTCGACACGGCACCTTCGCCGATTGCGAGGCCTGGCTGCCCTACGTCAAGCGCATGGGCTTCGACGTGTTGTACTTCCCGCCCATCCACCCGATCGGGCGGTCGCGGCGCAAGGGCCGCAACAACACGCTCGACGCGAAACCGGACGACCTGGGCAGCCCCTGGGCCATCGGCGCCGCCGAGGGCGGGCACACCGCGATCCTCGGTGAACTCGGCACCGCCGCCGACTTCCGACGGCTTGTCAACAAGGCCGCCGAACTCGACATCGACATCGCGCTCGACATCGCCTTCCAGTGTGCGCCCGACCACCCTTGGGTGACCGAGCACCCCGACTGGTTCAAGAAGCGTTCGGACGGCAGCATCCAGTACGCCGAAAACCCGCCGAAGAAGTACCAGGACATTTATCCGTTCGACTTCGAGACGGCCGACTGGCGCGCCTTGTGGCTCGCGCTGGCGGGGGTCTTCGAGCACTGGGTCGGTGAGGGCGTGCGCGTGTTTCGCGTGGACAACCCCCACACCAAAGCCTATCCCTTCTGGGAATGGGTGATCGCGCGGGTGCGTGCGTTGCAGCCCGAGGTCGTCTTCCTGTCCGAGGCCTTCACCCGGCCGCGCGTGATGCACCGCCTGGCCAAGGTCGGCTTCAGCCAGTCGTACACCTACTACACCTGGCGCAACACGAAGCAGGAAATCACCGAGTACTTCACCGAGCTCACCCGTGGCGTCGGCCGCGAGTACTTCCGCCCCAACGTGTGGCCGAACACGCCGGACATCCTGCCCGCTGCACTCCAGTACGGGGGGCGCCCGGTTTTCATGGCCCGGGTGGCCATGGCCGCGACGCTGTCGGCCAGCTATGGAATCTACGGCCCGGCGTACGAACTGCTGGAGGCGCAGGCACTGCGCGCCGGTGGCGAGGAGTACCTCGACTCAGAGAAGTTCGAACGCCGTGTGTGGGACCGTTCGCGCGCCGATTCGTTGGCCGAATTCATCGCGGTGCTCAACCGTGCCCGGCGCGACAACCCGGCCCTGCAGAGCGACGCCGGCCTGCGGTTTCTGCCCATCGACAACGAGCAGATGATTGCCTATGCGAAGACCTCTGCCGACGGTGCGAACACAGTCGTGTGTGTGGTCAACCTCGACCCGCACCACACGCAGAGCGGCTGGGTCGGGTTGGACCAGGGCGCCCTCGGCATCCAGCCCGGACAGGCCTACCAGCTGCACGACCTGGTCAGCGGTTCCCACTTCCTGTGGCACGGCGAACGCAACTTCGTCAGCCTGGATCCACAGCGCACGCCCGTTCATGTGATGGAGCTCCGCTCGCGCCTCAAGCGCGAGAACGATTTTGATTACTTCCTTTGAGAGATGCCCGTGACCGATGAAATCAAGCGCGCAGACCTCGGCGCGATCGTCCCTGCCCCCTCCGTGGCCGAGCCTGTCCACGATCCGCTCTGGTACAAGGACGCGGTCGTCTACGAGCTGCATATCAAGGCCTATGCCGACGCCAACGGCGATGGCGTCGGTGACTTCCGGGGACTGACCGAACGCCTCGACCATGTGCAGTCGCTCGGGGTCAACACCATCTGGCTGCTGCCGTTCTACCCTTCGCCCCAGCGTGACGATGGCTACGACGTGGCCGACTACGAAAACGTGCACCCCAACTACGGCACGCTCGACGACTTCAAGGCTTTCGTGGTCGAGGCGCATCGGCGCGGCCTGCGCGTGATCACAGAGCTGGTGGTCAACCACACCTCCGACCAGCACCCCTGGTTTCAGGCCGCGCGGCGCGCGCCCAAGGGCTCACCCGAACGCGACTTCTACGTCTGGAGCGACGACAACACCCTGTATTCGGGCACGCGCATCATCTTCACGGACACCGAGAAGTCGAACTGGACCTGGGACGAGGTCGCGCAGCAGTACTTCTGGCACCGCTTCTTCAGCCACCAGCCCGACCTGAACTTCGACAACCCGCTGGTGCTTGAGGCGGTGTTGAAGACCATGGAGTTCTGGCTCGAGATGGGGGTGGACGGCTTCCGGCTCGACGCCATTCCCTACCTCATCGAGCGCGACGGTACGAGCAACGAGAACCTGCGCGAGACGCATACGGTGATCAAGGCGATCCGCGCGCGCATCGAGGCCAACTACCCGGGCCGCCTGCTGCTGGCCGAAGCCAATATGTGGCCCGAGGACGTGCGCGAATACTTTGGCGACGCCGACGAATGCCAGATGGCCTACCACTTCCCGCTGATGCCGCGCATGTACATGGCCATCGCCCAGGAAGACCGCCACCCGATCGTTGAGATCCTCGCGCAGACGCCCGAGATCCCCGACAGCTGCCAGTGGGCGGTGTTCCTGCGCAACCACGACGAGCTCACGCTGGAAATGGTGACCAGCAAGGAGCGCGACTACATGTACGCGATGTACGCATCGGATGCGCGGGCACGGATCAACCTCGGCATCCGCCGCCGGCTCGCTCCGCTGCTGGAAAACGACCGCGCCCGCATCGAGTTGATGAACGGTCTGCTGCTGTCGATGCCGGGCACACCAGTGCTGTATTACGGTGACGAGATCGGCATGGGGGACAACATCTTTCTCGGCGATCGCGATGGCGTGCGCACCCCGATGCAATGGACGAGCGACCGCAACGGTGGCTTCTCGCGGGCCGATCCGCAGCGCCTGTACCTGCCACCGATCCAGGACCCGATCTACGGGTTCGAGGCCTTGAACGTCGAAGCGCAGGCGCGCGAGCCCTCGTCGTTGATGAACTGGACCAAGCGCATGCTCGGCGTGCGCAACGCCACCCAGGCCTTTGGCCGTGGCCGCTTCACCATGCTGCACCCGGGCAACCGCAAGGTGCTGGCCTACGTGCGCGAGTACGGCGAGGACGTGATCCTGTGTGTGTTCAACGTCAGCCGCGTCGCACAACCGGTCGAGCTCGCGCTGGAGGCCCACAAGGGCCGTGTGCCGGTCGAGATGATGGGGCGCAGCCCGTTCCCGCCCATCGGCGATCTGCCCTACATGCTCACGCTGCCGGCCTATGGATTTTTCTGGTTCCGCCTGGCCACCGACGCCGCGCCGCCAACCTGGCACGCAGAACGCCTGGCGCTTGAAGACCTGCCGGTGCTTGTGCTGTTCGACGGCTGGAACAGCTTCTTCCGGGGCAATGTGGTGCCATGGCGCATGGGCATGGCCGAGAAGACGCGCAACCAGTTCGAACGCGAACTGATGCCCCGTTTCATGGTGCGCCAGCGCTGGTACGCAGCCAAGGGTGAGCCGCTGGAGCGCGCCACCCTGGCAGCTCACGGCATGTTCGAAGAAGGCAAGTCGCAGTGGTTGCTGGCGCTGATCGACACCCAGGGCCCCGCGACATCGGAACGCTACTTCGCGCCTCTGGTGATTGCCTTCGAAGACGACGACGAGGAGCGCACCCGCGCCCTGATGCCCGTGGCCGTGACCAAGGTGCGCCAGCAGGCCACCATGGGCGTGCTGGCCGATGCAATGGGCGACGAGCTCTTCTGCCGGGCCGTGGTCTCCGCCATCGCTTCGCGCCGCGAAACCCTGGCCGATGGTGGCGTGGTGCGGTTCGTGCCGACCGAGGCCTGCAGCGCGGTCGTTGGCGACGCGCTGCAGAGCGCCACACCGCTGCAGCGGCTGACCACCAGCAGCAACTCGATCAGCCTGCTGGGCGAGCGGCTGTTCCTGAAGGCCTATCGGCGCTTGCACGCCGGCATCAACCCCGAACTGGAGATGGGCAGCTTTCTCACCGACGTTGCGCATTACGCGCATTGCGTGCCCGTGGCCGGCAGCGTCGAGTACCACGCCAAGGACGGCACGGTCTGGGCGCTGGCGCTGCTGCAGGCGCAAGTGAAGAACCAAGGCGATGCATGGCACTTCACTGTGGACCAGCTGGCGCGGCTTCTGGAATCGCTGCGCAACGTCGACACCGACTTGCAGGCCGGCATGGACGCGATGGCGGAGCGGGTGGATGTATTGGCGCGCCGGGTGGCGGAGCTGCACCTGGCGCTGGCGCAATCCCACAGCATGCCTGCGTTCGATCCGGAGCCGATCCGCGTCGCGGACCTGGTGCACTGGACGTCGGCTGTGCGCAGCGAGCTTTCGCACACGCTTGAGTTGCTGGAGCAGCGCCGCGCCACCTTGAGCGAGCCCCTGGCCGCCCTGGCTTCGCAGGTCGTGTCGGCCCGCGCCGCGCTCGATGCACGGATCACGATGGCCGCCTCGGCGACGCCTGCCGGCGTGAAGACCCGCCTGCACGGCGATCTGCACCTGCAGCAGGTGTTGATCGCGCAGGACGATTTCCTCATCATCGATTTTGAAGGTGAGCCGCAACGCTCGCTCGCGGAGCGGCGTGCCAAGCACAGCGCGCTGCGCGATGTGGCTGGCATGTTGCGTTCGTTCGACTACGCCCGGCACACCGCACTGCACCAGGCGGCGCAGGGTGGCGTCGAGCTGGAGCGGCTGGCTCCGAGCGCCCGGCTGTGGGAGCGGCACATGCGGCAGGCGTTCCAGAGTGCCTACCGCCAGGTGGCGGTGGCCGGGGGGCTCTATGCGAACGAGTCCGCGTTCGGTGAAGCCACCGCACTGCTGGACCTGTTCGAACTCGAGAAGGCGCTGTACGAACTGCGCTACGAACTGGACAACCGGCCCGACTGGGTCGGCGTCCCGCTCGCCGGAATCGCCGCGCTGGCCGGCATCGAATCAGACACCAGGAGTTGAGATGGAAAACATTGACGTGATGCTGGTCCCGCTGCGCGGGATACTGCTTGAAATAGGCAACTTCCTGCCGCGCCTGGGGGTGGCCCTCGCGGTGATTGTGGTCGGCTGGCTGCTGGCCAAGGGCTTGCGCATGGCGGTCGTGAAAACGCTGCGGGCCTTCAACTTTCACATCCTGACCGAGCGCGCCGGCATCGACGGCTTTCTGAAGCAGGGAGGCACCGAGAAGGACACCGTCGAATGGTTCGGTCTCATCGCCTACGTGCTGGTGCTGGTCGCTTCGCTGATCGTGGCCTTCAACACGCTGGGCCTGACCCAGGTGACCGATTTGCTGGGCAAGGTCCTGTTGTTCGTGCCGCGCTTGCTGGTGGCCTTGCTGGTGGTTGTGTTCGGCAGTTACTTTTCGCGCTTCATCGCCAACGCGGTGCAGCGCTACTTCCAGGCCGCAGGCATCAGCGATGCCGAGATCCTGAGCCGCATCGTGCGCTACGCGGTGATGGTTTTCGTGCTGCTGCTGGCGGTGGACCACCTGGAGATCGGTGGTGGGCTGATCCAGCACACCTTCCTGATCCTCCTGGGCGGCGTCGTGTTGGCGTTGGCACTGGCGTTCGGTCTCGGCGCCCGTGAGCGTGCTGCCCAGCTGATCGAGCGCTGGTTCCCGCGCGACCCGAGGGACCCTGCCTGATGGCCGCCTCGGCCGTCATTGATGCCCTGTGGCCGGGCAAGCCTTATCCGCGGGGAGCGACCTGGGATGGCATGGGTGTCAATTTCGCGCTGTTCTCCGAGTCGGCCGAGCGGGTCGAGTTGTGCCTGTTCGACGCGAGCGGGCGCAACGAGATTGCGCGTCTGGCCCTGCGCGAGCAGACCGACCAGGTTTTCCACGGCTACTTGCCCCAGGCGCGCCCAGGTCTGTTGTACGGCTACCGGGTTTACGGACCGTACCGTCCGCAAGACGGTCATCGCTTCAACGGAAACAAACTGCTGCTGGATCCGTACGCGCGCAACATCGTCGGCGCCATCCGCTGGCACGACGCGCTGTTCGGCTACCGGGTCGGCAGCCCACAAGCCGATCTGTCTTTCGACCGTCGCGACAGTGCCCCGTACCTGCCGCGCTGCAAGGTCATCGAATCGGCATTCACCTGGGGCGACGACCGACCGCCCAACGTGCCCTGGCATGAAACGGTGATCTATGAACTCCATGTGGCCGGCTTCACACGCCTGCACCCCGATGTGCCACCCGCCCTTCGCGGCACCTACGCCGGTCTGGCCTGCGCACCCGTGATCGACCATTTCAAACGCCTGGGCGTGACCACCATCGAACTGATGCCGGTGCACTCCTTTCTGGACGACCGCCACCTGGTTGAAAAGGGCCTGCGCAACTATTGGGGCTACAACACCATCGGCTACTTCGCACCCGAGCACCGGTACAGTGCCAGCGGCAAGGTCAGCGAGTTCAAGACCATGGTCCGGACGATGCACGAAGCCGGCATCGAGGTCATTCTGGACGTGGTCTACAACCACACGGCCGAAGGCAACGAGCTCGGCCCCACGCTGGCTTTTCGCGGCATCGACAACGCGTCCTACTACCGCCTTGCTCACGACAGCCTGCGCCACTACCAGGACTTCACCGGCTGCGGCAACACGCTGAACATGCAGCATCCGCGTGTGTTGCAGTTGTTGATGGACTCGCTGCGCTACTGGGTCACGGAGATGCATGTGGACGGCTTCCGCTTTGACCTGGCCTCGGCGCTCGCCCGCGAACTGCATGCGGTGGACCGGTTGAGTGCGTTCTTCGACATCCTGCGCCAGGACCCGGTGCTGTCGCGCGTCAAGCTGATTGCCGAGCCCTGGGACCTGGGCTCCGGTGGCTATCAAGTCGGCAACTTCCCCGTGGGCTGGGCCGAGTGGAACGACAAGTACCGCGACACCATGCGTGCGTACTGGAAGGGCGAGGGCGGCGTGATCGGCGAGTTTGCCCAGCGCCTCACCGGATCGAGCGACCTCTACAACCGCAGCAGCCGCAAGCCCTATGCGAGCATCAACTTCATCGCTGCGCACGATGGTTTCACCATCGCCGACGTTGTGAGCTACAACGACAAGCACAACGAAGCCAATGGTGAAGACAACCGCGACGGCCACAGCCACAACCTGTCGTGGAACTGCGGCGTCGAGGGTCCCACCGACGATGTCGACGTGCGGGCCTTGCGGGCGCGCCAGCAGCGCAACTTCATCACCACGCTGCTGCTCTCGCAGGGCGTGCCCATGTTGCTGGCCGGCGACGAGATGGGGCGCACCCAGCGTGGCAACAACAACGCTTACTGCCAGGACAACGCCATCAGCTGGCTTGACTGGACCCCGAGCGACGACCAACGCTCCCTGCTGGCTTTCACCCAGCGGGTGATGGCGCTGCGTGCGGCGCACCCCGTGTTCCGCCGACGCGACTTTTTCCAGGGTCGCCCGCTGCATGGCAGCACGGTGCGCGACATCGTGTGGCTGCAGCCACACGGCACCGAGATGGGTGAGCAGGAGTGGGGGCAGGACCACGCCCGGGCCCTGGCCGTTTTTCTGTCGGGCGACGGGCTCAACGAGGTCGATGGGCGTGGCCGCGCCGTGCGCGACGACAGCTTTGTGGTGATGTTCAACGCCGACTCGAACGAGGTTCGGTTTGTGCTGCCCCCGGGCCTGGTGGCGCCGACGGGCGAGTTGCTGATCGACACCTCGTTCGGCGCCGACCGACCCGATACGGCGTTCGACTCGGGCCAGCCGTACGTGCTGGCCGCCCGTTCGCTTGCGCTCGTGCGCTTCAAGAGAAATGCGGTGCCATGAACCGATTGCACAACATGCCTTTCGGCGCGGAGCCGACGGGGCAGGGTGGCGCGCGGGTTCGCCTGTGGGCGCCGGCCGCCTCGCGTGTGGTGCTGGTTCGCAGCGGCGAAGGACCGGACCTGGGCAGCTTCCCGATGCACGTGCAGGACGGCGGCTGGTTCGAACTTGAGCTGCCACGCACCCAGGTCCGCACCGACTACGCGTTCAGCATCGACGGCGGCGTGGTCGTGCCCGATCCGGCCTCCCGCAGCAACCGCAACGGCGTGCATGGACCCAGCACCCTGGTCGACCCGAGCGCTTTCGCCTGGACCGACGACGCGTGGCGGGGTCGGCCATGGCATGAAGCGGTGATCTACGAACTTCACCTGGGCTGCTTCACTCCCGAGGGGACGTTCGCGGCGGCGATCGAACGGCTGGACGCGTTGGTGGCGCTCGGCGTCACCGCCATCGAACTGATGCCGGTGGCCGAGTTTGCGGGCCGTCACGGCTGGGGCTACGACGGTGTGCTGCCGTTTGCCCCCAAAGCCGCCTACGGCACGCCGGACGACCTCAGGCGGCTGGTGTGTGCGGCCCACCAGCGGGGCCTGATGGTGCTGCTGGATGTGGTCTACAACCACTTCGGCCCCGACGGCAACCACCTGAACGCTTATGCACCCGGTTTCTTCAATCCCGAGGTGGCCACGCCCTGGGGCGCCGCCATCAACCTCGACGGCCCAGGCAGCCGCGTGGTGCGCGACTTCTTCATCCACAACGCGCTCTACTGGATCGAGGAGTTCCACCTCGACGGTCTGCGCATCGACGCGGTGCACGCCATGCACGACACCGGATCGCCGCACTTCATCGACGAACTCGTCGGTGCCGTGCGCGCTGGCCCCGGGCGTGAGCGGCATGTGCATCTGGTGCTGGAGAACGACCTCAACGATGCATCGCGCCTCGGCCGGGACGCGGCCGGCGCGCCACGGCTGGCCGACGCGCAATGGAACGACGACGTGCACCACGCGGTGCATGTGATGGCCACCGGCGAGACCGACGGCTACTACATCGACTACGCGGGCGAGCCGGTGCGGCTCTTTGGCCGCGCCTTGGCCGAAGGTTTTGCGTTCCAGGGCGATCCGTCGCCCTACCGCGGCGGCGAGGTGCGCGGCACGCCTTCGGCGCACCTGTCACCGCTGGCTTTCGTCAACTCGCTGCAGACGCACGACCAGGTGGGCAACCGCGCGTTCGGCGAGCGCATCGCCACGTTGGCGGCGCAGGCGGATCGCAGCGATGCGCTGCGCGCGATGCTGGCTTGCGTGCTGCTGGCGCCGTCGGTGCCGATGCTGTTCATGGGCGAGGAGTGGGCGGCCAGCACGCCGTTCCTGTACTTCTGTGACTACCAGGGTGAGCTTGCGCAGGCCGTGACGAACGGGCGGCGCGCGGAATTCGGCCGCTTCGCCCGCTTCAACGAACCGAGCGCCCGCGACGCCATTCCCGACCCGAACGCCGAGAGCACGTTTGCAAAGAGCAAACTCGACTGGCAGGAGCGCGACCGAACGCCCCACGCCGACTGGCTCGCGCTTTACAGCGACCTGCTGCGGCGGCGGCATGTGCACCTCTCACCCTGGCTGGAGGGCTCGCGCAGCGGCGTCATGACGCTGGATGCATCCGGCACGCTGCGCATCACCTGGCCGCTGGCTTCGGGCCATCGCTGGCATCTGCTGGCGCAGCTGGCTTCGCATGCAAGCCCTGCAGGCATGGACATCGAACTGCCCGGCTCCGTCGTTTACCGCAGCCATCCGGTCGCTGCGCGACTGGCCCCCTGGTCCGTCCAGTTCGCGATCGAGGCGCCATGACAAACCCCACCCCGCGGCGAGAGGCGATCGTGCCGCACGCTACCTACCGCGTGCAGTTGCACAGCGGCTTTCGCTTCACCGATGCGAAGGCGCTCGTGCCCTACCTGGCCGATCTCGGCATCAGCCACCTCTACATCTCGCCGCCGCTGCGGGCGCGGGCCGGCAGCCAGCACGGTTACGACGTGGTCGACCACGGCATGCTGAACCCCGAACTGGGCACGCGCGCCGAATTCGACGAGCTGGTGGAGAGCCTTCACGCCCGAAGCATGGGCCTGCTGGTCGACATCGTGCCCAACCACATGGGGGTGTTGAGCGGAGACAACGCCTGGTGGCTCGACGTGCTGGAGAACGGCGCGGCGTCGGCGTATGCCGACCACTTCGACATTGCGTGGCGCAATGCCGATCCGGTGTTGAGCGACAAAGTGCTGCTGCCGGTGCTGGGCGACCAGTACGGCGCGGAACTGGAGAAGGGCGACATTCGCCTGGCCTTCGATGCGGCGGCTGGTGCATTCACGGTGGCTTACCACGAACACCGTTTGCCGATCGACCCGAGTGGTTACGGAGCGCTGCTCAGGCTGGCGCAGCGCGCCTTGTTGCCGGGGGCGATGTCGGGCGTGCGGGTCAACCGGCTCTCCAGCCTGGCGACCTTGTTCGACCGGTTGCCCGGGCGCAACGAAACCGAGGCTTCGGCCCGCCAACGCCGCCAGCTGGACACCGTGCGACTGAAGGATGCGCTGGCGCAGCATGTGCGCGAGTTCCCCGCGCTGGTGGCGGCGATCGATCAGGTGGTCGGCGTGATGAACGGCCGACCGGGCGACCGCAGCAGCTTCGACGCCCTCGACGCACTCATCGATGCCCAGGCGTACCGGCTGGCCCACTGGCGCATCGCGGCCGACGAGATCAACTACCGCCGCTTCTTCGACATCAACGAACTCGCCGCGCTGCGCATGGAGCGCCCCGAGG
The DNA here is from genome assembly GCF_001713375.1 of Hydrogenophaga sp. RAC07. Classification (NCBI taxonomy): domain Bacteria; kingdom Pseudomonadati; phylum Pseudomonadota; class Betaproteobacteria; order Burkholderiales; family Comamonadaceae; genus Hydrogenophaga; species Hydrogenophaga sp. RAC07. The sequence goes on from NZ_CP016449.1 coordinate 23,183, forward strand.
TCTTCGAGGCGACACACCGCCTGCTGCTGGAGCTGGCCGTCAGCGGCGCCATCGACGGCCTGCGGGTGGACCACCCCGACGGCATGGCCGACCCGGCGGGCTACTTCGAACGCCTGCAACTGCGGTATGCCGAGATGGCGGGCCTGCCCGCACCGACCGGGCGGCGCGGAGATGGCGCTGCGGATCTGCCTCTGTACGTGGTGATCGAGAAGATCGTTGCTCCGCACGAAGCGGTACCCGACGACTGGGCGGTGCACGGCACCACCGGCTACCGCTTCGCCAACGTGATCAACGGACTGATGATCGACGGTGCCGCGAAGACCCGGCTGGACCGCGTGTGGCGTTCGTTCGTGGGCGAGGAGGCTGTGGACTTCGACACGCTGGCCTGGCAATGCCGCCACGTCGTGATGGAAGGAACGCTGGCCGGCGAGCTCACGGTGCTCAGCGCGTCGTTGCTGCGCCTGGCCCGAGAAGACCGCCGCACGCGCGACTTCACGCTGAACTCGTTGCGGCAGGCACTGGCCGAGGTGGTGGCGTCGTTCCCGGTTTACCGCACTTACATGCTGCACAAGCCGAGCGCACAGGACCGCAAGTTCGTCGACTGGGCGATTGGCCGCGCGCGCCGCCGCAGTCTCGCGGCGGCACCCGGCGTGTTCGACTTTTTGCGCCGTGTGCTGATCGGTCGCCCCCTGACCGGCGCTCCGGTCGGTCTGGGCGTTCGCTACCGGGAGTTTGCGCGCCGGCTCCAGCAGTACACGGCGCCGGTGGCGGCCAAGGGCATTGAAGACACGGCGTTGTACCGCCACCACCGGCTGGTGTCGGTGAACGATGTGGGGGGAGACCCCGACGCCTTCGGCATGTCGATCGATGCCTTCCATGCGGCCAGCCTGGACCGCTCGACGCGCTGGCCGGACACGATGCTGGCGAGCTCGACCCACGACGCCAAGCGCTCGGAAGACGTGCGCATGCGCATCGACGTCATCAGCGAGATGCCTGCCGCGTGGCGCTTGACGGTGCGGCGCTGGAGCCGGTTGAACCGCAGCCACAAGCGCACCGTGGACGGTGAGCGCGCGCCGACGCGCAACGACGAGTACCTGCTGTACCAGTTGATCGTGGGCAGCCTGCCGGTGGGCGAGCTCGACGATGCCGGGCTTGCCCACTACGCCGGGCGGGTCGAGCAGGCGATGCTCAAGTCGGCCCGCGAGTCCAAGGCGGTGACCAGCTGGATGAACCCCAACCTGGCCTACGAAGGCGCTTTGAGTTCCTTCGTGCACGCCTTGCTGGGGCGTCGTGAGCGCAACCTGTTTCTCGACGACGTGCAGGGCAACACGGCCGTCATCGGTTGGCACGGCGCGCTCAATGGTCTGACCATGGCGGTGGTCAAAACGCTGTCGCCGGGCGTGCCGGACTTCTACCAGGGGCACGAATCGATCCAGTTGTCGCTGGTCGACCCGGACAACCGGCGCCCCGTCGACTTCGCCCTACGGCGCGAGATGCTCACCGAGGCACGCTCCATCGCGGCCATGCCCGACCGGTCTGCAGCGCTGGGCGAACTGCTGGCCCATGCGGGCGATGGCCGGGCCAAGTTCTGGGTCACCTGGCAGGCGCTGCAGCTTCGGCGGGACCGTATCCACATGCTGAGGCACGCGACCTATGTGCCGCTGGAAGTGCGTGGCGAACGCAGCGCCAACGTGATCGCATTTGCACGCCGGCATGGGCGTTCGTGGGTGGTGGTGGTGGGCACGCGCCTGAGCGCCGCCTTCGGGCTGCCGGTGGGCACCGCACCGCTGGGTGACTGCTGGGGCGACACAGCGATCGTGTGGCCGGAAGGCGCCATGCCGGACTGCGCGGAACCGTTGCTCACCGACGCAGTGAGCGGCCAGCGCCACGGAACACACAGGGAGACGCTGCCGCTGGCCGAGGTGCTGCGAGAATTTCCAGTAGCGGTGCTCTTCAGCGCCGACGCTGGAAGCCATGACACCCCAACCTGACGCGACCGACCTGCCGCTGATCGAAGCCTGCACCGAAGCCGCGCTGAAACTGCTGCAGGCCAACCTGACGCCTCAGGGCATCCTTGCGGCCAGCTTGACGGAAGCGGCCGAGGCGCGCCGCTACACCCGCATCTTCGGGCGCGACGCGGCCATCTGCGTGATGGCCATGTGTGGCAGCGGTGTCGAATCCCTCGAGGTGGGGGCGGTGGCCAGCCTCGATGCGCTGGTGGCGCAGCAGGCGCTCAATGGCCAGATTCCCAAGTACGTCGACCCGCAGGGGCAAGACGCGGACTTCTGGTACCTCGGCTGTATCGATGCGACCTTGTGGTGGCTGATTGCGGTGGACCACGTGCGCCGCGCGGGTCGGGTGAGCCCGGATCGCTGGCAAGCCGGCGTCGATCGTGCCATCGCCTGGCTGCTGGCGCAGGAGCACCAGCGCTTCAGGCTGCTGCAGCAGAACGAGGCCAGTGACTGGGCCGACATCATGCCGAGGTCGGGCTACGTGCTCTACACCAATGCGCTGTGGTTCGAGGTCAAACGGCGCTACGGTCTGGCGGACATCGAGGCCACGCACCACCACTTCAACCACCTCTTCGACCCGTTCCAGCGCGACCTGCCCGAGTACCACCGGGCGCGGTTGTTGCGCCACTATGCACGCCGCGGCCGGCGCGACACCGGCCTGTACCTCAGCTTTGTCAACCTGGCGGTGGCCGGCCACGAAGGAGATGTGTTCGGCAACCTCATGGCCGTGTTGAACGGTCTTGCCGACACCGCCAAAAGCCACCGGATTGTTCAGACCATTGACCGGGCGCACGCCGCCGAGCCCTACCCGGTGCGGGTCGTTCTGCACCCGCTGTCACGCCAGCACGAACTCTGGCGGCCCTACATGGCGCGGCACCAGCAGAACAGCGTGCACCAGTACCACAACGGCGGCATCTGGCCCTTTGTGGGGGGCTACTGGGTGATGGCGCTGGCACGGGTCGGCATGCACGAGCAGGCGAGATCGGCACTGGTGCGGCTCGCCCACACGAACGCGCTGGACAACTGGCGCTTCACCGAGTGGTTTCACGGCCGCACGCTCAAGCCCATGGGCATGGCCGGGCAGAGCTGGAACGCGGCCACCTTTCTGCTCGCCCGCCGCGCTGTCGAGGACCCGGGCTGATCAGCCAGCGCTGGTGCGCCAGCCGCGCAGACAGCTTCGGCTCACACTGGTGCTGCCGGTGACGGCAAGGCAGATGCGGCACCGCCTTGCACCACCAGATCGTGCAAGCTCATGCCGCCCAGTGACGTGGCCGCCGCCTCCAGCAACTGCGTGACCAGCCGGTCCACGGCGGCCGATGTCGGTACGGCCGAGGGCGACAGAAATCCATCTTCGTCGGCGGCACGAACGGCCTGCAGCACATCAACCAGCAGGATGCGGGCCGGGTCGCGTGCCGGCAGGTAGAGGCACGGGTCGTCGGCTGTGGCGACCACCATGGCCTTGCGCTCCAGTTCGTCGAGCACCACCATGAGCACATGACTCGGAACCTTCAGGTGTTCGGTGAATGCCTGCTGCGAAGGGGCGGTCTCACCTTGAATGAAGCGCATCGCGACCAGTTCCATGATCGACAGCGCCAGCAGCTCGCGCATGCGGTTGCTCAGGCGCGGCTCGCCGCCGCGCAGGTACAGGTATTCCGGGTGCTGCACATAGAAGGCCACGCTGGCGCCGAACAGCAGCACCAGCCAGCTCAGGTACAGCCAGATCATGAAGAGGATCAGGATCGCAAAGCTGGCGTAGATGGCCGCGTAGTTGTTCGAGCCGGCAATGAAGACCGCAAATGCCCAGCCCGCTGTTTGCCAGGCGATGCCACCCACGGCGCCACCCACCAGGGCTGGCCACAGCCGCACGCGCGTGTTGGGCATGAACAGGTAGATGAAGGTGAAGGCCCCGGAGATCAGCAGATACGGCACCAGCCGGCTGAGCGTCTGCAGCGCCTGGCTCATCACGTCCACCGCCATGAGGCCCTGCACCAGTTCGATGCTCATCACGGTGGCGGTGGCGCCCAGCGCGGCGAACACCAGGATCGGGCCGACCATCAGCACGGTGAGGTAACGCGTGAACCTTTCGCCCAGTGAGCGTGTGCGTGGCGCGTGCCAGATGTAGTTGAGCGACTCCTCGATTTTCTGGATGAGCGAGATCGACGTGTACAGCAGAAGCGCCAGCCCGACTGCGCCGAGCACGCCCACGTTCATGTTCTCGATGAAGCCCGTGATGCGCAGCGCGACATCGGCCCCTTTCTCTCCCAGGGGCTCAAGCAGGTTCAGCAACATCGGCTGAATCTGGTTCGTGACGCCGAACGCCTTGAGCACCGAGAAGCTCAGCGCCAGCAGCGGCACGATGGACAACAGCGTGGTGTAGACCAGGCCCATGGCGCGCAGCGTGAGCTGCCCGAAAGCCAGGTCCCGGCCCAGGATCAGCACGGTGCGCGCCAGTCGCACCAGGCCGGTCGTGCGGGCGGGTGCCCACACCAGCGTCTCGACACGGTCCTTCAGTGAGGTCAGGGGCATATGCGTTGTTTCGTGGGGTCGGTGACGGCCTCAAACCGTACCACGCCATTCAAGATGTTTGCATCACCTCACGAGGGAGGTCGACCACGCAAAGTTCCACATGGGCCGTTCATGCCCGGCAGAGCGGCATCTGCGGAACCCGACGGCGTGCATGGCGGTCCCATTTGCATCTGCCGCCGTGATCCACCGCACAACACGGGTTGCGCCTCAAATGTCGACCCACCCATGAAGGCCGACTTGCCCTGGAAAACGCCGTGGCCACCCACGACGGAGATCGTCGAGCCGCGACTTGTGTGGCAGGGATGGGCGTCGTGCGCGATCGGCGAACTTCTCCGGGAAGTTCGTTCTCGGTCATGCCGTGCGTGGAGGTGCGCCGCCGCTCGTTGTGTCGACCTCAGTGCCGCGTGGTGTCGGCACCGGTCCCCTGCCTTGCAGGGAACCGAGCAGATCCAGTGGCAGCGGCAACACGACCGTCGAGGCGCGATCGCCGGCCACCTGGGTCATGGTCTGCAAGTAACGCAACTGCATGGCCTCGGGTTGTTGGGCCAACATTCGGGCCGCCTCCAGCAACGCTGCCGAGGCCTGCTTTTCGCCTTCGGCGTGGATCACCTTGGCGCGCCGCTCGCGTTCGGCTTCGGCCTGGCGCGCAATGGCCCGCACCATCGACTCATTCAGATCGATGTGCTTGATCTCGACATTGGTGACTTTGATGCCCCAGGCATCGGTCTGCGCGTCGAGGATCTGCTGCACATCGATGTTCAGACGCTCGCGCTCGGCCAGCATCTCGTCCAGTTCGTGCTTGCCAAGCACGACCCGCAACGTCGTCTGGGCGAGCTGGCTGGTCGCCATCAGGTAGTTCTCCACTTGAATGATCGCCTTCTGCGGATCGACGACGCGAAAGAACACCACGGCGTTGACCTTCACCGAGACGTTGTCTCGTGAAATCACGTCTTGTGGCTCGACGTCCATGGTCACCACCCGCAGGTCCACGCGCACCATCTGCTGGATACCCGGGATCACCAGGACAAGCCCTGGACCTTTGACTTTCCAGAAGCGGCCCAGTTGAAACACGACGCCGCGCTGGTACTCGCGCAAGATGCGAAGAGAGCTGACCGCAAGAAAAACCAACAGCGGCAAAAGCACGCCACCGAGTCCCCAATTGAAGTCGAAGATCATGTTGCGTCTCCTGGTGTGGTTGGACCTGTCTCGGTTTGCACCTCAAGCGTCAACCCCTGCAAGCCGATGACGCGCACCCGTTGTCCTGGTTGCAGAGGATCTGTGCTGGTTGCACGCCAGCGCTCTCCATGAATCTGGACCCAGGCTCCGCTGTCGGCCCGCGCGAGCACGATTCCTTCTGCGCCTTTCGTCTCTTCGCACCCGCTGACGATCGGGCGCCGTCGAGCGCGCAGAGCCATCCCTCCGGCAAAGAGCACCACCGCGGTCGAACTGGCCGCCAGGCCGAATATCAGTGGCAGCGGAAGGCCCAGGCCCGGGACGTCGCGGTCGAACAGCAGCAGGCCCCCGGCGACAAAGGCGACCACGCCGCCGGCACCGAGCACCCCGAGCGTCGGCGTCACCACCTCCGCTGCCAGCAACGCGAGGCCAAGGATGATCAGCGCCAGACCGGCGTAATTGACGGGCAGCAACTGCAGCGCGAACATCGCGAGCAGCAGGCAGATCGTGCCCACGGTGCCAGGCAGTCCGAAGCCCGGCGAGGAGAACTCGAACATGAGGCCGTAGATGCCAAGCATCATCAGGATCAGCGCGAAGCTTGGATTCGCGAGCACCGAAAGCAGCCGTTGGCGCCAGTCCGGCAGCATCGCTTGTTGAGTGAGTCCCCGCGTGGCCAGTGTCAGATCCGCTCCATGGACACGGACCTGGCGGCCGTCGATCCGGGCCAGCAGGTCGTCCACGTCCTCGGCGACGACGTCCACCACCTTCGCGCTCAGCGCCTCGGTGGCGGTGAGGCTCACCGCCTCTCGCACGGCGCGTTCGGCCCACTCGGCATTGCGGCCGCGCTGCTGGGCCAAGCCGCGGATGAAGGCGGCGGCGTCGTGCACCTGCTTGGCCGCCATGGCGTCAGCCGGCGCCGTTGAAGCAGGCCTGGGATCGCCTTGATCAGGATCGTCCTTCGAGGATCCGGTTGGTTCGCCGCCCTTGTCCTGAACCGGTGGCTTGCGCTCGGCGCCGGGCAGGCCGATCGCCACGGGCGTGGCCGCACCCAGCGTCGTCGCGGGTGCCATTGCAGCGATGTGCGACGCATAGAGGATGTAGGTGCCGGCACTGGCGGCGCGCGCGCCTGCCGGGCTCACGAAGACCGCCACCGGCACTCGTGAGGCGAGGATGGCCTGAACGATCTGACGCATCGAAATGTCCAGGCCGCCTGGTGTGTCGAGTTGAATCACCACCAACGGTGCACCCGCGTCGGCTGCCTTGGCGATGCCGCGAATCACATAGTCGGCGCTTGCCGGGCCGATGGCGTCCTTCACCTGCAGCACCACCACCGGCGCAGCACGCGCTTCGAACGCAGCGAACCCGATCAGCAAGACCGCAACCAGGCGCAGCCAGACGCTCGGCAGGCCGGCAGGTTTCTCCCTTGCGCGACCCTCGCGCCGCTGAGCTTCACCCTGGGGCGCACCACGCTCGCTGGCGTGTCCCATTGAACGCAAGTCGTTCAGAAAGCGATCGATGCGGGCCTTGTGTTTCTCCAAGATGCAGCTCCCGAAGTCGTTTGCCCATGAGCTGGATCACCGAGCACGGCTCAAGGCAGTGCCAGGGTCGGTAGCGCGCTCGAAGGCCGATGCGGCTTCCAGCCAGAAGTCGTTGGCATGCATGGGCTGCATCGGCAACCGTGCTGCGGGCATCCATGAAGACGACCTGTCGGGTGCACACAGTGCCGGCTTGCACCCGGGGCCCCTTGACCTGGTCGGTGATGCGTTTCAGTGTGCGCCCGGGGCAGGTGTCCGGATTGAGCGTGCTCAACGTGCTTGACGCCCAACTCACTAGTCTGCTCATGCACCCTGGGCCGCATTCATGCAGCCGCAGTTCAGGTGCCACACACACACGTGTACTCACAGGAGCACAGACATGAAGCAGACCTCAGGCAGCGCGGTTGGCAAGAAGGCATTGATCAAGCGGCCTCCGATGGCGGTGGTGTCCCAGGGCGACGGGCATGCCCGTGCGGACGGCCCTGGCAGCGCGCAGGCCGGACCCTCGCGCGAGGAGCGCATTCACGAAGTGGCCTATGCGCTGTACGAGGCCCGCGGCTGCGTGGACGGTCACGACCTGGAAGACTGGCTCGCGGCAGAAGCTTCCGTTGCCCGCGAAGACCAGGGCGCCCCATCCGGCGGATCGCTTTCGGAACACTGAAGCACGTTGCGCGTTTCGTTTCCGGAAGTTTCCATGCCGCCCAGGGGGTGCCCGTGAGGCAAGGCTGCGGCGACTGTGTTGCCGCGGGTCAGCGCATGTGGCACCGCTTCCGCGAGGTTCAGCTTACATGCCGACTCCCGGCAATGCCGGCCGAACCGCGGTGGGCATCGGGCACCACAACACACCCCAACAGAAGGAGACCGACCATGCGCCACACCCTCATCGCCCTCACCCTCGCCCTGCCGCTGGCCGCCCAGGCCCAGACCAAGGCCCCGGCCAGCAGCTTCGAAATCAAGGCCCTCACGCCGGAGACAGCGCTGGTCGCGGCCCAGGCCGCTCTGGCCTCCTGCCGCGCGCAGGGCTTTCAGGTCGGCGTGGCGGTGGTCGACCGCTCGGGCCTGACGCAGGTGTTCCTGCGCGACCGTTTCGCTGGCGCGCACACCGTGGACGTGGCCACCAACAAGGCCTGGACAGCGGCGAGCTTTCGCACCTCCACCCTGGAACTGGCCAACGAGTCACAGCCCGGCAAGCCCATGAGCGGCATCCGCAGCACGCCCCGCATGCTGGCGGTGGGCGGCGGCGTGGTGATCGAGGCTGGCGGTTCGATCTATGGCGGCATTGGTGTCTCGGGTGCGCCCGGCGGCGAGGCCGACGACGCCTGTGCCCGCGCCGGCATCAAGGCCATCATCGACAAGCTCGAGTTCTGACCTGGCCATCCAGGCTTCGGGTGTCGATCTCTCACGGACGCTGGGAAAGGGCTCGGGCCAGGGGTTGTGGGTCCGTGCGGTGGCTTCGAATGGGGCGTGCTCAGCGGCAAGCTTTCAGCCTTGCGTTGGGCTCGGGTAGGCTCCACCCATGACCCAGTCCAGTTTTGTATTTGACGCGCCGCCGCCTCAACCACCGCCACCGCCTCCTCCCGCACCCACCCCACCGGCTCCCGCGCAGCTGCTGACGCCACACGAGATGGCGCAGCGCCTGGACCAGGACCCCGACTTTCGCGTGCTGCGGCGGCTGGTTCCGGTCCACGACTTTGGTCCCGCGCCCGCCGAGCCCGACATCCGGCACGTGCTGGTGCTCGACACCGAAACCACAGGCCTGTCGCACCAGACCGACAAGATCATCGAGCTGGCCATGCTGCTGGTGCAGGTGGACGCGAGCACGGGTGTGCCGTTCGGGCCGGTGGACATTCTGGAAGGGTTCGAAGACCCCGGCATGCCGATCCCCCCGGTGGCCAGGGAGGTGACCGGCATCAGCGACGACATGGTGCAAGGCCAACGGCTGGACGACGCCCTGGTCGCGACCATGGTGACCCGCGCCGACCTGATCGTGGCGCACAACGCCGGCTTTGATCGCCCGTTTGTGGAATCGCGTTTTCCGGTGTTTGTCGACAAGGCCTGGGCCTGTTCATTCGCCGACATCGACTGGAAGGCGGCCGGCGCCGGCTCGTCCAAGCTGAGCGCGCTGGCACAAGACCACGGGTGGTTCTATGACGCCCACCGCGCGCAAGTCGATTGCCACGCCTTGCTCCATGTGTTGACGCGACCGGTGGCCAAGACCACGACCACGGGTCTGTCGCACCTGATCGCTGCGGCCAGCAGCCCGAGTTTCAAACTCCGCGCCACCGGCTCACCGTTTGAATCGAAGGACCTGCTCAAGGGCCGGGGCTACCGCTGGGACGCCGAGGCCAAGGTCTGGTTTTGCACGCTCGTCGACCCGCAGCGTCTGGAAGAAGAACTGGCCTGGTTGAAAGCCGAGGTCTACGGCCGACGCAGCGCGCGGGTGGACATCGAGGCTCTGGACAGCCGGGTGCGTTACTCGGCCCGGCCCGGCACGCTCACACAGCAGGCGCTCTAGACAGGGCGTGGCGCGGGATCGCCTCAGCGCGCCGAGTTGGCGAGCCGGAAGATCGCGACCGCCTCCACCAGCTGCTGCGCCTGGGTCTTCAAGCTCGACGCAGCGGCCGCGCTTTCTTCCACCAGCGCGGCGTTCTGCTGCGTGGCCTGGTCCATCTGGGTGACGGCGTTGCCCACTTGCGCCACGCCGTCGCTCTGTTCTGTGGATGCGGCGCTGATCTCGCCCATGATGTCGGTGACCTGGCGGATGGAGCCCACGATCTCTGCCATGCGCTGGCCGGCTTCGTCGACCTGCACGCTGCCCTGTTCGACGCGCTCCACGCTGTCGCCGATGAGGCGTTTGATTTCCTTGGCCGCTTCGGCGCTGCGCTGCGCGAGGTTGCGCACCTCGCCGGCCACCACCGCAAATCCGCGGCCTTGTTCTCCCGCGCGGGCCGCTTCCACCGCGGCGTTGAGCGCGAGGATGTTGGTCTGGAACGAGATGCCGTCGATCACGCCGATGATGTCGGCGATCTTCTTGCTGCTGTCGTTGATGCCCTTCATGGTCTGCACCACCTGGCCCACCACGTCGCCGCCCTTGGTGGCGAATTCGCTGGCGCCCTGAGCGAGCTGGTTGGCCTGGCGGGCGTTGTCGGCGTTCTGTCGCACGGTGGAGCTCAGCTCTTCCATCGACGCCGCGGTCTCCTGCAGCGCCGAGGCTTGCTGTTCGGTGCGTGCGCTCAGGTCGTGGTTGCCTTGTGCAATCTGTGCGCTGGCGGTGGCCACGCTCTCGGAGTTCTCGCGCACCACGCGCACCACCGCCGAGAGCTTGCCCTGCATGGATTGCATGGCCTGCAGCAATTGCGCAATCTCGTCCGAGCCCCGGGTGTCCACCTGCGCGGTGAGGTCACCTTCTGCCACCTGGCGTGCCAGATGCACGGCGCGGTCGATCGGTCGCGTGATGCTGCGGCTGAACAGCACACCGCCGGTGATGGCGATCCCGCACACCAGTGCCATGAGCGCCAGGCTGATGGTGGTGGCGCGGGCGGCGCTGGCCTCGGCTGCTTGCGCCAGGGTCGCGCTGTCGTCGGCGATTTTTTTCACGGCCGCATCCAGCGGGCGCGCGGGTTCGCGGTCCATGCCGCTCACCGCCTTGTCGCCCACCGCGTGGTCAAAGCCCGAGGACTTGAACGACTCGAACGCGGTGCGGTAGTTCTGCCCCATGGTGAGGTGGGCGGCGGCAAACTGTTTCACCAGGTCTTGCGATTCGCCGTTGGGGAGGTTCTGCACCAGCCGTTTCGATGCGTCCGCCATCTCCCCTTCGATCTTGTTGAAGGCTGTCCAGTAACGGTCGAGCTTTTCCGGGTCCTTGCCGCGCAGCAGGGTGTTTTTCCACTCCTGCACCTGGGTCTTGAACTGGCTCAGCAGGTGGCTCGCGGCGGCGGCATTCTCGTGGCTGTCGTGAACGTCTGTTTCGAAAGTCTTGATGGACTGGTTGAGGCTGTGGATGCCGAACAGCGCCGCAGCGATGACCAGGGCGAGCGTGGCGGCAAAAGCCAGTGGGAGTTTGAGTGAGAGCTTCATGGGGGGCACTCCCGCCTGGGCCGTTGCCGGCGCAGGCGGAATTGAAATCGGACGGCAGGATGGCCTACCTCTGCATATCGTCCGCCGCTGCAGCCGCCTGAAATGTGAAAAGGGCCCGGAAAACGGCGCTTCTCTGGCCGAGCCCCGGCCTTCAGGCCGCCGGGCTGCCCGCCAGCCCCGCGCGTCCGATGCGCCGCACCCGGAAGTAAAGCCACAGCGCGATGCTCATGTTGAGCAGGTTGAAGGCGATGCCGTTCAGGAAGGCGGCGTCGTAGCTGCCGGTCAGGTCGTACACCCAGCCCGACATCCAGCCACCCAGCGCCATGCCCACCAGCGTGGCCATGATCACCGCACCCACGCGCGCGCCGGCTTCCTTGGGCGGGAAGTACTCGCGCACGATGATGGCGTACGACGGCACGATGCCGCCCTGGAACAGCCCGAACAGCGCGGCGATGAGGTAGAGCGACACCAGCCCGTCGAACGGGATGAACAACAGCAGCGCCACGCACTGCAGCGCCGAGCCCAGCAGCAACGTGCGGATACCGCCGATGCGGTCGCAGATCCAGCCCGAGATGAGCCGGCTGGCAATGCCGCAAAACAGCATCAGTGAGAGCATCTCGGCCCCGCGTGCGGCGCCATAGCCGAGGTCGGTGCAATAGGCCACGATGTGGACCTGCGGCATCGACATGGCCACGCAGCAGCCCACACCGGCCACACACAGCAGGGCCATCGCGTGGTTGGGGCTCAAGCCGAACGGCCGGCTGGTGTCGGGCACCACCTCGCCCGCGCTCACCGGCGCGGTCACCACCAGCGGCGGGCGCTGGCGCATCAGGTTGGCCAGCAGAAAGATGCCGACGCCGCACACCACACCGAGGATCACGTAGGTCTGGCGCCAGCCGATGGACTCGATGCCCCACTGCACCAGCGGTGGCCACACGGTGCCGGCCACGTAGTTGCCGCTGGCGGCGATGGCCACCGCCATGCCGCGGCGCTTGTTCCACCACAGCGCGGTGTCGGCCAACAACGGCGCAAATGTGGACGAGCTGCCCAGCATGCCCAGCAGCAGCCCGTGCGCGAGACCAAAAGTCCAGATGCTGCCCGAGTTGGCCGCCCAGATGAAACCGCCCGCCACCGCCACCGCGCCCACGCGCAGCACCGGCGTGATGCCGTGGCGATCGGCCAGCTTGCCGGTGAACAGTCCCCCGATGCCCAGGCACACCATCATCAGCGTGTAGGGCAGTGACGCATCGGCCCGGCCCACGCCGAACTCGGCCTGCACCGCCGGCAGCACCACCGCCACCACATACATGCCGCTGTTGCCCAGCGTCACCAGCGCCAGCGTGGTGAGCAGGCGGCGCACGGCCACGCGCGAGTCGATCAGGCTGGGGTCGGCGGGTGTGTGGGGCATGGCGGGAGATGCTACGCCGGCTCACGAAGCGCGTTTGTCACACGCGTTTCTGTAGCGGCATCCATCGTGTCCGTTCGACGGCGTACAGACCCCCTGCGCGGGCTGGTCGATGCTCGGCGTGTGGTCCCTATCAGCGGCCCCGGCGCCGCTCCACCGCACTTTCGACAACACCGACAAGGACTCCTCATGAAACCCACCCTGACCCGCACCGCCTTGCTCATCAGCGCTCTGCTCCTGAGCCCGCTGGCCGCCCAAGCCGCTGCACCCACCAAGGCCGAATACGCCGCCGCCAAGACCACCATCAGTGCGGACTACAAGGCGGCCAAGGCCGCGTGCGACAGCCTCAAGGCCAACGCCAAGGACATCTGTGAAGAAGAGGCCGAAGCCGCCGAGAAGAACGCACGCGCCGAGCTGGAGTTCAGCGCCAGCGGCAAGCCCGCAGATGCCATGAAGGTGCAGACCGTCAAGGCCGATGGCGCCTTTGAGGTGGCCAAGGAGCGCTGCGACGACCTCAGCGGCAACGCCAAGGACGTGTGCAACAAGGAAGCCAAAGCCGCGCACGTGGCCGCCATCGCCGCCGCCAAAAGCCCGAAGGCTTCGGCCGAAGACCGTGCCGAAGCCAAGGAAGACGTCAACGAAGCCAAATACAAGGCCGCTGCCGAAAAGTGCGACACCTTGAGCGGTGACGCCAAGACGGCCTGTGTCCAGGCCGCCAAGAACGCCCACGGCCAGCGCTGATCGCTGACCCGCCCGGCCTGCTTCAGTCGAACAGGTCGGGCTCGCTGCGCACCAGGTCGTTCCAGATGGTCTGGAAGTGCAGCCAGCCGATGTACTCGCTGCCCACGTGCTCGCGGCTGTAGCGTGCGCGCTCGGCGGGCACCAGGCGCGGCGTGGCGCCGGTGGCCATCACGGCCAGCTGCTGCTGGCAGCAGCGCTCCAGCGCAATGAACCAGAACGCCGCGGCTTCGATGCTGTGGCGGCTCGCGGTGAACAGGCCGTGGTTCTGGTGGATCGCGGCTTTGACGCCCTTGAACCAGTCGGCCACCTTCAGACCGGCCTTCACTTCCACCGCCACCTGGCCGGCCTCGTCGCCAATGACCACGTGGTCTTCAAAGAAGGCGGCCGCGTCCTGCGAGATCGGCAGCAGCGGCTGGCCGAGCGACGCGAACGCCGTGCCATAAACCGTGTGCGCGTGGCACATGGCAATGATGTCGGGGTGTGCCTCGTGCACCGCCGCGTGCAACACGAAACCGGCGCGGTTCACCGCGTGGCGGCCTTCCACCACCTGGCCCTGGTGGTCCACCACGATCAGGTTGGACACCTTCACTTGAGCGAAATGCACCGCCATCGGGTTGGTCCAGTACAGGTGCGGGTGCTCCGGATCGCGGATGGTCAGGTGGCCGGCAAAACCGTAGTCGAAGCCCTGGCGCGCAAACGCGCGGCACGCGCCCGCCAGACGCTCTTTCAGGTACTGACGCTCCTGCGCCACGTTGTCGAACGTGGGGATGCCGGGGTAGATCAGGCCGGGCTGGTCGGGCTGGTAGATCGAGACCTTGGGATCGGTCAGCGGATCGTGGCGGTATTCCTTCTGACCCAGCGCTGAGAGTTTTTCGAGAACGGCGGACATGGTGTCTCCTCGGGTGGTGTTGAGCCGTGATGGTCGGCCCAGGCGCGCGCATTGACAAACGATGAATGCTCATGGAAACATGAGGTAGATTCATCTGAAAGCCGCTTGCATGAGAAATCTTCCACCGCTGGCCCGGCTGCGCACCTTCGAGGCCGCCGCGCGCCTGCAGAGCTTTGCGCTGGCCGCGCAGGAACTGCACCTCACCGCCTCGGCGATCAGCCACCAGATCCGCGACCTGGAGCGGCACTTCGGCCGCGCGCTGTTCGAGCGCCGGCATCGCCAGGTGCAGACCACGCAGGAAGGGCGGCGTTTGTTCGAGAGCCTGGGCCGCTTGTTCGACGCGCTGGAGGCCACCTGCGCCGAGGTGCAGCTGCCCACACACGACGAGGTGCTGGCGGTGCACTGCGCGCCGAGTCTCGCGCTCAAGTGGCTCGGCCCCCACCTGCCTGCGTTCGTGGCGCAGCACCCGGCCATCAACATCCGCCTGACCACCGGCGCCGACCCGGTGGACCTGGGCGTGGTGCGTGACATCGACGTGGCGCTTTCTTATGGTGCAGCGCGCCACAAACCCGGGCTGGATGTGATCTCGCTGGGAGACGAACGCATCGCGCCGCTGGTGTCACCCGCGCTGTTGCTGACCAAGGAGCGCCCGGCCCAGGCGATTCAGCGGCTGGCGCTGATCGACTCGCAACTCAGCCCGGTGGGCTGGGCCGAGTGGTTCGAGCTCAACGGCCTGTCGCTGCCCCAGCGCCCCCGCCCCTCGTTCGACCGCGCGGCCATGGCGATTGCGGCTGCGGTTGACGGCATGGGTGTGGCGCTGGAAAGCACCCGCCTGGCGGCGCGCGAAATCGAGCGCGGCGACCTGGTGGTGCTGGGCGAACGCAGCCTGCAGAAGATCGTGCGGCCGGTGCACTTTCTCACCGTGCGCACCGCTGACCGGGGGCGTGCGCCGGTGGTGGCGTTTGTGCGGTGGGTGCAGGTGCAGGTGGCTTGAGGCCGGAGCCTCAGGCCACCAGGCGCAACGCAGCCGCAACCACCGGCGGGCGCAACGCCGCAAACAGGTTCTTCGGGTCCGCCAGATCGGGGATCAGCGACACCGTGGTGCCCATGCCCTGCGCGATCGCCAGGCCGTGCATGAAGCGCAGCGCCGAATAGTCTTCCAGCGCGAAACCCACGGAGTCGAACACGGTGATCTGCTCCGCGTGGGTCCGGCCCGGTGCACGGCCGGCCAGCGCATCGTGCAGCTCGGTCACCGCAAAGTCGGCCGGCATCTGCTGGATGTCGCCTTCCACCCGCGTTTGCGGCGTGTATTCCACGAACACGCTGGCGCGCCGCAGCACCTCGGCGTGCAGTTCGGTCTTGCCGGGGCAGTCGCCGCCCACGCCGTTGATGTGCATGCCGGGCGCCAGCATGTCGGGCGTGACGATGGTGGCGTTGGTCTTGTCGGCCGTGATGGTGGTGACGATGTCGGCGCCGCGCACGGCTTCTGCCGTGCTCTCGCAGACCACGATGTCCAGGCCGCTGCCGGCCAGGTTGGCCACCAGCTTGGCGGTGGCGGCGCGGTCCACGTCGAACACGCGCAGCGTGGTGATGCCCACCAGATGCTGGAAGGCCAGGGCCTGGAATTCGCTTTGTGCGCCGTTGCCGATGAGTGCCATCACGCGGCTGTCGGGCCGGGCCAGGGTTTGCGCGGCCAGGGCCGAGGTGGCGGCGGTGCGCAGCGCGGTGGTGAGCGTGAGTTCGGACAGCAGCAGCGGCGTGCCGGTGGCGACGTCGGCGAGCACGCCGAAGGCCATCACGGTGGACAGGCCCAGGCGGGTGTTCTTGGGGTGGCCGTTGACGTACTTGAAGCTGTAGAGCGTGTCGTCGGCGATGGGCATGAGTTCGATCACGCCATGGGTGCTGTGGTTGGCCACGCGCGCCGATTTGTCGAAATCGGCCCAGCGCGCGAAGTCTTCGGCGATGGCATCGCGCATGCCGCGCAGGGTCTGCGGGATGCCGTGGCG
The DNA here is from genome assembly GCF_001713375.1 of Hydrogenophaga sp. RAC07. Taxonomy (NCBI): domain Bacteria; kingdom Pseudomonadati; phylum Pseudomonadota; class Betaproteobacteria; order Burkholderiales; family Comamonadaceae; genus Hydrogenophaga; species Hydrogenophaga sp. RAC07. The sequence goes on from NZ_CP016449.1 coordinate 39,547, forward strand.
GTTGATGAGGTCGGCGGCGGTGGGCGCGCTCAGAAAGAGGGTGTTGGCGGGGTTCATGGTGTTGCTCGAAGTCATGAGCAGCAGTGTCCCGCAGCCCCGTGGCAATGTGAATCGGCAAAAACTTGCCATATGCTGAGAAAATGCGGCAAAACGGCAGCCCTGAATGCCAGAATGCACACATGGATCACATCGACCAGGCCCTCATTGCCCAACTGCGCCAGAACGCGCGCGCCACCGTGGCCGAGCTGGCGCACCGCCTCAAGGTCTCGCGCGGCACGGTGACCAACCGCATCCGCAAGCTCGAAGACCAGCAGCTGATCGTGGGCTACACGGTGCGCCTGCGGCCCGAGGCCGAACCCGAGCGCATCCGCGCCTGGATGGCGGTGCTGGTGGATGGCAACCAGACGCGCGCGGTGATCGCCAGCCTGCTGGGTGAACCCGGCGTGGCCGCGCTGCACGACACCAACGGCCGCTGGGACCTGCTGGCCGAGCTCAGCGCCGGCTCCATGACCGAGCTCTCGCAGGTGCTGGAACGCATCCGGCTGATCAAGGGCATCCAGAGCACCGAGACCAGCATCCACCTGGCCACCTACCGTTGAACCCTCAGCGCTGAAGCGCCAGGCGCGCCGCCGCCAGGTCCCAGCCGGCCCAGCCACAGCTTTTGAAGAACACCGGGCCCTTGCGCCGGTGCGCGCCGGGGTCGCGCACCACGTCCGCCAGTGTGGCCAGCTCGGGAACGCCTATGCCGGCCTGCAGCAGGTCGCCCGCCTCAAAGTCGGCATCGCGCGTGTCCACCACCACCAAGCCCTGTTCGGCCAGCCAGCGGCAGACCTCGGGCGCCCACTCCACCATGCGCGGCGTGAACGCACCCACCGCAGCCACGAAGGCGTCGGCGCGCGGACGGGCACGCAAGGCCACGGTCTGTGCCGAGGTGCAGCTCACCACCAGCGGGCAGTCGGCCAGCGCGGCGTCGGCACCGTCCACACGCTGCGCGCGCATGCCGAGACTGCGTGCATGGAGCACCAGTGCGTCGGCGCTCGCCGTGCTGCGTGATGCCACCCACACCTCTTGGACCCCCAAGCCTTCGTGAAACGCTTCCAGGTGCGATCGGCCCTGCACGCCAGCGCCCACGATCAGCAGGGGCCCGTCGGTGCGCGGCGCGAGCAGCCGCGCCGCCAGCAACGACACCGCGGCCGTGCGCCGCGCGGTCACGGTCGGGCCGTCGAGCAGGGCGGTGCGCTGGCCCGTGACCGCGTCGAACACCACGATGTCGCCCTGGATCGCAGGCAGGCCGCGCGCGGCGTTGTCGGGGATGAAGGTGATGAGCTTGGTGATGGCCACGCGCACGTCGGCTGCCGGCATCACGAACAGACTCCCGCCGCCTGCGAGTGCCTGCACGGTACGCGCGGGCACCGCCACGGTGGGGTCGCGCAGCAGCGCCTCGATCGCGTCGGCCAGTGCCGGGTAGGGCAGCGCGGCGGCCGTTTGTGAGGGGGAGAGCGCCGCCACCATGCCGTTGTCAGGCGGTGGCGGCCGGCGCGGGCAGCACCAGGGTGAAGGTGGCGCCTTCACCGAGGCGGCCCTGGGCGGTCACCGTGCCGCCGTGGCGTTCGACGATGCGCCGCACGTTGGCCAGGCCCATGCCTTCGCCGACGAACTCGTCGGCGGTGTGCAGGCGGCGAAAAGGCTTGAACAGCTGGTCCGCGTGCTTGGGGTCGAAGCCCGCGCCATCGTCCGAGAACACGATCGCGTGGCGGCCGTCGGGCAGGGGACGGGCCGTCACCGCGATGTGTGCCACCGGATGCGCCGAGGTGTACTTGATCGCATTGCTCAACAGGTTGGCAAACGCCTGTTGCAACAAGCCTGCGTGGCCCTGCAGAGTGGGCAACGGGCCGATGGCCCACTCGATCTGGCGGCCGTCGCACTGGGGCTTGACCGTGGCCAGGGCGACCTGCAACACGTCGTCGAGCTGCACCGGGGCCATGGTCAGCGACTGGTTGCCCAACCGCGCAAAGTCCAGCAGGTCGCGCACCATGCGCAGCGCCAGGTCCCCCGACTGCAAACCCCTGCGCAAGAGCTCGGCATGCAGGTCGTCCGAGTCCTGCAAGACCATCGCCAGGATGCTGCGCATGTTCACCAGCGGGCCGCGCAGGTCGTGCGCCAGGCGGGCCGCAAAGGCATCAAGCTCCTGGTTGACGGCCACCAGTTCCCTGACCTGTTGCGACACCTCGGCTTCGAGCCGGCGGTTGTTCACCCGCAGGCGCTGCACTTCCAGCGCGCGCTCCACCGCCGGCACGATGCCGCTGATGCGAAAGGGTTTCTGCACGTAGTCGATGGCGCCGTTCTTCATGGCGTCGACCACGCTGCCGATGCTGCCGTGCGCCGTCATGAGCACGATGACCATGTCGGGCGCCACGGCCTGGGCGCGGCGGGTCAGTTCGATGCCGTCCATGCCCGGCATCTGCAGATCGGTCAGCAGGAGTTCAAAGGTGGCGTGGTCGAGTTTGCTCAGCGCCACCAGGGGGTCGGTGCAGCCCACGACGTCGTACCCCTGGTCCACCAGGATCTCGCACAGGGCGCGTTGCTGCGGCGCTTCGTCGTCGACCACGAGCAGGCGGGGACGGGGCCGGTACTGAGCAGAACTGCGATGTGGCATGAAGGATTCGCCGGTTGGACCATGGACGACAGGTCAGCGCCACATAAGGTTTTTTTCACGATCACTCACTGCTGCATACCCTACCACCTGCCGGGTTTGTGCGAGCATGTGCTTACACGGGTGTGGTGACTTATTTCCGGAAGCCCTTCGTTGACGGTTCCCATCCACGGAGGCCACGCCATGCGCAACAAGACGGGAATCCGCAGCCTGCTGCTCATGCTGGTGGGCGTTGCCATCCTGCCGGGTCTGGTGATGCTGTGGATCGGCTACAGCAGCACCAGCGAGGAGGCGGTGCAGCGCGGGCGCCAGGAGATCCGGGCGGTGGGTGTGCTGGCGGCGGCCAACCAGGAGCAGTTGATCGAGGGCGTGCGGCAGATCCTGGCCACGGTGGCGGCGGGTCCGTCGGTGCGCCGCAACGACCTGCGCCAGCTCTGCTACGAATTCCTGCGCAACGTCTCGGCCGCCACGGCGAGCTACGGCAACATCGGCGTGGCCGACCTTCAGGGCGAGATCCAGTGCCTGGCCAATCCCGGTCAGCAGCGCATCAACGTGGCCGACCGGGACTACTTCCGCAACACCGTGCGTGCGCAAAAATTCTCCATGGGTGAGTACCTGGTGGGGCGTGTCTCGGGCAAGCGCCAGCTCGGCTTCGGCATGCCGGTGTTCGACTACGCCGATGTGTTCGTGGGCGTGGCCTTCTCCACGGTGGACCTCGTGCCCGCCGCGCGCAAACTGCAGTCCCTGCAGCTGCCCGGCTCGATCCGCGTGGACATCACCGATGCCAAAGGCACGCTGCTGGCATCCAGCCTGCCGGGGCTCGAACGCATCGGAACCTTGATCGAAAACGACGACCTGCGGTCCGCCATCGTGGCCCGCACCACCGGCAGTTTCGATCTGCGCGATGCGCGGGGCACCGACTGGCTGTACGAGTTGACGCCGATCGAGGACGTGGGTGGCGAGGGCTTGTACGTGATCGCGGGGGGGCGGCGTGACGATGTGCTGGCCTCGGCCACGCGGCAGTTGCGTCAGCAGCTCGCGGTGATGGGGCTGGCCGTGCTGGTGGGCCTGGTGCTGGCGTGGCAGATGGGTTTGCGCCAGATCGCGCAACCGGTGTCGCACCTGCTGGCGCGAATGCGTGCGGCGGCCCGCAACCAGCCGCTGTCCACACCGCTGCCCGCCGCTGCCAGCCGCGAGTTTTCCGAGCTGGCCACGGGGCTCGACACCATGCTGGCCGAGCTGGCCAAGAACCAGGCGCAGCTGCTCAAGGCACAGCAGATCACGCGCGTCGGCTTTTACCAGCTCGACCTCAGGACCCGGCTCTACACCGCCTCCGAGACGATCTACGAGTTGCTTGGTCTGGACCCGGCCGTGGGACCGGTCACGGTGGAGACCTACCAGGCCCTGATCCATCCGGACGACAACGCGCGGGTGGCAGCCCACCGCGACCGGCTGTTCCAGGGTGGCCAACCGTTGCGCCTGCAGTACCGCATCGTGCGCTCCGACGGGGTGGTGCGCTGGGTCGATGGTTTCGGCTTTGTGGAGCGTGATGCGGCCGGCACACCCCTGTTGTACGCCGGCGCCCTGCAGGACATCACCGAACAGCACCGCTTGCGCCGCATGTACATGGTGCAGAGCCAGATCAACGCAGCCATCGTCTCGGCCAACTCCCGGGATGCCCTGCTCCAGCGGGTCTGCCAGATCGCTGTGGACGAAGGCGAGTTGCGCATGGCCTGGGTGGCCGGCATGGACCCGAACAAACGCACCATGACCGCGCTGGTGAGTGCGGGCGCCGACGACGGCTACACCGACCTGCTCAACCGCGCCGCCGTGGACGTGGACACCTACCCCTCGCCCGTGCCCACGGCCCTGCGCACGCGCCAGCTGGTGGTGTCGAACGACATTGCCAACGATCCGAACATGGGCGCCTGGGCTGCCACGGCGGTTCGCCGCGGCTTCAAGGCGGTGGCTGTGGTGCCGATCGCCCCGGCCCGGCAGGTGCCCATGGCCCTGGTGCTCATGGCCAACGAACCGGGGTACTTTCTCGACGAAGAAAGCCGCCTGCTGTCGGCCATTGGCGAGAGCCTGGGGTCGGCCCTGGACCAGCTGGAGCGGGCCGCCGAGCGCAAGATCCGCGAAGAGCGCCTCATGTTGCTGGAGACCTGCGTGTCCCGCGTCAACGACATCGTGCTGATCACCGAGGCCGAGCCCTTTGAGGCGCCCGGCCCACGCATCCTTTACGTGAACGAGGCGTTCGAGCGTCTGACCGGTTTCAGCGCGGCCGAGGCGATCGGGCAGACCCCGCGCATGCTGCACGGCCCCAAGACCCAGCGCGATGTGCTCGACCGCATCCGCCGCAGCATCGCGCGATGGGAGCCGGTGCGTGAGGAGGTGATCAACCACCGCAAGGACGGCAGCGAGTTCTGGCTGGAACTCGACATCGTGCCGATCGCCAACGAGGCGGGCTGGTTCACCCATTGGGTGGCGATCGAGCGCGACATCACGCAGCGCAAGCTCGCCGAGCAGAAGGAAGCCCGCCTGCGTGGCGGCTTTCAGTTGCTCTTCCTGGGCAACCCGCACCCGATGTGGGTGCTCGACCGCGCCACCCGCGCCTTCCTCGAAGTGAACAACGCGGCCATCGAACAGTACGGCTACAGCCGGGAAGAATTCCTTGCGCTCACGATTGACGACATCCCTCCGGAGAGCGAAAGGATCCGGTTGCGCAGCCGCAAGGCCGAGGCGTCGCCCGACGGCCGCGAGCGCGTCGGCACCTGGGTGCACAGTCGCAAGGACGGCACGCCCATCGCGGTGGACATCACCACCCAGCGCCTGAACTACAACGGGCGCGAGGCCGAGCTGGTGGTGGCGATGGACATCACCGACCAGGTCGCGATGGAGCAGCAGCGTGCGCAGGCCCTGATGGCCGTGCAGGCCTCGCAGGCCAGCCTGGCGCGCTCGCAGTCGCTGGCGCGCATGGGCAGCTGGGAGCGGCGGGCCCAGGACCGTGCGGCGGTGTGGTCGGCCAGCCTCTATGCCCTGACCGGTCTTGACCCCGCCGCCGGCGCGCCGAGCATCGAGGACACGCTGGAGCGTGTCCATCCGGACGACCGGGCCGAGTACCTGCAGACCATGAACGGATGCCTTCGGGACGGCATCGCCCGCAGCTGGACCTACCGCTGTTTCCTGCCCGATGGTGCGCTGCGCTGGTTCGAGGAAAACATGGACGAACCCCGGCGCGACAGCAGCGGTGCTGTGGTGTCGGTCAGCGGCACGGTGCAGGACGTGACCGAACGCGTCGAAGCCGAGGCCCGGCTGCAACTGCAGCTCTCGCGCACCGAGTTGCTCAACCACATCGTGCGTGCCACCGACGAGCGTCTGGACCTCGACCGCATCTTCCGCGTGGTGTGCGACAACATCGAATCCCGGTTCTCGACCGTGTACTCGGCGGCCTTGCTGTTCGACCTGGCCACCCGCACCTTCACCGTGGCCCATCTGGGCACGCTGGGCACCGAGCTGGGCGTGCAGGTCGGACTGGTCGAGGGCGATGTTCTGCGCGAATCGGACAGTGGTCTGGCGCGCTGCACGGGCGGTGAACTGTTGTACGAGCCGGCGCTGGCCGACTCGGCCTTTGACTGGCCCCGACGGCTCGCGCGTGCGGGCATCGGGTCGGCGGTGTTTGCACCGCTGCAGGCGCAGGGCGAGGTGCTGGGCGTGCTGGTGGCCGGGCGTGCGCAGGGCCACGGTTTTGCCAGCGGGGAGTGCGAATTCATGCGCCAGCTCGCGGAGCACGTGGCGCTGGCCGCCAGCCAGGCGCGGCTGCACCGCTCGCTGCAGCAGGCCTACGACGAGCTCAACGAGGCGCAACAGGTCGTGTTGCAGCAGGAGCGCCTGCGCGTGCTGGGACAGATGGCCAGCGGCATCGCGCACGACATCAACAACGCGATCTCGCCCGTGGCGCTTTACACCGAGTCGTTGCTGTCCAACGAGCACGGGCTCAGCGAGCGTGGGCGTGCGCAGCTGCAGACGGTGCAGTTGGCCATCGACGACGTGGCCGAGACGGTGGCGCGCATGCGCGACTTCTACCGGCCGAGTGACGCCGGTGTGCGGCGCCGCGCGGTCGACCTCAACCACCTCGTCAAGCAGGTGCTGGACCTCACCCGCGCACGTTGGCGCGACATGCCGCAGCAGGCGGGCATTTCCATCGAGATCGCGTTCGATCTGGACGATCTCCTCTCGCCGGTTTTCGTCATGGAGGGCGAGATCCGCGACGCTCTGACCAACCTTGTGCTCAACGCGGTGGACGCCATGCCCGAAGGCGGCACGCTCAGTCTGCTGACCCGCCAGGAAGCGCAGGCCGACGGCACGACACGTGTGGTGCTTGACGTACGCGACACCGGCATCGGCATGGACGCCGAGACACAGCGGCGTTGCCTGGAGCCTTTCTTCACCACCAAAGGCCAGCGCGGCTCCGGGTTGGGCCTGGCCATGGTCTACGGCTGCATGCAGCGCCACGGCGCCGAGATCGGTGTGGAGAGCGCGCCCGGTGCGGGCACCACCATCCGCCTGGCGTTTCCTGCGCACCGTGAGCCCGCGCCGGTGGACGGAGCGCCGATCGACCCGCCCACCCCGACCCGTGCCCTGAAGATCCTGCTGGTGGACGACGATCCGCTGCTGCTGCGCTCGCTCTCCGAGACGCTGGCCACCGAGGGACACAGCGTGTTCACCGCCGCCGGGGGCGGCGAGGGCATCGAGGCGTTCAGGTCGGCGCTCTCTGCGCAGGTGTTCGACGTGGTCATCACCGACCTGGGCATGCCCGAGGTCGATGGCCGCTTGGTGGCGGCCGCTGTCAAGGCCGCGTCGCCGGGCACGCCGGTCGTGATGCTCACCGGCTGGGGCCGGCGCATGCAGGAAGAGGGCGAGTGCCCGCCGCATGTGGACCACCTGTTGAGCAAGCCACCCCGGCTGGAAACCCTGCGCGCGGTGTTCAGGACCTTGGACTGATCAGAGCCGGATCACGACATTGCCCACCACCCGTCCGGTCTCCACCGCTTCGTGGGCCGAGGCGATGTCGTCCAGCGCAAAGGTCTGCGCCACCGTGTGCCGCAGCTGCCCTGAGCGCAGCAGCGCATCCAGGTCTGCGATGGCGCGCTCGCGGTCGGCGGGCAGCAGTTCGTAGACGATGAAAAACGTCAACCGCAGGGAGTTGAACAGCAGCGTGCGGAAGTCCACCGTCACCTCGCCCGGCAGGTTGGAGCCGTAGCAGACCACCTGGCCGTGCGGCTTCAGGATGCCGTGCGGCAGCAAGGCGGCCGTGCTGCTGAAGTCCATGTCGATCACCACGTTCACGCCGTGTCCCTGGGTCAGTTCATGCACGCGGGCGGCCACCGCTTCGTTCCTGTAGTCGATCACGTGCGCCGCGCCCGCGTCGCGTGCGTGCCGCTGCCGCTCGGGGGAGCCGGCGGTGCCGATCACGCGCGCACCCTGCAGCACCGCGAGCTGGGTGACGCAATGACCCACCGCATTGCCCGCGCCGGTGACCAGCACCGTTTGGCCCGCCAGGGGGCCGGCCAGGTGCACCGCCTGCAGGGCGGTGAGCGCGGGGATGCCGAAACAGGCGGCCTCGTCAAAACCGATCCCGTCGGGCAAGGGCACGGCCTGCGCGGCGGGCAGCGCCACGTGTTCACAGGCCGTGCCCATGGAGCGTTGCCACTGCGCGTTCCACAGCCAGACCCGCTGGCCGATGCGCTCGGTTGGAACGCCCGAGCCCACCGCGTCGATCACGCCGGCGCCGTCGCTGTGGGGCACCACCAGCGCCGCGTTCAGCGGTCGCTTCAGGCGCGACTTCACATCCGACGGGTTGACGCCCGAGGTGTGCATGCGCACCCGCACCTCACCCGCAGCGGGTTGCGGCGTGGGCAGCTCGCCCACCTCCAGGACGTCTTGGGCCAGGCCATTGCGGCGGTACCACGCGGCTTTCATGTGGGGGCTCCTGCGGGTTGGATCGGGCCGCCATTGTCGTCGGCGATCGCCGCTGTGGCTGACGCCCAGGTTCAGGGCGGCGGTGGCCTGCAGACCCGGCTGGCCAGCCGTTCGATGGCGTCGAACAGTTCTTCGCAGGTGTTGGGCTTGGGGATCAGGTCGGCGATGCCGGCCGAGGGCGCCAGGCGCCGCAGCTCCTCGCCGATGTAGCCCGAGGTGATGGCCACCGGGCGGTCGGGGTGCAGGGCACGCAGTTCGCGCGCCAGCTCCAGGCCCGAGAGGCCGGGCATGGCGAAGTCGGTGATTGCCAGGTCGTACACCGCCTTGCCCTCGCGCACGTCGCTCAGCGCCTGGCGCGGGTTGCGGTACACGCTGGCCTGAAAGCCGCCGCGCTGCAGCATGCGCCCGATCAGGTGGTTGATCATCTCGTCGTCGTCCACGTACAGGATGCGTGTGCCCGCCAGGCTGCTGGCCACCCGGGCCGTGCTGTTGCGCGGCTCGTCCAACGGTTCGGGCGACAGCGCCAGTTGCCCGGCCGCGCGGAAATACAGCGAGAAGGTCGACCCACGGCCGGGCGCGCTGTCCACCTCGATCGCCGCCTGGTGGTCGCGCAGGATGCCGTGCACCACCGCCAGGCCCAGGCCGGTGCCTTCGCCCGGGGGCTTGGTGGTGAAGAAGGGTTCGAACAGCCGCTCCATCGTCGCTGCGTCCATGCCCGCGCCGTTGTCGCTCACCGAGAGGCACACGTTGACATCGAGCCATTCGCCGGGTGTTCCCGGCGTCGAGCCCACCACCCTCGAAGGTGGCGGCGCGCCGCGGTGCGGGCGCAGTTCAATGTGCAGCGTGCCGCTGGCCAGGTCCGGCATGGCCTGCCAGGCGTTGGTGCACAGGTTGAGCAGCACCTGCTGCATCTGCGTGGCGTCGGCCAGCACGGGTGGTGTCTGCGGGTCGCAAACCACACGCAACTCCAGCGTGCGGGGCAGGGTGGCGCGCAGCAGCCGCACCGACTCGTCCACCACCGCGCTGAGCGCGATCACGCGCCGCTCCAGCACCTGGCGCCGGCTGAACGACAGGATGCGCTGCACCAGATCGCGCGCACGGCCGCCGGCCTTGAGGATTTCCTGCAGGCTGATGGCCGCCGGGTCGTTGCTCTGCACGTCTTCCAGAGCCAGCCGCGCGTTGCCCAGGATCGCCGCCATGATGTTGTTGAAGTCGTGCGCCACGCCGCCGGCCAGCGTGCCCAGGGCTTCGAGTTTTTGCGACTCGCGCAACTGCATTTCCAGCGCCAGGCGCTGGTCTTCGGCGGCGCGCCGTTCGGTCAGGTCGAAGTCGACGCAGAAACACTCGGTGCCGCGCTCGGGGTGTTCCATGAACACCTCGTTGCAGTGCACCTCCACGCTGGAGCCGTCCTTGCGCCGCAGCCATTGCACGCCCGAGAGCACCGGTGTGCGGGTCTGCACCATGTGCTGCACCGTCGCCTTGAACGCCGCGTGCATGTGGGTCGGCACCACCAGGTCGAGCATGCTGCGCCCCAGCGCTTCCTGTTCGCTGAAGCCGTACAGCCGCTCGGAGCCCGCGTTCCAGTACGTCACGATCAGGTCGGGCCCATAACCCTGCACGGCCAGGCCGGGCACGTTGTCAAAAATCTGGCGGTGGCGCAGGTCGCCGGCGTACTCCAGCGCGCGGGCGCGGATGCTCTCGGTCACGTCCATGATGAACGCGGTGCACAGCACGGTGCCGTCGTCCTGTTCCAGTGGTTTGGCCGTGCCGCGCAGCCACTTTGAGCGGCCCAGCGTGTCCTTGATCTGCCACTCGTGCCACCAGATGCGGCGCTGGCGCACCGCCTGCATGAAGGATTCGCGCAGCTCGACCTGCGTCTGGCGCTCGCCGGTGCGCCAGAGCAGGGACTCGTCGGCCATGGCGGCCTCGGCCGTCACGCCCCAGATGTCCATGGCATAGCGGCTGATGTAGAGCAGTTCGGCGCGCTCGTCGGCGTGCACCCGGTAACGCAGCAAGGCGCCGGGCACCAGCTCGGTCAACTCGTCGAGCTGGTGGTGGTCATCGGTGGCGATGGGCAGGCTTGTCAACAACGGCGGTCTCCAGCGGTCGATCACCTCGAGCGGTCTTGTTTTGTAAAGGAATTCGGCGGTGCGTGCCTGCCGGTGGCCCGCCTGTTTGAGGGAGTATCGGCAGCCAGCGTGCATTTCTTGACAATTTGTGTCGGCGTCCGCCGGGCGGGTTGAAACCGTGGTGTCACACAAGGGCGCTCTACTGAAGCCCGCTGGCGCAGCCCCTGCCGCTGCGCCCGGCCCTTCCAGCGAGTGCGCCATGCCCCTTGCCACGCCCAAACCAGCCCCCAGGCCCATCACCGTCGATCTGGTCTATTTCAACGCCGGCGGCGGCCACCGCGCCTCCGCGTTGGCGCTGCAGTCGGCGCTGGCGCAGCACCCCCGCGGCTGGCAGGTGCGGCTGGTCAACCTGTTCGAGGTGCTGGACCCGCAGGACCGTTTTCGCAAGATGACCGGCAGTGCCCCCGAGGATTGGTACAACAAGCGCCTGGCCCGCGGCTGGACCATCGGCATGGCGCAGGAGCTCAAGATCCTGCAAGGCCTGATCCGGCTGGGTCACAGCACGCTGCTCAAGACCCTGCAGCAGCACTGGCTGCAGACCGAGCCCGATCTGGTCGTGTCGCTGGTGCCCAACTTCAACCGTGCGATGTACCAGAGCCTGGCCAGCACCTTGCCGGGCGTGCCCTACGCCACTGTGCTCACCGACCTGGCCGATATCCCGCCGCACTTCTGGATCGAGCGCCAGCCGCAGCACTTCATCTGCGGCAGCGCGCGCGCTGTGGCGCAGGCGCTGGAACTGGGCCATGTCCCCGGGCGCGTGCACGCCACCAGCGGCATGATCATCCGCCCCGAGTTTTACGAAACCCCCGCGCTGGACCGCGCCAGCGAGATGCGCCGCCTTGGCCTGGACCCGTCCCGTCCCACCGCGCTGGTGCTGTTCGGCGGCCACGGCTCCAAGGCCATGCTGGGCATTGCCCAACGCCTGGGTGCGTCCACCCAGCTCATCCTGGTCTGTGGTCACAACAAGCCGCTGGCGGCGCAGCTGCGCGCCCTGCCGCCCGGGGCGCCGCGGCTGGTGGTGGGGTTTGCGTCCGACATTCCGCGCTACATGCGGCTGGCCGACTTTTTCATCGGCAAACCCGGACCGGGCAGCATCAGCGAGGCGGTGCAACAAGGCCTGCCGGTGATCGTGGTCGACAACGCGTGGACCATGCCGCAGGAACGCTACAACGCGCAGTGGATCACCGAACACCAGCTGGGCATCGTGCACCGCAGCTTTCGCACCATCGACCGCGCGGTGGACGAGCTGCTCGCGCGCCTGGATGAGTTCCGCACCCGCGCGCGGGCCATGAACAACCGGGCCCTGTTCGAGATACCGGACATCCTGGACGGCATCGTTCAGCGCGGCCCGGTGATCGGGGCGGCCTCGCCGTCAGGCCAATGGCAGACGCACCTCGAAGGCTGATCCCTCGCCAGGCTGCGAGCTCACCGTGACCGAGCCGTCGTGCGCCTCGACAATCTGGCGACTGATCGCCAGCCCCAGCCCCGAGCCCTCGAATTCGCGTCGGAGGTTGAGCCGGGCAAACGGCTGGAACAACTTGTCCATGCCCTCGGGCGTGATGCCGATGCCGTTGTCCCTCACGGTGATCCAGGCCATGCCGTCCACCGACCGGGCCGTGATCTCGATGTGCGGCGCGCGGCTCGGAGGCATGAACTTCAAGGCGTTGGACAACAGGTTCTGGAACAGCTGGGACAGCAGGCTGGCGTGTCCCCGGACCAGCGGCAGCTCACCGACATGCAGTTGCGCTGCGGTGGCGTTCAGCTGCGCGGCCAGCGCATCGCACAGCCCGGCCACGAGCGGCCCCAGCGCCACCGGCACCGGGGGCTCGGTCTCACCGTGCTGCAGGCGCGCGTACCGCACCACGTCATCGAGCAGCGTGCGCATGCGCTCACCGGCGCTGCGCACGAGCTTGAGGTAGTGGCGCGCGTCCAGCGGCAACTGCGCCGCAAAGTCCTCTTCGACCAGACCGACAAACTGGACCACGGTGTTCAGGGGCTCGCGCAGATCGTGCGAGCTGATGCGCACGAACTGCAGCAGGCCTTCGTTGGCCAGCTTCAATTCTTCGGCCGTCTTCTGCAGCTGGGCGTGGCTCTGGCGCAGTTCGACCAGCGCTTCGGCCAGGTTCAGGCGGTCGGTGGCGGCCACCTGCTTGAGCGCGTCGTTGGCCTGTTTGAGCCGCAGCTGCGTGCGCACGCGTGCCTGCACGATGGCGGGGCGAATGGGCTTGGCAATGAAGTCGGCCGCGCCTTTTTCCAGCCCGAGTTGCTCGAACTGGGCGTCGGCCTGGCTGGTGACGAAGATCACCGGGATGTCGGAGAGTTGGGGATCGCGTTTGATGGCTTCCAGCACGTCGAAGCCGGACAGGCCGGGCATCTGGGCGTCGAGCAGCACCAGGTCGGGCGGCGCCTCGGCCATCAACCGCAGGGCGTCCACGCCCTGTGTGGCAAAGCGCAGCCGGCCCAGCGGCCGGATCACGCGGGCCAGCGTCTGCACCATGCCGGGATCGTCGTCCACGATCAGGATGTCGGGCGCCGCCGCTGTGTCCGGCACGGTGTCGTTGGGGGCAGGGCGCCCCGAGACGTTGGGAGTCATGGATGCAGCTCCTTGGTCAGGGCCGCGCTGGCGCCTGCGAAATCCAGATCGTCGAGCAGGCGGCTCACGCGTTCGACGAATGTGACGCCAAAGTGCGCCTGCAGCCAGTTCGTCCGGACGTGCCACCAGGTCAATGCGTCCAGGTCTTGACGGTGCAACAGATCCAGCAATTGCGGCAGATCGGCTTCGCCCGCTTCGGCACCGCTCTCTGGAACGTCGGGCGCCTGCGCCGCCCTCAACACCGGCTCGCTGTGGCGCTGCAGGTCGGCCAGCGCGCTTTGCAGCGACCGCCACCCCGCGCCCAGTTCGGGTGCCGGCGTCGGCTGCAGCAGCCCGGCCTCCAGTGCCTGCGCCTGCTCCATCACGCCGGTGATGCCCAGCGTGCCCGCAATCCCTCGCAGCTTGTGCAGGCGCGCCGCCATGTGCTGCCTCGCGCCTTCCTCCCGTGGAAGGTCCGAGTCGTCAGCCGCCCAGTCGGCGTATTCGGTCAGCAGACGCTGCAGCGACTTGAGCCACAGGGCCAGGTCGCCCCCCAGGCGCTGCGCCGCCTGTGCGGCGTCCACGCCCGGTATCTGCGGCCAGGCCACGGGGGCTGTCTGCGTCGGCCCTGGTGCCTGGCGCAAGCCAGGGGCGTCTGCGGCTTTGTGAACCCACTCGTGCACCGTGCGCACCAGCCGTTCGGGGTCCAGCGGTTTGGTGAGGAAGGCGTTCATGCCTGCGGCAAACGCCAGTTGCCGCTCTTCGGCCAGCGCGCCGGCGGTGAGCGCGATGATCGGCAATTCATTCAAGCCAAGCTCGCGGCGCACGCGCCGCGTGGCCTCCAGACCATCCATCTCCGGCATCTGCAGGTCCATCAGCACCGCGTCGAACGCATGCGGCGTGGTGCGAAGGGCCTCCAGGGCTTCGCGCCCGGTGCGCGCCAGGCACACGCGCGCGCCCTCGCGCTCCAGCAGGCCCGCGGCCACTTCCAGGTTGATCTCGCTGTCGTCCACCAGCAGCAGGTTGAGGTGGTGCAGCGCCTGGCCCTGCACGGTGGCGCCGGTCTGTGTCTCGTGCGGGAGCTGGGTCAGGGTTCGCAGATCCTCCGCCGAAGGTCGCTGCAGCACCAGATCGAACCAGAACTCGCTGCCTTCGCCCGGCACGCTCTTCAAGCCTACTTGCCCATCCATCATGTGGGTGAGCTTGCGCACGATGGACAGTCCCAGCCCGGTGCCGCTGAAACGTCGGGTGGAGGACGTGTCGGCCTGGGTGAAGGGGGTGAACAGGCGGGCCTGGGTGTCGCTGTCGATGCCGCTTCCGGTGTCGCGCACCACGCCGCGCAGGCGCACCTGCTCAGGGCCATCGGTGCTCAGCGGAGCGACCACACCGAGCGACACCGTCACGCTGCCGGCCTTGGTGAACTTGCAGGCATTGCCGATCAGGTTGGTGAAGATCTGGCGCACGCGCTGGGCGTCGCCCAGCAGCACCGGAGGTACCTCGCGCGCCACCGAGATCGAGTAGCGGATGCCATGGGCTTCGGTCTGGGCGCGGAACAGGGCGTCCATCTCGCCCAGCATGTCCTGCGGGCTGAAAGGCTGGATGTCCAGGTCCAGCCCGCCCGCCTCGATCTTGGCCAGGTCGAGCACGTCGTTGACCAGGCCCAGCAGCGAGCGGCTGGCCACCCGGGACTTGGACAGCAGCTGGGCCTGGTAGCTGGTCAACGGGGTGTCGCCCAGCAGGTGGGTCATGCCGATCATGGCGTTGAGCGGGGTGCGGATTTCGTGGCTCATGTTGGCCAGGAACTCGCCCTTGATGCGCGACGCTTCCTGCGCCTGTTCCCTGGACTTCACCAGGCCGGTGATGTCGATGCGAAACCCCACGGTGTGGCCGTCGGGCATTCTCCGTTCCACGAGGCGCAGCGTGCGGCCGTCGGCCAGCAGCTGCAGCATCTCGGTGTTGCCGGAGCGGTGGGCCGCCACGCGCTCGGCCACCCAGGCTTCCTCGTTGCCGCTGGTGTCCACGTGGTCGCCCAGCAAGATGCTGGCGCGCAGGATGTCCTCGAACGCAGTGCCCGGCACCATGAGATGTGCCATCCTGGGCGAGATCTGGCGGTATTTCTCGTTGCAAAAGACCAGCCGGTCATCGGGATCGAACAGCACGAAAGCCTCGTCCACCGCGTCGATGGCGCCGCGCAGCAGGGCCTCGCTGCGGGCGATGTCTTCCTGCGCCTGCTTGCTCGCCGAGATGTCCTGGTGCGTGCCGTACATCCACTCGGGTTGTCCGTCGGCGGTCCAGCTGCGCACCGCGCCGCGGTCGAGCACCCAGACCCAGTGGCCCGCCTGGTGGCGCACACGAACTTCGCATTCGTACCGATCGAAGGCACCGAAGAAGTGACCCTGGAGCATGCCGTTGGTGAGCGCCAGATCGTCCGGGTGCAGGCGCTGCATCCAGAAGTCCACCCCGATGCCGCCGAGTTCTTCCAGACGGTGCCCGATCATGGTGGCCCAGCGCTCGTTGATGCGCAGTTCTCCTGTCTGGACGTTCCACTCCCAGGTGCCCGCGTCGGTGCCGCGCAGGATGTGGTCGAGCCGTTCGCGCTCTTCGGCCAGTGCCGCGGTGCGGTCCTTGACTTCCTGCTCCAGCCCTTCCTTGAGTTCCACGACCTTGCGCTGTGCCGCCCGCTCGGCGGTGATGTCGCGCACGATGACGGAGACCCCCAAGGGCGCGCCATGCTCGTCGTCCAGGCGCGAGAGCGTCATGGCCACCAGCACCGACTGACCCTCGCGGGTCTGGCACCACAGCTCCAGCGAAGGCGCGTCGCCCGAGCGGGGCAGGGTCTTGAGCGCCTCCAGCTCCTCTCTGGCTGGTCCTGGCGGCATGACCAGCGTGTCCAGCCGGCGCCCCACCGCTTCCAGCCGTGTGTGCCCAAACAGCCGCTGCGCGCCGCGGTTCCACGAGGTCACATGACCATCGGTGTTCAGGCCCACGATCGCGTCGGGGGACTGGTCGACCATGGACGCGATGCGCAGACGGTCGTTGCGCGCCTCCAGGCTGCGCTGCACGCCCACCCAGTACAGGTACAGCATGAGCGCACCCACCGCACCCGCACCCAGCAGCGGAAGCAGACTCGCCCGGGCGCTGGCGAGCGCCGCCGCACTCAGATCGCTCTCCGTCCGCGTGGCCGTGTAGTGCAGCACCCCGATGGGTGATCCCGGGTTGCCGATCACGCTGGCCTTGCCCACCATGACCAGACCCTCAGGCCCGGTCCACCAGGTGGCGCGCCCGGCGCTGGAGGACTGGGGCGCTGCCGCCGGCTTGAATTGGTCGTCCCAGACGTGGCGCTGGCCGAGGTCGAAGCCAAACGTGAACGAAGGATCGGGGTGCACCAGGAAATCGCCTTGCGCATTGGTCACGTAAACCTGTGGCTTCGGGCCAATGCCCGGGGGCAGCACGCCCACCCGACGGGACACATCAATGTTGATCACGATGGCGCCGAACACCTGTCCCCGGGCGTCGTGCACCGGTGTGGCGTAGCGGACGGTGGGGCGGTGCGGCAGCTCGATCTGGTTGTACTCCCGGTTCAAGGTGATGTCCGACACGAAGACCCGGCCGGGCGCAAGGCGCAACGCCTCGCGCATGTACGTCGTGTCGCCAATGCGCTGCAGTTGTTCGGGCGGCGCGACCACCACCTGGCCATCCTGCCGTTCCACGCGCATGAGTTCCTGTCCCTCGCCGGCCGCACCGATGAAGCGCACCTTGTAAGCCTCGGGGGTTGCGGTCAGGTAGGCGGCGAAGATCTGCGCCAGGCGGCGCTGCCACAGCACCGTGGTGGACGACTCCTGCGCATCCACACCGCTGTTCTGCAAGGCCCTCACCAGGCCACTGATCGGCGGTGTGTTGACGAGGAACAGTATGCTGCGCCGCCGTTCCTCGTACTTGCTTTCGGCGTTTCGAGCCACCGAGTTCACCGCGGTGTAAAGCGACAGTTCGGTCTCGCGGTGCAGGACCCGGAGGTGCTGGAAGTAGTGGCCCACGACCAGCAGCACCAGCACCAGCGCGAAACCAAGACTGGCGCGCACCGCGAGCCGGCTGCGCATGAACGCGACCAGGTTGACGGGTTGGTGGCTGGGCCGCCAGGTCGAAGGCGGCTCGTGGGTCATCGGGAGCCGATCAGGCGGATCAGTCCTGCGGCGGCGTCTTTGTCCAGGGGTTTGTTCATGAAGCCCCGCACGCAGGCGTGGCTCGCGGCGCGGCTGCGGTCGGCCGGGTCGGACGACGAGGTGAGCATCACCACCACCGCGTGACCGCGCTGGCGCGCCGGCAGGGCCTCGAAGGCCTGCAGGAAGGCAAATCCATCCATGACGGGCATGTTGATGTCGAGCAGGATGAGGTCGATGCCGTGGTCCGGGTGGGTGCTGAGCAGCGCCAGCGCTTCGGTCGCGCGCTCGAAAGCCCGGACTTCGTAGTCCACCCCGCTGCGCTGCAAGGCGATGCGGGTGAACAGCAGGTCGTTTTCGTTGTCGTCAACTATCAGCAGGCGGCAGCTCATCGGGGCTCCAGAAAGCAGTACTTTTTTGTTCAACCCTGATTGGAATAACAGCGCGATTTTCTGTGGTTATCGGCCGGCTGCGCCCACTTCTTGATACACGTTGTCCCATGGCGCGACCAGCGGAGTCATTCTGGGGGCCTGGCCAGTTCCGCTGCGGCCCGCAGACCTTCGGCTTCGGTGCGATAGAGATGCAGCCGGGGGCCATCGGTCAGGTGTCCGGCGCGCTGCAACACCGCTTCGACCGGCAGTTTGATGCCCACGAGGTGCAGTTCGATGCGCTGATCGTCGAGTTGCTCACGCAGGCGACCAAAGGCCTCCACGCCGGTGGCATCGATCCAGTTGATGGGGTGCGCGATCAGCATCACGTGGCGCGTGTCCGAGTGCGCGGTGATGTGTTCGGCCACCGCGCGTTCAAAGCCGTTGGCGGTGGCGAAATCGAGGGCGGCGTCCATGCGCAGTGCGTACAGGTGGGGCGCCAGCGGCGGCAACAGCCAGAGGTGGCGGTCGCGCAGACTGCCGTCGGGGTGCAGCCCCACCTCGATGATGCGCGGGTGCAGCCGCAGGTAGAGAAAGTGGGAGAGGGCCATCAGCACGCCCGCCAGCACGCCCCAGTACAGGCGCGGCGCGGCCAGCAAAGTCACGGCGAAAGTCGCGCCTGCAATACCCGCCTCCACCCGTGAAATGCGCCACAGGTGCACAAAGGCGTTTGGCTTGATGAGACCCAGAATGGCCACCAGCACGATGGCCGCGAGCACCGCCAGGGGCACGTGGTGCAGCAGCGGCGTGAGCACCAGCAGGGCCACCAGCACCACCACCACCGAGAACGCCGTGGCCCAGCCGGTGCGGGCACCTGCGTAGAGGTTGAGCGCCGAGCGGGAGAACGAGGAGCTGGTGGGGAAGGCGCCGCTGAAACCCGACGCCAGCTTGGCCAGGCCCTGTCCGATCAGGTCCTGGTCCTGGTCCCAGCGCTGTCCGCGCTGTCCGCTGTCCACCTTGGCGCTGGAGGCTGTTTCCAGAAAGCTCACCAGCGTGATCACCAGCGTGGGCAGCACCAGCTGGCCGAGCACACTCCAGCCCGGCCAACCCGGCAGGTAGGGCATGGGCAGGCCCTGGGGCAGGGCGCCGATCACCTCACCACCCGCGGCCTCAAAACCGGTGAGCTGGCTGATGCCGGCGCTGGCCACCACCACCGCCAGCACGGTGGGAAAGCCCGGGCGCCAGCGGCGCGCCAGCATGAGCGCGGCCAGGCTGCCCAGCCCGAAGGCCAGCGATGGCAGGTGCACCTGCGCCGGCCAGACGAGGCTGTCCCAGCCGCCCAGGCCCAGCAAGGCAGGCAGCTGCGACGCGATGATGAGCACCGCCGCGGCCTGGGTGAAGGCCATCAGCACCGGCGAGTTCACCAGGTTGAGCAGCCAGCCAAAGCGCGCAAAGCCCAGCACGATCTGCAGCAGGCCGCTGAGCAGGGCCAGCCACACGGCCAGCGCGATCCACTGCGCGCTGCCCGGCACGGCCAGGCCGCTGAGCGATGCGCTGATGAGCAGGCAGGTGAGCGCGGTGGGCCCGACCGACAGGCGCACCGACGAGCTGAACAGCACCGCGATGAGTGCCGGCAGCAGCGAGGCGTAGATGCCGGTGATCAGCGGCATGCCCGCCAGCGCGGCATAGGCCACCCCTTGCGGCACCACCATCAGCCCGACCGTGAGACCGGCCATGGCCTCGCCGCGCAGCAGGGCAGCGTCGGGACGCGGCCAGTTGAGGAAGGGCAGCAGGCGTTTCAGGCGGGACATGCACCGATCGTACCGGGGTAGGTTGTGGTGGCTATGGTGGAGGTGTCTCCATCCAGAGGCATCCAGGGTCCGGCTCCGCCGGCGCAGGGGGGTGTTCTCTACCTTTGGGGCATGTCCTTGACGGAAAACCCCAGGCTCACGGTGGCGTCCGCGGGAATCGGCGGCACGCTTTCGTTCCAGGCCAGCCATTGCGAGCGCATGCGCGCCAGCCGCTCGGGCTCGCGCGTGGCGTGGTTGGCGCGCTCGCGCTCGTCCTTGGCGATGTTGAACAGGTACTCGTTGCCGTCGACCTGCAGGTACTTCCAGTCGCCTTCGCGCAGTGCACGTTGGCCGCGGTGGTTCATGCGCCAGTACAGCGCGCGCTCGAAGCGCAGCGCCGGGTCGCGCAACACAGGCAACAAGCTCACGCCATCGATCGGCCAGTCCGGGTGCGGCTTGCCACCCCCCGCCTGCAGCAGCGTGGCCGACCAGTCCATGGTCATGCAATGCTGTGTGCTCACGGTGCCGGCGGCAATGGTGGCGGGCCAGTGCGCGATCCACGGCACGCGGATGCCGCCTTCGGTGAGGTCCATCTTGCCGCCCACCAGCGGCCAGTTGTCCGAGAAGCGCTCGCCGCCGTTGTCGCTGGTGAAGACCACCAGCGTGTTCTCTTCCAGTCCCTCTTCGCGCAAGGCGGTCATCAAACGGCCGATGCCTTCGTCCATGTGGTGGATCATGCGGCGGTAGGTCTGCACGTCGCCGCCGTGCAGATGGAAGAGGTTTTTCGCCACATCCGGCGCAACGTGGGCGTCGTCGCGGGTTTCCCAGGGCCAGTGCGGCGCGGTGTAGTGCAGGCTGAGCATGAAGGGATGGCCGGCCCTGGCATCGGCCGCGCGCGCGTGCACGTGGTCTACGGCGCGCTGCGAGAGCACATCGGTGAGGTAGCCCACCTCGTGGTGCTCGTCCTCGTCGATGTAGAGGTCGTGCTCCCCGCTGGACGCGCAGTGGGTGAAGTAGTCGACGCCCCCGGCCATGATGCCGAAGAACTCGTCGTAGCCCGAGCGGCGCGGCCCGAAGCTGGGTGGGTAGCCCAGGTGCCACTTGCCGATGAGGGCGGTGTGGTACCCGGCCTCTTTCAGCAGCGAGGGCAGGGTGGGCACCTCGGGCGGCAGGCCCAGCGTGGTGCTGCCCTTGCTGCGGCTGTTGATGGGCTCTTCCATCGCGCCGCGCAAGCGGTACTGGTAGCGCATGGTGATGAGCGCAAACCGCGTGGGCGAACACACCGGCGAATTGGCATAACCCTGGGTGAACTTCACGCCGCCGGCGGCGAGGCGGTCGATGTTGGGCGAGACGGCACCAAAGTCTGCCTCGCGTCCACCGTAGCAGCCGAGGTCGGCGTAGCCGAGGTCGTCGCAGACGATGTAGATGATGTTGGGGCGCTGGCTCATGCGTCGCTCACTCCACCTTCATCCCGGTGGCTTTCACGATCGGGCCGTAGCGCGTGTGCAGCGCCTCGATGCGCTGACTCGCCTGCGCGCCGGTGAGGCCCTCGTAGAACAGGTCGAGCGTGGCCATGCGGGTCTGAATGTCGGGTCGCTTGAGTGCGTCGATGATGTGCTTCTGCAGCGTCTGAACCACCGCGTCGGGCGTGGCGGCGGGCGCCATCACCAGGTAGAGCACTTCCTGCTCCAGGGTCTTGAGACCGGCCTCGCTCACCGTGGGCAGGTCGGGCGCCAGGCGTGAACGCTGGCGGCTGGTGACGGCCAGCGCGGTGATCTTGCCGGCCTGCACGTGGGGCAGCATGCCCGGGGTGGCGAGCACGCCGCCATCCACCTCGCCCGAGAGCACGGCCGTCACGGCGGGCGTGTTGCCGCGGTAAGGGATGTGCGTGATCTTCGCCTGCGTGGCTTCCTTGATCACCTCGACCGCGAGGTGGCCCGGGCTGCCGCTGCCGGCCGAACTGAAATTCAGGCCCTTGGTCTTGCCGGCCTCGATCATGCCGGCCAGTGTCTTGATGCCGGTGCCGGGGTGCACACCCACCAGCAGCCCCGAGGACGCCATCACCACCACCGGCCTGAAGTCGGTGGTCTTGAAGGTCATGTTGTTGTAGAGGTAAGGGTTGACCGTGAAGATCGTGTCGATGCCGAACAGCACCGTGTGGCCATCGGGTGCGCTCTTGGCCACGTCGGCAGCGCCGATGTTGCCGGCCGCACCGGCCTTGTTCTCCACCACGAAGGTTTGTTTGAGGGTCTCCTGCAACACCGCGGCCACCGAGCGTGCGAGCAGGTCCGACGGACCGCCGGCGGGGAAGTTGTTGACGAAGCGCACCGGCTTGTTCGGAAAGCTGTCCTGTGCAGTGGCCAGGGGTGCGGTGGTGGCGGCGAAGAGGGCGAGGGACAGGTGCAGGGCGGTGGCGTTCATGAGGATCTCTGTCGGGGGAAGGAAGGAAAGAAAGAAGGAAAGAAAGAGGGGGTCAGGGCTGGTAGCCCGATTTCTGGACCACGGGGGCCCATTGCGCGCGGTAGGCCGCGAGCATGCGGCTGGTTTGCGCGGGCGTGCTG
Organism: Hydrogenophaga sp. RAC07; assembly: GCF_001713375.1. NCBI lineage: Bacteria > Pseudomonadati > Pseudomonadota > Betaproteobacteria > Burkholderiales > Comamonadaceae > Hydrogenophaga > Hydrogenophaga sp. RAC07. The sequence goes on from NZ_CP016449.1 coordinate 61,756, forward strand.
GCCACCGGGCCCATGCGGGCTTCGGTGAAGCGGCGCACCATCTCCGGCTCCTGCATGATGTTGCGGATCGCCAGGCCCAGTTGCTCCACCCGTGCCGCCGGCATGCTGGCGGGCGCGAAGAAGGTGTTCCAGCCGATGGCGTCGACGTCCAGGCCCGCTTCACGGAACGTGGGGATGTTGGGCGCAAACGGCGAGCGCCTGGGGCTGGACACCGCAAGGATGCGGACCTTGCCCGCCTCGTGTTGTGGCAGCAGCGAGTCGAAGGTGTCGAAGGCCACGGGAATCTGGCCGCCCATGAGGTCGGTGACCAGGGGGCCCGAGCCGCGGTAGCCCACCACCTGCGCCTTCACGCCGGCCTTCTCGCCCACCATGAGACCAAAGAAGTGCGGCAGGCTGCCGGTGGCGGGCACGCCGAAGTTGGCCTGCTCGGGGTTGGCGCGCAGCCAGGCCAGCAGGTGGTTGAGTTCACGCACCGGAACGCCCGCGCCCACGGCCACCGCAAATTCATAGGTGCTCGCCTGCGACACCGCCTGGAAATCCTTGTCGGGGTCGTAGCCGGCGTCCTTGAACACCAGAGGCGCGACCAGCATCAGCGCCGGGTTGCCCAGCAGCAGCACAGGCTGGTTGGCCGGCGTGCTCTTCACCTGCTGCGCTGCAATGCGCCCACCGCCACCGGTGCGGTTCTCCACCACCACCGTGACGCCCAGCGCCGGGCCCAGCTTGTCGCCGACCAGACGGGCCACACGGTCGGAGGCCCCACCGGGGGCAAAGGGGACCACGATGCGCAGCGGGCCCTCGAGGGTCTGCGCAGGGGCTGGCAAGGCTGCGGCGGCAGCGAGTGCAGCGGAGACGGAGAGGAGCTGGCGGCGTGTGGTCATGGTGTGTCTCCTGGTGGCCCCGGGTGTTTCCCGGTGCACCTCACCATGCTATGTAGGGACAATCAATTGCAGAAATCAATCATTGCGGGTGTTTTCCCCAATCCATGGCAACCCAAGATCGCCTCGCCGACCCGCAGCACCAGGCCGACCTGCTGCTCTACCGGCTCTACCGCATCCACATCACCGCCGGCCGGCTGGTGGTGCACATGTGCGAGTCGGAGTTCGGCATCACCCGTCGCGAGTGGCGCATCCTGTCGTTCCTGGCCGAACGCGAAGGGGCGCTGTCGTCGCAACTGGCCGAGCACGCCATGCTGGACCGTGCGCGCACCTCGCGCACCTTGACGTCGTTGGCGACCAAGAAACTCGTGGTGCGCCAGCCCAGGCCATCGGACCGGCGCGAGGTGCACGTGTTTCTCAGCGACGAGGGGCGCAGGCTCTATGGTGCGATCTACCCGCGCGTGGCGGCGATCAACCGCGAGCTGGTTTCGGGCCTGTCACCCGCCCAACGTGTTCAACTGGACGCGATGGTGGACGCACTGCAGGCCCAGGCCGGCCGGATGGTGGCGGCTTCGCCCGGGGCACCGCTGCCGCAAGACGGCGGCGAATGAGCTTCCGGCCCACTTTGGGCCCCTCTGCTGTGCCGGCATTGGACCCCTCTCAGGCGCGGCGATGACCGAAAATCTGTCCCCTCACCGACGGCATGGCCGGCGCCCCATCATGGCGCTGGCGGTGCCGGTCCTTGCTGACAGTCCCGCAACGCACGACCCCCTGCGGTCGATGTTCCAGCCTCCTTCGCGGGGTGATGGCGGAGTTCCTGACACATCGGACCACCGCCGCCGTCCCACGTTCCACCGCCCTTCTGTCCCTGCAGCGGCCACACCTTGTGTGTCTGGCCAGACAGACTTTTTCGGCGCTGTGGCGCACACCTGCGCGAACACCATCACTGGAGGACATTTCCCATGCAACTCATCGTCTCGGCCGGACTCATCCTGGCCATCGTCCTGTGGGGCGTCATTGCGCCCGATTCCCTCGGCGGGGTGTTCGACACGCTGCTGGCCGTGATCACGCGCGACTTCGGCTGGCTCTACCTGTGGGTGGTCCTGGGTCTGGTGGTGCTGGCGATGGTGCTGGCCTTCAGCCGCTACGGCGATCTGAAGCTGGGCGCTGAAGACGATGAGCCCGAGTTCTCGCTGGGCTCGTGGTTCGCCATGCTGTTTGCCGCCGGCATGGGCATCGGCCTGGTGTTCTGGGGTGTGGCCGAGCCGATCTCGCACTACGGCGCGCCGCCGCCCGGCATTGCACCCAACACACCCGAGGCGGCCAACGCCGCCATGCGCTACAGCTTCTTCCACTGGGGTCTGCACCCCTGGGCGGTCTACAGCATCGTGGCGCTGGCCATCGCCTTCTTCCAGTTCCGCAAGGGTGGTTCGGCGCTGGTGAGCACCGCGGTCGAATCCTTGCCGTGGGCGCCGCTCAAGAAGCTGGGCCCGGTGGTCAACGTGCTGGCCGTGATCGCCACCGCCTTTGGCGTGGCGGCATCGCTGGGCATGGGAGCACTGCAGATCAACAGCGGCCTGAACTCGCTGATGGGCCTGCCGGTGGGTGAGGCCTCTCAGGTCGGCATCATCGTGGTGACCACGGTGCTGTTCCTGGCCTCGGCCATCACCGGTGTGACCAAGGGCATCAAGTGGCTCTCCAACATCAACCTCATCCTGGCCGCGCTGCTCACGCTGGCGATCTTCGTGATGGGGCCGACCGTGGCCATCATCGACACCTTCACCAGCACCCTGGGCAGCTACGCGAGCGATTTCGTTCGCATGAGCCTGCGCATGACGCCGTTCCGTGACAGCGGCTGGGTCAGCGGCTGGACCGTCTTTTACTGGGCCTGGTGGGTGAGCTGGTCGCCATTCGTGGGCCTGTTCATTGCGCGCGTGTCGCGCGGCCGCACCATCCGTGAATTCATTCTGGGCACGGTGCTGGCGCCCACGCTGGCGGCCTTTGTGTGGTTCTCGGTGTTCGGTGGCACCGCGCTCAACCAGGAAATCATGCAGGGCCTGCCGATGGCCGAGGCCGTGGGCGCCGATGTGTCCACCGCCATGTTCGCCATGTTTGAAACCCTGCCCATGAGCGGCCTGCTCAGCGGCGTGGCCACCATCCTGGTGCTGGTGTTCTTCGTCACCTCGGGCGACTCCGCCACGCTGGTGCTGGGCATGATGAGCACCGGAGGCCAGGCCAACCCGAGCGCGCGCGTGAAGATCATCTGGGGCGTGCTGGTCTCGGGCATCGCCATCAGCCTGCTGCTGGCCGGCGGTGTGAAAGCGGTACAGACCGCCACCATCGTGTTTGCCCTGCCGTTCACGCTGGTCATCGTGCTCATGGCCGTGGCGCTGTGGCGCGGTGTGCGTGAAGACTGGGACGACGAACAGAAGCGCGACAAGGCCCTGCGCCGGCGCATGAAGAACCTGCTCGACCAGCCACAGACGACGGTGGCATGACGAAGGCCGGTCCATGACCGCCGAGTTGCTGCTGGCGGTGGGCAAGAGCTATCTGTTCGTGTTCGCCGCCATCCTGCCCATCCTGAACCCGGCGGCCACTGCGCCGATCTTCCTGGGCCTCACCGAGGGCGCTTCGCCCAGCACGCGGGCCCTGCTGGCGCGGCGCATCGCGCGCAACATGTTTGCCCTCATGGTGGGCTCGATGCTGGTGGGCTCCTACGTGCTGGAGTTCTTCGGCATCTCGCTGCCCATCGTGCGTGTGGGCGGTGGGCTCATCGTGGCCGCGGCCGCGTGGCGCCTGCTCAACGCCAGCCACGCCAGCGACGACCGCCGCACCGTGCTGGCCGAGTCGTTCACGCCCGAGCAGGCGCGCCGCCAAGCCTTTTACCCGCTCACCTTTCCCATCAGCTGCGGGCCGGGTTCGATCGCCGCGGCCATCACCGTGGGGGTGGCGCTCAACGACACACGCCTGGCCCTGTCGCTGGCCCGCATGGGTGGCGGGGTGCTGGCCCTGCTCACCATCGGCCTGTTGCTGTACCTGGCGTTTCGCTACGCCCAGCAGCTGCTCAGGCCGCTGGGCGAAGCCGGCAGCGTGATCTTTTTGCGCCTGTCGGCCTTCATCCTGCTGTGCCTGGGCGTGCAGATCGTGTGGGACGGCCTGAGCGAGTTGTTGCGGGGCTTGTTGCCTTGAGCCGGTGGCGGGGTCGGACATAGGGTGAATCCGCTGCTCAAGCGGAGCTCCCCGGGTTACATTTTTGTCACATCGGCCACTGCCGAGGACTTTCACCCTCCACCCATGGCCCTCAGCGTTCACAGCGCCGTGTCGACCTGTTCAGCGTCCGAGCCTGTCGCGTGAGCACCCGCGCGCGCCTCATGCCGGCTCTGGTGGCACTGTTCACGGTGCTGGCGGCGGCGTTCCTGTGGTGGCAGTCGGAACGCTCGCAGGCCATGCTGCAACAGCAGGTGCTGCTGCAGGCCGAAAAGCGCAGCATCCACCTGGCCGACGCCATGGGCGGTCAGGTCAGCGGCCTCATCACCACACTGGACGTGCAGTTGCGCGGCCTGCGCCGCGAGTGGGTGCGCGACCCGGGTGGGTTCAACGAGGCTGCCCTGGGGGTCATCGAGGCCCTGCCCGGCGGCTTCGTGACCCACATCTCGGTGGCCAATGCCGACGGCTACGTGATCTACGACAGCCTGGACAACAAGGAAGCCACCTACATTGGCGACCGGCCGCACTTTCAGGCCCAGCGCGACGCGGCGACCGAAGATCGCCTTGTGATTGGCAATCCGGTGAAGTCGCGCATTGCCGAGGGCTGGGTGGTGGTGGTCAACCGCTCGATCTTGCTGGACGGGCGCTTTGTGGGCACGGTGCAGATGATGGTCTCCACTGCACTCATCGCGCGCAGACTGGGCGCCTTGCAGCTCTCCGGGCAAGATGTGGTGGCCTTGATCTCGCCCGACGGCACCTTCGTGGCCCGCAGCCGGGACCATGAAGAGTCCATGGGCACGAGCGTGCCGGCACATCGGCCGTTCCTGACCGACCGCACCGCCCGCAGTGGCAGCTTTCACACCGAGGGACTGGTCGACGGCATCGCCCGCACCTACGGTTGGTACCGCCTGCCAACCACCGGCCTGGTCGTGGCCATCGGCATCGCCGACCAGGCGGTGCTGGCGCCTCTGGAGCCCGCATTCGAGAGCAACCGGCAGGTGACGGCGGCGCTCATCGCGCTGCTGCTGATCAGTGGCGGCCTGATCATTGCGTTGCTCGTGCACCTGGAACGCAAGGCCTCGGCGCTGGAGGCCAGCGAGGTGCTGAGGTTGCGGCAGTTCGAGAGTTCACCGCTGGGCATGCTGGTGATGGACACCGCCACCACCCGTTTCGTGGATTGCAACGAAGCGGCGCTGCACATCTATGGCTTTCCAACCCGCGAAGCCTTGCTGAGCAAGCAACCGATGGACATTTCGACGCGCTTGCAGCCGGACGGGACCTCGTCCCTGAAAAAGGGATCTGCCTACGTCCAGCAGGCACAGCAATCGGGCGCGGTGCTGTTCGAATGGCGCCATCGGCGACCGGACGGCAGCGAGTGGGACGGTGAAGGCCACCTGATGGCGTTCGAGCTGAACGGGCGACGGCTGGTGCAGTTCACCATGCAGGACATCACCGAGCGCAAGCGCACCGAGGCCGCCCTGCAGGAGAGCGAGGCGCGGCTCAAGGAAGCGCAGCGGCTGGCCCGCGTGGGCAGCTGGAAACGTGACCTCACCAACGAAGAGCTGACCTGGTCCGACGAGATCTTTCGCATCTTCGAGGTGGACCCGTCGGTCAAACCCACGTACAAGACCTTCATCACCCGCGTGCACCCCGACGACCGCGAGCAGGTGACCAGCACCTACCAGCACTCGGTGGACACGCGCGAAGCCTACGAACGGGTGCACCGCCTGCGCATGCCGGACGGGCGCATCAAACACGTGCGGGTCTCGGGCTTCACCGAGTTTGCCGGCGATGTTGCGCTGCGCAGCGTGGGGACCGTGCAGGACATCACCGAGGTGCACACGGCGGAAGAGGCGCTCAAGCGCCTGAACGAAGAACTGGAGCAGCGCGTGGCCGAGCGCACGCGCGAGATGTCGGTGCTCAACCGCGAACTGGAGGCCTTTGCCTACAGCGTGTCGCACGACCTGCGAACGCCGCTGCGCAGCATCGACGGCTTTGCCAGTTTGCTGGAAGAGGAGTGTGGTGTGCTGCTCGACGACGCAGGCCGGGACTACGTCAACCGCATCCGCACCTCGTCACGGCGCATGGGGCGGCTCATCTCCGATCTGCTGGCGCTGGCGCACCTGAACCGCGCCGAGCTGCGGCTGGAGTCGGTGGACCTCACGCGCACCGCGCGATCCATCTGCCGGGAGCTGGAGGCCACCGACCCGGCGCGCCAGGTGCAGTGGCACATCGACGACGGCATGCAGGTGTGGGCCGACCGCGGGCTGGTGCGCGTGGTGCTGCAGAACCTGCTGGGAAACGCCTGGAAGTACACCGGTCAGACGCCACACGCCGAGATCACGTTCACGCAGTCCACGCTGCCCGACGGCACCGTGGAATTCTGCGTGCGCGACAACGGCGCCGGCTTCGACATGGTGTACGCCAGCCAGCTGTTCGAGCCATTCAAGCGCCTGCACGCGCACCACGAATTCGAAGGTTCGGGTGTGGGTCTGGCCACGGTGCACCGGGTGATCGAACGCCACGGCGGGCGGGTGCGCGGCGAAGGCGCGGTGGGCCGCGGTGCCGCGTTCTTCTTCAGTTTCCCGAAAACCTAGGCCGCGCGGGCCGAGGCCGGCAGCCCGAAGAACGCGTCGAACGCCCAGTTGAAGGCGAAGGTGTAGACGAGGAAAAAGACCACCAGGGCCAGGTCCATCACCAGGGCTTGCCACAGGCCGATGCCGAGCCACCAGGCGATCAGCGGCACCAGCATCAGCACGAGGCCGGTCTCGAACACCACGGCGTGCGCCACGCGGCGCTTCACGCTGCGGCCCTTCACCGTCTGGCGTGCTTCCCAGCGTTCAAAAAGGCTGTTGAAGACCAGGTTCCACACCACGGCCACGGCCGATGTGGCGGTGGCCAGTGCGCCGCTGGCCAGCAGGCTTTCGCCCGACATCAGCATCAGCCCGAACCCTGCGAGGGCGATGGCCAGCACCTCGTAGAGGCTGATGTAGACGACCCGGCGCCAGATCCCCTGCAAGTTGGGCGCGCTCACTCAGAGCGGGTCGTGCAGGGCTTTGGACAGGGCCGCGATGTTGGCCGCGCTGGGCACCTGCGGTTTCATCTCGTCTTCGGCGGCGGTGGCGTTTTCGTGGGCCTGGATGGCGTTGACCATGTCGTACTGCGTCTCCCACACCAGGGTCTTGCCGGGTGGGCAGAGGTCGCGCACGGTGCCGAACCAGTAGTAGCCGTCGTTGCCGCCGAAAAGCTTGTCGATGCCACCGGCGTCACCGGTTTTCAGGCCATGGGCCGACAGGATCTGGGTGAGTTTGTGGTGGGAGACGGAATAGGGCATGGCGCGAGCAGTGTTCGTGTGGGCCGGCGAGTGTACCGAAACGCACACGCTCAGCCCAGAATGCGCTCGGCCAGTCCGACGTACAGCGGAATGCCCACCACGATGTTGAACGGGAAGGTAACGCCCAACGACAGGCCGAAGTACAGCGCAGGTTGCGCCTCGGGGATGGCGTGGCGCAACACGGCGGGCACGGCGATGTACGAAGCGCTGGCGGCCAGCACCATGAGCAGCGCTGCGTTGCCCGCGCCCACCCCGGCTGCCGCAGCCAGGCCCAGTGCCAGCGTTGCGTGGGCCAGCGGCGCCAGCACCGCGTAGGCCAGCAGCCAGAGCGGTTTTCCTTTGAGCTCGCCCAGATTGCGTGCGGCCAGCAGGCCCATGTCGAGCAGGAAGAAGGCCAGCATGCCCTTGAACAGGTCGGTAGAAAACGGCGCCATCACCGCCTCGCCGGCCTCGCCCGTCACCATGCCGATGACCATGGCGCCGAGCAGCAGCAACTGGGCGCCGTCGGTGAACGACTCGTGCAGGATCTTGCCCAGCCGCAGCGGGGCGCCAGTGCCCGCGCCCAGGGCGAGCGTGCCGCCACCGGCTGCGCCGACCGCCGCTGGCTGGCGCAGGCTGTTGGCGAACAGCACGGCCATGATGATCGCGGGCGATTCCATGAGCGCCATGGCCGCGGCCATGTGGCCGCCGAACGCGGTGCCCTGGTTCTCCAGGTATTGCACCGTGGCAATGAAGGTCACCGCGCTCACCGATCCGTAGGTGGCGGCGATCGCGGCGGCATCAAAACCGCCCAGGCGCCGCTTGAGCAGCTGGTAGCTGATGGCCGGCACAACGACCGCGAGCAGCACGGCCAGCCCCAGCGTGGTGGCCACCTCGGCGGTGAGTCCCGATGTCGCGAGCGAAAAGCCGCCCTTGAGGCCCAGGGCCATCAGCAGGTAGAGCGAGAGAAAGCGCGAAATCTGGGGCGGAATCTCCAGGTTGGATTTGACGGTGCCGGCGAGCACGCCGAAGACGAAGAAGAGGATGGCGGGATCGAGCAGGTTGGGCATGGCCGCGATCCTAGGTGCGTTCATCGATAATCAAAAATCAATTCTTTTGATGGATTTCATCGAGCAAAGACTATGAACTTCACGTTCAGACAATTGCGGCTCTTTCTGGCGCTGGCCGAACACAAGAGCATCACGGCGGCGGCGCGGGCCTGCCACGTCACGCAGCCCACGGTGTCCATGCAGCTCAAGGAGCTGGCCGATGCCGTGGGCCTGCCGCTGTACGAGCAGATCGGCAAACGGCTGTTTCTCACCGAGGCCGGCGAGGCCCTGGTGGAGACGGCGCGGCTGATGGAAGACGATTGGGCGGCGTTCGAACAGCGCATCGACGCCATGAAGGGCCTCACGCGCGGGCGCTTGCGGCTGGCGGTGGTGAGCACGGCCAAGTATTTCGTGCCGAGCCTGCTGGGCAGCTTTTGCGACGCGCACCCGGAGATCGACATCGCGCTGGAGCTGCTCAACCGCGACGCGGTGGTGGAGCGGCTTCGGCACAACCGCGACGACCTCTACATCATGTCCATGCCGCCTGAGGACATCGATCTGGAGAAGCACGCCTTTCTGCCCAACCCGCTGGTGGTGATCGCCGCCGCCTCGCACCGCTGGGCGCAACGGCGCCGGCTGGTGCTCGCGGACCTGGCGGCGGAACGCTTCATCATGCGCGAGCGGGGTTCGGGCACGCGTCTGGCGTGCGACGCGCATTTCGCCGCGCAGGGCTTCGTGCCCCGGGTGCGGCTGGAGCTGGGCAGCAACGAAGCCATCAAGGAAGCGGTGGCCGCCGGCATGGGCCTGGCGGTGGTGTCGCGCCATGCGCTGGCCACGCCGCTGGCCGACGCGCGCCTGGTCGAGCTGCCGGTGGCGGGTTTCCCGGTGCAGTCCAACTGGTGGACGCTCTACCCGCGCGGCAAGCGCCTGTCACCCGTGGCCGCGGTGTTTCTGGAGCACATCGAACGCAGCGCCCGCCGCGGCTACGACCAGCGCCTGCAAAAACGCCACTGACCCCCGCGTCTGACCCCGGCGACGCGCCTCAGGCCTGCAGCACGCTGGACAGGTCAAAGCTGCTGCGCTGGCCGACGTCTTGCCGGTTGGCCGCGAGCCAGCGCTCGGCCGCGTCCACGCCAAGCTCGTGCAATTGCGACAGAAAGGTCCACTGCGTGTTGGTCTTGCTCTCGGCCCCCAGGGGCGCGAGCGACTCGCCGCCGTCGATCATGTGCACGCGCAGGTCCTGCACCCGCTGGAACAGGGGCGGGCCGCCGGGTTGGCGTTCGGTGCCCACCAGTTGCTGCATGAGCGCCAGCGTGCGCATTTCCTTGAGCAGGCTGGCGTTGAAGGTCACTTCGTTGATGCGGTCCAGGATGTCGCCGGCCTTCTTCGGCACGGTCTCACGTTGCACTGGATTGATCTGCACCAGCAGCAGATCGTCGGCCGGGCTGTCGGTGATCAGCGGCAGCAGCGACGGGTTGCCCGCGTAGCCGCCGTCCCAGTAGGCCTCGCCATCGATCTCCACCGCCTGGAACAGCAGCGGCAGGCAGGCCGAGGCCATCACCATGTCGGCGGTGAGTTCGTGCTGGCCGAACACGCGCAGCTGCCCGGTGCGCACCTGGGTGGCGGCAATGAAGAGCTGGGTCTTGTGGCAGGCGCACACCCGCTTGAAATCCACCGTTTCCACGAGCACGTCGCGCAGCGGGTTGAGGTTGAGCGGGTTGAGCTGGTAGGGCGAGAGCTGACTGCCCAGCGCCGCGTTGAACTGTTTGTAGGGCGCCAGCCAGGGCGCCATGAGCGCCTGCACCGGCCCGAACGCCGCGCCCAGCGGGCCACTCTGCAGCGTGTGGAACGGCGAGATCTCGGCCACCCGCGTCCAGAACTGGCGCAGCACGCGCCGCGCGCCCTCGCGACCACCGTCCATGAGGCCGGCGGCCAGCGCCACCGCGTTCATGGCGCCGGCGCTGGTGCCGCTGATGGCCGCGATCTCCAGCCAGTCTTCCTGCAGCAGGCGGTCGAGCACGCCCCAGGTGAAGGCGCCGTGCGAGCCGCCGCCTTGCAGGGCGAGGTCGATCGGGAGTTTGCCGCTGGCGGTGCGGGGGGCGGACTTGCGTTTCGTGCGGGGTCGGGTGGTCATGGGTGGCATCCAAGGTCGGTCTTGTGCATTGCACCATGTTCCCGATGCCGCCCTGGCCGTCTGGGACAATTGCGCTTTGCCCTCTGGCCCATCCGCCCCGCATGTCCACCACCACCATCGAGCCCACCGCCGAAGAATCCCCCGCGCTGCCCACCGGTGCGCTGGCGCGCGAGGCGTTGGCGCTGGCGGCCTTCGACCATGTGGTGGCGCATGCCAGCGGTTACCGCGCCCGGCCCGGCCAGCGCGAGATGGCGGCGCACATCGCGCACACGCTCTCGGGGGTGACACCGGGCGACGATTCGGTGGCCAGCGACGCGGCCCTGCCCGCGCGCGGCATCGCGGTGGTGCAGGCCGGCACCGGCGTGGGCAAGTCGGCTGCTTATGCGTCCACCGTCATTCCGCTGGCGCTGGCGCAGCAGAAGCGCGTGATCATCTCCACCGCCACCGTGGCGCTGCAGGAACAGCTGATCGCCAAGGACCTGCCGGCCCTGGCAGCCACGCTGCCGCAGCCGTTCAGCTTTGCGCTGGCCAAAGGGCGCGGGCGTTATGTGTGCCGCCTGAAGCTCGACCAGCTCAGCGGCGGTGATGCGGCCAGCGCCGACCTGTTCGAGAGCGACGACGGCCCCACCGACACCAGCGCATCGGGTGTGGCAGCGCGCGCCGTGGCCTCGGCGTCCGCCGCGGCCCGCTGGCAGGAGCGTGGCGTGCAGTACACCGCCTGGGCCAACGCGCTGGACGGCGGCAGCTGGGACGGCGACCGCGACCGGCTCGACAACCCCCCCGAGGGCAGCCTGTGGGGCCCCGTGGCCGCCGAGCGCCACACCTGCACCGCGCGCCACTGCCCCAGCTACAACAGCTGCAGCTACTACCAGGCGCGCGCCAGGCTAGCACAAGCCCAGGTGATCGTGGTCAACCACGACCTGCTGCTCTCCACGCTGGGCCTGCACGCCTTGCCCGCGCCGCAAGACTGTTATGTGGTGTTCGACGAGGCGCACCACCTGGGCTCGGTGGCGCAAGGCCAGTTCACCGCCTCCATGGACCTCATGCGCAGCAACTGGCTCGACAAGCTGCCGCGCGCGGTGGACGAGGTGGCCGGCGCGCTGGACGCGCGGCCCACGTCGGACGTGGCGCAGCTCGCCAAGGATTTGAAGACCGCGCAGGGCGAACTCGCGCGCCTGGCCATGCAGCGCATCGGTGCACTGCCGGCGTGGCTCGACCTCACCGGGCGCGCGCCGGGCCGGACGCCCGCACGCGGCGGTTTCACCGACAACGCGCCGCCCATCGTCGACCGCTTCGACGGCGGCGCGCTGCCGCCCGACTGGACCGAGGTGGTGTCACAGATGCACGCCAACGCCAGTGCGCTGCTCAAGGTGTTTGAAGCCCTGGCCACGCAACTCAAGGCGAACGCGCGCGAGAACCCCGGCGACGCCGCGCGCTGCGCCAAGCTCTACAGCCGCCTGGGCGTGCTCGCGCCGCGCCTGCAGAGCGCGCAGGAAACCGCCACGTTGTGGATGCAGGCGCCCACCGACGGCCAGGCGCCGCTGGCCAAGTGGCTGGAGGCCGGCATCCACCACGGCCTCGTCACGCTCACCGCGCACGCCTGCCCGCTGCAACCGGGCAGCCTGCTGCGCAACCACTTGTGGAACAAGGTGCGCGCGGCGGTGGTCACCTCGGCCTCGCTGGTGACCTGCGGCAACTTCGACCATTTCCTGCACGAGTCGGGCCTGGCCTGGGACGATGCGGTGGCCACGCGCGAGGTGCAAAGTCCGTTCGATCATCAAAGCCAGGGCCGCCTGGTGGTGGTGCAGACCGTGGCCGACCCCAAGGACGTGGAGGGCTACACGCGCGAGATGCTCGCTTCGCTCATGGAAGATCTGCGTGAAGTGAAACGTGGCGCCCTGGTGTTGTTCACCTCCAGGGCGCAGATGCGCCAGGCGCAGGGCCTGCTGGAACGCGGCGAACACGGTGCGCTGCGCGACCGGGTGCTGGTGCAGGGCGAAGCCTCGCGCACCGTGCTGCTGCGCCGCCACGCCGAGCGCGTGGCCGACGGCGAGGCCTCCATCCTGTTTGGCTTGCAGTCCTTCGGCGAAGGGCTCGATCTGCCGGGTGAGTTGTGCGAGTGGGTGTTCATCACCAAGCTGCCGTTTGCTTCACCGAGCGACCCGGTGGGCCAGGCACGCGCCGACTGGCTCAAGAGCCAGGGCCGCGACCCGTTCAGCGAACTCGTGGTGCCCGCCACCGGCGCACGCCTGCTGCAGTGGACTGGTCGCGCCCTGCGCAGCGAGACCGATGAGGCCGTGGTGGTCTGCTACGACGCACGCCTGCTGCGCCAGAGCTACGGCCGCCGCATGCTGCAAGGCCTGCCGCCGTACCGCTTGCAGCGGCGTGTGGGTGGTGTGACCACCGACGTTTGAAGCCGGGCGTTCAAGGGGTGATGGCGCGCGCGCACTTGAACGGCACCGGGGACTCTCTCTTTTCACCATTGCCCGTGAAAAAACTCCGCCCGAAGACCGCGAGGTAGGCGACGCTGCCTCCATTGAGGTCGTTCTGCGTGGAGCTCCAGTAGACAAAATCGAAGATGCTGGTCAGCCCGGTGTCGTGCAGCCGCGAGCGGGCGTTGTCCGGCAACCGTGGCGCTGCCTGGGTGCCGCACAGGGTGCGCGTGACGCCGTTGTCGTAGCTCAGTTCACACAGCGCCGGCAAGTACCAGCCCGCGTAGCCGCCATGGCGGCTGTCCTCGCACGCGGCCGCGGCAAAGTCGCGGCTGTCTGTTGGGTACTGCGCCAGGATGCGGCGGGTGTTGCACTGCCCATCGATGGCGCCCTCGCAGCCGCCTTCGGCGACCGTCGAGTCGATGTAGATGCCGGGCACCGGGGTGGCGGTGGGGCTCCAGTGCATCGGAGCCGACTCGGCGGTGGCCAGGACCTTGCCGCCCACGCTTTCTGTGAGCGGCGGGGTGTCGTCCAGCGCAAACACATAGCCGCCCTGGTGCACGCTGCCGTGGCCAAGCACGGTAACGCGCACCTCGGCGGCGTTGCTGTTGGCGCCCGTCACCGTGACCGTTGCAGGGTCCGGTGCGAGATCACCCGGCGCCGCTGTCGGCACGGCCCCTGGCGTGACCAGCAGCAGGCAGGACGCACCCGGCATGAGCTGGGCGGGACAGGTTGACCGCATCCAGCTGCCCGTGGGCAGGCCGGTGGCGCTGGCCTGCAGTGCCTCGGTGGCGTTCGGCCCCTGGTTGGTCACCGAGATGAGGCGCGCGGTGCCCGATGCCGCCAACACCAGGGTGGGGGCCGTCGTGGTCAGCAGGGCCGACGGGACGGGCCCTCCACCACCGCAGGCGGCGAGCAGGCTGGCCGCCAAGGCGAGGGTGGCCAGGGCGATGAGACGACTCATGGAGTCATGGCGCGCGCGCACTTGATCGGCAGGGTGCCGAGCTGTTTGTGTGTCACCGCGTTGGGGTTGTCCAGCCCGAACACCATGTAGCGGGCATCGTTCACCGGGTCCTGCGACGACTGGGTGGAACTCCAGTAGCCCACAGCGAAGCCGCCGATGGGGCCTTGGTCGTACAGCCGTGAGGTGGCGTTGTCGGGCAGGCGCGGCGCGGCCTGCGTGCCGCACAGGGGAACGGGCGTGACCCCGGGGTCGTAGCCCAGTTCGCACACCGCCGGCAGGTACCAGTCATCGAAGCCGCCCTGGCGGCTGTCGGCGCACCGCGCTGCGGCAAAGTTGCGGTGGTCCGTCGGGTACTGCGCCAGGATGCGGGCCGTGTTGCAACGGCCATCGAGGGCGCCGTTGCAGCCGCCCTGGGCGGCCGTCGAGTCGTCGTTGACACCGGCGACGGCGGTGTTCGATGGACTCCAGACGGCGCCCTCCTCATCGCGCGTGGTCAGCACCTTGCCGCCGACGCTGCCCGTGACGGGGGTCCGGTCGTCCAGCCCGAAGACGTAACCACCCTGGTGCACGTTGCCGTGCGTGAGCACCGACACGGCCACGGTGAGGGCATTGGTGTTGTTGCCGCTCACGGCGAGCGGCACCGGCACGGGCGCGAGATCACCCGGTGTGGACGAGGGGAATGCGCCGGGCGTGACCAGCACCAGGCAGGACGCACCCGGCATGAGCTGGGTGGGGCAGGTCGACCGCATCCAGCTGCCCGTGGGGAGGCCCGTGGCGCTGGTCGTCAGTGCCTCGGCCTGTTCAGGGCCGAGGTTGGTCACGGTGACCATGCGGGCCGTGCCCGAAACGGCCAGTGCCATGGTCGGAGCGGAGACGCTCAACAGGGCCGGGGGACCGTCGTCTGTGCCGCCGCATGCGGTGAGCAGGCCGGTTGTCAACGCGACGATGGCCATGCCGATGGGGTGAGTCATGGGGTGTTCCTGCAAAGGAAAAGGGACGGCTTCACTCTATGCATCGGCGCTCGCGATACCATCCGCCCGGCACCCGATGGCGTGAGCGCCGTTGAACCTTTCCCCCACCCTCTCCATCCCACAGCCCATGATCTACGCCAGCCTCAAACTCATCCACGTCCTGTCCATCGTCCTGTGGATCGGGGGCATGTTCTTCGCACACGCCTTCCTGCGCCCTGCCGTGCAATCGCTGGAGCCGCCAGTGCGCATCCGCCTCATGCACGACGTGCTCAAACGCTTTTTCACCACCGTGCAGGTGGTGGTCTTGCTGGTGCTGTTCTCGGGGCTGTGGATGATCGGCCGCGTGGCCAAGGAAACCGTGCAGGCCGGACTGCCGTTCAACATGCCGCTGGGCTGGACCGTGATGGCCACGCTGGGCATCCTGATGATCGTGGTCTTCGGTCACATCCGCTTCGCGCTATTCAAGCGCCTCTCGCGCGCCGTGAGCGCCAGCGACTGGCCCGCCGGCGGCGCCGCGCTGGGCTCGATCCGCATCTGGGTTGGCGTCAACCTGATTCTGGGCGTGGCGACCATTGCCGCGACGCTGTTGCTGGGTTGAACAGCCTGTGGGCACAAAGCCCACGTTGACCAGTTGATTTAATGTAGCTACATTAAAATGCGGTTCGAGTTCGATCCTGCAAAAGACACATCCAACCTGGAGAAGCACGGCCTGTCGCTGTCGCTCGCATCGCGATTGGAATGGCAGGATGCTCTGGTCTGGGTCGACAGTCGGTTTGAGTACGGAGAGTGCCGCATGATCGCTTTGGCCCCGGATACCGGCATTCTGTATTTCGTGGCGTTTGTGGATCGAGGAACCGCGCGCAGGATCATCAGTTTGCGCAGAGCCAACCGACGTGAGGTGAAGCACTATGTCCAAAACGATCAATCCCAAAACAACGATCCCTGAGGCAGGCGCTGGCAAGCGGCCTGCGGTCCGCATGCCCAGCTTGGCAGAAGACAAGGCCATCACGGCGGCGGCGCGCGCTGACAAGGATGCCCAGCCACTGACCCCTGCCCAACTCAAGGCCATGGTTCCCATGAAGGCATTGCGTGGGCGCCCGAAGTCGGACAACAAGAAGCTGTTGGTATCTGTTCGTTACAGCCCCGAGGTCGTGGCGTATTTCAAGTCGACGGGTGATGGCTGGCAGTCCCGCATGGACGGGGTGTTGCAGCGGTATGTGCACCGGCATTCGAAACAGGCCTGAACGCAGTTCGAACAGCCCGGGTTTTCCCTGTAGGTAGCGAGCTACCACCCGCCCGCCGGCCGGGCGCGCAATACTGCTTTTCACACCCGCAAGCCCTGCGGGTGCGAGACCCAAAAAAAGCAGGAGACAACATGCGCGTCATAGCCATCCAGGGGGCCACCCCCGCCGTTGCCACGGCCAGCGCTTGCAACGAAGACGTGGGCGAAGTGCCCAAGATGAACCTGCCGCTGGCGCGGCGCGAATTCCTCAAGGGATCGGGTGTGCTCATGGGCACCCTGGTCACCGGCAGCTTGCTTGCCAGCCTCGCGCCCTCGCCGGTGTGGGCGGTCGAGCTCAAGGTGTTGAGCAAGGCCGAGGGTGAGACCCTCATGGCGATGGGGCGCGTGCTCTATCCGCACAAGAAGCTGCCCGATGCGGTGTACGCGTTGCTGGCCAAAGACCTTGATGCCAAAGCGGCAGGCGATGCCGGCGCGGCCAAGATGCTCAAGGACGGCATTGCCGCCCTGAACTCGGCGGCCAACGGCAACTTCAACAAAGGTGGATCGGCCAAGAAACTGCAGGTGGTCAAGGCCATGGAAGGCCAGTCTTTCTTTGGCGCGGTGCGCGGCCAGTGCGTGACCTCGCTCTACGACAACGACATGGCCTACGCCACCTTCGGCTACCCCGGCTCGGCCTGGGAGAAGGGCGGCTACATCACGCGCGGCTTCCAGGACCTGAAATGGTTGCCGGCGCCCACCGCGCAAGCCAGCCCTGCCGCCGATCTCTGACCCACGACCCCCGGGCATTTCCCCACGAGTTCAACAAGAGGCGACCGGGCCGCAGAGCACCGGGACGCTCCAGGAGACACACATGACAACGTTTGCACACAGCGACGACTCGGTCGTCGTCATCATCGGTTCGGGCGCGGGCGGCGGCACGCTGGCCAACGAACTCTGTCAAAAGGGCATCAAGGTCGTGGTGCTGGAGGCCGGCGCTGCGCAGAGCAACGCCAGCTTCATCAACGACGAGTGGAAGTCGTTCAGCCAGCTGGCCTGGCTGGACACGCGCACCACCTCGGGGAGCTGGCGCGTGGCCAAAGACTTCGCCGGCCTGCCGGCCTGGATCTGCAAGACCGTGGGCGGCACCACCACCCACTGGGCGGGCGCCTCGCTGCGCTTCCAGGAACACGAGTTCCGCACCAAGACCGTGTACGGCGAGATCAAGGGCGCCAACCTGCTCGATTGGCCCATCACGCTCAAGGACCTGGAGCCGTACTACGCCAAGGCCGAAGACAAGATGGGCGTGACGCGCACCAACGGCATTCCAGGCCTGCCGGGCAACAACAACTTCAAGGTGATGTACAACGGCGCCTCCAAGCTCGGCTACAAAGACGTGCACACCGGCAACATGGCCATCAACAGCCAGCCGCGCGATGGTCGCGGCCGCTGCCTGCAGTTGGGCTTCTGTTTCCAGGGCTGCAAGAGCGGCGCCAAGTGGAGCACGCTCTACACCGAGCTGCCCAAGGCCGACGCCACCGGCAACTTCGAGCTGCGCACCGAAGCGCACGTGACCCGCATCGAGCACAACCCCGCAGGCAAGGTGACCGGCGTCGTGTACTTCGACAAGGACAAGAAGGAGCAGCGCCAGAAGGCCCGCATCGTCTGCGTGGCGGGCAACTCCATCGAGACGCCGCGCCTGCTGCTGCTCTCGGCGTCCAGCCTGTTCAAGGACGGCCTGGCCAACAGCTCGGGCCAGGTGGGCCGCAACTACATGCGCCACATGACGGGCTCGGTCTACGCCGCCTTCAAGGAGCCGGTGCACATGTACCGCGGCACCACCATGGCCGGCATCGTGCGCGACGAGGCCAAACACGACACCAAGCGCGGTTTTGCCGGCGGGTATGAGCTCGAGACCTTGTCGCTGGGCGTGCCTTTCATGGCGGCCTTCCTGAACCCGGGCGGTTGGGGCGCCGACTTCGCCTGGTGGATGGAGCGCTACACCCAGCTTGCCGGCATGTGGCTGGTGGGCGAGGACATGCCGCGCGAGACCAACCGCGTCACGCTCAACGACAAGGTCAAGGACCAGTGGGGCAACTACGTGCCCAACGTGCACTTCGACGACCACGACAACGACATCGCCATGCGCAACCACGCGTTCACGCAGGGCGAGCGCATCTACCAGGCGGCCGGCGCCATCAAAACCTTCCGCACGCCGCCTTACCCGAGCACACACAACATGGGCACCTGCCGCATGAGCGCGCGCAAGCAGGACGGTGTGTGCAATGCCTGGGGCCAGACGCACGACATCCCCAACCTGTTCATCAGCGACGGCAGCCAGTTCACCACCGGCGGCGCGGAAAACCCCACGCTCACCATTGTTACGTTGGCGATCCGCCAGGCAGACTACATTGCGCAGCAGATGACGGCGAGAGCAATATAAAGGGCCCCCACGCTCCCCCGCTGCGCGAGGTCCGCTGCCCCCCGAGGGCGCTGATCCGTCTTGGGGCGGCCCGGCGCCGGATCGGGCCCCCACGCAGCGTCGCTTTCCGGATTGTTTTCCGCTCCCTCACACCGCAGGAGACCCACCATGTGCGAATTTTTCGTCAAGGCCGACCCGATCCAGTACGAGCAGCGCTCGCGCACGGTGCGTGTGCACGGTGTGCTCACCAGCATCCGGCTGGAGAACATGGTGTGGGACCTGCTGGCCGAGATGGCCGAAGACGAGGGCTGCACCACCAACGCGTTGATCGCGCAGTTCCATGATGAAATCCTCGCCCACCGGGGCGAGGTGCCCAACTTCGCGTCCTTCCTGCGCGTGACCTGCATGCGCTACATGCGTCGACGCATGATGGCGCTGGAGAAGCAGCAGAGCGACGCGGGCTTGCGCGCGCAGCCCCTGCAGGTGGCCGCCGCCGAGGCCCTCTCCACGCCGCTGCAAGGCAACGGCACCGATGGGCGCGGAACCGTGCGCCCGAGCTTCTCGCCGGTGGTCTCGCCGATCCGCGCCCGTTGAAACTTTTTGTTTTTTCCAAGGACCCTTGATGAGCTTCACCACCGAGCACCAACCCGGCGTCTGCGCCCAGCCCAGCGACGCTTCGCGTGGTTTCGTGTTCAACCACAGCATGCTGCGCGTGAAAGACCCGGCCGTGGCGCTGGACTTCTACACCCGCGTCATGGGCATGCGCCTGCTGCGCAAGCTCGACTTTCCCGAGATGTCCTTCTCGCTGTATTTCCTGGCGCGGCCCGAAGACGGCGCCGCACCCGACGACGTGGGGGCTCGCACCAGCTGGACCTTCAGCCAGCGCGGCGTGCTCGAACTCACGCACAACTGGGGCACCGAGACCCAGGCCGATTTCAAGTACCACGACGGCAACGCCCAGCCACAGGGTTTTGGCCACATCTGTTTTTCGGTGCCCGACCTGGCCGCGGCCGTGGCGTGGTTCGACGAGAACCAGGTGCCCTACGTGAAGCGGCCCGACCAGGGCAAGATGAAAAACGTGGCCTTCATCAAGGACCCGGACGGCTACTGGATCGAGATCGTGCAGCCGGACCTGCTGGCCCAGCTGGGCTCCTGATCAGACCCCGGGCGCGGGAACGCGCTCGCCCCACATGCGCCGCCACAACCAGCCGAGCGATGCGCCGATGTCGGGCCGCCGGCCTTCGAGCGTGGGACGGTGCCCGCCGTTGGCGCGCGCCGCTTCGGTGCCCAGGTTGAAGTGGAAGGTGTAGCTCGGTTCCTGACCCATGCGCAGGTCGGTCACGAACAGCCGCCCGCCGGTTTCCGACACGCTGTAGAAGCCGTGGGTGAACGCCGCCATGCGCGCCACCGAGGGCTCGTCGGCGTGGCGCTCCAGCAGGCCGGCGCCGCGCTCGTGGCGTGTCCAGGTGATCGGCCGGTCGTCATCGAACAGCGAGTAGTGGCCTTCCAGGTAGTGCGTGGGCGTGGTGGCCACCAGGCGCCACAGCACGGTGTTGAACGGCGAAGGTGTCACCAGCAGGCCCGAGGTGGCCATGCCCTCTTGTTCCAGCGACGCGCGCGCCACCTGCGTGGCGTGCTGCTGGGCCCCCACGCCCCAGGCGAGGTAGAGCGTGCTGAGCACCAGACCCGCCAGGTTCCAGTTCAAACCTCGCGGGTTTTTCAGCCGCAGCGCAGCGACCACACCCACGATCAGCGGCAGGGTGTAGAGCGGATCGATGATGAAGATGCTGCCCACGCCGAAGGGGTGGTCGGTGAAGGGCTGCAGCAGCTGCGTGCCATAGACCGTCATGGTGTCGAGCAGCGGGTGCGTGATGAGCACCAGCCACAGGGCCAGCCACCAGCGTTTGAACAGTGCAGCTTCGCCGTGGATGCGCGAGACGATCCACGCCATCACTGGCGCGGCCAGCGTGAGGATGAACAGCGCGTGGGTCTCGGCGCGGTGGCGCGTCATGTTGAGGATGGCGTCGCCGTGGTCGACGAAGGCGTCCAAGTCGGGCAGGGTGCCGCCGATGGCGCCCCACAGCGCGGCTTTCCACACCGCCGTGCGCCGGCCCATCACGGCCACGCCGACGGCGGAGCCCAGGGCAATTTGAGAGAGTGAATCCATGGGCGCGAGCTTAAGCGTGCAGCCAGAACCCCCGGATGCCTCCGGTCTTTCCAGGCCTGAATCTAGGCTTGAACAACGATGGGGAAACTGGCCTTGATGCCGTCGTTGCCCGCGGTGAATGGCACCGTGAGCGCGGCTCGACTCCCTTCATCGAGCCGGCGCCACAGGAAGTCGCGCTCGTTGCCCGGATCGCCCGCCACGTAGAGCTGCGTGGTCAGCAACTCCATGCGGTCCAGCCGCACCTTCACATGGATGTGCGGCGTGCGCCCGCTGTACTGCACCGGTCGGATGGTGCGGAAGCGGTAGCGCCCGTCGCGCCCCACGGTCACCTTGCCGAAACCCTGGAACGCCGGGTCGGCGCGGCCGCCGTCGCCGGGGTGGTGGTAGTGGCCCGCGTGGTCGCACTGCCAGATCTCGACCACCGCGCCCGACACCGGCACACCGGCCAGATCGACCACCGTGCCTTCGACCCAGGCCGGCTGGCCCTTCCCGTAGTTCACCTGGCCGTTCTTGAGCAGGTCGGCGTCGCTGTCGGCGGGCAGCGCCACGGGGTAGAACGGGCCTTCGGTCTGGCTGGGGGTGGGGCGCAGGTTCCTGGTCTGCGCCAGGGCAGAGGTCAACCAGGCGGGGGCCGCGAGGGCGGCGGCGCTGGCGATCAACAGGTGGCGGCGGTTGGATGGCTGTTTCATGGCGGCGGTCCGGCAGGCGTTTGCAGGTCCAGCGCGACGAAACGCGTTTCATGGTCGCCGGGATCGCTGGGGTTGGTCGTTTCTTGGAAGCCCAGGGCCCGTGCAAGTTCCAGCATGCCGCGGTTGATGCGCAGCACCGTGCCAAAGATGCGCTGCGTGCCTCGCGCGCGCAGGTGCTCGATGATCTTGCTCATGAGCTTGTGGCCCAGGCCGCTGCCCTTGAGATCGGAGCGCACGATCACGCCGAACTCGGCGCCGATGTTGTCGGGATCGATCGCCACCCGCACCGCGCCCAGGGTTTCTTCCACACCGTCGGGCCCCGGGCGGGTGGCGATGAAGGCCATCTCGCGCGCGTAGTCGATCTGCGTGAGCCGGGCCAGCTCGCTGTGTTCGATGTGGCGGCGGCTGTAGAACACGCGCAGTCGGATGTCTTCCGGGTCGAGCTGCTCCAGAAAGCGGCGGTGCTGCGCCTCGTCTTCGGGGCGGATCGGGCGCAGCGTGATGGCATTGCCTTGCCATTCCCAGGTTTCCACCAGCGCCTGCGGGTAGGGCTGGATGGCGAAGTTCGCCGCCCCTGCGGGTCGCTTCGATGAAACCCGCACGCGCGCGTCCAGCGCCACCGCGCCTTCGTGGTTGGCCAGCAGGGGGTTGATGTCGAGCTCGGCGAGTTCGGGCACGTCGGCCAGCAGCTGCGACACGCTCACCAGCACCTGCGCGATGGCGTCCAGGTCGGCGGCGGGTTCGTCGCGGTAGCCGCGCAGCAGCTTCGCCACGCGGGTGCGCGCGATCTGCGCGAGTGCCAGGGTGGTGTTCAGCGGTGGCAGCGCCAGCGCGGTGTCGGCCAGCACCTCCACCGCCACACCGCCCTGGCCGAACAGGAGGGTCGGGCCGAACACCGGGTCCACGCTGGCGCCCACGATGAGTTCGTGCGCGTGCTTCTTGCGCACCATGGTCTGCACGGTGAAGCCTTCCACCTGGGCGTCCGGCCGCTGTTCGCGCACGCGCGCCAGCATGGTCGCGCAGGCCTCGCCCACCTCGGCCGCGCTGCCCAGGTTCAGCCGCACGCCGCCCACGTCGGACTTGTGCGAGATGTCGAACGACAGGATCTTGAGCGCCACCGGATAGCCCAGTGCATCGGCGGCTGATTGCGCTTCTTGCGCACGGGGTCCCACGACGCGTGTGGCCACGACCGGCAGGCCGGCGGCTTTCAGCAGGTCTTTGGCCTCGGGCTCGGTGAGCAATTCGCGCCCGCTGGTGAGCACGCCGTTCACGATGGCGCGGATGCGCGGCAGGTCCACCGCATGCACCGCGCTCCGTGCCGGCGGCGTCTGCAGCAATTCGGTCTGGTGCTCGCGGTAGGTGCGCAGCAGCGAGAAGGCGCGCACCGCGTCTTCGGGCGTGTTGAAGTCGGGCACGCCCGCACCGCGAAACAGCGCACGGGCCTGCGCCACCGCAGCGTCGCCGAGCCAGCAGCCCAACACGCGCTTCGGGCTCGCGCTGGCCAGCGGGAGCAAGGCTTGCGCAATCTCGAGGCTGGGCACGATCGCGGTGGGCGCGTGGATGAACAGCACCGCGCTCTCGGTGTCGTGTGCCAGCGCTTCCAGCGCCTGCACATAGCGCGTGGCCGGTGCGTCACCAATGATGTCCACCGGGTTGGCGTGCGACCAGTTGGCGGGCAGCACCGCGTCGAGCCGGTCTTTCAGTTCGTCGCTCAGTGCGGTCAGGGGAACGCCTTCGGTGGCGGCGGCGTCGGCCGCCATCACGCCTGCGCCGCCGCCGTTGGTGAGCACGATCAGCTGGTCGGCACGGTTGCCGTTGAAGCGCGAGAGCGTCTCGGCCGCGAGAAACAGGTCTTGCAAGCTGCCCACGCGCAGCATGCCGGCGCGCGCGATCGCTGCGTCGAACACCGCGTCCGACCCGGCCAGCGCACCGGTGTGCGAGGCGGCAGCCTGCTGCCCGGCGGCCGAGCGCCCGGCCTTGACCACGATCACCGGTTTGTTGCGCGCGGCGGCGCGCGCGGCCGACATGAACTTGCGCGGCTCTTCGATGCTCTCGATGTAGAGCAGGATGGCGCGTGTTCTTGAATCGCTGCCGAGAAAGTCGAGCATGTCGCCGAAGTCCACATCGGCGCGCTCGCCGAGCGAGACGAAATGCGAGAAGCCGATGCCGCGCGAGCCGGCCCAGTCGAGCATGGCGGTGACCAGTGCGCCCGACTGGGACACGAAGGCGAGCTCACCCGGCAGCGCGCCGGTGTGCGCGAAACTGGCGTTGAGTCCGAGATGTGGCACCAGCATGCCGATGCAGTTGGGCCCGAGGATGCGCAGGGTGTGCACACGCGCGGCCTCGAGCATGGCCTGCTTGTGTGCGGCGCTCAGCCCGGCGGTGAGCACGATGGCCGCGCGGGTGCCGCGCGCGCCGAGTTCGGTGATCAGCTGTACGACGCTGGCCGCCGGCGTGCACAACACCGCCAGCTCGGGTGCCGCAGGCAACTCCGCCACCGAGGCCCAGACCTTCACGCCACCGAGTTCGGCGTGTTTGGGGTTGACCGCGTAGAGCTGGCCCTTGAAGTTGCCGTTGTTCAGGTTGCGCCACACGGTGCCGCCCACGCTGGAGGGCCGCATCGAGGCCCCGATCACCGCCACGGAGGCGGGCGAGAAGAGGGCGTCGAGGTGGCGGATGCTCATGGCATGGGGCGGTTGAGTTCGGTGGGTTGAACGGGGTCGGTCGAAGCGCCGCTGGTGCGGTTCGCCGCCATCCAGGCCAGCAACGAAGAGCGCATGGCCTCCTCCACCGACATGTCGATGGGCGTGATCCAGCTGCGCGGCACAAACACGGTGTAGCCGCCGATCATGTAACCCATGGGCAGGTACACGGCCACCTGGTCCAGCTCGGCCAGCGCGGAGGGCAGACCCTGCATGTTCTGGCGCGTGACCAGGCCGACGATGGACAGGTCGTTGCCCGGCATGCGCAACACCACCACGGCCTGCTGCTGCGCTTCCTTGTGGGGCGAAAAATAGTCCGCAAAACTCTTGAGCGAGGAGTAGATGCTCTTGACCACCGGCAGGTTGGTGAAGGGCAGTTCGATCCACGAGAGCCAGCGCGCCACATTGGGCTGCGAGATCAGGAAACCCAGCCCGAGGATGAGGCCCGCGCCCAGCACGATGCCCAGGCCGGGCAGGTAGAAGTCGCCGATGAAGGGCCGGACCAGCCAGATGGCGATCGACTCGATCCAGGCCACGGTGAGGTAGAGCACGTAGACCGTGAGGGCGAGCGGCAGGAAGGTGATGAGGCCGCGGAAAAAGTACTGGGTGATCGGTTTCATGGGGGGCCTTGGAGGGTCCTCGCGCGGTCTGTTCACGCGAGCAAGGGGCAGCATAGCAGTCAGTCTCACCGGGCAGTGTGACGACCGTCGGTGCGCCCGCCCACCTTGCATCCGGGGACAATGGCCCCACGTGTGCAACGTTTGGCCCGACAACCGGTGGGGGCTGGATCGGTGCACAGCCTGCCCGCGGAACCAACACCGACCCTTGGGGCTCAGTCATCCATGAACGGTTTATTCGACTTCTTTGCGCGCCTGGTGCGCGGCATCCTCAAACTGGCGCTCGGCGTCGCTGCATTGGTGTTTGTGCTCAGCCTGCTGCTGGCCACGCTGGTGGTGGTGCTGGGCATGTCGCTCTGGGCGCTGGTCACCGGGCGCAAGCCCGCGCCTTTTGTGGTGTTCAACCGTTTCCGCCAGACCTCGCAGCGCTACACGCAAGGCGTGTGGCCGGGCCGTGGTCCTGCCCAGTCCATGGGTGATGTGGTCGATGTGCAGGCGCACGAGGTGCCCGATGCACCCACGCCGCGCGAAGCGGCTCCCCGCTCGGGTGGTGACCCGATGGCGCGCGTGATCCGCTGAGTTCAGTCGTCTGAATCGCCCACGCCCTGTCGGCGCGCCAGCGCAGCGTCATACAGTGCGTTGCGCGGCTGGCCGGTGATCTCGGCGCACAGCTTCACCGCGGTTTTCAGGGGCAGCTCTTTCAGCAGCACATCCAGCGTTCGCAAGGCCGCTGCGTCCACGCTCCCCTCGACCTCCGCCATGGCCGGCTGGGGATGCACCAGCAACACGAATTCACCGCGCGTGCGGTTGGCGTTGGCCTGCAGCCAGGCGCTGAAATCCTGCGCCTTGAGGTGCGCCACTTCCTCGAACTGTTTGGTGAGCTCACGGCCCACGGTCAACATGCGCTCGCCAAGAGCGCCCAGGTCCTTGGCCAGCGCTTCGATGCGGTGCGGCGCTTCGAGCAACACGCAACCCCGCACGTCGGCACCGATCAACTGCACCTCGCGCTGCCGCTCGGCCGCCTTGCTGGCGAGAAAGCCGGCGAACACGAAACGGCCGTCCCACCCACCCATGCCCGCCACTGTGCCCGAGACGCTGAGCAAGGCCGTGATGCTGCTGGCGCCCGGAATCGGCACGCATCGAAGGCCCGCAGCGTTCACGGCCGCCACCAGGCGCGCGCCCGGGTCGCTCACGCCGGGCGTGCCGGCGTCGCTCACATAGGCCACGCGCTGGCCGGCTTGCAGCCGCTGCACCACGGTCAGCGCGGCCTCGGCTTCGTTGTGTTCGTGCAGGGCCAGCAGCGGCTTGTGCAGGCCGTAGCCTTGCAGCAGAGCAGCGGTGTGTCGCGTGTCTTCGCAAGCCACGGTGTCCACGATGGAGAGCACCTGCAGCGCGCGCAGGCCGATGTCGGCCAGGTTGCCGATGGGTGTGGCGACCATGTAGAGCGCGCCCTGCGGATAATGCTGGTGCGCCGCCGCGTCGCGCGCGGCCGCCAACAGGGATGGAGAGCTTGCAGACAATGTGGAGTTCCAAGAAGCAAGGGGCGCCGGTGGCGACGCCAAAACAGGGGGCGCCGGTGGCGCCTGCACCGACCACGAAGGCCCGGGGGGATGCGGCCGAAGACGCCGCGCTCATGCACCTGCAGCGCCAGGGTTTGCGGCTCGTCCAGCGCAATTTCAAGACACCCGGCCGGGGCGGCGGCGAGATCGATTTGATTATGCGTGAGCCCGACGGCACGCTGGTCTTCATTGAAGTGCGACAGCGCGCCAGCCAGCGCCAGGGTGGCGCGGGTGCCAGCATCACCGGGCTCAAGCAGCGACGCATCGTGTTTGCCGCGCGGCACTTTTTGCTCCGGTTCGGCTCGGAACCTCCGTGCCGCTTCGACGTGGTGCTCATCGACGGAGGCCGCGGGCAGATCGACTGGTTGCGCGCCGCCTTCGATGCATCCTGAGCATTTGGATACAGACCCCACCGCTATGATCGCCCCATGCTTCTGCAACGCATCCAGCAACAGTTCATCGACAGTGCCGACCTGAAGTACCAGTGCGCACAAGCGCTCGCGCCGGTGGTCGAAGCCGCCACCAACGCGGTGCTGGCCAGCGTCACCGGCGGCGGCAAGGTGCTCACCTGCGGCAACGGCGCCTCGGCCGCGGCCGCGCAGCATTTCGCTGCAAGCTTCATTGGCCGCTACGACCGCGAGCGGCCCGAGCTGGCGGCCTTTTCGCTCTCGGCCGACGCTGCGGTGCTCACCGGCATCGCCAACGACTTCGACGTGAGTTCCGTCTACGCCCGCCAGGTGCGCGCGCTCGGCCAGGCAGGTGACGTGTTGCTGGCGCTCACCACCTCGGGCAATTCGCCCAACGTGCTGGCTGCGGTGCAGGCCGCGCACGAACGCGACATGACGGTGGTGGCGCTCACCGGCGCACGGGGCGGCCAGCTCGCGCTGCTGCTGCGCGACACCGATGTGCACATTTGTGTGCCGCACGATCTGGCGGCCCGGATTCTGGAGGTGCACCACCTGGTGTTGCACTGCATTTGCGACGGTGTGGACGCCCAGCTGCTGGGCCTGCCCGACGTGTCAACCCCTCACATCGAAAGTGACTCATGAAACCAAGCTCATCTGCCCGTTTGCAACGCATCACCACGGCCACTCTGCTGGTGGCCGCGCTCGGCGCCACACTGAGCGCATGCGCTCCGCTGGTGGTCGGCGGTGCCGCTGTCGGCGCCCTGGTGGCGGTGGACCGCCGCACGTCGGGTGCCCAACTGGATGACCAGGGCATTGAATTGCGATCGAACAACCGCCTGAAAGACGAGCTGGGCGATGCGCGCGCGCGCGTGGCCGTGACGAGCTACAACCGCCGCGTCTTGCTCACCGGCGAAGCCGCCAGCGAGGCGGTCAAGACACAGATCACGCAGATCGTCTCGGCGGTGCCCAGCGTGCGTGAGGTCATCAACGAACTGGATGTGACCAACAGTCCGACGCTCAAGGAGCGCGCCACCGACACGCTGATCACCGGCCGCCTCAAGGCTTCCCTGGTGGACGCCAAGGACCTCGCGGCCAACGCGTTCAAGGTGGTCACGGAGCGCGGCACGGTGTACCTGATGGGCCGCGTGACACAGCGTGAAGCCGACCGCGTCACCGACCTCGCGCGCAACATCCCGGGTGTGTCGCGTGTGGTGCGCACCTTCGAGATCATCACCGAGCAGGAACTCGCCAACATGCAGCCTGCGCCTGCCAGGTAACAGTCTCAGGCAAGAACACCGCGGGACTGGCTTTGCCAGGCCGCGGGTGTTGCCCCCTGGGGGGTGACACGCCGAAGGCGTGGCGCGGGGGGAGCCTTATTTCAGGCGTTTGATCAGGCTGGAGGTGTCCAGGCGGTGGCCGCCCATGGCCTGCACGTCGGCGTAGAACTGGTCCACCAGCGCGGTGACCGGCAGCCGTGCGCCGTTGCGCTTGGCCTCGTCGAGCACCAGGCCCAGATCCTTGCGCATCCAGTCCACCGCAAAACCGAAATCGAACTTGTCGGCCACCATGGTCTTGCCGCGGTTGTCGAGTTGCCAGCTCTGCGCCGCACCCTTGCCGATCACATCCAGCACCTGGTTCATGTCCAGCCCTGCCTTCTGGCCGAAGGCAATCGCTTCCGACAGGCCTTGCACCAGCCCGGCGATGCAGATCTGGTTGACCATCTTGGTGAGCTGGCCGGCACCGGTTTCTCCCAGCAGCGTGAAGGCACGCGAGAACGCCATGGCCACGGGCTTCACCGCATCGAAGGCCGCCGTGTCACCACCACACATCACGGTCAGCAAACCATTGACCGCACCTGCCTGACCGCCCGACACCGGCGCATCCACAAACGACAGCCCCCGTGTTTTGGCCGCCTGGTACAGCTCGCGTGCCACATCGGCCGAAGCCGTGGTGTGGTCCACGAAGATCGCACCAGAGGACATGCCGGCGAACGCACCGTCGGCACCCTGGGTGATGGAGCGCAGGTCGTCGTCGTTGCCCACGCAGGCAAACACGATGTCGGCACCCGCGGCCGCCTCGCGCGGCGTGGGCTGGTGCGCACCACCAAACTCAGCCACCCAGGCCGCAGCCTTGGCACTCGACCGGTTGTAGACAGTCACCGAATGCCCGGCACGCGCCAGGTGCCCCGCCATGGGATAGCCCATGACACCCAGGCCGATGAAGGCTACTTTGCGGGCAGGCGCGGATTCGTAGGTTTTCTCTGCAATGTTGCTCATGAGGTGGTCTCTTTGGTTTTTTCAAGAATGCCGCGGAACTGGCTTTGCCAGGCCGCAGGCATTGCCCCCTGGGGGGTGACGCGCCGCAAGGCGCGGCGCGCGCGTGGAGGTCAAACGATCGTAAGGTGCTCGGTCCCGGCAGCCAGGTCGAGGGTCTTTGCCCGCTGGCTGTTGAGCTTGATCTGCAGGCGCAGGTCGTTGATCGAGTCGGCGTTGCGCAGCGCGTCTTCAAACGTGATCAGGTTGGCCTCAAACGCGTTGAAGAGCGCCTGGTCGAAGGTCTGCATGCCCATCTGGTTGCTCTTCTTCATGATCTCCTTGATCTCGGCCACATCGCCCTTGAAGATCAGATCGGAAATCAGCGGTGAGTTCAACATGATCTCCACCGCGGCGTGGCGACCCTTGTTGTC
The DNA here is from genome assembly GCF_001713375.1 of Hydrogenophaga sp. RAC07. Classification (NCBI taxonomy): domain Bacteria; kingdom Pseudomonadati; phylum Pseudomonadota; class Betaproteobacteria; order Burkholderiales; family Comamonadaceae; genus Hydrogenophaga; species Hydrogenophaga sp. RAC07. The sequence goes on from NZ_CP016449.1 coordinate 91,169, forward strand.
CTGGCGCGGAATCAGACGCTGCGACACCAGCGCGCGCAGGTTGAGCGAGAGGTCCATCAGCAGTTGGGTGCGTCGCTCTTCGGGGAAGAAGTTGATGATGCGGTCCAGTGCCTGGTTGGAGCTGTTGGCGTGCAGCGTGGCCAGGCACAGGTGGCCGGTTTCGCTGAACTGGATCGCGTGCTCCATCGTCTCGCGGTCGCGAATTTCGCCCATCAGGATCACGTCGGGCGCCTGCCGCAGCGTGTTCTTGAGTGCGGCCTCCCAACTGTCGGTGTCCAGGCCCACTTCGCGTTGCGTCACCACGCAGTTCTTGTGCGGGTGCACGAACTCCACCGGGTCTTCGATCGTGATGATGTGACCGTGTGTGTTCTCGTTGCGCCAGTCGACCATGGCCGCCAGCGACGTGGATTTGCCCGAACCCGTGGCACCCACCAGGATGCACAAACCACGCTTGGCCAGCACCACGTCCTTGAGCACCTGCGGCAGGCCCAGCTTGTCGATGGTGGGCAGCACGGCGGGAATGGTCCGCATGACCATGCCGACCTTGCCCTGTTGAATGAAGGCGCTCACGCGGAAACGGCCAATGGCGGGCGGCGAGATCGCGAAGTTGCACTCCTTGGTGCGCTCGAACTCGGCTGCCTGCTTGTCGTTCATGATGGCGCGCGCCAGCGCCAGCGTGTGCGAAGCGTTCAGCGGTTGCGGCGACACCTTGACCACCGAGCCGTCCACCTTGATGGCCGGCGGAAAGTCGGCGGTGAGGAAGAGGTCGCTGCCGCTGCGGCTGAGCATCAGGCGCAGCAGGTCGTTGACGAATTTCGATGCCTGGTCGCGTTCCATGTGTCCTGCCTTCTTGTGCTCAACCGGGGAAGTTTTCCGGGATCTTGGCTTTGCCGCGCGCCTCGGCGGGGCTGATCACGTTGCGCTTGACCAGCTCCGAGAGGTTCTGGTCGAGCGTCTGCATGCCCACGTTGCTGCCGGTCTGGATGGCCGAGTACATCTGTGCCACCTTGGCCTCGCGGATCAAATTTCGGATGGCGCTGGTGCCCAGCATGATCTCGTGTGCGGCCACGCGGCCCGCACCATCTTTGGTCTTGCACAAAGTTTGGGAAATCACGGCCACCAGCGATTCGGACAACATGGCACGAACCATGTCTTTCTCTTCGGCCGGGAACACGTCGATGATGCGGTCGATGGTCTTGGCGGCGCTCGAGGTGTGCAGCGTGCCGAACACCAGGTGGCCTGTTTCGGCCGCCGTCATGGCCAGGCGGATGGTCTCCAGGTCGCGCATCTCGCCCACCAGGATCGCGTCCGGGTCTTCGCGCAGGGCCGAACGCAAGGCATTGGAAAAACTCAGGGTGTGCGGCCCCACTTCGCGCTGGTTCACCAGGCATTTCTTGGACTCGTGCACGAATTCCACCGGGTCTTCCACCGTGAGGATGTGCCCGTATTCGGTCTCATTGAGGTGGTTGACCATGCCCGCCAGCGTGGTCGACTTGCCCGAACCCGTGGGGCCGGTCACCAGCACCAGACCGCGAGGGCGCAAGGCCAGGTCGCCGAAGATCTTGGGCGCGTTGAGCTGCTCGAGCGTGAGGATCTTGCTCGGGATGGTCCGGAACACCGCGCCCGCGCCACGGTTGTGGTTGAAGGCGTTGACGCGAAAGCGGGCCAGACCTTCGATCTCAAACGAGAAGTCGCACTCCAGAAACTCTTCGTACTGTTTGCGCTGGCTGTCGTTCATGATGTCGTACACCATGCCGTGGACCTGCTTGTGGTCCAGCGGTTCGACGTTGATGCGTCTCACATCACCATGCACCCGTATCATGGGTGGAAGACCGGCCGAGAGGTGAAGATCGGATGCTTTGTTCTTGACACTGAAGGCAAGCAATTGGGTGATATCCATCCCGGGGTCCCGTGCGGTGTTGAGGTATGACGGCAGATTATGACGACCATTGAACGCAATCTCCAACAGGTTCACGAGCGCTTGAAGCGGTCATGTGCCCAAGTCGGACGCGATGTGAACGCGGTTGCGTTGCTCGCGGTTTCCAAGACCTTTGACGCAGATGCCGTCTGTCTGGCGCTCGATGCCGGTCAGCATGCTTTTGGCGAAAACTACGTGCAGGAAGGCACGGAAAAGATCGAGGCCCTGCGCAAGCTCAGACCTTCTGCCGCGCTGCAATGGCATTGCATCGGACCGTTGCAAAGCAACAAAACGCGACCGGTGGCCGAGCGTTTTGATTGGGTTCAATCGGTCGACCGGCTCAAGATCGCGCAACGTTTGAGTGAACAGCGCCCGGCCGACATGCCGGACTTGCAGATCTGCCTGCAGGTCAATGTGGACGGCGGGGCCAACAAGTCGGGTGTGGCCCCCGTCGAGTTGGGTGCCCTGGCCTTGGCCGTTTCGCGTCTGCCGCGCCTGAAGCTGCGCGGGCTCATGTGCATTCCCGAACCCGCGCCGACGTTCGAGGCCCAGCGCGATTTGTTCATGCGCGCCAAAGTCCTGTTCGATCAACTCAACGCAGAAGGCCTGGCGCTCGACACCTTGTCCATGGGCATGAGTGACGACCTGGAAGCCGCCGTGGCCGCCGGCTCGACCATGGTTCGCGTGGGGCGGGGCGTTTTTGGCAGCCGTCCCGAAAAACTCACTTCAGTGGCTTGACGGCGCCGCAACTGGATGAGAGCCACTTGCCCTGGCCGTCCAATGTGGTGCTCACCGGTTTGCCCTGGTGCGTGCTCTTCATCAGCATCTTCATGGTGTAGGCGGTGTCGCCGCTGAAGGTGTAGGTGCCTTCACCCGAAGACGGTGGCTTCTTGCAGACGAAGCTCATCTTGAGGGTGTTGGCGCTGCGCGAAGTGATGGTGGTCGTGCACTCGCCTTCGGTCTGCACCGGCATGTCCTGCTTCGCCGCCATCTCGGGCGTGATGCAGACCTTCATGGCCATGCCGCCACCCGCACCCGTCGTGGGCATCGACATGCCCTGCTTGGCCAGCATGTCCTGCATCATCTTTTTTTCGGCGGCCGACATGCCCGCCATCTGCTGCTGCATCTGCGCCATGGCCTGGTCCATCTCGGCGCTGCCACCCATCTTCTGGTTGATTTCCCACAGACCGGGTTTGGTGGACTGGGCATGGACAGCGCCGATGCAGGATAGGGCGCTCAGCAACAAGGCGGTCGGGAGGCGTGACATGGTGGCTCCTGAAAGTGGTGCGCCCATTGTGCGAACGCGGCCCCGGGTGTCAACGCCCGTGTCAACGGATCACAAAGGCAGCCGGGAGCTGTTCTTCACTTCTTCCATCACCGCGTAGGTGCGCGTTTCGCGCACGCCCGGGAGCTGCCACAGCACGCTGCCGGCGAATTCGCGGTAGGCGGCCATGTCGGCCATGCGGGTCTTGAGCAGGTAGTCAAAACCGCCGGCGACCATGTGGCATTCCATGATCTCGTCGCGCACCTGCACCGCGGCCTTGAACTCGTTGAACACGTTGGGCGTGGTGCGGTCGAGCAGCACCTCGACGAACACCATCATGCCGCGCCCCAGCCTCAGGGGATTCAGCCGGGCCTCGTACCCGAGGATGAATCCGTCGCGCTGCAGTCGCTGGGTGCGCGCGAGCACCGCGGTGGGCGAGAGCGCCACCGCCTCGGCGAGTTTGAGGTTGGTGATGCGGCCGTCGGCCTGCAAGAGCTTGAGGATCTTGAGGTCGATGCGGTCGGGCGCGGCTGGGTGGGGGTCCATGGTGGTGAATTATCCAGTTCAAAGCTGAGGTTTTGGAGAAAAATTCAGCTTTGATGGCGAGAACATACGCACATTCACAACCCCACTCCCTCCTGGAATCCCCCATGCCGCGCACCACCGACCGCCTGCCTTTTCCCTACCGTTCCGAGGCCGGTGTGCTCGCCCAGCGCCTGGCTGCGTTGCAGGGTGTGCTGGACTGGGCCACCGCCGCCACGCAAGCCGCGCCGTGGGTGCGCGCCGTGCGCGAGAACCCGCCACCGTTCTGGGCCATGGAGAGCCTGCTCAAGGAGTACCCGATCTCCAGCGCCGAAGGCCTGGCCCTGATGCGGCTGGCCGAAGCGCTGCTGCGTGTGCCCGATGCCGAGACGGCGATCGCCTTGACCGCCGATCAGCTCGGCCGCGCGGACTTCGACGGTGCGGCGGACTCGACATTGGCGCGCCTGTCGTCCACCGCGATCGCCATGTCCAAGCACTTCCTGCCCCAGGCGGGCAACGAGCCGGGTCTGATGGCCAAGCTGGGCGCGAAGACCGTGGTGGCCGCCACGCTGCGCGCGGTGCAGTTGCTGGGCCGTCAGTTCGTGCTGGGCCAGACCATTGAAGAGGGCATGAAAGAAGCGGCGTCTGCGCGCAAGCGCCAGGCCAACCTGGGCTTCAGTTTCGACATGCTGGGCGAGGGCGCACGCACCGATGCCGATGCGCTGCGCTACCTGGCGAGCTATCAGAACGCGATCGCGGCCATCGCCCGCACGGCCGACCCGAAGCGCGCACCGAGCCAGAACGACGGCATCTCCATCAAGCTCAGCGCGCTGCACCCGCGCTATGAAGATGCACAGCACGATCGCGTGATGCGCGAGCTCGTGCCGCGCGTGTGGACCTTGTGCGAAGGTGCTGCCGCTGCCAACCTGAACCTGACCATCGACGCGGAAGAGGTCGACCGGCTCGAACTCTCGCTTGAGGTGTTCGAAGCGCTGGCGAAGTTGGTGGCGCAACATTGCCCGCAATGGCAGGGTTTTGGTCTGGCGCTGCAGGCGTACCAGACGCGTGCGGTTGAACTCATCGAACACGTGGCGGCACTGGGGCGGCAATACCAGCTCAAGTTCATGTGCCGCCTGGTCAAGGGCGCTTATTGGGATGCCGAGATCAAGCGAGCACAAGAGCTGGGTCTGCCCGCCTACCCGGTGTTCACGCAAAAGCCGCACACGGACGTGAGTTACCTGGCGTGTGCGCAGGCCTTGTTCAACGCATCCGATGCCATCTACCCGCAGTTCGCCACGCACAACGCCGGCACCATCGCCGCGATTCTCCAGATGGGTACCGTTTGCGCCGCGCCCTTTGAACTGCAGCGCCTGCACGGCATGGGCGAGGGCATCTACCGCGAGGTGCTCAAGAACCCGGCCGTGTCGTGCCGCGTTTACGCCCCTGTGGGCGCGCACCGCGACCTGCTGGCTTACCTGGTGCGCCGCCTGCTGGAGAACGGCGCCAACTCGTCGTTTGTGCACCAGCTCGCCGACGAGTCGGTGGGCATGGACGAGCTGCTGCTCTCGCCACTGGCGCAATCCAGGCCCGAGGCCATGACCTCCACGCTGCCGTTGCCGCCCGAGCTCTACGGTTCGAAGCGCCCGAACAGCCTGGGGCTGGACCTCGCCGTGATCGTGCACCGCGATCCGCTGCTGGCCGCGCACGCCGGGCTGGTGGTGCCCACGGTGCCCGAGGCCACCGCCGCCGATGCGCAGGCCGCTGTCGACAGAGCAAGCCAGGCTTTCACCGGCTGGAACCACACGCCGGTGGCCGAGCGCGCCGCCACGCTGCGGCGCGCCGCCGACGCGATGCAGCAGCAGTTGCCCCGCCTGTGTGCCCTGCTGGTGAAGGAGGCGCACAAGGGCTGGAACGACGCCGTGTCCGAGGTGCGCGAGGCCATCGACTTCCTGCGCTACTACGCGAACGACGCGGAGCGCGTGATGGCCCCGCAGACGCTGCCGGGCCCCACCGGCGAGAGCAACACCCTGCGCATGGAAGGCCGCGGCGCCTGGGTCTGCATCAGTCCGTGGAACTTTCCGCTGGCCATCTTCGCCGGCCAGGTGGCCGCGGCGCTGGCCACCGGTAACACGGTGCTGGCCAAGCCGGCCGAGCAGACGCCCGCCATCGCGCTCGAAGCCGTGAAGTTGCTGCACGCCGCCGGCGTGCCGGCGGGTGCCTTGCAGTTGCTGCACGGCCCGGGCGAGACCGTGGGCGCGTCGCTGGTGGCCCAGCCCGGCATCGCCGGTGTGGTGTTCACCGGCTCCACCCAGGTGGCCAAGATCATCCAGCGCGCACTCGCCGCCAAGGACGGTCCCATCATCCCGCTGATCGCCGAGACCGGCGGCATCAACGCCATGCTGGTGGACAGCACGGCGCTGCCCGAGCAGGTGGCCGACGCGGTGGTGCAGAGCGCCTTCCGCAGTGCCGGCCAGCGCTGCTCGGCGCTGCGCCTGCTGTGTGTGCACGAAGCCATTGCCGACGGTGTGATCGAAATGATCGAAGGCGCCGCGAAAGAACTGGTCGCTGGTGACCCGTCCGATCTGGCGACCGACCTCGGTCCGGTGATCGACGCCGAGGCGTTTGACGGCATCAGCCGCCACGTGCAGCGCCTGCACAACGACGCCAGGCCCCTGCTGGGTGATCAGCGCACCGCAGCCGCCCTGCCGCATGTGATCGCGCCGCAGATGTTTGAAGTGCCTTCGATCAGCGCGGTGGCGCAGGAAATCTTCGGCCCGGTGCTGCAGGTGGTGCGTTGGGGCGGCGACCCGATGGCCGTCATGCAACAGATCAACGCACTGGGCTACGGCCTCACGCTGGGCATCCAGACCCGCATCGACAGCCGCGCCCTCGCGCTGGCCGGCGCCGCGCGCGTGGGCAACGTCTATGTGAACCGCAACATGATCGGCGCCGTCGTGGGCGTACAGCCCTTCGGCGGTGAAGGCCTGAGCGGCACCGGCCCCAAGGCCGGGGGGCCCCACTACCTGCTGCGCTTCTGTGCCGAGCAGACCCTGACCATCAACACCACCGCCGCCGGCGGCAACGTGGCGCTGTTCACCGCTTGAGAAGCGGCCTGGGCGTGGGCGTGGCGCGGGCTTACAGTGGCGCCACCTTTGCTACTCCTGCACGCCCATGGCCGACCTCACCTCCCCCGCCGACGCCCAACGCATCCAGCAATGGCTGGACGAACACCGCATCACCGAAGTCGAATGCCTGATTCCCGACATGGCGGGCCAGGCGCGCGGCAAGATCGTGCCGCGCCACAAGTACAACCCGGCCGTGGGCCTGCGCCTGCCCGAAGCGGTGCTGGCCATGACCGTGACCGGCGACTATCCCGAGAAGGACTTCACTTCGGTGGCCGACCCGGACATGCTGCTCAAGCCCGACCCGAACACACTGCGTCCCGTGCCCTGGGCCAAGGAGCCCACGGCGCAGATCATCCACTACTGTTTTGCCTTTGACGGCACGCCGTTTGCACTGTCGCCGCGCAACGTGTTGCGCCGCGTGCTCAAGCTCTACGAAGACGAAGGCTGGAAGCCGGTGGTGGCGCCCGAGATGGAGTTCTACCTGGTGCAGGTGGAGCCGAACGAGGACATTCCGCTCAAGCCGCCGGTGGGCCGCACCAAGCGCACCGAGGCCGGCATGCAGAGCTTCTCGATGGATGCGATCAACGAGTATGACGACATCTTCGATGTGATGTACGACTGGTGCGAGGCCGAGGGCATCCAGCTCGACACGCTGATCCACGAGATGGGCACGGCGCAGATGGAGATCAACATCGACCACGGCGACCCGTTGCCGCTGGCCGACCAGGTGTTCCTGTTCAAACGCACCATCCGCGAGGTGGCGATCCGCCACGAGATGTACGCCACCTTCATGGCCAAGCCCATGCAGGGCCAACCCGGCAGCGCCATGCACATCCACCAGAGCGTGGTCGGCATCGACGGCGGGCAGAACATCTTCAGCAAGCCCGACGGTGAACCGTCAGAGGCGTTCTTCCACTACATCGGCGGCCTGCAGACCTACCTGCCCGCGGCCACCGCGTTCTTTGCGCCCTACGTCAATTCCTACCGCCGGCTCTCGCGTTTCACGTCGGCGCCGATCAACCTGAGCTGGGGTTATGACAACCGCACCTGCGGCCTGCGCGTGCCGCACTCCGGCCCGCAAGACCGGCGCGTGGAAAACCGCCTGGCCGGCGTGGACGTGAACCCCTACCTGGCGATTGCGGCCAGCCTGGCCTGCGGTTACCTGGGCATGAAGCAGGGCTTGAAGCCGAGCGAGCCGCTCAAGGGCAGCGCCTACGAACAACCCCACCAGCTGCCGCGCCACCTGGACGACGCGATCGAAAAACTCATGGGCTGCGCGCCGCTGGTGGACCTGTTCGGCGAACACTTCATCCAGACCTACAGCGCGATCAAGGAAACCGAGTACCGCGAGTTCTTCGACGTGATCAGTCCGTGGGAGCGGCGCTTTCTGCTCCTGCATGTGTAGACGCGCATCGAGAGCGCGGACGCCAACTCAGGGACAGCGAGGGTCCGGCTCCGCCGGCCCCAGCTGTCGCCCCCCCCTCCCGCCGAAGGCGAGAGAGGGGGGAGGCGCCGAAGGCGACGCGGGAGGTGTCAACTCAGCACCAGCATGCCGGAGGTCGGGTTCTCCAGCATCGCGTCCAGCGCCTCGATGGGCAGCGGTTTCGAGAACAGGTGCCCCTGGAACTGGTCGCAGCCCTGGTAGGCCAGAAAGTCGCGCTGCTCCTGCGTTTCCACACCTTCGGCCACCACCTGCAGGCTCAAACTCTGGGCCAGCGAGATGATGGCGCGCGAGATGGCGGCGTCGTTGGGGTCGGTCAGCACGTCGGCCACAAAGCCCTTGTCGATCTTGAGCTGGTCCAGCGGCAGGCGCTTGAGAACCGAGAGTGAGGAGTAGCCCACGCCGAAGTCGTCGAGCGACAGCGTGACGCCCAGTGCCTTGAGCATGCCCATCTTGCCGATCGTGATTTCCATGCGGTCGGCCAGCAGGCTCTCGGTGAGTTCCAGCTTGAGGCGGTGCGGCCGGATGCCGGTGCGCTGGATGGCGGCCATCACCATGTCCACAAAATCGGGGTGGCGGAACTGGCGCACGCTCACGTTCACCGCGATGCTCAGGCTGGCGGTCTGTGGCCGGTCCGCCCAGGCCGCGAGTTGTTCGCAGGCGGTCTCCAGCACCCACTGCCCCAGCGGCAGGATGAGGCCGGTGTCCTCGGCCACGGGAATGAAGTCGGCCGGAAACACCAGACCGCGCTCCGGGTGCTGCCAGCGCACCAGGGCCTCCACGCCGGTGATCACACCGACCCGGTCCACCTGTGGCTGGTAGTGCACCACGAACTGCGCCTCGCGCAACGCCACGCGCAGGTCGGAGCTCACCGTGGCATTGGCGCTGACCGTGGCCTGCATGCCGGGGTCGAAAAAACACACGGTGTTGCGGCCCAGCGACTTGGCCTGGTACATCGCCAGGTCGGCCTGCTTGAGCAACTCGCCCACGTCGTTGTGGTCACCGTTGAACGAGGTCACACCGATGCTCGGGGTGGCGAACTGCTGGTGCCCGGTGAGCTGGAACGGTTCGCGCAGTGTGTGCAGCACCTTCTCGGCCAGCGCACGCGCCTTGTAGGCGGCGGCTTCGGGGTCGGTGCTCAGGTCGTCCACCATCACCACGAATTCGTCTCCGCCCAGGCGCGCGACCATGTCGGTCTTGCGCACGCTGCGCGTGAGGCGCGAAGCCACCTTTTGCAGCAGCTGGTCGCCCATGTGGTGCCCCAGCGTGTCGTTGAGCACCTTGAAGTTGTCCAGGTCGATGAACATCAGCGCGCCGTGCTGGCCGGAGCGCGCACTGGCCGCCAGCGCCTGCTGCAGCCGGTCCAGCAGCAGCTGGCGGTTGGGCAGGTCGGTCAGCGCGTCGTAGAAGGCCAGGTGGCGGATCATGTCTTCGGCGGTCTTGCGCTGCGTGATGTCGCGCCCCACCGCCACCCAGTGCGTCACCTCTTCGGCGTTGGCCTGCACCGACACCACCTCCAGCTCGACCCAGAACAGCGCGCCGTTCTTGCGCCGCACCATCAGCTCGGTTCGCGCCTGCTGGTTTTGCTGCAGGCCCGCGGCCAGGGCCTTGAGCTTGGTGATGGCCGGGTCGAGTTCGAGCAGCATCCGCGGCGTCTGGCCCAGCACCTCGGCGCGCGTGTAGCCGGTGTGCTGCTCGAAGGCGTCATTGACGAAGACGATGCGCGGCTCCTGCGCGTTGGCGCCGGTCTCGGCGATGGCCACGATGTCGTTGAGCCGGGACACGCTGGTCTCCAGCAGCATCAGCTGTTCTTGCGAGCGCCGGCGCTCGGTCACGTCGCGGAAGTAGACCGCCAGGCCCTCGGCAAACGGGTAGGCGCGCACCTCCAGCCACTTGCCCAGCGACGGGAAAAAGTCCTCCAGTTCCACCCGGCGGTTGGTGTTGAGCGAGCGGGTGAGCTTGTCCTTGAGGCGCTCGGCCAGGCCGCCACTGAAATCTTTCCAGACCTCTTCGCCCAGCAGGTCGGCGGTGGTCTTCTGCAGCAGGCGTTCACTCTCCTGGTTGAGGTAGGTGAAGCAGCACTGCCGGTCCAGCGTGACGAAGGCTTCGGTGATGCTGGCCAGCGTGGTGGTCAGGCGCATCGCCAGGCGCAGCGTGTCCTGTTGCGCCTGTTTCTGCGCCGAGATGTCCTGAATCGCGCCCTGGATGCGCAAGATGTCGCCGGCCGAGTTGCGCACCGCCGTGCCCACCGTGCGCACCCATTTGGGCGTGCCGCCCTCCACCATGATCTGGATCTCTTCGTCGAAACCCTCGCCGCTGACCGCGCAACGCTCCAGGCGCTGGCGGATGCCGCTGCGCCATTCCGGGTTGTAGCGCTGCACCATGGTGTCGAGCGAGACCACATGTCGGTGGTCCGGCAGGCCCAGGATGGTGGCGAACTCGTCCGAGTGCGTGACCAGGCCGCTGGACACCTGCATCGACCAGCTGCCCGCGCCCGCCGTGTGCTCGGTGAGGTTGAGGCGGCTTTCGCTTTCGCGCAGCACGTTCACGTTGTACTGCTCGCTCACTTCGCAGCGGCGCCACAGCGCCAGCACCTCGGCCGCGTGTGCGGTCAACAGCTGCAGCGTGGCGTCGGCCGGGGGCCTGTGGGCTTGAACCGAGGTGTCCAGCAACAGCAGGGCGACGCCGGCCTGACCGCTCGACAAGGACACCGGCAACCAGTGTGCGCGTTGCATGCTTTCCCACTCGGTACCTGCCATGGCGCCGCACCCGTGCTGCGCGCTCAGGTTGTCCACCAGCGCTTCACGGCTGCGGTCCGCGAACGCCGTGGCGCTGTAGTGGGCCGCACTGGCCGCGGTCTCGCCCGAGACGCCGTGGGTGCCCAGCACCACCGGTGGCCATTGGGTGGTGTCCAGCACCAGGGCTGCGGCGCAGCCGCCGCATTGGGCGGCGAGTTGCGCCAGCTGATGGAAGCCCGAGAAGTCCCTGGAGCTCGACCACGTGCCTGTGGCCTCGAAGTCGGTTTCTTTGATCAGCGCGCTGCGCGGTGTGGGAGTTCCGTTTCGCATGGAGGTCGGGCCCGGTGGTTGGGTGGTCGGCAAAAGGGCGTGTTGTCACGCAATGCACACACTGTGCGGGCATGCTTCACTCTTGACTTGTGATCAAGATCACGAGAGCGGCGGTGAGTCCGTGAATTTGTAACAAAGCGCTGGAATCTGGTTACTTCTGTTCTACCATGGCGTTCCGTTGCGGGGATCCCATGCCCGCCGCGGTGCAGGAAGGCGATGATGGAAACGAACTGGGAGAGTCGATTGTGAGCACACTTGCAGAACTCAGGCAACACAACGATGTGCCGAGCTTGAAATCCGCGCTGCACCAGCTGTGCAGCGAGTTCGGTCGCATCACGCGCCTGGACATCCTGACCGCCATGCACGAAGGCACGAAGCAGGCCATCTGCTTTCTTCGCATGGAGCGCCCTGAACAGGAGCAGCTGCTCATGAAGAGCCTCGGAGTGGGCCGTTTTGGCGGCGAGGTCGTCTTTGTGCTGAACCTCAACACCCCGGTGACGGCCGATGATTTCGGTCCTTCGTCCCAATGGGCCGACTCCGACATCTACTGAAGGCTTTTCCCTTCCCCCGCGCAGGCCCTTTTCAGGGCCTGTTTTTTTGGGTGCCGACCTGTCGCGCCATCGACCGTGATCGAGACCCACGCGGCGCAGAATCCGGCCATGAACACCTTGCGCGCTCCTTTGCAGGCCCGAATTGTTGAATGGCTGGTGGCCCCTGGCGATGTGGTGCGCCGGGGCGATGTGCTGGTGGTGCTCGAAGCCATGAAGATGGAACACGAGCTGCGCGCTGAAGCCGACGGGCGCGTTCTGGAACTGCTGCTGGCCTCGGGCGAGCCTGTGCAGCTGAACGAAGGGTTGCTGCATCTGGCGCCGCTGGCGCATTCTGTTGATGCCAGCGCTGCACCCACTGTGGCCTCGGAGCGCAGCAGCGCCGAGGTGCGTCCCGATCTGCAGGCCATGCGGGAGCGACAGGCGTTCACCCGGGACGCGGCCCGGCCGGAGGCCGTGGCACGCCGCCATGCGCTGGGTCTGCGAACGGCGCGCGAGAACATCGCCGACCTGTGCGACCCGGACAGCTACCTTGAATACGGTGCCCTCGCGGTGGCAGCGCAGCGCAGCCGCCGCAGCGAACAGGATCTGATCACGAACACGCCCGCCGATGGAATGGTCACCGGCATCGGCTCCGTCAATGGCGCGCTCTTCGGTCCCGAGCGGGCGCGTACTGTGGTGCTGGCCTACGATGCAACGGTGCTGGCCGGCACGCAAGGCATGCGCAACCACCAGAAGACCGATCGCCTGCTGGGCATTGCGCTGGCGCAAAAGCTGCCGGTGATCCTGTTGGCCGAAGGAGGAGGTGGTCGGCCGGGCGACACCGACATGCCCATCGTGGCGGGACTGCACGTGGGCACCTTCGCCGCCCTGGCCCGGCTCTCGGGCGAGGTGCCGGTGGTGGGCATCGCGGCCGGGCGCTGCTTTGCGGGCAATGCCGCGTTGCTGGGCTGCAGCGACGTGATCATCGCCACGCGCGGCAGCAACATCGGCATGGGTGGCCCGGCCATGGTCGAGGGAGGGGGGCTGGGGACCTTCCGGCCCGAGGACATCGGTCCGGGCGATGTGCAGCACGCCAACGGGGTGATCGACGTGCTGGTGGACGACGAAGCCCAGGCCGTTGCGGCCGCCCGGCACTGCTTGTCGTTTTTCCAGGGGCGGCTGGCCACCTGGACGGCACCCGACAACGCCGCACTGCGAGACGCCGTGCCAGAGAACCGCCTGCGCAGCTACGACACACGCACTGTCATGCAGGGTCTTGTGGACGAGGGCAGCCTGCTGCCACTGCGCACCGGCTTTGGCCTGGGCATCCACACCGCACTGGCACGCATCGAGGGGCGCGCGGTCGGGGTGATGGCCAACAACCCGCTGCACCTGGGTGGTGCCATCGATGCCGACGCGGCCGACAAGGCGGCGCGCTTCATGCAGCTGTGCAATGCCCATGGCCTGCCCATCGTGAGCCTCGTGGACACCCCCGGTTTCATGGTGGGGCCGGCGGCCGAGGCGCAAGCGCAGGTGCGGCATGTGAGCCGCCTGTTCGTGACGGCCGCAAAACTGCGCGTGCCGTTCTTCGCCGTGGTGCTGCGCAAGGGCTATGGACTGGGCGCCATGGGCATGACGGCCGGTGGGTTTCATGCGCCTGTGTTCACCGTGGCCTGGCCCACCGGAGAGTTTGGTGCCATGGGCCTGGAGGGCGCGGTGCGCCTGGGCTATCGCAAGGAGTTGCAGGCGGCTGCCGAAGGTGCGGAGCGCGATGCGCTGTTTGACGGCCTGCTGGCCGAGCAATACGCCAAAGGATCGGCCGAGCAGATGGCCACGACGCTGGAGATCGACGCGGTGATCGACCCGGCTCACACGCGGCATTGGCTGGTGCAGGGGCTGGCGGGCGCGAAGCTGGGTGAGCCATCGGCCACCCGCTTCATCGACACGTGGTGAACAGGGTCGGCGGTCGCCTCAGATGAGGTCGCCGAAGCCGGTGTTGCGCACCGTGGCGTTGACGGTCTGTGGCGCGGTCTGGTTGATGTTGATCCAGAACTCGCACACGTGCTTCATGGCGCTGAGGAACTGCGAGAACTCGGTGGGCTTCGCGATGTAGGCGTTGGTGCCGGCGTCGTAGGCGCGCAGCAGGTCGCTGGGCTCGGTGGACGAGGTGAGCACCACCACCGGAATGTTGTGCAGCAGATCGCTGCCCTTGATTTCCTTGAGCACACCGATGCCGTCGAGCAAAGGCATTTTGAGATCAAGCAGGACCAGCACGGGGTTGCTGCCGGAGCGGTTGGTGAAACCGTTGCGCCGGTGCAGGTAGTCCAGCGCCTGCATGCCGTCGGACACGTGGGTGACGCGGCCGTCCAGCCCGTGGCGCGAGAGCGCCAGTTTTGTCAGCTCGGCGTCGTCGGGGTTGTCTTCGACCAGGAGAATCGCGTCGGCATTTTTGCTCATGATTCCAGGGGGGCAGGCATCGAATCCAGGGTGGCGTCCGAAAAACCAGGGCCCTCAAAAGGTAGGGAGAAGTAGAAAACGCTGCCGATACCGAGTTCGCTTTCGGCCCAGATGCTGCCGCTGTGCCGCTCGATGATGCGCCGTGTGAGTGCAAGTCCGATGCCTGTGCCTTCAAATTCCGAGGCCCGGTGCAATCGCTGGAACACGCCAAACAGCTTCTGCGCGTATTTTGTGTCGAAACCCACACCATTGTCACGGACAAAGAAGGTGTAGCCCACCACCGGGTCGACGCTCCAGCCCACCTCGATGCGCGATCGTTCACGTGGCCGGCTGTATTTGTAGGCATTCCCCAACAGGTTGGCCCACACCTCGCGCAGCAACAGGGCGTCGCCCTGCACCACCGGCAGGTCGGAGGCGACCACCCAGTCCACCACGCGGCCTTCGGTGTCGTGGCCGATCTGGGCCACCACCGCTTCCACCAGCAGTTGAAAGTCCACCGGCGTCACATTGACCGCGGCCCGGCCCAGGCGCGAGAACGCCAGCAGGCCGTCGATGAGCTGGCTCATGTGGCGGGCCGAATTGCCAATGGTGTTGAGGTAGCGCGCACTCACCTCGTCGCACTGGCTGCCCATGTGTTCTTCGAGCAGGCTCACAAAGCTGGAGATGTGGCGCAGCGGCGAGCGCAGGTCGTGCGAGACCGAATACGAAAAGGACTCCAGGTCCTTGTTGGCGGCGAGCAGTTGTTCGGTGCGCTCCACGACCCGGTTTTCCAGCTCGTCGTTGATGTTGCGCATCAGGTCGTCGAGCCGCTTGGCGTCGGTCATGTCGCGGTTGATCTTGGCAAAGCCGCGCAGCTCGCCGCTGTCGTCGCGCAAGGCGATCAGCACCGAGTGCGACCAGTACTGCGTGCCGTCCTTGCGCATGTGCCAGTTGTGCAGCTCGTGCTGACCGCGTGATGCGGCCAGGCGCAGCATCTGGTCGGCACGCACCTTGCCGTGTTCCGGGTTGGCCGGGTCGAACAGCACACCGTAGTGGCGGCCCAGCATCTGCGTGGGCGAGTAGCCGTCCATGCGTTGGGCGCTGTCGGTCCAGTCGGTGATCAGGCCGTCGGCATCCATGAAGAAGATGCAGTAGTCGCGCAGGTTGTCCACCATCAGGCGGAAGCGCTGTTCTGCCTCCAGCAACTCGGCCGAACGCTCGCGGATGCGTTCCTCCAGCTCTTCGTTGAGGTTGCTCACGCGTTCTTCGATCAGCTTGCGTTCGGTGATGTCGATGATCTGGACGAACAGGCCCTTGACCTGGCCGTCCTGCACATCGGGCAGGTAGCGCGCGCTCACAAAAATGTGCTTGCCACCCACGGCGGGCCGCCAGGTGGTGAAGTTCTGCTCTTCACCGGCCAGGGCCGCGGCCATGCGCGGCTGGATGTCGTTCCAGACCTCGGGCCGCACGCACTGGCTGATGTGCTGGCCCATGATGCGCACCGGGTCCATGTCGTAGACACGCAGGTGTTCGGCGTTGGCAAACCGGAAGCGCAGGCCGGCGTCGAGGTAGGCGATCAGGCCCGGCACATGGTCGGTGATGGTCTGCAGAAAACGCTGGTTGTCGCGCAGGGAAATCTCGGCCGCCTTGCGGCGCGTGATGTCCACCACCGTGGTGTTGCTGCGCAGAAATTGCCCGTCCGCGTCGCGAACCGCCGACGAAGAGAGCAGCGCATGGAAGGTGCTGCCATCGCGCCGGCGCATGCGGTATTCCACACCCTCCAGCGCATCGTCCTGCAGGATCTTGCGCATGCGGCCTTCAAGCAGGGGGATGTCGGCGGCCGGAATGACGTCGCGAAAGCTCAGCTTGCCCACGACCTCGTCACGGCTGTAACCCAACCACCCCAGCTCGGTGTCGTTGACCGACACAAAGATACCGTTGATGTCCAGCGAGTGGTAGCCGCAAGGCGCCTGGTTGTAGAGCGCCCGCGCCTGACTCAGGGCTTCGTTGAGTTGGCCGTTGGCATGGCTGACCAGGTCTTCCGAGGCTTTGCGCTCGGTGATGTCCAGCATCTGGATGAACAGTCCGGTGACCTCGCCGTTGAGCCGGTAAGGGGTGTAGTCGATGCTGGCGTAGAACGCCGTGCCGTCGGGGAACACACGTTCGCCCTCGAAACGCTGGGCCACACCGGCCAGCGCACCTTCCAGGCGCGGGCGCGCGGCTTCAAAGTCCTGCGGGCGCGCGATCTGGCTCAGGTGCAGGCCCACGAGCTGCTCCGGCGTGCCGTTGAGCCAACGTGCGTAGCTCGCGTTGGCAAAGCGGCAGATCAGTTGGGTGTCGAAGAACGCCAGTTGCACCGGCACGCTGCTGGTGATGGTCTGAAGGAAATTGCGTTGCGCCGCCAGGGCCACCTCGGCCGCCTTGCGCCCGGTGATGTCGACCAGCGTGTTGTTCGTGCGCAGGAACCGGCCCTGGTCGTCCAGCACCGCGGTGGTGTTGAGCAGGCCGATGAAGCCGGTCCCGTCGCGCCGCAGCATGCCGATCTCCGCCGCCTCCAGCGTCTCGCCACGCTTCAGACGCTGCAGGCGCTGCAGGACCTCGTCCAGGTAGGCCGGCTGCACGTGGTCGCGGAAGTGTTTTTTGCCGACCACTTCGTTGCGGTTCTCGTAGCCCAGCCAGGTGAGTTCGGTCTGGTTGATCAGCACATACAGGCCGCTGGCATCCACCGAGTGGTAGCCGCAAGGCGCCTGGTTGTAGGCGATCTGGGCTTCACGCAAGGCGGATTGAATCCGGTTCTTGGCTTCGGCCAGTTCTTCGGTGCGTTGTTGCACGGCGCTTTCCAGTTCGGCATTGAAGCGCTGGATGCTTTCCTGCTGCTGGTGATGCTCGGTGATGTCGCGCGAAACCGCCAGCAGCATCACCGGTTGGCCATGGGTGTCGCAGATGGGCGTCACCATGGTGTCCCACCACTTTGGGGTGCCCTTGAAGGTGGGGCCATAGGCCACGAAGCGCGCGCTTTCCCCTCGCCGGGCCGAGGCGATCGCGCTCACGGCCAGCTGCACGCCATCGTCGGGCCACCAGTCGGTCCACGCGCCCAGGCGCACCTGTTCGAAATCGTCCACCTCCACCAGGCGGCAACCTTGTGCCGTCATCTGCACCACGCGACCTTCAAGATCCAGCACCTTGGTGCAGTCGGGGCTGCTGGCGATGATCTGGCGGTTGAGCTCGTCCTTGATGCGCGCCTCGGCTTCCAGCACGCGCATGGGCGTGATGTCCTGGATGAAGCCGAGTTGGCTGGTGACGTTGCCGTCCTTGTCGCGCAGCGGGGAATTGCGCGCGAGCACATGCACGATCTCGTTGCCTGGCCGGACCAGCCGGAACTCCACGCTCAGGCTCTCGCCGGTGGCGATGCCGCGGATCCAATGCTCCTGCACGCGGGGCAGGTCGTCGGGGTGTACGCGGTCGAGCCAGCCGAAGTTGGGAAATTCGCGTTTGTCGAGCCCGAAGATCTCTTGCAGCCGGGTGTCCACGTGCGTGAGCAGGCCGGCCTGGTCGGTGCGGAAGATGCCGATGGGAAATGCGCTGCCCAGCGCTGCGAACAGCGCCTCGTATTCGAGTTGCGCCGCGGCCACCGGTGAGCCTCGGTCGGCTTCAAGCGCCAGCTCGAGCGAGAGCGGCAGCTCGGCGTGAAAATTCAGATCGCTGGAAGAGCCCTCGTGCAGGCTGCCACCCATGTGCTGGGCGTAGTTGCGTCGCAGGTGCAGGTTTTCGGCCTTGAGGGTCTCGATCTCCAACAGCAGCGCCCGTTCGCGAGCCGAGATCGTTGCCTCGGGTCGGTTGGCTTCAAGACGGCTGTCTTTCGGAGGGAAGAGAGCGCTCATCGATCAACTGTACCCTAGGGGGCACTGTGTTGACCGTGATATTTGCCCCTCAGAACCGTGGCAGTTCCGGGTGCGCCAATTGCCCTCCGCGCACCAGCATTTTTCCGTACTCAGCACAACGTTGCAGGGTGGGAATGACCTTGCCAGGGTTGAGTAGCGATTTGGTATCAAAAGCCCGCTTGACGCTGAACATCTGCTCGTTTTCCTCAGGCGAGAACTGCACGCACATGCTGTTGAGCTTCTCCACACCCACGCCATGCTCGCCCGTGACCGTGCCGCCCATGGCCACGCTGGTCTCCAGGATGTCGGCGCCGAAGAGTTCGCAGCGGTGGAGCTGGTCGGCGTCGTTGGCGTCAAACAGGATCAGCGGGTGCAGGTTGCCGTCGCCCGCGTGGAACACGTTGGCGCAGCGCAGGCCGTACTTCTTTTCCATTTCGGCAATCGCCAGCAGGATGTCGGCCAGGCGCTTGCGCGGGATGGTCGAGTCCATGCACATGTAGTCCGGGCTGATGCGCCCGCTGGCCGGAAACGCGTTCTTGCGCCCGCTCCAGAACCGCAGGCGCTCGGCTTCGTTCTGGCTCACGGCGATGGCGGTGGCGCCGCAGCGCCGCAGCACGTCGCTCATGCGGCCGATTTCTTCTTCCACCTCCTCGGGTGTGCCATCGCTCTCGCAGAGCAGGATGGCCTCGGCGTTGAGGTCGTAGCCCGCGTGCACGAAGTCTTCCACCGCAGCGGTCATGGGTTTGTCCATCATTTCCAGGCCGGCCGGGATGATGCCGGCGGCAATGACACTCGCCACCGCGTCGCCGGCTTTGCGGATGTCGTCGAAGCTGGCCATGATGCAGCGCGCCAGCAGCGGCTTGGGTACCAGCTTCACCGTGACTTCGGTGGTCACGGCCAGCATGCCTTCGCTGCCGATGACGAGCGAGAGCAGGTCGAAGCCGGGCACATCGAGCGCCTCGCCACCAAAGGTGACGGGCTCACCTTCCACGGTGAAGCCGCGCACCTGCAGCACGTTGTGCACCGTCAGGCCGTATTTCAGGCAGTGCACACCGCCGGAGTTTTCCGCCACGTTGCCGCCGATGGTGCAGGCGATCTGGCTGCTCGGGTCGGGCGCGTAGTACAGGCCGTGCGGCGCGGCAGCTTCGGAAATGGCGAGGTTGCGCACACCGGCCTGAACGACGGCGGTGCGGGAGCGCGGGTCGATGTCGAGGATGCGGTTGAACTTGGCCAGCGACATCGTCACACCCAGCGCGTGCGGCATGGCGCCCCCCGACAAACCCGTGCCAGCGCCACGCGCCACCACCGGCACATCGAGCGCATGGCAGGCCCTGAGCACGGCGGCCACCTGCGCTTCGGTCTCGGGCAAGACGACCACCAGCGGGCGCTCGCGGTAGGCCGTGAGGCCGTCGCATTCGTAGGGCACCGTGTCTTCCGCCTGCCAGAGCAGCGCGTGGGCCGGCACCACGGCCTGCAGGGCGCGCACCACCTCGGCCTGGCGTGTTGCGCGCTGGAGCTGGGTGACCTGGGCGGGGGAGGAGGGTGCGTTCATGGCGGGCTCGGGGTGTCTGCAAGGTGGCAGGTCCAGTTTAGGACAACGCTCCCCGGGTGGTTTGAAGAAACTTGCAGCCCCCTTGAAATTTCCGGCGGCCAACATCAATTGATGCGTACCCGGAACCGCCCAGCGGCGGACCTGTTCAATCCCTTTTCAGGAGCATCTGCCATGAACCGTTTGATTGCCCGCAGCAACCTGTTCGATGACTTTTTCAAGGACGTCGCGCCCGGCTTTTACGTCAAGCCCCTGCACGGCGAGGGCTTGCCCGCGCAGATCAGGATCGACGTGAAGGAAACGCCCGAGGCTTATGCGGTGGAAGCCGAGGTGCCAGGCGTGTCGCGTGAGGACATCGAGGTCACCATCGACGGCCCGGTGGTCACTCTGCGCGCCGAGATTCGCCAGCAGGACAGCCAGTCCGAGGGCGAAAAGCTGCTGCGCAGCGAGCGCTACTACGGCGCCGTGTCGCGCAGCTTCCAGCTGCCGCAGGACATCGACAACGCGACGTCGAAGGCGAAGTACGAGAACGGTGTGTTGCAGCTGACACTGCCGAAAAAACTGCCGGCTGCAGGCCAGCGCTTGACCATCGAGTGATCAACTGACGGCCTTCTTGAGCCACTCGGTGAACGCCGCGCACTCCCAGCGGTCCATGGTGCCGGTGCGCCAGCACAGGTAGTGCGCGTGCGGGCTGGGCACGTGGCGGCTGTACAGCGGCACGAGCGTGCCGTGTTCCAGCCACGGTGCGGCCAGCTTGAGCCGCACCAGGGCCACGCCCATGCCGGCGGCGGCGCCGTCGCACATGAGGCCGATGTCGTTGAACTGCGAGCCCTCGTTGGGTTCGGGCCAGTCGAGGTCGTGCGCTGCGAACCAGGTGCGCCAGGGTTCGAGCGGGCTGCGCAGCAGCGGCACGCCTTCGAGGTCTTGCGCCGTGTCGAACGGCCCATGCTCGCGCACGAAGGCCGGTGAGGCCAGCGGCGTCACCTCGTCTTTCATGAGGCAGACGTGTTCCACGTCGGCGTAGCGCCCGGTGCCGAAACGCACCATGAGTTCGGCATCTTCGGCCACCACGTCCAGCAGCGGAATGCTCACCTGCAGCGTGAGGTCGATCTCGGGATAGGCATCGCTGAACTGCTTGAGGCGCGGCAGCAACACCGAGCGCGCAAACGTGGGCGTGACCGCCACCCGCAGCTTGCGCCGCCCGGGCGTGGCGGCGTTGCTTGGAAACTTCTGAAGTGTGGCCAGGCCGTCGCGCACATGGGCCAGGTACTCACTGCCTTCGGTGGTGAGGGAAAAATCGGCTCGCCCGAAGAGCTTGGTGCCCAGGATCTGCTCCAGCTGCTTGATGCGGTGGCTCACCGCGCTGGGCGTCACATTCAATTCGTCCGCCGTCTGCGTCACGCTGCGCAGGCGCGCCAGCGCCTCGAAGGTGAGCAGGCACTGGATCGGCGGGATCCGGATGGTCATGTGCGTCGACGCTGCAGGCGGCGAGACGGGCGAGACGCCGCCGGGCCGCTCCCAAGGCGGCTCAGCCCCCCCGGGGGGCAGCGACCCGCGCAGCGGCGGAGCGTGGGGGCCATGTTCATTTGAAGACGACGGTCTTGTGTCCGTTGAGCAAAACCCGGTGCTCGCTGTGCCACTTCACCGCCCGCGCCAGCACCTGGCTCTCGGTGTCGCGGCCGCGCGCGGTGAGGTCTTCCACCGTGTCGGTGTGGTCCACGCGGGCCACGTCCTGTTCGATGATCGGACCTTCGTCGAGGTCGGCCGTGACGTAGTGGGCGGTGGCGCCGATCAGTTTCACGCCACGGTCGTGCGCCTGGTAGTAGGGCTTGGCGCCCTTGAAGCTGGGCAGGAAGCTGTGGTGGATGTTGATCGCCTTGCCCGCGAGTTCGCGGCACAGCTCGTTGCTCAGCACCTGCATGTAGCGCGCCAGCACCACGAGTTCGGCGCCTTCGCTGCGGATGATGTCGAGCTGCTTCGCTTCGGCCTGCGCCTTGGTGGACGCGGTCACCGGGATGTGGTGGAACGGCACGTTGTAGCTGGCGGCGAGTTGGTAGAACTCGCGGTGGTTGCTGATGATGGCGCGGATGTCCAGCGGCAGCAGGCCGCTTTTCCAGCGGAACATCAGATCGTTGAGGCAGTGGCCTTCCTTGCTGACGAAGATCACGGTGCGCACCGGCTCGGCCAGCGGGTGCAGGCTCCACTGCATGCCGAAGGGCTCGGCAAACAGCTTCAGGCGCAGCCGCAGATCGTCTTGTGTGAGCTGGGCGCAGGCGAACTGCACGCGCATGAAGAACAGGCCGGTGTCGTGGTCGTTGTACTGCGCGGCTTCTTCGATGTTGCCGCCGTGCTCGAACAAGAAACCGGAGACGGCGTGCACGATGCCGGGGCGGTCCTGGCAGGACAGGGTGAGGACATAGGTGTGGTTCATGGCCGGGCGATTGTCGCAGCAAGGGCAGCGGTGGGCCTGCGCGGGGCCTTGGCAGTGGAGCCCCTGCGGGACGAAGCCGGTGCCACAATTCCGGCTTCTCATCAGTGCCGGAGATGCCGCCATGGCCTACAACGACCTTCGCATGGACAACCAGTGGTTGCCCTTCACCCCCAACCGCAGCTTCGCCAAGGATCCACGCATCTTCGTGGCGGCCGACGGCATGCACTTCACCACGCACGACGGCCGCCAGGTCATCGACGGCATTTCCAGCCTGTGGTGCGTGGGCGCGGGCCACAACCGCAAGCCCATCAACGAAGCGATCAAGAAGCAGCTCGACACGCTGGACTACGCCACCGCCTTCAGCGTGAGCAACGACAAGGCCTTTCGCGCGGCTGAAATGATCGCCGCCATGGCGCCGGGCGACCTCAACAAGGTGCTGTTCTGCAATTCGGGCTCGGAGGCGGCCGACACCTCGATGAAGGTGGCTCTGGCCTACCACCGCGCGCGCGGCGAAGGCCACCGCAACATCTTCATCGGCCGCGAGCGCGGCTACCACGGTGTGGGCTTCGGCGGCATGTCGGTGGGGGGCATTCCGGCCAACCGCAAGGTCTACGGCACCAGCCTGCTGCCGCGCGTGGACCACCTGCGTTTCATCCACGACCCGGTCAAGCACGCCTACATCCACAACACCGAACCGGTGTGGGACGAAGACCTGCTGCTGGAGCTGGAGAACCGCATCCTGCCGCTGCACGATCCGAGCAACATCGCGGCCGTGATCGTCGAGCCGGTGGCCGGCAGCGCGGGCTGGTACGTGCCGCCGCAGGGCTACCTGAAACGGCTGCGCGAGATCTGCGACAAGCACGGCATCCTGCTGATCTTCGACGAGGTCATCACCGGCTTCGGCCGTCTGGGCACGGCCTTCGCGTCGGACTACTACGGCGTGCAGCCCGACATGTTGAACTTCGCCAAGGCCGTGACCAACGGCGTGTTCCCGCTGGGTGGCGTGGTCTGCACCGACCGCATCTACGAGTCCATGATGGGCGCACACGGCAGCGCGCCGGAGCACGCCATCGAGTTCTTCCACGGCTACACCTACTCGGGGCACCCGGTGGCCTGCGCGGCGGCCATTGCCACGCTCGATCTGTTCCGCGAAGAAGACCTCTTCAAGCGCGCCGGCGCGATGGGCCCGGTGCTGGGCGACGCGATGCACGCTGCGCTCATGGGTCTGCCCAACGTGATCGGCATCCGCAGCCTGGGCTTGGCCGCGGCGGTCGAGCTGGCCCCCATCGCCGGGCTGCCGGGCAAACGCGCCTTCGATGTGTTCATGGACTGCTACCACCGTGGCGTGCTGGTGCGCAACGCAGGCGAGAACCTGGTGTTCGCACCGCCCTACATCGTCGAGAAATCCCAGATCGAAACGATGGTCGGCACGCTCGCCGACGCCATCAAGCGCGCAGCTTGAGCGTGCTCTTCAGCGCTTGAACTGCTGACGCAGTTCGGCGCAGTGGTCGCGCGGTGGCCGTGCGGGCGTGGGCCACACGGCATCGGCCGGCGGAGCTGTCTTGGCGGCACCCGCCTGGGCCATCACGACGCGGTGGCCCAGTGTTTTGGGCAGGTACAGCGGCACACCCAGGTCGCGCCGCACATGGCCGTTGCCGGCCACCAGCACCACCGTCTTGCCCGCGCCGGCCTTCTCCACGGTGGCCACCACGGTTCGGGCCATGGTGTCGTCGCGTGCGAGTTGAATGCGGGTCATCGGGCCGATCTGGCTCTCGGGCAGCAGGTCGCAGTGGCCTTCGCGGATGCCCTGACGCTGCTCCTGCAGGGCCGCGCTGCCGATGCGGCTTTCCAGCGCATCGGTGGCCATGGCGGGGGTCATCTGGCTGCGCGGCAGGTCACCCCCCAGCACCGGCACGCCGGCGCGCACCGCGGCCATCACCACGGCGCTGTATGCCGGCCAGGGCCATCCACCCTGGTCGGTCCAGTTCAGCGCCTCGCGCACGCGCGCTTCGCTGGCGTCGACGGGCAGGCCGGTGGTCTGGCGGCCTTGTTCGGCCATTTCCATCACCAGCGCCCCCAGCTGCCCGCGCGCCGCCAGGGCCTGTACCACGTCGCGCTGTAGCGCCTGGTGTTCGGGCGCGTCGTGCTGTTCGCCGAGCATGAGGACGGGTGTGGGCATCACACCGGCCAGCAAGGCGGGCACGGACGCAGGCGTTGGATGGGCGCAGGCGGCCAGCAGCGCCACGCTCAAAGCCAGGGAGACAGCAGATCGACAGTTCATCCACGGATACTAAGCGGCCTGCCGCGCTGGGCAGGTGCTTCACATCCGTACCCGAGTGCCTCCCTTGCCTGCCTTTGCCTCTTTCGGCCCCGTTTCGTGGCCGCGCGTTCTCCTCACCCTGTTGCTTGCACTGGCGGCTGCGCTCCTGTGCGTGTGGCTGCGCACGCCCATCCCCTGGATGATCGGCCCGCTGCTGGCGACCTCGCTGGTCTCGGTGCTGGGTGCGCCCACCGAGAGCTGGACGCCGTTTCGCAACAGCGGGCAATGGGTGATCGGCACCGCGCTCGGGCTGTATTTCACGCCCGCCGTGGGCGCGCTGGTGGCCAGCCTGTGGTGGGCCATTGCGCTGGGCATTACCTGGGCGCTGCTGCTGGGCCTGGGCTTTGGCGCGTGGTTGCGCCGGCTGCACGCCGGGCATCTGGCCCACCTGTCACCCGCGCAGTTGCTCAGCACCACCTACTTCGCCGGGGCCATCGGTGGAGCGTCGGAGATGACGTTGATCGCCGAACGCCAAGGCGCCCGCACCGATCTGGTGGCCGCTGCGCACAGCCTGCGGGTGTTGCTGGTCACGCTGACCATTCCGTTTGCGCTGCAGTTCTGGGGCGTGAATGGGCTGGACACGCTCACCTTGGGTCTGCGCGAGGTGCAGGTCTCCGGCCTGCTGATGCTCGCCGGCCTCACGCTGGTGGGTGCGCTGTTCATGCAGTGGTTGGGCCGCGCCAATCCGTGGTTCATGGGTGCCCTGGTGGTCACCATGGTGGTCACGCTCTCGGGCGTGAGCCTGTCCGCCATTCCGCAGCCGCTTTCAAACGCGGCCCAGCTCGTCATCGGCGTGAGCCTGGGCGTGCGCTTCACGCCGGCGTTCGTGCGCACGGCACCGCGCTGGCTGGCCTCGGTGGCCTTCGCCAGCTTTTTCATGATGGGCATCTGTGCGCTCTTTGGATGGCTCTTGTCCAAGGCCACCGGCCTGCACCCCGCCACGCTGTTGCTCGGCACCGCGCCCGGCGGCATTGCCGAGATGGCCATCACCGCCAAGGTGTTGCAACTGGGCGTGCCCGTGGTCACGGCGTTCCAGGTCTGCCGCCTGGTGGCGGTGCTGGTGCTGGCGGAGCCGGTGTACCGCTGGCGATACCGTCAGACGTGAAGGCCGGACGTGAAAAAGCCCGGACAAGCCGGGCTGTCGGAGCAAGCGTGGGACGCTTTCAGTGCATGACCACCGGCATCTGGGCCAGCTCGGCATAACCTTCCAGCGTGTCTTCCACCTCTTCCTGCGAAGGGGTGCTTTGCTGCCAGGCGGTGATCTGGATCTGGAACATCTCGGCCCAGGAGCCGTCGAGATATACCTCTTTGCCCGAGCGCTTGTCCACGATCTCGAAGCCGTGCCGCGGGATCTGAGGACCTTGTGCGGAAGTGTCTTCACCTTCGGCGGGTGCGTTGGCCAGGATGTGGACCACAGCGAAGGCATCCGAGTCGTAGAGCATGTTCATGACTGAAATTCCTTGTGTTGCAAAAGCCGGCTTCCGGTATCACTTATATCGGCAAAAACGGGCCGACTTGAAGTTCTGAGTGCTCTTTACGTGGCAACGTTCCGTCTCATTTCAAGAGGCGTGTGTTTTTCGGCACAAATGAGGCCCAAGGACTACGGCATCCGGCTGAGCTGCTGGTCGGCCACGTCGCCGTTGGCCTGGGTCACCCGCAGGCGCACCGGCAGGTGTTGCAGCTCGGGCGCCAGCCACATCTCCACCGTGCTGTCGAATTCCTTGCGCGGCAGGCGTTTGATCAACCTGGCGCGCATCTCGCCCGCGGGCAGCGACAACGTGGCTTCATCGCCCACCGCAAACCGCCAGATGTCGGCGTCGCCGGTGCCGACCACGGGCATCTCGATGGTCTGCCCGCTGGCGTAGGCCTGCGGTCTGGCCTGCAGCAGGCCGGCGATCTGCAGAAACAGGCTCAGGCGGTCCTGCGCGCCGGGCAGCAACACGGCCTCGGGTGCGTTGTTGCTGAAGCGGATGCGGTTGGTTTGGGCGTCGAAGTGGGCGGCTTTTTCGCTTCGGCTCTTGTCGGCGAAGCGCTCGGGGCTCAGGCCGGCGGGGCCCACCTTGCCCGTGCTGGTCTGCACCCGGCTGCCCAGCAGGAACACCTTCATCTCCATGCGGGCGCTGTAACGGCCTTCAGCCACCGTCCAGTCCAACTGGCCCTCCGCGTTGTACGAAATACCCTTGATGCGGCCGGTCACGGCGTAGTCGAGCCGTGTGCTGGCGGGCGGCTGGGCCGGGGGAAGGGTGCGGGTGGCGGGGGGCGACGCGCGCTTCTTCACGCCTGCGGCGGCCAGCAGCTCGTCGTCAGGAGCCAAAGCCGGTTCGTCGTTCGCTGTGGTTTCGAGCGCTGGCGCCGGTTCGGGCGTGGGGTCGGTCGTGGCAACTTCCGCCCCTGCCACGGCCTCCGCCTCGGCGGGTGCGATGTCCGCGTTGGGCCGTTCATCGCTCAACGCCGTTGGCGCCACGTCGGGTGTCACTTCAACGAGCAACGGTGGTGGTTCGGCCGGCACTTCGCGACTGGATGTCGGGGCCAGGGTCGGGGCCGGGATCGGGATCGGGATCGGGGCTGCTGCGCGCGTCGGTTTCGCGCGTGCAGCAGCGGGTTCCGCAGCCTTTGCCGGCACGATCCAGCGCACGGTGCTCACGCGCGTCGCCGGCAGATGCGATGTCTCGGGCGCTGGCATTGCACGGTCGCCATGAGCGCTCGCCTGTGCGGCGGTCGCAGTGGGCAGCACAGGCGCCGACGCAGTGGCCGAACTCCATGACACCGGTCCCAGCAGCAGCGCCAGGTGCACGCCCGCCACGGTGGCCACCAGCGCCAGCAGGATGGGCCAGCGCGGTGCCGGGGCGGGAGTGCGCGCAGGCCTCATGGGCTCTGGGCGGGCGGTCGGTAGCCGAGGTCGGCGCTGAGCTGGTGGGCGCACTGGAGCACGGCGGCGGCCGGGGCGCTCGTCCACTCGGTGTCCAGCGTGGCCACCGAGCCCAGCACCACCAGGCCCAGTGCCAGGCGACCTTGCGCGTCGAACACCGGCGCACAGAACCCCCCCACACCGGGCAGCAAGCTGTGCACCACACGCGCGAGGCCGCGACGCCGTGTCTCGTCCATCAGCGCCTGCACCTCTTGAGGGCTGTGCGGCACATCCACCAGCGGCAGGCCGCTGCGCGGGAGTTTTTTCAGGCGGGCCAGTTCGTCGCGCACCATGGGGCCGATGCGCTGGGCGTCCCGCCCTTCGTCACCCATGAAGGCGGCAAAACAACGGCCTGTGGCCGAAGTGAGCAATGGCATCACGTCGCCCAGGCGCAGCGTGACCGGCACGGTCTGGGGGGCTTCGATCCAGTGCACCATGGTCGGTCCCTGGTTGCCCCACACCGCAATGGCCAGCGTGTGGCCAGTCTTGCTGATCAAGGAGTCCATGCGCTCGCGCGCCAGCTTCACCGCGTCGATGCGCGAGAGGCTGGCCAGGCCCAGGCGCAACGCCGCCGGGCCGAGGTCGTAGCGGGTGCTCACGGGGTCCTGCACCACCAGGCCCATGCGCTGGAAGCTCACCAGGTAGCGGTGCGCCTTGGCCGCGCTCATGCCGGCGGCTGCAGCAAGGTCTCGCAACATCAGCGCGCCCGGCGCTTCGGACAAGGCGTTGAGCAACTCGAAGCCCACCTCCACCGACTGGATGCCCGCGCGTTGCGGCTCGTCCTCGTCCGTTTCCGGGGCGGTGGGGGGCAGGAGGGCGTTGGGTTGGGTGGTGGACATGGGCGACGTTGAGCAGGTAAGACGGTCGGCGGGCGAACAGGTTCAACACAATGTGTGCCTTGCCACCCGGCTTGGCAGGTCATCGCCTAGAATCCTAGTTTACGAATAGGTTAATCGATTTCACTAAACGTAACCACCGGCCAAACTTCAACGCAACCAGCAGGAGACTCTGATGAAACTCGCCACCTACAAAGACGGCTCACGCGACGGACAGCTCGTTGTGGTCTCGCGCGACCTGAGCACGGCGCATTATGCGACCGGCATCGCGCACAAATTGCAGCAGGCCCTGGACGACTGGAACTTCATCAGTCCCCAACTGCACGACCTCTACGTGACCCTCAACCAGGGCAAGGCGCGCCACGCGTTTCCTTTCGATCCAGCCATGTGCATGGCGCCGCTGCCCCGCGCTTACCAGTGGGCCGACGGCTCGGCCTACATCAACCATGTGGAGCTGGTGCGCGCGGCGCGCAGCAGCGAGGTGCCGCAGTCGTTTTACACCGACCCGCTGATGTACCAGGGCGGCAGCGACGACTTCATCGGGCCTGTCGACGACGTGGTGGTGGCCAGCGAAGACTTCGGCATCGACTTCGAGGCCGAGATCGCGGTGGTGACCGGAGATGTGCCCATGAGAGCCACACCCGAGCAGGCGCTGGACGGCATCCGCCTGCTGATGCTGGCCAACGACGTCTCGCTGCGCAACCTGATCCCGGCCGAGCTCGCCAAGGGCTTCGGATTCTTCCAGAGCAAACCGGCCACGGCGTTCAGCCCGGTGGCCATCACGCCCGACGAGCTGGGCGACGCCTGGCAGGGTGGGCGTGTGCACCTCACGCTGCAAAGCACCTGGAACGGCCGCAAGGTCGGCATGTGCGAAGCCGGCCCCGAGATGACCTTCCACTTCGGGCAACTGATCGCCCACATCTGCAAGACGCGCAACGTGCGCGCCGGCTCCATCGTGGGCAGCGGCACGGTGAGCAACAAGAGCGTGGAGGTGGACGGCCGCAAGGAATGGCCCAAGGGCTACAGCTGCATCGCCGAGAAGCGCGCGATCGAAACCATCCTTGATGGCCAGCCATCCACCGCCTTCATGAAGTTCGGCGACACCATCCGCATCGAGATGAAGGGCAAGGACGGTCAGAGCATCTTCGGTGCGATCGACCAGAAGATTTCACCGCTGGCATGACCATCCCAGGGCACCGCGGAACCGGCTTTGCCGGGCCGCCAGTGCCGCCCCTGGAGGGGTCGCGCGCAGCGCGGCGGGGGGAGTCAGTCAGCTGGCGTAAACCGCGTCGAGCGAAGCAAACCCCTTGACCTCGATCGGGTTGCCGAAGGGGTCGCAGAAGAACATCGTCCATTGCTCGCCTGGTTGCCCTTCAAAGCGCACCTGGGGCGGCAGCACGAACTCGACACCGGCTTGCTCGAGGCGTTCGGCGAGCGCTTTCCATTCGGGCAGCAACAACACCAGACCGAAGTGCGGCATGGGCACCAGGTGCTCGCCCACACGCCCGGTGCGCGTGGTCTTGAACGGTTCGCCCAGGTGCAGCGAGATCTGGTGGCTGAAGAAGTCAAAGTCGACCCAGGTGTCGGTGCTGCGCCCCTCGGTGCAAGCGAGCACACCGCCGTAGAAGCGGCGCGCCTCCATCAGGTCGGTCACATGGAAGGCGAAATGGAACAGGCTTCGGGTGGACAGTGTGGTGGCTGGGTCGTTCATGCCGTCAGCATACCCAGTCGCGGCAGGCCTCAGTGCTCCGCCTTGGTCTGGCAGTCAATACAGCGCATGGCCGTGGGGTTGGCATGCAGTCGTGCGGCGGGGATGGACACACCGCAATCGACACACAGACCAAAGCTGCCGTCGGCGATGCGCTTGAGCGCGGCGTCGATCTCGATCAGTTCGGCCGACTCGCGCTCCTCCAGTGCAAAGCTCAGCTCGCGCTCGGTGTTGGCCTGGGCTTGGTCGTCGCTGCCATTGCCGAGCGCTTCGGCCGCCGATTCCGCCCGGCTCATGGCCCCGCCGTGCTGGGCGCGCAACTGGGCGAGCAAGTCGGTGCGCATCTCCTGAAGCTGGGCGGTGAAGGTGTCGGATATGTGGGCGGTCATTCGGTTCTCCTCAAGAAATGCAGGCCGTGTGATGACCTTGTGCATGTTTCATGTTGCGCCTTTCAGCGCCCGCCCGCCTTGATGCACGTCAATCACAATCGACCGGCTGGAAGGGTGCGCAACGTACCCCTGATTCATAACCCGATTCCCCGAGGAGACCCTGATGACCACCGTGGATTACAGCCGCTACCAGACCCTGGACATCACCCGCCGAGGACCCGACGTGGACGGTGTGCCCTCCGTGCTCGACATCCGCATGCGCGCCGACGGACCCGGCGGCAACGGCAAGCTGCCCACCGCCGGCCATGAGGGCCACTGGGAACTGAGCGAGATCTGGCGCGACGTGGGACGCGACGACAGCGTGCGTTGCGCTGTGCTGCGCGGCAGCGGCCTCGGCTTTTCGGGTGGGGGTGATCTTGCGCTGGTGCAAGACATGGCGACCGACTTCGAGGTGCGCACACGCGTGTGGAAGGAGGCGCGCGACCTGGTCTACAACGTGATCAACTGCGACAAACCCATCGTGAGCGCCATGCACGGCCCGGCCGTGGGCGCGGGCCTGGTGGCCGGCTTGCTGGCCGACATCTCGATCGCCGCGAAGAGCGCCAGGATCGTCGACGGCCACACACGCCTGGGTGTCGCCGCAGGGGATCATGCGGCCATCGTCTGGCCACTTTTGTGCGGCCTGGCCAAGGCCAAGTACTACCTGCTGCTGTGCGACCCCATCAGCGGCGAAGAAGCCGAGCGCATCGGGCTGGTGTCGTTGGCGGTGGAGGAAGACCAGTTGCTCGACAAGGCCTATGAAGTGGCCGACCGGCTGGCCAGCGGCAGCCAGACCGCGATCCGCTGGACCAAGTATTCGCTCAACAACTGGCTGCGCCAGGCCGGGCCTGCCTTCGACACCTCGCTCGCACTGGAATTCATGGGTTTTGCCGGTCCCGACGTGCGCGAAGGTGTGGCATCCTTGCGTGAACGTCGAGCCCCCCGCTACGGCGTGGACGGCTGAGACCCGGCAGCACGGCAGTCGCCCCTGAACCCCCACAGGAGACACCCATGAGCGACGCGCCCAGCAGTGGTTTTGGCAAGTTCGTGCCCGGCTTCGAGTTCCTTCAAAACCTCGCGGGCCAGGCCGCCGGTGGCGTGGCCCAGGGCATCGGACAGAACATCCCGCAGTTGCCCAACCTGGGCAGTTGGGTGGCCCCCACCTTCAACGTGGAAGACCTGGAAAAACGCATCGAGGAACTCAAGGCGGTGCATTTCTGGCTCGACCAGAATTCCAAGGCCCTGGGCGCCACGATCCAGGCGCTCGAAGTGCAGAAGATGACGCTCTCCACCCTCAAGAGCATGAACTTCAGCATGGGCGATGTGGCCAACGCGCTGAAGATCAAGGCGGCCGACACGCTGGCCAGTTTCACGGGTGCCGCGCCTGCCGCGCCCGCCCAGTTCGCGGGGCTCGAGATTCCGCCGCGCACCTACGGCAACGCGCCTGTGGCCGAACCCGATGAGGCCGCAGAGGAAGAAGAGGAAGAACCAGCGCCGGAGCCGGCACCGCGCAGCAAGGTCCGAAAAACGGCTGCCGCCGCACCGCCGGCCACCGGTGGCGTGGTCGACCCGATGCAGTGGTGGGGCGCCATTTCGCAGCAGTTCCAGCAGATCGCCGGCAACGCCATGAAAGACGTGGCCAAACAGACCGCGCTGGACACCACGCGCCAGGTGGCCTCGGGCCTGACCGACCAGGCGGTGAAAGCCGCCACCGGCATGGCCGGCAAGGCCGCGCGCAGCATCGGCGGCTCGGTGGCGCGCAACGTGGGCACAGCCGCCGGCGTGGGCCGCGCGGCTGCGAGGGCCGTGACCGCGCCCGCCAAAAAGGCAGCGCCCCGGCCGGCGGCCAAGAAAGCGCCCACGCGCGCATCAGCGGCCAAGACGCCGACCCGCGCTGCCGCGGCGCAACCCATGGCCGCGGGCGACTGGACCATGCCGACCGCGTTTTTCCCCGGCTTTGCCGCACTGCAGCCTGCTGCGCCGCAGGCCAGACCCCCACGCAAAGCCGCTGCCAAAAAAGGCGGCGCCCGCAAGACCACATCCCCGAAACCCGCTGCCCGCAAAACCGCAGCTGCCAAATCCAACCGCCGGCGCTGAACCCTTGCGCTTTTGGCGGGTCGACTTCCGATGAAACTCTTTCCCCACGCCCACGCCACCCACCCGCAATGGCGCATGGCCGCCGCCCTGGTGCTGGCACAGCTGCGCGGCCAGATGGCCCTGCCCGACCACGCCAAGGCGCCCTCGCTGGCCTTGCTCTACATCACCGACCACTACGCGGCTGACGCCCAGGCTATCTTGGAGCACCTGAGCGCCGAGCTGCCCGAGGTGACCGACTGGGCCGGCACGGTGGGGGTGGGGGTGTCGGCGAACAACGTGGAGTATTTCGACGAACCCGCCCTGTGCGTGATGCTGTGCGACCTGAGCCACGACCAGTACCGCGTGTTCAGCGGTGTGGCGCCGCTCGCGGCGAGCGGACGCGCGGCCGGATCGGGCGGCTTCGTGGCCCACACAGCGCTGTTGCACGCCGACGGCGGCACGCCCGAACTCAACGAGTTGATCGCCGAGGTGGCCGACCGCACCACCAGCGGCTATGTGTTTGGTGGCTTGGCGGGCAGCCGCGCCACCAGCGTGCAGTTCTCGCTTGGCAGCGCGGGCAACCTGCGCGGGCAGGGGGCGTCCAGCGGCGTGTTTCATGGTGGCTTGAGCGGCGTGGCCTTCGGGCCTGACGTCGGCATCGTTTCGCGCGTGACGCAAGGCGCGCAGCCGGTGGACAAGGAACGCACCGTCACTGCGTCCGACGGCAACCTGGTGCTTGAGCTCGATGGTGAGCCTGCGCTGGATGTGCTGCTGCGCGAACTCGAGATTTCACTGGAGCAGCCCGAGCGGGCCATGCCACGCCTGCGCGCCACGCTGGTGGGCCTCACGCAGCCGCATCCCGATGTGGATGTTGAACTGCCGGCCAGCGGCCCGCACCTGCGGGGCCAGTTCGGTGCCGAGGTCATGGTGCGCCACCTGATCGGCCTGGACCCGGGCCGCCGCGGCGTGGCCATTGGTGATGTGGTGCCCGAGGGCACGCGGCTGGCGTTTTGCGAACGCAACGTGCAGGCCGCGCGGGCCGACCTGATCCGCGTGTGTTCGGAGGTGCGCGAAGAACTCGAGCCCGAAGAGCTCAGCCTGACCATGGCCAGCGCGCTGACCGCCGCCGAGGCAGAGGCCTCGCCGCACCTGGCGCGGCGCATCGCGGGCGCCATCTACGTGAGCTGTGCCGGCCGGGGCGGGCCGCATTTCGGCAGCCCGAGCGCCGAGCTGCAGGTGGTGCGGCGCGCCCTGGGCGACGTTCCGCTGGTGGGCTTTTTTGCCGGAGGCGAGATCGCGCACCACCGGCTCTACGGGTACACCGGCGTGCTGACGGTGTTCACCATGCCGGCGGCCTGAACCCTTCGTTGACGATCAGGCGGGTTTGGCGGCGCGTGCGCGCGCCCGCTCCAGCGTGCGGTTCGCGTCGGCCCCGCCCATGCCGTACATCTCGGCGAACTCGTCCACCGTTTTGCCGCTGGCTTCAAACGCGCGCAGCAGCGCCGCGTCCTTGGCCGCGCGGGCGACCACCGCGTCCAGCGCTTCCTGGGTCAGCGCGTTCACCGCTTCATCGCGCGTCAGCACCAGCGCAGCGTAGGCTTCTGCGCCCAGGCCGGAGGCTTCAAACGCCTGCTCGATGCGCTGGCGCAGTTTGGGCCGCAGGTCTTGCGGTGCGCGGCCCTGGCGGCGGCGAAACACCTCCACCAGCGCGTGGTGCACATGCTCAGGCGCCAGGTCTTCCACCGGCTGGCCGCTCAAGTCGCAGCGCGGGTGGCCGCTGGCCACGGCGGTGAGGTAACGGGTCGAGCGCGTGTGCAGTGCCAGCGCGGCTTTCAGGCCGTCCTTGTCCAGCGTGTCGGGGTGCGCTTCGAGCAGGTCCTGGAAGATGCCGCGTTTCATGGGCAGAAACTCGGCGCCGAACAGCGCCGGGTACAGCGCCGCCAGCTGGTCGAGCATGGGGTGAGGGGCGCCGGTGGGTGGTTTGGCACCGCCGCGCTGTGCGCCCTGGGGCGCAGGGCCACGGCGGTTGCGCCCGCCGCGAGCAGGTGGGCGGTTCCCGGTGTCGGATTCGGCGGGCGCCGGCGCTGCGGCGTCGGTGGGTTCGGAAGCGTTCGGATTCATGGTGTCCTGCATTCAGGCGGTCGAGCAAAGCCCGACATCATGCCAGCCGGGCTGCATCAGCGCCGCAGTTGTCCAAACG
The DNA here is from genome assembly GCF_001713375.1 of Hydrogenophaga sp. RAC07. Classification (NCBI taxonomy): domain Bacteria; kingdom Pseudomonadati; phylum Pseudomonadota; class Betaproteobacteria; order Burkholderiales; family Comamonadaceae; genus Hydrogenophaga; species Hydrogenophaga sp. RAC07. The sequence continues at coordinate 125,810 of NZ_CP016449.1, forward strand.
CTTCGAATTCCCAGCTGCGCATGGCCAGCACCAGGGTGTAGCCCTCGCGGTCCTTCTCTGCCAGCTTCTGGTCGGTCTGGTGCTGCTGCGCAAAGTCCTGCGCCACGCGCTGCAAGCGCTCCATGAACATGGGCGCGAGCGTGCGGCTCACCGAACCGTGCACCAGCATCAGGCCCTCGCCCGTGCCGTCAAAGCCGCCGCGAAAGTAGTCGAGCAGGGCGTGGTCGCGGAAGTAGTTCATCACCGGGCCGTGCGGCCGCCAGCGGAAGGTCTTGGCCAGCTTGAGCCGGTATCGGTTGAGCGGGCGCAGTTCGATGATGCCGATGCGGTCGAGCTGCGCCAGGCTCTTCACGCAGTCGGCTTCGCTCAGGCGGTAGCGCGCGGTGATCTGCTCCAGCGTCCATTGGCTCAGCACGCAGATGGCCACCAGCAACAGCTTCTTGTCGGCCACGACCGCCCGCTCCTGCTCCTGCGTCATTTCGCGCAAGAGGGGCTGGGCGTCGGCCACGCGACGCGCGAGGTCGGCAAAGTCCAGCCGCATGGCGCGGCAGATCGCGTCCACCTTGGACAGCGACATGTCGCCCTTGGCCAACATGCGTTTCACGCTCGATTCGGCCATGCCCATGGCCTGCGCCAGGTCGGCGTAGGTCATGCGCGCGGCCTTGAGTTCCAGCTTGAGGGCGGTGACGAGGTCGGTGGTGGTGCTCATGGTTGTCGTCCCATCGGGTATCACTGATCGATACTTGTTCGTGATGGATTGGTCACTGTATCGGAATTCGAGACCTTGTGGCCGCCGCCGCAAGACACTCCCGCCAGCCAGTTTGCGGCTGTTCATCTGGAGTTCGACACATGTTCCCGACTTCGCCTGTCTTCTCTGTTCCCCCGACTCGCGGTCCCTTTTCACCGGCGGTGTTCACCCTGATGGCCGGCAGCCTGCTCACGCTGTGGGTCTTCGCGTGGCTGCTCGGGCCCACCGTGGCCTCGTTGCTGGACCTCTCGCTCAACCCGCAGGGGCATGCGCCATTGCATGCGCACGGACACCCCTTCGTGGATGCCCGCGGCTGGTGGGGCGTGCCCAACACGCTGGACGTGTTGAGCAATCTGCCGCTGGTGATCGCTGGCGTCGCGGGGTTTTGGTGTTTGCGAGGGCGCACGCCGGACCCGTCCACAGGCCACGCACTGCGTGTCTTTTTTGCCGGTCTGATCCTCTCGGGCCTGGGCTCGGCCACCTACCACTGGGCGCCCGACGCCGGCTCGCTGGTGATCGATCGCCTGGGCATGGCGGTGGCCTTTGGCGGCGTGTTGACGCTGTCGGTGGCCGAGCGAGTCGGGCAGCAAGAGGCGCGCTGGTTTCTGCCCACCGTGTTGGTGTTGGGGCTGGTTTCGGCGGTCTTGCCTCACCTGCAGGGCAATGTGCTGCCCTGGGCGGTGGTGCAGTTCGGCGGCATGGGGCTGGTGGTGTGGGCGGCGACGCGCAGGCCCGTGCAAGGCGCCCTCGGTGTGTCACTGGCTGGCCTGATCGCGTGGTATGCCGTGGCCAAGCTGCTGGAGTTCGGTGACGAGGCCGTGTTCCGCGCCACGGGTGAATGGGTGTCGGGCCACAGCCTCAAGCACGCCGCGGCGGCTTGTGCCGCGCTGCCGATACTGGTGGGGTTGAGGCGGCGTGGGCTCGGTGACAATGCGCCCGTCCATCCCGCGGCGATGGGCTGAGAGCCGACTCACAACCTCTGGAGAAGCCAGCCATGTCCGTGTCCCCATCGCACCCCGCCGAGGGTGGTCAGTTTGCCCTGCTGCGCCAGCGCCGCTTTGCGCCGTTCTTCTGGACGCAGTTTCTTGGCGCGGCCAACGACAACCTGTTCAAGTTCGCATTCACCGTGCTGGTCACTTACCAGCTGCAGGTGAGTTGGCTTCCACCGGCGCTGGCCGGGTTGGTGATCGGGGCCCTGTTCATCCTGCCGTTTCTGCTGTTCTCGGCCACCAGCGGTCAACTGGCCGACAAGCTGGACAAAAAGACGCTGATCGTCCTCGTCAAACGGCTGGAGATCGGCATCATGGCGTTGGCCGCCGGGGCATTCTTCACCACGAACATTCCGCTCTTGTTGCTGTGCACCTTCCTGATGGGGCTGCACTCCACGCTGTTCGGTCCGGTGAAGTTTGCCTACCTGCCCAACCACCTGAGCGAGCGTGAACTCACGGGGGGCAACGGCATGGTGGAGATGGGCACCTTTGTGGCGATCCTGCTGGGCAACCTGGCCGGCGGTCTGATCATCGCGGTGCCCGAGATCGGCGCGCACCACGTCGGTTTCAGCTGTGTCGCGCTGGCCCTGATCGGCCGCATCACCGCGCAGGCGGTGCCGCCGACGCCAGCCACCGACCCCGGGCTCACCATCAACTGGAACCCCTTCACCGAGACCTGGCGCAACCTGAAGCTGGCGCATGGCAACACGGTGGTGTTCCGTTCGGTGCTGGGCATCAGCTGGATGTGGTTCTTCGGCGCGGTGTTCCTCAGCCAGTTTCCGAGTTTTGCCAAGGAGGTGCTGCACGGCAACGAGCAGGTGGCCTCACTCCTGCTGATCGTGTTCTCCATCGGCATCGGCACCGGTTCGCTGTTGTGCGAGGTGCTTTCGCGCCGCCATGTGGAGATCGGCCTGGTGCCGCTGGGCGCCATCGGCATGAGCGTGTTCTCGATCGACCTCCACTTTGCGTCCAGCGGCCTGCCACCGGCCGGCTCGCTGGGCCTGATCGAATTCATGGCCATGCCGATCCACTGGCGTGTGCTGGCCGACCTCACCTTGCTCAGCCTGTTCGCGGGTCTGTACAGCGTGCCCATGTACGCGCTGATCCAGATGCGCAGCCTGCCCACGCACCGCGCCCGCATCATCGCGGCCAACAACATCCTCAACGCGCTGTTCATGATCGCCAGCGCCGTGATTGCCGGGGCCTTGCTCTCGGTGGGCTTCACCATCCCGCAGATGTTTCTGCTGGTGGGCTTGGCCAACGCGTTGGTGGCGTTCTACATCTTCATGCTGGTGCCCGAATACCTGCTGCGTTTTGTGGCCTGGATCGCATCGCGCCTGGTCTACCGCTTCAAGGTGCAGGGCGATGAACACATTCCCACGCAGGGCGCGGCACTGCTGGTGTGCAACCACGTGAGCTTTGTCGACGCGGTGTTGCTCATGGCCGCCAGTCCGCGACCGATCCGCTTCCTGATGGATCACCGCATCTTCAAGGTGCCTTTGCTGGGTTGGCTGTTCCAGCTCGCCAAGGCGATTCCCATCGCGCCGCAGAAGGAAGATGCGCAGGCCTACGAGGCGGCGTTCGAGGCGGCGGTGGCGGTGCTGCGCGACGGCGAGTTGCTCGCGATCTTTCCGGAGGGCGGCATCACACGCGACGGCCAGCTGCAACCGTTCAAGGGCGGCGTGGTGAAGATCCTGGAGATGGCCGCCAGCGAAGGTTTGCAGCCCGCCGTGATCCCGATGGGGCTGAGCAACCTCTGGGGTTCGTACTTCAGCCGGGTCGAGGTGCGCAACGGTGAAGCGGTGGCCATGGTGCGGCCCTTTCGCCGCGGGGTGTTCAGTCGCGTCGGCCTTCGGGTGGGTGAGCCGCAGGTGGCTTCGGCGGTCACGCTGGAGAGCCTGCAGGGCCGGGTGCGCGCTTTGATCGACTGAGCACCCGGGAGGCCGCCGCTCACAGCTTGAGGATGTCACGCAGGGTGATTGCGTCGATGGGTTTGTGCAGGAGCGGGAAGCCGAGTTCGGAGGCTTCCAGGATGCGCTGTGGAGAGGTGTCGCCGGTGAGGATGTAGGTGGGCACGCTGCGAGGAAGGCATGCGTGCACGGCGCGGATGGCGTCGATGGCGGTGACGTTGCCGCCCAGGCGGTAGTCGGAGATGAGCAGGTCGATGTCGCTGGCGTGGGAGATGGCCATGACGACGGCTTCGTCGGGGGAGGTGGCGCAGAAGACGTGGTGGCCCCAGACGCCGAGCACGCTGCGCATGGCGGCGAGCACTTGCTCGTCGTCATCGATCACCAGCACGCCCTTGCGGGCGGCAGCCTGGGGGTAGGCTGGCTCGTGCAGGGCGGGGGCGGTGTGCATTGGGGCTTCGCAGCGCGGCACGCGGATGCTGAACATGGAGCCGCGCCCGGGGGTGGAGCGCAGGTCCAGCGGCGCACCCAGCAGCAAGGCCGAGCGTTTGACAATGGACAGGCCCAGGCCCAGGCCATGGGACTCGTGGCCCGCGGCCTGGGCCTGGCCGATCTGGAAGAACTCGCCAAAGATGGCCTCGCGCTGCTCCGCGGGGATGCCGATGCCGCTGTCCCAGACCTGGAACTCGACCTCGGCACCGCGCAGGCGGCAGCCGATGAGCACGCGCCCGCGCGAGGTGTAGCGCACGGCGTTGGAGACCAGGTTGACGAGGATGCGGCGCAGCACGGTGGGGTCGGTGTCGACCCACAGGCGCGAGCGGGCCACGTGCAGGCGCAGGCCCTTCTCGGCGGCGAGCTGGTGGAAGTCCTGGTCGAGTTCTTCGAGCAGGCGCTGGGCGCTGGTGGGGGCGCGCTCGACCTGCACGGCGTTGGCGTCCAGGCGGGAGACGTCCAGCAGCATGTTGAGCAACTGGCCCAGGCCGTCCAGGGAGGCCTGCATGCGCCGGCAGATCTCGGCGAGATCGGCGGTGCGCACGCTGCGGGACTGGGACATGGAGCGCAGGGCGGTGAGGAAGAGGCTGAGTGCGTGGATGGGCTGGCGCAGGTCGTGGCTGGCGGCGGCCAGGAAGACGGACTTGGCGCGGTCGGCGGCCTCGGCCTTGTCTTTCTCGGAGCGCAGGCCTTCGATGAGTTCGTGGATGCGGGCCTGGGCCTCGCGGCGGTCGCGGATGTCGCGCACGACGGCCATGCGCAGGCGCTCGCCGTTGCGCATCATGGAGCGCCCGATGATCTCCACCGGGATGCGTTCGCCGCGGGCGTTGAAGACCTCGCTCTCGTAGGCCGCGTCTGCACCAGAGGCGATCACGGTGATCGCGCGCGACCGGTACTCCGGCGCCACCAGCTCCAGCACCGAACGACCCAGCAACTTGTGCAACGGTGTCTCCAGCAGATGGCTGGTGGCCGGGTTCGCGTCGGTGATCAAACCATCGCGGTGGAACACCACGCCCTCTTCGCTGGCATTCATGAAACGCGACAAGCGGTCTTCGGATTCGCGCAGGGCGAGCTCTGCTTTGTGGCGCTCGGTGATGTCGGAGATCAGGTAAAAAAATCCTCTGTCGGCGCCGCTGTCCCGCGCATCCCCGGAAAAGGTCACGGTCACTTCAAGCCGCAACGGGATGCCGTTGGCGGCGATGAACTCAAAGGGAAAGGTCACGGGCCCGTGTTCTCTGAGCGTACGCCGCAGAAAGGGTACCAATGCTTCCCGCAGGTTCTTGCCGATGAGATCAAGCGCCGGGACACCGATGATCGACTGTTCGTCATGCCCGAAAAGTGCAGCGAATTGCAGGTTGGCAAACTGACAACGGTTGTGCGGGCGCGGGCCGAAGTGGGCCACCATCACAGGCAGCTTCTTGAAGATGAGGTGGACGCGCTCCACCAGTGTTTTCGCGTGCAGGCGAGCTTCTTCGATGGACGTGGTGTCTGCAAAGTGGCACACATGGTGACCGTGGGCAGGTACCCAGTGGGCGTTGCATGTGAGCCACCGGGGTGGCGTTGCCGCCAGTTCGATGAGGCCATCGAAGTCGGCCTTGCGCTGCAGGCTCGAGGTCAGCTGCGCGCGCGATGCCGTTGTGAGGCGGTCAATCCAGTGGACGGGCGCGTCTTGCACGCGAAAGAGTTCCACAAAGGATGGCGAAGCGCCCAGCAGCGCACCGTCGTCTCCCAATGCGGCCGACAGACCAGGGAGTCGGCTCCAGGGAATCGAGTCGGGGTTTCGCATGGGATCCAGACGTGTCCTTCGATGGCGATGCCAAGGGCGCCCATCGTAGTCGCGGTGTTTGGAAAAATCCATGGCCGACCTGTGAAGTTGGCTACAGCCCCATCGGAAAATACTGCCCCGGCATTATTGAGACGCCACGCGCCAGCCCAGAGACTGCAGGCTTACCACTCCAGTTTGGAAGAGCCGAGCATGACAGAGCGTTCCGCACCGGCCGTGCAACACGGCCCTACCAGCCCTTCGCCTCCAGCGGAGTCCCCGGCCGTTTCGACGTCCCCCAGGTTGGGTGAAGCCCGTGGGGTTGAGTCCGCTGCACAGCGCGGGGCTGGCAAAGCCCACCAGCCCATGACGCTTGCCACGGTGTTGCGCCATGTGCTGGTGCTCGAACAGGGCAGCGGAAGCGCCACGCACACGGGCGCGGCGCTGCCGACGACGTCGGGGACGTCCCGTGTGGAAGGCCCGCTCGTTGCAAGCCCGCCGGATCCTTCGTTGGCCGTGACCGACGAATCCGCACTGCGGCGGATGAACAAACTCCTCGGAACCACGCTGGACATTTGCCTTCAGCTCGACACCGCGCGGTTGCAGCTTCAGAACGCGATATCCACACAGCGTGAACTGGAAGCCGTGCTCGAGATGGTGGCCGCCCGCGTGGAAGCCGGGCAGGCGCACCAAACCGATCACCGCCGAATCACGACGCTTCTGATGGCCGAGCGCGAGGCGGTGTCCGAGGCGGTGCGGGAGTGGAACCGGATCGGTCGGCGCTTCACCCAGCACACGCGCTTGCTGCCTGCACAACTGGAGCCGGTCGTCGATACCCTGGGACCACTTCCGCCCGACGAAATGGACCGTTTGGCCGAGGCGTGTCTGTTGACACACGCAGACGTGCATTTCAGCCTTCGCCAGCGAGCTCGCGCCGCCGATTGGCAAGTCGGGATGACCACAGAGCCAGGCCGTGGACCGGAGGGCTTCCGTGAGTGGATTGCGCGCATGGAGGAAGGCAGAGCCCAGGCGGCTGCGGATTTTGCATCGGCCCGAGAGGCCTATCTGGACGCTGCCCTCAACCTGGATCGGGGGCATGCCGGTTTTGTGAGGGCGCGGTCCCTGCGTCGTACCGCCGAGACCGGGTTTCGCCACGGCTCCGGGAGTGCCCTTCACTTCGCCGATGCGATTCTGGAAGAGAGCCGACGCATGCACGCCGTGCTGGCGCTGCAGGCGCGCAGGCTTGCTGCCAAGCACCAGCTGTATTCGTTGGCGGGTTTGTTGCCAAAACAGTTCGGTCTCGTCGGGCCATTGACCTGGCATTGAGCGTCACAGCGAGACCTCGGCACGCCGATCTGTTTGTGCCAAACAACAAGGGCCTTGCCGATACGGCAAGGCCCTTGTTGTTTTGGCCGTTGTCCTGGGGTGACTCAGTGCATCGTGGCGACCGCGCTTGTGGCATTGGCCGGTGAACGAAACCACAAACCCGCAAATGCGCTGTAGCGCAACATCGAACTCTGGCGCACGCGACGATCGATCTTCTTTTCGATCGTCGGCAGTCTGCCGAGCAAGTCCACCACCCGGTTGTCCCAATGGACCACCTTGATGAAGGCGGCGTAGATCTCCAGGCCGCCGGGGTTCAGGCCGACCGAGCGGACCATGACTCGAACCTGGCCGCCATCAAGGCCCAGAGCCCGAAAGCAGTCTTGAATCAGTGCCTGGTAATCGTCCGAAATCGAGGAAGGCAAGATCTCGGAATCGACTTCATCGTCGTTCTGCACCTTTGCCTCGTTCTTGCGACCAAAGTGCTTGATGACTCCCAACGTCAATGCGGCCATGCTCATGATCTGCCTCGTTTCTCTGGGGGTTGGCTCGGTGACCGAAGATGCGTTCACCATGAGAAGAAGTATCTCGCCCGGATACCCCCACCCCCAATAATGCATGAGCACTATTTTGCGAAAACCGAGCTGTTGATCAGCCTGGACTACAAGTTGCTGTCGACGTCGGGTGCTGCGGCGAGTCCCGACTGGATGGCATAGGCGGCGATCTCGGCACCGTTGTGCAGCCCCAGTTTGAGCATCACGTTTTGCCGGTGTTTGCGCGCTGTGAGCACGCTGATGTGCAGGGTGTCTGCGATTTCCTGATTGCTGCCGCCCTTGGCGATCATGCGGACGATCTGTTGCTCGCGTTGGGTCAGCGTTTGCGTCAGGCCATGGCCACTGGAGCGTCCGTTGACTGAGTTGTCCAGACTCCTGGAGACCTGCTGGCTGACATAGCGCTTGCCCGCCAGCACCGCCTGGATGGCTTCGAGCAGTTCGGAGCCCTGTTCGTGCTTGAGCACAAAGCCGTCGGCCCCTGCGGCAAACGCGTTGGCCACCGATCCCGGGTAAACGTTGCCGGTGACGATCAACACCTTGGTGCCGGGCGCAACCTTCTTCACCTTGCGGGTCACCTCGATACCCGAGCTGTCGCCAAGCGCGAGGTCCAGCAGCAGCAGGTCGGGCGAGTGAAAGGCCACCAGCACCTCGACCTCGCTGCCCAACGCGGTTTCGGCCACCAGCTCGAATCCGCCGGTGGCTGCCAGCAGCATGCTGATGCCCTGTCGAACCAGCGCATGATCTTCCGCAACAACAACTTTGATCATGGTGAGCCTCGGTTGGAGGAGTGAGCACCGGGCCGTCCTTCAACGGCTCGGCATGTGGGGGTCAGAACGGAATGTCGTCGTCCATGTCGTCGAAGCCGCTGGACTGACGCGCGGGCGCGGCCGCAGGAGCCTGTCGCGCGGCGGGTGCCGGTGCGCGCGGTGCAGCCGCCGGGCGCGAATAACTGCCACCACCGCCGCCGCCACCGCCCTCGTCACCACCGCCCATGCCCTGGCGCGCACCGAGCAGTTGCATTTCGCTGGCGACAATGTCGGTGGCGTTCTTCTCGATGCCGTCCTTGTCGGTGTACTTGCGGTAGGTCAGGCGGCCTTCCACGTAGATGGGGCTGCCCTTCTTGACATATTCGCCCACGATCTCGGCCAGCCGCTCGAAGAACGTGACGCGATGCCACTGCGTTTCCTCGACCATTTCACCGGAGGCGCGGTCCTTGCGACGGCTTGTCGTGGCCACGCTCACGTTGGCCACCGCCTGACCTGAGGGGAGGTAACGGATCTCGGGGTCGCGGCCGCAGTTGCCGACGAGGATGACTTTGTTGACGGATGCCATGGTGATGTCCTGTAGAGAGTGGGGCGGCCCGTGCGGGCGGGCCCGAAAAACGGTCAGTCATTGTGCCGCAACTGACCGCTGGCGGGCCGGTGGCGCAAGCCAAGCGGAACCTGAATACCCCAGGGCCTACACTGCCACCCCATGAAAGGCGAACCGGACTTCCTCCAGAACCTGCGCGACGAAATGGGCGGCGGCCGGCAATGGCTGGACCGCGCGGTCGTGATTGCCTACGCCGTGCTCGCCGGCCTCGCGGTGGTGGGGTTCACGCTGCTGGCCGACGCCGCGATCGACCTTTACAGCCGCCTGCGCAGTGGCTGGTGGTGGGCTCCACTGGTCTGGACGCCGGCGCTCACCGCGCTGATCGTATGGACGATCCGGCGTTGGGCCCCCGGTGCGGTGGGTTCGGGCGTGCCGCAGGTGCTCACGGCGCTGGCGCCCGAAACCCCGTTGAGCGAGCGCTCGCGCTTTGTGTCGCTCAAACTCAGCAGCGCCAAGGTGTTGGGCGTGTCCGGCGGGCTGTTGGCCGGGTTGTCGGTGGGCCGGCAGGGCCCGTCGGTGCAGGTGGCGGCCGGTGTGATGTTGCATGCGCGGCGCTGGCTGTCGCCGGCCTCGGGCATCAGCGACCGCGAACTGCTCGTGGCCGGGGGCGCTGCCGGCATTGCCGCGGCCTTCAACACCCCGCTGGGCGGTATCGTGTTTGCCATCGAAGAACTCTCGCGCCGCCTTCAGGACCGCAGCAGCGGACTGATGCTGGCGGCCATCGTGGTCGCCGGTCTGGTGGCGGTGTCGGCGTTCGGCAACCTGTCTTACTTTGGGCGGGTGCGGGCCGATGCACTGTCCTGGTGGAGCCTGCTGGCGCCGGGTGCGCTGGTGGCGCTGGCCTGTGGTTTGCTGGGCGGGTTGCTTTCACGCCTCTTGCTGGCCTCGTTCACCGGTTTGCCCGACCGGTTTTGTGCTTACCGGCGCAAGCGTCCGGTCAGGTTTGCCGCGGCCTGCGGTTTTGTGGTGGCGGTGATCGCAGTGGTGAGCGATGGTGCGGCCGTGGGTGTGGGGCATGAGCACACCAAGGTCTTGCTGGATCAGGCTGCCGACCCCGGCGCCGCGCACCAGCCCCTGGTGTTCACCGGCCTGAAGTTTCTGGCGTCGTGGCTGTCGGCTTGGGCCGGCGTGCCCGGCGGCATCTTCGGGCCCAGCCTGTCGCTGGGCGCCGGCGTGGGGGCCGACGTGGCGTGGCTGCTGAATTCACCCCACGGCGCGGCGCTGATTGCGCTGGGCATGTGCGGCTTCCTGGCGGCGGTGACGCAAACGCCCATCACCGCCATGATCATCGTGATGGAGATGACCGATGGCCACAGCATGGTGCTCAGCCTCATGGCGTGCGCGTTGCTGGCCAGCCTGGTGTCGCGCATGATCAGCCGCCCGCTTTACAGCACCATGTCGTTGCTGATGATGCGGTCGTTGCGCGATCGCACCGGCGCTGCACCGCTGCCCGATCCTGTGGGACGCTAGCGTCTGAACGCCGATTTCATCGGCCAGGCCAGCGCCATCCACAGCAGCATCAGTCCGGCGCTGACGAAGAAGATGCCGGTGCTGCCCCAGGTCTTGATCACCAGGCCGCCCAGGCTGCCTCCGGCGAAGATGCCCAGCGACATCAGGGTGTTGTAGACACCCAGTGCCGCCCCGCGCTGGCGCGGCTCGGCCAGGCGCGACACCAGGCTCGGCTGGCTGGCCTCCTGGGTGTTGAAGCCGATGAAATACACACAGAGCAGTGCGCCCACCGCCCACAGCGAAGGCGTTTGCAGGTTGAGCCAGAAGCCGAGCTGCGCCAGCACGATGAGCGCGATGGACCCCAGGTACACCTGCTTGAAATAGCCCATGCGCTCCAGCCGGAACAGCAGCCCGCCCATGATGAGCAGCGACGCGAGCACGGCCGGCAGGTACACCTTCCACTGCTCGGCGCTGGCCAGACCGGCCTCTTGCAACAAGGCCGGCACCGACATCCACATGGCGATCTGCACCGCGTGCAGCACGAACACCCCCAAGTCGACGCGCAGCAACTCCACATCGGCGAGCACCTCCCGCAGACCGCCCCGGTTCTGCGCGTGTTGCACGGGTGGCTCGGGCGGCACCACCCAGGCCACCACCGCCATGCCGATGGCGGCCAGCACCGCAGTGAGCGCAAACAGGCCCGCGAGGCCGATGAGGGGCACCAGCAGCGGCGCCAGCACCAGCGAGAGCGCGAACATGAGTGCGATGCTGATGCCCACCAGTGCCATGGATTTGGTGCGTACCTCGTCACGCGTGAGGTCGGCCAGCAGGGCGGTGACGGCGGCGGAAATGGCGCCGGAGCCCTGCAGTGCACGGCCGATGACCAGCCACACCATGCTGGGCGCCCAGGCGGCGATCAAACTGCCCACCACAAACAGCGCCAGGCCGGCCTGGATCACGGGTTTGCGCCCCAGCCGGTCGGAGGCCATGCCGAACGGCACCTGCAGCAGAGCCTGGGTGAGGCCATAGATGCCCATGGCCAGGCCCACCAGGAAGGGATCGTCACCGCCGGGGTAGGTGTGGGCCTGCAGCACGAACACCGGCAGCACCAGAAACAGCCCCAGCATGCGCAGCGCGTAGATGGACGCCAGCGCGCCGCTGGTGCGCCGCTCGGTCGGCGTCATGCGCACGGTCGCCTGGGGAGCGGGGGTGTCGGAGGGAGCGGTGCTGAGGGAGGACAAGGCGGCGCCGGGCAAAGCCGGTATTGTGCTTGATGGGCCCGCGCGCGCCGGGCGGCCAGGCGCGAAAACGCGGCGCGGCTTATCATGCCGGGTTGCCCTGAACACACCCACCGCGCCTTGAACCAGAACCTGCCCCCGGACCTGAATCTGCCGAGTTTGACCGGCGCCGACGCGCCGGTGGAGCCCGACGAACAAGCGCTGCTGAACCGCATCAGCGCGGTCCACCTGCGCCACGCCAGCCCCTTTCTGTCGGTGCGCGGTGCCCGCACGCACAACCTCAAGAACATCGACCTGGACATCCCCAAGCACTCGCTGGTGGTGATCACCGGCCTGTCCGGCTCGGGCAAATCGAGCCTGGCGTTCGACACCTTGTACGCCGAGGGTCAGCGCCGCTATGTGGAAAGCCTCTCGGCCTACGCGCGGCAGTTCCTGCAACTCATGGACAAGCCCGACGTGGACCTGATCGAAGGCCTGTCGCCGGCGATCGCCATCGAGCAGAAGGCGACGTCCCACAACCCACGCTCCACCGTGGGCACGGTCACCGAAATCCACGACTACCTGCGCCTGCTGTTCGCCCGCGCCGGCACACCGCATTGCCCCGAGCACGATTTGCCGCTGGCCGCGCAAAGCGTGGCGCAGATGGTGGACGCCGTGCTGGCCTTGCCCGAGGGCACGCGCCTGATGATCCTGGCGCCGGTGGCGCGGGAAAAAAAGGGTGAGTTCCTCGAACTGTTCGCCGACATGCAGGCGCAGGGCTATGTGCGTTTCCGCATCAACCAGACCGTGCTGGACTTCGACGCTTTGCCGGCCTTGAAGAAGACCGAGAAGCACAACATCGACGTGGTGATCGACCGCATCAAGGTGCGCACCGATGGTGAGGAAGAGGGCATGAACCCGCTGCGCCAGCGGCTCGCGGAGAGCTTCGAGGCCGCGCTGCGCCTGGCCGATGGCAGGGCACTGGCCGTGGACATGGACACCGGAGTGGAAACGGCGTTTTCGGCCAAGTTCGCCTGCCCACTGTGCAGCTACACCGTGGGTGAGCTGGAACCGCGCCTGTTCTCGTTCAACTCCCCCATGGGCGCCTGCCCGACCTGCGACGGCCTGGGGCACACCGAGTTCTTCGATCCGGCGCGCGTGGTTGCGTTTCCCACCCTGAGCCTGGCCAGCGGCGCCATCAAGGGCTGGGACCGGCGCAACGGCTACTACTTCGCCATGATCGAAAGCCTGGCCGCGCACTACAAGTTCGACGCCGAAGGCGCCTGGGACGCGATCAGCGCACCGGTGCAGCAGGCTTTGCTCTATGGTTCGGGCGAAGAAGAGATCAAGTTCAGCTACGCGCTCGAATCCGGCGAGCGCGCGGGCAAGAAGATCAGCAAGAAGCACCCCTTCGAAGGCATCATCCGCAACTTCGAACGCCGCTACCGCGAGACCGACAGCGCGGCCGTGCGCGAAGAGCTGGCCCGCTACCGCGCGGTGCAGCCGTGTCCCGACTGCGGCGGTGCGCGACTGCGCCGCGAAGCGCGCCACGTGTTCGTGGGCGATGGGGAGCACAAGCAGCCCATCTACAAGATCAGCCACGTCACGCTCGGCGATGCGCTGGCCTATTTCCAGAAGCTGGAGCTGCGCGGTACCAAGGGCGACATCGCAGCGCGCGTGATCAATGAAATCCGCCAGCGCCTGAAGTTTTTGAACGACGTGGGCCTGAACTACCTGAGCCTGGACCGCAGCGCCGACACGCTCAGCGGTGGCGAGGCGCAGCGCATCCGCCTGGCCAGCCAGATCGGCAGCGGACTGACCGGCGTGATGTACGTGCTCGACGAGCCCAGCATCGGCCTGCATCAGCGCGACAACGACCGGCTCATCGCCACGCTGCAGCACCTGCGCGACCTGGGCAACACCGTGCTGGTGGTTGAGCACGACGAAGACATGATCCGCACCGCCGACCATGTGATCGACATGGGCCCCGGCGCCGGTGTGCACGGCGGGCGCGTGATGGCGCAAGGCACCTGCGCGGCCGTCATGGCCACGCCGGGTTCACTCACCGGCGAGTACCTCAGCGGCGTGCGCAGCATCGCGGTGCCGTCGCGGCGCACGCCCTGGCTGCCGGTGGTCAGGAGCACGGCGCCTGCCTTCAAGCCGCGCTTCGCACCCAGCCCGGCGGCCGAACGCCGTGCCGCGCGCGAAGCCGCGCATCAGGCCTCGCTGGGCGAGCTGCAGGAGATCCGCGTGGTCAACGCCACCGGCCACAACCTCAAGGGCGTGAGCGTGGCGTTTCCGGTGGGCCTGCTCACCTGCGTCACCGGTGTTTCCGGCTCGGGCAAATCCACCCTGGTCAACGACACGCTCTACGCCGCCGTGGCTCGCACGCTGTACCGCTCGCACGACGAGCCCGCCGAGCACGAAGCGATCGAAGGCATCGAACATTTCGACAAGGTCATCAACGTCGACCAAAGCCCCATCGGGCGTACGCCGCGCAGCAACCCGGCGACCTACACCGGCCTCTTCACCGGCATCCGCGAACTCATGGCCGAGGTGCCGACCGCGCGCGAGCGCGGTTACGGCCCGGGCCGCTTCAGCTTCAACGTGGCCGGTGGCCGCTGCGAGGCCTGCCAGGGCGACGGCGTGGTCAAGGTCGAGATGCACTTTCTGCCCGACGTGTACGTGCCCTGCGAGGTGTGTGGCGGCCAGCGCTACAACCGCGAAACACTGGACGTGCAATACAAGGGAAGGAACATCGCGCAGATCCTGGACATGACGGTGGAGCAGGCCCACACCTTCTTCGCGGCCGTGCCCACGCTGCACCGCAAGCTGCAGACGCTGATGGACGTGGGCCTGACCTACATCCAGCTCGGCCAGAGCGCGACCACGCTCTCGGGCGGCGAGGCGCAGCGCGTGAAGCTCGCGCTGGAGCTGAGCAAGCGCGACACCGGTCGCACGCTCTACATCCTGGACGAACCCACCACCGGCCTGCACTTTGCCGACATCGAGCTGCTGCTGCAGGTGCTGCACCAGCTGCGCGACGCCGGCAACACCATCGTGGTGATCGAGCACAACCTCGACGTGATCAAGACCGCCGACTGGGTGATCGACATGGGGCCCGAAGGTGGGTCGGGTGGCGGCATGGTGGTGGCGCAGGGCACGCCCGAGGCGGTGGCGGCGCATGCGGGCAGCCACACCGGGCATTACCTGCGGCGCCTGCTGACGCTGCCGCAGGCCGCCTGAGGTTTCAGTTGTTGCGGTAAGCCAGCCCCAACGTGGCGCCAAACGTGGTGGTGCGTGTGGCCAGCGGGCTGCGCGCCACCGCGCCCTGCAGCTGGTACACGCTCAAACCGCCGTAGGCCACCCAGTTGCGGTTCAGTGCCGACGTCATGCGCCAGCCCAGCGAGGCTCCGTCGAAGCCCGAACCCAGCGCGTAGGCCTGCAAGCCGGTGGTTGCGGCGGCGGTGGGCGCAATGCCGTAATGGGTTTGGCGGTAGGTGCCGTTGGCCCAGCCGAGCCCCAGCGACAAGTCCCAATGCGTTTGGGGTGACAGCGGGTGGCGGTAGTTCAGGCCCGAGTCGAGCCGCAGGCCGCCGTCGCGGCCCAGCAGGTCTTGCGAGGCGCGCAGCGAAGCGCTCCAGCGCGTGCTCAGCGTGAAGCCCGCCGTGACACGCCCGCGGACCGTGTCGCGCACGCGCGGCAGGCCGCTGTACACCGGGTCGTCTTTCCACGAACGGCCTTCGTCGATGGACAGGGACGTGCTGAGCGAGACCAGGTCGCTGCGCGTGAGCACGGTGCTCACGCCGCTGTCCACCGACTCACGGCCCTGCGCGAGCAGCGCGCTGGCGCCCGAGGTGGCAAAGCGGAAACGCCCGAGCTGAAAGGCCCAGATCGGGCGCAGGCCAAGCTTCTGCTCGCTGGTGCCGAAGGGATCGCGTCCGCTGGAGAGCGAGGCGCCCAGCAGGTAGTCGCGGCTGGCTTCGAGCGCTACCGGCTCGGCCACCTGGGCAAGGCCCGCTGTGGCCCACGACGCCAGGAACAGGGCGCAAGGGAGGAGCGTCAGGCGGGCCATGGCATGGAGGTCAGAGGCGGCTCAGGTCTTCGATGGCATCGATCACCATGCTGGTGCCCACGGCGATCAGCAGGATGTCGGCCGCCACACGCACGTATTTGTGACCCGATGGTGGCGCACCCAGGCGGATCGAGATGTCGTTGGGCACGGGGTAAAAGACCACGTCGGATGGCAGTCGGTAACCCTTGCGCCACTTCTTGGCCTGGCCTGGAGGCATGCAGCCGTTGTTCTTTTTGGCCAGGCCGGGTGGGCAGTTGCCGGCGCGGAAACGTGGTTCGTAGTACTCGCGCACCGCGACGCGCTGGCTGTCCTGGAAGTAGCCGCCGATGTTGATCTGCACGGCGACGTTGGTCGACGAGCGATCGCCCGAACCCTGGGTGTAGCGCGGCTGGTCGTCGCGGTCCTTCTTGCCGCCTTTGTCCGATTTTTCCCACTTGTCGTGCTTGCCGCCACCCGCATGGGCCGGCTTCTCGGCCATGGCGGGCGCCATGCACAAGCCGGCGGCCAGGCTCAGCACCAGGGAGCGGACGGTGTGTTTCAAGGAATTGTTCATGGTGGGGTCCGTGTGTGGGGTTTTGTTGAAAGCGTTTGTCCCTGAGTGGAATTGTGCCGTCCACAGGCCCTGCACTGGTGACCGCTTGTGTGCGAAGGGTCTTGGTGTTGCGTCGTGGCTTCAAGGGCTGTCAGACTCGGCAGTTCGTCGCCTCACCACCACCGTCTGCCGCCCGCCATGTCGCAAGAAACCGAACTCAAGCTGGAAGTGCACCCGCAAGACCTGGCAGCGCTGCTGAAGCACCCGCTGCTGAAGGCCCGGTCCGCCCGGCGCGAGCGCTTGTTCAACACCTACTTCGACACGTCCACGCTGGCGCTGCGCGCGCAGCGCATGGCGGTGCGCGAGCGCCGCGTGGGCCGCCAGACGCTGCTCACGGTGAAGACCGCAGGACAGTCGGTGGGCGGCTTGTCGCAGCGCGGTGAGTGGGAAGCACCTGCCCGGCCCGGCGCGTTTGATTTCACGGCGCTGGTGGACGACGCCGCCCTGGCCGCGCAACTCGCCAGCGTGGCCTGGCAGTTGGTGCCGGTGTTCCGCACCGACTTCACCCGGCGCAGCTGGGTGCTGCAGCACGGGCCGGCCCGCGTGGAGGTGGCGCTGGATCAGGGCTTCATCGCCACCGGCAACGCGCAGGGCAACCACCGCCAGCCGATTCTGGAGCTGGAACTGGAGCTGCTGGAGGGCCCGGTGGACGCCCTGCTCGACCTGGCGCACACCCTCGCGCTGGGTCCCCAGGGACAAGCGGCGACGGCCTTGCGTCTGCTGCCGGCCAACCGCAGCAAGGCCGAACGCGGCTATGCGCTCTACATGGGGGAGCGGTTGCAGCCGGTGAAGGCGGAAAAACTGCAACTGCAGGCCGGCATGCATCCTGTGCAGGCCTTTCGCGCGGCGGCGCTGAGCTGCCTGGCCCACCTGCAGGCCAACGAAGCCTGTGTGCTGCACCCCGGCACCGAGGGCGCGCTGCCCGACCCGGAATTCGTGCACCAGGCGCGGGTGGCTTTGCGGCGGCTGCGCACCGGCTTGCGCATCTTTCGCGCGGCCCTGCCCCGGCGCTTTGCTGCGCACTGGTCTGGCGAATGGAAGCTGCTCACGAACCAGCTCGGTGATGCGCGCAACTGGGATGTGTTTGCCACCGAATGGATGCCTGAGCTCTTGGCGGGCCGCGGGCCGGCGGGGTGCCTTGCCGATGGGTCGACCCAGGCGCTCGAAGACTGGGTGCAGCAACAGCGCAGCGCCGCGTGGCAACGTGCGGCCGACGCGCTGGGCAGCCCCGAACACGCGCTGCGTCTGTTGGCCTTCACCCGGGCGGTGCTGTGTCTGCAGCCGGCCGACCCGGCGCCGACCGAAGCGTCAACGGATGACGGGCTGGCGGTGTGGGCCCGGGCGACTTTGAGCGAACGCCACGCGGCGCTTCGGCAGGAGGCCCGTGCTGCACGGCGCCTCGGACCCGAAGGCCGTCACGCCCTGCGCATCTCGCTGAAGAAGCTGCGCTATGCGCAGGAGTTTCTCGCCAGCGTATTGCCACCCAAACGCGTGGCGCGCAGCACCGCGGTGCTGGCCAACGCGCAGGAACTGCTGGGGCGGCTCAACGACCTGAGCACCGCACACGCCTTGCTGGGTGCCGTGGCCGCGGGGCCTGCGTCGGCGTTGGTGGTGCATTGGCAGCAGTCCCTGCAGGCCCGGCTGGACGCCGGCTTGCTCGAATTGCCGGCGATGGAGCGCTTGCTGGAGAAAACGCCGACGCCCTGGGGCTGAGCGCCTGGAGCTCAGGCCTGCGCGCTGGGTCGCGCGGCCACCTTGTCGCGCCAGGCCTGCAAGGCGTGCAGGCCTTCTTCTGCCGGCTTGAAACGCATCAGCTTGCCGAATTCCACGGTGCAGAAAGCGGTGATGTCGGCGATGGTGAAACGCTCACCGGCCACCCAGGGCTGGCGTTGCAGTTCGGCGTCCAGCCAGACCGCCGTCTCCATGGCTTTGAGCCGTTGCGAGTGGCCAAAGTCGGGAAACTGCGGCTGCTCCAGCGGGGCGAGGCCGGGGTGGGTGTGGCGGATGGCGTTGGCCAGGGGCAGCATCAGGTACCACTCCATGCGCCGGTCGGCCATCTCGATGAACGCCCGTTCTTCCGCCGTTTCACCCATCAGGTTGGGTAGAGGGTGCCGGCCTTCCAGCCAGGTGCAGATGGCGCGGGTTTCGCTGAGCGTGCGGCCGTCGTCGAGCTCCAGCACCGGGATGCGGGCCAGCGCGCTTCTGGCGCGAAAAGCCGGCGTGCGGTGCTCCTGGGCATTGAGGTCCACCACCACCTGCTCGATGCCTTCGATGCCTTTTTCCGCGATGAACATCTGCACCCGCCGGGGGTTGGGCGCGCGTTGCGACACATACAGCTTCATGGGGTGCCTTTCACCGGGGCGGACCCCTTCAGGCTCTGCCCCATCTCGACCATGGTGCGAGCCTCCTCGGCAAACTTCTTCGCTCCCTCGTCGCCATCGCGTGTGAGGTCCACCCGCGACGCGGGTTGTTCGATGCCGCGTTGCACGGCGGGGCGGGCGCGGATCGCATCGCGCCACCGCACCAGGTGGGGCAGGTCGTCCACGTCCACGCCCGACCACCGGTGCGTGCGCACCCAGGCCCAGTGGGCGATGTCGGCGATCGAATAGTCGCCGGCCAGAAACTCGTGGTCTTTCAGCCGCGCGTCGAGCACACGGAACAGGCGCTTGCTCTCGCCCTGGTAACGGTCGATCACCGCCGGGATCTTCTCGGGAAAGTAGCGGAAGAACACATTGGCCTGGCCCATCATCGGCCCGATGCCGCCCATCTGGAACATCAGCCACTGCATCACCAGCGATCGGCCTTTGACATCGGTGGGCATCAGCCGTCCGGTCTTCTCGGCCAGGTACACCAGACAGGCGCCGGACTCGAACACCGCAAAGCCATCGGCTTCGTGGTCGACGATGGCGGGGATGCGGCCGTTGGGGTTGATCGCCAGAAACGCCGGGGTCTTCTGCTCGTTCTTCGTGAGGTCGAGCACCTTCAGCGTGTAGGGCAGCCCGAGTTCTTCGAGCGCGATGGACACCTTGTGTCCGTTGGGCGTTGCCGCCGTGTACAGGTCGATCATGCGGGCCTCGTGAAACAAGCAAACGGCATTCTGGTCCGCACCTGCTCACGGGGCCTGTCGCCCAGGCTACGCCAGGGCTCTACAGCATGAAGCCCATGTCGCGCGGGTAGTCGCCGGAGTTGAAGTTGGCCAGGTTGGGCAGGATGGCGTTCATCTCGGTGCCCTGCACGCCGAACCAGGTGGCCAGCGTGCCGGCGTACTGGTCCACCGAGGTGCTGGGCAGCAGGCGGCCCTGGCCCACGTGCCATTGGTCGAAGGCGTCGGTGGAGCTGTTGGTCACGCTCACCGGCGGCGCCTTGCCGTAGAACGCCGCGCCGCGCACCGCACCGCCCACCATCAGGTGGTGGCTGCCCCAGCCATGGTCGGAGCCGTCGCCGTTGGAGGTGAGCGTGCGGCCGAAGTCGGAGGCGGTGAACGCGGTCACCTTGTCGGCCACGCCCAGTGACGCGGTGGCCTCGTAAAACGCGGTCATCGCCGTGCTCAGGCGTCCCATCAGGGTGGCCTGACCATTGATCAGGTTGTCGTGCAGATCGAAACCGCCCATGGAGACGAAAAACACCTGGCGTTTCGTGCCCAGGTCGGCGCGCGCGGCGATGAGCCGGGCCACGATGCGGAGCTGGTCGGCCAGGTTGTTGCCGGTGGGGAAGGTGGCATAGGCCGGTCCGCTGGCGGGCACGCTGGCCAGCGCGTCGGAGATCTGGGTGAACGCCCCGTTGGCGCGACCGGTGACGAGGTTGTATTCCTTCTCCAGCCGGTGGGTGCGCTCCTGCACTGCCAGCGCCGTGATGGCCGCGCGCACCATTTGCGAGTTGTAGACACTGTTGTCGTTGAGGGCCTTGATGCGCACCGGGCCGCCCGTGCCCACCTGGTACGACAGGGCCGAGTTGCCGGCCAGAAACACCGCGTTGCCGGTGACGGAAATGCAGGTGAACAGCGAGGTGCTGTTGGCGTTGTTGGACAACGCGAGGTCGCCGATGCGCCCGCCCCAGCCGGTGGGCGAGCCCTCGGGCGCCGACGACTGCCAGACCGATTGCTGGTCGTTGTGCGAGAACAGCTTGGGCGGTGTAGGCACGCTGCGCGCGTTGTACTGCTGGCGCGTGATGGGTGCCACCAGCGGCCCCACGTTGAGCTGCACGGCGGCCTGTCCTGCGTTGAACAGGCCAGCCAGGCCGGTCATGGACGGATGCAGCGCGTACTGCACGCCGCCGGGCAGGGGGGTGGTGGGGTTGAGGGCGGTCGCGGCCAGCGCATCGCGGCCGAGCGCGATGTTGGTGCGGACAGCGCTGTATTGCCCGTGGGTGGTGGTGTCGTAGTTGACCACCGTGTTGGCGTAGTCGTTTCCGCCGTTGAGGAAGATGCAGACCAGCGCCTTGTAGTCGGTGGCGTTGAAGGCCGCGGCTTCGCCCATGGCCGCGAGGTTGATGGCGGTGGGCAAGGCCACACCGGTGAGCGCGAGCTGGCCGGAGCGGCGCAGGAAGGCGCGACGGGTGTGCAGGTCGGGTCGGATGAAGTGCATGGTGCGCCCCTTATTTCTGGATCAGGTACTGAGGGCAGGCCATGATCATCAGCACGGCGGCCCACACGCGCCGCAGCTTCACGTCGGCGCTGCTGCTGGCCGTGACCGGCGTGGCGTTCAGCGCGTTCACCATCAGTTGCTCGTTGTCCGAGTTGGGTGCGATCTGCCCTGCGGTCAGCACCAGCGAGAGATGGCGCACCAGCGCCGTGGCGTCTGTCACCAGCGAGAGCTCGCGGGAATAGGTGGCCTTCACGTCGTACAGGTAGTTCGTGTAGGCCGCCTGCGGCACACCGGGTTCGGGGCAGCGAATGCCGCGCTCGATCACGTCCTGCATGAAGTTGAGGTAGCCGCCCACCGTGGTCTCGTTGACCAGCTGAAACTCGGGTGCGGTGGCGCCCGAGGGTGTGAGCGTGGTGTTGGGCGGCACGTAGCCGGGTCGGAAAAAGTTGAACACCGAGGGTGCGCGCAGCGGACTCTGGCCCAGCTGTGTGGCGGGGTTGCCGAGTTCAAAGATCTTCCAGCTGCCGGCCGCGGACTGCGCCCCGAAGGTGCGCGCCCACTGGATGAAACGCAGCATGGGCTCACGCAGTTTGCCAAAGGTGTTGCTGGCCAGCGTTTGCGGCCCGCGCGCTTCGTCGTGCAGCAGGATCGCGGCCCACACCGCCTTGAGGTCACCGCGCACGCCCTTGCCGTTGTCGTTGAAGGCGGCGGCCACGTGCGCCACGTACGCCCCGCTGGGGTTGCTGGTCACCAGCCGCTGGATCATCTGGCGCGCAAAGAACGGCCCGACGTTGGGGTGGTTGAACAGCGTGTCCAGCGCTGTGCCCAGCGCGGCCTTGCCCGGCGTGTTGGCCGGGATGGTCGTGCCCAGGAAGGTGGCCGCCAGGTTGGAGTGGCGGCTGGCGTTGAGCGACATCGGCTTGCGCGCAAACGCACGCGACTCGATGGTGTAGCTGTCCACCGGGATGCGCACGCCGTCCGAGGTGTCGAAGTCGTAGCCGGTGAACACGCGCGCCAGGTTGGTCACGTCCGACTGCGTGTAGCTGTCGATGGGCTGGCCGTTGTTGCGCTTGAGCGTGCCGTCCAGGTTGAGCTCGTACAGACCGATGCTGAAGAGCTGCATCACCTCGCGGGCGTAGTTCTCATCCGGCACGCGCCCGGTGTTGGTGTTTTCTTTCTGGTTGCCCTTGGTGTTGAGGAACCAGCCCATGGCGGGGTGCAGCGTCACGTCTTCGAGCAGCTGGCGGAAGTTGCCGAAGGCGTTGTGTGTGAGCGTGTCCCACCAGCTCGCGTAGGCGTGGCTGCGCCAGGTGAATTCGGCCGAGCTCATGGACGCCACGAAGAACTCGGAGAGCGCCAGGGCCACGCGCCGACGCACCGGGTCCGGTCCGCTGAGCAGCTGCTGCCAGACCATGAACTCGGCCGGGTACATGTTGAAGTAGTAGCTGTGGGTGTTGGCCACGCCGTAGCCGCGGGCCTCCAGCCAGTCCCACCCGGTGGGGCCCAGCGGGCGGGAGAACTCGGTGGCCAGCCACGTCACGTAGCCGTTGCTGCGGACCTTGGCGATTTCTTCCACCGTGGATGAAAACTGCGCCTGCTGCAGGAAGCGGGCTGCGTCGGCATCGGTGGTGGGCGTCGGGTTGGCGTAGCCGGTTGTGGTGAAGTCGACCGTGACGGCAAAGCTGTCGTTGCCGCCGCCACCGCCTCCACTTTCACCACCGCCGCCGCACGCGGCCAGCAATGCCGTGGCGGCTGCGGCAGACGCGAGCAGGGCCTTGGAATGGTCGGGTGCCGCATCGGCAGGCCCGGGGTCGATTGCCGATGTTGCGGCCTGATCTGGCGCTTCTACGTTCGTCATGTGGACTTCTCCTCCAGTGAACGAGCGCGAGTCTAGGCAGCGGCTTTTGGTCGGCCTGGCCAGGTTTCAATCAGTTACATGTGGCTGTGGCGCGGCCACGGCAACCGCCCAACGGCCATACCGTCGGAGGGTATTTGTCGCGCCTCTGGTCGAAATTCAGATGCGCGAAGCGTGCAATTCATCACGCGTTTTGAGGGCCACGCGCCGCGCCGCCGCCGCGAAGTCCTCGCCATCGGACGCGTACAGGATGGCGCGCGACGAGTTCACGATGATGGGTCCGGTGGTGGTGTCGCCCTGCGCACGCAGGCCCGCGCGCACCGTGGCCACGGCGTCACCGCCCTGTGCGCCCACACCGGGAATCAGCAGTGGCAGCGTGGGCGCAATGGCGCGCACACGTTCGATTTCGGCGGGGTAGGTGGCGCCCACCACCAGGCCGAGCTGGCCATTCAGATTCCACGGCCCCTGGGCGAGCCGCGCCACGTGTTCATACAAGAGGGGTTGTCCTTCCACCGAGGCCAGGCGCTGGTTCTGCAGATCGTCACCGCCGGGGTTGGAGGTGCGGCACAAGAGAAACGCGCCCTTGCCGTGGTACTGCAGGTACGGCTGCACCGAATCAAAACCCATGAAGGGCGAGAGCGTCACCGCGTCGGCGCCGTAGCGTTCGAAAGCTTCAATGGCGTACTGCTGGGCGGTGCTGCCGATGTCGCCACGCTTGGCGTCCAGGATGGTGGGCACGTGAGGCGCCGTGCGGCGCATGTGCTCCATGAGCCGCTCCAACTGGTCTTCGGCGCGGTGCGCGGCGAAGTAGGCGATTTGCGGCTTGAAGGCGATGGCCGTGTCGGCCGTGGCGTCGACGATGGCCGCGCAGAAGTCGTAGATGCGGCTGGCGTCGCCTTTGAGCCGGGCGGGAAAGCGCGCCGGGTCGGGATCGAGGCCCACGCAGAGCAGGGAGCGGTTCTGGCGCTCGGCGCCGCGCAGCATGTCGAGAAAGGTCATGCGGGGATTTTAGGTGGGCGCCTGTTGGCCCGGCCCTAATATCGCCACCCATGCACGCCCTTTCGCGACGACAGCTCGTCCTTCTCGTTCTTCTCACGCTGGTGTGGGGCGTCAACTGGCCCATCATGAAACTCGGCGTCACGGGTTTCCCGGCGCTCACCTTTCGCACCATCAGCATGTGGATCGGCCTGCCGGTGCTCGCGCTGGTGCTGGTGTGGCGGCGCGTACCGTTTCGCATCGGCCGCGAACACTGGCGTGAGCTGGCCGTGCTCACGGTGTTCAACATGCTGATCTGGCACACGCTGGCGGTGCTCGCGATCCAGACCCTTTCCAGCGGCCGCGCAGCGATCCTAGGCTACACCATGCCGGTGTTCTCGGCCATCGTGGGCGCGTGGTGGTTCGGGCAGAAGCTGGGCGCGCGTGCCTGGGGCGGGGTGGGCGCGGCGGCCTTGGGTGTGGTGCTGCTGCTGTGGCACGAACTCACGCAGCTCACCGGCAGGCCGTTGGGCGTGGTGATGATGCTCACCGCCGCGGCCGCCTGGGCACTGGGCACACAGATGCTGCGCCGGACCACCTTGCCCCAGCCCACGCTGGCCATCTCGTTCTGGATGACGCTGTTCACCACGCTGTGGATGACGGCGGCCGCGGTGCTGTTCGAGCGGGAGGCCTGGGTGGCGCCCACACCCGCCATCTGGGGCGCGATCGTCTACAACGCGCTGGGCGTGTTTGCGTTTGCGCAGGTGGCCTGGTTGATGATGGCACGCGACCTGCCGCCCGTGGCGTCCACCTTGTCGGTGATGTTCATTCCGGTGCTGGGCGTGTTCAGCGGGGCGTGGTGGTTGAACGAGGTGTTGCACTGGCAGGACTGGGCGGCCGTGGCGCTGGTGATGGTCGCCATCGCTTCTGTGTTGTGGCCGGCACGCTCCGCTGCTGAACCAGGCAGGACCTGACCGGAGTCAGCCCGTCCAGAGCACCCGTGGAACCGGCTTCGCCGGGCCACAGGGTGCGTCCCCCTGCCCAGCAGCGCCGCCGCGCCAGAGCGGGGGGAAGCTGCATCAGCGGCGCAGGGGGGTGTTTTCCAGAGTTGCCATCGCGAGACACAGATCGGCCCAGGCCTTGCCCTTGTCGGTGGGCGTGCGCAGCAGGTAGGCGGGGTGGTAGCTCACGATCACGGGCACGCCTTCGTAGTGGTGCACCTGGCCGCGCAGGCGGCCAATGGGCTCGGTGCTCTTGAGCAGGGCCTGCACCGCAAAGCGGCCCATGGCCACGATCACCTTCGGCTTGACCAGCGCCACCTGGCGTGCCAGGTAGGGCTCGCACTGCGCCACCTCGTCGGGCTGCGGGTTGCGGTTGGCGGGCGGGCGGCACTTGAGCACGTTGGCAATGTAGGCGCCTTGTGCGCCCTTGCCGGAGCGGCTGCGGCCCACCGCCTTGAGCATGTTGTCGAGCAGCTGGCCGGCCGCACCCACAAAGGGTTCGCCCTGCAGGTCCTCGTTTTCGCCCGGGGCTTCGCCCACGATCATCCAGTCGGCCTGTTCGTCGCCCACACCAAACACGGTGTTCGTGCGGCCCTGGCACAGCCCGCAGGCCTGGCAGCCGGCCACGGCCTCGCGCAGGGCGGGCCAGTCGAGTGTGGCGACCTGGCTGACGGGTCTGTGCTGTGCGGGCGGGGTGGGGGAAGGTGTCCGAGTGGGTGCAGCCACGGGCGCCGGCCTGGGCGCCGGTGCTGCGGGGCTGGCCACCGCGGGCTCGGGCTCCTGGGCAACGGGGGTCGGGGCCTTGGCCGGCGCGGGCTTGGGCGACCACACCCGCACGCCCATCTCGGCCAGCATGGCGCGCTGGCGCGCGTCCAGTTCGGGCACGAAGGAAGTGTCGGGCGCGGCGCTCATGGTGTGCCTTTGCCCTGCAGCCTGCGGCGCGAGCTTGCTTGGGAGCGGCCCTGCGCGGCGCTCATGGGTTGGGTTCCCCGGCTGCGGCGGCCACCAGGTTCAGGCTCATCACCACCGCGTCCTCGCGCTGGAAGTGGCCCGCCGGGTAGTAGCCCTTGCGCAGGCCCACCTGGGCGAAGCCGTAGCGCTCGTACAGGGCGCGGGCAGGGGCGTTGCTCTGCCGCACTTCCAGCCAGACCCATTGCGCGCCCTGGCCGCGTGACCACAGGGCCAGCGCGTCGAGCATGAAGCGCGCCCAGCCCTGGCGCTGGTGGGCGGTGGCCACGGTGATGTTGAGCAGGTGCACTTCGTCCACGCCGGGCATGGCCACCAGGTAACCGAGCAGCACGCGTCCGTCGGCGCGCGGCGGATGCGCCACTTCGCCGGGCAGCGCCTGGGACAGCAGCAGCATGGCCGGGTAGCCGGCCTTGAGTGAATCGTGGAAATGCCGACGTGACCACGGGTGTGCGTAGGCCTGCGACTCGACGGCCTGCACCGCGTCCAGGTCGGACTCGAGCATGGGTTCGAACACGATCAGGCGCTCGGGCCGGGACGCCGTGCGCGGCTGCACCTGCGGTTCGGTGGGCGCGGGCCACAGGCCGTTGGTCCAGGCGGGCAGGGTGGCCTTGGCGGCGGTTTGTGTGGGTGTGTTCATGCGCCCGCCTCGGCGGCCAGACGGATGCTTTCGCGCTCGACCGTGGTCTGCGCCACCTTGTCGCGCACATACAGGGGCAGCGCGTCCTGAGCCGCCACCGCGTGGCCAGCGGCCAGCAGACCCGGGGCCAGGCGCAGCAGCGCCGCGGCCGTGGGCAAGGCGGTGTGGCGCTGGCCAGCCAACGCGGCCAGCGGTTCCATGTCGAACACGTTGCCGGTGAGCAGGCGTTCACCCGGAGCCAGTCCGTCCAGGTAGGCGGGCAGATCGGCAGGCGTGCACAGGCGGGGTGGCGCCAGCGGCGTCAGTCCTGCGGGACCCGCAGCGCGGCAGGCGTAGGGCGCCACGTAGATCTCGCCCATGCGCGCATCCAGCAGTGCCACGATGGCACCTGGCACCGGTTGCCCCGCATTCCCCCGCGCCTGCCGGGCTTCTTCGGCCAGGGCCAGCAACGTGTCCACCGGCAGCACCGGCAAACCACCGGCCCGGCCCATGCCTTGCACGCCGTAGGCGAGACCCTGGGCCACCGAGCAGGCGGTGCGCAGGCCGGTGAACGAGCCCGGTCCGCGCCCGAACACCACGGCGCTCAGCGTGTCCAGCGACCAGCCCGCCTCGGTGAGCAGGCTGCGCACCATGGGCAGCAGCGTGCCGGACGCCTGCGCGCCACCGGGGCCACCGCGTGACCACACCGGTGCGCCGGGCTCACCCGTGCCCAGCGCCACCGAGAGGGCGTCGGTGCTGGTTTCAATGGCCAGCAGGCGATGCTGGGGGAGGTGGGCGGCGGGCATCGCAGGATTATCGGCCAGCGTGCCGGTCGTCCGTCCCGCTGCCCATTGAACAAGGGCAATGTCGCTCGCGGCGCGGTGCCGTTTCATAATGAAACACATGTCCTTCACACGCTCCCTGTTCGCCCTGCTGGCCACCGCCGTGGTCGCGCTGCCCGCCTGCGCCCAGCTGCCCGGGGAATACGGCGCCCTGCCGCCCACCGTGGTGGCCGCGCTCAAGCGTGCTCAGGTGCCGCCGGGTGCCTTGTCGGCGCTGGTGGTGTCGGTCGACAACCGGGCCGAGGAGCGGCTGCGCTTTCGCGCCAGCGTTCCGGTGAACCCGGCCTCGGTGATGAAGCTGGTGACCACCTACGCCGCCATCGACCTGCTGGGCGCCGACTACACCTGGAACACCCGCTTCTACACCGACGGCACGATCGACCAGGGCGTGCTGCGCGGCAACCTGTACGTGCGCGGCGATGGCGACCCGAAGTTCGTGCTCGAACGCATCCAGGGCGCTTTCTGGGCCTTGCAGGACAAGGGCGTGCGCGTGGTGATGGGTGACATCGTGCTCGACCACAGCGCCTTCGAGATCGCGGCCACCGACCCCGGTGCGTTTGATGGCGAATCGCTGCGCCCGTACAACACCACGCCCGACGCGCTGCTGGTCAATTTCAAGTCGGTCGTGCTGACCTTCCAGCCCGACGGCGCCAACGGCGTGGCGCGTGTGATCAGCGAGCCGCCGATGGCGGGTCTCGCGATTGACGCCACCGTGCCACTGGCCCGCGTGGGCGCGCGCTGCGGCGATTGGCGCAGTGGCCTGCTGGCCCGCTTTGACGACGCCAACAGCATCCGGTTTGAAGGAAGTTACCCGCAGAGCTGCGGCGAGCTCAAGTGGCCCGTGGCCTACCAGGACCCGGCCAGCTACGCCTCGCGCGCCCTGGAAGGCCTCTGGCGCACCAGCGGTGGTGCCATCACCGGCCACGCCCGCCCGGGTCTCACGCCGCCGGGCGCCACGCTGCTGCACGAAGCGGCGTCGCTGCCGCTCTCGGACATCATCACGGACGTGAACCAGTGGAGCAACAACGTGATGGCGCAGCAGGTGTATCTCACGCTGGGCCGGCTGGTGCCCACGCCGGCACCGCAGCCGGGGATGACGCCCGGCGTGGCCGGAAGCCTGATTCCCATGCGCCCTGCGCGTTTCGAGCGCTCGCGCGAGGTGATTGAAACCTGGTGGAAACGCACCTTCGGCATCCGCAGCGCCATGCCGGTGATGGACAACGGCTCGGGGCTCTCGCGCGAAGAACGCATCTCGCCCGAAGCCCTGGCGAATTTGCTGCGCCACGCCAGCCGGCACCCGCAAGGCGAGCGCTTCGCCAGTTCCCTGTCGGTGGCCGGTGTCAACGGCACCGCTGCGCGCATGGCCCGTGCGCCCGGCAGCGCGGCGCGCGGCAACGCGCAGCTCAAGACCGGCACGCTCAAGGACGTCACCGGCATTGCCGGCTACGTGAACGCGGCCAATGGCGCGCGCTACGTGGTGGTGGGCTTTGTGAACCACCCCAACGCGCCCGCGGCGCGTCCGGCGCTGGAGGCGCTGGTGGAGTGGGCCGCCGCGCAGCAAGACTGATGGAGTTCCACTGAACATGTCCGGCGATCTCATCGGCTTCAGTGCCGCTTTCCTCACCACGGCCAGTTTCGTGCCGCAAGCCTGGCTCACCTTCAAGACGCGCGACGTGAGCGGCATTTCGCTCGGCATGTACAGCGCGTTCACGCTGGGTGTGGCGCTGTGGCTGGTCTACGGGCTGAGCCTGGGCGCGTGGCCGGTGGTGGTGGCCAACACCATCACGCTGGCCCTGGCGCTGTCGATCCTGGTGATGAAGCTGCGCTACGGGCGCTCAACCCCTGGCTGATCAGGCCGCAGCGCGCACCAGCCGGTCGCGCACGCCGTCCCACGCGGCGTCGACTGGCGGCGTTTCCACCCAGATCAGACGCACACCGGTGGCGTCGAGCTCGCGCAGCACGGCAAACAGTTCCTGGGCACTTCGCGCCGCGTCGGTCGGCATGCGGCGCACGGTCACACCGCGCGCGGCCGTGATGGGCGAGCGGGCGTACACCGCGATGTGGCGCGCATCCGATCCCAGCAAGTCCAGCGCGGCCTGCAGCGGCTTGGCGTCCATCAGCCGCACCTTGGCGCGCGGCGCGTAATGCGATTCGAGCGTGCCCGAGGCGCGGGGCGCAGCGTCGTCGCGTTCGCGCAGAGGCTGCTTGCAGACGGCCTCGATCTGCGCTGCCGTGACCATGCCGGGTCGCAGCAGCACCGGGTGGCTGCGCGTGGCGTCGACGATGGTGGACTCGATGCCGACCGGGCAGGCACCGCCGTCCAGGATGAGCAGGTCGGCGTCCGACAGCGCCGCGAATTCTTCGGACACATGGGCGGCGGTGGTCGGGCTCACGCGGCCAAATCGGTTGGCGCTGGGCGCGGCCACGCCGTTCACCCCCATCGCGGCGGCCGCCGTGAGCAACGCTTGCGCCACCGGGTGGGCCGGGCAGCGCAGACCCACCGAATCCTGTCCGCCAGCGGCCACGGCGGCCACGCCTTCGCGGCGCGGCAGGATGAGCGTGAGCGGGCCGGGCCAGAAGGCGTTCATGAGTGCAACGGCAAAAGCCGGCACGTCCCGCGCGTAGTGGTCCACCCCGGCGCGCCAGCCTTGTGCGCCGGTGCCGGGCGCCAGGTGCACGATCAGCGGGTGGTCGGCCGGGCGGCCCTTGGCTTCAAAGATGCGGTGCACCGCGGTGGCGTTGTCGGCATTGGCCGCCAGGCCATACACGGTTTCGGTCGGCATGCCCACCAGCGAGCCCGCCGCCAGCCGCTGCGCTGCTTGCGCCACGGCGGACGCATCGGTGGCGTTCAACAGCAGCGGCATGGATGGGTCAGGCGTCCAGCGGGGGCAGACCGAGCAGCTTGAGCACCTGGGCCGTGGTCTCGCGCACCTCGGCCACGGTGGGCGCGGTGATGTTGAGGTGGCCCATCTTGCGACCCGGGCGTGCGCTCAGCTTGCCGTAGAGGTGCAGGTGGGTGCCCGGCAGAGCGAGCACCTGCGCCCAGGGCGGCGACACACCGCGTTCGCTCACTTTCTCGCGCACGGCATTGGGCGCAAACCACAGGTCGCCCAGCAGGTTGACCATGATGGCCTGGCTGTGCTGGCGCGGTGTGGGCAGCGGCAGGCCGGCGAGGGTACGCACCTGCGCTTCGAACTGCGAGATGTCGCAGGCGTTCTGGGTGTAGTGGCCGCTGTTGTGCGGGCGCGGCGCCATCTCGTTGACGATCAGGTCCACGCCGTTGGCGGTGTCGACCAGGAAGTACTCCACGCACAACACACCCACGTAGTTGAGGTGGTTGGCCAGGGCCACCGTGCTGGCCTGCGCACGCGCAGCCAGGGCCGGGTCCAGCGCGCCCTCGTACACCTCGGTGATGGCGAGAATGCCGTCGTGGTGCGTGTTCTTCTGCACCGGGAAACTCACGGTCTGGCCATCGGCGCCGCGCGCAACGATCACCGAACACTCGCCGCGCAAGGGCATGAGCTTTTCCAGCACGCAAGGCACCTTGTTCAGGCCAACCCAGGCGGCGGCGAGTTCTTCGCGCGTGGACACGCGCACCTGGCCCTTGCCGTCGTAGCCCAGGCGCGCCGTTTTCAGGATGCCGGGCAGCAGGTCGGCCGGCACCGCGGCCAGCAGCGCGTCGGTGGTGATGCCTGCGTAGGGCGCCGGGAACACGCCGCTCACCGGTGCGCACTGCACGAAGTGCGCTTTTTCCTTGATGCGGTCCTGCGCCACCGCCACGCAGCTCGCCGAGGGCGCCACCGGACGGTGTGCGCCCAGCGTGACCAGGGCGGGCGAGGGCACGTTCTCGAACTCGGTGGTGATGGCTTCGCAACGCTGCATCAGCTGGGCCAGGCCCTGCTCGTCATCAAACGGCGTCTGGATGTGGAAGTGGCTGATCAGGCCGGCCGGGCTGGCGGGATCGGGATCGAGCACCGCCGTGAAGTAACCCATGGCCTGGGCCGCCTGCACGAACATGCGCCCGAGCTGGCCGCCGCCCATGACGCCGAGCGTGATCTGCTGGCCGGTGGGCGAGGTGCTGCCGGGGAGGATGGTCTTGAGGCTCATGGGCGTGGTGTCACAAGGGAAGGGTCATGCCGCGTGCGGCGGCGGTCTGCTGGGCGCGAAAGGCTTCGAGCTTCTCGCGCAGCGCGGCGTCTTCATTGGCCAGCATGGCCACGGCGAACAGCGCTGCGTTGGCCGCACCGGCCGCGCCGATGGCAAACGTGGCCACCGGCACACCCTTGGGCATCTGCACGATGCTGTGCAGCGAGTCCACGCCACTCAGGTGTTTGCTGGCCACCGGCACACCGAGCACCGGCACCACCGTCTTGGCTGCCAGCATGCCGGGCAGGTGGGCCGCGCCACCCGCGCCCGCGATGATGCATTTCATGCCCCTGCCGGCCGCGCTTTCGGCGTAGGTGAACATGTCGTCGGGCATGCGGTGCGCCGAGACCACACGGGCGTCGAACGAAATGCCGAATTCCTGCAGGATCTGCACGGCGTGCTGCATGGTGTCCCAGTCGCTGCTGGAGCCCATGACCACGCCCACCTGGATGGGGTTCATGAAGTGCCTTTGGCCAATGCGCCCCGTCGGGAGCGGTGCCCGGTGGCGCGCATGAACAGGCATGGCGCTCTCCGGTAAAGTGTCGATTTTACGGGTCGCTCCACAGCGCCCCGCTTCTCCTTCAGGCCCCCTCCCCATGATCAACGTCACCATCGCCAATTTTGAAGCCGAGGTCATCGAGGCTTCGCACCACACGCCCGTGCTGGTCGATTTCTGGGCCCCCTGGTGTGGCCCCTGCAAGGTGATCGGCCCGCTGCTGGAAAAAGTGGAAACCGCTTACGCCGGGCGCTTCAAGCTGGTCAAGATCGACTCCGACCAGGAGCAACAACTCGCCGCCGCCTTCGGCATCCGCAGCATCCCCACCTGCGTGCTGCTCATGAACGGCCAGCCGGTCGACGGTTTCATGGGCGCATTGCCCGAAGGCCAGATCAAGGAATTCCTCGACAAGCACCTGCCTGCTGCCAACGAGCTCGAAGCGGTGGCGGTGGAAGAGGAAGCGCTGGATGCCATTGAAGAGGGCGACCTCGAAGGTGCGCTGGAAAAACTGCAGGAGGCGGTGAAAACCGACCCGAACAACGACGACGCGCGCTTCGATCTGGTGAAGCTGCAGTTGGAGCTGGGCCTGGACGACGACGCCAAGGTGGCGTTTGCGCCCGTGATCGCCAAGGCCGCCGCGGTGCGCCGGCTCGATTCGCTGCAGCGCTGGATGGCTGCGCGCGACGCAGCGGCCGATGTGGCCGACCCCGAAGCCCGCGCTGCGGAACTGCAGGCCGCCATTGCCACCAACAAGCGCGACTTTGCCTCGCGCTTTGCACTCGCGCAGTTGCTGATGGCGCACAGTCAGTGGGTGCCTGCGATGGACGAGTTGCTGGAAATCCTGATGCGCGACAAGGCCTGGAGCGAAGACCTCGCGCGCAAGACCTTCATCGCCATCCTGGACATCATCGAGCCGCCCAAACCCAAGGTGGCCGAAGGCCAGGTGCCCCCGGAAGACCCGACGGTGGCGACTTACCGGCGCCGTCTTTCTTCGGTCGTCTTGAGCTAGATCCGGCGCAGGGCCGCCCCAAGCCGGATCAGCCCCCTTGGGGGGCAGCGACCCGCGCAGCGGCGGAGCGTGGGGGCGACGTTCAGCCCATGAGGCGCGTGAGGGCTTCCTGGTATTTCGCAGCGGTCTTCTCGATCACCTCTTTGGGCAGACGCGGCGCGGGCGGCGTCTTGTCCCAGGGCTTGCCGCCCACTTGCGCTGTCTCCAGCCAGTCGCGCAGGAACTGCTTGTCGTAGCTGGGCGGGTTCTGGCCCACCACATAACTCTCGGCCGGCCAGTAGCGTGAGCTGTCGGGCGTGAGCACCTCGTCCATGAGCACCAGCTTGCCGGCCTTGTCCAGGCCGAACTCGAACTTGGTGTCGGCAATGATGATGCCCTTCTGGAGCGCGATGTCGGCCGCGGCCTTGTAGAGCGCGATCGACACGTCGCGGATCTGCGCGGCGAGCTCGGGGCCGATCATGGCCACGGTCTGCTCAAACGTGATGTTCTCGTCGTGCTCGCCCATCTCGGCCTTGGCCGCCGGTGTGTAGATCGGCTCGGGCAGCTTCGATGCGTTTTGCAAACCGGCGGGCAGCTTCACGCCGCATACGGCCTGGTTGTCCTGGTATTCCTTCCAGCCGCTGCCAGCGAGGTAACCGCGCACCACGGCTTCCACCGGAATGGGCTTCAAGCGCTGCACCAGCATCGAACGGCCGGTGACCTGGGGTGCTTCGGCTGCGGAAACCACACTCTCGGGCGCGTCGCCGGTGAGGTGGATCGGGCAGATGTCGAGACCCTGGGGGCCGAGCTTGTCGAACCAGAACAAAGACAGCTTGGTGAGCAGCTCGCCCTTGCCGGGAATCGGCTCGCCCATGATCACGTCGAAGGCGCTGATGCGGTCGCTCGCCACCATCAGGATGCGGTCGTCGCCCACGGCGTAGTTGTCGCGCACCTTGCCGCGTGCGAGCAAGGGCAGGGAGGTGAGGGCCGAGGTGTGCAGGGCAGTGGTCATGATCGGATCGGGGAAAGGCGGGACAAGAAAAAAGCCCGTTGAACAGCCAACGGGCTTTGAACCATTCCGAAGGATTATCGCAAGTTGACGAGCCCCCGGGCCACCCCTTATTTCGCGGCCAGGCCCAGCCGCTCGATCAGGGCCTTGTCCTTGGCGTACGTGGTGGCTGCCCATTGGCGGTACTCGTCACCGTTGCGGTACCACATGGCCTGATTGAGCTGACCCAGCACTTCCAGGTGACGCGGTTCGTCCATGGCCTTCTTGAACGCATCGTGCAGCGTTTTCATGATGGCCGGGTCCATGCCCTTGGGGCCCACCAGACCGTAAGGCGAAGTCGACACCACGTTATAGCCCAGGTCTTGCGCGGTGGGCACATCGGGCCAGCGCTTGGTGCGCTGCTCACCAAAGGTCACCAGCAGGCGCATCTCGCCGCTGTCGACAAACTTGTCCCAGCCGGTGGCATCGCTCTGGGCCATCACGTGGCCACCCAGCAGGGCGGACTGCAGGTCGGCGTTGCCCTTGAACGGCACGTGGATGAACTGCACCTTGGCGTTGTCGGCCACCTCTTCCATCAGCAGGTGGGGGCTGCTGCCGGTGCCGGTGGAGCCGTAGTTGATCGTGCCGGGCTGCTTGCGTGCGGCCTCCACGTAGTCCTTGAAAGTCTTGTAGGGCGAGTCGGCCTTCACCGTGAGGCCGAAGGTGTAGCCCGAGACGCCGATGATGTAGCTGAAGTCGGTCAGCGGGTTCCAGTTGGTCTTCTGCATGTGCGGCATGCGCAACATACCCAGCGGGAACTGGGCGATGGTGTAGCCGTCGGGCTTGGCGGTCTGCGCCATGGTGCTCGGGCCCAGGGTGCCGCCGGCACCGGGCTTGTTTTCCACCACGATGGGCTGGCCGAGGTGCTTGGAGGCGAGTTCGGCCAGGGTGCGCAGGTGGCGGTCGGTGGAGCCGCCGGCGGGCCACGGGATGATCAGCGTGACCGGTCGGCTGGGGTAGGCCTGGGCTTGCGCGTTGGCCACGCTCCAGGGCGCAACGCCGGCCGCGGCCGTGGCGGTGACCGCGGCGAGCAGCAGCGCGCGACGGCCGCTGGACGGGGGAATGGATGGTGTGTTCTTCATGCTGGTCTCCTTCTGGGGGAATGCCGTTCTGGCGGTGGTTGCGGCGCTTCGCGCCGCGCGGGTGATCAATGGGGTGTCGGGTGGGAGGGGCTACGGGGGAAGGGCGTTGGCATCGCGCGCGGCCTGCTGTTCCTGCAATTCGCGCCACATCACCTTGCCGCTGCCCGAGCGGGGCAGCGTCTCCACAAATTCCACGGTGCGCGGGCTCTTGTAGGCGGCCATGTGGCCGTGCGCCCAGTCGATGACGTCCTGTTCGGTCACGTGGCCGCGGTGCTCGGGCCTCAGCACCACCAGCGCCTTCACGCTCTCACCGCGGCGCGCGTCGCGCACGCCGATCACGCAGGCTTCCTGGATCGCGGGGTGGTGGTACATGAGCGCTTCCACCTCCGCCGGCCAGACCTTGTAGCCGCTCGCGTTGATCATGCGTTTGAGACGGTCGGTCATGAAAAAGTAGCCGTCTTCGTCCACGTGGCCGAGGTCTCCGGTGCGCAGGAAACGCAGGCCGTCGAGTGTGACAAAAGCGTCCTGGGTGGCCTTCGGGTTGCGCCAGTAGCCCTGCATCACCTGGGGGCCGTGCACCACGATCTCGCCGGTTTCACCGGGAGGCAGCGTGGCCAGCGTGTCGGGGTCGACCACGCGCGCGTCCACGTCGAACACCGGCATGCCCAGGCACTGCCGTTTGGGCCGGTGCGTGGGGTTGATGTGGGTGGCGGCCATGGTTTCGGACATGCCGTAACCCTCGATGTAGTCCTGCCCAGTCAACGCCTTCAGGCGGGCGGCCAGTGCCTCGGGCATGGCCGCGCCGCCGCCGCGCACGCAGCGCAGGCTGCTCAGGTCGAACCGCTCCAGTTGTGGGTGCGCCAGGAAGTCGATCACCATGGTGCTGATGGCCTGCCACATCGTCACGCGGTAGCGCTGCATGCAGATGGCCGCCACTTCGCGGTCCCAGCGTGCCAGCACGACGATGGTGGCGCCCACGTAGAGCGGGCCGTTCAGGCTGCCGGTGAGGCCGGTGACATGGAAGAAGGGCAGCACCGAGAGGCAGACCGCGTCGGTGGCGGTGCCGAACCAGCGCACGCCGCCGACCAAGGTGCTCATCACGCTGCGGTGCGTGTGCATGCAGCCTTTGGGCAGGCCGGTGGTGCCCGAGGTGTAGGGCATGGCGCAGAGGTCTTCGGGGCCGGTGGCGAGCGGCCCTGGGGTCCGTTCGGCTGCGATCGCGTCGGCCCAGGCCACGAGGCCGGGCTCGTTCAACGGCTGGCGCGGCGCGGCCACGAAGTCGGGCACCGCGAGGTCGGTGGGCACGTGCAGGTGATCGCTGTAGGTGGCCACGACGACATGGCGCAGGCCGTCGCCGTCGGCCGTCAGCAAGGGACGCACCTGCGGCAGCAGGTCTTGCGCCACCAGGGCCACGTGTGCACCGCTGTCGGTGACGCAGTGGCGCAGCTCTTCCACGCGGTTCATCGGGTTCACCGGCACGACCACAGCGCCCGCGCGCAGGATGGCGTAGAACGCCAGCGCCCATTGCGGGCTGTTCTGCATGCAGAGCAACACCCGATCGCCGGCTCGCACGCCGCCCACCTGCTGCAGGTGGCCGGCGAGGTGTTCGGCCTCGCGCAGGAAGCCCGCGTAGGTGAGCACCGAGTCGTAAAACACGATGAAGGGCTTGTCGGGGTAACGCCGGGCCGAGACTTCCAGGTTGTAGAAGACGTGGGTCTGCGGCAGCGCGAGGTGCTGCGGCAGGCCGGGTGGCCAGTGGGCCGGGGTGGGGGACGTCATGCGGGTGGCGGTGCGGAAAATCTCTGACATTCCGCTGGGCGGAAAATTGACTGTCGTGCAAACCAATATACGGTGCCCCCCATCCCATGTAAACGCTGATCAGGGAAAGCGAGCATGCCGACCGCTCCAGTGGTCGTTCAAAATTCCGTTCTGCGGAATACAGGGCGCGTCCTGGTCGCCGCATATTCCGATCTGCAGAAAACAGGACCCACATGGGGCGCCAGCGCCAGACACCACCCACCCCGCTCGCCGAGGCCGATCCGGCCGACGACCGCCGTTTCGTCACCGCTCTCTCGCGCGGCCTCACGGTGCTGCGCTGCTTCAGCCCGGCCGACCGCTGGCTGGCACACCAGGAGCTGGCGCGGCGCACCGGCCTGCCGCAGGCCACCGTGTCTCGCCTCACCTTCACGCTCACCAGCCTGGGTTATTTGCGTCACCGAGCGGCCACCGGCGAATACGCGCTGAGCCCGGCGGTGCTGTCCTTGGGCTTCAGCGTGCTGTCCAACTTCCAGATCGGGCACATCGCGCGGCCCTTCATGGAAACGCTGGCCGAACACACGCAGGCCGCCATTTCCCTGGGTTTGCGGCACGACACCTCGGTGGTCTATGTGGCGCATTGCCGCAGCACAGCGCGCCTCATCCTCGGGCTCGATGTGGGCACGCGCCTGCCGTTCGCGGAAACCGCCATGGGCCGCGCCATCTGGTGCTCGGCCTCGCCGGGCATGCAGGCGGTGGTGGCGCGGCGCCTGCGGGCGCAGGACCCCGAGCGCTGGCCAGCGCGCGAGGCCGGGCTCCGGCGAGCCGAAATCGACTGGACCGAGCGCGGCTACGCGGTGTCCGAGTCGGAGTGGGAAAGCGAGATTGCCGCCATCGGCGTGGGGCTGGACCTGGGCGATGGCCGCGAACCGCTGGCGCTCACCGTGGGTGGGCCGGCCTCGCGATTGCAAGGTGCCTTGCTGCACGACGACTTCGGCCCGGCGCTCGTGAAAACAGGCCGCGACATCGTGGCGGCCATTCAGGCGGCTGGTTGGGAGGACTGAATGCACAACGCCACCGCGAGGGTGGCGTTGTGACGGGCGCTTGAGCCGAAAACCGTTCAGTGCACGACCTGGGCCAGTTCGCCCTTGGCGTACTTCGCGGCCACGACCTGGAGCGATTCGCCCTTGATCTTGCCGGCCTGGCCTTCGCAGCCGAACTCGATGTAGCGCTGCTTGCAGATCGCCTTGGCGGCTTCGCGCGCGGGCTTGAGCCATTCGCGGGCGTCGAACTTCTCGGGGTTCTCGGCCAGGAACTTGCGCACCGCGGCCGTCATGGCCAGGCGGATGTCGGTGTCGATGTTGATCTTGCGCACGCCGAACTGGATCGCTTTCTGGATCTCTTCGACCGGCACGCCGTAGGTTTCCTTGATCTTGCCGCCGTACTGGTTGATCACGGCCAGCAGGTCCTGCGGCACCGAGCTGGAGCCGTGCATCACCAGGTGGGTGTTGGGCAGGCGGCGGTTGATTTCCTGGATGCGGTCGATCGCGAGGATGTCGCCGGTGGGTTTGCGGGTGAACTTGTACGCGCCGTGGCTGGTGCCGATGGCAATGGCCAGCGCGTCGAGCTGGGTGCGCTTGACGAAGTCGGCGGCCTGCTCGGGGTCGGTCAGCAGCTGTTCGCGCGTCATCACCGCGTCGGTGCCGTGGCCGTCTTCCTTGTCGCCCTGCATGGTTTCCAGGCTGCCCAGGCAGCCCAGTTCACCTTCAACGGTCACGCCCAGCTTGTGGGCCATGTCGACCACCTTGCGGGTGACGTCGACGTTGTATTCGTAGCTGGCGATGGTCTTGCCATCGCCTTCCAGGCTGCCGTCCATCATCACCGAGCTGAAGCCCAGGTCGATCGCGCCGCGGCACACGTCCGGGTTCTGGCCGTGGTCCTGGTGCATCACCAGCGGGATGTGTGGATAAGACTCCACCGCGGCCTGGATCAGGTGTTTGATGAAGGGCTCGCCGGCGTATTTGCGCGCACCGGCGCTGGCCTGCAGGATCACCGGCGCGCCGGCTTCGTGGGCGGCGGCCATCACAGCCTGCACCTGTTCGAGGTTGTTGACGTTGAACGCTGGAATGCCGTAGCCGTGGATCGCGGCGTGGTCGAGCAGTTCGCGCATGGAAACGAGCGCCATGAGAATCCCTTAAGTCAGTTGGTAACCGGTTGGTAACCGGGGATTTTACGGCGCTCGCGGCGCCGTGCCCAATGGCGTCAGGTCGGGCGTTGCTGCAGAAATGTGCTGAACCGGTCCAGCACCGGCGCCAGGCCGCGCAGCGGCGGGGCCATGGCCCCGATCAGCGTGGTGTGGCTCACCCGGTCGAAGAGCTCCAGTTCCACCGGTGTGCCGCGCTGCCGCAGGGCCTGCGCCATGGCCAGGGTGTTGCGTTGCGGGTTCACCAGCGTGTCGCTTTTGGCGGCCAGCAGCAGCACACGGTGTTTCAGACCGTTGCCGGCCGGGGCATGAAACAGCGGCTGCGAATTCGCCGGCGTGTCGGGCCAGTTGAAGGCGCGCTGCACAGCGGGAATGCCGATGGGCAGGAAGTCGTAGGGGCCTGCCAGACCCGCCCAGCCCGCGAGGTCGGCCGGTTGCATGGCCACCTCCGAAAGCCAGCGCGCGTCCAGCGCCAGCATGGCGGCGTTGTAGGCGCCCGCGCTGTGGCCGGTGACGTAGAGGCGATCCGGCGATGCACCCAGTCGCAGGGCATTGTCGCGCGACCAGCGCACGGCCTGCGCGCAGTCCTGCAGGAACACCGGGTAGCGCACCTCGGGGCTCAGCCGGTAGTCGGCGATCGCGGTGACGATGCCGCGCGAGGCCAGCGCTTCACCGACGAACTTGTAGTCGGCGCGTTCACCGCTGCTCCAGCTGCCACCGTAGAAAAACACCGCCATGGGCGCGCCGGGCTCGGCGTTCACCGGCAAGTAGACGTCCATGCGCTGGCGCCCGGCGCTGCCGTAGGCCTCGTCGCGCAGCACCGTGTGGGTGTTCGACGGCACGGTGGCGTTGATCAGCCGCAGCGGCGAGCAGGCCTGCAGCAAAGGCGCCAGGCCCAGCAGGGTGAGCCAGCGGCGGCGGCCAGATGGCAATGGGGGTGCGGGTTGCGGAGAAGTCATCCCAGGTGTACGCAGGCTGTCAGTCAACGGATTCAGAAGCGAACGCAGTGAGCGAGGTGCCTCCACCCAGAGGCAGCGAGGGGGGAAGCCGCGTCAGCGGCGCAGGGGGGTGCTTGCTTCACCCAGCCTGGCAGATCTTGAGTGTGTTGGTGCCGCCGGCCTGGCCCATGGGCTCGCCCACGGTGATGGCGTACACGTCGCCCGACTGCACGATGCCGCGCTTCTTCAGGTGGGCTTCGGCATCGGCCAGCGCGGAGTCGCGGTCGGCGCTGTTGTCCATCAGCAGCGGGCGCACGTTGCGGTAGAGCGTCATGCGGCGCTGGGTCGAGAGGTTGGGCGTCATGGCGTAGATCGGCATGCGCACGTTGTGCCGGCTCATCCACAGCGCGGTCGAGCCCGAATCGGTGAGTGCCACGATGGCCTTGGCGCCCAGATGGTGCGCGGTGAACAACGCACCCATGGCGATCGACTGGTCGATGCGCCGGAAGGTCTTGCCCTTGAAGTCGGCCGACAGTTCGCTGTACTCGGCTTTCTCGGCTTCCGAGCAGATGTTGGCCATCTCCATCACCGTTTCCAGCGGGTACTTGCCGGCGGCCGTCTCGGCGCTCAGCATCACCGCGTCCGTGCCGTCGAGCACGGCGTTGGCCACGTCGCTCACCTCGGCGCGTGTGGGCACCGGGTTGACGATCATCGATTCCATCATCTGCGTGGCGGTGATCACCACCTTGTCCATCTCGCGCGCCATCTTGATCATGTGCTTCTGCAGGCCGGGCACCGCCGCGTTGCCCACTTCCACCGCGAGATCACCGCGCGCGACCATGATGCCGTCGGACACCTTGAGGATGTTGGCCAGTTCCGGGATCGCCTCGGCGCGTTCGATCTTGGCGATCAGCGCGGGCTTGTGGCCGGTGGCCGCACCGGCCACGTTGCACAGCTGGCGCGCCAGCTCCATGTCGGTGGCGTTCTTCGGGAAGCTCACCGCCACGTAGTCGGCCATCAGGCCCATGGCGGTCTTGATGTCGTCCATGTCCTTGGCGGTCAGCGCCGGCGCGGTGAGACCACCACCTTGCTTGTTGATGCCCTTGTTGTTGGAGAGCTCACCGCCGAGCTTCACCGTGGTGTGCACCGCCGGGCCCACCACCTTGTCGATGGTCAGCACGATCAGGCCGTCGTTGAGCAGCAAGGTGTCACCGGCCTTCACATCGCGCGGCAGTTCCTTGTAGTCCAGGCCCACACCTTCGAGGTTGCCGGGTTCGGTGCGCGACGCGTCCAGCACAAATTTTTCGCCCGGCACCAGCATCACCTTGCCGTCGGCGAACTTGCCCACGCGGATCTTGGGGCCCTGCAGGTCGGCCATGATGCCGACCTCGCGCCCTGCGCGCTGAGCCGCTTCGCGCACCAGCGTGGCGCGGTCGATGTGGTCTTGCGCCGTGCCGTGCGAGAAGTTCAGCCGCACCACGTTCACCCCGGCGCGGATCATGGCTTCGAGCAGGTCCGGGTGACTGGAAGCGGGGCCGAGGGTGGCGACGATCTTGGTGGCGCGCATGGGCATGAAGGGTGTCTCCTGTCGGTGGATGGCCGGGCTTCACATGGCCCGGGTGTAATTTGGTTTCAATTATCTGTGAAAGCGGTTACATGGCCGCGACAGCTGCAACTCGTCACAGACGGTTGTTGCGCACGGGTGCCTGGCCGCTGTAGTCCAGCCGCACGAAAGACCCGTCCACCACCTCCAGATGCACGACGGTGCGCCGGAAGTTCCACTGGCGGTCGATGGTCAGCGACGAGGTGGAACCACGGCTTTTGGTGCTCATCTCCAGCCCGTAGCGCGAGCGCAGCGAGGTGGTCAGGCGCTGGGCCAGCGCGCGGGCCTCGTCGGCCGAGCCGGCATTGGCCAGCAGCGTGATGCGCTGCAACTGGTCGGCCTTGAACACAAACGACACCTTGAACGGCGCCCCGGCGAGCTCGAAGGCGGGGATCTCCAGCTGCACACCGTCGCTGTTCGATGCGGGGGCTGTGGCGGGCGCCTGTGCCTCGGGCACCCGCGCGCGCACCTCGGCCGGCGTGGCGCCCACGGGCACTCCTTGCCAGAGCGCTTGTGCCGATGCGCCTGCGGTGAACAGCAGGCAGGAGAGACAGAGCAGAAGTTTTTTCATATGTGCCATGAGACACCGCGCGGGCGGCAAAGTTGTCTGGCGAGTAGACCAAAGATCACAAGGCCCTCGCCGATCCCAAAAAGTTGCGTTTTTCGATACCCGGCTGCATGTCTGGATCTACCAGGTCAGGATTTTGCGACTCTTCGACGGGAGTCGTCCCACCATCGCGCCACCTTCAACAACCGCAAAGGTTTTTCATGGCTTCGAACCGATCCCCCCTCATCGTGATGCGCGACACCCGCGCCTGGCAGTTCCAGGTCTGGGCCTCGTTCGGCGTGGCGGTTTTCCTGTGCGCCACGGGCCTCGCCTACCTGCCGGGTCAGGCGCTGGACCGGGCCTTCATGGTGATGGGCTATGTGTTCTGTCTGTCCACCGTGTTCTTGCTGTCCAAGGCCGTGCGCGATGGCCACCAGGCCACGCTCTCCGGTGTGCCCGAGACGCCGATGTGGCGCCTGGTGGTGTGGGGCGGTTTTGCCGTGGCCATGGGGCTGACCGGCTGGGGCCTGCTGCGCATGGAGATCAACGACACCTACCGCGCCTACCTCGGTGTGAGCTGGCTCTACCTGGTGACTTCGGCCTTCACGCTGGCCAAGACGTTGCGCGACCGGCACGAGGCCGACCTGAGCGAAGCCCGCGTGCGCGGCGAGATGGCGGGCCGCCAGCAAGTGCTGAACGAACGCGCTGCCGAATGAATTCCCATCCATATTCTTCAAGGAGCTTGAACATGAACACGATGCGTTTTTCATGGCGCGCACTGAGCGCCGCCCTGGCGATGGCTGCGGCGTTGGCGACCGGTCCGGCCCGCGCGCAGAGCGAAGCCTCGGTGGCCCTGTCGGCCTTGCCGGTGGCCTCGGTGGTGGGGGCTGCATCGGTGGGGGCGGCGGCGGTGAGCGTGGTGCCGGTGGCCTTCTCGGTGGCCGGGGCTGCGCTGGTGGTCAAAGCGGTGGAGGTCACCGCCAGCGGCACGGTCTATGTGCTGGAGCGGGTGTCGGACGGCGCGCGCGCCAGCGTGGAGGTCTC
Organism: Hydrogenophaga sp. RAC07; assembly: GCF_001713375.1. Lineage (NCBI taxonomy): Bacteria > Pseudomonadati > Pseudomonadota > Betaproteobacteria > Burkholderiales > Comamonadaceae > Hydrogenophaga > Hydrogenophaga sp. RAC07. The sequence goes on from NZ_CP016449.1 coordinate 168,980, forward strand.
GGGCCGCGCGGCCTCGGCCGTGTCGGTGGGCGTGGGCACGGCGGTGGTGGTCAGCGTGATCGGCACCGGCGTGCTGCTCTAGGCCGCCGGGGAGGTGCTGGCCTTCATTCCGAACGAGCTGGGCCGTGCGCTGTTGCACAACGAACGCATCACGCACTGAGGAGCCGGTCATGACGCAAGCCACTGTCTGGCGATGGTTCGCCAGTTTCGCCACCGCCTGCGCACTGCTGACCGCACCCGCCGCCCACGCCGGCCGCTCCTGCGACGCCCGACCGCTCACCGCCCGCAGCATCGAGCAGGGCATGGACCTCGCGCTGCGCACCTCGCAGGCGCTGGACGCCGAACACGCCCGCAGCGGAGCGCGCGTGGTGGTGCTGGCCCGCGCCGGGCAAGACCTGAGCAAGTACCAGCTGCGTTACTCCCATCTGGGCTGGGCCTACAAAACGCCCGAAGGCCCGTGGCGCGTGCTGCACAAGCTCAACCGCTGCGGCTCGGCCGAAGGCGCGCTCTACCGCCAAGGTCTGGGCGAGTTTTTTCTCGACGACCTCTGGCGCTTCGAGGCCGCGTGGATGGTGCCCGCGCCCGCGCTGCAGGCCCCCCTGCACGCCGTGCTCACCGACCCGGCCCGCAGCACCGCGCTGCACACCCGGGCCTACAACATGCTGAGCTACCCGTGGGCGACGCGTTACCAGCAGTCCAACCAGTGGGCGCTGGAGACCCTGGCCTCGGCCGCCGAGCCGGGCGTGCGCAGCCGCGAGCAGGCCCAGGCCTGGCTGCGCTTCAAGGGCTACCAGGCGACCACACTGCAGCTGGGCGCGCTCACGCGGCTCGGCGCGCGCGTGAGCTCTGCCCACATCGCGTTCGACGACCACCCCAATGACAAGCGGTTTGCCGACCGCATCGAGACGGTGACGGTGGACTCGGCGTTCGGGTGGCTGGAGCGGGCGGGCCTGGCGGGGCCGGTTCAGCGGTTGTCACCCTGAGTGTGCCGGCGGCGCGCACAATGACGCCCATGTCTCCCACCGATGCCGCTCCGCAGGGAGACAACACCTACCGCCTGCTGTTCGACGCCCATCCCCAGCCGATGTGGGTGTTCGACCAGGCCAGCAAACGTCTGCTGGCCGTCAACGCAGCGGCCATCGCGCGCTACGGCTACGCGCGCGACGAATTCCTGCGGCTCACCGTTCTGGACATCCGCCGCTCACCGCAGGGCCAGCGCCTCACCGCCGAGCAGATCGACAGCGATCCTGTGGGCGCCGACGGCTTACGGTTGACCCGGCGCTGGCAGCACGCCTCGAAAGACGGGCGCCTGATCGATGTGGATGTGACCTCCAGCGATCTGGACTGGGAAGGTCGGCCGGCGCGCCTCGTGGTGGTCAACGAGGTGACCGCGCAGATCCTGCTGGAGCAGCAGGCCGAACGTGCCCGCACCGAATCGCGGGCTGCGCGCGAATTGCTGGACCATGTGATCGATCGGGTGGGCGACGCGATCTTCGCGCTCGACAAGGACATGCGTTTTACCTACCTCAATGTGCCTGCCTTGCGGCTGCTCCAGCGCGATCGGGTCGAACAACTGATCGGTCGATACATCTGGGACGAGTACGAGCTGGAACACGCGGAAGTCTTTCACCGCGCGTACGACAGGGCATTGCGGACCCAGCAGGCGGAAGTCTTCGAGGCGTTCTACGCGCCCTGGGAAAAGTGGTTTGAAGGACGCGTCTTTCCCTCACCCGAGGGGATTTCGATCTTCTGCAACGACATCACCGAACGCAAGCTGTTCGAGCGCCTGCTGCTCGACCGCGAGCGCGACTTCCGCCTGCTGGTCGAACACATGCCGGCGATGGTCTACCGCGCGTCTGTGGAGCCTCCTTACGCCGCGCTCTACGTCAGCCCATCCATCCACATCCTGGGTTACACCGCTCACGAATGGATGGCCGACCCGTTGTCGTGGACCAAGGCCTTGCACCCCGACGACTGCGCGCGCGGTGGCCGCGCTGTCCGAGCCTTACGTCGACGGTGAAGATCATCAGATTCAATACCGGCTGCGCGATGCGCAAGGCCAATGGCGCCATTTCCGCGATCGTTCGCGGCGCATCGATCCCGGCGATGGCAGGCCCGCCTTTGTGCAGGGCATTGCGCTGGACGTGACCGATCTGGTGGAAAGCGAACAGGCCTTGCGCGACAGCGAGGCCAGCCTGCGGCGCAGCGAACAACGTTTCAGGTTGGCAGCGGCCGGTGGGCAGGTGTGGGACTGGGACCTCTTGCGCGACCTGCTGAGTTTCAGCGACGATTTCTGGCGGCAACTCGGTTATGAACCCATGGCCGTCGCGGGATACCGCAGCCGCCTGGGCGCCATGACCCATCCCGACGATTTGGTGCGCCACCGCGAGGCCATGCGCCGGCACCTCAAAGACCGCGCGCCCTTCGATCTGGAGGTCCGCGTCAGCGACGCGCAGGGTGAGTGGCGCTGGATGCACATTCAAGGTCAGGCCGAGTGGAACGACGACGGGCGCGCGGTCTTCATGGCCGGCACCACGGTCGACATCACCCCACGCAAGAAGGCCGAGGCGGCCCTGCGCGAATCCGAGGCCTACCGGCGCAGCCTGTTCGAGCAGCTGGCCGACGGCGTGCTGCTGATCGATACCAACAACCGGGTCCTGGAGGCCAATTCCCAGGCCCTGCGCATGCTGGGGCACGAGGGCGAGCGCCTGGTCGATGTGTCGCTGCAGTCCCTGCTGGCGGATGAGCGGGCCGCGCCTTCGCACGACACCTTGCTGGAGACGGCCGACGGTCCCGGCCCGCTGGTGGAGTGGACCATCGTGCGCCGCGACGGCAGCCGATTGCCGGTGGAGGTGCGCACCCGGGCCCTCGACCCGCAGCGCTACATCGCGGTGCTGCGTGACGTGGCCGACCGGCATGCCGCACAAAGTGCGCTCATCCGCTACCAGCTCGAACTCTCCGAGCTCACCCAGCGCCTGCTGACACAAGAGAAGAACACCACCCGACGCGTGGCGCAGGCCCTGCACGACAACCTGGGCCAGTCGCTGGCCGTGGCGCGCCTGAACCTGGACGCCGTGGTGGCCACCGCGGGCGACAGCCTGCCGCCCGAGATTGCCGATCTGTGCCGCAAGCTGGCCCGGATGCTGGCGCAAGCGGTGCTGGACGTGCGCGAGGTGCTGGCCGACCTGCGCCCGCCGTTGCTGGAGGAGCAGGGCCTGGCCGCGGCGCTGGACAACGAGATCCGCACCACCTTGCTGGCGGTGGGCTCCGACGTGTTGCTCGAGGTGGCCGATGGTTTGCAGCGACAGCGCTGGCCCGCCGACGTGGAGTACAGCGCCTTCATGGTGGCGCGCGAGGCGATCGCCAATGCCCGGTTGCATGCGCAGTCGTCGCTGATCCGGGTGTTGCTCGAAGGCGATGTGAACACGCTGCAACTGGACGTGATCGACGACGGCGTGGGCATCCCGCAGGACATGCAGCTCGGCCGGCCCGGTCACCTGGGCGTGGTGGGCATGCGCGAGCGTTCGATCTCGATCGGCGCGCGATTCTCCGTCACCGGCGAAACCACCGGCGGCACCCGCGTCACCCTGCACTGGGAGGCACCCCGGTCATGAGCGATCTGTACCTGCTGGACGACCACACCCTCTTGCGCGACGGCTTGCGCGCCGTGTTGCAGGCGGCCGGGCACCGGGTGGTGGGCGAGTCGGCCGACCCCACGCAGGCGCTGGCCGACCTGCGCGATCTCGGACCCGTGACGGTGCTGCTCGATCTGCACCTGGGGGTGCGCTCGGGCTTTGAGCTGCTGACCGAGCTGCAACGCCGCGCACTGGAGGTGCGCACCATCGTGCTCACCATGTCCAACCAGCCGCGCCATGTGGCCGAGGCGCTGCGGCTGGGCGCGGCGGGTTATGTGCTCAAGGGCGCACCCGCCTCCGAGCTGCTGGCCGCCCTCGATGCGGTGGGCAAGGGGCAGCGTTACCTGGGCACCGAGGTGGCCGAACTCGCGGTGCAGGGGCTCACCGCGCCGGGCGACGCCGCGCTGGACACGCTGTCGGTGCGGGAGCGGCAGATCGTGGTGATGGTGGTGCAGGGCCAGTCGAGCACCGAGATCGGCCGGGCGCTGCACCTCTCGCCCAAGACGGTGGACTCCTACCGCAGCCGATTCATGGCCAAACTGGCCACGCCCGACGTGCCTGCGCTCGTGCGCTTTGCCATCCGCAACGGCCTGATCGACGCCGACGGCGCGTGAAATTCGTGGTGTTCGTGCCACGCGGTTTGTGTGGTGTCGCACACCCGCGTGGGGCATCACGGACAACCCACACATCCGATCGAGAACTCCCCACAGACGCCGGCAGAACCGATTCTTAAAGTCGGCTCACGGTTGCTGAATCGTGGCCCGCCGGGCCCGGGCATCCGCCAGCGAGACGTCCGTGTCCCCTTCCAGCCTTGCCGGTCGCCCGAACGCAGCGGGGTCTCTCGATGTCCCCTGTCGGGTGCTGTTGGTGGTGGACAACCCGCAGCGCCTGGCGCTGCTGCAGCGGTGCGTGCAGAACAACCTGCCGGGTTGCGTCATCGAGACCGTCGACTCCTACTACGACGCCATGGCGCGCGCCACCCGCATGCAGGCCCACCTGCTGGTGCTCGACCTGTCGCTCGACAGCGTGCTGGTGCCCGCGCTCAAACGTTTTCTCGCGCGCGCCGCACCCCAGGCGCTGGTGCACGTGTTTGACGACTCGCAGGACAGCGCCCCCGGCGCCGGCACCGGCTGCAACCGCCCGTCCATCGTTCAACTCAAGCAGGCCTTCGCATCCCTGGCCGGCACAAACGCCCAACCCGACTGAGACCCCGCCATGCAATCCGCACCGCCCACCCCCGACGAATCCCAGCGGCTGGACACGCTGAGCGCGCTCGGCGTGCTCGACACGCCCGCCGATCCCGTGCTCGACGGCCTGGTGCGCACCGCTGCCCAGCTGCTCGGGTGTCCGATTTCATTGGTCAGCCTGGTCGACGAACACCGCCAGTGGTTCAAGGCGCGCCATGGGCTGGACGCCGAGCAGACCCCGCGCGAGCTCGCGTTTTGCGCCCACGCCATCCTGCAGTCCGAACTGTTCGAGGTGCCCGATGCCCGGCTGGACGCCCGCTTTGCCGACAACCCGCTGGTGACCGGTGCGCCGAATGTGGTCTTTTATGCCGGCGTGCCGCTGACGGTGGAGGGTCACAACATGGGCACGCTGTGCGCCATCGACCACCAGCCGCACCAGCTCACCGACGACCAGCGCCGTGTGCTCAAGGACCTGGCGCGGGTGGCCGAACACTGGCTGCGCACCCAGCAGGTGAACCAGCAGTTGCAACGCGCCGACGGCGAGCGTCGCAAATTGTTCGACCAGATCGGCGACGGCATCCTGCTGCTGGACCGCAACCAGCAGGTGGTCGAGGTCAACCGCGCAACCGCGCGCATGCTGGGCCGCAGCGCGGAGGAACTGCGCCACATGCGGCTGCACGACCTGCTGCCCGCCAGCGAACACGCGCGGCTCACGCGCGCCGCGCTCAAGGTCCTCAAGGGCGACGAGCGCCTGGGCGACTGGCGCGTGGTGCGGCGCGACGGCAGCAGCTTCATGGCCGAGATGAGCACCCGCGTGGTCGACCAGTGCTTTGTGGTCGTCATGCGCGACATCACCGAGCGCCACGCGCAAGAGCAGGAGGTCCGGCTGCTCTCGATGGCGGTGGAGCAAAGTGTGCAGAGCATCGTGATCACCGATCTGGAAGGCAACATTGAATACGCCAACGCCGCCACCCTCTCCAGCTCGGGCTACACACTGCAGGAGCTGCTGGGGCGCAACCCGCGCCTGCTGCAGTCGGGCAAGACACCGCGCGAGACCTACGAGCACATGTGGGATCAGCTGCTGGCCGGCAAGCCGTGGCGCGGCCACCTGTTCAACCGCCGCAAGGACGGGGTGGACTATGTCGAAGACGCGACCATCACCCCGATCCGCGACGCCCAGGGCCGGGTGACCCAGTACATGGCGCTGATGCTGGACGTGACCGAAAAACGGCGCCTGATGGACGAGCTGGAGCAGCACCAGCACCACCTGGAGGACCTGGTGGAGCAGCGCACCGAGGCTCTGGTGGCGGCGCGTCGCGCGGCCGAGGCCGCCAGCGAAGCCAAAAGCGCGTTTCTCGCCACCATGAGCCACGAAATCCGCACGCCCATGAACGGCGTGGTGGGCAGCCTGGATTTGCTGCAACGCTCCACACTCTCGCCCTACCAGCGCGACCTGGCCGACACCGTGAGCGAATCGGCGCAGGCCCTGCTGACCATCATCGACGACATCCTGGACTTCTCCAAGATCGAGGCAGGCCAGCTCCAGCTGGAGAGCGCGCCGGTCGCCCTGGTGCGCCTCACCGACAGTGTGTGCGACGCCCTGCGTCCCACGGCCGCTTCACAAGGGGTCGAACTGCAGGTCGATGTGGCCGAGGGTGTGCCGGACTGGATCCTGAGCGACGCCGTGCGGTTGCGCCAGATCCTCAACAACCTGCTGGGCAACGCCATCAAGTTCTCGGCCGGCCTTGGCCGCGCCGGCCGGGTGGATCTGCTGGTGCAGCGGTGCGGACCCGACCTGCCCGGGCACCTGCAGTTGAGCGTGGTCGACAACGGCATCGGCATGGCGCCCGAAGCTTTGCAGCGCATTTTCAAACCCTTTGTGCAGGCCGAGAGCGCGACCACGCGCCGCTTTGGCGGCACCGGCCTGGGCCTGTCGATCTGCAAGCGCCTCACCGGCTTGATGGGCGGTTGGGTGGAGGTGCAGAGCGTGCCGGACCAAGGCTCCACCTTCACCGTGACCTTGCCTTTCGACGCCACGCCGGCACCCCGCCACGTGGTGGATGACAGTCCGGTCCTGGTCACGCAGACCGGGCCGCATTTCGCCCCCTCCGGTGGGCCGCTGGTGCTGGTGGCCGAGGACAACGCCATCAACCAGAAGGTGATCGGCCACCAGCTCGCGCTGCTGGGCGTGGCGGTGGAGATGGTCAGCGACGGGCTGGAGGCGTTGGCGCTGTGGCGCGCCGGGCAGGCCACGCACCGCCACGCCCTGCTGCTCACCGACCTGCACATGCCGGGCATCGACGGCTACACGCTGGCCGCCACCATCCGCACACACGAGACCGGTGACTCGCGCATGCCCATCGTGGCCTTGTCGGCCAATGCGCTGAGCGGCGAGATCGACCGCTGCCGCGCCGCCGGCATGGACGACTACCTCAGCAAACCGGTGCAGACCGACCAGTTGGGTGAAATGCTCAGGCGCTGGCTGCCCACGGACGACGTGCAGACCACGACGGCGTTCGAGCCGGTGGACTGCGAGGAGGTCGACGTGTTTGAAGTCGAGGTTGGGCTCGACGCGTACGACGACCAGGCGCTGGAACGCCTGGTGGGCGACGACCCCGAACTGCTGGCGGATTTTCGTCGGCGTTTCCTGTTGTCCGCGCTCAACACCATGGACGAGATGCGCCGTGCGGCCAACCGCGCCGACCTGGGTGCGCTGGGCGATCTGGCGCACCGCCTCAAGTCGTCCTGCCGGGTGATTGGCGCGATGTCGCTGGCGGCTTGCTGCGAGCGCATCGAGCGTGCCGACCCCGGTTGCAGCACCACCGAGATGCACGGCCTCGTGGCCCGCATGGAAGACGCGCTGGCCCATGTGATGACACGTTTGTCCGGTCATGAGGGCATGCATCCCTCAGGCGCTGCCCACTGAACGAGCCACCATGAACCACAAAGAAGCCCGCATCCTCGTCGTCGGGGACAACGCGGTGGACGCCGAGCAGGTCTGCAGCATGCTGCGCGACCGCTACCCCCACGTGGAGGCCACCACCGATGCGATGAAGTCGGACGCGGTGTTCGACCGCGTCAAGCCGCAGGTGCTGGTGCTGGCTTTCAAGTCGGTGGAAGCCTGCGAACGCTTTTACCTCGGCCTGTACCGGCGCAGTGAAGTGATCCAGTCGCTGTTGCATCGCACGCTGTTGTTGTGCGACAAGGAAAACGTGCGCCGCGCCTTCGACCTGTGCCTGCAGGAGGTGTTTGACGACTACGTGTTGTTCTGGCCGCTGGTGCATGACGCCAAGCGCCTGGCGATGTCGGTGCACCTGGCGCTGGGTGCGCTCGACCAGGAGCTGGCGCTGGCGCCGCTCTCCGAGCTCGCCACACTCGCGCGCCGCGCGGAAACACTCGAAGAACAGCTGGCCCAGCAGGTGCGGTTGGGGCGGGTGCACGCGCAGAACGCCCAGAACACCGCGCGCCAGGCCCAGGCCTCGGTCAGCCGCGCCATGGGCGGCTTGTCCGAGCGCATCCTGGCGACCGGCCTGGACGACGCCTTGACGGTGCGCGATGCCACGCGCGTGGAACAAGCCTTCGGCAAACTGCAGCGCGAGGCGCTGATTCCCACGCTGGAAGAGGTGGTGCAGGCGGCGCAACCCATGCGCGACTGGGTCGACACCATCACGGCAGAGCTGGCCCAACCGCTGCAGGCCGCGCGCGATCTGATGCAACACGCCAAGGTGAGCCGCCCGCTGCTGCTGGTGGTGGACGACGACGAGTTCATGCGGCGCCTGCTCACGCAGTTGCTCACCGCCGCGCGCTACGACGTGCACGCGGTGGGCACCGCAAACGACGCGCAGCAGTTCCTCATGTTCAACCGCCCCGGGTTGATCCTGATGGACCTCAAGCTTCCCGACTCGGACGGCATCGCGCTCACGCGCGAACTCAAGGGCACCGCGTTGGCGCAGGACATTCCCGTGATCATGCTGACCGGGCAGACCGAGAAGCAGGTGATCGTGGACAGCCGCAAGGCCGGGGCGGTGGACTTTGTGGCCAAACCCTTCAACCGCGACCTGCTGCTCAAGAAGGTGGCCCAGCACCTGGGCCACTGAAGCCGCTTCAGGGACGGCGGGCTTCCTCTCGCCACAAGGGTCGCAGCGCCCACAGCCCCAGCGCCGGGCCGATCGCCAGCCAGGGCAGCAGGGCACCCAGCGCCACCGTCTCGGCCAGCGAGACAAACAGCAGGATGCTCACGATGGAGATTGCAAAGCCGATGCTGTTGGTGAGGGTGAGCACGCTGCCCACGGCCTGCGGCGGCGCGTTGCGTGCGGTGAGGGTGGAGAACTGCGGCGAGTCGCCCGACACCGTGATGCCCCAGAGCACCAGCCAGGCGTAGAACAGCGCGTCGCCCGCATCGATCATCCAGAAGGCCGTCAGGCAACACAGTCCACTGATGGCCAGCTGCGTGCCCGCCACGCGTGCGCTGCCCCAGCGCTGCGCCACCCAGCCGCCGCCCGCGCAGCCGATCACGCCGGCCCCGAGCACGCAGAACGCGGTCCACGACAGCGCCGTGCCTTGCAGCCGCGTGGCCAGCACCAGCGGCACCATCACCCACATGGTGTAGAGCTCCCACATGTGGCCAAAGTAACCGAGCACCGAGCTGCGCACACGCGAATCGGTCCACAGCGTGGCCAGCGCGCGCCACTGCAGCACCGTGACGCGGGCTTGCGCGTGGGGCGGATCGGTGGTGCCGAAGAACAGCAGCAGGCCACCGGCGGCAGCCAGTGCGGCCACGCCGAGCATGAGCGTGGGCCAGGGCAGGGCGCCGCTGAGTGCGCGCAGCGCATGCGCGCTGGCCGAACCCAGCACCAGCGCGCCGATCAGCAGACCAAGCGCTGCACCCAGACCGCGCGTGTACCACTGCGCCGCGATCTTCATGCCGACCGGGTAGATGCCCGCGAGGAAGAAGCCGGTGGCAAACCGCCAGCCCAGCAGCGCCGTGTAGTCACGCACCATCCACCACGCGCCCACCGTGCAGGCCGCACCAGCGAGCGCACACACCAGGAACACGCGGCGTGGTGCAAAACGGTCGGCAATGGCCAGCAGCGCAAACACCAGCGTGCCCAGGATGAAGCCGAACTGCAGCGACGAGGTGAGCGTGCCCACCGCGCTGGTGGGCCAGCCCAGTTCACGCTGCAGGTCGGGCATGACCGCGTTGACCGCGAACCACAGCGAGGTGCCCAGGAACTGGGCGAGCACCAGGATGGGCAGGATGTGGCGGGGGACGTGGGACTGCGACATGGCTGCAGCTTAGACGCGCTGGCCGCGATCGGCTGGCACCCGCGCGTCAGTCAGACCCCGCGCGCCCGGTCCGCCTTGAACTGCGCTCGGAAGGCGCCGAACGTGCCCGCGTCCAGCGCCTCGCGCACCTCGCGCATGAGGTTCAGGTAGTAGTGCAGGTTGTGGATGGTGGCCAGCATGGGACCCAGCATCTCGCCGCAGCGGTCCAGGTGGTGCAGGTAGGCGCGGCTGAAACCGTCGCGTCCGCCCTGATCCCAGCTCACGCCGCTCTTGCCGGCGCAGGCGTGGCAGGTGCAGGTGGTGTCCAGCGGCTGGTGGTCGGTCTTGTGGCGCGCGTTGCGGATCTTCAGGTCGCCGAAACGGGTGAACAGCGTGCCGTTGCGCGCGTTGCGCGTGGGCATGACGCAGTCGAACATGTCCACGCCGTCGGCCACGCCCTGCACCAGGTCTTCGGGTGTGCCCACGCCCATGAGGTAACGCGGCTTGTGCGCCGGCAGGCGGTGCGGCGTGTGCGCCATGATCTGCAGCATCTGCTCTTTCGGCTCGCCCACGCTCACGCCGCCGATGGCGTAGCCGGGGAAGTCCATGTCGACGAGTGCGTCCAGCGACTCCTGGCGCAGGTGCTCGAACATGCCGCCCTGCACGATGCCGAACAGCGCGTTGGGGTTCTCCAGCCGCGCGAATTCGTCCTGCGACCGCCTGGCCCACCGCAGGCTCATCTCCATGCTCTTGCGCGCCTCCGCCTCGGTGGTCAGGTGGCCGTTGGTCTCGTACGGCGTGCACTCGTCGAGCTGCATCACGATGTCGCTGTTCAGCCCGGTCTGGATGTCCATGCTGACCTCCGGCGACATGAAGAGCTTGTCGCCGTTGACCGGGCTGGCGAAGGTCACGCCTTCTTCGGTGATCTTGCGCATGGCGCCGAGCGACCAGACCTGGAAACCGCCCGAGTCGGTGAGGATGGGCTTGTGCCACTGCTCGAAGCCGTGCAGGCCGCCGAAACTGTTCATCACCTCGCGGCCCGGGCGCATCCAGAGGTGAAAGGTGTTGCCCAGGATGATCTGTGCGCCCATGTCGTGCAGGCTCTGCGGCATCACGCCCTTGACGGTGCCGTAGGTGCCCACCGGCATGAAGATGGGCGTCTGCACCACGCCGTGGTTGAGCGTGAGCTGCGCGCGGCGCGCGTGGCTGGTGGGGTCGGTCTTGAGGACTTCAAACTGCAGCATCGGGGTTCCTTGAAAGCAGCATGGCGTCGCCATAGCTGAAGAAGCGGTAGCGGTGTTCGATGGCGTGGGCATACAGCGCGCGAATGTGATCGAAACCGGCGAAGGCGCTGACCAGCATCATCAGCGTGGACTGGGGCAGGTGGAAGTTGGTGACCATCAGGTCGACCACCTGGAACCCGAAACCTGGCGTGATGAAGATGTTGGTGTCGCCCTCGGTCTCACCCGAGCGTGCCCAGCTCTCCAGCGTGCGCACGGTGGTGGTGCCCACCGCCACCACACGCCCGCCGCGCGCGCGGCAGTCGGCGATCGCTTGCAGGGTGGCCGGCGGAATCGCGTAGCGCTCGTGGTGCATCACGTGGTCTTCGATGCGCCCGGCCTTCATGGGCGCAAAGGTGCCCGCGCCCACGTGCAGCGTGACGCTGGCGCGGCGCACGCCGCGCGCGTCGAGCGCGGCCAGCACGGTCTCGTCGAAATGCAGCGCGGCCGTGGGCGCCGCCACGGCGCCAGGCACGCGCGCGAACACGGTCTGGTAGCGGCGTTCGTCGTCGGCTTCGTCGGTGTGGGTGATGTAGGGCGGCAGCGGCACATGGCCATGGCGCGCCATCAGCTCGTAGGGCGTTTCACCGGCAGGGCCGTGCAGGCGGAAGCGGAACAGCTGACCCTGTTCGTCGGGCCAGCGGCCGATGAAAACGGCGTCAAACCCGCCACGGCCCAGGCCTCCGGCCATGTGCAGCCGGCCGCCGAGCTGCGGTTTTTTGCTCACGCGCAGGTGGGCCACCACCTCGTGGACGGTGCCGTCGCTGGCCTCCAGGGGCAGCAGCACGCGCTCGATCAGCATTTCGAGCTGGCCGCCGCTGGCCTTCTGGCCGAAGAGGCGGGCCTTCATCACCTGGGTGTCGTTGAACACCAGCAGGTCACCGTCCTTCAACAGGCCGGGCAGTTCGCGAAAGATGCGGTCTACCGGCGCGGAGCCCGTGCCGTCGAGCAGGCGCGAAGCGCTGCGCTCGGGCGCGGGGTGTTGGGCGATCAGCTCGGGGGGGAGGCGGAAATCAAAGTCGGCGACCGTGAGGGTGCGCGCAGAGGAGGCAGATGAAGGCATGCAGCTTGAGGGCCGGACAGGCCCGTTCCAAGTGAAGAAACAAAGGCCGTGATTGTCTCAGTTCTGCGCGGTCGATCCAGATTCAGCGAGGGCGGTGCATCTGGAACAGCTGTTCAGGGCCGATCGTGAAGTAGTCGGCCGGGCCGCCGCCGCGCAGGATGTGCCCGGCGTTCGCTGTGTCGTACACACCCGCCTTCAGCAGCTGCCGTGCAATGTGCACGCCCACCACCTCACCCAGCACCAGCCAGCTGTCGATGGGCGCACCGGCTGCCGAAGTCAGCCGCACGATCTGCGACAACCGGCATTCGAAGCTCACGGGGCTCTCTTGCACCCGAGGGACGGACACCACACGCGAAGCCACCGGCGTGAGCCCGGCCAGCGCGAATTCGTCCACCTCGGGCGGGACGTGGGCGCAGGTCTGGTTCATCTGTTCGGCCAGCGGGCGTGTCACCAGGTTCCACACGAACTCGCCGGTCGCCTCCACATTGCGCACCGAATCCTTGTGCCCGATGCTGCAGAAGCCCACGATGGGTGGCACGTAGTTGAAGGCGTTGAAGAAGCTGTAGGGCGCCAGGTTGAGCACGCCGTCGCTGGCGCGGGTGGAGACCCAGCCGATGGGGCGCGGCCCGACGATGGCGTTGAACGGGTCGTGCGGCAGGCCGTGGCCTTGCGACGGTTCGTAAAAGTGTGAGGCGTCCATGGGGTGAGGAGTTGACGTGACGCACCATGCTAGGCGAGGGCCACGGGGCGCGCTCGTGCGAGGGCATTGGTGACCGTGTGTGGCCGGGCACAATGCGCGCATGCCCGCCCAAGCCGAAGGCAAAGCAGCCGCGCCCGCGCTGTCCGCCCCCCAGAAAGCCCTGCACAAACTCGGGCTCGTGCGCGACATCGATCTGGCGCTGCACCTGCCGCTGCGCTACGAGGACGAAACCCGCATCGTCACGCTGCGTGAGGCCCGCGACGGGCAACTGGCGCAGATCGAAGGCACGGTGACGAACAGCGAGATCACGCAGCGCCCGCGCCGCCAGCTGCTGGTGACGCTGGACGACGGCACCGACACCTGCACCCTGCGCTTCTTCACCTTCTACCCCGCGCATCAGAAGACGCTGGCCGTGGGGCAACGGGTGCGCGTGCGCGGCGAACTGCGCGGCGGTTTCCTGGGCTGGACCATGGTGCATCCGGCGTTTCATGCCGCGGGGGGTGAATTGCCCGACGCGCTCACGCCGGTGTACCCCACCAGCGCGCAGCTGCCGCAGGCGTATCTGCGCAAGGTGGTGGCCAGCGGGCTGCGGCGCGCCGACCTGGGCGAAAACCTGCCGCCGGCCCTGCTGGGTGGCCTGAACGCCGTGGTGCGCGGCACCTGGACGCTGCGCGACGCGCTGCAGTTTCTGCACCACCCGGGCGCCGACGTGTCGCTGGACGCACTCGAAGACCGCAGCCACCCCGCTTGGCAGCGCCTGAAGGCCGAAGAACTGCTGGCGCAGCAGCTCTCGCAGTTCACTGCGCGGCAGGAGCGCGCGGCCCTGAGCGCGCCGGCCCTGCGCGTCCAGCCGGGTGGCCTGCACGAACAGCTGCTCGGCGTGTTGCCGTTTGCGCTCACCACGGCGCAGCGCCGCGTGGGTGAAGAGATCGCGCGCGACCTCATGCGCCAGCTACCGATGCACCGGTTGCTGCAGGGCGACGTGGGCTCGGGCAAGACGGTGGTGGCCGCGCTGGCCGCCGCCATTGCCATCGACGCAGGCTGGCAATGCGCGCTGATGGCGCCGACCGAGATCCTCGCCGAGCAGCATTTCGCCAAGCTCATCGGCTGGCTGGAACCGCTGCTCACGCCGCTGGGCAAACGCGTGGCCTGGCTCACCGGCAGCCAGAAAAAAAAGCAACGCGGCGAAATGCTCGCGCTGATCGCCAGCGGCGAGGCGGCGCTGGTGGTGGGCACACACGCCGTCATTCAGGATCAGGTGGTGTTCAAGAACCTGGCGCTCGCGATCATTGATGAACAGCACCGCTTTGGCGTGGCGCAGCGGCTGGCGCTGCGCAGCAAGATGGGATCGGGCATGACCGAGGGGGAGCCCCATTTGCTCATGATGACCGCGACCCCGATTCCGCGAACGCTCGCCATGAGCTACTACGCCGACCTCGACGTCTCCACCATCGACGAACTCCCGCCTGGGCGCACGCCCATCGTCACCAAGGTGGTGGCCGACAGCCGCCGCGCCGAGGTGATCGAGCGCATCCGGGGCCAGTTGGCGCAGGGGCGGCAGGTGTACTGGGTGTGCCCGCTGATCGAGGAGAGCGAGGCGCTGGACTTGTCCAACGCGACCGCCACGCACGCCGAGTTGAGTGAATCATTGCCCGGCGTGCTCGTGGGTCTGCTGCACTCGCGCATGCCGGTGGCCGAAAAGAAGGCGGTGATGTCGCTGTTCACTGGTGGGCAGATGGGCGTGCTGGTCTCCACCACCGTGATCGAGGTGGGGGTGGACGTGCCCAACGCCTCGCTGATGGTGATCGAGCACGCCGAGCGTTTTGGCCTGAGCCAGCTGCACCAGCTGCGTGGTCGCGTGGGTCGCGGCGCAGCGGCCTCGGCCTGCGTGCTGCTCTACACACCGCCCGACGGTGGTCGCCTGGGCGAGACCGCGCGCGAGCGCCTGAAGGCCATGGCGGAAACCAATGACGGGTTCGAGATCGCCCGGCGCGACCTGGAAATCCGGGGCCCGGGCGAGTTTCTGGGCGCGCGCCAGTCGGGCGCGCCGCTGCTGCGTTTTGCCGACCTCGCCACCGACACCCACCTGCTCGAATGGGCGCGCGAGGCCGCGCCGGTGATGCTGGCGGAGTACCCGCAGATGGCCGAAAAACACATCGCCCGCTGGTTGGGTGGCAAGGCGGAATTCCTCAAGGCGTGAAGTCGACCGGAGCGCGAGCCTCCATCAAGCACACGCCGTGGAACCGGCTTTGCCGGGCCACTGGCGTGGTCCCCAGGGGGGAAGACGCGAAGCGGCGCAGGGGGGCACAATAGCTTCATGACGCTGACCGAACTCAAATACATCGTGGCCGTGGCGCGGGAAAAGCACTTCGGCAAGGCGGCCGAGGCCTGCTTCGTTTCGCAGCCCACCTTGTCGGTGGCCATCAAGAAACTCGAAGACGAGCTGGAGCTCAAGATCTTCGAGCGCAACGCCAGCGAGATCAGCGTGACGCCGCTGGGCGAAGAAATCGTGCGCCAGGCGCAGACCGTGCTGGAGCAGGCCGCGGCCATCAAGGAAATCGCCAAACGCGGCAAGGACCCGCTGGCCGGCCCACTCAAGCTGGGCGTGATCTACACCATCGGCCCGTATCTGCTGCCCGACCTGGTGCGCCACGTGATCGACCGCACGCCGCAGATGCCGCTGATGCTGCAGGAGAACTTCACGGTCAAGCTGCTCGAACAACTGCGCCTGGGCGAGATCGACTGCGCCATCCTGGCCGAGCCGTTTCCCGACACCAACCTGGCGATTGCGGCGCTCTACGACGAGCCCTTTCTCGCCGCCGTGCCGCACACGCACCCGCTGGCCAAACAAGGCCACATCACGAACGAAGAGCTCAAGCGCGAGACCATGCTGCTGCTGGGCACGGGCCATTGTTTTCGCGACCACGTGCTGGAGGTCTGCCCCGAGTTCGCGCGTTTCTCCAACGACGCCGAAGGCATCCGCAAGAGCTTCGAGGGTTCGTCGCTGGAGACCATCAAACACATGGTGGCCGCCGGCATGGGCGTGACGCTGGTGCCGCGTTTGTCGGTGCCTTCGTCAGCGCTGGACGGCCACGCCTCGCCGGGGCAGGACTTTGGCGACTCGTCGTACGTGCGCTACCTGCCGTTCGAGGGCGAGGCGCCCACGCGGCGCGTCGTGCTGGCCTGGCGGCGCAGCTTCACGCGGTACGAGGCCATTGCCGAACTGCGCAACGCCATCTACGCCTGCGAACTTCCGGGCGTCAAACGCCTCTCTTGATTTTTTGTTTTTCAACCATCCCGAAGGAGTTATCCATGGCCAAAACCGCCAGCAAAGTCAGTGCGCCCAGCATCAACATCGGCATCAACGAGAAGGACCGCGCGGCGATTGCCAAAGGCCTGTCCAAGCTGCTGGCCGACACCTACACGCTGTACCTGACCACGCACAACTTCCACTGGAACGTGACCGGGCCGATGTTCACTTCGCTGCACACCCTGTTCATGACGCAGTACACCGAGCTGTGGACGGCAGTCGATCCGGTGGCCGAACGCATCCGTTCGCTGGGCCACGACGCCCCCGGCAGCTACGCCCAGTTCAGCAAGCTCAGCTCGGTGCCCGACGCACCGGCCACGCCGCCCAAGGCCATGGAGATGGTGCGCATCCTCGTGCAGGGCCACGAAGCGGTGGCGCGCACGGCGCGTGAGCTGTTTCCGGTGGTCGACAAGGCGGGCGACGAGCCCACGGCCGACCTGCTGACGCAGCGCCTCACGGTGCACGAGCAGACCGCGTGGATGCTGCGTTCGATTCTTGAGGACTGATCTGCCTGCCCATGGTCGCTGCAACGTCCCACGCGCCTTCGCGCCTGTCGCTGTACCTTGACCTGATCCGCTGGAGCCGCCCAGCCGGCTGGCTGCTGCTGCTGTGGCCTTCGTTGGCGGCGCTGTGGGTGGCCGCCGGCGGTTTCCCCGGCTGGCACCTGCTGGCCGTGTTCGTGCTCGGCACCATCCTCATGCGCAGCGCCGGTTGCTGCGTGAACGACGTGGCGGACCGCGAGTTCGACAAACACGTCAAGCGCACCGCGCAGCGCCCGGTGACCTCGGGCAAGGTCTCCACGCGCGAAGCCTTGGCCGTGGGCGCGGTGCTCGCGCTGGCGGCATTCGGGCTGGTGCTCACCACCAACACGCTCACGGTGCTCATGTCGTTCGCCGCGCTGGCCATCACGCTGGCCTATCCGTACGCCAAGCGATATGTGTCCATGCCGCAGGCCGTGCTGGGCGTGGCCTTCAGCTTCGGCGTGCCCATGGCGTTTGCGGCCGTGCAGTCGCAGGTGCCGCCGCTGGCCTGGGTGCTGTTGCTGGGCAACCTCTTCTGGGTGCTGGCCTACGACACCGAGTACGCCATGGTCGACCGCGACGACGACCTGCGCATCGGCATGAAGACCTCGGCGATCACGCTGGGTGTGTACGACGTGCCTTCGGTCACCGCGTTCTATCTCGTGTTCCTTGCGGTCTGGACGGCTGCGCTTTGGGCGGTCGTGAATCCCTGGGTGTGGGGCGCGATGCTGGTGGTGGCGCTGGCCCAGGTGGCGTGGCACTTCCAGCTCATCAAGGACCGCAGCCGCGACGGCTGCTTCAAGGCGTTCCGCCTCAACCACTGGTTGGGGTTCACCGTGTTTGTGGGCGTGGTGCTTGGCCTGGGTTGAGTGAGCTGCGGCCGTGAACAGATGGGCGGGCGTTTCAGCCTTGTGCCTTCGTTGGTCAGCAATGGCTAAAATGGCCAAACCACCAAGGAGCCCGCCATGCGAGTCACCGCCACCGAAGCCAAAAATCGATTTGGCAGCCTCTGCGCACAAGCCAAGCGCGAACCGGTTTTTGTTGAGAAGGCCGGCCACATCGACACCGTGATCCTCTCGGCTGAGCAGTACCTGGCCCTGCAGGCCAGCAGCGGCAAGAGCACACGCGCTGCGCGCAAAAAGGCGTTTGAATGCGAGTTCGGTGACTGGATTGAAGCCCAGAACGCCCGATTCGATGCGCTCGGCATTCCGGGTGAAGATCTCCGCCCTTGGTGAACCGCCAATGCCGCAGTACGACGTCTACGCCAATCCCAGCCGCAGCGCAGCCGACGGCATTCCCTACGTGGTCGTGATCCAGAGTGATCTGCTCGATGCCCTGGCCACGCGGCTGACCATGCCGCTCGCCGTGTTCAGTTCAGGGACCAAGGTGCCGACCACACTGTGTCCGGTCATCATGGTCAAAGGCAAGCGCCTGCACGCGCTGGCGCACTATGCCGCTCCCCTGCCCGCCAAAGAGTTGCGCCGACCGGTTGACAACGTGGCAGCGCAGGCCAGCGCCTTGGTGTCGGCCATGGACGCGGTGCTGTCGGGCATTTGATTTGCTCGGAGGACAGCTGCGGAGCAGAGCGCACCGCGTCCGAGAGCCGCGCGAGACTTACTTCCCGAACTCCCGCCCCAGCTCCTCGGCCCGTTTCTGCGCAGCGAACAGCGCCTCTTCAAACTTGGCTTTCACACCCGCCGATTCCATCGACGTCAAAGCCGCGTAGGTCGTGCCACCCTTGGAGGTCACGCGTTCGCGCAGCACCTGCGGCGGATCGTCGGAGCGTTGTGCCAGGGTCGACGCGCCGATGAAGGTGCCCACGGCGAGCTGGTAGGCCACGTCGGGCGGCAGGCCCATGCGGGCGCCGGCGTCGCGCATGGCTTCCAGGAAATAGAACACGTAGGCCGGGCCCGAGCCTGAGAGCGCGGTCACGGCGTCCAGTTGTTGTTCGGCGCTCACCCACACCAGCTCGCCGGTGGTCTTCACCACGGCTTCGACCAGCGCGCGGTCGGCAGCACTGGCGCCGTCGCGGGCGAACAGGCCGGTCATGCCCAGGCCGACCAGCGCCGGTGTGTTGGGCATGGCGCGCACGATGCGCTGCGTCTGCAACCAGCCGGCCATGCTCTCGCTGGTGATGCCGGCGGCCACGCTGAGGTGAAGCGCGTTGGCGAGGAAGGGCTGACTGGCGAGGGCGGCGTCCTTGAAGGTCTGCGGCTTCACGGCCCAGACCACGAGGCTTGAGGGGTTCAGATCCGCGCTGGCGGCGGCGAGAAGTGACACGCCGGGGAACTGCTGCGCGAGCTTGGTGCGCTGTTCGTCCCAGGGTTCGACGATCTGCAGGGCGCTGACGGGATGGCCCTGGCGGAGCAGGCCGCCGACGATGGCGCTGGCCATGTTGCCGCCGCCGATGAAGGTGATGGTGGGGTGGGTGGGGGTGTTCATTGCGCCATTGTCGCGCGCCGCCACCCGCCGCTTCAGGGCGCTACGGTCTGCCGCACCGCGTGTTCCCACTGCGCCATTTTTTCAGCCGCGCGTTCACGCGACAGCGTGGGGTGAAAGGTGCGCTCGGCGCGCCATTGTTTCGAGAGTTCGTCCAGCCCGGCGTAGAGGCCGGTGTGCAGCCCGGCGAGATAGGCAGCACCCAGCGCGGTGGTCTCGATGACCGCGGGCCGCACCACCGGGATGCCCAGCAGGTCGGCCTGGATCTGCATCAGCAGGTCGTTCACGCAGGCGCCGCCGTCCACCCGCAGTTCGCTCACCGGCACGCCGCCGGCGGCCACCGCGTCGCGGCTCATGGCGTCGAGCAGGGCCGCGCTCTGGAAGGCGATGCTCTCCAGCGCGGCGCGCGCGATGTGCGCGATGGTGGTGCCGCGTGTGAGGCCGGTGATGCTGCCGCGCGTGTCGGGCTGCCAGTAGGGCGCGCCCAGGCCGGTGAAAGCCGGGACCAGCACCACGCCGCCGGCGTCGGGCACGCTTTCGGCGAGCGACTGGACCTCACTGCTGGACTGGATGGCGCGCAGGCCATCGCGCAGCCACTGCACCACCGCACCGCCAATGAACACGCTGCCTTCGAGTGCGTACTGCTGGGGTCCCGGCGGTTGCGCCGTGGCGGTGGTGATCAGCCCGTTCTGGCTGACCTGGAAACGTTCGCCGGTGTGCATGAGCATGAAGCAGCCGGTGCCGTAGGTGTTCTTGGCCATGCCGGCGGTGAAGCAGGCCTGGCCGAACAGGGCGCTCTGCTGATCGCCCGCCACGCCGCCGATTTCCAGCGGCGCGCCCAGCCACTCGGCCTTCATTTCCCCGAAGTGCGCGCTCGACGGCAGCGCCTCGGGCATCAGGCTCTTGGGGATGTCGAGCAGGGCCAGCAGCTCGTCGTCCCACTCGCGGGTGTGCACGTTGAACAGCATGGTGCGCGAGGCGTTGCTCACGTCGGTCACATGCCGCGCGCCGCCGGTGAGCTGCCAGATCAGCCAGCTGTCGACCGTGCCGAAGGCGAGTTCACCGCGCTCGGCCTGCGCGCGTGCACCAGCCACGTTGTCCAGGATCCACTTGAGCTTGGTGCCGGAGAAGTAGGCGTCGATGCGCAGGCCGGTCTTCTGCAGCACGGTGTCGCTCGCGCCCCGTTCGCGCAGCTCGGCGCAGGTGGCCTCTGCCCGGCGGTCCTGCCAGACGATGGCGTTGTAGACCGGCTCGCCCGTTTTGCGGTTCCACACCACGGTGGTCTCGCGCTGGTTGGTGATGCCCACGGCATGGATCTTCCCGGCGCTCAGGCCGGCCTGTTTCAGGGCCTCGCGCGCGGTCTCCAGCTGGGTGGTCCAGAGGTCGCGCGGGTCGTGTTCGACCCAGCCCGGCTGCGGGTAGATCTGGCGAAATTCGCGCTGCGACATGGTCACGACGCGGCCTGCGTGGTCGAACACGATGCTGCGGGAGCTGGAGGTGCCCTGGTCCAGGGCGAGCAGGTAGGTCATGGGGTGGTCCGGAGGGGTCAGGCGATGGCTGTGTCGTGGTGGGTGGCGAAGTCCGCGAGAACGCACTCCACGTTGCCCTGGATCAGGAGGTCGCCAAACGGCGGCGGTGGCGGCTGGTCGGTGAACACCACGTCGATGTCGTCCAGCCGGGCGAGCTCAACCATCGCAGGCCGGTTGAACTTGCTGTGGTCGGCCGCGAGCCAGACCTCGCGCGATTGTTCGACGATGGCGCGCGCCACCTTCACCTCGCGGTAGTCGAAGTCGCGCAGCGAGCCGTCGGCTTCGATGCCGCTGATGCCGATCAGGCCGATGTCGACCTTGAACTGGCGCATGAAGTCCACCGTGGCTTCGCCCACGATGCCCTGGTCGGCGCCCCGCACCACGCCGCCGGCCACGATCACCTCGCAGTCGGGGTGGGTGCTCATGAGCGAGGCGATGTGCAGATTGTTGGTGATCACGCGCAGGCCGCGGTGGTGCTGCAGCTCGCGCGCCACCGCTTCGATGGTGGTGCCGATGTTCATGATCAGCGAACAACCGTTGGGCACGCGCCGCGCCACGGCGCGGGCGATGCGTGTCTTCGCGTCCGCCTGCATGGCCTGACGCTGGCGGTAGGCGATGTTCTCGGTGGTCGAACCCGGCAGGCGCACGCCGCCGTGAAAGCGCGAGAGATAGCCGGCCTCGGCCAGGCGCTGCACGTCGCGGCGCACCGTTTGCAGGGTGACGCCGAAGCGTTCGGCCAGCGCCTCGATGGTCTGCGGGCCGTGGGCGCGCACTTCGTCGAGCAGTTCGGTGTGGCGGGGGTTGAGGTTCATCGGAGGTGGCGGGAAGACGGGGCCACCCGAACATAACGGAAATCTTTTTGGCCTTGGTCAGGGTAAATACCGAATAAAAACGAACATAAACGAACAATAGAATCCTGCAAACGAAATGCCATCCGATCATGGATGTGCGGTTTTTCACGCTGGGAGTCGAATGCAGTTGTCTCTGGAACAGGTGGGCAAGACCGTTGGGCCTGCCGTGCACCTTTATCCCCAAAGCCTGAGCCTGGTGAGCGGTGCGGTCACCGTGCTGCTCGGCGCCACGCAAGCCGGCAAGACCAGCCTGATGCGTGTCATGGCCGGCCTGGACGTGGCCACCACCGGGCGTGTGCTGGTGGACGGCGTGGACGTGACGCGCATGTCGGTGCGCCAGCGCAACGTGGCCATGGTCTACCAGCAGTTCGTCAACTACCCCTCGATGACGGTGGCGCAGAACATCGCCTCGCCCATGCGCCTGCGCGGTGACCGCGACGTGGACCAGAAGGTGCGCGACATCGCCGCGCGGCTGCACATCGACATGTTCCTGGGCCGCCTGCCGGCGGAGCTCTCGGGCGGGCAGCAGCAGCGCGTGGCGCTGGCGCGTGCGCTGGCCAAACAGGCGCCACTGATGCTGTTCGACGAACCCCTGGTGAACCTGGACTACAAGCTGCGCGAAGAGCTGCGCGAGGAGCTCACCCAGCTCTTTGCCACGGGCGACTCCACCGTGGTCTACGCCACCACCGAGCCGGGCGAGGCGCTGCTGTTGGGCGGCTACACCGCGGTGATGGACGCGGGCGAGCTGCTGCAGTACGGCCCCACCGCCGAGGTGTTTCACCAGCCGCAAAGCATCCGCGTGGCGCGCGCCTTCAGCGACCCGCCGATGAACCTGATGGCCGCCGAGGCGGTGGCCGGTGGCGTGCGGGTGGAGGGCGGCGACATCTGGCCCGTGCCCTTGCCGTCCGACGCGCCGAAACGCCTCACGCTGGGCCTGCGCGCTGGTGGCTTGCGCGTGACGCAGCGGCCCGGTGATGTGGCCCTGCCCGGTCGCGTGGAGCTGGCCGAGATCGCCGGCTCCGACACCTTCGTGCACGTGCACACCGGCGTGGGTGAGCTGGTGGCCCAACTCACCGGGGTTCACGTGTGCCCGCTGGGCGAGCCGATCACGCTGTACCTGCAGCCCGACAGCCTGTTTGTCTTTGACGCCGGGGGCCCGCTGGTGCGGGCGCCGGCGCGGCCGGGGAGGGCGCACTGATGGCACGCATCGAACTCGACCTGGCGCACGCCTACAAACCGAACCCGACGAAGGACGAGGACTACGCGCTGCTGCCGTTGAAGATGACCTTCGAGGACGGCGGCGCCTACGCGCTGCTCGGCCCCTCGGGCTGCGGCAAGACGACCATGCTCAACATCATCTCGGGCCTGCTGGTGCCGTCACAAGGCACGGTGCAGTTCGACGGCCGCGACGTGACGCGCCAGAGCCCGCAGCAGCGCAACATCGCGCAGGTGTTCCAGTTCCCGGTGATCTACGACACCATGACGGTCGCGCAGAACCTGGCGTTTCCGCTGAAGAACCGCAAGGTGCCGGAGGCGGAAATCAAGGCGCAAGTGGGCCGTATTGCCGAGATGCTGGAGATGAGCCACCAGCTCGACATGCGCGCGGCGGGCCTGAGCGCCGACCAGAAGCAGAAGATCTCGCTCGGCCGTGGCCTCGTGCGCTCCGACGTGTCGGCCGTGCTGTTCGACGAGCCACTGACCGTGATCGATCCGCACCTCAAATGGCAGCTGCGGCGCAAGCTCAAGCAGATCCACCACGAGCTCAAGCTCACACTGATTTACGTGACGCACGACCAGGTGGAGGCACTCACCTTTGCCGACGAGGTGGTGGTGATGACGCGTGGGCGGGCGGTGCAGGTGGGCGCGGCGGAGGCGCTGTTCGAGCGACCGGAGCACACCTTCGTGGGCCACTTCATCGGCTCGCCGGGCATGAACTTTTTGCCGGCGTCCAGCGTTCGCGGCGGCCTCGTGGTGCTGGGTCAACCCTTCGCCCTCACCAACGGCCTGACCCTGCCCGAGGGCGCGCTCAAGCTCGGCATCCGCCCCGAGTACCTGGCCCTGGGCCAGGCCGGCGAGCCCAACACCTTGCCCGCCACGGTCACACGCGTGCAGGACATCGGCACCTACGTGATGGTGACCCTTGAGACCGGCGAACACCGGCTCAAGTGCCGCCTCGCGCCCGAGGCCGCTGCCCCGGCAGCGGGCGAGACCGTGCACCTGCGGGTGCTGGGTGAGCACACCTGCTTCTACCAGGACGAGGCACTCATCAAATGAGCAATACGACCAAACCCGTGAACCAGAAAGCCTGGTTCCTCGTGCTGCCCGTCATCGTCTGTGTGGCCTTCTCGGCCATCCTGCCGCTGATGACCGTGGTGAACTACTCGGTGCAGGACGTCTTGTCCCCCGACCGCCGCGTCTTCGTGGGCACCGAATGGTTTGCTGCCGTGATGCGCGACGAAGAACTGCACCTGGCGCTGTGGCGACAGATCCAGTTTTCGCTCGCAGTGCTGCTGGTGGAAATTCCCTTGGGCATCGCGCTGGCGCTGTCCATGCCGGCGCAGGGCTGGAAATCATCGGCGGTGCTGGTGCTGGTGGCCTTGTCGTTGCTGATCCCGTGGAACGTGGTCGGCACCATCTGGCAGATCTTCGGCCGCGCCGACATCGGGCTGCTGGGCTATTTCCTGCAGTGGGTGGGCATGGACTACAGCTACACCGGCAATTCCACACACGCCTGGTGGACGGTACTGATCATGGACGTGTGGCACTGGACGCCGCTGGTGGCGCTGCTGGCCTTCGCCGGGCTGCGCAGCATTCCCGATGCCTACTACCAGGCCGCCAGCATCGACGGCGCGAGCAAGTGGGCGGTGTTCCGCTACATCCAGCTGCCCAAGATGCGCGGCGTGCTCATGATCGCGGTGCTGCTGCGCTTCATGGACAGCTTCATGATCTACACCGAGCCCTTCGTGCTCACCGGCGGTGGCCCCGGCAACGCCACCACCTTCCTGTCGCAGTACCTCACCACCAAGGCGGTCGGCCAGTTCGACCTCGGTCCGGCAGCGGCGTTCTCCCTCATCTACTTCCTCATCATCCTGCTGTTCTGCTTCGTGCTCTACAACTGGATGCAGAGCCTGGGCACGTCGGAAAAGGAGCAGGGTCATGGATAACCGCACGTACAAGAAGAGGACGCTGTTCCTCATCGCCTACCTGGTCTTCGCGCTGCTGCCCATCTACTGGATGCTCAACATGAGCTTCAAGACCAACGAGGAAATCCTGTCCTCGTTCACGCTCTGGCCGGCCGAGTTCACCTGGGCCAACTACAAGACCATCTTCACCGACCCCTCGTGGTACTCGGGCTACATCAACAGCCTGATCTACGTGGGCATCAATACGGTGATCTCGCTCACCGTGGCGCTGCCGGCGGCCTATGCGTTCTCGCGTTACCGCTTCCTGGGCGACAAGCACGTGTTCTTCTGGCTGCTGACCAACCGCATGACGCCACCGGCCGTGTTCCTGCTGCCGTTCTTCCAGCTTTACACCACGCTCGGCCTGATGGACACGCACATCGCCGTGGCCATGGCGCACTTGCTGTTCAACGTGCCGCTGGCGGTGTGGATTCTCGAAGGCTTCATGAGCGGCATCCCGCGCGAGATCGACGAGACGGCCTACATCGACGGCTACAGCTTCCCGCGTTTCTTCTTCACCATCTTCCTGCCGCTCATCAAGGCCGGCGTGGGCGTGGCGGCCTTCTTCTGCTTCATGTTCAGCTGGGTCGAATTGCTGCTGGCGCGCACGCTCACCAGCGTGAACGCCAAGCCGATCGTGGCCACCATGACGCGCACCGTGAGCGCCAGCGGCATGGACTGGGCCACGCTGGCGGCGGCGGGCGTGCTCACCATCGTGCCGGGCGCCATCGTCATCTGGTTTGTGCGGCATTACATCGCCAAAGGTTTTGCGATGGGACGAGTTTGAATGCTTTGCGGGACAGTCCACGCGAAGCGTGCCCTGTCCTCAACTGTGATTGCCTTGTGGGTCAGACCAGGCGCAGCGTGCTCTGACCCCAACTGATTGGGGGTTTTATGTTTCAGTGGATGGTCTGGACCACACCCGTGGCCGTTTTCTTCACCTGCATCGCGCTCATGCTGATCGGCATGACCGTGTGGGAGATCAAGTCGCCGACGGTCGAACGCAAGGGCTTCCTGCCCATGGTCACCACGCGCGGTGACCGGCTCTTCATCGGCCTGCTCGGCGCGGCCTACATCAACCTGGCCTTCATCGGCCTGGCGGGCTGGATCACGCAATGGCTGTCGCTGGAGCAGGAGCCCAGCATCTGGATTTCCTTCATCGCATCCATGGCCTGGCTGGTGCTGGCACTGCGCAAGGGCTGATCGTTTCATGGTCTTCGGTATTCGGCCCGTTGCTTCCCCGGGGCCGAGACCTGTCACACACCGGGGAAGCACACCGATCGAGGAGACAAACATGAGATTGCGACACACCCCACTGGCCCTGGCAGCCTTGCTCGCCCTGGGCTCCCTGCCGGCCTGGGCCGACGAGGCCGCCGCCAAGAAGTGGATCGACAGCGAGTTCCAGCCCTCCACCCTCACCAAGGCCCAGCAGGCCGCCGAGATGAAGTGGTTCATCGATGCCGCCGCCAAGCTCAAGGCCAAGGGCGTGAAAGAAATTTCGGTGGTGTCCGAGACCATCACCACGCACGAGTACGAGAGCAAGACACTGGCCAAAGCCTTTGCCGAAATCACCGGCATCACCGTCAAGCACGACCTCATTCAAGAAGGCGACGTGGTCGAGAAGCTGCAGACGTCCATGCAGTCGGGCAAGTCGATCTACGACGGCTGGATCAGCGACTCCGACCTGATCGGCACGCACTACCGCTACGGCAAGATGATGAACCTGACCGACTACATGGCCGGCAAGGGCAAGGAGTACACCAACCCCGGCCTGGACATCAAGGACTTCATCGGCACCAGCTTCACCACCGCGCCCGACGGCAAGCTCTACCAGTTGCCCGACCAGCAGTTCGCCAACCTGTACTGGTTCCGCGCCGACCTGTTCGCGCGGCAAGACCTGAAAGACAAGTTCAAGGCCAAGTACGGCTACGACCTGGGCGTGCCGCTGAACTGGAGCGCGTACGAGGACATCGCCGCCTTCTTCAGCGAAGACGTCAAGACCATCGACGGCAAGCCGATCTACGGCCACATGGACTACGGCAAGAAGGACCCCTCGCTGGGCTGGCGCTTCACCGACGCCTGGCTCTCGATGGCCGGCACCGCCGACATCGGCATTCCCAACGGCAAGCCGGTGGACGAGTGGGGCATCCGTGCCTCGGCCGACGGCTGCACGCCGCTGGGTGCCAGCGTTTCGCGCGGCGGCGCCACCAACTCGCCGGCCGCCGTGTACGCGCTCACCAAGTACATCGACTGGATGAAGAAGTACGCGCCGAAAGAAGCCACCGGCATGACCTTCGGCGAAGCCGGCCCGGTGCCCGCCCAGGGCCAGATCGCGCAGCAGATCTTCTGGTACACCGCCTTCACCGCCGACATGACCAAGCCCGGCCTGCCGGTGGTCAACGCCGACGGCACGCCCAAGTGGCGCATGGCACCCGGCCCGAACGGCCCGTACTGGAAGCAGGGCATGCAGAACGGTTACCAGGACGTGGGTTCGTGGTCGTTCTTCAACGGCCACGACGAGAACAAGACGGCCGCCGCCTGGCTGTACGCGCAGTTCGTGACCGCCAAGACCACCTCGCTGAAGAAGACCATCGTCGGCCTGACCCCCATCCGCGAGAGCGACATCCAGAGCAAGGCCATGACCGATCTGGCGCCCAAGCTGGGGGGCCTGGTCGAGTTCTACCGCAGCCCGGCCCGCGTGGCCTGGACGCCCACCGGCACCAACGTGCCCGACTACCCCAAGCTGGCCCAGCTCTGGTGGCAGAACGTGGCGCAAGCCGTGACGGGTGAGAAAACGCCGCAGGTGGCCATGGACAACCTGGCCGAGCAGATGGACCAGGTCATGAGCCGCCTGGAGCGCGCCGGCATGGAGCGCTGCGCGCCCAAGCTCAACCCCAAGGGCGACCCCGCCAAGTACCTGAGCGACAAGGCCGCACCCTGGAAAAAGCTGGCGAACGAGAAGCCCAAGGGAGAGACCATCGCCTACGACCAATTGCTCAACGCATGGAAGAATGGCAAGGCGCGTTGATGTGACGCACTGGTTTTTGTAGCAACCCGCCCTTCGCGCCGCCCCGGTGCGGAGGGCCACCCCCCATTTCATGACACGCGCAGAACTGCTTGAATCGCTCCCCCGCCACGGCGTTTTTGACCTGGCGGTCGTCGGTGGTGGTGCCACCGGACTCGGGGTGGCGCTCGACGCGGCACTGCGCGGTTTCTCGGTGGTGCTGCTGGAGTCGCACGACTTTGCCGGCGGCACCTCGTCGCGATCCACCAAACTGCTGCACGGCGGCGTGCGCTACCTGGCGCAGGGCAACCTGGCCCTGGTGCGCGAAGCCCTGGCGGAGCGGGCCACGGTGCTGCGCATCGCGCCCCACCTCGCGCAACCGCTGCCCTTCGTCATGCCGTCCTACAAGTGGTGGCAGACCCCGTTTTACGGCATCGGCCTCAAGCTCTACGACATGCTGGCCGGCAGCGCCGGGCTGGGCCGCACCGAATTCCTCAGCCGCTCGCAGACCCTGCAGGCCCTGCCCGGGGTGAACCCCGAGGGCTTGCGCGGTGGCGTCAAGTACTGGGACGGCCAGTTCGACGATGCGCGCCTCGCGCTGGCGCTGGCCCGCAGCGCCGAGGCCGCGGGGGCCCAGGTTGTGAACTATGCCGAAGTGACGGCGGTGCGCCAGCTCGCCGGGGGCGACGCCCCCCTGTCGTCGCTGGACGTGAAGGACCGACTCGGCAGCGCCACGTTGCAGTTGCAGGCCCGCTGCGTGGTCAACGCCACCGGTGTCTGGGTCGACGCGCTGCGCGACCACACCCAGCCGCCCGCCCACCCGGGCACACCCTCGCGCATGGTCAGCCCCAGCCAGGGCGTGCACGTGGTGGTGGACCGCGACTTCATGCCCGGCGGCCACGCACTGCTGGTGCCCAAGACGCGCGACGGCCGCGTGCTGTTCGCCGTGCCGTGGTTGGGCAAACTGGTGCTGGGCACCACCGACACCCCGCGCCGGGACCTGCCGCGCGAGCCCGATGCCTTTGCCGAAGAGCTCGAATTCATCCTCAGCGAGGCCAGCCAGGCTCTGAGCCGGCCGGTGCGCCGTGAAGACATCAAGAGCCTCTGGGTGGGCCTGCGACCCCTGGTGGCCGCACCCGCCGCAGCCGAGGGTGGCACCAAGGTGCTGTCGCGCGAACACACCATCGTGGTCGACCCCAACGGCCTGGTCACCGTGACCGGGGGCAAATGGACCACCTACCGCGCCATGGCGGAAGACGTGCTGGAGCGATGCTTCGCCAGCCGGCTGCTGCCCCGGCGCGCGGGCGGCCAGAGCGAAGCGCATGTGCTCAGGGGCGCTGCCGTGGCCAGTCCAGCCACGCCCCTGCACGCGGCGCCCGGCCTGCACCTGTACGGGTCCGACGGGGCGCAGGTCAACGAATGCCCCGGGCAAAACAACACCCTGGGGGCTGGCGTGACCGAAGCCATGGTGCGTTACGCCGCCCGCTTCGAGCACGCCCGGACGGTGGAGGATGTGCTCGCCCGCCGCTCGCGCATCCTGTTCCTGGATGCCGCCGAAGCCGCCCGGATGGCGCCCGCCGTGGCCGGCATCCTGCAGCAGGAGCTGGGCTCGGACCCGGCCCTGGGCGCATTTCTGGACCTGTGCACCCGCTATCTGCCCTCGTCCGCAGCGAATTAGCTGATTTTTACCGGCCACAGCGTTGACAGTCCGCTGAAACCATGTGATACTGCGCGGCTTCGCTCCAAAAAAGCGAGGCAATCTGCCCATTCGGACAGAGTTGAAGTTGGCTCAGGCCGCTTCGGTTCTCGACGACGGGCCCAAGACTGATCACTCCCGGCCGTGGTGGCTGGGGGGATTCAAGTTGGGACTTAAATCAAATGATCCAAACGCAATCTCGACTCGATGTTGCCGACAACACGGGTGCCAAGTCCGTGATGTGCATCAAGGTGCTCGGCGGCTCCAAGCGGCGTTACGCCAGCGTGGGCGACGTCATCAAGGTCACCATCAAAGAAGCAGCGCCCCGTGGCCGCGTCAAAAAAGGCGAGGTTTACAACGCTGTGGTGGTTCGCACCGCCAAGGGTATCCGTCGTCAAGACGGCGCCCTCATCAAATTCGACGGCAACGCAGCAGTGTTGCTCAACGCCAAGCTGGAGCCCATCGGCACCCGCATCTTCGGACCGGTGACGCGCGAGCTGCGCACCGAAAAGTTCATGAAGATCGTGTCGCTGGCGCCCGAGGTTCTCTGAGGAATCATCATGAACAAGATTCGCAGTGGTGACGAAGTCATCGTGATCGCAGGACGCGACAAGGGCAAGCGCGGCAAGGTCGTGCTCCGTGCCGACGACAGCAAGCTGGTCGTCGAAGGCGTGAACATCGTCAAGAAGCACGCCAAGCCGAACCCCATGAAGGGTGTGACCGGCGGCATCATCGAAAAAACCATGCCCATCCACCAGTCCAACATCGCCATCTTCAATGGCGCCACGGGCAAGGCGGATCGCGTGGGCATCAAGCTCCTGGCTGACGGCAAGAAAGTGCGCGTCTTCAAGTCCAGCGGCGAAGAAATCAAGGCGGCATGACCATGGCACGTTTGCAAGAAATTTTCCGCGACAAGATCGCGCCCAGCCTGGTGGAGAAGTTCGGCTACAAGTCGATCATGGAGGTGCCCCGCATCACCAAGATCACGCTGAATATGGGTGTGAGCGAAGCTGTGGCCGACAAGAAGGTCATGGACAACGCCGTGGGCGACCTGACCAAGATCGCCGGTCAGAAGCCAGTGGTGACCAAGGCCCGCAAGGCCATCGCCGGTTTCAAGATCCGCGAACAGCAGGCCATCGGCTGCATGGTGACCCTGCGCGGCGCCAAGATGTACGAATTTCTGGACCGTTTCGTCACCGTGGCTCTGCCCCGTGTGCGCGACTTCCGTGGTATCTCCGGTCGCTCGTTCGACGGCCGCGGCAACTACAACGTCGGCGTCAAGGAACAGATCATCTTCCCTGAGATCGAGTACGACAAGGTTGACGCCTTGCGCGGTCTCAACATCAGCATCACGACGACCGCCAAGAACGACGAAGAGTGCAAGGCTCTTCTGGCTGGTTTCCGTTTCCCGTTCAAGAACTGAGGTGGCGCGTGGCTAAACAAGCACTACTGCAACGTGAACTCAAGCGCGAGAAACTCGCGGCCAAGTTCGCCAAGAAATACAACGAATTCAAAGCCGTCGCCAACGACGTCAAGAAGTCCGACGAAGAGCGCGATGCGGCCCGCCTGGGTCTGCAGAAGCTGCCCCGCAATTCGAACCCGACCCGCCAGCGCAACCGCTGCGAGATCACCGGTCGTCCGCGCGGCACCTTCGCTCATTTCGGCCTGGCTCGCGCCAAGGTCCGCGAAATGGCGTTTGCCGGAGAAATCCCCGGCATCACCAAAGCCAGCTGGTAAGCCCTAGGAGAACCCCACATGAGCATGAGTGATCCTATCGCCGACATGTTGACCCGCATCCGCAACGCGCAGATGGTCGAGAAGTCCACCGTGTCGATGCCGGCCTCCAAGGTCAAAGCCGCGATTGCCCAAGTCCTGAAGGACGAAGGCTACATCGACGGATTCCAGGTCAAGAACAACGACGGCAAGAGCGAACTCGAAATCGCCTTGAAGTACTACGCTGGCCGTCCCGTGATCGAGCGCATCGAGCGTGTGAGCCGTCCCGGCCTGCGTGTTTACCGCGGTCGCAACGCCATCCCCCAGGTCCAGAACGGTCTGGGTGTGGCCATCGTCACCACGCCCCAGGGTGTGATGACCGATCGCAAGGCTCGCGCCACCGGTGTCGGCGGCGAAGTCCTGTGTTACGTCGCCTGATGCGGGCATTGAGGAGCAATTAATGTCACGTATTGGAAAACTGCCGGTCTCCATCCCTGTCGGGGTCGAGATCGCCGTCAAAGACGATCTGATCAACGTCAAGGGCACCCTGGGTGCCCTGGCGCTGGCGCAAAACGCGCTGGTCAAGGTTGAAAGCAACAACGGCGCGCTGACTTTCGTTCCTGTGAACGAGTCCCGCGAAGCCAATGCCATGTCGGGCACCATGCGTCAGCTGGTCAACAACATGGTCAACGGCGTCAGCAAGGGCTTCGAAAAGAAGCTCACGCTGCTGGGCGTGGGCTACAAGGCCCAGGCACAAGGCACCAAGCTGAACCTGACGGTGGGTTACTCCCACCCGGTGGTGATGGACATGCCTGCCGGTATCAAGGTGGAAACGCCGACGCCGACCGAAATCCTGATCAAGGGTTCGGACCGTCAGCGTGTTGGTCAGGTCGCTTCCGAAGTGCGGGCCGTGCGCCCCCCCGAGCCCTACAAGGGCAAGGGCATCCGTTATGCGGATGAAAAGGTCGTGATCAAGGAAACCAAGAAGAAATAAGGATCAGGATCATGTTGACCAAAAAAGAGCAACGTCTGCGCCGCGCCCGCCAAACGCGGATCCGCATTGCACAGCAGGGTGCTGTCCGCCTGAGCGTGACCCGCACCAACCTGCATATCTACGCCAACGTCATCTCCGACGACGGCGCCAAGGTGCTGGCCTCGGCCTCCACGGCCGAAGCGGAAGTGCGTGCCCAGATTGGTGGCGCGGGCAAAGGTGGCAATGCCGCCGCCGCAGCCTTGATCGGCAAGCGCATCGCCGAGAAGGCCAAGGCCGCCGGCATTGAAAAGGTGGCTTTTGACCGCTCCGGTTTTGCCTACCACGGTCGGGTGAAAGCCCTGGCAGACGCCGCCCGCGAAGCCGGCCTGCAGTTCTGATCAAACGGAAACCACAAAATGGCTAAATTTACGGCAAACATCAAGAACGAAGCGAACGAAGACGGTTTGCGCGAAAAGATGATCGCGATCAACCGCGTGACCAAGGTGGTCAAGGGCGGTCGCATCCTCGGTTTCGCAGCACTGACCGTCGTCGGCGACGGCGATGGCCGCGTGGGCATGGGCAAGGGCAAGGCGCGTGAAGTGCCGGTGGCCGTTCAGAAGGCCATGGAAGCGGCTCGTCGCAACATGATCAAGGTGTCGCTCAAGAACGGTTCCCTGCACCACAGCGTGCACGGCGAGCACGGCGCTTCCAACGTCATGATGCTGCCCGCCTCCAAGGGTACCGGCATCATTGCCGGCGGCCCGATGCGCGCTGTTTTTGAAGTGCTCGGTATCACCGACGTCGTGGCCAAGAGCCATGGTTCGAGCAATCCCTACAACCTGGTGCGTGCCACGCTGGACGCCCTGAAGAATTCAACCACCCCGTCCGATGTGGCTGCCAAGCGTGGCAAGTCCGTCGAAGACATCCTGGGTTGATTGGAGCGATCATGACCACTCAAAACACCGTCAAGGTTCAGTTGGTGCGCAGCCCCATCGGAACCAAGCAATCCCACCGCGACACCGTGCGCGGCCTGGGCCTGCGCAAACTCAACAGCACCAGCGAGCTGCAGGACACACCTGCCGTGCGCGGCATGATCAACAAGATCAGCTATCTGGTCAAAGTACTCTGATCGGGGTCACGGACATGCAACTCAACACCATCAAGCCCTCTGAAGGCTCCAAGCACGCCAAGCGTCGCGTGGGTCGCGGCATTGGCTCCGGCCTGGGCAAGACCGCAGGTCGTGGCCACAAAGGCCAAAAGTCCCGTTCGGGCGGCTACCACAAGGTGGGCTTCGAAGGCGGTCAAATGCCTCTGCAGCGCCGCTTGCCCAAGCGCGGTTTCAAGTCGACCCAACTGCAGTTCAACGCCGAAGTCACGCTGACCGACATCAGCGCGCTCAACGTGGCCGATGTGGACATGCTCGTGCTCAAACAGGCTGGCCTTGTGCCGCACCTGGCCAAGCGCGTCAAGGTCATCAAGACGGGTGAACTCACGCGTGCCGTGTCCTTCAAGGACGTGACGGTCACCGCGGGTGCCAAAGCCGTGATCGAAGCCGCTGGCGGCTCGATCGCCTGACCGGAACCCGACGGAACCGACCTGTGGCAACTGGATCCACGTCCCTGGCCAAAACCGGCAAGTACGGCGACCTGCGTCGCCGGCTGGTTTTCTTGCTGCTCGCCTTGGTGGTGTACCGCATTGGTGCGCACATCCCCGTGCCGGGCATTGACCCCGCGCAACTTGAACAGCTGTTCAAGGGGCAGGCGGGCGGCATCCTGAGCCTGTTCAACATGTTCTCGGGCGGATCGCTGTCGCGGTTCGCAGTCTTTGCGCTGGGGATCATGCCGTACATCTCGGCGTCGATCATCATGCAGCTCATGACCTACGTGGTGCCCACGTTCGAGCAGCTGAAGAAAGAGGGCGAAGCCGGGCGTCGCAAGATCACGCAGTACACGCGCTATGGCACGCTCGCATTGGCGATCTTTCAGTCGATGGGCATTGCGCTCGCGCTGGAAGGCCAGGCCGGGCTGGTGATCGATCCTGGCATGGGTTTCCGCCTCACCGCTGTGGTGAGTCTGGTGGCAGGCACCATGTTCCTGATGTGGCTGGGTGAGCAGATCACCGAGCGTGGCTTGGGCAACGGCATTTCGATCCTGATCTTCGCCGGCATTGCCGCGGGTCTGCCCAGTGCTGTGGCGGGTTTGCTCGAACTGGTTCGCACCGGTGCGATGAACATTCTGGTGGCGATCTTCATCATCGCGCTGGTGGTCCTGGTGACCTACTTCGTGGTGTTCGTCGAACGGGGTCAACGCAAGATCTTGGTGAACTATGCGCGCCGTCAGGTGGGCAACAAGGTCTATGGCGGTCAGTCGTCGCACTTGCCGCTCAAGCTGAACATGGCGGGTGTGATTCCTCCGATCTTTGCTTCGTCCATCATCTTGCTGCCGACGACGGTGGTGAGCTGGGTGAGCACCGGTGACTCCACACGCTGGTTGCGCGATATCGCCTCTGCGTTGTCGCCCGGCCAGCCGATCTATGTTGCCTTGTATGCGGCCGCCATCATCTTCTTCTGCTTCTTCTACACGGCGCTGGTGTTCAACAGCCGTGAGACAGCCGACAACCTGAAGAAGAGCGGTGC
Source organism: Hydrogenophaga sp. RAC07 (assembly GCF_001713375.1). Lineage (NCBI taxonomy): Bacteria > Pseudomonadati > Pseudomonadota > Betaproteobacteria > Burkholderiales > Comamonadaceae > Hydrogenophaga > Hydrogenophaga sp. RAC07. Next base: position 203,963 of record NZ_CP016449.1, read on the forward strand.
CTTCATTCCCGGCATTCGCCCAGGTGACCAGACGGCCCGCTACATCGACAAGATCTTGCTGAGGCTGACACTGGCCGGCGCCGTGTACATCACCGCAGTCTGTCTGCTGCCCGAGTTCCTGATCCTCAAGTACAACGTGCCGTTTTACTTTGGTGGAACTTCATTGCTGATCATTGTTGTGGTGACCATGGATTTCATGGCACAGGTTCAGAATTACATGATGTCGCAGCAGTACGACTCGCTGCTGAAAAAGGCCAATTTCAAGACCTCACCCGGTAGTTGATTGGTTTGTATGTCCAAGGACGACGTGATCGAGATGCAAGGGGAGGTGGTTGAAAACCTTCCCAACGCGACCTTCAGGGTCAAGCTCGAAAACGGTCATGTGGTGTTGGGACACATCAGCGGCAAGATGAGGATGCATTACATCCGCATCCTGCCTGGCGACAAAGTCAAAGTAGAGCTCACGCCCTACGACCTCACCCGAGCGCGGATTGTGTTCCGTTCGAAGTGAGTGGTTGGTTGTTGAATATTTTTTGGAATATCTAGGAGAAGACTATGAGAGTTTCGGCTTCGGTCAAAAAAATGTGCCGCAACTGCAAGATCATCAAGCGGCACGGTGTTGTGCGAGTCATTTGCACCGATCCGCGTCATAAGCAGCGTCAAGGCTGATTGAAGTTTAGAGGACCATCATGGCTCGTATTGCAGGCATCAACATTCCGCCGCACAAGCACGCTGAAATCGGCTTGACGGCAATTTTCGGTATCGGTCGCACCCGCGCTCGCAAAATCTGCGAAGCGTGTGGCATCGACTACACCAAGAAGATCAAGGACCTGAGTGACGCGGAACTCGAAAAAGTTCGCGACCAGGTTGGCACGTTCACGATCGAAGGCGACCTCCGCCGCGAGACCACCATGAACATCAAGCGATTGATGGACATCGGCTGCTACCGCGGTTTCCGTCACCGTCGTGGCCTGCCACTGCGCGGTCAGCGCACGAAGACCAACGCGCGCACGCGCAAAGGTCCCCGCAAGGCAGCCCAGTCGCTGAAGAAGTAATCGGTTCGAAGGATTCCCATGGCCAAGTCACCCTCCACCAGCGCATCCGCACGCGTCCGCAAAAAAGTCCGCAAGAACATTGCCGACGGCATCGCGCACGTGCACGCTTCGTTCAACAACACCATCATCACGATCACCGATCGCCAGGGCAATGCTCTGTCGTGGGCATCGTCCGGTGGCCAGGGCTTCAAGGGCTCGCGCAAATCGACGCCTTTCGCAGCCCAGGTGGCTTCGGAAGTGGCTGGTCGCGCGGCCATCGAGCAAGGTATCAAGAACCTGGACGTCGAGATCAAGGGTCCGGGTCCTGGCCGCGAATCGTCGGTGCGCGCCCTCGGTGCTCTCGGCATCCGCATCAACTCCATTTCTGACGTGACGCCTGTGCCCCATAACGGCTGCCGTCCGCAGAAGCGCCGCCGCATTTGAGGCGGTACCGCTCTCGCGGTACAATGGAAGGCTTTTTCGAGCGCCACCGCAGTCACCTGCGGTGGCATTTTTTGCTAAGCCCACCGCCACTTCATTTGAGGAGTGGCTCCCGCAATGACATCTTTTGATGTCGGTTGCGGCAGAAACACAAGGACATCAACGTGGCACGTTACCTCGGCCCCAAGGCCAAACTCTCCCGCCGTGAAGGCTCCGACCTGTTGCTCAAGAGCGCCCGCCGCTCGATCAGCGACAAGGCCAAGTTCGACTCCAAGCCCGGCCAGCATGGCCGCACCTCGGGTCAGCGCACCTCCGACTTCGGCGTGCAGTTGCGCGAGAAGCAGAAGGTCAAGCGCACTTACGGTGTGCTGGAGCGCCAGTTCCGCCGCTATTTTGCAGAAGCCGACCGCCGTCGTGGCAACACCGGTGCGAACTTGCTGTTCCTGCTGGAAGCCCGCCTGGACAACGTCGTGTTCCGCATGGGTTTTGCTTCCACCCGCGCAGAAGCGCGCCAGATCGTGTCGCACAAGGCGATTCTGGTGAACGGCAAATCGGTCAACATTCCTTCGTATTCGGTCAAGGCTGGTGACGTGATCGCGGTTCGCGAGAAGTCGAAGAAGCAGGGCCGTGTGCTGGAAGCCATGGAACTGGCCAAGCAGATCGGTTTCCCCGCCTGGGTGGATGTGTCGGTGGAAAAGGTCGAAGGCGTGTTCAAGAAGTCGCCTGACCGTGACGAGTTCGCCTCTGACGTCAACGAATCGTTGATCGTCGAACTTTATTCCCGTTAATTTCGTTCCCGGCAGGCACCTTCGCGGGTGCGGCCGGGCCATGCTCCATCTGCCTTATCGGTGTAACGAGCCGAGGGTACTGAAGGAAGTTTGAATGCTGAACAATCTGCTGAAGCCCAAAACCATCAACGTCGAGCAAGTCTCGGCCAACAAAGCCAAAGTCACGCTTGAGCCTTTCGAGCGCGGCTACGGCCACACGCTGGGCAACGCTTTGCGCCGGGTTTTGCTGTCTTCCATGACCGGCCATGCGCCGACCGAAGTCACCATCGCCGGTGTTGTGCACGAGTACTCGTCGATCGACGGCGTCCAGGAAGACGTGGTCAACATGCTTCTGAACCTCAAGGGCGTGGTGTTCAAGCTCCACAACCGCGATGAAGTCACGCTGAGCCTGCGCAAAGACGGTGAAGGCTTGGTGACCGCTGCCGACATCCAGACCCCGCACGATGTCGAAATTGTGAACCCCGGCCACGTGATCGCCACGTTGTCCGCAGGCGCCAAGCTCGACATGCAGATCAAGGTCGAAAAGGGCCGTGGTTATGTGCCCGGCAGCCTGCGCCGCAACGACGACCAGGCCCGCTCCATCGGTCGCATCGTGCTGGACGCGTCGTTCTCGCCCGTCAAGCGCGTGAGCTACACGGTCGAGAGCGCTCGCGTCGAGCAGCGTACCGATCTGGACAAGCTGGTGCTCGAGATCGAGACCAACGGCTCCATCGGTCCTGAAGAAGCGGTTCGCGCTTCGGCCAAGATCCTGGTCGAGCAGCTGGCTGTGTTCGCTCAGCTGGAAGGCGCCGAACTCAACTTCGAAGCCCCTGCGCAGCGCAGCTCGCAGCAGTTCGACCCGATCCTGTTGCGCCCTGTTGATGAGCTCGAACTCACCGTGCGTTCGGCCAACTGCCTCAAGGCAGAGAACATCTATTACATCGGTGATCTGATCCAGCGCACCGAGAACGAGTTGCTCAAGACCCCCAACCTGGGTCGCAAGTCGCTCAACGAAATCAAGGAAGTGCTCGCTTCGCGCGGCTTGACCTTGGGCATGAAGCTTGAGAACTGGCCACCGGCCGGTTTGGACAAGCACTGAAACTCCGCAAGCCGGCACGAAGCCGGCCACGGACGAACCTGCAGTACCTGACACGGCTGCGGGCAAAACAACTGAAAGGATGAAAAATGCGTCACGGACACGGACTTAGAAAACTCAACCGCACGAGCGAGCACCGCCTTGCGATGCTTCGCAACATGATGAATTCGCTGCTGACGCACGAGGTCATCAAGACCACGGTGCCCAAGGCGAAAGAATTGCGCCGCGTGGTGGAACCCATGATCACGCTGGCCAAGGTTGCCACCGTGGCCAACCGCCGCCTGGCATTCGACCGTTTGCGCGACCGTGATGTGGTCGTGAAGCTGTTCAACGAACTGGGCCCGCGCTTCGCCGCACGACCCGGTGGCTATACCCGCATCCTGAAGATGGGTTACCGCGTGGGCGACAACGCTCCGATGGCGCTCGTCGAGTTGGTTGATCGTGCAGAAGATGCTGCGCCAGCCGCAGACGCTGACAAAGCGTGATAGAATCATAGGCTTGACGCGCGGTGGAGCAGCCTGGTAGCTCGTTGGGCTCATAACCCAAAGGTCGCAAGTTCAAATCTTGCCCGCGCAACCAACCAGATCAAGCACTCGCTTGGCAAGCAAGCCCTCGGTCACGAGGGCTTTTTTGTTTGTGCCGACGTTTGTGGCTGAGTCTGCCTCCACAAAGATGCGTCATCGCTCAGGGCCTTTGGTTCCATGAAGACCATCGCACGGTTTGCTGTTTCCTTCCAACCAGTACAGGAGATTTTTCCAATGGATCGTCGCTCCCTGATCAAGAACGCCGGCATCGCCGGCGTGCTGACCACCGGTATCGCACCTGCCGTGCACGCACAGGCCGCTGTTCGCTGGCGCCTGGCCTCCAGCTTCCCGAAGTCGTTGCCCACCATCTTTGGCTCGGCTGAAAAATTCTCCGAGACCGTCAAGGCGCTGTCGGGCGGCAAGTTCGAGGTGTCTGTGCACGCCGCGGGCGATATCGTGCCGGCATTTGGTGTGGTCGACGCCATCCAGGACAACACGATTGAAATGGCGCAGACCGCGCCTTATTACTTCACCGGCAAGGATTCGATCTTTGCGTTCGGCTGCGCTGTGCCCTTCGGCCTGACCGCTCGCCACATGGACGCCTGGATGGAGCACGGCAATGGCCGCAAGCTGATGGACGAGTTCTACGGCAAGTTCAACATCGTCTCCATGAGCTCCGGCAACACCGGCACCCAGATGGGTGGCTGGTACCGCAAGGAAATCAAGACCGTGGCCGACCTCAAGGGCCTGAAGATGCGCATGGGCGGCGGCTTGTTCGGTGAGGCCATGGCCAAGCTGGGCGTGGTGGCGCAGAACATGCCCGCCGGCGAGGTGTACCAGGCGCTGGAAAAAGGCACGCTGGACGCCACCGAATTCGTCGGTCCTTTCGACGACGAGCGCCTGGGCTTCAACAAGGTCGCGCCCTTCTATTACTACCCTGGCTGGTGGGAAGGCGGCGCCGAACTGGAGTTCTTCATCAACAAGAAGGCCTTTGATGCCTTGTCGCCAGAGAACAAGGCCATCGTCCGCGCTGCCGGCGCCGTGGCCGCGCGCGACATGACCGCCAAGTACGATGCCCAGAACCCTGCAGCGCTCAAGCGCCTGGTGGCTGGTGGCACCAAGTTGATGCCGTTCTCCAAAGCTGTCATGGACGCCGGCTTCAAGGCGTCGATGGAAGTGTTCGCTGCGCACGAAGCGAAGTCGCCCGAGTTCAAGAAGATCCACCAGGACATGCGCGCCTTCCAGCGCGACCAGATCCTGTGGAGCCGCTTCTCCGAGTGGCGTTACGACAGCTACATCACCTCTGCGAAGGTCTGACCACCGGAGGCCGCCGGTGGCCCGGCGGTCCCTCGTGGACACCCTCTGTCGTGGGTGGGCCTGAAAATCAGGCCATGCCCAACCCAGCCGCTTCCCGCCATGCCCAGCCCTCGGACCTCAGGTCCGGGCGCTGGGCATGGTTGCTTCTGGCAGGTCTGTTGATTTCAATGCCTGCACGCAGCCAGACGATCGACTTTGCCAGGGAGTGCATGCGGGTGGCGGTGGAAGGTTTGATCCTGGACACGTCGCCCGTTTGCGTGCGTGCGTTTCGCACCGATCCGGCGGCGCGCGCGCAGTTCATCCAGCTCATCCAGTTCACGTTGGCGCAGGCGGAGTCGGCCCAGGGCGAGACCAGCGTCAGCAGGACGCCCGCCCAATCGCTGCGCCGCCTGTTCGACAAGGCCTCGCTGGAGCCGGGTCGGGTGGTGGGGGTCGGAGGGGCGTACTACGGCGCCCGGTAGCTGACGCGTAAACTCGTGCGTCAACTCAAAGGAAGATTGCCATGGGCGCGCAGTGGAAAGCAAAACACAAGGATCTGGCGGCCAACGCCAAGGGCAGGCTGTTCGGCAAGCTGGCCAAGGACATCATGATCGCGGCGCGTCACGGCGCCGACCCGGCTGCGAATTCGCGGCTGCGGCTGGTGGTGGAGCAGGCACGCAAGGTGTCCATGCCCAAGGAGACGCTGGACCGCGCCATCAAGAAAGGTGCCGGACTCACGGGTGAAACCGTTCACTTCGAACACGTGGTCTACGAAGGCTTCGCGCCGCACCGCGTGCCGGTCATGGTCGAGTGCCTGACCGACAACGTGAACCGTGCGGCCTCCGACATGCGTGTGCTGTTCCGCAAGGGGCAGCTGGGCACATCGGGCTCCGTGTCGTGGGATTTTGATCACCTCGGCATCATCGAAGCGGAGGCCACCAGGAAGGATGCCGATGCCGAGGTGGCCGCCATCGAGGCGGGTGCGCAAGACTTTCACCCGGCCGATGAGGATGGTGTGGTGGTCTTTCTCACCGACCCCACCGACCTCGACCTGGTGAGCCGCGCGCTGCCGGCGCAGGGCTTCACCGTGCTGTCGGCCAAGCTGGGCTACAAGCCCAAGAATCCGATCGACCCGGGCAGTCTGAGCGCAGAAGACCTGGAAGAAGTCGAAGCGTTCCTGGCCGCGCTGGACGCCAACGAAGATGTGCAGAACGTGTTCGCTGGCCTGGGAGGCTGAACCATGAACACACGCCCCACGGAAGCGGCCGACGAACCCTTGCCTGGCCACAACCCGCCGCTGCTCTACAACCTCGTTTACTGCAGCCGGGCCTCCGACGGGGTGGACAACGACGCGGTAAACCAGATCATCGAAACCTCGCGTCGCTGCAATCCGGCGCGCAGCATCACCGGCCTGTTGGTCTTCGGCAGCGGCATCTTTTTCCAGTGGCTCGAAGGCCCGCGCGACAGCGTGCTCGCGCTGCTGGCGCTGCTCAAGAAGGACCCCCGGCACCACACCGTGGTGTTGTTGACCTCGGGCGAAGAGGTGCGTGAGCGGCTTTTCCCCGACTGGGACATGGAGCTGGTCACGGCCGACGCGGTGCGCGACGTGCTGGTGGACGCACTCGACAGCGCCCAGGACCCCCAAAACGCGGAGTCGTTGCGTGAGTTGCTGCAGCAGCTCGACGCTGGCCTGCTCAACGGACCCGCGAAGGGCTGACCGGCGTCAGCCCTTCACCAGCGCCAGGTAGTCCCGTCGCGTGGCAGGTGCCACCGAGGCCACCAGTTGTTCGTGGGGTGTCTGATGGCGCATCAGCGAGCGCGCCGAGGCGGTGGCCTTGGAACGGCAAAACCAGTGGCAGCTGTGTTGCATCAGCAGCAACTCGGCCGACATCGTGAACGCCTTGTCCCGGGGTGAACGTTGCAGTTCGTTGCCGGCTGCCTCCGCCAGTCCCCGCGCGTGAATGCGGAAGGCCTCGCGCACGTCGAACGTGGCCTGGGGCAGCAGGCGGGTGGCGAATGGCAACGCCATGCTCAGGGTGCTCACCCGGGCCTGCTCCTCGTCCAGACGGGCAAACTCGGTGGCAAAGCTGCCGAACTGCAGCGCCACCGACTGTTCGGCCGCTGTCAGCATGTTGAGGATCTGCTCGCGCCGCGCCGGGTCGTCTTCACCCAGCGCCCGCAGGTAGCCCTGCGTGAGCGTTTCCATCAGCACTTCGATCTGGTACTTGCCCAGAAAACTGCCCAGCAGGACCACGCGGCGCCGTTGCTCCATCGAGCGCAGAAACCACAGGCCCGAAAGCGCCAGCGTCACCAGAATCAGGAAGTCCATCGTCAGTCCGTCGAAATCTTGTAGTTCTTTGGTAGCCATTTGTCTGGCCGATCGTGCGCGGCCATCGGCACACACAAGGAGGGGAGAGTGTAGTGACGCAATCCCGTGCCTTGGTGCGAGAATGCAAAGCCCGGGATTCATGGCAGATGCTCTGCCCCTCCCGCGCCCGCCCAGGCTGGCGCACGTCCCTGAGAACACCCGAGCCCCACCACCCCATGTTGCGTTCCTTGCCGTACATAGCTCTTGCAGCCGCAGCCATCGCCGCGTGCCTGTTGGGGTTCTCGTGGTTGATGTCGGTCTTTCTGGGGCGCCATCTGAGCCTGGGTGAGCTGGTGGTCGTCACCGTGCTGTTGGTGGCAGCACTGGCTTACGGCCTGAGCGTCTTGCGCGTGCGCAACCGCCGCAAGGTGCAGGACATGCGCGACTCCGCTCTCTGGTGAACCGAAGCACGTCGCCGTGGCCCGATGTGCCGCGTTGACACGGACTGTGGTGGCCACACACACGCCAGACACACATCCCATGCACACTGCAGGTTCTCGAATGCGAAAGGTTCACATGGGTCTGCGGGGTCGTCTGGGTTTGTTGGTGGTTGTCGCCTGGCTGTCGTTGCCGGCGCACGCCGACGCGCTGCGCTGCGGCGGAGGCACCGTGGAAGAAGGCGACTCGCGTGTGTCGCTGCTGCAGAAATGTGGCCGCCCTCAGTTGCAGGACAGTTTTTGTGCGCCGGTGTTCCAGAACAAATCGCTGGTTCCCGTGCCCGAGCCGTTTGCCAGCAACGCCGTGCCGTGCCAGCAGATCGACGACTGGATCTACGACCGTGGTCGGGGCAACCTGATGGCCACGGTGCGCATCCGCTCCGGCACCGTCCAGTCCATCCGCATCCAGCGCCAGCCGCGCTGAACCGTTTCAGGCCGCGAGTGCCGGGTCCTGGAAGCAGGCGATGGGCAGGGCGTCTTCAAAGCCCGCCAGGGCACCGTCCATGCGCTGGATGAACTCACCCACCGGGCCCTGCCGCGCGAGCAAACGGAAAGCCAGGTACATGAGGCCGTTGGAGCAGCGCACCACGGTGTCGAACACGTCCAGCGGAAAGCCCACTTTTGCGTGCTGCAAGGGATTGATGCCGCCACGCTCGAGCATGCCCAGGACTCGGGTGAACGCATCGTTCATCGCGAGCAGCGGTTTCACCAAGCCCGCCAACGCAGGTTCGCCCGCCAGCTGCGCCTTCAGCCCGTGCACCATGCGACCGGGGTCCGGGCGGGTGAACCCACTGTCTGGATCGAGCATGGCCTCGAGCTCGGCGTCGGTGGTCACGTAGGCAAACCACGCAGCCCGCACCAGCGCCTCGTATTGCACCTGCAGCATGGCACTGGCCGCGTTCTGTGCGCCGGTGGCAAACAGGATGCGCAGGGCGTAGGCGTGTTCGATGCTGAGCTCACACGCCAGGGCGCAGGCCAGCGCGCGGTGGCTGTCGTCGCGTTCGGGCATCTGGTCGATGTGTTCACCCAGGTGCAGGGCAAAGGCTTCGGCTTGTTCGAGAAGGATCTGTTCGTAGTTCATGCGCGCATGGTAGCGGCGTGCGCGGGCGCTTCGCACCCATGACCCGCCCCAGATGTCACTTCAGTGGCTCGCCTCGCGCCGCGTGGCCCGCAGAATGCGGAACTGACGTGCCGGCTGTTCGGCACGCTGGATGAAGGCATGGGCATGCAGAAGATTGAAGACAGTTCCGCGCGCGAGATCGCCGCGCAGGTGGCGCGGCGCGAGCTCAGCGCAGAGACCGTGGCGCGTGCGTTGGTGGAACGCGTCGAGGCGCTGGAGCCCGGCGTCCTGGCCTGGCAGCACTTCGACGCCGCGCAGGTGATCGCGCAGGCGCAAGCCCAGGACCGCGCGGGCGCACAAGGGCCTCTGGCCGGAGTGCCGATCGCCGTGAAAGACCTCATCGACACGGCCGACATGCCCACCACCTACGGTTCGCCGATCTACGCGGGCCACCGCCCGGCGGTGGACGCGGCCGTGGTCGCCAGCGTGCGCGAAGCGGGCGGTGTGGTCATGGGCAAGACCGTGACCACCGAGTTCGCCACCTTCAAGCCCGGCGTCACGCGCAACCCGCGCGCCGCGTTTGATGCACCTCGCACGCCCGGTGGCTCCTCCAGCGGCTCGGCCGCGGCGGTGGCGTGCGGCATGGTGCCGCTGGCCTTCGGCACGCAGACAGCCGCCTCCATCGTCCGGCCCGCGGCCTACTGCGGCGTGGTCGGCTACAAGCCCACGTTTGGCCTGCTGCCCATGGCCGGCATCAAGTCGCTCTCGCCCACGCTGGACACCGCCGGCGTGTTCGCGCGCTCGGTGGACGACGCCGCGTTTTTCGTGAGCACGCTCTCGCGCGTCGAGCTGCCGATGGCACCGGTCAAGGGCTGGCGTGTCGGTGTATGCCACACACCGCATTGGGACCTGGCCGACGAAGACGCCCGCCGTGCGCTGCAACTGGCTGCGCACCACTTCGACAAGCTCGGTACGCGCCTGGTCGAGGCGGTGGTCCCGGGCGCGTGGGCCGGTCTGGCGCAGGCGCAGATGGACATCATGGGTTTCGAGGCCTGGGCTGCGTTTGCGCCCGAGCGCAACAGCCACTCGAACCTGTTCAGCCCGGCCTTTGCCGACGTGCTGGCTGGCGGTGCTGCGGTGACCGGGGAACGCCTGGCCGAGGCCCATGCGCTTGCCATCCATGCCCGCGGCGAGATCGAGGGCCTGCTGAAGCAGGTGGACGTGTTGATCGCACCGAGCGCCACGGGTGAAGCACCGCTGGGCCTGGACGCCACCGGCAACCCGATCTTCAGCCGCATGTGGAGCTTGCTCGGCGTGCCCTGTGTGCACGTGCCCACGGGCTTGGGCCGCCACGGCATGCCGGTGGGAGTGACGGTGATCGGGCCGCGCTGGCGCGATGCCCAGGCGCTGAGCGCCGCGCTGGCGCTCGAAGCCGCGGTCAAAGGCTGAAACTCAGACCGCGCCGGTCGGGTGCGTGGGGTCCACCCACAGCACCTGCTCGGGTTTTTCCACCGGTGCAATGTCCAGGTTGACCGCCACCGCCTGGCCATCGCTGCGGCACAGCACGCATTCCAGCACTTCGGTGGCGCTGGCGTTGATCTCCTGGTGCGGCACGAAGGGCGGCACGTAGATGAAGTCGCCCGGGCCGGCCTCGGCGGTGAACTCCAGCTGCTCGCCCCAACGCATGCGCGCACGGCCCTTGACCACATAGATCACGCTCTCCAGCGGCCCGTGGTGGTGGGCGCCGGTCTTGGCATCGGGGTGGATGGTGACCGTGCCGGCCCAGAGCTTCTGCGCACCCACGCGCGCAAAGTTGATCGCTGCCTTGCGGTCCATGCCCGGGGTCGAGGGCACGTTGCCGTCGAGCTGGTTGCCGGGCACCACGCGCACACCGTCGTGCTTCCAGGCCGGGGTGTGTTCGTGCGGGTGTTCGTGATCGTGGTCGTGTGACATGCCGTGTCTCCGGGGCAATGGAAGACCCAGTGTGCCACCGCTCCCGATGCCCGAAAATCACGGCATTGCATCGACCCTGTTGGAGAAACCGTTTTGCCCCTGCCCGCCCCCCAGCCCCGCACCCCCATGCACACCCGCCGCGTCGAGTACCGGGGCTTTCGCCGTGATGATGGCTTGTGGGACATCGAAGGCACGCTGCACGACAGCAAGCCGCACAGTTTCGAGATCCAGGGCGAACGCCGCTGGGAAGCCGGCGAGCCGGTGCACCACATGCACATCCGCGTCACGGTGGACGAGACCATGGTGATCCGCGACATCGCGGTGGCCATGGACGCCCACCCGCACGGCCCCTGTCCCGAAGCAATGGCGCCCATGCAGGGCATGGTGGGCGAGGTGCTGGGCAAGGGCTGGCGCCACACCATCCAGCGCCACCTGGGCGGCATCCAGGGCTGCACGCACCTGCGCGAGCTGTTGTTCAACCTGGCCACCGCTGCGTTTCAAACACGCTCGGCCTCGTTCGCCCCACCGGCCGACGGCAGCCCGCCGGTGCACCTGGGCCAATGCCTGGCCTGGGACTTCAACGGCCCGGTGGTGGAGAAGGTCTATCCCATGTTCTTTCGCTGGCAGCCGCCGGCGAAAGCCAGTCAGTCCACCAGCGCCGAATAAGCCAGCGTGCGGAACAGCGCGCGGTAGTGCTCGCGCTGGTTGGGCGCTTGCGCGAGGAAGATGCCGAAGAGTTGCTCCGCCGGGTCGACGAAGAAGCTGGTGCCGCCGATGCCGCTCCAGTGGAACGTGCCCACCGACCCCGGCATGGGGGCCTCGCCTGCAGCGGTGCGCACTGCAAAGCCCAGACCGAAGCCGTGGCCCGGTGGCAGCAGCGACGGGTCGTTGCCGGGAATGCGGCCCAGGTGGTCGGCCGTCATGAAGTCCACCGTGCGCGGGCCGAGCAGTCGCACGCCGCCAAGCTCGCCCTTGTTGAGCATGAACTGCAGGAAGCGCGCGTAGTCGGCCGCAGTGGACATGAGCCCGCCGCCACCGCTGTGCAGCGCCGGCGTTTCGCGCGGGTCGATCAGGCGCATGGGAATGCCGCCGTCGGGGTCGTGCGCAAACGCTTCGGCGATTCGCTTGTGGTCGGCCTCGGGCACCACAAACGCCGTGTCGTTCATGCCCAGCGGTGCCAGGATGGCCTGCTGCAGATGCTCCGCGAGTGGCTGGCCCGAGATCACTTCGACCAGCCGGCCCAGCACGTCGGTGGCGCGGCTGTAGGCCCACACGCTGCCGGGCTCGAACATCAGCGGCAGGGCGGCCAGCGCCTGGCTGAACTCGGCGTTGCTGCGTTCGCGCGAGCCCATGTTTTCCCGCCGGTACAGCTGCTGCACAGACGAGTCGCCGAGGAACTCGTAGGTGAGGCCGGCGGTGTGGCGCAGCAGGTCCTGCACGGTGGCGGCCCGTTGCACCGTACGCAGCGTTGCGCCGTCGGGTGTCTGCACGGCCACTTGCTGATTCGCAAACTCGGGCAAGTGCAGGTGCACCGGGTCGGCCAGTTTCAGTCGCCCTTGTTCAATCAACATCATCACCGCCACCGACACGATGGGCTTGGTCATGGAGTAGATGCGGAAGATGGCGTCGAGCGACATGGCAGCGTCGCGTGCCGGGTCGAGTTGACCCACCGACTCCATGAGCGCAATGCGGCCGTGCCGCGCCAGCACCAGCACGGCACCGGGCAGGCGGCCACGCTCGACATCGGCCTGGAACACGCCCACGAGGTGGCGCATGCGAATGGGGCACAGGCCCAGATCGGCCAGGTCGGCCGGTGGCAGGGGCGCGCGCATGTCAGGCCCCGTAACGTTGGCGCGCCAGCGCGGCGCCCTGTGCGAGCGCTTCAAGCTTGGCCATGGCCACTTCGCGGCTCATGGGCGCCAGACCGCAGTTGGTGCAGGCGATCAGGTGTTTTTTCGGCACGTACTGGAGCGCGAGGCCGATGGTGTCGGCCACCTGCTCGGGCGTTTCGATCACGTCGCTGGCCACGTCGATCACGCCCACCATCACGTCCTTGCCTTCGAGCAGCTGCATCAGCTCGGGCGGCACGTGTGAGTGGAAACACTCCAGGCTCACCTGCTGGATGCTGCTTTTCGCGAGCGCCGGGAACACCTGCTCGTACTGGCGCCACTGGTCGCCCAGCGTCTGTTTCCAGTCGACATTGGCCTTGATGCCGTAGCCGTAGCAGATGTGGACCGCGGTGGTGCAGGTCAGGCCACGCGCGGCCACTTCGAGTGCGGCCACGCCCCAGTCGGCCGCGTCCTGCATGTAGACGTTGAAGGCCGGTTCGTCGAACTGGATGATGTCCACGCCATCGGCCTGCAGCGCCAGCGCTTCCTGGTTGAGCAGCTCGGCAAACGCCATGGCCATCTTGACCTTGTCGCCATAAAAACGGTCGGCCACGGTGTCCACGATGGTCATGGGACCGGGCAGGGTGAACTTGAGCTTTTTCTTCGTGTGCTTGCGCGCGAGCTGGGCTTCAAACGCGTGCACGCGGCCCTTGAGGCGCAGCGGTGCCACCACCTGCGGCACCTGCGCGTCGTAGCGGTTGTTGCGGATGCCCATGGTCACCTTGTGCTCGAAGTCGATGCCCTCGACCTGCTCCACAAACCCGTGCACGAAGTGCTGGCGCGCCTGTTCACCGTCACCGATCACGTCCAGGCCCGCGTCTTCCTGCGCCTTGATCCACAACAGCGTGGCGTCGGCCTTGGCCTGCTGCAACTCGGGGCCTTGTGTCTTCCACTGGGGCCAGAGTTTTTCGGTTTCGGCCAACCAGGCCGGTTTGGGCAGGCTGCCTGCGATCGCGGTGTCGAACATGGTGTCTCCGGTGTTGTGGGTGTGCACCGGAATCTTAATCAGCCCCTGTGATTTCTGCTGTCGCGGGGGCTTGCCGCTTCGTGGTGTTCAGCGCGGCTTCACCCGCTCGGCCAGCGTGCGCAAGGCCACCAGCTGTTCACCGATGAATTTGGCCGTGGTCTCGTCGGTCAGTTCGCCCTTGGCGTTGAACTTGCTGCCCGACTGGTTGATGAACACCTCGGGCTTGTTCAGCGTGAAGGCGTTCAGAAACACCAGCACCTGACGCAGGTGGTACTGCACACGTGCGGTGCCCACCGGGCCGGGGCTCGCCCCGAGGATGGCCACCGGCTTGCCGTCAAACGGTGGCGACGGTGGGCGCGACATCCAGTCCAGCGTGTTCTTGAGCACACCGGGGATGGAGAAGTTGTACTCGGGCGTGGCGATGAGCACTGCGTCTGCGGCGGCGATCTTCGCTTTCAGTGCCGTCACCGGGGCCGGTTCACCCGCGGCCCGCACGTCGTCGTTGTAGAAGGGAATGTCGGCGATGTCGACAATCTCGATCGCCATGCCCTCGGGCGCCAGGCGTTGCGCGGCGCGCAGCGCCATGGTGTTGGTGGAACTCTTGCGAAGGCTGCCGGAGATGGCAACGACGTTGAATGTCATGGTGTGTCCTGGTGTTGAAAGACCAACGGGCCGATCTCCTCGCCCGCTCTGGGCGCACTCTATGTCGATCACCCTGCGGAAAGCCCCCCCGGGCTGGAAATCAAATTTGCAGAAACTGCAAAACCCGGGGTGAGGAACCTGGGGTCAGGCCGTGGGTGCGCCGGCTTGCAGGCCGGGGGCGGCGCGCGCGAACGCATCGAGTTGTTCGCAGGCCGCCATGATGCGGTGCACGTTGGGCAATCCGGGCACCTCGATCTTGAAGAGGCGCGTCATGACCACGATGCTGGCCAGGCAGATGTCGGCGAAGGTGGGCGTGTGGCCGTGGCAGAAGGTACCGGTCTCGGGCTCGCTGGCCAGACGCTGTTCCAGCGCCTGCAGGCCGGTGCTGAACCACTGGATCTGCCAGGCGCGCCAGGCCGCCTCGTCAAAACCGCCCACGCTGGTGAGGTACTTCTTCACCCGGGGTGTGATGAGCGGGTGGGTGTCGGCCGCGAGCAGGGCAGCGAGCGAGCGCACCCGCGCGCGGCCGTGTGCGTCGGCCGGCAGCAGGGCTGGCGTGGGGTGGGTTTCCTCGATGAATTCGAGGATGGCCAGCGACTGCGTGATGGGTGTGTGCGGCTGGTCGGGTGCGTTGTCGATCAACGCGGGAATCGCGCCCATGGGGTTGATCTGGAGGAAAGCCTCGCTCTTCTGTTCGCCGGCCTCGAGGTTGACGTTGATCTCGTTGGGCTGCACGCCCTTGAGGTGGAAGGCCACGCGCACGCGGTAGGTGGCCGAGGTGCGCCAGAAGGCGTAGAGGTCGAAGCGTGCGGAGTCTGTCATGGGGTGTGGTGCCGTGTGTGAGGAGGTCAGCGCACTGTAGTCGCAGTGCAGCATCGAAGTCGCTTCACAGTCCGCTGCGTGACCGTTACCATGCTCACGATCGCGCCAGAATGCGCGTCCGGGTGTGGCCTTGCGCCCGTGTTTTCCGCCCAAGTGCCCTCATCAAAAAACCTCAGGAGACAAGACATGAAAGCCTTTCACCGCATGAGCTCGGTGGCCCTCGCCATGGGCCTGGCCCTCGGCACAGGCGCCGCCCTGGCACAGACCGCTGCCCCCGCCGCGCCCCCCGCACCCGCCTGGAAGCAGGGCATGCCCGAGAGCATGGCCACCTCCACGCTGGCGCCGCTGGCCGGCAAGAACACCGCCACCGCGGCGGCCGACATTCCGATCGACAAGATCAAGCTGCCACCGGGCTTCAAGGCCGAGATCTGGGCCACCGGCCTGCCGGGCGGTCGCGCCATGACGCAAGGCGACGCGGGCAAGATCTACGTGGGCACGCGCGGCCTGGGGCGCGTGTACGAGGTGTCCGACAACGGTGGCTCGCGCAGCGTGCGCACCGTGGTGGACAAGCTCAACCAGCCCGCCGGCGTGGCCTTCAACAAGGGCGCGCTGTACGTGATGGCCATCGACAAGGTGTTGCGCTTCGACGGCATCGCCACCAACCCGGCCGCCGCACCGGTGGACATCACCGCCGCGTTCAACCTGCCCAAGGAACAGCACCACAACTGGAAGTACATCGCCTTCGGTCCGGACGGCAAGCTCTATGTGCCGTTTGGTGCGCCGTGCAACATTTGCGCACTGCCCACGCCCGAGTACGCCCAGATCCGCCGCTACAACCCCGACGGCTCGGGCATGGAGGTGGTGGCCACCGGCGTGCGCAACAGCGTGGGCTTCGACTGGCACCCCACCACCCAGGAGCTCTGGTTCAGCAACCACGGCCGCGACTGGCTGGGTGACGACACGCCCAACGACACTGTCAACCGCATGCACAAGGTGGGCCTGAACTTCGGCTTCCCGAGCTGCCACCAGGGCAACCTGCCGGACCCCGACGTGAAGAAGGACAACGCCTGCGCCGGTGTGGAGCCACCCGTGGCGCTCATGGGCCCGCACGCCGCGAGCATGGGCGTGACCTTCTACACCGGCGACATGTTCCCGGCCGAGTACAAGGGCGTCTTGTTCAATGCGCGCAAGGGCTCCTGGAACCGCACGAAAAAGATCGGCTACGACATCGTGATGGTCAAGGCCAGCGCCGATGGCAAGAACAGCCAGGTCGTGCCTTTCATGACCGGTTTCATGAACGAAGCCGACCAGTCGTTCTGGGGCCGCCCGGCCTACATGCTGCAGATGAAGGACGGCTCCATGCTGGTGTCCGACGAGCAGCTGGGTGCGATCTACCGCATCTCGTACCAGAAGTAAGCGATGGCGAAGATGTTGCTTGCGCGGGGGGTGTGCGCACTCCTCGGGGCTTTTCTGTGGGTCGGCTCCCCGGTGTGGGCGCAAGACATCTCGGCGCGGCTGATGGCCTGCGCGGCCTGCCACGGGGCGGACGGCAACTCGCAGTTGCCCAACATTCCGTCGCTGGCCGGGCAGCCCAAGGTGTTCGTTGAAAACCAGCTCGTGATCATTCGCGAGGGACTGCGCGACATCCCGGCCATGAAGGGCCTGCTCGACGGCGTGAGCGACGCGGACATCACCGCCATGGCGGTGCACTTCGCGAAGCTGCCGGCGCGCAACGCGCCACCACCGGGGGATCCTGCGCTCATGGCGCAGGGCAAGGTGCTGGCCGAAGGCATGCGCTGCGGCATCTGCCACCTGCCCGACTACCGCGGGCGCGAACAGATGCCCCGGCTGGCCGGCCAGCGCGAGGACTACCTGCTGTATTCGATGCTGCAGTTCAAGAACAACCAGGCCATCGGGCGTGACACCATCATGGCGGCCTCGCTCTACGGTGTGTCCGACGGCGACCTCAAGGCGCTGGCGCATTTCCTTTCGCGCGTGGCGCCGTAGCTGCGCAGCGGCGGAACGTGGGGGCTCGTGTCTAGTTTGCGGACTCGCTCAGGGTGACCAGCAACTGGATCACCTCGGCGCATTCTTCCTCGATGCGCCCGATGCGCCGCGACACCTCGGGCGAGAGGCCCTTCTGATCGGTGTGGCGGATCGATTCGGTCTGCTCCAGGATGGCCGACATGCGCTCGAACAACTCGGAGGTGATGCTGTCGCTGCTGGCCATGTCGGTGGCAGACGGTGCCACCGTTGTGCGCACGATGGCAGGGGGTGCAACCGGGGCAGGGGGTGTCGCCGGTGCAACCGCCTGGGTGATCGGGATGCTGGTGAAGTCGGCAAAGATCTGGGTCTCCGCGAAGCTGTTCTCGATCTCCACCCGTGATTGCCCCGCGCGTGACGCAGTCTTGGGCGCTGTGGTGTGGGCGGTCTTGCTGGTGAAATCGCCCTGCGACGACAGACTCAGTTCGATGGATTCCACATCGTCGTTGAGCAGCTGTTCCACCCGCGCGCGGATGGCTTCGCGGTTGATCGGTTTGACAAAGAAATCCACCGCACCGAACTCCATGGCGCGGCGGCGATGACTGTCTTCGGTGTGTGAGGTCACCATGATGACCTGCGTGTTGCGGGTCCTGGGGTTGTGCAGCATGCGCTGCATCACCTCGTAGCCGCTCAGGTCGGGCATGTCCGCATCGATCAGCATCAGGTCGGGCTGGTGCGCGTCGAGCTTCTTGAGTGCGTCTTCGCCGCGCACCGAAAAATAGAGCTGGGCGCAGTCCATCAGCGTGCGTGCCAGCACATGCACCATGGTGGGGTCGTCGTCGACGATCAGCACCCGGCGGCGTTCGGTGGTTGGGTCGTGTGATGTGGGGTCCACGGCAGCTCCAGTCAATGAGTGCTCGATGTTCCTCGCTTGTGCGCGCTGTCAAGCGCGGAAAAGCGGCACAAGCCGGGCGCAAATCCTCGCATTGACGCCCGGTGGGCGTCCTGATCGCCGCAACTGGGCGGTGGCGCTGCCGCTTATCCACGCCTTGGACGGTGGCAGCGGCCAGACACTGGGAGGTCCTGCCCCTTCTGCGCCCCCAGCCCATGAAACCCGCCCTCTCAAGCCGCGAACAGACACTGGCCGGCCACCGCCTCACTGCGGTGGTTCTGTGCCTGGGGCTGATCGTCAGCATCTTGAGTGCCTACAGCCTCGCACGCCGTGTCCAGCTCGATGCCCAGGCCGACTTCTGGCGCAAAAGCGATCTGCTCGCCACCGAGATCACCCAGCGCTTGTCCGCCTCGGTGTACGGCCTGCGGGGTGCACGCGGTGCGTTTGTGGCCAGCGAGCGGGTGGACCGCGCGGAGTTCAAGGCCCTGGTTGAATCGATGAATCTGCAACAGACGCTGCCCGGCAACCGCGGCTTTGGCTGGATCGACCCGGTGAAACGCAGCGAACTGCCCGCCTACCTGCGCGAGATGCGCGCGGGCGACTCGCCCGGACTCACCTTGCGCCAGTTTGACGAGAAGCAGCACGACACCCTCTACGTCATCCGCTACATCGAACCCGTGGATCTGAACCAGGGCGCCATGGGGACCGACGTGGGGAGCGATCCGCGCGGACGCGCCGCCATCGAACACGCCATCGCCAGCGGCGAAACCACGCTCACGCCGCCTGTTCCCCTGACCCGCGACGGGTCGGCTTCCCCCGGCTTTTTGCTGCTCAAGCCGGTCTACAACACCGGCGCGAAGCTGGCGACCGAGGCCGAACGCAAGGCCCAACTCAAGGGCGTGTTGTACGCACCCCTGATTGCCCGCGACGTGCTGCGCGGCATCAACGGCATCACCGACGATCTGCTGACCTTCCAGCTGTACACCAATCTGGAACCGCCCACGCTGGAGAACTGGGTCGCAGGCTTTCACTCCATCGAGGGAGGCAAAGGCATCACCCGCACCGACGAGCCGCGCCTGCCCACCGCGTCGGCCTACAGCCAGGAGTTGCACTTCAAGGTCTACGGCCGATCGTTCACCGTGCTCACCAGCAGCACCAGCAGCTTCGAGGCTTCGGTGACGCAAACCCCGGCGATGGTGGTGCTGGGCGTGGGCATCCTGCTCACGCTGGCGCTGGCCTGGATGGCATCGCACACGGTCCGCGCGCGGCGCCAAGCCGAGGCGCTGGCGCGCTCCATGACGATCGACCTGGAGCGGCTGGCGGTGGTGGCGCGCCGCACCTCCAACGCGGTGGTGATCACCGACACACAGCGGCGCATCACCTGGGTCAACGACGGGTTCGAGCGCATCACCGGTTACAGCATGGCCGAGGTGCTGGGGCAACGACCGGGCACGTTTCTGCAGTTCGAAGGCACTGACGCGCGCGAGCTGGCGCGCCTGCGGGAAACGCTCAATGCGGGCGAGCCTTTCCTGGGCGAGTTGCTCAACCGGGGAAAACATGGACGCGAGTACTGGATCGAGCTGGAGATCCAGCAGCTCAAATCCGAGGCCGGCAAGTTCCTGGGTTTCATGGCGATCCAGAACGATGTCACCGAGCGCCGGCTGAGCGCTGCGGCCCTGCAATCGAGCCAGGCCTTCCTGGACCGCACGGGGCGTATCGGCAGCATCGGTGGCTGGGAAATGGATCTGGCGACCCACAGCCTGCGCTGGACCGACCAGACCTGCCGCATCCACGACCTGCCGCCGGGGCACGTGCCCACGCTGGACGAAAGCATTGCGTTCTATTTGCCCGATGCGCGGGTTCAGATCGAAGAAGCGATCGACCAGGCCATCGCCTGCGGACAGCCGTTCGACCTGGAGCTGCCCATGCTGACGGCCAGCGGGCGCTTTGCCTGGGTGCGTGTCGTGGGCGAGTTGGAGCTGCTCGGCGGTGTTCCCCACAAGCTGGTGGGCGCCGTGCAGGACGTGACCGCGCGCAAACAACTCTCGGAAGCCATGGAGCGCAGCAACGAGCTGCTCAACAACGTCATCGAAAGCCTGCCGTGCGCGCTCAGCGTGGTCGACTCGCAGGGCAAGCTGCTGGTGGCCAACACCGAATTCGGTCGGCTGTTCTCGCTGCCGCCGCACCTGCGCCAGCCGGGCGTGACGCGTTTTGCCGATATGGTGCGCTTCAGCGCCGTGCGTGGCGACTTCGGCCCGGGGGACATCGACGAGCTGGTCCACGAAATCATCTACACCGCCAACCACGCTGCGCCGAAGCAGCAGTTCGAGCGCACGCTGATGGGCGGCGAGGTGATCGAGCTGCGCCGTGGCCGGCTCGACAAGGGCGGCTTCGTCAGCACCTACACCGACATCTCCGCGCGCCGTCAGGCCGAGGCGCAGGCGCGCCGTTCCCAGGAGCTGATGTCCAGCGCACTGGAAGTCACCGGCGCCGGCGTGGTGATCTTCAATGCGGACGACGAGCTGGTGTTCGTCAACGACCGTTATCGCGAGCTCTACCGCGAGATCAACGATGTGCTGCAGCCGGGCGCGAGGTTTGAAACCCTCGTGCGCGCCAACATCGCATTTCACGAGCCGCCGGCGGCGCGTGGACGCACCGAAGCCTGGATCGCGCAGCGGGTGCGCGACCACCGCGAAGGCGGTGACTGGCAGCGCAGCATTCCGGGTGGTCGCACCCTGCGGGTGGTGGAGCGCGCCATGCCCGACGGGCATGTGGTGAGCTTTCGCTTCGACATCACCGAGGTCGTTCAGGCGGCCGAGGCGGCCCAGGCGGCGTCGCAGGCCAAGAGCCAGTTCCTGGCCAACATGAGCCATGAGATCCGCACACCCATGAACGCGATTCTGGGCATGCTGTCGCTGCTGCAACGCACCGGCTTGTCGCCACGCCAGCTCGACTACGCCGGCAAGACCGAGAACGCCGCGCGCTCGCTGCTCGGGCTGCTCAACGACATCCTGGATTTCTCCAAGGTCGAGGCCGGCAAACTCTCGCTGGACCCCCACCCGTTCCACGTCGATCAGCTGTTTCGCGAGCTCGCGGTGGTGCTCTCGGCCAGTGTGGGCGACAAGGAAATCGAGGTCTTGTTCGACATCGGCCCCGACGTGCCGCAGGTGCTGGTGGGCGACGCCCTGCGCCTGCGCCAGATCCTGATGAACCTGGCCGGCAACGCGATCAAGTTCACGGACTTCGGCGAGGTGGTGGTCTCGCTGCGCGCGCGACGCAGTGGCGCCGACCAGGTGGTGCTTGATGTGGCTGTGCGCGACACCGGCATCGGCATCGCGCCCGAAAACCAGGCCCGCATCTTTGAAGGTTTCACGCAGGCCGAGTCCAGCACCACACGCCGCTTCGGTGGCACCGGCCTGGGGCTGGTGATCTGCCGCCGCCTGATCGCCTTGATGGGCGGAGAGCTGGTGATGCACAGCGAAGTCGGCCGCGGCACGCTGTTCAGCTTTTCCGCGTCGCTGGGCTTGCCGGTGGGGACGTCGAACCACCGTGAGCCAGCGCCCCTGGGGCAAGCCCTGGACGTGCTGATCGTGGACGACAACGACATCGCCCGCGACACGCTGGCCGCCATGGCCCTGGCCAACGGCTGGCGGGTGGAGGTGGTGGCCGGCGGGGAAGAGGCCATCGAGCGACTCACGCAGGCCCGCCAGATCGGACGCCGCTTTGACGCCGTGTTCATGGACTGGCACATGCCAGGCCTGGATGGCTGGGAGTCGGCGCGCCGGCTCAAGTCGCCGCCGCTGTGCGAGGCGCTGGACCTGCTGATCATGGTCACGGCGCACGGACGCGAACTGCTGGAAAACAAGAACCTCACGGAAAAGAACCTGCTCGACGGGTACCTGATCAAACCGGTGACCGGTTCCATGCTGGTCGATGCCCTGACGCTGGCGCGCGAGGACCGCGCCGGTGGACCGGCGACCGTGGCTCCGGTGCCGCACCCGGCTGGGCTGCAGGGCCTGCGCATCCTGCTGGTGGAAGACAACGAGACCAACCAGCAGGTGGCCTGCGAACTGCTGGCGGGCGAGGGCGCGCGCGTCA
Source organism: Hydrogenophaga sp. RAC07 (assembly GCF_001713375.1). Lineage (NCBI taxonomy): Bacteria > Pseudomonadati > Pseudomonadota > Betaproteobacteria > Burkholderiales > Comamonadaceae > Hydrogenophaga > Hydrogenophaga sp. RAC07. The sequence goes on from NZ_CP016449.1 coordinate 226,232, forward strand.
CCGTGGCGGGCAACGGCCAGATTGCGGTGGACCTGCTGGCGGCCGACAGCGCCGCGTTCGAGCTGGTGCTCATGGACGTGCAGATGCCGGTGATGGACGGGTACACCGCCACACGCTGCATTCGCGACGACCTCGGACTCACGGCGCTGCCCGTGATCGCCATGACCGCCAATGCCATGGCCGGCGACCGCGAATCCAGCCTGCAGGCGGGCATGACCGACCACGTGGGCAAACCGTTCGACCTGGTCCAGCTGGTGCGCACCATCCAGCGCCATGCCGTGCAGGCGCGAAGGCAGGCGGTGGGCAGCGGCGTCGGCACTCCCGTCGGCGTGCCCCGCGATGTGCCGGTTGCCGCGCTCGCGCTGGCCAGCGTGCACGAGATCGACCTGCAGGCGGCACTGCATCGCCTGGGCGGCAGCAGCCGCGCCTATGCCCGCTTCCTGGAGCGCTACATCGACGACCATGCCCGGCAGCTGGCCGAGCTGAAGACCAGCGTGGCCGCGGGCGACTTCAAGGCCGGCGCGCGGGTGGCGCACACGCTCAAGGGCCTGGCGGGCACACTGGGCATCACGGCCCTGGCGGACCTGGGCTTCCGGGCCGAAAAAGCGCTGGCGGCCGCGCGTCACGCGTTCCAGGGCGAAGAACCCGTGCGGCTGCTGGAGAGTTTTGACACGGGCCCGCTGCGCGCCCTGCTGGGCGCACTGTCGGCCCCGACCGACGACTCGCCCGATGCGGTGCCGGCGCGGACCGCGGCAACGACCACGTCGCTCCTGCAGGGCCTGCAGATCCTGCTGGTGGACGACAGCGACATCAACCTCGATGTCACCCGGCACCAGTTGCAGCGCCTGGGGGCGGTGGCCACCTGTGCCTCGTCGGGTGCGGAAGCCTTGACGCAGCTGCGCACATGGCCGAAGCGCTTTGACGCGGTGCTGATGGATGTGCAGATGCCCGACATGGATGGCCTGGAGACCACGCGCCGCATCCGCAGCGAGCTGTCGCTGAGCACCTTGCCCGTGATCGCACTGAGCGCGGGCACTCAGCCGAGCGATCGCCAGGAAGCGCTGGACGCCGGCATGGACGACTTTCTGAGCAAGGAGCTTGACCTCCAGCATTTGCAGCAGGTGCTGTGTGAGCACATCGAGCGCGCACGTGTGGGTGCCCCGAGCGTGGCCGTTGCATCTGCGACCGGTCCGTGGAGCACGGTGCAGTGCATGGACCACAGCGCGGCGCTGGAGCGCATGGGTGGCGACGAGGCCTTGTTGCGCCGGTCGCTGCGCCGCCTGCTCGACGAGTTCGGCCCCTTGCGGCACGCGCCCGCGCCGGTCGACCCCGACCCGGCGGCACGCGCTGCGCTGGCCTCGCGCTTGCACAAGCTCAAGGGTGGGGCCGGCCTGGTGGAAGCGCGCCGGGTCTACACCGTGGCGCGCGGGCTGGAAGACCTTTTGCGTGCGCAGGCGCCCTGGGGTTCGGTGGTGCTGCTGTGGCCACCGCTGTGCGCGGCCCTGGCCGAACTCGAAGACGCCACCAGCGAGCTCTGCGCCGCGGAGTCGGTGCCGGCACCGGGTGTTCAAGGCAGCGAATCGATCAGCGATGACGCGCTGATGGTGCTGCGGCAGATGCTGCTCGACCAGAACCTGGAGGCGCTGTCGTTCTTTGCCGCACACCGGGACGCTCTGGCCGTGCGGCTGGGCCCGGCGCAGGTGCAGCGCCTGTCGGACCTGCTCGACGCGCTGGAATTTGAGGACGCCGCCGGGCTGTTCCCGCAGACCAGCGCGGTGTGACGAAACGGAACAACGGACGCTCAGGGAAAGTCCGGGCGTGTGGGCGCTGCTGCGCCGGTCCATGATGCAGCGATGAGGGTGGCGGCGCGGGCCGCCGCACCCGCCAGCAACGAGGAGACCCCACATGCCCACAGAAGCCGCGCCCGGACCGGCATACGCCCAAGGTGCCGACACGCCAGCCCTGCTGGAACTCACCATCGGCCAGGCGCTGGCGCAGACCGCCGCGCGCTTTGCCGAACGCGAGGCCCTGGTGGTGCCGCACCAGGGCGTGCGCTGGACCTGGAGCGAGCTGCTGCAACGCACCGATGCCCTGGCCGCAGGCCTGCTGGCGCTCGGCCTGCAGCCCGGTGAGCGCGTGGGCATCTGGGCGCCCAACTGCGCCGAGTGGACGCTGATGCAGTTCGCCACCGCGCGTGCCGGGCTGATTCTGGTGAACATCAACCCGGCCTACCGCGCCAGCGAACTGGCCTACGCAATCAACAAGGTGGCCTGCACCGCGCTGGTGATGGCGCCCGCGCTCAAGACCAGCAACTACATCGACATCCTGCACAGCCTGGCGCCCGAACTCGACAGCTGCGCGCCCGGCGAACTGGTGGCCGAACAGCTGCCGCACCTGCGCTGGGTGCTGCGCCTGGGCGACGGGCACACGCCCGGCATGCTCAACTTCAACGACGTGCCGGTGTGGGCCGGCCCCGAACACCTGAGCCAGCTGGCCAGCATCGGCCCCACGCTCTCGAACACCGACCCGATCAACATCCAGTTCACCTCGGGCACCACCGGCTTTCCCAAGGGCGCCACGCTCACCCACCGCAACATCCTCAACAACGGCTACTTCGTGGGCGAGGCGATCCGCCTCACGCCCGAAGACCGGCTGTGCATTCCCGTGCCGCTGTACCACTGCTTCGGCATGGTCATGGGCAACCTGGCCTGCCTCACCCACGGCTGCACCATGGTCTATCCATCGGAAGCGTTTGATCCGGCGGCCGTGTTGCAGACCGTGCAGGCCGAGCGCTGCACCTCGCTCTACGGCGTGCCCACCATGTTCATCGCGGTGCTCGACCACCCCCGGTTCGCCAGCACCGATCTGGGCAGCCTGCGCACCGGCATCATGGCCGGCTCGCCGTGCCCCATCGAGGTGATGAAACGGGTGGCGACCTCCATGAACATGCGCGAGGTGACCATCGCCTACGGCATGACCGAGACCTCACCCGTGTCCACGCAAAGCGCGGTGGACGACCCGCTGGAGCGGCGCGTGTCCACCGTGGGCCGGGTGCAGCCGCACCTGGAGGTGCAGATCGTGGACACCGACGGCCGGCGTGTGGCGCGCGGCGTGGTGGGTGAACTCTGCACGCGTGGCTATTCGGTGATGCAGGGCTACTGGGCCGACCGCGACAAGACGCAGGAAGCCATCGACACCGAGGGCTGGATGCACACCGGCGACCTCGCCACCATGGACGACGAGGGCTATGTGAACATCGTCGGGCGCTTGAAGGACATGGTGATCCGCGGTGGCGAAAACGTGTACCCCCGCGAGATCGAGGAGTTCTATTACCGCCACCCGAAGGTGCAGGACGTGCAGGTGGTCGGTGTGCCCGACGCGCGTTATGGGGAGGTGCTGTGCGCCTGTGTCGTGCTCAAGGCCGGCCAGAGCGGCACGGCCGAAGAACTGCAGGCGTTTGCGCAGGGGCAGATCGCGCACTACAAGGTGCCGCGCTACATCGAGTTTGTCGACGCATTCCCCATGACCATCACCGGCAAGATCCAGAAATTCGTGTTGCGCAAGGCCATGGTGGAGAGACTGGGACTGAGTGAAATTGCCACCGCTTGAGGACAGCGGGTACGACTTTCGACGTGCGTTGCGGATTCTGCTGCGGCGAGTTGTGTGATCCATTACCCAAAGCGTCCCTCAAACGGGGGTGTTTCTGGCGATGTGGGTTACCTTGGGTAACAGATCCGAACAACAACACGAAGCCCACGAGCACCCCATGTCCTTGAAACGCCCACGGCCTCAGGCCCTCCGTTCTCGTTCTGTGTTGATCCGTCCGGCACCGCGCCGATGATCCGGCTGGCCCATACGGCACACGGCGATTTTCCGGTCCGCGTGGTGGTGGGGCGCATCCTGTCGGTGTCTCCGCATCCCGCACCCGCGCAGACGCAGACAGACGACAGGCCGGAACTGAGCTGCACCCGGGTGCTCATCGAACACGACGACCGGGTCCGGGAGTTGTTTCTGGTTCACCTGGCGCCGCTGGACCTCCTGCCGCACCGCAACCTCACCCTCGTCACCGGCTGCGAGGTGGAGCGCGAATGGCCGCTCTACATCTACAGCCCCCATGAGAAAAACCACCGGCGCTTCGACGAGCACATCGGGCGGTTTCTCAACAGCCAGGGCGGTGAGCCGCTGAGCGAGACCGACCAGCGCCTGATCTGGTCCGCCATCCTGCTGCAGGTCTTGCCTAGCGGAATACGCTGACCGCTTCGACCAGGCGCTGGGTCTGCTGCTGCAGGCTGGCCGAAGCCGCGGCACCTTGCTCCACCAGGGCCGAGTTCTGCTGCGTCACCTGATCGAGGTGGCCCACCGCCTGGCTCACCTGCTGGATGCCGCCGCTCTGTTCGATGGTCGCCGCGCTGATCTCGCCAATGAGTTCGGTGACCTGGGTGACCTGGCGCACGATGTCGTCCATGGTCTTGCCGGCGTCGTCCACCAGGCGCGAGCCGGCTTCCACCTTGTCCACGCTGGCGCCGATCAGGCCCTTGATTTCCTTGGCGGCGGCTGCGCTGCGCTGCGCGAGGTTGCGCACCTCACCGGCCACCACCGCAAAACCCCGGCCCTGTTCGCCAGCGCGTGCCGCTTCCACCGCGGCGTTGAGCGCCAGGATGTTGGTCTGGAACGCGATGCCGTCGATGACGCCGATGATGTCGGCGATCTTGCGTGAGCTCGCGGTGATGTCGCTCATGGTGTTGACCACCTGCGCCACCGCCTGACCGCCGCGCGAGGCCGCTTCGCTGGCCGTGCCCGAGAGCTGGTTGGCCTGGCGCGAGGTGTCGGCGTTCTGCCGCACCGTGGCCGTCATCTGTTCCATCGAGGCTGCGGTTTCCTGCAGGCTGGAGGCGGCCTGTTCGGTGCGCTGGCTCAGGTCGTTGTTGCCCTGGGCGATCTCGCTCACCGCCGTCTGCACCGTCATCACCTGCGCGCTCACGTCGTCGATCAACCAGCGGAACATCAGACCGAGCTGGCTGATGGTGCGCAGCGTCATGCCGATCTCGTCCACACGGTCCATGTGTGCCGCCTTCTGGCTCTCGCCGCTGGCCACGCGCAGGGCCTGCGTGAGCAGTTCTTCCAGCGGGCCGGCGATCTGGCTCTCGAGGAACCCGCTGGCCAGCACCACGGCAAACGTGGACAGACCCGCCAATGGCAGCCACTGTGCACCCCCCAGACCCAGCGCCCAAGCGCTGCCCAGCAGGCTGCCCAACAACAAGGCAAAGGCCAGGCGGATGCGGCTGCGCACACGCATCGTCTTGAACATGGACGTGAAGCCCATGAGACCCGTGCGCAGCAGCAGGCCCTTGTGCAGCTTGAGGTGCCCGGCGCGGCCTTCGCGCATGTCGGCGTAGAGCCGCTCGGCGCCGGCGATTTCTGCCTTGCTGGCTTTGGTGCGCACCGACATGTAGCCCTGGTGCTGCCCGTTGCGGATCACCGGCGTGGCGTTGGCGCGCACCCAGTAGTGGTCGCCGTTCTTGCGGCGGTTTTTCACCAGCGCCGTCCAGGGCTCACCACCTTTGAGCGTGGCCCACATGTCGGCAAACGCCTCCTTGGGCATGTCGGGGTGGCGCACCAGGTTGTGCGGCTGGTGCTGGATCTCCTCCAGGGTGAATCCGCTCACGTCCAAAAACGCCGCGTTGGCGTAGGTGATGCGGCTCTGCGTGTCGGTGGTCGACATCAGCGTCGCGTTGTCTGGGAATTCGTATTCGCGCTGGGTGACGGGGGTGTTGAGTCGCACGGTGGTTCCAGGTCGTTGGGGGTATGACTCCTTATCGACCTCCCACACGCGTGCTTGTGTAGGGAAAGCTGGATACCTGCGGGGCGCCAGGTCAGCGCATCGGCCAGAGCGCGGTCGCGGACAGGCTCTGTTGTGGCCTGCCTGCGGGCCGGGCGGTGCTGCGGGAAGTCAGGCTGCACAGACGCAGGGTCTCCGGATCCTTGGAGCCGTTGAAGAAGGCCTGCAGTGCCAGGCGAAACACCAGTTCCTGCGGTGCGGCCTCGCTGAACAGCGTCATGCACGAGAAGAACTTCAGGTCGTCGGGCACGCCGAGAATCTGGCTGGCCGATTGCTGGGTGTGGCGCAGCACGGCGGTGGTGCACTCGTGCAGGCGGCGGCCGAGCACGGGGTGCCGCTGGTAGGCGCGCGCTTCGTCCAGGCACTCGATGCCGTAGAACTGCGCCTTCTGGCTGCAGCCCAGGCCGCGGTGTTGCGGAAAGACGAACCAGATCCAGTGGCTTTGTTTGCGCCCGGCCTTGAGCTCTTCCAGCGCCTGTTCGTAGACGGGTTCCTGGGCATCGAGAAATCGTTGGAGGTTCATGGCGGAACTTGGCTGCGGAGAAGTGTGAAAACTATCACGCAGAGCGCGCTGTGGGCACCACATGTGGGGGATGCTGCGGTGCAAGGTGAGGACCGGCACCAAGGCACTAGGATGGCGTTTGCCTGCCGACAGCCCACCCACAAAGACAACCGAGACAACATGACCCACCCCACATCCTCCACCCAGGCCTTTCTCGCCGCGCGCGACCAGTTGCTCAGCCTGCGTGGCGACCCGGCCGCCGCCAGCGCGCAGTTTCGTTGGCCCCGCCTCACCGAGTTCAACTGGGCGCTGGACCACTTCGACGCCCTGGCGCGTGGCAACGACGCCACGGCGCTGTGGATCGTGGATGCCAACGGCACGGAGGAGCGTTTTTCGTTTGCGCAGCTCTCGGCGCGTTCCAGCCAGGTGGCCAACTTTCTGCGTGCGCAGGGCGTGCGGCGCGGAGACCGGGTGCTCATGGTGCTGGGCAACGAGCCGGCGCTGTGGGACACGATGCTCGCGGCCATCAAACTGGGCGCGGTGCTGATCCCCGCCACGTCGCTGCTCACGCCGGAGGACCTGCGCGATCGCATCGAACGCGGCGCGGTGAAACACGTGGTGGTGGGCGCCGTGCAGGTGCCCAAGTTCGAGGCCATCACCGGTGCGTTCTCGCGCATCTGTGTGGGCGCGCCGCAGCCGGGCTGGGTGAACTTCGACGACTCACGCGCGCACCCGGTCGACTTCGATCCACAAGGCAGCACGCTCGCCACCGACCCGATGCTGCTGTACTTCACCTCGGGCACCACCTCGCAGCCCAAGCTGGTGCTGCACACGCACCAGAGTTACCCGGTGGGCCACCTCTCCACCATGTACTGGCTCGGCCTGCGCCCGGGCGACGTGCACCTCAACATCTCCTCGCCCGGTTGGGCCAAGCACGCCTGGAGCTGTTTCTTCGCCCCCTGGAACGCGGGCGCCTGCGTCTTCATTTACAACACCCCGCGCTTCAGCGCGCAAGGCCTGCTGGCCGTGCTGGAGCGCTGCCGTGTGACCAGCCTGTGTGCGCCGCCCACGGTGTGGCGCATGTTGATCCAGGAAGACCTGGCCGCGTGGCAGGGCCGCCTGGCGCTGCGCGAGGTGATCGGCGCGGGCGAACCGCTGAACCCGGAAATCATCGAGCAGATCCGCAAGGCCTGGGGCCTCACGCTGCGCGACGGCTACGGCCAGACCGAAACCACTGCGCAGGTGGGCAACGCGCCAGGCCTGCCCTTGAAGCCCGGCTCCATGGGCCTGCCGCTGCCCGGCTACAAGATCACGCTGCTGGATGGCGACGGCCATGAAGCCGACGAGGGCGAGGTCTGCATCGACCTGCGCGATCGCCCGCTGGGCCTGATGGTGGGCTACCTCGATGCGCCCGAGAAGAACGCGGAAGTGATGCGCGGTGGCCACTACCACACGGGCGACACCGCCGCGCGCGACGCCGATGGTTACCTCACCTTCGTCGGCCGCGCCGACGACGTGTTCAAAGCCTCGGGTTACCGCATCAGCCCGTTTGAACTGGAGAGCGCACTGATTGAACACGAAGCGGTGGTGGAGGTGGCCGTGGTGCCGTGCCCGGACCCGGTGCGCACGGCCGTGCCCAAGGCCTATTTGCTGCTCGCGCCCGGCTTCACGCCCGGTCCGGCGCTGGCCGAGGCCATCTTCGCGTTCGCGCGCCAGCAACTCGCGCCCTACAAACGTGTGCGCCGCATCGAGTTCGTGAGCGAACTGCCCAAGACCATCTCGGGCAAGATCCGCCGCGTTCAGCTGCGCGCGCAGGAGGTGGAGCGGCAGGTCGCGGGTGCGCGTGGTGCGGGCGAATTTCTGGAAAGTGATTTCCCGAACCTGAGGCTGGACGACTGACCTGTGCGGGCTGCCTCAAACGGGTGAGCCGTGCCTCCGGAACCACTTTTCAAAGGCGAAGCAGAGGATCAGAATCCCAGCCCCTCGTGGTGAAAAAGGAGGTTGGCCATGAAAGCAAACATCCCTGCCTTGGGTCTGTCGGTGGCGGTCGGTCTGGCGGCCTGCGGAGGTGGCGAGTTGCTGGCGGTGCTGCAGATCGTCACGCCCCTGGGGGGCGCCTGGAGCAATGCCGGGTTCACCACCACCATCCAGTTCACCAACCTGCAGCCAGCCACCCAGGTGTTCCTGTCCCGGTTCGATGTCACGGCCACCATCGACTCCGACGACGGGGTGTGTGGTGCGACCCCGGGCAACCCGGTGGATGTGTTGGGCACGCTGGACAACGGCTCCGTGGTGCTGCGACCTGTGGCTCCGGCGAACGCGCCCAACTGCGTCCAGGGCAGCTTCTCCGACCTGCGCAAGCTGGACACCGTGGCACTCGGTGCGCAGCCAGCGCGCAGCTACACCAACAGCCGCGTCGATGTGCAGATGCAGCAGGGCTTGTGGGTCAGCGAGAACGGAGCGCTCACCCTCAAGTTCAATGAGCCGTCGTCGGTCGACAACTTCACCGGCGCCAACACCGAGCCCGTGACCGGCTGCAATGTGAGCGTTCCCGCCGCCAAGGTCAACTTCGCCGGCGAGATGCGGGGTTTTGTCGTGGCCACGATGAGCCGCCCGCTGATCCCCGAGCTGGTGAACCCGTTGAACAACCTCGAGCGGTATTTCACACAGGTCGAATTCGTCGACGGTGCCACCTTGCGGCTGCTCAATGCGGGTGGCCAGCTGGTGACGCTCAAACGCCAGCCCAACCCGAACAACGTGGCGTGCTGAGTCAGGGCAGGGTCGGCAAGAAGTGCGCGCGGCGCAAGACCACCCGCGCCTGCGATCCGGTCTGCACCTCGATGGCGTCGCGCCCTTGCACACGCGCCCACAGCACACGCAGCGAACCCGTGGGTGGCCCGTCGACCCAATGCGTCACGGCGTCGCCTTCACGCACGCCCTCCAGGGCGGCCGGGCTGGCTGGCAGGACCGATCCGACCCACACGCCGCCATCGCGCTCCACCAGCGTGAGGCCGAAGCCGCCGGGCATCGCCAGGCGCTGCGTCTCCGCGCAGGCGAGCCGCTGGTCCAGGTCGATCAGCCAGCGCGTGCCATCGAGCAGGGCGGTGCCCGCGAGACCCTGAACGTGCGGGGCCAGCGCGCGGTGCAACGCGGGTGCGGTCAGCTGCACCACGGGTACCTGGGTGCGTTGCAGGGCGCCGACGGTCACGCTGTGGGCCAGGGCCAGCCGCGGCGCAGCGCTGGGGGTCGACCTGGCTGCGATGCGCACCACCGCTGCCGGGTTGCCGGTGTCCAGCAGCAGGGATTCGGTGGCGCCTCCGTTGATCGTCACGCCGATCACGGGCAGGCCGCGGTGCTCGCCGAGTTGCACAGCCGTGGTGCCGTCGGGGCAGTCGGGTGCGCCGCGTGGCGCGATGCCGAGTGTCCAGTCGCGCAGGTTCAGATCGAGCCGTTGGCCCCTCAGCAGCGGCAAGCCCAGGATGCCGTCGATGCCCTCGCCAGCCGGGCCGAGCACCGCGGCCAGCTGGTCGATGCGCAGCGCGGTCTGGCCGGTGTGCACCCAGGCGCCCAGCTGGAGCGCGGGCAGCACGACCTCGTTGCCGCCCACCGGACCCACGGTGGTTTCGACCTGCACGCGGGCGCCGGGGGTCAGGCTGTGACGCTCTGCGAAAGCACGCGAGACGATGTGGCGCGTGCTGCCGGTGTCGATGATCCAGCGCCCCGAACGGCCCTCCGCCTGCACCTCCACTTCGATCCACCCGCCCACGTCGCCCAGGCTCAGACGCCGCAAGGCAACTGCCTGGGCGTGCGCCTGCAGGGCGCACACCAGCACCATCGTCGCGAGCAGCCACCGCTTCATGGCCGCAAGGTGTCCACGTAGTCGGCGGTGCGCTCGACCAGTTCGGCCATCACGGGCTCCAGCGCCGTCACGCGCGCGTGCCGTCGCGCGTCGGCCTCGGCCAGGGCGGCGGCGTCCTGGCTCAGCACGGTGTCGAACGCGTTGATCGACTCGATCGCGTCATTGAGTGCATACGCCGCACCGTGGTAGACCTCGTTGCGGATGAAGGTGGTGAGCCGCGCAAAGCCACGCTGGGCCGCAACGCCGAAGCGCCAGCGGATGTCGGCGTCAAGCTCGCCCAGTTGGGGGATGAAACGCTCGGTGAATTCGTTGTAGGCGTCCTTGACCTGAACCAGGTGGGCCACCGCGTCGTCCTGCACCAGCGTGGACAGGGGCCACGCCAGGGCCGCCTTCACCGCAAACAGGCGTGTCTGGAACGCCACGAGATCGCGCTCCAGCGTGTCGGCAAAGCGGCGGTTGCTGTCGCCCCGGGGTTCCATGCGGTCCAGCCAGTCGCTGGCCCAGTGAAACAGCGTCTGCGCGATCAAGGCACGGGCCTTCTCGATACCGCTGTCGCTGCGGTCGCTGGCGTCGATGAACAGACGCTGCGCAAACTGCTGGAAGGGCGGTGCACTGGCCGCCAGATCGATGCCCGCTTCGATGATCACCGGCAGCACAAACACCCGGTCCTTCTGCGCCTCTCGCGCCATCGCCCAACTCACCTCCTGTGCGACCCAGGCCTTGGCCAGCGAGATGCGGCTGATCAGCACGATGAACACGTGGCTGTCCTCGATGGCCGTGATGATGGTCGGGTCCAGCTTCTCGCCGCCGAGCAGTTCGCGCACGTCGACCCAGGCGTCGATGAAGTCGGGCAGCTGGGCCAGCGCCAGGGCCAGCGGCTTGTCTTCCCATGCGTGGCTGATGAAAACGCGCATCGTCGTGCCCCCTCGGCTCTTCGCGCCACTGTCGGCGCACCCGCGGGCGGTGTCAACTCGGGATCGGCGCGACTTGTCCCGATGAGCGGTTGACTGGGTGGACCAACTGCGTCGGCTCAGGGTACCCGGGTGGGTAGCATCACGAGATACAAATTCTTGCAATGCCTCGGGGTCGCTGCGCCTCCAGTGCATTCACCCCAACGCCCCTTCTGGAGCCGACCACCCATGAAATCCACCACCGCTTCCGGCATCTCGCGCCGCCGTTTCAGTGGCCTCGTTGCTGGCGTGGCCGCGCTCGGTGCCCCCAGCTTGCGCGCGCAGTCGGGCAACCGCATCGTGCTGGGCCAGTCGGCCGCGTTCACAGGTGCCGCGGCGCAGCTGGGCATCCAGTTCCACGCGGGCGCCAAGCTGTTCTTTGACCAGCTCAACGGCCAGGGTGGCGTGAACAACCAGCGCATCGAGATCCTGCAGCTCGACGATGGCTACGAGCCCGACCGCTGCGCCGAGAACACCAACAAGCTCATCTCGGCCGACGTGTTCGCGCTCTTCGGCTACATCGGCACGCCCACCAGCGTGGCCGCGCTGCCGCTGGCCTTCAAGGCCGACATGCCCTTCTTCGCACCGTTCACCGGCGCCATGGGTCTGCGCCAGCCGTTCAACCGGCTTGCCTTCCACCTGCGCGCGTCCTACAACGACGAGACCGAACTCATCGTGCGCCAGCTCACCAACCTGGGGCTGAAGAAGATCGCGGTGTTTCACCAGAACGACGCCTACGGCAAGGCCGGACTGGACGGCACGGTGCTCGCGCTCAAATCGCGCAACCTCGAGCCGGTGGCCACCGCCACGGTGGAGCGCAATTCGGTAGACGTGGCGCAAGCGGTGGCCACGATCACTGCAGCCAAACCCGACGCCGTGGTGCAGATCAGCGCCTACAAATCGTGCGCGGCGTACATCCGCGCGGCCAAGGCGGCCGGCTACGGCGGCACCTTCTACAACGTGTCCTTCGTGGGTACGCAGGCGCTGGCCGACGAGCTGGGCAAAGACGGCGCCGGTGTGGTGGTGTCGCAGGTGATGCCCACGCCGTACGCCGCCTCCAAGCCGATCTCGCGTGAGCTTCAGGAAGCCATCAGCAAGGGCGGCAACAAGGTGCAGGCCAACTTCTCCAGCATGGAAGGTTTCCTCGCTGCGAAGCTGTTCACCGAGGGCTTGCGCCGCGCCGGCTCGCGCATCACGCGCGACAACCTGATCAGCGGGCTGGAGTCGATCGGCACCACGTCGATCGGCGGTTACTCGGTGTCGCTGAGCCCGACCAACCACGTGGCCTCGCGCTACGCCGAGCTGTCCATGCTCACGGGCGACGGTCGCGTGCGCACCTGAAGGTCGCCCGCTCCATGAAAAACGCCAGCGACGAGCTGGCGTTTTTCGTTGGGAGCCGGCACAGCCGGTGGGGCGTTCAGCCCTGCTGGCACAGCGCCTGGGGGCGCTCCCAGCCGCTGCCGTTGCGCGGCCACTCGACCAGCACGCCTTCGGCGGTCTGGGCCACGACCCGGCCGTCGGTGCGGTCCAGGCTGCCTTGGTGCAGGCGGTTGACACGAACGCCCACCGGGAAACGGGGCGTCTGGAAATAACTTTGGAAAAACTTCAACATGGGAGGGCTCACTAGGGTTAACCCTAATTTTAAACGTTCGAGCCATGAAACGTGTTGTTCATCAGAATCACTAATGAAGCATCAGGCGGGCATCCCCACCCTGTCCGGGCGGGTCATCCCTGCGCGGCCGATCCAGCATTCCCGGCAGTCGTGCGACCGCTTGTCCGCGACAGTGAAGCCATGCCCGAGGTGCGTTGTTGCACACCGGCCGTCGCCAGGAGTCCTCGTGAACGCCACTGTTGCCACGCACCTTGCCCCGCTCTCCGATGCTCCCCCGCTGCAGGTGTTGCTGGTGTGCTCGCGCGGCGAACATCTGCAGCGGGTCCGTTCCCTGGCCAGCCGATGGCCGCAAGCGGCCCACATCCACTGGACCCCCGACCCCGAGGAGGCGATGCGCCGGGCCAGAAGCTGCCCACCGCACCTGGTCATCGTCGACGCGCGGCTGGACCGCGCCTGTGACCGCTGGCTGAGCGAAGGTCTGCGGCGCGACCGCCCCGACCTGGTGGTGATGAACTTCGACGAAGAGGGTCGGCCCGCAACGCATGGCCGAAGCAGCCACTGGCACTGGTCGGAGCTGCCGCGTGCCACCGCCTGGTGGGTGCAGCGCCACTTCGGCGTCCGACCGCCGCTGCAGATCCAGTGAGTCAGTAGGTGATGGTCAGCACGACCTGATCCACGTAGCTGCCCGCCGGCACGCTCTGGTTGGCCGGCAGGCGGCCATACACCGTGTGGTTGCGCACGCCCGGCAAACACAGCAGGCCGAGCAGGCCGGTGGTGATGCTGCCGCCCACCGTGCCACCGCTGGCGCCGCCATCGCCCCAGGGTGTGCTGCGGGCCGCATCGCTGAAGAGGCCGTACTGCAGGCGCCCGGCGCCGGCGGCCATCTGCCGTGAGCCGGGCCCGCCCACCACGCCGTTGGACAGCGAGAGCGTGTACGGGGTGGTGCAGGCCAGCAGCAGGTAGGTGGGGGTGCAGGTGACCACCACGCTGGCCGAGCTGTCCACGCGTGCCCCGCCGGGCGAGGTGTAGGCACCAAAGGCCAGCGGTGTGGCCGACACGCTGCAGCTGCTGGCGTGGGCGTCCATCGCGCCCAGCAACAGCAGAGAGGTGAGCGCGAGGTGTTTCATCACAGCGGGTGCGCCTGGCAGGTGAGCGGGCCGATCGCGGGCTGGATGAGCGAAGCGTCGGGAGCTTTGAACAGCAGGTGACAGACGCCTTGCGGGCCGTCGATGCGGATGCGGTTGACTTCCTCGATGTCGTTCAGGAACACCTTGCCGCCCTGTGCAAACGGTGCGCCGCTGCCCGGGGCATCGTCGCTGCGGCGTGCGCGCGAACCGGCGGCCACGGGCTCACCGGTCGGGCGTATCACCTCCAGCAGCACCGAGCGGCTGCGCCGCGCAGGAAACTTCGCCTGCACCACCGACTGGGCGCGCGGGCGCAGGCGCATTTCGGGAAACGACAGCAGCGTGTCCATGGGCAGGGCGTCGGCCGAAATGCCGATGACGTTGTCTTCCCAGGCATGCAGGCCGTGAACCCAGGCGCGGCCTTGCGCGTCGGTCACGGCCACCTCGCGGTGGTTGAGCCGCACGCCCACACCGACCATGCCCTCGACCTCGATCTGCGCGGCCACACCTTCGCCGAGCGCGCGCCCGGCCACGGGCATGCCACCAAGCCAGATGAGGCCGCCGCTGGCGGTGGCGCGCAGGGCGGTGGAGCCGGACTGGGCGAGCTGGGCCGCCTGCACTTCCACCCGCCCGGCTTCTCCCAGCCAGCTCCAGGCGCCCATGGCGCGCTGCTGGCCGGTGCTGGCCTGCAGGCGCCAGCCCTGACCGCCGGCCACCGGCTCGTGGCGCTGCGCCTGCAGCGCGAGGCGGCTGTCTCTGTCGGTCTGGGCCCGCACCGCGGTGGTGGTGTCGCGGTCGAGCTGGCGGGTGAGCATGAGCGCCATGCTCCAGCGGTGTTCGCGCTGCAAGGCGCTCAGGCCCATCTGCCAGTCGTTGCCCATGCGCCGCTGCACCGAGGCCGTGAGCACCCGGGTTTTCAGGCCGGTGGCGCCGGTCTGCCAGATGGCGCCGGCCGACCAGCTGGTCTGGCCCAGGGTCCAGCCGCCGAAGAGGGCGGCGCGCCGCAGCGGGGCGCGGCTGCCGTCGAGCTGGCGAAAGCCGTCGTCGGCCTGGTCCAGGCTGGCGCTCAGGTGGACCTGCCGCGTGGTGCGCTCCAGTGCCAGCCGCATGCTGTGGCCACTGCCCATGCCCTCGGTCTGGCTGAGCGCGGCCTGCACGCTGAGCACACCCCATTGCGACGGGATCCAGTGCCCGCCCAGGCGCAGGCTGCGCACCAGGTCGCTGCTCTCCACCCTCGCCTGGGTGGTCAGGGTGTTGCTCCAGCCGTGGCGCACCGAGGCGGCGGCAAAGTGCCCGGCGTAGCGGTCGCTCGGCAGGCCGTAGTTCAGGCGCAGCACGCCGGCTTCGAAGCAGCTGTCGGTCAGGCCCGAGCGAAGCAGGCGGGGGCTGGTGTAGTAGGGCACGGTGCGCACCTGCTCGATGCCTTGCAGGTCGCGCTGCACGATGCGGATTTCACCTGCCCCGGTCAGGGTGGGCAGGGTCTCCAGCGAGAACGGGCCGGAACCCACGGCCAGGCTGCCGGCGGGGCGGTCGTTGATGAGCAGGTCGATGCCGCTGGGCACCTGTGCGCTGCCCTGCACAGAAGGCAGCGGGTGGTGCACTTGGTCGGGCTGCAGGCCGAAGTCGGATCGCGCCTGCACGCCGGCAAAACGAAGCGTGGGCGCGATCTCGCCGCCGCAGCTGAACGCGTCGCCCACGGTGGTGCGCCACAGGGTGTCGGGGTCGGCGTGTTGCCACGCGGTGTCGAGCCGGCGAAACCGGGGCCCGTTGGCGGGCTGGTCACCCAGTTGCAGCAGGCCGCTGTGGCGCAGCCCGCCCTGGGGCGATAGGCCGAAGGCGCGCAGGTCCAGAAAGGCGCTGCTCTGGCTGCCGCTGCGGTCGCGGTCCAGGTTGAGGGTGTAGTCCAGCGCCAGGCCCAGGTGAGAAGGGCTCAGGGCCACCGCCTGGCTGGCGGTATCGCCCAGGTTCACCACCTGGCCGGTGAACGCGGCAGCGGCTGCGGTGAGCTCCAGCCGCTGGGTGCTCGGGCGCATCTGCGGCTGCCAGGGGTGCAGGCTGTGGTGGGGCTCGCCATCGATGGTGCGCGCCAGATCGGCGGGTTTGAGGCGCCAGGCCGCCATGGCCTGGGCCGAGGCGAAGAACCGGCCCTCTTCCTCCACGATGAAGGCGTTGGCGTCGGCCGACTGCCCGTTGATCCAGACATCGAGCAGGCGCACCTGGTGGGCGGCGAACGCCTGGCCCGTCCCGATCAGCAATGCGGTGGTCAGGACGACCCGTCGCTCATTGCGCGGCCACGGCATCGAGCTGGCCGCGCAGCGTGCCGGCATTGCTGTCGGCTTCGATGCGCAAGGTCTTGTGACGCAGGGCCGGCGGCAGCGGCCAGCGGCAGCGCCCGCCGGGCAGCGCGTAGCACGGGCCCAGGGTGGTGGGCGCGCCGTCGTCGCTGGCCAGCCGCAGTTCGCGCACGTGCACATGGCGCGTGCCGGCGTTGTTGAGTTCCACCACGCCATCGGCCGCGCCGCGCTGCCATTGCGCCTGTGACGTGCCGGCACCGGTGCCGACCACGAACACGGGCAGGCTCAGGCGCAGCAGCATCTGCACACCGGTGTCGCCCTCGTCCGGTGTGGTGGCCACCTGCGTGAGCCAGATGCGGTGCGGGCGCTCCACGCCGTCTTGCGCGGCGCGCCGCAGGCCCACGCGCACCACCTGCTGGGCGCCGGGGGCCAGCTCGAAGATGGGCGGGTTGACGATGAGGTCGCTGCTGGGCTGGAGTTGGTCGCGGTCTTGCGTTTGTGACCAATCGAAGGCCTCAGCCTGGATCAACAGGGGACGCGCCGTGGGGTTGGAGACCACCAGCTGACCAGTGGGCTGGCGGCTGCCGAGGTCCAGGCGCACCGGCCGCACCTGAAACGCCTCCGCGTTGCCGCAAAGCAGCGCCGCACCGAGGAGCAGAGACGACCAGACACGGTCCATCGCAAGGGGGCGCATGGCCGTCTCAGTAGGTGGCCGTCACGGTGATGGTGTCGGCGTACGAACCCACCGCTGCGGCGGCGCTGGACGGTACCCGGCCATAAACCGTGAAGGATTGCGCCAGACCGGTGCCGGTGCTGCTGCGTGTGCTGGTTCCGCCCGTGCCGTCGCCCCAGAGCGTGGTGCGCGAGGCGTCCTGGAACAAGGTGTAGTCCAGCGTGTCACCGCCGCTGGTCATGCGCCGGCTGGCCACGGTGGCGCCGGTGCCGGTGCCCGCGTCCAGCGCGAGCGTGTAGGGGGTGCCCACGGTGCACACCGCCGAGATCAACACGCTGCCGTCGCGCTGCACCCCCGGCGTCACCACGCCAAAGGCCAGCGGCACGCCGCCCACCACCGAGCAACTGGCCAGGACGGTGGCGGTGACCGAGAAGGTCGAGGTGCTGGTTTGTGCCCGGGCGGTGTTGGCAAGGCCGATCAGGCTGAGCAAGACCAGCAGGGACAAGGCCCGGCCTGAACACTTGAGGGTCGGTCGGGGCAGGAACGCAGGCTGGGCTTTCATGGTGGAGTCCTCCGGTAACGGTTGCTTTGTCCTCATGAGATCGGCCGTCGCTGCGGTGGCTTGTGTAGGGAATGCTGGACTTCGCGCGCGAGAAATACCCTCCACGGTTTTTGGGGCATGATGTTTGTTGACGGGTTTTCGAGGCCATCAGGCCCAGCCCGCAGGGAGAGTTGCTCACCACATGGCCGCCATCCGCCAACGCCAACGCTCCGTTCATTGGCTGCTGCCGCTGCTCCCGGCGTTGCTGGCTTTGGTGCTTCTCGCACTGCTGGTGGCGGCCACCGACCGGATCGTGGGCAGCGAGCTCACGCGCCGGGCCGAAGCCCGCGTGAATCAGACGGCGGAGCTGTACGCAGACCGCATCGAACGCGTGCTGGCGCGCCGGGCCGTCGAACTGGAACTGGTGGCGGTGCTCGCGGGAACCGACGTGCCGCAGGACCTGCTGGGCTCGGAGCTGAGCCGCTTGAAGTCCAGGACCAGCGGCTATGTGTGGATCGGCATCACCGATCTGGACGGGGTCGTTCGCCTGGGGACCAACGCCTTGCTGGAAGGTGTGTCGATCGCCACGCGGCCGGTGTTCATCAATGGCAGCCAGGGCCTGTGGTTTGGCAGTTTCCATCCACCCAAAGCCCTCATCGAGCCCTTGAAGCGTGCCAGCCTGCCGGTGCCCGCCGAGCTCGCGGATCTGGCTTTGCCGGTGGTGGGGGCGAACGGTCAGCTGCAAGGCGTGGTGGCCGCGCACCTGGATGCCGCCTTCTTCGACCGTTTGATCCAGGAGGTCCTGGGGCCGGCATCGGCGCAACGTTCGCTGCAACTGGCCTTGGTCGATGACGCGGGCAAGCTGTTGCTCGGCGCGCTGCAGCCCGACATGGGAGAGAACTGGAGCGATTTGCTCAAGGCCGCGCCCGGCAAGCAGCTGCGCCACCGGGGCGCCGATGGGCGCTGGTACGTGCTGACGCGCAGCGCGGTGAACCCCGCGGACTCCAGCCTGCGCCCCGGCTGGCAGGTGGTGGCCAGCCAGCCGCTGGATGCGGTGCTGCTGCCGGTGAGGGAGCTGCAACGCACGGTGCTGCCGCTGGGCAGTGCCACCGTGCTGATCATGGGCGCGGCCGGTTTCTGGTTGTCGCGCCGCCTGGCGCGCCCCTACAGCCAGATGCTGGACGCGGTGGCCGACCAGCTCGGTCCCCAGACCACGGACGCGCCCGACACCTACCTGCGGGTGATTTCCGAGCAGTTGCGCCGCCTGCCCAAACCCGGGTCGGGCAACTCGCCCGGCGAGCACCTGCTGGCGCAGGTGCTCTACGACACCAGCCGGCTGCAGGCCGTGTTGCAACACCTGCCGGCGCCGGTGTACCTGGTGGACGACGATTTCCGCGTGGTGTTCTGGAACCTGGCGTGCGAGAAGGTGTTTGGCTGGACAGCGGCCGAGGCGCATGGCCGCTACGTCTCCGAAGTGCTGCCCAGCGCCTCGGGCGGGCAGGAGCGTGATGCGATACGTGCCGAAGTGGTCGCGGGCCGCGGGCCCTGGGAGTTCGTGGGCCACATGCTGCGGCGCGACGGCAGCGAGATGTGGGGCGACTGGCGTCTGATCAAGGTGGCGGGCGTCGACGGCCGTTCGTTCGGCGTGCTGGCCCAGGTGCACGACCTGACGGCCGAGCGCCACGAGCGCGAGCAGGGAGAGGTGTTCGCGGCGGTCATCAACTCGGCCAGCGACGCGGTCATCAGTGTCGATGTGCAGGGTTGTATCAGCCTGTTCAACCCGGCGGCCGAGCGCATCTTCGGCCGCGCGGCCGACACCATGCTCGGCCAGAACCTCGACATCCTGCTGCCCGTGGACGACCGCGATCACCACCGCGGCTACATGCACCGGTTCGCCGACTCCCGCGCCACCACCCGGCCCATGGCAGCGGGTCAGGTACGGGGCCTGCACGCCAATGGCGAGTTGCTGGAGCTGGAGGCTTCGATCTCGCAGGTCACGGTGCGTGGCCGCAAGTTGCTCACCGCGATCCTGCGCGATGTGAGCGAGCGCGTGCGCAGCGAGCAGGCGCTCGCGCAGTACCGCAGGGAGCTGTCCGACCTGGCGCAGCGCCTGCTCGACCAGGAAAAGGACACCACCCACCGGCTGGCCCAGACGCTGCACGACAAGCTGGGCCAGACGCTGAGCGCCACGCGCTTGTCGTTCGATGTGTTCAGCCGCCGCGCGATCGACCAGCTGGACGCCCGTGAGCAGGATCGCATGCGCTCGATCGGTCAGCTGGTCGAACAAAGTGTGCAGGAGGTGCGCCAGGCGCTGGTCGAACTGCGCCCGCCCTTGCTGGAGTCGCTGGGCTTGCAGGCCGCGCTGGACAACGAAGTGCGGGCGCGTTCGATCGAGGCCGAGTTGGTGGTCATCACGCTGGAAGTGAGCCCGGACGCCGAGGGCGTGCGCTGGCCGCCGGAGGTGGAGTACGCCGCGTTCATGATCGCGCGCGAAGCCACCGGCAACGCGCTGCTGCACGCCTCGGCCGGTTCGATCGAACTGCGCCTGGACGGCGACGCGGGCAGGCTGTCGCTGTCCGTGAGCGATGACGGCATCGGCCTGCACGGCAGCCTGATGTATGGCCGCCCCGGCCACCTGGGCATGGTGGGCATGCGCGAGCGGGCACTCGCCATCGGCGGGCAACTCGCTGTCCAGGGTTCGCCCTCGGGCGGCACCGTCATCGCGCTGGGCTGGACGGTCGGATCCGACAGCTTCCAGCCCCCTGCCAACCTTTCGACCGCGGGAGACCCATGAGCGACATCTACCTCATCGACGACCACGCCATGGTGCGTGATGGGCTGCGCGCCGTGCTCGAAGACGCCGGCCATCACGTGGTGGGCGAGTCCGACCAGCCCACCCACGCACTCTCCGAGGTGCTGCGCCTCTCGCCCGGCGTGGTGCTGCTGGACCTGAGCCTGGGCCAGCGCTCCGGCTTCGAGGTGCTGGAGCAGCTGCACAAGCGCAAGTGCACCGCACGCACCATCGTGTTGACCATGTCGGCCCAGCCGCGCCACGTGGCCGAGGCCCTGCGCCTGGGGGCCTCTGGCTATGTGCTCAAGGGCTCACCCGCCAGCGAGGTGCTCAAGGCGGTGGAGGCGGTGGCGTCGGGTCGCAAGTACCTGGGCCCCGAGGTGGCGCAACTGGCCATCGAGGTGATGACGAGCGACGCCGCGCCGACGCCGATCGAGGCGCTCTCGGGACGCGAGCGCCAGGTGATCCAGCTGGTGGTGCGTGGTTTGACCAGCGTGGCCATCAGCGAGCAGTTGCATCTCTCGCGCAAGACGGTCGAGTCGTACCGCAGCCGGATCATGGCCAAGCTCGATGTGCACGACGTGCCGGCGCTGGTGCGCCTGGCGATCCGCGAAGGCCTCATCAGCGCCGACGACATTTGACCCTTCAAACATCTTGAAACACCCTCGCCGGTGTGCCCGGGTGCCGATCACGAAGAGAATTGAAGGCATGAAACCGTCCCTACACGAGATGGGCTACGAGCCCTCCGACCTGCACGTGACCGTCTCCGAATTGATGGTGGCCACCGCCGACCAGTCCGACGAGATGCTGGACCGCACCATCACCGACGTGCTCAAGACCTTGCGCGACCGCTTGAACATGGACGTGGTCTTCTGTTCCGAGTTTGTGGATGGCCGGCGCGTGTTTCGCCAAGTGGCCACCAGCGGCACGCGCCCGACCATCGCGGTGGGCGGATCCGACGAACTGGAACAAAGCTGGTGCCAGCGCGTGGTCGACGGGCGCCTGCCGCGCTACATGGCGGACGCACGGGCCGATCCGGTGGCCAGTGCCTTGCTGGACCAGTTGCCGTTTCCCATCGGCACCCACATCAGCACGCCGATCGTGCTCAAGAGCGGTGAGATCTACGGCACCTTGTGCAGCTTCTCCTTCAGCCCGCACGACAACCCGAACCCCGACGACCTCAGGACGCTGGAGATGACCGCCAAGCTCGCCGCCTTGCGGCTGGAAGGCCGCAACGTGATGCCGGCGCCCCGCGATGTGCCCAACTGGGACCTCAAACCCAAGTGAGCGTCTGCCCGGCGCCTGTGGCCGCTGATGGCCAAAATGTGGACCCAGCGCGCCGCCTTTTGGCCGATACTGAAACGCAACTCCCCGCCTGCTGACCGCGCACGGTTGGCCAGACGGGGCGCCGACCGCCTTTTCCGCACTCCACCCGAGCGAGACGCCATGGACAACAAGCCGGCTTCCCCTGACCCCTACACGAGCCCCGGCGCGCTCTACGACCAGGCGCCCTGCGGCCTGGTCTGCATCGACGCAGAGCAGCGCGTGGTCCACATCAACCGCACGCTGATCCAGTGGCTCGGGCTGGATCCCGTCCAGTTCGTGCAGGGGCGCCCGACCAGCAGCGTCGATTTCCTCGGCCTCGTGGGCCAGACCGACGCGCACTCGCGCGCGATGCTGGGATCGCACCTCGCCCTGCTCACGCGCGGTGACGTGGGCGCAACGCTGGTGCTGGACATCCAGGGACCACAAGGCAGGGTGTTCCGAGCCGAGTTCGGCATGGAGCCTGTGCTGGGTGAGGGGGGCCGGTTCCTGTGCGCCAGCGCCGTGGTGCTTGACGCCACCGAGCGCAGCCGCACCGAGCACCAGCTGGCCGAGCTCAAGCAGGAACTGGAGCAGCGGGTGACCCGGCGCACCAACCAGCTGGTGGCCGCCAACCGGGACATCGACGTGTTCTCGCACAGCGTGTCGCACGACCTGCGCGCGCCTCTGCGCCACATCTCCAGCTTTGTGTCGCTCGCGCAGGAGCGGCTCGGGTCCGACGGCGACAGCCAGCTGCTGCAGTACCAGGCGTCGATTGCCAAGTCCACCAAGCGCATGAGCTTGATGATCGAAGGCTTGCTGGAATATGCGCGCATGGGGCGCGTGTCGCTGGCGCGCCAGCAAGTGCCCTTGAGTCCGCTGGTGCAGGGCGTGGTGCGGCACCTGCAGGCCGAGCACCCGACGCGCTCGATCGAGTGGGTGATCGACGACGACCTGCCCCAGGTGCGGGGCGACGCGATTCTGCTCGCCGAGATGCTGCGCAACCTGCTGCAGAACGCGGTGAACTTCACCCGCACCCGCCCACTCGCCCGCATCGAGGTGGGTCAGTGGACCGACAGCTCCGGTGAGCGTGTGGTCTTTGTGCGCGACAACGGCGTGGGCTTTGACCTGGAGCACGCGCCCAACCTGTTTGCGCTGTTCCAGCGCCAGCACCACTCCATGGATTACGAAGGCATCGGCACCGGGCTGGCGCTGGCGCAACGCATCGTGGAGCGGCACGGCGGTCGCATCTGGTGCGAGGCCGCGTCCAGCGCCGGCTGCACCTTCGCCATCAGCCTGCCGGCGCAGGTGATCGACCCCGAGAGCGAATTCGGCCGGCTGCCCGCCTGAGCGGGCCCGCGCTCAGAAGCGCCGCGTGAGTTCGATGCCGGCCGAGACCGAGCGGCCCAGACCGGGTTCAAAAAACCGGCCGTTGCCATCGTTGACGATCACCGAGCCCACATGCTTCCTGTCGGTGAGGTTGTCGATGCGAACGAACTCGCGCCAGGTCCAGGCGCCGGTGGTTTGTTCGAAGCGGGCGCCGATGCTGAACAGCGTGTGACCCTCGGCCAGCGCCGTGCTGGTGTTGTTGGCGTCATTGGCAAACACACTGCCGGTGTGCCGAGCCTCCAGCGTGAAGACGCCTCCGATGGCAGCGGCCGTGGCAGGCGCCCACGCCACCTGGGCAAACAACTGGTGTTCGGGCAGGCCCGGCATGCGGTTGCCAGCGGGAATGCTGGCGGTGCCACTGCCATAGCGCGCACGCAGGTAGGTGTATGCGCTGCTCAGCGTGACGCTGCCCATGCCGTACTCGGCCGAGAGTTCCAGACCCTGGCGTTTCGTGCTGCCACCGTTGGTGAAGCTGGCTCGTCCGTCGATGGTTCCGGCGGAGACGATCTCGTCCTCGGTGCGAATGTCGAACAGCGTGGCGTTCCAAAGACCTGAGGCGTTGCGTCCGCGCAGACCGGCTTCGGCCTGTGTGCTCCTGCTCGCGTTGAGGCCGGTGTTGAACCCGGCGGCTCCCCCGACGCTGTAGGCCGCTTCGTTCAGCGTGGGGGTTTCCAGACCGCGACCCACCGATGCAAAGGCTTGCACTTGCGGCGAGAGTTGCCAGCGCACGCCCACCACCGGCAAGTAGCCGCTGAAGTTCGATCCTCCGCTCTGGTCACCATTGGACAGGAATGCGTCGGATGAAACATAACGGGCGTTGACACGGCGCAAGCCACCTTCGAGCGTCCAGTCCGCTTTTTGCCACGCAGCGCGCACATAAGGATCGAGCGTTGTGGCGCGGTTGGTTTCTTCGCGCCGCAGCGCGCCGAGCACGCCGACGGTGCCGCCCACAAAGTTTTCATAGCCGCGGCGCAGGTCGGTCTGCCTCTCGCCAGCCAGTCCGGCGCTCAGGTCGAGTTGCCCGCCCTGCCATTCGCGTTGCAGGCGCCAGCGCGCGTTGAAACCCCAGTAGTCCCGGTCCAGATCGATCACGCCGCCCGAACTGCCGGCGGCGCCCTGGACGCCGGGCGGGATCGACTGGAACTGGATCACCCGACGTTGCCCGGCATAACCCATCAGCTCGACCTTGTGACCGTTGCCCAGTGCTTGATCCCAGGCCAGTCCGGCTTGCGTTTGAGAGACCGATTTGCGGGAGTTGAACTGGATCGCCTGTGGCGTTGTCAGCGGAGTACCAGCGTCCAACTGGGTTCGGCTGAGGCCCTGCGGGTCGAGTGCAAATGCGCTCTGCCGGTTGAACACGAGCGTGGTCCGCCCGCCGTCATGGGCGCGCGAGAGCTTGGCGTTGGCTGTGCTGCGGTGCGCCGCCGACTGTGGACGTGCACCGTCGGTGGCGAACTTGCCCACGTCCAGCGTGTACGACCAGCCGGGGGCTTCTGCGGTACCCGTCTGGCCAGTGGCTTGTGTCGACAGGCGCCACAGACCGTTGGCACCGAGTGCCGCGCCCACGCGCAGTTCACCGGGGCGGGTGCCGTTCTGCGTGTAGGCCAGGATGGCCCCACCGCTGGAGGCACCGTACAGCGCGGCGAACGGTCCCCGCACGACCTCGATGCGGTCGGCGCTGCCCAGCGGGAAGTTGGCCGCCTGGCCCGACCCGTCGGGCGCACTCGCCGGGATGCCGTCGACAAACAGGCGCACGCCGCGCACACCGAAGGTGGAGCGCGCGCCGAAGCCGCGGATGGAGACCTGCAGGTCCTGCGCGTAGTTTTCGCGGTTGCGGATCACCAGACCCGGCACGCGCGCAAGACCTTCGGAGAGGTTGATCTGAAGCTGGCCGGCGCGCAATTCGGTGCCGTCGACCACGTCCACCGTGGCGGCGCCGCGCCAGCGTTGCTCGGCCGAGCCGCTGCCGGTGATGACCACCGGTGCGAGCGATCCGCCGTCGGACTCGGGCGGTGCGGGGTTGGTCTGGGCGTGCAGCAGCGCGGGCAACGCGGCCAACGGAAAAAGTGCCAGGGTACGGATGTGCATGGTGGGGCGGGGTCCGGGGTGTCAGGGCGCTTGCACGCTGATCTGCAGTGACGAATACCAGGCGGCGAGGTCTTCGATCTCGGCGTCGGTCAGGGGTTTGGCGATCACGCCCATCACTTCGTGTGGGCGTTTGCCACTGCGGTAGTTTTTGAGCTGTTCGACCAGGTAGATGGCGGGCTGGCCCGCGAGGTGAGGCGCGTTGGGCATCATGGACATGCCGGTCGGGCCGTGGCAAACCGCGCAGGCCGCGTTGGCCTTGGTGCGGCCGGCCACGGGGTCGGCGGCGTGCGCGGCGCCCACGCTCAGCACGGCGGCGATCAGGAGGGAAATTCGCATGGGAAGGGAGTCCGTTCAAACGTGAAAGGGCGCCAGACGACCCGCGCGGGTCGCCTGGCGCCAGGGACCGGGCCAGGTCCTGCTGGTTGGCCCGATCAGTTCGCCGAGTAGGTGACGCGGTAGATCGCGCCGACGTAGTCGTCGGAGATCAGCAGCGAGCCGTCCTTCATGGGCGCCACGTCCACCGGGCGGCCTTTGTAGACGCCGTTGCCGTCCAGCCAGCCCTCGGCAAACACCTCGGACTTGCCGGCCGTGCCGTTGGCGTTGAGCGGAATGAAGTTGATCAGCGCGCCGGTGGCCTGGCTGCGGTTCCACGAGCCGTGCGAGGCCACGAAGATGCCGCCCTGGTACTTGGCCGGGAACTGCTTGCCGTTGTAGAAGGTCATGCCCAACTGCGCCTGGTGGGCAGGGAACTCCACCTGCGGGAACACGGCGTTGGCAGGCTCCTTCATGTCCTTGAGGTCGGGCGCGGCGGGTGAACCGGCCACCTTGTACTTGCCGTTCCAGTAGGGGTAGCCGAAGTGTTCCCCGACCTTGGTGGAACGGTTGAGCTCACCCGGCGGCACGTCATCGCCCAGGCCATCGGTCTGGTTGTCCGTCCACCACACCGTCTTGTCCTTGGGGTTGATGTCCATGCCGACCGAGTTGCGCATGCCGCGCGAGAACACCTCGCGCTTGGAGCCGTCGAACGCGTTCATGCGCACGATGCCGCCGATGCCCAGCTTGTCGTACAGGTCGACCTTGCCCGCGGGCTGCACGTTGTGCGGCTGGCCCAGGGTCACATACAGCATGCCGTCGTCGGCCACGCGGCAGGTGCGCGCGCCGTGGTTGAACGACTCCTCTTCCACCGGGATCAGGCCGCCCTGCGGCACCACCTCGATCACCGCCACGTCCGGGCCCTCGTAGAAAAACTCGGCGGCGGGGAAGTTGAGCACGCGGTTGTGTTCGACCACGACCAGGAAACCATCCTTGGTCCAGCACACGCCGTTGGGCACCTTGAAGTTGAGCGACGGTGCGAAAGGTTTGACCTCGTCGGCCGCACCGTCGCCGTTGCGGTCGGTCACGGCCCACACGCGGGTCTTGCGGGTGCCCACGAAGAGCATGTTGGTGCTGGGGGCCACCGCCATGTGGCGCGCGTCGGGGACGACGGCGTAGAGCTCGATCTTGAAGCCCGGGGGCAGCTTCACGGCCTTGAGGTTGGCGCGGATCGCATCGGCGTTTCTGCCTTCCTGCGGGACCGGTGGAATGTTCAGGTCAACGCCTGAGACCTTCATCTGCTTGAGTGTGGACAGGTTGTCCTTGCCGGCCTGGGCCAGCGCGCTGGTGGCCAGGCCGCAGGCCATCAAGGCCAGCAACAGTTTCTTGCTTTTCATGCTTGTCTCCTCTGAGGGTTTTTAGATTCCCGAAAACCACTTTTCGGGAAAAACATTCTGGAGGGAAATCAGAAACGGTTGCAAGCCACAACGTTGGTGGGGGTTTGTGGTGTTGCGCCGCTCCGAACGCCTGGGTGGCGTGCTAGTCAAGTGCTGGGCTCGCAGAGGGTGTGAAGCGTGAACCCGATGAAAAACTGTCGAAAAATTTGACAGCAGCAGCAGGCCATGAGTGGGCTTTTCTGACAAACCGTTACGAATCATGGGTGCACCAAGTTGGCCCGCGTCTTGCAAGGTAATGTCTATCTCGCACGAAAAGTGCATTGACTAAACCTAATCACATGACCTCCTTCGCCAAGATTGCTCTCGCCGCCGCTCTGGTCGCCACCGTGGGCGCTGCCTCCGCAGCCCCGACCGTGTTCTCGTCGGTGGGTGGTGCACCAACCGGTGTGAACAAGTGGAACCTGGACGGTGACATGCCCCAGGGCACGGACCTGAGCTCCGTCGTTGTGACCCCGAACGCAGCTTTCGTGACCGGAGGCGCCAACGGCATCTACGCAGCGCCCTTCCTGTCGGGCGACAACGGCGTGGGTTTTGGTGCCGGCGGTACCGACCAAGCCGATGGTGCGGACACCACCCGCTACCTCACCACCGGTTCAACCAACGCCAACAGCAACGCCAAGATCACCATCAACTTCAGCGCTGACCAGTTTTACTTCGGTCTGCTGTGGGGCTCGGTGGATGCATTCAACACGATGGAGTTCTTCAACAACGGTCTCTCCGTGGGTTCACTGAACGGCACCAATGTCACCCCGGCTGCCACCGGCAACCAGGGCCAGGCTGGCACCTACTACGTGAACATCGATCTGGCCGAAGGCTTTGACAGCGTCGTCTTCAAGAGCACCAACTACGCCTTCGAATTCGACAACATCGCCTGGAGCGCCAACCGAGCTGTGCCCGAGCCAGGCTCGCTGGCCCTGCTGGGTCTGGGCCTGGCCGGTCTGGGCTTCGCCCGCCGCCGCCGCGCCGCCTGAGCGTTGCGCCCGAGCGGGTCCGCCCGCTCATCAAAAAGCCCACCTTCGAGGTGGGCTTTTTTGTGGGCGCCGCTTGCGTCAGTCCGGCACCACCGCCGTCACCTCGATCTCCACCTTGGCCCGCGCTTCCACCAGTGCACTCACTTCCACACAGGTCATGGCCGGGAAGTTCCTGCCCATCACCTCGCGGTAGGCCTCGCCGAGTTCGCGCAGGCGGGCGTTGTACTCGACGCGATCGGTGATGTACCAGGTCATGCGCACCATGTGCTGCGGCCCGGCGTCGGCACAGGTCAGCACATCGCGGATGTTGAGCAGCGCCTGGCGCGTCTGCGCAATGAAGTCGTCGCTCTCGAAGGTCTGGCTGGCGTTCCAGCCGATCTGGCCGCCCACGAAGACGTGGGTGCCGCGCACGGCGATGCCGTTGGCGTAGCCCTTGGGGGAGGCCCAGCCGGGCGGTTGCAGGTGTTTCATATCGGAGTGGTTAGTCAAGAACAGAACAAAGGTGGTGTAGTGCATCAGCCAGGCCGCGAGCGCTGCATCGCAGCCCAGGGACACCGAGGGTCCGGCTCCGCCGGCCCCAGGTGTCGCCCCCCTCCAAGCCGCAGGCGCCAGAGAGGGGGGAGGCGCCGTCAGGCGACGTGGGGGGTGTCATTCGGATTGGCTTGCTGGCGCAGCGCGAAGCGCTGCAGCTTGCCGGTTTCGGTGCGCGGGAGTTGGCTCACAAAAACCACCTCGCGCGGGTATTTGTACGGGGCCAGGCTGTGCTTCACATGGTCTTGCAAGGCTTTCACCTGCGCTGCGTCGACTGGGTGGCCAGGCTTGAGCACCACGAAGGCCAGCACGATCTGGCCGCGCTCCTCGTCGGGCTTGCCCACCACGCCGCACTCGGCCACCGCCGGGTGCTCCAGCAAGGCAGCTTCCACCTCGGGGCCGGCCACGTTGTAGCCGGCGGTGATGATCATGTCGTCGGTGCGCGCCTGGTAGAAAAAGTAGCCGTCGGCGTCCATGCGGAAGGCGTCGCCGGGGTGGTTCCAGCCGCCCTTGACGTAGCTCGTCTGGCGCTCGTCGTCCAGGTAGCGGCAACCGGTCGGGCCGATCACGGCGAGCTTGCCCACTTCGCCGATCGGCAGTGGCTCACCTGCGTCGTTCACCACGCGCGCCTGGTAACCCGGTACCACCTGGCCGATGGCGCCGCGGCGCACCGACTCCGGTGGCGACGAAATGAAGATGTGGAACATCTCGGTGGCTCCGATGCCGTCCAGCATCTCCAGCCCGGTGGCTTCTTTCCAGAGCTGGCGCGTGGCGTCGGGCAGGCCCTCACCCGCGCTCACGCTGATGCGCAGCTTTCCGATGCCGTGCACTTTGGCGAACGCGGCCATCTGGCGGTAGAAGGTGGGCGCGGTGTAGCAGATGGTGGCGCCCACGCGGGCCATGAGCTGCACCATGCCCTCGGGCGTGTAGGGCACGGACGGAAAGTACACCGAAGCGCCGGCCCACATGGGAAACACCAGCAGGCCGCCCAGGCCGAAGGTGAAGGCCAATGGCGGTGAGCCCATGACGATGTCGTCCGGCGTGGCGCGCAGCACGTGGCGCGGCCAGGTCTCGCAGGCGGCCAGCACATCGCGGTGGCTGTGCACGGCGGCCTTGGGCGTACCGGTGGTGCCGGAGGTGAAGGCCAGCAAGGCGATGTCGGTGGCGGCGGTGGGGCAGGGCGCACTGTGGGCGCACTGGCGACGCGCCAGGGCCTCCAGCGATTGCGGCACCTCGGCATCACCCGTGTTGAACACCAGCAGCGTCATGCCGGCGGACGTGGTGTCGGCCGCGAGCGCCGCTTTGAGTTCGTCCTGCAACTTCACGTCGCACAGCGCCAGCACGGGTTGCGCCTTGTGGATGATGGCGCCGAGCTCCTTGGCGCGCAGCAGCGGCATGGTGGCCACCGCGATCAAACCCGCCTGCACCGTGGCCAGCCAGGCCAGCGCCATGGCCACCGAGTTGCCACCGCGCAGCAGCACACGGTTGCCGGGCACGAGGCCCAGTTCCACGGTGAAGACGTTGGCCATGCGGTTGACCTCGGTCTGCGCCTGCGCGTAGCTCAGCGTGCGCTCGTCGCTGCGAAACAGGGGGCGGTCGGCGTGGCCGGCGGCGGTGGCGCGCTCGAACAGCGCCTGCACCGCGTTGACCTGCGCAGGCAGTTGCAGCTCCGGCCGATCAAAGCGCAGCTCGGGCCACTGCCCGGGTGGCGGCAGGTGGTCGTGCACAAAGTGGTCGACTTGTGCGGAAGGCATGGCAACTTTGTTCATTTCAATGCCGCTTTTCCCAGAATCAACAGTTGCACTTCGCTCGCACCTTCGTAGATGCGCAGCGAACGGATGTCGCGGTACAGGCTCTCGATCTTCTGGCCCACCTGCACGCCGCGTCCGCCGAACATCTGCAGCGCCATGTCGATCACGCGCTGCGCGTTCTCGGTGGCGGTGAGCTTGGCGGCGGCGGCCGCCGTGGTGTAGGCCGGCGTGCCCATGCCTTGCGTGGTGCTGCAGTCGCGCTGCCAGGCCGCGCGGTAGGTGAGCAGGGCGGCGGCGTCGATGAGGGCGCTCATCTCGCCCAGGCGGGCCTGCGTGAGCTGGAAGTCGGCCAGGGTCTGGCCGAACATCTTGCGGTGCTTGGCCTGCGCCACCGCTTCCGCGAATGCGCGGCGCGCCATGCCGAGCGCGGCGGCGGCCACCGAGGCGCGGAAGATGTCCAGCGTCTGCATGGCGAGCTTGAAGCCGCCGTGCAGCGGGCCAACCATGGCGTCGTTGTCCAGTGCACAGTCGGCAAAACGCAGCGTGGCCAGTGGGTGCGGCGCCATCACGTGGATGTGTTCGCTGCTGTTGAGGCCGGCTTGATGTGCTTCGACGATGAAGGCGCTGATGCCACGCGCGCCGGCCTGCGGGTCGGTCTTGGCGAACACCACGTAGAAGTCGGCCAGGTCGCCGTTGCTGATCCAGGTCTTGGTGCCGTTGAGCAACCAGCCGCCGGCGGTCTGCACGGCTTGTGTGGCCATCGCCGCCACGTCGGAGCCTGCGTCGGGCTCGCTCAGTGCGAAGGCCGCGATCTTCTGGCCGCTGGCCACGGCGCTCAGGTACTTGGCCTGTTGCGCGGGTGAGCCGGCGATCGTGATCACACCACTGCCCAGGCCCTGCATGGCAAACGCAAAGTCGGCCAGGGGGGAATGGAAAGCGAGTGTCTCGCGCAGGATCACCAGCGAGCGCGAATCGAGCGCGGGCAATGCGCCGCCGTGCGCGGCGGGCACGCAGTAGCGCAACCAACCGGCTTCGCCCAGCCGCGCCACCCAGTCCTTGCAGGCGGCGCGGTCGTCGCTCTCGTTCACGTCCTGCAGCGCGGCCCAGTCGGCCAGGCGCGGCGCCATGTCGCGGTGGTGCGCGTCGAAAAAGGGCAGTTCCCACTGCGATAGAGGTGGGTGCATGCCGTGGGGGTGTTCGAAGGCGACCATCAGGACTCCCGCCGGGCCGCCCCAAGGGAGGCCAGCGCCCCTGTGGGGGGCAGTGAATACACGAAGTGATGAGCGTGGGGGTTCATGGTCAGTCCCCTTTAAACACGGGGCGTTGCTTGGCTGCAAAGGCCTCATACGCACGCCTGAAGTCCTGCGTCTGCATGCAGATCGCCTGCGCCTGCGCTTCGGCCTCGATCGCCTGGTCCAGCGTCATGGCCCATTCCTGGTGCAGCATGGTCTTGGTCATGCCGTGCGCGAAGGTCGGGCCTTGCGCGAGTTGCGCGGCGAGCTTGTGCGCGGCGGGCAGCAGCGCGGCGGTGTCGTGCAGCGTGTTGAAGAAGCCCCAGGCGTGGCCTTCGGCGGCGGTCATGGCGCGGCCAGTGAACAGCAGCTCGCTGGCGCGACCCTGGCCGATCATGCGCGGCAGCAGGGCACAGGCGCCCATGTCGGCACCGGCAAGGCCCACGCGGGTGAACAGGAAAGCCACCGTGGCTTGTGGCGTGCCCAGGCGCAGGTCGGAGGCCAGGGCCATCATGGCGCCGGCACCGGCGCACACACCGTCCAGCGCGGCCACGATGGGCTGCGGGCAGGCGCGCATGGCGCTCACCAGCGCACCGGTCATGCGCGTGAAGGCCAGCAGCTCGGGCATGGTCATGGTGGTGAGCGGGCCGATGATCTCGTGCACGTCACCGCCCGAGCAGAAGTTGTCGCCCGCGCCGGTGAGCACCACGGCCTTGATGTCGGTGCTCTTCTGCAGCGCCAGGAACCAGTCGCGCAGCTCCGCGTACGACTCGAAAGTCAGCGGGTTCTTGCGCTCGGGCCGGTTGAGCGTGACGGTGGCCACGCCGTCGTTCACGCTGAGT
Source organism: Hydrogenophaga sp. RAC07 (assembly GCF_001713375.1). Classification (NCBI taxonomy): domain Bacteria; kingdom Pseudomonadati; phylum Pseudomonadota; class Betaproteobacteria; order Burkholderiales; family Comamonadaceae; genus Hydrogenophaga; species Hydrogenophaga sp. RAC07. The sequence continues at coordinate 258,292 of NZ_CP016449.1, forward strand.
GCGAAGTGGCTGGGGCGTGCGTCGGCCATGGCGGTGTACTGGCCGCGCATGGGGTTGTGGTCGGGGATGGGGTGTTTCATGCTTCGATGCGCTGGTTGATGTCGAGTTGATGAGCCTTCACCTTGCCCAGCAGCTTGTGCAGGCTCTCCAGGTCGCGGGGGCTCAGGCCCTGGAAGGCGTCCACGATCCATTCCTCGTGCTGGCGCGCCATCTCGGTGAAGGTGGTGCGGCCGTGCTCGGTGAGGGCCACGCGGAACGCGCGGCGGTCGCCGTCCACGTCCAGCCGCTCCACGAGACCTTCGTTCACCAGCTGGTCGGTGATGCCGGTGACGTTGCCGCCGGTGACCATGAGCCGGTGCGAGAGCTCCTTCATCTTCAAACCCTCGGGGTGGCGCTCGAGCTGGGCCATGAGGTCGAAGCGTGGCAGCGTGGTGTCGAACTGCTCGCGCAGGCCGGCGCGCACGCGCTTTTCGATCAGCTGCGAGCAGGTGAGCAACCGCAACCACAGGCGCAACTCGTGCGCGTGTTCGCTGTGGGCGCGGGCTTCCAGGTCCAACAGGTCCCCACGCTCCCCCGCTGCGCGAGGTCCGCTGCCCCCCGAGGGGGCTGAGCCTGCCTTGGGGCGGCCCGGCGGCTGGCTCGTGATCTTGCCTTCTCCGTTGAGGCTCATGGTTGTGCTTCCTTCAAGGCTTGCTGACGCGCGGTTTCGCGGTAGAGCTGGTCGCGCCCACTCTCGTACTGCCGCGGCCATTGCAGCGCGCGGGTTTGCAGCTTCGCGGCCTCGTGCAGGGTCCAGGCCGGGTCGGCCAGGTGGGGGCGTGCCACGGCGCAGAGGTCGGCGCGGCCGGCGGCGATGATGCTGTTGGCGTGGTCGGCCTCTTGAATGGCGCCCACCGCCATGGTCAGGATGCCCGCCTCGTTGCGCACGCGGTCGGCAAACGGCGTCTGGTACATGCGGCCGTACACCGGCCTGGCCGCGCGCGTGGTCTGGCCCGAGGACACGTCGATCACGTCGCATCCGGCGGCCTTGAACAGCCGCGCCATCTCGACCGCATCGTCGGGCGTGTTGCCACCGGGGGCCCAGTCGTGCGCGGAGATGCGCACACTCATGGGCCGGTCCTCTGGCCACGCGGCGCGCATGGCGGCAAACACCTCCAGCGGGTAGCGGCAGCGGTTGGCCAGCGTGCCGCCGTACTCGTCGGTGCGTTGGTTGGTCAGCGGGCAGATGAAGGCCGAGAGCAGGTAGCCGTGGGCCGCGTGCAGTTCGAGCCAGTCGAAGCCGGCGGCGGCTGCGCGCTTCGTCGATTCGACAAAAGCCGCGGTGAGTGAGTCCATGTCGGCGCGTGTCATGGCACGCGGCACCTGGTTCTGCTCGCCGTAGGGCACGTCGCTGGCGGACATGACGGGCCAGTTGCCGCTCTCCAAGGGTTCGTCGATGCGCTCCCAGCCGAGCTGCGTGGAACCCTTGGGCCCGCTGTGGCCGAGCTGGATGCCGATGTGTGCGTGGCTGCTGTGGGTGAAGTCCACGATGCGTTGGAAGCCGGCTTGCTGCGCGTCGTTCCACAAGCCGGGGCAGCCGGGTGTGATGCGGCCCTCGGGCGTGGGGCTGGTCATCTCCACCATCACCAGCGCGGCGCCACCGAGGGCGCGCGCGCCCAGGTGCACCAGGTGGTAGTCGCCCACCGCGCCGTCGACCGCGCTGTACTGTGCCATGGGCGAGACGACGATGCGGTTCTTTAGCGTGAGGCCGCGCACGGTGAGCGGAAGCAGCATGGGCGGCGTGGGGTGCGGGTGTGAGCCCCCACGCTCCGCCGCTGCGCGGGTCGCTGCCCCCCGAGGGGGCTGATCCGGCTTGGGGCGGCCCGACGCCGGATCGGCCTTCGCTTGCAACCAAGCTTCGTAGCCTTCCAGCCACCCTGGATCGCGCAGGCGCAGGTTCTCATGGCTGATGCGCTGGCTGCGCGTGAGCAGCGAGTAGGCGAACTGCTCGACTTCCATGCCGGTGTAGCGGTCCACGTTCTCGAACCACTCGGTGGAGTTGCGCGCGGCGTTCTGGATCTTGAGCACCTCCACGCTGCGCCGCGCTTCGTAAGCTTGCAGCACCTCGGCCACGTCGGTGTTGGCATGGCGCGTGAACTCGTTGGCCAGGTCGATCGCGTCCTCAAGCGCGAGCTTGGTGCCGCTGCCGATGGAGAAGTGGGCGGTGTGGGCGGCGTCGCCCATGAGCACGATGGGTATCTGGCGACCAGCAACTTCAATCTGGTGTACCCAGGTCTTGCAGATCACGCGCGGAAAGCGGATCCAGTTGGCCGAGCCGCGCAGGTGCTGCGCGTTGCTGATGAGCGCGTGGCCTTCGAGCCGGTCGGCGAAGAGCTTCTCGCAGAACGCTACGCCCTCGGCCTGTTCCATCTGGTCGATGCCGTGCGCCTTCCACACCGCTTCGGGCGTTTCCACGATGAAGGTCGAGGTCTCGCCGTCGAACTTGTAGGCGTGCGCCTGAAACCAGCCGTGCTCGGTCTGCACAAAGTCGAAGGTGAAGGCGTCGAAGGTCTTCTTGGTGCCGAGCCAGACGAAGCGGCATTCGCGCGTGTCGATGTCGGGCTGGAAGGTCTCGGCGTAGCGGGTGCGGATGCGGCTGTTGAGGCCGTCGCTGGCAATCACCAGGTCGGCGTTGTACTGCGCCGCGAGCGCCTGGTCGTCGGTCACGTCGGTTTCGAACACCAGGTTCACACCGAGGGCCAGACAACGGTCCTGCAGGATGTTGAGCAGCTTCTTGCGCCCGATGCCGCAGAAGCCGTGACCGCCCGACCGCACGCGGCCGCCCTTGTAGAACACCTCGATGTCGTCCCAGTGGTTGAAGGCTTCACCAATGAGCGTGGCCGATTCGGCGTCGGCCGAGCGCAGGTTGCCCAGCGTCTGGTCCGAGAGCACCACGCCCCAGCCGAAGGTGTCGAACGGCCGGTTGCGTTCGACCACCGTGACGGTGAGCGAGGGGTCGCGCTGTTTCATCAGCAAGGCGAAGTAGAGGCCGGCCGGGCCGCCGCCGATGCACAGGATGCGCTGGAGTACCGTGTCTTGAGTGTTCATGCCTAATTAGTTTAGACTTGAATTATTCAGCTTCAATCGGGTTTACCCGCATCTGTGTCGTACCCCTGCCCGTATGGAGTACGCTGGTGAAACAGCGAAACCACAACAAGGAGACACCATGTCCCTGTACCGATTCAAATCCCGCGAGACCGGCGACCTGGTCATGCTGGCCCAGCACGGCAAGCGCCTCCTGGAAATTCTCGGCAAAGATCCGTCAGGCCCGGGCGTGGTGATGCACCAGCAGATGCCCGCCGCCATTCAGGCCATCCGCGATGCGATCGTGCTCGAAGAAGCCGACCAGAAGAGGCAGATCGAAGAAGCCGCGGCCCGCGGCGACGTGGCACCGGTGTTCGATCAGGTGAGCCTGCGCATGCGCAGCGCGCCGTTCATCGAGATGCTGGAGCGTTGCGAAAAGGCGGGGGTCGAGATCGTCTGGGGGGTCTAGAAGAAGCACCCCCCGCGTCGCCTGTGGCGCCTCCCCCCTCTCTCGCCTGCGGCGGGAGGGGGCGACACCTGGGGCCGGCGGGGCCGGACCCTCGGTGTCCCTGGGGTGGGACACGCGCACCGGAGCGCGATGCCTTCACCAAGAGATGCCACGGAACCGGCTCTGCCGGGCCGTGGGCATCGCCCCCTGTCAGGGGGTCGCGCGAAGCGCGGCGGGGGTCAGTCCACCTTCGCGCCGGACGCCTTCACCACCGGCGCCCACTTCGCGATCTCGGCTTCGATCAACTTGGCGAATTCCTGTGGCGTGTTGCCGCTGGGAATCGCGCCTTGGGCCACGAGCCGTTCTTTCACCGCGGGCAGGCCCAGCGCCTTGGCGGTTTCCTGTTGCAGGCGGTTCACCACCTCGGGCGGTGTGCCGGCAGGTGCGAGCAGTCCGAACCAGGAGCTGGCTTCAAAACCCGGGAGTGGCCCCGCTTCGGCCACGGTGGGAATGTCGGGCAGGGCGCTGGAACGCACGGCGCTGGTGACGGCAAAGGCCTTCAGGCCGCCGGCCTGGATGTGCGGCATGGCCGAAGGCAGGTTGTCGAACATCACGTCCATGGCGCCACCGAGCATGTCGGTCATGGCCGGGCCCGATCCGCGGTAGGGGATGTGCGTCATGAAAATGCCGGTGCGCGACTTGAACAGCTCGCCGGCCAGGTGGATCGAGGTGCCGTTGCCGCTGGACGCCATGTTGAGTTTGCCGGGGCGGGACTTGGCGTACTTCACGAAGTCGGCCACGCTGTTGATGCCGAGTTCCTGCGCGCGCTTGGTGTTCATCACCATCACGTTGGGCACACCGGCCACCAGCGTGATGGGGGCAAAGTCCTTTTGCGGGTCGTAGGGCAGCTTGGAGTACAGCGACTTGTTGATGCCGTGTGTGCCCACCGTACCCATGAGCAGCGTGTAGCCGTCGTTGGGGGCTTTGGCCACCAGGTCGGCGCCGATGTTGCCGCCCGCGCCCGCGCGGTTCTCCACCACCACGGGCTGGCCGAGGGCCTTGGTCAGCTCGGGCGCCAGGGTGCGCGCCAGGATGTCGGTGGTGCCGCCGGGTGCGAACGGCACCACGATGCGGATCGGTTTGCCGGGCCAGGCGGACTGTGCGGCCACCAGCCCGGGCAGGGTGGTGGCGGCCACCGTGAGTGCGACGAGGGTGCGACGGGAAAGTTTCATGCTTGTCTCCTGATGTGGTTGTGCGGGTCAATGTAGCGGTTGCCGTGCCTGTTCTCGCGGGAGACAGCGCACGGCCCAAACAAATACAGCCCGCGCTGGCGGGCTGTATTCAGGGCGAGATCAACGCTCAGTCGGCGAACTGGCCGGCGGCGTCGATGGCGGTCTTGAGCTTGGTGATCTCGTTGGCCACAAACGCCTTGTGGCCGGCGGGGGTCACGCGGTTGTCTTTCACCACGATGGCGCCCAGGTCTTCCTGGCTCTTGATGAAAGCGGGGTCCTTCAGGGCCACCTGCAGCGCGTCGTTCAGGCGCTTGGTGACTTCGGGTGGCGTGCCCTTGGGCGCGTACAGGCCGTGCCAGATGGTCAGGTTGAATTCTTTCAGCCCCATTTCCTGCATCGACGGGTAGTCCTTGAGCAACTTGTGGCCGTCCAGGCGCTTGGCGGTGGTCACGGCGAAGGCCTTCACACGACCGGCTTCGATCTGAGCGGTGGTGTTGGTGGTCTGGTCGCACATGACGTCGACCTGGCCGCCGATGAGGTCGTTCATGGCCGGGCCTGTGCCGCGGTAGGCGATGGTGGTCATGGACTTGTCGAGCTTCACGGCCGACTGCCACATCAGGCCGCAGATGTGCGAGGCGGAACCCAGGCCGGCGTGCGCCAGGTTGAGCTTGCCGCCGTTGGCGCGGATGTAGGCTTCAAAGTCGCGGTAGGTGTTGGCCGGCAGCTTGGGCGAGCCCAGCAGCGTCATGGGCACATCGTTGATCATGCCCAGGTATTCGAAGTCTTCCAGCGGCTTGAACTGTTGCTTGCGGTACAGGCTGGTGGTGGCGGCCATGCCGATGTGCCAGACCAGCAGGGTGTAGCCATCGGGTGTGGCGCGGGCCACCTTGGTGCCTGCAATGGTGCCGCCGGCGCCGGCTGCGTTTTCCACCACGATGTTGGCGCCACCCAGCGGAGCGCGCATGGCTTCGGCCAGACGGCGGGCCACCAGGTCGGTCGGGCCGCCGGCGGCGAAAGGCACCACGAACGTGATGGGTTTCGCGGGGAAGGCCTGCGCAAAAGCGCCGGTGGAAACGGTGGCTGCCAAGGCGACAGCGAGCAAGGTTTTCATGGAGATCTCCAGCTGGGTTTAGTGAACCCGTGAATCGTATCCCCCGGGTGGCGTCGGGAAATCGCGGAAATTACTTAGCTGCCCGGCTGGGAAAACCCTTTGCTGCACCGCAGCCAGCCGTCCGTTGACGCCTTCCGTACTACTCCCACTACTGGTAGCTGCGTGCGTCCTCGATCACCTTGCCGTCGTTGGGCAGGCTGCCCGGTGGCACCACATGCACGTCGCCGCGCAGCTTGGTGACGTCGCGCACGGCGGTCTCGATCAGGCCGCGCAGCGTGTCGTCGACCTCGCTCGCTTCGACCTTCAGGCACATCTGGTCGTTGGCCATCTCGCCGCTGATGACCAGGCGCGCCTTGTGCACCTGCGGAAACCGCCGCGCGATGTCGGCCACCTGCGAGGCATGCACAAACATGCCCCGCACCTTGGTGGTCTGGTCGGCGCGGCCCATCCAGCCCTTGATGCGCGGCGCTGTGCGGCCGGTGGGGCAGGTGCCCGGCAAGATGGCCGACAGGTCGCCGGTGCCGAAACGGACCAGCGGGTACGCGGTATTGAGCGTGGTCACCACCAGTTCGCCCACCTCGCCCTCGGGCACCGGGTCGCCCGTGCCGGGGCGCACGATTTCCACGATCACACCTTCGTCGAGCACCAGGCCCTGGCGCGCCTGCGTCTCGTAGGCCACGAGGCCCAGGTCGGCGGTGGCGTAGGTCTGGTACACGTCCACACCCTGTTCTTTGAACCAGGCCGTGAGGCTGGGCGGGCAGGCTTCGCCACCCACCGACGCCTTCGTGAGACTGCGGATGTCGGTGCCCGCCTCCTTCGCTTTATCCAGCAGGATGCGCAGGAAACTCGGTGTGCCGGTGTAGGCGGCGGGTTGGAGGTCCACCATCGCGTCGAGCTGCTGCTCGGTCTGGCCGGTGCCGGCCGGGAACACCGTGCAACCCACGGCGTGGGCGCCCGACTCCAGGATGAACGCGCCGGGGGTCATGTGGTAACTGAAGCTGTTGTGTACCAGCTCACCTGCGCGAAAGCCCGCGGCAAACAATGCCCGGCCCGCACGCCAGTAGTCGCGCCCCGCGCCTTCGGGTTCGTAGATCGGACCCGGGCTGGCAAACACGCGCGACATGCCCGGACCACGCACCAGCGCGGCAAAGCCACCAAACGCATCACCGCCTTGCGCACGCGAGGCCTTCTGGCGCTCCAGCAGTTCGCTCTTGCGCGTGACCGGCAGGCGGGCGAGCGCGGCGCGGCTGTTGACGCTGGCGGCGTCCACGCCTTTGAGGATGTCGGCAAACGCCGCGCTGTTGCGTTGCGCGTGCGCGATCTGCAAGGGCAGCGCGGCCATCTGGGCCGCTTCTCGCTCGGCGGGCGATCGGGTTTCGAGGTTGTCGAAGAATTCGGTCTGTGCCATGGGTGCAATGTGCGGTTGAGGTGACTGGGACCAGAGATGCCGCGGAACCGGCTTTGCCGGGCCGCAGGCATCGCCCCCTTGAGGGGATGACGCGCCGAAGGCGCGGCGCGGGGGTGGACTATGCGAGCCAACGCTTTCTGCGCTTGTAGCTCTTCACGTCCTTGAAGCTCTTGCGCTCGCCACCACCCATGCCGAGGTAGAACTCTTTCACGTCTTCGTTGTTGCGCAATTCGCTGGCCAGGCCGTCCATCACGATGCGGCCGCTCTCCATGATGTAGCCGTAGTCGGCGTACTTGAGCGCCATGTTGGTGTTCTGCTCGGCCAGCAGGAAGGTGACCTTCTCCTTCTGGTTGAGGTCCTTCACGATCTCGAACACCTCTTCGACGATCTGCGGTGCCAGGCCCATGGAGGGCTCGTCGAGCAGCATCACGCTGGGGTTGGTCATCAGCGCGCGGCCAATGGCGCACATCTGCTGCTCACCGCCCGAGGTGTAGGCCGCCTGGCTGGTGCGCCGGGTTTTCAGGCGCGGAAAGTAGTTGTAAACCTTCTCCAGGTTGCGCGCGATCTCGGCCTTGTCCTTGCGGGTGTAGGAGCCGGTCATGAGGTTCTCTTCGATCGTGAGGTGGGCAAAGCAATGCCGCCCTTCCATGACCTGCACCACGCCGCGCTGCACGAGGTCGGAGGTGCTGAGGTTCTCGATGCGTTCGCCGCGCAGCTCGATGCTGCCCTTGGTGACTTCGCCACGCTCCGCCTTCAACAGGTTGGAGATGGCGCGCAGGGTGGTGGTCTTGCCCGCGCCGTTGCCTCCGAGCACGGCGGCGATCTTGCCCTCGGGCACATTGAGCGAGACGCCCTTGAGCACGAGGATCACGTGGTTGTAGATGACCTCGATGCCGTTGACGTTGAGGACGTTGGTGGGAGTCGTCATGGTGTGTTCCTTGGGAGCCATTTGAAAGACACGGCACGCCGGTCTTTCAAATGGCGCCGCGAGCGCCACGGTCTCTCAACCGTGGGACACCGCGGGTCCGGCTTTGCCGGCCCCAGGTGTCGCCCCCTTGAGGGGGTCGCGCGCAGCGCGGCGGGGGTGCTTCTTAACTCTGGCAGTCGGCGCCGGTGCGCCGGGTCAGCTTTTTCTCGGCGGCGTACTTGTCCGCAGCGGCCTTGACCATCGGGCGGATGATCTGCTCATCGCCCTGCAGCCAGTCGGAGGTCCACTCGAAATTGCTGCCGTTCCAGGTGTGCACGCGGGCCCATGACGCACCCATGTGGTCCTGGCAGCTGGTGGAGATCGGGCGCATCACACCCTTGAAGCCCAGCGCGTCGAGCTTGGCCTGGGTCAGGTTCAGGTTCTCGTAACCCCAGCGGGCCTGTTCACCCGTCATGACCTTGCCCTTGCCGTAGCGGTCCTGCGCAGCGCGCACGCCTTCAACCGCCAGCATGGCCGCCTGCAGACCGCGCATGTAGAGCACCTGGCCGACTTCTTCCTTCGGTCCGGTGCCCTGGCCCTTGCCGTGCACCTTGCTCAGGATTTCCTTGGCCACGGCCGCGTTGGGCTCGGCACCGTGCTGCATCATGATGGCGTTGTAGCCCTTGGCGCCCGCGCCGACGTCTTTCACGTCCGGCTCGGCACCCGCCCACCACACGCCGTACATCTTTTCGCGCGGGTAGCCGGTGGCTTGCGCTTCCTTCAGTGCGGTGGAGTTCATCACGCCCCAGCCCCAGTTCAGCACGTAGTCCGGACGGTCGCGACGGATCTGCAGCCAGGTGGCTTTCTGTTCCACGCCGGGGTGCGTCACGGGCAGCAGGCTCAGCGAGAAACCGTGCATGGCGGCGCGCTCCTGCAGCAGCGGGATGGGCTCTTTGCCGAACGGGCTGTCGTGGTAGACCAGCGCGATCTTCTTGCCCTTGAGCTTGTCCAGACCGCCCTCTTTTTTGGCGATGTGCTGGATCAGCGTATCGGCGGCCACCCAGTAGGTGCCCGAGAGCGGGAAGTTCCACTTGAACACACCGCCGTCGGCGGACTCGCTGCGGCCGTAACCGGCGGTGATCAGCGGGATTTTGTCGCCCGGGGCCTTTTCGGTGAGCGCGAAGGTGATGCCGGTGGACAGCGGCTGGAACACCGTGGCACCACCGTTCTTGCCCTTGAGGCGTTCGTAGCACTCCACGCCGCGGTCGGTGGCGTAGCCGGTTTCACACTCTTCAAACGACACCTTCACGCCGTTGATGCCGCCACGCTCGTTGACCAGCTTGAGGTAGTCCACGTAGCCGTTGGCGAACGGCACACCGTTGGGCGCGTAGGCGCCCGTGCGGTAGACCAGCACGGGGAAGAACTGTTCATTGGCTTGCGCCATGGCAGAGGGCGCCACCAGCGCGGCGGACACGCCGGCGCACGCGATGGACACGGACAGAACCAGATTTCGCAGCTTCATTTCGTTGTCTCCTAGTAAGAATCAAACACCGATCAACACAAAACACACCATGACCCTTGGATGTCGGACGGCCCACGCCGTTCCGAACTCAGTGCGGAAAGGGCCAGAGCCGCAACTTCTGTTTGGCAATGCTCCAGAGCTTGGCCAGACCGTGGGGTTCCACGATCAGGAACCAGACGATGAGCGCGCCGAAAACCATGAACTCGGTGTGCGAGACGGCGGCGGTGGAGATCTCCACACCGACGAGCGAGCCCACCGCGGGCAGGAACTGGTTCAGGAAGATGGGCAGCACGACGATGAAGGCCGCGCCGAAGAAGCTGCCCATGATCGAACCCATGCCGCCGATGATCACCATGAACAGCAGCTGGAAACTGCGGTCGATGGAGAAGGCCGCAGGCTCCCACGAGCCGAGGTGCACAAAGCCCCACAGGCCACCGGCCACACCGATGATGAAACTGCTGACCGCAAACGCGCTGAGCTTGGCGTACATGGGGCGGATGCCGATCACGGCGGCGGCCACGTCCATGTCGCGGATGGCCATCCACTCGCGGCCGATGGCCGAGCGCACCAGGTTCTTGGCCAGCAGCGCAAACACCACCAGAAAGCCCAGGCAGAAGAGGTACTTCTCCATCGGGGTGTTGATGGTCCAGCCGAGCACCGAGAGGTTGGACACCGAGACCGAGCCCGAGGCGGTGTTGTTGGTGAACCAGCCGATGCGCAGGAACGCCCAGTCGCAGAAGAACTGCGCAGCCAGCGTGGCCACCGCCAGATAGAGACCCTTCACACGCAGGCTGGGAATGCCGAAGAACATGCCCACCAGCGTGGCGAAGAAGCCCCCCGAGAGCAGGGCGATGATCAGTGGCATGCCCTCGATGCGCACGTAGGTGTTGTAGGCCATGTAGGCGCCCACGGCCATGAAGGCGCCCGAGCCGAGGCTGATCTGCCCGCAGTAACCCACCAGGATGTTCACGCCCAGCGCGGCCAGCGCCAGGATCAGGAAGGGGATGAGGATGGCGCGGAACATGTACTCATCGACCAGCATCGGCACGCCGATGAAGGCGAATGCGATGAAGGCGAGGATGACCCAGCGGTCCTGCGCGATCGGGAAGATCTGCTGGTCGGCGCGGTAGGAGGTCTTGAATTGACCGTTTTCACGATAGAACATGGTGTTTTCACTCAGTTGGGGTCAGAGAACATTGGCTGCGCAAATCGTGATCTGACCCACAAGGAATTCGGACTCAGACGCGGTCGATGATTTTTTCGCCGAACAAGCCTTGCGGCCGGAACAGCAGGAACACCAGCGCGAGCACATACGCAAACCAGATCTCGATGCCCCCGCCCACATAAGGGCCGAGGTAGACCTCGGAGAGCTTCTCGCCCACGCCGATGATCAGGCCGCCGATGATGGCGCCGGGCACCGAAGTGAGGCCGCCCAGGATGATCACGGGCAGAGCGCGCAGGGCCACGGTGGTGAGCGAGAACTGCACGCCCAGCTTGGAGCCCCAGATGATCCCGGCCACCAGCGCGGTGATGCCGGCCACGAACCAGACGATGACCCAGATGCGGTTGAGCGGAATGCCGATCGACTGCGCGGCCTGGTGGTCGTCGGCCACGGCGCGCAGCGCACGCCCGGTGGAGGTCTTCTGGAAGAACAGCGAGAGCACGGCCACCAGCAAGGCCGCCACGCAGGCCGCGTACACGTCCTCCAGGTTGACCAGCACGCCGCCTTCAAAGATCCCTTCGAACAGGAAGATCGGGTCCTTGGGCATGCCCACGTCGATCTGGTAGATGTTGGAGCCGAAGATGGTCTGGCCCAGTCCGTCGAGGAAGTAGGTGATGCCCAGCGTGGCCATCAGTAGCGTCACGCCTTCCTGGTTGACCAGGTGGCGCAGCACCAGGCGCTCGATCAGCCAGGCCAGCACGAACATGAGCGCACCGGCCATGAGGAAGGCGATCAGGTTGCCCAGAAATTTGTCCTCGATACCCAGCCAGCCCGGCACCCAGCCCGAGAAACGCGCCATGGCCAGCGCCGCGAACAGCACCATGGCGCCCTGCGCGAAGTTGAAGACGCCCGAGGCCTTGTAGATGAGCACGAAGCCCAGCGCCACCAATGAATACAGCATGCCGGCCATCAGGCCGCCGAGAAGAGCTTCAAGGAAAAATGCCATGGTGTTTCTCGCTCAGTGGCTGGTTCCAAGGTAGGCGCTGATCACCTCCTCGTTGTTGCGGACTTCTTCGGGCGTGCCGTCGCCGATCTTCTTGCCGTAGTCGAGCACCACCACGCGGTCGGAGATGTCCATCACCACGCCCATGTCGTGCTCGATCAGCACGATGGTGGTGCCGAACTCGTCGTTCACATCGAGGATGAAGCGGCTCATGTCCTGCTTCTCCTCCACGTTCATGCCGGCCATGGGTTCGTCCAGCAGCAGCACCTGCGGCTCCATGGCGAGAGCCCGGCCCAGGTCCACGCGCTTTTGCAGGCCGTAGGGCAAGGTGCCCACGGGCGTCTTGCGGAAGGCCTGGATCTCCAGGAAGTCGATGATGTGTTCGACGAACTCGCGGTGCTGCTCTTCTTCTTTTTGCGCGCCGCCGATGCCGAACGGATTGCGAAACGCCTGCGCGAGCAGGTTGCTTTTGATGCGCAGGTTGCGCCCGGTCATGATGTTGTCGATCACGCTCATGCCCTTGAAGAGCGCGAGGTTCTGGAAGGTGCGCGCGATGCCCATCTCGGCCACCTGGCGGCTGTTCATGTGCTTGAAGGTCTGGCCGCGAAAGCTGATCGAACCCTCTTGTGGCTGGTACACGCCGTTGATGCAGTTGAGCATGGAGCTCTTGCCCGCGCCGTTGGGGCCGATGATGGCGCGCACCTCGTGCTCGCGCACGTTGAAGCTGATGTCGGTGAGTGCCTTGACGCCGCCAAAGCGCAGGCTGATGTTGTGCACGTCGAGGATGACGTCGCCGATTTTCTTGCTCATGGGATGGTCTTGGTGCTTCAGGCTGCGGCTTTCACCGGGGCAAAGGTCTTGGCGTCACCCAGCTTCAAGGTGGCGTTGACCGAGCCGCTGCGCCCGTCTTCGAACTTCACCTGGGTTTCGATGTACTGCTCGGTCTTGCCGCTGTAGAGGGCGTCCACCAGCGCGGCGTAGCGCTCGCTGATGAAGCCGCGGCGCACCTTGTTCGTGCGGGTGAGCTCACCGTCGTCGGCGTCCAGTTCCTTGTGCAGCACCAGGAAGCGGCTGATCTGGCTGCCCGCGAGCAGCTCGTCGCGGCTCAGGTCGGCATTGACCTTTTCCACGCAGTCGCGGATGAGTTCGTACACCTCGGGTTTTTGCGCGAGGTCGGTGTAGCCGGCGTACGAGAGGTTGCGCCGCTCGGCCCAGTTGCCCACGGCCTCGAAGTCGATGTTGAGCATCACGCACACCCGGTCGCGCTTGTCGCCCAGGGCCACGGCTTCCTTGATGTAGCTGAAGAACTTCAGCTTGTTCTCCACATACTTGGGCGCGAACATGGCGCCATCGTGCACACCGCCCATGAGGCGGCCCACATCTTTCACGCGGTCGATGATCTTGAGGTGGCCGGATGCGTCGATGAAGCCGGCGTCGCTGGTGTGGTACCAGCCGTCGGCCGTGAGCACCTCGGCGGTGGCGGTCGGGTTCTTGTAGTAGCCCTTGAGGAGGCCGGGCGACTTCACCAGGATCTCGCCCGACTCGCTGAGCTTGATCTCCACGCCCTCGCAGGGCACGCCCACGGTGTCGGCCCGCGCCTCGTGGTCGGGCTGCAGGCAGACGAACACGGCGGTTTCGGTGGAGCCGTAGAGCTGCTTGAGGTTGATGCCGATGGAGCGGTAGAAGCTGAAGAGGTCGGGTCCGATGGCTTCACCGGCGGTGTAGGCCACGCGCACGCGGCTCAGCCCCAAGTTGTTGCGCAGCGGGCCGTAGACCAGCCAGTCGCCCAGCTGGTACTTGATGGAATCCACCAGCCCGATGGACTTGCCGTCCATGCGGGTGGGGCCCACGCGCTGGGCCACGTCCATGAAGTAACGGAACATGCCGCGCTTGATGGCGCCGGCGTCTTCCATGCGGATCATCACGCTGGTGAGCAGGCCTTCGAACACGCGCGGTGGTGCGAAGTAGTAGGTGGGGCCGACTTCCTTCAGGTCGATGGTCACGGTGGCGCCGGACTCCGGACAGTTCACCACGTAGCCGGCCACCAGCCATTGCGCGTAAGAAAAGATGTTCTGGCCGATCCAGGCCGGCGGCATGTAGGCCAGCACCTCGTCGGCGGGGGTGAGCTTGTCGAAGCGCGCTCCCACGTCGGCCCGGTTGATCAGGGTGTTGTGGGTGTGAACGACGCCCTTGGGGTTGCCGGTGGTGCCGCTGGTGAAGAACATCGCGGCCACGTCATCGGGGCGGCAGGCGGCCACCTGCTCGCGGAACAGCTGTGGATGGGCCTTGGAATGCGCCTGGCCGGCGGCGATGAGTTCCTCCACACCACCCAGGCCGGGCTGGTCGTAGTTGCGCAGGCCGCGCGGGTCGTCGTAGTAGATGTGCGAGAGCTGCGGGCACTGCTCGCGGATCTCCAGCATCTTGTCGACCTGCTCCTGGTCTTCGACCACGCAGAAACGCACGTCGGCGTTGTTGATCGGGAAGACGCACTCACCGCCCACCGCGTCCTGGTAGAGCGGGATCGGGATCGCCCCCAGCGACTGCGCGGCCAGCATGGTGGCGTAGAGCCGGGGCCGGTTGGCGCCGATCACCACCATGTGTTCACCGCGCGTCAGGCCGGCCTGGTGCAGGCCGCAGGCCAGCGCTTCGACCAGCCGGGCCATGCTGCTCCAGCTCGTGGTCTGCCAGATGCCGTATTCCTTCTCGCGCATCGCCGGCGCGTCGGGGCGGCGCTGGGCGTGGTCCAGCAAGAGCTGGGGGAATGTCGTTTGCATGTGTGTCTCCTGGGCCGGTCTGGTCTGCCGACGTTGGGATGTCCCGCCAAGGACACCCACCGATGAAGCGGATCGTAGGACTTCGTTTGACGTCATGTTGTCGGTGCGACGACAATTGCGGGTCATCCCTCCTAGGACTTTCCCGTACGGGTTTGCGCCTTTCAGACCGCCATGAGCCTCTTCACCCCCCACCGCTCCGGCAACGACCTGCGCACCCGCGCCCGCCCGCCCACCGAGGCAGAACTGGCCGAAATTCCCTGGCTGCAACGCCTCACGCCCATCGAGCGTCAGCGCGCGGTGGACGCGCTGGTGGTGGGCGAGGCCGATGCGGGGGACACCATCTGCCGCTTTGGCCGGCCCGTGACCTACTGGTTCGGTCTGGTGGACGGCCTGCTCAAGATGAGCAACGACGACTCGCAAGGCCCGGTGGTCACCTTCACCGGCGTGGCGCCGGGAGGCTGGTTTGGCGAGGGCACGGTGCTCAAACACGAGCAGTACCGCTACAACATCCAGGCGCTGCGCAAGAGCCGCGTGGCCGGCCTGCCTGTGGAGACGTTTGACTGGTTGCTCGACCACTCGATCGGTTTCAACCGGTTTGTGATGCACCAGCTCAACGAGCGCCTGGGGCAGTTCATCGCCGCGCGCGAGATCGACCGCCTGGGCAGTCCCGACCTGCGCGTGGCGCGCAACCTGGCCGCGCTGTTCCACCCGCTGCTCTCGCCCAACGTGGCCGGCGTGCTGCGCATCACCCAGCAGGAGCTGGCCTACCTCGTCGGCCTGTCGCGCCAGCGAACCAACGAGGCACTCACCACGCTGGCGGCCAAGGGCTGGATCCGCGTGGAATACGGCGGTTTGCGTGTGCTGGACCTAGCCGCCCTGAGATCCGGGCAACTCGATGAATCGTGACCCCCACGCTCCACCGCTGCGCGGGTCGCTGCCCCCCGCGGGGGCTGGCCTTGCTTGGGGGCGGCCCGGCGCAGCGGCCCATCTGGGATGATCGACCCATGACCACCGACAAACCCGCCCGCACGCTCAAGCTCACCCCGGGCGCAGCACAGAAAAAACCCGCCGATCCGTTTGCGCCGCGCCGCGCGCCGGTGCGCCCACCCGGTCCGGCCCGCGCGAAGAGCGTGTCGGCCTCGGCACCCAAGCCGCCGCGTGAACCGGTCAAGCCCTACGGCGCCCCGCGTGGCGGCCCAGAGGGCGAGCGTCCGCGCTACAACGCAGACCGTCCACGCACGGGCCCTGGCGCTGGCCCGCGTGGCGACGACCGAGGCTGGAGCGAACGCCCCGCGCCGCGTCGCGCCGACGACCGTCTTGGAGCCACCGACCGTCCCCAGCGCGGTCCCGCTCCGGCACCACGCCCCCAGCCGCACCGGCCCGACCTGGCCCGCGTCGGCAACGTGCGCGGTGAAATTCGCCTCAACAAACGCATGGCCGACCTGGGCCTGTGCTCGCGCCGCGAGGCCGATGAATGGATCGCGCGCGGCTGGGTGCTGGTCAACGGCGAACCCGCCGTGATGGGCATGCCGGTGGCACCCGACGCGCAGGTGGACGTGTTGCCGCAGGCGCGCCACCAGCAGGCCGGGCAGGTCACCATCCTGCTGAACAAACCGGTGGGCTATGTGAGCGGCCAGCCCGAAGACGGCCACGAGGCAGCGGCCACGCTGATCGGCGCGCCGAGCCAGTGGCGCGGCGACGCCAAGACGCCGGCGGATGGCCGCCGCTTCGCGCCCGAACACACGCGCGGCCTGGCCCCGGCCGGCCGGCTCGACATCGACTCCACCGGCCTGCTCGTGCTCACGCAAGACGGCCGCGTGGCGCGCACGCTGATCGGCGAGAGCAGCGGCGTGGAGAAGGAATACCTGGTGCGCGTGCAGTTCGCGCCCAACGGCCCCATGGGTGCGGGCGTGATCGCCGAGAACGTGCAGGCCATTTTTCCGCCGCACCAGTTGGCCCGGCTGCGCCACGGCCTGAGCCTGGACGACCAGCCCTTGAAACCCGCGCAGGTGGAGTGGCAAAACCCCGAGCAGCTGCGCTTCGTGCTGGTGGAAGGCAAGAAGCGCCAGATCCGCCGCATGTGCGAGCAGGTGGGCCTGCACGTGGTGGGTCTGAAGCGCGTGCGCATCGGGCAGGTGGTGCTGGGCAATCTGCCGGTGGGGCAATGGCGGTATTTGCGGGCAGACGAAGCTTTTTGAGTCGTTGATTCGCTTTGCGACCTGCGCGAGCCGGGTCGGAGAACGCGCACCCGCTCCGTCCGGCCTCGCACAAATAGCCGAGTGAAACCCGGGCACGCCAATCCCCGACACACAAAAGCAAAGCCCTGAGGGCCACAATGGCCCATGACCCGAGCCAAACCCTCCACCACCCGTCAGGCCGTGTTGCGCCACCTGCGGCCCAGCGACCTGCAGGCTGCGGTGCGGCTCGCCACGCAGGCCACCACCGGGGTCATCGGCATTGCCGAGGGCGTGCACCAGTCGGTGCGACGCAAGCTGGGCCTGTCGGCGGGCACGGAAAACGACCGCACCGGTGGCCTCACCGGGCAGATCTACCGCGGCATCCGCGGCGTCACCGAACTGGTCGGCCACGGGCTGGATGGAGCACTCGCGACCCTGCTGCCGCTGCTGGACGATCCCTCGACCCACCCCGAGCCCTCGCCCGGGCGCGAAGCTGTGCTGGCCGCACTCAACGGCGTGATGGGTGACCGCCTGCTCGCACAGAACAACCCGCTGGCCCAGCGCATGGAACTGCGCCTGGCCGGGCAGGCCTTGCCCATGGACCGCCCGATGCAATTGCGCGAGCGGCTGGCCGGCACCTCGCCCCACCTGCTGCTGCTGGTGCACGGCCTGTGCATGAACGACACGCAGTGGCATCGCAACGGCCACGACCACGGTGCATTCCTGGCCCAGGCGATCGGCTGCACACCTGTCTACGCTCGGTACAACAGCGGCCTGCACACGTCCATCAACGGCCGCGAACTCGCCGGCCAGCTCGAGCGCCTGGTCGCCCAGTGGCCGGCGCTTGAATCCATCACCGTGCTCGGCCACAGCATGGGCGGGTTGCTGGCGCGCGCCGCCGTGTTCTACGGCCGGCAGATGGGCCACCACTGGCCTGCGCAACTCAAGCACCTGGTGTTTCTCGGCACGCCGCACCACGGGGCGCCACTGGAGCGTGCTGGCCACGGGGTGGACGTGTTGCTCTCCGCCTCGCCCTTCACCCTGCCGTTCACGCGCCTGGGCATGCTGCGCAGTGCCGGCATCACCGACCTGCGCCACGGCCATGTGCTGGACGACGACTGGCAGGGACGGGGCCGGTTCGATTCCCCCCATGACCACCGCGTGCCGCTGCCACTGCCCGAAGGTGTGGCCTGCTTCGCCGTGGCCGCCACGCTCGCACCCCAGCGCGGCCTGCTGGCCGACCGCCTCACGGGTGACGGCCTGGTGCCCCTGCGCAGCGCGCTGGGCCAGCACGATGAGGCCGCGCGAAAGCTGGTGTTTGCCAAAGACAGCCAGTGCACGGTCTACCGCACCGGCCACCTGGAGCTGCTGTCCAGCGCGGTGGTGGCGCAGCAGCTGGTGCAATGGTTGGCGCCATCGGTGGTGGAAGTCGACTGAGGTCCACACCCGGCCCGCTTGAAATCGCCGCGGCCGCCCATAATTCCGCCTCGCGCCGGCCCTTCCAGGGCGTCCCCCTCTTTCTTCTCAACGAAATCCCATGAGCAAACAAACCCTGTCGTTCCAGGCCGAAGTGGCGCAGCTGCTGCACCTGGTCACCCATTCGCTGTATTCCAACCCCGACATCTTTTTGCGCGAGCTGGTGTCCAACGCATCGGACGCTTGCGACAAGCTGCGGTTTGAAGGCCTGAACAACGCCGCCTTGTTCGAGGACGCGCCCAACCTCGACGTGCGCGTGGCTTTCGACACCGAGGCCCGCACCATCACCATCACCGACAACGGCATCGGCATGAGCGCGCAGGAGGCCATCGACCACCTGGGCACCATCGCGAAGAGCGGCACCAAGGATTTCATGAGCCACCTCAGTGGCGACCAGAAGCAGGACGCCCAGCTCATCGGCCAGTTCGGCGTGGGCTTCTACTCGGGCTTCATCGTGGCCGACAAGATCACCGTGGAGAGCCGCCGCGCGGGCCTGCCGGCGGCCGAGGGCGTGCGCTGGGTCAGCGGCGGCACCGGCGACTTTGAAGTCGAGACCATCGAGCGCGCGGCGCGCGGCACCAGCGTCATCCTGCACCTGCGCGAAGACGCCGGCGACTACCTCGACCGCTGGAAGCTCAAGTCCATCATCGGCAAGTACTCCGACCACATCAGCCTGCCCATCCTGATGCAGAAGGAAGAGTGGGACGCCGAGAAGGGCGAGCAGGTGAAGCTCGACGAGTGGGAAGCCGTGAACTCGGCCAACGCGCTGTGGGCGCGCAGCAAGAAGGACATCAGCGACGAGCAGTACGCCGAGTTCTACAAGAACCTGAGCTACGACACCCAGGCCCCGCTGGCCTGGAGCCACAACCGCGTGGAGGGCAGCACCGAGTACACGCAGCTGCTTTTCATTCCGGCCAAGGCACCGCAAGACTTGTGGAACCGCGACCGCAAGGCCGGCATCAAGCTGTATGTGAAGCGCGTCTTCATCATGGACGAGGCCGAAGCACTCATGCCGGCCTACCTGCGCTGGGTCAAGGGCGTGGTCGATTCGGCCGACCTGCCGCTCAACGTGAGCCGCGAACTGCTGCAGGAAAGCCGCGACGTGAAGGCGATCCGCGAAGGCAACACGCGCCGCGTGCTGGCCATGCTCGACGACATGAGCAAGGACGTGGAGAAGTACGCCGGCTTCTACGCCGAGTTCGGCGCGGTGCTCAAGGAAGGCCTGGGCGAGGACTTTGCCAACCGCGACAAGCTGGCCAAGCTGCTGCGTTTTGCCAGCACCGCAGGGAGTGATCTGACCTCGCTCGCCGACTACAAGGCCCGCATGAAGGAAGGTCAGGCCACGATCTACTTCATCACCGCCGACAGCCTGGCCGCTGCAAAGAACAGCCCGCAGCTCGAGGTGTTCCGCAAGAAGGGCATCGAGGTGCTCTTGATGACCGACCGGGTGGACGAGTGGGCGCTGAGTTTCCTCACCGAGTTCGACGGCACGCCGCTGCAAAGCGTGGCCAAGGGGGCGGTCGACCTGGGGGCGCTGCAGGACGAAGACGAAAAGAAGGCCGCTGAGGCCGCGGCCGAAGTGTTCAAGCCGGTGCTGGAACGCCTGAAGGACAGCCTGAAGGACAAGGCCAAGGACGTGCGCGTGACCTCGCGCCTGGTGGATTCTCCGGCCTGCCTCGTGGTCGAAGACGGCGACCTCTCCACCCAGCTGGCCCGCATGCTCAAGCAGGCCGGCCAGCCTGCGCCCGATGTGAAACCCATCCTGGAGGTGAACGCCGAACACGCGCTGGTGAAGAAGCTGGAGAGCAGCGAACACTTCGACGATCTGGCCCACATCCTGTTCGACCAGGCCCTGCTGGCCGAGGGCGGATTGCCGGACGATCCAGCGGCGTATGTCAAGCGTGTGAATTCGCTGCTGTTGTGATCGCCTGACTGCGGTGCTGAAGCCCTGGGGCGGGTGACTACACTGTGCCCCGGGGGGTTTTTCCATGGATCGGTGCATCGCAACCGATCCTCAACACAGTCAACCGGTCCTACCGTGTACCTTCAGCGCCCATTCGATCACGTCGTCACCTTCCGCAACAGCCAGGGCGAGAGCGCCCGCGGGACCCTGACCAGCCTGCAGCGCCGCTCTCTGGTGATGGAGATCTACAACCCGTACTCGATCGTGCAGGTCAGCGAGGTGCTCGGGGAGCTGACCATCCGCTCGGGCGACAGCAACCTCTACAAGGGCAAGGCGGTGGTGGTGAGCCTGCTCAACACCGGTCTGATGGCGGTGGTGTCGGTGGCCCTCATTGACGAGTGGTCGGACCTCAACGCGATCCGCGGTGACGTCAGCAAGGTGCACGACGAAGCCATGCGCTTCGTTGCCGACTGGGAATCGCGCTTCAAGGTCAAGCAAAGCTACCAGGTCACCATCAGCGAGTTCCGTGCTTTTCTGGCCGAGACCGCGCGCTGGGCGGATCAGGCAGACATGTCGTCTGTTTTGCCCCGCGAGGCCGATGGCCGACTGAGATCTGATGTCTTCGACGAGCTTGCCGAGCCGATCATGAAGAAGGGCGCGGAGTATTTCGTGTGGCTGGAGGAGGAGGGTTCACGAATCCCGGAGGAAGATGCAGTTGCACACCGCAACTTTGCTCAGACGGCGTTGCACCCGCTGCTGTTGCGCGCGCCCTTCGTGTACCGCACCTTCGCAAAACCGCTCGGCTACGCGGGCGACTACGAGATGGTGAACCAGATCCTGGCCGATCCACGCCAGGGCAACAGCACCTACTTCCAGATCATCAACGCCTTTTTCTTGAAGGCGGCGGTTGCGCAGGCGCACCGCAACCGCATCGACATCTTGGTGGAATACCTCGGTCGCGTGGCCGCTCAGGCCAAGGAGGCGGGCCGCAAGGCGCGGGTGCTCAACGTCGCGTGTGGTCCGGCGGTTGAAATCCAGCGCTTCATCGCCTCGGATCCCAACGCGGAGAGCCTTTCCTTCACCCTTCTGGATTTCAGTGAGCCCACGCTGGAGTACACGCGTTCCTGCATTGAACGCGCAGCCAAGCAGGGGGGCAAAAAGGTGGAGGTCGAGTACGTGCAGGAGTCTGTGCACCAGTTGCTCAAGCGAGCGTCCAAGCGCGAAGACGGTCTGGATGAGGGCGTCTTCGACTTCGTGTATTGCGCCGGACTCTTCGACTACCTCTCCGACAAGGTTTGCTCGCGGCTGCTCGAGTATTTTGTGGCGCGCACCCGGCCGGGCGGTCTGGTGATGGTCACCAACGTGCATTCGTCCAACCCTCAAAAGAACGTGATGGAACACCTTCTGGAGTGGCATCTCATTTACCGCGATGAAGCTGGCCTTGAGGCTGTGCTGCCGCAGCCCCGCGAGGATACCCGGCTGTTCACGGACGCCACGGGCGTCAATGTCTTTGCGGAGTTCTGCGTGCCGGGGCCGGCTTGAGCGCTCACTTGCCGATGAGTCCATCCGCACTTTCTCCCTATCACCAGGAGCTCAGCGAGTTCCGGCTGTCCTACAGCAAGGCCGGTGCGATCGTCTCCATCGTGCTGGTGTTGATGGGCCTGGGGCTGGACTACACGCTGTATCCTGAAGCCTTCTCCACCTTGGCGCCCGCGCGCTTCGTGGTTGCCGTCCTGACGCTGGCCATCCTTGCGTTGCTGCACTCCAGCAAGGGGCTGGGCTGGGTGCGTCCGCTCACCCTGGTGTGGCTCTCACTGCCGCAGGTCATGATTGCCTGGATGATCTGGGTCACCGATGGCGTGAGTTCGATCTACTTCGTCGGCTTGCACCTGGCCCTGTATGCGACCGGCATCATCCTTCCCATCGCATTCATCGAGAGCCTGGCCTTTGGCCTGTTCACCTACGCGTTGTACGCCCTTGCCTGCTACTCCCACCCCTTGGGGCTGCAGGATTTCAACCGCTTCGCGGGCGTATCGCTCTTCATCCTGTTCTCGGCCACCATCAGTTCGTTCTGCACCTACTTCAACGAACGCGGTCGCTACAACATGTTCGCGCTGCAGCGGCAGGTGGCGGAAAAAAACGAAGCGCTGGTAAGGACGAATGCCGCGCTGGCCGAGGTCAAAGGCCAGCTGATCCAGCGCGAGAAGATGGCCGCCATCGGCACCTTGTCGGCCGGGCTGCTGCACGAGCTCAACAACCCGGTGAACTACAGCCTGATGGCGATCGACATGGGCCTGACCTGCCCGGGGGTGGAGGGCGACGCCATGCTCAAGGAGAGCCTGGGTGATGCGCGCGAGGGCATGCAGCGCATCCAGAACATCGTCTCCGACCTCAAGACTTTCGCGTATCAAAAGCCCGGTCAGGACGCGCAGCGCCCTTTTTTGCTGGGCAATGCGCTGCGCTCGGCCTTGCGGCTGGCCGGCTACGAGCTCAACGGCATCGACGTGCCGGTGGAGTTGCCGCAGGACACGCACGTGCTGGGCGACGAGCCCGCCATCATCGGTGTGCTGATCAACCTGCTGAGCAACGCCGCCCACGCCCTGCAGGCTGCCAAGCGTGAACAGCCGCGCATCGCCGTGACCGTGGTGGCGCGTGAGCAGCGTTTGTTTTTGTCGGTGCGCGACAACGGCACCGGCATCGCACCCGAGAACCTCGGGCGCGTGTTCGAGCCCTTCTTCACCACGCGCGATGTGGGTGCCGGCCTCGGGCTGGGCCTGAGCGTGAGCTACGGCATCGTGCAGCGCCACGGCGGCACGCTGGTGGTGGAGAGCGAGCTGGGCGCCTGGACCGAATTCACCTTTGATTTGCCGAGGCCCGCATGAACGCTGACGACACCGGTGCAGCGCGGGGCCTGTGGGGCCCGCATGCCGTCCTGATGGTCGATGACGAGCCTCAGGCCTGCAAATGGTTTGCCCGCCTCTACGGCAATGAGTTCACCGTGTTGACCGCCGCCAGCGTGGACGAGGCGCTCGCCCTGCTGAGCGAGCGTGGTCACGAAGTGGCGGTGCTGCTCACCGACTACGCCATGCCGGCGCGCGACGGCGTTGCCTTGCTGGGCGAGGTGCGGCGGCTCTATCCCCATGTGGCGCGGCTGCTGGTGTCGGCCTACGCCGACAAGGACGTGGCCATGTCGGCCGTCAACCAGGGCCAGGTGGAGAAGATCCTGGAGAAGCCGCTGGACGACGCGCTCACCCGCCAGGCGCTGCGCGAGGCGTTGGCGTCGAGCGTGCGCCGCACGCGCGAGCAGTCGCTGATCGCACGGCGCGAGTCGGCCCTGCGCGAAACGCTGGGCTTTCTGGCGCACGAGGTCACCTCACCCCTGGCCACCGTGCGCGGTTACCTCTCGGCGATGCGCGAGAACCACCGCGACCAGCCCGAGGCCAGCGGCGGCATGGCCTACATCGCCCAGCAAAAACCAGGCGATGTGTTGTTCATGATCGAAGCCGCGCAGCGGCGCGCCGAGTACGCGCAGTCGCTGGTGTCCACCTTCGTGCAGACCGCGCGCGATGCCAGCCGGGGCGACACTTCCGCCAGCCTGCGCGCCAGCGAACTGGTGTGCGCAGTGCAGGACGAATACCCCTTCGATGCCGGCGAGTCCGGTTGGCTCTCGGTCGAGCTCGAGCCCGATTTCACGCTGCCCGGGCGGCGCGACCTGCTCTACCTGGTGCTGTGCACGCTGGTCAAGAACGCGCTGATCGCATTGCGTGGCGATCCACCGGCCCAACCCCGGGTGCACATCGCCTTGCATCGCGTCGCCATGGTGCCGGGCTTGAGCCCGCAGCCGGCCGTGCGCGTGATCGACAATGGTCCAGGCATCGCGCCCGAGGTGCTGCAGCGCCTCACGCGCGAGCCTGTGACCACGCGCGCCGAGAGCGGTGGCAGTGGCATGGGACTGCTGTTTTGCCAGCGCGTGATGACCACCCTGGGCGGCGAGATCGCCGTGCACTCCCTCCAGGGCCAGGGCACCACCGTGACCCTTTATTTCCCACCGTCGACTGACGACACACCGGTCGAGGAGACCCGATGACACCCGCGAAGATTCTGTATGTGGACGACGAGGCCATGGCGTTGAAGTACTTCGAGCGCCTGGTCAGCCCGCTGGCCCCGGTGCTCACCGCCGGATCGGTGGAAGAGGGCCGAGCCGTGCTGCTGGCCCATGGGGCCGATGTGGCCGTGCTGGTGTGTGATCAACGCATGCCCGGTGAACGCGGCAACGAGCTGCTGCGCCACGCGCGTGAGTACTACCCCGGCATCGTGCGCATGCTGACCACCGCCTATTCGGAGCTGGGCGACGCGATCGAAGCCATCAACACCGGCGAGATCTACCGCTACATCAACAAACCCTGGGAGCTGGAGAGCCTGCGTGCCGACCTGAAGAACGCCCTGGAACTGGCGGCACTGCGCAGCGAGCGCGACGGCCTGATGCGCGACAAGCTGCTGGCCCAGCAAAGCCGGCTGCTGGCCAACCGGCTGGCCGCCTTGCTCATGGTGGGCTCCGCGGTGCACGTGGGTGCACACGACCAGGCCCTGCACCGATTCGCCGAAGCGGCGCGCGCCGTGGGTGGGGCCGAGCCGCAGGTGGACTGGCACCGGTGGGACCACGCCGATCTGCTGCAGGCCGAAGCGCTGCGCGGCGCGGCCATCGCGTCGTTGCTGCGCGAGGCGGTGCAGGTGCTGGGCCCACGCGTGGACCCCGCTGCCGCCTTGCCGGCGCTGGCGCGTTCGGTGGGTGGAGAGTTGAGCGGCGATGGGGTGTTGGTGGCCGATGCCTCGGTGTTCACCGCCTTGCTCGTCTCGCCCGCCGGCCAGCTGCCCACGGCGCCGCAATGTGCATGGCTGGCGTGGCTTCTCTGGCAGGACGGTCAGGCCCGCGTGACGCCTGCGCAGGGCGGCTGGCTGGTGCGACCGGCGGCGCCGGATGCCCTGCGAGCCGACTGGTTGGCCGACGCCATGGAACGCCTGGGCAAAGACCCGGCCTGAGACCGTCTGGCCGGCACGCTGGAACCAAGGCGGCGCAAAGCAGTCAGTCAGGCGCAGTCTGGCGTACGCTTGGCTCTGAACCTGTCGGGAACTTCATGAACATCCTTTCGCGCTCCCATCGAAACCCCCTGGTACCCACAGCCCGCCTGGCCGTGCTGCTCTGCGCGGGCGCGCTGCTGGGCGGCTGTGCGGTGGGCGTGGGGGTCGGCATTCCCGTCGGTCCGTTTTCCATCGGCGTGGGGCTGGGCTCGGGCGGTGTGAGCGCCGGTGTCAGCACCGGCGTGGGCCCGGTGGGCGTGGGTGTGGGCGTGAACCAGCGCGGTGCGGTGAGCGCCGGTGCCGGCGTGGGTACCAGCACCCCGATCGGCAACAGCAATGCACGGGTGGGCGTGGGTGTGGGAACCAGCACCACGATCTACGACCCCGACCGTGAGCGGGACCTGTACCGCCGCTGACCCGGTGTCGACGGCCGCAAAAAAGCCCGTCCGGCGATTGCCGGACGGGCTTTTTGCTGCGTGAGCCGAAGCGCTTACACCAGCGTGATCGTCACGTTGATGTTGCCGCGCGTGGCGTTGGAGTACGGGCACACCTGGTGCGCGGTGTCCACCAGGTCCTGGGCCACGGCGCGGTCCATGCCGGGCAGGCTCACGTTCAGACGGGCGGCGATGCCGAAGCCGGCCGGGATCGGGCCAATGTCGACTTCGGCGTCGATGGCGGCGTCGGCCGGCACGGCAATCTTCTTCATTCCGGCCACGTGTTTCATGGCACCCATGAAGCAGGCGGAATAACCTGCGGCGAACAGCTGCTCGGGGTTGGTGGCTGCGCCCGAACCGCCCATGGCTTTGGGAGGCGAGAGCTTGACGTCGAGCATGCCGTCGTCGGAACGGGATGTGCCTTCGCGGCCGCCGGTGGTGTGGGCGCGGGCGGTGTAGACGACTTTGTCGAGGTTGGTGGGCATGAAGGCTCCTGGTTGAGTTGCTTGCAACAAGCGGGTGGTGAAAGGGGTGGGTGAATCGGTGAACAGTCAGGCCATGAGGCGGTCGCGCAAGGCCTGCACCTGTTGAGTGAGCGCCATCGCTTCGGACAGCTTGCATTGCGAGGCGTCGAGCACACAGGCCGGAATGCCGGCCGCGCGGGCCTTGAGTTTTCGGCCCGCTGCGGTGAGGCGGATCAGCACGCGGCGCTCATCTTCCACGTCGCGCAGCCGAGTCAGCAGCTCGGCCGATTCCAGCCGCTTGAGCAGCGGGGTGAGGGTGCCGGAGTCGAGGTGCAGCCGCTGACCGAGGTCGGACACCGCGAGTCCGTCCTCTTCCCACAAGGCGAGCATGGCGAGGTACTGCGGGTAAGTCAGGCCGAGATCGTCGAGCAGTGGCTTGTAGAGCTTGGTCATGGCCAGTGAAGCCGAATAGAGCGCAAAGCACAGCTGGTGGTCGAGTCGCAGGGCTTGCTCGGCGGAAGGCAGGGAGCGTGAGGTCATGGCAGTATTATTGTGAGCAATTTAATTGTGTGCAGTTGAATTGCATAAAGGCAGTGCCGCTGTGGGGACTTTGGCGCCGGGTTTCAGGCACTTCGCTGCCGGGTGGTTCGGATTTCTCGCGGTTCTGTTCTGTCACATGGACTTGATCCCCTTGAAACGAAAGAGCTGAAAGCGGCTTGTTCGGCACGCAGGGTGGATTCCAGAAAATACTTCCAAAGAGAACATGTTCGGTCTCCTTTGCGCCGTTTATGGGAGTCCTGTTAAGCAAAAGATATTCATTGTGGCCGGAGCGCGGCAGGTTGGGGCGCACCCATGAAAAAACCCGCCGGATGGCGGGTTCTGGGCGGCGCAATGCGCGGGGCGAAGTCGCTTCAGGCGGCTTGCCGTGCACCCGACGGGCGACGCCGTGCCAGACCCATGCCGGCCAGGCCGATGCCGAGCAGGGCGAGCATGGCGGGCTCGGGCACGTCGTTGACGCGGACCTGGGTCAGCAGGTCTTGGCGGTTCTGGTTGTTTTTCCCCGCTGTGTTGTCGACCAGCACCACCAGGCCCTGGGCCATGGTGCCCGTGCCGTCCAGGCTGGAGAGCCACCGTTGGGCGAGGCTCTTCACGTCACCGCCCGAGGTGAGTTGGAAGTCACCTTTGGTCAGGTCCTTGTCGGTGCTGCCGAAGGCCAGCTCCCACAACGCGACCTGGAAAGCGGCTGCCGTGACGTCGCTGTTGACGAGACCGAAGTAACGACCCCAGAGCTCGCTGACCAGGTCGCTCACGGCGCTGTTGCTGGTGCTTTCAAGGCTCTTCACCTGATACGGGTTGTCGAACGGCGCCAGATTGACATCGGGCTCCAGGCAGAAGCTCAGGAACTGGGTCCAGCTGGTGCTCACGGCATTGCTCACATGCTGGTAGTCCAGCACGAACAGACCGGCATCGGCCAAGCTGGTGGTTGTCGGTTTGTTTTTGCCGCTGAGCGTGAAGCTCACAACGGTGTGCAGTCCGTTGGCGTCAGCGTTGGTGCCAGGTGTGAAAACGCTGCCTTCGCGGTTGTCGACGGTGACCTTGTCGCCCAACAGGAGGGGCGCTGCATGAACCTGGGTAAATGCGCCAAGGGTGATTGCCAGGGCGGCTGCGATGTGAGAGAGCTTCATTGGAACGTGTAGTGGTTGAGGAATGTGACCGTTGTAACCAAACGCACGAACCGGGCCCGCTTGGCCTTTTCGGGCTTCCAGAGCGTCTTCGGAGGCACGCGGGGCGCTACGCAGTCAAGACTTCCGTGTCGAAAGCCACAAGTGCTCGTGGCCCCGGGCTGGGCGTTCGCGTCGTCTCACCGGCCCCGGAAGGGAAGCTGTCAAAAAATCCGACATCCTTTGCGGAGTCAGCTCAGGCCATCAAAGGCTCGCCCTGCATTTCCTCGATCTGCTCCACCAGCATGTCCACCTGGCCCTGCCAGTAGTCGCGGCTGCCGAACCAGGGGAAGTTGATCGGGAAGGCCGGGTCGTCCCAGCGGCGCGCCACCCAGGCGCTGTAGTGGATGAGGCGCAGCGTTCGCAAGGGTTCGATCAGCGCGAGCTCGCGCCGGTCGAACGCGCGGAACTGCTCGTAACCGTCGACCAGCGCACCGAGTTGCTGCGTCTGCTGGCGGCGGTCGCCGCTGAGCAGCATCCAGAGGTCTTGCACGGCCGGACCGGTGCGCGCGTCGTCCAGGTCCACAAAATGCGGGCCGGCGCCGGGTTGGCCTTCGGGGGTCCAGAGGATGTTGCCGGGGTGGCAGTCACCGTGCAGGCGGATGCGTCGGATGCTGTCTTCGTCCAGCAGCGCGCCGGGTTGGAGCACCGGGTGGGCTTCGATCAGGGCCAGCGCCTCGGCCAACGCGGCCGACCAGGCGGTGCGCACCTCGGGCGCCACAGCGGCGTGTTCCATCAACCAGTCGCGCGGTTCGTGGGCGAAGCTGGCGGCGTCCAGCGCCGGGCGCACCTGGAACGGCTGGCTCGCGCCCACGCTGTGGATGCGCGCGAGGAAGCGGCCGATCCATTCGAGCACCTCGAAGTTGTCGAGTTCGGGCCGGCGCCCACCGCGGCGCGGGCTCACGGCAAAGGTGAAGCCGCCGAAGTGGTGGAGTGTTTCGCCCTGCACGCGCAGCGGTGGCACCGCCGGAACTTCGGCCGCCACCAGCTCTTCGGCAAAGGCATGCTCTTCGGCAATTTGTGCATCGCTCCAGCGCCCTGGGCGGTAGAACTTGGCCACCACCTGGTCCACGCCGTCCAGGGGCGACTCCAGGTGGATCTGGTACACGCGGTTCTCGAAGCTGTTGAGTGCGGCCATGCGCCCGTCGCCCCACAGGCCGATGCTGGCCAGTGCGTCCTGCACCACGTCGGGGGTGAGGGCGCTGTAGGGGTGGGTGCTGTTGTTGTCGGATGTCATGGGCCATTGTCGCCCTTGCCGAGGGGCCGATCGGCACAGCGCACCTATCATCGACCCATGGCAAAAACGAAATCTTCCCCCCGCGCCGCGCCGACGCTGCAGGAGCAATTGCCCGAGCTGCGCGAAGGGCAGTCGGTGGCCTTGCTGCAGGAGCTGCACATCCTCACCCGCGACGGCAAGCTCAACCAGGACACGCGCCGCAAACTCAAGCAGGTCTACCACCTGGTGCAGTTCATCGAGCCGCTGCTGGCCGAGGTGCTGGCGGCGCGTGGCGACGTGACTTTGGCCGACCATGGTGCGGGCAAGTCCTACCTGGGCTTCATCCTGTACGACCTGTTCTTCAAGGCCAAAACCACGGGCCGCGTCATCGGCGTGGAAACCCGGGCCGAGCTGGTGGAGAAGTCGCGCGCGCTGGCGGCCCAACTGGGCTTCGGGCGCATGGACTTTCTGGCCACCACGGTGCAGGAGGCGCTCACGCATCCGGGCCTGCCCGCGCGCATCGACGTGGTGACCGCGCTGCATGCCTGCGACACCGCCACCGACGATGCCATTGCCTTCGGGCTGGCCAAACACGCCAGCCACATGGTGCTGGTGCCGTGTTGCCAGGCCGAAGTGGCTGGTGTGCTGCGCCAGCACAAGGCGCTGAGCCTGTCGCGCTCACCACTGGCCGAGCTGTGGCGGCACCCGCTGCACACACGCGAGTTCGGCAGCCAGATCACCAACGTGCTGCGCTGCCTGCAGCTTGAAGCCAGTGGCTACAGCGTCACCGTGACCGAGCTGGTGGGGTGGGAGCATTCCATGAAAAACGAGCTGATCCTGGCCCGTAGAATGGCCGACGACCGACACGGTGCCCGCGATCGGGCGCGGCAGCGGCTGGTGCAGGTGCTCGATGAACTGGGCCTGCCGGAACTCAGGACGCGTTTTGCTGTCGATCAGGTCGCATCAGGTTTGTCCACAGTGACGACATGATTGTTCGCGGCGGCCCTTCGGGTCGCCTGTTTGCCATCTTCCCGGTGTACAAGTCAGCGCCACGCTGATGCCGGTTTGCCTGGTGATCCCAAGGTGCCTTGCACCCGGGAGCGCCATCCCACAGACCCCATCCTGGAGAGCCTGCCCATGGTCACCGATTTCGCTTTTCTGCTGCAGTCCATCGCCTGGCCGCTGGTGCTGCTGCTGGCCTGGTTTCTGGCCGAGCTGTGCTTCGAGCGCTGGCACATTCCGCGCGTCACCAGCTACGTGGCGGTGGGCCTCATTGGCGGCTTGATCAACCTGCCTGGCCTCACCACCGATGTGCCCGGTCTGCCGTTTCTGGCCAACGTGGCGCTCTCGCTGGTGCTGTTTGAACTCGGTTACCGCATCAACCTGCGCTGGTTTCGCCACAACCCGTGGATGCTGGCGCTCGGTGTGGTCGAGTCCTTCGTCACCTTTGGTCTCATCTACTGGGTCAGCGGCTGGTTTGATTTGCCGGTGGACCACCGCCTCATCATCGCGGCGCTCTCCATCTCGGCCTCGCCGGCCGGTGTGGTGCGCGTGGCCAACGAGCTGCGCAGCGCGGGGCAAGTCACCGAACGCGTGCTGCACCTGTGCGCCATCAACTGCATCTTGTCGGCCGTGGCGCTCAAGCTGGTGGTGGGTTACTGGACCCTCAGCACCTCGGGCGACCTGGTGATGGCGGCCTTTGGCAGCATGTACGTGGTGGCCACCTCGGTGGCCATCGGCGCGCTGATGGGCGTGGCCGTGCCGTGGCTGCTGCGCCAGCGAAACACGCACGAGCGCGGCGTCACGGTGGTGTTTGCCCTGGCCGTGTTGTTGCTCACCACCGCCGCCTACGGTCTCAAGCTCTCGCCGCTGCTCGCCGCGCTCTCGTTCGGCATCGTGGCGCGCGAGCGGCGCGTGCACCTCACCAACGCGCAGCGCGATTTCGGCACCGCCGGCGACCTGCTCTCGGTGTTCCTGTTTGTCTACATCGCCTCGCTGTTGAACTGGGCCGACGTGGGCGCCGGCATGCTCATGGGCCTGCTGCTGATCGCGGTGCGCACGGCCTCCAAGGTGGGCTGCAACCTGGTGGCCGCGCGGCTGTCGGGCATCACCGAGCGCAAGGGTGTGCTCACGGGGCTGGCGCTCACGCCCATGTCGGCGTTTGCCATTTTGTTGCTGGAGCAGACCCGCCTCTACGGCTTTGCGCCCGCGGTGGCGGTGCTCTCGGCCATGGCCGGGATGATGCTGGTGCAGGAACTGCTGGGGCCGGTGGTCACGCAGCGTGCGCTGATGACCGCCCAAGAAACCCACGTCACCAAGGAATAAGCCATGCCGTTGGAAACCTTCAAGTCGTCCGATTCGCTGACCATGGGCGTGGAGCTCGAACTGCAGCTCGTCAACACCTACGACCTCGATCTCTCCAGCAGCGCCAACGATTTGCTGGAGCTGCTCAAGCGCAAGCCGTTTCCGGGTGTGGTCACGCCCGAGATGACACAAAGCATGATCGAAATCGCCACCGACGTGCAGCGCGAACACGGTCCGCTGCTGGCGCAACTCCAGCAGATCCGCGACACGCTGGTGCGCGCCGGTGACCGGCTCAACATCGAGATCGCCGGCGGGGGCACGCACCCGTTCCAGCGCTGGTTCGAACAGCGCATTTTTTCCAAACCGCGTTTCCAGGAGCTCTCGGGCCTGTACGGCTACCTGGCCAAGCAGTTCACCGTGTTCGGTCAGCACGTGCACATCGGCTGCTCCAACGCCGACGAGGCGCTGTTCCTGCTGCACTCGCTCAACCGCTACGTACCGCACTTCATTGCGCTGTCGGCCTCGTCGCCGTTTTCTCAGGGCGTGGACACGCTTTTCGATTCGGCGCGGCTGAACTCGGTGTTCGCATTTCCCTTGAGCGGCCGAGCGCCCTTCGTGCTCAGTTGGGAAGAGTTTGCCAACGTGTACTTCACCAAGATGGAGAGCACCGGCGTGGTCAAGTCCATGAAGGACTTTTACTGGGACATCCGACCCAAGCCCGAGTACGGCACGATCGAACTGCGCGTGTGCGACACACCGCTCACGGTGGAGCGCGCCGCGGGTCTTGCGTGTTACTTGCAGGCGCTGTGCCGCCACCTGCTGGAGCGCAACGAGCCGCCGCCCGAAGAAGACGATTACCTCGTCTACACCTACAACCGTTTCCAGGCCTGCCGCTTCGGTCTGGACGGCATGATGGTCAATCCCAAGACGCGCGAGCAGATCAGCATCCGCGAAGACATTCTGGCCACGCTGCGCAGAACAGCGCCGCACGCCCAGTCGCTCAACTCCATGGCCGCGCTCGACGAGATCGAGCGCACCGCCGGCCGCGTGGGCAACCACGCCACCTACCTGCGCAACCAGTACAAGGAGAGTGGCAGCGTGCAGGCCGTGGTGCGCGCCAGCGTGGAGGCCCTGCGAACCGGGCCGTGATGCACCGGGTCGTGACTTTGTTCACGTCGGGCGTGTAGGTGTCCCGGACGCCGTGTCAGGCAACTTCTTACAGCGGGAATGGGGCTGCGCCGACTTAACGGCTCGAGGGGCCGCGAATACAGTTTGTTTCATCGACACCCGATTTGAAACATCCACCGCATTCCCCCAGGAGCCCACCATGTCCACCACGTCCAGCCGCCTCAACCCCTTCGTCCTCATGCTCGATCCGGAAGCCGTGATCCACGCCATGGAGACCAGTGCCAACCTGCGCGGCCTGCGCCAGCGCGTCTGCCGCCCGCTGGACAAGCCCCTGATCCCCAAGATTTTTGATGCCGCCCGCGACTTCGACGCCGTGATCGAGGCCGAAGAGTTCATGGACTCGGGCGCCGAGCTGTACATGGACGCCCAGCCAGCGCTGCAGACGGTTCATTGACGACTATTTGGCGAAGCGCTTGCGAGTCAAAGCAAGGGCCAGCCAGAACGCTGCCACGGTGTAGACCAGCAGCACGCCCGCATGCAGCCAAGGCTGCGCAGGCCATTGGTCCATGAAGAGCGGTCGCACCAGTTCCACCGCGTTGGTCAGCGGCAGCCAGTCGGAGAGGTGGCGCACCACCGCCGGCAATTGTTCCCGCGGAAAGAACACACCGGAGAGAAACATCATCGGTGTGAGGAACAGCGTGAAGTAGTAGGTGAAGAAGTCGTAGCCCTGGGCCAGGGCGTTGAACACCAGGGCAATGCACGAGAACGTGATGCCCACCCCCAGCAGCACCGGCCAGGCCAGCAGCAGTTTGGGGGAATGGCTGATGCCCAGCGCGAGCATCACGCCCATGATGGCCGTCACCGAAAACAAGGCCTTGAAGCCGGCCCACAGCATCTCGGCCAGCACCACGTCGTCCAGGCTCACCGGCGCGTTCATGATGCCGTCCCAGGTTTTCTGCACGTGCATGCGCGAGAAGGCCGAGTACAGCGCCTCGAAGCTGGCCGCATTCATCGCGCTCATGCAGATGCTGCCGCTGGCGAGAAACAGGATGTAGGGCACGGCCACCGCACCTTGCGGCGTGTTGATGGTGACTTGCCCGACCAGCGCACCCATGCCGTAGCCGAACGCCACCAGCCACATGAGCGGCTCGGCGATGTTGCCCACCAGGCTGGGGATGGCGAGCTTCTTCCAGACCAGCAGGTTGCGCAGGAAGACCGGCCACCATCGCATTGACACGCGAGGCGGTGACCAATGGGAAGGTGTTGCGGCCAGTGTCTGTGTGTTCATCATCTACCCGTCTTCTCGAATTTGCCGGCCCGTGAGCTTGAGGAACAGGTCCTCCAGGTTCGCCGGCCGGTGCAGCGTGCGCAGTTGCGGGTGTGCGCCCAGCGCTGCGAGCAATGGCATGGCCTGCGCGGTGTAGAAAAACACCGTCTCGCCGCTCACCTCCACCCGCGCGGCCAGTGCACGGATCGATGCGTGTTCATCGGCGTGCGCAATGGCCAGCGCGCCCTGGCCATACACCTCCACCACGTCCGGCTCCAGGTGCTGCGCAATCAGTTCGCGGGGCTTGCCTTCGGCGATCTTGCGGCCGTGGTCCAGCACCAGCAGGCGCGAGCACAGGCGCTCGGCTTCGTCCATGAAGTGCGTGGTCAGCAAGATGCTCTTGCCCTGCTGCAACAGCAGTTGCAGGCGCTCCCACATCAGGTGACGCGCCTGCGGGTCCAGGCCGGTGGTGGGCTCGTCGAGCATCAGCAGCTTGGGGTCGTTCACCAGCGCGCGCGCCAGCGACAGGCGGCGCTTCATGCCGCCCGAGAGTTCACCCGGTTTGGCCTGCGCCTTGTGCGAGAGCGCGGCGAATTCGAGCAGTTGTGGAATGCGTGCGCGCACCTGGGCCGCCGGCAGACCGAAAAAGCGGCCATAGACCAGCAGGTTCTCGGCGCAGTCGAAGTCGGGGTCCAGCGTGTCCATCTGGCTCACCACCCCGAGCTGCGACTTGATGGCCAGCGCGTCGCGCGGCATGTCCAGTCCAAATGCGGTGATGGTGCCGGTGTCGGGTGCGGTCAAACCCAGACACATGCGGATGGTGGTGGTCTTGCCCGCGCCGTTGGGCCCGATCACGCCCAGGCACTCACCGGGCTCGATGGCAAAACTCAGGTCGTTCACCACCGTGCTGTCGCCATAGCGTTTGAGGAGGTTGCGGCATTCAAACAAGGCTTGCGTCATGGTGCGGGATTGTGCCCGCCCAAGCGGGGCCCAAGGGGGTCGACCCCTACAATGCGGGGCTGCCCGTCAGGGTCTTGTCTCCACGCTTTCACCCACCCATGTCCCTCGCCGTTTCCCTGCAATACCTCTTCCCGAAGCGTGCGCTCACCGAACTTGGAGGCTGGGTGGCCAACGGCCGCTGGGGCGCCATCACGCAGTGGATCATCCGCCGCTTCATTCGCAAGTACGGCGTGAACATGGCCGAAGCCGCGAACCCGGACCCCACCGCCTACGGCAATTTCAACGAGTTCTTCACGCGTGCCTTGAAGCCTGGCGCGCGCCCGCTGGCCGACGCCGCCTTTGTGTGCCCGGTGGACGGCGCGATCAGCCAGTTCGGCGTGATCGCACGCGACCAGATCTACCAGGCCAAGGGCCATACCTACAGCACACGTGCGCTGGTCGGTGGCGACGCCGAGCTGGCGGGCCTGTTCGACCATGGCGCGTTCGCCACCATCTACCTCAGCCCCAAGGACTACCACCGCATCCACATGCCGGCCGGTGGCCGCCTGCGCCAGATGATCCATGTGCCGGGCGACCTTTTCTCGGTGAACCCGGCCACGGCGCAGGGCGTGCCCGGCCTGTTCGCGCGCAACGAGCGCGTGGTGTGTGTGTTTGACCTGCAGGTGGGTGAGACCACCGTGCCGTTTGTGCAGGTGCTGGTGGGCGCCACCATCGTGGGCAGCATGGCCACCACCTGGCACGGTGTGGTGAACCCGCCGCGCCCGGGTCAGGTGCGCACCTGGAACTACGACGACGCGCCGGTGGACTTTGCGCGCGGCGACGAGATGGGCCGCTTCCTGCTCGGCTCCACCGTGGTGCTGCTCTGGCCGCGCGACACCGTCAGCTTCAACCCCGACTGGGCGCCCGGCAACACCGTGCGCCTGGGCGAAGCCATGGCCAACGCCCTCTGAATTTCTTTCTTCCTGGAGCCCCCACATGACCACGCTCGGCACCCCGCTGTCCCCTTCGGCCACCAAGGTCATGCTGCTCGGCTCGGGCGAACTCGGCAAGGAGGTGCTGATCGCGCTGCAGCGCCTGGGGGTGGAAACCATCGCGGTGGACCGCTACGAGAACGCACCCGGTCAGCAGGTGGCGCACCACGCGCGCACCATCACCATGAGCGATCCGTCGCAACTCAAGTCGCTGATCGAGGCCGAACGCCCGCACCTGGTGGTGCCCGAGATCGAAGCCATTGCAACGCCCATGCTGCAGGAGCTGGAAGCCGCCGGTGTGGTGCGTGTGATTCCCACGGCGCGCGCCGCGCGCCTGACCATGGACCGCGAGGGCATTCGCCGCCTGGCGGCCGAGACGCTGGGCCTGCCTACCAGCCCCTACCAATTTTGCGATTCGCTGGAAGAACTGCAGGCCGCGATTGATGGTGGTATTGGTTATCCCTGCATCGTCAAGCCGGTGATGAGCAGCAGCGGCAAGGGCCAGAGCAAGATCGATGGCCCGGCCGACGTGCAAAAGGCCTGGGACCACGCCATGTCGGGTGGCCGCGTGGGCCCGGGCCGCATCATCGTGGAAGGTTTCATCGACTTCGACTACGAAATCACCCAGCTCACCGTGCGAGCGCTCGGTGCCGACGGGCAGATCGAAACCCATTTCTGCGACCCCATCGGCCATGTGCAGGTGAGCGGTGACTACGTGGAGAGCTGGCAGCCGCATCCCATGACGCCGGCGGCGCTGGCCGAGTCGCGCCGCGTGGCCCAGGCCGTGACCGACGACCTCGGTGGTCAGGGGCTCTATGGCGTGGAGCTGTTCGTCAAAGGCGACCAGGTCTGGTTCAGCGAGGTGAGCCCGCGCCCGCACGACACCGGCATGGTGACCATGATCACGCAGTGGCAGAACGAGTTTGAACTGCACGCGCGCGCCATCCTGGGCCTGCCCGTGAGCACCGCGCTCAAGAGCCCGGGCGCCAGCGCCGTGATCTACGGCGGCATGGACGCCACCGGCATCGCCTTCGACGGTATGGACGACGCCCTGCGTGTGCCGCAGACCGAAGTGCGCCTGTTCGGCAAACCCGAGAGTTTCACCAAGCGCCGCATGGGCGTGGCGCTGGCGTTCGACGCCGACGTGGAAACGGCGCGCACGCGCGCCAAGCAGGCCGCTGCGCTGGTGAAGCCGCGCGCCGCCTGACGCGTGTTCAGTGCAGGGCGCTGGCCGCTGTGCGGACGATGTCCTGCTCCACCTCACCGCCGTTGAGCGACACCGTGCGCTGGGCCCAGTGGCCGGCGCTGGCCTGCTGGGTCACCAGCACCACCGTGATCAGGTGCTCCGTGTTGAGCGTGCGCAGCAGACCGCCGATGTGCGGGCACAAGGGTTGGTCCGAGGGCCGGCTGGCGCTGTCCACCAGCAACACGCTGGGGTTGCACACCAGGGCACGCGCAATGGCGGCCTTGCCATGCTGCGTCCTGTCCAGCTCGTCGGGCATCTTGTGGCCTTGGTCTTCCAGACCCACCAAGGCCAGCGCGCGCATGGCGGCCGAGTGGCAACGCTCGGCCGACAGGCCACGGTACATCAAGGGCAGGGCCACGTTGCCTTGCAAGGATGTGCTGCGCAGCAAATGGAACTCTTGTGGCACGAAACCGAAAAAGCGCCGCCGCAGCCACAGGCGCTGCTCGGTCGACAGGGACTGTTCCGGCACGCCTTGAAAGCGGTAGCCGCCGCTGGTGGGTGCTTCCAGCAGGCCCAGCATCTTCATCAAGGCCGATTTGCCCGATCCGCTGGGCCCGACGATGGCGGCGAACTCGCCCCGGTGGATGTCCAGATCGACCGAGCGCAAGGCTTCGCGGGGGCTGCTGCCCTTGTCGTAGAGCTTGCCCGCGCCCGTCAGGCGCATCAGCGGCAGTGACGCCGTTGGCCGGGTTGCGGGTGGTTGCTTCATGTCCGAGATATTGAAGTCAAGGTTCATGGGGCGCAGCTTACGCAGTGCCTTCGGTTCACTCCGTTCGGAGCCGTACGCATGCGCGTAAATTTTTTTTCGGGTCGGGTGCATCCAGATGCCGTTCTGGGGCGTAGTGGTAGCAGTGGCGTTGAATTTGCGCCGCTGCCCACAAACCACTTCCGAGGAGTTTTCCCCATGATGATCAAGTCCACCCTGGCCGCCGCTGCCGCCCTTGCCCTGACCGCCTGCGCCACCGGCCCCGCGCCCATGATGTATTCGCAAGCCATGCTGCCCGCCTCGGTGCAGGTGCCCATGGGCCACAAAGTGGTCATGGAAACCGTGGGCGCTGGCGACATCACCTACGAATGCCGCGCCAAGGCCAACATGGCCGGCCAGTTCGAATGGGTCTTCGTCGGTCCCGATGCCAAGCTGATGGACCGCGCCGGCAAACAAGTGGGCACCTACTATGGCCCCCCCGCCACCTGGCAGAGCAACGACGGCTCCAAGTTCACCGGCACGCAAGTGGCCGTGGCCCCGGCCGGCGCCGGTGCCATCCCGCTGCAGCTGGTGAAAGCCAACCCCGCCATGGGCATGGGCGCCATGACCGGTGTGACCTATGTGCAGCGCGTGGCCACCGTGGGTGGTGTTGCGCCGGCCATGGCCTGTGGTGCCACCAACATGGGCAGCAAGCAGATCGTGAAGTACCAGGCCGACTACATCTTCTACAAGGCCGTCTGATGATCGCTGGCCGGCGTCGTGTGGCGCCGGCCAGCCGGTCGAGGCAGACCCTCGGGTACCATCGTCGGCAACCCTGCCGGGTATCTCTTCAACGAGGTGCCCGGCGTCCGATCGATCCGCTGGTCCGACCGACGCCCGTGCCCTCCCACGATCCCACGCCTTTCGATCACAACGCCGCGCTGGCCGCTTGCGCGCGCGGCGACCAGGGCGCCCTG
This sequence comes from Hydrogenophaga sp. RAC07, assembly GCF_001713375.1. Lineage (NCBI taxonomy): Bacteria > Pseudomonadati > Pseudomonadota > Betaproteobacteria > Burkholderiales > Comamonadaceae > Hydrogenophaga > Hydrogenophaga sp. RAC07. Next base: position 296,930 of record NZ_CP016449.1, read on the forward strand.
CGGCGACTCTACGAACGCGAACACCGCTTCTTGATGGGCGTGGCCCTGCGCATCGTGCGCGACCGCGCCGCCGCCGAAGACGTGTTGCACGACGCCTTCATGGCGATCTGGAACCGGGCCTCCACTTTCGACCCCAACCGGGGTGAAGGCCGCGGCTGGATGTGCAGCATCGTGCGCAACGGCGCACTCAGCGCGGTGCGCGCCAATGCCCGCACCGTGTCGGTGGACGAAGAACTTCTCGACGATTTGCAGAACGCCGAACTCCAGGCCGCACCCGACATGCTCGACGCCTTTTCCATGCGCTCCACGCTGGGGCAGCTCGACCACTGCCTGGAACGGCTCGACGTGGCCAAGCGCAACTGCGTGCTGCTCGCTTATCTGGACGGATGCACCCACGCCGAGATTGCCGAACGCCTGAGCGCTCCGCTGGGCTCGGTGAAGGCGTGGATCCGCCGGGGCATGGCTTCGCTCAAGGAGTGTCTGGCATGAGCTTGGACCCTCTTCAGCAGCTCGCGGCCGACTACGTGCTCGGCACGCTGTCCGCTGGCCAGCGCATTGAGGTCGAGGAGCGCCTGCCCAGAGACGCCATGTTGCGCACCGCCGTGCAGCAGTGGGAAGCCAAGCTGCACCCCCTCACGCAACTGGTGGAGCCGGTCGAGCCTTCACCCGCGCTGTGGCAGCGCATTGAAAAGAGCCTGCCGACGAAACCCCGTGCTGCCCCCGCGGCCGGGCCGGCCGGCTTGAGCCGCTGGTGGCACAGCGTGGCCTTCTGGCGCTTCGCCGCTGCCACCGGCTTTGCCGCCGCCAGCGTCATGGCCATCGCACCCACGGTGGGACTGTTCGCGCCCGCGCGCCCCCAATACATGGTGGTGCTGGTGGCCCCGCAAGGCACGGCGCCCGGTTGGGTGGTGCAGGCCAGCAGCCCGCAGCGCCTGAAACTGATTCCCGTGGCGCCCGAGCCCGTGCCCGCGCAGCGCTCGCTGCAGTTCTGGACCAAGGCCGACAGCTGGAGCGCGCCGGTGTCGCTGGGACTGGTGGAGCCGGGCAAGCCCATCGAGATCCCGCTCGACAAGCTGCCCCCGATCGAACCCAACCAGCTGTTCGAGATCACGGTCGAGCCCTACAACGGCTCACCCACCGGACGGCCCACCGGGCCGATCCAGTTCATCGGGCGGTCGGTGCAGCTCTGAGTGGCTTGTTCAGGGAGTGCTCGGCCTCAGCCAGTCCGAGCATGAGCTCGGCGAAGGATGGCGGCTCGGACATGAACATCGGCCGCATCGTTGCATAGTCCCGAGCCAGGGCATCCTGACGCGCTCGAGGTGGAACCAGCCGAAAGCTCCCATGGTGCGCCAGGTCGTAGCGCGCCCAACCCCGTGCGAACACGCGACTCTTCCAGTCCACCACCCGGTCGCATTGGGCTTTGTCGGCAAGAAATGCGGTGGCCTGTGCATGGCCCAGCAGCTTCACCATGTCGAAATAGTGGCGCGCATACCGGTCGGGCGTGGGCGACTCGGGTGGGCGGTGAAACTCCGCGTGAAGGATCGTCGCCTTCTCCCAGAAGGTGCGTTGCAGTGCCAGTGCCGTCACCGTGCAGTTCCATTTTTCAAACAGCTGGGGGAACGCATCGGCCAGCAGCGGGCGCACCGGTTGAACCTCGGTTGGCTGCTGGTCAGTGAGCGTGCCCAATTCCAGCTTCACCTCGCGCACCACATAGGCGAAGCCGCCAAGCTGCGTGGTGGGGTAGGCGAAATAGATGATGGGCGACTTCGCGTCCACGTCCAGTTCGTAGCGCAGCCATTGGCCCGTTGGTGCCTTGCCCAGCCGCTGCGCAATGGTCTGCTCCAACAGTGGCAATACCACCGCCTGTGCCTTCTCGGCGCACAGGCGCTGCATGTCGAGCACCGCTGCGTCGCGCTTGCCTCGGCTGCCCAGCGCATCGAAGGCTGCCGCGTCCGCGCCCACGAACTCGGGCAGCAGGCAGAGATCGATGTCTTCCGAAAACCGGTCGATCACGCCGAACACTTTGGACAGCGAGGTACCACCCTTGAACACCAGGTGGGGCGCCAACTCGGAGTTGGCAAAAAGCAGGCCCAGCAACCAGGACACCCAGAAGTCCTTTTCCAGAATCACGGCCTGACCCGCACGTCCCGCCGCTGCTTGTTCGAACGCGAGCGCTCGACGCTCGGGTGGCAACGCGAGAAAACGCTCGGCCAGATTCACGCGCCATCTCCTCGCCGGGTGCTGGTGGTTCTGGTTTCGTCGACGCGGGCCACTTCGCGCAGCAGGGGCCTCATCCATGCAGGTGCCAGTGCCAGGTCTTGTAGCACCTTGGTGCGCTCCTCGGCCGGCAGGTTCTGGCGCAAGCGCTGAAGGCGCGTGGGCGTGATGTGCGGCGCTCCCAGACTCTTGAAGGCCTGGATCAGCAGCCCGCTCAAACGGCCGGCCGCCGCCATCTGGCGCGGCGTGGTGCGTTTGAAGCTGATCTTCATGGGTCCAGCTTCCACCGTGCGGCTGATGCCGTCGGTGAGCAGCAAAACCTGGGCTGGGACTTGCTCCGACATGCCCAGCAAGTTGGCTGCGTACACGCCTGCGGGCTGCGTGCGGATGCGGTCTTTGCCCGCCACCGCCTTCACGATGGCGTCCACCGACGGCCACAGTGTCCCCAACATTTCGTCTTTGCGTGGCTTGTCGTAGAGACCGCGAGACAGGCGCCGCAGTTCACCACGCGCGGCCATGCGCTGCAGCGCTTTGTCGATCGCCGAGCGGCTGCCCAGGGTCGCAAAACTGTCGGGCGTGAACACGGTTCCCCTGGCCGAGCGGTGAACTTGCTGGGCAACCCGGGATTCGACGCTGTCGGGAGAAACGGAGCGTGGCATTGCGCGCATTGGTGTCATTTATTTGTCCGAAAAATAGCATGTTTTTCGGACAAATAAAAGCGCTGCCCCCCGTGAATCACTGAAACGCCACCTCCGCAAAACTCCGCAGCTTGCGGCTGTGTAGCTGGTCCGGCCCGCCCTCGCGCAGGATGTCGATGGCGCGGATGCCGATGCGCAGGTGTTGGTCCACGCGCTCTCTGTAGAAGTGATTGGCCATGCCGGGCAGCTTGATCTCGCCGTGAAGAGGCTTGTCGCTCACACACAGCAGGGTGCCATAGGGCACGCGGAAGCGGAAGCCGTTGGCGGCGATGGTGGCGCTTTCCATGTCGAGCGCCACGGCGCGCGACTGTGAAAACCGGCGCTGTGGCTTGTTGTCGGGCAGCAGTTCCCAGTTGCGGTTGTCGGTGCTGGCCACGGTGCCGGTGCGCATGATGCGTTTGACTTCGGCCGGCGCCACGCCGGTCACGTCAGCCACGGCCACTTCCAGCGCCAGCTGGATTTCGGCCAGCGCGGGAATCGGCACCCACAGCGGCAGCTCTTCGTCGAGCACGTGGTCTTCGCGCACATAGGCGTGGGCCAGCACGTAGTCACCGAGCTGCTGGCTGGTGCGCAGGCCGGCGCAGTGGCCGAGCATGAGCCAGGCGTGCGGGCGCAGCACGGCGATGTGGTCGGTGATGGTCTTGGCGTTCGCCGGGCCCACGCCGATGTTGACCATGGTGATGCCGCTGCGGTCGGCGCGCATGAGGTGGTAGGCGGGCATCTGGGGCAGGCGCGGTGGTGGGTGGCCGAGCTGGTCGATGGCTTCGGCGGCCAGGCCGGCGCGGCGCATCACCACGTTGCCGGGCTCCACAAACGCGATGTACTCGCTGTCGGGTTTGGCCATTTCTGCGTGGCCGAGCTTGATGAACTCGTCGATGTAGAACTGGTAGTTGGTGAACAGCACGAAGTTCTGGAACCACTCGGGCGCGGTGCCGGTGTAGTGGCGCAGGCGCTGCAGGGAATAGTCCACGCGCGGCGCGGTGAACAGCGACAGCGGGTGTGCTTCGCCGGGCCGGGGTTCGTGGGTGCCGTTGGCGATGCCGTCGTCCATGGCGGTGAGGTCGGGCAGGTCGAACACGTCGCGCATCAGGGCGCGGCGCGCCACGTCCAGGCTGCCTTCCACGTGGTCGTGTTCGGCGAACGAGAAATGGATCGGGATGGGCTGGGTGCTGGTACCGATTTCCAGCTCACCCCCGTGGTTGGCCAGCAGCAGGCGGAACTGTTCCAGGTAGTAGTCGCTGTAGAGGTCGGGGCGGGTGAGTGTGGTCTCGAAACGGCCGGGGCCGGCCACGAAGCCGTAGCTCAGGCGGCTCAGCGGCAGGCTGCTGCTGCCCTGGCGCGACACGCTGTGGGTGTGCAGCCGCACGTAGGGGTAGCAGGCGCGCACGCGGGTGTGGGTGAAGTCGCCACCGCCCACAAAGTCGCGCATGGCCTGGCGCAGGAATTCCACGTTGTCGTGGTAGATGCGCTGCACCTGGCGCAGGGCAGCGGCCGGTTCGTTGAGGAAAATCGGAGCGGTAAAGTCGGGTGTCTTGTGCATGGGGCTTATTGTGGCTGTGCACCAATGAACCGGCATGACACGATGATCCCCGCCACCCCCGATCTGTCCCAGGCCGCCACCACGCTGGCCGCCGCGCTGGGCTGTGGCTTGTTGATCGGCGTGGAGCGCGAGCGCCGCAAGGGCGAGGGGCCGGGCAGGGCGCTGGCGGGTCTGCGCACCTTTGCGTTGACGTGTGTCACGGGTGCCGCCGCTGCCCTCATCCAGATCAACGGTGTGATCGTGGCCGGCGCCTTGTTTGTGGCCGCACTCGGCGCGGTGGCCTACTTTCGCGACCGCTCCGATGACCCCGGCGTCACCACCGAGGTGGCGCTGCTGCTCACCTACCTGATCGGCGTGATGTGTGCGTGGAGCCTGCCGCTGGCCGCCGGCCTGGCGGTGGGGTTGACGGCCGTTCTCTTCAGCCGCGAGCGCATGCACCGGTTGGCGCGCCACTGGCTGCGCCCGGCCGAGGTGCGCGACGGCATCGTGCTCGCGGCGCTGGTGCTGCTGGCCTTGCCACTGGTGCCCGACCGGCCGCTGTGGGGCAACACGCTCAACCCGCACGTGATCGTGCAGCTGCTGGCCTTGCTGCTGGGTGTGCAGGCCGCGGCCCACCTGGCGCGCCGGCTGTTGCAGGCGCGGCACGCGGTGGCGCTGTCGGCGCTGGCCTCGGGCTTTGTGTCGAGCACGGCCACCATCGCCACACTGGGCCTGGCCGTGCGCGAGGGCCGCAGCGGCGCGCGGCTGATGGCCGGTGGTGCGCTGCTCAGCTGTGTGTCGACGCTGCTGCAGTTGCTGCTGGTGGCGGCCGCCGTGCAGCCTGCGTGGCTGGCGCACCTGGTGTGGCCTGCGCTGGCGGGTGCCGTGCTCGCGCTGGCCCTGGGCTGGTGGCTGGTGCGCGGCGCGCCGTCGGAGGTCGCACCCGACGCCGTGGAACAGGACGAACGCATGTTCAGCCTGAAGGGCGCCGTGGCCGTGGCGGCCCTGCTCGCGGGCATTCAGGTGCTGGTGCACGCGCTCACGCTGTGGCTGGGCGAGGCCGGTCTCGTCGTGGGCAGCCTGTTGGGGGCGCTGGTCGACCTGCATTCGGCGCTGGCGGCGGTTTTCACCACGGGCCCGCCCGCGCCGATTGGCCACCAGGCCGTGATGGGGGCGCTGGCGGTGCACGCCGCCAGCAAGAGCGTGACGGCTGCGTTGGTGGGCGGGCGAACCTATGCGCTGTGGTTTTTGCCCGGCTTGTGGGCGCACACGCTGCTGGTGATGGGCTTGCTGTTCGTGCTGTGAAGTGCTGTGCGACCCCCGGGGGCCCCTCGACAGGCCCAGGGCGAAAGGGGCGGTTTCAGGCCTTCACGGGTTCGCGCATGGTCACGAACTCTTCGGCCGCTGTGGGGTGGATGCCGATGGTGCTGTCGAACACCGCCTTGGTGGCCCCCGCTTTCATGGCCACGGCAAAGCCCTGCACGATCTCGCCCGCTTCGGCGCCCACCATGTGCAGACCCACCACGCGGTCGCTCGCAGTGTCCACCACCAGCTTCATGAGCGTGCGCTCGGTGCTGCCCGACAGCGTGTGTTTGAGCGCCTTGAACTCGCTGCGGAAGACGGTCACATCGCCGAACTTCGCGCGCGCCGCCTGTTCACCGTAGCCCACGGTTCCGATGCTCGGGTGCGTGAACACGGCGGTGGGAATGAACTCGTAGGCCATGCTGCGCGGCGGCTTGCCGGCGGTGGGGCCGAACAGCTGGTCCACCACCACCATGGCCTCGCCGAGCGCCACCGGGGTGAGCTGCACGCGGTTGGTCACATCGCCCACGGCGAACACCGAGGGCACATTGGTGCGGTAGTTCGCATCCACGATCACCTCACCTTGCGCGCCCTGGGCCACGCCCACGGCCTCCAGCCCGAGGTCTTTCACGTTGGGCACGCGGCCGGTGGCGTAGAGCACCGCATCGGCCATGACCACACCACCGCCTTCGCACTCCACGCGCAGGCCTTCGGCGGTCTTGCGGATGTCGACCACGTCGGCGTTCAGGCGCACATCCACACCGGCCTTGCGCATCTCGCCGGCCACGAAGTGGCGGATCTCGTCGTCGAAGCCGCGCAGGATCTGCTCGCCGCGGTAGAGCTGGGTCACGTGCGAGCCCAGGCCGTTGAAGATGGAGGCGAATTCGCTCGCGATGTAGCCGCCGCCCACCACCAACAGGCGCTGCGGGAAGGGCTCCAGGTCGAAGATGTCGTTGGAGGTGATGGCGTGTTCGCGCCCCACAAAATGCGGCACGTGCGGTGTGCCGCCGGTGGCGATCAGGATGTGTTGGGCGGTGAATGCCTGGTGGCCTGGTGAGCCGTCGGCGTTGAGCGTGGCCAGGGCGATGCCGTGTGGGCCGGTGAGGCGCGCAAAGGCGTCGAACACGGTGACACCCGAGCCGCGCAGCAGGTTGCCGTAGACGCCGTTGAGGCGCGTGATCTCTTTCGCGCGCTGGGTCTTGAGGGTGGTCCAGTTCAGGGTCGGCTTCACGCCTTCCCAGCCGAAGCCATGGGACTCTTCGAACGATTCAGCGAAATGCGCCGCGTAGCTGTAAAGCTTCTTGGGGATGCAGCCCACGTTCACGCAGGTGCCGCCCAGGCCGTCGGTGCCCAGCACCTCGGCCAGCGCCACGCGCGCGCCGCGTTGCGCGGCCATGCGAGCAGCGCGCACGCCGCCACTGCCGCCGCCGATCACGAAGAGGTCGAAGTCAAATGTTGTTGAGGTCATGGTGGTGTGTTCCCGGGCGCAAAGCCCTTGAGTTCTTGACGGATGAAATCGATGAAGGCCCGCGTGCGCGTGGGCAGCAGGCGGGCGTGCGGGTAGACCACGTGGATCGGGCGTGGCGTGTCTTCAAAGCCCTCCAGCACGGTCTGCAATTCTCCAGTGTTCAGCAGCGGTGCCACCTGGTACCAGAGGAATTGGCCGAAGCCCGCGCCCGCGGCACAGGCCTGCACGGCGGGCGCAATGTGATTGAACTCGAGGTTGCCGCCCACGCCGAGCTTGAGGGTTTTGTTGCCGTCGCGAAACGTGCCCCAGGTGGGGGTGTGGTCGGCCACGCGCACGCAGTTGGCCGCGAGCAAATCGTTGGGGTGTGCGGGTCGGCCGTGCTCGCGCAGGTATGTCGGGCTGGCCACCACCACCCGACGCATCTCGCCCAGCGGCAGCGCCACCAGGCTGGAGTCCTGCAGATGGCCGATGCGGATGCCCACGTCGATGCCTTCCTCGAGCAGGTTCACCACGCGGTCCAGCAGCATCACGCGGCAGCGCATCTGGCGGTGCTGCTGTGCAAATCGCGTGACGAGGGGTGCCACGTGCATCTGACCGAACAGCACCGGCGCGGTGATGGTGAGCTGGCCGGCGGGCTCGGTGGCGTCGTTTTTGAGATCGGCTTCGGCCTCGTTCACCGCGGCCAGCAGGGCGCGACAGCTCTCCAGGTGGCGGCGGCCCTCTTCGGTGAGCGAGATGCGGCGCGTGGTGCGGTTGAACAGGCGCACACCCAGATCGGCCTCGTAGGCCGCGAGCAAACGCACCACCGCGGGCAAGGAGGCACCCATGGCCCAGGCCGCCGCCGTGAGGCTGCCGGCGTCGGCGATCTGCACAAAGGTGCCCATGGCGCGGAATTTGTCCATGCGTCATTAGACCGATTTATGGAGCAGTCATGTGTGGCAAAGGGTATTTGTGAAACTGGCCGCAGCAAACAAGATGGCGGCCTCACCCACCCAGGAGTCCCCATGAAACCCAGCCTCCAGCTCTACCGCAACGCTGTCTCCGGCCACTGCCACCGCGTCGAACTCTTCCTCTCGCTGCTCGGCCTGCCGTACGAAAGCATCGACGTCGACCTCGCGCAGAAGCAGCACAAGTCGCCCGAATTTCTGGCCATGAACCCGCTGGGCCAGATCCCTGTGCTGCGCGACGGTGACCTGACGCTGGCCGATTCGAACGCCATCCTGGTCTACCTGGAAGGCAGGCACGCGCCGGGCGAGTGGTTGCCGCGCGACCCGGTGGGTGCGGCGCGTGTGCAGCGCTGGTTGTCGCTGGCGGCCGGCCCGCTGGCTTTCGGCCCGGCCGCCGCCCGCGTGGTGCAGCTGTTCAAGTTGCCGACCGACCCGAAGGATGCGGTGGCGCGTTCCGAAGCCCTGTTCGGTTTGATGGAGGCCGAACTGGAGCGCACGCCGTTTCTGGTGGGTGAGCGCGCGACGCTCGCCGATGTGGCGCACTACGCCTACGTGGCACGCGCGCCCGAAGGCCTGGTGTCGCTGCAGCCCTGGCCCGCCATCCGCGCCTGGCTGGCGCGCATCGAGGCCTTGCCGGGTTTTGTGCCCATGCTCAAGTCGCCGGTGGGGCTGGCGTCATGACCGCCTTTCATGCCGGTGAGCGGGCCCTGCAGGCGCGGGTGGGCGTGCAGGCGCAGATGGCGCAGATCGGCCCGCGCGTGATGCGCGACCACATGCCCGACCAGCACCGCGAATTTTTCGGCCTGCTGCCGTTTGTGGTGGTGGGCAGTCTGGACGGCCTGGGCCAGCCCTGGGCCAGCGTGCTCGCGGGTGCACCCGGCTTCATGCAGTCGCCCGACCCCACGCACCTGCACATCCGCGCCCAGCCGCTGCCACACGACCCCCTGCAGCACACGCTGCACGAGGGCGCTGCCATCGGCCTGCTCGGCATGCAGCCGCACACGCGCCGTCGCAACCGCATGAACGGCACGGTGCACTTGCAAGACGGTGGCCTGCGGGTCGAGGTGGGCCAGAGCTTCGGCAACTGCCCGAAGTACATCCAGGCTCGGGAGCCGGCGTGGACAGACGCCGCACCGGCCGCTCAGGTGGTGCACCAGGGGCCGGGTCTCAACGACGTGGCGCGCGAACTGATCCGTGCCGCCGACACCTTCTTCATCGCCACCGCACATCCGCAAGCGGCTGCCGCACACGAGCCTCGCCACGGCCTGGACGTGTCGCACCGCGGCGGCGCGCCGGGTTTCGTGAAGGTCGAGGGCGACCGCCTCACCGTGCCCGATTTCGTCGGCAACCAGTTTTTCAACACGCTGGGCAACATCGCGGTGCACCCGCTGGCGGGTCTGCTGTTCGTGGACTTCGAGCGCGGCGAGCGGCTCTACCTCGCGGCGCGCGCCAGCGTGGTGTGGGACGGCCCGGAGCTCGCAGCCTTTGCGGGTGCGCAGCGCCTGCTGCGGCTGGACGTCACCCAGGTCGTTCACGTGCAAGGGGGTCTGCCACTGCGCTGGGGTCCTGCCGAACGCTCGCCCCACCTCGCCGGCACGGGTTATTGGCCATCCAGATAATGGGCCGATGACCACTGTCTCTTCGCCCGACCGCGCCCACGACACCCAAGGCCTGGCGGTGGTGATCGGCGGCACCGGCGGCATCGGCGCGGCGCTGGTGGCGGGGTTGCAGGCGCAGGGGTTCGAGGTGCTGTCGCTGGGGCGGAGCACGCACCCCGCGCTGGACTACGCGGAGGAGACCACCGTGGCCGCCTGCGCTGGTCACGTGGCCGATCACCTCGCACGCACCGGCGGGCCATTGCAGCGCTTGATCGTGGCCACCGGCTTCCTGCACGGTGCCACGGCGAGTGGCCAACGCGCCGAACCCGAGCGCTCGTGGCAACACCTGAGCGCCGATGCCTTGCAGCACAACTTCCTGATCAACGCCATCGGCCCCGCGCTGGTGATGCGCCACTTCTTGCCGCTGTTGCCCAGGCAGGGGCGCTGCGTGGCCGCGTTCCTGTCGGCGCGTGTGGGCAGCATCGGCGACAACGCTTTGGGCGGGTGGTACGCCTACCGCGCGTCCAAGGCTGCGCTCAACCAGCTCGTGCACACCTCGGCCATTGAACTGGCGCGGCGCAACAAGGAGGCGCTGTGTGTGGCCTTGCACCCGGGCACGGTGGACACGGGCTTGTCGCAGCCGTTTGCCAAGACCGGTTTGCAGGTGCGGCCCGCCGAAGAAGCCGCGAGCGATCTGCTGGCCGTCATCGACGCGCTGCCCGCTGGCAGCAGCGGGCAGTTCTTCGATCACAAGGGACTGCCAGTCCCCTGGTGAAGCTCAGTAGGTGTAGACGCCGCGCCCGGTCTTTCGACCCAGCCAGCCCGCAGCCACCATTTCTTTCAGCAGCGGCGCAGGGCGGTACTTGCTGTCGTTGTACTCGGCCACGTAAACGTTCATCACCGCCAGGCACACGTCCAGGCCGATCATGTCGGCCAGCGCCAGCGGGCCGATGGGCTGGTTGGTGCCGAGCTTCATGCCGGCGTCGATGTCTTCCGGCGTGGCCAGGCCTTCGGCCAGCACGAAGAAGGCCTCGTTGATCATGGGCACGAGGATGCGGTTGACCACGAAGCCGGGCGCGTTCTTCACCGTGATCGGAGTCTTGCCCAGCGCCAGCGCCAGGGCTTTCACGGCGTCGTGTGTGGCATCGCTGGTCTGCAGGCCGCGGATGATCTCCACCAGCGCCATCATGGGCACGGGGTTGAAGAAGTGCATGCCGATGAAGCGGTCGGGGCGCTGCGTGGCGGCGGCCAGCTTGGTGATGCTGATCGAGCTGGTGTTGGTGGCCACGATCACGTCGGCGGCGAGCAGGCCGTCGAGCTGCTGCAGGATCTTGACCTTCAGGCCTTCGCTCTCGGTGGCCGCTTCAATCACGAGTTGCGCGCCCTTGAGGTCGTCGTAGTTCGTCGAGCCGGTGATGAGCGACAGCGCCTTGTCCTTGTCGGCGGCGCTGATCTTGTCTTTCTTGATCAGGCGGTCCAGGCTGCCGGCCACGGTGGCCAGGCCCTTGTCGACCGCGGCCTGCGCGATGTCGACCATGACCACGCGGATGCCGCTGGTGGCGCAGGCCTGCGCGATGCCGTTGCCCATGGTGCCCGAGCCGATGATGCCGACGGTCTGGATGCTGTTCATGTGGTGGTTTCTCCTGCGGATGTGGGTGGTGGTGTCGGGGTTTTCCCTGTGTCGCCGGGGTGTCGACGGGCCTGGTTTCCTAGGTGCCACTGCCTACCGGCGCGCCAACCCCGGTGCTAACTTGCTGCTGGATTGTCGCGCACGCTTTGACGGGCGCCACACACGACGGAGACACCCATGTTCGACTACATCATCGTTGGCGGCGGCTCGGCCGGCAGCGTGCTCGCCGGCCGCCTCAGCGAAGACCCCGCCCTTCGCGTCGCGCTCATCGAAGCCGGCCCGCCCGACCGCAGCGTCTTGATCCATTGCCCGGCCGGTCTCGCAGTGATCGCCAAGTTCGAAATGAACGGCTGGGGCTACAACACCGTGCCACAACCCGGTTTGAACGGCCGGCGTGGCTACCAGCCGCGCGGCAAGGTGCTGGGCGGCTCCAGCTCGATCAATGCGATGGTCTACGCGCGCGGCCACGCGAGCGACTACGACGGCTGGGCCGCGCAGGGCAACCCGGGTTGGTCGTACGCCGACGTGTTGCCGTACTTCAAACGCGCCGAGCACAACGAACGCGGTGCCGACGCGCTGCACGGCCAGGGTGGCCCACTCAATGTGATGGACCTGCGCAGCCCCAATCCGTTTCTGGCCTCGTTCATCGAAGCCGGCCAGCAGGCAGGCTACCGGCACAACACCGACTTCAACGGGCTTGAGCAGGAAGGTGTGGGCGCCTACCAGGTCACGCACAAGAACGGCGAGCGCTTCAGCGCCGCCAAGGCCTACCTCACGCCGCACCTGCAGCGGCCCAACCTGCAGGTGATCACGAACGCACTGACCACCCGCGTGGTGATGGACACCGACGTGAACCCACCGCGCGCAGTGGGTGTCGAATACCGGAGCAATGGCGGGCGCGGTCCTTTGCAGAGCCTGCGTTTGAACGCGGGCGGCGAGGTGGTGCTGAGCGCCGGCGCCTTCGGCTCACCCCAGCTGCTCATGCTCTCGGGCATCGGCCCGGCGGCACACCTGCAAGAACACGGCATCTCGCCGGTACTGGACCTGCCCGGCGTGGGCGCGAACCTGCACGACCACGTGGACGTGGTGATCGTGGTCAACGCACCGAAGGTGAAAGACCTGTTCGGCCTCACGCCGGGCGGGATGTGGAAAGCACTGCGAGGCATCTTCGAATGGCGACGCCGGCGCAGTGGCATTCTCACCAGCAACTTCGCCGAGGCCGGCGGCTTCATCAAGAGTGCTCCGGAAGAAGCCATCCCCGACCTGCAACTGCACTTTGTGGTGGGCAAGCTGGTGGACCACGGCCGCAAGTCGGTGCTGGGCCATGGGTATTCGTGCCACGTGTGTCTGCTGCGCCCAAAGAGCCGCGGCAGCCTGCGCCTGGCCAGCGCCGACCCGCAGGTGGCACCGCTCATCGATCCCGCGTTTCTGCAAGACCCCGACGACACCGCGCGCCTGGTGCGTGGCTTCGAGGTGATGCGCCGGCTGCTGGAGCAACCCGCGCTCAAACGCCACGGTGGCACCGAGTCGGCCACCTCGGTGCTGGCACAAAGCCCGGCGCAGATCGAGCAGTTCGTGCGCAACCACGCCGACACCATCTACCACCCGGTGGGCACGTGTCGCATGGGGCCTGGCCCGATGGACGTGGTGGACGCGCGGCTGCGCGTGCACGGTGTGGCGGGTCTGCGGGTGGTGGACGCGTCGGTGATGCCCACGGTGGTGGGCGGCAACACCAATGCCCCCGTGATCATGATGGCCGAGAAGGCGGTCGATATGATGCTGGACGACCGCCTCCAGGCATCTTCATTTCAGGAACAAGACCATGATTCTCGAACACGCCGACATCCGGATCGATCCCCTCAAGAGCTCGGCGTTTGAGGAGGCCATCCTGCGCGGCGTGACGACCGTCGTTGCGCACGCAAAGGGTTTCAAGGGCTACAAGGTCAACCGCAGCATCGAGACGCCGGGGCGCTACCTGCTGATGATTTACTGGGACACGCTGGAAGACCACACGGTGGGCTTTCGCGGCTCCGACCTGTTCCCCCAGTGGCGCGCCATCGTCGGCCCGTTCTTCGCCCAGCCCCCGGTGGTCGAGCACCTGGAGCTGGTGGGCAAAAGCTGATCAGCTTCTCCGCATCAGCGTGGACTTGCCGAACAGGCTTTCGATCAGGTCCACCGCCAGCTCCGCCGTGCGGTTGCGCACGTCCAGGGCCGGGTTGAGTTCCATCACATCCATGGACGCCAGCCGTCCGGTGTCGGCGATCATTTCCATGCACAGCTGCGCTTCGCGGTAGGTGGGGCCGCCGGGCACGGTGGTGCCCACGCCGGGCGCGATGTCGGGGTCGAGAAAGTCCACGTCGAAGCTCACGTGCAGGTGGGTGTTGTCGTCCATGCCCGCGAGCGCCTGCTCCATGGTGTGGCGCATGCCCATCTCGTCGATGTAGCGCATGTCGAACACCTCCAGCCCTTCTTCGTGCACCAGCCGCTTTTCACCGGCGTCCACGCTGCGGATGCCGATCTGGCGCACCACGCTCGCGTCAATGGCCGGCGTGGTGCCGCCGATGCCGGTGAGCAGCGCCGGCCCGTGCCCGCACAGCAGCGCCACCGGCATGCCGTGGATGTTGCCGCTGGGCGTGAGCGCGGCGGTGTTGTAGTCGGCGTGGGCGTCGAGCCAGAGCACCCGCAGTTGTTTGCCGGTGTCGCGGCAATGGCGTGCCACCGCGCTGATGGAGCCCAGGCCCAGGCAGTGGTCGCCCCCGAGCACGATGGGCAGGCGGCCCAGCGCCAGTTCGGCATGCACCGCGTGGTGCAGGGTCTCGTTCCAGGCCGCCACCTCGGGCAGGTGGCGGTAGCCGTCGGTGGGCGGCTGCCAGGGGTTGGGCGGGCCGCTCAGGTTGCCCCGGTCGATCACGTTCAGACCGTGGCCCTCGAGCACGCTGGCGAGGTTGGCCACGCGCATGGCCTCGGGGCCCATGGAGGCGCCGCGCGTGCCAGCGCCGATGTCGGTGGGCACGCCGATGAGGCTGATGTGTTTTTGCATGCGGCGATTGTCCTTGAGAAGCGCCAACGGGGTGGCCGCCGTGTATCTCTTGGTATGGGCTGTGTCGGGATGCGGGCGTCTGTGCGCCGATGCACCGGGCGCGTGGGTAGAAGGCCGTTACATCAACCTACGTTCCAGGCCGGTTGCACCAGAGGTCGCTGGCAGACTGCGGCCTTTGCCGAATCCGACCCTGGACCCTGACCGATGAACACACCGATTTCCTGGACCTGTCTTCTGTTGACCACCCTCGGCCTGAGCGCCTGCGGTGGTGGTGGATCGGACGACACCGCCACCCCCCGTGCCGAACCGGCGAGCCAGGCCTCCCTGCCCGCCGTGCCGCAGGGCAGCCTGGCTTGCGACAGCGCCACCGGGCGTGTCTTGAACGTGGGCCCGGGCAAAGCGCTGGCCACCCCCAGCGCCGCCGCGGCCGCGGCCCGGAACGGCGACGTGATCCGCATCGCTGCGGGCGACTACCGCGGCGATGTCGCCACCTGGCGCCAGAACGACCTCACCCTCTGCGGCGTGGGCGGCCGTGCCCGACTCTTTGCCGATGGCAAGAGTGCGGGTGGCAAGGCGATCTGGGTGGTGTCGGGCAGCAACATCACCATCGACAGCGTCGAGTTCCGCAATGCCGCCGTGCCCGACCACAACGGGGCCGGCATCCGCGCCGAACACGGCGGCTGGCTGCGCATCCGCAACAGCGGCTTTTTCGACAACGAGAACGGCATCCTCACCAGCGCCGGCGCAGCGAGCCTGGTCATCGAAGGCTCGGAGTTCGCGCGCAACGGGCGGGGAGACGGCTACACCCACAACCTCTACGTGGGCCAGATCGACCGGCTCACGGTCTCGGCGAGCTATTTCCACGAAGCGAAGGTGGGCCACAACCTCAAGAGCCGTGCGCGCGAGTCGGTCATTGAAAACAGCTACCTGATGGACGGAACCTCCGGCACGGCCAGCTACCTGGCCGACTTCCCCAACGGCGGACGGGTGGTGATGCGGGGCAACCTGCTCCACAAGGGTCCGAATGCGCAGAACCCCAGCGCGATCTCGTTCGGCGCCGAGGGCCTGGCCCACGCCACCAACACGCTGGAGCTCACGCACAACACCGTGGCCATCACGCGCTCGGGTGGCGCCTTCGTGGCCGCCTACGCCGGCACCCAGGCGGTCAACCTCAAGGGCAACCTGTTCGCCGGCACCGGCAACCAGGCGGTGCTCACCGGCAGCTTCGCCAGTGGCAATGCGGTGCAGACCGGCAACGTGAGCGGCCTGGCCGGCAACATCCCGGGCGTGGACAACATCGCCAACCCGCGCTTCTGGCCCGATGTGTCCCTGCAGGCCATGCTGGATGTGGGCAGCGTGCTCGACGCGGGCTACGTGCGCGATGCACCGCGGCCCTACCAGTTGCGCGCGATCTCGGGCGCCCGGAAAGCAGGGGCCTTGCAGTCGGCCCCTTGAACCCGGGGGGCAGGGCGGGTGAACGACAATGCAGGCCCCCTGTGTCCCTGTAAAACCCACCCACGCCGGCCTCGCGCCGCGGGCGCCTGCCATGCCTTCCCAAGCTTCTCCCCTGTGGACCCCCTGTGGCTTTGACCACCTGACGCGCAACCCGCGTGGCTGGCTTGTGCCGACCGACGACTACTGGCGCCTGTGGCTGCAGCGGCCCGAACTGGCCCTGGTCGAAGAATCGTGTGCCGCCGAGCAGGCCTTGCACGCCTGGCTCACGGACGCGCCCACACGCACGGTGGCTCCACACGAACTCGACGCGTTTGAAGACGACGACGCACGCGCCAACCACCGCCTGTTCCTGGGGTTTCGCGACGCGGTGATCGCGGCCGGTTCGCTGGAAGCGGCCTACGCCGGTTTCTTCAAGGCCGGCTCGGTGCAGATCCCTCCGCTGTTCCTCGACCTCGTGGTGCAGGCCCTGGTGTGCAACCTGCTGGACGGCGTGGACGACGCCTGGCAGTGGCGCGCGGCCGAGATGCTGTTTCGCCGCCAGCGCGTGCGTGTGCAGGACGGGCGCGTGCTCAGCGGCGACAGCGAGGTGCTGGACATGCTGAACGAAACCGGCGGCCTGGGCGCGGTGGGCCGGCTGCTCATGCAGAGCGGCGCGGCCATCCCCGAGGTGAACATCGAGGTGCTGAGCGACGACAACGCCGCGCGCTACCTGCAGAGCCGCGCGGGCAACGGACGCTTCAACTTCGTGCTCGACCTCACCCACGAAATCCAGCGCGAGCTCTCGCACGGCCTCACGCTCACCATGAACCGTTCGCAGTCGGGCCTGAAGGCGCTGGCGCAGGTGCTGCAGCGGTGGGTGCGGCATTTCCACGGCGTGGCGGTGCAGGTGCAGCCCGAGGCACGGGTGGATGACGAAGCCTGGCGCTGGCACGTCGGGCTGGACGCCGAGTCCACCGCCTTGCTCAACGACCTGTACCGGGGCGTTGACGTGGAGCCCGAGCGCCAGCAGCGCCTGATCAGCCTGTTCCGCCTGGGCTTCGACGATCCACAAGACATGCAGGGCGACGTGCGCGGCAAGCCGGTCTACCTGGGCCTGGCCATGAACGCCGAAGGCCTGCTGAAGATCAAGCCGCAGAACCTGCTGCTGAACCTGCCGCTGGCACGATCGATCTAGATCCCCACGACCGCCAGCGCGCCCGGCAACACGCTCAACTTCAGCTGCCGCGCATAGCCAAGGAACTCACCGTCGGCCGCCAGCGGCAGGTCGGGGTCGCTGCTCACGGTGAGGCTGTCGAAAGCGCGGGTGCGGATGCGGCTGTGGCCGAGGTGCGTGCCGGTGAGCAGGCGCGGCAACATGCCCAGCGCGCCCAGCCGGCCAAACTCCCCGGCCAGCAGCAGGTTGAGCAGGCCGTCGTTGGTGCGCGCGGCCGGTGTGGCGGGCATGCCGCTGCCGAAGGTGGGCGTGTTCAGGCTGGATGCAAACAGCGCCGGGCCGCTGTGCATGTGTTTGCCGTTGGCCGTGACGTCGAGCCGCCAGGTCTGCAGGTGGGCCAGCTCGGTCAGCGCGGCCCACGCATAGCGCGGCATGCCGCTGAGCCAGCGCGGCCCGCTCAGCGTGCGCAGCACCACCGCCGAGTCAAAGCCCGCGGTGAAGCTGGAGAGGAACAGCACGCGGTATTCACGCCCCTGCGGGTCCATCCACTCGGCGCAGCCCACGTCCATGGCGCGCGGGTCGGCGTTGAGCGCGTGGACCAGCGAGGCCAGTGGGGCGCGCCCGTGCAGGCCGAGCGAACGCGCCACGTCGTTGCCGGTGCCCACCGCCACCACACCCAGCTCGTGGCCGCGATGCAGCAGGGCAGGCAGCCAGCGGTTGAGCGTGCCATCGCCGCCCACCGCCACCACCCGGCTGCCCTCGGGCAGTTTCTGCAGCAGCGCGAGGGCATCCACCAGGTCGCGCGGCGCGTGCAGCACCACGTCGGGCGGCAAGGCCGCCTGCAACCGTGGCAACAAGGCCGCTGCCCGCCCGCCCTGGGCGTGCGGATTGAGCAGCACGCAGCGCTGCGGACCCGATCTCAACGGGTGCTCACATGTTGCGGCGGTACTGGCCGCCCACCTCGAACAGGGCCGAGGTGATCTGGCCGAGCGAGCACACGCGCACCGCCTGCATCAGCACCTCGAACACGTTGCCGTTCTCGATCACCGCCTGTTTCAGGCGTTGCAGCATGGCCGGCGACTCGTTGGCGTGGAGCGCGTGGAACTCGGCCAGGCGCTTGAGCTGGCTTTGTTTCTCGTCGTCGGTCGAGCGCGCCAGCTCGAGCGTGTCGGGCGTCACATCGCCGTGCGGGTTGCGGAAGGTGTTCACGCCCACGATCGGGTACTCACCCGTGTGCTTGAGCATCTCGTAGTGCATGGACTCGTCCTGGATCTTGCCGCGCTGGTAGCCGGTTTCCATCGCGCCCAGCACGCCACCGCGCTCGGCAATCTTTTCGAACTCCTGCAGCACGGCCTCTTCCACCAGTTCGGTGAGCTCGTCGATGATGAACGCCCCCTGGTTGGGGTTCTCGTTCTTGGCCAGGCCCCACTCGCGGTTGATGATGAGCTGGATCGCCATGGCGCGGCGCACCGAGTCTTCGGTCGGCGTGGTGATGGCTTCATCAAACGCGTTGGTGTGCAGGCTGTTGCAGTTGTCGTAGACGGCGATCAGCGCCTGCAGCGTGGTGCGGATGTCGTTGAACTGGATCTCCTGCGCGTGCAGGCTGCGGCCGCTGGTCTGCACGTGGTATTTGAGCTTCTGGCTGCGCTCGTTGGCGCCATAGCGGTCGCGCAGGGCCACGGCCCAGATGCGCCGGGCCACGCGGCCCAACACTGTGTACTCTGGGTCCATGCCGTTGCTGAAGAAGAAGCTCAGGTTGGGCGCGAAGTCGTCGATGTGCATGCCGCGCGCCAAGTACGCCTCCACGAAGGTGAAGCCGTTGGAGAGCGTGAACGCGAGCTGGCTGATCGGGTTCGCGCCGGCTTCTGCGATGTGATACCCCGAGATCGACACCGAGTAGAAATTGCGCACGTCGTGGTGCACGAAGTACTCGGCGATGTCGCCCATCACCTTGAGTGAAAACTCGGTGGAGAAGATGCAGGTGTTCTGGCCCTGGTCTTCCTTCAGGATGTCGGCCTGCACCGTGCCGCGCACGTTGGCCAGCACCCATTCGCGGATCTTGGCGGCTTCGGTGTCGGTGGGCGCGCGGCCGTTCTCGGCTTCGAACTTCTCCAGGTTCTGGTCGATCGCGGTGTTCATGAACATCGCCAGGATGCTGGGCGCCGGGCCGTTGATGGTCATGGAGACCGACGTGGCGGGGTGGCAGAGATCGAAGCCACCGTAGAGTACCTTCATGTCGTCCAGCGTGGCGATGCTCACACCCGAATTGCCCACCTTGCCGTAGATGTCGGGGCGCGGGTCGGGATCGTTGCCGTAGAGCGTGACCGAGTCGAACGCGGTGGAAAGGCGCTTGGCCGGTGTGCCGGCCGACAACAGCTTGAAGCGCGTGTTGGTGCGAAAGGCGTCACCCTCCCCCGCGAACATGCGGGTGGGGTCTTCGCCTTCGCGCTTGAAGGCGAAGGTGCCGGCCGTGTACGGGAAGCTGCCGGGCACGTTGTCCAGCATCAGCCACTTCAGAATCTCGCCGTGGTCCTCGTACTTGGGCAGCGCCACCTTGCGGATGGTGGTGCCCGAGAGGCTCCTGGTGGTGAGCGCGGTGCGGATTTCCTTGTCGCGGATCTTCACCACGTACTCGTCGCCCGCGTAGGCCTTCTGCATGTCGGGCCATTGGGTCAGCAGCTTGCGGGCGGCCGGGTCCTGGTCGAGTTCACGCACCTGCGCCAGATCGATCACCGCCTCGGCGGCGCGTGAACGTTCGGGTTTTTCCACCCGCAGCATGGTCGCGCTGGCGGTGAGCTGCTGGATCTCGCGCGCCAGCCGCGCCTGCTCGATCGCCTTCTTCTTGTAGCCGCGCACCGTGTCGCTGATCTCGGCGAGGTAACGCGTTCGCGCTGGCGGCACGATGGGGGTCTGGTTGGTGCTGTGACGCACCTTCACCGTGGGCAGGCGGCCGTCTTTCAGCGGCAGGCCGAGTTCACCCAGCTTCGTCTTGAGCGCCTGGTAGAGCGCGGTCACGCCGTCGTCGTTGAAGCGCGCGGCCATGGTGCCAAACACCGGCATCTGGTCGGGCGGCGTGCTCCAGGCTTCCTGGTTGCGCTGCACTTGTTTGGACACGTCGCGCAGGGCGTCGAGCGAGCCCTTGCGGTCGAACTTGTTGATGGCCACGAACGCGGCGAAGTCGAGCATGTCGATCTTCTCCAGCTGGCTGGCCGCGCCGAACTCGGGTGTCATCACGTACATGGGCAGGTCCACGTGCGGCACGATGGCCGCATCGCCCTGGCCGATGCCCGAGGTCTCGACCACGATGAGGTCGAAGCCCGCGCACTTGCAGGCGGCGATCACGTCCGGCAGGGCGGCGCTGATCTCGCTGCCGAAGTCGCGTGTGGCCAGGCTGCGCATGTACACGCGCTGGCCCTGACTCCACGGGTTGATGGCGTTCATGCGGATGCGGTCACCCAGCAGCGCGCCGCCGCTCTTGCGGCGCGAAGGGTCGATGCTGATCACGGCCACGCGCAGGCTGTCGTCCTGGTCCAGGCGCAGGCGGCGGATGAGTTCGTCGGTGAGCGAGGACTTGCCCGCACCGCCGGTGCCGGTGATGCCGAGCACGGGCACCTTCTTCGTCTTGGCCTGTTCGCGCAAGGCGCTCACGATGGCTTGGTCGGCGTTGCCGTTTTCCAGCACCGTGATCAGCTGCGCCAGCGCGCGCCAGTTCATTTCGCCCTGGCCTTCAATGGCCGCCAGTGACGTGGGTGCGTACGGGCTCAGGTCGCGGTCACAACGCATCACCATCTCGCCGATCATGCCGGCCAGGCCCATCTTCTGGCCGTCTTCCGGGCTGTAGATGCGCGTCACGCCGTAGTCCTGCAGTTCGCGGATTTCGCTCGGCACGATCACGCCGCCGCCGCCACCGAACACCTGGATGTGTTCGCCGCCCCGGCTCTTGAGCAGGTCGACCATGTACTTGAAATATTCGACGTGGCCGCCCTGGTAGGAACTGATCGCGATGCCCTGCGCGTCTTCCTGCAGCGCGGCGGTGACCACCTCGTCCACCGAGCGGTTGTGGCCCAGGTGGATCACCTCGGCACCCATGCCCTGCAGGATGCGCCGCATGATGTTGATGGCCGCGTCGTGCCCGTCGAAGAGACTCGCGGCGGTGACGAAACGCACCTTGTGCGTGGGACGGTAGTTGGCCAGGGCCTGGTATTCGGCGGCGAGGTTGCTCATGGTGTCTCTCTCTGTCGGTCGGTGGCGAAAAGGCGGTGCCGGGCTTCAGGCGATCTTCAACCCGGTCAGCGTCGGGTCTTCAGGGGGAAAGCGCAAGTCCAGCGCCTTGAGCGTGTCGCGCACGATGGCCGCGATCATCAGGTTGCGGTGGGTCTTGGAATCGGCCGGCACCACGGTCCACGGGGCCCAGGGCGTGCTGGTGGCGTTCAGGAACGCTTCGTAGGCGCTCTGGTAGTCGTCCCACTGCTTGCGCACTTCGATGTCGCCCAGGCTGAATTTCCAGTGCTTTTCTGGGTCGTCGATACGCTCCTGCAAACGTTCGCGCTGTTCTTCATGGCTGATGTGGAGCATGAACTTGAGGATCACCGTGCCGGTCTCGGCCAGCAGGCGCTCGAAGTCCTTGATGTGCTCGTAGCGCTGCAGCGTCTGCTGCGGCGTGATCCAGCCATTGACCACCGGCACCAGCACGTCTTCGTAGTGGCTGCGGTTGAAGATCATCATTTCGCCTGCGCCCGGGGTCTTCTGGTGGATGCGCCAGAGGTAGTCGTGATCGCGCTCGGCTTCGGTGGGCGCCTTCCAGCCCACGGTGTGCACACCCAGCGGGCTGGTGCGCGCAAACACGCCGCGCACCGTGCCGTCCTTGCCGGAGGTGTCGGTGCCTTGCAGCACCACCAGCAGCTTGTAGCGGCCATCGGCGTAGAAGAGGTTCTGCAGCGCGTCGAGCTCTTCGGCGAGGCTGGCCACGGCCGCCTGGTCGGCGGTTTTGTTGCCCACCGAAAACGGTTTGGCGTCGGGCTTGAACGACTTGAGCGAGACCCCTTTGGGCTTCTTGCCGCCGTTGCCCGGCGCCACCTGCCAGTCTTGCCACGGGCTGCCTTTGGCGGCCACGATGGCCCGCGTGGGGAAGGGCAGTGGGGCGTCGTTCGAGCTGGGCATGGGGTCTCCGTTCGTGGCTCGGGCTCGGTCTTGCGAGCCCGTTTTGATTGACGTTTACGTAAACGTCATGTTAACGCGTCCAGACCAAAAAAGGGGCGCTCGCGCGCCCCTGATCTGCGTGGTTCCAGACCGCTGGATCAGCGGTAGAGCACCTGCGGCAGCCACAGGCCAATGGCCGGGAACTGGTACAGCAACACGATGGCCAGCACCTGAATACCCATGAACGGCAGCATGCCGGCGAAGATCTGGTTCAGCGTCACGTGTTTCGGTGCCACGCCCTTCAGGTAGAACGCGCTCATGGCCACCGGCGGGCTCAGGAAAGCGGTCTGCAGGTTCAGCGCCACCAGCAGGCCGAAGAACAGCGGGTCGACCCCGAAGTTGTCCAGCAGCGGGATGAAGATGGGCATGAAGATCACGATGATCTCGGTCCACTCCAGCGGCCAGCCGAGGATGAAGATGATCACCTGCGACATGATCAGGAACTCGGTCTTCGTCAGGTTCATGCTCAGCACCCAGGTCTCGACCAGTTCCTGCCCGCCCAGCAGCGCAAACGCCGCCGAGAAGATGGCCGAGCCCACGAACAGCCAGCACACCATGGCGCTGGTCTTGGCGGTGAGGAACACGCTTTCCTTCACCACGTTGAAGGTGAGCTGGCGGTAGGCCGCGGCCAGCAGGAAGCCGCCGAACGCGCCCACCGCCGCCGCCTCGGTGGGCGTGGCCAGACCAAACACGATCGAGCCCAGCACCGACAGGATCAGCACCAGCAGCGGGAAGAAGCTGGAGAGCAGCATCTTGAAGACTTCCAGCCGCGTGAAGCTCAGGATGGCGTAGAAGACCACCATGGCCAGCAAGCCCACAGCCAGCCCGATCCAGAAGCTCATGGACGCGGGCTTGGTGGTGGCCACCGGCTCGGCGGTGTCACCCGCTGGCGCGGCTGCGGCTGCTGGCTCGGCCACGGCATCGGCCGGCGCACCTGCCGCTGGGGCTTCGGCTTCGGCACCCGGCGGTTCGGCAACGGCGTCCGCGTCCGCACCAGGTGGTTCGGCCACCGCATCGTCGGACGGGGGTTCGGCGAGGCCACCTTCTTCAGTTGGGGGTCCTGCCAAACCGCTTTCTTGCGCAGGCGGATCGGCCAGGCTGCCCTGGTAGTCGTTTTCGTCAACCTTGGCGCCCGCGCCCATGGGCTGCAGCTCTTCGTAGGTTTCCACCGGCACCACGGTGGTGGCGCTCTGGTAACTGGTGATGGCGACTGCAGCAAACAGGATCGCCGGCAGCAGGGCAATACCGAGCTGGCCCAACAGGTACTTGGTGGAGACGTTCTGGTTGCGCTGACCCTTGAGTGCCTTGATCAGGTTGGACACGGCCCAGCCGTCGCCGGTGGCGCCAATGGCCATCAGCGGCGGCGGCAGGGGCACGAAACGCTGCGCTGCGGTGAGCGGCGGTGCCCAGTCCGGCTTGAGCTTGGCCATGATGATCACGTAAAGGATGTACAGACCGGCCAGCATGATGCCGGGGAAGAAGGCACCAGCGTACAGCTGCACCACCGACACGCCGGCTGTGGCGCCGTAAACGATGAGCAGCACCGAGGGCGGGATCAGGATGCCCAGGCAGCCGCCGGCGGTGATGACACCGGCGGACAGGCGCACGTCGTAGCCGGCGCGCAGCATCTGCGGCAAGGCCAGCAGGCCCATCAGCGTGACGACCGCGCCCACGATGCCGGTGGCGGTGGCGAACACCGCGCAGGTCACCAGCGTGGCCACGCCCAGCGAGCCGGGCACGCGGGCCAGGGCCAGGTGCAGGCTGCGGAACAGCTTGTCGATCAGGTTGGCCCGTTCCACGAGGTAACCCATGAACACGAACAGCGGGATCGAGATCAGCACGTCGTTGCCCATCACCGAGAACGCGCGCTGCACCATCAGGTCCAGCGTCTGTTGCATGGCCCCGCCCGCGGTCTGTGTGCCGGAGTGGTAGGCGAAGAACGCGAACATCATGCCCATGCCCATGAGGGTGAAGGCGGTCGGGAAGCCCAGCATGATGGCAACCACCACCAGAGAGAGCATCAGCAGGCCGTAGTGGCCATTGGTCATGGTCTCCACGCTGAAGACCATGGTGAGCGCGGCGGCGCCGATGAGCGCCATCAGCGTGAAGCCGAACCAGAGTTCTTTGCGGATCTTCATTTCTGGCCACCCTTCTGCGGGACGAGCTGGTCCAGATCGGCGAGGTCAGCGTCTTTCACGTGCACCATTTCCTTGAGTTTTTCGACGTCGACTTCTTCCACGTCCTCTTCCCGCTTGGGCCATTCGCCCGTTTGCAGGCAGATGATGCAGCGGATGATTTCCACGAAGCCCTGCAACAGCAGGAAGGCGCCGGCAATGGGCACCACAAACTTGAACGGGTAGACCGGCAGGGGGTCGGCGTTGAAGGTCTGTTCGCGAATGGCGAGCGATTCATTGGCAAAGAACCAGCCGGCGTAGGTCAGGGCCACGATGCCGGGCAGGAAGAACACGATGTACAGGGCGAGGTCCCAGCCGGCTTGTGTCCGCGGACTGAAAAAGCCGTAGAGCACGTCACCGCGCACATGGCCGCTCTTGGCGAGTGTGTAGGCTCCGGCGCACATGAAGAGCACGCCGTACAACATGATCTGGGCGTCCAGCACCCAGGCGTGGGGGGTGTTGAGCACGTAGCGGGAAAACACTTCCCAGGTGATCAACAGAGTGAGACCGATGACGGTCCAGGCACAGGCCTTGCCGAACCAGGTCGACAACCGGTCCACGGCCAGCAATAGTTTTTGCATGCGAATTTCCAGAAACAGAAAGGGGCGCCCGCAGGCGCCCCGAGTTCAGAAAAGCCCGATCAGGACTTCTTGGCACCCTTGCCGAAGTAGTGGTTGTACGCCATCTTGAAGTCGACCAGGTAGTCGTTCTGCCATTGGCCGGCGCGCTGGGCAAAGGCCTTCTGCGAATCGAGCACCTTCTGGAAGACGGGGTTGGACTTGGCTTTGTCCGCGATGGTCTCGTCCCAGGCGGCCAGCTGTGCGCGCAGGATGGCGTCGGGCGTCTTGTAGAACTTCACGCCTTGCTTCTTCAACTCAATGTAGTCCTGCGAGTTGCGCTGGATGGCTTTCCAGCTCATGTCGGCGCTGGCGGCTTGTACAGCATAGTCAATGATGGACTTCATTTCGGCCGGCAGAGCGTTAAGCTTGGCCTTGTTGAACAGGATCTCGAACTGTTCGCCAGACTGGTGGAAGCTCTGCAGCATGCAGTTCTTGGCCACGTCGGGGAAGCCCAACAAACGGTCGCTCGATGCGTTGTTGAACTCGGCTGCGTCGATCAGACCGCGGTCGAGAGCAGGCACGATCTCGCCACCGGGCAGCGGGTTGACGGCGGTGCCCATCTTGGTGAACACGTCCACGGCCAGACCCACGGTGCGGAACTTCAGGCCCTTCATGTCGGCGACCTTGGCCACCGGCTTCTTGAACCAGCCCAGCGGCTGCGTGGGCATGGGGCCGTACAGGTACGAGGTGACGTCCAGGTTCAGGCTGTTGTAGATCTCTTCCAGCAGGGCCTTGCCGCCGCCGTAGTTGTGCCAGGCCAGGACCATGTTGGGGTCCATGCCGTATGCGGGACCGGAACCCCACAGGGCCAGTGCCGAGTTTTTGCCGTAGTGGTAAGCCACCACGCCATGGCCGCCGTCCAGCGTGCCTTTGGCCACCGCTTCGAGCAGCTGGAATGCGGGCACCACGGCGCCTGCGGGCAGCACTTCGATCTTGAGCTTGCCGCCGGCCATGTCGTTGACCTTCTTGGCGAAGTCCTGGGCGTACTCGTGGAAGATGTCCTTCGAGGGCCAGGTGCTCTGGAAACGCAGCGAGGTGGTTTGTGCAGTGGCGATCATCGGCACCGACATGGCGCCAGCCGCGACTGCCGCGCCTTTGAGCATGCCGCGTCTTGAAGTCACGGTTTTCTTGTCTGACATGGGTTTGTCTCCAGTCTGGGTTGAGGATCTCGCATCATGCGGCCCATGGAGCGATGTGCCCGAGAGGGTTTTCACCGACCACCATTCGTTCGAATTACTTTGCGCCGTTCGAGATTTCGAAAAAGCGTACAAAAAGCCGCGCGAACAAGGGTTTGCATGCTAACTGTTTGACCGTTTTGCGACGCAATGGGCCGAGGGGCTGATGGGCTGTAAGTCCGGTGCAAGCTTTGTTTTTTCATTCGGAGTGCTCGGACGCGAGTTCACAGGAGGGCTCCGCCGGTGGCATGCTGTGAACCATGAAACCGATACAGCTTTTTGATCCCGCGTCCAGCACCTTCACCTACGTGCTGTTCGACCAGACCACGCGAGATGCGCTCATCATCGACCCGGTGGACGAACAGATCGAACGCGATCTGGCCACCTTGCGCGAGTACGGCCTGAAGCTGGTGTGGACCGTGGAAACCCACGCGCACGCCGATCACATCACCAGCGCCGCCAAGCTGGCCGAGCTGGCCGGCGCCAAGACGGCGGCGCCCATCGGGTGCGGCATCGGCACCGCAGGCGTGCAACTGGCGCACGGCGACACGCTCAGCTTTGGCGGCGAGGTGCTGCGTGCCCTGCACACACCCGGCCACACCGCCGGCAGCATGAGCCTGGTCTGGCGCCACCATGTGTTCACCGGCGACACGCTGTTGATCGGCGGCTGCGGTCGCACCGACTTCCAGTCGGGCAGCGCCAAGGACCTGTTTCACAGCATCACCCAGGTGCTGTTCGACCTGCCCGACGACACCACCGTCTGGCCCGGGCACGACTACCACGGGCGTCACCACTCCACCATCGGCGCGGAGAAGCGGCACAACGAACGCGTGGCGGGCAAGACCGAAGCGGAGTTCATTGCCCTGATGGAATCGCTGAACCTGCCCAGACCGCGGCGCATCGACGAAGCGGTGCCGGCCAACCGGATGTCGGGCCAGCGGCACGACGCCGGTGGCGTGCTGTTCATGGAACCCCGACCCGCGGCCGGCCCGCACAGGGGCAGCTACGCGGGTGACGTCACGCCGCAACTCGCCTGGCAGTGGGTGCAGGCGGGTGAGGCGGTGCTGGTGGACGTGCGCACCGACGCCGAACGCGAATGGGTGGGCTTTGTGCCGGGCGCCGTGCCGGTGGCCTGGAAGCAATGGCCCGGCATGTCCATGAACCCCGACTTCGACGCGCAGGTGAGGGCGGCGTCTGCGGGCAAGAAGGTCGTGCTGCTGTGCCGCAGCGGCGTGCGCTCGATCGCAGCAGCCAAGCGCGCCACCGAGCTCGGGCTTGAGGCCTACAACATCCTCGAAGGCTTCGAAGGCGACCCCGACGCGCATGCGCACCGCGGTCAACAAGGCGGCTGGCGCTACCACGCGCTGCCGTGGCGGCAGAACTGAGGCGCTGAAGCCCGCCCGCCGGGCGCTTGGGCAGCAATGCAACCGCCGGTCGGTTTGCATGCGCGCGAACTGAGAAGAAAGATTCACAGACCCTGTCAGGCTTGACAGGGTGATCGTGATTTTTCGCACATTTCTTTTTTCAATGGGGTTTTCCATTCCAAAAGGATTACCTCATGACGTCGTTGGCCTGCACCCGTGACAAAGCTCCCGCCCACCCGGCGATCTCCGAACATCTGGCCGGGCGCATCCGGCGGGAGTTCACCACCCGCTGGGACACGCTCTGGAGCGGGCGTTCCCTGCTTCACGGGCGCGAAGCGGGTCCGGGCGCTGTGCGCCTGAACGGCAACGACTACCTGAGCCTCACCGGCCACCCGGACATCGTCCAGGCGCAGACGCTGGCCATCAAGACCGATGCCGAGTTCGTCATCCAGTCGGGCGTGTTTCTGCTGGACGAGCACCCTGCGCGCAAGCTCGAACTCAAGCTCGCGCACCTGCTGGGTCAGGAAGACGGGCTGATCTGCCAGTCGGGTTACGCCGCCAACCTGGGTCTGCTGCAGTCGATCGCGGACGACAAGACCGTGATCTACATGGACACGCTGGCCCACACCTCGCTGTGGGAAGGCGCGCGCCGTGCCGGCGCCACCACCCACCCGTTTCGCCACAACGATGCCGAGCACCTCGACCGCCTGGTGCAGCGCCACGGTGCCGGTCTGATCGTGGTGGACTCGGTCTACAGCACCACCGGCGCCGTGGCGCCTCTGGTGCAGGTGGTCGAGGTGGCCGAGCGCCGGGGTTGCATGACGCTGGTGGACGAATCGCATTCCCTGGGCACCCACGGACCACAAGGCGCCGGCCTGTGCGCCGAACTCGGCCTGAGCCACCGCGTGCACTTCATCACCGCGAGTCTGGCCAAGGCGTTTGCAGGCCGTGCGGGTTTTCTCAGCGTGCCGGCGGCCATGCGCAATTACGTGCTCAGCACCAGCTACCCCAACATGTTCAGCTCGTGTCTGCTGCCGCACGAAATTGCAGCGCTCGACGCCACGCTGGAGGTGATCCGGCGCAGCGACACCGAGCGCCAGCGGCTGCACGCCCACACGCTGCAACTGCGCGGCATGCTCAGCGACCTGGGTTATCCCATCCACCAGGGCACCGAGCAGATCATTGCGCTGGAAGCCGGCACCGAACCGGCCACCATGGTGCTGCGCGATCTGCTGGAAGAACGCGACGTGTTCGGTGCCGTGTTCTGCGCGCCGGCCACCAGCCGCAACCGCACCATGGTGCGCCTCACGCTGCACGCCGCGCTCACCGAGGCGGAGCTCGATCACGTGGCCGCCGCGGCGCGCGAGGTGGCGCCGCTGGTCAAGCCGTGGGACTGGCCGATTGCGCGGCGCGCCCGCGCCGCCTGCGCTCAGTTGTCCTGAACGGTGCGGTGGCCTTCGGCGTCCAGAAAGCGCCGGTAGCCGTAAATGGGCTGGGGCAGGTCGGTCGTGTCCAGCGAGAACACCGCCCCCGTCACCAGCTTGTCGTCGCCCAGCGCAAATGCGGGTGCGGTGCGGATCGGTCCGCTCAGGTTCAGCTGCTGGTGCAGTTCCACGGCGGCCAACTGGTGGCCCGCCTGAATGGCACGAACCACGTCGAAGCCCAGCCCGGCCGAGCCCGCCAGCTCCGCCAGGTCGCCCAGGCCGCTGGTGGGCTCCAACTGCAGCCAATGCGCGTCGCCCGCGCCGTCCAGACCGATCAGGCCGAAGGGCTCGCCCAGCACCGCGTATTCCACCCAGTTCTGGCTGGTGAAGGCCTGCAGTGCCTGCGCGATCGCGGGGATCTGCAGCAGCGACTGCTGCGAAGGCTGCATGGCACCGCGCCACAGCGTGTTCAGGCGCGGGTGGGGCGCGTGCATCAGCTTGCGCAGCACGCCCAGCAAATGGCGCGTGATGTCGGTGGTCTGCTTGGGCACGAACTGGTCGATCAGGCCGTTGTTGAAGGCCTGGATCGCGATCTGCTCGTCCGCCTGGCCGGTGAGCAGGACGCGCGAGCCTGGCCAGTCAAGCAGGGTGTTGAGCACCTTGAGGCCGTCGGTGCCCGGCATGGCGTAGTCGACCACGCAGGTCTTGACCAGCTGGTAGCGCGCCGGATTCACCGCCCAGTAGCGCAGGATCTGCGGCAGCAGGGGCTGGCCCTGGCGCCAGCGCTCGATCATCTGCAACTGCACCATGGCGTCGGCTTCCCAACGGGCGGGCTCCTGCTGCATGCGCTGCGAAAAGCCCGACGGGCGCGAGAACAGCTCCACCTGCCAGTGCGTGGGGATGACCAGCCCGAGCATGTCGAGGTAGTCGGTGTCGTCGTCAAGGAACAGGATGCTGCCGGGACGGTGGAAAAGGGGGATCGTCAGTGCCATCGTGTCGTCAGCGTGGGGAAAATGAAGCGGTGTTGGCTGATGCGGTGGAAGCCGTGGGTTTGAGGGGCAGGTCGATCATGAAGACCGCGCCCAGACCCGGTTCGGAATGCACGCTCAGGCTTCCCTGAGCCGCTTCCACCACGTTCTTGCAGAACGTCAGACCCAGGCCGTTGCCGGCGCCCGCCAGGGTGGAGAAGAAAGGCTCAAAGATTCTCGCCTGCTGATCGTGGGCAATGCCGATACCGTCGTCAGATACTGCAATGCGGCCTTTGCCGTGGTGCACGCCCACGTCCAGCCGGAGGTCGCCCGGGCTGGGCGCCTGGCTGGCCGAGGCCAGCGAGTGCAGGGCGTTTTTGATCAGGTTGGTGAGCACCTGCGAGAACAACTGGCGCGAGGCGACGAAATGGAAGTCCTGCTGGATGTGCACCTGCACGCAGTCGCGCTCGCGCGAAGAGCGGTAAGGGTAGTTCAGCACCACGTCCTGCACCAGTTCGGCCGCGCGGATGGACGACTGGTCGCGCGGCAGGCGGGTGAGCTGCGCGTTGGAGATCTGGGTGTCGATCTGCCGGTTCATGCTGCGCACCAGGTTTTGCAGACGCGTGGCCAGTTCGTCGAACTTCTTCTGCTTGGACTCGGGCAGGTCGTGCTGCGAAAGGTTGCGCAACACATCGCCCATCAGGTTGACGGTGGCCAGCGGGGTGCGCAACTCGTGCGCCATCACGCCCATGGTGCTCAGGGTGTTGATCAGGCGGGTGCGGCGCAGGTTGGCGCTGGAGGCGCCCAGCATCAGCGCTGCGCCCCAGGCAAACGCCAGCACCACCAGGTGGTCGGCCTGGGTGGCCTCGGCGTTCAGTGCCCCTTGCAGCGTGCGGGCCAGTACCAGGCTGAGCACGACCCCCGCGACCGCGCCCAGCGTGGCCAGGCGCCAGTCGGTGAGGTGGTAGTAGATGACCAGCATGCACGCCATGCTGGCCAGCCACACGTCGTTGCCGCCGTTGAGCCAGTACATCAGGGAGAAGAACATGGGCAGCTGCAGCCAGCAGGCCATCGAATAGATCCAGATGGTGGCCTGCGACGTCAGATCGCGGTTGATCGCACCGATCAGCAAGGGGATGCCCAGGCCGGCCATGGCCACGCGGGTGGCCAGATTCTCGTAGGGCTGCGGCAGGAGTTCGATCCAGATCCACCCGAAGGCGATGTGGCCCAGGATGGTGAACGCGCCGAGGTACTGCAGCCGCGCGCGGGATGGGTGCAAAATCGGCTCCAGCGGCGCGTGCACCACCTCGTCCAGCAGCCACCGCCACAAACGCGCCTTCGCGCTGAGCAACCTCAACCGGTCCAGAGGCAATATGTACTCCTTGAATTGCAGAACACCCGTTGCCCGTTCCGGTTGCCCCAGTGCCGGGCCCATTGTGTCTGCAACAGAGTGTTCGCGGTCATGACCCTGCCTGTCAACTTTGACAGTGTGAGCCTGGACAGCATCCTGGCCGACTGGGTGTGTGCCTTGCATGACCAGGGCGTGGAGTCCGTGATGGTGCTGGGCCCGGCGCCCACCGGCGGGCGTGACCAGCGCGAGGTGCTGGCGGTGCACCCGCCCCGCCTGCTGTCGGCCGCCCAGGCCCTGGCCGACAGCACCGATTTTGGCGCCAGCTGGCGCGACAGCGACGCGCCCCTGGTGGCGTGGCAGGACATCTCCAAGTCGGTGTTTGAACAATCCAGCCGCTGGCGGCGCCTGTGGCTGGCACACGGCTACCAGACGCTGGTGCGCGTGGCTTTCAGCCTGCCTGCCGGCCGCGCGTTTGAATGTTTCATGTTCAGTCCGCGCGCATTTGGTGACCGGTCGGAAGCGGCGGCACTGGCCTGGTCGGCCTTCAACATCTGGCCCATGTTGCGCCGCGCGATCGCCGAAGCGAGGGTGAACCTGAGCCCGCGCGAGCTCGAGAGCCTGAACATGGCCTTTGAGGGCCTCACCGCACGCGAAACCGCCCTGCGCATGGACTGCTCGGAACGCACGGTGAACTACCACCTGGCCAACGCCATGGCCAAGCTCAAGACCGACAACAAGCTGGCGGCGGTGCAGCGCGCGTGCTGGATTGGATTGATCTAGAGGTTATGGGCCCCCACGCTCCCCCGCTGCGCGAGGTCCGCTGCCCCCCGAGGGGGCTGATCCGGCTTGGGGCGGCCCGGCGCCGGATACTCATGCTGCAGTGCGCAAGAGGGCCGGAGTTGGCGTGGTCATAATCCGCGCATGACATTTCTGGCCCTGGACGTTGGCAACACCCGCCTGAAGTGGGCCTTGTATGAAGAACCGCGTTCCGGTTCGCGCCTCATCGCTCAAGGCGCCCAATTCCTTGAAAACATCGAAACCCTGGCCGAAGGCGACTGGGCCGATCTGCCCGCGCCGCATTGGGTGCTGGGCTGTGTGGTCGCGGGGGACGCGGTCAAGCGCCGGGTCGAGGAACAGCTCGAACTCTGGGATGTGACCCCGCAATGGGTGGTGTCCGGCAACGCCGAGGCGGGGGTGGTCAACGGCTACGACCATCCCGCGCGTCTGGGCGCGGACCGCTGGGTGGCGGTGATCGGGGCGCGCCAGCGCCTGGTCTCGCGCGGCTTGAATCAGCCCTGCGTGGTGGTGATGGTCGGCACGGCCGTGACGGTGGAAGCCATCGACACCGAAGGGCGCTTCCTGGGCGGCATCATCCTGCCGGGCCACGGCATCATGTTGCGCGCGCTCGAATCGGGCACGGCTGGCCTGCACGTGCCCACCGGCGAAGTGCGCGATTTCCCCACCAACACCAGCGACGCGCTCACCAGCGGCGGCACCTTCGCCATTGCCGGCGCGGTGCAGCGCATGGTGGACAACCTGCGCCGCCACTGCGGCGAGGAACCGGTGTGTTTCATGACCGGCGGCGCCGGCTGGAAGATGGCGCCCAGCATGGCGCTGCAGGTGGAGCTGGTGGAGGGCCTGATCTTTGACGGCTTGCTGGAGATCGCCTCGCGCCGACTGGCGATCGCGTGAAGGCAATCGATCCGGCGCCGGGCCGGCCCAAGCCGGATCAGCCCCCTCGGGGGGCAGCGACCCGCGCAGCGGCGGAGCGTGGGGGCACTAGGCCTTGCTCTCGCCCCAGGGCAACATCAACGTCAAGGTGAGCAGGCGCCGGAACTCCGGCTCGAACTCGTCGATGATGCGCTGCGGCTCGGGACACAAGGTGGTGTCGGCGATCACGCCGAACTGCACGCCGCCGCCGTAGCTCAGGATCGACACGCCCAGGCCCACGGTGCCCGTTTGCGGCACCCAGAACATGGTCTGCTCCAGCGTGGAGCCACACACCTTGAGCTTGGTGGCCGGGCCGGGCACATTGGTCATGACCGCCGTGGTCTTGCGGCCGAACAGGCTGAGCATGGCGTCTTGCGCGGGCTTCACCAGCAGGCCCGCCACCGAGAGCAGGCCGAAGGTGAGCAGCGGCTGCAGGCTCCCCTTGAGGTTGTTCATGCGCGAGCGCACGGTGAACACGCGCTCCACCGGGTTGGTGCAGCCAATGGGCAGCACCAGCGGGACCAACCCGAAGCGGTTGCCGAGCTTCCAGGCGTCTTCCATCGGTCGCAGGTTGATCGGCACCATGGCGCGGATTTCCTTGCCCTCGGTTGAGTCGCCCAGGCTTTGCAGATACGCGCCGATGGCACCGGCCACACAAGCCAGCAGCACGTCGTTGACCGAGCAATTCAGCGCCTTGCCGATCGCCTTCACCTCGTCGAGCGGGATCGGTTCGCACCAGGCCACGCGTTTGGTGTTGCCGGGCTGGCCTTTGAGGCGGGTGGGCGAATCGTCGGGCATGAGCGCGAGTGCGGCCAGATCGCTGGCGAGCTGTCCACCCATGCGCGCCAGATCCACCGCCTGGCCCAGCGAGTCGGTCAGGCTTTGTTGAGGCGACGCGAGCATGGCGAATGACTTGGCGGCCCCGCCGCCCGCGGCTTCCAGGGCTTTGGCGGTGAGGTCGCCAAAGGGTCGGATCAAGGTGTCGACCACCCAGTCTTCGGCGCCGTCCAGGCCGGGCTTGCTGTTCTTGCGTTTCTGGCGCTGCGGGGGCGCACCGCCACCGTCGACCAGGCTCATCATCACGCTGATGAGCGCAATGCCGTCGGCTATGCAATGGTGGATGCGGGCCACCAGTGCCGAGCCTTCGCCGTACTGCTCGATCAGCTCGAAGCGCCACAGCGGGTGCTGGCGGTCCAGCGGTTGCATGGCGAGCTCGGCCACACGGGCCTGCAAGGCGTCCTGCCCGGTCTGCGCGCCGGTCTGCGAGAGGCGGTGCGTGACCACGTGGCGGTCGAGGCGGAAGTCGGGGTCGTGGATCCAGTGCGCCCCGGCGGCATCTTCGCGCGCCAGCTGCACAAACCGGGGGTAGGGCAGCAGGCGCTCGCGCACCCGTTCCCTCAAGGCTTCGATGGTGATGCCCGGCTTCAGAATCCACACGCCGACGATCATCATCAGGTTGCTGGGGGAGTCCATGCGCAGCCAGGCCGTGTCGACCTTGCTCATGCGCTCGCCTTCCAGCCCCAGCGTGGTGGACAGCGCCTGCTTCACCGCCGGCAGCACACTGGCCACGGCGCCATTGGGTGCCGCCTTGCGGGGTGCCGGGGGGCGACTGGAGCGCCCCGCAGGGGTGCCGCTGCGAGCGGCAACGCGTTGAACCATGGATGCTCCTCGGGTGGCTGTGCGGGTCTTGGCCTTTGGACCTATTGTGCAGAGGCGCTCGACCGTAAGATAGCGGGAGAGCCCTTAGCCCGGCGCATGTTGCCGAGGTGGTTCATTTCAACAACAGGAGCACACATGGCCGATCTCAAAGCCCTTTTCGACGCCGCGGTGGCGAATTCCAAGAACCTCAGCGAGCGCCCCGACAACGCCACGCTGCTGAAAATCTACGCGTTGTACAAGCAGGCCACCGAGGGCGATGTGGAGGGCAAGAAGCCTGGCTTTGGAGACATGGTCGGGCGCGCCAAGTGGGACGCGTGGAACGGCTTCAAGGGCACGGGCAAGGACGACGCGATGCAGCAGTACATCGACCTCATCCAGGAACTCAGCTGAGTTTCAGCTGGGCGCAAGGCCGGTTGTTCAACCGGCCTTTTTCTTTTTGGCGGCGGGTTTTTTCGCCGCCAGCAGTTCGTCGAGGTTCTTGACGATCTCGCCCTCGATGCGCTCCTTGAATGCGCCCAGCAAAAAGCCCAGGCGTGCATCAAGTTCAAACTTGTCTGCCGACACCTTGAGCGTGCCGCTCACACCCGAGCGGGTGAACTGCACCTCGTCGCAGTCGTCGCCCTCTTCGTAGGTGCAGCTCATGTCGAAGTCGCTTTCGGCCTGTTCGGCCCAGCGCCAGGCGAGCTTGCGTGCGCCGCCCATGCCGAGTTGGTGATCGCGTTCGATGTGGATGTCGGCCATGGTGTCTCTCGGTGTTGTTGTCAGGGGCGGGGCGTGTCACTGGCGGCCAGGGCGGTGGGCGCCAACTCGCGCAGGGCTGCCTGGCGCTCGTCTTTCGGCTGGCGGGCCAGCGCGCGAACCGCATCATAAAACCGCGCAAAGTCGCGGCCCTCGCGTTCGAACAAGGCCGCGAACGCGGGCACCCATTCGTCGTAGGCGGCCTGCGCGGCAAAGCTGGCGTTGTTGGCGCGGGCCACAAAGGGGTCGTAGCCGGCATAGCCGTTCCAGCCGGCTTTCAGCTCGGCGTATCGCTGGCGGAAGTCGTTCATGACAACGGCCTTGCGCTGCAGCTTGGTGTTGTCCGGCAGCTCGGCGTCTTCGTAGATCGCCTTCAGGCGCTCGCGGGTGGCGCGGGTGAGTGCGCGAAACGCGCGGCGGCGATTGTCGAAGGTGGCGTAGTCGGCGCGGGCCTGGTCGTTTGAGCGGGCGAGCCAGCGCGCGCCGCCCAACCGCTCGACCGTGGTGGCGAACGACTCGTTGAAGGCGGTGTCGTTCTGCACATAGACCACCTGGTGTGCGAGTTCGTGAAACACGATGCGCGCGAGTTCACCCTCGGGGTAGGTGATGAAGGTGTTGAGCAGGGGGTCGCCGCCGGCCCAGTTCATCCAGCCCAGCGTGGAATAGGCCTGGACCGGGTAGACGGCCACTTCCAGTTGGGGGTCGAGGCTGTCGGCGAAGGCGCGTGCGTCGGTTTCAGCGAAGTAGCCGCGGTAGCCCACGCAGCCCGCCACCGGAAAACACCAGGTTTCCAGTGTGAGCGAGAGCGCGGGTGCGGCCACCACGTTGTAGACGGCCGCGCGGCGCTGCAGGTCGGCGTAGCGGTGGTAACTGTTGTTGTCGGGCAGGGCGAGTTCGCTCACCGCGAACGCGCGGATGCGGCGCGCGTTTTGCAGCCGTTGTTTGAGCAGGGAGGGCGCAGCTTCGTCGGCCAGCCAGTCGTCCACTGGCCGCGCCGCTTTCATCAGCTGCAGGTGCCCGGTGACCGACTGCCAGTAGTAACCCACGCCGGTGGTGTTGCTGGCGCAGCCCGCGCCCAGCAGGGCCACGAGGGTGAGCACCAGCAGCTTGCTCATGACCGCCATCAGCCCACGCCGGCGACTTCAACCAGGCAGTCGTAAAACACCGGGCCGCGGCCCATGTCGGTGAGCTGTTGGCTGGTCACTTCGTTCACGTTGGTGCCCGAGGGCCCCAGCTTGCGCCACCAGATGCCCAGGCCGTTGACCACACCCGGCCGTGCGCGCGTGGACACCTTGGCCTTGCAGCGGTACTCGCCGCGGTCGTTGAACACGCGCACCATCTGGCCGGTCTCGATGCCGCGCTGCTGCGCGTCGTCGGCGTGGATTTCCAGCAGCGGTTCGCCTTCGATGTCGCGCAGGCTTTGCACGTTGACGAAGCTGGAGTTGAGGAAGTTGCGCGCTGGTGGCGAGATCATGGCCAGCGGGAAGGCGGTCGAGGTTCCCGCCAGCTCGTGGTTGGGCAGGTGGTCGGGCAGGCCGTCCAGGCCCTGCGCGGCCAGGCGGGCGCTGAAGAATTCGCAGCGGCCCGAGGGTGTGGGGAAGCCGCCGTGGGCAAAGGGCGCTTCGGGAATGGGCAGGGTGGCAAAGCCCTGGTCGAGCAGGGTCTGGAAATCCACCTTGGTGCCGAACGCCGTGCGGCACAGGGTCTCGTCGTCGTCGGCAAAACACGGGTCGTCAAAACCCAGGCGCGCGGCCAGTGCACGGAAGATGTCGGTGTTGGTGCGGGCCTCGCCCACGGGTGCGATGGCCGGGCGGTTGAGCAGCACATCGGTGTGGCCGTAGCTGGTGTGGATGTCCCAGTGTTCCAGCTGCGTGGTGGCCGGCAGGATCACATCCGCATGGTCGGCGGTGTCGGTCTGGAAGTGTTCGAGCACCACGGTGAACAGGTCTTCGCGCAGGAAGCCCTGCACCACCTTGCCCGACTCGGGCGCCACCGCCACCGGGTTGCTGTTGTAGACGATGAGCGCTTCGATCTTCGGGCCGAAGGCCGCCGAGCCCGGGTTCAGCAAGTCGTTGCCGATGGTGCTCATGTTGATGGTGCGTGGCGTGCGTCCGGCCAGCAGTTCGGGCTTTTGCAGGGCGGTGCGGTTCACCGGGAACTGCGCCGAGCTGGACAGCAGCAGGCCGCCCGCGGGCTCGCGCCAGGCGCCCACCAGCGCCGGCAGGCAGGCCACGGCGCGCACCGCGTTGCCGCCACCGCGCACGCGCTGCATGCCGTAGTTCAGGCGAATGGCGGCGGGTTTCGTCGTACCGTAGTCGCGTGCCAGATCGGTGATCTGCTGCACCGGAATGCCGCACACCTCGGCGGCGCGCTCGGGTGGCCACTGCAGCGCACGCTCGCGCAGGCCCTCCCAGCCCAGCGTGTGCTGCGCGATGTAGTCGTGGTCCAGCCAGTTGTGCGTGATGAGCTGGTGCATGAGCGCGAGCGCCAGCGCGGCGTCGGTGCCCGGGCGCAGGGCAATGTGTTCGTGGCACTTCTCGGCCGTTTCGGAGCGGCGCGGGTCGATGCACACCAGGCGCGCGCCCTTGCGTTTGGCCTGCTGGGCCAGGCGCCAGAAGTGCAGGTTGCTGCCGATGGAGTTGCTTCCCCAGATCACGATGAGTCTGGAGTCGGCAAAGTGCTCCACCTTCATGCCGACCTTGCCACCCAGGGTCTGGACCAGCCCCTCGCCGCCGGCCGAGGCGCAGATGGTGCGGTCCAGATGTGAGGCGCCCAGCTGGTGGAAGAAACGCGCCGCCATGCCCTCGCCCTGCACCTGGCCCATGGTGCCGGCGTAGCTGTAGGGAACGATGGCCTGCGGGTCGCGCGCGGCGATGTCTTGCAGGCGCGCGGCAATCAGGTCCAGCGCTTCGTCCCAGCCCACGCGTTTGAACTGCCCACTGCCCTTGGGACCGGTGCGCACGAGGGGGTGCAGCAGGCGCTCGGGGTGGTAGGTGCGCTCGGTGTATCGCGACACCTTGGTGCACAGCGCACCGTCGGTGTGTCGGTGCTCGGGGTTGCCCTGCACGCGCAGCGCCACACCGTTCTCCACTGTGGTGACGAGGGAACAGGTGTCGGGGCAATCGTGGGGGCAGGCGCCGCGGATCGTGTGCACGGTGGAGTTCATCGGAAGGAAAGGATCTGTGTCCGGGTTGCTCGGTGTTGGCAGGGTGCTTGCTTTACCCTGCGGGGTTCCCAAATCAGCATATCAGGAGTATCTGCATGCAGCGTCGTGAAGCCTTGTCCCAAGTGTGCAAGTTGGTCGGCTCGGGCGCCCTGGCGTCGTGGGGGGCCCGGGTCGGCGCGCAGAGTGCCGCCCTGAGCGACACCCGCATCGTGCTGGGCCAGTCTGCCCCGTTCACCGGCGCGGCCGTGCAGCTGGGCTTGCAGTTCCACCTGGGCGCGCAGGCGTTCTTCGACACGGTCAACGCCAAGGGCGGGGTCAACGGCCGCACGATCGAGATCAAACGGCTGGACGACGGCTACGAGCCCGAGCGCTGCGCCGCCAACACGCGCCAGTTCATTGCCGACGACGTGTTTGCGCTGTTCGGCTACATCGGCACGCCCACCAGTCTGGCCGCCTTGCCGCTGGCCTCCACGGCCAAGCTGCCGTTTTTTGCACCCTTCACCGGTGCGCAGGCGCTTCGCGAGCCGTTCAACCGCTACGCCATCCACGTGCGCGCTTCGTACTTCGACGAGACGGCCGCCATCGTGCGCCAGATCACCTCCACCGGCATCAAGAAGATCGCGGTGTTCTACCAGGATGACGCCTACGGCAAGACAGGTCTGGAGGGTGTCACCCGGGCCATGACCGCCTTGAGCCTGGAGCCTGTGGCCCTGGGCACGGTGGAACGCAATACGATCGAGGTGGCGCAGGCGGTGAAAGACATCATGGCCCTGAAACCGGAGGCCATCGTGCAGATCGGGGCTTACAAGGCGGTGGCCACGTTTGTGCGCCAGGCGCGCCGGGCTGGTTTCAACGGCAACTTTTACAACGTGTCGTTTGTGGGGACGCAGGCCCTCATCGACGAACTCGGTGCCGAAGCGCGGGGCGTGTCCGTGAGCCAGGTGATGCCCTTTCCCTACACGCCGGCCACGCCGCTCTCGGGCGAGTACCTCGCGGCCATCAAGGACAAACGCGGCGTGGAGCCCAACTACTCGGGCATGGAAGGTTTTGTGGCGGCCAAGGTGTTCACCGAAGGCGTGCGCCGCGCAGGAAGGTCGCTCACGCGCGAGGGCTTCATCAACGCCGTGCAGGGCATGCAGAACGTCAATTTCGGCGGCTTCCCGGTGGACTTTGGGGCCAACAAACACACCGGCTCGAAGTTTGTGGAGCTCACGCTGCTCACCGAAGACGGGCGCATCCGCCGGTAACCGATGGCTGGAATAACGCGTTGCTCGCTTGCGTCACTTGTGCGGCGTGGGGGCCAGCTGCGTGCACAGATGGCGCCACCGGGGCGTTGGCAAAACCGATGTTGGTGCCGATGTGAAAACAGATGCTTTGGTATCTGTTTGCTGGTGGTTTTCAAGATGAAGTTATTGGGTTTGAGGTAACTGCCCTCCGCGCAATCTTGCGCCGCGACGAGCGGTGTCGATTCCCCACAGCGCGTTTCGCCCGATTGCCTTCCCAAAGTGTTGCGCTGTAGCCTGTTCCGAGTTGGTTGATGAACATCTCATCCGCTCAGGAGGCTATTCATGCAGTTGTCCGTTCGCCCTGTGGTGGCGCTTGTCCTGTCGCTTGTCCTGGCTCCCGCCTGGGCTCAGGCGCCCGCTCCCGCCAGCGCTGCGCCGGTCGCGCCAGACCCCAAACTCATCCGCCTCGGGCTGATCCTGCCGCTGACCGGCGGGTCGTCCGACATGGGCAACAGCGCGCGGGTGGGGGCGCAGGTGGCGGTGGACGAGATCAACGCCGTGGGGGGTTACCTCGGGCGCAAGCTGGAGCTGGTGATCCGTGACGACCAGGCCAACCCCGACGCCGGTCTCAAACACGCGGAAGACCTGGTGCTCACCGAAAAGGTGGCGGCCACCGTGGGCTTCTGCAACACCGGCGTGGCCATGAAGGCCCTCGATGTGTTCCAGGCCAACCAGCACATCCTGATCGTGCCGTGTGCCACCGGCACCGCCATCACCGCCAAGTACCCGGCGGCCGAGAGCTACATCTTCCGCACCTCGGCGCGCGACCAGCTCCAGTCGCAGTTTCTGGTGGCCGACATCGTCAAACGCAACCTGAAGAAGGTGGCGCTGCTGGTGGACAGCACCGGCTACGGCGACGGCGGCCTCAAAGACCTGGAAGCGGCGCTGCAGGCCGTGGGCCTCAAGCCGCAGATCGTCGTGCGCTTCAAGGTGGGTGTGAAAACCCTGACTGATGAGATGAAGCAGCTCAAGGACTCCGGTGCTGACGCACTGATCGGCTGGACCGTGGGCCCCGAGCAGGGCGTGATCTCCGCCAGCCGCGCCGCGGCGGGCTGGAACGTGCCGCAGTACGGCCCCTGGGGCTTGTCGCACGCGTCGGCCTTTGAAGCGTCCAAGGGCGCGGTCGAGGGGACGTTCGTGGTGCAGACCGTGTTGCCCAACACCTTCATGGAACGCAACAGCACCTTCCTGCGCGGCTACGCCAAGATTTCCAAGGAACGCCCCATCGGCTCCATGATGTCGGCCGCACAGACCTACGACTCGGTGCACCTGCTGCTGCGTGCCATGTTCCTCACCAAGGGGAACATCACCGGCAAGGGCCTGAAGCAGTCGCTGGAGAACCTGCAGCAGCCTTACCGCGGCGTGGTCACGACCTACGACCGCCCGTTCAGCAACACCGATCACGACGCCATCTCGGCCAACATGCTGTGGCTGGGCACCTGGCAGGGCGGCGAGCGCGCCTATGTCTACAAGGACGATGCGGCCCGCGCGAGCGTGATTCGACGCAAGGAGTGAGCGGCCCAGGGCTCCGATCGACCCATTGGACCCTGGGGCTGTCGCGCGCGTGGCCCCGCCGCCGAGCGGATCGTGGCTACCATGGACCTTTGTCGTTTTCGCCGTTGCCACGGCACACAAAGACCGCCATGAAACTCATCGACTCGATCCTCACGCAGGCTGCGGGCATCGCCGCCGTGCGACGCGACATCCACGCCCACCCGGAACTCTGTTTCAAGGAGGTGCGCACCGCCGACGTGGTGGCGGCCAAACTCGCTGAGTGGGGCATTCCGGTGCACCGCGGCATGGGCACCACCGGTGTGGTGGGCATCGTGCACGGCCGTGATGGCGGTGCCTGCGGTCGCGCCATCGGCCTGCGCGCCGACATCGACGCCCTGCCCATGCAGGAGCACAACACCTTTGCCCACGCCAGCCAGCACGCCGGCAAGATGCACGCCTGCGGCCACGACGGCCACACCGCCATGCTGCTCGGCGCGGCCCAACATTTCGCCAAGCACCGCAACTTCGACGGCACGGTCTACCTGATCTTCCAGCCGGCCGAAGAGGGCGGCGGCGGCGCGCGCGAAATGATCAAGGACGGCCTGTTCGAGCAGTTCCCGGTGGAGTCGGTGTTCGGCATGCACAACTGGCCCGGCATGGCGGTGGGCACGTTCGCTGCCAGCGCCGGCCCGGTCATGGCGTCGAGCAACGAGTTCCACATCGTCATCCGCGGCAAGGGTTCACACGCCGCACTGCCCCACAACGGCATCGACCCGGTGCCGGTGGCCTGCCAGATGGTCATGGCCTTCCAGACCATCATCTCGCGCAACAAGAAGCCGGTGGACGCCGGCGTGATCTCGGTCACCATGATCCACACCGGCGAGGCCACCAACGTGGTGCCCGACAGCTGCGAGATCCAGGGCACGGTGCGCACCTTCACGTATGAGGTGCTCGACATGATCGAACGTCGCATGCAGGAAGTGGCAGAGCACACCAGCGCGGCCTTTGGTGCCACGGTGGAGTTCAAGTTCAAGCGCAACTACCCGCCCACCATCAACCACGCCGCCGAGACCGCGTTTGCGCGCGAGGTCATGGCCGACATCGTGGGTGCCGACCGGGTGGTGGAGCAGGAGCCCACCATGGGCGCGGAAGATTTCGCCTACATGCTGCAGGCGCGCCCGGGCTGCTACGCCTTCATCGCCAACGGCGACGGCGCGCACCGCGAAATGGGCCATGGTGGCGGCCCCTGCATGCTGCACAACCCCAGCTACGACTTCAACGACGACCTGATCCCGCTGGGCGCCACCTACTGGGTGCAACTGGCCGAAAAGTGGCTGAGCCGCCCACGCCCCGGGGTGGCGGCTTGATCGCACCCAGCGACGCTTTCTCCCCGTCGTACGCCCGGGCCCGGGTGCAGTTCCTGGAAGCGGCCGCCACCGCCGGCATGGCCATCAGCAGCCACCAGCACCCGCTGCCCGGTCGCGATGGTGAGGTGCTCGCGATGGACGTGGCGCTCGACGGCGACCCCGCCGCCGAACGCCTGCTCATCGTCAGCAGCGCCTGCCATGGCGTGGAGGGCTACTGCGGTTCGGGCGTGCAGGTGTTCGCCGCGCAAGACGCCGAATGGCGCGAACACGCGCGCACGGCCGGGGTGGCCGTGCTCTATATCCATGCGCTCAACCCCCACGGTTTCTCGTGGGTGCGGCGCGTGACGCACGAGAACGTCGACCTCAACCGCAACTTCCAGGATTTCAGCCAGCCGTTGCCCGTCAACGAAGCCTATGCCGAGCTGCACGAACTGCTCTTGCCCGCGCAATGGCCCCCTGGTGCGGAGAACGCCGCAGCCATCGGCGCCTACATCCAGTCTCATGGTCTCACCCGCTTTCAGGCCGCGGTGTCGCAAGGTCAGCACGCGTTTGCAGACGGTTTGTTTTTCGGCGGTGTTGAAGCCACCTGGAGCAACCAGACGCTGCGCCAGGTGCTGCGCCATCACGGCCAGCAAGCCCGCCACCTGGCGTGGATCGACCTGCACACCGGCCTGGGCGAAAGTGGTCTGGGCGAACGCATCTGTGCCTGCCGCGACGACGTGGTCGCGCTCAAGCGCGCGCGCAGCTGGTGGGGTGGCGGTGGCCAGACCCCGGTCACGTCGATCTACGACGGCTCCTCCACCTCGGCCCTGTTGACCGGTCTGATGTGGAACGTGGCCTACGAGGAATGTCCGCGGGCGCAGTACACGGGCATCG
Organism: Hydrogenophaga sp. RAC07; assembly: GCF_001713375.1. Lineage (NCBI taxonomy): Bacteria > Pseudomonadati > Pseudomonadota > Betaproteobacteria > Burkholderiales > Comamonadaceae > Hydrogenophaga > Hydrogenophaga sp. RAC07. The sequence continues at coordinate 340,528 of NZ_CP016449.1, forward strand.
CCATGGAGTACGGCACGGTGCCGATCGAAGAGGTCATCGACGCCCTGCGGGGAGACCATTGGCTGCTCCTGCATCCGGATGCGCCCGAGGCATTGCGTGCCGCGATCAAGGCGCGGTTGCTGGCGGCGTTCCATGTGGACACGGATGAGTGGAAGGCGCGCATCGTTGTGCAGGCGCGGCAGGCTTTGTTTCAGGCTGTGGACGGACTTTCTTCTTCTGCGTGATGTGTTCGCTGACGTGGTGAGCCGGGCCGAAACCCGGCCAGCCTCGGGGACAAGACACATCGTGTGAAGCCTACAATTTCGGAACAACGAAAGCCCAAGCCCATGACCACCCCCCCCGACGTCACCACCATCCCCCCCCGCGACAAGGCCGAAATCCTGGCCCAGGCATTGCCCTACATCCGCAAGTACCACGGCAAGACCATGGTCATCAAATACGGCGGCAATGCCATGACCGACCCGGCCCTGCAGCAGGACTTTGCGGAAGACGTGGTGCTGCTCAAGCTGGTCGGCATCAACCCGGTGGTGGTGCACGGGGGTGGACCGCAGATCGAGACGCTGCTCAAGCGCCTGGGCAAACAAGGGCAGTTCATCCAGGGCATGCGCGTGACCGACGCCGAGACCATGGAGGTGGTGGAGTGGGTGCTGGCCGGGGAGGTGCAGCAGGACATCGTGGGCCTCATCAACCAGGCTGGCGGCAAAGCGGTTGGTTTGACCGGGCGTGATGGCGCCATGATCCGCGCGCAGAAGCTGCGCATGACCGACCAGAAGGACCCCAGCCTCGAACACGACGTGGGCCAGGTGGGCAACATCGTGAGCATCGACCCCAGCGTCGTGAAGGCCTTGCAGGACGACCAATTCATCCCCGTGGTCAGCCCGATCGGCTTTGGTGAACAGAACGAGAGCTACAACATCAATGCCGACGTGGTGGCCGCCAAGCTCGCCACCGTGCTGCAGGCCGAGAAGCTGCTCATGCTCACCAACATCCGTGGCGTGCTCGACAAGGATGGCCAGCTGCTCACCGAACTCACGCCCCGGCAGATCGACGAGCTGGTGGAAGACGGCACCATCTCCGGCGGCATGATCCCCAAGATCGCCGGCGCGCTGGACGCGGCCAAGAGTGGCGTGAACGCGGTGCACATCATCGATGGCCGCGTGCCGCATGCGCTGCTGCTGGAGGTTTTGGGCAACGAGCCCTTCGGCACCATGATCAAAAGCCACTGACCGTGCGTTTGCTTTTGGTCGAAGACGACGTGATGGTGGCCAGCGGTGTCAAGCTGGGCTTGTGCAACGCCGGCTACACCGTGGACTGGGTTCCCAGCGCCGAGCGCGCCGAGCGTGCGCTGGAGAGCGACAGCTTCGACCTTGCCATCGTCGACATCGGCCTGCCCGGCATCGACGGCCTGGAGCTCACGCGGCGTCTGCGCACCTCGGGCTTGCAGATGCCGGTGCTCATCCTCACTGCGCGCGACGCGCTGCACGACCGTGTGCAGGGTCTGGACCTCGGGGCCGACGACTACATGGTCAAACCCTTCGAGCTGCCCGAGTTGCTGGCGAGGCTGCGCGCCTTGCTGCGCCGATCGCAGGCCGCGACCTCAGCCGTGCTGGGCTTTGGTCCGCTGGAGATGGACACGGCGTTGCGCCGCATCACGCTCGCGGGCGAGCCGCTGGAGCTGGGCCCGCGCGAGTGGACCGTGCTCGAGTACCTGCTGCTGCTGGCACCCAAGCCCGCCGCCAAGGACAAGCTGCTGCAGGCGCTCACCGGGTGGGACAAGGAGATCACGCCCAACACCATCGAGGTCTACATCTCGCGCCTGCGCGCCCGGCTGGAGCCGGCCGGCGTGTGCCTTCGCTCCATCCGGGGGTTCGGGTACCGGCTGGAGATGACCGTGGCCACCGGCGATGTGGCCCCGACCTGAGGGCGCACCCGCCCCCGGCATGATCTGGGGGCTGCAGCGGCGCCTGCTGGTGCTGCTGCTCATCACCATTGCGCTCATCGGCGCGGTCAGTGTGGTGTTCCATTTCCAGAGCGCCGGCACCGCCGCCCTGCAGCAGGACCAGCGCCTGCTGCGGCTGGTGCCGCTGCTGGCCGATTCGGTGGTGGTGATGGACATCGCCGCGCGTGGACCGGCCTCGCTCGATGAACCGCTGCTCAGCGCCAGCGATGTGCTGGACGCCCCCGCGCTGGCCCTGCTGCTGGCGCCTCCGGTGGATGAGTTCTTGCGTGAGCGTCAGGGCTTCGCGGCCTTTGGGGTGTTCGACGCGCAAGGCATCCTGCTGTTGGGTGAGCGCTGGCTGCCCACCGTGCTGCCCGCCACCGACGGCGCCGAATTCCTGAGCGTGGTGGAAGGTGGCGTGACCTACCGGGTGGTGGCGCAGCGCACGCGATCGTCCGCGGGTGACCTCATCGTGCTGCTGGCGGACGGGTCCGACGCGCAGCAGCACTGGGCCAGTTCGGTGCTCATGCGGGTCATGCTGCCCAACCTGGTGCTCTTTCTGGTGGCGGCGGGTGTCGTCACCTGGGGCGTGGCGCGCGCGCTGCGTCCCCTGATCGATCTGAAGCAGGCGGTGGAGCGCCGATCACCGCGCGACCTCAGCCCGATCAGTGCCGAGACGGCGCCGGTGGAGGTGCAGCCTTTGGTGGACTCGCTCAACCGCTTGTTCGCTCTGGTCAATGCGCAGACCGAAGCGCAGCGGCGTTTTGTGGCCGACGCTGCGCACCAGCTGCGCACGCCGCTGGCGGGCCTGCAATCGCAGGTGGAGGCCTGGGCGCAGGCCGCGCGCAGCCTGGGCGGGGGCGACATGCTCAGCCTGCGTGCCGACCAGGTGCTGCGCTTGCGCGATGCCACGCGCCGCACCTCGCAGCTGGCCAACCAGCTGCTGGCGCTCTCAAGGGTCGATGCCATGGGCGGTGATGCCCAAGCCTTGCAACAGGTGGACCTGGCCGAGCTGTGCGAGAACATCCTCGGCCTTTACCTGGACGCCGCCAGCAGCAAGCAGATGGACCTGGGCCTGGAGATCGAACCCGCCCAGACGCTCGGCCACGCCTGGCTGCTGCGCGAATTGCTGATCAACCTGGTGGACAACGCGGTGAAGTACACCCCGCCGGGCGGACGCATCACGTTGCGCTGCGGCACCGGTCCCACGCTTCAGGGCAAGCGGGTGTGGATCGAGGTCGAAGACGACGGACCCGGCATTCCGGCTGGCGAGCGCCTGCGCGTGTTGCAGCGCTTTTACCGCGTGCCCGGCACCGCAGGCGAGGGCAACGGGCTGGGCCTGGCCATCGCCGACGAGATCGCGCGCGTGCACGCCACCCACCTGCAGCTGGACAACGGCGCCGAGGGCCGCGGACTGCGCGTTCGCGTGACGCTGGATGCGATCACCCACTGACATCGGGTACCCCGCCCCCGTTGGGTGTGTGCCACAGCGTCGGTGTGCGAAAATTCGTAACAGAACATGCAACTCGGGCCGGCACTGCGGCCACCAGCACCCATCAGCTCACACCGATCGGACCGCCTGCCCATGACCACCAACGCTCCCGAGTCTCCTTCGCCGGAAGACGCCGCCGCCCTTGAAGCCGCCAGCGTGATCGAAGCTGCGGCCCAGGCCGACCACGGCGCGCGCAAACGGCCCAAGCCGGGCGAGCGCCGCGTGCAGATCCTGGAAGCGCTGGCCACCATGCTGGAGCAGCCCGGTGCCGAGCGCATCACCACCGCCGGTCTCGCGGCGCGGCTTGATGTGAGCGAGGCCGCGCTGTACCGCCACTTCGCCAGCAAGGCCCAGATGTTCGAAGGCCTGATCGAGTTCATCGAACAATCGGTCTTCGGTCTCGTCAACCAGCTCGGTGAACGTGAACCCGATGCCAATGCGCGCAGCCGCAAGCTCGTCACGCTGCTGCTGCAGTTCGGCGAAAAAAACCCGGGCATGACGCGCGTGATGGTGGGCGATGCGCTGGTGTTCGAGAACGAGCGCCTGCAACAACGCATGAATTTGTTTTTCGACAAGATCGAATCGGTGCTGAAGCAGAACCTGCGCGAAGCGGCCGTGGTGGCCGGCGTGGCCACCCCCACGGTGGATGCGCAGGCCGACGCTTCGGTGATCACAGCTTTCTGTGTCGGCCGATTGCAGCGGTTCGCGCGCAGCGGCTTCAAACGCCCGCCCAGCGAAAACCTCGAACACAGCCTGGCGCTGCTGCTGCCGGTGACGCGGCTCTGACCGAACGCAAGCCACTCCCTGCGCCCTGGGTGCCAGCGCATGTGGGCGCTGGTTTGTCGATCGGCTTGCACCCTTCAGGCGCAGCCTTCCTCCCCGACCACGCCGCCTTGCTGGTGGCCGACGTGCACCTGGGCAAGGCCGCGAGCTTTCGCCGCCTCGGTGTGCCGGTGCCCGCCGGTTCCACCGCCACCACGCTGCAAGCCCTGGGTGACGCACTCACTTCACTCGGCGACACACCGGTGCAACACCTCGTGTGCCTGGGCGACCTGCTGCACGCCGCTCGCGGGCGAAGCCCGGAGCTCAATGCCGTGGTCGGGCAGGCATTGACCGGGTGGCGTGGCAGGTGCCCCGGTCTGCGTGTGCACCTGGTGCGCGGCAACCACGACCGCGCCGCAGGCGATCCGCCGCCCGAATGGGGCATCGAACTGCAAACAGAACCCTGGGTGATGGGGCCCTGGGCCCTGAGCCACGAACCGCAGCCCGTGGCTGGCGCCTACACCCTGGCTGGTCACTGGCATCCCTGCATCGGTTTGAGAGGCGGCGCGCGCGAGCGCCTGCGCCTGCCCTGTTTCTGGTTCGGCGACCCGGCGCACCACGCGGTCGTTGTGCTGCCCGCCTTCGGCGACTTCACCGGCATGCACCCCATCCAGCAGCGCCCGGGTGACCGGGTGTGGGCGGTGGCGGACGAGGCGGTGCGTGAAGTGCCCGAGAACCTGCGCTGAGTTTTTAGGGCCTCAGGCCTAAACAAAGTCCCCACAAAAAGCGCTGGAGGTGCGCACGGGCCGGGTTTTGCGGTAAAAATAGAACGACCGTTCGATTATTCGGAAAACCCACCCGCCCCGCATGAGCACCACCCCCTCCGCCCGCCGTCCCCGCGCCGACTCCTCGGCCCACAAGCCGCTGCAAAAAGGCCAGCAGACCAAAGCCGCCATCGTCGATGCCGCGCTGGGTCTGGCCACGCAGATCGGGCTGGAAGGCCTGTCGATCGGGGCGCTGGCCGAGGTCATGCAGATGAGCAAGTCGGGCGTGTTCGCGCACTTTGGTTCGCGCGAGGAACTGCAGATTTCGGTGGTGCGCGAGTACCACACGCGCTTTGAAGAAGAGGTGTTCTACCCCGCGATCAATGCGCCGCGCGGCCTGCCGCGCCTGCGCATGCTGTTCGACAACTGGATGAAGCGCACCTCGGTCGAGATCGATTCGGGCTGCATCTACATCAGCGGCGCGGTCGAGTTCGACGACCGGCCCGGCCCGGTGCGCGATGCGCTCGCGAGTTCGGTCAACACCTGGCTCTCGGCCATGCGCCGCGCGGTCGACATCGCGATTGAAGAGGGGCATCTGGCGCCCGACACCGACGCCGCGCAGATGGCCTTCGAAATCCACGCGCTGATCCTGGCGCTGCACTACGAGGCGCGCTTTCTGCGCAGCCCCGACTCGGCCAGCCGCGCCGTGCGCGCGTTCGAGAACATCGTTACCCGCTTCGGCAACACGCAGGCACCTGCGCCCCGCAAGACCGCCACCAGATCGCCAGCCGCTGCACGCACGCAGGGCTGATCTCCCTTTCGTTTTTTCGCAAACCCAGCACAGGAGTTTCCCCATGCCCGTTTACAACCCGCCCCTGCGAGACATGCAGTTTGTGATGCACGAAGTGCTCAAGGTCACCGACGACCTCAAGGCCATCCCGGCCCATGCCGACATCGACGCCGACACCATCAACGCGGTGCTGGAAGAGGGCGGCAAGTTCGCCTCCCAGGTGATCTTCCCGCTGAACATCAGCGGCGACACCGAAGGCTGCAAGCTCGACCAGAAGACGCACGAAGTCACCACGCCCAAGGGCTTCAAGGAAGCCTACAAGACCTATGTGGACGGTGGCTGGGCGGCGCTCTCGTGCGACCCCGCGTTCGGCGGCCAGGGTCTGCCGTTGGTGGTGAACCAGTGCATGTACGAAATGATGAACTCGGCCAACCAGGCCTGGACCATGTACCCGGGTTTGACGCACGGCGCCTACGCTTCGCTGCACACCTTCGGCACCGACGAGCAGAAAGCGACCTACCTGCACAAGATGACCAGCGGCGAGTGGACCGGCACCATGTGCCTGACCGAGCCGCATTGCGGCACCGACCTGGGCCTCATGCGCACCAAGGCCGAGCCACAACCCGACGGCACCTACAAGCTCACCGGCAACAAGATCTTCATCAGCGCCGGTGAACACGACATGGCCGAGAACATCATCCACCTGGTGCTCGCACGCCTGCCCGACGCGCCTCCGGGCATCAAGGGCGTGAGCCTGTTCATCGTGCCCAAGTTCAACGTGAACAAGGACGGCACGCTGGGCGAGCGCAACGGCATCTATTGCGGCGGCCTGGAGCACAAGATGGGCATCCACGGCAACGCCACGGCGCAGATCGTCATCGATGGCGCCATCGGCACGATGGTGGGCCAGCCCAACAAGGGCATGCAGGGCATGTTCGTGATGATGAACGCCGCGCGCCTGGGCGTGGGCAACCAGTCGCTGGGCCTGACCGAAGTGGCTTACCAGAACGCACTGGCTTACGCGAAGGACCGCATCCAGATGCGCAGCCTGACGGGCCCCAAGGCCAAGGACAAACCAGCCGATCCGATCATCGTGCACCCCGACGTGCGCCGCATGCTGCTCACCGCCAAGGCCTACGCCGAAGGCGGCCGCGCACTGGCCATCTTCTGTTCGGTGCTGCTGGAGAAGGTGCACAACCACCCCGACGAGAAGGTGCGCAAGGACAGCGACGACATGCTCTCGCTGCTCACGCCCATCACCAAGGCCTTCCTGACCGACAACGGCTTTAATGCCGCCACGCAATGCCAGCAGGTGTTCGGTGGCCACGGCTACATCAAGGAATGGGGCATGGAGCAGTTCGTGCGCGACGCCCGCATCAACATGATCTACGAGGGGACCAACACGATCCAGAGCCTGGATTTGCTGGGCCGCAAGGTGCTGGGCAACAACGGCGCCACGCTCAAGAAGTTCGGCAAGCTGGTGGGCGCGCTGGTGATAGAAGAGGGCGTCAACGAGAAGATGGCCGAGTTCATCAACCCGTTGGCCATCCTGGGTGAGCAGATCACGAAGTTCACCACCGAAATCGGCTTCAAGGGCCTGCAGAACGCCGACGAAGTGGGCGCTGCCGCGGTGGACTACTTGCGCGTCGCCGGCCACCTGGTGTTCGGCTATTTCTGGGCCCGCATGGCGCAGGTAGCGTTGCGCGAAATCGCGGCAGGCAACACCGACCCGTTCTACGTGGCCAAACTGCAGACCGCACGCTTCTACTTCGCCAAGCTGTTCCCCGAGACCGCGACGCTGATGCGCACCGCGCGTTCGGGCAGCAAGGTGCTGATGGACACGGACGCAGCGCTGGCGTAAACCATTGCTGGCCGACCACCACCAGGAGACTTCCATGATCAAGACCGTTCTGAGCACCACCCTGCTGCTGGCCTCGCTGTCCGCGTTCGCGCAGATGTCGCCGGTGGGCCTGTGGAAGACCATCGACGACGACACAAAAAAAGAGAAGTCCCTGGTGCGCATCAAGGAGACCAACGGGGTCTTCAGCGGCACCATCGAGAAGCTCCTGGATCCCGACAGCAAGCAGGACGCGGTGTGCGACAAGTGCACCGACGACCGCAAGGACAAGCCGGTGCTGGGCATGACCATCCTTCGCGGCCTGAAGGCCAGCGAAGGCGATGCCACGGTGTTCGAGGGCGGCACCATCGTCGACCCCAACAACGGCAAGGTCTACCGCACGCGCCTCAAGCCGGTGGAAGACGGCAAGAAGCTGGAGATGCGCGGCTACATCGGCCCGTTCTACCGCACACAGGTGTGGCTCCGGGTGGAGTGAGCGCACCTCGTCCAGTCAACATGGAAAAACAATGAACCGATTTCAAGTGAAAAAAGTCGCCGTGCTCGGCGCGGGCGTGATGGGCGCGCAGATCGCTGCGCACCTGGTCAACGTCAAGGTGCCGGTGGTGCTGTTCGACCTGCCTGCGAAAGAAGGCCCGAAGAACGGCATCGTCACCCGCGCCATCGACAACCTCAAGAAGCTCAAGCCTTCGCCGCTGGGCGTGGCGTCTGATGCCGACCTGATAGTCCAGGCCAACTACGAAGAGCATATGGAGCAGTTGAAGGACTGCGACCTGATCATCGAGGCCATCGCCGAGCGCATGGACTGGAAGCTCGACCTCTACACCAGGATCGCGCCCTTCATCGCACCGCACGCCATCGTCGCGTCCAACACCTCGGGCCTGTCGATCACGAAACTGTCCGAGGTGCTGCCCGAGGCGATCAAGCCGCGCTTCTGCGGCATCCACTTCTTCAACCCGCCGCGCTACATGACGCTGGTGGAGCTGATCGCCACGCCAACCACCGAGCCACAGATCCTCAACGACCTGGAGACGTTCGTCACCAGCGGTCTGGGCAAGGGTGTCGTGCGCGCCAAGGACACGCCCAACTTCATCGCCAACCGCATCGGCATCGCCGGCATGCTGGCCACGATGAAAGAGGTGGAGAACTTCGGCCTCTCGTTTGATGTGGTCGACGACCTCACCGGCAAACGCCTGGGCCGCGCCAGCAGCGGCACCTTCCGCACCGCCGACGTGGTGGGCCTGGACACCATGGCCCATGTGGTCAAGACGCTGCAGGACAACCTGAGCATCGACACCGATCCGTTCTACGGCAGCTTCGGCACGCCGCCGGTGCTGGCCAAGCTGCTGGAGCTCAAGAACCTGGGCCAGAAGACCAAGGCTGGTTTCTTCAAGAAGGTCGGCCGCGACATCCTGCGTTTCGATCTCGAGAGTGAAGACTACGTGCCCGCCGGCGAGAAGGCCGACGAGGTGTACGGCCGCATGCTCAAGCGCCCGGCCGCCGAACGCCTGAAGCTGCTGCGCAACGCCGAAGGGCCGCAGGGCCAGTTCTTGTGGGCGATTCTGCGCAACAGCTTCCACTACGCCGCCGTGCATCTGGCCACCATCGCCGACACCGCGCGGGACGTGGACCAGGCCATGCGCTGGGGCTTCGGCATGAAGCAGGGTCCGTTCGAGCTCTGGCAGGAAGCCGGCTGGCTGGACGTGGCGAAGATGGTTCAGGAAGACATCGACGCGGGCAAGGCGCTGAGCAGCGCGCCGCTGCCCGAGTGGGTGTTCAAGGGCCCGGTGGCCGAAGCGGGTGGCGTGCACACCGCGCAGGGTTCGTGGAACCCCACCACCGGCGAGTTCCAGGGCCGCCTGCAGTTGCCGGTCTACCAGCGCCAGCATTTCCCCGAGCTGCTGCTCGGCGAAGCCGGCCCGAAGTTCGAGACCGCTGGCACAACGATCGAAGAGAACGATGCCATCCGCATCTGGACCCTGGACGAGCAGGTGTTGATCGCCAGCATCAAGACCAAGATGCACGCCATCAGCCCCGAGGTTTGCGAAGGCCTGATGGCCGCCGTGGACCTGGCGGAGAAGGAATACCAGGGCCTGGTGGTCTGGTCGGGCGACGAGCCCTTCAGCGCCGGCGCCGACCTGCAAGCCATGCTGCCGGCTTTCATGGCCGTGGGTGTGAGTGCGATCGAAGACGCCGAAGGCTTCATGCAGCAGACCATGCTGCGCCTGCGCTACGCCAACGTGCCGGTGGTCAGTGCCGTGCGCGGTCTGGCGCTGGGCGGCGGTTGTGAACTGGCCGTGTACAGCGCGCGCCGCGTGGTGCACATGGAGAGCTACATCGGCCTGGTGGAAGTGGGCGTGGGTCTCGTGCCCGGCGCCGGTGGTCTCACTTACATCGCCCGCCGCGCGGCCGAGAACGCGGAAACGTCCACCGGCAAAGACCTGCTGCCCTTCCTCACCGAAGGCTTCACCGCCGCGGCGATGGCCAAGGTCGGCACCAGCGCGCTGGAGTCCCGCAAGCTCGGCTTCGTGCTGCACTCGGACGTGATCGTGCCGCACAAGGACGAACTGCTGTTTGTTGCCATCAACGAAGCGAAGGCCTTGTTCAACGGGGGCTACCGCGCACCGCACAAACGCCTGTTCCCGGTGGCCGGCCGCGACGGCAAGGCCACCATCCTGGGCAGCCTGGTCAACATGCGCGACGGCGGTTTCATCAGCCAGCACGACTTCCACATTGCGTCGCTGATCGCGAACGTGGTGACCGGTGGCGACGTGGAGCCCGGCACGCTGGTGAACGAGGACTACCTGATGACGTTGGAGCGCCGGGCCTTCTGCTCGCTGATCGTGCACCCCAAGACGCAGGAGCGGATTCTGGGGATGTTGAACACGGGCAAGCCGGTGCGGAATTGAGGTGATGTCTTCGGTGTGCGTGCCCCCATCCCGGCCTTCCCCCAGAGGGGGAAGGAGCGGATCCCGGTTGACCCCTTCCCCCTCTGGGGGAAGGTAGGGATGGGGGCTCTTCGCCAGCAAGCAACCATGCAGAACCAAGCCACCCCCAAAGCCAGAGTCAACGCCCGCGCCTTGCGCCGGGACATGACCGACGCCGAGCGCAAGCTGTGGTCGGGGCTTCGGGGTGAACAACTGGGTTTCAAGCTCCGGCGCCAACATCCACTGGGCAACTACATCGCCGACTTTGCCTGCCTTGAACCGAAGCTCATCATCGAGCTCGATGGCTCGCAGCATGCCGACAACCAGACTTACGACCTTGCACGGGACACGTTCTTCAAGGCCCAGGGCTTTGCCGTGATGCGCTTCCCGTCGAACGCACCGTTTCAGAACCTCGATGGCGTGCTGTGCGCCATCCTTCATCAACTCAACATGTTGGCGGGCGTTGCCCCCATCCCGGCCTTCCCCCAGAGGGGGAAAGGGCCAGACACCGCACAAGGAGCGAACCCATGAGCAAACAGATCCAAGACGCCTACATCGTCGCCGCCACCCGCACCCCCATCGGCCGTTCGCACAAGGGCTCCTTCAAGCACCTTCGGCCCGACGACCTGCTGGCGCTTGCGCTGCGCTCCGCACTCAGCCAGGTGCCCACGCTGGACCCCAAGGCCATTGAAGACATCATCTGCGGCTGCGCGATTCCCGAAGCGCAGCAGGGCCTGAACGTGGCGCGCATCGGTGCCATCCTGGCCGGGCTGCCGCACAGCGTGGGCGGCATCACCGTCAACCGTTTCTGCGCCTCGGGCCTGTCGGCCCTGCAGATGGCGGCCGACCGCATCCGCGTGGGTGAGGCCGACGTGATGATCGCGGCCGGCACCGAGAGCATGAGCATGGTGCCCATGATGGGCAATTCGCCCAGCCTCTCGCCCACCATCTTCACCAACACCGACGACGTGGAGAGCTACGGCATCGCCTACGGCATGGGCCTCACGGCCGAGAAGGTGGCGCAGCAGTGGAAGGTCTCGCGCGACGCGCAGGACGCGTTCGCCGTGCAGTCGCACCAGCGCGCCGTGCTCGCCATGAAGAACGGCGAGTTCACCGACGAGATCACGCCGGTGGAAGTGACCGAACGCAGCGTCGATCTGGAGAGCGCCGACGTCACCACCACCACCCGCACCGTGAGCCTGGACGAAGGTGCACGGCCCGACACCTCGCTCGAAGGCCTGGCCAAGCTGCGCACCGTGTTTGCCGCGCGCGGCTCGGTCACCGCCGGCAACAGCTCGCAGACCAGCGATGGCGCGGGCGCGCTCATCCTGGTGAGCGAAGCCGCCCTGAAGCGCTACAACCTCACACCGCTGGCGCGTTTCGTGAGCTACGCCAGCCGTGGCGTGCCGCCGCACATCATGGGTGTGGGCCCGATCGAAGCCATACCCGCCGCGCTGAAATACGCCGGTCTGAAGCAGGACGACATCGACTGGTTCGAGCTCAACGAGGCCTTCGCCGCGCAGTCGCTCGCCGTCATGAACACGCTGGGCCTGGACCCGAGCAAGGTGAATCCCATGGGCGGTGCCATCGCATTGGGCCATCCACTGGGCGCCACCGGTGCCATCCGCGCAGCCACCGTGGTGCACGCGCTCAAGCGCCACAACAAGCGCTACGGCATGGTCACGATGTGCGTGGGCATGGGCCAAGGGGCCGCCGGGATCATCGAGCGCGTGTAAACACGCCTCCTCCGCGCCGCTTCGCGTCACCCCCAGGGGCGGCGCCAGCGGCCCGGCAAAGCCGGTTCCGCGGCGCCACTGGAAGGAGACACGTCGCCATGACGCTTCATGTTTTTGATCAAGCCATCGCCCTGCAACCGCTCGGCGACGGGCGCTTCACCGGCAACACCTCACCCGCCTACGCCAACATGGTTGGCCCGTTCGGCGGTGTCACGGCCGCCACCGCGCTGAGCGCCGTGCTGCAACACCCGGACCTGTTGGGCGAGCCGGTGGCGCTCACGGTGAACTACGCCGCGGCGCTGGCCGACGGCCCGTTTGAAGTGATCGCCCGAGCCGCCCGCAGCAACCGATCCACCCAGCACTGGGTGGTGGAGATCGTGCAGTCTGGCGAGACCGTGCTCACCGGCACGGCGCTCACCGCTGCGCGTCGCGACACGTGGAGCGTGGACGAACTGGCCGCGCCCGACATGCCCACGCCCGATGCGGTGGGCAAGCCCAACATGGCGGCGCCGGTGGAATGGGTCAAACGCTATGACATCCGCATCACCGAAGGCGCGATTCCCACCGCGTGGGACGGCGGTGGTGACGCCAGCCGCACCACGCTGTGGATGCGCGACGAACCCGCGCGCCCACTGGACTTCTGCAGCCTCGCCGCCATGGCCGACGTGTTCTACCCACGCGTGTGGCTGCGCCGCGCCACGCGGGTGCCGGCGGGCACGGTGTCGATGACGGTGTATTTCCACGCCGGCTCCGCGCAGTTGGCCGCTGCCGGCGCGGGCTGGCTGAAAGGGCAGGCGCAGGCCCAGGCATTTCGCAACGGCTTTTTCGACCAGACCGCGCAGGTCTGGAACGAAGCCGGCCACTTGCTGGCCACCACGCACCAGGTGGTGTACTTCAAGGGCTGATCAGAACCCGGTCGGGTCAGGTCGCGCCACCGGGCGCGCGCACCGGCTTCAGTCCGGCCGGATGGTGCCGGTTCTGATCTCGATGCTCAGGCCGGCCTTCTGCCATTCAAGGCGCAGCGGATCGATCATCGCGTTGACAGGTCTGCGCAGGCCGGCAGCCACGCCGATGCGGTAGGTGCCCTTGCGTCCGGTGCGCGCCAGGCTGAGCACCAGTTGCCTGGTCAGCGCCGGGCTGCACGACACCAGGGTCCAACCGAAGGTGTTGGGTGCCTCCTTCAGCGCGAAGGGGGTGATCTGTTCCCGGGCCATCAGGTCCAGCAGCGCGGTTGACCAGGTCTGGGCGTTGCCGTGGGCAACGTCTTTGATGGCTGCGCACTGCGCCTGGCAAGCGCCGTCAGCGTTCATCAGCTTGAACAAGGCCACCAGCGTGGTCGGCATCTTCGCTGGCGCGGCCAGGTTGTCGAAGGTCAGCGCAACGATGTCGGCGATGGCTCGGCGCAAGGGGCCGTTGTCCATGCCCTGGGCCAGTGGCACGCGCGCGAGCCGTATCAGCAGCGCTTGCTGCACCTGCACCGCCTCCTGTGTCATGCCGGAGGGCGAGATCATCCAGGCCACCACGGGCGGGATGTCGGTCCAGTGCAGGCTGGCACTGTCCAGACGTTCCGGGACCTTGAGCGCCGCGCCGATCAGACCGAGCTTCCAGTTGGCGTATCCCGGATCGCGGAACGTCGGCAGACGCCCCAGGATGCGGCAGGTGTGGGCCAGATCGACGCCGGCCAGGTGTCTCGCCGACTTCTCGATAAAGGCTTTCATGATGCCCCGCATCAGCGTGCGAGGCAGGCTCAGCTGGGGCAGTGCCGGACTGGTGATTTCCATGCGTTTTTCCAGCAGTTGAACGAGCGCGTCCAGCGGATCGTCTGCCGCGTACACGTTGCGCAACTGGCGGCGCAGGCCTTTGCCGTAAGGCACCGAGACCATGCCGAACTGTTCGCGCAGCAATTTCTTCACTTCGGTCGCGCGCTCCTTCAGGGCCACCACCGGCACGGTGGTCTTCTCTGCGTCGGTGCCGGCCTTGATGCCGATGGCGATCTCGGCGCGCATGATCTTGCCGCGTTGCGCGGGCAGCAGGGACAGCACGTAGGCTGCCATGGGCTGGTCTTCGTCGTTGGTGCCCTTCGCGGCATCGAATACCGGCGTGGGGTCGGGCAGTTCCAGGTCGCGCCACCAGCCGCTCTCGCCCAGCACCTGGTCGAGCACGTGATCGGGCGCCAGCGCTTCGTCGATCTGCTGGCGCACGGCGAACGGCGCTGCGCAGTACAGGCTGCTGATGCTCACCCAGTCCTGCAGCAGCTCCAGGCGCAGCTCCATCATCTTCTGGGCGTTGCCAGGTTTCAGCCGCGGCGTGAAGGCCTTGGGCATCTTGGGGTTGTCCAGTTTGGGCGTGGTCTGCACCAGCTGCGCCAGCGCGCTCACCGGCCCGCAGGGGATCAGGTCCAGCCGGTCGCCGTCGTAGTCACCGGCCAGGCTTTCCATCAGTCGCCCATAGTGCGCGCCCACCAGTTGGCGCCTCTCGTCCTTGACCACCAGGCAGCCGTGCAGCGCCAGCGTGGCGGGCGAGGTCTGGGCGGATTTCTTGGCCTCGGCGGTGGCCCAGGTCGAACACATCTTCTGGTCCTTGCTCGACAGCAGGATCGATTGCGTTGCGCAGGCCTTGGGCCATTGGTCCCGGGGCACCACCATCAGCAGCCCCTTGAAGAAGTGGGCGCGGACCACCCCGGTGTCATCGGCGGCGTAGCCGCTGAGCGTGTATTGCAGCGCTGAGTGTCCTGCCAGCACCGGGCTGTAGCCGATCTCACCCGCAGGCACCACACGCAGGTTGGTGGTGTCGTAGGGGTTGCGTCCGACGATCAGGCCGTCCTTGCCCACCGCGCGCCACTCGGGGGTGTCGGGCAGCAGCAGGGTGTGGGTGTTCGACGGCACCGCGGTGGGTGCGTAAGCGGGAGGAGCGCCGTGCACCAGGGTGTAGTAGCGCGCGTCCGATGCCTCCGCCTTGAGGGTGGGCACGTCCCATTGGTTGATGAGGGTCTGCAACTTCAGGCCGGCCTGTGTGAGTGCCTGGTCCATGACCTGCTCCGCCAGCCTGGTCTGGGGTGGGCTCAAGGTGCTTGGTTCGGGGTAGTACTGCAAAGCTTGGTAGCTCAGCCGCGCAGTGCAGGTGACGGGTTGGCGGGTGGCCGGTCCCAGCGGCGTCAAGCCCAGGCCTTCGGCCAGGTCGCTGCGGATGAAGCCCAGGCCATCCTGCGTGCGCAGCGACGCCCAGGGGCTCCCGGGATCGAAGAGTTGTTGCGGCTGCGCGGGATCGTGGTCGGGCATCAGTGCCATGGAAAACGCACCTTTGAGGCCGCGGGTGGTGTTGTGGGGGGGCAGCACCTGAGGCGCGGGCTGGCCATCAAAGGGGTCGGGTTCGGGCCGTGGCAGGTAGGTGGCGTCTTCTGGCAGGAAGGCGCGTTGTGCGTAGCAGTAGGCCTCCACCGACGTGAGCCACTGCTGGGCGAAAAAGTCGCTGGCTTCGATGGGAATGCCGATGAGCACGCCGGGGTCTCGCTCGGCCTGATCGGGTTTGAGCCGGCTGCCGCCGAAGACGTCGAAGCGGTACCAGTGGCCCTGCACGCGAGCGATGGACGGCAGCTCCTCGGGCCTGATGCCCATGTTGAGTTTCATGAGGACCGGCGGGGGCAATCTCGCATCGGTGCCGAAGAGTTCCTGGTAGATGCTGGCGTCGCGCTTCTCGAGGCCGATGAGGCGTCCGCGCGGGTTGACCACGGGGAAGTCGATGGCGCGGATCCAATCGGTGGCGATGGGCACGGGCTTGGGCAGGGCCAAGCGCTGGTGAGCGGCTTTCATGAGGGCTTGCTGCTGGGGCAGGGTCATCCGGGCGTAGGTCGGGGTGATGTCCAGTTCCGGGCGGTAGCGCTGGAACAGGCGCTGCTCCAACGGCGTGGTGGAGACCAGCGGAGCGTCGGTCGAAGGAGCCGGCTTGGCAGGCTGCGGCTGGGGGGTCGGCAGGGTGGGATCGAGGGTCGGGGCCATGGCGCGTTGCTTCCGCTTGACCAAGAGGTCGACCCAGCCTCTGGCGCGCTGCTCCAGCAACTCGCGGAACTTCAGGCGCGCCTTGTCCTGTGTCTTCACGCGCCTTTCGAGCTTCAGGATGTCTTCCACGGCCGCGACCGCGACGGTGAGGTGGCGCATCCAGGGTTCATCAGGCTGGGGGATGCGTGGCAGACCATCCAGCCACGCCGTCCAGCCCTCCAGCGTTTCCCTCAGTTGCAGGCGCATGGCGTTCATCTGGTCGTCGCCCGTGCGGTCCGGGCGTTGCGCGCCCGGTTGGACCGCTTGACCGCCCGGTGCCGTGCCGACCGCTGGCTTCGGGGGAGAGCGGCGTTGGTTGAGGGACCGGTGCAAGCGTGCGAGGTTCCTGGGCAAATTCACCAGAAGGCTCTGGTCCGGCCGGCCCACCGGCAACCGGCACATCTGCGCCATGCCGCCCGCCCACTCGGTCACGCCTGCGGCACGGTCGCCGGCCCCCAGGGTGAGCAGCCTGGCCGTGGAGCTCATGGCATGGCTCAGATCCCAGATCTCGCTGATGGTGTACCGCTTGGCCAGCCGGGCTTCTCGCTGGGTGGACCACATGGCTGCCACGGCGTCGGCCACGCCATCGTCGTCGGGCAGGAGCACCTCGTGGCGCAGCGCGGCGCCCAGGCCGGCTTGCGCCTGGGCATGGTCCTCCAACGTACCCCCCTGGAGCGCACCACCGGCGATCAGCTTCAGCAGCCGCGTGCACGCATCGCGCAGACCCGGGGTGTCGGCGTCCAGTGCAGCGGGGGAGACGTCCAGAGCGGTCTTCAGGCTGTTGAAGGTGTTGGAGATGCTCTGGCTGTCGCCGTGGTCCAGCCGGCCCGTGTTGGTCTGCTCGATGAGGCCATGGAGGGCCTGTTGCAGGTCCGGGTCGTCGCCGGGCTGCAACCGGTGGTCCAGGGCCGCCCGCAGATCGTTGAAGACGCTGGCGATTTCCTGGGGCTTGCCGGCATGCATTGCGCCGGCGTTCACACACTTCGTGAGGCGGGTGAACGCAGCGCGCAAACCGCTGTCGTCGATCGGAAGCACCTGGCCGTCCAGGGCGGCCCTGAGGCCGTTGAAGGTGTTGGCCAAGGTTTGGCTGTCGCTGTCGTCCAGCCGGCCAGCGCCGACCTGACCGACAAGGTGGTGGAAGGCCTTCTGCAACTCGGGATCGTCGCCAGGCAGCAACCGGTTCTCCAGGGCTGCCTTCAAGCCATTGAACGCGCTGGCGATGTGCCGTGACTTGCCCGAGTCCAGATCACCGGCGATCACCTGGGCGATGAGTTGGCGAAAGGCCTGTTGAAGGCCGGGGTCGTTGGCGGGCACCACGTGGCTGTCCAGAGCGGTCTTCAGGCCGTTGAAGCCGTTGGCGATGGCCTGGCTGCTGCCTTCTTTCAGCTGGCCGGCGTTCACATGCCCGATGAGACGCCGGAACGCCAGTTGCAGGTCTGGGTTGTTGCTGGGCAGCACCGGTGGTTGGCAGTCCAGAGCAGCTTTGAGGCAGTTCAGGGCGTTGGTGATGTGCTGCGCGGTGCCCTTGTCCAGCTGGCCTGCGTTCACCCGTGCGATGAGGTGGCGGAAGGCTTTTTGCAGGTCCGGGTCGTTGCTGGACATGACCGGGGGCCGGCACGCCAGCGCTGCCTTCAGGCCGTTGAAGGTGTTGGCGATGCCTTGGCTGTCGGTGCTGTCCAGCCGGCCAGCGCTCACCCATCCCAGGAGGCGATGAAAGGCCTGTTGCAAGCCTGGGTCGTTGCCGGGCAACACCTGGGGCTGACTGTCCAGGGCGGCTTTGAAGCCGTTGAAGGTGTTGGTGATGTGCTGGGCATCGCCAGCGTCCAGCTGGCCGGCGTTCACCCGGGCGACGAGGTGGCGGAAGGCCTGTTGAAGGTCCGGGTCGTTCCCGAGGAAGTCCGGTGGCTCGCTTTCCAGGGCGGATTTGAGCGCGTTGAAGGTGTTGGCGATGGCCTGGCTGTCGTTGCCGTCCAGCTGACCGGCGCTCACCCGGGCAATGAGGTGGCGAAGGGCCTTTTGCAGCGCCGGGTCGCTGCCGGAAAAGGTCGGTGGCTCGCTCTCCAGGGTGGCTTTGAGGGCGTTGAAGGCGTTGGCAATGGTTTGGCTGTCGCCGCCGTCCAGGCGACCGAGGCTCACCCACCCCAGCAGCAGCCCGAAGGCCTGCTGCATGCCCGGGTCGTTGCCGGGCAGCACCGGCGGATGGCTTTCCAGCGCGGCTTTGAGCGCGTTGAAGGAGTTGGTGATGTGCTGGACTTCGCCGCCGTCCAGTTGGCCGGCGTTCACCCGGGCGACGAGTTGGCGGTAAGCCCGCTGCATGTCCGGGTCGTTGCCGGGCAGCACCGGCGGATGGCTCTCCAGCGCGGCTTTGAGGCCGTTGAAGGTGTTGGCGAGGGCCTGGCTGTCGCCACCGGCCAGTCCATCGGCATTCACCCACGCAAAAAGCTGTCGGAAAGCCTGTTGCTGGCCCGGATCGTTGCCGGGCCACACCGTGGGATGTGCCTCCAGCGCGGCCTTCAGGCCGTTGGAGACCAAGGCAATGTGCATCGCGGTTTCGTGGAGCCTGGCGCGCTCGCGCTGGATCCACGCTTCATGGCGTTCGACCAGCCGCCGCAGGACGTTGTTCGCGTGAGCCCGGTCGCCCGCAGCAGTGGCTGCAGGTTGCAAGCGGTCAAAAGCGGTCCGCATCCCGTCGGGCAGGGTCTGGGGTGGTGGTGAGCAGTCGAGCCACTTGATGATGTCCTGGCAGGGAACGGGCACCGTTGGGGGCTGCTCGCTGACCGGTGCTTGAGCCTTTGCACCTGGCGCCCTCACGTCGGCGAACGTGGTGTCCACCAAAGTCTTGACCTCCTGCAAGGTCGCCTGGGTCTGCTCGACCTGCGCGATGGTGGGGCCGGTGGGCAGAACCACCTGTTCCATCAACCCGAACAGCAGTCGGTAAGCACCCTGCAGTCGCACGTCACCCGCTTGCGCGTACCTGGTGGAGACCACCGACTTCAGCACCGTGGCGATGACAGCAGCTTCCCCCAGTTGTGGCTTCCGGGTTTTGTCGCTGCGTGGCTGGGGCAGGTAGCGCTGCCTCGCCGCCGCCAACACGCGGTCGAACAGGAAGCCGTACACCAGGTTGTCCACCTCGGCGGGCCTGGGGGACATCGCGGCCAGCGCCTGGAGCCCCGCCTTGTTCCTGCAGTAGGGCGAGAGCGAGCGCGTGAGCCGGTCGCTGGCTTGCCAGTCGCCGCCGCTGTGGATCGTCCACATCTGCTCGCACCTCTGCACATGGCTGAAAAGATTTTTGACGGCGTTGGGCAACTGGGGGTCTGCTGTCACCGTGTGGGTGGAGGACGGCAGTCTGGCCTGCGGTGCAGACCCGGTGGAGACGCTGCGCGGGCGCGAGATGTCGGCCGGCGGGGAGGGCGGCAGTTGGGTATCCGACGCCAGGTGGCGTGGTGCCGATGTGTTCTCACTTCGGTTGTCCCGTCGCAGCCGCTCGTCTTTTTCCCGCCGCTCGCGTTCGTTGACCTGCTGGTCCGTGAGATCGTTCTGGCGTCGCTTCATGGCTGGCTCCTCACACCGATGTCGGGCGTTGGTTGGTGCGGTTGTTCATGCGGTCTTGGGCAGCAGCGGCTTCAGCTCGGCCACCGCATCGGCCATGTCCCAGAGTTCGTCGGTGAGGGCCTGTGCGCTCAGGCGGGCCAGGCTCAGCGTGCGTTGGTACACCGCAGCGTCCTCCACCGGGTCAATGCCCAGCAGGTCACCCTCGATCACGTCGGTGGCCTGTACCAGCAGCGCTTCGCAGAATGGCCCGCGCAAGGCAGCCACCTTGGGCAGGGCGGCGATGTGCAGCTGCACGATCAGCAGACCGTCGTCGGGCAGGCACTGGCCGACGGTGCGCAGCCCGTTCAGCCGAAGTGCGCACGCGCCCGCGCCGTCGGTCTTGCCATCGGTGATCTTGTGGAGGGAAAAAAACGCTCGCCACAGCGCTTCTGCGCTGGACACGTTGTCGTCGTCGGTGGTCGGGGTGGTGGCGGTGGCTGCAGGCATGGCGGACTCCGTTGGGATGTCTGCCCTTTATCCGCCACCAGAGCGCAACTCACCATCCACCGCCAACGCTGGGCTCATGAGTCTGGTGGAGCCACCGGATGGTCTCCATCGCCCGTGGAGCAGGCCCTGAGCGGCCGGCGGGGCGCTCAGGGGCGGCCGAGGAACAGGTAGAGCCCGGTGTAACCCTTGGGCGCACTCACGATGCTCAGGTACAGCGGGCCAATGCCGGTGTCTGCACCCACAAACAGGCTGCCCGCGCCGCGCAACTGCCGCAGTGTGATGTCGCTGCGCTCGGTCCAGGCGTTGCCCGCTTCCAGCGAGCCGCCCACAAACAAGGCGCGCGCCACACCCACCGAAGAAGCCAGGCGCTGGTAGTAGGTGAGCCGGCCGAACAGCAGGTAGTTGCCCGCCACCTGTGCCGTGCGGTAGCCCGAGAGGTTCTGGAAACCGCCGAGCGAGTATTCGTCGATGGCAGCCAGCGGGATCTGGTTGGTGTAGGCCATGCGGCCACCCAGGTTGAAGGTGTGCACACCCCAGGTCTTCACGGCGGTGAAGCTGCTGTCCAGGCGGGTGAAGTCGGTGGTGGTGCCACCGTCCAGATCGCGCCGGCCCCACGACAGCTCGGCCTGACCCCGGTAGCCGCGCGAGGGGAAGTTGGCGAAGTCGAGCTGATCGGCCATCACGGCTGCGCGCAGGCCGCGTTCGGTCCATCGCACGGTGCTCACCCCGGCGGGAATCGCTGCCGACAGCAGTTCCGGCTTGGCGCGTCGCGCACTGGCCACCACGCCCAGCCGCGCCTCTCCGAGGGTGCCGCGCAGACCGATCGGCCAGCCCATGTCGGCACCCACCTTGACGCCCTGGCGCTGTACCAGCGCGAGGGCGTCGCCCTGGTCGTTGAACAGCTCCACCTTGTTGATGTTGCCGTCCACATACGCCGCCACAAAGCGTTCGTTGTTCATCCCCAGCGGTTGGTAGATCTCCGAGTACAGCCCCACCGTCTCGCCCAGCTGCACGCGGTTGCGCCACTCGGCGCCGCTCTCGTTGAGCCAGTGGCGGTTGTGGCTGATGCGCAGGTTGAACGCACCTTCGCCTTGAAAGTCGGTGCGCAGGTCCAGTCCCACGCGCAGGTAGTTCGGCCCCCACGCGTTCTCGCGCAGGTTGATGGTGAGGTCTTCCGTGCCGTTGTCTTCGCGCCGGGTCAGCGTGTAGTCGATGCGCTCGTAGTCGCCCGCGGCCGAGAGCTTCTGCAAATCCCCCTCGATCCTCGGCACATCCACCCGCTGGCCGGGTTCGACCTCCAGCGCCCGGGCCAGCAGTGCCGCGCGCTCATCGCTCACCCCCTCGAAGTGGATGGCGCCGATGCGGCCCACCCGGTCGGCGTTGGCCAGCGACTGGGTGCTGCGCGACTTCACCCAGCCCGCGTAGCGCGCCTCGTTCACTGCAAAGCGCGCGAGCGCCTCGCGCACCGTGCCGGCGTATTCGTTGCCTGCCGTCACCAACTCCTCGGCCTTGTCGAAATCGCTCGACGTGAGCTTGCCCAGCGGCGGCGCCAGCAGCAGGTCCTTCGGGGTGAGGGTGGCGATGCTGGCCTGCACGTTCTGTTCGGTCAGGATGTTGACCATCTGTGTGGTCACGCCCAGCACCGTGCCCAGCGTGTCGCGCCCGGCCAGGGGGGTGCCGATGTTCACCGCGATGATCACCTCGGCCCCCATGGTGCGCGCCACGTCCACCGGCAGGTTGTTCACCAGCCCGCCATCACCCAGGATGCGGTCGTTGATGGCCAGCGGCGAGAACACACCAGGCACCGACATGCTCGCGCGCAGCGCCGCGGCCAGGTCGCCCCGGTCCATCACCACCGCCCGGCCGGTCTCCATGTCGGTGGCCACCGCGCGAAACGGCGTGGGCAGCTGGTCGAACGATTCGAGGTGCCGGGTGGACAGCGTGTAGCGGCGCAGCAGCACCTCCAGCGAGCGGCTGGACACCGCGCCCGTGGGCAGGCGGAACTCGCCGTTGCGAAACCCGAGCTGCAACACCGGCGAGAGCTCGAAGTCTTCTTCCTTGCGGCGTTGCGAGAGCAGCTGGCGCGGCTCGCGGCTGTTGAACAGGCCGCCCCAGTCCACCGCCAGGATCTCGCGCTCCAGCTCGTCGGCCTTCATGCCGCTGGCGTACAAGCCGCCGATGATCGCGCCCATCGAGGTGCCCACGATCATGTCCACCGGCACCTGCGCAGCTTCCAGCGCCTTGAGCACGCCCACATGCGCAAAGCCCCGCGCCCCGCCGCCCGAGAGCACCAGGGCCACGCGCGGGCGCTCGCCGGCCACCGTGCCCTGTGCCGCCGCTGGCAGCGGACCGAGCAAGGTCGCCAGCGCGGCGAAGATGAGGGGAAAGAGACGGGAACGCATGCGACACCTGTGAGCAAGGGCGGCGCACGGGCGCCGGGATGCGGCCAAGTGTAGGCGGGCACCCATTCAAAACCGGTCCCGATACACCCTGTCACGCAGCCGTCAGCGCTGGGGAGCACAACCCGGAAAAGCACGCCCGTTCGTGGTAATTTGCGGCTTCCCTGTCAGCCCTGCGCTGCCCCCACCTGCCCACCGAGAGACACCCCATGAGCGACATCCTCGTCCACACCGAAGCCGGCGTCTGCACCCTCACGTTCAACCGCCCCGACAAGAAGAACTCCATCACCGCCGCCATGTACGGCGCCATGGCCGACGCACTGCAGGCCGCGCAGGACGATGCGCAGGTGCGCTGCGTCGTGTTCCAGGGCAACGAGGCCATCTTCAGTGCGGGCAACGACATCGCCGACTTCCTCAACAACCCGCCCGCCACCACCGAATCGCCGGTGTTCCGTTTCCTGCGCGGCATCGCGCAGTTTCCCAAGCCGCTGATCGCAGCCGTGTGCGGCCCGGCCGTGGGCGTGGGCACCACCATGCTGTTTCATTGCGACCTGGTGTACGCCGGCGACAACGCCGCCTTCTCCATGCCCTTCGTCAACCTCGGCCTGTGCCCCGAAGCCGCCAGCAGCCTGCTGGTGCCGCAGATGCTGGGCTACCACCGTGCCGCCGAAGCCTTGCTGCTGGGTGAGCCGTTCATGGCCGAAGCCGCACTCGAAGTCGGCCTGGTCAACCGCGTGTTGCCGCCGCTGGAAGTGGCCGGCTATGCCCAGACCGTGGCCCGCAAGATGGCCGCCAAGCCCATCACCTCGCTGATCGAGACCAAGCGCCTGATGAAGCAGGGTCAGCTCAAGCAGGTGATGGCCGTGATGGCCGAAGAAGGCGTGAGCTTCGGGCGTATGTTGGGCGAACCGGCGGCCAAGGAAGCGTTTGGCGCGTTCATGGAACGCCGCAAGCCGGATTTCTCGAAGGTGTGAAACGTCGGGGCGGTTCAACCGCCCCTTTTTTCAGGTGCACAGGACGACGGCACCTGCGGAAAGTGGGCGTAGACGTCCACCCGGCGATCGAAGGACCGTTGCTCTGGGGCCTCGCTCCATGAAGGCTGAGTCGGCGGGCTGGTGAGGATCACGGGTGCGTGGCGGAAAACCACCCTGCTGCACAGGCGTTCTGTTGACCGCAACGCATTGGCCACTGCGGTTGCCCGCGCCCACGCCAGCGACTCGTTGCTCCCGAAAGTCCGGCGCGTTTTTTCGGTCAGTGAGGTGGGGTCGTGCGATCCCACCACAAAGGCCGGCGCTCTGCTGCCTGCTTCATCCAGTTGGAGCTGGCACAGGCACGCCGATGCCGAGCTGGGGATGTCGGCGCTGCCGGGTGCGAATCCGGCGATGCTCACCCGAAGAATGGGAGGCAGGCTGGTCGACGGTGGTTCCGTACCCGGCGGCGGAGGTGGTGCAGGTGGTGGTGCAGGTGGCGCAGGTGGAGGTGGCGCAGGTGGCGGTGGCGGTGGCGGTGGCGGTGGCGGTGGCGGTGGTGCGGGTGGCACAGAACACGCACAACAAGTGCAGGCGGAGGGCGTCTGTCCGCGTTCGCGCATCTCCGCAAGGCTGGCGGCGACTGCCGACACGAGGGCGGCCACGGCCGTCAGCAGCGCCAGCCAGGAAGCCCACCCGTTGCCGGTCGCGGAAGCGCTCCCTGCCGCCGCCCCGGCCAACACGACGCTCATCACCATGAACAGCAGTGCGCCGAGCAACCACCACCATGGGGAGAAAGCCGGCAGGTTCACGACATCCACTTGAAATGTGGTGCCCTTGAAATCCACATACAGCAGGATGGCGCCCACCAGGGCCACAGCAACGCCACACAGCAACCGAAGGGATTCGGTCCGGAACGGTGGCGCCGCTCGACCGTGGTACTGGCCGGTCGCCCGGAAACTGTGGAGCGAAAGAGCGACCGACATCAGACCCTGCAGGGCAAGCAGTGCCCCGCCAATGAGGAGCAGTGCTGCCGCCAACACCGTCATGAGTCCACCCGCCGACGCAGCCGGTGCAACGGATGACCGTAGCGCCGGTACTTGCTTGCTTTGAACATCGTGTCCTCCGCCTTGCTGTATTCCCGCCTCGCTGCAAAACCGCGCCACTCTATCGCAGGGCGCTTCAAAATCCAATCCTGTGGTGCGGCATGGGCGTGCCGCCCTCGACCGGCCATGGCAACAGGTTTTGAACTTCAGCACCGCAAGGCGCTGGTGTAAGGTACGCCGCCATGACCGACCCCACCGAACAAGCCAAGTCCCACTTCTTTGAAGGCAACGCGCTCTTTGAAACGGGCCGTCTCGAAGACGCCGCCGCCCGATATCAGGCCGCGCTGGCCCTGGTGCCCGGGCGCCCCTCCGTGCTGGCCAACCTGGGTGTGACGCAGTGCCGCCTGGGCCGGTGGCTGGACGCTGTGGACACCCTCGCGCAGGCCACCCAGGCCGACCCCACACACCGCGACGCCTGGGTGGCGCTCGGGCTGTCACACGAAGCGCTGTCCCACTGGAACGAGGCGGCGCACGCCCTGCACCAAGGCATTCGCCTGGGCGCGAACACCGGGCAGCTCTGGTTGTCGCTGGCCATGTGCCGCATGCGCCTGCAGCAGCCCGACGAGGCCTTGCACGCACTCGACCAGGCCGTTGCCACCGAACCCACCCTCGCCGAAGCCTGGAGCCAGCGCGGCAGCCTGATGCGCGACACCGGGCGCCTTGCGGAAGCGGCACGCTCTTACGAACAAGCACTCGCGAACGGCGGCGATGAAACGCTCAACCGCTTCTACTTGTCGTCGGTGCAGGGTGGGGCCGCGCCGGCCCATCCGCCGTCTCTGTATGTGGAGGCGCTGTTCGACGAGTACGCCGACGAGTTCCAGTCGCATCTGGTCGAACAGTTGAACTACCAGGCGCACAGCACCCTGCTGGCGCCGCTGCGTGCCAGCGGCCAGCGCTTCGAGCGGGTGCTCGATCTGGGTTGCGGCACCGGCCTGTGTGGCCGCCTCATCCAGGCGCAGGCGGGCGCGGTGGATGGTGTGGATCTCTCGTCCGCCATGGTCGCGCAGGCTCGGGCCAGCGGCGCTTACCGCCATGTGGTCCACGGCGATCTGTTGGCGTTCTTGCGTGAGAGCTCCGAGCCCGTGGATCTGGTGATGGCGGCCGATGTCTTCATCTATGTGGGCGCGCTCGACGCGGTGTTCGAAGCGGTGCGCGAGCGGCTGCAGCCCGGCGCATGTTTTGCCTTTTCGGTCGAACTCGCCAGCGACGGCAGCGAACTCAAACTGCTGCCGAGCCTGCGCTACGCCCACTCACCGGCCTACATCGACCGGCTCGCCACGCTCAATGGCTTTCGCGTGCGTCAGAGCTGGCAAGCCCCGCTGCGCGAAGACCAGAAAAAGCCGGTGATGGGTTTGTATGTGCTGCTGGAGCCGGTGGCCAGCGCCTGACGTTCAAACCACCTTCGCCGGGCTGTACCTGAACGTCGCCCGTATCACGCCGTGGTCGCCGGTGCCCAGGGTTTTGTGGTCTTCGAAGTTCAGGTGGTCGTTGTTGATCACCAGGCCGTCAAACATCCAGAGTCGCTTCTTGCTGTTGTCGTAGAACTCCTGGCTGACCAGGATGTGGTCGAGCGACTCGCGGATGTCCTGGTGCACGTGGGTGTAGTACACGTCGCGCGTGTCGCGGTACTCCTGCAGGGTCTGCGCGGTGTAGAGCGAGGTGTCGCCACCGCCCTTGCTCTCGCCCACCAGATACCGCGGCTGCTCGGTGAGGATGTTGGCGGTGTTGCTGTGTTGCCCGTCGTTGATGTCGCCCAGCACGATCACCGGCGTGTCGCTGCCCTTCATCTGTTCCGAGAGCAGAAACCGAAGCGCCGTGGCCTCTGCCGTGCGCCGGATGGTGGAGATGGCCGCGCCCAGGCCGGTGGCGTGTTTGCCGTAGAGCGCGCTGTCGGCCTTGAACCACTTCTCGTTGAACACCTGCGTCGGCCCTTTGGACTTGAAATGGCACACGTACACATGCACCTCGGGCCCCGGGCTGCGCGGCTGGATGGTGAAGTGCAGCACGGGCCGCGAGTAGCCCTGGATGTTCACGCTGATGCTGGGCGTCTGCGGATCGTCACCGGTGGAGCGCAACACGAAACCAGGCGGGAACTTCGTGATCCATTCGGGCTGGCCGGTGAGCAGTCCCTTGCGCACCAGGGCGCCGCAGTCGATGCGTTTGCCGTTGGCGTTGGGCGGGGCCAGCAGGTCGTAGCTGTCGGCCACACCGGCCGAGGTCAGCGCGCGCTGCACCGACACCGGGTTCCACATTTCCTGCAGGCCGAACACGTCGGCGTCCAGCGACTGCAACTGGTGCGCGGTCCAGCCGATCTTGCGGTCGTACTCGGCCTGGGTCCAACCCGTCTTGTCGGTGTACATCGGCAGGCCGGGCTCGTTCAGGTTGTAGAGGTTGAACGAGCCGATGCTGAGCTGCTTCAGGTTCATGGTGACACCTCCTGCTGGTTGAGGCCACCACTGTGCGCCTGCCGCGTGACAATGCCACCCCCCCGATGAGGGAAGGCGCCGGGCGGCTCAGGCGCTGCGCCGCGCCACCCAGTAGGCCGCGCCCTCGGCGCCGTAGCGCTCGGCGTGCGGCACGTGCGCGTCCAGCTCGAAGGTGTCGCCCGCCCGCAGGTGGCGCGTGTGCTCGCCCACCGTGAGCCACATCTCGCCGCGCGCGACCAGGGCGTTGGCGGCGAACGGATGCGTGTGGGTGTCGAGCACGGTGAGCGGCGCCCATTCGCGCTCCAGCACCTCGTCAAAGCCCTCGGCGAGGCGTTGCTGGCGGAAGGTGTCGAAGGTGGTGTTCATGGGCGGGATTCTCCGCACGCAGAGATCCGGGTCAAGCGAATCGGCGACCCCGCCGCGTCAGACCAGCCGGGCCAGCTTGACCGCCGTGGCCGATCCGCTGCCCACCAGCGCGCACCAGGCGCGCAGCAAGGCCCCAGGCGGGCGGCTCTGCAGGGCCAACGCTTCGTCGCGGTGCGCCACCTCGTCGGCCTGGCACTCCACCAGCAGGGCGCGCAGGTGCTCCACACCGGGACGTCCTTCGATGCGGTCGATCTGCTGCTGGTAGTGGTGGTCCACGAAGGTCTCCACGGACGCGATGGTGGCGTGCACCGCGCGCG
This sequence comes from Hydrogenophaga sp. RAC07, assembly GCF_001713375.1. Classification (NCBI taxonomy): domain Bacteria; kingdom Pseudomonadati; phylum Pseudomonadota; class Betaproteobacteria; order Burkholderiales; family Comamonadaceae; genus Hydrogenophaga; species Hydrogenophaga sp. RAC07. The sequence goes on from NZ_CP016449.1 coordinate 368,447, forward strand.
GTCCCACCAGCGCGGGCAGGGCGCCGGTGAGGAAACCCGCCACGCGCCAGGCCGGCAGCAACCAGCTGCGCCGCGCCCAGGGCAGCACCTCGCACACGCGCCGCAGGTGGTCCTGTTCGGTGGCGCCGTGGCGCTGCGCAAAGGCCTTGAGTTCGGCATCGCGCGTCACCAGCGCGATGCCGCGGTAGATCCACACCGCACCGGTTTCGCCCGCGTGGTCCGACCGCAACTCGGCCAGCATGTCGTCGGGCACGGCCGGCGCGTCAAGCCCGCGCGCCAAGCGCTGCATGGCCGGGCGCACGCGCAGAAAGCCCACGTAGGTGCGCTCCATCAGCCAGGACGCACCCGGCACACGGCCCAGGAACGCCAGCCAGCGCCAGCCCGGCAGGCGCGCCCACAGCGCCAGAAAAGCCTCGGCGCCACTGAGCAGGCTGCCGTCTTCTTGCTGCACATGAAAGCGCGCCAGCAAGGTGCTGCGCTCATTGGGCAGCGCGGTGCCGGGGGTGCTCACGTCGACCCAGCGCACCGGCTCGCGCGCTGCGAGCCCCTGGTAAACGGCGATCTCGCGCCGGCACAGCGGGCAGTCGCCGTCGTACAGCACGGTCATGCAGCTCTGGGCGGGGGTGATGTCGCTCATGCGCATGATCGTATCGACGCCGGCGCGCTGCTGCAGCGCCGCGCGCCAAGACCCCAGCGAAGGTGTGAAAGAAACCCCGCGCTGTGTAGGATGTTCAGCCTGCTGCCCACCCTGTCTGGAGACCCCCATGTCCTACATGCTGTTGATCATCGAACCCACCACGCAGCGCGCCACGCGCACCGAAGCCGAAGGCCGCGAGGTGTATGGCCGCATGCAGCGTTTTGGCGAACGCCTGCAAGCGCAGGGCAAGCTCAAGGCGTCCGAGTCCCTGGCGTCCCAGACCAGCGCGGTGCGCGTGTCCAACATCGCCGGGCGGGCCACCGTGGTGGACGGCCCGTTTGCCGAGGCCAAGGAAATGGTGGGTGGCTTCTTTCTGCTGGATTGCGACAGCCTGGACGAAGCGGTGGCCATTGCCCACGAATGCCCGGCTGCCGAGTGGGCCACGGTGGAGGTGCGGGCGCTGGCGCCTTGTTACGAATGAGCGTGTCGAAAACGCCATCACTGCATCGTCGTACCGGTTGAAACCCCACCACCGACCCATTCCATCAGGAGAAGCCCATGCGATTCATGATCATCGTGAAGTCTTGTGACGAATTCGAAGCCGAAACCACCCCTGCGCCCGACGAGGCGCTCATGGCCGAGATGGTGCGCTTCCACGAAGAAATGGCCCAGGCCGGCGTGTTGCTCGACGGCTCGGGCCTGCACCCCAGCCGCAAGGGTTGGCGTGTGCACCACAGCGCCGACGGCGGCAAGCACATCGTCGATGGCCCGTTCGCCGAGGCCAAGGAACTCATCGCCGGCTACACCCTGATCCAGGTGCGCTCGCGCGAAGAAGCGCTGGAATGGAGCCGGCGTTTCCCCAACCCGGCCGGCCGCGGCAAGGAGGGCGTGATCGAACTGCGCCAGCTTTACGAGCTGGAGGACTTCCCGCCCAGCCAGCCGCTGGAAGACTTCAAGAAGCTCGATGCCATGCAAGGCCAGCAGCGCTGAGGAGCACCACCATGCCCACCCAACACTTCGACATCCTCATCCAGGCGCCGCGCGAACGCGTGTGGACCACCATGCTGCAGTCGCCCACCTACGAACAGTGGACCAGCGCCTTTTGCGAAGGCTCGCAGTTCGAAGGCTCGTGGAAGGCCGGCGATGCGATCCGCTTCCTGGACCCGGGCGGCAACGGCATGGTGTCCGAGATCGCCGAGCACCGCCCCGCCGAGTTCGTGTCCATCCGCCACCTCGGCTTCATCGAGAACGGACGGGAGGACACGACCAGCGACGCGGTGCGCGCCTGGGCACCCTGCTTCGAAAACTACACCTTCACCGACGAAGGTGGCGGCACCCGCCTGCGCATCGACCTGGATGCGTTCGGTGGCTACGAGGACATGATGGCCCGACTCTGGCCGCCAGCCTTGGACAAGCTCAAGCGCCTGTGCGAAGGCACGAACTGACACCCCGACAGGAGAACCCCCATGCTGCGCCAGATCTTCGTCAACCTGCCCGTCAAGGACTTGAACAAGTCCAAGGCCTTTTTCCAGGCCCTGGGCCTGAGCTTCAACCAGCAGTTCACCAACGAGCAGGGCGCGTGTCTTGAAATTGCGCCCGACATCTTCGCCATGTTGCTCGTGGAGCCCTCCTTTCAAGGCTTCACCAAGCTGCCGATTTCGGATGCCCGGAAAGCCACCGAGGTCCTGATTGCGCTGTCGTGCGACAGCCGCGCCGAGGTGGACGAGCTCGTGGCCAAGGCGGTGGCCGCCGGCGCCACCACACCCAACGCGCCCGTGGACCACGGCTTCATGGTCCAGCACGGGTTTGCCGACCTGGACGGACACCAGTGGGAGGTGTTCTGGATGGACATGGCCCAAGCGCCCGCCCAGATGTAGACGCAGCCCATGCATTCCGGCGTCCACCAGGCCATTGCCACCGTGTGGCGCCTGGAATCCGCGCGCATCACCGCGCACGTGGCGCGCGTGGCGCGCGACGTGGGCGTGGCCGAAGAGCTGGCCCAGGACGCGCTGGTGGCCGCGCTGGAGCACTGGCCGAAAGACGGTGTGCCCGACAACCCCGCCGCCTGGCTCATGACCACCGCCAAGCGCCGCGCGCTCGACCACCTGCGCCACCGCCAGATGGCCGAGGCGCGGCACGAGGGCATCGCGGCCGACATGGAGGCGCTCGGCACCACCCACGTGCCCGACTTTGTGGACGCGCTCGACGCGGCCCGGCAGGACGACATTGGCGACGATCTGCTGCGCCTGGTGTTCACCGCCTGCCACCCCGTGCTTTCGACCGAGGCGCGCGTGGCGCTCACCCTCAAGCTGCTCGGTGGCCTCACCACCCACGAGATCGCCCGCGCTTTCCTGGTGCCCGAGGCCACCATTGCCCAGCGCATCGTACGCGCCAAAAAAACGCTGGGCGAGGCCGGGGTTCCGTTTGAAGTGCCGCGGGGCGAGGCCTTGGCCGAGCGGCTGGCCTCCGTTCTGGAGGTGGTGTACCTCGTGTTCAACGAGGGTTACACCGCCACCAGCGGCGACGACTGGATGCGCCCGGCCCTGTGTGACGAAGCCCTGCGCCTGGGCCGCATGCTGGCCGGCATTGCACCGCAGCACGCCGAGGTGCACGGGCTGCTCGCGCTGATGGAGATCCAGGCCTCGCGCGCCGCCGCGCGCACCGATGCCCAGGGTCGCCCGGTGCTGCTGGCGGTGCAGGACCGCAGCCGCTGGGACCCCTTGCTCATCCACCGCGGGCTGGCGGCACTGTCGCGAGCCGAAACGCTGGCGCCAACGGCGGGCCCTTACCAGCTGCAGGCCGCGATTGCCGCGTGCCATGCGCGTGCGGTGCGCGCGCAGGACACCGACTGGGCGCGCATTGCCGCGCTCTATGGCGATCTGGCTCGGGTGGCGCCGTCACCGGTGGTGGAACTCAACCGGGCGGTGGCCGTGGCCATGCACGCCGGGCCGGCCGCCGGCCTGCTGATCGTGGACGCCCTGGTGCACCACAAGGCCATGCAGGGGTATCACTGGCTGCCCAGCGTGCGCGGTGATCTGCTCGCCCGGCTGGGCCGCGACGCCGAGGCCCGGGCCGAGTTCGAACGCGCTGCCGCCCTGGCCGGCAATGAGCGGGAGCGAACTTTCCTGCTGGAACGGGCCAGGAGTTTGCGCTGATCTGTGGTCCTTTTGTTCGGGTACAAGCCCCCATGGCGTGGCGCCCACGCGCCCCCCACACTCGTTCAAAACAACAGGTGTTCATGGATCCCACAACCACCACGCGCAGCGAGGTCGATACGCTCGTCATCGGCGCCGGCCCCGCCGGCCTGGCCACAGCCGCCTGCCTGGCCCAGCAGGGCGAGCGCTCGCTGGTGATCGATCAGGCGCGCGAAGTGGCGTCGAGCTGGCGCCACCACTACGAACGCCTGCACCTGCACACCGTCAAGACGCATTCCGCGTTACCCGGCCTGCCGTTTCCCGACAGCGCGCCGCGCTACGTGCCCCGCCAGGGCGTGGTGGACTACCTCACGCGTTACGCCGATCGCCACGGCATCGAGCCCGAGCTGGGTGAATCCGTGGTGGGCATCGAACCTGCAGCGCGCGGCGCGGGCTGGATCACCCGCACCGCGAGCGGCCGGGTCATTGCCTCGCGCCAGGTGGTGGTGGCCACCGGCGCCAACCGCCGTCCGCGCGCACCCGCCCTGCCGGGCCAGGGCCACTTTGGCGGGCGTGTGTTGCACAGCCGCGAATACCGCAACGCCGCGCCCTTTGCCAACCAGCGTGTGCTGGTGGTGGGCATGGGCAACACCGGCGCCGAGATCGCGTTGGACCTGGTGGAACACGGCGTGCGCGCCGCGCTCTCGGTGCGCTCGCCGATCAACATCGTGCACCGCGACGTGCTGGGCCGGCCCACCCAGCTCTCCAGCATCATGCTCAGCCGCCTCCCGCCGGCGTTGGGCGATGCGGCCGCCACGCTGCTGCGCAACCTGAGCGTGGGCGACCTCGGCCGCTACGGCCTGCACACGGCCGACATGTCACCGCTGCGCCAGCTGCGCGAAGAAGGCAAGACACCGGTGATCGACGTGGGCACGGTGGCGCGCATCAAGCGCGGCGACCTCCAGGTCTACCCCGGCATCCAGACCCTGCTGCACGGCGGTGTGCGCTTCACCGATGGCACCGAGCATCCGTTTGACACGGTGCTGCTGGCCACCGGCTACGACGCTGCCTTGAACGAGCTGTTTCCGGACACGCCCCTGCCGCTGGACGCGCGCGGCATGCCGGCCGAGGTGGTGGGGCAGGGCGCGCTGGCCGGGGTGTACTTCGTCGGTTTTGACGTGCGCCAGCCCGGTGGATTGCTGCGCGCCATTGCAGCGCAGGCGCAACAGGTGGCGGCCCACATTGCCCAGGCCAATGGCGGCTGATTCCGCACCACGCTACAGCACGGTGAAGCAGGTGATTTCGACCCGATCTGGACGCCGCACGCCGGTGCCCACGAACAGGCGCTCATTGATCCAGGCGAGCGAGGGCGCGGCGGTCTCGAAAGTGGGCACGCAGCGGAAGTACACCTGAGCGGGGTCCACTGGCTCGCCCCGGATCAGGCGAGCCGTGACCTCGGGTGGCGCAGCGCGCACAGCCTTGTTGCACACATAGATCAGCTCGCCGGCATCGGTCTCCAGCAGGTATCGCGCGTCGAGTTGCGCCAGCGTGGGCGTCACGATGGCCTGGAAATCCGCACCTCCGGGCAATACGCGCGCCGTCCAGCCCTGGCCCTGCACCTGTCCGCCGAGGATGGGAATGATTCGCCGGTTGCCCGCGGGCGTCTGGCCGACTTCGTGTGCGGGCGCCACCTGCACAGAAAGCGAAGCGAAGAATGCCAGCGAGGGTGCGGGTGGCGGCGTCATCAGCGGGTGGATGGTGTCACTCATTCGCGCGGAAGCCCGTGGCCTTGACGACCTGAGCCCAGCGTTCGGTCTCTGAGGCGATGGTGGCTGCGAATGCGTCGCCATGCTCCTGCGGCACGTCGAACCCCTGTGCCTCGAGCCTGGCCTTGAAGTCCGGGCTGGCTTGGGCTTTCACTGTGGCCGCTGCGATCTGGTCGAGAACCACCTTGGGTGCGGCCGAGGGCGCCACCAGGCCGAACCAGACGGTGGAGCTCAAGTCCGGGTGGCCGAGCTCGCCCAGGGTCGGCACATTGGGGAGGAACTTCGAGCGCTCTTTTGAGGTGACGGCGATGGCGTTGAGCTTGCCGGCCTGCACCTGCGGCAGCGCCGCCTGCAGTTGCGTGAACCCCAGCAACACCTGGCCGCCCAACAGGTCCGCGATCTGTGGCGCGCTGCCCTTGTAGGGGATGTGCACCATGTTGAGTTTCATGCGTTCGTTGAGTTGAAAGCCCAGGAAATGCGAAGGTGTGCCTGGGCTGAACGAGGCGTATGCCGCCTTTTTGGGGTTGGCTGCCGCCCAACTTGCCAGGTCGGCAAGCGTTTTGGCGGGCACCGATGGGTGCGTGACCAGCACAAGCGGACTCTCGATGCCTTTGGCGATAGGCTTGAAGTCCGTCTGTTTCCAGCGCAGGTTGGGATACACGGACGGGTTGATGGTGAACATGGCCTGCGTGCTCACCCACAACGTATGGCCATCGGGTGGCGCTGCGTGCACAAAGTCTGCACTGAGGTTGCCATTGGCACCAGCCTTGTTTTCCACAATGAACGTGCCACCGGTCTGCCTGGCGAGCTGGTCCGCCAACGCTCGACCATAGACGTCCACCGAGCCGCCCGGTGGTGTGCCTACCACCAGCGTGACGGTCTTGCTCGGCCAGGTTTGGGCCATCGCTTGCGGCGCGGCGCAGACAGCCATCAGGGCCAGCAAGCTGGTGCCTGCCAGACGCGAGGTCTTTGGGAAAAAGGGAGTGGTGCGCATGGTGTCTCCTGGGCTGTTCGGTGGTGAACGTCGAATCTATGCCCGGACCATTTGATTGACCAATACAACTAAGCTCAGGGTATTCACCCAGAGGAGGCGACATGTCTGAATCCCGGCCTGGCCAATCCGACGAGGCCAGTGAACTGTTCCTCTACCGTCTCGCGCGACTGCAGGCCGTGGCCGTCGCCCCCGTGGGGCGCTTGTGCCATGCACGCTATGGCGTTTCCCGCCGCGAATGGCGCCTCATTGTCGTGCTCGCCCGACACGGGCCTGTGCTGTCGTCTGAACTGGCGGATCTTGCGCAACTTGACCGAGCGCGCACCTCACGTTTTGTCTCCGCGCTCGTTGACAAAAAATTGATCTCGCGAGAAGTGATCCCCAGCGACCGCCGCCAGGCGCGGGTGTCACTCACGGAAGCAGGCCGCACGCTGTACGGCGAGTTTCTGCCAGTGGTGATTGAGCTCAACCGGCAGTTGCTGCTTGTATTGGAGCCCGGAGAGATCGCCCAACTCGACGGACTGGTTCAGCGTCTGGCCGAACGGGCCAAGGCCAACCTGGAAGCCCTCGATCTGCCGAAGAAGGCCACCTCCCAAAAGGCTTCTCGGCGCTGACTGCATTGGCAAGTTTCCCCGCCTGGGCGGCTGCAGAGGGGTCTCTTTCCGCAGCAATTTCGACGGTTGGGTCCTGTCAGTCTCAGCGCTGGCCGATCTTCACGTCCCCAAACAGCTGGCTCATGCCGCGTGGCTGGCTGCGCCAGTACTGCGGCGGAGCGTCCACCTGCGCGCCGAGCTGGGCGGCGGCGTGCCAGGGCCAGCGTGGGTCGTACAGCATGGCGCGCGCCATGGCCACGAGATCGGCGCGGCCGCTGGCGATGATGTCTTCGGCCTGCTCGGGCTCGGTCACCAGGCCCACCGCAATGGTGGGCAGGCCTACCTCGCGCTTGACCTGTTCGGCCAGCGGCACCTGGTAGTTGGGGCCGAGCGGGATCTGCTGCAGCGGCGAAATGCCCGCGCTGGAGATGTGCATGAAATGGCAGCCGCGCTTTTTGAGCTCGTGGCCGAACACCACGCTTTGCGCTGCGTCCCAGCCGCCGTCCACCCAGTCGGTGCCCGACAGGCGCATGCCGAGTGCCATGGTGGCCGGCAGCACGGCGGCCACCGCGTCGAACACCGCCAGTGGGAAACGCATGCGGTTCTCCAGCGAGCCGCCGTAGGCGTCGGTGCGCTGGTTGGAAATCGGCGAGAGGAACTGGTGCAGCAGGTAGCCGTGCGCCGCGTGCAGTTCGATGGCGTCGATGCCGATGCGCTGGGCGCGCAGGGCCGCGTCCACAAACGCCTGCTTGATGCGGTCCAGGCCCGAGGCATCGAGCGCATGCGGTGGCGGTTCGTGCGCGAGGTGTGGGATGGCCGAGGGCGCCAGCGTTTCCCAGCCGCCGTCGTCGGGCGCGATGAGCTGCCCGCCTTCCCACGGCGTGCGGCTTGACGCCTTGCGCCCCGCGTGCGAGAGCTGGATGGCGATCGGCATGGCCGAGTGCTTGCGCACCTTGGTGAGCACCTCGCCCAGCGCGTGCTCGTTCGCCTCGTTCCACAGGCCCAGGTCGGTCGGCGAGATGCGGCCTTCGGGCGTGACGGCCGTGGCTTCCAGGATCAGCAGGCCCGCGCCCGAGAGCGCGAGGTGGCCGAGGTGGATCAGGTGCCAGTCGGTGGCGTTGCCGTGGTCCGCCGAGTACTGGCACATGGGGGCGATCACGATGCGGTTTTTCAGGTGCAACGGACCGAGATGAAAAGGCGAAAACAGATGGCTCACGGGAGGTCCTTGAAACGGAGGGAACGGTTGAAGGGCGGGCTCAGGCGCTGCCCACGGGGTCGAAGCTCAGGTGGTCGCGCACCCAGTCGGCCGCATTGGCATAGACCTCGCCTTGCGAGCCCACGGCCACGTAGTCGGGGTGCCGCACTTCGAGCGGGCCTTCCAGCGTGGCCAGCAACGCCACCGTGTCGGGCGGCACCTGCACCAGCCGGCTGCGCTCGACCTTGCGGTAGCGCCCGGGCCCGGCCGTTTCGTAAGTGCGCGCGAAGAGATCTTTCTTGATCGGCCAGGCCGTGCCATCGTCCTGCACCACCACCCAGTCCACGCCCGGGTCCGCGGTGAGATCGCCCCAGGCCACCGAAAAGGTCTCCCGGCCGCGCGGCTCACGAATCGCCACCGTGAAGCGGCGGGAGGCCGTGCGCGGCGCGCCCCAGGCGGGCGGGATCTCGCTGGCGTGGCCAATGGATACGCGTTGTTCGGGCATGGGTCAGTTTGCCTGCGACTCGTCAAGGATCTGAAACGTCAGGCCCGCATGTTCCTGCAGCCGGCGCACGAGCGTGAGCCCCATGGCCGCACCGGGCGTCCACACGCCGCCGGGGGTCGAGTCGTGGCCGGTTTCGCGCGCCAGGCACAGCGCCGTTTCGCTGATGAGTTTGCAGGTGGAGCCGTAGCCCGGGTCGCGATCGCCCTTCACGCTGGCCCGCAGGGTGCGCCCGTCGGCGGTCTGGCCGATGAACAGCACCTCGTAGCGGCCCTTCTCGCGTTGTTCTTTCGTCGGACCTTGACCCGGCTGCGGCAGCGCAAAACGGCGGATGAGCGCGCGCGTGGGGCCAAAGGCCAGCAGTGCGTTTTGCAGCCGGGTGTTGCGCGCCAGCGCTTTGGCGCGCTTTTCTCCGCCCCTGCCGCTGCCGGTGAGCAAACGTTCGCTGTAGACGAAGTTGGTGCCCCACGGGTGGCCGCGCAGCGCGTGGGTGCGGTGCACGTTCTTGGTGTTGATCGGCGCCATGACAAACGGCCCGCTCCACGACTGCGCGAGTTCGTCGAAAGCGGCGGTGCTGTCGTCGGGCTGCCGGGGACCGCGAAAGCCCGGGGTGAGCGCAAACGGATCGGACAGCGTGCGGGCCAGACCCGGGTCGCGCCCGGCGGCCTCCAGCGTGGCCAGCAGGCTGGCCGCGGTGCCGCCCGAGAAGCCGCCCTTCATCACCTTCACCCGGCCGTGCACCCGCACCAGCGGCGCGCCCAGGCGCTGCATCGCCTCCTGCTGCAGGTAGACCACGCCGAGGTCGAACGGGATGGAATCGAACCCGCACGAAAACACGATGCGCGCGCCGCTGGCCGCCGCCGGGCCTTGCAGGCGCGGGATCATCTGCGCCATCCAGCCGGGCTCGCCGCACAGGTCCACGTAGTCGGTGCCGGCCTGCGCGCAGGCGTCCACCAGCGGCTGGCCATGCGTCTGGTACGGCCCCACGGTGGTGATGACCACGCGGGCCTGAGTCACCAGCCGTGCCAGCGCGGCGGCATCGGTCGCGTCGGCCACCAGCAGGGGCAGGGCGGGGCCGATGCCGAGTTCATCGCGCACCCGGGTCAGCTTTTCCAGGCTGCGCCCGGCCATGGCCCAGGCCACGCCGCCGTCGACACCGTACGTCTTGTGCAGGTACTCGGCCACCAGCCGACCGGTGAAGCCGGTGGCGCCGAAGAGGATGATGTCGAAGGCTTTGTCCATGCGGCATGGTCTCAGAAACGGGGGCTTGCACGGTCGGCCTCAGGGTATCCACGGAGACCGAATGTCGAGCCGGAGACAGCTGCTCACATTTTCACAAAGCAAGTGCTTGTTGAAATTCAACGGCGCTGCTATGGTGGCCGCCATGAACCTGGACATTCCCGAATCCCTGGCCGCCGAGGTGGGTGCCGAAGCGCCGCGCCGCTCGCGTGGGCGCCCGCGCAAGACGGCCGACGAGCGCGACGATGGCAACCGGCGGCGCGAGCTGGTCACTGGTGCGGCGAAGCTGTTCAGGGCGCAGGGTTTTGCCGGCACCAGCACGCGCGACATCGCCACCGCCGTGGGCATGCGTTCGGGCTCGCCCTTCTACCATTTCGAGAGCAAGGAAGCCCTGCTGGCCGCGGTGATGCTCGAGGGCATGCAGGGCGCGCTGCAGCGGCAGAACGCTGCACTGGCCGGCCTGCCGCCGGGTGCCGATGTGCGCGAGCGTTTGCGGGTGCTGGTGCGCAACCACTTCGACGTGCTGCTGGGGCCCGACAGCGATTTCATTCCCGTGATGCTCTACGAATGGCGATCGCTCGACGCCACGCAGCGCAGCGAGGTGAACGGTCTCAAGGACGACTACGAAGCGGCGTGGGTACCGGTGTTCGAGGCACTGCACGCCACCCGCCAACTCGCCGGCGATCCGGTGCTGGCGCGTCTCATGATCTTTGGCGCGCTCAACTGGTCGGTGCAGTGGTACGCACCGCCCTCGGGCCGCAGCGCCAAGGCCCGCGCGCGCGCCTCGCTCGACGACCTCACCACTTCGGCCTTGCAACTTTTTCTGAAGGAGCCGACATGAGCAACGAACACACCCATTACCGGTCTGCGTTTGCCCCTGGCCTGCTGCACGGCCGCGTGATCGTGGTCACCGGCGGCGGCTCGGGCATTGGCCGCTGCACCGCGCACGAACTCGCCAGCCTGGGCGCCCATGTGGTGCTGATCGGCCGCAAGCTGGAGAAGCTGCAAGACACGGCCGGCGAGATCGTGGCCGACGGCGGGCGAGCGAGTTTTCACGCCTGCGACATCCGCGACGAGGACGTCGTGCGCACCGTGGTCACCGCCATCGTCGGCGCGCACGGCCGCATCGACGGCCTGGTGAACAACGCGGGTGGCCAGTACATCACCCCGCTGGAGAACATCAGCGCCAAGGGCTGGCAGGCGGTGATCGACACCAACCTCACCGGCGGCTTTCTCATGGCGCGTGAGTGTTATGTGCAGAGCATGCAGACCCAGGGTGGTTCGATCGTCAACATTGTGGCCGACATGTGGGGCTCCATGCCCGGCATGGGCCACAGCGGTGCGGCGCGCGCGGGCATGGTGAACTTCACCGAGACCGCAGCACTGGAATGGGCACGCAGCGGCGTGCGCGTGAACGCGGTGGCGCCGGGCTACATCGCCTCCAGCGGCATGGACCACTACCCCCCGGAGGCCGGCCCCATGTTGCGCGAGATGCGCGAGACCGTGCCGGCCGGGCGCTTCGGCAACGAGGCCGAAACCTCGGCCGCCATTGTGTTTCTGCTCTCACCCGCGGCGAGTTTCATCAGCGGCAGCGTGTTGCGCGTGGATGGCGCGCGCCCGCAGGTGCGCATGGGCTGGGGGCAGGTGGCGGCACCCGTGGAGGTGCAGGACCGCGACGCGGTGAAACCCTTCGATGGTTTCCACCGCTACGTGACGCCGAAGGTTTTTCAGGATGTTTGAATCGTCTTTCAATCCGCAGAGCCCGCAGGCGCACGAGCGGCGCGACGCGATGCTTGCGCGCATCACGCAGCTGCGCGCGCTTGAAGACCGCGCCGCCCAGGCCTCGGCCAAATCCAAACCCGTGTTTGACAAACGGGGCCAGTTGCTGCCGCGCGAGCGCGTGGCCCTGCTGCTCGACCCGGGCGCACCGTATCTGCCGCTGTGTTCGCTCGCCGGTTTTCTGCAGGACACCAAGGACCCGGCGAAGTCGGTGCCCGGCGGCGGCATGGTGGCGGGCATCGGCTTCATTGCCGGTGTGCGCTGCATGGTGGTGGCGAGCGACTCGGGCATCGAGGCCGGTGCCATCCAGCCGCGTGGGCTGGAGAAGATCCTGCGCGTGCAGGACATCGCGCTGCAGAACAAGCTGCCGTTTGTGCACCTGGTGGAAAGTGCCGGCGCCAACCTCATGAAGTACCAGGTCGAGGGCTTTGTGCACGGCGGCGCGCTGTTCCGCAACCTCGCGCGCCATTCGGCCGCCGGCCTGCCGGTGATCACGGTGCAGCACGGCTCGGGAACGGCCGGTGGGGCTTACATGCCTGGTCTCTCCGACATCGTGATCATGGTGCGGGGTCGCTCGCGGGCATTTCTGGCCGGGCCGCCGTTGCTGATGGCAGCGACCGGCGAGGTGGCCACCGAAGAGGAGCTGGGCGGGGCGGAGATGCACACCGGTGTGTCGGGCCTGGGGGAGTACCTGGCTGAGGATGACCGGGAGGCGCTGGGGGTGGCGCGGCGGGTGGTGGGGCAGTTGGTTGGGCGCGCCCCCACCCCAACCCTCCCCCAGAGGGGGAGGGAGCTTGAACTCCCTCCCCCTCTGGGGGAGGGTTGGGGTGGGGGCCACGAGCGCCAACCCCTTCTACCTCCCGACGAACTCCTGGCCCTCATGCCCGCCCACCACCGCGAGCCGGTGGACATGCGCGAGGTCATGGCCCGCATCGTCGATGGCTCCGAGCTGCTCGAATTCAAGGCGCTCTACGGCGCCGCCACGCTCTGCGTGCAGGCCCGCATCCACGGCCACGCGGTGGGCATCGTCAGCAACAACGGCCCGATCGACGTGGCCGGTGCCAACAAGGCCACGCACTTCATCCAGTGGATGTGCCAGCTCGGCCACCCCATCGTTTATCTGCAGAACACCACCGGCTACATGGTGGGCAAGGACAGCGAGCAGGGCGGGATGATCAAGCACGGCAGCAAGATGATCCAGGCCGTGACGAATGCCACCGTGCCGCAGATCACCATCCAGTGCGGGGCGTCGTTCGGTGCGGGGAACTACGGCATGTGCGGGCGCGGCTACGAGCCGCGTTTTCTCTTCAGCTGGCCGCAGGCCAAGACCGCGGTGATGGGCGGCGAGCAGGCCGCGCGCACCATGAGAATAGTGGCCGAGGCCGGCATGGCGCGCAAAGGCATCACGCCCGACGCGGTGCAGATGCAGGCGCAGTTCGACCAGATCGTGAACGTGTTCGAGAGCCAGGCCGACGCCTTCTACACCAGCGGTCTGGTGCTCGACGACGGCGTGATCGACCCGCGCGACACCCGCGCCACGCTCGCCTTCTGCCTGGACACCTGCGCCGAGGCCGCCGCGCGCGAACCCCGGCCCATGCAGTTCGGCGTGGCGCGCATGTAGGCACCCATTCAAAACAACAGGAGACAAGACATGCAGTTCACCCACGAGCACCGCGAGATCCAGAAGACGCTCAAGCGCTACATCGACGAACACATCAACCCGCAGGTGGACGAATGGGAGAAGGCCGAGATCTTTCCGGCGCACGAGGTGTTCAAGGGGCTGGGTGATCTGGGTCTGCTCGGCCTGACCAAGCCCGAAGCGTTTGGCGGCGCGGGGCTCGACTACTCCTACGGCATGGCCATGGCCGAGACGCTGGGCCACATCCACTGCGGCGGCGTGCCCATGGCCATCGGCGTGCAGACCGACATGGCCACGCCCGCGCTCGCGCGCTTCGGCAGCGAAGAACTCAAGCGCGAGTTTCTTGCGCCCGCCATTGCGGGCGACATGGTGGGCTGCATCGGCGTGAGCGAACCCGGTGCCGGCAGCGACGTGGCGGCCATCAAGAGCGTGGCGCGCAAGGACGGCGACGACTACGTGATCAGCGGCCAGAAGATGTGGATCACCAACAGCCTGCAGGCCGACTGGATGTGCATGCTGGTCAACACCAGCGACGGCCCGGCGCACAAGAACAAGAGCCTGGTGATGGTGCGCATGCGCGAGAACGGCAAGCTCGTCAAAGGCATCGAGGTGGCGCAGAAGATCAGGAAGATCGGCATGAACAGCAGCGACACCGGCCTCATCTACTTTGACGAGGTGCGCGTGCCGCAAAGCAACCGCATCGGCCAGGAGGGCGCGGGCTTCATCTACCAGATGCAGCAGTTTCAGGAAGAGCGCCTGTGGTGCGCGGCCAGCACGCTGGAGAGCCTGACCAACTGCATTGGCTGGACGGTGGAGTGGGCGCAGGAACGCAAGCTGTTTGGCGCCAGCCTGGCCGACCAGCAGTGGGTGCAGTTCAAGCTGGCCGAGCTGAAAACCGAGGTGGAAAGCCTGCGCGCACTGACCTACCTGGCGTGTGAACGCTACATCGCCGGCGAAGACGTGACCGAGTGGGCCACCATGGCCAAGCTCAAGGCCGGGCGCCTGAACCGCACCGTGCCCGACACCTGTCTGCAGTTCTGGGGCGGCATGGGCTTCACCTGGGAAAACAAGGTCTCGCGCATGTACCGCGATGGCCGGCTCGCGTCGATTGGCGGTGGGGCGGACGAGGTGATGCTGGGGATCCTGGCGAAGACGATGGGGATTGCGAAGAGGGCGGTGAAGTGAGGTTGTTTCGCGCGGGCCCCCACCCCTGCCCTCCCCCAGAGGGGGAGGGAGCGAAGGCAGAACTCCTCCTGGTTCCCCCTCCCCCTCTGGGGGAGGGAGCGAAGGCAGAGCTCCCCCTCGTTCCCCCTCCCCCTCTGGGGGAGGGCAGGGGTGGGGGCTCGCCCGCCGACACATTGCAGGACACCCCACGATGACCCCCTTCCACACACAACGCCAAGGCGACACCGAACGCTGGACCCTCAACGACCCCGCCACGCGCAACGCCCTGAGCGACGCCATGGTGCTCGGCCTGTTTGAAGCCACCCTGCGTGCACAACAAGACGACAGCCTGCGCATCATCGTGCTCACCGGCGCGCCGGGTGCCTTCACCGCCGGTGGCAGCCTGGGCAACTTCGCCAGCGCCATCGGCCAGCCGCTCAAACCCGGCGAAGACGATCCGCTGATCGCCATGAACCGGGGCTTTGGCGATGTGTTGCACGCGCTGTGTGCGCTGCCGCAGCTGCTGGTGTGCGCGGTGGACGGCGCGGCCATGGGCGGGGGCTTTGGCCTGGTGTGTTGTGCCGACCATGTGATCGCCACCGAGCGTTCGGTGTTCGGCACACCCGAGGTCACGCTCGGCCTGCCGCCGGCGCAGATTGCGCCCTTTGTGTGGATGCGGCTGGGCGAGGCGAAAGCGCGCCAGTGTTTGCTGCAGGGCCTCAGCTTCAAGGCCGAAGCCGCCATGCAGCTGGGCCTGGTGGACGAGGTGGCCGACGACGGCGAACTGGAGCAAGGTTTGCAGGACCGGCTGGCCCGCTTGAGACGCGCCGCACCCGGCGCGGTGGCCAGCACCAAACGGCTGCTGCAGCGCCTGCGCGGTGACGTGCCCGATTTGCGCGAGGAGGCGGCCCGTGCATTTGCTGCGGCGCTGCGCAGCCCCGAAGCCTCAGCGGGACTGTCCGCGTTTGCCAAGAAGCAGCCGGCCCCCTGGGCTGGAAACGTGCCCCCACGCTCCACCGCTGCGCGGGTCGCTGCCCCCCAAGGGGGCGAATCCGGCTTGGGGCGGCCCGGCGCCGGAGTTGATTCATGAAACGCCTCCTGATTGCCAACCGCGGCGAAATCACCCGCCGCGTCATCCGCACCGCGCACGCCATGGGCATCGAGACCGTGGCCGTGTTTTCCGAGTCCGACGCCCACGCGTTGCATGTGCGCGAGGCCACCAGCGCGTTTGCGCTGGGCGGCACCACCTCGGCCGAGTCGTACCTGCGCGTGGACCGCCTGCTGGACGCGGCGCTGGCCACCAACGCCGACGCGGTGCACCCCGGCTATGGCTTTCTCAGCGAGAACGCCGACTTCGCGCAGGCCGTGATCGACGCCGGCCTCACCTGGGTCGGTCCACCGCCAGCGGCCATCCGCGCGCTGGGCAGCAAGTCGGCCGCGAAGGCACTGGCCGTGGCGCACGGTGTGCCTTGTCTGCCCGGCTACTTTGGCGACGACCAGAGCGAATCCACGTTTGAGGCCGAGGCGCAGCGCGTGGGGTTTCCGCTGATGGTGAAGGCCGTGGCCGGTGGCGGCGGGCGCGGCATGCGCCTGGTGCACAGCGCCGACCAGTTGTTGCCTGCGCTCAGGGGCGCACGCTCGGAAGCCCTGAGCGGTTTCGGCAATGGCGACCTGCTGATCGAGCGCGCGCTGCTGCGCCCCAGGCATGTGGAGGTGCAGGTGTTTGCGGATGCGCACGGCCACTGCGTGCACCTGGGCGAGCGCGACTGTTCGGTGCAGCGTCGGCACCAGAAGATCATTGAAGAAGCGCCGAGCCCTGCGGTGTCGCCCGAGCTGCGGGGCGAATTGGGGCGCTGCGCCGTGGCGCTGGCGCAGGCGGCGGGGTATGTGGGGGCGGGGACGGTGGAGTTTTTGTTGGAGGGCAGCGCTTTCCACCTCATGGAGATGAACACGCGCCTGCAGGTGGAGCATCCCGTCACCGAGGCACTCACCGGTCTTGACCTCGTTGAATGGCAACTCCGCGTCGCGCGCGGCGAACCGCTGCCCCTCACGCAGGCACAGATCACCTTCAACGGCCACGCCATCGAAGTGCGCCTGTGCGCCGAAGACGAGCACCACACACCGCACACGGGCCGCGTGCTGCGGTTCGCCGAACCGCCGATGGTGCCCGGCCTGCGCTTTGACCACGCGCTGGAAACCGGCAGCGAAGTCAGCCCGCACTTTGACGCCATGCTCGGCAAGCTGATCGTGCACGCGCCCACCCGCAGGGATGCCATCGACCGCCTCGCCCACGCGCTGGACCAGACGCGTGTGCTTGGCCTGCCGACCAACCGCGCGTTCCTTGCGGCCTGCCTGCGCCACCCGGTGTTTCACGAGGGCGGTGCGCTCATTCCCTTTCTGGCCGAGGAGGGCGACACCGTTCGCGCCATGCTGCTGCCCCCGCCCGACGCGGTGCTGGCCAGCGTGCTCGGCGCGGCCTTCAGCGCGCAGGCCCCGGCCACCGCGCTGGCCTGCCCCTTTGCCCGCCCCCTGCGCTGGCAACACGGCGAGCAGGTGCTGGACCTGGCCGCGCGAGAGCTCGGGCAGGGCGCGCTGAGCGTGGCCTGGGGCGAGCGCACAGCGCAGGCGCGCGTGAGCCCGGGCCGCGTGGTTGTGGACGGCATCGGCTGGCCTGTGGCGGCTGTGTCGCTCGGCGCGGGCCGCTGGCAGGTGCAAGCCGGTGCCCACACCATCGAGCTGCTTGACCTCAGCCTCGTGCCGCGCGAGCGCGCAGGCGGTGTGTCGGCCGCGCGCGAGTTGCGCGCCCCGTTCAACGGCAAGCTCATCGCCGTGCACGCCCAAGCTGGCGCCACCGTTGCCAAAGGCGAGCCGCTGCTGGTCATCGAATCCATGAAGCTCGAACACACCCTGGCCGCGCCGCGCGACGTGACCGTGGACAACGTGTCGGTGGCCGCTGGCCAGCAGGTCGCGCCCGGACAACTGCTCATCACCTTTGCCGCATGAACACGACGCACGACTTCACCCCCGAAGACCGCACCGCGCTGCTCGACACCGTGCAACGCTTCGCCACCCAGGCCATCGCGCCGCATGTGAACGCGTGGGACGAGGCCGGCGAGTTCCCGCGCGGCCTGTACCACCAAGCCGCCGAACTCGGCCTGCTCGGCCTGGGCTACCCCGAGCACCTGGGCGGCACGCCCGCGCCCTGGAGCGTGCGCAACGGCATGTCTCAAACGCTGGCGCGCCATGGCGGCAGCGGCGGAGTGATGGCCAGCCTGTTCACGCACAACATCGGCCTGCCGCCGGTGCTGGCGCACGGCACACCCGAGCTGCAGGCCGAGGTGATCCCGCCGGTGTTGCGTGGCGAGCAGATTGCAGCCCTGGGCATCACCGAGCCCGGCGGCGGCTCGGACGTGGCCGCGCTGCGCACCACCGCGCGGTTGGAGGGCGACGAGTACGTGATCGACGGCGAGAAGGTGTTCATCACCTCCGGCATGCGCTGCGACTGGATCACGCTGGCGGTGCGCACCGACCTGAACAGCAAGGGCGCCAGCGGCATCAGCATGATCGTCGTGCCTTGCCACACCCCCGGCATCTCGCGCAGCAAGCTGCACAAGATGGGCTGGCACTGCAGCGACACCGCGCAGCTGCGCTTTGACGGTGTGCGTGTGCCCGCCCGCTACCGGTTGGGCGCCGAGGGCGCAGGCTTTCGCATGATCATGGGCAACTTCAATGGCGAGCGCCTCGCCATGTCGGCCATGGCGCTCGGTTTTTCGCAGGCCTGCTACGACGAAGCCCTGGCCTGGGCCCGCCAGCGCAGCACCTTCGGCGCACCCCTCATCGAACGCCAGGTGATCCGCCACAAGCTCATGGACATGCAGATGCGCATCCAGTCCACCCAGGCCTGGGTGGACGCGCTGGGCGCGCGGGTGGACGCGGGAGACAGTGGAACCGACTGGGTGGCACAGGTCTGCCTCCTGAAAAACCACGCCACCCAGACCATGCAGCACTGCGCCGACGCTGCCGTGCAGATCCTCGGCGCCATGGGCTACATGCGCGGCACCGTGAGCGAGCGTGTGTACCGCGAGGTGAAGGTCATGATGATCGGCGGCGGTGCCGAAGAGATCATGAAAGAACTCGCCGCACGACAATGGGCCCTATGACCAAAACAACAACGACCCCCTACGCACCCGTCGAATTCGAGCCCGAATTCATCGACGCGCTCAAACACCTGTTTGAAGAAAAGATCGTGTTCAACCAGGTGCTGGGTTTGAAGATCGTGAGCATCACGCCCGACAAGGTCGTCGGCCGCATCGACATGAAGCCCCAGCTGGTCGGCCACTACAGCCACAACCGCATCCACGGCGGCGTCATCAGCGCCTGCCTCGACGCCATGGGCGGCCTGGCCTGCATGGCCGCCATCGGCGCGCGCCACATGATTGAGCCCCCCATGCAACGCCTGCACCGCTTCAGCAAACTCGGCACCATCGACCTGCGCATCGACTACCTGCGCCCCGGCATCAGCGACCACTTTGAACTGCGCGCCGAAGTCATGCGCCTGGGCTCGCGCGTGGCGAGCACACGCATGGAGTTTCTGGGGGCGGATGGGAAGTTGATGTCGACCGGGGCGGGGGCTTACATCGTTTCGTGACCTTTCCCAACCAACAACCAGGAGACTAGCCATGATCAAAGTCAGCGTGATGTACCCCAACACCCCTGGCGCGAAGTTCAACCACGACTACTACCGCGACCAACACATGCCCATGGTCAAGGCCAAGCTGGGCGCGGCGCTCAAGTCCTACACCGTGGACAAAGGCATGGCCGGCGGTGCCCCCGGCGCACCCGCCACCTACGTGGCCATGTGCCACTTGTTCTGCGATTCGGTGGAAACCTTCCAGGCCGGATTCGGACCCCACGCCAAAGACATCATGGCCGACGTGCCGAACTACACGGACATCGCACCGGTGATGCAGATCAGTGAGGTGGTGGTTGGGTAGTGGCGGGTTAGCTGATCAAGGTGACCACCGTTGGTCCATGGACGAGGCGCTTTGGAAGCGCCTGAGTCGCTTTAGAAGACTCAGCACTATCGACCTGCGCCCCGACATCAGCGAACACTTTGAACTGCGTGCCGAAGTCATGCAACGGGGCTCGCGCGTGGCCAGCACTCGCCTGGAGTTTTTGGGGTCGGACGGGAAGCTGTTGTCCACTGGAGCGGGTGCGTGCGGCAGCGCAGGTCCTGCGGTGGCGGGTCAGGCGGTCAGTAGAACTTCCTGAACTTCGGAGACGTCGAGCGAAGGCAGGCTTCCGACGTTGATGCTGTACTTGACGCCGGTCACACCGAGTGGCGGAACATAGTCGTCGGGGAGCCGGGGGAATGTGCCGGCAACCTCGAACACGTGGACATTGCGGAATGTAAACCGTAGCAGGACACCGGTCTGCCGCAGGCTTTCGTGCCAGCCGAGCTGTGCCAAGCGCATATCAAAGACGTCGAGCGCATGTCCATCCGATCCGAGCTTCTCTCGAATTTCATCGACGCGGTCTGCGAGGGTTTCGTCGCCACCCAAGCTTCTTTCCAGCATGACGCTGACGAACAGGAGGCGTTTGCTGACGGGAGCTTTCAGCTGATCGAGGCGGGAGATCTCATGTTTCGGCTCAGACCGCGTAGTTGTCTTTACCTCGACATGGACTCCCTGTCCGATTAAATCGTGGCGTTCACTTTCCGGGCCGCTCCAGAGGTGGCAGATCCGCGGGCCTAGCGTCGGCAACAGCACATTCGACAACACCCAGAGTTCTCCGAACAAGCCGATCTGCTCCGTTGCGCCGAGGTCGGGCGCGAGCGGGCGCAGTGCCGCGCGCATTTCGTCGATGATCCGTTCGACCGAGACCGCAGGATCACGGCCTTCAATGCGAATGGCATGCAGGACTTTGTTTGCGACGAGCGTCAGCAGCTCTTCGTGGTGGCTGCGGGCGGAGACATCAAGCCACATCTGTCCGCCTTCCAGGATACGTACTTGAAGGCTCTGCAGGTCCGGAGGCAGATTTTGTGGAGCGACATCGATGGCAAGAAGCAGGTGCAGTCGTCCGTCGTCTGAGACGCCGATCAGTGCAAGTTCCAAATCTTCGGCTACTTGTTCGTAGACGTCCTCATGTGGAAGGCGCTGTTCGCGCAGGCTTGTCCATCGCTCTTGCGTGATCTCACCCATGGCGGACCCCACGGTTCACGACAAACCGTTCTTTGCCGTCAGTGGTCCAGGGTAGTGATAGCGCGAGGCCAAGCACGGCCTGTGTCGGCGCGCGCAGCGGTTCCGGATCGAGTGGGTACAGGAGCAGCAGTCCTTGCTGAGCAGGCCGGTCCTCGCGCATAGCCCTAGCGTTGAAGCCGTATTCCGCCCGGTAGTTGTCCGGTCCGCCATGGAGATCAACACCTTCGTGGCGAGGATCGATCAGGATGCCGATCGACTCGTTGGCTTGCAGCGAACGCCGCACAAGTCCGAACGGCCTTCCTCCGAGGAGTACCTGCCGGTCACGCTGCGGGTTGGCTACGAACACTTTCCAGTTCACCAACTCTCCCGCTTCCGCGCGCTCCAGGATCCAGTCGGCAATCTCAGCCCCTAAAAATGCAATGCTATTCGGGTGTCCTTCATAGCGCTGCAGAAACAGCGCAATATCCTCGGCTGGTACATCGTGTGCGATAGCGCCGCCGTGAACATCCTGAGTTGGGGGGTGCTGTCGCAGTAGCGCGGACGCAAGGTCTAAATTCCGCTCAAGCAATTCGCGGTCGTACAGGGGTAATAGGATGGTCTGGGGATTCTCCCCAGACCATGACCGCGCGTCATCCGTCTGCATCCTGCTCTTGTTCTTGCTTGTAAGCAGCAGCTTAGAGTGGGCGCGCATCCTTATGGCCATCTGATCGGGTTTGCGGCCGGCCTTGTTCAGTGCAGTGATGGATTCACGCAGGGACTCTTCGACCAATGCCAGCTCCACAAACCATTGCGCGATGCCTTCAGTGGTCCAGATGCGAATCAGATCTTCATAGCCAGCCCGAAAACCGTACCAGCGGGCCTGTTGGCTTCCGTTGAAAACTGACCCACTTAGAGCTGCAATTTCCATTTAAAGCTGACCCACGTAAGAACCCTATCCTGCTGCTTTTAGTAGCAGGAGATTTCAGGAGTGATAGACGTGGCGACTTTAAGTGTCATAAGACGCTGGGCATTGCGCGAGCAGATGTCCATCCGCGAGATCTCCAGGCGCACAGGCCTGGCTCGCAATACCGTTAAGAAGTACCTGCGGGCGGGCGACGAAGAGCCCCGCTATGCCAAGCGGACGAGCACCAGCAAGCTCGATCCATACGCTGACAAGCTTTCGACCTGGCTCTTGATCGAGGCAACAAAGTCGCGGAAACAGCGGCGCACTTTGCTGCAGCTCCACACAGACGGCGCTTTTGGATCGGCTGACGCACCGATGCCATATTCTGGAGACCGGAAACGACAGCTATCGGTTCAAAAACAGTTCAGCAGGCCCCAAGTCTGAAAAGGAGAAAACGAAGCACTTATCCACAACGTGAGCTGCTTTGCTCACACAAGCGGGTGGGTCAGCATTCGATGGAAATCTCGGGTCAGAGATCAGTGGAACTCAACAAGCTTGTGCACGGAATGGGCTTCAGGTATCGCTTGCACCGAAAGGATTTGCCAGGTTCGCCGGATCTTGTTTTTCCGCGAATGAAGAAGGTGACTTTCGTGCATGGCTGTTTCTGGCATCGGCATCCTGGTTGCAGGTTTGCCTACACCCCGAAGTCGAATGCGCAGTTCTGGCTGAATAAGTTGGAGGGCAACACGCGGCGCGATGCATTGGCTTTGGCAGCGCTGGTTGCCCTGGGATGGCAGTTTCTGATCGTTTGGGAGTGCGAGGTTTGCGATCTGCCTCAGCTGACCCGGAAGCTGAGGTCGTTCCTGGAGGCAGATCACTGCTGATCATTGAGCTGGATGGCGACGGACTTTCTCTGAGATTTTCGGCACCGCAGCCGACCTTGCTGTTGGTCTCGTTGGTCTCTACCTTTGTCTTTTGGGTATCAATGGTCTGTTCGGTCATGTTGTGCATCGAACAGTGAACTCCGGGCAGGTTCCCCGGGTTTAAGTGGCCTCACCCCCCACCAAGCCACCCCCACCGCCACCGCAAACCCCGTGTACCCCGCCACAAACACCCACCAGGGCGCCTCCCAGTACAGCAGGCGTGACAGCCAGTGCTCGATGAAGCTTTCGCGGTAGCCGCTTTGGCCGGCGAGGCGGCGCAGGTCTTGTTCCCACACGGTCAGGGGGCAGAGCTGGCCGAGCCAGGCCTGGGCGGCGATGAAGACCATCAGGGCCAGGTGGGTGAGGCGCAGGCCGAAGTGGCGCACCCAGCGCCAGCCCAGGGCACCGCCGAGCAAGACGAGGGGCAGCAGGCCGACCACGAAGAGCACGATGCCCATGTGCAGCGCCAGGATGGCGTCGGCGAGCCACAGGGCTTGGGTGGGTGTCATGGTTCAGCCCAGCGCATTGGTGTCGATGTCGGGGTGCCGTTTGCGGAGGGCTTTCAGGCCTTCCAGCGCGCGGCGTTGCCAGCCCGGGCCGCGGTTGATCAGGTCGAGCCAGGTCTCGTTCAAAAGGTCGGCGTCGTTCTCGGCCAGGTATTCAATGAGCGACGCGGCCTGGTCGAGGTCTTTGGTGGCCTTCACCCGCATGTCTTGTGGGCGCTCGCCGTACACCAGCAGCTTGTGCAGGGCATACTTTTCGGGGGGCGGCGCGTTCACGGTGATGGCGCCGCGTTGCGCGAGCAACGTCACCTGAATGGGCGCCTCCATGGAAAACTCCATGAACTTCAAGGGCTGCATCGTGGCGTTCAAGGCCTTGATCAACACGGGTGTGTCGCCGCCCCGGTGGGTTGAGGTCACAAAGTCGATCTGCAAATCCTGCTCGTCGGACTTGATGTAAGTGGTGAGGCTGCTTACCGGCACAAAGCCCATCTTGAGTGCTTCGATTTCGCTGCCCATGTCCATGGTCACGTCCGACGGAATGGCCACCGACACGTTGCGCCCCGCGTGTGCGAAGTCAAGGTCGACGGTTTGTGCACCAGCATGCCAGCGCACACCCAGGTAGTTCTGGTACGCCATGTACACATGTGTGCCCACCAGGATGCCGCCCGCCATGAAGAAGCCGGCATCGGCCAACCGCTCGATGATCTTGGCGTGAGAGGGAACGATGGCCGGGCAGCCCGCTGCAATGGCCTGGCGCGTCAGCTGCCGCAGGTGCGTTTTGGATTCATCACCTTGGCGGTGCAGCTCGATCATGGCTGTGAGCTCGTCGCTGTCCGTGCCCAGGAAGATCTGCTTTTGTTTGCCCGTCAGGTCGGCGGTCTGGTAGTACCAGTAGTGGTGGCCCTTGACGGATTTGCGGGAGAAGCTGCCCGGCAGTGATGCCACCGAACGAACGCTGTCCAGCATGCTCGCGCTTCTCACCGCGGCGTACGCGGTCTGGGCTGCGGTCGAGAGTGGTGTGTAGAGCATGCTCGTTATACTGAAAAAAATAAAAGTCAGTATAACCAGCTGCTTCATGGGTTGGAAGCCCGGAAACCCACCGGCGAAAAAAAACCGCCAGCACACAAGGTGTTGGCGGTTTCACGCATGGCCTGCCGAGGCAGGCAACGTGTCATTCGTTGATCACACAGCGCTCACTTGGCGGCGTCGATCTTCATGTACTCGGACACCACTTTCCAGCGGTTGTCCTGCAGCTGCGAGAGGCGGGTTGAATTGCTGCCCAGGCGCTTGGTGGGGCTGAAGGTCATTTCGGCGCTGCCGAAGATATCGGGCGGAATGACCATGGTGTCCATCGCCTTGATGAAGCTCTCGGTGGTCAGGTTGTTGCCGGCCTTGCCTGCGGCGCGCAAGAAGGTGTCCACCAGCGAATAGCCATAGACCGAGAACACGGTCGGGTCTTCGTTGAACTTGGTCTTGTACTTGTTGGCCCAGAACCGGATCGGCTGCGAGGCTTCGTCGGTGTAGGGGTTCTGCACCGTCATGGTGGCGTAGAAGCCGTTCATGGCGGGGCCGCCGAGCTTGTGGATCAGGTCGGTGTAGGCGGCGCTGGAGCCGATGAAGGTGGGGTTGAAGCCCAGGCGCTTGGCCGTGGCAATGCCGCCGATGGTCTCGCGGATGATGGTGCCCATCACGACCATGTCGCACTGCTCGGAGGCCAGCTTCTGCATCTGCGACGAGAAGTCGGTGGCGCCGCGCTTGTAGCTGGTTTCCACGGCGAGCGTCATGCCGGCGGCTTTCAGGCCGTCTTCAGCGCCGCGCTTCACCTCCAGGCCGAACTCGTCGTCCTGGTACATGGCGCACACCTTCTTGGCGCCTTTTTCCTTCGCCAGCTTGGGCACGGCGATCTTCATCTGGTCGTAGTAGGTGGCGGCAAAGCTGTACTTGAGCTTGTGGAAGGGCTCGTACATTTCGCGCGCTGCGGTCACCGGAAAGAAGTTGATCACGTTCTTCTGGAACTGCACCGGCATGGCGGCCATGTTTTGCGCGGTGCCGATGTGGCCCACCATCGCAAAGATCTTGTCCTGGTTCACCAGCTTCTGCGCGGCCAGCACGGCGCGGCGCGGGTCGTAGGCCGAGTCTTCCACCACCAGCTTGATCTTGCGGCCGTTGATGCCGCCTTGCTCGTTCACCTCGTCCACCCGCAGCATCATGCCCAGGCGCACCTGCTTGCCAAAGCCGGCAATGGGGCCCGAGAGGTCTTGAATGGAGCCGAGCACGATTTCGTCTTTGCTCACGCCTTGCGTTTGCGCGAAGGCCGCGCTGCTGCCCGCGGCGAGCAGGGCGGCAACCAGTGTCAGTCGGGTTTTCATCTCTTGTGTCTCCTGGGGTGGTGGTCAGATGGTGGCGGTTGAGGTGAGGGGTCAGCTGTACATGGCGTTGATCTGCGGCTCGTATTTGGTCTGCACCAGCTTGCGTTTGAGCTTCATGGTGGGGGTGAGTTCTTCGTCTTCGGCGCTCAGCTGGGTGTCGAGCAAAAAGAACTTCTTGATCTGTTCCACCCGGGCAAACTTTTTGTTCACGCGATCGATCTCGGTCTGGATCAGCGCCTGCACCTCGGGCGCGCGGGTGAGGCTGGCGTAGTTGGAAAACGGCACGTCGTTGTCCTGCGCATACTTCTCCACGTTCTCCTGGTCGATCATGATGATCACGGTGAGGTAGGGCTTCTTGTCGCCGATCACCACGGCGTCCGTCACGTACGGCGAAAACTTGAGTTCGTTCTCCAGTTCGCTCGGCGTGATGTTCTTGCCCCCTGCGGTGATGATGATGTCTTTCATGCGGTCGGTGATGCGGAAAAACCCTTCCTCATCCACCACGCCCACATCACCCGTGTGCAGCCAGCCCTCGCTGTCGATGGTCTCGGCGGTCTTCTCGGGCAGGTTCAGGTAGCCCATGAACACGTTGGGACCGCGCACCAAAATTTCGCTGGTCACCGGATCGAGCTTCACCTCGTTGTAGCTGGCGGCGGGGCCGATGCTGCCGGGCTTGATGCGCTCGGCCGGGATGCCGGTGGACGCACCGCAGGTTTCCGTCATGCCCCACACCTCGAGCATGGGCACGCCCAGCGCCAGGTACCAGCGCACCAGCTCGGGCGAAATGGGCGCCGCACCCGTGACGAGAAAACGCGCCTTGTGGATGCCGATGAGCTTGCGCACGTTGTTGAGCACCAGCGTGCGCGCCACATGAAACTGCAGGCGCAGACCACCGGGCACCGGCTTGCCGGCCATCACCAGGTCGGCCACGCGCTGGCCCACGCCAATCGCCCAGGCGTAGGCGGCCTGCTGGATCTTGCCGGCTTCCTTCAGCGTGATCATCACGCCCGAATAGAACTTTTCCCACACGCGCGGCACGGCGGTGAACACCGTGGGCGCGATCTCGCGCACGTTCTCGGGCACCGTCTCGGGGTTCTCCACAAAATTGAGCTTGGCTCCGGTGTAGAGCGAAAAATACTCGCCGCCCATGCGCTCGGCGATGTGGCACAGCGGCAGAAAACACATGCACTCGTCCTGCTCGCTGCGGGCAATCAGCGTGTTGTAGCCGCGCACGGTGTAGACCAGCGCCTTGTGCGAATGCATCGCGCCCTTGGGCCGGCCGGTGGTGCCCGAGGTGTAGACCAATATGGCCAGTTCGTCGGGCTTGCAGCCGGCCACGCGGGCTTCCAGCATGCCGGGGTGCTGCTGCAGGTGGGCGCGGCCCAGCTCGCGCAGCTGCACCAGGCTGATGACCTGCGGGTCGTTGAGCTCGCGCAGGCCTTCCATGTCCTCCACGACTATTCTGCGCAGCTTGGGCAGCTGGTCGCGCACTTCCAGTGCCTTGTCCAGCTGTTCGTCGTTCTCCACAAACAGCACCGTGGTGCCCGAGTCGGCGCAGAGGTACTGCACCTGCTCGGCCGCGTCGGTGGGGTAGATGCCGTTGGACACACCGCCCGCGCTGAGCACGGCCAGGTCGCAGAGCACCCATTCGATGGTGGTGTTGGACAAGATGGACGCGGTCTCGCGCGGCTCGAAGCCGATGGCCATGAGGCCGTGCGCAATCTCGCGCACCGCATCACCGGTCTGCGTCCAGCTCCAGCTGCGCCAGATGCCGAACTCCTTCTGCCGCATCCACACGTTGGGCCCGCGCGCTTTCACCCCGTTCCAGAACAGCGCCGGAATGGTCTCGCCTTCGAGCACGATCTTGTTTTGCGGCTGGATGCCGGAGAGGTCCCACAAGTTGCTCATGTCATCTCCAGTTTTTCTTCTTCTTCCAGCGCCGATCGGCCCGCACGCCTTCTTCCTTCATGCCGAGGTAGAACTCCTTGATGTCGTCCTTCTCGCGCAAGTTGGCGCAGGTGTCTTCCATCACGATGCGGCCGTTCTCCAGCACGTAGCCGTAGTCCGACGCATTGAGTGCCATGTTGGCGTTTTGTTCCACCAGCAGGATGGTGGTGCCGCGCTCGCGGTTGATGCGCACCACGATCTCGAAGATCTCTTTCGTGAGCTTCGGGCTCAGGCCCAGGCTGGGTTCGTCGAGCAGGATCAGATCAGGGTTGGCCATGAGCGCGCGGCTGATGGCCAGCATCTGCTGCTGCCCGCCCGAGAGCAGGCCCGCGTCTTGTGCGGCGCGCTCGCGCAGGATGGGGAAGTAGTTGAACACCAGCTCCATGTCGCGCGCCACGCCGTCGCGGTCCTTGCGGGTGTAGGCGCCCATCAGCAGGTTGTCGCGCACCGAGAGCAGGGCGAACACCTCGCGCCCTTCGGGCACGTGGCTCAGGCCCTGCTGCACCACGAAGGCCGGGTCCTTGGCGGTGATGTCTTCACCCTTGAACTCGATGGAGCCCTTGCGCGGATCGATGATGCCGCTGATGGTCTTCAGGATGGTGGTTTTGCCCGCGCCGTTGGAGCCGAGCACGGTGGCGATCTCGCTGCGGCGCACCTGCAGGCTCACGCCGCGGATCGCCTTGATGGGGCCGTAAGCGCTCTCGACGTTGAGCAGCTTCAACACGGGGGCGTCGGAGGTGGCAACGCTCATGACCTTGCTCCCACTGCAGCAGGCTTGTGGTTTTCGCGGCGCAGGCCCGATACGTCGTCCATCGAGCCCAGGTAGGCCTCGATCACGCCCGGGTCGCTCTGCACCTGCGCCGGCGTGCCCGACGCCAGCTCGGTGCCCATGCTCATGGCCAGCACGCGGTCGGACACCTTGGAGACCAGGGTCATGTCGTGTTCCACCATCAGCACGGTGATGCCGAGTTCGTTCTTGATGTCGGTGATCCAGAACGCCATGTCTTCGGTCTCCTCCACGTTCAGGCCCGAGGAAGGCTCGTCCAGCAGCAGCAGCTTGGGCTCGGTGCACAGCGCGCGCGCGAGCTCCACCACCTTGCGCACACCGTAAGGCAGGCCGGCCACCATGCTTTCGCGGTGGTGCTGCAGGTCCAGCAGGTCAATCACTTGCTCCACCTTCTCGCGCGCCTCGATCTCGGCCGCGCGCGTCTTGCTTGTGAAGAAGATCTCGCTCCACAGCCCGGTCTTGCGGTGCGTGTGGCGGCCGATCAGCAGGTTCTGCAGCACGGTGGCGTGTTCGAACAGCTCGATGTTCTGGAACGTGCGCGCGATGCCGAGGCTGGCAATCTGGTGCGGCGCCTGGTCGGTCAGGCGCAGCATGCCGTCGGGCCCGGCGTAGTCGATGGTGCCGGTGGTGGGCGTGTAGATGCGGCTGATCAGGTTAAACACCGTCGTCTTGCCGGCACCGTTGGGGCCGATCAGGGTGAACACCTCGCCGCGCTTGACGTCAAAGCTTACGTTGTTGACCGCGAGCACGCCGCCGAAGCGCACGCTCAAACTTTTCGCCGATAGAAGGATGTCGCTCATAGGACCTGCTCGGAGAGAAATACGGACGGCCGCCGGGCCGCCCCAAGGCCGGCCAGCCCCCTCGGGGGGCAGCGCAGTACACGAAGTGACAAGCGTGGGGGCATCATTTGAGACGGTCCGACTTCTGGAAGCTCTTCTGCCGCTTGAACATGCCCTTGCGATAGAACGGGAACAGCTGGAAATAGGCGCGGATCTTGAGCCAGCGGCCATACAGGCCCATGGGCTCGAACAGCACAAACGCGATCAGCACCAGGCCGTACACCGTGCCTTGCAAACCGGCCGCCTGGCCAATGGCCGCGGGCAGGAAGTCCTTGCCCAAGGCAATGAGCTGCGGCATCACGATCAGGAAGATGGCGCCGAGGAACGCGCCGTGGATCGAGCCCAGCCCGCCGATCACCACCATGAGCAGCAGATCGATCGACTGGATGATGCTGAACTGCTCGGGCGAGAGGAACTGGATCTTGTGCGCGTACAGCGCGCCGCCAATGCCGGCGAGTGCGGCCGAGAGCGCGAAGCTCATGGTCTTGTAGCGCGCCAGGTGAATGCCCATGCTCTGCGCCGAAATCTCCGAATCGCGGATGGCGACAAACGCGCGCCCGGTGGATGAGCGCATGAGGTTGGCAATGGCCAGCGTGGCCAGCACCGTGACCACCAGGCACAAAAAGTAGAACTCGTTGGTGGACTCCAGCTCCCAGCCGAAGAGCGCGGGCGCATTGACCACCAGGCCCGAGTTGCCGCCGGTCACGTGTTCCCAGCGCGCCATGATTTCTTCAACGATGAAACCGAACGCCAGCGTGGCCATGCCGAGGTAGATGCCCTTCACCCGCAGCGCCGGCAAGCCCACCACCATGCCCACCGCGGCCGAGAGCAAGCCGGCGCAGGCCAGCGCCAGCGGGAAAGGCAACCCGGCGTTGACCATGATGGCCTGCGTGTAAGCGCCCACGCCCAGAAACGCGGCGTGGCCGAGCGAGAACAGGCCGGTGAAACCCGCCAGCAACATCAGCCCGAGGCCGACGATGGAATAGATCAGCACAAAGGTGAGCTGGGCAAGCCAGTACTCCTGGATCACCCACGGCGCGGCCACGAGGAAGAGGCCCAGCAGGCTGTACCAGAAGGTCTGCCCGCCATGCTTGGCGAGTTTGATGTCCTGGTTGTAGTCGGTCTTGAAAAGGAATCTCATGGTTCTCGATCAGTTGGGGTCAGAGCACGTCGCTGCGCGAGTGGTCTGACCCCCAAGTCATCACACTTTCTTGCGCAGTTTTTCGCCAAAGAGGCCGTTCGGTTTGAGCACCAGCATGATCAGCACCACGATGTAGGGCGCCACGTCCTTGAAGCCTTCAGGCAGATAAAAGCCCGAGAACGCTTCGACGATGCCGATGATCAAGCCGCCCACGATGGCGCCGGGCAGGCTGGTGAAGCCACCCACCACCGCAGCCGGAAAAGCCTTGAGACCGATGAAGCCCATGTTGGCGTGCACGAAGGTGATGGGGGCGAGCAGCAGGCCGGCAATGGCCGCCACCGCCGCGGCCAGGCCCCACACCAGGCCGTTGAGTCGTTTCACCGGAATGCCCATGTAGTAGGCCGCGAGCTGGTTTTGCGACGAAGCCTGCATGGCGATGCCGAGCTTGCTGTAGCGGAACATGGCGAACAGCCCCAGACACAGCAGACCGGTGACGCCGATCACCACGATCTGCTCGGCCGAGACCACCAGTCCACCCATGCGCAACACCTGGCCGGCGTAGGGCACGGGCAGGGTGTGGGTGTCGGTGCCGATGTTGGGGATCATGGTGATGAGCCCGCGCAGCACGTAACCCACACCGATGGTCAGCATGACGATGGAGAACGCGGGCTGCCCCAGGATGGGGCGCACCACCGCGCGTTCGAGCACCACACCAAAGAGGCCCATGGCGATGATGGCGGCGGGCACCGCGAGCCAGAAGGGCAGACCGAGCACCGTCATGGCCGCGAGGGCGGCGAAAGCGCCGACCATCATCAGGTCGCCCTGCGCAAAACTCACGGTTTCGGTCGCCTTGTAGATCAGCACGAAACCCAGGGCGATGAGTCCGTAGATACAGCCCTGGGCCGCACCGCTGATGAGCAGTTGCAGCAATTGCACGCATGTCTCCTGTTGTTCTGGCGCCGCCTTGTCGGGGTTGCGTGCTGCAAACTGTGTGGCAGCCTGTCCCTGCGGTGTGAAAGATTTATAGCTGTCTTGCCCGGGACTGCCGCTAGGGGTTGTCCCCCATCCAGAGTCGCCGACGCGCCATGAAGATGCACCGCATGAAGTCCATACGCATCGGCGCCGGCCTGGGGTTTTACGGCGACAACTGGGAGCCTGTGGCTGCGAGCATCGAACGTGGTGGTGTGCAGTTCATCGCCAGCGACCACCTGGCCGAACTCACGCTGGCCATCCTGCAAAAAGACCGCCAGCGCGACCCGGCGCTGGGCTATGCGCGCGACGTGGTGCCCATGCTGTTGAAGCTCTGGCCGCTGATGCGCGAACGCGGTGTGCGTTTTGTGTGCAACGCCGGTGGGCTCAACCCGCGTGGTGCGGCGCAGGCGGTGCTGGCGGCGTTCAAGGCCAAGGGCTGGCAGGCCAAGGTGGCGGTGGTCACGGGCGACGATGTGTTGTCGCGCCTGCAAAGCGCCGAAGCCGGGTTCGACCACCTCTTCACCCACGAGCCCGTGGCCGGCGTGCGCGAGCGGCTCGTGTTTGCCAACGCCTACGTGGGCGCACAGCCCATCGTGGACGCGCTGGACGCGGGGGCCGACATCGTGATCACCGGGCGCGTGGCGGACGCTGCGCTCTTTCTCGGGCCGCTGGCGCATGGCCTGGGCTGGACGCTTGCGGGCGCCTCCAGCGAGCAAGAGCTGAACCGCCTGGCGCAAGGCCTCACCGTGGGGCATTTGCTCGAATGTTCGGGCCAGGGCAGCGGTGGCAACTTCGGCAGCCAGGGCGCGTGGCAGGCCATCCCCGATCTGGCGCACATCGGCTACCCCGTCGCCGAGGTGTACGAGGACGGCACGGCGCTCATCACCAAGGCACCCGACACGGGCGGGCGCATCAACTTCGACACCGTGCGCCAGCAGCTGCTCTACGAGGTGCACAACCCGCACGCCTATTTTTCGCCCGACGTGGTGCTGGACATGGGCCACATCACCCTGCACGACGAAGGCTTTGATCGCGTGCGCCTCACCGGAGCGCGCGGCACGCCGCCCACCGACACGCTCAAGGTGGTGGCGGGTTTCCGCGACGGTTACAAGGCCGAGGTGACCTGGGGCTTCTCGTGGCCCGACGCCTGGGACAAGGCGCAGGCCGCGCAAGCGACCATCCGCACCCTGCTCAAGGAGAAACGCATTCCACACGACGAACTGTTTGTGGAATACCCGGGACTCAACTCGGCGCACGGTGCGCTGGCGCCGCTGCCGAAGGCCGATGCGCTCAACCAGAGCAACGAGATCTGGACACGCCTGGTGCTGCGCACGCAGGACAAGGCCGCCGCCGACGGCTTTGGCCGTCTGTTCCCCTGGATCGGCCTGAGCGGCCCGGCCTACACCTGCGGCTTCACGGGGCTGCACAACACCAGCGAGTTGTTGGGCATCTGGCCGACGCTGATCCCGCGTGCCGAGGTGGAGCAGGGCGTTCGTGTGGAGCTGCTGTCATGACGAAGATCACCATCCCCCTCGTGCGCATCGCCCACGCCCGCAGCGGCGACAAGGCCGACTGGGTGGACTTCGGCCTGTTCGCGTGGAACGCAGCGGGCTACCGGCTGCTGGAGCGTGAGGTCACGGCAGCACGCGTGCAGGCGCACTTTGCACCCTGGTTGCCCGGCGAGGTGGACGCCTGGACGCTGCCCAACATCCTGGCGCTCAAGTTCGTGTTGCGTGGCGCCCTGCAGGGTGGTGGCGCACGCAACCTGCGGCTGGACAACCTGGGCAAGGCGATGGCGGGGGCGTTGCTGCGCATGGAGATCGAGGTGACGCAGGACGAACTGGACGCTGCCTTGAACACGCCACGCGTGGGTTGGTGGCCATGAGCGCTGTCACCACCGAAAGACACGACGACATCTGGATCGTCACGCTCGACCGCCCCGATGTGCGCAACGCGGTGGACAGCCCGACCGCACGCGCCCTGCATGCCGCCTTTCTCGAATTCGAAGCCGACGCCACGGCCAGGGTCGCGGTGTTCCATGGCGCCAACGGCCACTTCTGCGCTGGCTGGGACCTGCAATACGGCGCACGCCTCGCCGCTCAGGGCGACACCAGCGGCCTTGACCTCGACTTCAACGCCGACGACCCGCACGCCCTCGGCCCCATGGGCCCGTCGCGCCTGCAGCTCAGCAAGCCGGTGATCGCCGCGGTGAGCGGCGCGGCCGTGGCCGGCGGCATGGAGCTTGCGCTGTGGTGCGACATGCGTGTGATGGAAGAAGACGCGTACTTCGGCGTCTACTGCCGCCGCTTCGGCGTGCCGCTCATCGACGGCGGCACGGTGCGCCTGCCGCGCCTGATCGGCATGGGCCACGCGATGGACCTGATCCTCACCGGCCGCCAGGTGGAGGCGGCCGAGGCGCTGCAGATGGGCCTGGCCAACCGGGTGGTGCCCACAGGGCAAGCGCGCGAAGCCGCCGTCACCCTGGCGCGCCAACTGGCCGCCTTCCCGCAAGCCACGATGCGCGCCGACCGCGAGAGCGCGCTGGCCCAGTGGGACCTGCCGCTGGGCGAAGCGCTGTTGCAGGAATGGCAGCGCGGCAAGGCGCGCATTCCCGATGCACTTGCAGGCGCCACGCGCTTCGCTGCGGGACAGGGGCGCCATGGAAAGTTCTGACATCGACGAAGCCTCGGTGCGCGCCGCCACCGAAGCCTGGATCGCCGCGTTCAACCGCGGCGACACGGCGGCCATCTGCGCGCTCTACGACCCACAGGCCGTGCTCTGGGGCACCACCGCGGCCGAGCTCATCACCACGCCGCAGGGCATCGCTGCGTATTTCGCCGCCGTGTTCGCGTTGCAGCCGGTGCCGCACATGGCGCTGGGTGAGGTGTTGCCCCGCGTGTTCGGCGAGATGGCGGTGAACACCGGTCGCTACACGCTGACGATGTCCGCGGCGCCGTCGCTGCGCGAGGTACCGGCCCGCTTCAGCTTCACTTTCCGGCGCGTGGCTGGCGCATGGCGCATCGTGGACCACCATTCTTCGGCCGTGCCCGCGCCGCTGAACGCACTGGCTGCGCTGGCCGAGGCCTCATGAGCGGGTTGGGTCGCGTGTCGCATCGGTTTCTGCGTTGCGCACTTGCCTGCGGTGTGTTCGTTGCCGCGGCCTGCCATGCCCAGGCGCCGCGCATCGAGCGATGTGGCGAGGTGCTGACGCTGGACACCCGATCCGGCAACACGCTGCGTCTGTCTTTCGCGCTTTCGTCGGGCGGTGTGGCGGCCAGCCCCGTCACGCTGCTGTTGCTGGCCGGGGGTGGCGGGCACCTGGACCTGGATGCCCAAGGCTGCGCGCGCAAGCTGGCCGGCAACTCGCTCGTGCGCTCCGTCCCGCTGTTCAACGCAGCCGGTTTTTCCACCGCGCTGGTGGACGCGCCTTCCGGCTTCCAGGGAGAAGACGGACTGCGTGGATTTCGCACCGACCCGCGCCATGCGCACGACCTCGGCGAGGTGATTGCCCTTCTGCGCACACGCACGCAGGGTGCGGTGTGGGTGGTGGGCACGAGCCGTGGCGCCATCTCGGCGGCCAACGCCGCGTCGCGGCTCTCAGGCGCGGCCGCACCCGATGGTGTGGTGTTGACCTCGGCCCTGATGGCCGGCCAGGCGGGCGCCCGCAAACCCTGGGTCGCACAGTCCGTGTTCGACCTGCCGCTGGAGAACATCCACCTGCCCTTGCTGGTGGTGGGCCACGCGGCCGACACCTGCGTGCGTTCGCCCCCCGGACTCATGGCGCAACTCGTCGAACGCACGCGCAGCCCGCGGCAGCAGGTGGTGACCGTCAGCGGCGGCCCTGGCGCGCCGGCGCGAACGGGGCTGGACGCCTGCGAGGGTCGCACGCCACACGGCTTTCTGGAGCAGGAGGCGGAGGTGGCGACGGGCATCGCACGGTTTGTGCGTGGGAGCACTTACTGATCCTGCCCCCACGCTCCGCCGCTGCGCGGGTCGCTGCCCCCCGAGGGGGCTGACCCGGCCTGGGGCGGCCCGGCGCCGGGTCGGGTTTCCTATGATGGCGGCATGACCGCAACCGATTTTTCCGCTCCGGCCGACGTGCTGGTGCTGCAACACCTGTTCGAAGACGGCCCGGGCTTTCTCGGCGAATGGCTTGATGCGCAAGGCATCCCCTGGCACCTGCGCTGCGCCGAAGCCGGCGAGGACTACCCGACCTCGGTGCGCGGCTACCGGGGGCTGGCGGTGCTGGGCGGCGCCTGGAGTGCGAACGACGAGCGACCCACGCTGCGCCAGGCCGAGGCGCTGATCATCGAGGCCGATGCGCTGGGCATCCCGGTGATTGGCCACTGCCTGGGCGGCCAGCTCATGGCCCGTGCGTTTGGCGGCCGTGTCGAGCCCTTGCCCCAGCCCGAGGTGGGCTGGTGGCCCATCGCCCGAACGGACAGCGGCGCCGCGCGCGAGTGGCTGGGCGATGCCGAACAACCCACGGTGTACCAGTGGCACCAGGACAGCTTCACCGAGCTGCCGCCCGGCGCCGAGCTGCTGGCCTCGTCCGCCACCTGTGCCCACCAGGCCTTTGCCCTGCGCCAGCACCTGGCCATGCAGTTCCACATCGAGATCACGCCGGCCAAGATCCAGGACTGGATGGAAGAGCCCGGCCATGCGTACCCGGTGAACGTGCTGCTGCACCGGGGCAGCGTGCAGGACCCCGCCGCGATGCACGCCGCCACACGGCGTCACTTGACCGGCAGCGAGGCCATGGCCGACCGCATTTACCGGGCGTGGCGCTCGCGCTGGCCCGGCTGAGCGTGGCTCAGCCCGTCACGCCCGGCAGGTCCAGGCCTTCTTTCGGGATCGGCCGCGGCCGGCCTTCCATGTCGATCGCCACGTAGGTCAGGCTGGCTTCGGTCACTTTCACGTACTGGCCCTGGGCGGAGAAACGTTCGGCGAACACCTCCACCTGCACGGTGATGGACGTGTTGCCCACGCGGGTGACATGTGCGAAGAAGCTCAGGATGTCGCCCACGCGCACCGGCTGTTTGAAGATGAACTGGTTCACCGCCACCGTGGCCATGCGACCGCGCACGTAGCGCGCCGGCAGCACGGCACCGGCCAGGTCGACCTGGGCCATGACCCAGCCGCCGAAGATGTCGCCGTTGGCGTTGCAGTCCGCCGGCATGGGAATGACCTTCAACACGAGTTCCCTGTCGCGGGGCAGGGTGGTTTCGGGGTTCGGGCTTGTTTTGTCGGTCATGGTCACAATCTCCAGTTGCTCACGATTCTCACGCATGCGCCCAGACAACCCCTCCCAAGCCACCGTCGCCCTGCCCGCCACCCCGGGCGTCCCGGGCAACAAGCCCCAGCGTTCCGACTGGGCCACGCTCAAACGCCTGTTGCCCTATCTGTGGCAATACAAGGTGCGCGTGGTGCTGGCGCTGGCGTTCATGGTGGCGGCCAAGATGGCCAACGTGAGCGTGCCGCTGCTGCTGAAACAGCTGGTGGACGCCATGAGCATCAAGCCCGGCAGCGTGGAAGCCCTGCTGGTGGTGCCGCTGGGGCTGCTGCTGGCCTACGGCGGCCTGCGCCTGTGCACCAGCCTCTTCACCGAGCTGCGCGAACTGGTGTTTGCCAAGGCCACCGAGGGCGCCACGCGCAGCATCGCGCTGCAGGTGTTCGGCCACCTGCATGCGCTGAGCCTGCGTTTTCACCTGGAGCGACAGACCGGTGGCATGACGCGCGACATCGAGCGCGGCACGCGCGGCGTGCAGTCGCTCATCTCGTACTCGCTCTACAGCATCATCCCCACACTGATCGAGGTGACCATGGTGCTGGCGCTGCTGGGCACCCAGTTCGACATGGGCTACGTGTGGATCACGCTGGTGGCGCTGGTGCTGTACATCACGTTCACCGTGGTGGTGACCGAGTGGCGCACCAAGTTCCGCCGCGAGATGAACGAGCTGGAGTCCACCAGCCAGACGCGCGCCATCGACTCGCTGCTGAACTACGAGACGGTGAAGTACTTCAACAACGAAGCCTTCGAAGGCCGCCGCTACGACGAAGCGCTGGAGAAGCTGCGCCGCGCCCGCATCAAGAGCCAGACCACGCTGTCCCTGCTCAACGCCGGACAACAGCTGGTGATTGCGGTGGCGCTGGTGCTCATGCTCTACCGCGCCACGCAAGGCGTGGTGAGCGGCGAGATGACGCTGGGCGACCTGGTGATGGTCAACGCCTTCATGATCCAGCTCTACATACCGCTGGGATTCCTGGGCGTGCTCTACCGGGAGATCAAACAGAGCCTGACCGACCTGGACAAGATGTTCGTGCTGCTGGAGAAAGAGCGCGAGATTGCCGACCAGCCCGGTGCCCAGGCTTTGGCGCTGGACGGCCCGCCGGCGGTGCGGTTCGAGAACGTGCGTTTCTCCTACGAGCCGGCGCGCGAGATCCTGCACGGCATCAGCTTCGAGATTCCGCCGGGCAAGACGGTGGCGGTGGTGGGGCCGTCGGGTTCGGGCAAGAGCACCTTGGCCAGGCTGCTGTACCGCTTCTACGACGTGACCAATGCGGCTTCCGGTATCGAGCCGGGCCCGCATGGCTTTGGCCGCATCACCATCAACGGGCAGGACATCAAAGGTGTCACGCAATCCAGCGTGCGCCAGAGCATCGGCATCGTGCCGCAGGACACGGTGCTGTTCAACGACACCATCGAATACAACATCCTCTACGGCCGCCCCGAGGCCGGGCACGACGCCGCGGTGCAGGCCGCACAGGCCGCGCACATCCACAGCTTCATCGAGCGGCTGCCGCTGGGTTACCGCACCATGGTGGGCGAGCGCGGTCTCAAACTGTCGGGTGGTGAAAAGCAGCGCGTGGCGATCGCGCGCACCTTGCTGAAAAACCCACCGATCGTGATCTTCGACGAAGCAACCTCGGCGCTGGACTCGGCGAACGAGCGGGCGATTCAGGCGGAGCTGAAGACCGCCGCGCGCAACAAGACCACGCTGGTGATTGCGCACCGCTTGTCCACGGTTGTGGACGCACACGAGATCCTGGTGTTGGTGAACGGGGAGATCGTTGAGCGGGGAACGCATGCCGACCTCGTGTCGCGGGGTGGCGTCTATGCGGGGATGTGGGCTTTGCAGCAGAGCGGGGCGGACTGAATTCTTCGTCGGTTTGCTTTTTTCTGTCGTTGCGGGCCGGGCCGAGAACCGGCGCGCAACGACATCAAACCCATCACTTCAAAAGTCAACGGAAGAGTTCAGAAGTGAATCCCCCGCATCATCTGCTGCATGGCCACCGCCTCAGCCGACAACTGCGACTTCCCTCCCTTGTCCCCCTTCGCCGCCGACGAATCCGGGAACATGCGAAAGCTCGTGTTCATCACGATCTGCGCCACCCGCGGCACCATGGCGTGCATCACCTGGCCGGTGATGCCCAGGCGCGTCGCGATCCGAACCGGCTTGAAGATGCAGGCCTGCGCGATCATGTCGGCCGCTTCCTCGGGTGAGAGCGTCGGCACGTTCTTGTAGATCTGGGTCGGCGCGATCATGGGCGTGCGAACCAGCGGCATGTTGATGGTGGTGAAGCTGATGCCCTGGTCGGCGAACTCGCTGGAAGCGCAGCGCGTCCACGCGTCCAGCGCAGCCTTGCTGGCCACGTAGGCGGAGAAGCGCGGTGCGTTGGTCAGCACGCCGATGGAGCTGATGTTGACCACATGGCCCTTGCGTTTGGCCACCATGCCGGGCAGCAGGCCCATGGTCACGCGCAGGCAACCGAAGTAGTTGAGCTGCATGGTGCGCTCGAAGTCGTGGAAGCGGTCGTAGCTGCCTTCGATGGCGCGGCGGATCGAGCGGCCGGCGTTGTTGATGAGGAAGTCCACGCCACCGTGGTTGGCCACCAGCAGCTGCACGAAGCGGTCGGCGTCCGCCATGTCGGCGATGTCGGCCGGGTAGGCGATGAACCCGTACCCCTTGTCTTTCGCCTCCTTGCAGGCTTCATCAAGCTTGTCCTGGTCGCGCCCGCAGATGATCGTCACCGCACCTGCCTCGGCGAACTTGTGCGCCGCGGCCAGACCAATGCCCGAGCTGCCGCCGGTGACCAGCACCACCTTGCCCGCCACGGTGCCCTTGAGGCTGCGGTCGATGTGCAGATCGGGGTCGAGGTGGCGTTCCCAGTAGTCCCACAGGCGCCAGGCGTAGTCCTTGAAGTTGGGGCACGCAATGCCGCTGCCCTTGAGCGCGGCCAGCGTCTCGCGGCAGTCGAAGCGCGTCGGGTAGTTGACGAAGGTCATCATCTCCTCGGGCAGCCCGAGGTCCTGCATGATGGCCTTGTAGACGCGGCGCACCGGTGCCAGCGCCATCAATCCCTTCTTCACGCTCTTGGGAATGAAGCCCATCAGCGCGGCGTTGATGAACAGGTTCATCTTGGGCGCATGGGCCGCCTTGCTCAGGATGTCGAGCACGTCGCCGACGCGGTAGCCCATGGGGTCCACCAGGTGGAAGCACGCGCCACTGCTGCGTTTGAGGTGGCTGATGTGGTCGAGCGCGTCCACCACGAAGTCCACCGGCACGATGTTGATGCGGCCGCCTTCCAGGCCGACGCTGGGCATCCACGGCGGCAGGATCTGGCGCAGGCGCTGGATGAGCTTGAAGAAGTAGTAGGGCCCGTCGATCTTGTCCATCTCGCCGGTCTGGCTGTCGCCCACCACGGCGGCGGGGCGGTACACGCTCCACGGCACCTTGCATTCCTGGCGCACGATCTTTTCGCTCTCGTGCTTGGTCATGAAGTAAGGGTGGTCAAGGCCTTCGGCCTCGTCGAACATGTCTTCGCGGAACACGCCTTCGTAGAGACCGGCCGCAGCGATGGAGGACACATGGTGGAAGTGGCCGGCGCCGATCGCCTTGGCGAACTCCACCGTGTTGCGCGTGCCGTCCACGTTGACCGCGATCTGGCTCTCGGCATCGGCCTCCAGGTCGTACACCGCAGCCAGGTGGTAGAAGTGGTCGATCTGGCCCTTGAGCGCTTTGGTCTCGTCGGCCGAGACCCCCAGCTTCTTCGATGTGAGGTCGCCAAACACCGGCACTGCACGCGCCGCACCCACGCCCCAGTACTCGCGCAGCCCCGCCACCTTGCCTTCGCTTTCCTGGCGGATGAGGAAGTGCACCACCGCACCTTTGCGCTGGAGCAGCTTGCCCACCAGGCGCTTGCCGATGAAGCCGGTGGCACCGGTGACGAAGTAATGCATGAAGGTCTCCTGGAACAGTTGGTGTGTGAGCGAGGCGAAACGCCTGCCATTCTTGTCCACGAAACTGCCCCGCCCATTCCGCAAAAACCCGCGTACGCCGCACCGGCATTAGTCTTGCGCCCCTACACAGCGCGCAGGGCCAGCACGTACAGTGGTTGCACTCGGGCCCCTGGCCTGTCCATCCATTTCAATCCACAGGAGCACACCATGGTCAAGAAGATCCAGAAAAACGGCAGCGACAAGAAGGCGTCCGCCCAGGCGTTCAACTCCCCGCTGTCCGGTGCCATCAAGGACTCGGCCCAGCAGATCTGGCTGGCCGGCCTCGGCGCTTTTGCCAAAGCACAGGAAGAGGGCGGCAAGGCCTTCGAGTCCCTGGTCAAGGAAGGTCTGTCGATCCAGCGCAAGACCCAGGCGGTGGCCGAAGAGCGCATTTCGGAAGCCACCAACAAGGTCAGCAGCATGGCGACCGACATTTCCTCCAAGGCGTCGGGCCAGTGGGACAAGCTCGAGTCGATCTTTGAAGAGCGCGTGGCCAAGGCCCTGAACAAGCTGGGTGTGCCCTCGGCCCGCGACGTGGATGCGCTGATCAAGCGCATCGACGCACTCAACCAGCACGTGCAGCAACTCGCCGGCAAGGCCCCGGCCAAGACCGCAGTGCGCAAGGCCACCCCCGCGAAAAAGGCGGCTGCCAAGCCTGTCGCGAAGAAGGCTGCTGCAAAACCCGCCGCCCGCAAAACCACCCGCAAGGCCGCCACGGCGTGAGGGCTGTGAGGCCTGACGGCATCACTTCAAAAAGGGGCGTTCGCGCCCCTTTTTTGCGTCTGTGCGCCATGCTGCAACGCAGCACTTTCGGCAGCACCCGCGGTCTACACTCAAACGCATGACGACTCCGCGCGCAGCCCATCCCGTGCCATCTTCCTTGCCTGCTTCAAGGCCAGCGAAAAGCCGTTCGGGCAAGGCAACGGGTCCCCGTATCGCACTGGCACTGGCCGGTGGTGGACCGCTCGGTGCGATCTACGAAATCGGTGCGCTCTGCGCACTGGCCGACAGCCTGAATGGCCTCGACCTCAACCGCTGCGATCACTACGTCGGTGTGTCCGCGGGTGGCTTCATTGCCGCCGGTCTGGCCAACGGCATCACGCCCCGTGAACTCTGCGAGGCTTTCATTGAAGACCGCAGTGGTCGGGACAACTTCGATCCGGCGTGGCTGCTCAAACCCGCCTGGGGCGAACTGGCCAGTCGGCTGCAACGTGTGCCCGGCCTCCTGGGCAGCGCGCTGTGGGCCTGGGGCGTGCAGGGCAAGACCTTCACCAACGCCTTCGAGCGTCTGGGTGCGGCCCTGCCCACGGGCGTGCTGGACAACGAGGGCATCCACCACCAGATCGAGCGGCTCTTCAGCCGGCCCGGACGCACCAACGACTTTCGCCAGCTGCGCGCCCGCCTGACGCTGGTGGCCACGCAGCTCGACACCGGCGAGGCCGCACCGTTCGGCAAGGCCGGGTGGGACCATGTGCCCATCTCGCGCGCGATCCAGGCCAGCGCGGCCTTGCCGGGGCTGTTTCCACCGGTGGAGATCGATGGTGAGCACTACGTGGATGGCGCGCTCAAGAAGACCTTGCACGCCACCGTGGCGCTCGACGAGGGCGTCGGCCTGTTGTTGTGCCTGAACCCGCTGGTGCCGTTCCGGGCGCACGCGGTGGGTGAACACGCCGATCACATCCCTGCACTGGTCGACGGTGGTTTCCCGGCGGTGATGAGCCAGACCTTCCGCTCCATGATCCATTCCAGGCTGGAGCTGGGCATGAAGAACTACGAGCGTCTCTACCCGGGCAGCGACATCGTGCTGATCGAGCCCGACCAACGCGACGCCAAGCTGTTCACGGCGAACACCTTCAGCTACCGCCAGCGGCGCGAGCTCGCCGAACATGCGTTCCAGCAGACGCGCAAGATGCTGCGCGAGCGCCAGCCCGAGCTCGCGCCCAAGCTGGCGCGCCACGGCGTGACGCTGAACCTGGCTTCGCTGCGCAGCCCCGACCTGCGCCTGGTGAACGAGCCGTCGGTGCCCGCTCAAACCGCGTTGGGTCGCCAGCTGCACGCCACCCTGGACGACCTGCAGCGCCACCTCGGCACACCGGCCCTGGGCCGCTGAGCGCCATGGCGAAAAAAGCCCCGCGCCGCACCGCCGAGCGCATCCTTGAGGTCACGCTCGAGCTGTTCAACCGTTTCGGCGAGCCCAACGTGTCCACGACACTGATCTCGGCCGAGCTGGGCATCAGCCCGGGCAACCTGTACTACCACTACCCGGCCAAGGACGAGCTGATCAACTCGCTGTTCGAGCGTTATGAAAAGGCGCTGGGGGAGTTGCTGGGTGCCAGCGAAGGTGTGCGCAATGTGGAAGACGCCTGGTTCTTCCTGCACTCGCTGTTCGAGATCATCTGGGAATACCGGTTTCTCTACCGCGACCTCAACGACCTGCTCTCGAAGAACCGCATGCTGGAAACCCATTTCCAGACCGTGCTGAAAGACAAGACGCGCGCCATCCGCAACCTGCTCGCTGCCCTCAGCAGCCACAGTGCGGTGACGATGGACGCGCGCGAAATGGAGCCCACCGCCGACAGCATGGTGGTGGTGCTCACCTACTGGCTGAGCTTCGAGTACGTGCGCGATCCGCGCCACGCGCTGGAGCCCGACAACGCCCAACAGGCCCTGATGCGTGGCGCCTACCATGTGCTCAACCTGCTGGCGCCCTACCTGGAGAGCTCGCAGCGGCAGCACCTGATCCATCTCACAGCGGCCTACAGCCCCAGCGCCTGACGCAAGAGGAGACAACGATGGACAACTGGACACCTTTCCCCTGGACCGTGAACCCCCGGTTCGACGCCACCCACCTGCAGCGCCAGTGGAGCCGTCTGCACATGGGCGATGCCGAGCCCTGGCCCGAGCGCGCCGATGTGCAGGCGGTCTGGGTGCTGTTTCACAACGGCGAGTTTCAACGCGCCACTCTCGAGGGCCTGGCCCTGGGTGACGCCGGCATGAACGTGGCCAACAAGGCCACCTGCATCTACGCCAACTACCTGGAGCCGCGTGAACACGCCCGCCAGCAACTGCTGCTGGAGGCGGCCGGCCGCGCCGAAGCGCTGCAAAAGCGCGAGCCGACCAACGCCGGTGCGTGGTACTGGCAAGCCTACGCACTGGCGCGCTACAGCCAGTGCATCAGCGTGGCGAAAGCCCTCACGCAGGGCCTGGGCGTGAAGATCCGGCAGGCGCTGGAAACCACCATCGCGCTGGCACCGCGCCATGCCGATGCCCACTTGGCGCTGGCTGGGTACCACGCCGAGGTGATCGACAAGGTGGGCGCGCTGGTGGGCGGCATGACGCACGGCGCCAGCAAGGACGCCGGGCTGGCGCTGTACCAGAAGGCGCTGGCGCTCAACCCCGACTCGGCCGTCACCATGTCCGAGTACGCCAACGGCCTGATCATGCTGGACGGCCACAAACGCATGGACGAAGCGCGCCACCTGCAGGACCGCGCCGCCGCGGTGCAGCCGCTCGATGCGATGGAGCAGCTGTACGTTGCCTCCGTACGGTTGGTGCTGGAAGGTTAGGGCAGCGCCATAATCGCGCCCCATGGAAACCAAGTGGCTCGAAGATTTCGTCAGTCTGGCTGAAACCCGGAGCTTCAGCCGCTCCGCGCAGTTGCGCCATGTGACGCAGCCGGCCTTTTCGCGGCGCATCCAGTCGCTGGAAGCCTGGGCCGGTACCGATCTGGTAGACCGGTCTTCGTACCCCACACGGCTCACGCCCGCCGGGCAGACCCTGTACGACCAGGCGCTCGAGATGCTGCACGCCCTGCAAAGCACGCGCGCCATGCTCAGAGCCCACACGGCCGCTGCGCAGGACGTGATCGAGTTCGCCGTGCCGCACACGCTGGCCTTCACGTTTTTCCCCTCCTGGCTCTCGGGGCTGCGAGACACCTGCGGACCGATCAAGAGCCGCCTGATCGCGCTGAACGTGCACGATGCCGTGCTGCGGCTGGTCGAAGGCAGCTGCGACCTGCTGATCGCCTACCACCACGAGTCGCAGCCGATCCAGCTCGACGCCAACCGCTACGAAATGCTGCCGTTGGGCCGCGAGTTGCTGGCTCCGTATGTGAAACCCTCCGCCACCGGTGCACCTTCTTTCCTGCTGCCCGGTCTTGCCGGCCAACCGCAGCCCTACCTGGCCTATGCGCCCGGCGCTTACCTGGGCCGAGCGGTCGACCAGATGCTCAAACAAAGCAGCGTCCCGGTGCACCTGGACCGCATCTACGAGACCGACATGGCTGAAGGGCTCAAGGCGATGGCGCTGGAGGGGCACGGGATTGCGTTCCTGCCCGCCAGTGCCGTGCGCAACGAGGTGGCCGCCCGCAAACTGGTGTCGGCCGGCGGTGCGCTGGAGACGTCGCTGGACATCCGCATCTACCGCGAGCGACTCGCTGCGCGAAAAGGCAA
Source organism: Hydrogenophaga sp. RAC07 (assembly GCF_001713375.1). Classification (NCBI taxonomy): domain Bacteria; kingdom Pseudomonadati; phylum Pseudomonadota; class Betaproteobacteria; order Burkholderiales; family Comamonadaceae; genus Hydrogenophaga; species Hydrogenophaga sp. RAC07. Next base: position 413,381 of record NZ_CP016449.1, read on the forward strand.
AGGGCCGGTCGAAAAATTCTGGAACGACCTTCAACATCGGCTGGGCGCCGTTTGAGGCCTGCGCGTTCGAAGCTTTAACGCGGAAAGCCGGGCGCGGCCATTGGGGTAAATTCGGACATGAACGCTTTGCATGACCGGCGCTGCAAACAGCATTGGCGTTCACAACCGGCGCTGGCTACATTGGCGGGCTGTCCGTTTCTCACGTGGGGTTTCCCGGGTGGTACGGAGGTTGCATGCAGAGCATCATTCGGGGGTCCCTGTTTTCTGGACGGGCCTCACATCCCGATGAAAACCGTCGACCTTTCGTTTTTTTCACAAGCAAGGAGATAGATATGAAGAAACACCTGCTCGCATGGGCCGTGACCGCACTGGCCGCCAGCAGCGCCCTGGCTCAAACCGGCGACACGCTGGCCAAGATCAAGGCGTCCGGCAGTGTGTCCCTCGGTGTGCGTGAGTCGTCCGGCCTGGGCTACACCTTGGGCAACGGCAAGTACGTCGGTTTCCACACCGAAATGGGCGAAATCGTCCTTTCCGACATCCGCAAGCAGCTGGGCATGACGGCGATGGAAGTGAAGTACCAGCCGGTCACCTCGCAAAACCGCATTCCCCTGGTGCAAAACGGCACGGTGGATCTGGAGTGCGGCTCCACCACCAACAACGCCACGCGCCAGAAAGACGTGTCGTTCGCCGTGACCACCTACGTGGAAGAAGTGCGCATCGCGGTGAAGGCCAACTCCGGCATCAACGGCATCAAGGACCTGGCCGGCAAGAGCGTGGCCACGACCACCGGCACCACCTCGGTGCAGACCCTGCGCAAGAACGAGCGCGCCGGTGGCATCGACTTCAAGGAGGTCTACGGCAAGGACCACGCCGACAGCTTCCTGCTGCTCGAGTCGGGCCGCGCCGATGCCTTCGTGATGGACGGCTCCATCCTGGCGGCCAACATCTCCAAGGCCAAGAACCCCGCCGACTTCAAGATCGTGGGTGAAGTGCTGTCGGTCGAGCCGATCGCCTGCATGCTGCGCAAGGACGATCCGGCGTTCAAGAAGGCCGTGGACGACAGCATCAAGCGCCAGATCGCCGACGGCTCGCTCGCCAAGCTCTACGACAAGTGGTTCATGCAGCAGATCCCGCCTGCCAACGTGAAGATCGGCCTGCCGCTCTCCGACGCCACCAAGGCGGCCTGGGCGGCACCGAACGACAAGCCGATGGAAGACTACGCCAAGAAGTAAGCGCGCAAGCTTCTGGCACGCCCCTTCAAGTGGATCATTTGAAGGGGCGTTTTCGTAGGCGCCTCCTTTTTCCGGGGCGCTGCGTGGACGATAAAAAGAAAGGGCTCCTATGAGCTGGGATTGGCAGGTGTTCTGCGAAGACACCATCGAGCGGCAGCCGGTGCAGGGCTGCTTTGGCAAGGGGGGCGACATCACCTACCTCGACTGGATGCTGTCGGCCTGGGGCTGGACGGTGTCGGTCGCGCTGCTGGCGTTGCTGCTGGCGCTGGTGCTGGGCATCCTGATCGGCACACTGCGCACGCTGCCCGATCGACCCATGGTGGTGCGGCTGGGCAATGCCTGGGTGGAGCTGTTTCGCAACATCCCTTTGCTGGTGCAGATCTTCCTCTGGTACCACGTTCTGCCCTCGATGTTCAACGTGCTGCAGGGCGTGCCGGGCTTCGTGCTCGTGGTCTTTGCCCTGGGCTTCTTCACCTCGGCGCGCATCGCCGAGCAGGTGCGCTCGGGCATCCAGGCCCTGCCGCGTGGCCAGCGTTATGCCGGCATGGCGATGGGCTTCACCACCTTCCAGTACTACCGCTATGTGCTGCTGCCCATGGCGTTTCGCATCATCATTCCGCCGCTCACCAGCGAGACCATGAACATCTTCAAGAACTCCTCGGTGGCGTTCGCGGTGTCGGTCTCCGAACTCACCATGTTCGCGATGCAGGCGCAGGAAGAGACCTCGCGCGGCGTCGAGGTCTACCTGGCCGTGACCGGCCTCTACATCGTCTCGGCCTTCGCCATCAACCGCATCATGGCCTTCATCGAAAAGCGCGCGCGCATACCGGGCTTTGTCGTGGCCGGTGGATCGGGAGGTCATTGAGATGAATCTGAATCTCGACTTTTCCTTCTACAACTGGGACCTGATCACCAACTTCGTGCTGAAGGGCCTGTACTTCAGTCTGATGTTGACCATCGTGGCCACCATCGGCGGCATCATCTTCGGCACCGTGCTCGCGCTCATGCGCCTGTCGGGCAAGAAGTGGCTCGACACGCCGGCCACCATTTATGTCAACGGCATGCGCAGCATCCCGCTGGTGATGGTGATCCTGTGGTTCTTCCTGCTGGTGCCGCTGCTGATCGGGCGGCCCATCGGCGCCGAGGTGTCGGCGGTGATCACCTTCATCGCTTTCGAGGCGGCCTACTTCAGTGAAATCATGCGAGCGGGTATCCAGTCGATCCCGCGCGGCCAGGTGCATGCAGGCCAGGCGCTGGGCATGACCTACGGCCAGAACATGAAGCTGGTGGTGCTGCCGCAGGCGTTTCGCAACATGCTGCCGGTGCTGCTCACGCAGACCATCATCCTGTTCCAGGACACCTCGCTGGTCTACGCCATCGGCGCTTACGACATGCTCAAAGGCTTTGAGGTCGCGGGCAAGAACTTCGGTCGCCCGATCGAGGCCTACCTCGCCGCCGCCGTGATGTATTTCGTCATGTGCTACGCACTGTCGTGGGCCGTCAAACAGCTGCACAAGAAGATCGCCATCATCCGTTGATGCAACCGCTATTCAGGAATTGCCATGATTGAACTCAAGAACGTCTCCAAGTGGTACGGCAGCGTCCAGGTGCTGACCGATTGCTCCACCAACATCCAGAAGGGTGAAGTGGTGGTGGTCTGCGGCCCCTCGGGCTCGGGCAAGTCGACCCTCATCAAGACCATCAACGCGCTCGAGCCCTTCCAGAAGGGCGAGATCACCGTGGATGGCGTGCCGGTGCACGACCCCAAGACCGATCTGCCCAAGCTGCGCAGCCGCGTGGGCATGGTGTTTCAGCACTTCGAGCTGTTCCCGCATCTGTCGGTGACGGAGAACCTCACGATCGCGCAGATCAAGGTGCTGGGCCGCAACCCCGACGAAGCGAAGACGCGTGGTCTCAAGATGCTCGACCGCGTGGGCCTGTCGCTGCACAAGGACAAGTTCCCGGGCCAGCTCTCGGGCGGCCAGCAGCAGCGTGTGGCGATCGCGCGCGCGCTGTCCATGGACCCGATCGTGATGCTGTTCGACGAACCCACGTCGGCGCTCGATCCCGAGATGGTCGGCGAGGTGCTCGACGTGATGGTCGGTCTGGCCAACGAGGGCATGACCATGATGTGCGTGACGCACGAGATGGGCTTTGCGCGCAAGGTCAGCAACCGCGTGATCTTCATGGACGTGGGCGGCAAGATCCTAGAAGACTGCTCCAAGGACGACTTCTTCGGCAAACCCGAAGACCGCCAGCCGCGCACCAAGGACTTCCTCAACAAGATTCTGGCGCACTAGAAAACACCCCCGCAGCGCTTCGCGCTACCCCCTCAAGGGGCGCTCCCTTGGGCCGGCGGAGCCAGACCCTTGGGAGCCCTGGGTGGGGCATCTCGCGCCGGCTGCGTGCTGGCTGATGGGACAATCACGGCATGAACAGCCCCTTCGACACCCTCACGATCACACGACCCGACGACTGGCACCTGCACGTGCGCGATGGCGACGCCCTGCGCACCGTGGTGCCGCACACCGCCGCCCAGTTCGGCCGCGCGATCATCATGCCCAACCTCAAGCCGCCGGTGACCACCGCGGCGCAGGCCGTGGCCTACCGCGACCGCATCCTCGCCGCCGTGCCCGAAGGCATGAGTTTCGAGCCGCTGATGACGCTCTACCTCACCGACAACCTGCCCGCCGACGAGATCGCGCGCGCCAAGGATGCCGGTGTGGTGGCGGCCAAGCTCTACCCGGCAGGCGCCACCACCAACAGCGACGCGGGCGTGACCGACATCCGCAAGACCCACAAGACGCTGGAAGCCATGCAGCGCGCCGGCATGCTGCTGCTGGTGCACGGCGAGGTGACTTCGCCCGACATCGACCTGTTCGATCGCGAGGCGGTGTTCATCGACCAGCAGATGATTCCGCTGCGCCGCGACTTCCCCGAACTCAAGGTGGTGTTCGAACACATCACCACGAAAGAAGCCGCGCAGTACGTGGCCGACGCCAGCCCCTTCACCGCCGCCACGCTCACCGCGCACCACCTGCTCTACAACCGCAACGCGATCTTCACGGGCGGCATCCGCCCGCACTACTACTGCCTGCCGGTGCTCAAGCGCGAAACCCATCGCCAGGCCTTGCTGGCCGCCGCCACCGGCGGCAACCATCGCTTCTTCCTCGGCACCGACAGCGCGCCACACCCGGCGCACCTGAAAGAACACGCCACCGGCTGCGCCGGCTGCTACACCGCGCACGCCGCCATCGAGATGTACGCCGAGGCCTTTGATTCGGTCGGCGCGCTCGACAAACTTGAAGCCTTTGCCAGCTTCAACGGTCCGGCGTTCTATGGCCTGCCGCGCAACAGCGGCAGCGTCACCCTCAAGCGCGAAAACTGGACCAGCCCCGAGAGCTTCCGCTTCGGCGAGGCCGATCTCAAGCCGCTGCGCGGTGGGGAAGTGCTGCCCTGGCGCCTGCAGGCCTGATGTTTCCTGGCGAATCGCCCGATTGGTGCAAACCCTGGTTCGCGCCGGTCGCTGCCAATGGTCGCGCGGTCCAGGTTCACCTGAACGCCGGCCATCCCCTGCCACAAGCCCTGAGCGCGCTGCCGGCTTGCCCGGTGCGTTTTGTGCCGCAGACCGATCTGCCTGCCGGCACCGCGTACGAACAATTCATCTTCGACAGCGGCCGCGTGCCCACGCGCGAGAACCTGCACGACTTTTTCAACGGCCTGTGCTGGCTGCGCTTCCCGCAAACCAAACAGCGTTTGAACCAACTGCAAGCCGCCGAGATTGCCGCGGCCGGAGTGCGCGAGGTGCGTGGACCGGTGCGCGATGCGCTCACGCTGTTCGACGAAAACGCCGCGCTCCTGCAGGCGCCGGAACCGCTGTGGAACGCACTGATCGGGCGCGACTGGCACCGCCTGTTCGTCACGCTGCGCCCGCTCTGGGCGCAGGCGCGGCTGGTGTTGTTTGGCCATGCGCTGCTGGAAAAACTGGTCACGCCCTACAAGTCGATCACCGCCCACGTGCTGCGCGAGCCCGTTCCCATGGCACTTGGCGACGACATCACCGCATGGGACGCCTGGCTGGCGCAGGCACTGAGCGCACCGGTGCTCGCCGCCAAGCCCTTCACGCCGCTGCCGGTGCTGGGTGTGCCGGGCTGGTGGCCCGCGAACGAGGCCGCCGGGTTCTATGTCGACGCCAGCGTGTTCCGCGCGCCGCGGCAGCCGGGTGAGGGCAACGCACCAGCCTGATGCACCGCCGGCGCGCCTTGATTTCGCGCCCGCCAGCCCCATACTGGATTCTCGGTATCATCCGCCGGCCTTCAGGGTGGTGCCGGCGTGTGGTGCCACCGCGAAGGCGGGAACCCGCCAGGTCCACCCGGGTCACAAGCGCAGTCCGGTTGCCCTTTGGCACCGCTGCAACACTGGAGTAAACATGAAACGCATCTTGCTGTTCGTTCTGACCAACTTTGCCGTGATGGCGGTTTTGTTGATCACCACCCGCATCCTGGGTGTGGACCGCTTCCTCACGGCCAACGGCCTGAACATGACGGCGCTGGCCGGGTTCTCGCTCGTCATCGGCTTTGGCGGCGCCATCATCTCGCTGCTGATCAGCAAGCCCATGGCCAAGTTCAGCACCGGCGCGCGCGTGATCAGCCAGCCGCAAACGGCCGACGAAGCCTGGATCGTGGAGACCGTGCGCCGCTTTGCCGAGAAGGCCGGCATCGGCATGCCCGAAGTCGCCATCTTCGAAGGCGCACCCAATGCGTTCGCCACGGGTGCGTTCAAGAACTCGGCGCTGGTGGCTGTGTCCACCGGCCTGTTGCAGAACATGACCAAGGAAGAGGTGGAGGCGGTGATCGGGCACGAGGTCGCGCACGTGGCCAATGGCGACATGGTCACCATGACGCTGATCCAGGGCGTGATGAACACGTTCGTGGTGTTCCTCAGCCGCGTGATCGGTTACGCGGTGGACAGCTTCCTGCGCAAGGGCGACAGCAATTCGTCGGGCCCCGGCATCGGGTACATGATCACCACCATCGTGATGGACATCGTGCTGGGTTTCCTGGCCGCCATCATCGTGGCCTGGTTCAGCCGCCAGCGCGAGTTCCGCGCCGACGCAGGTGCTGCCGGCCTCATGGGCCGCAAACAGCCCATGATCAACGCGCTGGCCCGCCTGGGTGGCCTCACCCCGGGCGAGCTGCCCAAGACCATGCAGGCCCTGGGCATCACCGGCGGTCTGGGCAAGCTGTTCTCGACGCACCCGCCGATTGAAGAGCGGATCGCTGCATTGCAGAACAACAGTTGATGGCTTCCGCCCAACAAAAAAGCGACCCTCGGGTCGCTTTTTTTGTCGGGTTCGGACGCATCAGCGGTGGCGATCCCACCGGTGGTTGTCGCGGTGCCTGAAGCCGTCGTGCCGGTGCCCTGGGTGGAACGAACGGTGGCCGTTGATGAAGATCACGCCCGGCGACACCTGGTAACGAGGGTAGTACTGCGTGCCGATGGTGATGCGGGTGTTGGAGGGGTAGTACTCGGTCTGCGGGCGGTAGATCGGGGCGTTGTTGTAGACCGGCGGGGCGTAGCCCGGAGGGGGCAGGGCGTCCGCGGGCGACACGGTGAGGCGGATGGTCGGACCCGGGTCCTGCGGCATCTGCACGCTGTACTGGCGCCCGGCGTACTCGTAGACCACGTTGTAGGCGACCGTGCGGTTCTCGTAGAAGGTCTGCGAGCCGCACTGGCGGTAGCTTTCGGTGTAGGGCTGGCCGGGGCCTTCAACGCGGTTGCCGATGATGGCGCCGCCAATGAGGCCGATCACCGTGGCGGCTGCGCGGCCGCTGCCGTTGCCGATGGCGTTGCCTGCGGCACCCCCGGCAATGCCGCCGAGCAGGGCGCCGGCGCCCGACGGTTGGCCCTGGTAGGTCACGCGCTCGTCGCTGCACACCTCACGTGGCACGGCCACCTGCTGCACCACCGGCGTGCTGCTGAGCACGCGCCCCTGTTCCTCTTGTGCATGTGCAGACACGGAGCTGCCCAGTGCCAGCAGGCCCATCACGGGGATCAAAACGGGAAATTTCATGGCGCACTCCTGATAACAACGGCAAGAGTGTGCGCCAGGGCGGCCAAGCCATGATGCGTGGCTTGTAAAGATTCGTCACTCTGCGGGTGATTTCACACCGCCGCCCCGGTTCTGTGGGTGTTCAGGAGGTCGAACGCCAGGGCCTCGGCCACCTTGAGGCCGTCCACCCCGGCCGAGAGAATGCCGCCGGCATAGCCCGCCCCTTCGCCCGCCGGGTACAGGCCGCGCGTGTTCAGGCTCTGGAAGTCGTCGCCGCGGGTGATGCGCAGCGGCGCCGAGGTGCGGGTTTCCACGCCGGTGAGCACCGCATCGGCCATGTCATAGCCCTGGATCTTGCGGCCGAACACCGGCAGCGCTTCGCGCATGGCCTCGATGGCGTATGCGGGCAGGGCGGGTGCCAGATCGCCCAGTTTCACGCCCGGCTGGTACGACGGCACGACCTCGCCCAGTGCGCTGGACGGGCGCTGCGCCACAAAGTCACCCACCAGCTGGCCCGGGGCCTCGTAGGTGCAGCCACCGAGCTGGTAGGCGCGCGCTTCGAGTTCGCGTTGCAGCACGATGCCGGCCAGCGGGTGGGTTTTGCCGTCAGTGGCAAGCGCGGTGGCCTGCGCGGCGTAGCGTGGTCCGTCGATGTCGCCGAAGGCGGCGGACCACAGCGGTGCGTCATGGGGAAAGGCTTGCGGGAAATCAGCCGGTTCGATGCCCACCACCAGGCCGGCGTTGGCGTTGCGCTCGTTGCGCGAGTACTGGCTCATGCCATTGGTGACCACGCGCCCGGGCTCCGAGGTGGCCGCCACCACCATGCCGCCGGGGCACATGCAGAAGCTGTAGACCGCCCGGCCGTTTTTCGCGTGGTGCACCAGCTTGTAGTCGGCCGCGCCCAGCAGCGGGTGGCCACTGTGGCGACCCCAGCGCGCGCGGTCGATCACACCCTGCGGGTGCTCGATGCGAAAGCCCACCGAGAACGGCTTGGCTTCCATGAACACACCGGCGTCCCACAGGTGCGCAAACGTGTCGCGCGAACTGTGGCCGAGGGCGAACACCACGCGCTGCACCGGCATGTCGGCGGTGTCGCCGGTGGCCAGACACCGCACCCGCAGCGACGCAATGCGTTGCTCGCCGCCGTCCTGGGCGAGGGTGAGGCCGCGCACCTGGTGCTGAAAGCGGATCTCGCCGCCCAGCGCAATGATCTTTTCGCGCATGGCCTCGACCACGCGCACCAGCTTGAAGGTGCCGATGTGCGGGTGGGCGGTGTACAGAATTTCGCTCGGCGCACCTGCGTCCACAAACTCCTGCATGACCTTGCGGCCGAGGAAGCGCGGGTCCTTGATCTGGCTGTAGAGCTTGCCGTCGGAAAACAGGCCCGCGCCGCCTTCGCCGTACTGCACGTTGCTCTCGGGGTTGAGCACGTGTTTGCGCCACAGGCCCCAGGTGTCCTTGGTGCGTTCACGCACCGGTTTGCCGCGCTCCAGCACGATGGGCCTGAAGCCCATTTGCGCCAGGGCCAGCGCGGTGAACAGGCCGCAGGGCCCCAGGCCCACCACGACCGGGCGCTCGCTTTCATCAGCCGGCCAATCAGCAGGCGCATGGCCAGGTGGGTGCCAGGCCATGTCGGGCGTGGGCTGGATGTGGGGCTTGCCGGCGTGTTGCACCAGCAAAACGGCTTCCTGGGCGGGATCGGCCAGTGTCACGTCGACGATGTAGACCGCAAGCAGATCGGCCTTGCGCGCGTCGAAGCTGCGTTTGAAGACGTGCAGGTGCGCAATGTCGGAAGCGGGCACGGCAAGCGCCGCGGCTGCCAACCGGGTCAGGGCCTCCACCGGGTGCGGCGGCGGTTCGCGGTCGAGGTCGGTCTCGGTGGGGGCGTCGGCGGCGCGGCGGTGCTCGGTCGGCACCTCGGCCAGGGGCAGCTTGAGTTCGGAGAGTCGGATCATGGCGGCGGGGGGCTTGTGGCGATCAAGCAATCCAGGGCAAAGCCGCCATTGTCCGACAGCTTCAGGGCACGACCAGCGTGAGCTTGGGAAAGTAGCGCCGGTAACGCACGGCGTCGCGGGTGAGCAGCTGAAGCTGGTTCACCCAGGCGTGGGCGCCGATGTAGAAGTGCGGCATGGGCGAAGGCTCGGTGCCGCTGTGCTGGCGGTAGAGCTTGAAGGCCTGGCCGGCGAGAAAGGCTGCGTCCCAGGGCAGGGCCTGGCGTTGCAGCGGCAGGTGGGCCAGGGTGGCTTCCAGGTCGGCGGCGGTCTCGAAACGCGGGCTGACCTCGGCCAGGATGAGCGGGTTGATGAAGAGAGGGCCTTGTTGGGCGCAGCGTTCCAGCTGCGCAATCGACCAGTCGGCCCACAAGGAGTCGTCGGCCAGCACGTCGATCAGCACGCTGCTGTCGACCAGGGTGCCTGCGATCGGGGCAGGCTGGAGGTAGCGCGCATCCGGCTCGCGGGCGAGTGCGCTCGCGGTGTTCTTGTGGTGTGCCATCAGCCGCGCAGGTATTTCATGAATTCGTCGGTGCCCATGTGCTTGAAAGCACTGGCGTTGGCGCTGCCACGGGCCCGCTCGAAAGCGCGGCGCGCCGGCGAGACCGTGGCGACCGTGGCCCGCATGAGCACGTCGCCGTTGGGCAGCACCTCGAAGCTCACCTCGCCATGCGGGTAAAGCCGGGCCTGCTCGCGCACCGCCAGGGGGATGGTGACCTGTCCTTTGCTGGTGATTTTCACGATTCTTACCTCCTGAAAGTAAGAATCCTACCGGGGCCTGCGAGGCACCACGGCCGGGGGTATGCGGGCAGGCGGGATAATGCGGGTGTGAAGCGCGCCAGGCCGTCGCTGGCACTGCCTCGCAAGAGGACCCGAAAGGGGGTGCTGGAGGAACGTCCGGACTGCACAGGACAGCGTAGGAGGTAACACCTCTCCACCGACAAGCCGCAAGGCCCTAAGGTGAGGATCAGAGCAACAGAGACGAGCCGCTTCAGTGCGGGTGAAACGGGCAATCTCTACGCGCAGCAATACCAAATAGGCCAGCCTGACGAGACACGGTTCGCCGTGTTGAGGATCCTTGTGGTTCCGCGAGGAGAGTTGGCGGGTAGGTAGCACCGAGCCGGGTGGGCAACCCCCGGCCCAGATGAATGGCGGTCACATCCGGGGCAACCTGGATGCACAGAATCCGGCGTAACGGCGCGCTTCACACTTATGCCTGCGGCAGCCCGTTGTTCAATGCGGGCCGCTTCGCGACGGCGCGCAAACCGTCCAGATCGAGGATGTGGATGCGTCCGCGCTGGTAGTCCACCAACCCCAACTCCTTGAGTTCGACCGCCGCCAGCGTCACGCCCGCGCGGCGCACGCCCAGCATGTCGGCCAGGTGGGCGTGGGTGAGCAGCAGATCGTCGTGCCCGTTGCGGGCATGACTCAGCAGGATCCAGTTCGCCAGACGGGACTTGATGTCGTGCGTCTGGGAGGCTGCGGCGAGCGAGGCAACCTCCTGCGAAAAACCCCACAGGTAGACGGCGAAGGCGCGGAGCAGGTGCGCTCTGCGTGCAACCAGCCGCTGCATGGCTTCGCCGTCGGCGCGAAAGGCTTTGCCACCACGCTGCACCTGCAATGTGAGATTGCCGGCGCCCAGACCGAGCGCGTGCTGAAGCCCCACGGCCCCTTCCTGGCCAGTCAGCCCCACCGCCAGACCACTGCCATCGGAGTGGCGAACGACCAGCGCCACGCTGGCGGTGGTCAGAAAGTGCACATGTGCGTGGGGTGTGTGAGGCGCTGACAGGATGTCGCCCGTCTTCAGATCGACGGGCTTGCAGTGGCGCTCGATCCGCCGCTGATCGTCGGTGGCCAGTTGGGCCACGAGGCCATTGTTTGTCAGGGTCAATGGGGCTCCCGTTCTGGATTCAAGGTCAACGCTTCAACGGGAGTGCCATGGCCGAATGGCCGGTCCAAGTGTAAGCATGCGCGCAGGAAGTGTAAGTGGCGAGTGCGCTGGATGCTGCAAATTCCACCGAACGCCCAAGCCGCCGGACGCGCCGCGTGAACATCCATGGGGAAGCTCAACCCACCGCTTGCGTTTCTTGTGTTCGATAGCGAACACATTGAGGAGGCTTTGCCCCTACACTGTCAGCCGCCCGGTCATGTCGGCCCCGCACCCCATCACGCCTGCGGGCGGGAGCACACATTGCCAGCCGATTTCCGTTCCAACCACCTGCTGGCCGCCCTGACCCGAGGCGATCGCCCGTCCTGGACCGAGCAGCTGGAACAAGTCGAACTGTCTGCCCGCTTCGAGTTGCACCAACAAGGCATGGTGGCAACACACATCCACTTTCCGACCAGCGCCCTGGTGGCGATGAACCACCGTTCGGACGGGGGCGACACGCCCGCGGCGCTGGTGGGCAACGACGGCATGGTGGGGGTGGCGGCGTTCATGGGCACAGGCACCGAGACCCACCGTGCGGTGGTCCTGCACCCCGGACTGGCCTGGCGCCTGCCCACCAATGCGGTGCCCTTCGACGGACAAGCCGCTGCGTCCGTGGTCAAAGCCGTGGTGGGCTATTTGCTGTCGCTCACATCCCAGATCTCGCAGACGGCTCTCTGCCAGCAGCACCACAGCGTGGAACAGCGCCTTACACGCTGGCTGCTCACCGCCTTGGACCGCCTGCCCGGCCATGAGGTGGCGATCGACCATGGCACGCTGGCCGATGCGCTGAATGTGCCTGCCGATGCCCTGGCCGGCGCGGTGACGCAACTGGTGGGCGCCGGCGCACTGGTGTGCGAGCCGCAGCGGCTTGTTGTGCCGAGCCGCGCCGCGCTGGTGGCACGCTCTTGCGGTTGCCATGCCCCTGACCAGGGCGCCGTCAACAAGTCGCGGTTGCCGCCGGTTTGAGCGGTCCGCTGCTCAGAGCAGCCGGGGCATGTAGCCGGTGCGCAGGGCGTGGGCCCAATCGTGTCGCCCGTTCCGGGCCGCCAGGTGCGCGGCGGCTTCAGCGTCGTACGGGACCGAGATCAGGGCGGCGTGCCATTGACCATCGACCCGCTCTGCGATCGCATAGTGGGCATCGGGACTCCCGTTCTCCACCCGGTGGTAGCTGGAAAGCGGGTGGGCGCGGCTGACGTCGTAGGCCGGCATGCCGACCGCGCCCGGGTTGACGATCAGCAGGCTGGTGGTGAGGCGCACGACCCGCGGAATGTGGGAGTGACCACAGGCCAGGAGGCGCACGTGGGGCGGCACCCGGTCGCCCAGACGTTCCGCAATCTCGGGCGCCAGCGCGGTGCGGATCCCCTCACCTTCAGCCGTCTCCAGGAGGTATTCCACGGTGCTTCGTGGAGTGCCATGGCACAGGGCCACTTCGGTGCCCAGACGCTCTTTCCACAGTTCGCCGGTGTGCAGGCGCTCATCCAGCGAATCCTGCAAAGCCGCCAGCCACCACCGGGAGGGATCGTCGAGTTCTCCCGCGGCAAAGGCGTCCGAGGTGCTGCGCTCACCGGTGGCGACCTGCAGCACCTGAGGATCGTGGTTGCCCGCGATCTGCAGCCAGTCCTGGCGCATCAGGAAGTGAGCGGTTTGCAGAGGCATCAAGGGCCCGCTGACCATGTTGCCCAGGTTGACCACCTCATCCACACCACCGCGCCGCGCGATGTCGGCGACCACGGCCTGGAGGGCCGAGAAGTTGCCATGGACATCGGACATGACCGCGATCTTCATGAATGCTCCCTCAGAGATTGAAGCCCCCGAGGCTTTGCAGCCGCTCCACGTGGGCCAGCAGGGATCGTTTGGCCACCGGCCACAGCCGTTCGGGCACATCGTCGTAGGCCAGTCGGACCCAGTCGTCCAACGAGCCCTCGGGCGACGCCTGCATGGCGCGTGCGACCTTGGCTTCGCGCTGCAGACGGTGCGCCTTGAGGTGCGCAATGGCCCGCAAGGCACCACCTTCCAGGGGCGCGGAAACATTGTCTTCGCTGGCCCGCCAATCTCCTAACACGTAGCCGTGCGCGGGCAGGATGAACTCGACCTGGTGCTGCCGACAGCGGTCGGCGAGCTTGTCCAGCGAGTCGAGATAGGCGCCCATGCTTCCGTCAGGCGGGTCGATCACGGTGGTGCTGCCATTGAGGATGTGATCGCCTGTGAAAAGCAGGCCATCCTCGATCAAGACCAGGCACAAGTGGTTGGCGGCATGGCCGGGGGTGTGCACCACTTCCAGCGTGTGTGTGACGGTCCCGTCGCCCGATCGCCCCGTCAGCACGATGTGTTCGCTATCGGACAAAGATCGTTCGGGGGTGAAGCGGCTGTTTTCCCTTGAAGTGGGCGCGCTGGGGAGGCCGAGGATCGGCGGCTTTTCCAGTCCGGCCGTCACACACATGGCCTGCAGACGCGGCGCGCCGGGCGAGTGGTCGGGGTGCGAATGGGTGCAGACGATGGCCTGGATGCGGCCACCGGCGGCGCGCCACAGACGCTCGATGTGGGGCGCATCGTCCGGACCCGGGTCGATCACGATGTGGCCGGTGGCTGGATCGCCCACCACGTAGCTGTTGGTGCCCGGGCCGGTCATGAAGCCGGGGTTGGGTGCCGTCAGGCGTTGCACGTTTTTCAGCAGTGGCACCGGCCGTTCGTGCTGCCAGTCCAGGCTGTGCGCGATCTGGCCGTCGGGGCAGACCAGGGCCAGTTCGCCGAACGGCGGCTCGTGTTCCATGTGGCGCGATTCGGCACCGCGCATGAGGCCGGCGCGGGGGCAGCTTGTCCACAGGGGTTGATCATTCACTGCGCAAGCGTCCAGCACCTCCTGCACCGTTGCGTGGTCTCGCAGACGTTCCAGCGTGCGGATGGTCGGGAAGATGATGAAAAAGTCGCCCGCTGCATGGCGCGCCAGCGCGTCGGCCGGGCGGATCCACAACGGTTCGAACTGTTCGGCTTCATCGGCCACCGGGGACTGGTCTTCGGGCATGCGCGCCACCAGGAAAGGGACGTCGAAGCGGCGCGGCAGGTCGCGGTCGGTGATCCAGTGGGCCAGCACGAACACGCCTGCGCCGTCCAGGGTGAGGCCCCTGGCCCGGCACTGTGCGGCAAACGGCGCCTCGCGGTCCAGTTGGGCAATGTCGCTGTCGTCCACCGGCAAACCGTCGGCCCTGTGTGCCAGCAACACCCCAAGTTCCTCGTAACTCTCGCGGATCGCCGCAATGGCCTGCGTGAGATGCAGGTCGCTCTGCGTGGCACGGCGGGTGGCGATGCCGTGCGATTGCGCGTCGGCTGCGTCGATACCCCCGCCGGGGAACACGTAGGCGCCTGGCGCAAAGCTCGCCGTCATGGAGCGGCGTGTCATCAACACTTCGATACCGGGGCGTGCCGGGTCGGCGCTGTCGCGCAGCAGCAGCACGGTGGCGGCGGGACGCAGCGGCGCGGGTGCGCGCTGGGGATGCAGGAGTTGGGTGGGTCTGACCATCGCGGCATTTTGCGGGAAGCGCGCGCCCTTCTGGCCCCGTGCGCGAGTGAGCGCCGATAATTGCCCCATGCACATCCGATTCACCAAGATGCAGGGCGCGGGCAACGACTTCGTCGTGCTGGACGAGACCCGCGGTCGGCTCGGTCTCTCCGCAGCCCAGTACCGTTTTCTGGCCGACCGCCACTTCGGCGTGGGCGCCGACCAGATCCTGAGCGTGCGTTCCACGCTGGAGCCCGGCCTCGATTTTGAGTATGCGATCCACAACGCCGACGGTGGCGAGGTGGAGCACTGCGGCAATGGCGCGCGCTGCTTCGTGCGTTTCGTGCACGACAAGGACCTGAGCCAGCGCAACCCCCTGCGCGTGAAGGTCGCCAACGGTGAGCTGGAACTGCATGCCCACGCCGACGGGCGTGTGACGGTGGACATGGGGCCGCCCGTGTTTGCGCTGGACCGTGTGCCTTTCAAGGCCCAGGACCTGCAGCCCGAGCCCATGGGCAACTTCGAGCGCTGGCCGCTGGCCCTTCCGTACGCCGGTGACGTGCCGGTGGCCGTGCTGTCCATGGGCAATCCGCACGCGGTTCTGCTGGTCGACGATGTGAAGACCGCGCCGGTGCAGGCCTGGGGCCCGATGATCGAACGGCACGAACGGTTTCCGCAGCGCGTGAACGCCGGCTTCATGCAGGTGGTTGGTCGGTCCGAGGTCAAGCTGCGGGTGTTCGAGCGCGGCTCGGGCGAGACACTGGCCTGTGGCACCGGGGCCTGCGCCGCGGTGGTGGCCGGCATCCGGCTGGGCTTGCTGGATGCGCGCGTGGACGTGCACACCCATGGAGGCATGCTCACCATCGAATGGCAGGACAACCGTGGCCACGACAACGCTGTGCTCATGACCGGTCCGGCCACCACCGTGTTCGACGGCGAGATCACCCTTCCCGACATCGGCTGAACCCAGCCCCGACCCCACCGACCCATGAACACCAACAACATCCCGCCCATCACCGAAGACGACATCGCCAATTACCTGGCCAACACGCCCGATTTCTTCGAGCGCCACGCCAGCCTGCTGGCAGCCGTGCAGCTCACCAGTCCGCACGGTCACCGCGCGGTGAGCCTGCAGGAGCGCCAGGCCGAGATGCTGCGCGAAAAGATCAAGGGGCTGGAGCTCAAGGCGGCCGAGATGATCCGCAATGGCCACGAGAACACCACCATTGCCGACAAACTGCAGCTGTGGACCCGCGCGCTGCTGCTCACGCGCGAGCCTGCCGAGCTGCCGGTGGTGGCGGTGCGTGAAATCGCCAACCAGTTCATGGTGCCGCAGGTGGCCATCAAGGTATGGGGTGTGGCGCCCGAGTTTGAAGACCAGCTGTTTGCGCAGGGCGCCAGCGACGACGTGAAGGCCTTCGCCTCCTCGCTCTCACGGCCCTACTGCGGCGCCAACCCGGGACTGGAAGCCGCCGGCTGGCTGGACGATCCGTCGAGCGCGACCTCGCTCGCGCTCATTCCGCTGCGCGCCGGCATTGCACCGCAAGCCTTCGGCTTGCTGGTGCTTGCCTCGGCCGATCCACAGCGGTTTGCCAGCGACATGGGCACCGACTTCCTGGAACGCATCGGCGAGATCACCAGCGCGGCCTTGTCCCGCCTGCGCCCCGAATAACGTCCCATGAACCCGCCGGTGCACGCCGCCTCCGAAGCCCCCACAGGTGACGATGCCGCGCTGGTGCAGGCCTACCTTGGCCACGTGAGGGTGGAGAAGCGCCTGGCCGATCGCACGGTGGTGCTCTACACGCTGGATCTTGAGCGCCTCACGGCCCACGCGGCCGAGGCCCGGGTCGGTCTGAAGGACGTTCAAAACACGCACATCCGCCGCTGGATCGCGCAGATGCACAGCGCCGGGCGCAGCGCGCGGGGCATCGCGCTCATCCTCTCGGGCTGGCGCGGGTTTTATGTGTGGCTCGGGCGGCAAGGCCTGATGGGGCACAACCCGGTGCAGGACGTGCGCGCGCCCAAGGCCGGCAAACCGCTGCCCAAGGCGCTGGGTGTGGACGAGTCTGTGCAACTCGCCTCTCACGTGGAGGAAGCCGACCACCCGGCGCTGGAAGCACGCGACGCCTGCATCACCGAGCTGCTCTACGGCTGCGGCCTGCGCATCGGTGAGCTGGTCGGGTTGGACGTGACGGCCAGCGGCACCGCACGCGGCTGGATCGACGCGCAGGACGGCGAGGCACACGTGCTGGGCAAGGGCTCCAAGCGGCGCAGCGTGCCGGTGGGCCAGGCCGCGCTGGCGGCGCTGGCGCGCTGGTTGGAGCAGCGCGCCCCCTGGGCGGGCGATGACGCTGCCCTGTTCATTGGCTCGCGCGGCCAGCGCCTCACGCCGCAACACATCCGCGTGCGCCTCAAGCGCCGCTCGCGCCTGGCCGGGTTGGCCACGCCGGTGCACCCGCACATGCTGCGTCACTCGTTCGCCAGCCACGTGCTGCAGTCCAGCGGCGACCTGCGCGCGGTGCAGGAGCTGCTGGGCCACGCCAGCATCAGCACCACGCAGGTTTACACCCGGCTGGACTTCCAGCACCTGGCCAAGGTGTACGACGCGGCGCATCCCCGGGCCCACGCCAAGGACAAACCGCCGAAAGGCTGAGCAAGGGCTGAGGCGGCTGCGGGTGGGCCCGACAATACCCGCATGAAACTCATCCGCCTCAAGCCCGGCAAAGACCGATCCCTCCTGCGCCGCCACCCCTGGGTGTTCGACGGCGCCATCGCCAAAGGCGGCGGCGATGCGGGCGAAACCGTGCGCGTGGAAAGCGCCGAAGGGCAGTTCCTCGCCTGGGGCGCGTTTTCGCCCGCGTCGAGCATCCGCGTGCGCGCCTGGAGCTTTGACGAAGCCCAGCGCATCGACGCCGACTTCCTGCGCGCCACGCTGGCGCGCGCCATTGCATTGCGCACAAGGCTGGGCATCGAGAGCGACGGCATGCGGCTGGTGCATGGCGAGTCCGACGGTGTGCCCGGCCTCATCGTGGACCGCTACGGTGACACGCTGGTGGCCCAGTTCACCGCCTGCGGTGTGGAGCGGCACAAGGCGCTGATCGCCGACGCGCTGATCGAGCTCACCGGGTGCGCGCGTCTGTACGAGCGCTCCGACACCAGCAGCCGCAAGCTCGAAGGCCTGCCCGAAGTCACGGGCTGGCTGCGCGGCAGCGGCCCCACCGCGCTGGTGCTGCGCGAACACAGCTGGCAGCTCGGCCTGGACATCGCCCAGGGCCACAAGACCGGGTTCTACCTGGACCAGCGCGACAGCCGGCTGGTCTGCAGCCAGTACGCGCTGCGCTTGCAGTTCAAGCAGATGCTCAACTGCTACAGCTACACCGGCGGCTTCACCGTGGCCGCGCTGGCCGGTGGAGCAGGGCACGTCACCTCCATCGATTCGTCGGCTCCCGCCTTGCAGCAGGCGGCGGCCAACGTGGCGCTCAACGGCTTTGACGCCGCGCGCGCCAGCTTCATGGACGCCGACGTGAACGCCTCGCTGCGCCAGTTCGTGGCCGAGGGCCGCCAGTTCGATGCCATCGTGCTCGACCCGCCCAAACTCGCACCCACCGTGGCGCACGCCGAGCGCGCGGCCCGTGCCTACAAGGACATCAACCGCCTGGCTTTCAAGCTGCTCACCCCGGGCGGCGTGCTGTTCACGTTCTCCTGCTCGGGCGGCATCGGGGTGGAGCTGTTCCACAAGATCGTGGCCTCGGCCGGCCTTGATGCCGGGGTGGATGGCGCGATCCTCCAGCGCCTGGGCGGTGCCAGCGATCACCCCATGACCGTGAATTTCCCCGAGGGTGAGTACCTCAAGGGACTGGTGGTCATGAAAAAACAATAGGGCGCGCAGGCCTTGGGGTGCTCGCATACACTTGCGCGCTTCTTTCGACCGCCCACCTTCGACACCGTCGCACCGCCATGTCACTCATCCCCGCCACCATCCTCACCGGTTTCCTGGGCTCGGGAAAAACCACACTGCTCAAACGCGTGCTCACCGAGGCGCACGGCCAGAAGATCGCGGTGATCGAGAACGAATTCGGTGAAGAGAACATCGACAACGAGATCCTGGTGGCCGACACCACCGAGAACATCATCCAGATGAGCAACGGCTGCATCTGCTGCAGCATCCGCGACGACCTACGCGCCACGCTGCGCGATCTGGCCGAAAAGAAGCGCAAGGGTGAACTCGATTTCGACCGCGTGGTGATCGAAACCACCGGCCTGGCCGATCCCGGCCCGGTCGCACAGACGTTTTTCATGGACGACGAGGTGGCCGAGCAGTACCTGCTGGACTCCATCCTCACGCTGGTGGACGCCAAACACGCCGCGCAGCAGCTCAACGACCGTCAGGAAGCGCGCCGCCAGGTGGGCTTTGCCGACCAGATCTTCATCAGCAAGGCCGACCTGGTGAGCGCCGAGGACCTGGACGCGCTGACCCACCGCCTCAAGCACATGAACCCGCGCGCGCCCATGCGGGCCACGCATTTCGGTGAGGTGTCGCTCAAGGAGGTGTTCGACCTTCGCGGCTTCAACCTGAACGCCAAGCTCGACATCGACCCGGACTTCCTCAAGGTCGACGATCACGACCATGCCGACCACGATCACGAACATGGTGAGCACTGCGACCACCCGTCGCACAAGCAGGAGCATGGTCACGACCACGGGCATGACCATGGCCATCAAGGGCAGGGCCACCACCATCACCACGACGATGACGTGAAAAGCTTCGTTTACCGCGCCACCCGGGCGTTCAACCCGGCCAAGCTGGAAGACTTCCTGGGTGCCATCGTGCAGGTGTATGGCCCGCGCATGCTGCGCTACAAGGGCGTGCTCGACATGGACGGCACCGACCGCAAGGTGATCTTCCAGGGCGTTCACCAGCTCATGGGCAGCGATCTGGGCCCACCGTGGGCCGAAGGCGAGCAGCGCATGAGCAAGATGGTGTTCATCGGCATCGACCTGCCGCGCGACATCCTGGTGCAGGGCCTGGACCAGAGTCTGGTCTGAGCACCGAGCCGCCGTGCTGTTTGTCTCGCTTCTCCAACGTCTGGGTTTCCCCTCACGACCGGATTCCGGGAGCGTCGCCGCCACCTCGTTACAATCGCGCCCCATGCCGGTGGCCCGGCGGTCTTCCAGTGCAGGTGCTCGCCAACGGCCGAGTCCCGGTTCAGGGAGGGGTATAACCTTCCAACCGTCGGCCATGCCGACACAGGTTGATGCGGCCCAACCCCGCACACCGGACCCGGATCAAGCACCGTCAGGCACTGAGAGGAGACCCGTTGTGAAAGCCCCGGCTACCAAGTCAGCGAAACCAGCCAAGTCCGCAGCCGCGAGCGCCAAAGGGCGATCGTCGGCGGCCAAGGCGGCTGTGCCTGCAGCGCGCAAGCCCGCGGCCAAGAGCGCCGCCAAGGTTGCGGTGAAGCCGGTCTCCAAGTCGGTTGCCAAGCCCGCGGCGAAAGCCCCGGCCAAGGTGGCCGTGAAGCCTGTTGCCAAAGCGGCCACCAAGGTGGCGCCCAAAGCCTCCAAGCCCGTGGCCAAAGCCGCCGCCAAAGGCCCTGTCAAATCGAAAGCAAGCGCACCGACCCAGAAAACCGCTTCGCCTGTTGCGAAAGCCTCCCCCAAGGCAGTGGCCAAAACCACTGCTGCGAGCAAGCCCGTTGCCGTTGCCAAGAAGGCCGCTGCACCGGTCAAGCCCACGCCTTCCCGCCCACCCGCGGTCAAGCCCACTCCGGCGAGTTCCGCCAAATCCAAGGTACAGCCCGCCGCCAAGGCGGCTGTTCCCACCGTGACCACTTCTGCTCCCCGGGCGGCCGCCGCCGCCCCCGTCTCCAAAGTTGCCAGCGCAAAGAAGGCACCGGCTCCAGCCCCCGTGGTTGTTGAGCCCACGCCACGCCCATTGGGCAAACGCGCGGCCAAAAAAGTCATGATGGAGCAGATGACCCAGGCTGCGGTGGTCCCCACCCACGCGCCCGATGCTGCCAAGGCGACTTTTTCCCACACGAACGAACGTGCCGTCATGACCCCTCCCGTCCCTTCCTCGATCCAGAAAGACCCCAAGCGGGCCAACAACTGGAAGACCCTGCCCGCCGATCAATTGACCGATCAGGACGTGCAGGCCATGCCCGACAGCGAATACATGAGCGATCTGCAGCTGGCCTATTTCCGCCGCAAGCTGTCACAGCTGAAGGCCGACATGCTGGCCAACGCGGGCGAGACCACCGAGCACTTGCGCGAAGACACGGTTGTGGTGCCCGATCCAGCCGATCGCGCCACCATCGAAGAAGAGCATGCCCTGGAGCTGCGCACCCGTGACCGCGAGCGCAAGCTGCTCAAGAAGATCGAACAGGCCATTGTCCGTATCGATTCGGGCGACTACGGTTACTGCGAAGAGACCGGTGAGCCCATCGGTGTGGGCCGGCTGATGGCCCGCCCGACCGCCAGTCTGTCGCTTGAAGCCCAGCAGCGGCGCGAACTCAAGCAGAAGATGTTCGGGGACTGATCCTTCCACTTCGATTCCGACTCCGACCCCTTTCCGGCACCCAACCACCCATGTCCAAGGACGATTCCAACGGCGGCTTTCTCTCGAAGGTGGTGAAGTTCGTGCGTCATCCGACCACGAGCTGGGCCGACCTGGACACGCGCCAGGCCGACCGCGAGAGCGAGTACAGCAAGGCGGCGCTGAAGGAGATGATCGAGCGCAAGCGGCGCAACGACTTCGTGCGCAAGCGTGAATTCGACATGCTGCGCAAGATCCGCAGCCGCGAGGGTACGAGCCCCGAGGGTCCAGGCATGCGGCCTTCGTTCTTCCAGAGCAGCCTGCCCTCCAAGCCCGACGACCGTGCCGAGACGCTGAAGAAGATCGACGAGATCGAAGCCCAGATGTCGATGCAGTGGTGGAAGACCAAGGGCCCCGATTCGCTGGTGAGCACCGGTTCCAGCCTCAACCCTGCGGCGGTCAACAATTCGGGTGGCTCGCCGCTCAAGGCCAAGGAAGAGGTTCCGGCTGCCACGCCAGACCTCCAGGCGCGCAAACGCCAGGCGCAGTACGACGAGACCGAACCCGCTCCGCTGCCTGTGGCCACCGGGAAGGCGCAGTTCGGCGCCGCTGACACCCGCAACCCCACCCCGGTCGAGCAAACGCACCCCAGCGCAGCCGCCAAGACCCCTCAGGGTCCAAGCCGCACCGGCCTGATGGCGCCCACCCAGCCCAGCGAGCTCGGCAGCTCCCATTCCGTCGGCGGTGCGTTTTCCGCGTCGCATTTCTATTCGCTCGACGTGCAGGAGATCGTTCAGGATCCCGACGTCGAAGAAGCCGCCATCCGTTTCGCCAATGGCGATGACGCGGGCGCCGAACAAGGGTTGATGGAAGTGCTGGGCGAGGGCGGTGCGAAAGTCGACGAAATCGACGACTGGCTGGCTTTGTTCGACCTCTACCGTGCCACCGGCCAGCTGGCGCCCTTCGAGAGTCGCGCGGTCGATTTTGTCAACCGCTTCAGCCGTTCCGCTCCCCAGTGGTACGACATGCCGGAGACGGTGTCGTCGATGACCGGGAAGACCTTCACGCCCACCGCCAGCAACAACCGCGCGGTCTGGGTGAGCGAAGCCGAGCTGGACGCCCACGCGGTCGGCACATTGCAGAACGTCTTGCTGCGAGCCAAACAGCCCTGGGTGCTCGACTGGACGCCCATGGAATCCATGGACCTCAAGGCCGCGCGCGCCTTGCTGGGCATCTTCACGCTCTGGGGCGACCAGGACGTGGAGCTGCGGTTCCTGGGCTCGGCCGTGTTCCGTGACCTCCTGAAGCACTACACCCCCTCGGGCCGCCGCGATGTGGAGCAGCTCTGGTGGGAACTGCGCATGGCGGTGCTTCGCGTGATGAACCGGCCCGACGAGTTCGAGCTGACCGCGCTGGACTTTTGTGTGACCTACGAGGTGTCTCCGCCGGGCTGGGAAAAGCCGCGATGCCACGTCACGTCCATCACCGCAGACCGCTCGGACGATGCGGGCCAGTCCGTGTTGAGCGAAGCCGTGCTGGAGGCTGTGCCTTCGGCCTACCCGAGCGAATCTCCGAGCGAGCAGCCTTCTGAATTCAACCATCTCGGCCTGGTGGAGCTCTCGGGCGAGATCCGGGGCGACCCACAGGCCACGCTGGACATGCTGGAGCGCCGGCTCATGGGCGCCGACGTGCTGATCATTTCGTGCCGCAACCTGATCCGGGTGGACTTCTCTGCCGCGGGCACCTTGCTCAACTGGGTGTCGCAGCACCACGCCGAGCGGCGTCTGGTGCAGTTTGTGGACGCGCACCGCCTGGTGTCGGCCTTCTTCCACGTCATCGGCATCACCGAGTACGCCAAGGTTGTGGTCCGCAACGACTGATCCGCATCGCGCGGTTCACACACGTTGTTTCAAACAACGTCGCCGGGGACAGTTGCAGGCCCCCGGATCAACCCCAACTGAAAGCCATGGAATCATTTCACGGAACCACGATCGTCTGCGTGCGTCGACAGACGCCTGAAGGCATTCAGGTCGCCATCGGTGGCGACGGCCAGGTCACCCTGGGCCACATCATCGTCAAGGGCACAGCCCGCAAGGTACGCAAGCTGCACCACGACAAGGTGCTGGCCGGATTTGCCGGCGCCACGGCCGACGCCTTCACATTGTTCGAGCGCTTTGAAGCCAAGCTGGAAAAACACCAGGGGCACCTGGTGCGCGCCGCCATCGAGCTCACGCGCGACTGGCGCACCGACCGCGTGCTGCGCCGCCTGGAGGCCATGCTCGCCGTGGCCGATCAGAGTGCCTCACTGATCATCACCGGCAACGGTGATGTGCTGGAGCCCGAACACGGCATTGTGGCCATCGGATCGGGTGGGGCCTACGCGCAGGCCGCGGCGAAAGCACTGCTGGACCATACCGAGCTCAGCGCCGAGGACATCGTTCGTCGCTCCCTTGGTATTGCGGGCGAGCTTTGCATCTACACCAACATGAATCACACGGTGGAGGTGCTCTGACATGTCATCCATGACGCCGCAAGAGATCGTTTCCGAACTCGACCGTTTCATCATCGGACAGAAGGGCGCCAAACGCGCCGTGGCCATTGCGTTGCGCAACCGCTGGCGGCGCCAGCAGGTCGACGACAAGCTGCGGCCCGAGATCACGCCCAAGAACATCCTCATGATCGGCCCCACCGGGGTGGGAAAGACCGAGATCGCGCGCCGCCTGGCACGGTTGGCGGACGCGCCCTTCATCAAGGTCGAGGCCACCAAGTTCACCGAAGTGGGTTACGTGGGCAAGGATGTGGACAGCATCATCCGCGACCTGGCCGAGATCGCGATCAAACAAACGCGCGAAGTGGAGATGCGCAAACAACGCGTGCGCGCCGAAGATGCGGCCGAAGACCGCATCCTGGACATCCTCATTCCACCGGCCCGCAGCGCGGAACCAACGACCAACGTGGTGCCGCTGCCCGAGAGCACCGCGCGGCAGAACTTCCGCAAGAAGCTGCGCGAAGGCGACCTGAACGAGCGCGAGATCGAGATCGACCTGCTGGAAGCGCGCCCTGCCATGGAGATCATGGGCCCGGCCGGCATGGAAGAGATGGCCGAGCAACTGCGCGGCATGTTCAGCCAGATTGGCGCCGGCAAGCGGCAGACCCGCAAGCTCAAGATCGGTGAAGCCATGAAACTGCTGATCGACGAAGAGGCGGGCAAACTGGTCAATGAAGACGACATCAAGACCCGCGCCCTGCACAACGCAGAGCAGAACGGCATCGTCTTCATCGACGAGATCGACAAGGTGACCTCGCGCAGCGATTCCGGCAGCGCCGAGGTCTCGCGCCAGGGCGTGCAGCGCGACCTGTTGCCGCTGGTGGAAGGCACGACCGTGACCACCAAGTACGGTGTGATCAAGACCGACCACATCCTCTTCATCGCCAGCGGCGCCTTCCACCTGGCCAAGCCGAGCGATCTCATCCCCGAGCTGCAGGGTCGCTTTCCGATCCGGGTGGAGTTGCAGTCGCTCTCGGTCGATGACTTCGAGGCCATCCTCACCCAGACCCACGCCTCGCTGGTGCGCCAATACCAGGCACTGCTGGCCACCGAAGGTGTGACGCTCGAGTTTTCGCCCGAAGGTATTCGCCAGCTCGCGCAGATCGCCTGTGACGTGAACGAGCGCACCGAAAACATCGGCGCGCGCCGCCTGGCCACGGTGATGGAGCATCTGCTCGACGAGGTGAGCTTTGACGCCACCAAGTTGCAGGGCCAGACCATCACCATCGATGCGGACTATGTGAACGGGCGCCTGGCCGCGCTCAGCCGCAACGAAGACCTCTCGCGCTACATCCTTTGAGCGCGTGTCGGACCCCCGCCGGGTTCGACAACCCCAAGGCCACCAACGCAAGCCGTTGGTCGGCCGCTCTCGCAGCCGGCACCCGGCTGGACGACCCCGGACCCCGCAGGGTTTTGAAGCATCACTTGCAGAGGTGGTTGTAAGTGCTTGCTTTTAATGCATTTTTGATCCAAAAAACGGCTTCAAAATGTATCCTAAGTGGTTGATTTCATTGGAAAAAATTTGTCGCCGCTGAGTTGCATGCCTTGGTTTTCCTGATAAAGTGGAAAAAAGTGCATTTAAGTGGTGAAAAGTGTTTTCCAAGGATTGATCGCGGTGTTTCAGGGTGCTTCTTCTCTCAGTCTCGACGCCAAGGGTCGGCTCTCGGTGCCAACCCGGCACCGCGACGCCCTGAGCGCGGCTGCGAGCCAGCTCACCATCACCAAACACCCCCACGGCTGCCTGATGATTTTCCCCCGCAGCGCGTGGGAGCAGTTCCGCGATCGCATCGCCTCGCTGCCCATGCAGGCGCAGTGGTGGAAGCGCATTTTTCTGGGCAATGCCATGGACGTGGAGATGGACGGCACCGGCCGCGTGCTGGTTTCGCCCGAGTTGCGCGCTGGCGCCGGCATCACCAAAGACGTGGTGCTGCTCGGCATGGGCGCCTATTTCGAACTGTGGGACGCGCAGGTGTACGCTGCCCAGGAAGCCGAAGCGATGAAGGCCGACATGCCCGATGTCTTCAAGGACTTCTCTTTCTAAGGGCGATGGTGCAAGGCACATGGATTCATCAAACCGTCCTGTTGAACGAAGCCGTGCAAGCACTGGCGATCAACCCGGACGGTCATTACGTCGACGCCACGTTCGGGCGCGGCGGTCATTCGCGCCTCATCCTCGAGCAGCTGTCCCGTCAAGGGCGGCTGACCGTCTTCGACAAAGATCCGCAGGCGGTGGAAGCCGCTCAGGCGTTGGCCGCCAACGATGCACGCATCGCCATCCGCCACGAGGGCTTTGCCCACCTGGGCGAACTGGGGGCGGCCAGTGTGGACGGGGTTCTCATGGACCTCGGCGTGAGTTCGCCGCAGATCGACGACCCCGAGAGGGGTTTTTCTTTTCGCAACGATGGCCCCCTGGACATGCGCATGGACACCACGCGCGGCCAGAGCGTTGCTCAGTGGCTGGAAACGGCCGAAGTTTCAACCCTGTCGGAGGTCATCCGTGACTATGGCGAAGAACGGTTTGCTCAACCGATTGCAAAGGCGATTGATCGTCGCCGACAGGAACGGGGCCCTTTTCGAACCACCCGTGAGTTGGCCGAAGTCGTGGCTGGCGCGGTCAAAACCCGCGAGCCGGGCAAGGACCCTGCAACGCGCACATTTCAGGCTTTTCGGATTTTCATCAACGCCGAGCTTGAAGAGCTGCAACAAGCGCTAGAAGCCAGCCTGCACGTCTTGCGCCCCACAGGACACCTGGTGGTGATCAGCTTCCACTCGCTCGAAGACCGCATGGTCAAGCAGTTCATGGCCCGCCATTCGCGCGCCGTGGTGGACCGCCGCGTGCCGTTTGCCGAGCCTGCACCCATGGCGTTGCGGGGCTTGAAGCGCGTGATGCCATCGGACGACGAGGTCAAGGGCAATCCGCGTTCGCGCAGCGCGGTGATGCGCGTGGCTGAGAGAACCGAGGCTGCGCCGTGATCAGACTCAATCTTGTGTTGCTGCTCGCCGTGATCGCCAGCGCCTTCTACCTGGTGCACACGCAGTACGAGTCGCGTCGTCTCTATGCCGCGCTCGACCGCTCGCAGGCGCAGACACGCAAGCTCGATGCCGAACACGAGCAGCTGCAGGTGCAAAAACGCGCGCAGGCCACACCCGCGCGTGTGCAGCAGCTGGCCACGCGCCAGTTGCAGATGCGCCCGGTCACGCCGGGTGTGACGCAGTACGTGACGGTGTTCGAGCCTTCGGTGCCTGCGGAGGCCGCCGCCAAATGAGCCGCAGCATCAACTACAGCGCCAGTCCGCTGCTGGCCAGCAAGACGCCGGTGTGGCGCAGCAAGTTCATTGTTGCGGCGCTGGCGGTGGCGTTTGCGGGACTCGCCGGGCGGGCCGCTTACGTGCAGGTGTTCGGCAACGACTTCTTCCAGCGCCAGGGCGAGGTGCGTTTTGCCCGCACGCTGGAGCTGCCCGCCAACCGCGGCCGCGTGCTCGACCGCAACGGCCTCATCCTGGCCTCCAGCGTGGTGGCACAAAGCATCTGGGCGATTCCCGAAGACGTGGACCGCGCCGATCCCAAGCTGCGCCAGCTGGCCAAACTGCTGGAGATGCCACTGGCCGACCTGCGCAAGCGCCTCGCGGTGGAGGACAAGACCTTTGTGTGGATCAAGCGCCAGGTCGACGAGCCCGTGGCCAAGGAAATCGCCGCGCTGGGCATCAAGGGCTTTCACCAGCGCCGCGAGTACAAGCGCCAGTACCCCGAGGGTGAAGCGGCCGCGCATGTGGTCGGTTTCACCAACGTGGAAGACCGTGGGCAGGAGGGCGTGGAACTGGCCTTCAACCAGCAGCTCTCGGGCAAGAACGGATCGCGCCGCGTCATCAAGGACCGGCTGGGCCGCGTGGTGGAAGACGTGCGCGATGTGGTGCCGCCGGTGGACGGTCCCGATCTGCAGCTCTCCATCGACAGCAAGGTGCAGTACTTCGCCTACCAGAAGCTCAAGGAAGCGGTGCAGACCCACAAGGCGCGCGCCGGCAGCGTGGTGGTGCTCGACACCCAGACCGGCGAAGTGCTGGCCCTGGCCAACTACCCGAGCTACAACCCCAACCGCCGTGTGAACCTCAGCGGCGAGCAGCTGCGCAACCGTGTGCTCACCGACAGTTTCGAGCCCGGCTCGACCATGAAACCCTTCATCACCGCGCTGGCGCTGGACAAGGGCATGGTCACGCCCAACACGCCGATCAACACCGCGCCGGGCCGCATCACCATCGGCGGCTCCACCATCAGCGACTCGCACCCGAACGAGGTGCTCACGGTCGCGCAGGTGATCCAGAAGTCGAGCAACGTGGGCACGGTCAAGCTCGCCATGCAGATGAGCCCGCGCGAGATGTGGGAAACCTACGCACAGGCTGGTTTCGGCCAAAAACCGCAGGTGCCGTTTCCCGGCGCCGTGACCGGTCGCCTGCGCCCCTACAAGACCTGGCGCCCGATCGAACAGGCCACCATGAGCTACGGCTACGGCCTTTCGGCTTCGCTGTTCCAGCTCGCACAGGCCTACACCGTGTTTGCACGGGACGGCGAGCTGATCCCGGTGACGCTGCAGAAATCGGACGAGCCGGTCAGCGGCGTGCGCGTGTTCAGCGAGAAGAACGCGGTCGCGGTGCGCACCATGCTGCAAATGGCCGCAGGTCCTGGCGGCACCGGTTCGCGCGCACAGACCATGGGCTACTCGGTCGGCGGCAAGTCGGGCACCGCGCGCAAGCAGGAAGGCAAGGGCTACGCCGACAAGAAGTACCGCAGCTTTTTCGTGGGCCTGGCGCCGGTGGAGTCGCCGCGCATCGTGGTCGCCGTGATGGTGGATGAGCCTGGCAACGGCGCCTACTACGGCGGCCTGGTGGCCGCGCCCGTGTTCAGCGAAACCGTGCAGCAGACCCTGCGCATCCTCGGCGTGCAGCCCGACATGAGCGTGAAGCCGCAGATCGTCACCGACGTGGTCGAGGAGTCGTTCTGATGCAGACGATGGACCAGGCCCGGGACGTGGCCGCGTGGTTGCGCACCACCGTGACCGGTGCGCTGCACTGCGACAGCCGCCGCCTTCAGCCGGGCGATGGTTTTGTGGCCTGGCCGGGTGCCGCCACCGACGGTCGTCGCTATGTGAACGCCGCGCTGGCCGCGGGCGCCGTGGCCGCGCTGGTCGAACTGGATGGTGTGGAGGCCTTCGGTCTGGAAGACGCCCGCGTGCTCGCCGTGCCCGGCCTCAAGGCCCAGGCCGGCGCCATCGCCAATGAGTTTCATGGCCGACCGAGCGCTGCGCTCGATGTGCTCGCCATCACCGGCACCAACGGCAAAACGTCGTGTGCCTGGTGGACCGCACAACTGCTCTCGGTGTGCGCGCGTTCCTGTGCCGTGGTCGGCACCCTGGGCATGGGCCAACCGGGCTCGGCACTGGTGCCCACGGGGCTCACCACGCCCGACCCGGTGATGTTGCAGCAGCAACTGCGCGCATTTGTGGACGAAGGTCTGAAGGCCTGCGCCATCGAAGCCTCGTCCATCGGGCTGGTTGAAGGCCGTCTGAACGCCACGCAGGTGCGCGTGGCGGTGTTCACCAATTTCACGCAGGACCACCTCGATTTCCACGGCAGCATGGACGCCTACTGGGACGCCAAGGCCGCGTTGTTCGACTGGCCGGGTCTGGCCGCTGCGGTGATCAACATCGACGATGCGCGCGGCGCTCGACTGGCAGATCCGTTGGCCGGTCGCGCGCTGGACCTGTGGACCGTGGGCATCGAATCGCCCGCGCGCCTGAACGCCGTGAACGTCAGTTTCACCCACGCTGGCATGGCCTTCGACGTGGTCGAGCGGGATGCACAAGGCGCCGAGCTGGACCGCCACAGCCTGCAGGTGCCGCTGGTGGGCCGCTACAACGTGTCCAACCTGCTGTGTGTGCTCGCCTCGGCGCGCGCGCTGGGCGTGTCGCTGCAGCAGGCCGTCAAGGCCTGCGGCGCACTCACCCCGGTGCCCGGTCGCATGGAGCAGGCCGAAGCCGCGGCCGCCGATCAACCTCTGGTGCTGGTGGACTACGCCCACACGCCCGACGCGCTCGACAAGGCGTTGCAGGCTCTGCAGCCGCTGGTGTCCCAACGTGGTGGCGCCCTCTGGGTGGTGGTGGGCTGCGGCGGCGACCGCGATGCCGGCAAACGCCCGCTCATGGCGGCCGTGGCCGAGCGCGAAGCTGCGCACGTGGTGCTCACCAGCGACAACCCGCGCAGCGAGGACCCGATCCACATCCTGGGCCAGATGATCGTGGGCCTTTCACAGCCCGGCGCGGCGCTGGTCGAGCCCGACCGCGCTGCCGCGATTGCCATGGCGGTGGCGCGCGCGCAAGCCGCCGACGTGGTGCTCATCGCCGGCAAGGGCCATGAGGACTACCAGGACATCCATGGTGTGAAGACGCCGTTCTCCGATCGGGTTCACGCGCGGCTGGCGCTGGCGGCCCGCGCAGCGCAGGGAGCCCCCGCATGAAGACGATCGGCCAGCTGCTCCCTCAGCTCAGCGGCGCCCGCGTGGTCGGTCATGCCGACGTGGCGATCAACCGCGTGCACACCGACACGCGCAGCCTGCAACCCGGCGACCTGTTCGTGGCCTTGAAGGGCGAACGTTTTGACGCGCACGACTTCCTGCCGCAAGCGGCCGCGCAGGGCGCAGTGGCCGCCATCGCCCACAGTGGCCTGGCCGAAGCGGGCCTGCCCGGTGTGGAAGTGCCCGACACGCGCCGCGCGCTGGGCGAACTCGCGCTCCTGTGGCGCCAGCAGTTCCATCTGCCGCTGATCGCCGTGACCGGCAGCAACGGCAAGACCACGGTCACGCAGATGATCGCGTCCATCCTGCGCGCTGCGGCGGGCGATGCGGCCCACGCCACGCAGGGCAACTTCAACAACGACATCGGTGTGCCGCTCACGCTGCTGCGTCTTGCCTCGGCACACAAGCTCTCGGTGGTTGAACTCGGCATGAACCACCCGGGTGAAATCGCCGAACTCGCCGCACTCACCCGGCCCACGGTGGCCCTCGTGAACAACGCGCAGCGCGAGCACCAGGAGTTCATGGCCACGGTGGAGGCGGTGGCGCTGGAAAACGGCCAGGTCATCCAGGCGCTGGCGGACGACGGTGTGGCCGTGTTCCCGTCGGACGACACGTACACACCGCTGTGGCGCGGTCTGGCCGCTGGCCGCCGCGTCATGACCTTCAGCGACACCGACCCGGCCGCCGATGTGGCGGCCGTCAAGGCCGACTGGCAGGACGGCGCCTGGACGCTGTGCGTTACCTCACCCGCCGGCAAAGGCACGGTGCATCTGAAGATCGCCGGCCGGCACAACGTGCGCAACGCGCTCGCGGCCACGGCTTGTGCGCTCGCCGCGGGTGTGAAGCTGGACGCCGTGGTGCGCGGGCTTGATGCATTTGCTCCGGTGGGTGGCCGTTCGCGTGCGCTGGCGCTGCGCCTGGATGGCCGCACGATCACGCTGATCGACGACACCTACAACGCCAACCCGGACTCGGTGCGCGCTGCCATCGACGTGCTGGCCGAGCTGCCGGGTCCGCGCCTGCTGGTGCTGGGCGACATGGGCGAGGTGGGCGAACAAGGCCTGGCCTTCCACGAAGAGGTGCTGCGCCACGCACGTGATCGTGGCATTGAAGCCGTGCACGTGGCCGGCGACTGGATGCGCCAGGCCGCGCCGATCTGGCCCGCCGTGACGCACTGGAACGAAGTGCCTGCCATGGCCGGTGCCGTGTGCGCGGCGGTGAGCGACGACCGCCCGGTGTTCCACAGCGTGCTGGTCAAGGGCTCGCGCTTCATGCGCACCGAGCGTGTGGTGAACGCCTTGCTGGCGCTGGACCCCGCACACGACAACAACAAGAAGGACAACGCCCATGCTGCCTAGCCTGGCCCTCTGGCTGCAAGGCCTGTCGCCCGATTTCGGTTTCCTGCGGGTGTTCCAGTACCTGACGTTTCGCGCCGTCATGGCCGCGCTCACCGCGCTGCTCATGGGCCTGGCCGCCGGTCCGTATTTCATCCGCCGCCTGGCCGCGCTGAAGATTGGACAACCCATTCGCGAATACGCGATGCAGACCCACATCAGCAAGGGCGGCACACCCACCATGGGTGGTGTGCTGATCCTGTTCTCCATCGCGGTTTCCACCATCCTCTGGTTCGACCTGACCAACCGCTTCGTGTGGATCGTGCTGCTGGTCACCTTGGGCTTTGGCGCCATCGGCTGGGTGGACGACTGGCGCAAGGTGGTGAACAAGGACCCCGAGGGCATGCGCTCGCGCGAGAAGTACCTGTGGCAATCGCTCATCGGTCTGGTGGCCGCGTTCTACCTGGTGTTCAGCGTGTCCGAGACCAGCAACCTGCGGGTGCTGCAGCTGTTCTTTGCCTGGGTGTCGTCGGGCTTCACGCTGGACCTGCCGCCCCAGGCCGGCCTGCTCGTGCCCTTCTTCAAGGAGATCAGCTACCCGCTGGGCGTGTTCGGCTTTGTGGTCATGACGTATCTGGTCATCGTCGGATCGAGCAATGCGGTCAACCTCACCGACGGACTCGACGGCCTGGCCATCATGCCGGTGGTGATGGTGGGTTCGGCCCTGGGCGTGTTCGCCTATGTCACCGGCAACGTGGTGTTCGCGAAATACCTGCTGCTGCCGCACATCCCGGGCGCGGGTGAGCTGCTGATCTTCTGCGCGGCCATGGCCGGCGCCGGCCTGGCCTTTCTGTGGTTCAACACCCACCCGGCCCAGGTGTTCATGGGCGACGTGGGCGCGCTCGCGCTCGGGGGCGCGCTGGGCACCATCGCCGTCATCGTGCGCCAGGAGATCGTGCTGGCCATCATGGGCGGCATCTTCGTGGTCGAGGCGCTGTCGGTGATGCTGCAGGTGACCTGGTTCAAGTACACCAAGCGCCGCTTCGGCACGGGCCGCCGCCTGTTCCAGATGGCGCCGCTGCACCACCACTTCGAGAAAAAGGGCTGGAAGGAGACGCAGGTCGTCGTGCGCTTCTGGATCATCACCATGCTGTTGTGCCTCGTGGGCCTGTCCACGCTGAAGCTGCGCTGACCATGCACGACCAGCACGTTCTCATCCTCGGCCTGGGCGCCTCCGGCCTGGCCATGGCACGCTGGTGCGTGCGCCAGGGTGCGCACGTGACCGTGGCCGACACGCGCGAGCAGCCGCCGCAACTGGCCGTTCTGCGCGCTGAATGCCCGCAGGCCACGTTTGTGAGCGGTGCCTTTGACGATGCTTTGATGGCGAGCGGCGAATGGACGCTGATCGCGCGCAGCCCGGGGCTGGCCCCCGCCTCGCTGCAAACGATGTTCACCTGGGCCCGGTCGCACAACGTGCCCGTGCTCGGTGAACTGGGCCTGTTCGCCCGCGCCTTGAAGACCCTGGCCGAACGCGAGCGCCTGCCGTACCGCCCCAAGGTGCTGGCCATCACCGGCACCAACGGCAAGACCACCGTCACGTCACTCACCACCTTGCTGCTGCAGCGCGCGGGGGTGCCGGTGGCCATGGCCGGCAACATCGGCCCAGCCTTGCTGGACGTGTTGTCCGCCGCGCTCGATGCCGAGGCCGTGGCCCAGCAGGCCGACGACGAACGTGCGGCCGCCGAGGCCCTGACCGAAGCACCGGTGGTGACCGAGCCAGTGGGCACAGAGAGCGAGACGCTCGACGAAGTCGAACCTGCCGAAGACGAAGCACCCGTGCCCGCAGCCGAAGCCGACGAAGAAGGCATGGCCATGCTCGTGCCGCCCCCCATCGAGCCCCCCCAGCCGTTGCACCTGCCCCGGGTGTGGGTGCTCGAACTCTCCAGCTTCCAGCTGGACGGCGCCGCCGGCAGCGACTGGGACCCCTTGCCCACGGCCGCCAGCGTGCTCAACATCACCGAAGACCACCTTGACTGGCACGGCAGCATGGCAGCGTACACGCAGGCCAAGGCGGCGGTGTTCGGCACGCAGGCGCTGATGCTGCTCAACCGCGACGACCCGCAGGTCATGGCGTTGCAACCTGGCCTGGTCACCGTGAAGGTGGGCAACCGCAACCGCCAGCAGAGCGCACGGCCCTGGGCCAGCTTCGGCCTGGACGCGCCCACGCGTGCCGGCGACTGGGGCATTGAGACGCTCAACGGCATGGCCTGGCTGGTGCGCGCATTGGCCCTGGACGAGACGCGCAAGCGCGGTCGTGCAGCCGACGAGGCCGAGGAGGTGTATTTCCAACGCTTGATGCCTGTGGATGCCTTGCGCATCCGCGGCCGCCACAACGCCGCCAACGCGCTCGCTGCGCTGGCGCTCGCCACGTCCACCGGCGCCGCGCTCGGCCCCATGCTGCACGGCCTGCGCGAATACCGCGGCGAGCCGCACCGCGTGGAGCCGGTGGCCATCATCGACGAGGTCGAGTACTTCGACGACAGCAAGGGCACCAACGTGGGCGCCACGCTGGCTGCGGTCAACGGCCTGGGTGCCGAGCGCCGGCTGGTGGTGATCCTGGGTGGCGACGGCAAGGGGCAGGACTTCGCACCGCTGGCCGAACCGCTGGCGCGCTTCGCGCGCGCCGTGGTCTACATCGGCCGCGATGCCGCGCGCATCCGCGAAGCGGTCGGCGAAGCCCTGACCGACGAACACATCCCCCAGCTCGATGCCGCCACGCTGCCCGAGGCGGTGACCTTGGCGGCGCAGCAAGCCCGCTCGGGTGACGCGGTGCTGATGTCGCCCGCGTGCGCCAGCCTGGACATGTTCGACAACTACGAACACCGCGCCCGCGTGTTCGTGAGCGCGGTGTCGGACCTTGCCACCGAGCGCGGCATGAGCCTGGAGAGTGGCCTGTGAAGAAAAAATCCGTGCCCACCCTGACCTGGTCGCAGCGCCTGCGCGAAGGCCTGGCCGCGCTCAACCCACGCCTGCTGGGCCGCGACCTGGCCGGCGCACTCGCGGGCGGCTCGTCGCGCGACGGACTGCCGGTGCGCCTGTCCAACCGCACCTACGCCGGCACGCGCAACGTGGCGGTGCGCGAGCTCGGCTTTGACCAGCCCCTGCTGTGGGTGGTGGTGGCGTTGCTGGCCTGGGGCCTGGTGATGGTGTATTCCGCGTCGATCGCGCTGCCCGACAACCCGCGTTTTGCCAACTACGCGCACACCCACTTCGTGATGCGCCACGCGATCTCCATGGCCATTGGCCTGGTGGCGGCCATGGTGGCGTTCCAGTTCCCCATGCGCAGCTGGGAAAAGATGGCGCCCTGGATGTTCGCCGTGGCGTTGGTGCTGCTGGTGCTGGTGCTGTTCCCCTTCATCGGCAAAGGTGTGAACGGTGCGCGCCGCTGGATCTCGCTGGGCATCATGAATTTCCAGCCGTCCGAACTCGCCAAGCTGGCCGTGCTGCTCTACGCCGCCGACTACATGGTGCGCAAGATGGACGTGAAGCAGCGCTTCTTCCAGGCCGTGACACCCATGGCGGTGGCGGTGGCGGTGGTGGGCATGCTGTTGCTGGCCGAGCCCGACATGGGCGCGTTCATGGTGATCGTGGTGATCGCCATGGGCATCCTGTTCCTGGGCGGCGTGAACGCGCGCATGTTCTTCCTGATCGCGGCGGTGGTGGTGTCGGCCTTTGCGCTGATGATCATGGCCAGCGAATGGCGCCGCGAGCGCATCTTTGCCTACCTCGACCCCTGGAGCGTGGAGCACGCGCTGGGCAAGGGTTACCAGCTCTCGCACTCGCTGATCGCGTTTGGCCGCGGCGAGATCTTTGGTGTGGGGCTGGGCGGCAGCGTGGAAAAACTGCACTGGCTGCCCGAAGCCCACACCGACTTCCTGCTCGCCGTGATCGGTGAGGAGTTCGGTCTCGTCGGCGTGCTGGTGCTCATCGGCCTCTTCATGTGGCTCACGCGCCGCATCATGCACATCGGTCGCCAGGCCATCGCGCTTGACCAGGTGTTTGCCGGCCTGGTGGCGCAGGGCGTGGGTCTGTGGATGGGCTTTCAGGCCTTCATCAACATCGGTGTGAACCTCGGTGCCTTGCCCACCAAGGGCCTCACCTTGCCGCTGATGAGTTACGGCGGCTCGGCCATCTTGTTGAACCTGGTGGCCATTGCCATCGTTCTCAGGGTCGACTACGAGAACCGCCAGATGATGAAGGGAGGCCGCTCATGACCTCACCTTGCGCGTTGATCATGGCGGGCGGCACGGGCGGCCACATCTTCCCCGGGCTGGCCGTGGCCGAAGCCCTGCGCGAGCGCGGCTGGCGCGTGCACTGGCTGGGCGCGCCCGCCAGCATGGAAAGCCGGCTCGTGCCCCCGCGCGGTTTTGCGCTGGAAACCATCGATTTCGGCGGTGTGCGCGGCAAGGGCGTGGTCACGCTGGCGCTGCTGCCGCTGCGCCTGCTGCGTGCCTTCTGGCAAGCCCTGCAGGTGGTGCGCCGTGTGAAGCCCGACGTGGTCGTGGGCCTGGGCGGCTACATCAGTTTTCCCGGCGGCATGATGGGCGTGCTTGCCGGCAAGCCGCTGGTGCTGCACGAGCAGAACTCGGTGGCCGGCATGGCCAACAAGGTGCTGGCCGGTGTGGCCGACCGGGTCTTCACCGCCTTCCCCAACGTGTTCAAGAAGGCCCAGTGGGTGGGCAACCCGCTGCGCGCGCCGTTCCTGCAACAACCCGCGCCCACCGAGCGTTTTGCCGGTCGCAGCGGCGTGCTGCGCCTGCTGGTGGTGGGCGGCAGCCTGGGTGCGAAGGCGCTCAACGACGTGGTGCCGCAGGCACTCGCCCTGATTCCCGAGCCGCAGCGCCCCACGGTGGTTCACCAGAGCGGTGAAAAACAGATCGACGCCCTGCGCGCCAACTACATCGCCGCCGGCGTGCACGCCGAACTCACGCCCTTCATCGACGACACGGCCCAGGCCTTTGCCGACGCCGACCTCATCGTCTGCCGCAGCGGCGCCAGCACCGTGACCGAGATCGCCGCTGTGGGTGCAGCCGCGCTGTTCGTGCCCTTCCCCGCAGCGGTGGACGACCACCAGACCACCAACGCACGCTTCCTGGTGGACGCGGGCGCGGCCTGGCTGGTGCCGCAAAAAGAACTCAGCCCCCAGCAGCTCGCGCTGCGTTTGCAAAGCCTGCAGCGCGAACAGTTGGTGGCCATGGCCGAGAAGGCCAAACAACTGCAGAAAACTGAAGCCGTGGCGGCCGTGGTGTCCGCCTGCGAGCAACTCGCGAAAGTCCCGAACACATGAAACACGCCATTCGCCATATTCATTTTGTTGGCATCGGAGGCGCCGGCATGAACGGCATCGCCGAGGTGCTGCTCAACCAGGGTTACCGCATCTCCGGCAGCGACCTGGGCGAGAGCACGGTCACGCGCCGGCTGGTGGCGCTGGGTGCCGAGGTCTTCATCGGCCACGACGCTGCCCACATCGAAGGCGCTGACGCCATCGTCACGTCGACTGCGGTGAAGGAAGACAACCCCGAGGTGGTGGCCGCCCATGCCAAGCTGGTGCCGGTGGTGCCGCGCGCGGTGATGCTGGCCGAGCTCATGCGCATGAAGAAGGGCGTGGCCATTGCCGGCACGCACGGCAAGACCACCACCACCAGCCTGGTGGCCAGCGTGCTCGCTGCAGCCGAGCTGGACCCGACCTACGTGATCGGTGGCCGCCTCAACAGCGCCGGGGTGAACGCCGCACTCGGCTCGGGCGAGTACATCGTGGTGGAAGCCGACGAGTCCGACGCCTCGTTCCTGAACCTGCTGCCGGTGCTTTCGGTCGTGACCAACATCGACGCCGACCACATGGACACCTACGGCCACGACTTCGGCAAGCTCAAGGCGGCCTTCGTGGAGTTCCTGCACCGCATGCCGTTCTACGGCGCGGCCGTGGTCTGTGTGGACGACGCGGCCATCCGCGAGATCCTGCCGCAGATTGCGCGGCCCATCACCAGCTACGGCTTTTCCGAAGACGCGCAGGTGCGCGCCGTCAACGTGCGCGCGGTGGGCACGCAGATGCATTTCACCGTGCAGCGCCGCAACGGCGTGGAGCTGCCCGACCTCGACGTGGTGCTCAACCTGCCGGGCGACCACAACGTGCTCAACGCGCTGGCCGCCATCGGCATCGCGGTGGAGCTGGGCGTGGACGACGCCGCCGTGGTGCAGGCGCTGGCCGACTTCAAGGGCGTGGGTCGGCGCTTCCAGCGCTACGGCGATGCCGCGCTGCCCCACGGTGGCCACTGCACCGTGGTGGACGACTATGGCCACCACCCTGTGGAGATGGCGGCCACGCTGGCCGCCGCACGTGGTGCCTACCCGGGCCGCCGCCTGGTGCTGGCCTTCCAGCCGCACCGCTATTCCCGCACGCGTGACTGCTTCGAGGACTTCGTGAAGGTGATCAACCACGCCGACGCGGTGTTGCTGGCCGAGGTGTACGCCGCGGGCGAGAGCCCCATCGTGGCGGCCGATGGCCGTTCGCTGGCGCGTGCGCTGCGCGTGGCCGGCAAGCTGGAGCCGGTGTTCGTGGACGACATCAACGCCATGCCGCAGGCCGTGCTGGACAACGCGCAGGACGGCGACGTGATCCTGTGCATGGGCGCGGGCACCGTGGGCGCGGTGGCCGGTCGCGTGATGGAACTGGCGCAGGAAACCACATCGTGAAAACAAAGGACAACGCAGTGATCGATCCGAAGGCACTGGGCAAGGTGGCGGTCTTGATGGGTGGGCGTTCGGCCGAGCGCGAGGTCTCGATGATGTCGGGCACCGGCGTGCTGGCCGCGCTCAAGTCCAAAGGCGTGGACGCCCACGCCTTCGACCCGGCCGAGCGCAGCCTGGACGAATTGAAGCGCGAAGGCTTTGACCGTTGCTTCATCGCGCTGCATGGCCGCTTTGGTGAAGACGGCACGGTGCAGGGCGCGCTGGAGTTGCTGGGCATTCCCTACACCGGCCCTGGCGTCATGGCATCCAGCGTGGCCATGGACAAGCTCATGACCAAGCGCATCTGGATGGCCGAAGGGCTGGCCACGCCGGCCTGGCGCCAGGTGCACAGCGCCGAGCAGACCGTGGCGGCGTACCGCGCGCTGGGCACGCCCATGATCGTCAAGCCGGTTCGCGAGGGCTCGACCATCGGCCTGACCAAGGTCACCAGCGAAGCGCAGTGTGCCGCCGCCTACGAACTGGCCGCGAAGCAGGACCCATTGGTCATGTGCGAGCAGTTCATCGCCGGCGACGAAGTCACTTGCCCGGTGCTTGGCACGGGCGAAGGCGCCTGCGCGCTGCCGGTGATCCGCA
Source organism: Hydrogenophaga sp. RAC07 (assembly GCF_001713375.1). Classification (NCBI taxonomy): domain Bacteria; kingdom Pseudomonadati; phylum Pseudomonadota; class Betaproteobacteria; order Burkholderiales; family Comamonadaceae; genus Hydrogenophaga; species Hydrogenophaga sp. RAC07. The sequence continues at coordinate 452,446 of NZ_CP016449.1, forward strand.
TCGTCGCGCCCGACGGCAACTACGACTACCAGAACAAGTACTTCACCGACGACACGAAGTACCTCGTGCCCTGTGGCCTGCCCGAAGGCGAAGAGGCGGTGATCCAGGCGTTGGTGCTGCGGGCCTTCAAGACGCTGGATTGCCGCGGTTGGGCGCGCGCCGACGTGATGATCGACGCCGCCACGCGCAAGCCGTATCTGCTGGAAATCAACACCTCGCCCGGCATGACCGGCCATTCGCTGGTGCCCATGTCGGCCCGCGCCACCGGCCTGTCGTACGAAGACCTGTGCGTGTCCGTGCTCGCGACCGCAGCCCTCGACAACCCGGCCTGATTGCACACACCACCATGGCCACCACCCCCATGCCCCTGGACGTCAAGCTCATGACCGCGCTCACGCAAGCGCTGGTCGTGTTGTTTGCCGTGCTGTGCCTGGGCGCTTTGGGCACCTGGCTGGTGCGCCACCCGGTGTGGACGGTCAAGGCCATCACGGTGCAGGGCGATGTGGTGCACCAGAACGCGGTGAGTTTTCGCGCGCAGTTGGCCACGCAGATGAAGACGCGCCTCTCCAGCAGTTTCCTCACCATCGACCTGCAGCAGGTGCGCGATTTGTTCGAGGCCGTGCCTTGGGTGCGCCAAGCCGTGGTGCAGCGTGAATTCCCCAACCGGCTGCGCGTGACGCTGCAGGAGCACCAGGCCGTGGCGTGGTGGGGTGAGTCCGGCTCGGGCCGGCTGGTGAACGAACTCGGTGAAGTTTTTGAAGCCAGCCCCGACGACAGCGACAACCTGCCCGAACTCGCCGGCCCGCCCGAGCAGTCGGCCCAGGTGTGGGCGCTGTACCAGCGCCTGCAAGCCGAACTGGCCCCGCTCGAGCTCGGCCTGGAGCGCCTGGAACTCACCGAACGCGGCGGCTGGCGCGCGCAGCTGGACAACGGAGCGCAGGTGGAACTCGGCCGCGGCACGCCCGACGAGCTGCTGGCGCGCACGCGCCGCTTCAGCGCCACGCTGTCCCAGCTCACCGAACGCTACACCGGTGCGCTGCAGTCGGTGGACCTGCGCTACCCCAATGGTTACGCCCTGCGCCTGCGCGGCGTGACCACCGTCACCGACATCGCTCCCAACGCAACGCAACCCACACGGTAATCAAGAAGCAATCATGGCCAAGGAATACAAGGATTTGGTGGTCGGACTTGACATCGGCACCGCCAAGATCATGGTGGTGGTCGCCGAGGTCCAGCCCAATGGCGAACTCAAGCTCGCGGGCCTGGGCGTGGCCGCCAGCCACGGCCTGAAGCGCGGCGTGGTGGTCAACATCGACGCCACGGTGCAGAGCATCCAGCAGGCACTGAAAGAGGCCGAGCTGATGGCCGACTGCCGGATCGCACGGGTCTACACCGGCATCACCGGCAGCCACATCCGCGGCATCAACAGCAGCGGCATGGTGGCCATCAAGGACCGCGAAGTCACCGCCACCGACGTGGCGCGCGTGATCGAAACCGCCAAGGCGATCAACATCTCGACCGACCAGCGTCTGCTGCTGGTGGAGCCGCAGGAATTCGTGATCGACGGCCAGGAAGTGAAGGAGCCGATCGGCATGAGCGGCATCCGCCTGGAAGCCAAGGTGCACATCGTCACCGGCGCCCAGAGCGCGGCGGAAAACATCATCAAGTGTGTGCGCCGCTGCGGGCTCGAAGTGGACCAGCTCATGCTCAACCCGCTGGCCAGCAGCCAGGCGGTGCTGACCGACGACGAGAAGGAACTCGGCGTGGCGCTGGTCGACATCGGCGCCGGCACCACCGACGTGGCGATCTTCTCGGGCGGCGCGATCCGCCACACCGCGGTGATCCCGATCGCGGGCGACCTGATCACCAGCGACATCGCCATGGCGCTGCGCACACCCACGAAAGACGCCGAAGACATCAAAGTGGAAAGTGGCTGCGCCAAGCAGCTGCTGGCCGACCCGGACACGCAGGTGGAAGTGCCCGGCCTGGGCGACCGCGCCCCGCGCATGCTCAGCCGCCAGGCGCTGGCCGGCGTGATCGAGCCGCGCGTGGAAGAGATCTTTTCGCTGGTTCAGCAGGTGCTGCGCGATTCGGGTCACGAAGAAATGTTGTCCTCGGGCATCGTGCTCACCGGCGGCAGCGCAGTGATGCCCGGCATGGTCGAACTCGGGGAAGACATCTTTCTGAAACCCGTGCGCCGGGGCGTTCCCAACTACGCGAGTGCCCTGTCCGACATGGTGGCGCAGACGCGCGCATCCACGGTGATGGGCCTGCTCGAAGAAGCGCGCCTGGCGCGCGTGCGCGGGCACAAGGTGTCGCAAAAGGCGGGCTCGGTTCAAGGCGCGCTGGAGCGCATGAAAAACTGGTTTGTGGGGACTTTTTGATGAAACACCTCCGCCACGCTGCGCGTGACCCCCTGAAGGGGGCGGCATCTGAGGCCCGGCAAAGCCGGTTCCTCGGTGCCTCTGGACTGGACCCTGGCGTTCGAAGGCGACGACGAGGACGGTGTGCCGAACACACCGGACCGCCTGGATAACCCCGACCTTGATCCGAATCCGAAACGTTTTTTTGAATCACCAGCGCCCATCCACAGGCACACAAGGAGCACACCATGAGCATCGAAATGATTGAAGTCGAAGAATTCAACCTGGGCACCCAGATCAAGGTCATCGGCGTGGGCGGCGGCGGCGGCAACGCGGTCGAGCACATGATCGCGCGCAGCGTGCAGGGCGTGGAGTTCATCTGCGCCAACACCGATGCGCAGTCGCTCTCGCGCAGCGCCGCGCACAAGACCATCCAGCTCGGTACCACCGGCCTGGGCGCCGGCAGCAAGCCCGACAAGGGTCGCGACGCCGCCGAAGTGGCCGTGGACTCGATCCGCGAAGCCATCGCCGGTGCGCACATGCTCTTCATCACCGCCGGCATGGGCGGCGGCACCGGCACGGGTGCTGCACCCGTGATCGCCCGCGTGGCCAAGGAAATGGGCATCCTGACCGTGGGCGTGGTCACCAAGCCGTTCGACTGGGAAGGTGGCCGCCGCATGACCAACGCCGACCACGGTCTGGCCGAACTCGAGGCCAATGTGGACTCTTTGATCGTGGTGCTGAACGAGAAGCTGCTCGAAGTGCTGGGCGACGACGTGACGCAGGACGAGGCCTTTGCCCACGCCAACGACGTGCTGAAAAACGCCGTGGGTGGCATCGCCGAGATCATCAACGAGTACGGCAACGTGAACGTCGACTTTGAAGACGTGCGCACGGTGATGGGTGAGCCCGGCAAGGCCATGATGGGTACGGCCGTGGCCGCCGGCCCGGACCGCGCGCGCATCGCCGCCGAGCAGGCCGTGGCCTGCCCGCTGCTGGAAGGCATCGACCTCTCGGGCGCCAAGGGCGTGCTGGTGCTGGTCACCGCGGCCAAGGGTTCGCTCAAGCTGTCGGAGTCGAAGCTGGCGATGAACACGATCCGTGCCTACGCATCGTCGGAAGCGCACGTGATCTACGGCGCGGCCTACGACGACAGCCTGGGCGACGAGATGCGTGTGACCGTGGTGGCCACAGGTCTGTCGCGTCAGGGCATGCGCCGCACAGCGCCTCCGCTGCAGGTGCTGCGCACCGGCACCGACAACGTGCCGTTCAATGTGCCGACCGTGAACACCGCCGTGGGTGGCCCGGGCGCAACCCAGCCGGACTACAACTCCATGGCCGTGCCCAGCGTGTGGCGCACCAACCGCACCCAGGCCGCGGCCAAGGTGGACGCGTTGGCTTCGGGTGGCATGGACGATTTCGAGATTCCTGCTTTCCTGCGCAAACAGGCGGATTGATTGGGGATTCGGGTGCGGGTGCGGGGGCATTTCGCGCCTGCACCCTCGCGGGCACGTGAGCGCATGGCGCTCTGCTCCGCTAATGTCCCCCGGCGGCTGGAGCCGCCTCCTCCTTTATTTCGCTGCGCAGAGCGCCATGCGCCCACGCGCCTGAAGTGTTGGAACAAGCCCTCACGAGTGCCAACGAGGTCATCGGCGGCCATGGGGCACGGCGCAGCGAAGTAAAGGAGGAGGGGCCAAAGGCCCCGGGGGACATTCGCGGAGCCGTGCCCCGTGGGCGCCGATGACCGGACCCACCGGAGAAAACAGGAAGGCAGGAAGAGCGCCTTCACTATCGCGGCCATCACGATTCCCAAAAGCGCCAAAACGTCGCAAAACTTAAAATCCACCCCATGCTCGCGCAACGTACTCTCAAATCCCTGACCAAAGCGGTGGGCGTCGGCCTGCACAGCGGTCAGCGCGTGGAGCTCACCCTGCGCCCGGCCCCGCCCGACACCGGCGTCGTCTTCCGCCGCGTGGACTTGCCCGACCCGGTGGAAATCGTGGTCAATGCCACCGCCGTGACCGACACGCGCCTGGCCTCCACCATCTCCAACGGCAACGTGAAGGTGCACACCATCGAGCACCTCATGAGCGCTTGCGCCGGCCTGGGGCTGGACAACGTGTATGTGGACATCACCGCCGAAGAAGTGCCCATCCTCGATGGCTCTTCCGCATCATTCGTCTACTTGCTGCAGAGCGCCGGCATCGTGATGCAGAAGGCGCCCAAGCGCTTCATCCGCGTCACCAAGCCGGTGGAAGTGCGCGAAGGCGAGGGCCGGAACGTGAAGTGGGCGCGGCTCGATCCGTTCCATGGCTACAAGCTCGCTTTCGAAATCGAGTTCGACCACCCCGCCGTCAACTCCACCGGTCAACGCGTGGAGTTCGACTTTGGCAGCGGCCAGTACGCCCGCGAAATCGCGCGCGCCCGCACCTTCGGCTTCACCAAGGATGTGGAGGCCATGCGCTCGCACGGTCTTGCACTCGGTGGCGGGCTGGACAACGCCATCGTGATGGACGACGTGAAGGTGCTCAACGCCGATGGCCTGCGCTACCAGGACGAGTTCGTCAAACACAAGATCCTCGACGCCATGGGCGACCTCTACATCGTGGGCAAACCCCTACTGGCTGCGTACAGCGCGTTTCGCAGCGGCCATGCCATGAACAACCAGCTGCTGCGCGCCTTGCTGGCGCGCACCGACGCCTGGGAGATCGTGAGCTTCGAGCAGGACCGTGAAGCGCCGCAAGGCTTCGCGCAGCTGGCGCCGGCCTGGTAAACAGGCCCATGCTGCTGTTTCGCTGGACCGTTCTTCTGCTGCTGATCGCAGCGGGCGTGTGCTTTGCGTTTTACGTGGGCACCGGCCAGGCCCGCTTCCGCACCTGGGGCGTGATCATCCTCAAGTGGACAGTGATCGCCGCGTTGGGTTTTTTCGCGGTGCTGGTGCTCGAGCGGCTCTTGTGAGCCGCCATCGCGGCCGCTTCACGCCTGCTCGCGCAGGTCCCTGATGAAGGCGCTGAAGAGTTTGAGGCGCTCGGTGTTGATCAGACCGATCTTCAACTCCACCGGCAGCTCGTTGCCCTCGCGGTCCACCAGCAGTCGGCGCATGCGCTGACCCACGAAAGGCGCGCTGCCCGTCTGGTGGAACGCTGCCAAAGCCTCGATGAACGCCACCTGGTAACGCACGGGCACCACGAGGTGCGCCAGCGATTCCCCCAGCGCTTCGTCGGCGCGCCAGCCAAACAGCTTTTCCGCCTGGGGGTTCCAGTCGGTGATGCACCCTTCGAAGTCCATGCCGATGAAGGGCTCCTGCGCGGTCTCGATCACCGCACGGGTGCGGGCCTCGCTGTCGTCCATGCGCTCGAAGCTGCTCTGCAGTTCGGCGGTGCGCTCCATCACGCGGCGCTCCAGCGACACGTTGAGCTGGCGCAGCTCCTCTTCGTTGTGTTGCAGCGTCTTCACCATGCCATTGAAGGCCGTGCCCAGAATGGCCACCTCCTCGTAGGCGTTGGACGCGGGGGCCTTCACCGCATAACCCGCTTCCAGCCCGCGCGCCACGTCGGCCAGGTCGAGCAGCGGGCGCGTGATCCAGCGCGCCAGACCCCAGCCCAGCAGAGAGAACAGCAGCGCCGCCAGCAAACCGCCCATCAACATGCGCCGGTGCAGCTGGTCCACCGGGCCGTAGGCTTCCCGCAGGTCCTGGCGCACCATCACGCGCCAGCCCAGCCCGGGGTAGTCCCCAAATCCCTGGTCGCTGCTGAAGCCCACGAGGTAGTCCTGACCATCGGGCCAGGTCTCGCGCACAAACCCCTGTTTGCCCTGCAAGGCTTCATCGACGCTGCGCAGCTGGAGCACCGTGCCTTCCACCTCGGGCGGGCCGAGCAACACCGCGCCTGTGCTGGAGATGATCAACGGGTCAATGGTGCGGTTGCGGCCCACGGGCACAAAGATCGCCTGTTCGATGTCCCGTGCCCACTTCCACGAGAGGTGCACACCCAGCACACCGGTGATCTGGCCGTCGTTGTTCTTGAGCGGGAACGCGATGTCGACAAACCGCATGGGCTCACCGCCCGGGCTGCCCATGAGCTGGGCCAGCAGCAGGGCTTCGTGCACGTCGCCCATGGCCTGGCCCTTGAGCGCGTTCTGAAACCACGGGCGCTGCGACACGTCGGCGCCTTCGAGCATGTTGCGCGTGGCGGCCAGCACCTTGCCCGACGGGTCGGTGACGCCGATCCAGGCGTAGGTGGGATAACTCTGTTGCAGTGCGTCGATCTCGCGCTTCACCACGGCCAGGTCCAGCGGACCGTTCAGTCGGTTGGCGATCAGGCGCACCTCGCGGTAGCGCTCGAACATGGACTGGTCCAGGCGGCTGGTGGTCTGGTTGGCCAGTTCGGCGAGGTTGGTGCCGATGCTGCGGCGCACCTGGGTGCTGGCGGTGCGGTCGCTGAAGACGGTGAGCAGCACCGTGAGCAGCAACGACAGCGAGGTGAACGCCAGGGCGAGCCAGGCACCCAGGCTGAAGCGGCGTTGTGCGAGCTGGAACATGATCAGTAGATCCGGCCGGCCTTGTAGGCCGCGCTCGACCGCGCCTGCAATGTCGACACCTGGTTGATCGCCTGCAGCGTGCGGCTGACCTGCGCGTGCGTGATCGCCAGGCCCAGCGCATCGGCCGCGTCCTTGCCGGGCAGGCCGGGCAGCTTCAGCAGGCGTTTGACCATCTCCTGCACCTGCGGCTTGGCCGCCTTGCCGTAGCCCACCACCGCCTTCTTGAGCTGCAGCGCGGTGTACTCGGCCACCGGCAGGTGGTTGGCCACCAGCGCGGTCAGGCAGGCGCCACGCGCCTGGCCCAGCAGCAGCGTGGCCTGCGGGTTGACGTTGACGAACACGATCTCGCAGGCCGAGACCTCGGGCTGGTAGCGCGCCACCACCTCGGTGATGCCGTCGAACAGGATCTTGAGCCGGGCGGGCAGCAGCGCGCCGTCTTTCGGGCTGGTCTGGATGGTGCCGCTGGCCACGTAGTGCAGGTTCGGGCCGTCGGTGTCGATCACGCCGAAACCGGTGCACTGCAGGCCGGGGTCGATGCCGAGGATTCTCATAGGTCGAAGGTCCAGCGCACCGAATGGAAGAACACCGGGGCGGCAAAACACAGCGCGTCCACCCGGTCGAGCAGGCCGCTGGCGCCGGTGGTGGATCGGCCGGCCAGGCCCCAGTGGGTCACCCCGCGGTCGCGCTTGATGGCCTTCATGACCAGATGGCCCATCGACCCGGCCACGCAGGCCACCAGCGCCATGGCCAGCGCAGGCAGTGGCTTGAACGGCGTGAGGCCGGCCAGCAGGGCACCGAGCAAACCGCCCGCCACGAGACCCATGGCCCAGCTGCGCCAGTGAAAACTTTCGCTGATGGCAGGCGCGACCGGCGTGCCCATGCGGCGCGACGCGACGTGTTGCACCAGCATGCAGGTCTGCACCACCAGCACCAGGAAGAACACGAGGAAGGCGGTGCGGCCCACGAAGCCGGGGAAGTTGAGCAGCAGCAGCGCGGGCACATGGCTCATGCCGTAGACGCAAACCATGATGCCCCACTGCAGCTTGGCGTTGCGCTCCAGGAAACGCTGGGGATCGTTGCCCAGCGCGCTCACCACGGGAATGGCGAGGAACACATAGACCGGGATGAACACGGTGAAGAGGTTGAAGCGCTCGTTCCACACCAGCGCGTACTGCAAGGGCAGCACGATGAAGAAGGCCAGCACCAGGCTGCGGTGGTCGCCGCGCCGCGTGGGCGAGAGGCTGATGAACTCGCGCAGGATGAAGAAGGACACCAGGCCGAACAGCACGATGGCCACACCTTCGCCCGCTGCCCAGCCGATCCAGAACACCAGCGCCATGCCCCACGAGCTGCGCAGCAGCGCCTGGTTGTCGCGCAGGCGCAGTTCGCGTTCGCCGGAATCATCTTCACCGGCGCGCCGTTCACGCACCGAGAGCAACACGCTCACGCCACTGGCAATGAACAGCAGGCCGAACAGCAGCACGAACAACAGGCTGACCTGTTGTTCGGGGGTGAGGCTGCGCAGAAAGGAGCCCATGGAGTCAGACTTCCCTCAAGGCGATCACCGCCTCGCGCGCACGCTTCAGAAAATCGGCACGTGGCTCGTCAACCCCCAGCGCGAGTGGCTCGCCAAACGTCACCGAGCACAACACCGGCACCGGCACGACCTCTCCCTTGGGCATCACGCGCTGCACGTTGTGGATCCAGGCCGGCACCAGCACCACGCCGGGGAAGCGCAGGGCCAGGTTGTACAGACCCGACTTGAAGGGTTGCGGGTCTTCCTCATGGCCGCGTGTGCCTTCGGGAAACAGGATCAACGAGTCCCCACTGTCCAGCGCGTTGATCAGCGGCTGCAGCGGGTCTTCGTCGCCCTTGCGTTCGCGCTCCACGTACACCGCGTTGAACACCTCGGTGGTGATCCAGCGTTTGAAGTTCGACGCGGTCCAGTAGTCCTTGGCGGCGATGGGGCGGGTGATGCTGCGCAGCTCGTGCGGCAGCGCGGCCCAGATCAGCACCAGGTCGGCGTGGCTCTGGTGGTTCGCAAAGTAGATGCGCTGCTCGGCCTTGGGCGGGCAACCGTGCCAGCGTGCCTGCGCACCCGTGAGCAAGCGCACCAGGCCGAGCAGGAACACGCTCATGGCGGTGGCGCGCATGTTCATGGCAACTGAACATCACCCATGCGGGCGACGATGGTGCCGGTGCGGCGAGCGAGGTAGGCCGAGCCTTGACGTGTTTCAAAGAACTTGGGCGAGGGCAGCATCACCGCCAGCCGCGCGGCCTCCGACGCGCTGAGCTTGCTGGCCGGCTTCTTGAAGTAGCGCTGCGCGGCGGCCTCGGCACCGAACACACCTTCGCCCCACTCCACGCTGTTGAGGTAGATCTCCAGGATGCGTTCCTTGCTCAGCAGCGCCTCCAGCGCCACCGCGAGCACGAGTTCCTGGCCTTTGCGCAGGAACTGGCGCTCGCCCGACAGCATCAGGTTCTTGGCCAGTTGTTGCGTGATCGTGGAGCCGCCCACCACCTTGGGTTCGCGCACCGGTTTGTCGGGCCGAGCGGCGGCGCGTTTTTCGGCCTGTTGCTGGCGTTTTTCGTTCTTCTGCCACGCGGTTTCGATGGCTTCCCAGTCGACCCCGCCGTGCTCCAGGAAACCCGCGTCTTCCGACGCGATCACCGCGCGCTTGAGGTTGGAGCTGATCTGGTCGCCGGCCACCCACTGGTGCGACCAGCGCCAGGTCTTGTCGGTGGTCATGCTCTCCTGGCCTACACGCCAAGCCTCGGAGCGCATGAAGGCGGTGCTGGCGGGATCGATCACCACCATGGCTGCGATGCGCAGCGCAAAAAACATCTGCAGCGCCACACCGGCGAGCACCATCCACAGCAGCCAGCGACCGAGTGAGCGCATCTATTGGCCAGAGAGCTGGGTCTGCAGTGTCTCGTCGCGCGTGAAGCGGAAGCGAGAGACCACCACGATCTGGTCGGCCTGGCGGCGCATGCCGTCGTTGAACTGGCCAAACGCCAGGCTGCGCACGATGGCCTGGGCGCGGCGGTCGAGCAGGTTGTTGCCGGAGGTCTGCACGATCTCGGTGTCGAGCACCCCCCCGGTGTGGTTGACCGTGATGATCATGGTGAGCTCGCCATAGAGCTTGCGGCCGGCGGCTTCGGGAAAGTTGGTGGTGCCGCGGTCTTCGATCTTGCGGCGCAGCTCGTCGTAGTAGATGGCGTAAACCGCCTCGCGGGTGGCCGGACTGATGTAGCGCTTTTTCGGCCGGGCGCTCTCTTCGTTGATGCGCCGCTCGATCTCGGCCAGGATCTTCACCAGCGCCTTGCGCTTCTCTTCACGCTCCACCACCTCGCGGCTGGGGTTCACGGCCTGGGTGTCGGGCGCCGGCATCCTGGCGAGCTCGCGCCGCACCTGGGCGAGCAGCTGGTTTTGTTGTTCGCGCAGCGCTTCGATCTTGCGTTCGTCTTCTTCGGGCGTGTCGCCCACGCGCGCCACCGTGGTGGGCGGCAGGGGTGAGGTGGAGCGCCCGCGCACCGCGTCGCCGCCACCGGCCAGCGAGGCCTGTGCAATGGCGGTCGCCTTTTCGGGCCGCTCGTTGCTGCGCGCGTTGACCAGGATCACCTCCAGCGGCGTGTCCTGAAAAGCGCGGTTGAAGCCCTCGGGGTTCACGAAGCGCACTGTGAGCACGGCGGCGTGCACCGCGATGGAAATGCCCAGCGCCAGCTGCAGCGTGCTCAGGCCTTTCAGGAATGCGAGGGTGCTTGTCTTCACGCGGCGATTATCCGTGTGGCCCGCGCGTTCAGGCCGAATGGCCCGCCGGGTCGGTGGCCCCGGTCGGCTGGGCGGCGGGCTCGCTGCCCTCGCCTTCGTTCACGTCGATGGCCAGGGCCAGCGGCGACGAGAGTTCCTCGTCTTCCCCATCCTCGCCCGCGCTGTCGTCCGCCGTGTCGTCCACCGGCAGGTCCAGGCGCTCGATCACGGTGCCGTGCACATCGAGCGTGATGTCGTCGATCTCGCCGAGCCTGACGCGCACATGCGCACCGCGCGGCAGGCCGTCGGCGCCCATCACCGGCAGCACCAGGGGCAGCGAATCCGCACGCACGAGGTTGTCTTTCACCAGCGTCGCGGTGAGTTCGGTGGTGCCGCTTTGCTGCAGGTGCTTGAGCGTCCAGTAACGCTCCATGCCGTTCTGGAAACCGTTGTAGGCGGTGTAGGCGGCGTCGAACGCGCTGATGATCGAAAACAGGTTCGCGTCTTTCGGCTTGAACGGTGCTGCGAGTGCGGCGGTCTTGCCGTGACGCGCGCAGGCAATGATCTGCCACTGGTTGACCATGTCCACATAACGGCGCAGAGGCGAGGTGCTCCAGGCGTAGCTCTTCACACCGATGCCGGCGTGCGGCTGCGCCTTGGTGCCCATGCGCACCTTCACGCCCGGCGCCATGCTGGCCTGGCTGCGGTAGATGCCGGGCACGCCGCAGTCGTTGAGCCAGTTGCCCCAGGTGCTGTTGGCCAGGATCATGGCCTCGGCCACCATCAGGTCCAGCGGCGCACCGCGCTGGCGCGTGCCGATCACCACCGTCTCGTCGCCCACCGGCTCGTCGCCGGTCTTGCCTTCCAGGCGGAAGGTGTAGTCGGGTCGCGTGAAGTTTTCGGGCTTGCCGCGCACCACCTCGCGTTGCGCCTTGAGGTGGCGGGCCAGCGTGAAGATGAAGGCCAGCGTGGGCTGCAGCGCGGCGATCTCGGGCACGGCGTTGTCGGCCGGGGCTTCCCCCGAGAGCCAGGCCTCGGTGATCACGGTGTCGAGCTGGTCGTGGCGCAGGTTCTGCGCGATCGGCACCCGTTCGAGCACGGTGCGCGTGTCGGTGATGGCCAGCGTGGCTTCGTCAAACGTGACGTAGAGCGAGACCGCCGGGCAGTCCCGCCCGGCCATCAGCGTGTAGGCCTGCACCACCTCGTCGGGCAGCATGGTGATCTTGTGGCCCGGCATGTAGACGGTGGACAGGCGGTGGCGCGCCACCTGGTCGATGGCGCTCTCGGGCACGATGGCCAGACCGGGCGCTGCGATGTGGATGCCCAGCGTGACCGAACCACTGCCCAGGCCTTGCAGCGAGAGCGCGTCGTCGATCTCGGTGGTGTGCGAGTCGTCGATGGAGAAGGCCTGCACGGTGGCCAGCGGCAGCTCGTCGGTGATCACCGGAGCCTGCAGCGCCGGGAAGCCGGTGCCCTTGGGGAACTGGTCGAACAGGAAACGCTGCCAGTGGAACTGGTAGGCGCTGCTGATGGCGCCGGCGTTCTGCAACAGGGTCAGTGGCGCGGTGTGGCTGCTGCGCGCGGCCTCGACCACGGCCTTGTACTCGGGCGCATTCTTGTCGGGCTTGAAGAGGATCTTGTAGAGCTGCTGGCGCACCGGCTCGGGGCAGGTGCCACCGGCGAGTTCGGCCGCCCAGGCTTCGATCTGCGCCTGCTGCTGCTTTTTCTTCTCGATGCCGGCCAGCGCCTGGGCCAGGATGTCGGCCGGCGCCTTTTTGTAGCGGCCCTTGCCGGCGCGGCGAAAGTAGTGCGGCGCACCCTGCAGACACAAGAGCGCGGCCACCTGCTCGGCGGTGCTGGCGCTGCTGTTGAAGTACTCGCGCGCCAGGTCGGCAAAGCCGAACTCGTCTTCGGGGGCGAATTCGTAGGCCAGGGCCAGATCCATGTCGGTGGACAGCTCGGTGGCCGAGGCCATCAAGGCGGCGGGGGCGGGTTTTTCAAACCGCAGCAGCGCGTTGACCGCCTTGACCTTGACGCGCTTGCCGGAATCGAGCTCGACTTGCAGGGAACTTTCAGCCTCGGACAGGAGGCGGCCGGTCAACAACTTGCCGGCTTCATCAAACAGGATGTGCATGGGCCGGATTGTCCCATGGGGGCGCTACAGACCTAAGAACGCAAAGACATCATTGATATGTGCGTCGAAGTCGCTGATGGCGTGGTCGCTGCCTTCGAGCAGGCGCACCGTGCCCCCCGCGCAAAAAGCCTGCATTTCCCGCCAGTCCAGCACCTCGTCGCCCTTGGAAACGATGGCGAACAGGCCCTCGGGCCGGGTGGGATGGAGGGCCGCCAGCCGCTCGATGTCGGCCTGCTGGGCTGTGAGCTCGTCCACAAAGCCGGGCTGGAAAAAGAAACGTTCCTGCGGGTCGTGCCATGCCGTCTGCTCGCCGATGTAAGCCGAAAGATCGCGCGCCGGGAACGGGGCGGGGTTGAGCAACACCGCGGGGCAGCCGGTCTGCAGCGAGAACCACCGGGCGTAGAAGCCGCCCAGCGAGGAGCCCACCACCGCCGTGGTCTCGCGCGGCCAGCCGGCCGTGCCCTGCATCACCCGGGCCATCGCCTCGGCGGGCGAGGGCGGCAGCTGCGGGCACCACCAGGTCACGCCCGGGTGCCTGGCCTGCACACGGGCGGCCACCTTCTGCGCTTTCATGGACTGTGGCGACGACCGAAAGCCGTGGAGATAGAGCAGGTGGGTGGTGGCTGGGCGCATCGGCGAAGGATAATCGCGCTCCATGTCCGCCGTGTTCGACAAACCCTCCCTGCTGCAGCGCATTGCCCCGGTCTTTCTGGGATTCGATCTGCCGCTGCTGCTGGCCATCCTGATCATGGCGGGTGCGGGTCTGTTGACCATGTACTCGGTCGGCTTCGACCACGGCACGCGGTTCGAATCCCACGGACGCAACATGTTGATCGCCGCGGGTGTGTTGTTCCTCGTGGCGCAGATTCCGCCGCACCGCCTCATGAGCCTGGCCTTGCCGGCCTACGCGTTGGGCGTGATCCTGCTGCTGGGCGTGGAGTTTTTCGGCATCGAACGCAAGGGATCGCAGCGCTGGTTGAACGTCGGCATGGTGATCCAGCCCAGCGAGTTGATGAAGATTGCCATGCCCCTCATGCTGGCCTGGTGGTTCCACCGCCGCGAAGGCCAGCTCAAGCCGCTGGACTTCGTGGCCGCCGGCCTGCTGCTGGTGCTGCCGGTGGCACTCGTGCTCATGCAGCCCGACCTGGGCACCTCGTTGTTGGTGCTCTCCTCCGGCCTGTTCGTCATCTTCTTCGCCGGCCTGAGCTGGAAGCTCATCCTGCCGCCGGTGCTGATCGGCGCGGTGGCCATCGTGCTGCTGATCTCCTTTGAGGGTCAGCTGTGCGCGCCCGACGTGGACTGGCATGTGCTGCGCGAGTACCAGCGCCAGCGCGTTTGCACGCTGCTCGATCCGTCCAAGGACCCGCTGGGCAAGGGCTTCCACATCATCCAGGGCATGATCGCCATCGGCTCGGGGGGGGTGTGGGGCAAGGGCTTCATGCAGGGCACGCAGACCCACCTGGAATTCATCCCCGAGCGCACCACCGACTTCATCTACGCCGCCTTCTCCGAAGAGTTCGGCCTGGTCGGCACGCTGTGCCTCATGGCCGGCTTCATCTTCCTCATCGTGCGCGGCCTGGTCATCGCCATGGAGGCGCCCACCCTGTTTTCGCGCCTGCTGGCCGGTGCGCTCACGCTCAACATCTTTGTCTACGCCTTCGTCAACATGGGCATGGTCAGCGGCATCCTGCCGGTGGTGGGCGTGCCCCTGCCGTTCGTGAGCTACGGCGGCACCGCCATGGTCACCATGGGCGTGGGCCTGGGCATGCTGATGTCCATCGCCAAGTCCCGGCGCTTCATGCAGTCATGACGGTCGCTGTTGTCGGCGCGGGCAACATGGGCGGCGCGCTGGTGGAGCGGCTGTGCGAAGCCGGCTGGCCCGTGACGGTGTGCGACACCGACCCGCTGCGCCAGCAGCAGGCCCTGGCCGCCGGTGCCAGCCTGGCCGACTCACCGTTCTCGGCGGTGGCGCAGCTCGGGCCCCGGGACGCCCTGGTGATCGTGGTGGTGGACGCCGACCAGTGCCGCGAGGTGCTGTGGGGCGAGGAGGGCGCCTCCGTCGGCATGCGGCCCGGCCAGGCTGTCGTGCTGTGCCCCACCATCGCACCCGAAGACACCGTGTCCATCGCCCAGCGGCTTGCCGCGCAGGGCATCGATTGCATCGACGCGCCCATGTCGGGCGGCCCACAACGCGCTCGCGATGGCCGCATGAGCCTGATGGTGGCCGCGCCAGCGGCGGTGCTGGATCGCCACGCCGATCTGCTGGCCGCCCTGTCGCTCAACGTGATGCGCATCAGCGACCGTGTGGGCGATGGCGCTCGCACCAAGCTGGTCAACAACCTGCTGGCCGGCATCAACCTGGTGGGTGCGGCCGAGGTGCTGGCCCTGGCCGAACGTTTGGGGCTGGACCTCGGCACCACGCTGGACGTGATCGAACGGTCGAGTGGCCAGAGCTGGATCGGCTCGGACCGCATGCGCCGCGCAATCGGCGGCGACCTGGCCCCGCGCGCCCACGTGACCCTGCTGGAAAAAGACACCCGGCTGGCGGTGGCGGCGGCGCGCAGCGTCGGGTTTGAAGGCCCGCTGGGCGCGAGCGCGGCCGGGGTGTTCAAGGCGGCCCATGCGGCGGGCATGGCCGATCTGGACGACGCCGCGCTGCTCGCGTTCCTGCGCCAGACGGCCCCAAGACCCTGACACCAGCGCGCGGGGCGGGTCGTTCTTACAATGACCCCATGATTTCACGCGAACCCACCCTGGCCCGTCTGGCCACCGCCCAAAGCCTGCTCCTCGAACCGTTTGGCCTCACGCCCGCGCATTTGCAGCGAGCGCTCGGCGAGATCATGTCGCACGGCGTGGACGATGCCGACCTGTATTTCCAGACCACGCGCAGCGAAGGCTGGAGCTTGGAAGAGGGCATCGTCAAGACCGGCAGCTTCAGCATCGACCAGGGCGTGGGCGTGCGTGCGGTCAGCGGCGAGAAAACCGCGTTTGCGTATTCCGACGACCTCTCCTGGGACTCGCTGCTGGACGCCGCGCACACCGTGCGCAGCATTTCCGGCCAGGGCCAGTCGAAAAAGGTCAAGACGCCGGCTTCCAAGGTGGCCAAGTCGCGCTCGCTCTACGGCGGCGTGGACCCGATCGGCACGCTCGACAGCACGGCCAAGGTGGCGCTGCTGGAGAAGGTGGAAAAAATGGCCAAGGCCAAGGACCCGCGCGTGGTGCAGGTGATGGCCGGTCTGGCCGCCGAACACGACGTGGTGCTGGTGGCGCGCGCCGACGGCACGCTGGCCGCCGACGTGCGCCCGCTGATCCGCCTGTCGGTCACCGTGATCGCCGAGCAGGCTGGCCGCCGCGAGGTGGGCTCGTCGGGTGGCGGTGGCCGGTTTGGCCTGGCCTACTTTGACGAGGCCATGGTGCAGACCTACGTGGACGAAGCCGTGTCGTCGGCGCTGACCAACCTCGACGCCCGGCCTGCGCCGGCTGGGGAGATGGTGGTGGTGCTGGGCTCGGGCTGGCCGGGCATCCTGCTGCACGAAGCCGTGGGCCATGGGCTTGAAGGCGACTTCAACCGCAAGGGCTCCAGCGCCTTCGCCGGGCGCATTGGCCAGCGCGTGGCGGCCAAGGGCGTGACCGTGCTCGACGACGGCACCATCGCCGACCGCCGCGGCTCGCTCAACGTGGACGACGAAGGCCACACCTCACAGAAGAACGTGCTGATCGAAGACGGCATCCTGCGCGGCTACATCCAGGATTCGATGAACGCGCGCCTGATGGGCGTGAAGCCCACCGGCAACGGCCGGCGCGAGAGCTACGCCCACGTGCCCATGCCGCGCATGACCAACACTTACATGCTCGGTGGCGACAAGGCGCCCGAGGAAATCGTGGCCAGCATCAAGAAGGGCCTGTACGCGACCAACTTCGGTGGCGGCCAGGTCGACATCACGTCGGGCAAGTTCGTGTTTTCCGCGAGCCAGGCCTACTGGGTGGAAAACGGCCAGATCCAGTACCCGGTGAAGGGCGCCACGCTGGTCGGCAACGGCCCCGATTCGCTGACCCGCGTGAGCATGATCGGCAACGACATGAAGCTCGACAGTGGCGTGGGCACCTGCGGCAAGGAAGGCCAGAGCGTGCCGGTGGGCGTGGGCCAGCCCACCTTGCGCATCGATGGTTTGACGGTCGGCGGCACCGCCTGATCTTTCTGCGCTGAACGTCAAGCCGGGGACGACGAGGGCGTTTTTCCCGGCTTTTTCACGACTGCGTATCGGAGCAAGGTTTGCTCTCGGGCCACGGCGTGGTCGACCACCGGCCTTGGGTAGGTCTTGCCCAGCTCAACGCCAGCACCCAGCAGTTCCATCTCGCGCGCCAGCCACGGCGCGTGGATCGCGGCATCCGGCAGGCCCGCGATCTCGGGCAGGTAGCGCCGGATGAACCTGGCCTGCGGGTCGAACTTCTCGCTCTGGCTCACCGGGTTGAAGATGCGGAAGTAGGGCTGCGCATCGCAACCGCTGGAGCTGGCCCACTGCCAGCCGCCGTTGTTGGCCGCCAAGTCGAAGTCGATCAGCTTCTCGGCAAAGTACCGCTCTCCCCACTGCCAGTGGATGCCGAGGTCCTTCACCAGAAAACTCGCCACCACCATGCGCAGGCGGTTGTGCATGTAGCCGGTCTGGTTGATCTGGTGCATGGCCGCGTCCACCAGCGGGTAGCCCGTGCGGCCCTCGCACCAGGCGGCGAACAGCTCCTTGGCGTGTTTGCCGTGCTCGAACTTGATGTGGTCGTACTCGGGCTTGAAGGCCTTGTCCACCACGTGCGGGAAGTTGGCCATCACCTGGTGGTAGAAGTCGCGCCAGATCAGTTCCGAGAGCCAGGTGCTCGCGCCCACCATCCCCTGCAGGTGCATCTGGTACGCCACCGAGGCCAGGTGGCGGATCGAGATGGTGCCGAAGCGCAGGTGCACGCTGAGGTAGCTCGGGCCTTTCACGGCGGGGAAGTTGCGCGTCTCGTCGTAGCGGTCGATGCGCTCCACGAAGTCTTCAAACAGGCGGTGTGCGCCACTGGCGCCCGTGGGCAGCGGCAGTTGCGACAGGTTGGTGGGCTCGAAGCCGATGTCGGCCAATGTGGGCACCGGCTTGGCCCACGCCGCAGGCACCGGCGCCAGGGTGCGCGCGTACTGCGCCACCGGGTAGGCCTTGAGGTGGAAGGATGTGAGCGCCTTGAGCCAGGCGTTCTTGTAGGGCGTGAACACACCGAACGCGTTGCCCATCTGCGTGAGCACCTCGCGCCGCTCGAAGATCACGTGGTCCTTGTGGCTGTGCAGCAGGATGCCGGCGTGCGCCAGGTCGCCGAACACATGGGCGTCGCGCTCCTTGGCCGCAGGCTCGTCGTCGTGGTTGGCAAACACCGCCTGCACCGCAAGCTCTTGGGCCAGCGCCGGCACCGCCTTGACCGACTGGCCGTGCATCACGATCAGGCCCACGCCGTCCGCGCCGTTCTCGCGACCCAGGGTGCGCAACGCGCTGTCGAGTTCCACCAGCGATTCGCGTATGAACTCCACACGCCGGTCCGCCCGTGGCAGGGCGTCGAGGATGTCGGTGTCGAAGACGAACACGCACCAGACCTGCCGGCACACCTTGAGCGCGTGGTACAGCGCGGCGTTGTCTTCGGCGCGCAGGTCGCGGCGGAACCACATCAGGCCTTTGTCGTAGGTGTTCATGCGTCCGGGCGGGTGGGGCTGGGGGGATGGTGGTGGCCACCTCTGTGGGGGCGGACAAGCGGCTTAAAATCGGCCGATGCCAGCTGATTTTGCCCCCATCAACCTGACCAATCATTTCCTGATTGCGATGCCCGGCCTCAGCGATGAGCTATTTGGCCGCAGCGTGGTGTTCATGTGCGAGCACAGCGAACGTGGGGCGCTCGGCCTGGTGATCAACAAGCCCAGCGACATCCTGTTGCCCCGCCTGTTCGAGAAGGTCGACCTGCCCATGGGCCGAGATGATCTGCTGCAGCTGCCCGTGTTCCAGGGCGGCCCGGTGCAGACCGAGCGCGGTTTTGTGCTGCACGAGGCGGTGTCGGGCGAGGGCGAATCGGTCTACGCCTCCACGCTCTCGATTCCCGGTGGTCTGGAAATGACCACCTCCAAGGACGTGCTGGAGGCCATGGCCTCGGGCGCGGGCCCGCGCCGTGTGTTCGTGTCGCTCGGTTACGCCTCGTGGGGCCAGGGCCAGCTCGAATCGGAAATCACCGAGAACAGCTGGCTCACGGTCGAAGCCGACCCCAGTCTGATCTTTGACGCGCCGGTGGCCGAACGCTACGAGCGCGCGATGGCCTTGCTCGGTCTGCAGCCCTGGATGCTTTCACCGGACGCAGGCCACGCATGAGTGCACCTGCCGCTGCGCCCACGACCCTTGAAGTCCCGGCGCATTGCCAGATGTTTCTGGCGTTCGACTACGGCCAGAAGCGCACCGGGGTGGCCACCGGCAACCGCATCACGCGCAGCGCCACACCGCAGGCCACCATCAACGCCGAGGGCGATGCGCGCTTTGCCTTGATCGCGCAACGCCTGAAAGAGTGGCAGCCCGATGCGCTGGTGGTCGGTGTGCCCTACCACCCCGACGGCGCGGCGCACGAAAACACCGCGCGCGCCCTCAAGTTCGCCCGCCAGCTGCGCGGCCGCCACGGCCTGCCGGTGTTTGAAGTGGACGAGCGCTACAGCACCACCGAAGCCCACAGCCTGGGCGCGAAAGACGCCGACGCGGCGTCGGCCTGCATCATCCTGGAACAATTCTTGAGGAGTTTGCCTTGACCGAGAGCACGAGCGACGCCGGGCCGCCCCAAGGCGCGAGAGCCCCCCTGGGGGGCAGCGCAGTACGCGAAGCGACAAGCGTGGGGGCCTTGCCTCTGAACGCGGAGGCGCTGTACGCGCAACTCCTGCCCGCCGTGAAGGCACTCATCGAGGCCTCCCCTGCGCCAGTGGTGCTCGCCGGCATCACCTCCGGCGGCGCCTGGCTGGCGGAGCGCCTGCAGCGCGACCTGGGCCTGCCGGGCGACGCCGGCGTGATCTCGTCGAGCATGCACCGCGACGACTTCGCGCAGCGCGGCCTGGCGTCCAGCGCGCAGACCGTCCTGCCCTTCGACGTGAACGGCGCCCATGTGCTGCTGGTCGACGACGTGCTCTACACCGGGCGCACGCTGCGCGCCGTGATCAACGAACTGTTCGACTACGGCCGCCCGGCCAGCGTGCGGCTGGCGGTGCTGGTGGACCGCGGCGGGCGCGAACTGCCGATCGAAGCCAATGTGTGCGCGGCGCGCGTGTCCCTGGCCGACGACCAGCTGCTGGAGTTGGCGCGCGACGGGGCGGGGCGCCTGAGTTTTGTGATCGAACCCAAGAAAGCCTGACCGTGCGACGCAATCCCCAACTCAACAAGAACGGTGAACTCATCCACCTGCTCTCCACCGAGGGCCTCTCGCGCGACATCCTCACGCAGATCCTGGACACCGCGGCCAACTTCGTGAGCGTGAGCAACCGCGAGGTGAAGAAGGTGCCTCTGTTGCGGGGAAAAAGCGTGTTCAACCTGTTCTTCGAGAACAGCACGCGCACCCGCACCACCTTCGAGATCGCGGCCACGCGCCTCTCCGCCGACGTGATCAACCTCGACATCGCGCGCAGCTCCACCGCCAAGGGCGAGTCGCTGCTCGACACCATCTCCAACCTCAGCGCCATGGCGGCCGACATCTTTGTCGTGCGCCACAGCGAGAGCGGCGCGCCCTACCTGATTGCGCAGCACGTGGCGCCGCATATGCACGTGATCAACGCTGGCGACGGACGCCACGCGCACCCCACGCAGGGGCTGCTCGACATGTACACGATCCGCCACTACAAGCAGGATTTCACCAAGCTCTCGGTGGCCATCGTGGGCGACGTGCTGCACTCGCGCGTGGCGCGCTCCGACATCCACGCCCTGACCACGCTGGGCTGCCCCGACGTGCGTGTGGTCGGCCCGCGCACCCTCGTGCCGAGCGACCTCTCGCAGATGGGCGTGCGCGTGTGCCACACGCTGGAAGAAGGCATCAGGGACTGCGACGTGGTGATCACGCTGCGCCTGCAGAACGAACGCATGAGCGGCGCGCTGCTGCCTTCCAGCCAGGAATACTTCAAGAGCTTCGGCCTGACGCCCGAGCGCCTGCGCTGGGCCAAGCCGGACGCGATCGTGATGCACCCGGGCCCGATCAACCGGGGCGTGGAGATCGATTCGGCGGTGGTGGATGGTCCGCAGAGCGTGATCCTGCCGCAGGTCACCTATGGCATCGCGGTGCGCATGGCGGTGATGGGCATCGTCGCGGGGAATGAAGCTTGACGGTATTGCTCCCTCTCCCTTTGGGAGAGGGTTGGGGTGAGGGCTCGCCAGACAAGATTCGACTACAAGGGCAGTCATGAAGATATTGATTCAAAACGGCCGCGTCATGGACCCGGCCACCGGCCGCGACGAGATCGCCGATGTGGCCATCGCCGCGGGCCGCATCATCGCCATCGGCAACGTGGCGCCCGACTTCCACGCCGCGCGCACCATCGACGCCGCCGGCTGTGTGGTGGCCCCCGGTCTGGTGGACCTCGCGGTGCGCCTGCGCGAACCCGGCCAGGAACACGCCGGCATGCTCGAGAGCGAAATGGCCGCGGCCGTGGCCGGTGGTGTCACCTCGCTGGTCTGCCCGCCCGACACCGACCCGGTGCTCGACGAACCCGGCCTGGTGGACATGCTCAAGTTCCGCGCCGAAAAACTGCACCTGGCGCGCGTGTTTCCGCTGGGCGCGCTCACGCGTGGTCTGCAGGGCGAGGTGCTCACCGAAATGGCCGAACTCACCGAGTCCGGCTGCATCGGCTTCGGTCAGGCCGAGGTGCCCATCGTCAACGTGCAGGTGCTGCAGCGCGCGCTGCAGTACGCCGCCACCTTCGGCTACACCGTGTGGCTGCGTCCGCAGGATTTCTGGCTCGGCAAGGGCGTGGCCGCCAGCGGCCCGCTGGCCACGCGCCTGGGCCTCGCCGGCATCCCGGCCGCGGCCGAAACCATCGCGCTGCACACGTTGTTTGAACTCATGCGCGCCACGCAGGGCAAGACGCCCGGCAGCGCCAACGCGCGCGTGCACCTGTGCCGCATCAGCAGCGCTGCGGGTCTGGCGCTGGTGCGCCAGGCCAAGGCGGAGGGTCTGCCCGTCACCTGCGACGTGAGCGTGCACAACCTGCACCTGACCGACATCGACATCGGCTACTACGACAGCCGCCTGCGCCTGCAGCCGCCCGTGCGCCAGCAGCGCGACCGCGATGCGCTGCGCGCCGGCCTGGCCGACGGCACCATCGACGCGCTGGTGTCCGACCACAACCCGGTGGACAGCGACGCCAAGACGCTGCCGTTTGCCGAAGCCGAACCCGGCGCCACGGCAGTCGAGCTGCTGCTCGGCCTGGCCTGCACCTGGGCGCAGCAGGACGGCCTGGGCCTCATGCAGGCGCTGGCCGTGCTCACCTGCGGCCCGCAATCGGTGCTGGGTGCGAGCCTGGGCACGCTGCAGGCCAGCGTGGGCCGCATCGCGGTGGGCGGCGTGGCCGACCTCTGCATCTTCGACCCCAATGCCAGCTGGACGGTGCAGGCCAGCGCGCTGCGCAGCCAGGGCAAACACACACCGTTTGGTGGGCACGAGCTGCCCGCGCGCGTGCGTGCCACGCTGGTGGGCGGCCAGGTGGCGCACCAGATGTCGGACGCTCTCGCGTGAAACAACTGCGCGCCGCCTGGCGCGCCCTGCGTGCCATCGGCCACGTGCTGCGCGGCCTGTGGATCATCCGCAGCGAGTTCGGCCGTCTCACGCCGTCGCAAACCCAGCTGGTGGTGCGCGAGTGGTCGCGCCAGATGCTGACCATCCTGGGCGTTGAACTCGTGGTGCAGGGCGAGGCGCCTGCACACGGGCCGTTGCTCATGGTGTCCAACCACATCTCGTGGCTCGACATCCTGGTGCTCAACGCCGCCCACCCCAGCCGCTTTGTCTCCAAGGCCGACGTGAAGGGCTGGCCGCTGCTGGGCTCGCTCATCACCGGCGCGGGCACGCTCTACATCGAACGCGAGAGCCGGCGCGACGCGATGCGCGTGGTGCACCACATGGCCGAGCGCCTGCGCGCGGGCGACATCCTCACCGTGTTCCCCGAAGGCACCACCGGCGACGGGCGCACCCTGCTGCCGTTTCACGCCAACCTGCTGCAGGCCGCGATCACGGCCAACGCACCGGTGCTGCCGCTGGCACTGGGCTTTGTCGACAGCGTTCGCGGCGGGCTGCACGACGGTCCGCTGTTCATTGGCGACACCACGCTGGTGGCCTCGATCTGGTCCACCCTGTGCGCCGACGGCGTGCAGGCCCAGGTGCGCTACGGCGAACCCCAACCCCCGCGCGGGCGTGACCGGCGCACCTGGGCGGTGGACTTGCGGGTCGAGGTGCAGCGCCTGCTGGACGGTGTTGTGACCAGCCCTCCCTCGGGCGGTTAGCGGGCAGGGGTCGAACGAGCCGAGTCGGTGCTCGCGGCCGCGCGCAGCGGACTTTTCTGCAGCCGCCGGTACAACATGCCGCGCGACACCCCCAGCGCCCGCGCCGCCTTGGCGATGTTGCCGTCGCAGTCGGCCAGCGTGGTTTCGATCAACCGCTGGCTGTGGTCCACCAGCCGGGATGGCGGCTCGGATGCTGCCGGCGTGTCCACGGGTTCGGCAGCCAGCGGCGCCACCGGGGCGGACAACGCCACCGCGTGGTTGAAGTCGGTGCCGTCGCTGGCGTTCAGGTGACCCTTGACCCACACCCCCAGGCCGCTGGGCAGGCGCAGGGCCAGGGCCTGTTGCCGTCGGTGCAGCGCCAGCAGGCCGTCCAGTGCCAGGCCGAACACCTCGTCCACGCCCGGGCGCCCCTGCACGCTGAACCCCGTGAGGCGCTGGGCCACGCCGTTGAGCCAGAGCACGCGGCCGTCGGCGTCGATGCCGGCGAGGGCTTCCAGTGGCGTGTCCAGCAGGCTTGGGCTGGTCTGGAACTGCAGCACCAGATGTTGTGTGGACTGCAGCTGCAGCAAGCGATTTTCGATGGTCGCGGCGTACATGCCGACCACCGAGGCGGGGTCGAAATGGAAACGACCCGCCTCGACCGACACGTCGAGCACACCCGCGAGCTGGCCATGGATGTCCCGGATGGGAGCGGCCGCGCAGTGGATGGTTTGCAGGCACTGGAAGTAGTGCTCCGCGCCGGCCACCGTGCAGGCCTCGCCGGTGCGCACCACGATGCCGGGCGCGGTGGTGCCGATCTGCTGTTCGGCGATGTTCACGCCCACGCGGCACGCGGTCTTGAGCAGCGGCTGCTGTGCTGCCGACGGCAGCTCGGTGGCGTGGATGATCACGCCTTGTGCATCGGTCAGCAGCACGCGGCAGTCGGTGCCGCGCAGCGCGGCCTCCAGCTGGTGCAGTTCGAGATTGCCGGCCTGCAGCAGCTGGCGGTTGCGGTTCAGGCTGGCATGTGCGCGGCTGCGGCTGACCTGCTCGAAGCTCACCGGCTCCTGCGGGTTTCGCTGCGACGAACGGCAACGCATCCACGACTGGATCACGGCTTCGCCCACCAGCCCCGAGGGCCGTGCGCCCTCGTCAAAGAACTGCTGGCGCGCCAGTGACGTGCGCTGCTCCTGCGTCTGAAAGAAGAGCTGGCGCGGCATGTTCGGGTGGCCGGACAAAGGCGTGGGCATGGCGTTTTCCTGGACGGCTGGGCGTCCGCCAGTATCCCGTTCATCGCTTTCGCGCCGATGCGGGTAAGCCCGGTGTTCCAGGCCGGAACACTTCCGGTTCAGGGAAATCCCGAAGATGAAAGTGGCGGTCGAGAGGAGGAACATGTTGTTGCCCACAAAGGATTTGCGCTGCTTGCGCGTGCCCGAGCGGGCGCCCCACAACAGCCCTGCCCCGAGCAGGTTGCACAGGAGACACGATGAACACCACACCCCTGGCCCGTCCTGGGTGGCGGGCGGCCGCCGGCCTGCTCGCTGCCCTGGCACTGACTGCAACCGCGTTTGCCCAGGCCCCGGCCAAGGGTTCGGCAGCGCACATCACCGCCACCGTCAACAAGGTCAATGCCGCGTTCATGAAGAACAACGCCAGCAAGACCCCCGACTGGCCGAGCTACGGCCTGGACTACGCCGAGACGCGCCATTCGAAGCTCAACCAGATCAGCACGTCGAATGTGAAAGATCTGGGCCTGGTGTGGTCGTACAACCTGGAATCCAAGCGGGGCGTGGAGTCCACGCCGCTGGTGGTCGACGGCATCATGTACGTCACCGCGTCGTGGAGCGTGGTGCACGCGGTGGACGTGCGCACGGGCCAACGCATCTGGACCTACGACCCGCAGGTGCCGCGCGAAGCCGGCTACAAGGGCTGCTGCGACGTGGTCAACCGTGGCGTGGCGTTGCACGAAGGCAAGGTCTTCGTGGCCGCCTACGACGGCCGCCTGATCGCGCTGGACGCGGCCACCGGCAAGGTCGCGTGGGAAAAAGACACCATCATCGACCGCAAGTTCAGCTACACCATCACCGGTGCACCGCGCGTGTTCAAGGGCAACGTGATCATCGGCAACGGCGGCGCCGAGTACGGCGTGCGCGGCTACATCACCGCTTACGACGCGAAGAGTGGTGCGCAGAAATGGCGCTGGTTCACCGTGCCGGGCGACCCGAGCAAACCGTTTGAAGACGAGTCCATGGCCAAGGCCGCCAAGACCTGGGACCCGGCCGGCAAGTGGTGGGAAGCCGGTGGCGGCGGCACAGCGTGGGACGCCATGGCATTCGATCCCGAACTCAACCTGATGTACGTCGGCACCGGCAACGGCTCACCGTGGCAGCGCGACAAGCGCAGCCCGGCCGGTGGTGACAACCTGTACCTGGCGTCCATCGTGGCGCTGAACCCCGACACCGGCAAATACGTGTGGCACTACCAGGAAACCCCGGGCGACAACTGGGACTACACCTCCACGCAGCCGATGATCCTGGCGGACCTCACGCTGGACGGCAAGAAGCGCAAGGTGATCCTGCACGCGCCCAAGAACGGTTTCTTCTTCGTGATCGACCGCGTCACCGGCCAGTTCATCTCGGCGAAGAATTTCGTCGACGTGAACTGGGCCAGCGGCTACGACAAGAACGGCCGCCCGATCGAAACCGCCATCGGCGCGCACCGGCGACCGCCCGCGCGAGATCATCCCCAGCGCCTTCGGCGCGCGCAACTGGCATTCGATGTCGTTCAACCCGGCCACCGGTCTGGTCTACATGCCGGTGCAGGGCGTGCCGCTCACGTTGATGGACAACAAGGACTGGAAGTTCAACGGCGTGCGCCCCGGCGAGCCGCACTCCAACATGGGCTGGAACACGGCCAATTTCGCCAACGTGGAGCCGCCCACCAGCAAGCCCTATGGCCGCCTGGTGGCCTGGGACCCGGTGAAGCAGCAGGCCGCCTGGACCAAGGAGCAGATCTCGCCGTGGAACGGAGGCACGCTCACCACCGCGGGCAACCTGGTGTTCCAGGGCACGGCCGACGGGCGCTTCATCGCCTACAACGCCACCACCGGCGAACCGCTGTGGGAAACGCCCACCGGCACCGGCGTGATCGCCGCGCCATCGACCTACCTGGTGGATGGCAAGCAGTACGTGTCGATCGCCGTGGGCTGGGGCGGTGTGTACGGCCTGGCGCAGCGCGCCACCGACCGCCAGGGCCCGGGCACGGTCTACACCTTCGCCGTGGGTGGCAAGGCGCCTGCGCCGGCCTTCGTGAAGTACCAGATGGACAAGCTGGTGGCGGGGGTGAAGTACGACCCGGCGCACGTGCCCACCGGCACCGCGCTGTACGTGAGCAACTGCGTGTTCTGCCACGGCGTGCCCGGCGTGGACCGTGGCGGCAACATCCCCAACCTGGGCTACATGGACGCGTCCTACATCGAGAACCTGGACAAGTTCGTGTTCAAGGGCCCGGCCACCGAGCGCGGCATGCCCGACTTCACGGGCAAGCTGAGCATGGACGACGTGCAAAAAATCAAGGCCTTCATTCAAGGAACGGCCGACGCGATCCGACCCAAGAACTGACGCGCGTTGAGGCACAAAAAAGCCGGGCAGCTGCCCGGCTTTTTCATGCACGTTGCGCTGGCCTGATCAACCCTTGGCGCGCTTGAGCATCAGCTCGGTGTTGGTCTTGCGATCGGCGTTCACCGTCTGCACGGCCGGGCGCTCGCCGAGCAGTTTCAAGTAATCGCGCACCGGCAGATCGGCCAGGCAGTCGCGGCCGTAGATGATCTTGGTGGCGCTGCTCACCAGCGGCAGGTGCACGGCGGCGGCGCAGTCGGCCAGGGTGAAGGTGTCGCCGGCGATGAAGGGTGAGAACTTCACCAGCTGGCTGAAGGCCGCCACGTTCTTGGCGAGTTGCTCGGCGGTTTTCTCCTTGGCTGCGTCGCTGACCTTGCCGCCGAAGAACGCTTCGCCGTAGAGGTTGCGCGCCACCAGCTCCAGGTGCAGTTCGAGGTATCGCACGATCTCGCGCACTTTGGCTTTCTGGAAGGCATCGGCCGGCATCAGCGGACGCGCAGGGTGGGCGTCTTCGATGTATTCGAGGATCACGGTGGACTCGGAGATCGGGCCCGCGTCGGTCTTGAGGTAAGGCACCTTGCCCAGCGGGCTGGCGGCCTTGTCGGTCTGGCCGAGCCAGGCCAGCTCTTCTTCAAAGGTCACGCCTTTTTCCAGCAGGGCGAGCTTGACCTTGTTGTAGTAGTTGCTGGCTGCAAAGCCGCAGAGTGTGAGCATGTCGGTCTCCTGTGTGGGTGGGATTGGGGTGGCGTGATGGTAGTGGGGCCACCTGCTGTGCATGGGTCCCGCAGTTGACCCCGCTGATAAACTCGCCCCCCATGTCTGCGCGCCCTTTTCACCACCGTTGTGCCGCCTGGCTGGCCCTGCTGGCCATGCTCTGGGGCGCGCTGGTGCCCACGCTGGCGCAGGCCGCGGTGTCCGCCTCAAGCCGCCAGGGCTGGGTGGAGGTGTGCAGCGCCAGCGGGCGTGCTCTGGGTGCGGGTGGATGGCGGGGCTGCATCACCCACGGGCGAGCCTGGCAGCATGGCGGACGGCTCGGCCCATTGCCCCTGGTGCCCGATGCAAGGCGCGGCCGGTCTGCCGCCCGAGACAGCACTGGCCACAGCCGTCGGTGCCCAGGGTTCTGTGCCCACCACCGCGTTCACCTCGGCCCGCCCGGCTGCGGTGTGGTCCCCGGCGCAATCGCGCGCCCCGCCGGCCGTCTGAGCCTGCTCGGTGCCTGCCCGCGCTGCGCGGGCGTTGCTTGTTTTTGTGTCCGACCCCGCGATGGCGCTGCACGCCGCCCGCGCGTCGGACCCGCTTCAAATTCACTGGATTCCCTCATGAAAAAAATCATCATCGCCACCCTGCTGTCCCTCACCGCCAGCGCCTGGGCCCAAGTGCCCGCCAATGTGGAAGTCAAGGACGCCTGGGTGCGCGCCACCGTGGCGCAACAGAAAACCACCGGCGCCTTCATGCAACTCACCGCCCAGGCCGACACCCGTGTGGTGCAGGTCAGCTCGCCGATGGCGGGTGTGGCCGAGATCCACGAAAATGGCCATGGACAAGGACGTGATGAAGATGCGCGCCGTGACCGCACTGCCCTTGCCTGCGGGCAAGGTGGTGGAACTCAAACCCGGCAGCTACCACGTGATGTTGATGGACCTCAAAGGACCGGTGAAGGCGGGCGACGTGGTGCCCGTGACCCTGGTGCTCGAGAGCAAGGACGGCCTGCGCTCGACGCTGGAGGTGAAGGCCACGGCGCGCCCGCTGGGCAACGCTGCGGCCGCTGCGCCCGCCGCGGCACCCCACGGTCAACACAAGCACTGAGGCCATGAGCCGCAGCGTTGAACGCGCGTCCCCGGTGGACGCGGGGACAAGGCCGTCCCGACTTTCCGACTTTCATGCCCTGGCATGGCGCTGGCATTTTTATGCCGGTCTCTATGTCGTGCCCTTTTTGACCATGTTGGCGCTCACAGGCGCCGTCATGGTGTTCTTCACCGGCTTCCAGACGCGTCTGGGTTTCACGGTGCAGGTCGCACTGCAGCCCGTGACCCTGCCGGTGAGCGCGCAGGCCGACGCCGTGCTGGCGCTGCGATCGCAGGCCACGCTGATTGAGTACATTGCGCCGCGCGCGCCCGATGAGGCGAGCTGGTTTGTGGTGGAGCGCGACGGCCTCACCGAGGCGGTGGCGGTGGATCCGCACACCGCGCAGGTGCTGCACCTGGTCGACAAGCAGGACACCGTGTTCGCCTGGGCCGAACGCATCCACGGCACGCTGCTCATGGGCGATGTGGGCGACCGCCTGATCGAGATCGCGGCGGGGCTGGGCATCGTGATGATCGTCACCGGCCTGTATCTGTGGTGGCCGCGCGCCGGAACGCGCTGGGCGCAGGTGCTCGTGCCCGACCTGCGCCTGAAGGGCCGCCTGTGGTGGCGTTCGCTGCACGCCAGCGTGGGCTTCTGGATCAGCGCGCTGCTGTTCCTGTTTTTGCTCACCGGCCTGTCGTGGACGGGCGTGTGGGGCGCGCAGTTCGCGCAACCCTGGGGCACGTTTCCGGCTGAGAAGTGGGACGCGGTGCCGCTCTCCGATGCCGCGCATGCCACGCTGAACAGCGCCGGTCAGAAGGACGTGCCCTGGGGGCTGGAGCAAACGCCGCTGCCTGTCTCGGGCTCCAGCGCCGGGGTCGCGGGCGTGCCCGCTGGCCAGCCGGTGAACCTGGACACCGTGGCCGCGCTGGCGAAGCAGTTGGGCTTCAGTGGTCAGCACCACATCCACCTGCCCGAGGGCGACACGGGTGTGTTCACGATCTCGGCCGACACCATGAGCGGCGACTTGAAGAATCCCACGCAGGACCGCACGGTGCACGTGGACCAGCACAGCGGCCGCGTGATCGCCGAAGCCGCCTTTGACGGCTATTCGCTGGTGGCCAAAGGCATGGCAGTGGGCATTGCCCTGCACCAGGGCGACATGGGTTTGTGGAACGCCGCGCTCAACCTGCTGTTCTGCGCAGCCACCGTGTTCCTCTGCGTCAGCGGCATCGTGATGTGGTGGAAGCGCCGGCCGGCGCACAGCGGGCGCCTGGCGGCACCGCCCGTGCCGCGCGACTTGCCGCTGTGGAAAGGTGGCGCGCTGGTGATGTGTCTCGTGGCGCTCGTGTTCCCGCTCAGTGGTGCGGTGTTGCTCGCAGTGTTGCTGCTGGACTGGCTGGTGCTGGCCCGCCTGCCCGCGCTCAAGATCCGCCTGAGCTGATCAGACCGGGTGCGCCCGCGCCACGCCCGGCGCCGGCGGGCTTGATGCACCCGATCCGCGCTCGAAGGTGACCACGTGGTCCACCTCGGCGCGGATGCCGATCCACTCGCCCACCGCGTGGTTGTGGTGCGAAGGCACGTGCGTCATCAGCACCTCGCCGCTGGCCAGGCGCAGCGTGTAGAGAAATTCAGAGCCGCGAAAGGCCTTGCGCAAAATCTGCGCCTTCACCGGCGCATCGTCGTCGTGCACGATGTCGTCGGCGCGCAGCAGCACATCGCACAGGCCCGAGGCATAGGCCGTGGGCAGCGGGCATTCGTCCACGTCCTGCAAGGCGCCCAGCGGGGTCTGCACCGAGACTTCGTTGCCCACCTGGCTGATCTGCGCCGGCGCGAACACGCCGTGACCGATGAACTCGGCCACGAAACGCGTGGCCGGGCGGTGGTAGAGCGCGTAGGCGTCTTCCCACTGGTGGAGGTGGCCTTCGTGCATCACACCGATCACGTCGCCGATGGCAAAGGCTTCGAGCTGGTCGTGCGTGACGAACAGGGCCGTGGCGCCCGCCGCCTTGAGGATGCCGCGCACCTCGTGGGCCAGACGCTCGCGCAGGTCCACGTCGAGGTTGGAAAACGGTTCGTCGAGCAACAGCAAACGCGGACGTGGAGCCAGCGCACGGGCCAGCGCCACGCGCTGCTGCTGCCCGCCCGAGAGCTCGTGCGGAAACCGCTTCTGCATGCCGTCCAGGCCCACGAGCTTGAGCACCTCGGCCACCCGCGCATCGCGCTCGGCGCGCGGCAGGCGGTCGATGCCGAAGGCAATGTTCCTGCCCACGTCGAGGTGCGGGAAGAGGGCGTAGTCCTGGAACACCATGCCGATGCGGCGCTGCTCGGCCGGCATGTGGTGCGTGCCATCGCTGACCTTCTCGCCTTCGAGCGTGATGCTGCCGCTGCTGGCCCGTTCCAGGCCGGCCACCGCGCGCAGCAGCGTGGTCTTCCCGCAGCCCGAGGGGCCGATCAGCACGCCGATGTCACCCGCGCGCAACCCGAGCGTGACACCGTCCACCGCCGCCTGGGGCTGGCCGGGGTAGCGCACGTTGAGTTGGGAAACGTTGAGGAACATGGTGGGGATCGGTGTTGGGTCATTGTAGATAACTACAATTCTCATTTGCATTGATCCGCATCAAAGGCCCCTCGCGGAACGCGGCGGGCCCGCATGCCATCATCGCGCCCAGTTCTCTGTCTCCCCACCTCCCTCACTTCATGCTGCGCTGGTTGGCCCTCGCCCCGTTGATCCTGCTCGCGTGCCTGCTCACGCTGCCGGTGCTGTCGTTGGGCGGTTCGTGGTTCCAGTTCGACGCGGCCGCGCGCGACGTGCTGAGCCAGATGGCGCAGACCGTGCTGCCGGAGTACGCGCTCACCACCGTGGTGCTGTGCGTGGCGGTGGCGGTGGGCGTGGCGGTGGTGGGCATGCTGACCGCCAGCGCCGTGACCCTGTTTGAATTCCCTGGCCGGCGCTTCTTTGAATGGGCGCTGCTGCTGCCGTTGGCCATGCCGGCCTATGTGGTGGCCTATGCCTATACCGACTTTTTGCAGTTCAGCGGCCCGCTGCAGGTGGGGCTGCGCGAGAGCTTCGGCCTCACCGGTCGCGTGTTCCCCGAGATCCGCAACACACCGGGCGCGGTCTGGGTGTTCACCTTCTCGCTCTATCCCTATGTGTACTTGCTGGCGCGCACGGCCTTGTCGGAACGCGCTTCGCAGCTGATGGAGGCCGCGCGCCTGCTGGGCGCCCCGCTGGCGCGCCGCATCCGCGAAGTGGCCCTGCCGCTGGCCCGCCCCGCCGTGGCCGCGGGTGTGGCGTTGGCGCTCATGGAAACCCTGGCCGACTTCGGCGTGGTGAGTTACTTCGGCGTGCAGACCTTCACCGCCGGCATCTACAAAGCCTGGCTGGCCATGGACAACCGCCTGGCCGCCGCGCAGCTCGCCACCATGCTGCTGGCCGTGGTGGCGTTGTTGCTGTGGCTGGAGCACCGCGCGCAGCACCGCATGCGCTTTTCCACCCTGCGCGGCTTGCGCGCCGGCAGCAACGAAGCGCAACCCGCGCAGCTGCGGGGTGGTCGCGCGGCGCTGGCGGTGGCGTTGTGTGCCCTGCCCATCGCCTTCGGTTTTGTGCTGCCCGTGCTGTTCATGCTGCGCCCGCTCATTGGCGGCTGGGAAGAACTGCCCTGGACCGCCTTCGTGCAGTGGTCGCGCAACAGCGTGTGGCTTGCCGGTCTGTCGGCAGCGCTGGCCACCGCCATCGCGCTGGCACTCGCGTTCGCCGTGAGGGTCCGACCCGGCAAGGTCACGCGCGGCGTGGTGCAGCTCGCCAGCCTCGGATACGCCGTGCCCGGTGCGGTCATCGTGGTCGGTCTGCTGTTGCCGGTGGGCTGGCTGCAAGCTGTGAAGCCCGACACCAGCGTGGGCTACTTCGTCACCGCCACGGCGCTGGGCATCGTGTGGGCGTACATGGTGCGCTTCACCGCCGTGGCGCTGCAGTCCATGCAGAGCGGCTACGCCCGCATTCCCGCCAGCCTCGACGATTCGGCCCGCATGCTCGGCACCACCGGGTTCGGGCTGGCCGCGCGCGTGCACTGGCCGCTGCTCAAACGCTCCACCGCCGCCGCCGCGCTGCTGGTGTTTGTGGACGTGATGAAGGAGCTGCCCGCCACGCTGGTCCTGCGCCCCTTCAACAGCGACACCCTGGCCGTGGTGACCTACCAGCTCGCGCGCGACGAACGCCTGGGCGAAGCCGCGCTGCCCGCGCTCACGCTGGTGTTGGTGGGGCTGGTGCCGGTGATGCTGCTGAGCCGGACCTTGCGACAGCGGTAAGCGGGTGTTGCGGCCGGTTGTGCCGCCGGGCGCACGCTGGTCCAATGCACGCTTTCAACCTGCTGCCTGATGACATGCTCAACACAACCCAGGAAGAACGTCGCCAGTTCATGGCACTTGCAGCCGCCGGCGCAGCAGCCTTTGTGGCCGGTTGCGGCACCCGCGCACCGTTGCCTGGCCAGGCACCCGCCAGCGCGGCCTACCGCCGTGAAGCCGCCATCCACCTCTACCGCAAGTACCCCGACCGCATCTTCCGGGGAAAACTGCCGCCCATGCTGTACGCCATCGGCGTGCTTGAGGTGGAACTGAACCAGGGCGGGCGCGTGGGCTCCACGCGCTGGCTGCGCGGCCCCAGCCACGCGCCGGAGGTCATGGCCGAGATCGAACGCCTGGTGCGCGCCGCCGCGCCGTTCCCGTCGCCGCCCGGCTTCGGGCGCGTGCAGTACGTGGACACCTGGCTGTGGGACCGCAGTGGGCGCTTCCAGCTCGACACGCTGAGCGAAGGGCAGCTCTGACGTCCGCCGGATTGTTCAGGACTGGCCCATCTCCCGAGGTCCTCCATTGATGCCCCACGGCGTGCCGAAACGGTCGGTCACCATGCCGAAGGTGTCGGCCCAGAAGGTTTCCGCCAGCGGCATGCCGACCTTGCCGCCCTCGGCCAGCGCGTTGAACACGCGTGTGGCTTCCGCCACCGTGGGGTAGGTGATGGCCAGCATGCAGCCTTGGATGCCCGCGTAGGGCACGCCGGGTGGCGTGTCGCCGGCCATGATGGCGAAGTCGGGGTGCACCAGGTAGGCGTGCATCACGCGGTCGGCGTGCTCGGCCGGCACCGGCATCTCGCCGGGCATCTGACCGTAGGTGATGAGCGCTTCGAGCCTGGCGCCGAGCACTTTGGCGTAGAACGCCATGGCTTCAGCGCAGTCGCCGTTGTAAGAGAGGTAGGCGCACAGTTGGATGGACATGGGGTCTCCTTGAAGGGTGGTTGAACCTCGGGCTGGCCATGCAACGACGAACGGGGTGGATGGTTTTCGACATCATCGGCCTGCCGTGCGTCACCGAACAGACCCCGCCGCTCGCCATCCGTAGTGTGGGGTTCCGGTCTCATTTTGCAGACCCTCCGGAGTCCCCCATGTCCATCACCACCACCACCGCTTTTCCCTACACCGGCATTCCCAGCACCGAAGTCGTGCGCGAGCCGGGCCACACCGGCATGGCCGAGCACGGCACCGACATCACCAAACACCTGCTGCAAGACGCCAACGACCGCGTGGAGCATGGGACGCACGAGGCGGAGCTGCGTGCCGATGCCGCTTGGGCCGTTCCCGGTGCACAGATGAAGCGCCAGGCGCTGGCGGTGCGTGACGTGGCCGTGGAATCGGCCGAGAACCTGCGGGGGGAGATCCGTGCCCATCCGCTGTTGGCGGTGTTCACGGGCATCGTGGTGGGTGTGCTGCTGGGTCGCGCCTTGCGCTGAAAACCGGTGGCCGGTCGGCAAGGGCTGGTGCGGCCAAAGGGAATCGAACCCCTATCTGGCCCTTAGGAGGGGCCCGTTCTATCCATTGAACTATGGCCGCGGCAGCGAGTGCGCATTGTACGGGGGCGACTCTGTGCGAGCCGCCGCGGGCAGGCGCAGCAGGCTGCCGCAGACCGGCACGGTTTCGCCCAGAAAGTCGAGAAAGCTGCGCACCGCGGGTGTGAGGCCCCGGCGCGAGGGAAACACCGCGTGCACCACGCCCACCGGGGTGGACCAGTCGGGCAACAGGCGCACCAGCCGGCCGTCGCGCAACTCGTCTTCGCACATGTAGTCGGGCAGCCAGCACATGCCGCTGCCGCCGAGCACCGCGAGCTTGAGGGTGAGCAGGTCGTCGGCGATGAAGCGGGGCCGGTACTGCAGCACGGCATCGCGGCCTTGCGCGTTGCTCAGGCGCACGCTGACCAGGCCGTCCACCGCCGACATGGCCACGCTGTCGAGCCGGCCCGCTTCTTCCAGCGTGGCGGGTGTGCCCTGGCGCGCCAGCAAGGCCGGGCTGGCCACCAGCACCGAGCGCGCGTCGTCCAGCCGTTTGACGACGAGACTGCCGCTGTCCTCCAGCGTGAGGCGCACGCGCAGCGCCACGTCCACGCCGTCCTTCACCAGGTCGACCACACGGTTGTTCACCTCCATCTCCACGCGCACCTGCGGGTGCCGCGCCAGGTAGATCGGCATCACGTCGGCCAGCACCGTCTGGGCGAGCGTGACCGGGCAGACCACGCGGATGGTGCCGCGCGGCTCAGTCTGGGCGTGGGCCACGGCGTCGGCCGCGGCCTGGGCCGACTCGCGCAGCGCCTGGCAGTGCCGCAGGTAGGTTTCGCCCACGGCGGTGAGCGAGAGCTTGCGGGTGGTGCGCTGCAGCAGGCGCACACCGAGCTGGGCCTCCAACCCGGCCACGCGGCGCGACAGGCGCGACTTGGGCAGCCCCAGCGCGCGGCCCGCCGCCGCGAAGCCGCCGCGCTCGACGACTTCGGCGAAATACAGCATGTCGTTGAGGTCCTGCATGGGGTTGCCCTTGATTGTCCTGTTTATGGAACGGTGTGGCCCGATTTTGCCCGCTTATCAAGCATTCGATCCAGATTCAAACTCCGTCCATCGCCACAACCCGTGGCCCCACCGATTTTTGGAGCACCTCATGCAACTGCTGCACATCGATTCCGCCATCACCGGCGACCAGTCCGTTTCCCGCCAGCTCACCGCGCAAACCGTGGCCGCCTGGGTGGCCAGCCACCCGGGCACGCAGGTGCAACACCTCGATCTGGCCACCGACGTGGTGCCCCACCTGAGTGCCGATGCTTTGGGTTTCCGCACCGGCCAGGCCGCCAGCACCGAAGCTCAGCGCCGTGAAAACGCACTGTCCGAAGCCCTGGTGAGCCAGTTCCTCGCGGCCGACGTGGTCGTGATCGGCGCGCCGCTCTACAACTTCACCATCCCGACCCAGCTCAAGGCCTGGATCGACCGCATCGCCCAGGCCGGCCGCACGTTCACCTACACCGACAAGGGCCCTCAGGGTCTGGCCGGTGGCAAGACGGTGATCGTGGCGATCACCCGCGGCGGCGTGTACTCCACCAGCGAAGGTGGTCGCGCCATGGAACACCAGGAAAGCTACCTGCAGACGGTTTTGGGGTTCCTCGGCATCACCGACGTGCGCTTTGTTCGCGCCGAGGGCGTGGCGATGGGCCCGGACGCCAAGGTGAAGGCGCTGGCCACGGCCGAAGGCGAGATCGCCGGCCACACAGCCGAGGCCGCGCTGGCCTGAGCCTCAGTCGTACTGAATGGTGAAGATGAGGTCGAGTGCGTTCTCTTCACCGGCCCGCGCGCGCACCGTGAGCCGTCGAGTCACGTCGTAGAAGATGCTGACCGTGCCCAGCGCTC
Source organism: Hydrogenophaga sp. RAC07 (assembly GCF_001713375.1). NCBI lineage: Bacteria > Pseudomonadati > Pseudomonadota > Betaproteobacteria > Burkholderiales > Comamonadaceae > Hydrogenophaga > Hydrogenophaga sp. RAC07. The sequence goes on from NZ_CP016449.1 coordinate 488,848, forward strand.
CGGCCAGGCTGCGCTCGTAGCTGAGGTAGAGGTTGTTGGACAGGCGCTTGCCCAGCGTGAGCGCGGCCGAGGCGGCTGAGCCGTCGGCGTTGGTGGCGCTGCCGGTAATCGAGAGTTCGTCCAGGCCGAGCGCGCTGGCCAGGCCGCCGTCGAGCCGGCCATCACGCCCCGCCAGCAGTGCCAGCGCCGCTTGCTGCAACACGGCGGCCTCGGCCCCCGCGCCGCTGGCCGGGCGGCCCAGCACCAGCCAGGCGAGTTTTTCGCTGTCGGGCAATTCGGGGTCGGAGAACAGGCGCACGCGCGGAACCTGCGCGGTGCCGCTGATCTGCACCCCCACACGCTGGCTGCTGTTGGGTCGCACCGCGGTGATGTCCAGCGTGGGGTTGTCGTACGGTCCGGTGAAACGCAGCACACCGTTTTCAATGGTGAGTCGCTGGCCGTAGGCGCGGTAGGAGCCGCGCTCGGTGCGCACGTCGCCCAGCACGCGTGGCGTGGGCAGCTCGGGCGTGCTGCGCACATTGATCTTGCCGGCCAGCCGCGTCTGCAGGCCCTGGCCGCTCACCTGAAAATCGTCACCGAGGTCGATGTCGATCAACACGTCGGGCCGCACGCGGAAGGCGCCCGGTGTCTCCAGCGCGGTTTCGGTGCCGCGCACCACCACGTCCGCGCCCAGGCTGGGGGTGGACTCGTCGGGCAATACAAACAGCGCGGAGTCGGCCCGCAGCGCGCCTCGGATCTGCAGTGCCGTGCCCACCAGCTCGGCCTGCAACTGGCCCGACAGCGTGAGGCGCCGGTCGGCGCGCGAGGACACACGCAGTTTGGTGGCCGTGGCCTGCAGGTTGATGTAGGGCTGGCGCTGGCTCACGCCGTCCACCGTGACCCGGCGGAACTCGGTGGTGCCGCTGGCCAGCAGCGTGCCGCCGCTTTCCACACCGCCGCGCCCTTGCAGGTAGAAGCGGTCGATGGTGATGCGTTCGCCGGCCAGTGTGGCGCGCAGCTCACCGCGCGAGAACGAGATGCCGTTGACGATGGAGCGCAGCGCCAGCTGGTCGGCCTGCAGCGTGCCGTTCCACAGCGGATTGGCACGTGTGCCACTGAGCGTGGCGCTGGCGGTCAACGTGCCGCGCACGCGCCAACCCGGTGGCGCGAGAGCCGACCACACGCCCACCTGCGGCAGGTTGGCGGTGATCGTGCCGCGCAGCGGTGCATCGGGCGCCCAGTGCCAGGCGGTCTGATCGCCGCCGGGTGGGCTCAGCGTGGTGCCGAGTTCGGCGGTGGCCTGGCCCAGGCGCTCGGTGTCCCAGCGCAGGCTGGCCTGCACGTTGGCGCCCTGGGTGGTCACGCTCAGGCGCGCTTCTTTGATGCCGGTCTGCAGGCGTTGGGTGGAGGTGGTGTTCTCGTCGAACGCGCCATCGGTCTGCACCGAGAGGTCGCCGCTGCGCCGCTGCAGCTGTGCGCTCAGACGCGGTGGCGTGGCTGCGTCGGCGGGCAGGAGCAAGTTCCAGCTGCCGTCGAACACCACGTCACCGCCCAGGCCGGCCTGGCTCAGCGGGCCGCTCTTCGCGCCCTCGGCGGTGGTGAAGGCGTCCACCCACGAGAGTGGCAGGCCGGTGAGCTGGCCGCGTGTCATCAGCGCGCCTTTTTGCCAGCTGAGCTGGTCCCAGGCCAGGGTCATGGGGGCGGTGGTGGCTGGCGTGGCAGCGGGTGCGCCACCCACGCGGTTGCTGAAGCTGGGTTGCAGGCGCAACTGGCCGGCGTCGGCCGTCAGGTTGATGGCGCTGCGCGCGTCCTGCCAACGCAGTCCAAGTGCGGCAACGCTTTGCAGCGTCCAGTCGACCACGCGGTCCTTGCGCGCGCTGTCGGTGGCGCGCAGCTGCAGGCGGCTGAGGTCGAGCCGTCCGCTGTCGATGTCGGGCCGTTGCGCGCTGCCCAGCTGCAAACGGCCCTGGGTGTCCAGCGTGCCGCGCCAGGGGCCTTGTTCGGCCTGGCCGGTGGCGGTGATGTCGAGCAGGTGCGGCTGGCCGCTGGCCTGCAGGTTGAGGTTGGCCAGACTCAGCGTCTGCAGCGTGCCCACCACGGCGGCGGTGCCGGTGGCCGGGTCGGCCGCGCGCGCTGGGCTGCCGCGGGTGACGGTCAGGCGTGGAGACTGCAAACGGGCTTGCACACGTGGCGGAGCTGGGGTGGTGGCGCCGGTCAACGGCGCGGGGTAGCCGAGCACGCCCAGGCCGCCGTCCCAGGTGGCGCCGAGGCGGGCACTGCCTTCCAGTTGCAGGCCGGGCTGGGCCTCGAGCTGCGCGCGCAGCAGCGGGCCCACCACCGGCAGCGTCTGCAGGCTCTTCACCCAGGCGAGCACGCGCGAGGCGTCGTCCAGCGCCAGGTTGAGTTCGCCCTTGCCTTGCGCGTGGGCCGCGCGGCCTTGCCAGTCGCCCTGGGCGCCCGGCAGCTTGAGCGCCAGGCGCCCGTCAAAACTGCGCGCGCCCACATCGAGTTGGCCCTGGCCGTCCAGCGTGGCGTCCGCCATGCCGGCGCTGAGCGTGCGCAGGTCGAGCACGCCGAGCGCGGCATTGTCGGGCGAGGGTGTCCAGCGGCCCTGCAGGTTCAGGTCGCGCAGGCGCAGGCCGGCGAGCTGGCCGGCCTTGGGTTGGGTGCCCGAGGGCTTGACCACGGCGGAGAGGTCGATCGCCGGGTTGGCCGATTCGGCGTTGACCGCGCGGGCAGAGAACGTGCCGTCGAGCGCGGCCGGCGCGATGCTGCTCCAGAGCGCGGCGGGGTTGATGCGGCTGGCCTTGAGCTCCCCCTGAAAGTTCCCAAGCGGTGAGGCTGCGGTCTGGCGCCAGCCCTGGCCTTGCACGCGGCCACCGCCGAGCTGGGCGTCCAGGTTGGAGAGCGTCCAGCGCGCGCCGCGCTGCTCCAGATCGGCCTGCAGGCTTTGCAGCGGCAGGCGCTGCTTGTCCGCGGGGCCGGGCACAGCGTTGGTCAGCCGCACCTGCGCGCGCCAGGCGTCGCCATCGGGTTGCGCCACCACCGTGCCGCTGAGTTCGGTCACCGGCGCTTGCGGCCAGAGCGCGGCGAGGTTGAGCCGGTTCATGCGCGCGTTGACCGTCTCGATCGGCTGGGTCTTCCAGGGGCGGATGCGCGCGGAGGCGTCGAGCACCGGCGTGTCGGATGTGCTGGTGGTGATGCTGGCCGTGGCGTCCAGTGCCGCGTCGGACTCGGCGAGCTGGCCCGTGACTTTGGCGATGGCCTTGAGCACCAGGTCCTCGCCGCCGGGCACGGTGGCTTTCACGTCCCCCTGCGCGTCCACCCGCAGCGGCATCGGCGCCTGCGCGCCCAGCACCGCCTGGATCTGGTACAGCCCGCCGGCCACCTGCAGGTTCTCCAGATCGAGCTGGTGCGCGTCCGCCACCCCCAGGTTCCACAGGCTGTCGGCCGGTCGGTAGCGGTACTGGCCCTTCAGGCCGCTGAGCGAGAGTTCCTGTTTGCCGTCGAGCACCAGTTCGCCCACCGACCACGGCAGCGTGATGGCCATGGGCAGGGTGATGGGTTGCAGCGGCTCCACAGGTGTGGGCGGGCGGCGGTCGGTGATCTGCAGGCGGCCGATGTCGAACTGAGACAGGCGCAGGCCGCGCGCGAGCAGGGCGTCGAGCCAGAAGCGGTTGTCCAGCGCGATGCGCACGCCGGTGGCCTGCACGATGAGTTCGTCGCGTTGCCATTGCAGCCGCCCGATCTCGCCGCCGTTGCGCAGGCTGCCAGTCACCTCGGCCACGCTGAGCGTGCCCGCGCTCTGGCCTTGCCTGGCCATGTAGCCCTGGCCCCAGCCGATGGCCAGCGCCAGCGACCCTGCCGTGCCGGCCCACACCCACGCCGCCAGGGCCACCGACAGCAAGACCCCCAGCAGCCCGACGGGCAACCAGAGCGCGACCCTGCGCCAGACGCCGCGTGTGCGCTTCGGGTGTTGCGGGGCTGGGGTCTCGGCGTTCATCGAGACCTCAGAAAGTGAAGCCGACGTTCAGGTGCAGGCGCAGGCGTTTGGTTTCCAGCCCGTAGGCCAGGTCCAGCTGCAGCGGACCCACCGGGCTGTTGTAGCGCACGCCGGTGCCCACGCCCCACAGGGGTTTGAGGTCGCCCGCGCGGTCGGCCACGGCGCCGCCGTCGATGAACAGCACGCTTTCCACCGGCGAGCGGCCGTTGGCGTTGAAGATCGGGCGCTGCCACTCCAGGCTGACCACGCCCTTGTAGCGCCCGGGCAGCACGCTGCCGTCCGGCTGGCGCACGCCGATGTCGCGCAGGCCGTAGCCGCGCACGGTGGCGTCTCCTCCGGTGAGGAACAGCTGGGTGTCGGGAATGGCGGCGCTGCGCTTGGCCAGCACCGCGCCGCCTTCCACGCGCAGCGCGAGGCGGCCCTGGTTGGTGCGGTTGTTCAACACCTTCAGTTCGCGCGCTTCACCCGGCTTGGCCTCGGGTGGGGGCGAGCGGTCGCCCAGCGGCCAGTAACCCAGCCAGCGCGCCTGCGTGCGGGTGAAGGGCAGGCGGGTGGTGCCCAGCGTGTAGCCCACACCCAGCTCCACCGCCAGGCCGTGGCCCGAGTTGGGCGAAATCGGGTCGTCAAAGCGGCGGCGCGTCCAGGCGTAGTTGGCGGTGATCGACGAGTTCGCCTCGGCCGTGCGCAGGGTCTGCGTGGCTTCGTTGAACACACTGGCGCGGTCGTACTGCAAATAGAAACTGCGGTCGTATTCGATGCCGATTTGCGACTGGCCCGCGCGCAGCCGCTGGCTGGTGGTGATGTTGAAGTCATCCTGCTCCTGCAGCCAGCGACCGCCGGCAATCCAGCGCCAGCCGTCGTTGCTGGGCGGAGAGCTCCAGTCGGTGCTGGCAAGCTGGTCCACGCGCTCGACCTTGAGCGCACTCACCGCGCGCCAGCCGATGCCCGGCACGCTGTGGTGCGTGTGCTCGATCGACAGCCGCGCACCGCTGTCGGTGCTGCCACCCACACCGAGCACCAGCTTCTGGCGCAGGCTCTCGCGCAGCTGCACCTTCACCGGGAGGGACTCGCCGTCCATGCTGGGCTCCACGAACACGAAGGCCGAGTCGTAGTAACCGCTCTCGATCAGGCGCTGCTGCGCGGCCTGCAAGCGGGCCAGGTCGTAGTCGCTGCCCGGCACCACGCCCGACAGGCGCACCAGCCGTTCCACCGTGACCTTGTCGTAGCGCTGCGCGCCTTCCACCACCACCTCGCCCATCTGGAAGGCGCGGCCCGAGTCGAGTTCGATGTAGAGGTTGGCCTGGCGGTTGTCGGCGTCGATGTCGGCCAGGCTGTTCTGCACCCGGCCTGCGGGATAGCGCCGTGCGATCAGCGCGCGCAGCGCTGCGTCCTTGGTGCGGTCCCAGTCGCTCTGCGAAAACGGCAGGCCCTGCATCACGCTCACCTCGCGCTGGATCGTGTCGCGCTGCTCGCTGGCCTCGGGCGCGGTGGCGATGTCGCCCACAAAGGACACGTTCACCGAGGCCACCCGGGTGATCGGGCCGGGCGAGACGCGGATGGTCACCGTGCCCAGGGGGCGGTTGCTGGTGCCATTGGTGGCAGCGGCATCGGCAGCCACGGTCAGGGCAGGCGGCCCGATCACGTCCACCACCGGCGAAAAATAGCCCAGCGTGGCCAGCAGTTCGCGCAGGTTGGCGGGGGCCGCGGCCAGCAACCGGGTGAGTTCGTTGGCGTCGAGGTTGCGCAGCAGGCGAAAGCGCTGCAGTTCGAGGTGGCGCAGCAAGAACTCACGCACCTCGTCGGGCGCCTGCAGGTCGATTTCGAAGCGGGGCTCGGCTGGGGGACGGGGTGTCCGGGGGGTGGTGCGGTCGCGGGGGGTGGGTGCCGCAGGCGCATCGGCATCGGCCGCATCCACCGCATCCTGCAAGGCGCTGGCCGCGGGTGCCACAGGCGCTTCCACGGCTTGTGCGCGTGCAGGCGGTGGGCACCACAGCGCGGCGCAAAGCAGAAGAGACCCCGCCCAAGGGGCGGAGTCCGGAACAGAACAGGTCATGCAGTTATTTGGAGAGCAATCTCATCGTGTCTTCCAGCCCCTTCAAGGTCAGCGGGAACATGCGCTGGCTCATGAGTTGCTGGACCACGCTGATGCTCTGTCGATACTGCCACACGCCCTGAGGTTCCGGATTGATCCATGCATATTTGGGAAATGCGTGCGTGAGGCGCTGCAACCACTCGGCGCCGGCCTCCTCGTTGTTGTATTCCACGCTGCCGCCAGGTTGCAATATTTCGTAAGGACTCATGGTCGCGTCGCCCACGAAGATCAGCTTGTAGTCCTTGTTGTACTTGCGGATGATGTCCCAGGTGGGGAACTTCTCGGCGTAGCGGCGGCGGTTGTTCTTCCACATGAAGTCGTAGACGCAGTTGTGGAAGTAATAAAAATCGAGGTGCTTGAATTCGCCCTTGACGGCCGAAAACAGCTCCTCCACCCGCTGGATGTGTTCGTCCATGGTGCCGCCCACGTCCATGAGCAGCAGCACCTTCACGTTGTTGTGCCGCTCCGGGATCATCTTGATGTCCAGGTAGCCGGCGTTCGCCGCCGTGGCGCGGATGGTGTCGGGCAGGTCCAGCTCGAACTCGTTGCCCTCGCGCGCGAACTTGCGCAGGCGGCGCAGCGCCACCTTGATGTTGCGTGTGCCGAGTTCCTGTGTGTCGTCGTAGTCGCGGTAGGCGCGCTGCTCCCAGACCTTCACACCGCTCTTGTTGCCGCCCTTGCCGCCGATGCGCACACCTTGCGGGTTCTGCCCGCTGTTGCCGAACGGCGAGGTGCCACCGGTGCCGATCCACTTGCTGCCACCTTCGTGGCGCTCCTTCTGCTCTTCGAGCCGCTTCTTCAGCGTCTCCATGAGCTCGTCCCAGTCCATCTTGGGCGCGTTGGCCTTCTGCTCCTCGGACAGGATGCGCTCCATCTCCTGGCGCAACCAGTCGGCCGGGATGGGCTTGGTGAAGTCCGCGATCATCTCCACGCCCTTGAAGTAGGCGGCGAAAGCGCGGTCGAACTTGTCGTAGTGCTTCTCGTCCTTCACCAGCGCCGTGCGCGCCAGGAAGTAGAAGTCGTCCATGCTGCAGGCATCGGGGTTGCGCGGCCCGACAACGTCGGCCTGCAACGCTTCCAGCAGCATCAGGTACTCCTTGACGGAGACCGGCAGCTTGGCCGAACGCAGGGTGTAGAAGAAGTCGATCAGCATGGGGGTTTCCTGTCAGCTCTGCTCAGAGCCAGTCCTCGACCTTGAGGCCGGGCACGCGCTGGAATTCCCGGACGTTGTGGGTGATGAGCGTGAGCTTGAGCGCGCGCGCGTGGGCCGCTATCCACAGGTCGTTCGGGCCGATGGGTTGCCCCGCTGCGCGCAGCGCCGCCCGGATCTCGCCGTAGTGGATCGCAACCTCGGCACCGAGCGGCAGCACGTTCAGTGCGCCAAGGATGCGATCGAACGTGTCGCGCAACTGGGCCTTCAGCGGTTTAAGGGCGGCCCCGTAGGCCAATTCCCCGCGGGTGACCACGGAAATCCCCGCTTCGTCAGCACCCAGTTTGGTCGCCCGCTTGATCAAGGTCTCGCTTGAGCCCCGGATGAGGTGGCTGACGGTGTCGGTGTCCAACAGGTATTTCATGACCGGCGCTTCCCGGCCACTTTGGTGCTTGGGGATTTTTTGGCCGTCGCTGAGCGACGAGACGATGGGCGTGTTGGCGTTGGTTCGTCGCTGGACAGCCATGACCAATCGAGCTCCCGGAGCTCGCCCTGATCGGCGCGAACCTCGGCCATCACGGCGTCCCACTGGGCTGCTTCTTCCTTGCTGAGTGGCGGCAAGTCGGCCATGACCTCGCGCAGCGTGGGTCGGCGCGGGCGCAGAATCACTTCGTCTCCGCGACGCAGGATTTCCACCGTCTTGTCGTTGAAGCGAAATGCCTTGGGCAGGCGCACTGCCTGGCTGTTGCCGGAGGTGAAAACGGTCGTGAACTGGCTGGGCATGGCCAATTGCTCAGCTTTCAGGGGTTTGTTCATTCAAGCCTCCAGTGTAGTGCTGTATATCCTGAAAGTATATACACAGGGAGCTATGCGTGTCGGTCGAGCAGGTACTGCAACTGCGCCTTCGCCTCCGGCCACTCACCCGCGCGCATGCTGTACATCACCGTGTCGCGGATGGTGCCGTCGCGGCGCAGGGCGTGGCCGCGGATGACGCCGTCTTTTTTCGCACCGAGCCGCTCAATGGCTTGTTGCGACGCGAAGTTGAAGTTGTCGGTGCGCCAGCCCACCACATGGCAGCCCAGGGTGTCGAAGGCGTGGCCCATCATGAGCAGCTTGCAGGTGGTGTTCACATGGCTGCGCTGCGCGCTTTTGGCGTACCAGGTGTAGCCGATCTCCACGCGTTTCACCGCCGGCAGGATGTCGTGGAAGCTGGTGCTGCCGAGCACTTTGCCGGAGGCTTCTTCGGTCACGGCAAATGCGAAACGGTGGCCCTCTTCGCGCATCTTCAGCGCGGTCTCGATGTAGCTGCGTGTCTCCTGGGGCTCGGGCACCGAGGTGATGCGCAGCTTCCACAACTCGCCGTCGGCGGCAGCCGCGCTGAGGCCTGGTTCGTGGTCCAGCGAGAGCGGGACCAGGGCAATGCCGTTGTTGCGCAGGGTGACGGGTTCGACGAAGGCCATGGCGGTTGCGCTCAGCGGTTGCGCTGGTTCATGAACACCAGTTTTTCAAACAAAGTCGTGTCCTGCTCGTTCTTGAGCAAAGCGCCCACCAGCGGCGGGATGCTGACCTTGCTGTCGGCGCTTTGCAGGGCTTCGAGCGGGATGTCTTCGGCCATCAGCAGCTTGAGCCAGTCGAGCAGCTCGGAGGTGCTGGGTTTCTTCTTCAGGCCGGGCAGGTTGCGCACGTCGTAGAAGGTCTTCATGGCCGCAGCCAGCAGCTCTTTCTTGAGGCTGGGGAAGTGCACGTCCACGATGCGCTGCATGGTCTCGGCGTCGGGGAACTTGATGTAGTGGAAAAAGCAGCGGCGCAAAAACGCGTCGGGCAGCTCTTTCTCGTTGTTGGAGGTGATGAACACCAGCGGGCGGTGTTTGGCGCGCACCAGCTCGCGTGTCTCGTAGCAATAGAACTCCATGCGGTCGAGTTCGCGCAGCAGGTCGTTCGGGAATTCAATGTCGGCCTTGTCGATCTCGTCGATCAGCAGCGCCACCGGCTCATCGGCCGTGAAGGCCTGCCACAGCACGCCCTTGAGGATGTAGTTGTGGATGTCCTTGACCTTTTCCTCACCGAGCTGGCTGTCGCGCAGGCGGCTCACCGCGTCGTACTCGTACAGGCCTTGCTGCGCCTTGGTGGTGCTCTTGATGTGCCACTGCAGCAGCGGCAGCTTGAGTGCGGTGGACACCTCTTCGGCCAGCATGGTCTTGCCGGTGCCCGGCTCGCCCTTCACGAGCAGCGGACGCTTGAGCGTGATCGCGGCGTTGACAGCCAGCATCAGGTCTTGCGTGGCGACGTAGTTCTCGGAGCCTTGGAATTTCATGGGTTGTTCTGCTGGAAGGGTTGAACAAGTGGGGGAATCCTGGGCGATCCGGCACCCTGGCTGCTGGCAGCGGCCTGACAAGGCCCGCACCGCCGGGGGTTTTGAGGGGAGGGGCTCCTCGACCGGTCTATATAATCAGCGGTTGATTTTCCCCCGCTGACTCATTCATTGTGCTTGCAAAATGACCTCACTGTTGTCCACGATCACCCGCACCCTTGTCGCCGCTGCGACGCTTTCCGCAGCCGCTTTTTCGGTTCACGCCCAGGGTGTCACCGGTGATGTGGCAGCCGGTCAGAAGAAGGCCGAGATGTGCATCGGCTGCCATGGCATCAAGGGATACCAGAACAGCTTCCCCGAAATCCACAAGGTGCCCATGATCTCGGGCCAGTCGGGCGCGTACATCGTTTCCGCCCTCAATGCCTACAAAAAGGGCGACCGCAAGCACCCCACCATGCGCGGCATCGCGGGTTCGCTGAGCGAGCAGGACATGGCCGATCTGGCCGCCTACTACGCCTCGCACGCCGACAAGGCCGCCCCGGACGCACCACGCACCGCCAGCACCACCGCTGCCGCCCTGATCGAAAAGGGCGCCTGCGCCTCCTGCCACGGTGCCAACTTCAGCAAGCCGATCGACCCCAGCTACCCCAAGCTGGCCGGCCAGCACCCCGACTACCTCTTCTTCGCGCTCAAGGCCTACACGGTCGAGGGCAACGCGGTGGTGGGTCGCTCCAACGGCATCATGGCCGGCATCGCCAAGCAGTACTCCACCAACGAGATGCGCGAGATTGCCAAATACCTGGGTTCGCTCGATGGCGAGATGAGCGTCGTGCCCCAGCCGCGCTTCAAGTAAGCACCGACCGCTCCGAAAAAGCCGCTCATCGAGCGGCTTTTTTGTTTTCGGTGTCAGTCTTTCGTCGCCCGTCGGCGCACCTGGTCGATGTAGGCCTGACCGTCCGGTGGCCGCCCGGCGCGCTGGCTCTCCCACAGCATGGTGCCCAGGCACTCCATCACCTCGTGGTGCGCGCTGTGCAGGTCATCGCGGCGCGCGGTGAGCAACTCCACCGCTTGCCGGATGCCGGGAGGCTGGTCGATGCTGCATTGTTCGCTGATCGACAAGTGCATGGACAGATGCAGAAACGGGTTGTCCCGGTCGGTGTCGGGCTCGCCGATGCGCGCCAGCGCGGCCTCCACATCGCTCAGCTCGGCGTGGTACTCGGGGTGCTCGGCGATCCACTGGCTGGCCAGTGTTTCGATGGCCTCCATCGGCTGCTGCTGCAAGGTCTTGGCGTGCACCGCGCAGAAGAAGCGGCGCACGTCGGCTTGGGTCGGATTGAACATGGGGCGATTGTCCCGCAGCGCGGGTTTCAGAGCCGCCAGACGGGCAGTTGCCAGTTGCGCCACAGGGCCAGTCCGCGCAGCCCGGCGGTCACACCCACGCAGGCCAGCAGCGCCAGCCAGCCCGGCGCCTGCAGCTGCCACAGGCCTACATAGATCCAGCTGCCGGCGAACGCGCACACGGCGTAGGGCCGGTGGTCGTGGAAGGCGGTGGGGATCTCGTTGCACACCACATCGCGCAGCACGCCGCCGAACACGCCGGTGATCAGGCCCATCAGCACGGCCACCAGCGCGGGCATGTCGAGCAGCAGCGCCTGGTGAACGCCGGTAGCGGCAAACAGGCCCAGGCCCAGGGCGTCGGGCCACTGCATGGCGCGTTCGGTGAGTGCAAAGTGGCGCGAGCGCAGGAACACCATGGCGAGCACGCACAGCGCGAACACGCCCCACAGCAGCTCCACGTGGCGCACCCAGAAGAAGGGCCGCTGGTCCAGCAGCAGGTCGCGCAGCGTGCCGCCGCCAAAAGCCGCGAGGAAGCCCACCACGCACACGCCCACGGCGTCGAGCTTCTTTCGCGCGCCGGCCATCACGCCCGAGAGCGCAAACGCGGCCGTGGCGCTGATCTCCACCAGCAGGCGCAGGCCTTCGCCCCAGAGGGCCACGTTGTTCAATGCCGGATTCATGCGCTGCCTTTCACCGCGAGCAGGGCGGAAATCTGGCGGCTGGCTTCCAGCAGCGGGGGCAGCAGGGTGTCCTGCACGACCCTGGCGCTGGTGCGGTTGGCCTGCCCACTCAGGTTGAGCGCAGCTACGGTGCGGCCGCTGGCGTCCACCAGTGGCGCGGCCAGCGAGATCAGGCCTTCTTCGAGTTCCTGGTTCACCAGGCACCAACCCTGTTTGCGCGCCTGCTGCACGCGGGTGAGCACGGTGGCGGGGTCGGTCAGGGTGTGGCGGGTGAGCGGTTTGAGATCGGACGCTTCGAGCCGCGCGCGCACCTCGGCGTCGCTCAGGCCCGCCAGCAGCATGCGGCCCAGCGAGGTGCAGTGCGCCGGCAGGCGCGAGCCGATGCCCAGCGAGTTCTTCATGATCTTGTGGGTGGGCACACGCATCACGTAGACGATGTCGGTGCCGTCGAGCACGGCGGCCGAGCTCGACTCCTTGACCGTTTCCACCAGCGCCTCGACCACCGGCTCGGCCAGGTTCCAGATCGGCATGGACGAGAGGTAGGCAAAGCCCAGGTCGAGGATGCGCGCGGTGAGGCGGAAGTCGCGGCCATCGTTTTCCACATAGCCCAGCGCCTGCAGCGTGAGCAGGATGCGGCGTGCGCCGGCGCGTGTGAGGCCGCTGCGCGCGGCCACTTCGCTCAGCGTCTGGCGCGGCGCCTGGGCGCTGAAGCTGCGGATCACTTCAAGCCCGCGTGCGAACGACTGCACATAGCTGTCGCCGGGGCGGGGTGGGGCGGATGGTGTGGGCGGCATGGATGCTCTTGGAGAACGCCTGTTTATAATTCATTCCACGAACATTTGTTCTTTAGACGAACAAATTTTCAGGGCGCGGCATTTGAACCGAATTGGAGACAACGTGATCAACAAGATTTCCCCGTCGATCGCCGACGCGCTGTCGGTGGTGCAAGACGGGCACACCGTGCTCGTCGGTGGCTTCGGCACCTCGGGCATTCCCGCCGAGCTGATCGACGGCCTGATCGAACACGGCGCGCGCGACCTCACGGTGGTGAACAACAACGCCGGCAACGGCGACACCGGGCTGGCCGCGCTGCTGGCCGCCGGGCATGTGCGCAAGATCATCTGCAGCTTTCCGCGCCAGGCCGACAGCCACGTCTTCGACGGCCTGTACCGCGCCGGCAAGATCGAACTGGAACTCGTGCCCCAGGGCAACCTGGCGGAGCGGCTGCGCGCCGCCGGTGCCGGCATCGGCGGCTTCTTCACGCCCACCGGCTATGGCACGGCGCTGGCCGAGGGCAAGGAAACGCGCGAGATCGACGGGCGTCACTACGTATTCGAGTCGCCGCTGGCCGGCGACGTGGCCCTGATCAAGGCCGAGCGCGGCGACCGCTGGGGCAACCTCACCTACCGCAAGGCAGCGCGCAACTTCGGCCCGGTGATGGCCATGGCCGCGCGCCACACCATCGCCACCGTGCACCACATCGACGAACTCGGTGAACTCGACCCCGAGACCATCGTCACGCCCGGCATCCACGTCGGGAAAATCGTTCGCATCGACCGCGTGGCCACACAAGCCGGCGGTTTCAAGGAGAAACCATGAGCCCCCACACTCCGCCGCTTCGCGGGTCGTTGCCCCCCGAGGGGGCTGATCCGGCTGGGGGCGGCCCGGCGCCGGATCGCCTCTACCATAAGCGCAGCAAGGCCGAACTCGCGCAGCGCGTGGCGCGCGACATCCACGACGGCGCATATGTGAACCTGGGCATCGGCATGCCCACCCAGGTGGCCAACCACCTCGCGCAAGGCATCGAGGTGGTGCTGCACAGCGAAAACGGCATCCTGGGCATGGGCCCGGCGCCGGCCGCGGGGGAAGAGGACTACGACCTCATCAACGCCGGTAAACAGCCGGTGACGCTGCTGCCCGGTGGCGCGTACTTCCACCACGCCGACAGCTTCGGCATGATGCGCGGCGGCCATCTCGACATCTGTGTGCTCGGCGCCTTCCAGGTCTCGGCCACCGGTGATCTGGCGAACTGGAGCACCGGCGAGCCCGGCGCCATTCCCGCCGTGGGCGGCGCGATGGACCTGGCCGTGGGCGCCAAACAGACCTGGGTCATGATGGACCTGCTCGACAAACAAGGCCGCAGCAAGGTGGTGCCCAACTGCAGCTACCCGCTCACCGGTGTCGCCTGCGTGAAACGCATCTACACCGATCTCGCCACACTCGCGTGCACGCTGCAGGGCCTGCAGCTCATCGACAAGGTCGATGGCCTGGAACACGCCGAACTCGAACGCCTGGTGGGCTTGCCCATCGCCGCCTGACCCCACCACAACGGAGACCTTCATGACCCAAGCCTTCATCTGCGACGCCATCCGCACCCCGATCGGCCGTTACGGCGGTGCGCTCTCCAGCGTGCGCACCGACGACCTGGGCGCCATCCCGCTGCGCGCGCTGATGCAGCGCAACCCGGGTGTCGATTGGGCCAGCATCACCGACGTGATCTTCGGCTGCGCCAACCAGGCCGGTGAAGACAACCGCAACGTGGCCCACATGGCCAGCCTGCTGGCGGGCCTTCCGATGGAAGTGCCCGGCGCCACCATCAACCGCCTCTGCGGCTCGGGCCTGGACGCCCTGGGCACCGCCGCGCGCGCCATCCGCGCGGGCGAGGCCGGTCTCATGATCGCCGGTGGCGTGGAGAGCATGAGCCGAGCCCCCTTTGTGATGCCCAAAGCCGAGAGCGCCTTTGGCCGCAACAACGCGGTGTACGACACCACCATCGGCTGGCGCTTCGTCAACAAGTTGATGAAGGAAAAGTACGGCGTGGACTCCATGCCCGAGACCGCCGAGAACGTGGCGACCGAATTCAAGATCGAACGTGAGGCGCAGGACCGCATGGCCCTGGCCAGCCAGACCAAGGCCGTGGCCGCGCAAAAGGCCGGGCACCTGGCGCGTGAAATCGTGGCGGTGACGATCCCGCAGAAGAAGGGCGACGCGGTCGTGGTGGAGCACGACGAACACCCGCGCGCCACCACCATGGAGTCGCTCGCCAGACTCAAGGGCGTGGTGCGGCCCGACGGCAGTGTGACCGCCGGCAATGCCAGCGGTGTGAACGACGGTGCCTGCGCCCTGCTGCTGGCCGATGAAGCGAGCGCGAAGAAAAATGGCCTCACGGCACGCGCCCGCGTGGTCGGCATGGCCACGGTGGGCGTGGCCCCGCGCATCATGGGCATCGGCCCGGCACCGGCCACGCAGAAGGTGCTGGCGCTCACCGGTCTGTCGCTGGCGCAGATGGACGTGATCGAACTCAACGAGGCCTTTGCCGCGCAAGGCCTGGCCGTGCTGCGCATGCTGGGCCTGCAGGACGACGACGAGCGCGTGAACGCCTGGGGCGGCGCCATTGCGCTGGGCCACCCGCTGGGCGCCAGCGGCGCGCGCCTGGCCACCACGGCGGTGAACCGCCTGCACGCCACCGGCGGGCGCTACGCGCTGTGCACCATGTGCATCGGCGTGGGGCAGGGCATTGCGCTGGTGATCGAACGCGTCTGACGCGCGTTTTCCGGCGTGCGCAAAACTGATTTGCGCGGCACCGGTTGAAGTGGCGCGGCAGGCCCGCGACACTGCCTGGAACGCCGGGGCGTGCACCGTCGCACGCCACCGGCCACCAGGAGATATTTCATGCGACTGCACTTCATCGGCGTGGGCAAGATGGGCCTGCCCATGGCCCTGCACCTTCGCGCCGGCAGCGCCGGACTCAGCGTGAGCGACCGGGACCCGGTGCGCCTCGCGCTCGCCGCCGACCAGGGCCTCACCGTCGCGGCCGACACCGCGTTGGCACTGCAACAGGCCGACGCCGTGTTCTCGTCCTTGCCACACGATGCAGCTCTTCTGACCGTGGCCGAACAGGTCGCTGCCCATGCGAAGCCCGGCACGTTCTGGGTCGACACCAGCACCGTCTCCCCCACGGCCTCCGCCACGGCCGCGCACATGTGCGCAGCAGCGGGCATCGAACACGTGCGCACCACCGTCTCGGGCAACAACAAGATGGCCGAAGCCGCGCAGCTCACCGTGCTGGCCTCGGGCCCACGCAACACCTACGACCAGGTGCTGCCGCTGCTGCGCTGCTGGGGTCCGAACCAGTTTTACCTGGGCGAGGCCGAGCAGGCGCGCCTGATGAAGCTGGTGATCAACCTCATGATCGCGCAGACCAGCGCCATGCTGGGCGAGGCGCTCACGCTGGGCCGCAAGGGCGGGCTCGACTGGCACGACATGTGGCGCGTGATGGGTGCGAGCGCCGTGGCCTCACCCATCGTCAAGGCCAAATCGGCCCAGCTCTCGGAGCGCGATTTTTCCGCCACCTTCACCGTGAACCAGATGGTCAAGGACCTCGACCTCATCCTAGGCGCGGCCAGCGAACACCAGGTGCCGCTGCCCCAGACCGCCCTGACGCGCCAGCTCATGGACGCGGCGCGTGCGCACGGCGACGCGGAGGCCGACTACGCCGCCATCATCAAGGCGGTCGAACGCAGCGCAGGGCTCTCCACATGAAACGCTTCACCTACCAGAGCCTGCCTTCGCGGGTCGTGTTTGGCCCCGGTTCGCTCGCCGAGTTGCCGCGGGAGATCGAAGCCATGGGCGCGCACCGCGCGCTGGTGCTGTGCACGCCTGAGCAGCGCGGCCTGGCCGAGCGCGTGGTGGCGCTGCTCGGTGATCGGGCGGCCGGCGTGTTCGACCGCGCCGTGATGCACGTGCCCATCGAGACCGCGCGCGAAGCCCGCGAGGTGGCCCGCCAGCTGGGTGCCGACTGCGCCGTGGCCATCGGCGGCGGCTCCACCACCGGCCTGGGCAAGGCCATTGCGCTCGACTCCGGCCTGCCCATCCTCGCCGTCCCCACCACCTACGCCGGCTCGGAGATGACGCCGATCTACGGCATCACCGAGGCGGGGCTGAAGAAAACCGGCAAGGACATCCGCGTGCTGCCGCGCACCGTGATCTACGACCCCGAACTCAGCCTGGGCCTGCCCGTGGGCCTGAGCGTGACCAGCGGCATCAACGCCATCGCGCACGCGGCCGAAGGTCTGTATTCGGTGGACGCCAACCCGGTCATCAGCCTCATGGCGCAGGAAGGCATCGCGGCCCTGGGCCGTGCGCTGCCCATGATCAAGGCCAACCCCGGCGACGTGACCGCGCGGTCCGACGCGCTCTACGGCGCCTGGCTCTGCGGCACCGTGCTCGGCGCCGTGGGCATGGCCCTGCACCACAAGCTCTGCCACACCCTGGGCGGCAGCTTCAACCTGCCCCACGCCGAAACCCACACCATCGTGCTGCCCCACGCCCTGGCCTACAACGCCGCCGCCGTGCCCGAGGCCATGGCCCGCATCGTCACTGCGCTCGGCGGCACCAGTGCGGCACAAGCGGTGTTCGATCTGGCGCGGGACAACGGCGCGCCGGTGGCGCTCAAGGACATCGGCATGAAGGAAGCCGACCTGGACCGGGCCTGCGAGATCGCCATGAGCAACCAGTACCCGAATCCGCGGCCACTGGAGGCGGGGGCGATCCGGCGGTTGTTGCAGGATGCGTTCGAGGGCCGCCGACCCGGTTGAACGCGACCGGAGCCGGGCTCCTCTACAGTCGGACCTGTTGATCACACAGGGAAGACACACATGCCACAGCATCGCATCGTGATCGTGGGCGGAGGCGCCGGCGGCCTGGAGCTGGCTTGCAAGCTGGGGCGCCGCATGGGCGCCGAGCAGGTCACGCTGGTGGACCAGCAGCTCTTTCACATCTGGAAACCGTCGCTGCACGAGGTGGCCGCCGGCACGCTCGACATCCACCAGGAGGGTTTGTCGTACGAAATGCTGGCGCACGACAACGGCTTCACCTTCTGCCTCGGTGCCATGACCGGGCTGGACCTCGCGGGCAAGTGGCTGGGCGTGGCGCCCGTGGTGGACGAACAGGGTGAGGAGCTGGTGCCGGCGCGCCAGTTGCCGTTTGACCAACTGGTGTTTGCGGTGGGCAGCACGGCCAACCACTACAACGTGCCCGGGGCGGCGGAGTTCACGCTCTCGCTCAACCGCCCGGCCGATGCCGAGCACTTTCGCCTGCGCATGCTCAAGCTGCTCACCTCGGCCGATCTGCGCAAGAGTGCAGGTGGCGAGGGGCAGGTGCGCATCGTGATCATTGGCGGTGGCGCCACCGGCGTGGAGCTGGCGGCCGAGTTGCGCGAAGCCAGCGTGGTGCATTCGCGCTACGGCTTTCGCCGGATCGACCCGCGCCGCGACGTGCAGATCACCTTGCTCGAGGGTGCCGATCGCATCCTGGCGCCTTTGCCCGGGAAGGTGTCGGTCGCCGCGGCGCAATTGTTGAATGAGCGCCACGTGAACATCGAAGTGAACTGCAAGGTCGCGCGCATCACGCCGCAACAGGTGGAAGACGCTGCGGGTCGGGTGTTCGCTTCCGACCTGGTGGTGTGGGCCGCCGGCATCAAGGCGCCCGATGTGCTGGCCACGCTGGGCCTGGCCACCAGCCGTTCAGGGCAGCTGCAGGTGAGCGACCGGCTGCTGGTGCAGGGCCAGTCCGACATCTACGCCCTGGGCGACTGTGCCGCCTGCCCCACGGCCGAAGGCGGCTGGGTGCCACCACGCGCCCAGGCTGCGCACCAGCAGGCCAGCTACCTGGTGGCGGCACTCACGCGGCGCGCCCAGGGCCAACCCGCGCCCGATCGACCTTACGTCTACAAAGACCACGGCTCGCTGGTGTCGCTGGGCACGCAATCGTCGGTGGGCAACCTCATGGGCAACCTGTTTCGCTCCACCTGGTTTGTGCAGGGCCTGCTGGCTCGCACGATGTATGTGAGCCTGCACCTGATGCACCACCAGGCTGTGCTCGGCACCCTGCGCACGGCGGTGCTGGCGCTGGCGCGTTTCCTGGTCAAACGGGCCACGCCGCTGGTGAAACTGCACTGAGCCGTCAACCGGTTCAATACACCGTGAACCGCCCCGTCCACTTGCGCTCGTAGCCCATCTTCTCGAAGTGCTCGGCCATGAAGTCGATGAAGGTGCGCACCTTGGCGCTGAGGTGTTTGCGGCTGGGGTAAGCCAGGTTCACCGTGATGCGGGGCAGGTCCCAGTCGTCGAGCACGGGCACGAGACGCCCGGCCACGATGTCGTCGTAGACGATGTAGCTCGGTTGCACCAGGATGCCCAGGCCGTCGAGTGCGGCGGCGCGCAGGATCTGGCCGTCGTTGGATTCCAGCAAGGCCTTCACCGCCACCGTCTGGGTCTCGTCGCCGCGCGTGAAGCGCAGTTCATACGGGTTGTTGGCGTGCACGTAGATCAGCAGGTGGTGGCGCTGCAGCTCGTCCAGCGTCTTGGGGAAGCCGTGTTTGGCGAGGTAGCGCGGTGAGGCTGTGAGCACGCGGCGGGTTTCGGCCAGGCGGCGGATGGTGATGTTGCTGTCGGGCTCGACCTCGCGGTTGCGGATCGCCACGTCGATGTTGTTGTCGATGATGTCCAGGTAGCGGTTGGCGGCTTCCACGTGCACGGTCACGTTGGGGTAGCGCTCGGTGTACTCGCGCAGCAGCGGCGCGATGTGGTGCAGCGAAAACGACAGCGAGGCGCTGATGCGCAGCGTGCCGGTGGGGTTGAGCGCGGCGGCGTTCACGGTGGACTCGGCGTCGCGCAGGTCGGCCAGGATGCTGCGGGCGCGCTGAAAGAACTCCTGCCCCGTGTCGGTGAGGTAGAGGCGGCGCGTGTTGCGCTCCACCAGGCGCACGCCCAGGCGCTCTTCCAGCGCGGCCAGCTGGCGGCTGGCGCTGGCGTTGGACATGTTCATCAACTCCGCCGCACGGCTCAGGCTGCCGCTCTCGGCCACGTGCACAAACAACTCCATCTCGGTCCAGCGATCCATGTTCACCCCGTATTTGCAGCGCGCGGAAAAGTCATTTGCAGCGCCGCACTGGAAGTCATTGTGCGCAGCTTCTACAGTGCAACCTACAGAGAAAACCCCGCAGGAAGAACCAGAGGAGACAAGGCCGTGCGCAACCTCGACCAGTACAACATCACGCAGGCGGTGATCGCGCGCTTCGCGCAGACGCCCGATCCGCGCCTGAAGGAAATCATGACCAGCCTGGTGCAGCACCTGCACGCGTTTGCGCGCGAGGTGAAGCTGACCGAGGCCGAATGGATGCAGGGCATCGAGTTCCTCACCGCGACCGGCCAGAAGTGCGACGACAAGCGCCAGGAGTTCATCCTGCTGTCCGACACGCTGGGCCTGTCGATGCTCACCGTGGCCATGAACAACGACAAGCCGGCGGGCTGCACCGAGGCCACGGTGTTCGGCCCGTTCCATGTGGAAGGGGCGCCGCACATCGAACTGGGTGGCGACGTGGCGCAGGGTGCGAAGGGCCAACCTTGCGAGGTGCGCGGCACGGTGCGCGGCCTGGATGGCGCACCGGTGCCCCATGCGCACATCGAGGTCTGGCAGGCCGACGCCGAAGGCAAGTACGACGTGCAGCGCGCCGACTGCGACGCGGCGCAAGCGCGTGGCGTGTTGCAGGCCGACGCGCAGGGCCGTTACCACTTCAGTTCCATCCTGGCCGAGGCCTACCCGATTCCCGACGACGGCCCGGTGGGCGACATGCTCAAGGCCACCAAACGCCACCCGTGGCGCCCGGCCCACCTGCATTTCCTGATCAAGGCGCCGGGTTACCAGACGCTGATCACCCACGTGTTCCGCAACGGTGACCAGTACCTGGATTCCGACGCGGTGTTCGGCGTGCGCGAATCGCTCATTGCCGACTGGCTGCCGCAGGCCGATGGCCGCTACCTCGTCGAGTTTGATTTCGTTCTCAATCCCGCCCGCTGAAGCATTCCCGACCACCCCACAACCAGGAGACAAGACCATGATGAAACGCGCCTTCCTCACCACCACGCTGGTGGCCGCCCTCACCGCCGCCGGACTGGGCACCGCCCACGCGCAGCAGACCTTCAAGCTCACCATCGCGTCGAGCCACCCGACCACGCTGCCCTGGGTCGGCCTGATGAGTTCGCTGTTCGTGCCCGAGGTCAACAAACGCGTGGCCGCGCTCAACAAGGGCTACAAGATCGAGTGGCGCGAAGCCTACGGCGGCCAGCTCTACAAGATGAATGCCACGCTGACCAGCGTGGAGCAGGGAATCACCGACATCGGGTGGGTCTTCCACAACCTCGAAGCCGCCAAGATGCCGCTCTCGCAGTTCGGCACCGTCACCCCGTTCACCACCGACGACGTGCGCATCATCCTGGACGTGGCCAACGAGATGAACGAGAAGGTGCCCGCGCTGCAGAAGGAATGGGAGAAGAACAACATGGTGTTCCTGGGCGCCACCGGTGTGGACACCTACCACCTGTTCACCAAGAACCCGATCGCGACCTACGCCGACCTCAAGGGCCGCAAGATCAGCGCGCCGGGCAGCATCGGCCTGTGGCTCAAGGGCTCTGGCGCGGTGCCGGTGGACGGCTCGCTCACGAGCTACTACACCGACATCCAGACGGGGGTGAGCGAAGGAACGATCTCCATTGCCACCGGCATCCTGCCCAACAAGATCTACGAGGTGGCGCCCTACATCACCACGGTGAACATCGGCGCGCTCTACATCGGCGGCATGGCCATGAACAAGGACAGCTACGCCGGCCTGCCGCCCGAGGTGCAGCAGATCGTGAAGGACGTGGGCAAGGAGTATTCGAAAGCGCTGGGCGCCACGCTGATGCAGCGCTACGAAACCGCACTCAAGACCATGGAGACCAATGGCGCGAAGCAGACACCCTCGGTGCGCATCACCAACATGAGCTCGGGCGAGCGCGACAAGTGGGTCAAGACCATGCCCAACCTGGCGGCCGAGTGGGCCAAGACCAACGCGTCCAAGGGCCCGGCGAAAGAGATCGTGAAGACCTACATGGATGCGCTGCGCAAGCGCGGTGTGAAGCCCGCCAGGGACTGGGACAAAGAGCTCTGACATGAGCTATGAAGCCAACACCGACCTGGAAGGCGGGCCGCCGCCAGCCGCCGCGCCCACCAGTGCGTTCGGGCGACTGATCGACAGCCTCAACGCCTTCGGCTCGGTCGTTATCGGCCTGGTGATGGTGCTGATGGTGGTGGACGTGCTGATGCGCAACCTGCTCAACCACCCCATCGACGGCGTGGCCGAGCTGGTGGCCACGTCCATCGTGGTGATCGTGTTCCTGCAGCTGCCGGCCACGCTGCGCCACGGTCGCATGAGCCGGGCCGATCTGTTCATCGATCCCTACATCCTCAAACGCCCGCGCGCAGGCAAGCGCCTGCGAGCGGTGTTCTCGGTGGTGGGCATCTTCGCCTGCGGCGTCATCGCGTACGCCACCTGGCCGCTGCTCAGCCGCGCCTGGGGCAACGACGAGTTCCTCGGGATCGAGGGCATCTTCACCTTCCCCACCTGGCCCATGCGGCTGGTGGTGCTGGGCGGTGCGGCGCTGGCCGCGATTCAATACGCCTTGCTGGCGGTACAAGACTTGCGCGAAGCCGGAGAGCACGCATGACCGAACTGCACATCGGCATCGCCGCCATCGTCTGCATGCTGGCCGGCATCTACTTCGGCATGCACATCGGCATCGCGCTGATCGCCACCTCGTTCGTGAGCGTGTGGTTGATCAAGAGTCCGGAAGTGGCGGCACGTTTTGTGGCGGCGTCCGCCAACGACGCGATCCGCGACTATCTGTTCGGCGTCATTCCGCTCTTTGTGCTCATGGGCATGCTGGTGAGTGTGTCGGGCGTCGGACGGGATACGTTTGACGTGTTCCAGTGGCTCATGCGCCGCATCCGCGGCGGACTGGGCCTGGCCACGGTGGCGGCCAACGCGGTGTTCGCCGCCATCACCGGCATCTCCATTGCGTCGGCGTCGGTGTTCACCAAGGTGGCGGTGCCCGAGATGATCCGCCATGGCTACACGCCGCGGTTTTCGGTGGGCGTGGTGGCGGGCTCCTCGGTGCTGGGCATGCTCATTCCGCCCAGCTTGCTGATGATCATCTACGGCGTGCTGGCCGAAGAATCCATCGGCCGCATGTTCATCGC
Organism: Hydrogenophaga sp. RAC07; assembly: GCF_001713375.1. NCBI lineage: Bacteria > Pseudomonadati > Pseudomonadota > Betaproteobacteria > Burkholderiales > Comamonadaceae > Hydrogenophaga > Hydrogenophaga sp. RAC07. The sequence goes on from NZ_CP016449.1 coordinate 511,477, forward strand.
CGGCATCATTCCCGGTGCCTTGCTGGCGCTGGGCTTTTGCGTGCTGATCGTGGGCATGGCCTGGCTGGTGCCGCACAAGGTCGGCACGCCAGAAGCACTGGCCGGCGTGGGTGCGGGCATCGAGGAAACAGCGCTGTCGGCGGCCATCAAGTTCGTGCCCATCCTGCTGCTCATCACTCTGGTGCTGGGTGGCCTGTACGCCGGCTTCTTCACGCCCACCGAAGCGGGCGCCGTGGGCGCCGCGGGGGCGCTGGTCATCGCGCTGGTGCGCGGTCGCCTCACCTGGCGCAAGCTGTGGCAGGTGCTGGTGGAGACCGGTTTTGTCTCGGTTTCGGTGCTCTTCCTCATCATCGCCGCCATGCTTTACAGCCGCATGCTCGCGCTCACCGGCATGCCCTCGGCCGTGACCGAAGGCATCACCAACATGGGCCTGGGGCCCTGGGGCTTCCTGTTCATGTACGTGATCATCGTGATCGCCCTGGGCTGCATCATCGATTCGGTGTCCATCATGCTGATCATGTTGCCCATCGTGCTGCCGATCGCGCGTGCCTTCGGCATGGACGTCGTGTGGTTCGGTGTCATCACCGTGGTGGCGGTGGAAATCGGCCTGCTCACGCCGCCCTTCGGCGTGTCGGTCTACACCGTGAAGTCGGCGTTGAACGATCCGCGCATCACCGTGCGCGACATCTTCGCTGGCAGCTTTCCCTTCGTGCTCATGATGGTTGTTGTGCTCGTCATCCTGGCCGCGTTCCCCAGCCTGTCCACCTGGCTGGCCTACCTCTGAGACCTCTTCCATGCTGTTCACCTTCATCCTCATAGACAAGCCCGATTCGGCGGCGCTGCGCACCGCCATACGATCGACCCACAAGGCGTATCTGGCGGCGGTGTCCGATCGCATTGCGTTTGCCGGCCCGTTCGTCCACGACGACGGCAGCACCATGCTGGGCAGTCTGCTGGTGATCGACTTTCCCTCGCGCGACGCGGCCCATGCCTGGCTCGCTGACGAACCGTTCACGAAGGCGGGGCTGTACGGCAGCGTCTCGGTGCACGCGTTTGTCAACCTCTGGCCCCAGAAGGCCGGCTTTCCACCCACCGCCTGAACACCATGGTCAAACACATCGTGATGTGGAACATCCAGGGCGGGCCTGAGGAGGCCAAAGCGGTCGCGATCGACCGCGTCAAGGCTGGGTTCGAGGCCTTGCGCGGCAAGATCCCCGGCCTGCTCCACATCGAGATCGGCGTGGACCGCAGCGGTGTGGACTACGCCTGCGACGTGGTCCTGTACTCCGAATTCGAATCGCAGGCCGCGCTCGACGCCTACGCGGTGCACCCCGAGCATCTGCGGGTTCGCCAGGCCATTGAAGGCCTGCGCGTGGCGCGTCACCAGGTGGACTACGCCGCCTGATTCGCCGGCCGATAATCGGTCCACCCCAACGAGCCCGCTCTGTGAAGCGGGCTCTTCTTTTGTCTGCTGCCCGTGGCCCTGTCCCTCATCACCGATCCGTTTTTTTACGCCGTGGCGATCCCCGCCGTGCTGTTGCTGGGTGTGAGCAAAAGCGGTTTCGGCGCCGGCTTCGGCTCGCTGGCCGTGCCCATGATGGCGCTGGCGGTCACGGTGCCGCAGGCCGCGGCGATTCTCATGCCGGTGCTGCTGCTCATGGACCTGCTGGGCATGGCGGCTTTCCGCAAGAACGTGGACCGGCGGCTGCTGATGTTCCTGCTGCCCTTCGGGCTGGCCGGCATCGTCATTGGCGCGCTGCTCTTCAAGCTGCTGGATGCACGCGTGGTGGCCGGCATCGTGGGTGTGTTCACGCTGCTGTTTCTGGCCCAGCGCCTGGTGTTCCCGCCCAAGCCGGACAGCGCACCCCCGCCCAAATGGGTGGGCGCCTTGCTCAGCGTCACCTCGGGTTTCACCAGCTTCATTGCGCACGCGGGTGGGCCACCGCTCAACGCCTATGTGATCCCGCTGCGCCTGTCGCCGCTGCTGTTCACCGGCACGCTGGCGTTCTTCTTTTTCTTCATCAACCTGGCGAAGTGGATTCCCTACGCCTGGCTGGGCCTGCTCGACGTGCGCAACATGACGACCTCGCTGGCGCTGCTGCCGTTTGCGCCCATCGGCGTGTGGGTGGGCGTGCGCATCGCGCACCGCATCAAGCCGCTGCTGTTCTACCGGTTGGTCTACACCGGCATGTTCCTCACCGGCTGCAAACTCGTCTGGGACGCGCTCGCATAACATAGGCGCTCGCCGTTCCAGCCCCGCCCCGCGCCCCAGCCGTGCGGGCCGTTCCCCAGCCAAGGAGCTCCAGATGCCGATCGTGGTGGTTGCCAATCCCAAAGGAGGCGTGGGCAAGTCCACGCTGTCGACCAACGTCGCCGGCTACTTTGCCAGCCAGGGCCATGCGGTGATGCTGGGCGATGTGGACCGCCAGCAGTCGTCGGCCCTGTGGCTCAAATTGCGTCCGCCGGCCGCCAGGCCGATCCAGAACTGGGCCGTGTCGCACGACCTGATCGCCCGACCGCCCAAGGACACCACCCATGTGGTGCTGGACACGCCCGCCGGCCTGCACGGCTGGCGCTTCAAGGACGTGCTCAAGATTGCCGACAAGGTGCTGGTGCCGCTGCAGCCCAGCATCTTCGACATCTACGCCACCCGCGCATTTCTCGACGAACTCGCTGAAACCCGCCGCGCCGACAAGCTGCAGGTCGGCATCGTCGGCATGCGGGTCGACCCGCGCACCATCTCGGCCGACAAGCTCAACGAATTTGTGGCCAGCCTGGGCCTGCCGGTGCTGGGTACGCTGCGCGACACGCAAAACTACATCCACCTCGCGGCGCGCGGGCTCACGCTGTTCGACGTGGCGCCCGGCCGGGTTGAAAAGGACTTGCAGCAGTGGCAGGCCATCTGCCGGTGGTTGGACGCCTGAGGCGCCTTCGCTGTCCCGGTGCCGACATCACCCGGTGCCGGTCGGTCGTACAGTGGCCGGCATGAAAACATTCCAAACTTTGGCCGAGGTAGCGGCCTGCGTGGGCCAGGAAGTGGCCGTGAGCGATTGGATCACGATCACCCAGGAGCAGGTCAACCGCTTTGCCGAAGCCACCGGCGACCACCAGTGGATTCATGTGGACGTGGAACGTGCCAAGGCGGGACCGTTCGGTGCGCCGATCGCGCACGGCTTTCTGACACTGTCCCTGCTGCCGGTGTTTTTTGAATCGGCGCTGGACATCAAGGGCTCCAGCATGGGGGTGAACTACGGCCTGAACCGCGTGCGCTTCACGTCGCCCGTGCCGGTGGGCAGCCGTGTGCGCGCGCGTCTGACGCTGCAGGCTTGCGAGTCCATCGAGCACGGCGGTCAACAAATGACCTGGGGCGTGGTGGTGGAGCGCGAAGGCGCGGACAAACCGGTGTGTTTCGCCGAATCGCTGGTCCGGCGCTATCCCTGAAACAGGGTCCTACTTGATGCGCACGAGCTGCTTGGGCTCGAGCCAGCCTTCAAAGATCTGGATCAGCGCGTTGATGCGCTCGGCCGCCACCGACTGGTTGTGCTGCTGCGAGATGAGCTGAAAGGCGTCGTTGCGCAGCATCCACAGTTCTTGCGGGGTGCGTGCCGACTCGATCTTCTGGCGCAGGCGCAAGGCCTGCTGGTCCAGACAGTCTTCAATCGCTTGCAGCAGGTGGTTGCGGATGCCCGCCAGGTCTTTGAGGGAAGCCTTGTGCGAACTGCGCTTGCGGGGCGCGGTGCCCACGCCGAACCAGCGTGCAATGGAAGTGATCATTCGGTGCTCCAGGCGAACGGCGCTGCCAGGGTGCTGGTCTGGGCCGTCACGGCGAGGGTCGGGATGCGGGTGTGCATGGGAAATTATCGGGCTTGTGTCGAACAAGTTGACACAGCTGGGGGGCGCGGCGCGTGATCTGCGTCACGAAACCGCCCCGGCGAAGGCCTGCTGACGCCAGGCTTCGAACACCGTCACCGCCACCGAATTGGACAGATTCAAGCTGCGCTGGCCCGCCAGCATGGGCAGGCGCAGGCGCTGAGCGGTGGGGATGGACTCGCGCAGCGCTTCCGGCAGGCCGCTGGTTTCGGACCCGAACACCAGCCAGTCGCCGGGCAGAAAGGCGGTGGAGAACGCGCTGTGGCTGCCGCGCTTGGTGAAGGCGAACAGGCGGGCGGGATCGGGCTGTTCGGCCTGCAGGAAGGTGGCCCAGTCGGCGTGCCGGCGCAGCGGGGAGTACTCGTGGTAGTCGAGCCCGGCGCGCTTCATGTGTTTGTCGTCCATGGAAAACCCCAGCGGCTCGATCAGGTGCAGCGCGCAGCCCGTGTTGGCGCTCAGGCGGATCACGTTGCCGGTGTTGGGCGGAATTTCGGGACTGACGAGAACGATGTTGAACATGGGCGCCGAGCTTAGCGGCTCGGCGCGGTGCGCGCGAACACCAGTGCGCTGACCCGAGCGGCCCCCGCCTGCCGCAAGGCCTGCGCAGCGGTGTGCAGCGTGGCGCCGGTGGTGGTCACGTCGTCCACCAGCAGCACGTGCCGGCCCACGAGCCCATGGGCGTGCAGCGGGTGGGCGGCGAACACGCCGCGCAGGTTGCGCAGCCGCGCCTCGCGGCCCAGGCTGTGCTGGTCGGGCGTTTCGCCCAGGCGCACCAGGGCGGTGGCCATCCCGCAGCCTGTCGCGCACGGGGCCAGGCGGCGCAGGCCCTTGATGAGTTCCCATGCCTGGTTGTAGCCGCGCTCGCCCAACCGCTGCGCGGTCAGCGGCACGGGCACCACCAGTTCGCAGCTTTGCAGCAAGGGCAGGGCGCCCGGCACCTGCAACATCCGCTGCGCAAACGGCTTGGCCCAACCCGGCTCCGAACGAAACTTGAAGCGCGCGATCAGGTGGTCCCAGGGGTAGTCGTAGTCCACCGCCGCGAGGCACTGCGCCAGCGGCGGCGCCTCGGGCAAGGTCTGGCAAGTACCGCACAGGTCCAGGTCGCCCGGCAGCACGGCGGCACAGGCCCGGCAGCGGAACCGCGGCGCCGCGAAACGCTGGACGCAGGCCTCGCACACCGGTTGCGCGGGCCACGCAGCGCAGACCTGGCAGGTGGCCGGCAGGGACTCCAGCAAGGCGTATCGGGCGGCGGGCATCGGGCCAATATACTGGCCCGCTCCCGCCGATACCCCATGGGCCCTTGGTCCGCCTTGCAGCTTGAACACGCCCACCGCTCCCGAGAATCCCGTGCCCGGACTGGACCCCGTGGCCGCGCAGCGCTGGCTGCAGCACGCGACCTCGACCAGCCCCTGGCTGCACGAGGAGGTGGGCTCGCGCATGGCCGATCGCCTGCCGTGGTTCCGCGAACAACCGACCAGCTGGCTGCACTGGGAGCCGGTGCAAGGCGGGCTGGAGGTACACCGCAAGCTGCGCGGCATGTTGCCCGATGCGGCGTGCCACGTGACGGCCCGGCGCCTGCCCGAGGCGCTTGAAGCCACACGTGAAACCACCGCCCGCTCATGGAACCCGTTGCAATGGGGCCGCACGACGGGCCCGGCAGCCGCCACGGCCGAGACCCGCGTACGCATGCTGTGGGCCAACATGGCACTGCACATGGAGCCCCGGCCGCAGACCTTGCTGGCCCGCTGGCACCAGCAGATCGAAACCGACGGTTTCCTCATGTTTTCCTGCCTGGGGCCCGACAGCCTGAAGGAGTTGCGCGCTCTCCACGCCGCGCAAGGCTGGCCGCTGCCGGCCCACGCCTTCACCGACATGCACGACTGGGGCGACATGCTGGTGCACGCTGGCTTCGCCGAACCGGTGATGGACATGGAGCGCATCACCTTGTCGTACAGCAGTGCGGCGTCCCTGCTGGCCGAGCTGCGCGGCCTGGGCCGCAACCTCAGCGATCAGCGCTTCAGCGCCTGCCGGTCGCGCGCCTGGCACGACAGGCTGTGCGCCGCCATCGAGTCGGCATTTCCCCGCTCGGACGACGGCCGGCTGGTGCTGACTTTCGAGATCATTTACGGCCACGCTTTCAAGCCGGTTCCCCGGGTTCCACTGGCCTCCAGCACGACGCTCGCGGTGGACGACATGCGCGCGATGCTGCGCGCCGGCCGTCGCTGAGAGGCCTGCGCCCGGCGGCAAGCCACCATGTCCCACTCGGGAGTGGCGCCTTTGTCAGGGGAGTCCTGGTTTCGCGCCGCTACAATCTGCGCTGGCCAAATTTTCAAGGGCATCTTCCCTTTGCCAACGCACCGTCTTTCAAGACGGTCGCGACCAGTACCGGTGGTGGGTGGTGAACCAGGCAAACAGCGCTTTCCGATTTGCGACCGTGTCCGAACAGGGCATGGAGTGGTCGTTGAAACGCAACTGTTCGGTCACCCCGGCTCAATTGGGCTACCTCTACGCTTCGATGTGCATCCTTTCGATGGGTGTGGCGGGGTTTTTCTGGTCGCAAGGTGCGACTTTGGTGTTGCCCTTTGCGGTGTTGGAGTTGGTGGCGGTGGGCGTGGCGTTCCTGGTGTACGCGCGGCACGCCACCGACAACGAACGCATCAGGTTGCTGGAAGGTCGGTTGGTGGTGGAGTGGGAAACAGCAGGGCGCTCGTCGCGTTGTGAGTTCGCCCGCGAGTGGGTTCGTGTGGAACCCCGGCCCGATGCCGGTCAGTTGATCGAGGTTCGAGGCGGTGGTCGATCGGTTCGGGTGGGGCGGTTTCTGCGCTCCGACCAGCGGCCGCTGCTGGCCCGGGAAATTCGCCTGGCCCTGCGTGGGGCCTGACGGATGTTCGGGACGGGATGGATCGTTGTGGGGTGGCTGGGTGGCGCCCTGGAAATTTGTTCTAATCTGCATTGATATAAATCAATACTTATATTTGAGGCGCAAAAAGTGAGTACGACGAAGAAAACGGTGCATTCCCCACGGAACCCCTGGGCCAGGCTCTGCGCTGCCGCCACCACGCTGACGCTCGGTCTCGGCGCCTGGACCACGGTCGCGGCCCAAAAGGTGAACGATCTGCCGGGTGGCCCTGCCGTCAACCAGCTCAACTTTGCGCCCCCGGTCACCCGCATCGCCGAAGAGCAGCACTGGCTGCACTGGTTCATGATGGCCCTGTGCGCCGTCATCTTCCTGATTGTCTTCGGCGTGATGTTCTATTCCATCCTGAAGCACCGCAAGTCGGTTGGCCACAAGTCGCAAGTGCTGGCCGAGCCCATCTGGGTTGAACTGGGCTGGACCATTGTTCCCCTGCTGATCGTCATCGGCATGGCGCTGCCCGCCACCAAGGTGCTGGTCGCCCAGAAAGACACCACCAACAGCGACCTGACCATCAAGGCCACGGGCATGCAGTGGAAGTGGGGTTACGACTACATCAAGGGCGAAGGCGAGGGCATCGGATTCCTTTCCACCCTGGACAACAACCACCGTGTGATGTCCAACAGCGGCAAGCCCGAAGCCACCGACAACTACCTGCTCAAGGTCGACAACCCGCTGGTGGTGCCCGTGGGCAAGAAGGTGCGCATCATCACCACCGCCAACGACGTGATCCACGCGTGGATGGTGCCGGCCTTCGGCGTCAAGCAGGACGCGATCCCCGGCTTCGTGCGCGACACGTGGTTCCGCGCCGAGAAGACCGGCGACTTCTATGGCCAGTGCGCCGAGCTGTGCGGCAAGGAGCACGCTTACATGCCCATCCACGTGAAGGTGGTGACGGCCGAGGAATACAGCGCGTGGGTCGGTGAAAAGCAGAAGGCCATGGCCGCTGCCGCAGACGATCCCTCCAAGGTCTGGGTGCTGGCCGATCTGGTCAAGCGCGGCGAGTCCGTGTACGCCGCCAACTGCGCCGCCTGCCACCAGGCCAGCGGCAAAGGCGCCGGTCCGATCAAGCCACTGGATGGCTCGGCCTTGGTGGTCGATGCCGACAAGGGCAAGATCATCAACGTGCTGCTCAATGGCCAGAACAACGGCGCCATGCCTGCTTGGAAACAGCTCAGCGACACCGAGCTGGCCGCGGTCATGACCTACGCCAAGAACACCTGGTCGAACCAGACCCAGCAGATCGTGCAGCCGGCCGACGTGCAAGCCGCCCGCCAGTGATCGCGTTGACGAACAAACATTGAGCTTCCAAGGAAACCGACCATGAGTGCTGTTCTCGACCACCACGACGCCCACGGCCACGACCACGATCACCACGCCCCCACGGGCTGGCGCCGCTGGGTCTACGCGACCAACCACAAAGACATCGGCACGTTGTACCTGCTGTTCGCCTTCACCATGCTCATGGTGGGCGGCGTGCTGGCCCTGCTGATCCGCGCCGAGCTGTTCCAGCCCGGCCTGCAGCTGGTGAACCCCGGGCTGTTCAACCAACTCACCACCATGCACGGTCTGATCATGGTGTTCGGCGCCATCATGCCGGCCTTCGTGGGCTTCGCGAACTGGATGATCCCGCTGCAGATCGGCGCGTCCGACATGGCCTTCGCCCGCATGAACAACTTCAGCTTCTGGCTGATGATTCCCGCCGCGCTGATGCTGGTGGGTTCGTTCTTCATGCCCGGTGGTGCTCCGGCGGCCGGCTGGACGCTGTACGCGCCGTTGACCCTGCAGATGGGCCCCTCGATGGACGCCGGTATCTTTGCCATGCACATCCTGGGTGCGTCGTCGATCATGGGTTCGATCAACATCATCGTCACCATCCTGAACATGCGCGCGCCCGGCATGACGCTGATGAAGATGCCCATGTTCTGCTGGACCTGGCTCATCACCGCCTACCTGCTGATCGCCGTGATGCCCGTGCTCGCCGGTGCCATCACCATGACGCTGACCGACCGCCACTTCGGCACCAGCTTCTTCAACCCCGCCGGCGGCGGTGACCCGGTGATGTACCAGCACATCTTCTGGTTCTTCGGCCACCCCGAGGTCTACATCATGATCCTGCCTGCTTTCGGCATCGTGAGCCAGGTCGTGCCGGCGTTCTCGCGCAAGAAGCTGTTTGGCTACGCTTCCATGGTGTACGCCACCGGCTCCATTGCCATCCTGTCCTTCGTCGTGTGGGCGCACCACATGTTCACCACCGGCATGCCGGTCACGGGTCAGCTGTTCTTCATGTACTCCACGATGTTGATCGCCGTGCCCACGGGCGTGAAGATCTTCAACTGGATCGCGACCATGTGGAAGGGCTCGATGACCTTCGAGACCCCGATGCTGTGGGCCGTGGGCTTCATCTTCGTGTTCACCATCGGTGGCTTCACCGGTCTGATCCTGTCGGTCGCGCCGATCGACATCCAGATGCAGGACACCTACTACGTGGTGGCCCACTTCCACTACGTGCTGGTGGCCGGTTCGTTGTTCGCCATGTTCGCCGGCATCTACTACTGGCTGCCCAAGTGGACCGGCGTGATGTACAGCGAGACGCGCGGCAAGATCCATTTCTGGTGGTCGATGATCTCCTTCAACATCACCTTCTTCCCGATGCACTTCCTGGGTCTGGCCGGCATGCCCCGCCGCTATGCCGACTATCCGATGCAGTTCGCCGACTTCAACGCCATCGCTTCGGTGGGCGCCTTCGGTTTCGGCATCGCACAGGTGTATTTCTTCGTGGCCGTGATCCTGCCCGCCATGGCCGGCAAGGGTGAAAAAGCCTCGCAGAAGCCTTGGGAAGGCGCCGAAGGTCTGGAGTGGGAAGTGCCATCGCCCGCACCGTTCCACACCTTCGAGAACCCACCCAAGCTCGACGCCACCGCCACCAAGGTGATCGGCTGATCCGACCATGGCCCGCAACTTGACGCCCGAACAGAAGAAGCACAACCAGCGCCTGGGCCTGATCCTGGGCTCGATCGCGCTGGTGTTCTTCATGGGTTTTGTCGGCAAGATGGTGTTTCTGGGCGGCTGACGCCCGACACCACCGAACACTGGAACCAGACCGTGGGAAAGCGCCGCGAAAACTTCAAGATGGTGGGCAAGCTCGGCGTGATCACGCTGGGCATGTTTGCCTTCGGCTATGCGCTGGTGCCCATCTACAACGCGATCTGCGAAGCGACCGGCATCAACATCCTGTCGCTGTCCGACCGGCAGATCCCGGGCGCCACGTCCAAGGCGGCGGCCAACACCCAGGTCGACACCAGCCGCACCATCACGGTGGAGTTCGACGTGAACAGCCGCGGGCCCTGGCACTTCAAGCCGGCCGTGCGGTCGCTGCAGGTGCACCCGGGCGAGCTGACCACGGTGATGTACGAGTTCCAGAACATCCAGAACCGCACGATGGCCGCCCAGGCCATTCCCAGCTATGCGCCCAAGCAGGCCATGGCCCACTTCAACAAGCTCGAGTGTTTCTGCTTCACGCAGTACACCCTGCAGGCGGGTGAGAAAAAGGAATGGCCGGTGGCCTTTGTGATCGACCCGCGCCTGCCCAGGGACGTGACCACGATCACCTTGTCCTACACCTTCTTTGAAGTGGGTGGCAAGGTGCCTGCGGCTCCGGCCGATGTGGCCTTTGAACCCGCGACTGCGGTGAAGCCTGCGGGTGCCGTATGAACGAACCGCTGCACAAGCGCAAAGGTTCTTTTGTCGGCACGGTCAAGGCCGTGCTCTGGGGTTTTCTGGGTGTGCGCCGCAACGCCGACTACCAGAACGACATTGCCAAACTCAACCCGCTGCACCTGGTGGCGGTGGGCATCGGCATGGCGTTTCTGTTCGTGCTGGCCCTGATCCTGTTGGTGAACTGGGTGGCGGGCTGAAGCCGCCGTTCACCTCGAACGTTTTTCATCATTCAAACAAGCGACAACACTGGAGTGAGCATGTCAGCAGCATCCCACGGCACAACGCCTTACTACTACGTTCCCGGCCCCTCGCGGCACCCGGTGATGGCGTCGATCGGTCTGTTCTTCGTCATCCTCGGCGCAGGCCAGTGGATCAACGGTGCGGGTTGGGGCGCGTACTCGCTCGCGTTCGGCATGGCCTTCTGGCTGTTCGTGCTGTTCCAGTGGTTCAGCGAATCGGTGCGCGAGAGTGAGAGCGGCATGTACGGTCGCAAGATCGACCTGTCGTTCCGCTGGAGCATGAGCTGGTTCATCTTCTCGGAAGTCATGTTCTTCGGTGCGTTCTTCACCGCTCTCTGGTGGGCGCGTGTGCACTCGGTGCCGGCTTTGGGTGGCTTCGAGAACTCACTGATCTGGCCCGACTTCTCGGCCGTGTGGCCCAGCGTTCAGGCTGGCGCCACGGCGTCGCCCGGTGGCATTGTCGAGCCCTTCCAGACCATGGGCCCGTTCTGGCTGCCCACGATCAACACTGCGCTGCTGCTGACTTCGGGTGTCACGCTCACCATCGCGCACCACGCGCTGCAGGTGGGCAACCGCGGCAAGACCATCGCCTTCATGTGGATGACGGTGCTGCTGGGCATCGTGTTCTTGATCGTGCAGGGCTATGAGTACTACCACGCCTACACCGATCTGAACCTCAAGCTCAGCTCCGGCATCTTCGGCTCCACCTTCTTCATGCTGACCGGTTTCCACGGCTTCCACGTGTTCGTGGGCATGCTGATGCTGCTGTTCATCACCCTGCGCCTGCAGAAGGGGCACTTCACCAAAGACCGCCACTTCGGCTTCGAAGGCGCGGCCTGGTACTGGCACTTCGTGGACGTGGTGTGGCTGGGTCTCTACATCCTGGTCTATTGGCTGTGAGCGTTCTCCGGGTTGCTCGGCAACCCCGGGTGGCTCAACAAAAAAGCGCCATCGGGCGCTTTTTTGTTGCTGCAGCAGAAACGGGTGGTGGGTTGATCAGCGTTGCAGTGGCAGGCCGGTGGGCTGGATCCAGCCCATCAGGTAGCTGATGAGCACGACCACGAACAGCAGAATGGAAAAGCCGACACGAAACGCCAGCGCCCTGGCCATGTGGTTCCTGCGGGGCGGGCTGCCTTCGGCGCCGCTGTCGTCGGACTGGCCGCCGCGCATCATGAACACCAATGCCGCTCCCAGGCTTCCGAGGATGGCAATGAATGCCGCGATGACCAGGTATTTCATGGCTCGAATTATCGGGGGAGCCGGTCTGCCCGGTGTCGCGATGGGTTTCGCTCCAAAGCCGGGAGCAGGGTCATGATGTCGGCCCGGGCCCGCTTCGCTGTGGTCACTGTGGCCACCGTGTTCACCATGGCGGTCACCGCATCGCTGGGTTTCTGGCAACTCGACCGCGCCGGCCAGAAGATCGCCTTGCAAGCGCAGATCGACCAGCGCGCGAAGCTCCCTGCGTGGCAAATAGCGGATCTCCTGGGGGCCGCCGACCCGATGCAAGGCGTGCACCGGCCGGTGCAGCTGCGGGGTCAGTGGGTGAGCGACGCCTCCGTGTTTCTGGACAACCGGCAGATGAGCGCCCGCAACGGTTTCATTCTGGTCACGCCGCTCAGACTCACGGGCAGTCCACAAACGGTGCTGGTGCAGCGCGGATGGGTGCCGCGCGATTTCACCGACCGCAGCCGCGTGCCCACCATCGACACGCCCTCGGGCGAGGTGCTGGTGGAGGGGCGCTTGGCCCCGCCACCGGGCAAGCTATACGAGCTGGGCGAGGCGGGGACGGGTGCGATCCGGCAAAATATCGACCTTGGCTCTTTTGCCCAGGAGACGGGTCTGATCTTGCTGGCCGTGTCCGTGCAACAGACCGGCGCCTCCCCCGAAGGACTTTTGCGTGAGTGGCCGCGCGCGGCGGTCGGGGTCGACAAGCACCACGGTTATGCCTTCCAGTGGTTTGGCTTGTGCGCGCTGGCAGGCCTGCTCTATCTCTGGTTTCAAATCATCTCCCCCCGCCGAAAGCGCATTTCCCATGGCACAGACGCCCGATGAACCCCTGACCCTCACCGTGCACAGCCTGCCTCCGCTCGACCAGGCGGGCGCCGGCGCCGTGGTGAATGCCCGTTCCGGACGTTGGAAGCTGTTGGGCCTTGCGCTGGTGTGTGTGGCGCCGGTGGTGGCCTCTTACCTCACTTACTACGTGATCCGCCCCGAGGGCCGGCGCAACTACGGCGAGTTGATCGACCCGCAGCGTCCGCTGCCTGCCATCACCGCCGTCAATGCCCAGGGCCAGACGGTGCCACTGGCGACGCTCAAGGACCAGTGGCTGCTGATCAGCGTGGCCGACAGCGCCTGCGTCGAGGCTTGCCAGGAACACTTGCTGCTGCAGCGCCAGTTGCGGGAAACACTGGGTCGTGAAAAGGATCGGCTGGACTGGGTCTGGCTGCGCACCGGCGACACGCCCCTGACCGAACCCTTGAAGCAGGCAACGTCTGCCGCCCAGGTGTTGCAGATCGAAACGCAGGCGCTGGCCGCGTGGCTGCGACCTGCGGCCGGCCAGAAGATCGAAGACCACCTCTACGTGGTCGATCCGCTGGGCAACTGGATGATGCGTTTCCCCGCCAACATCGATCCCAAAAAGGCCAAGGGAGACCTGGATCGCCTGCTGCGAGCCTCCGCCTTCTGGGACAAAGCCGGCCGGATGCCATGATGAACCCCCACGCTCCGCACTTCGTGTCGTCGCTGCCCCCCGAGGGGGCGCAGGCCCGCCTTGAGGCGGCTCGGCGGAGGACCTGACATGGACACCCAACCCCTCTACGACCTCGCCCCCATTGCCCGCATCATGTTGCTGGGTGTGGTGATCGCGCTCGGCCCGCTGGCCTGGGTTTGGGTGCGCAACCGCCATGCACCGCCCGCGCAGCGCCTGCGGGTGCTCACGCTGGTCACCTTGTTCCTCACCTTCGATCTGGTGCTCTTTGGCGCCTTCACGCGCCTGACCGATTCGGGTCTGGGTTGCCCCGACTGGCCGGGCTGTTACGGCAGCGTGAGCCCTGTGGGTGCGAGTGCCGCCATTGCCGCTGCGCAGGAAGCCATGCCCACCGGCCCGGTGACCTTCTCCAAGGCCTGGATCGAAATGATCCACCGGTACCTCGCCACCGCGGTGGGCGTGTTGATCCTCGTGCTCGCGCTGGTGAGCTGGCTGGAGCGCAAGCGCCTGTCGGTGTCGTGTGTGTGGCCGCTGGTCACGCTGGTGTGGGTCTGCGTGCAGGGCGCGTTCGGCGCGCTCACCGTCACCATGAAATTGTTCCCGGCCATCGTCACCCTGCACCTGCTGGGTGGACTGGGGCTCCTGGCGCTGCTGCGCGCCCAGTCGGTGGCCTACCAGCTGGCCAGGCCCGGTGACCGTGGGCCGTTGCCGTTGCCGGCGCGCCTGCGCACCGCGCTGGTGGCGGTCACTGTGTTGCTGTGGCTGCAAATCGCGCTGGGTGGCTGGGTCAGCACCAACTACGCCGTGCTGGCCTGCAGCGAATTTCCCACCTGCCAGGGCAGCTGGTGGCCGAGCATGGACTTTCGCGAGGGCTTCACCTTGTGGCGCCACCTCGGCTTGAACAGTGCAGGCGAAGCCATTGCGTTCCCGGCCCTCACCGCCATCCACTATGTGCACCGCCTCATGGCCTTTGTGGTGCTGGGCGCCATGGTGTGGCTGGGCTGGCGCCTGTGGCGTGTGCCCGGCATGGGCCGCACCGCGCGTGCCTTGCTGCTGCTGGCCCTCTGGCAGTTTGTCAGCGGCCTGACCAATGTGGTCCTCGACTGGCCGTTGTTGGCCGCCGTGGGCCACACGGCCGGTGCCGCCGCGCTGGTGATCGTCTTCACTGGCGCACTCAGCGGCACGCGCAGTGCCGCAACCCGCCGCGCCGAAGTCCCTGGCGCTGGCGCCCTGAACATGTTCCGATCGATCCCATGAGCGCCGCATCCTCTCCTTCTGTGGCCGTGGCCTTGCCCTCGGTCTGGCGCCAGTACCACGCGCTGACCAAGCCGCGTGTGATCCAGCTCATCGTGTTCTGTGCGCTGATCGGCATGGTGCTGGCGGTGCCCGGAGTGCCCACCTGGGCGCAGGTGCAGCTCGCGGCCATCGCGTGTTTCGGCATCTGGCTCGTGGCCGGTGCCGCCGCCGCCTTCAACTGCGTGGTCGAGCAACACATCGACGCCAAGATGAAACGCACCGCCTGGCGCCCCACCGCCAAAGGGCAGCTCACCAACGGCAAGACGCTGTCGTTTTCGGCCGTGCTCTGTGGTGCCGGTTCGGCGGTGCTGTACTTCGCGGTCAACCCGCTGACCATGTGGCTGACCTTCGCCACCTTCGTGGGCTACGCGGTGGTCTACACCGTGATCCTCAAGCCACTCACCCCGCAGAACATCGTGATCGGCGGTGCGTCGGGCGCCATGCCCCCGGTGCTGGGCTGGGCCGCCATGACCGGCGTGGTCTCGCCCGAAGCGCTGATCCTGTTCCTCATCATCTTCCTCTGGACCCCGCCGCACTTCTGGGCGCTGGCGCTCTACCGTGTGGAGGACTACCGCAAGTCGGGCCTGCCCATGCTGCCGGTCACGCACGGGTCCGAGTTCACGCGCCTGCAGATCCTGCTCTACACCTTCGTGCTGTTCGCAGCCTGCCTCATGCCTTTCATGATGCGCATGAGCGGATGGTTCTACCTGGCCAGCGCCATCGCCCTGAGCATCGGCTTCTGCGGCTATGCGTGGGCCCTGTGGCGCAACTACTCCGACGCGCTCGCGCGCAAGACCTTCCGCTTCTCGTTGATCCACCTGTCACTGCTGTTCGCCGCGCTGTTGATCGACCACTACCTGTGACCACTATGTCTTCCCGCACCGCACTCACCCGCCGTCATCTCTTGGGCGCCACGCTCGGCGCCACCGGCCTGTTCATCGCCGGTTGCAGCGAACAGGCCGCCAGTTTCTCCGGCATCGACATCACCGGCGCTGACTACGCCACCGGCTTTTCGTTGACCGACCACAACGGCCAGGCGCGCACGCTGGCCGACTTCAAGGGCAAGGCCGTGGTGCTGTTCTTCGGCTTCACGCAGTGCCCCGACGTGTGCCCGACCACCATGACCGAACTGGCCGAGGCCAGGCGCTTGTTGGGTGCCGATGGTGAGCGGGTGCAGGGCCTGTTCGTGAGCATCGACCCCGAGCGCGACACGCCGGAGATCATGAAGCAGTACATGGCCAGTTTTGACCCCAGCTTTCTTGCGCTGTACGCCGCGCCCGATCAGCTGGCTGCGCTCGCCAAGAGCTACAAGATGTACTACAAGAAAGTCGATGGCCCCACCCCCACCAGCTACACGATGGACCACTCGGCCGGCAGCTACGTGTACGACCCGCAAGGCCGCATCCGGCTGTACCACCGTTACGGCAGCGGCGCGCCTGCCCTGGCTGCCGATCTGAAGAAGCTCTTGGCCGGTTGACAGTCCGTTCGCTCCAACAAAAACAGCGCCCAAGGGCGCTGTTTTTGTTGGAGCCCGTTGCGCTCAGTCGACCTTGGCGCCGCTGAGCTTGACCAGGCGTTCGTACTTGACGCGTTCGCGGTTCATGAACTCGCCGAACTGCTCGGGTGAGTTGGGAGCGGGCTCGGCCAGCAGCAGACCAAAGCGGGTCTTCACCTCGGGCGACTTGAGGGCGTCGGTGAAGGCGGTGTTGAGCTTGCGCACCGTCTCGGCTGGCGTGCCGGCCGGCGCCACCAGGCCCCACCAGGTGTCGATCTCGAAGCCGGGCAGGGTGGCCGCCACGGTGGGCACGTCGGGCAGCACGTTGCTGCGCTGCAGGGTGGTCACGGCCAGGGCCTTGAGGCGGCCCGAACGGATGTTGGGTGCGGCGGTGGCGAGGTTGTCAAAGTTGAAGTCGACCTGCCCCGAGAGCAGGCCGATCTGGGCCGGGTTGCCGCCGTTGTAGGGAATGTGCACCGCAAAGATGCCGGCCTGGTTCTTGAACAGCTCACCCGCCAAGTGGCCCGCGCTGCCGTTGCCGCCCGAGCCGTAGTTGAGCTTGCCCGGGTTGGCCTTGCCGTAGGCGATGAGGTCGGCCAGGCTGTTGATGTTCAGGCGCGTGGCGGCTTCGGCGTTCATCACCAGCACGTTGGGCACACGCAGCATCTGGGTGATGGGCGCGAAGTCCTTCGCCGGGTCGTAGGGCAGTTTGCTGAACAGCCAGGGGTTGATGCCGTGCGACGCCGTGGTGGCAATGCCCAGCGTGAGGCCATCGGGCGCCGCCTTGGCCGCTGCGCTCACACCGATATTGCCGCCCGCGCCGGCCCGGTTGTCCACGATCACCGTGCCCAGCGATCCCTTGACCGCTTCGGCCAGCACGCGCGCTGTCACATCGATCGGGCCACCCGCTGCGAAGGGCACGATGATGCGCGTGGTGGGCGTCTGCGCCAGCGCAAAGCCAGGCAGGGCCAGGGTGGCCGAGGCCAGCGCTGCGTGGGTGATCAGATGGCGGCGGTTCAGCATGAGAGGTCTCCTGTCGTTGTTGAGAAAGCTCAGGCCACTTTGTCCGCAGCGCTGGTGAAGGAATCGGCGAAGAAAGCTTCTTCCGGCAAACCGGCTTTGCCCACGTAGTCGCGCTTGGCCGACTCGATCACGATGGGCGCGCCGCAGGCATAGACCTCATGACCCGAGAGGTCGGGCAGGTCCTGCAAAACCGCTTCGTGCACCAAGCCGGTGCGGCCGGTCCATTCGTCGTCGGGCAGGGCATTGGACACCACCGGCACATAACGCAGGTTCGGCATTTCGGCCAACCGCGCTTCGATCCAGGCGCTCTGGTACAGGTCGGCCGGACGCCGGCCACCCCAGTACAGCGTGGCTTCGCGCGTGATGCCCTTGAACTGCATGTGCTCGATGACCGCCTTGATGGGTGCGAAGCCCGTGCCCGAGGCCAGCAGCACCATGGGCTTGTCGCTGTCTTCGCGCAGGAAAAAGCTGCCGTACGGCCCTTCGATGCGCAGGATGTCTTTCTCTTTCATGGGGCCGAACACGTGGTCGGTGAACTTGCCACCCGGCATGTGGCGCACATGCAGTTCGAGCGAAGGCGCAGCGGTTTGTGTGTGGGGCGCGTTGGCCATCGAATAGCTGCGACGGTCGCCGTCGCGCAGCAGAAATTCCACGTACTGGCCCGCGTGGTACTGGAAGGTGTCGCTCGCGGGCAGCTGCAGGCGCAGCACCATCACATCGTGCGAGGCGCGCTCCAGGGCGCTCACGCGCACCGGCATCTTCTTGATCGGGAAAGCCCCCGCCTCGGTGACCTGGCGCGATTCGATCACCACGTCGCTGTGCGCCACGCCGCAGCACGTCAACACATAACCAGCCGCCTCCTCGTCGGCGCTCAGGGCCTTGGGCTGGTGCGGGCCGTGCACCACCGTGCCGGAGATCAGCTTGCATTTGCAGGAGCCGCAAGCCCCGTCCTTGCAGCCGTACGGCAGACCAATGCCTTGCCGGATGCCGGCGGCCAGCATGGCCTCGTCGGGCTCGGCGGTGAAGAGGCGCCCACTGGGCTCGACGGTGATGGTGAATGTCATACTGGCACTGGATGAGTGGAGAGGCCCGACAGCACCGATGGCGCCTGTGCGGCAACCGGTCATTGTCTCAAATTCGGAACTTGCATGAGCCTGCTTGGCGCTTTGCCCGCACGCTTCCGGCGTGAACGGGTGTTGATCATTGGTTGTGGGGATGTGGGCCAGCGCGCTGCGGGTGTGCTGGGGGGATCGTCGCGCGTGCGCCTGATGGCGCTCACGTCCAGCCCCTCGCGCCAGCCCGCCCTGCGTGCACAGGGCATCACGCCCTTGTTGGGCAACCTCGACGACCCCCACAGCCTGCGCCGCCTGGCCGGCCTGGCCACGCGTGTGCTGCACCTCGCACCACCGCCATCAGGTGAACTGGCCGACTGGCGTCTCGACCCACGCACGCGCGCGCTCACCCGCGCGCTGGTCCAGCGCTCGTTGCCCTCTGCGCTGGTCTACGGCTCCACCTCGGGCGTGTACGGCGACTGCCAGGGCCGCTGGGTGGACGAGGCCACGCCGGCACGGCCGCTCACGCCGCGCGCCTGGCGGCGGGTGGACGCCGAAGCCGCCGTGCACTGGCTGGGTCGCGCCACCGGTGTGCGCACCACCGTGCTGCGCATCCCCGGCATCTACGCGCCCGACCGCGACGGTGGCACGCCGCGCGAACGCCTGTTGCGTGGCACGCCGGTCTTGCGTACCCAGGACGACGTGTACACCAACCACATCCACGCCGACGATCTCGCGCGCGCTTGCGTGCTGGCCTTGTGGCGCGGACGGCCGCAGCGCAACGTGAACGTGGTGGACGACAGCGAGCTGAAGATGGGCGATTATTTCGACCTCGCGGCCGACCTGTACGGCTTGCCGCGCCCACCGCGCGTGGCGCGCGACGCGGCTGGTGATCAACTGCCCTTGATGCTGCTGAGTTTCATGAGCGAATCGCGCCGCTTGCACAACCGCCGCATGCAGCATGAGCTGGGTCTGCGACTGCGCTATCCCACCGTGGCCGAGGGCCTGAAGGGCTGAGCAGTTGCGTCAGGCTGCGGGCGCCATGGTGGTGAGCAGGTAACCTGTGTAGCCGGCGTACGCCGCCAGCAGCGCCAGGGCCTCCAGCCGGTTGATGCGGCCCTGCCGCTTGCGAAAACCCCACCCCATCAAGAAGAGCACGACCGTCAAGCCCAGCATCACGGGGTAGTCGCGTGTCAACACCTCGGCATCCACCTTCATGGGCGCAATGACGCCCGCAATGCCCACCACCGCCAACGAGTTGAACAGGTTGGAGCCCAACACGTTGCCCAGGGCGATGTCGTGCTCACCCTTGCGAGCGGCAGCCACACACGAAGCCAGTTCCGGCAGCGAGGTGCCCACCGCCACCACGGTCAGGCCGATGACCAGGTCGCTCACACCCAGCGACTGCGCAATCTGCACCGCGCCCCACACCAGCAACTGGGAACTGCCCACCAGCACCACCAGGCCCACGCCCACCCACATCAGCGAACGCGACAGCGGCATGGCGTGGGCTTGCAGTTCGGCGGCGGTTTCGGTGGCCAGCGCGTCGCTGCCCCCGCGCATGCCCTCAAAGATCGACCACCCCACCAGCACCGCGAACACACCCAGCAGCACCCAGGCGTCGGCCCGGCTGAGCCCGCCGTCCCACACCAGGTAACCGGCCAGCAGCGTCACGGCGGTCAGGATGGGCAGTTCCTTGCGCAGGATCATCGACTGCACCAGGATGGGAGCGACCAGCGCCGTCACGCCCAGGATGAGCGCGATGTTGACGATGTTCGAGCCCCAGGCGTTGCCCAGCGCCAGGCCCGGGTTGCCTTGTGAAGCCGCCAGCGTGGAGACCACCATCTCGGGGGCCGAGGTGCCGAAGCCCACGATCACCATGCCCACCAGCAGCGGCGGCACGCTGAAGTGGCCTGCGGTGGTGGACGCGCCTGCCACAAAACGGTCGGCACTCCAGACCAGCAGGATCAGGCCGGCGAGAACAGCGAGGATGGGCATCAGCATGGCGGGTGTCACTCCGAGGGGGGTCAAACAAGCGTGCCCGCATTGTCCATGTGCAGCCGATCCGCCAGGGAGCGAGCGGCCACAAAAAAGCCGCACAGCGAATGCTGTGCGGCTTTACATGTGGTGCCCGGGGCCGGAATCGAACCGGCACGCCTTGCGGCGGGGGATTTTGAGTCCCCTGCGTCTACCAATTTCACCACCCGGGCGTCCTGAAAGGGGTTGCAAATTATGGCACAGTGCAATCGATGAACTACCCCACCATTGAAGACGCGATTGGCAACACCCCGCTGGTGGCACTGCAGCGCATCGGTGCCGCGGGCAACGCGCAACGAGGCAATGTGGTGCTCGGCAAGCTTGAAGGCAACAACCCGGCCGGTTCCGTGAAAGACCGGCCCGCCGTTTCGATGATCCGGCGCGCGGAAGAGCGTGGGGAGATCAAGCCCGGCGACACCCTCATCGAAGCCACGTCGGGGAACACCGGCATCGCACTGGCCATGGCCGCGGCCATCAAGGGCTACCGCATGGTGCTGATCATGCCGGAGGACCTCTCGATTGAACGCGCGCAGACCATGAAGGCGTTTGGTGCCGAGCTCATCCTCACCTCCAAGAGCGGCGGCATGGAGTCGGCCCGCGATCTGGCCGACAAGATGCAGGCCGAAGGCAAGGGCCGCGTGCTCGACCAGTTTGCCAACGCCGACAACCCGCGCGTGCATTACGAGACCACCGGGCCCGAAATCTGGCAGCAGACGGCGGGTCGCATCACGCACTTTGTGAGCGCCATGGGCACCACCGGCACCATCACCGGCGTTTCGCGCTTTCTGAAGGAAAAAGACCCGGCCATCCGCATCATCGGCGCCCAGCCCAGCGAAGGCTCGCGCATTCCCGGCATCCGCAAGTGGCCCACCGAATACCTGCCCAAGATTTACGACCCGAGCACGGTCGACGAACTGGTCTACGTGAGCCAGTCCGATGCCGAGGCCATGTGCCGGCAGTTGGCGCGTGAAGAAGGCATTTTTGCGGGCATCTCGGCGGCCGGCGCCTGCTGGGTGGCGCAGCAGATCGCGGCCCGGGTGGAAAACGCCACCGTCGTGTTCATCGTTTGCGATCGGGGTGACCGTTACCTCTCCACCGGCGTGTTCCCCGCGTGACGCACGCCATGGCCCCCAGCGCGTTCCGCTACTGCCCCCAGTGCGCCACGGCGCTGGCGCTCATCACGCAGGCCGAGGACGGCGGCGACAAACAGCGCCTGCGCTGCGCGGCCTGCGGCTTCACCCACTGGAACAACCCCACGCCGGTGCTGGCCGCCATCGTGGAGGTGGACGGTCGCGTCCTGCTGGCGCGCAACGCGGCCTGGTCGGGCCGCATGTTCGGCCTCATCACCGGCTTCATGGAAGCGGGGGAGTCGCCCGAAGAGGGCATCCGTCGCGAAATAGCCGAAGAAACCTCGCTGGACGTGACGGAACTCACGTTGGTGGGGGTCCATGATTTCCAGCGCATGAATCAGGTGATCGTGACCTACCACGCGGTCGCGCACGGCGAGGTGAAGCTCTCGCCCGAGCTGGTCGAATACAAGCTCATGGATCCTGCCCACATCCGCTGCTGGCGCGCCGGCACTGGCTTTGCGCTGGCCGACTGGTTGCGCAGCCAAGGCTTGGAGCCCGTGTTCATGGAAGACGTTCAGCGGCCTGCAGACCCCGTTTCCTGAAGCAACCGCGCATTGCGTCACGGTACGGGGGCCAGGGTGTGCGGCTTAGAATGCGCTGATTCCAAGGAAAGTCCCATGCACGCCGACAAAGAACTCGATGCCCGCGGTTTGAACTGCCCGCTGCCCATCCTGAAAGCCAAAAAAGCGCTGGCCGACATGCACAGCGGCCAGACCCTCAAAGTGATTTCCACCGACGCGGGTTCGGTGCGCGACTTCCAGGCCTTCGCCAAACAAACCGGGAACCTGCTGGTCGAACAGCAGACGGTGGGCGACGACCACATCACGCTGCTCAAACGCCGCTGAAGCCGGCTCCAGGGCGTTCGATCATGGAAGTCCTTCTCGTTGATCCGCTCGTGCCCGAGGCCCTGTCCTGGTTGCAGGAGCGGCATGAGGTCACCTACCGCCCGGAGCTCGGGGACGACCCGGTCGAGTTGCGCAAGGCCACCTACAAGACACGCGCCATCGTGCTGCCGCCCCACGTGGTGGTCTCGGAGGAGTTTCTCAATTTTTCGCCCAAGCTCGAGATCGTGGCGCGCATGCAGATCTCCAGCGACAACACCGATCTGGACGCCTGCGCCCGGCGCCATGTGCGCGTATTGCAGGCGCGCAGTGCCACGGTGCGCTCGAACGCCGAGTACCTCCTGTACGGCCTGCTGATGCTCTACCGCCGCGGGATGATCAGCGCGCTGCTGGGCCGCAAGATCGCGCAGGTGCGCATGGGCCGTGAGCTCTCGGGCAGCACCGTGGGTCTGCTGGGCCTGGCGCCGGTGGCGCACACGCTTGCGCCCATGCTCAAGAGCCTGGGTGTGCGGCTGCTGGGTTACGACCCGGCGGTGCACCACGCCGCAGCCATCTGGAACAAGCTGGGCGTGGAGCCCGTGACGCTGCAGGACATGCTCTCGCGCTCGGACGCGATCTCGCTGCAAATGGTTTACGCCTCGCGTTTTCGCGGTTGGATCAACGAGCGCCTGCTCAACCACTGCAAACCCGGCCAGTTGTGGGTGGGGGTGAGCCGCAGCACCTTGTTCGATCCCGACGCGCTGGCGTTGGCGCTGTGCGACGGGCGCATCGACGCCTGTTTGATGGACGGTGCCAACCCGCAGTTTGCCGCCGAGGGCACGCCCCTGCACGGCATTCCCAACCTGCACCTCACGCCGCGGCTGGGTTCACACACGCGCGAAGCCAAGCTGCGCGCAAGCTGGTACGTGGCGCACCGAATCCATGAAACCCTGTCGCCCCACGCGGTGGGGCACGATGGCAGCGCGAGCGACTTCACCGTGCTCGACAGCCTCGAATACCACGAGCCCGAAGACCCGCAGGCGGTCACGCCGTCGCAGTGGGGCTCGATCGCTTTGCATCGCGGGTAACCCCCCGCCGCGCAGGACAGGAACACCCCCCCCGCCGCGCTGCGCGCGACCCCCCTTGAAAGGGGGGCAATGCCTGCGGTCTGGCAAAGCCAGTCCCGCGGCATTCTTGGTGAAGGCATCTCTCCCCGGGTAGAGGGTTGGCGGGATTTCTCCCCCCCCTCTTACGTTCTCAGGCGCCGAGGCGCGCCAGCTGCTCGCGCATCTTCTCCAGCGTCGCCGTGAAGTCGGCCACGCGTTTTCTTTCCTGATCGATCACCGCAGGCGGCGCCTTGGCCACGAAGGCTTCGTTGGACAGCTTGGCGGTGGCCTTGGTGATCTCGCCTTCGAGGCGCGTGGCTTCCTTGCCCAGACGCAGCTTCTCGGCGGCCAGGTCGATTTCCATGAACAGGCACAGGCGGGCTTCACCAACCACGGCCACGGGAGCGGCTTGCGCGGCTGCGGCCCACGCGGCTTCGTCGGTGAACACCTTCACTTCGTTCAACTTGGCCAGGCCCTGCAGCACCGGGCCCATGGCCTGCATGTACGCGGTGTCGCCCAGCACATACAGCGGCAGGCGCGTGGCGGGCGACACGTTCATCTCGCCGCGCAGGTTGCGGCAGGCGTCCACCAGCGCCTTGAGCTTGGTGACGTGGGCAATCGACGCTTCGTCGATCTTGTTCAACTGGGCTTGCGGGTAACGCGCGATGCTGACCGACTCACCCGGCAGGCCGGCCACGGGTGCGACCTTCTGCCACAGCTCTTCGGTGATGAAGGGGATCACCGGGTGCGCCAGGCGCAGGATGGCCTCCAGTGTGCGGATCAGCGTGCGGCGCGTGGCGCGCTGCTGTGATGCATCGCCGGTCTGGATCTGCACCTTGGCGATCTCCAGGTACCAGTCGCAGAACTCGTTCCAGACGAAGTCGTAGATGGTGTTCGCCACGTTGTCCAGCCGGTACTCGGCGAAGCCCTTGGCCACCTCGGCCTCGGTCTTCTGCAGCAGCGAGCTGATCCAGCGGTCGGCCTGGCTGAAGCTGAGGTAACCGTGGAAGGGCTGGCCCACCGCGCACTCGGCCTTGGTGTGGTCTTCCAGGCCGCAATCCTGGCCTTCGCAGTTCATGAGCGTGAAGCGCGTGGCGTTCCAGAGTTTGTTGCAGAAGTTGCGGTAGCCCTCGCAGCGTTTGCTGTCGAAGTTGATGCTGCGGCCCAGCGAGGCCAGCGCGGCGAAGGTGAAGCGCAGCGCGTCCGCGCCGTAGGCTGGAATGCCGTCGGGGAATTCCTTTTCGGTCTGCTTGCGCACCTTGGGCGCGGTCTCGGGCTTGCGCAGGCCGGTGGTGCGTTTCTCCAGCAAGGGCGCCAGCGAGATGCCGTCGATCAGGTCCACCGGGTCGAGCACGTTGCCTTCGCTCTTGCTCATCTTGTGGCCCTGGGCGTCGCGCACCAGTCCGTGGATGTAGACGTGTTTGAACGGCACACGGCCGGTGAAGTGCGTCGTCATCATGATCATCCTGGCCACCCAGAAGAAGATGATGTCGTAACCGGTGACAAGCACGGTGCTGGGCAGGTAGAGGTTGTAGTCCTCGGTCGCGCCTTCCTTCTGGTTCGGCCAGCCCATGGTGCTGAACGGCACCAGGGCCGACGAGTACCAGGTGTCGAGCACGTCGGGGTCGCGCACGAGCGTCTGGCCCGGGGCTTTCGCCTGTGCTTCGGCTTCGTTGCGCGCCACGATCACGTTGCCCGCTTCGTCGTACCAGGCGGGGATCTGGTGGCCCCACCAGAGCTGGCGGCTGATGCACCAGTCCTGGATGTTGTTCATCCACTGGTTGTAGGTGTTGACCCAGTTCTCGGGCACGAACTTCACTTCGCCCGACTGCACCGCCCCAATGGCCTTGTCGGCGATCGACGTGCCGCTGGTGTTCTTCTCGTTGCCTTTGGACTGCATGGCCACGAACCACTGGTCGGTGAGCATGGGTTCGATCACCTGGCCGGTGCGCGCGCAGCGCGGCACCATGAGCTTGTGCTTCTTGGTCTCCACCAGCAGGCCGGCGGCTTCCAGATCGGCCACCACGGCCTTGCGCGCCACGAAGCGGTCCAGGCCCTGGTACCTGGCAGGCGCGTTCTCGTTGATGGTGGCTTGCAGTGTGAGCACGCCGATGATGGGCAGGCTGTGGCGCTGGCCCACGGCGTAGTCGTTGGTGTCGTGCGCGGGCGTGACCTTGACCACGCCGGTACCGAACGCGCGGTCCACGTAGTCGTCGGCGATCACCGGGATGTCGCGGTCGCACAGCGGCAGCTTCACGGTCTTGCCGATCAGGTGCGTGTAGCGCTCGTCTTCGGGGTGCACCATCACCGCCACGTCGCCCAGCAGGGTCTCGGGCCGGGTGGTGGCCACGGTGAGCGAGCCCGAGCCGTCGCTCAGCGGGTAGGCGATGTGCCAGAGGAAGCCGTCTTCCTCTTCGCTCTCCACCTCCAGGTCGGACACGGCCGACATCAGCACCGGGTCCCAGTTCACCAGGCGCTTGCCACGGTAGATCAGACCCTGTTCGTAGAGCTGTACAAAGGTTTCGGTGACCACGGTCGAGAGCTTCGGGTCCATGGTGAAGTACTCGCGGCTCCAGTCCACGCTGTCGCCCATGCGGCGCATCTGCGTGGTGATGGTGTTGCCGCTTTCTTCCTTCCACTCCCAGACCTTGGCCACGAAGTTCTTGCGCGCTTCGGCGGGCGTGGGGCCCATGTCGTGGCGGCTGATGCCCTGGGCTTGCAGTTGGCGCTCCACCACGATCTGCGTGGCGATACCGGCGTGGTCGGTGCCCGGCACCCAGACCGTGTTGGAGCCGGACATGCGGTGGTAGCGCGTGAGCGAGTCCATGATGGTCTGGTTGAACGCGTGGCCCATGTGCAGGGTGCCGGTCACGTTGGGCGGTGGCAGCTGGATCGCGAACGACGGCGCATCCGCCTGGGGCTCGCCCGTGCCGCGAAAGCCCGCCACGCCGTAGCCGCGCTGTTCCCATTCGGGGCCCCAGCGGGCTTCGAGGGGAGCGGGTTCGAACGATTTGGCCAGGGATTGCAGGCCGGGTTGGTTCAGGGTATCGGTCATGGGGCGAGCCAAAAATGGAAACGGCATCCCGCAGGATGCCGTCAGGGGAAATGGGATTGCCCGCCGATTTTATTCGACAGCTCCCTCAGACCGGGGTGGTCGGTAGTTCCCGTGCGGCGGCCACGCACGCCTGGAGCACGGCGCTGTCCCCGATCTGGTTGGCCAGCAGCAGGATCAGGCGCGCGTTGAGCAGTTCCGATTCATCGCGGCTGAGGTCCGCGTGGGCGTCGAGCAGTTGTTCGTAGAACGCATCTGCGTCCTGCAAGTGGGGGTTGGTGTTCATGCTGGTTCTCCGCGCAGGCCCAGCGAGCGCTCGATGGCGCGCACCAGCTGGGTGTTGATGGTCTCTCCGGTGGCGGCCAGGTAGCCGTCGGGGCGCACCAGGGCCCAGGCGTGGCCAAACACATGGCAAGCGCCCTTCAAATGGCCCTGGGGGTCGCGCACATGTTCCAACGCCTGCGCAGCGCCGCTCGCGCCGAGCACCTGCACGCTGCGCACTGGCGAGTCCAGGCACAGGCGACGCAGCCGTTGCAGGGCTGCGGCAGGCAGGTCGCCGAACACCAGCACCAGCAGGTCGCCATGAGCCCAGTTGAGCAGGTCGTTCACGTCCCCTCGGGTCCCGTCGGCCCATTCAAATCCGACGTTCTGCACCGACTGGCCCGCAGCGCTGGCGGGCGCGTAGGTGCAGGCGCGCGAGCGGGCGTAGGGGTTGGCCACGGCCATGCGGCCGGTGTTGATGAGGGCCCGCGCGAACGGGTGTTGTTTGGCCAAGCCGATGGCGGCCTGGCGGAACAGGCGTTCGGTGCCGTCGGTCGGGCGCAGGAAACGCGCGGTGCGGTTGGTCACGCAGACGTTTTGCTGTGCGGCGTCGAGGCGTTCGTCGTTGTAGCTGTCCAGCAGCGCGCTGTCGGCTTTGCCGCTGAGCACGGCGGCCAACTTCCAGGCCAGGTTGTCGGCATCGGCCACGCCGGTGTTGCCACCGCGCGCGCCAAACGGGCTGACCACCTTGGCCGAGTCACCCATGAGGTACACCCGGCCGTGGCGCATGGCATGCACACACTCGCTGCGGTACGCGTACGGTCCGACCCAGACGATCTCCACTTCAACGTCGGGCCCGAACTGACGCGCCAGGCGTTCGCGCACCACGTCTTCGCGGCTCACGTATTCGGGGTCGGCGTTGGGCGCCATCTGGTAGTCGATGCGCCAGACGTCGTCGGCCATGAGGTGCTGCCAGACCGCGCGGTTTTCGTTGAAGGGCGCTTCGATCCAGGTGTGGCGCTCTTGTGGCGGGTGGGTGGTGAAGCGCACGTCGGCGATGCACCAGCGGTCGTCGCCGCGTTTGCTGTCGAACGGCACGTTGAGCCATTTGCGCAGCGGGCTGTGTGAGCCGGTGGCGTCGATCACGTGCTCGGCTTCCAGCCGGTAGGTGCCCGCGGGCGTTTCGACGGTGAGGGTGGCGAAGTCGGCGTTTTGCTCGAACCCGGTCAGGCGGTTCTGCCAGCGCAGTTCGACCACGCCGAGTTCCTGCGTGCGCTCGACCAGGAAACCTTCAATGTAGAACTGCTGGATGTTGATGAAAGGTGGCTGGCTGGAGAGATGGAAGTTGCCCTGCTGGCGCAAATCAAAGCTGTACACCTCGTCGTCGCCCGCGAAGGTGCGGCCCACGCTCCACTGCACGCCCTTGGCCGCGATGCGTTCAAAAATGCCCAACCGCTCGAAGATCTCCAGCGATTTCTGCGTGTAGCAGATGCCGCGCGATGAGGCACCCTTCACGCCGACGGTGTTGTCCTCGTCGATCAACACCGCCCGCACGCCCAGGCGGGCCAGCGAGCAGGCCAGGGTGAGACCGGTGATGCCACCTCCCACGATGACCACGGAGTGGCGCACCGGGGTGGTGGCGTGCAGTTCGGGCGGTTCGACAAACGGGTACTCGGGCAGTTCGTAGCCCCCGCCGCCGGTGAACTCATAGTTGTTGGTGAGTGCCGCTTCGCGGTACGTGGTGATCGACATGCATCGCTCCTATGGTTTGTCTTCGTCGTGTTGTGTGCGCAGACCTCGCGGGGCGCATGGGTGCGCGGCGCTCAGCTCCGCGAATGTCCCCGGCGGCTGGTGCCGCCGCCTCCTGCAGTTCGCTGCGCAGAACGCCATGCACCCTTGCGCCAGTGGCGCCACGCCAGTGCCAAGGACCTCAGGCCTGAGCCTTCCCCACCACCTCAGGCCGATCGTTCTGCTGCGGCTTCAGCGGCGCCGCCGATTTGCCCTCGGCGCGTTCACGGCGCCACTGTTCCTTGCGTGCGTTCCACTCGGCCAGACGCGCGTGAGCCGTCTTGCTTTCTTCCAGCATTTCGAACTCGTCGGCCAACTGCGCCGTGAGCTCCAGGCGAATGCCGTTGGGATCGAAAAAGTAGATGCTCTTGAAGATGTGGTGGTCCGTCACGCCCAGCACCTCGATGCCGCTGGCCTCCAGCCGCGCCTTGGTGTTCTCAAGCTCCTGCTCGGTGTTCACACGAAAGCTGATGTGGTTCACCCACTTCGGCGTGTTCGGGCTCGGCAACGCCGCCTCGTCGTCGCCAAGATCAAAGAATGCAATGAACGAGCCGTCTTGCAGGCGGAAGAAGAAATGGGTGTACGGGCAGTATTCGCCCGTGCTGGGCACATGGTCGCTCTGGATGATGTGGTAGAGCGGCAGGCCCAGGATGTCCTCGTAGAAACGGCGTGTTTCTTCGGCATCTTTCGCGCGGTAGGCGTAGTGGTGCAACTGCTGGATGGGTGCCGGGGCGGGCAACTTCGATGGGTTCATGGATGTCTCCTCTGAGTCGGCTAAGATTCAACATTATGCAACGCATTTCCCTTATCGTAATGAAATGCCCTGCAAATGAGTTCAGTTTGTGGCTTTCCCCGTGGCTTGTCACCGGGTCTGGGCCGATAGTCCGGATCGATTCGACACATAGGCCGGAACTATTAGACCGAGTGTTGCTGCCGGGGGTATGGTTTGGCGGTCTCTGCGGTTGCAGGCCACTTTCTGCGACGGCTGAGCGCTTCTTCAACCCACGCAAGGAGATGAACATGCCCGCATTGAAAGGCTCGAAGACCGAGCAATGCCTCAAGGACGCCTTCGCCGGCGAATCCCAGGCCAACCGCCGCTACCTGTACTTCGCGAACAAGGCCGATGTGGAAGGCCAGAACGACGTGGCGGCGCTGTTCCGCTCCACCGCCGAAGGCGAGACCGGCCATGCGCACGGCCACCTCGAATTCCTGGAGCAGTCCGGTGACCCCGCCACCGGCATGCCCATCGGCTCCACCCGCGACAACCTCGCTTCCGCCGTGGCCGGTGAAACCCACGAGTACACCGACATGTACCCCGGCATGGCCAAGACCGCGCGCGAAGAAGGCTTTGACGAAGTGGCCGACTGGTTCGAGACCCTGGCCAAGGCCGAGCGTTCGCACGCCAACCGCTACCAGAAGGCCCTGAACGAACTGGTGGACTGAACTGACCCACCCCCGCCGCGCTTCGCGCGACCCCCTCAAGGGGGCGACACCTGCGGCCTGGCGGAGCCAGTTCCGCGTGTCCTGGAAGCTGCGCTCACTTGAGCGCAGCGTTTCCGTCAGGGCTCAACGAGCCCTGACGGAAACCTTGTGAAGTCATTTCTTTCGACGAGGATCCCATGGCCACCGAAGGCAATTTGCAGGCGCCCACGCGGCACCCGCTGGACTGGAAGAACCCCGACTTTTACGACGAAGAGAAGTGCTTCCACGAGCTGGAGCGCATCTTCGACATCTGCCACGGTTGCCGCCGCTGCGTGAGCCTGTGCGGCTCGTTTCCCACGCTGTTCGATCTGGTCGACGAGAGCAAGACGATGGAGGTGGATGGGGTTGCGAAGCAGGACTACTGGAAGGTGGTCGACCAGTGCTACATGTGCGACCTCTGCTACATGACCAAGTGTCCGTACACGCCGCCGCACGAATGGAACCTGGATTTCCCGCACACCATGCTGCGCGCCAAGGCCATCAAGTTCAAGCAGGGCCAAGTGGGCCTGGCCGAAAGATTCCTCGCCTCGACCGACGTGCACGGCCAGTTCGCCGGCATTCCGATCGTGGTGCAGGCGGTCAACGCGATCAACAAGACGAAGGCGGCGCGCAGCGTGATGGAAAGCGTGGCCGGTGTCGACAAGGACGCGTGGCTGCCCGAGCTCGCAACGAAGCGATTTCGCTCCGCCGCGCCCGAAGCGACAAACACGGCCGTGAAAGATGGCGAGAAGACGCCGGGCAAGGTGGCCATCTTCTCCACCTGCTACATCAACTACAACGAGCCCGGCATCGGCCTGGACCTGCTCAGGATCCTGGACCACAACGAGATTCCCTATGTGATCGTGGAGAAGGAGCAATGCTGCGGCATGCCCAAGCTGGAACTGGGTGACCTCGATTCGGTGCAAGCCAGCAAGGAGGCCAACATCCCGGTGCTGGCGAAGTACGCGAAAGACGGTTTCGCCATCCTCTCGGCGGTGCCCAGCTGCTCGTTGATGTTCAAGCAGGAGATCCCGCTGATGTTCCCCGGCGACGCCGACACGCAGCTGGTGAAGGAACACCTGTGGGACCCGTTTGAATACTTCATGGCGCGCAAGCGAGACGGCCTGCTCAAGACCGAATTCCCGCAGGCGCTGGGCAAGGTGAGCTACCAGATCCCCTGCCATGGTCGGGTGCAGAACATCGGGCGCAAGACCGAAGAGATGCTCAAGATGGTTCCAGGCACCACGCTCAACACCATCGAACGCTGCTCCGGCCACGCCGGCACCTTCGGCGTGAAGAAGGCCACCCACCAGACCGCCATGAAGATCGGCAAGCCGGTGTTCAAGGCCATGGCCACCATGAAGGACGGCAGCCCACCCGACGTCATCAGCTCGGACTGCCCGCTGGGCGGTCACCACATCGCGCAGGGGTTTGAAGTGAATGGCCTCGGCGCACCCGAACTCCAGCACCCGCTGAGCCTGGTGGCTCGCGCGTACGGATTGAAATGAAGAGGCAACATGCAACTCACCGGACACATCACCGCCGATTCGCTCATGAGCCTTGAGGCCTACACCAAGTGGCGCAAGCTGCACAAGCCCGAGATCATTGCGCACCGCAAGTTGCGCAGCGTGCGACTGGGGGAGCACATCAACCTGCAGTTCGAGAGCGAGACCACCATCCGTTACCAGATCCAGGAAATGCTGCGCATCGAGAAGGTGTTCGAGGAAGAGGGCATCCAGCAGGAGATCGAGGCCTATGCGCCGCTGGTGCCCGACGGCCACAACTGGAAGGCCACGATGATGATCGAGTACCCCGACGTCAACGAGCGCAAGCGTGAACTGGCGCGCCTGATCGGCGTGGAGGACCGCCTCTTCGTCGAGGTTGAAGGTCATGCCCGCGTGTACTCCATCGCCGATGAGGACCTGGACCGCGAGAACGAGGTCAAGACCTCGGCCGTGCACTTCGTGCGTTTCGAATTCACGCCGCCGATGCGCGCGGCGATCCAGGCGGGAGCTGCTGTCAAGATCGGCTGCGACCACACCCACTACCCCTCGCATGTGCAGGTGTCCCCGGAAGCACTGGCGTCTCTCGCGGGCGACCTGAAGTAACCCGGTGCGGTGGCGATAATCAAGGCTTCCCTCGGGAAGCCTTTTTCTTGCCCAGCCCGCCCACCCGCGACGCCGCCTCGCACCGCTTGCCACATGCTGTTCCTCATCTCCCCCGCCAAGGCGCTCGACTACGAGACCCCACCCCATGTGGCCACCCACACCCAGCCGCTTTTTGTGAAGCAGGCCGCCGAGCTCATTGGTGTGCTGCGCGACCAGTCGCCGCAGCAGATTGCAGAGCTCATGAAGCTGTCGGACACGCTCTCGGGTTTGAACGTGGCGCGTTACCAGGCCTGGGCACCCCGCTTCACCGCGAAAAACTCCAAGCAGGCCGTGCTGGCCTTTGACGGCGACGTGTACGGCGGGCTGGACGCGAAAACGCTTGCCGAGCCCGATCTGGACTGGCTGCAGCAGCACCTGTGCATCCTGAGCGGCCTCTACGGCGTGCTGCGCCCGCTCGACCGGATGCAGCCTTACCGGCTGGAGATGGGCACGCGCCTGGCGACCGGCCGGGGCAAGAACCTCTACGCGTTCTGGGGCCGCCAGATCGCAGACCACCTGAACGAACGCGCCCAGGCCGACGTGAGCCCGGTGGTGATCAACCTCGCCAGCGAAGAGTATTTCAAGGTGGTCGACCGCAAGGTGTTGCTGCCGCGCGTGGTCACCTGCGTGTTTGAGGAGCGCAAGGCCGATGGCTACAAGGTGATCAGTTTCATGGCCAAGCGCGCGCGCGGGCTCATGGTGCGCTACGCTGTGCAGCACCGTGCCAGCACGCCCGAGCAGCTCAAACACTTTGACCTGGAGGGCTACCGCTTCAACAGCGCCGCCTCCGGACCCGACCGACTCGTGTTCCGCCGCGAGGCCAAGTTCTGAGGACACTGCCATGAACCAGTCCGTCACCATCGAGTTGCGCCAGTGGATCGTGGAGCAGGCCGCGGCCGGGTTTTCGCGCGAGGCGGTGATGGCGTCCATGGTGGCCTCGGGATGGCAGGAAGCGGTGGCGCTCAAGGCGCTGAAGGCCACCTGGAAAGAGCCCGCGGCGGTGGCGCCGCAGCCCACACCGGTGGTGCGCCGCGAAGGCGCGAAGCACCTGCCCGACCTGGACCTGAGCCAGTCACCGCGCCAGATCGACGTGGGCGATCGCATGGTCGACGTGATCGCCTCGCTCAACCAGCCGCGCGTGGTGGTGCTTGGCAACCTGCTGAGTGCCGAAGAGTGCGACGCACTGATCGAATCGGCCCGCCCGCAACTCGCGCGTTCGCTCACCGTGGCCACCAAAACCGGTGGTGAGGAACTCAACCCCGACCGCACCAGCAGTGGCACCTTCTTCGCGCGCGGGCAGACGCCCGAGGTCACGCGCATCGAGGCGCGCATTGCCCGCCTGCTGAACTGGCCCATTGAAAACGGCGAAGGCCTGCAGGTGCTGCACTACCGCCCGGGCGCCGAGTACAAGCCGCACTACGACTACTTCGACCCCGACGAGCCCGGCACGCCCAACATCCTCAAGCGCGGCGGGCAACGGCTGGCCACGCTGGTCATGTACCTGAGCGAGCCCGCGCGCGGCGGCGGCACCACCTTCCCCGACGCGGGGCTGGAGGTGGCGCCCGTGCGCGGCAACGCGGTGTTCTTCAACTACGACCGTCCCCACCCGTCCACCCGCACGCTGCACGGCGGTGCACCGGTGATCGAGGGCGAGAAATGGGTTGCCACCAAGTGGCTGCGCGAACGCGAGTTCGTCTGACGTACCCGGCATGAACATCACCCACAACGGCCTGCGCATCGAGTTCGAGAGCGACGGCGACGAACATGCTCCCGCCGTGGTGCTCACCATGGGCCTGGGCATGCAGCTCACCGCCTGGCCCACATCGCTGGTGCAGGCCCTCGTGCAGGCCGGCCACCGCGTGATCCGCTTCGACAACCGCGACGTCGGCCTCTCCAGCCAGCTGGACCACCTCGGCGTGCCCAACGTCGGCTGGCAGCTCGTGCGATCCCGCCTGGGCTTGGCCGTCCGCTCGCCCTACAGCCTGCAAGACATGGCCCAGGACACCATCGGCCTGCTCGACGCGCTGGGCGTGCAGCGGGCCCATCTGGTGGGTGTGTCCATGGGCGGCATGATCTCGCAGCGCGTGGCCGCCACCGTGCCGCAGCGCGTGCTCAGCCTGACCAGCGTCATGAGTTCCAGCGGTGCGCCCGGCCTGCCCGGCCCACGTCCGCAGGTGAGCCGCGCCCTGCTCAAGCGCCCGCGCACCCAGCGCCCCGAACACGTGGCCGCCCACGCCCTCCACATGTTCCGCCTCATCGGCAGCCCCGCCTTCCCGCAAGACATGCCTGCCTTCGAGCAGCGCGTGCTGGCCGACGCGGTGCGCAGCCGCAACCCCGATGGCGTGGCGCGCCAGTTGCTCGCTGTGGCGTCCGACACAGGACGCCATGCCGTGCTGAAAGGCATCGCCTGCCCCACGCTCGTGGTGCACGGCACCGCCGACCCGCTGGTGCCGCTGGCCTGTGGGCAGGACACCGCCGCGCGCATCGCCGGCTCGCGGTTCGAAGCCATCGAGGGCATGGGCCACGACTGGCCACCCGGCGTGGCCGCGCTTCTGGCCAGCCACATCGTTCCCCACATTCAGGCCGCACAGAGTTTCGCCAACAGCGCCTCAAACACCGCCCCGACATGACCCAGAACACCCCCGAACAATCGCAACTCGGCCAGGCCTCGGCCTACGTGGACCAGTACGATGCCGGCCTGCTGTTTCCCCTGCCGCGCGAGACCAAACGGCGCGAGATCGGCATCACCGGCAGCGTGCCGTTTCTGGGTGCCGACCTGTGGACCGCGTTCGAGCTCAGCTGGCTCAACCCGCGCGGCAAACCGCAGGTGGCCCTGGCCCACATCACCGTGCCTTGCGAGAGCACGCACATCGTCGAGAGCAAGTCGTTCAAGCTCTACCTCAACAGCTTCAACAACACGGCGTTTGCCAGCGCGGACGCGGTGCGCGACCGCATCCGCGCCGATGTGAGCACCGCCATCTGGCACGGCGGCCCGATGCAGTCCAGCGCCGGCGTGAAGCTCTTGCTGCCCGAGCAGCTGGAGCGCGAGAAGGTGCAGGAGCTCGCCGGCCTGTCGATCGACCGGCTCGACGTGGAATGCACGCGCTACCAGCCCGCGCCGGAGCTGCTCACCGCCGCGTTCGATGAAAAGCCGGTGGACGAAATCCTGGTGAGCCATCTTCTCAAGAGCAACTGCCTGGTGACCGGCCAGCCCGACTGGGGCAGCGTGCAGATCAGCTACAGCGGCCCGCAGATCGACCAGGCGGGGCTGTTGCAGTACATCGTGAGTTTTCGCAACCACAACGAATTCCACGAGCAGTGCGTGGAGCGCATCTACATGGACGTGCTGGCGCGCTGCAAGCCCACCAAGCTGGCGGTGTACGCGCGCTACACGCGCCGCGGCGGTCTGGACATCAACCCCTGGCGCACCAGCCATCCGCAGTCGCCACCGGCGAACGTGCGCACGGCGCGGCAGTAGAGCCTGCCGGCGCCGTTCAGATCATCTTCTGGATCAGCGCACCCTTGAACAGCACCGGTCCGGTCGGGCCGCGTTCGCTCGGCACACCGCCTTTGGGCTCCAGGCTGACGGCCAGGGCGGGCACTTCGCGCACATCGGCTTCGCCCGCGGCGAGTTGGAGCAGCCGCTCCTGCGTCAAGACACCCAGGGAGCGCGGACCGCCTGAAGGCGGCAGGGCCCAGAGCTGCAGCGACTTGTCGCTGGCTTCCTGAAAGCCGCCCACGCGTTGCAGCGTGAGCTTGCCGTTTTTCGGATCGAAGGTCACCAGCATGGAGGCGCTGGCCTGGTCGTCGTTGAGCACGGCCACGTATTCGATCTGCGGTGTGGCCGAGAGCTTGGCCTGCAGTTCGTTGATCTGCGCGCCCAGGTTGTCGCGCAAGCCCACGGCGGTGACGAGCGCGAACACGGTGGCGAGTGCACCGGCGGCGGTGGCGCCGCGCCACAGCGCCAGGCTGCGCAGCCAGCCGCTGGCTTGTGGCTTCGTGGCCTGTGCGCGCGCTGCGGCCATGGCCTGCTGCTGGCTCTCGCCCTGCACCAGGTTTTCAATGCGGGTCCACACGGCGGGTGCGGGTTGTTGTGCGGTCTGCAGTTCGTTCATGCTGGCCACGCGGCTTTGCCACACCAGGGCGGCGGCGCGCACCGGCGCTTGTTCGCGCGCCATGGCTTCAAAGCGGCGACGGGCGCCACCACGCAGGGTGCCCAGCGCGTGGGCGGCGGCCAGTCTGTCGAGCAGTTCGGGGTGTTGGATCAGGTTCATGACAGTCTCTTCACGCAAAGCGCGCCATGCAGGTACGCAACTGGTCCAGCCCGCGCCGGATCCAGGTCTTGACGGTGCCCAGGGGGAGGCTGAGCTGCTCGGCCAGTTCGCTGTGGCTGAGGTCGCGCAGGTACGCCAGGCTCACCACCTCGCGTTGGCGGTTCTCCAGCTTGGCCAGGCACTGGTGCAGCGCCCAGGCCTGCTGGCTGGCCAGGGTGGTGTCCATCGGGTTGGGCGAATCGCCTTCCAGGGTGTCGGACATCGCGTCGTCGATCTCGTCGGTGAGGTGGGTGCGCTCGGCACTGCGCCGGCGCAGGTAGTCGAGCGAGCGGCTGCGCACGATCAAACCCAGCCAGGCCATGGGCGGGCTGAGCGAGGCGCGGTAGTCGCCCGCGCTGCGCCAGATCTGCAAAAAGGTTTCCTGCAAGACGTCTTCGGCCCATTCGGCCTTGCCCACCACACGCATGGACAGGCCATACAGCTTGGACGAGGTCAGGTCGTACAGGGCTTTGAGGGCGACCTCGTCGCGCCGGGCGACGCGGTCGATCAGGTCCATCAGCAGGTCATCGGGTTGTGCGCTCATGCATTCATTGTGCGGTACCGGCTGGCCCCATGCCCGTGGCGGGACTTGGAAGTAGGCGGGCAAGGTGCTCACGGCCGGCGCCGACGGGGTTGGACCTGCGTGGGCAGGCTCAGCGCCGTCACCGGCGTGATGTTGGCCGCCACGGGCGGCGCCTCGAGAATCTGGTCGGCGTGCACCACACGCACCTGGGCCGCACCTTCGGGAACACCTTGCAGGGTGGCCACGCCGTTGGCGTCGGTCTGCACCGTCCAGGGGGAGTCCGCCACAAAGATGAAGCCCCGCATGGAGCCGTGCAGGTGGCAGCCGAGCTGCATGGCGCCCGCTTTGGTCAAGGTCACTTCCGAACGGGACGGCTCCCTGCCTTCGCCCTTGCCGTCGAGCCGCAGTTCAAAGCCCGACGCCGGTCCGGCATTCAACGACGCCAGCCCGGCGGGGGTGGCGCGCACGTGGTGCTCCCAGCTGTCGAGGTTGGTGAACGTGACTTTGGAGCCCACGGGCAACACGCTCGTGCCGGGCACGAACTGCATCTTCTGCTGGTGGATGGTGGCAGAGACCGGGGTGGGCGCGGCAGGCTTGGGACCCGTGGTGGGTTCGATCACCACCACCGCGTCGGCCAGGGGCTTGCCGTCGCGACCGAGCACGGTCACCTGCACCGTGGCGGCCTGTGCGGCGAGCGGAAACAGCGTGGCGGCGGCGATCAGCCAGGCGGTGGTGTTCGGGTGTTTCATGGTCGGGACCGGTCGGTGGTTCAGCGAACGGTGATCACGTCGCGGTGCATCGGGGCCAGCAGGGCCAGCATCTGGTTCTGGCGGGTGAACGGAATGCCGCGCGCGTCCATGGATTGCTGCAGCACCTCCACCAGCGCGTTGAACTGGGCGCGGGTGGTGTCCCGGTCGGCGTGTGCGGTCTTCATGTCGGGGCCCTTGTAGACGCAGGGGCCACCGGAGAGCTGGCAGAGCTGGTCGCTCAGCGACTTGGCAAGGTTGTTCAGGTTGGTGTCCGTGAACTGGTCACCAATGCGCGGATCGGCCTTGAGGCGAACCACGAAGTCGTCCATGAGGCTGCGGATGCCGGCTTCTTCGCCAAAGGCCTGGTACAGACCAGCGGCGGGTGCCACCGGATAGGCACTGGCGGCAGAC
Source organism: Hydrogenophaga sp. RAC07 (assembly GCF_001713375.1). Classification (NCBI taxonomy): domain Bacteria; kingdom Pseudomonadati; phylum Pseudomonadota; class Betaproteobacteria; order Burkholderiales; family Comamonadaceae; genus Hydrogenophaga; species Hydrogenophaga sp. RAC07. Next base: position 549,592 of record NZ_CP016449.1, read on the forward strand.
GGCGCGGGTTTCATGGACTGGGCGAGCGTGGCGCCGCTGGCCAGGGCGAACAGGGTGAGGGCGGTGGCGGTGATGAGGTGTTTCATGGTGAGACTCGAAAGTGAAGGGTTCAGAACGCGATCTGGGCCGAGACGTACACGCCGGTCTGTTTGCGCCCGCTGGTGGTGGCCGGCACGATGCGGCCCAGGTCCACGTAGGCGGCGGTGATGGACACGTTCTTGCTCGGCGCATACGCGATGAAGATGTCCTTCCAGTCGTCGGCGCGCAGGCCGTCGCCCAGACCGGCGGCCTGGCCGGCGCGCTGCAACTTGTTGGGCATGGCGCGGTATTCAACACCCACAGCGAGCTTGCTGTTGATCAGGTACGCCACCGAAATTTCCGGCTGCAGTTCGTAGCCGTTGTCCGCGCCGCCCAGCGTGGCGCCGAAGCCGAGCAGGCCGCCCTGGTTGGCTTTCGTGGCGCGCAGCGTGCCGTTGACCAGGATGCCCTGGGCGAGAAACAGCTTGGTGGCGCTCACGTACAGGTCGGCGCCGTTGCGCTTGGCGCCCAGGGCGCCGAGCGTGCCGTCCAGGCCGCTGGACTGCAGGTGCTTGAACTGGACACCCACGGCGATCTGCGGCATCAGGCTGTCGCTGTCGAGCACGGCGTCGCCGGCCACGCGCAGCTTGGCGCCCACGATGTCCTGCTTCAGGTGCAGGCCCGGCAGCCCCAGGCCTGTGCCGGTGACGCCGGTGCTGAAATCTTGCCGGCCCACCGAGAGCTCAAGGCGGTCGTGGATGCCCACAGCCACGCCATACGCATTGAGACCGTAGTCGCGCGTCCTGGCTCGACTGACGTAGGCCGACACGCCCACTTCGCCTTCGGTGGCCTGGCTGCCGATCACGGCCCAGGGCGAAATGCCGCCGCCGGCTGCGCCTTCGACGCTGCTGACGCCACCGGTGAGCAGCAGTTTGCCCGTGTCTGCGTGGGCAGGCGCTGCGGTCAGCAGCGCAGCGGCTGCAGCCAGGGGCAGGAATCGGACGGGGAGGGCGTTGTGAAGGGACATGGTGAGCGGGTCGTGGGTTGTTGTCGGACCATCTGGATACGCAATGGCCGGCGGAGTGGATTCAAGCGACCTCAAACCGCAGTGGCCCGCAGCGATGAAGGGGCTTTTTGAATCCACCGGCGGTGGGGGCTGCGTATCCAACGTGACGGTTGTCACTACGCCCCGTGCCGGTGGACAACCGATCGCCCCACCCAACCAAGGACACCTCATGAACAAGATCCAGACCCCCGATTCCCTGATCTCCCCCGCCTCCCGCCGTGGCTTCATGCGCAGCGGTGGTGTGCTCTCCGCCGCCGCCGTGGCCCTGCTCGCCGGCAACGACGTGATGGCCGCCGCCCACGCGCAGAAGATGGACATGTCCAAGGACGTGGGCATCCTCAACGTGGCACTCGGCCTGGAACACGAAGCCATCAACGCCTACCAGCTCGGTGCCGGCAGCGGTTTGCTGCAAAAGCCCGTGCTTGATGTCGCCGTGCAGTTCCAGGGCCACCACAAGACCCACCGCGACGCGCTGATCGCCACCATCCAGAAGCTCGGCGGCAAGCCGGTTGCCGAGATGAAGCTGGAGGACTACGCCAAGTCGCTCAACGCCGCATCGCTCAAGAGCCAGGCCGACGTGCTGGACCTCGCCGCCCGCCTGGAACTGGGTGCGACCAACGCCTACCTGAGCGTGATCCCGGCCCTGGGCGACCGCGAGCTGGCCAAGGTGGCCGCGCGCCTGGCGGCCGACGAGACCATGCACTACACCGTGCTCACCAGCGCCCTGGGTCGTCCCCTGCCTCCTGGTGCCTTGTCGTTCGGCGCCTGATCAAGCGGCCTGCTGGAAACCTTCCAGCAGGTTCACTGCGTTGGTGCCCACGGCGTCCACCGCGTAGCCGCCTTCAAACGTGAACACCGTGGGCAGCCTGGCGCTGGCCAGAGCCTCGCCCACGGTGAAGTAGTCGGCACTCTTCAAGGTGAAGCCCGAGATCGGGTCGCCTTCGAAGGTGTCCAGCCCCATGGGCACCACCAAGGCCGTCGCGCCAAAACGCTGCACCGCTTCCACAGCGGTGGCCAGTGCCGCGCGCCAGGTGCCGAAGCCGGTGCCACGCGGCAGCGGCAGGTTCAGGTTGAAGCCTTCACCCGCGCCCGCGCCGCGCTCGTCCGCATGGCCCAGGAAAAACGGGTACTCGGTGGCCGGATCGCCGTGGATGGAGACGGTCAACACATCCGCCCGCTCGTAAAAGATGGTCTGCGTGCCGTTGCCGTGGTGGTAGTCCACGTCGAGCACCGCCACCTTCGTGTGACCGGCATCGCGCAGCGCCTGGGCCGCAATGGCCGCGTTGTTCAAAAAACAGTAGCCCCCCAGAAAATCGGGTCCTGCGTGGTGCCCCGGCGGGCGCGAGAGCGCAAACGCGCTGCGCTCACCCGCCGCCACGTCCAGCGCCGCCGCCAGCGCACAAGCCGCACCGCCGCGCGCTGCCGCCCAGGTGCCCGCCGTGAGCGGTGAACCCGAATCAAAGCTGAACAGGCCCAGCCGCGCCGCAAAGTTGGTGGGCAGCACATCGTTGCGAAAACCGTGCCGGTTGGGCAGCGGCCACACCGACGGCAAGGCGTCGCGTTCGGCATTGCCCGGGTCCATGGCCACCCACTCGGCCCAGGCGCCGCACAGGAAGTCCAGGTACCGGGCGCTGTGCACGCGGCCAATGGCGGCGTCCAGCAGGGTGTCATCCACCTCGGGCGTCTGCAGCGTCCCCAGCGGGCGGCGCTGCAACTCGGCCAGCACAAAGTCCAGCCGCGCGGGCACCTCGTGGCAGGGCACCATGCGGCCGCGGAACATCTCTTGCTGGCCTGCGTGGGCAGCGTGGTGGGGGTTGTGGAAGGTTTTCATGGGAGGAGATGGAACTTCGGATGAGCTGAGTGCACGTTTGTACCGTCGAACAGAAAGCTCCCTCCAACGGTGGTTGTTGGCGAGAAGGAAACCAGCATGCAGAATGATCCGGGGTCCGCCATGCAGGAGTGTGTCCCCACCCGACTCACTGGTTGAGTATCTGCCTGCCTCATTGCACACATGACCCTTCTTCCCATTCGCCTGCTCCCCGGCACCGACCTTCGGCGCGCCCTGGAAGCACTCCCGCTCAGCCATGGCACGGACTCCGCCTTCGTGGTGGCCGGCATCGGCAGCCTGGTGCAGGTCAGCCTTCGGTACGCGGACGCAACCGAAACCACCCTGCTGGCCGGGCCGCTGGAGATGTTGAGTTTGTCCGGGAGTCTGAGTACGGCGGGTGCCCACCTGCACGCGTCGGTGTCCGACGCGGCGGGCCGTGTGTCCGGTGGGCATCTGGGTCAGGGCAGCACAGTCAGGACCACGGCCGAGGTCTTGCTGGCGCTGCTGCCGAAGGGCACGCTCACGCGCGAGCACGATGCAGCAACCGGCTTCGGCGAGCTGGTGGTCCGGTCCGCGCCGTGACTGTCATGAACATCCACGCGGGTTACATCCCCGGTTGCATTGGTCGTGTGGTGGAGATGCATGCAAGCTTCTATGCCCGCACGGTCGGGTTCGGTGCGGCGTTCGAGGCCAAGGTGGCGACCGAGTTGTCCGCGTTTTGCCTGCGCTTCGAACCCGAACGCGACGGCCTGTGGCTGGCGCAGGGCGCAACCGGGATTCAAGGCTCGGTGGTGATCGATGGCTCGCACCATGAGGAGGCTGGCGCCCATCTGCGGTGGTTCATCGCCTCGGATGCGTCGCGCGGCCAGGGAGTGGGCGCCCAATTGCTGGAGGCCGCCATGGCGTTTTGCCGTGCGCGCGGCTACCGCAAGGTGTACCTGTGGACGTTCGACGAGCTTCACGCAGCACGCCACCTGTACGAGAAGCATGGCTTTGTGCTGGCCCGCACGCAACGGGGAGCGCAGTGGGGCAAGGAAGTCAACGAACAACTCTTCACCTTCGACGCACCGTAAAACCCATGGCGCCGTTTCAACAGAAAGAACACCCATGACCTTGCCAGGCCAGGCCGCCATGCTGCTCACCTTCGACATCGTCGAAGAAGCCATCGCCGAACACGACGACTGGCACACCCACGAGCACCTGCCCGAGCGCCTGTCGATCCCGGGTTTTCTCCGGGGCACACGCTGGGTCGCCACCTCGGGGGCGCCGAGGTACCTGGTGCTCTACGAGGTGGAACGTCTGGAAACGCTGGCTTCGCCCGGCTATCTGGAGCGGCTCAACAACCCGTCGCCGTGGACGCAAAAAATGATGCCGCACTACCGGGGCATGACGCGGGGTCTGTGCTCGGTGGTCAGCAGCCACGGGCATGGCATGGGGCACTTTGCGGGGTTGCTTCGCTTCAAGCCGGCGCCGGGCCAAGAGGCGTCGCTGGAATCGTGGCTGAGCCAGGACCTGTTGCCCGGGTTGCCCGAGCAGCGGGGGCTGAGCAGCGTTCACCTGCTGCGCAGCGGTCTCACGCCCGAGATGACGGCCGAGCAACGCATCCGCGGTGCCGACACCGGGGTGGATTGGGCCATGCTGGTGACGGGCTATGAGCGCGCTGCCGTTGCCGGGTTGACGCAAGCAGAGCTGAGCGCCGAGGCGCTGGAGCGGCAGGGCGCCACCGAGGTGGTCAGCGCTGGCTACGAGGCTGTGCATGCGCTCACCGCCGCCGACATGCGCGCCTGATACGCTGTGCAGATCGCCGAAACGCAACCGTTGCACGCCCATCCCATGACCACCGCATTGCTCATCATCGACGTTCAACAAGGCTTGTGTGAAGGCGAGGGCCGGGCCTTCGAGTCCGACGAGGTGATCGCGCGCATCAACGGCGTGTCCGCCCAGGTTCGCGGCGCCGGCTGGCCAGTGGTGTTCATCCAGCACGAGTCCAGAGCCGGGTACCTGGCGCACGGCAGCCGCGAATGGCAGCTGGCCGATGGCTTGCAAGCGGCGGCGGAAGATCTGCGGGTGCGCAAGACCACGCCGGACGCCTTTCAGGGCACCGACCTCGACGCCCTGCTCAAGGCGCGCGGCGTCCGTGAACTGATTGTTTGCGGCATGCACACGGAGTTTTGTGTGGACACCACGATCCGCCGTGCACTGGCCAAGGGGTACCCGGTGACGCTGGTGGCGGATGCGCACACCTCGGCGGGCAACGCGGTGCTCACGCCACGCCTGGTGATCGAGCACCACAACGCCACCCTGACCAACATCTCCAGCTTCGGGCCGCGCGTGCTGGCGGTGGCCAGCGCCGACCTGCAGATTGGCGTTTGAAGCGAGCGCTCAGCCCAGCGACTTGAACGTCTGCAGCGCCGACAGCGGCGTGAAATCGCCCGCGCGCTTCTCCTTGATCGCGGTGATCGCTTCGCGCACATGCGCGTTGCTCCACACCGCGCCCTGCAACCAGCCCATCTGGCGCAGGCTGTCTTCCACCGAGTGGTCGCGTGCGTAGTTCACCGCCTGTTTGGTGCCCCAGATGGCCACCGGCGGTTTGGATGCAATCTCGCGGGCGCATTGCAGCGCGGCAGCCACCGTGGCCTCGTGCGTGTCGAACACCTCGTTGACCAGGCCGTAGCCCATGGCCTTGCTGGCTGGCAAGCGGCGGCCGGTGTAGGCCAGCTCTTTCACCACCGCCAGCGGGATCAGCTTGGGCAGGCGCTGCAGCGTGCCCACGTCGGCCACCATGCCGATGTTGATTTCCTGGATGCAGAAGAAGGCGTCGGCACTTGCGTAGCGCATGCAGGCGGCCGTGACCATGTCGACCGCGCCGCCGATGCAGCCGCCCTGGATGGCGCAGATCACCGGCATGCGCAGGTTCTCCAGCTTGGTGAAGGTGGCCTGCATGTCGGTGAGCAGGTCGAAGATGGCGGCGCGGCCTTCGGGGCTGTTGTCGTCCATGCTGATGGCGCCGGCGAAGGTCTCCAGCGACATGCCGGCGCTGAAGTGTTTGCCGGTGCTGCTGATGACGAGCGCGCGCGCCGTGCCTTCGGCGTGGACCTGGGTCAACACCTCGTCGAGCTCGCGCCAGAAGGTGGGGTTCATGGTGTTGAGCTCGGCCGGGCGGCTCATCACCAGGTGGGCGACGTTAGCCGTCGAGCTCAGGGAAAAGCAGGTCGTTGCGGTCATGGCGGGTCTTGTCTCGTGGTGGGGGTGAAGCGGATTCACTGTAGACCTGCGGCACGCTGCCGTCTGTCCCGGGCTTGACGAGTTTGCCCACGCGCACGCCCAGCAGCCGGATGCGCCGCGAGAGGTCCACCCGCTTGAGGCACAGGCCGGCCTGGCGGCGGATGGTGGCGGGGTCGGCGGTGAAGTGGTCCAGGGTCACGTCGCGCGTGACGCTCTGGAAGTTGTCGTAGCGCAGCTTGATGCCGATGGTCTTGCCCAGGTAGCCCTTGTTGCTCAAGTCGGTGGCCACCTGCTCGCACAACCGCGTGAAGATGGCGCCGAGTTCGACACGGTCGCGCACGGCGTGCAGGTCGCGCTCGAAGGTGGTCTCGCGGCTCATGCTCACCGGCTCGCTCTCGGTCTGCACCGGGCGCTCGTCCCGGCCCCACGACACTTCGTGCAGCCACGCGCCGTAGCTCTTGCCGAAGGTGTTGATCAACCACCCGCGCTCCCGTTGCGCCAGGTCGCCGATGGTGTGGATGCCGTGGCCCTGCAGCTTTTCGTCGGCCTTGGGGCCCACGCCGTTGATCTTGCGGCAGGGCAGCGGCCAGATCAGTGTTTGCAGGTCATCGGTCTGCACGACGCTGATGCCGTTGGGCTTCTTGAACTCGCTCGCCATCTTGGCAATCAGCTTGTTGGGCGCCACGCCGATGGAACAGGTGAGCCCGGTGGCCTGGAAGATGCTCTTCTGGATCAGGCGCGCCAGCACGCGCCCGCCTTCGCGCTGACCACCGGGCACGTGGGTGAAGTCGATGTACACCTCATCCACACCGCGGTCTTCCACCACCGGTGCAATCTCGCGGATGGTGCTTTTGAACAGGCGCGAGATGCGGCGCACCTCGTCAAAGTCCACCGGCAGCAGGATCGCCTGCGGACACAGCTTGGCCGCCTTCATCAGGCCCATGGCCGAGCCCACGCCGAACTGGCGCGCCGCGTAGGTGGCGGTGGTGGCCACGCCGCGCCCGGTGTAGCCGGCCAGGCGTGGAAAGAAATCGACCGGGATGTGGTCCAGGCTGTCGGTGGCCCATTCGCGGTCGGGGTAGGTCTCCCGCAGGCGCTGCAGCAGGTCGTCTTCGCGCCGCCGGCCACCACCAATCACCACCGGCAGGCCCTTGAGTTGCGGGTAACGCAGCAACTCCACCGACGCAAAAAACGCGTCCATGTCCAAGTGCGCAATGCGCCGCGGCAGGGTCGGATCGGATGGTGCTTGCACGCGCCTGAGCATAGCGGGATTACCATGGCGCGAGACGCTGGCCACCGGTCGGCAAACCGCTTCTGGAGGACTGTTCATGAACACGATCGCCCGTCTCGTCACCGCGCTGTTGATCGCCGTCGGCATCGCCGTGGCCGGCTTCGCCGTGAGCCAGGGTCTGGAGCGTTTTCGCATGTCGGACCGCTCGGTCACGGTCAAGGGACTGGCCGAGAAGGATGTGGAGAGTGACTTCGCCGTGTGGACGCTGTCGTTCCGCCGCGCCGGCAACGACTTCGGTGGTGTGCAGCAGGCCCTGGCCGGCGACCGCGACAAGGTGGCGGCCTTCCTGAGGCAGCGCGGTTTCACCGATGCCGAGGTGGAGGCCAAGCCGCTGCAGGTGCAGGACCTCTTCACCCGCGAGTACGCGCAGGGCAACCAGCCGTTCCGCTTCAACGGCACCGGTCAGGTGCTGGTGAAGTCGGCCCGCGTGGCCGAGGTGGAGGGCGCCGCCCGTGCGGTGGACCCGCTGATCCAGGCGGGCGTGCAGTTGGGCGGTGAAAACGAAGGGGGTCGCAGCGGCCCGCGTTTTCAGCTGCGCGGCTTCAACGACATCAAGGCGCCCTTGCTGGCCGAAGCCACGCGCAACGCCCGCGAGCAAGCCGACAAGTTTGCCGCCGAAGCCGGCGCCGAACTCGGTCCGTTGAAGAACGCCAACCAGGGGGTGATCCGCATCACTGGTGACGACGGCAACGACTTCGACGACGGCAGCTCGCGCATGAAGCGGCTGCGGGTGGTGAGCACCTTCGAATACGAGCTGAAGTGAGCTGGCGTCAGATCGCCTTCTGGATCAACCAGCCCTGGAACAGATAGGGCAGGCGAGGCCCCACGGCCTCGGGCACGCCGCCCTTGTTCTCCACGCTGATCGCCAGCTTGGTCGCACCGGTCAGGTGGGCTTCTTTTGCGGGCAGTTGCAGCGTCTTGAACTTGCTCTGGATCACACCCAGCGAGCGCGGCGGTTGGTTGGCGGAGAGCGCCCACAGCTGCATGCTGTCCTCGCGCCCCTCTTTCACTTCGTTGAGCCGCTGCAGCTGCAACACGCCGGCCTGCGGGTCCATGGTCACCAGCAGGGCGGGCAGTTCCTGGGCGTCCAGCAGCACCGACACGTAACGCACCTGCGGGGTGACCAGCAGGCGTTCCTGCAGGTGCACGATCTGCGCCTTGAGCTGTTCAACCATGCTGGCCGTGGTGGCTGCGCCCAGCAGCAGCACCAGCGCCAGCACCACGCTGATGCCCAGCCACAACTTCGAGGTGCGCGGCCGTGCCGGCGGCTCAAGCGGGGTCATGGTGTGGGAAAGGTGCCGGGCAGCAGGATGCTCTTGTCCACCGTCTCGATGTTGGTGTGGCCGCAGAAGGCCATGGTGAGGTCGAGTTCGCGGTGGATGATCTGCAGGCACTTGGACACGCCTGCTTCGCCCATGGCGCCCAGGCCGTAGAGCATGGGGCGGCCGATGTAAACACCGCGCGCGCCCAGGGCACGCGCCTTCAAGACGTCCTGCCCGCTGCGGATGCCGCCGTCCATGTGCACCTCGATCTGGCTGCCCACGGTATCCACGATGGCCGGCAGCGCCTCGATGCTGCTCTGCGCCCCGTCGAGCTGGCGCCCGCCGTGGTTGCTCACGATCAGCGCGTCCGCGCCCGAGGCCACCGACAAGCGTGCGTCTTCCACGTCCTGGATGCCTTTGAGGATCAGCTTGCCACCCCAGCGCTTCTTGATCCACTCCACGTCGCCCCAGTTCAGCGCCGGGTCGAACTGCTTGGCGGTCCATTCGCTGAGGCTGCCCATGTTTTCCACGCCGCTCACATGGCCGACGATGTTGCCGAACTGCTTGCGTTTGGTGCCCAGCATGCCCATCGCCCAGCGCGGTTTGGTGGCGATGTTGATCATGTTGGCGATGGTCAGCTTGGGCGGGGCCGACAGGCCGTTTTTCAGATCCTTGTGGCGCTGGCCCAGGATCTGCAGATCGAGCGTGAGCACCAGTGCCGCGCAGTTGGCGGCCTTGGCGCGGTCGATCAGGCGCTCGATGAACGCGCGGTCTTTCATCACATACAGCTGGAACCAGAAACCTTCACCGGCGTGCTGTGCCACGTCCTCGATGGAGCAGATGCTCATGGTGGAGAGCGTGAACGGAATACCCATCTTTTTCGCCGCGCGCGCGGCCAGGATTTCACCGTCGGCGTGCTGCATGCCGGTCAGGCCCGTGGGCGCAATCGCCACCGGCATCGCCACCTCCTGGCCCACCATGGTGCTGCGGGTGCTGCGGTTTTCCATGTTGACCGCCACGCGCTGGCGCAGCTTGATCTTCTGGAAGTCCTCGCTGTTGGCGCGGTAGGTGCCTTCGGTCCAGGAGCCGCTGTCGGCGTAGTCGTAGAACATCCGCGGCACGCGCTTCTGGGCGAGCACGCGCAGGTCTTCGACGGTGGTGATGACGGTCATGAAGTCTCCAGGGGTTGTTGTTCGAATGGGTGGCCGGGCGGTGCACACGGCGGCCGTGGCACGCATGTTAGCGGTGTGTTTCGCCGAGCGCTTGTGAAAGCTGCATCGGGCGGATTGAAATTTCTTGAGACCCCGTGCCATCATGCAAGGCTTCCTCGCCCAACACCTGCCAACCGTCCACCCCGTGTCCGAACCGTTTGACCTGATCACCCTGCGCGTCGTTGTGGCGGTGGCCGAGTGCGGCTCCATCAGCGCGGGCAGCGATCGGGTGCACCTGGCGCTGGGCGCGGCCAGCGCACGCATCTCGGCACTTGAAGCCACGCTGGGCGTGCGCATCTTCGAACGGTCTTCGCGCGGCGTGCGTGCCACACCCACCGGGCACCTGCTGGTGCAACGAGGGCGCGAATTGCTGGCCGATGCCGACCGCCTGGCGCTCGATCTGATCGACGTGGGGCAGGGTTTGCAGGGCAGTGTGCGGGTGATGGCGAACACTTCGGCCTTGCTGGAGGTGCTGCCCCAGGGGCTGGATGCGTTTGCCAGGCGCTTCCCGCTCATCCGCGTGGAGATAGAGGAGCGCAGCAGCCCCGACATCCCTCTCCCGGTGCTGGAGGGGCGCGCCGATCTGGGCATCGTCGACATCGCGCACCCGCTGCAGGGTTTGCGGTTGGTGGATTTTTTCAGCGACACGCTGATGCTGATCGCTCCCCGCTCGCACGCCCTGGCCAGCCGACGCGAAGTGAAGCTCACCGACTTCCTGCACGAGGAACTGGTCTGTTTGACCGACGGCAACGCGATCTCCAGCCGCATGTTGTCCGCCGCCGCGCTGTTGGGCCACCAGCTGCGCATCCGCATGCAGATGCGCAGCTTCGACGCGGTGTGCCGCATGGTGGCCGGTGGGCTGGGGGTGGGGGTGCTGCCGGTCGAGGCGATCGCGCCCCAGCTGGCGCACCTGCCCATCGTGGCGGTGCCGTTGGACGAGACCTGGGCGTTCAGAACCCACCGCCTGGCCACCCGCGAGAGCGAGGCACCGTCGGCGGCGGCGCAGTCGCTCATCGATACCTTGCTGGCGACGCCCTTGCGCTGAAGCACGCGCGGCCTCCATCCAGGGTTTCGCGAACCGCGAAGGCCGCTTTCAGGGCGCGGGGTTGCGGTGGGGCGGGTGGGTTCTTACGCTTGGGGCATCACCACAACTCGAGACCAGCGGCCTCGCCGCGCCAGCCCCATGAAGATCGTCCGCGTCCACGCCACGCCGTTGAACCTGCCCGTGCAAGCGGGCTTGCCCGGGCGCACCAAGTCCACATCGCTCTCCCTGTGTCTGGTCGATGTCGAAACCGACACCGGACTGATCGGCACAGGCATGACCGCCATCACCGAAGAAGAGGTGGTGGCCAGCATCGTCAACGAGATTGCCGCACCCGCGCTGATGGGGCTCGATCCCATGCGCCACGAGGCCGTGTGGGACCGGCTCTACTGGCTGCTCACGCCGCGCGGTCAATCGGGTTACGCCAGCCACGCCATGGCCGCGCTGGACCTGGCGCTGTGGGACATCAAGGGCCAGGCACTGGGTCAGCCTTGCTGGCGCCTGCTGGGCGGAGCGCGGCCCGAAGTGCCGGTGTACGCCACCTTTGGTTTTGCATTTCTGGAGCGCGACGAACTGGCCGAGGCGGCCGTGGCCTGGAAAGCGCGCGGCTTTCAGCGCCTGAAGATGACCGTGGGGCACCACGCGCTGCAGCGGCGCGATGAACCGCGTTCGATGACCGATGTGGTGGCCGAGGACGTGATGCGCATCCGCGCGGTGCGCGATGCGGTGGGCCCGGACGTGCAGATCTTCATCGACGCCAACTGCAGCCTGGACTACCTGCACGCGCTGCACCTCGCCCAGCGTGTGCAAGAGTGCGGCATCGCATTTTTTGAAGAGCCGGTGAGCCAGAACGACATTCCGACGCTGGCCAAGCTGCGCAACAAAATCTCGATCCCGCTGGCGGCCGGCCAGAACGAAGGCCTGTCCAGCCGTTTCCGCGACATGCTGGTGGCGCAGGCGGTGGACGTGGTGCAGCCCAACGTGTGCATCACCGGGGGCTACACGCAGTGCCAGCGCATCGCAGGCATGGCGCAGGCGTTCAACGTGCAACTGGCCAACGGGGGCGCCTGGCCCCACCACAACATGCACCTGCACGCCGGCCTGGCCAACGGCACGCTGGTGGAATACCACTCGGTGGCGGTCGATTGCTGCCAGCTGGTGTTTGATGATCTGCCGGTGCCGCAAGCCGGCGTGCTCAAGCTGCCCGAAGCGCCTGGCCTGGGCTTCCGGCCGAACCGCGAGCGCATCGCCGAGTTGAGCAAACGACCCCTTTCCCACGGCGCCGGCAAAGCCTGACGCCACCGGGTGGGCCTCCACGAAGGCACGCCCTCGACGATGACGATAGAGACAACCACAACCACAACGACAGGAGACAGACATGACTTCACTTCACACCCCCATCCCACCAACCGTAGCTGCGGCCCTGAGCCGCCGACGCTGGCTGGCGAGCGGTGCCCTCGGACTGGCGATGGTTCTCGGGGCGGGCCAGGCTGGTGCGCAGGCACTGTCCAACAAACCGCTGCGCGTTCTGGTGGGCTATTCGGCCGGTGGGGCGGTGGATGCCATGGCGCGCCTGCTGGCCCAAGGGCTGGCGACCGAGCTGAACCAGCAGGTGGTGGTGGAAAACCGCGCGGGCGCTTCGGGGCTGATCGCCGCCGATCTGGTGAGCCGCTCGCCGGCCGATGGCCACACCCTGTTGCTGGGCGAGAGTGGGCTGCTGATCGCCAGTCTCCTGCAGCCCGGTCAGCGGCTGGATCCGCTGAAGGCGTTTGCACCTGTGGCGGGGCTGTTCACCACGCCGCTGATGATCGTGGCCAACAACGATTTCCCCGCGCGCAATCCGAAGGAGCTGGTGGCGGCACTCAAGGCGAAGCCTGGCTTCTACTCGTACGCCACCTCGGGGCTGGGCACCGTGCACCACCTGGGGTTTGAAATGCTCAAGGGCCAGACGGGCGCCTTTGTGGTTCACATTCCCTACCGCGGCGCCGCGCAGATCGTGCCCGATGTCATGAGCGGCCAGGTGCCGCTGGGCGTGGTCAGCGCGACCGCCGGCATCGCGCAGTCCAAGGCGGGCCGCTTGCGGGCGCTGGCGATGATGAGCCCGGTCAAGCTCGCCGGTGCCGAGGATGTGCCCCCGCTGTCCGATGCGCTGCCCGGTTTCAATGTGGCGCCGCGCCTGGTGCTGCTCGCACCCACGGGCACGCCGGCCGCCATCGTCGAGAGCCTGAACACCGCGGTGCGCAACGTGCTCGCCAAGCCCGAGACCATCCGCGCCGCCAATGCCCAGGGCGCGGTGCCGGCCTACTTGTCATCGGCCGAACTGGCGCCCGACCTGGCGCGCGAGTCCGCGGTGTGGGCGGACCTGATCAAGACCCAGAAGATCGCCATTCAATGAGCGCTGCCGAGCCCTCTGCGGCCGTGCCCTGCATCGGCCTGATCGTGCCCCCCGGAGCCGGGCAGGTGCCCGACGACGCGGCGCTGCTGTACGGCGACCGCATCCGCTTCGTGGCGCGCGGGCTGGGCATCGGTTCGATATCGCCCTCTGGTTTCGAGCCGGTGATGCACCGCATCCTGGACCTGGGGCGGATGCTGCGCGACGAGGGCGCTCAGGCGATCTCGCTGATGGGAACCTCGATCAGTTTTTACCGGGGCGCTGCGCTCACCGAGGAATTGCGCGCCAGCCTGGAGCGGGCCACCGGCCTGCCGTGCACGACCATGAGCCACGCGGTGGTGTCGTCCTTGCGCGCGCTGGGTGTGCAGCGGGTGGCGGTGGCCACCTCTTACATCGATGCGCTCAACGAGCGGCTGGTGGACTACCTCACCTGCGAAGGTTTCGAAGTGACGGCGGTGCGTGGCCTGGGCCTCACCGGCGTGCGCGAAGTGAACGAGGTGGGTGCCGACGATCTGATGGCCCTGTCCGAGTCGGTGGTCGAGCTCGACACCACGGCCCAGGGCGTGTTCATCTCCTGCGGCGGTTTGCAGACGCATGGGGTGATCGAACCCCTGGAAGCGCGGCTGGGTCGGCCGGTCACGGCCAGCTCGCCGGCGGGCTTCTGGGACGTGGTGCGCCTGGCCGGGCTGGACCCGTCGGCGCGGGGATACGGTCGCTTGTTCCGCCTCACCGCGACTTCGTGAGTGCATGCTAGGGCAGGCAGTGCTCTCGCTCGGCATCGCTGAGTGGTTCCAGCCAGCCCAGTTGTTGCTCCAGCACCGCCACCGTGGCTTCCGAGGCGTCGGCGCCACGCGCCTGGCGCGCGGTGATGCGCTCGCGCAGCACGGCCAGCGGTGCTTCGGTGGCGAGGATGTGGAACGGGCAGTTGACGGCGTTCGCCAGCGCGGCGAAGGCGTCGCGCTCGTGGCGGCGCAGGAAGGCCGCGTCCACCAGCACCGACCAGCCCGTTGCCAGCAGGTGCCGTGCCCGGTCCTGCAGGTGGGCATAGGTGTCGGTGTGGGCCTGCGGGCTGTACAGGCCGGTGTTCAGGCCCGAGCCGCTGGCCTGGGTGGCGCTCAGGCCGTGCAGTCGTTTGCGCTCCACGTCGGAGCGCAGGCGGATCGCGCGTCCGCTGGTCTCCCCCTGCAACCAGCGGCTGGAGGCCCATGTCTTGCCGCTGCCCGACAGACCGTGGGTGATGACGAGTTGTGGCGCGGGTGGCTGCGCAATGCGTTGGGCCAGTGCGGTGTAAGCACGCGCCTCGCTCAGTGAGGTGGCCACGCTGGCGCCCATTTGCTGGCTGCGGATCACCGCCACCTTGGCGCGCACCAGCGCGCGGTAGACCGCGAAGAACGGCACCACGTCGGGCGCGGTGGTGTCGCCGCTGGCATCCAGCCAGTCGCTCAGCAGACCGTTGGCCAGGCCAGGCTGGCCGTGGTCGAGCAGGTCCATCCAGACAAAAGCCATGTCGCTGGCCACGTCGATCCAGCGCAACGCGTCGTTGAACTCGATGCCGTCAAACGGCACGACCTCGTTGCCGATGAGCACGAGGTTGGCCAGGTGCAGGTCGCCATGGCCTTCCCGCACGCGGCCTTCGCACAAGCGCTGCGTGAGCAGCGGAGCCCATTGCGAAAAGCGGGATTCGGTCCAGCGGCTGAGCTGGTCGATCTCCGCGGCATCCGTGGCGTCGTTCAGGCCGCTGCGCAAGGTGGTGAGGTTGTCGCGCGCAAACGCCAGCACATCGTTGGCGTGTCCCCAGGGGCCATCGGGTGCAGCGACCGCAGCCACGGCCTGGAATGCAGCCATGCGTTGCGCCAGCGAGCTGAGGTGCTCGGGCTTCAAGGCACCGCGCGCGCAGAGGTGATCCAGCCGCAGGTCTTCGCTGAAGCGGCGCATGTGCACTGCCCATTCGATGGCGTTGTTGTCGTCTTCGCCCGGCGTGCCCCAGCGGGGCTGGTCGGCCGTCCCCACGATGGGCAGGGCCTGGAGGTACAGATGTGACGCCGGATCGGCGGTCTCGAAGCGCCGGTTGAGCCGCACCTCGGCCTGGCAGGCCGCCCGGCGCAGGGCCAGGGTGCCGAAGTCCATGAAGGGCAGTCTCACGGGCTTCTTGATCTTCCAGGCGTGTTCACCCGCGAGCAGCACCCACGCACCGTGGGTCTCCATGAGCTCCACCGGCGCCGCCGCGTGCGGGTAGCGCGCGGGGTCCCGCAGGGCCTTGATCAGGGCGGGCAGGGCATGTGCCATGCCGCTCAGCTGCAGCTCACGCTCCCGCAGCCGCTCATGCTGGCCGGGCGCACGCGGTGGGGGTCGGCCAGGGTTTCGGTGGCGGTGTCGAAGCCCACCGACTGCAGGTGCAGGGCCAGGCCCGCGTCCATGCTGGCGGCGTGTTGGGGAAACCATTCGGCCAGCGCCTCGGCCATGCGGGTGATGATCCCGGCGTCGCCCTGCCGGTGGTGCACCTCCACGGCCCGCATGGTCTCCAGAATCGTCGCGTGGTGGGCAGCGTGGCAGTTGTCGGGCGCGAAGCCGCTGGCCAGCATCCAGCGCTCTTCCTGCGCGAAGTGCTCCACCGTGTGGGCCAGAAAGGCCTGGTACAGCGGCAGCTGCAGATGGGCGGGGGTGGTCAGCAGCTGGTTGAGCTGCTCCACGAACTCGGCGTGGGTGAGGTCCATGCGGTCGTCGCCCACCGACAGGGCGGATGACCATGGCAGGGTGGGGGTGGCGTGGGCTGTGGTTTCCATGGGTGCGACTCTAGCGTCGGCACGCCGGTCGGGTCTTGATGCACGTCAAGGCCCCGGGAACCCTGGCGCTCCGGGCGTGTCAGAGGGCCATGAAGCCACTCAACCTTGTCAAGACCGTGAGCCTGGTGGTCGCCTTCTGTCTGCCTTTGTCGGTGCTGGGCGCCGAGCTGGTGCGTTGGACCGACGACGGTGGCCGCGTGCACTACGGGGTGATGGCCGATGTGCCGCAGCGCTACACCAGTCGCGCCGAGCCCGCCGGGGCACCGCTGCCACCCGGCACCACAGCCTGTGAGGCGCGCTGGCACCGGTACGCTGCCAGTGCCGCGTGTTTTGACCAGTACCGGCTGGTGGGTGGTGGCCTCAAGCCCGAGGCCTTTCAGCGCTGCACCGAAGTGCCGCAGCCCGACTGCAACTGACTCAGGCCAGCCGCTGGCGGTGACGCGCGATCTGGTGCAGCACCTGCGCCGGTGCCGTGCCGCCGAGCGTGTTGCGCGCGTTGAGGCTGCCGCGCAGGCTGAGGCACTCGTACACGTCTTTCTCGATCGATGCATTGAAGCCCTGCAACACCGCCAGGGGCAATTCGGACAGGTCGCAGTTGTGCGACACCGCGGCCTTGACCGCGTGGGCCACGGTCTCGTGGGCATCGCGGAACGGCAGACCCTTCTTCACCAGGTAGTCGGCCAGGTCGGTGGCGGTGGCGTAACCCTTCTTGGCGGCTTCTTCCATGGCCACGGCGTTGACCGTGATGCCGCCTTCCTTGACGCCGGTGGCCGGGTTCAGCTGGCCACCCACCATCTCCACGAAGATGCGCAGTGTGTCTTTCAAGGTGTCCACCGTGTCGAACAGCGGCTCCTTGTCTTCCTGGTTGTCCTTGTTGTAGGCCAGCGGCTGACCTTTCATGAGCGTGATCAGGCCCATGAGGTGGCCGACCACGCGGCCGGTCTTGCCGCGCGCGAGTTCGGGCACGTCGGGATTTTTCTTCTGCGGCATGATCGACGAGCCGGTGGTGAAGCGGTCGGCGATCTTCACGAAGCCGAAGTTCTGGCTCATCCACAAAATCAGCTCTTCGCTGAAGCGGCTGATGTGCACCATGCACAGCGAAGCCGCGGCGGTGAATTCAATCGCGAAGTCGCGGTCGCTCACACCGTCCAGGCTGTTCTGGCACACCTGGGGTTCACCACGCTCGTCCACCATGCCCAGGCTGCGCGCCACGCGCTCGCGGTCCAGCGGGTAGGTGGTGCCGGCCAACGCGGCCGAGCCCAGCGGCAGGCGGTTGGTGCGGCGGCGCACGTCGACCATGCGCTCGGCGTCGCGCGAAAACATTTCCACATAGGCCAGCAGGTGGTGCGCAAAGCTCACGGGTTGAGCCACCTGCAGGTGGGTGAAGCCCGGCAGGATCACGTCCACGTTCTTCTCTGCCACGTCCACCAGCGCGCCCTGCAATTCGCCCAGCAACGGGATGATGAGGTCGATCTCGCTGCGCAGCCACAGGCGCACGTCGGTGGCCACCTGGTCGTTGCGGCTGCGGCCGGTGTGCAGGCGTTTGCCGGCGTCACCCACCAGCTGTGTCAGGCGGGCCTCGATGTTGAGGTGCACGTCTTCGAGGTCGAGCTTCCATTCGAAGTTGCCGGCTTCGATTTCCGACGTGATCTGCGCCATGCCTTGCTGGATGGACGCCAGGTCGGCCGCGCCGATGATGCCTTGCGCGGCCAGCATCTCGGCGTGCGCGAGGCTGCCTGCAATGTCGGCTTGCCAGAGGCGTTTGTCGAAGAAGACGCTGGCGGTGTAGCGCTTGACCAACTCGCTCATGGGCTCCGAGAATAGGGCGGACCAGGCTTCGGATTTTTTGTCGAATTGGTTGGTGGACATGGTGTTGCCAGCGGCTTGGAGAAAACAGAAGAAGCGGAAGACCGCAGAACGAGGGGCGACAACAGAAGGTCGAAGGACCTTTCGATCGAGGTGCCGCGCAGTTTCGAAGCGCCGGGCCCGGACCCGCGCACAATCCCACGTCAAACGACCCGAGCATTGATGCACGCCCCATGAAAGACTCCCGAATTTTATCGACCTTCCAGGATCTGCCCAGCACCCTGGGCACGCAGTCGCTCGAAGAGATGCCGGAGCACGTGCGTGCGCGGGACCGCGTGTTCGACACTTGCCAGGTCGGCGTGGTGCTGC
The DNA here is from genome assembly GCF_001713375.1 of Hydrogenophaga sp. RAC07. NCBI lineage: Bacteria > Pseudomonadati > Pseudomonadota > Betaproteobacteria > Burkholderiales > Comamonadaceae > Hydrogenophaga > Hydrogenophaga sp. RAC07. Next base: position 567,885 of record NZ_CP016449.1, read on the forward strand.
GCGCGGTGCTGTTCGTGCAGGCCATCGTGGCGGTGGCCGCCATCTTCGGCGCGGAGCACCCGGTGGGCTGGATCACCCAGATGGCGGTGCTCACCGGCGCCGCCTTGCCGGCGGTGCTGGCCTGGTTGTTGTGTGTCTGCGCGCTCAAGCGCAAGCTCGGGCGCATGGAAGTGCAAGCCCAATGGGCCTCGGGTGTGGGGCTTGGCGTGCTGGCAGGTCTCTACGGTTGCGGCCTGCTGGTGCTCATGGGCCTGGCCAATCCGGCGCCCTGGGTGGCCAGCGGGGCCTCGGGCGCATTGGTGGCCGCGGTGCTCGTGGGTGCGCTGGTCTGGCGCGCCAAGGCCCGCATGCCGGCGGGCACCACGGCGCGCCTGGCCGAGCTGCAGGCGCGCATCCGTCCGCACTTTCTGTTCAACACGCTCAACAGCGCCATCGCGCTGGTGCGCGAGGAGCCTGCCAAGGCCGAAAACCTGCTGGAAGACCTGAGTGAGTTGTTCCGGCACGCCCTGGCCGATGCGCAGGAAGCCGTGCCGCTTTGGCAGGAGCTGGAGCTGGCCGAGCACTACCTGGCCATCGAGCAGGTGCGCTTCGGCGACCGCCTCAAGGTGGAGTGGAGCGTGGACGACTCGGCCTCCAAGGCCAAATTGCCCCCCCTGATCCTGCAGCCGCTGGTGGAGAATGCGGTGAAACACGGTGTGGAGCCCAGTCCCTCGGGCGCGGTGGTGCGCATCAGCACCCAGCGGCGCGGCAGTCTGGTGGTGATCAAGGTGACCAACACGGTGCCGGCGGGCAGCGGACGGCGCGGCAACGGCCTCGCGCTGGACAATGTTCGGCAGCGTCTGGCGCTGCTGCACGACGTGCAGGGGCGCTTCCAGAGCGCCTTGGTCAACGGGGTGTTTCAGGTTCGCCTTGAAATACCGGTATAAGCGGGTTATTGAACCGGTCTGGCTTTGGAGCGTGACATGACACTGAAGGTACTGATCGTTGACGATGAAGCGCTTGCCCGTTCGCGGCTGCGCACGCTGCTGGGTGAATGCAGCGAGCCGCGCGTGGACGTGGTGGGTGAGGCGGGCAACGCGGTGCAGGCGATGGAGCAGATCCAGCGCACCGGTTGTGACCTCGTGCTGCTGGACATCCACATGCCCGGCGTGGACGGCATGGCGCTGGCCAAAACCCTGCGCGAGCTGGCGGCGCCGCCGGCGGTGGTGTTCATCACCGCCTACGCCGAACACGCGGTGCAGGCCTTCGAGCTGGAGGCGGTGGATTACCTGACCAAGCCGGTGCGCCGTGAACGCCTGCAGCAGGCCCTGCAGAAGGTGCAGCGCCTGCGCGCTGAAGCGGCGGTGGACGTGGGCCTGCCCGAGAGCCTGATCATCCAGGAACGCGGCCGCAGCGAACGCGTGGCCCTGGCCGATGTGATCTACCTCAAGGCCGAGCTGAAATACATCACCGTGCGCACCGCCGACAAGGAACACATCTTTGACGGCGCGTTGAGCGATCTGGAGCAGCGCTACGCCCACCTGTTCGTGCGTGTGCACCGCAACGCGCTGGTGTCGCGCCGTGCCGTGCGCGCGGTGGAAAAGCACAACGACCCGGTCGAGGGTGAAGGCTGGACGGTGCGGCTCGATGGTGTCGAGGAACGCCTGGCCGTCTCGCGCCGCCAACTCGCGGCGGTGCGCGAAGCCCTGGTCGGCTGACCTGTCGCCGCTGGCCCTTCACACGCCCGTGTGGCGCATCAACACCTCGGACCAGGCAGCGAACTTGCGGTCAAAACTCCAACTGGCATTGGCCGGGCTGGTGGATGGCAGCTTGTAGACCGGCACACCCAGCTGCTCGGTGTGTTTCGCGTGGCGAAAGCTCTCACCGCCGTTGTGCGCGATGGCTTCAAGCCGCGGGCATGAGCGCTGCACCCACGCAAAATCGTTGACCTCGGCGTTGCGGATGTTCGCGTCCAGGCTGCCCTCGCGTTCACAGGCGCCGTACACGTCCCACACACCCAGTCCGCGCTCGTGCAAGACGGCCACGCGCTCGGCGTAAGCCATGGCCGGCAAGGGCAACTGCCACAACGCACCCAGGATCTTCCAGAAGTGGTTTTGCGGATGGCCGTAGTACTGCCGGGCCCGCAACGAGGCCGCGCCCGGAAAGCTGCCCAGCACCAGCACGCGCGTGTGGGCGTCCAGCACCGGCGCCAGGCCCAGCAGCCGGCTCATGGTTTGGCCAGCAGCGCCGCCAGCCGGGGCAGGGCGGCCACGGCGTTGGCGGTGGTGGCCTGCATCAAGTCATCGACCGGCATGCCACGCAATTCGGCCACCACCGCGCCGATGCGTGGCAACTCGGCGGGGCTGTTGACGCCCTGTGCCTGTCCGGCCGCCCGCTGGGCCGCAGTGGCGTAGAGCCAGTGCGGCGGGATGTCGGGCGCGTCGGTTTCCAGCACCAGCGCCGACAGCGGCAAGTCGGCGGCGAGGCGGCGCAACTGCCGCGCGGGCTCGAACGTGGCCGCGCCCCCCAGGCCGAGCTTGAAGCCGAGGCCCAGAAAGGCCTGCGCTTGTTGATCGCTGCCGTTGAATGCGTGTGCGATGCCGCCGCCCGTGGGCAGCGCGCGCAGGTGCTTGAGCAACTGGTCGGCGCTGCGCCGCACATGCACGATCACCGGCAACGCGTGCTGGCGTGCCAGCCGCAGTTGCGCACGGTAAAAAAAGGCCTGGCGCTCGCGCATCCCGGGCGTGCACAGCGCGGGCACGAAGTAGTCAAGACCGATCTCGCCCACGGCCACCAGGCGGGGGTCGTCGCGGTGTTCGGTGAGTGCGGCGTCGAGCGCGTCGAGGTCGGTCTCTCGCGCCTGCGGCACATACAAAGGGTGGATGCCCAGGGCGTAGGCGTCGCCGGTGCGGTGCGCGAGCTGGCGCACGGTGTCGAAGTTGCTGCGCTCCACCGCCGGGATCACGCACAGGCCCACGCCCAGCGCAGAGGCGCGTTCGCGCAGGCTCAGCGCGAGCGCGTGGTCGGCGCCGAACTCGGGCGCGTCCAGATGGCAGTGAGAGTCGATCCACATGGCGGTATAAGGATCGATTGTGCCGGCATGCTTCCCTCGCGCCGGCGCCCCACCCGAAAGGACCCACCCATGTCACGCCTCTCCTGGTTCGCCGTCCCCCTGCTGCTCTCGCTCACGGCCTGCGCCTTGCCGGGGGCACCCGGCGCCGCCCCGCTGGTGGGCAGCGAATGGCGGCTGGAAGACCTGGGCGGGCGCGGCGTGCTCGATCGCGTTCAGGCCACGCTCGCATTTCCCGAAGCCGGTCGCGTGACCGGCAACAGTTCGTGCAACCGTTTCTTTGGCTCCTACACGCTGATGCAGGACCGCATTGCGCTGGGGCAGCTGGCTGGCACACGCATGGCGTGCGCGCCGGCGGTGGACGAGCAGGAAACGCGCTACCTCGATGCCTTGCAGAAGGCGCAGCGGCTGGAGGTGCGGGGCACGACCATGTTGATGCATGTGCAGGGGCTGGAGAAACCTCTGCGCTTCACAAGAACCAAGCCGTGAGCCTCCGCGCTCCGCGGCTGCGCGGGTTGCTGCCCGGCGGCGGATCGCCTTAAGTCAGCACACCTGTGGTCAAGCGCAGCACGCGGTTGCAGCGCGCGGCCAGCGTTTCGTCGTGGGTGACGACGATGAAGGCCGTGCCCTGATCGCGCGCCAGTTCCAGCATGAGCTGGAACACACCCTCGGCGGTGTTGCGGTCGAGGTTGCCCGTGGGCTCGTCGGCCAGCACGCAGGCGGGTTGCGTGACCAGCGCTCGCGCGATCGCCACGCGCTGGCGCTCGCCGCCCGAAAGCTCGGCCGGCCGATGGCCCAGGCGCTCGGCCAGGCCCACGCGGGTGAGGATCTTGCGGGCCTGCTCGGCCGCCTCGCTGCGCGGCTGGCGGCGGATCCACAAGGGCATGGCCACGTTGTCGCGCGCGCTGAACTCGGGCAGCAGGTGGTGGAACTGGTAGACGAAACCGAGGTGCTGGTTGCGCAGCACGCCCTGCTGCGTGGCGCTCAGGCCCGACATGGTTTGCCCCATGAGCTGCACGCTGCCGCTGGTGGGCGCGTCCAGGCCGCCGAGCAGGTGCAGCAAGGTGCTCTTGCCCGAGCCCGAAGCCCCGACGATGGCCACGGTTTCGCCCGCGCGCACGGTGAGGTCCACGCCCGTGAGCACGGTGACGTCGAGCCGGCCTTCGGTGAAGCGTTTGGTGAGGCCCGTGGCCTGGAGTACTGCTTGTGTCATAGGGGTTTCGCCGCCGGGCCGCCCCAAGGCGAAACACGCCCCCTCGGGGGGCAGCGACCCGCGCAGCGGCGGAGCGTGGGGGTCATGATGTCACTCATAGCGGAGGGCTTCGGCAGGGTTGACGCGGCTTGCGCGCCAGCTCGGGTAAATGGTGGCCAGGAACGACAGGATCAGCGAGATCACCGCCACCGGCAGGATGTCGGCCTGTTGCGGGTCGCTGGGCATGCGGCTGATGAGGTAGATGTCTTGCGGCAGGAAGCTTGCGCCCAGCAGTCGCTCGAGTGCCGGCACCAGGGTGTCGATGTTGAAGGCGATGCCCAGGCCGAGCAGCAGGCCCGCACCCGTGCCGATCACGCCCACCATGGCACCTTGCACCATGAACACGCCCATGATGCTTTGCGGGCTCGCGCCCAGCGTGCGCAGGATGGCGATGTCGGCGCGTTTGTCCGTCACCGTCATCACCAGCGTGGACACGAGGTTGAACGCCGCCACCGCCACGATGAGCGTGAGGATGATGAACATCATGCGTTTTTCCAGCTGCACGGCCGCGAACCAGGTGCGGTTCTGGCGCGTCCAGTCGCGCACCAGCAGGCCGGGGTCGAGGTCGGCGGCGATGGACACGGCCACCTCGCGTGCGGCGTGCAGGTCCTTGATCTTCACGCGCACGCCGGTGGGGCCTTCGACGCGGAAGATGCGCGCGGCGTCTTCCTGGTGCAGCAGGGCCAGCGCCGAGTCGTATTCGTAGTGGCCCGAATCAAACGTGCCCACCACCGTCATTTGCCGGATGCGCGGCACCACGCCGGCCGGGGTCACCTGGCCGCTGGGGGCAATGAGCGTGACGCTGTCACCCGCGATCACGCCCAGGCTGCGCGCGAGTTCACCGCCCAGGATCACACCGAATTCACCGGACACGAGGCGCGGCAGCACCGTGTCGGCCAGCTGGGCTGCGAGATCCGTGACCTTGGGCTCGAGCGCCGGGTCGATGCCGCGCACCAGGGCACCTTTCATGTCTTCACCGCGCGCGATCAGCGCCTGCGCACCCACGAAGGGTGCAGCGCCCACCACTTCAGGATGGCGCTCGATCTTCGCCAGCGTGTCGGCGAGGTTGGGAATGGCCTGCCCTGAGGGCTCGAACACCTCGATGTGCGAGAGCACACCGAGCATGCGGTCGCGCACTTCCTTCTGGAAGCCGTTCATGACCGATAGCACGATGATGAGTGCGGCCACACCCAGCGCAATGCCCAGCATGGACACGCCCGAGATGAAGGAGATGAAGCCGTTGCGCCGGGTGGCGCGGCCGGCGCGCGTGTAGCGCCAGCCGAGAATGAGTTCGTAGGGAGTTTGCATGTGAGGTCCAGCGGGCATTGTGGCATCCCCGACAATCGCGTCATGCCCGCTCCCCACATGGCCTCTGAGCCTGCCACTCACCTGCTGGTTCCCTTTGCCAGCGCCAGCGACCCCGCCTGCCGGGCTCTCATGCCGGGCTTGCAGCTGCCCCACCTCACCGCCTTGCTGGCCGAGCTGCAGCCAGCTCACACCGATGCCGGCACCGACCACAGCCTGAGTGCGCCGCACGAACGAGCCTTGGCGCAGGCCATTGGCCTGGTGCGTGCCGACGGCTCGTCCTACCCCGACGGGCTCCTGCCGTGGGCGGCTGCGCAGAGCGACACACCCGAGCTGCCGCAAGCCTGGTTCACGCCCTGTCACTTTCAGGTCGGCATGGAGCAGGTGACGCTGCTGCCCGGCGACCAGTTGGGGCTGACCGACGAACACGCGCGCCCGCTGTTCGATGCGCTCGCGCCCTACTGCGCGGAAGACGGCATCACGCTGCGATACGAGTCCGCCGCGCGCTGGCACGCCAGCGGCGAGGTGCTGCGCGGCATCGCCTGCGCCAGCCTGGACCGCGTGGGCGGCCGCTCCGTGGAGGCCTGGATGACCGACAGCACGGCCAACCCTGTTGGTGGGCAATTGCTCAAGCGCCTGCAGAGCGAAGCGCAGATGCTGTTCTACACACACCCTGCACACGACGCGCGCGAAGAACTGCGCCTGCACCCGGTCAACGGGTTCTGGCTCAGTGGCGCGGGCGCCATCGACCACACGACAACGCTGCGGTCGCCGCCGGTGATGCCCGACGCACTGCGCAGCGCTGCCCTGCAGGCCGACTGGGCGCGCTGGAAAGACGCCTGGACAGCCCTGGACAACGGCGACCTCCAGGACCTGCTGGAACGCGTGCGCCGTGGCGAGCCGGTCACACTCACGCTGTGCGGCGAGCGCATGGCGCAGCGCTTCACCAACGCCCCGCGCGGCGCCGTGGCGCGCGCCAGCCGCCTCATCAAGCATCTGCTGGGCAACGCCCCGGCCTGGAAAACCCTGGAAACCCTATGAAGATCATCACCCGCGACGTGCCTCCCCGCGCCGCCTGGGCGCTGGAGCAAGGCGGCCTGCACCCCTTGCTGGCGCGTCTGTTTGCAGCGCGCGGCATCACCAGCACCGACGAACTCGACGACGCGCTCGCCCGCCTGATCCCGCCTTCGCAGATGCTGGGCGCACAAGACGCCGCGCGTGCCCTGGCCGACGCCATGGCGGCGAACCAGGCGATCTGCATCGTGGCCGATTACGACTGCGACGGCGCCACCGCCTGCGCGGTCGGCTTGCGCGGCCTGCGCCTGCTGGGCGCACCCATGGGATTCGACCGCGTGAACTACCTCGTGCCCGACCGCGTGACCGACGGCTACGGCCTCACGCCGTCGATCTCGAAGCGCGTGAAGGCGCAAGGCGCCGACGTGCTGGTGACGGTGGACAACGGCATTGCCAGTGTGGAGGGTGTGCGCGCGGCGCGCGACCTCGGCCTGCAGGTCGTCGTGACCGACCACCACCTGCCCGCCATCAAGGACGGTGAGGTGGTGTTGCCGCAGGACTGCATCATCGTGAACCCGAACCAGCCGGGCTGCAGCTTCGAGAGCAAGTCCATCGCGGGCGTCGGCGTGATGTTCTATGTGTTGCTGGCGCTGCGCGCCGAGCTGCGCGAGCGCGGTGTGTTCAATGCGCAAACCCAGCCCAAGATCGATGCCCTGCTGCCGCTGGTGGCCCTGGGCACCGTGGCCGACGTGGTCAAGCTCGACGCCAACAACCGCCGCCTGGTCGCGCAGGGTTTGAAGCGTGTGCGCGCCGGCGCCATGCCGCCGGGCATGACGGCCTTGTTCAACGTGGCTGCGCGCAAGCCCGAGGCGGCCACGGGCTTCGACTTCGGCTTTGCACTCGGCCCGCGCCTGAACGCGGCCGGGCGCCTGGCCGACATGACGCTGGGCATCGAGTGCCTGACCACCGACGACGCCTTGCGCGCCGACGAACTGGCGCGCACGCTGGACGGCATCAACCGCGAGCGCAAGGCGATCGAGGGCGACATGCGCGACCAGGCCTTGCAGATGGCCGAAGAGATGTTCGACGAATCCGAGGAGCCGCCGCCGGCGCTCATCGTGTTCGACCCGGATTTTCACGAAGGTGTGGTGGGTATCGTGGCCTCACGCCTCAAGGACAAGCTGCACCGCCCCACCTTTGTGTTTGCTGCGAGCGGCGCCGAGGGCAAGGAGAACGAGCTCAAGGGCTCGGGCCGTTCGATTGCGGGCTTTCACCTGCGCGACGCGCTGGACCTGGTGGCCAAGCGCCACCCGGGCGTGTTGTTGCGTTTTGGTGGTCACGCCATGGCCGCGGGTTGCACCATCGACGAAGAGCATCTGGAGACGTTCGAAGCGGCGCTGCAGCAGGTGGCCCACGAGTGGCTGGACGCGGCCACGCTGCAACGCCGCATGGAGGCCGATGGTGCGCTGGACACGAAGTACCGTCGCGCCGATCTGGTGGACACGCTGCACAAGGAGGTGTGGGGCCAGGGGTTTGCGCCGCCGGTGTTTTGTGAAGAGGTGCAGGTGGTGTCGCAGCGGCTGGTGGGCGAGAAGCATCTTGCGTTGAAGCTCAAGCACCAGGGTGAACCGGTGGACGGCATCTGGTTTGGTCACACCGAGCCTTTGCCAGAGCGCGTGAAAATTGCGTTTCGTCTGGATGCGGATGAGTGGCAGGGGCAGCGGCGGGTCCGGTTTTTGGTGGAGGCGGCTGAGGTTTGATTGTTCGCTCCACCTTTTTCGCGGGCTCGTTGCACCGGTGCGCTCTGCTCCGCGAATGTCCCCCGGCGGCTGGTGCCGCCCCCTCCTTTATTTCGCTGCGCAGAGCGCACCGGCGCAACGAGCTGACAACGGGTAGGCGCACCAATGTTTCGAGCACCAATCCTGTTGCGTGAGCGGGGTGGCCGACGCAGCGAAGTAAAGGAGGAGGGGCCGCAGGCCCCGGGGGACATTCGCGGAGTCGGCCACCCGGTTCACGCAACAGGAGCCGCCGGAGACAACCAACCCCTCAGCGTGCCCATAATGATTTCCCGAGCAAGAGACCTGAAGAACATGCAATACCCAACTGGAAACCCCACGTGAAGGCCGGCGCCAACGCCGCAGCGCTCAAGCGGCGCACTCCGCAAACACTGCCCGAGGTCACGATCTCCGAAGACAGCGAAGTGCGCTTCCTGCACCTGGGAACCGAATGGATCCAGGGCTCCATGCTGCTGGATGCACCGTTCGACATCGAGCTCGACTACGTTCAACGCATGATGGCCTGGCTGCTGTTCGTGGAGCCCGACTCGGTCGGCAAACGCCGCGCCCTGCAGCTCGGCCTGGGGTCCGCCGCGCTCACCAAGTTCTGTTTCAAGAAACTGCGCATGGACACCACCGCCATCGAGATCAACCCGCAGGTCGTGACCGTGTGCCGCAGCTGGTTCAAGCTGCCCGCCGATGGCCCCAAGCTGCGCGTGGTGCTCGCCGACGCGGGGGAAGAGATCCGCCGTGCCGACCACCTGGGCGCCTACGACGCGCTGCAGGTGGACCTGTACGACCACGAAGCCGCCGCGCCCGTGCTCGACAGCCCCGACTTTTACGCCGACTGCCGCAACGCGCTGACCGACGACGGTTGCCTCACCGTCAACCTGTTTGGCCGCGATGCGAGCTACGAGCGCTCGCTGCAAAGTCTGTGCGCCGCCTTTGGTGACGACGCCGTGTGGGCCTTCAAGCCCACGCGCGAGGGCAACACCGTGGTGCTCGCCCAGCGCACGCCCCACCGGCCCACGCGCATGCAGTTGCTGGCCCGGGCCGAGGCTGTGCAGGAACGCTGGGGCCTGCCCGCTGTGAAGTGGATGAAGCTGTTCAAACCGGTGGCCTGACAAACGCAGAGACACGCATGAAACACCCGAACAAGACCCCTGGCGCCATCGATCCCGTCGGTCCGCTTGACTGGCGCACGCTGGTGCAGTGGTTGCTGGACGATGGTGTGATCAGCGGTGCCGAGGCCGAGCGCACGGTGGCGCGCTGCGCTTCGGCGCACAGCGCGCAGCACCCGCTGCAGCGCCTGTCGGTGGTGGCCATGGCGCGCAAGGCCGACAGCCATGTGCTCGACGTGGAGATGCTCACCCAGTGGTTGGCCAAGCGCAGCGGGCTGGAGTACATGCGCATCGATCCGCTCAAGGTCGATGTGGGCAAGGTGGCGGATGTGATGAGCGCGGCCTATGCCGAGCGCCACAAGGTGTTGCCGGTGCAGGTGAGCCCGACCGAGGTGGTGGTGGCCACGGCCGAGCCCTTTGTTCGCGACTGGGTGCCCGAGGTGGAGCGCCAGACGCGGCGCAGCGTGCGTCTGGTGCTGGCCAGCCCGCAGGCCATCAACAGTTTCACCGCCGAGTTTTTTGCGCTGGCCAAGTCGGTGCGCGCGGCCAGCAAGAGTGGTGGTGGCAGCGGCGGTTTCGGCAGCTTCGAACAACTGGTCGAGCTGGGCAAGGCCAACAAACAGCTCGACGCCAACGACCAGGGTGTCGTGCAGGTGGTGGACTGGTTGTGGCAGTACGCCTTTGACCAGCGCGCCAGCGACATCCACCTGGAGCCGCGGCGCGAGCAGGGCGTGATCCGTTTCCGCATCGACGGCGTGCTGCACCCGGTCTACCAGATGCCGATCGGGGTGCTCACCGCCATGACGGCGCGCATCAAACTGCTCGGGCGCATGGACGTGGTGGAACGCCGCCGCCCGCAGGACGGCCGCATCAAGACGCTGCGCCCCGGGGTCGCGGGTGCGCGGGGTGAAGAGGTGGAGATGCGCCTGTCCACGCTGCCCACGGCGTTTGGTGAAAAACTCGTCATGCGCATCTTCGACCCCGAGTCGACCGTGAAGGACCTGAGCGCGCTGGGCTTTGCCGCGCACGATGCGCTGCGCTGGGAGGCGCTGACCAAACACCCGCACGGCATCGTGCTCGTGACCGGGCCCACCGGCTCGGGCAAGACCACCACGCTCTACGCCACGCTCAAGCGCCTGGCCACCGAGGAGGTCAACGTGAGCACGGTGGAAGATCCGATCGAGATGATCGAGCCGGCCTTCAACCAGACCCAGGTGCAGACCCACCTCGATCTGGACTTTGCGCAGGGCCTGCGCGCGCTCATGCGGCAGGACCCGGACATCATCATGGTGGGCGAGGTGCGCGACCTCGCCACCGCCGAAATGGCCGTGCAGGCCGCGCTCACCGGGCACCTGGTGTTCACCACGCTGCACACCAACGACGCACCCTCGGCCATCATGCGGTTGATGGAGCTGGGCATTCCGCCCTACCTCATCAACGCCACCGTGCTGGGTGTGCTCGCGCAGCGCCTGGTGCGCACGCTCTGCCCGGCCTGCAAGACGCAGCAGGACAAGGCCACAGCCGCCACCTCGCGCGAGTCGCTGGCCGAACTGGTCAAGCCGTGGCAGATCAGCGGCAGCTACCGGCCCTACGAGCCCGTGGGCTGTGTCGATTGCCGCATGACCGGTTTTCGCGGTCGCATGGGGCTGTACGAGCTGCTCACGGTCACCGAATCGTTCAAGGACAAGGTCAGCCGCGAACCGCGCCTGGACGTGTTGCGCAAGCAGGCCGTGGCCGACGGCATGCGCCCGCTGCGCCTGGCCGGCGCCATGCGCGTGGCCGAGGGCCTGACCACCATGGACGAGGTGCTGGCCTGCACGCCACCCGTCCAGTGAGGTCGTCCACGGGCGTCAGTCGTGGCCGAGGCCGTGTCTGAACTGCTCGGCGGCGTCGATCAAATCCCACAATTCGTGCCCCAGCGCATCGGCGTCGATGTCGATGTCCACCACGCGCTGGTACACCGCCGCGTTTTCGGCGGGCTCGATGCCCAGGCGGTCGCTGTCGGCCAGGCGTGTGTTGGCCAGCAGCAAGGCCTCGCACAGGGCCGCGCGCGGTCCGCTGTGGCGGGGCAGGGTGCAGAGGTGCGCCTGCATCACCAGCGTGGGTTCACCGTCGCGCGGGCGCAGCACGACCTGCGTGTCGTTCACGCGCAGCACGGTCGGTCCTTTGGGCGATTCGGTGAAGGTCTTGAGCAGGGTGTTGATGTGATCGGTGTTGCGAATGCGGTGTTCTGAAGGCATGGGCAGTCCCTGTGAAACATGGGCGGTGCAGCCGGACGCATGGCGTCGGGCAGGCTGTTCCAAAGGTTAGGGAGTTGCCGGCCGCGTGGATCGGCGGGCATGACTTCATCAGCGTGAAGTCATGCGTGCGACACGAGCGCCTGCGGGATCGGCGTGAGGCCGGCCCTGTGGTCTGACCGGTTGTTGCCCCATGCCGATAATCGAGCGATGCGCGCCGCCCCCACCCCTCACCTCGCCACCGGATTGATGCTCGCGGCCGCCGGCTCTATCGCGTTCAGTGGCAAGGCCATCATCGTGAAACTGGCGTACCGCCACGGTGTGGACGCGGTCACGCTGATCATGTACCGCATGCTGTTTGCGCTGCCGCTGTTTCTGGCGCTGGCGTGGTGGGCCACCTACCGGCAGGCTGGCGGACGCAAGCCACCGCTTTCGCGAGACGACTGGCTGGGCATCGTGGGCTTGGGCTTCACCGGTTATTACCTCGCCAGCTTTCTGGATTTCTGGGGCTTGCAGTACATCACCGCCAGCCTGGAGCGGCTCATCCTGTACCTCAACCCCACGCTGGTGCTGGTGCTGGGCTGGGTGCTCTACAAGCGCCGCATCACGCGCCTGCAGGCGCTGGCCATGGCCGTGAGTTATGGCGGTGTGCTGGTGGTGTTCGGACACGAGGCCGGCCTGCAGGGGCCCGACGCGTTGCTGGGTGCAGCGCTGGTGTTCGGCAGTGCCATCAGCTACGCGATCTACCTGGTCTACAGCGGTGAACTCGTGCAGCGCCTGGGCTCGCTGCGGCTGGTGGGCCTGGCCACCAGCGTGGCTTGCGTGTTGTGTCTGGTGCAGTTCGTGTTGTTGCGGCCCATGAGCGCCGCGCTGGTGGCGCCCGAGGTGATCTGGCTCTCGGTGCTCAACGCCACGCTGTGCACCTTTGCGCCGGTGCTCATGGTGATGATGGCGATCGAGCGCATCGGCTCGGGGCTGGCGGCGCAAACCGGCATGGTCGGCCCCATGTCGACCATCGTCATGGGTGTGGTGATTCTGGGTGAGCCGTTCAACGGCTGGATCGTGGTGGGCACGGTGCTCGTGCTCTCGGGTGTGTTTCTGGTGACGCGCTTCGGCCGCGCCAATTGATTTTTTTTTCAGGAGACTTTTCATGGATCTGGGTATCAAGGGCAAATGGGCGCTGGTGTGTGGCGCGAGCAAGGGCCTGGGGCTGGGCTGCGCGCAGGCGCTGGCGGCCGAGGGCGCGCACGTGGTGATGGTGGCGCGCGGCGCGCGCGACCTGGAAGCCGCCGGGCAGGCGCTGCAAGCCGCGGTGCCGGGCGTGACGGTGCTCACCGTGGCGGCCGACATCACCACGCCTGAGGGTCGCGCGGCGGCGCTGTCGGTGGCGGGTGGTCCCGGCACGGCGTTCGACATCGTGGTCAACAACGCGGGCGGCCCGCCCCCCGGCGACTTCCGCGCCTGGGACCGCGACGTGTGGATCAAGGCCATCGACGCCAACATGCTCACGCCCATCGAGCTCATCAAGGCCACGGTGGACGGCATGGCGCAGCGCGGCTTTGGTCGCATCGTCAACATCACCTCGGGCGCGGTGAAGGCACCGATCGACATCCTGGGGCTGTCCAACGGTGCGCGCAGTGGCCTGACGGGTTTTGTGGCCGGCGTTGCGCGCAGCCCGCTGGCCGCGCAAGGCGTGACAGTCAACAACCTCCTGCCCGGCGCCTTCGACACCGACCGCCTCAAGACCACGCTGGCCGGCGCCGCCGAAAAGACGGGCCAGTCGGTGGACGCCATTGCCGACGCGCGCCGCAAAGGCATTCCGGCCAAACGCTTCGGCACCTCGGAAGAATTCGGTGCGATCTGCGCGTTCCTCTGCAGCGTGCACGCGGGCTACATCACCGGTCAGAACGTGCTGGCCGATGGTGGGGCCTACCCGGGCACGTTCTGAGGATTGCGATCCGGCGCCGGGCCGCCCCAAGCCGGATCAGCCCCCTCGGGGGGCAGCGGACCTCGCGAAGCGGGGGAGCGTGGGGGCACTAGCGCCGTGACGACACCAGAATCCCGCCCACGATCAGCACAAAGCCGGCCAGGTGGTAGAGCTGGGGCGGCTCGCGCAGCAGCGTGGCCGACATCAGCGCGGCGAACAGCGGCGTGAGGTTGGAAAACACGCTGGCCGTGGCCGGGCCCACGCGGGCCACGGCCGCGCCCCAGCTGCGGTAGGCCAGCAGCGACGGGCCCACCGCCACGAACACCAGGCCGGCCACCAGCGGCCAACCCCATTGAATGGCGCTTTCGCCCGCTGGCAACGCGGGCATGGTGAGCCATTCCCCGCCGGTGAAGGCGGCCGACCAGAGCAGACCGAAGACCATCTGGGCCAGCAGGAAGGCGGCCCAGTCGGCCTTGATGGCCGCGGGCTCGTTGGCCGGTGGGCGCGCCAGCAGCCAGCTGTACCAGGCCCAGGCCAGCGCGGCCAGCAGCACCAGCAGATCGCCCGGCACCAGCTGCACCGACAGCAAGCCACCCAGATCTCCACGTGCGATCACCACCACCACGCCGCAGAGCGACATCAGCGCCCCCAGCGCCGCGCGCCGCGAAATGGGCACGTCGTAGAACACGCGCCCCATGATCAGCATCCACACCGGAATGCTCGACGCCACCAGCGTCACGTTGAGCGGCGTGGAGGTCTTCAGGGCCATGTACTGCAGCGAGTTGTACATGCCCACCCCCAGCAGGCCGAGCAAGGCAAAGCGCCGCCAATGCGTCCACAGGCCACTGCCCGGGCGCAACACCCAGCCCGCCACCGGCAGCAGCATGACCATGGCCAGCACCCAGCGCAGGAAATTCAGCGTGACCGGCGGCACCACGCCCTGCATGAGGCGACCCACCACGGCGTTGCCCGCCCACATGAGCGGCGGGATCAGCAACAGGGCGATGGTGGCGGGGGTGAGGCGGTGCGGGGGCGAAGCAGACATCGGCTGGACTGTAGCAACACCCACATGCCCGGTCGGGCCATGGGGGCGCTGGCCTGTCGCCCTGGCGATGCCCCGCATTCGTGGCAGCATTCGCAGGGTTTGATTCCACAACGAGGAGACCTCCCATGAGCACACAAGAATCGCGCGCCGTCCGCATCCACGCCGCCGGTGGCCCCGAGCAACTGGTCATCGACACCGTGAGCGTGGGCGATCCCGGCCCGGGCCAGGTGCGCATCCGCCACCACGCCATCGGCCTGAACTACATCGACGTGTACCAGCGCAGCGGCTTGTACCCGTTTCCCATGCCGCTCGCGCTGGGCATGGAAGGTGCCGGTGTGATCGAGGCGGTGGGCGAGGGTGTGACACACCTCAAGGCGGGCGACCGCGCCGCCTACGCGGCCAACCCGCCGGGCAGCTACTGCGATGTGCGCGTGATGCCGGCCATGAACGTGTGCCAGCTGCCCGATGCGATCGACTTCGAGACCGGTGCGGCCATGATGCTCAAGGGCCTGACCGCGCAGTACCTGCTCAAGCGCTGCAAGCCGGTGGAAGGTCTGGAGGCCGGTGATTTCGTGCTGTTCCACGCCGCGGCCGGTGGTGTGGGCCTGATCGCCTGCCAGTGGGCCAGGGCGCTGGGCCTGCAGCTGATCGGCACGGCGGGCTCGGACGACAAATGCAAGCTGGCGCTGGAGCACGGCGCCAGCCACGCCATCAACTACCGCACCGAAGACTTTGCCGCGCGTGTGAAGGAGATCACCAACGGCCAGGGCGTGAAGGTGGTCTACGACTCGGTGGGCAAGGACACGTTCGAAAAGTCACTCGACTGCCTGCGCCCCTTTGGCCTCATGGCCAGCTTCGGCAATGCGTCCGGTCCGGTGGCGCCGTTCGCACCCGGCATCCTGGGCCCCAAGGGTTCGCTCTACATGACGCGCCAGACCCTGTTCTCGCACATCACCAGCCGCGAGCGCACCCAGGCGATGGCCGACGATCTGTTTGCGGTGGTCGAAGCCGGTCAGGTGAAGATCCGCATCGACCAGCGTTTTGCGCTGACCGATGTGCGCAAGGCGCATGAGAGTCTGGAGGCTCGTTCGACCACGGGTTGCACGGTTTTGCTGCCCTGAGTCTTTTCGTGCCTGCGTGGTTGGTTGCCTTGGAACATGGGGTAACCGACTCCGCGAATGTCCCCCGCCGGCTGGTGCCGGCTCCTCCTTTGTTTCGCTGCGTCGGTTACCCAACGCTCAGCGCGCAACAACCTCAACTCAGGCAGGCTGAGCCTGCCGAGGCGCCACCTCAGCCAAAGCCTGCTCCAGATGCTGCAGTGTTGAAGGCAGGTCGTGCCACTTGTCCAGTCCGAAGAGGCCGATGCGGAAGGTCTTGAACTCGGGACCTTCGTCGCACTGCAGCGGCACACCCGCAGCGGTTTGCAAACCCACCGCCAGAAACTTCTTGCTCGACTGGATCTCCGGGTCGGTGGTGTAGCTCACCACCACACCCGGCGCCTGGAAACCCGGGGCTGCCACGCTGGGGAAACCATGGCGCTCCAGCAGCTCGCGCACCTGTGAGCCCAAAGCGATCTGTTCCTGCCGCACCCGCTCAACTCCGTAAGCCTCGGTCTCCACCATCGTCTCGCGCAAGCGCGTGAGCGCGTCGGTGGGCAGGGTGGTGTGGTACGCGTGACCGCCGCCTTCGTAGGTCTCCATGATCTGCAGCCACTTCTTCAGGTCCATCGCGAAGGTGGTGCTCTGCGTGGCGTCGATGGCGGCGCGGGCGCGTTCGCTCAGCATCACCATGGCGCAGCAGGGTGAGCTGCTCCAGCCTTTTTGCGGGGCAGAGATCAGGATGTCGACCCCGGTGGTTTTCATGTTCACCCACATCGCGCCCGAGGCAATGCAGTCCAGCACGAACAAGCCACCCACCGCGTGCACGGCGTCGCTCACGGCCTTCAAATAGCCGTCGGGCAGGATCATGCCGGCAGCGGTTTCCACGTGGGGTGCGAACACCAGCGCGGGCTTCTCGCGCGCGATCGTGGCCACCACCTCTTCAATGGGTGCGGGCGCCCAGGCAGCCTGCGCGCCGGCGCCGGTGCGCCGGGCCTTCATCACCGTGTGGCTGGCGGGGATGCTTCCCATGTCGAAGATCTGGGTCCATCGGTAGCTGAACCAGCCATTGCGGATCACGAGCACGTGCTTGCCGTGGGCAAACTGCCGCGCCACCGACTCCATGCCGAAGGTGCCGCTGCCGGGCACCAGCACCGCCGAGTGGGCACCGTACACGCGCTTGAGCATGGCCGAGATATCGGTCATCACACCCTGGAAGCGTTTGGACATGTGGTTGAGCGCGCGGTCGGTGTAGACCACCGAAAACTCGAGCAGGCCGTCGGGGTCGATGTGGGGCAGCAGTCCGGGCATGTTGTTGTCTCCTGGCGGGTCGCGAAAGGGAGCGCCAGACTAGCACAGCGTCCCCGTTTTTGCAGCCGCGCGGCTCAACGCCCGGACGCTGTCAAAGGCGGCTGGCGTCGACCGACGGAGGCTCGCGCAGTCGGCTGGGCGCGAGCACGCCCGCGCTGTCGAGGATGGGGTAGGCGATCGAGCAGATGTGCGAGTTGATGCGCTTCAGGTCGCTGATCAGGTCCAGGTGGAGCGCGCTGGTGTCCATGCTCTGCTGGCTCATGTCGGACAGCCGGTCGAGGTGGGTGGCGGCGTAGGCGCGCTCCTTGTCGCGGAAACGCACTTTTTCTTCGAGCAGGCGCTGCGCATCGCGCACGTTGCCGTTGAGAAACACGCTCATGCCCAGGCGCAGGTTGTCGATCAGGCGCGCGTGCAGTTCGGTGATCTCGGCCATGCCGGCCTCCGAGAAATTGCGGCCCTTGCGGATCTTCTTGTCTTCGATGTCGAGCAGCACGCGCTCGACCGTGTCGCCGATCTGCTCCATGTTGATGGTGAAGCTGATGATGTCGGTCCAGCGCCGGCTCTCGGCCTCGCTGAGCTGCTGGCGCGAGATCTTGGTGAGGTAGTACTTGATCGCCGAGTACAGGCTGTCCACCGTGTCGTCAAGCTTGCGCAGGTCTTGTGCGAGCTTGAGGTCGTTGGTCTTGATCACCGTGACCACTCCGCGCAGCATGGTTTCCACCACATCGGCCTGGTGCATGGCTTCGCGCGCCGCGCACGAGATGGCCAGCGAGGGCGTGGCCAGGGCCGAAGGGTCGAGGTGGTTGGGGCGGTCCAGCGGGCCCTTGTTGGCTTGCAGCGGCAGCAGCCGTTCCACCAGCCTGGCCACCGGCTGCGTGAGACCGATGAACACGGCGCCCACCATGAGGTTGAAGCTCAGGTGGAACAGCACGGTGAGTGTGGCCGGATCCTGCACCAGTGGCTGCATGAAGCGCACCCAGGTGGGAATGAGCCAGATGGCAATGGCCACGCCGAACACCTTGAAGAGCAGGTTGCCCAGCGGCACCTGGCGCGTGCTCACGCCCGACTTGGCGGTGGTGATCACCGCCAGCAGGCCGCTGCCCAGGTTGGCACCCAGCACGATGCCCAGCGCCACATCGAGCCCCACCACCTGCAGCGCCAACGTGGAGGCCAGCAGCACCACCGCCAGGCTCGAATACGCCACCACCGCCAACGCGGCGCCGAGAAGGATTTCAAGCAGGCGGTCGCTGGTGAGCGATTCCAGCATCAGCTGCACCGCCGGGTTCTGCGTCAGCACATTGGTGGCGCCCGAGATCAGCTGCAGGGCCAGCAGCATCAGGCCCAGACCGATCAGCACGCGCCCGAAGTCGCCAGCCGAGGTGCCCTGGCGCGAGATGAACAGCGTGACGCCGAGAAAGATGAAGAGCGGCGACAGCCACGACAAGTCGAACGAAAACACCACCGCCATCACGCTGGTGCCGATGTCGGCGCCCAGCATCACGGCCAGCGCAGCGGGCAGGACGATCAGGCCACGGCCCACAAAGGACGCCGTGATGAGCGCCGTGGCGGTGCTGGATTGCACCAGGGCCGTGACACCCAGGCCGGACAACGCCGCGGAGAAACGGTTGCCCATGCTCGCGGCCAGCACCTGGCGCAGGTTGCTGCCGAAAACCCGCAGCACGCCGTTGCGCACCAGGTGCGTGCCCCAGACCAGCAGGGCGATGGCCGCCAGAAGATCCAACAGGTGTTTCATGAGGGAAGTTATACGCCCGCGCGGCGCGTGATCCGGGACGTGGGGTCGCGCGGTGCGGGCGGCCGGTTCACCGGCTGCGGCGCCAGCGAAGAACCTCGTCGAGGATCAGCGAGACCGCGCCCACGGTGATGGCCGCGTCGGCGATGTTGAAGGCCGGAAAGTGCCCGCCGGGGAACAGGCCGCTGAGCAGCTCCCAGTGGAAGTCCAGCCAGTCCACCACGTAGCCGTACAGCAGGCGGTCGATCACGTTGCCGATGGCGCCACCCAGGATGCAGGCCAGGGCGAACGCGAACAGCTTCTCGCCCGGGTGCGTGCGCAGCATCCACACGATGAACACGGACGCTGCCACGCCCACGCCGGTGAAAAACCAGCGCTGCCAGCCGCCGGCCTCGGCCAGGAACGAGAAGGCCGCACCCGTGTTGTGCACCCTAACGACGTTGAAGAAGCCGGTGATGAAGGTGCTCTCACCCAGCTGGTAGTTGGCCAGGATCAGCAGCTTGGTGACCTGGTCGACCGCCACCAGCAAGGCGGCGAGACCGAGCCACGGCCAGATGCCGCGCATTGGGGCGTTGCTCATCAGGCCACCGAGCGGGTTTCACCCGCGCCGAACAGGTTGCTGGTGCAGCGGCCGCACAGCGTGGGGTGCGCGGCGTCCACGCCCACGTCGTCGCGGTAGTGCCAGCAACGCTCGCACTTGGCGGCGGTCGCCGGGATCACGTCCACTTGGGCATCGCCTTCGAGCAGCGCGACCTGAGAGACGATCAGCACGAACTTGAGGTCCTCGCCCAGCGAGGCGAGCAACGCATGGTCATCGGCCGGCACGGTGAGTTTCACCGTGGCCTGCAGGGACGAGCCCACACCGCCGGCGGTGCGCACGGTCTCGATCTCCTTGTTCACCATCTCGCGCACCGCGCGGATGCGCGACCACTTGGCCAACAGCACTTCGTCGGCTGCGGGCAGTTTCGCGAAGGTCTCGAAAAAGATCGATCCCTGGTTCTGCGCACCGGCCAGCACCGGCCAGGCTTCCTCGGCCGTGAAGCTCAGGAACGGCGCCATCCAGCGCAGCATGGCGTGGGTGATCTGGTGCAGCGCGGTCTGCGCGCTGCGTCGTGCGAGGCTGCCCGGTGCGGTGGTGTAGAGCCGGTCCTTGAGCACGTCGAGGTAGAACGCGCCCAGGTCTTCCGAGCAATACACCTGCAGCTTGGCCACCACCGGGTGGAACTCGTATACCTCATAGTGCGCCAGCACCTCGGCCTGGAACTGTGCCGCGCGCGCCAGGGCGTAGCGGTCGATCTCCAGCATCTGGTCCAGCAGCACGGCGTCGGTGGCCGGGTCGAAGTCGCTCACGTTGGCGAGCAGGAAACGCAGGGTGTTGCGGATGCGGCGGTAGGCGTCGGTCACGCGCGCGATCACCTTCTTGTCCATCGGTGGGTCGCCCGAGTAGTCGGTGGACGCGACCCACAGCCGTGCGATCTCGGCGCCGGGGTCCTTGGCAAAGGTCTCGATCTCGATCACGTTGCCCAAGGACTTGCTCATCTTGCGGCCCTGGCCGTCGACGTTGAAGCCGTGCGTCAGGATCCCGCGGTAGGGCGCGCGGTCGTAGAGCGCACAGCCCAGCAGCAAGGAGCTGTGGAACCAGCCGCGGTGCTGGTCATGGCCTTCGAGGTAGAGGTCGGCCTCGGGGCCGTTTTCGTGGTGTGGCAGACGGTCGTAGGCCTTTGCATGGCTGCCGCGCAACACGTGCTGGAAGGTCGAGCCCGAGTCGAACCACACCTCGAGGATGTCGGTGCTCTTGGTGTACAGCTTGGCGTCATCGGCACCCAGGATCGTTTCGGCCGTCACGCGGCTCCAGGCCTCGATGCCACCTTTCTCCACGATGTCCGCGGCCTGGTCGAGGATTTCCATGGTGCGCGGGTGCAGTTCGCCGCTGTCCTTGTGCAGGAAGAACGGGATGGGCACGCCCCAGCTGCGCTGGCGCGAGATGCACCAGTCGGGCCGGTTGGCGATCATGTCGTGCAGGCGCGCCTTGCCGTTGGCGGGGTAGAACCGGGTGTGCTCGATGGCGTCCAGCGCGGTCTGGCGCAGCGTGCGCGGCGCCTTGTCCTTTGTGAACACGCCCTCGCCCTCGTCCATGCGCACGAACCACTGGGCCGCGGCGCGGTAGATCACCGGCGTCTTGTGGCGCCAGCAGTGCGGGTAGCTGTGGGTGATGGTCTGGGTGGCCAGCAGGCGGCCGGCGTTCTTCAGCGCTTCCAGGATGACCGGCACGGCCTTCCAGATGTGCAGGCCGCCGAACAGCGGGAAGTCGGCCGCGTAGGCGCCGTTGCCCTGCACCGGGTTGAGGATGTCGTCGACCGACAGGCCGTGCGCGGCGCAGGAGTTGAAATCGTCCAGGCCGTAGGCGGGCGAGGAGTGCACGAGGCCGGTGCCGTCGGCGTCGCTCACGTATTCGGCCAGGTACATGGGCGACAGGCGCTGGTAGCCAGCGTCCACGTCGAACAACGGATGGCGGAAGTTCAGGCCGCCCAGGGCCTTGCCCGGCGCGGTGGCGATCACGGTGCCGGTGAGGCCGAAGCGCTCCAGGCATTTCTCCACCAGCGTCTCGGCCAACACCAGGCAACCCATGGGCGTGTCGACCAGCGCGTAGGTGAAGTCCGGGTGGGCGTTGAGCGCCTGGTTGGCGGGGATGGTCCAGGCGGTGGTGGTCCAGATGACGGCGAACGCGGTTTTGCCCGCGGGCAGCGCGCCCAGCCCGAAGGCGGTGGCCAGCTTCGAGGCGTCGTCGGTCTCGAAGGCCACGTCCAGCGTTTCACTCTTCTTGTCTGCGTACTCGATCTCGAATTCGGCCAGCGACGAGCCACAGTCGAAGCACCAGTACACCGGCTTCAAGCCGCGGTAGACGAAGCCGCGCTCGATCACGCGTTTGAACGCGCGCAGCTCGCCCGCCTCGTTGGCGAAGTCCATGGTGCGGTAGGGACGCTCCCAGTCGCCCAGCACGCCCAGGCGCTTGAAGTCTTCGCGCTGCTGGTCGATCTGCCCGGTGGCGAAGGCGCGGCTCTTGGCCTGCATCTCGTCGCGGCCGAGGTTGCGGCCGTGCAGTTTCTCGATCGCGTTCTCGATCGGCAGGCCATGGCAGTCCCAGCCGGGGATGTACTGCGCGTCGAAGCCGGCCAGCTGGCGGCTCTTGACGATCATGTCCTTGAGGATCTTGTTCAGCGCATGGCCGATGTGCAGCTTGCCGTTGGCGTAGGGCGGGCCGTCGTGCAGCACGAACAGCGGTGCGCCGGCGCGCGCGTCGCGCAGACGCTTGTAGAGGCCGCCTTCGTTCCAGCTGTCGACCCAGCCCGGTTCGCGCTTGGGCAAGTCGCCGCGCATGGGGAACGGGGTGTCGGGCAGGTTCAGGGTGCTGCGGTAGTCGGCGGCAGCGGGGGTGGATTCAGACATGGCGGGGATTCCGTGGTGGCTTCGACAAGCTCAGCCCGAACGGGGGAGTGAGGGGAGACAGAAGGAGACACCGTTCGCCCTGAGCCTGTCGAAGGGCAGCGACCGGATAGACGCGAGGTCTAAATTCGGTCGCGCGTGGTCTGGCGGTGGGTTTGTGTGTGCAGCGAGGCGAAGAAGGCGCGTGCGTCGTCGCAGTCGCGTGCGATGCCCTGGGTCAGGGCGTCCAGACTGTCGTATTTCAGCTCGTCGTGCAGTTTGTGAAGCAGTTCCACGCGGACGATTTTACCGTAGGCCTCCCCGCCGGGCAGGCTCTCGCTCAGAGCCCGGGGCCAGTCGAGGCAATGCGTTTCAAGCAAGACGCGCCCGCCGTTCACATCGTCGGGGTCGAGCGAGGGTCGCACGCCGAGGTTGGCCACACCGGGCAGGGGGGGTGAATCGGCGTGCGGGCCCAGGCCGTGCACCAGCACGGCAAAGATGCCGCTGGCTGCGGGCTTCCAGTGGGCAAAGCGCAGGTTGAGGGTGCGGAATCCATCGCCCTTGCCCGGGCTGCTCTCGGCCAGCTGGCGGCCGAGCTTGCGTCCGTGCACCACGTGGCCGCTGATGCTGTACGGTCGGCCGAGCAGGGCCGCCACATCGTCCATGCGGCCGGCGCCCAGCGCCTGGCGCACGGCAGAGCTGGACACGCGCAGGCCGTGCACCTCGTAGCTTTGCATGCGCGCCACGTCAAAACCCAGCTGATTGCCGGCGGCGTCCAGCATGGCGTAGTCGCCCGCGCGTTTGGCGCCGAAGCGGAAGTCGTCGCCCACCAGCACGTATTTCACGCCCAGCGAGCCGACCAGGATGTCTTCAATGAAGGCCTGCGGCGTTTGCGCGGCGAGCTGCGCGTTGAAGGGCAGCACCACGCACTCGTCCACGCCGCAGCGTTCCAGCTCCTGCAGCTTGTCGCGCAGGGTGGCGATGCGGGCGGGCGCCAGGTCGGGCTGGTGGTGCAGGGCGGCAAAGTAGTCGCGCGGGTGCGGCTCGAAGGTCATCACGCAGCTGGGCACGCCCCGGTGCTTCGCTTCGTTGTTGAGCAGCGCCAGCATGGCCTGGTGACCCCGGTGCACGCCGTCGAAATTGCCGATGGTGAGCGCGCAACCACCGCGGGTTGCCTGCGGCTTGCTGGAAAGACGGCCATGCAAGCCGCGAAAGATTTTCATGCCGGTCGGTGGGGTGAAGGTGCTCTGGCGGGCCCGTTGGCGATGGGGAATGTGCCTGTGTGACGGGCTGCGTCATCAAAGCGCGCTATATTGACACACGACGATACATGCCCGCAGGCCCAGCCTGCCGGTGATGTGGGGCCAGCCCAGGCCTGTTTTCCGGTGATGCCCATGCACAAAGGAGTCCGTCTTGAAGGTCTTGAAGCTCTCAGCCCAGGGTTTGCCACAGTCGTGGATCAGCCTGGAAGAAGCCGTCCTGCACTACGCGGCGGATGAGGTGCGCTGGGAGATGGGAGCCGAGATCGCGGTGTTCCATGGCGGGCACAACGCGATCACCGGGCGCCAGTCCGTCATCAACGTCAATTCGATCATCGGCACCCAGGGCGTGCCGCGCATCAACCCGTTCGATCTGCGGCCCACGCTGACCAACAGCAAGCTGTTTGCGCGCGACCGCAATGTGTGCGCCTACTGCGGCGAACATTTTCACGAGGAAGAACTGACCCGCGAGCACATCGTCCCCCTGGGGCAGAACGGGCGCGACCTGTGGATGAACGTGGTCACCGCCTGCCGCTCGTGCAACCACCGCAAGGGCAACCGCACGCCCGAGCAGGCGCACATGGGTTTGCTCTACGCGCCCTATGTGCCCAGCCTGTGGGAAGACTTCATCCTGCGCAACCGCCGCATCCTGGCGGACCAGATGGAGTTTTTGATGTCGCACCTGCCGAAGACCTCCAGGCTGCACGCCTGAAGCCCTGGATCAGTACGTCAGTTCAAGAACCACCAGGCGGTTTTCAGCCGCCGGCCAGGTGCGTCCAACGATCTTCTCCCCGTTGAATTCCGCCGGAATGGCCCGCACGCCGTCTTCCATCACCTTGATCTTTGAACTCGACACGCCGGCGCCCGCGGGCGGCACACCGGGCAAAGCCTTGCTGTCAAAGGCCATCTTGTCGCGTTGGGCGTCGAAGTAGCCGCGCGGCCGCGTGAAAGTGACGGTGGACTTGGCGTCCTTGTCGGCGGCGGCGATGCGCTCGGCGCGCAGATGAATGAGTTCGCTGCTGCGCGGGAAGGGGCTGCGGTAGATGTGCGTGGTGGCATATCCCGGTGCGCTGATCACGAACTCGTGCGGCACGCCGGCCTGCGCGGTGAAAGGGCCCCACAGACCATCGGCGCCCACGGTCTTGCTGTGCACGGCAGCGCCCTTGCGCTCGCCGGTGGCGGGGTCGGTGGCGTACACCATCAGCTGCGCGCCCGGCAAGGGCAGGTTGTTGGCATAGTTGCCGGTGGCCGGGTCGGTGGGCACGAGGCCCAGGCCGGTGATCTTGCCGTTGAGCACCACCGGTGCTTGCGGCGTCGGAACCAGCGTGGTGGGCGCCCGGCCGGTGATGAAGCGGTAGGTGGTCTCGAAAGCGGCGGGCGAGAACGAGGTCTCGCGGTGGTCCACGCGCGGCAGTACCGCGTTGGTCGCGCCCTTGAGCGCCGGGCCTTCAAAAGTGACGTTGGTGGGCGTGCCCTTGGCGCCGATCCATAGGCCGTCGGGCTGCGCGAACTTGTCGTTGTTGTCGGAGCGGATGGTCATCCACTTCACCGGGCCGGTCACCTCGTCGCCCGCGGCGTTCTTGGGTGCGTTCAACGCGGTGAGAAAGGGGCCGGTGCCCGAAAACTCGTTGCCTTCACGAAAGCCCTTGGTCGCCCACACGCCGTGGTTGGGCGTGCCACCCAGCACCGCGTGGCTCACGGTCTTGTCGCCACCACCGTTCTGGATGTAGTTGCGCACCGCGTTGCCGCCGCGCGAGTTGGCCACCAGCACCACCTGCTTCGCGCCGGTGGCCTTGAGCACCTTGTCCACCTCGGCCTTGAGGTAGGCCATGTGATCGTCGGTCGAGGTGCGGCCTGGCTGGGCCTTGCTGTTGTCGTCGCGCGCCAGCGGGTAGGGCAGGTCGATGGCGTGCAGGCGTTCGCGTGGCCAGCCGTTGGACTCGAAGCGCCACACCGTGCTCTGCCAGATGGAGGCCGAGTCGCCATTGCCGTGCGCGAACACGATGGGCGGCTGGTCGGCGCCTTGCGGCGCGGTGGCGCAGGCGCCGAGCAGCAGGCTGCTGGCGACCAGGGCAAAGAGGCTGCGGCGGGTGGTCATGGGTGTCTCCGCATCGTTCTTGGGCTGGCGAAAACAAAGCGGCCCGCAGGGTGCGGGCCGTTTGGGGTGAGAGGAATCAGGCAAACACGCCAGCTGTGTCCTGCATGCGGCTGGACACTTCGCTCAGGTGGTGCAAGGTGTCGCCGAAGCTCATCTCCAGCTGGGTGAGCTTCTTGAAGTAGTGGCTCACGATGTACTCGTCGGTCACGCCGATGCCGCCGTGCAACTGCACCGCCTGCTGGCCCACGAAGCGCATGGACGTGCCCAGTTGCACCTTGGCGCGCGCCATGGCTGCGCGACGCTCCGCCGCGGGTGCGTTGAGCTTGAGGCTGGCGTAGTAGCTCATGGAGCGTGCCAGTTCCAGCTGCATCTTCATGTCGGCGACGCGGTGGCGCAGCGCCTGGAAAGTGGCAATCGCCACGCCGAACTGCTTGCGCGTGTTCATGTATTCGACCGTGATCGCCAGGGTCTTGTCCATCACGCCCACGGCTTCGGCGCAGGTGGCGGCAATGCCGATGTCCACGCCGTGTTCGAGGGCAGTCAGTCCGTCGCTGGTGATCAGTTGGGCCGGTGCGTCTTTCAGCGTCAGGTCACCGGCGCGGCCACCGTCCTGCGTGTGGTGGCCAGTGGTGCTCACGCCCGAAGCGGTGCGCTCCACCAGGAACAGACCCAGCTTGCCGGCGGCCATGGCGGGCACCACAAAGGCGTCGGCCTGGTCGGCGGCTGGCACCACGTTTTTGGTGCCCGAGAGTGTCCAGCCACCGCCGGCCTGCGCGGCGGTGGTGGTGCAGACATCGAGCTTGTAGCGGGCCTTGCGCTCCTGGTGCGCGAGCACCACCAGCGCTTCGCCCGAGGCGATGCGGGGCAACCAGGCCGCCTTCAGTTCGGCCGGCGCGTAGCCACCGAGCACCCCCGAGGTGATCAGGGTTTGGGCGAGCGGCTCCAGCACGATGCCGCGGCCCAGCTCCTCCATCACCACCATGCCCTCGATCGGGCCCATGCCCATGCCACCGTCGTCCTCGCTCACGTAGAGGCCGGCGAGGCCGAGTTCGGCGAGTTCGTTGTAGGCCGCGCGATCAAAGCCACCGGCAGCCACGATGGCGGTGTGGCGGTCGAAGGTGTAGGCCTTCTCCACCCACTTTTGAACGGCATCGCGCAGCGCGCCTTGATCATCGGAAAAATCGAAGTCCATGTGTTCTCTCCTCAGCCCAAAACGGTTTGCGCGACGATGTTGCGTTGCACTTCATTGCTGCCACCGTAGATGGTGGTCTTGCGCATGTTGAAGTAGGTGGATGCGAGCGGCGCGTTGGCGTTGACGCCGCCGGGGAAGTCGCCTTGCCAGCCGGCTTCCATGGCTTCTTCGATGAAGGGCAGGCTGTAGGGGCCGGCGGCCAGCATCATGAGTTCGCTGTAGCGCTGCTGGATCTCGCTGCCCTTGATCTTGAGCAGGCCGGCAATGTCGAGCGAGTTCTTGCCCGACTTCTCGGCCGAGAGCACGCGCAGCACCATCATTTCGAGCGCGACCACGTCCACTTCGAGCAGGGCAATCTGGTCGCGGAAACGCAGGTCGTCCCACACGCCTTCGGCCTTGGCGATGCGTTT
Organism: Hydrogenophaga sp. RAC07; assembly: GCF_001713375.1. Lineage (NCBI taxonomy): Bacteria > Pseudomonadati > Pseudomonadota > Betaproteobacteria > Burkholderiales > Comamonadaceae > Hydrogenophaga > Hydrogenophaga sp. RAC07. The sequence goes on from NZ_CP016449.1 coordinate 595,150, forward strand.
GAGTCGCTCGAGCTCGCGCTTGGCGCGGTTCACATCGGCAATGTTGGTGCGCTCGTGACTGAGCAGGTGCTTGGCGTAGGTCCAGCCCTTGTTCTCTTCGCCGATCAGGTTTTCCGCCGGCACTTCGACGTTGTCGAACCAGACCTCGTTGACTTCACACTCGCCGTCGAGCAGCTTGATGGGTCGCACCGAGACGCCGGGCGACTTCATGTCGATCAACAGGAAGGAAATGCCGGTTTGTGGTTTGCCTTCATTGCTGGTGCGCACCAGGCAGAAGATCCACTCGCCGTACTGACCCAGCGTGGTCCAGGTCTTCTGGCCGTTGACGATGTACTTGTCGCCCTGGCGTTCGGCGCGGCATTTCACCGAAGCGAGGTCGGAGCCGGAGCCCGGCTCGCTGTAGCCCTGGCTCCACCAGACGTCACCGCTGGCGATGCCCGGCAAAAAGCGCTCTTGCTGTGCCTTGTTGCCGAAGGCCATGATCACGGGCGCCACCATCACCGGGCCGAAAGGCACCACGCGGGGCGCGCCGGCCAGCGCACATTCCTCTTCGAACAGGTGTTTCTGCACCGCGTTCCAGCCCGGGCCGCCGAACTCTTTGGGCCAGCCCCAGCCGAGCCAGCCTTTTTTGCCGAGGATCTTCGCCCAGCGCTGCATGTCGTCGCGTGACAGGCGCAGGGCGTTGTGGACCTTGTGGGCGATCTCGGCGGGCAGGTTGGCCTTGACCCAGCCGCGGATCTCCTCGCGAAACGCCTGCTCTTCGGGCGTGAATGCCAAATCCATGGGGTGTCTCCTGGTGGCCGCCACGGAAATGTGCCGGCAAATTGAACAATGCCGGGCAGTTTGGCACGACCGTTCGTTTTATGGCTGTCCGGGCTGCGACAAGCCGAGTTGTTCGTTCAGATTTTGAAGCTGATCCTGCAGCGCGGCCACGGTGTTTTCCAGCGTGGCCACACGGCGCGTGAGGTTGATCAGCTCGTCTTCGGTGGCGGCACTGGTGGCGGTTTGCGGGGCTTGGGTCAGCAGGGCAGCGTCCACCGGCCCGCACAGCAGGTGGGCCCAGCGCTGTTCGCGCGCGCCCGGTGCGCGCGGCAGCTTCACCACCAGCGCACCGCCTTTGTCGTCGCTGCGGTCCTGCAGCTCTTCCAGGAAAGCGTCGACCGAGGCGATGTCGAGGAATTTGTACCAGCGCTCGGTGTTCAGCCGCAGTTCACCTGCGGTCTGCGGGCCGCGGAGCATCAGCATGCCCAGCAACACGGCCGATTGTTCGGGCACGGCCACGGCGCGCATGAAGTTGTGTTCGTAGCGCGTCACGCGGCTGCCGCTGCTCTCCAGCACCAGGTGCAAGGCGCGCAAGGCATCCAGCGCTTCAAGCACGGCTGCGTCCGCCAGGTTCATCACCGGCTCGCGGCTGGACTTCTGGTTGCAGCCGGTCACCAGCGTGTTGAGCGTGAGCGGGTAGCTGTCGGGCACGGTGCGCGCCTTTTCCATGAGCGTGCCGAGCACGCGGGCCTCGGCGAGCGAGAGCGGGCGCTGCTGAAAATCGTGGCCGCGCGGGCGGCCGTTGGAGGGGGCTTGCAGGTCTGAGGTCATTACACTTCCCGGCCATGTCTGGCGTGAACAAAAACATCGTGATTCTGATCTCCGGAAGTGGCTCCAACATGGCCGCCATCGTGGAGACATCCCTCAAACAACGCTGGCAAGCCCGTCTCAAGGCGAGCGTGGTGGCCGTGATCAGCAACAAGGCCGGTGCGCAGGGGCTGGCCTGGGCGCAGGAGCGGGGCATTGCAACGGCCTCGCTGGACCACACGGCCTACGCCAGCCGCGAGGCCTTTGACGCCGCGCTGATGGCCGAGATCGACCGCCATGCACCCACGCTGGTGGTGCTCGCCGGCTTCATGCGCATCCTCACGCCCGGCTTCGTGCAGCACTACGAGGGCCGGCTGGTCAACATCCACCCCAGCCTGCTGCCGGCGTTCACCGGCTTGAAGACACACCAGCGAGCGATCGACATGGGCTGCCGCTTCGCCGGCGCCACGGTGCACCGGGTGACCAGCGAACTCGACCACGGCGAGATCCTGGATCAGGCGGTGGTGCCGGTGCTGCCGGACGACACGGCCGAGGCGCTGGCGGCGCGGGTGCTGACGCAGGAGCACGTCATCTACCCGCGGGCGATCGGAAAACTGCTCTTTGCCTGAGGTGACTGGCGCCCTCTCCCGCTGGGAGAGGGCTGGGCTGAGGGCACGCTCTCAAACGCCCTTGGCGAACACCAGGCCTGCGTGCTCCCGCATCGCATGGAACTTGATCTTCGGCCAGTTTGCCTCCACCGCGCGCAGCGTGGCCGCGTGGTCGACCAGCAGCGTGGGCGCGTCCACCGCGTCCAGCGCCACACGGTGGCTGTTGGCGTCGATGAAGCGCTTGAGCTCGTTCTCGCCGCCGTTCTCGGGCGCGCAGGTCACCCAGCGTGCCACCTGGTAGGGGCTGTTCATGATGCGGGCCTTCACGCCGTATTCGTGCTCCAGCCGGTGTGCCACCACCTCAAACTGCAGCTGACCCACGGCGCCCAGCAGCAGCACCGAGCCGGCCACCGGGCGGAACACCTGGATCGCACCTTCTTCGCCGAGCTGCGTCAGGCCCGAGCGCAACTGCTTGCTGCGCAGCGGGTCGGCCACTTCGACGCTGCGGATGATTTCCGGCGCGAAGAAGGGCAGGCCGGTGAACTGCAGGCTCTCGCCTTCGGTGAGCGTGTCGCCCAGCTGCAGCACGCCGTGGTTCGGGATGCCGATGATGTCGCCGGCAAAGGCCTCGTCGAGCAGTTCGCGCCGTTGCGAGAGAAAACTCACCACGGTGTTGGGCCGCAGGTCCTTGCCCGAGCGCACCACCTTGAGCTTCATGCCGCGCTCGAAATGGCCGCTGGCCACGCGAACGAAGGCGATGCGGTCGCGGTGCGCCGGGTCCATGTTGGCCTGGATCTTGAACACCACGCCGCTGAACTTGGGCTCGTCGGGGTGCACGGTGCGCTGGATCGCGGGGCGGTCGCCGGGCGGCGGCGCCAGGTCCACCAGTGCGTCGAGCACCTCGCGCACGCCGAAGTTGTTGACCGCCGAGCCGAACAGCATCGGTGTTTGGCGCCCGGCCAGGAACTCGGCTTCATCGAACGCGGGTGAAGCGCCCGCCACCAGTTCGAGTTCGTCGCGGGCCTGCTCGAACTCGGAGCCGAAGCGCCGCACGCTCTCGGGGTTGTTCAAGCCCACCAGCACATCCTCGTCGCCGCCGCGGCGGTCTTCACCGGCCGCGAACACGCGCATCTGGTCGGTGCGGCGGTCGAACACGCCGCGGAAGGTCTTGCCCATGCCCACCGGCCAGGTGAAGGGCACCACCGTCATGCCGAGTTCGCGTTCGAGCTCGTCCATCAGGTCCAGCGGCGCCTGCACCTCGCGGTCCATCTTGTTCACGAAGGTCAGGATTGGCGTGTTGCGCGCACGGCAGACCTGCAGCAGGCGGCGCGTCTGCGGCTCCACGCCGTTGCCCGCGTCGATCACCATCAAGGCGGCGTCCACGGCCGTGAGCACCCGGTAGGTGTCTTCAGAAAAGTCCTGGTGACCCGGCGTGTCCAGCAGGTTGATCACGCAGTCGCGGTATTCCATCTGCATCACGGACGAGGCCACCGAAATGCCGCGTTGCTTCTCGATCTCCATCCAGTCGCTGGTGGCGTGGCGCGCGGCCTTGCGCGCTTTCACACTGCCGGCGATGTTGATCGCGCCGGAGAACAGCAGCAGCTTCTCGGTGAGGGTGGTCTTGCCCGCGTCGGGGTGGGAAATGATGGCGAAGGTGCGGCGGCGGCGCACCTGTTGGGAAAGTTCGGACATAACCTCTGATTATCCCTGTGCAGAGAGCGACTCCCGCGCGCGTGCCCCAACCCAGAGATGCCGTGGAACCGGCTCCGCCGGGCCACAGGGATCGTCCCCCTGGGGGGAAGCCGCGTCAGCGGCGCAGGGGGGAGACAATACCGCCCATGCACCCCAAAGCCCTCCTGGACGAAAGCGCCACCCTGATCGAACAGGTCTTCAAGTTCGAACACCCCACCGACGCCGTCGTTGCCCGCCACTTTCGCGAGAACCGCTCGCTCGGTTCTCGCGAGCGCGCCACGCTGTCCGACACCGTTTACAAAATACTTCGCGAGCGCCTCAAGCTGGAATGGCTGGCCCGCTCGGGCAGTGGCTCCAAGTGGCGCCGGCTGGCGATCCTGGCGTTCCCCGGCGACCGCGATTTCATAAAGAGCGCGCTCACCGAGCCCGAGAAAACCTGGCTCGACCACTGCGATGCCGTCAAAGATGCCGACCTGATGGCGCAGCACCGCCACAACCTGCCCGACTGGCTGGCCGCCGCTTTGCGCGAGCAGGTGGGGAACGAATTTGACGCCTTGGTGGCCAGTCTGAACCAGCCCGCGCCGCTGGACCTGCGGGTGAACGTGCTCAAGGCCAAGCGCGAAGCGGTGCTGGCCACGTTGCAAAAAGCCGGTCTGGTCGGTGAGGCCACACCCTTTTCGCCGCTGGGCATCCGCCTGCAGGGCAAACCGTCACTGGCCAAGCTGCCCGCGTTCACCGAGGGTGAGGTCGAGGTGCAGGACGAAGGCTCGCAGCTGCTGGCTTTGCTCGTGGACGCCAAGCGCGGCGAGATGGTGGTGGATTTCTGCGCCGGTGCCGGCGGCAAGACCCTGGCCATTGGCGCGGCCATGCGCAACAGTGGCCGGCTCTACGCGTTTGACACCTCCGGCCACCGGCTCGACGCGCTCAAGCCGCGCCTGGCCCGCAGCGGCCTGTCCAACGTGCACCCGGTGGCGATCGCCCACGAGCGCGACGACCGCATCAAACGCCTGGCCGGCAAGATCGACCGTGTGCTGGTCGACGCTCCGTGTTCGGGCCTGGGCACACTGCGACGCAGCCCCGACCTGAAGTGGCGTCAGAACCCCCAGACGGTGGCGGCGCAGGCCGAGTTGCAGTTGGCCATCCTGAACAGCGCGGCCCGCCTGCTCAAGCCGGGTGGACGGATGGTGTATGCCACCTGCAGCCTGCTGAAAGAGGAAAACGAAGCCGTCTGCGCTGCGTTTGAGCTGGCGCATGCCGACTTCGAGGTGGTGCCGGTGTCTGGTTTACTGGACACGGCGAACGTCCAGAATGCTGCTGCCCTGTGTCAGGGCGACGAAGGGCGCTGGCTTCGCCTGTGGCCACATCGGCATGCTACGGATGGCTTCTTTGCCGCCGTCTGGCGGAAAAAGCCTTGAAAAGCCGTCAATTCACTTGATCTCAGGCAGTAGTTTCCACATTCGGGGCTGGATACCGGTTGGTGTTTGGCACCCCCGGCCTTAAAATCAGAGGCGCTACTGCTCCGGGTGTTCTGGAGCCCACTCGGTATCCATCCGCCGCCTTGGGCGGTCTATTGGGAAATCAATGTCTTCTTCCGACTTCGGTATTTTTTCGTCCCTTTGGGACGGCCTCATCCAGTTCCTTGCGCACGGTCTGACCGGCGCCACCTGGTGGCAGGCCATGATCGTGGCCCTGGTGTTCACCCACATCACCATCGCCAGCGTCACCATCTATCTGCACCGCCACCAGGCCCACCGATCGCTGGACCTGCACCCCATCGCGTCGCATTTCTTCCGCTTCTGGCTCTGGATGACCACCGGCATGGTCACCAAGGAATGGACCGCCATCCACCGCAAGCACCACGCCAAGTGCGAACACGAAGGCGACCCGCACAGCCCGGTGGTGTTCGGCATCAAGAAGGTGTTCTTTGAAGGCAGCGAGTTGTACCGCTCGGAAGCCAAGAACCAGGAAACCCTGGACCGCTACGGCCACAACACCCCCAACGACTGGATCGAACGTGTGGTCTACACCGGCCGTTCACGCCTGGGTGTGACCCTCATGATGATCATCAACATCGCGCTGTTCGGCGTGCTGGGCGTGACCGTCTGGGCGATCCAGATGATCTGGATCCCGATCACGGCCGCCGGCATCATCAACGGCATCGGCCACTGGTGGGGTTACCGCAACTTTGAAGCGACCGACGCCAGCACCAACGTGTCACCTTGGGGCATCCTCATCGGCGGTGAAGAGCTGCACAACAACCACCACACCTACCCCACGTCGGCCAAGCTCTCGGTCAAGCCCTACGAATTCGACATTGGCTGGATGTACATCAGCATGCTGAGTTCGGTCGGCCTGGCCTCGGTCAAGAAGCTTCCTCCCAAGATGGCGTTTGGTGCTGTCAAACCGGTGGCGGACGAAAAAACGCTGGAGGCGATCATCGCCAACCGCTACGAAGTGATGGCAGGCTATGCCCGCGAGATGCGCACAGCCTGCAAGCGCGAGCTCGAGGCGCTGCAGCAACGCAGGGGCGATGCCACCGTGTTGCAGTCGGCCCGCCAGTGGCTGCACCGCGACGACGACAAGGTGCCCGCCAGCGTCAAGCCCCAGTTGGCCCAGGTGCGCGCAGAGCACCCCGTGCTCGACAAGATGGTGACCATGCGCGAAGAGTTGCGAGCCCTGTGGTCCAGCACCACCGCCACGCGAGAGCAGCTGGCCACCGACCTGCAGGCTTGGTGCCGCCGTGCGGAAGAGAGCGGCATCGCTGCGCTGCGCGACTTCTCCATTCGCCTGCGCTCGGCCCACGCCTGAACTTGACCGCCCAATAAAAAACCACCCTGCGGGGTGGTTTTTTATTGGGCAACTGGTTTTCATTGGCGCACAAAAAAGCCGCTGGGTCACAGCGGCTTTTTGTTGGAAGAGATCCCGCTTATTTCAGCTTGATTTCTTTGTAGTCCACATGCTTGCGAGCTTTGGGATCAAATTTCTTGATCAGCATCTTCTCGGGCGTGGTCTTCTTGTTTTTGGTGGTGGTGTAGAAGTGGCCGGTTCCAGCGGTGGATTCCAGCTTGATCTTCTCGCGTGCGCCTTTGGTTGCCATGTTCGGTTCTCCTTAAGCTTGACCGCGTGCGCGCAGGTCGGCGAGCACGGCGTCAATGCCGTTTTTGTCGATCAGGCGCAACGCCGCACCGGAGACGCGCAGACGCACCCAACGGTTTTCGGTCTCGACCCAGAAACGGCGGTATTGCAGGTTCGGCAGGAACCGGCGCTTGGTTTTGTTGTTGGCGTGGGAAACATTGTTCCCGACCATGGGCTTCTTGCCCGTGACGTCGCAGACGCGTGCCATGAGGACACTCCGATCATTCAAACAGCTGTGGACCGCGACCGGACGATGTTCCGTGTCTGGCCCGTTCAGCCTCACCTCGCCAGGAAAGGGTGGCGGTAACCCGAATCTGCTGTGGCTCCCAAGAACCGGTCAATCTCAGCAAAGCCCGCGATTATAGCCAATCGGCTGTCTCGCGGGGTTGGCGGCGTTCAAGAAGCGCTTTGCTCCAGGAAACGCTGGGCATCCAGGGCGGCCATGCAGCCCGTGCCGGCGCTGGTGATGGCTTGGCGGTACACGTGGTCCTGCACGTCGCCCGCGGCGAACACGCCCGGCACGCTGGTCATGGTCGCCATTCCTTGCAGGCCGGAGCGGGTCGTGATGTAACCGTCCTTCATGTCGAGTTGGCCTTTGAAGATGTCGGTGTTGGGTTGGTGCCCGATGGCGATGAAGCAGCCTTTGAGCGCAAGGTCTTCGGTGTCGCCGGTCTTCACGCTCTTGAGGCGCACACCGGTCACGCCGGTCTGGTCACCCAGCACTTCGTCCAGCGTGCTGTGCAGCTTGAGTTCGATCTTGCCGGCGGCCACCTTCTCCATCAGCTTGTCGATCAGGATGGCTTCGGCCTTGAAGGTATCGCGCCGGTGCACCAGCGTGACCTTGCTCGCGATGTTGGAGAGGTACAGCGCTTCTTCCACAGCGGTGTTGCCGCCGCCGACCACGCTGACTTCCTGCCCACGGTAGAAGAAGCCGTCGCAGGTGGCACAGCCCGAGACGCCCCTGCCCATGAAGGCTTCTTCGGACGGCAGACCGAGGTATTTGGCGGATGCGCCGGTGGCGATGATGAGCGCGTCGCAACTGTATTCGCCGCTGTCGCCCTTGAGCACGAAGGGACGTTTGCTGAAGTCCACCGCATTGATGTGATCGAAGATCATTTCGGTCTTGAAGCGCTCGGCGTGTGCTTGAAAGCGCTGCATCAGATCGGGGCCCTGCACACCGTCGGCGTCGGCTGGCCAGTTGTCCACGTCGGTCGTGGTCATGAGCTGGCCGCCTTGTGCGATGCCCGTGATCAGCACCGGGTTGAGGTTGGCGCGAGCGGCGTAGACCGCGGCGGTGTAGCCGGCGGGGCCGGAGCCCAGGATCAGTACTTTGGCGTGTTTCATGGTGCAAGTCCCCATCGGATTCAGGGGCAAGTGGTTTAGAGTCGGCGGTTACATTGGTGCGTCAGGTCAGAAGCCTGCGGAGCAGGGGACCATGACTTCAGGTCATTGTATGAAACGGCGCTGCAGGCGCTTCCCAGAACAAGGAATACACGCATGTCGATACTGTCCAATCTCGATCTGATCCGCCGGGTGCCGCTTTTTTCAACCCTGACGCAGGCCCAGGCCGAAGGCGTTGCAGATGCGGTCATCAAGCGCCGTTTCAAGCGGGGCGAATGCATCGTCGAGCAGGGCAAGAAGTCGAACTGTCTGGCGATCGTGCTCACCGGCCGCGCGCGTGTGGTGACCACCGATTCCCGCGGTCGCGAGGTGATCCTGGCCACCATGAACCCCGGCGACTACGTGGGCGAGATGAGCCTGATCGACAACCAGCCGCATTCGGCCACGGTCAAGGCCGAGGTGCAGACCGATGTGTTGATCCTGGGCCGTGCCGAGTTCGCCCGCTGTCTGCCCGAGAACAGTTCCATGGCCTACGCGGTCATGAAGGGCCTGGTGCAGCGCCTGCGCCACGCCGACCGCAAGATCGAATCGCTGGCGCTGATGGATGTCTATGGTCGGGTGGCGCGTGCACTGCTCGAGTTCGCCCAGCCCGACAAGGACGGCCAGCTCACCATCAAGGACCGGGTCTCGCGCCAGGATGTGGCCAAGATGATCGGCGCCTCGCGCGAGATGGTCAGCCGCGTCATGAAGGACCTGGAAGACCGGGGCTTCATCGAGATGGCGGAAGATGGCAGCACCATCATCAAGGAACGGCTGAATTCCCTCGGCTGAACCGTTGGGCCACCGACGTGTGGCCAGGTCTGCAAAGGCTGTAATGGAGCGGGCTTGGGGTAAGCTTGCTGCTGGACATTTGAACAGCCCATGACCTACTCACTGAACACCCTCAACGCCGACCGTGCGGGTCAACCGCAGGTCGGCGTTTCCCGTTTTGCCCAGGAGATCGGCCTGGTGCTGGGTGCGGCCGCGCTGGCCTTTTGGTTGCTGGCCTTGCTGAGCCACTCGTTGGCCGACCCGGCCTGGAGCACCACCGGCACCGCCACCGAGGTGGGCAACTGGGGTGGCCGACTCGGCGCGCTGCTGGCCGACTGGAGCTACTACTTGTTCGGCTTCTCGGTCTGGTGGTGTTTTCTGGTGGGCGTGCGGGCCTGGTTGTCCGCACTGGCCGGCTGGATTCGCGGCACGCGCGCCGACGCGGGTGACGAACAGGATGCGCGCATCTGGCAGCGCCCCTGGGCGCGCCGCGGTCTGTTCTGGCTGGCCCTGATCACCCTGATGGCCGCGAGCACGGTGCTGGAGTGGAGTCGCCTCTACCGGCTGGAAGCGCTGCTGCCGGGCCATGCGGGCGGTGTGCTCGGCCACGGCCTGGGCGCTTTCTCCATGCGCTGGCTCGGTTTCACCGGCTCGGCGCTGACCATGCTGGCGCTGCTGCTGGTGTGCCTGCCGCGCGTGTTCCGTTTTTCCTGGGGCCATTGGGCCGAAGAGGTGGGTCACACACTGGACGGCTGGTTCGAGGCACGCCGCGAAAAACGCGAAGCGGTGGAAGACCAGCGCATCGGCGAGAAGGCTGCGCGCGAACGCGAAGAGGTGGTGAAGGTCGAGCGGGTGGAAATTGAAGAGCACCACCCCATGCCGGTGGTGATCGAGCCCACGCTGGTCGATGTGCCCAAGAGCGAGCGTGTGGCGAAAGAACGCCAGAAACCGCTGTTCACCGAACTGCCCGACAGCAAGCTGCCGCAGGTGGACCTGCTCGACAGCGCGCCGGTGCACCAGGCCGGCGTGGACAGCCAGACGCTGGAGATGACCAGCCGCCTGATCGAGAAAAAGCTCAAGGACTTTGGTGTGGACGTGCGTGTGGTCGCCGCAGCACCGGGCCCGGTGATCACGCGCTACGAGATCGAGCCCGCCACCGGCGTGAAAGGTTCGCAGATCGTCAACCTCGGGCGCGACCTGGCGCGTTCGCTCTCCCTGGTCTCCATCCGCGTGATCGAGACCATCCCTGGCAAGAACCTGATGGCGCTGGAGCTGCCCAACGCCAAGCGCCAGACCATCAAGCTCAGCGAGATCCTGGGATCGGCCGTCTACAACGACGCCAAGTCCATGTTGACCATGGGCCTGGGCAAGGACATCGGTGGCCAGCCCATCGTGGCCGATCTGGCCAAGATGCCGCACTGCCTGGTGGCCGGCACCACCGGTTCGGGCAAGTCGGTCGGCATCAACGCCATGATCCTGTCGCTCCTGTACAAGGCCGACGCGCGCGACGTGCGCCTGTTGCTGATCGACCCCAAGATGCTCGAGATGAGCGTCTACGAAGGCATTCCGCACCTGCTCGCGCCCGTGGTCACCGACATGAAGCACGCGGCCAACGGCCTGAACTGGTGTGTGGCCGAGATGGAAAAGCGCTACAAGCTCATGAGCAAGCTGGGCGTGCGCAACCTCGCGGGTTACAACGTCAAGATCGACGAAGCGGCGGCGCGCGGCGAGTTCATCGGCAACCCGTTCAGCCTCACGCCCGAGCAGCCCGAACCACTGGAGCGCCTGCCCTACATCGTGGTGGTGATCGACGAGCTGGCCGACCTGATGATGGTGGTGGGCAAGAAGATCGAAGAACTCATTGCCCGCCTGGCGCAGAAGGCGCGCGCGGCCGGCATCCACCTGATCCTGGCCACGCAGCGTCCCAGCGTGGACGTGATCACCGGCCTGATCAAGGCCAACATTCCCACGCGCCTGTCGTTCCAGGTCAGCAGCAAGATCGACAGCCGCACCATCCTCGACCAGATGGGCGCCGAGAGCCTGCTGGGCATGGGTGACATGCTTTACATGCCGTCGGGTACAGGATTCCCGATCCGGGTGCATGGTGCGTTTGTGAGCGATGACGAAGTGCACCGCGTGGTGGCCTACCTGAAGGAACAGGGTGGCGAGCCCAACTACATCGACGGCGTGCTCGAAGGCGGCGTGTCCGATGGCGAGGGCGGCGACCTGTTCGGCGAAGGCGGCGGTGAGGGCAACGGAGAAAAAGATGCTCTCTACGATCAAGCGGTGGAAATCGTCATCAAGGACCGCAAGGCCAGCATTTCCTATGTGCAGCGCAAGCTCAAGATCGGCTACAACCGTGCCGCCCGCTTGCTCGAAGACATGGAAAACGCAGGCTTGGTGAGCGCCCTCACATCGAGCGGGCAGCGGGACATCCTGGTGCCGGCACGCGGCGAATGACGCTGGCTTGAACCGAGCCGGCCCAACCGGATCAGATGTCCATGATGAAAAAACTGTTGCTTCTTTGTTCTCTGTGTCTTGCCACTGTCGGCGCTTCGGCCGATGGCCTTCAGGATCTCGAAAAATTCCTGCGTGAGGTGAGCAGCGGCAAGGCCGGCTTCACCCAGGTGGTGACCTCACCCAAGCGCGCCACCGAAACCGTGGCGCGCAGCAAGACGTCGACCGGCACCTTCGAATTCCTGCGGCCCAACCGTTTCCGGTTCGAATACACCAAACCGTTCGAGCAGACCATCGTGGCCGATGGCCAGACGCTGTGGTTGTACGACGTGGACCTGAACCAGGTCACGGCCCGCGGCCAGAAAGAGGTGCTGGGCAGCACGCCTGCGGCCCTGATCGCAGCAGGCACCGATCTCAAAGGCCTGTCGGATGCCTTCGACCTCAAGCCCGGCGCGGCCAGAGATGGCCTGGAGTGGCTGGAAGCCAAGCCCAAGGACCGCAACGGCCAGCTGCAGATGGTTCGCGTGGGCTTCAGGCAGGGCCAGCTTTCGGTGCTCGACATCGAAGACAGCCTCGGCCAGCGCTCGGTGCTCACCTTCAACGGCTGGCAATCCAACGCGCCGCTGAAGGCCGCCGACTTCAAGTTCGAGCCACCGGCGGGCGCTTCGGTGATGCGGCCCTGAAACCTGTGCCCGCCCCCAGCCCCCACGCGCCCCTGGCCGAGCGCCTGCGTCCGCGCAACCTGGCCGAGGTGATCGGCCAGCAACACATGCTGGGTGAGGGCATGGCGCTGCGCCTGGCGTTTGAGTCGGGCCAACCTCACAGCTGCATCCTCTGGGGCCCACCCGGCGTCGGCAAGACCACCATCGCTCGGCTCATGGCCGACGCGTTCGATGCCCAGTTCCTCACCATCAGCGCGGTGCTCGGTGGTGTGAAAGACATCCGCGAAGCGGTGGAGCGTGCAGAAGCGGCGCGCACCGGGCTCTCGCCGCAGCGCACCATCCTGTTCGTGGACGAGGTTCACCGCTTCAACAAGAGCCAGCAGGACGCCTTTTTGCCGCACGTGGAGAGTGGCCTGTTCACCTTCATTGGCGCCACCACCGAAAACCCGTCGTTCGAGGTCAACTCGGCCCTGCTCTCGCGCGCCGCTGTGTATGTGCTGCAGCCCCTGTCCGAAGACGACCTGAAGCTGATCGTGACCAAGGCACAAGCCATCGACGCGGTACCCGCCATCGAATCGGCGGCCATCGACCGGCTGATTGCTTACGCCGACGGCGATGCCCGCCGCCTGCTCAACACGCTTGAAACGTTGTCGGTGGCAGCCGGCAGCGAGAAGCTCGCCGAGATCACCGACGCGTGGTTGCTCAAGGTGCTGGGCGAGCGCATGCGCCGCTACGACAAGGGCGGCGACCAGTTCTACGACACCATCAGTGCGCTGCACAAAAGCGTGCGCGGCTCCGATCCAGACGCGGCGCTGTACTGGTTCGTGCGCATGCTCGACGGCGGCGCCGACCCGCGCTACATGGCGCGGCGTTTCATCCGCATGGCCAGTGAAGACATCGGCCTGGCCGACCCGCGCGCCCTGCGGCTGGCGCTGGACGCGGCCGACGTGTACGAACGTCTGGGCAGCCCCGAAGGTGAGCTGGCTTTGGCCGAGTGCGTGATCTATCTCGCCGTGGCGCCCAAGAGCAATGCGGTTTACAAGGCCTTCAACGAAGCCAAGGCCTGGGTCAAGAAGGACGGCACACGCCCGGTGCCCATGCACCTGCGCAATGCGCCGACCAAGCTCATGAAGGCGCTGGACCACGGCAAGGGATATCGCTACGCGCACGACGAGGAAGGCGGGTTTGCTGCGGGTGAACGTTATCTGCCCGAGGGCATGGCCGAACCCGGTTTCTACCGGCCGGTGGACCGCGGTCTGGAGCTGCGCATCGCCGATAAGCTGCGCGAACTCAAGAATCGCAACAATCAAAAGATCTAATGTCCCGGCAAACGCGCTGATGCAAGCGCGGTGTGCACACGCGCGTTTGGGGTAAACCCTTGTTCGCTAAGGGCTTACACGCATGCAGGCCCCAAAAGCGCCTCATTACAATCCGTCCACCAACCCGCAGTCTGTCCTGTTCCAAGGTCAGGTCTGGCGGGTTTTTTGCTAGGTTGAAACCGGCCAGCGCCACAAGCGCCTCTCGGCCTGTCACACACACGGAGAACCTCATGGAAGTTTTGCTACAGCAGATCATCAACGGTCTGGTGCTGGGCAGCATGTATGCGCTGGTGGCCCTGGGTTACACCATGGTCTACGGCATCATCGGGCTGATCAATTTCGCCCACGGCGATGTCCTCATGGTGGGGGCCCTCACCAGCTGGACCATCATCGGCGTGATGCAGGACGCCACACCCGGCATGCCGGGCTGGCTCGTGCTTCTGCTGGCGGTGATCATCGCCATGGTGGTCTGCGCCACCCTCAACTTCACGATCGAGAAGCTGGCCTACCGGCCGCTGCGCAACTCGTCCCGGTTGGCGCCGCTGATCACTGCCATCGGCATGTCGCTGCTCTTGCAGACCTTTGCCATGATCATCTGGAAGCCCAACCCCAAGTCGTACCCGAACATGCTCCCCACCGAGCCGGTGGCGTTCGGCGGCGCGGTGATTTCCATCACGCAGATCACCATCCTGGCCACCACGGTCATCACGCTGGCTTTCCTGATGTGGCTGGTCAACCGCACCAATCTGGGTCGCGCCATGCGGGCCACCGCCGAAAACCCGCGCGTGGCGGCGCTCATGGGCATCAAGCCCGACGTTGTCATTTCCGCCACCTTCATCATCGGGGCCATGCTCGCGGCCATTGCGGGCGTGATGTGGGCTTCGAACTACGGCACCGTGCAACACGCCATGGGTTTCATGCCCGGCCTCAAGGCCTTCGTGGCCGCGGTCATGGGCGGCATCGGCAACCTCGCCGGTGCGGTGGTCGGGGGCATTGCCCTGGGCCTGATCGAATCGCTGGGCGCCGGGTACCTCGGCAAGCTCACCGGCGGCGTGCTGGGCAGCCAGTACACCGACATCTTCGCCTTCATCGTGCTGGCCGTCGTGCTCACGCTGCGCCCCTCGGGCCTGCTGGGTGAACGTGTGGCCGATCGCGCCTGACCGCCAGGAGACATCACATGATGAACACGAAAACCGGCAAATTCATTGCCTTCGCGCTGGCCGCCGTGGCGCTGCTGTTGCTGCCCATCATCCTGCAGTCCACCGGCAGCAACTCGTGGGTGCGCATTGTCGACATCGCGTTGCTCTATGTGCTGCTGGCCCTCGGCCTGAACATCGTGGTCGGCTACGCCGGCCTGCTCGACCTGGGCTACATCGCGTTCTTCGCGGTGGGCGCCTATGTGTTCGCCTTGCTGGGTTCGCCCCACCTGACCGACACCTTCCCCGCCATCAAGGCCATGTTTCCGGACGGCATCCACTACAGCATCTGGATCGTGATGATCGTGGCCGCTTTGGTGGCCGGCATCGTCGGCATGATCCTGGGCGCCCCCACGCTGAAGCTGCGCGGCGACTACCTGGCCATCATCACCCTGGGCTTCGGCGAGATCATCCGCATCTTCCTGCTCAACATGGACCGACCGGTGAACATCACCAACGGGCCCAAAGGCATCAGCCAGATCGACACCATCTCGGTGTTCGGAGTGGATCTGGGCAAGCGCCTGACCATCGGCGACTACACCTTCCAGCCGGTCACGCTGTACTACTACCTGTTCCTCTTCTTCGTGGTGATGGCCATCGTCATCTCGTACCGCCTGCAAGACTCGCGCATCGGCCGCGCGTGGATGGCGATTCGCGAAGACGAGATCGCTGCCAAGGCCATGGGCCTGAACACCCGCAACCTCAAGCTGCTCGCCTTCGGCATGGGCGCGTCGTTCGGCGGCGTGTCCGGCGTGCTGTTTGCTTCGTTCCAGCGCTTCGTGTCGCCCGAGTCCTTCTCGCTCATGGAGTCGGTGATGGTGGTGGCCATGGTGGTGCTGGGCGGTATCGGCCACATTCCGGGCGTGGTGCTCGGCGCCTTGCTGCTGGCGGGTTTGCCCGAGCTGCTGCGCCATGTGGCGCACCCGCTCACGGCCATGACCGACGGCCGCCTCGCCCCTGAAATCCTGCGCCAGTTGCTCATTGCACTGGCCATGGTGATCGTGATGCTCATCCGTCCCAAAGGCTTGTGGCCCGCCCCCGAGCACGGCAAGTCCTTGTCCAAGTGAGCGGAGCAACTTCAATGACCGAAACCATCCTCAAAGTTGCCAATGTCTCCAAACGCTTCGGTGGGCTGCAAGCCCTCAGCGATGTGGGCATGGAAATCAAACGCGGTCAGGTGTATGGCCTGATCGGCCCCAACGGCGCCGGCAAAACCACCTTCTTCAACGTGCTGACCGGGCTGTACACGCCCGACAGCGGAACGTTTGAACTCGCCGGCAAACCCTACACGCCCAGCGCGGTGCACGAAGTGGCCAAGGCCGGCATCGCACGCACCTTCCAGAACATCCGCCTGTTCGCTGAAATGACGGCGCTGGAGAACGTGATGGTCGGGCGCCATGTGCGCACGCACTCGGGTCTGATCGGCGCTGTGCTGCGCACGCCCGGTTTCAAGCGCGAAGAAGCCGAGATCACGGCACGCGCGCGCGAACTGCTGGCCTATGTGGGCATCGAAAAGTTCGCCGACTACAAGTCGCGCACGCTGAGCTACGGCGACCAGCGCCGGCTGGAAATTGCGCGAGCGCTGGCCACCGATCCGCAGCTGATTGCGCTGGACGAACCCGCCGCCGGCATGAACGCCACCGAAAAGGTGCAGTTGCGCGAGCTGATCGACCAGATCCGCAACGACAACCGCACCATCCTGCTGATCGAACACGACGTGAAACTGGTCATGGGCCTGTGCGACCGGGTGACGGTGCTCGACTACGGCAAACAGCTCTCGTCGGGCACGCCCGCCGATGTGCAGCGCGACCCCAAGGTGATCGAGGCCTACCTCGGCACCGGCGGCCACTGAACCAGGACCGACACATGGCAAACACACTCCTCAAAATCAGCGGCCTGAAGGTCGCCTACGGCGGCATCAAGGCCGTCAAGGGCATCGACCTGGAAGTGAACGAAGGCGAGCTGATCTCGCTGATCGGCTCCAATGGCGCGGGCAAGACCACCACCATGAAGGCAGTGACCGGTTCGCTCGCGTTTGAAGCTGGCGACATCGAGTACATGGGCCAGAGCATCAAGGGCAAGGGCGCCTGGGACCTGGTGAAACAGGGTCTGGCCATGGTGCCGGAAGGCCGTGGCGTGTTCACGCGCATGACCATCACCGAAAACCTGCAGATGGGCGCCTACATCCGCAACGACAAGGCCGGCATCGCGCAGGACATCGAGAAGATGTTCAACATCTTCCCGCGTCTGCGCGAACGCAAGGACCAGCTCGCCGGCACCATGAGCGGTGGCGAGCAGCAGATGCTGGCGATGGCGCGTGCGCTCATGAGCCAGCCCAAGGTGCTGCTGCTGGACGAACCGTCCATGGGTCTGTCGCCTATCATGGTCGACAAGATCTTCGAGGTGGTGCGTGACGTGTCCAAGCAGGGCGTGACCATCCTGCTGGTGGAGCAGAACGCCCGGCGCGCGCTGCAGATCGCCGACCGGGGTTACGTGATGGACTCGGGCGAGATCATCATGACCGGCAAGGGTCGGGACATGCTCGACGACCCGAAGGTGCGGGCTGCTTACCTGGGTGAATGACGAGCCTGCCGCCGCTTCGGCAGCGGCAGGGTCGACGTCGAGACGTTACTGCAGAAACCCGATGCGGCTCTTGCCCGCACCCGCCTTGGGCAGGTCGTCGGGCTCCACGCGGTAACGGTTGTCCAGCCGGGCATTGCCGAAGGCCGTGACCAGCGCGCGGCGCATGTCGCGCGGTGCCAGCACCGCCAGCCGGTCCAGCACGTCGTCGCCTGGCACCGGGTCGAAGTGTTGCCCCCAGTCGTGTTCACCCAGGATGCCGCGGTACAGGTGGGCGGCGATCTTGCGCGCGGCTTCCAGCGTGGGGGGTGCGATCTCGAACACGTTCATGCGGTTCATGATCGGCTCGGGGATGCTGCGTTCGTTGTTGGCGGTGGTCACCCAGATCACCTGGCTGGCGTCGATCGGCACCTCGGCGAATTCGTCCACAAAGTTTTGTGCCGTGTCGTGTTCCAGCAGGCTGTAGAGCGCTCCCAGCGGGTCGTACTGCGCATCGGCATTGGCCTTGTCGATCTCGTCGACGACGATCACCGGGTTGGCGTACTGGCCGTCCACCAGCGCCTCGAACACCTTGCCCGGCTTGGCGCCTTTCCACTGCGAAGACGAACCCGAGAGCAGCCAGCCTGCGGTCATGGAGCTCATGGGGACCAGGCTCATGCTGGTGCCCAGCAGGTCGGCCAGTTGTTTGGCGAAGTGGGTCTTGCCCACGCCCGGCGGGCCGAGCAGCAGGATGGGGGTGACTTCCAGGCTGTCGCGGCTGTCCTGGCTCAGCGCCACGTGGCGCTTCACGTCGTCGAGCACTTCCCCAAAATTGGGCAGCAGGTCGTACAGCGGGGCCATGTCGGGCACGCCCGAGGGTTTGACGGCAAAACGTTGCGGGCCGCGCTCCAGCATGCGCTGCCAGGTGTTGCGCAGGCTTTCGTATTCGCGCTCGTTGCCGCTGGCCTGCAGTTTGGCCAGCCTGCGCTCGACCTCGTCGGCGCTGAACACGCTGCGCATCTGGGCGATGGGCAGACCAAGTGGGGGTGAAGCGACCAGGCTGCGTGAGCTCATGCGGTTCTCCTTGAAGGTTCAGTGGCAGTTTCATTCAAGCACAAGATGTGCCGGCCATGAACACCGAAAAGCCCCACAAATGCACCGCTGAACGGTGCATTGGCCAGGTCCGTGCAAAGTCGCGCAGAACCGTTTGAACGATGGCGGGCAGCAGAAACGACAAAGCCACCCGGAGGTGGCTTTGTTCGGAGGCCCGGTGCTTCAGGCTTGGCCGGTGATGACCTGCTGCAGTTCGCCGGACTGGTACATCTCCATCATGATGTCCGAACCACCGACGAATTCGCCCTTGACGTAGAGCTGCGGAATGGTCGGCCAGTTGCTGTATTCCTTGATGCCCTGGCGCACTTCTTCGTCTTCGAGCACGTTCACGGTCTTGAGCGTTTTGGTCTCGACGCCGCAGGCCTTGAGGATCTGGATGGCGCGGCCGGAGAAGCCGCACATGGGAAAACTCGCGTTGCCCTTCATGAACAGCACGATGTCGTTGGATTTGACCAGTTGGTCGATTCGGGTTTGGGCGTCGCTCATGGCTGAAAGGTCCTTCTGCGGATGGGTCTGGAGTGACCCGGGAACGGCTTGCATTATCGCCGTTGTGGCCATTGCCCGCCGCTGCAGCGTTCGATGGCCGCAAGGTCGGTGCGGCTGCTCACCTGCCCGAACCCGGCGGCTTGCAGCAGGCTGCGAACCGCGCCAGCCTGGTCAAAGCCGTGTTCGATCAGCAACCAGCCGCCGGGCAGCAGCGCCTGCGGCGCGTGGGCCACGATGGTTCGGATATCGTCCAGGCCGTCGGCGCCGGCCGTGAGTGCGCTCAAGGGTTCGTGTGCGAGGGCGGCGAGGTGCGGGTCGCGCTCGGCGATGTAGGGCGGGTTGGTGACGATCACATCGAAACGCTGGCCGGGCACGGCGCCCAGCCACGAACCGGCGTGAAACTGCACCGGGAGCGCCAGGCGCTGCGCATTGCCTCGGGCCACCGCGAGGGCGTCTTCGCTGGCGTCGGTGGCGCTCACCGAAGCGAAGGGACGCTGCGCGGCCATCGCGAGTGCAATGGCGCCGCTTCCGGTGCCCAGGTCCAGCAGGCGGACTGCGCTGTTGGCCGCGTCCACCTTTTCAAGCGCCCAGTTCACCAGCGTCTCGGTGTCGGGTCTGGGCACCAGCACGCGCGGGTCCACCTGCAGTCGCAGACCGAAGAACTCCTGGTCACCGCGCAGGTAGGCCATGGGTTCGCCGCGCTGGCGCCGTTGCACCAGCGCGTCCAGGCGCGCGGCCGCATCGGCTGGCAGCGCATCGCCGTCGTGCGCCATCAGCCAGGCGCGGTCGTGGGGTGCGCGCTGCAGGGCGAGCAGCAGCAGCATCTGCGCGTCGATGCGCTCCAGGCCGTCGCGCTGCAACCGCACCAGGATCTCGCGCAGGGTGGCGTTCATCACACGCCGTTGCGCTGTTCGAGCTCGGCCAGCAGCTCGGTGCCGCGCGCCACCTGCAGGGCGTGAACCATCTCGTCCAGATCCCCTTCCATCACCTGCAGCACCTTGTAGAGCGTGAGATTGATGCGGTGGTCGGTGGTGCGGCCCTGCGGGAAGTTGTAGGTGCGGATGCGGTCGCTGCGGTCGCCGCTGCCGATCAGGCCCTTGCGCGTGGCGGCTTCCTTCGCGGCGCGCTCGCTGCGGTCTTTTTCCTGCAGCCGCGCGGTCAGCACCTGCAGGGCCTTGGCCTTGTTGCTGTGCTGGCTGCGGCCGTCCTGGCACTCGGCGGTGATGCCGGTGGGCAGGTGGGTCACGCGCACGGCCGAGTCGGTCTTGTTGATGTGCTGGCCGCCGGCGCCGCTGGCGCGGTAGGTGTCGATGCGCAGCTCGCTCGGGTTGAGCTTCACCGCCTCGGTTTCGTCGGGCTCGGGCATCACGGCCACGGTGGCTGCGCTGGTGTGGATGCGGCCTTGGGTTTCAGTGGCGGGCACGCGCTGCACGCGGTGGCCGCCCGACTCGAAACGCAGCCGGCCGTAGGCGCCGGGGCCGGCCACGCGCAACACCACCTCCTTGTAGCCACCGAGTTCGCTGGGTGATTCGCTCACCGTCTCGACCTGCCAGCCCTGCTTTTCTGCGTAGCGGGTGTACAGGCGTGCCAGGTCGCCAGCGAACAGCGCCGATTCGTCGCCGCCGGTGCCGGCCCGAATCTCCACGAAAGCATTGCGCTCGTCGTCGGGGTCCCTGGGCAGCAGCAGCTGCTGCAGCTCGGTGTCGAGCCGGTCCATGTCGGCCTGCGCGGTGTCGATTTCCTCGCGGGCCATGTCGGCCATGTCGGCATCAGCCAGCATCTCGTTGGCGGCGGCCAGATCGGCTTCGCGCTGCAGGTAGCGGTTGAACACCTCGACCACGGTGGAGGCGTCGGCGTGTTCGCGGCTCAGCGTCTTGAAGCGCTCCAGGTTGTCCACCACGTCGGGCGCGGAGAGCAGGGCGTCGAGCTCGTGCAGGCGGGCGCGTTGGCGCAGCAGGGTGTCGCGGACGAAGGGTTTCATGGGTGGTGAATGTCGGTGTCGGCGGGCAAGCCATCCGGCGGCAACGAACCGCGGATGGCCATGCCTTGGGGCAAGCCGCTAGGCCTGCGGATCGCGTGGCGACCTGGCCGAAGATTCGCGCAAAAAGAGGCGCGAGACGGTTTGTGCGGTGGCCGTTCGTGCGGCGCTGTCACCGGTGTGCAGCTCGGCCAGCGTGCCGTGCAGCATCTTCTGGGTGAGGCCTTTGGACAAGGCTTCGAGCACGGCTTCCACCGGTTCGCCCTTGGCCAGCATGCGGCGTGCGCGGGCGAGCTCCACCGCGCGCCACTCATCGGCCTGTGCGTTGATCTGCTGGATCAGGGGCACCACGCCGCTGGCGGGGTTGCGTTGCTCCATCCAGTTCATGAAGCTGGCCACGCCGGCGTCGATGATCACCTCGGCCTGGGCCACGGCGGCCTGGCGGTTCTCTTTGCCGGTCTGCACCACGGTGGCCAGGTCGTCCACCGTGTAGAGGTACACGTCGGTCAGCGCCTTCACTTCAAATTCGATGTCGCGCGGCACGGCCAGGTCGACCATGAACATGGGGCGGTAGCGGCGTTTCTTCAGAGCCCGCTCCACGGCACCCAGGCCGATGATGGGCAGCGTGCTGGCGGTGCAGCTGATGACGGCGTCGAACTCGTGCAGGCGGTCGGGCAGGTCGGCCAGGCGGATCACCTGCGCGCCAAAGCGGTTGGCCAGTTTTTCGCCGCGCTCCAGCGTGCGGTTGGCGATTGCCATGCTCTTGGGCGTTTTGGCGGCGAAGTGGGTGGCGGCGAGTTCGATCATTTCGCCCGCGCCGACGAACAGCACGCGGATGTCTTTCAGGTCTTCGAACAACTGCGAGGCCAGGCGCACAGCGGCGGCGGTCATGCTGATGGAGTGGGCGCCGATTTCGGTGGAGCTGCGCACCTCCTTGGCCACGGCAAACGAGCGCTGGAACAACTGGTGCAGCGTGCTGCCGAGCGCTCCCGCGTCGTTGGCCGCGCGCACGGCGTCTTTCATCTGGCCCAGGATCTGCGCTTCGCCCAGCACCATGCTGTCCAGACCGCTGGCCACGCGAAACGCGTGGCGGGCGGCCTGGTCGTCGCGCAGCACATAGGCGTGGTCGCGCAGCACATGGGTGCTGACGCCACCGGTCTGGGCCAGCCAGTCCAGCGTGGGGTCCACGGCGGACGCGTCGCCCGCGCCGTAGAGCTCGGTGCGGTTGCAGGTGGAGAGCAGGGTGGCCTCGGGTTGGCGCGCCAGACTCTGGCGGTAACCGTCGAGCGTGGGCTGGATCTGGTCGAGCGCAAACGCAAAACGGCCCCGCAAATCGAGCGGAGCCGTGTGATGGTTGATGCCGAGGGTCCAGACAGACATGCGCGGATTATAAAATTGATCGCTTATGCATGTCACTGTCAACTCTCAATGACACCTTTGTCTGTCTTGGCCCATCTCGCGGGTTTTGTGGCGCCCGCGCTGGGCGTGGGTATGTTCTTGTGGGCCGGCCTGCGCATCCGCCGGAAAAGCCGACCGGGTATTGGCAGCGCCATGCAACTTTCGCTGCTGTGTGTTGCCGGTATTGGGGTGCTGCTCGTGGGTCTGGTGTACTTTGGCCGCGACGGCAAGATCGCCACCTACGCGGCCCTGGTGCTGGTTCAGGGCACGTTGGCCTGGTGGCTGCGCGGGCGCTGAATCGGGCGCCGATTCAGGCGCCCGGCGCGAACAGATCCACGCGGTCGGTGATGATGCCGTCCAGGCCCAGATCCAGCAGGCGCCGGGCCGCCCAGTCGTCGTTCACCGTGTAGGCCAGTGTGCGCAGGCCGTGTTCGCGGGTGGTGGCCACCAGCGCGGTGTCCCACAGCGCGTGGTTGCAGACGATGGCCACACACTCCAGCGAGCGGGCCACGTCCAGCCAGCCATCCCACAATGTGTCCAGCAGCAGGCCGCGCGGCAGTTCGGGCGCGGTGAACATCGCGCCTTGCAAGGCTTCGGGCCGGAACGAGGTGAGCAGCGGGAGGCGGTCCGGTTGGTCTTTCCACAACCGCTGCGCTGCAGCCGCCACGGCCCGGCCGGTTTGCGCTTCCAGGCCCGGTGTGGGCTTGATCTCGATGTTGAGCCAGCAGGCGTTGGCCTGGCAAAAACGCGCCACGCCTTCCAGCGTGGCCAGGGGTTCCCCCGCGAAGCCGCGTGAATGCCAGCTGCCCGCGTCGAGCTGGCTCAAGGCACTCCACGACTGGTCGCCGCCGATACCTCGGCCGTTGCTGGTGCGGTTGAGCGTGTCGTCGTGCAGCAGGAACACCACGCCGTCGGCACTGAGCTTGGCGTCGCACTCGAACATGCGGTAGCCGTGGGAGGCGCCCAGCCGGAACGCGGCCAGGGTGTTTTCAGGCGCGAGCTTTCCCGCGCCGCGGTGGGCAATCCAACGGGGATAGGGCCAGGCCGCTTTCTGATCCGCCACGTTCACACCCGCTTGCCTGTCTCAGCGTCAAACCAATGCAGCCGATCCAGCCGCGGCTGGGCTTGGATGGTGCTGCCCACCAGCGGTGCGCCCTGGTCCTCGTGGGTGCGGATGATGAGCTTTTCGTCGCCCAGGCGCACATGCACCAGGCGCTCGGCACCCAGCAGTTCCACGGTATCCACGTGCAGGGCCCAGCCTTCGGTGCCGATGTCCAGGTGCTCGGGGCGCACGCCCAGAATCTGGCCTGGTTTGCCGCCCGGGGCGTTCTTGAGCAGGTTCATGGGCGGCGAGCCGATGAAGCTGGCGACGAACGTGGTGGCGGGGCGCGAGTACACCTCCTCGGGGGTGCCGAACTGCTCCATGTTGCCGGCGTTCATCACGATCATGCGTTCGGCCAGGGTCATGGCCTCCACCTGGTCGTGCGTGACGAACAGGCTGGTGATGCCAAGTTCGCGGTGCAGCTTCTGGATCTCCAGGCGCGTCTGGGCGCGCAGCTTGGCGTCGAGGTTGGACAGCGGCTCATCAAACAGGAACACCTGAGGCTGGCGCACGATGGCGCGGCCCATGGCCACGCGCTGGCGCTGCCCGCCCGAGAGTTCGCGCGGCTTGCGCTCCAGCAGGTGACCCAGCTCCAGGATGCCGGCGGCCTTGTCCACACGCTGCTTGATCTCGGCGATCGGCACTTTCTTGATCTTCAAGCCATAGGCCATGTTGTCGAACACGGTCATGTGCGGATACAGCGCGTAGTTCTGGAACACCATCGCGATGTCGCGCTCGGCCGGCTCCAGTTCGTTGACGACACGCTCGCCGATGCAGATGTCGCCACCGCTGATTTCTTCGAGCCCGGCGACCATGCGCAACAGGGTGGATTTGCCGCAACCCGACGGGCCGACGATGACAATGAATTCGCCGTTGGAGATTTCGGCATTGACGCCGTGGATGACTTGCAGCTCGGTCTTGCCGGAGCCATAACGTTTGACGACGTTGCGCAGGGAAATGGAGGCCATGTTTGTCTTTACTTTTCGGTGTCTACCAGGCCCTTGACGAACCAGCGTTGCATGAAGATCACGACCAGCGCCGGCGGCAGCATGGCCAGGATGGCGGTGGCCATCACCACGTTCCATTCGGTGTACGAATCCCCCGAAATGAGCCGCTTGATGCCCATGACCACCGGGTACATGGATTCTTCCGTGGTCACCAGCAGCGGCCACAGGTACTGGTTCCAGCCGTAGATGAACTGGATCACGAACAGCGCGGCGATCGAGGTCTTGGACAGCGGCAGCAGCACATCCTTGAAGAAGCGCATGGGGCCCGCGCCGTCCATGCGCGCCGCCTCCACCAGCTCATCGGGCACGGTCAGGAAAAACTGCCGGAACAGGAAGGTGGCGGTGGCCGACGCAATGAGCGGCACCGTCAAACCGGCGTAGGTGTTGAGCATGCCCAGGTTGGCCACCACCTCGTAGGTTGGACCGATGCGCACTTCCACCGGCAGCATCAGGGTCACGAAGATCATCCAGAACACCAGGTTACGCATCGGGAAGCGGAAATACACGATGGCAAAGGCCGAGAGCAGCGAGATGGCGATCTTGCCGATGGTGATCACCAGCGCGCTCACCAGACTGACCCACATCATGGGCGCAGCCGCGGGAATGCGGCTGCCGGCTTCCGTTTCGCCACCGAAGAGCGCGGTGCGGTAGGTTTCCAGCATGTTGTTGCCGGGCACCAGCGACATGGGGAAAGACTGGGCAATCTGCTCCGAGGTCTGCGTGGAGCCGACCAGGGTGATGTAGAGCGGGAAGCCGACGATGAGCACGCCGAGGATGAGAACGACGTGGGACAGGACCGTGAGGCCGGGGCGTTTTTCGATCATCAGTACTGCACCTTTTTCTCGACGAAGCGGAACTGGATCACCGTGAGCGTGATGACCACCACCATGAGCACCACCGACTGCGCGGCCGAGCCGCCCATGTCGAGCGCCTTGAAGCCGTCGTAGTAGACCTTGTAGACCAGGATGGCCGTGTCCTTGCCCGGGCCACCCTGCGTGGTGGCGTCGACGATGCCGAAGGTGTCGAAGAAGGCGTAGACGATGTTGATCACCAGCAGGAAGAAGGTGGTAGGCGAGAGCAGCGGGAACACGATGGACCAGAAGCGGCGCCACGGGCCCGCACCGTCGATGGCGGCGGCTTCAATCAACGATTTGGGAATCGACTGCAGGCCGGCCAGGAAGAACAGGAAGTTGTAGGAGATCTGCTTCCACACGGCAGCCGCCACGATCAGGGTCATGGCGTGGTCGGCGTCGAGCAGGTGGTTCCACTCGATGCCCACCGCGCGCAGGTAGTAAGCCACCACGCCCATGGGCGAGGCGAACATGAACAACCACAACACGCCGGCCACCACGGGCGCCACGGCGTAGGGCCAGATCAGCAGCGTCTTGTAGACGCCCGAACCCTTGAGCACGCGGTCGGCGTACACGGCCAGCAGCAGGGCAATCGACAGACCGATCACGGCCACCAGGAGCGAAAACACCGCGGTGGTGGTAAAGGAGGCGAGGTAGGTGTCGTCGGCCCACAGACGCCGGAAATTCTCCAGGCCCACGAACTCGGTGGACAGGCCAAAGGGATCCTGGGTCAACAGGCTCTGGTACAGCGCCTGGGCGGCGGGCCAGAAAAAGAACACCAGCACGATGGTCATCTGCGGCGCGATCAGCGCCCAGGGCAGCCACGAGGACTTGAACCGAACACGTTTTTCCATGGGGCTCTCAGTTCAAAAAAGGAGAGGACATTCAACGAAAAACCCGCCCCGACCGGTGGTGCCGGCGATGGGGCGGGTGGGGCACCGCGAAGTGCCCGGCCGAGAATATCAGGACTTGTTGGCTTTTTCGAAGCGTTCCAGCTGCTCGTTGCCGCGTTTCACGGCGGCGTCCAGGGCTTCCTTGGCCGTCTTCTTGCCAGCCCAGACCTGCTCCAGTTCTTCGTCGTTGATGGTGCGGATCTGCACGAAATTGCCCAGGCGGATGCCGCGTGACTTGTCGGTGGTCTTGCGGATCATCTGCGTGACCGACACGTCGGTGCCTGGGTTCTGCTTGTAGAAGCCGCTGGTGTCGGTCAGCTTGAACGACTCCAGGGTCACCGGCAGGTAACCGGTGCGCTGGTGGCTCTTGGCGGCTTCAGCCGGCTTGGACAGGTGGGCGAAGAACTGGGCCACGCCCTTGTACTCGTCCGCCTTCTTGCCCGACATCACCCACAGGCTCGCGCCACCAATCACCGTGTTCTGCGGTGCGCCGGCCACGTCAGGGTAGTAGGGCAGGGTGCCAATGCCGGAGGCGAACTTGCTGTTGCGCTTGATGTTGCCGTACAGCGCGGACGATCCGGTTGTCATGGCGCACTCGCCCGAGACGAAGGTGGCGTCTGCTGCATTGCCACGGCCTTTGTAGACGAAGAGGCCGGTCTTGGCCATGTTGGCCAGGTTCTCGATGTGGCGCACATGCAATGGCGTGTTGAAGGTCAGGCGGGCGTCGATGCCGCGCATGCCGTTGCCCTTGGTGGCGAACTCGGTGTTGTGCCAGGCCGAGAAGCTCTCCAGCTGCGTCCAGCTCACCCAGCTGGTGGTGAAGGGGCACTTGTGGCCTGCGGCCTTGAGCTTGCCGGCGGCCAGCGCCACTTCAGGCCAGGTCTTGGGTGGGTTCTCCGGGTCCATGCCCGCCGCCTTGAACGCGTCCTTGTTGTAGTGGAAAACGGGGGTGGAGCTGTTGAAGGGGAAGCTCAACATCTGGCCGTTGGGAGCCGTGTAGTAACCCGCCACCGCCGGCACATAGGCCGCCGGGTTGAACGCCACGCCGGCGTCCTGCATGACCTTGCCCACCGGCACGATGGCGCCCTTGCTGGCCATCATGGTGGCGGTGCCCACTTCAAACACCTGGAGGATGTGGGGCGCGTTGCCCGAGCGGAAGGCCGCAATGGCCGCGGTCATGGACTCGTCGTAGCTGCCCTTGAACGTTGGAACGATCTTGTATTGCGTCTGGCTGGCGTTGTAGTCCTTAGCCAGGTCGTTCACCCACTCACCCAGGGCGCCGCCCATGGAATGCCACCACTGGATCTCGGTTTGTGCGTGGGCCGGGCCGCTGATCAGGGCGGCCAGTGCCAGCGCGCCGGTCAGGGGGAGGAATCGCTTTTTCATGGTTGCTCCAAAAGTTTCTTGTGACGGGAAGGCGGTAGGGTATCGGCTTTGTGTGACGAAACGATTGCAACGGCGTTTCCTGTCGGTGACAACAGGGGATTCCATAAGGGGGATGTGTGAATGGGCCCTGCGGTACCATCTTGGGCTACCCACTGTCACGTTGGCGTCTGCCACACCCATGAACGCTCCCACACCGCTCTCGCTCTTCGCCGTGGACACCGACGAAGCACCGCGCCTGCGCGAGATCCCCTACAACTACACCTCTTTCTCCGACCGCGAAATCGTGCAGCGGCTGCTGGGCGAGCGGGCCTGGTCCTTGTTGAACGAGCTCCGCGGCGAACGCCGCACCGGCCGCTCGGCCCGCATGTTGTACGAGGTGCTGGGCGACATCTGGGTGGTGCAGCGCAACCCTTACTTGCAGGACGACCTGCTGGACACCCCGAAACGCCGCAAACAGCTGGTGGATGCCTTGCACCACCGCCTGGGCGAGGTGCAGAAGCGCCGCACGCCGCAAGACGACGCGGGGCGCGACGAGCTGGTGGCCGAGCTCCTGCAGGCCGCCAAGGGCGCGGTGGACGCGTTCTCGCACTCGTTTGAAGCCATGGCCGCGCTGCGCCAGCGCGCCACCAAGGCACTGCGCAAGCTCACTGCGCACGACAACATCAAGTTCGACGGTCTCTCGCGTGTGTCTCACGTGACCGACGCGACCGACTGGCGCGTGGAATACCCGTTTGTGGTGCTCACGCCCGACACCGAAACGGAGATGGCCTTGCTGGTCAAAGGCTGCTACGAGCTGGGCCTGACCATCATTCCGCGCGGAGGCGGCACCGGTTACACCGGCGGCGCGATCCCGCTGACCTGGAAGAGCGCGGTGATCAACACCGAAAAGCTCGAAGCCATGACCGAGGTGGAGTGGGTGAAGGCACCCGGCCACGACAAACCCCTGCCCACCATCTGGACCGAAGCCGGCGTGGTCACGCAGCGCGTGGCCGATGCGGCCGAGCGCGCGGGCCACGTGTTTGCGGTGGACCCGACCTCGGCCGAAGCCTCGTGCATCGGCGGCAACATCGCCATGAATGCCGGCGGCAAGAAAGCGGTGTTGTGGGGCACGGCACTGGACAACCTGCTGAGCTGGCGCATGGTCACGCCGCAAGCCCAGTGGCTCGAAGTCACCCGGCTGGACCACAACCTCGGCAAGATCCACGACGCCGATGTGGCCAGCTTTGAGCTGAAGTATTTCGAGGCCGACGGCAAGACGCCGGTTCGCACCGAGCAGCTCGTGATCCCCGGCAAGACCTTCCGCAAGGAAGGCCTGGGCAAGGACGTGACCGACAAGTTCCTGAGTGGCCTGCCCGGCATTCAAAAGGAAGGCTGCGACGGCCTGATCACCAGCGCGCGCTGGGTGGTGCACCGCATGCCGGAACACGTGCGCACCGTGTGCCTGGAGTTTTTCGGCAACCCGCGCGACTGCGTGCCTTCGATCGTCGAGATCAAGGACTTCATGTTCGCGGAACAGAAGCGATCCAGCGTGTTGCTCGCTGGCCTGGAGCACCTGGACGACCGGTACCTGAAGGCTGTGGGTTACGCCACCAAGAGCAAAAAGGGCAACGGCAGCCTGCCCAAGATGGTGCTCATTGGTGACATCGTGGGCGACGACGCCGACGATGTCGCGCGCGCCACCAGCGAGGTGATCCGCATCGCCAACTCGCGCAGCGGCGAAGGCTTTGTGGCCATCAGCGCCGAGGCGCGCAAGAAGTTCTGGCTTGACCGCAAGCGCACGGCGGCCATCAGCAAGCACACCAACGCCTTCAAGATCAACGAAGACGTGGTGATCCCGCTGCCGCGCATGGGCGAGTACACCGAGGGCATCGAGCGCATCAACATCGAGCTCTCGCTGCGCAACAAAATCAAGCTGGCCGATGCACTGGAGGCCTTTTTCGCCAAGGGCCAGTTGCCCCTGGGCAAAACCGACGACGCCAACGACATCCCCAGCGCCGAGCTGCTCGAAGACCGCGTGCAACAAGCCCTGGCGCTGGTGCGCGAAGTGCGCACGCTGTGGGCCGGCTGGTTGCGCGATGTAGAAACGCTGTTCCCGCAGCTGCAAGACCACCGCCTGCGCGCCAGCTGGAAAACCCAGCTGCGTGCGCCGCTGCAGCAGATCTTCACCGGCGCCGCTTTCGGCGCCGTGCTGGAAGAGTGCACTGCCATTCACAAACGTGTGCTCAAGGGCCGCGTCTGGGCCGCGCTGCACATGCACGCGGGCGACGGCAACGTGCACACCAACCTTCCGGTCAACAGCGACGACTACGAGATGCTGCAGACGGCACACGAAGCCGTGGCCCGCATCATGGTCCTGGCGCGCAGCCTGGACGGTGTGATCTCCGGCGAGCACGGCATCGGCATCACCAAGCTGGAGTTCCTCACCGACGAGGAGCTGCGCCCGTTCGCCGACTACAAAGCCAAGGTCGATCCCGAAGGGCGCTTCAACAAGGGCAAGCTGCTGCGCCAGGGTGTGGGCAACGACGCCCAGTTGCGCAGCGCCGATCTCTCCCACGCGTACACACCCAGCTTCGGCCTCATGGGGCACGAGTCGCTGATCATGCAGCAGAGCGACATCGGCGCCATTGCCGATTCGGTCAAGGACTGCCTGCGTTGCGGCAAGTGCAAACCGGTCTGCGCCACCCACGTGCCGCGCGCCAACCTGCTGTACAGCCCGCGCAACAAGATCCTCGCGACCTCGCTGCTGGTGGAGGCCTTCCTGTATGAAGAACAGACGCGCCGCGGCATCAGCATCAAGCACTGGGAAGAGTTTGAGGATGTGGCCGACCACTGCACGGTCTGCCACAAGTGCCTGAGCCCGTGCCCGGTCAAGATCGACTTCGGCGACGTGACCATGAACATGCGCAACCTGTTGCGCAAGATGGGTCAGAAAAGCTTCCGTCCGGGCAATGCCGTGGCCATGTTGTTCCTCAACGCCACCAACCCCGAAACCATCAAGTTCATGCGCGGCGCCATGGTGGGCGTGGGCTTCAAGGCCCAGCGCCTGGCCAACGACCTCTTCAAGCGGCTGGCGCGCAAGCAGACCAGCGCGCCGCCGGCCACGCTGGGGGCGGCTCCCATCAAGGAGCAGGTGATCCACTTCATCAACAAGAAGATGCCCGGGGGCTTGCCCAAGAAGACCGCGCGCGCCTTGCTGGACATTGAAGACAAGGACTACGTGCCCATCATCCGCAACCCGGTGGGCACCACCGCCGAGACCGAGGCGGTGTTCTATTTCCCTGGCTGCGGCTCCGAGCGCCTGTTCAGCCAGGTGGGCCTGGCCACGCAGGCCATGCTGTGGCATGCCGGCGTGCAGACCGTGTTGCCCCCGGGCTATCTCTGCTGCGGTTATCCGCAGCGAGGCAGTGGTCAGTTCGACAAGGCCGAGAAGATCATCACCGACAACCGCGTGCTGTTCCACCGCGTGGCCAACACGCTGAACTACCTCGACATCAAGACCGTGGTGGTGAGCTGCGGCACTTGCTACGACCAGCTCCAGGGCTACGAATTCGAGAAGATTTTCCCCGGCTGCCGCATCATCGACATCCACGAATACCTGCTCGAAAAGGGCATCACCTTGCCAGCCGGGCAGGGCGGCTACCTCTACCACGACCCCTGCCACAGCCCCATGAAGCTGCAGGAACCCATGAAGACGGTGAAGGCGCTGGTCGGCGACAACGTGCTGGAGAGCAAACGTTGCTGCGGTGAGTCGGGCACGCTGGGCGTGACCCGTCCCGACATCTCCACCCAGATCCGCTTCCGCAAGGAAGAAGAGTTGCTCAAGGGCGAAGCCGCCCTGCGCTCCGCCGGCACCGTGGGCGCCCAGGACAACGTGAAGATCCTCACCTCGTGCCCGAGCTGCCTGCAAGGCCTCACGCGCTATGGAGACGACCTCAACAACGGCTTGCTTGAAGCCGACTACATCGTGGTCGAGATGGCGCGCCAGATCCTCGGCGAAGACTGGCTGCCCACCTACGTGGCCAAAGCCAACGAAGGCGGCATCGAACGCGTGCTGGTCTGACCCCACAACACACAGAGAGAGACAAACCCATGGCCGGACTCGACAAGAACACCCCCTCGCCGCAATCCATCACGCTGCACCAGCAGTCGCGCGTGCTGGAGATCGGCTTTTCCGACGGCCAGGAATTCAAGATTCCTTTCGAACTGATGCGCGTGTACTCGCCCTCGGCCGAAGTGCAAGGCCACGGCCCGGGCCAGGAAGTGCTGCAGACCGGCAAGCGCGACGTCGGCATCGTGGCGCTGGAGCCGGTGGGCAACTACGCGGTGCAGCCCACGTTTTCGGACGGCCACAGCTCGGGCATCTTCTCCTGGGACCTGCTGTATTTCCTCGGCTCCAAGCAAGCCGATCTGTGGGCTGACTACACCGCGCGGCTGGCCGCTGCCGGCATGGAGCGCGACGCGCCCATGATCGAAAAGGGCGGCCACGCCTGCGGCAGCCACTGAAGGCACGGTCATGGCAGACACCCATTTCGGTTTCAAGACGGTCGACGAGCGCGAGAAGGCCTCTCGCGTGCGCAGCGTGTTCGACTCGGTCGCGCCCAAGTACGACGTGATGAACGACCTGATGTCGGCCGGTCTGCACCGCCTCTGGAAGCGATACACGCTCACCGTGGCCAACCCGCAGCCGGGCCAGCAGGTGCTCGACATCGCGGGAGGCACGGGCGATTTGTCGCTGGCCTTCGCGAAGAAGGTGGGCCCTTCAGGTCGTGTGTTTCATACCGATATCAATGAGGCCATGCTGCGCGAAGGCCGCACCCGCCTGCTCGACATGGGCGTGGTGCTCCCGACCCTGGTGTGCGACGCCGAAAAATTGCCGTTTGCCAGCGATTCGTTCGATGTCGTGTCGGTGGCCTTTGGGTTGCGCAACATGACGAACAAGGAAGGCGCACTGACCGAGATGCACCGCACGCTCAAACCGGGGGGCAAGTTGCTGGTGCTGGAGTTTTCCCGGGTGGCGAAGCCGTTCGAAAAAGCTTATGACTGGTACTCGTTCAACGTGCTGCCCAAGCTGGGCAAGCTGGTGGCCAACGACGAGGACAGTTACCGCTACCTCGCCGAGTCCATCCGCATGCACCCTGGGCAGGAGGCGTTGCGTCAGATGATGCGCGGCGTGGGCTTTGGCCACGTGGATGTGCACAACCTCAGCGCCGGGGTGGTGGCGCTGCACGTGGGCATCAAGTGCTGAGCAGATGTCGGATTTTTGACTGAAGGAGACGGGGACATGAACAAGCTGTGGTCGGTGGTGTTGGTCTGCGCGATGGCGCTGGGCTCACAGGATGTCTGGGCCAAGCGCCTGGGTGGCGGCCTGTCGATCGGCAAGCAGTCGGGCAATGTGACGCAGCGCAGCACCGCGCCCACGCAGCAGGCGTCGCCCCAGGCGCCCGCGCAGAATGCCGCAGCCCGTCCTGCCACCGCGGCTCCGGCGGCTGCTGCGGCGCCCAAGCGCCCGTGGGGCGCCATGCTGGGCGGTCTGGCCGCGGGCCTGGGCCTGGCGTGGCTGGCGTCGGCCCTGGGTTTTGGCGAAGGCTTTGCGCAGTTCCTGATGTTCGCCTTGCTGGCTGCCGTCGCCATGGCCGTGATCGGCATGCTGATGCGCCGCCGCGCAGCGTCCAGCGGCGTGGGCAACATGGCCTACCAGAGCGCCGGCGGTCCGCTCACCCAGTCGGGCAACTCCCAGTTCGACCCGGCCACGCCGCGCAGCTACTCGCCGCAGAACGTGGGCAACGATGCGTCGGCCCGACCGTGGGAACGCAGCGGCCCGGCCTCGCTCGACACCGCCCATGCCCCCGCTGCCGGTGGTTCGCTGATCGGCTCCGCCTTGGGTGGCGGTCAGAGCTGGGGCGTGCCGGCCGGCTTTGATGTCGAGGGTTTCCTCAAGGCCTCCAAGGTCAATTTCGTGAGCCTGCAGGACGCCTGGGACCGCTCGGACATTCCGAGCCTGCGCGCCATGATGACCGACGGCATGCTGGAGCAGATCCGCAGCCAGCTGGCCGAACGCGAAGCCACCAGCGGTGTCAGCGTCAACAAGACCGACGTCGTCATGCTCGACGCCCAGTTGCTCGGCATCGAGGAGCTGGACGATGCCTACATGGCCAGCGTGGAGTTTTCGGGAATGATCCGGGAAGACGTGTCCTCCGGCCCGAACCCTTTCCGCGAAGTCTGGAACATCACGCGTCCCAAAACCGGTTCGGGCGGCTGGTTGGTGGCAGGCGTGCAGGCCCTGCAGTAAGCACCTCGGCCGGGCGCAAGGCCCGGTGCCGTCGGGGCAATGGCCGAAGGCGCCGCCCGCCGGGTTTTATCCGTCAAAATCGGGTGGTCATGAAAAATGAACCACCCGTTTCTCCATCTGGCCCCGGCACGTCCGGCGCTTCACCCCTGAACTTTCTGCAGTCCCTGCTGGGCTCGATCCGCCCGCCCGACTGGGTGGTGGACGAGTTGCAAAACCGCCTGGTGCTGTTCCTCAACCACGTGTTGATGCAGGAGCCTGCGGCGCAAGACCGCCTGAAGCGCCAGAAAGGCAAGCCGGTTCGCATCCAGTGGGGCGATTTCAACCTCACGCTCGCGCCCACCGCGGCCGGTCTGCTCGAGCGTTGTGAGCCTGGCGTCCAGCCCGAGCTGAGCGTCACACTCACCCAGACCTCGCCGCTGGAACTCGCGCAAAGCGTGCTGGCTGGGCAGAAGCCGGGCGTGGACATCCAGGGTGACGTGCAACTCGCGGCCGAGGTGGCCTGGCTGGTGGACAACGTGCGCTGGGACGTGGAGGAAGACCTGTCCCGCGTGGTGGGTGATGCCACCGCCCACACCATCGCGCGTTTCGCGCGCTCCGCGTCAACGGCCATCAAATCGTTTGTGGACCGCATGCCCGGCGGGTTTCCGCCCCGGCCGCCCTTTGCATCTGCGCCCACGTCCGAAGCCGGCGTGCCGCCGCGCGACGGCGGACCGAGCGCATGACGCGGCTCTTTCGCGGCGCCTTCATCGTCTGGGTGGTGTTGCGCTACGGGCTGGACGAGCTGGTGCTCTCCAGCTTCCGCGGTCGTGGCATCCGCCTGCTCACGCGCATCGTTTCCGTCGGACGCAACCTCGATGAGCCTCGGGGCGAGCGGCTGCGCGAGGCGCTGGAGCGCCTGGGGCCCATCTTCGTGAAGTTCGGCCAGGTGCTCTCCACCCGGCGCGACCTGCTGCCCCCCGACATCGCCGACGAACTCGCCCGCCTGCAGGACCGCGTTCCGCCGTTTCCCAGCGAGGTCGCAGTGGCCAGCATCGAGCGCGCGTTCGGCAAGCCGCTGAGCGAGGTGTTCAGCCACTTCGAGCAGGTGCCGGTGGCCAGCGCTTCCATCGCCCAGGTGCACTTCGCGACCTTGCGCGATGGCCGCCACGGCGGGCGCGAGGTGGCGGTCAAGGTGCTGCGACCCAACATGGCGGCCGTGATCGACAAGGACCTCAGCCTCATGCGCATGATGGCGGGCTGGGTCGAGCGGCTCTCGGCCGACGGCAAACGCCTCAAGCCGCGCGAGGTGGTGGGCGAGTTCGACAAGTACCTGCACGACGAGCTCGACCTGTTGCGCGAAGCCTCGAACGCAGCACAACTGCGCCGCAACATGCAGGGACTGGACCTGGTGCTGATCCCCGAAATGCTCTGGGACTACTGCCACACCGAGGTGATGGTGATGGAGCGGATGTACGGTCTGCCGATCAACCGCGTGGAAGAGCTGCGCAAACTCGGCGTGGACATTCCGAAACTGGCTCGCGACGGGGTGACGCTGTTCTTCACCCAGGTGTTCCGCGATGGCTTTTTCCACGCCGACATGCACCCGGGCAACATCCAGGTGAGCACGGCACCCGCCACCTTCGGGCGCTACATCTCGCTCGATTTCGGCATCGTCGGCACGCTCACCGAGTTCGACAAGGAATACCTCGCGCAGAACTTCACCGCGTTTTTCCGCCGCGACTACAAGCGCGTGGCCGAGCTGCACATCGAGTCGGGCTGGGTGCCCGCCGGCACGCGTGTGGACGAGCTCGAATCCGCGATACGCGCGGTGTGTGAACCGTATTTCGACCGTCCGCTGAAGGAAATCTCGCTGGGCATGGTGCTCATGCGCCTGTTCCAGACCTCGCGCCGTTTTCAGGTCGAGATCCAGCCGCAGCTGGTGCTGCTGCAGAAAACCTTGCTCAACATCGAAGGTCTGGGGCGCGACCTGGATCCCGAGCTGGACCTGTGGAACACCGCCAAGCCTTTCCTCGAGACCTGGATGGTCGAGCAGGTCGGACCGCAGAAGCTGCTGCAGCAGCTCAAGGCCGAGGCGCCGCAATATGCCAAGTTGTTGCCTGCCTTGCCCCGCCTGCTCAACGACTACCTGCAGCACAAGCCACACGAGCTGCGGCGCGAACTCGACAGTCTGCTGGCCGAACAGCGGCGCACCAACCGCCTCTTGCAGGCCATCGTGTACGGCGGTTTGGGCTTCCTGCTCGGGCTGGTCGTGATGCAGGTGCTGGTGCGCGTGCGCCTGTGGTGACCCTGCGCCGTTGAGGCGTCGGGGCCGCCGCCCGGCGGGCGGCGCGACAATCCCCCTCAATTTATAATGACGGGTTTTGTTCCACTTCCCGCGAGGGAACACGGCGCGCCCGTCGGGCGGCTGCCCCGGCGGGACGTCCCCCTCTTCATCAGGTTCACGCCATGCCCATCTATGCCTACAAGTGCGAGTCCTGCGGTCATGCCAAGGACGTGCTGCAGAAAATGTCCGACGACCCGCTCACCGTCTGCCCGTCGTGCGGGCAGGCCAGCTTCAAGAAACAGCTGACCGCCGCCGGCTTCCAGCTCAAGGGCTCGGGCTGGTACGTCACCGATTTCCGCGAGGGCAGCAAGCCCGCCGCCACGCCGGCTTCCGATGGCGCGCCCACCGCAGCCACTCCGGCCAAGCCGGCAGGTGATGCCGCCGCCGCACCGGCGCCCGCGCCAGCCGCGTCCCCCGCGGCCGCGCCTGCAAGCGCCACCCCGACCACGCCGTCGGGTTCCTGAGCCGAGCCTCATGCCGTCTTTGCGCAAATGGTTGTTCTCGGGCCTGCTGGTGCTGGTGCCCCTGATCATCACGCTCTGGGTGCTGGAGTGGGTGGTCAGCACGCTCGACCAGACCCTGCGCATCCTGCCCACCAGCTGGCAGCCCGACCAGCTGCTCGGCATGCACATTCCCGGCCTGGGCGTGGTGTTTGCACTGGTGGTGGTGCTCTCCATCGGGGCGCTGGCGTCCAACATCATCGGCAACAAGCTGGTGAGCTGGTGGCACGCGCTGCTGCACCGCATACCCGTGGTGCGCTCGATCTACTCGGGCGTGAAGCAGGTGTCGGACACGCTGTTTTCCGAGAAGGGCAACGCGTTTCGCAAGGCGCTGTTGATCGAGTGGCCGCACGAAGACATGTGGACCATCGGTTTTCTCACCGGCTCACCAGCAGGTGATGTGTTGCTTCAGCTCCAGGCCCAGCCGGGGCGCTCGGGTGAGCTCGACGAGTTCCACAGCGTCTACGTGCCCACCACGCCCAACCCCACCGGCGGTTACTTCGTGATGGTGCGCAAGAGCGCCTGCGTGGAGCTGCAGATGAGCGTGGACGAAGCGCTGACCTACATCGTGTCGATGGGCGTGATTGTGCCCGGCGGCCCCAAGAACCCGCATCTCAAGGTGGGCGCCGATGGCGCCATCCAGAAGACCCCCTGATGTTCCCCCGCGGGCCCGGCCCGCGAACCTGTTGAAAGAAAAAGCGAAATGGCGATGCGTACCCACTACTGCGGTCTGGTAACCGAGGCCCAAATGGGCGAAACCGTGAAGCTCTGCGGCTGGGTCAACCGCCGTCGCGACCACGGTGGCGTGATCTTCATCGACCTGCGCGACCGCGAAGGTTATGTGCAGGTCGTCTGCGATCCCGACCGCGCCGAGATGTTCGGCACCGCCGAAGACGTGCGCAACGAGTTCTGCGTGCAGGTCACCGGCCTGGTGCGCGCGCGCCCCGCCGGCACCACCAACGACAAGCTGAAAAGCGGCCAGATCGAGGTGCTGTGCCACGAACTGAAGGTGCTCAACCCCTCGGTCACGCCACCCTTCCAGCTCGACGACGACAACCTGTCGGAGACCACGCGCCTCACGCACCGCGTGCTGGACCTGCGCCGCCCCTACATGCAGAACAACCTGATGCTGCGCTACCGCGTGGCGATGGAAGTGCGCAAGTTTCTGGACGCCAACGGCTTCATCGACATCGAAACGCCCATGCTCACCAAGAGCACGCCCGAAGGCGCGCGCGACTACCTTGTGCCCAGCCGTGTGCACGATGGTCACTTCTTCGCGCTGCCGCAGTCGCCACAGCTGTTCAAGCAGCTGCTGATGGTGGCCGGCTTCGACCGCTACTACCAGATCACCAAGTGCTTCCGCGACGAAGACCTGCGCGCCGACCGCCAGCCCGAGTTCACCCAGATCGATATCGAGACCTCGTTCCTGACCGAGGAAGACATCCGCGACATGTTCCAGGGCATGATCAAGACGGTGTTCCAGAACACGCTGGGCGTGGACCTCGGCGAGTTTCCGGTGATGGCCTACAGCGAAGCCATGCACCGCTTCGGCTCCGACAAGCCCGACCTGCGCGTCTCGCTCGAGTTCACCGAACTCACCGACGTGATGGGCGATGTGGACTTCAAGGTGTTCTCGGCGCCCGCCACCATGAAAGGTGGCCGTGTCGTTGCCCTGTGCGTGCGCGGAGGCGCCGACATGAGCCGCAGCGAGATCGACGCCTACACCGAGTTCGTCAAGATCTACGGCGCCAAGGGCCTGGCCTGGATCAAGGTCAACGACGCTTCCAAGGGCCGCGACGGCCTGCAGAGCCCGATCGTCAAAAACCTGCACGACAAGGCTGTTGCAGACATCCTCTCGCGCACCAAGGCGCAGAACGGCGACATCATCTTCTTCGGCGCCGACAAGGCCAAGGTCGTCAACGACGCCATCGGCGCGCTGCGCCTGAAGATCGGTCACAGCGAGCTGGGCAAGAAAAACGGCCTGTTCGAAAGCCGCTGGGCCCCGATGTGGGTGGTGGATTTCCCGATGTTCGAACACGACGAGGAAGCCGACCGCTGGACCGCCGTGCACCACCCCTTCACCGCACCCAAAGACGGCCACGAGGACTGGATGGTCACCGCGCCCGAGAAGTGCATCGCCAAGGGCTACGACATGGTGCTCAACGGCTGGGAAATCGGTGGCGGTTCGGTGCGTATCCACACCGCTGCCGTGCAGCAGAAGGTGTTCGACGCGCTCAAGATCACGCCCGAGGAGGCCCAGGTCAAGTTCGGCTTCCTGCTCGACGCGTTGCAGTACGGTGCGCCGCCCCACGGCGGACTGGCCTTCGGCCTGGACCGCATCGTCACGCTCATGACCGGTGCCGAATCCATCCGCGACGTGATCGCCTTCCCCAAGACCCAGCGCGCCCAGTGCCTGCTGACCCAGGCGCCCAGCCTGGTGGACGAGAAGCAGCTGCGCGAACTGCACATCCGCCTGCGCAACACGGACCTGGCCAAAACCGCATGAGCCTGTTGGGCCTGGCGAAAAGGGCGGCACATGCCGCCCTTTTTTTGTTGGTCTTCCGAAGGTTCCGCACCGGGAAGGTGCGGTAACGAAACGTACGGCCAGATACGGGTGAGGGTTTGTTAGGATGGCTTTTTTGAAAGGAGCCTTCCCATGAGCAAGAACGCCCAAGACACCCTGGCCAACAAGGAGAAACTGGTGGCCGATCTGCAGCGCGTCATCGCCGACGCGGAAGAGCTGATGGTGGCCACCGCCCACCAGACCGAAGGCAAGGTGGTGGAGCTTCGCGAGCGCATCAATGAAAACCTGCGACTGGCCCGCCACAAACTGCTGGACGCCGAAGACGCGATCAAGGAAAAAACCCGCGAGATGGCGCGCGCCACCGACGACTATGTGCACGAGCATCCCTGGCGCGCCGTGGGCACCGCCGCCGGCATTGGCCTGGTGATCGGGCTGCTCATCAGCCGGCGTTGAACGGTCGCGGCATGTCTGCGCCACCGACCCGCCTGTCGGCCTCGCTCAAGGGATTGACCGGCACCGTGCTCGAGCTGCTCCAGCTACGGCTGGAGTTGCTCAGCGTGGAAGCCCAGGAAGAAATCCTGCGTGTGGGCGGCCTGCTGATCTATGGCGCCGTGGCGGTGGCCTTTGTCAGCCTGGGGCTGTGCTTTCTGGCCATGCTGATCACGGTGGCGCTGTGGGACAGCCACCGCCTGCTGCCCCTGGCGGTGTTCGCCGGCTTGTTCATCGCCCTCGGGGGGGTGGCGGCGTGGCTGGCGCGTGAGCGCCTGCGCAGCGGTACCCGGCTGTTTTCGGCCACGGTGGAAGAACTCAAGCAGGACCGCGAGGAGCTGCGGTCGTGAGCGTTGCCGAGCCCGACCGCGCCGAGCAACTCGCTCGACGGCGCCAGTTGCTGGTGCAGCGTTCCGGCCAGTTGCGCGGCCAGTTGGTGGACCAGTTGCAGGTGTTGCAGCCCGCCTGGAGGTGGGCCGACCGGTTGCAGGACGCCTGGCTCTGGATCCGCGCCAATCCGTTGGCGGTGGCCGGCAGCGTTCTGGCTGTGCTCGTGTGGCGGCCGCGCCGCTCGCTCGGCCTGGCCCTGCGGGCATGGTCGGCCTGGAAGCTGTTGCAGCGCGCCCGGGCGGCAGGCCATTCGGCTCGCCTCTTCTGACCCGGTCTCCCATGCCACCGAAGATTCCGCAGTCGGTGCTGGTCGTGATCCACACCCCGGCGCTGGATGTGCTGCTGATCGAACGCGCCGATGCGCCGGGTTTCTGGCAGTCGGTGACCGGCTCGAAGGACTCGCCCGACGAGCCCTTCGAGCGGACGGCCGCGCGCGAGGTGGCGGAAGAAACCGGGCTTGATGTGCGGGCGCCCGGCCATGCGCTGACCGACTGGGCGCTGGAGAACGTGTACGAGATCTACCCGCAGTGGCGCCACCGCTATGCCGAGGCCGTGACCCACAACACCGAGCACCTGTTCGGCCTGTGCATTCCCCGGGCTGTGCCGGTGGTTCTCAGCCCGCGCGAGCACCGCGATCAGGTGTGGCTGCCCTGGACGGAAGCGATCGAGCGCTGCTTCTCGCCGTCGAATGCCGAGGCGATCTCGTGGCTGCCCAGAATGGTCACAAGTTTGAAGTGATTGACGCATGGCGCGTGTGGGGTTGGTGGCATGATTTGCCCCATGAGCATTCTTCGCGTCGCCACTTACAACATCCACAAAGGCGTAC
Source organism: Hydrogenophaga sp. RAC07 (assembly GCF_001713375.1). NCBI lineage: Bacteria > Pseudomonadati > Pseudomonadota > Betaproteobacteria > Burkholderiales > Comamonadaceae > Hydrogenophaga > Hydrogenophaga sp. RAC07. The sequence continues at coordinate 636,053 of NZ_CP016449.1, forward strand.
AAGGCCTGGGTCCCGGGAGGCGGTTGGAGATCCACAACCTGGCGCACGCGGTCGAGCAGTTCGATGCCGACATCGTGTGTCTTCAAGAGGTGCGGCAACACAACCGCAAGCTGGAGAAACAATTCACCCGCTGGCCCGACCTGGACCAGGCCAGTTACCTCACACCCGACGGCTACGAGGCGGTGTACCGCACCAACGCCACCACGCGCCACGGCGAACACGGCAACGCACTGTTGTCCCGTTGGCCGGTGATCGGCACCCAGCACTCCGACGTGTCCGACCACCGCTTCGAGCAGCGCGGGCTGTTGCATGTGCACCTGTTGATCGACGGCATCGAGGTGCACGTGGTCGTGGTACATCTGGGGCTGATCCACGCCAGCCGTACCCGCCAGGTGCAGCGCCTGGGCGAGTACGTCGCCACCGGCGTGCCCGAAACCGCGCCGCTGATCGTGGCGGGTGATTTCAACGACTGGGGCGCGCAGCTGCTCAAACCCATGGCCGACCTCGGCCTGCGCACCTTTGAAGGCATCCGCCTGCCCACCTATCCTTCCCGCCTGCCGCTGCTGCACCTGGACCGCATCTTCGTGCGCGGGCTGCGGCCCGTGTCGGCGCAGGTGCCTCACGGCCGCGCGTGGGCGCGCATGTCCGATCACCTGCCGCTGATCGCCGAGCTGGAGCTGTGAAAGCGAGAACCCGGACTTCACGCCGTTCGCGCGCCGTGCGCGGTGTTTTGCGAGGGGGCCACCAGTTGCTGCTGCTTCAAGGCGGCGCCGAGTTCTTTCCGGCGCTGGTGGCGGCGATGGATGCCGCGCGCCGTGTGGTGCACCTGGAAACCTACATCTTCGAGTTTGCCGGCTCCGCACTCAGCGTGGCCGAAGCACTGGAGCGCGCGGCGCAGCGCGGCGTGGTGGTGCGGCTGGTGATCGACGGCGTGGGCACGCCGGTCATTCCGCCGACATGGCGGGAGCGGTTCGACGCCGCCGGCGTGCACTGGCACATCTACGCACCGCTGGGCCGATTCGGCCTGCTGCTGCCCAGCCGCTGGCGGCGCCTGCACCGCAAGCTCTGCGTGGTCGATGGCACGGTGGGGTTTTGTGGTGGCATCAACATCATCGACGACCAGGACGATGTGGCGCTGGGCAAGCTGGACGCTCCTCGGCTGGACTTTTCATTGCGCGTGGCCGGCCCCTTGGTGCAGGACATGGCCGAGACCATGGAGCAGTTGTGGTGGCGCCTGCAGGCCGCGCGCCAGGCTCGCCGGCGCGAGTTCAAGGCGGCGTGGGAAGCCTTGCGCGAGTCGCGCCCGGTGGGCGACTTCTCGCGTCTGCTGCAAAAGCTGGAGACGGCCCGCACCAGTGGGCAGGGCAGCGACAGCGCGTTTGGCGACAGCAGCGCCGCGCCCCTGGGCGTGGACAGTGCGCGCGCCACGCTGCTGCTGCGCGACAACGTGAGCCACCGCCACGACATCGAACGCGCCTACCTCAAGGCCATCGGCGCGGCGCGGCGCGAGATCGTGATCGCCAACGCGTACTTCATCCCCGGACGCAAGCTGCGCCGCGCGCTCATCCTGGCGGCCGCGCGGGGAGTGCGGGTTCGCTTGCTCTCGCAAGGCCGGTACGAAAACTTCTTTCAGTACCGCGCCGCGCGGCCGGTCTACCAGCACCTGGTCAACGCCGGCATCGAGATCCACGAGTACGCCCCGAGCGCGCTGCATGCCAAGGTGGCGGTGGTGGACGAGCGCTGGGCCACGGTGGGATCGACCAACCTCGACCCGCTCTCGTTGCTGCTGGCGCGCGAGGCCAATGTGATGACCACCGACCGGCGCTTTGCCGAGTTGCTGCGCAGCCACCTCGATGGCCTGGTACAGAACGCGGGCGACATGGTCGATGTGCGGGCCTTGAGCAGCCGGCACTGGACGCAGAGGGTGCTCGATCGAATCGCGTTCGGCATCATGCGCGCGACCTTGTTTGTCACCGGTCATCGCTACTGATGACTGCCCCCACGCTCCACCGCTGCGCGGGTCGCTGCCCCCCAAGGGGGCTGATCCGCCTTGGGGCGGCCCGGCGGCGGATCCGTTGCCCCCACGCTTCCCCGCTGCGCGTGGTCCGCTGCCCCCCGGGGGGCTGATCCGCCTTGGGGCGGCCCGGCGGCGGATCCGTTGCCCCCACGCTTCCCCGCTGCGCGTGGTCCGCTGCCCCCCGGGGGGGCTGATCCGCCTTGGGGCGGCCCGGCGGCGGATCCCCGCATGAACGACGACCTGATCGTCCAGCGCCCGCAGGGCCTGTACTGCCCGCCGGGCGACTTCTACATCGATCCCTGGCGCAAGGTCGAGCGCGCCGTGATCACGCACGCGCACGCCGACCACGCGCGCCCTGGTCATGCGCACTACCTGGCCACCGCGGTGTCCGAAGGCCTGCTGCGCTCGCGGCTGGGGCAGGGCATCACGATGCAGGGGCTGGCCTATGGCGAAACCGTGGAGCACCACGGCGTGCGCATCTCGCTGCACCCGGCTGGGCATGTGCTGGGTTCGGCCCAGGTGCGGGTCGAGCATGGCGGCCGCGTGTGGGTGGCCAGCGGCGACTACCGCACCACACCGGCCGGCGCCATGCCCGACCGCACCTGCACACCCTTCGAGCCGGTGCGCTGCGACACCTTCATCACCGAGTCCACCTTCGGCCTGCCGATCTACCGCTGGCGGCCCGACGCCGAGCTGTTCGGCCAGATCAACCAGTGGTGGGCCGACAACGCCGCTGCCGGGCGCGCCAGCGTGCTGGTGTGCTACAGCCTGGGCAAGGCGCAGCGCATCCTGGGCGGGGTGGACGCATCCATCGGCCCCATCGTCTGCCACGGCGCGGTCGAGCCGCTCAACCGCGCCTACCGCGCGGTGGGCGTGGCACTGCCCGACACGCTGATGGTCAGCGACGTGACCGACAAGGCCAGTCTGCAGCGCGCGCTGGTGCTCTGCCCCGGCAGTGCACTCGGCACACCGTGGATCAAACGCTTCGGCGATTTTTCCGACGCGTTCGCCAGCGGCTGGATGCAGGTGCGTGGCCAGCGCCGGCGCGGTGGCCACGACCGCGGCTTTGTGCTCAGCGACCACGCCGACTGGCCCGGCCTGTTGGGCGCCATCGGAGCCAGCGGCGCCGAGCGCGTGATCGTCACGCACGGCAGCGTCCCGGTGCTGGTGAGGTACCTGCAGGAGCAAGGCCTGCAGGCCGAGGGCTTCGACACCGAATATGGCGACGAGCACGAAACCCGGGCCGAGATCGTGCCCGCTCCCGCAGCATGAAGCGCTTCGCCGACCTGTTCGCCGAACTCGACGCGACCACCTCGACCAGCGCCAAGGTCACGGCGCTGCAGCGCTATCTGGGCGCGGTGGACGATGCCGACGCGGCCTGGGCCGTGTACTTCCTCTCGGGCGGAAAACCGCGCCAGCTGATCAAGACCGCGCAGCTGCGCGCGCTGGCCGAAGAGGCGTCTGGCCTGCCCGCCTGGCTGTTCGACGCGAGCTACCAGGCCGTGGGCGACCTGGCCGAAACCATCGCGCTGGTGCTGCCCGCGCCCGCGAGCGCAGACGGTCTGGCCACCAGCCTGAGCGACTGGATGGAGCAGCGCCTGTTGCCGCTGCGCGGGCAGGGCGACGAGGTGGTGGCCGTGGCCTTGCGCAACTGGTGGCGCGAGCTCGATGCCACCGGACGTTTCCTGCTGGTCAAGCTGGTGGGCGGCGGTTTCCGTGTGGGTGTGAGCAAGCTGCTCGTGCAGCGCGCCATCGCCCAACACGCGGGGCTGGACGCCAAACAGGTGGCCGCGCGCATGATGGGTTTCACCGACGGCAAGCGACTGCCCACCGCTGCGCAATACCGGTCGCTGCTGGCTCCCGTCGAGACAGCGGGCGATGAACATGCCGGTCGCGAGCCCAGCCAACCCTATCCGTTTTTTCTCGCCAGTCCGCTGGGCAGGGATGCCAGCGACGGCCTGCTGGACATGGAAGTCGCCAGCACCGGCATCGCGCAGGCCATGCAGGCGCGGCTGGGACCGGCCGGCGACTGGCTGGCCGAGTGGAAGTTCGACGGCATCCGCGGCCAGATCGTCAAGCGCGCCGGTCAGGTGTGGGTGTGGTCGCGCGGCGAGGAGCTCATGAGCGACCGCTTCCCCGAGTTGCAGGCCCTGGCGCAGCGCTGGCCCGACAGCACGGTGGTCGACGGCGAGATCCTGGTCTGGGACGAGGAGGGCGGGCCAGCCTTGCCCGGCAGCGACCGGCCCGGTCGGCCCGCGCCGTTTGCGTTGCTGCAGCAACGCATCGGCCGCAAGACGCTCAACGCCAAGGTGCTGGCCGACGCACCCGTGAGCTTCATGGCCTACGACCTGCTGGAAGCCGGCGCACAAGACCTGCGTGCGTTGCCACAAACCGAACGCCGAGCCCGCCTGGAGGCCTTGGCAGCGGGTTTGAACGTGGCGACCGGCCCGCGCCTGTGGCTGTCTCCGCGCATCGACGGCAGCGACTGGACCACGCTCGCCGAACAACGCTCGAAGGCACGCAAGCTCGGTGTGGAAGGCCTCATGCTCAAGCACCGCGACAGCGTCTACGGCTCCGGGCGCCAGAAACGCTGGGCCGGTCCGGGCACCGGCAGCGAAGACGGTGTGCTCGCCTGGTGGAAATGGAAGATCGACCCGCTGAGCATCGACGGCGTGTTGATCTACGCCCAGGCCGGCCACGGTCGCCGTGCCTCGGTTTACACCGACTACACCTTCGCCGTGTGGAGCCGCGCGCCGGCCAGCGCCGCCGAGGCCCAGTCCGTGGTGGACGCCATTGCCCGGCGCGAACCCGCCGTGCCCGGCGCGCTGCAACTGGTGGCTTTCACCAAGGCCTATTCGGGCCTGACCGACGACGAGTTCAAGTCGGTCGACGCGGTGATCCGCCAGCACACGCTGGAGAAGTTCGGGCCGGTGCGCAGCGTACGGCCCACGATGGTGTTTGAACTCGCCTTTGAAGGCATCGCCCGCAGCACCCGCCACAAAAGCGGCGTGGCGCTGCGCTTTCCGCGCATGCAGCGCATCCGGCACGACAAACCCCTGCACGAGGCGAGCACGTTGCAGGATCTGGAGCAGCTGCTGGTGAAAACCCCAGCGAAAATCGGTCAAGACCACTGAGAACGGTCCGCGACAAGTCGGGTGATAGCATGCGCCCATGCTGCTGAAGACCGACCCCCCCACGACCCCTCCTGCACCCGACGACGACATCGGCACGCCCGTGTCCGTCAAGATCCGCGAGCGTGTGAAAGCGGCGCGCCAGCGCTTCCATTCCAACGACAACATCGCCGAATTCATCGAGCCGGGTGAGCTCGAGCTGTTGCTCGACGAGGTCGCCGAGAAGATGAAAGGCGTGCTCGACAGCATGGTCATCGACCTCGACAACGACCACAACACCGGCGACACCGCGCGCCGCGTGGCCAAGATGTACATCAAGGAAGTGTTCAACGGGCGCTACGTCAAGGCGCCCAGCATTACCGAATTCCCGAACGCCGAGCATCTCAACGAATTGATGATCGTCGGACCCATCACGGTGCGCAGCGCCTGCAGCCACCATTTCTGCCCGGTGATCGGCCGCATCTGGATCGGCGTGATGCCCAACGAACACACCAACGTGATCGGCCTGTCCAAGTACGCGCGCCTGGCCGAGTGGATCATGGGTCGCCCGCAGATCCAGGAAGAGGCCGTGGTGCAGCTGGCCGACCTGATCCAGGAAAAGACCCAGCCCGACGGCCTGGCTCTCGTGATGGAAGCCAGCCACTACTGCATGGCCTGGCGCGGCGTGAAAGACCTGGACAGCAAGATGATCAACTCGGTCATGCGCGGCGTGTTCCTCAAAGACCCCAACCTGCGGCGCGAATTCCTCTCGCTCATCCCGCGCTGAATCCAACGAACGTCCAGAAGAAGAACACCATGCTCGTCCGCCTCCTCTACGTCAGCCGCGCTGTCGAAAAAGATTCCCCCCGCGTGATCGAATCCATCCTCGAATCCTCGCGTTCGCACAACATGGGCTACGGCATCACCGGCGTGCTGTGCTACGGCGGTGGCGTGTTCCTGCAGGCGATTGAAGGCGGTCGCAGTGCGGTCAACACGCTCTACAACCACATCGTGGCCGACGATCGCCACACCGGCGTGGAACTGCTGCACTACGAAGAAATCACCGAGCGCCGCTTCGGTGGCTGGACGATGGGCCAGGTCAATCTGTCCAAGCTCAACACCTCCATCGTGCTCAAGTACTCGGAGAAGCCCGAGTTCGATCCGTACGCGGTGTCGGGCAAGGTTTCTCTTGCCCTGCTCGAAGAGTTGATGGCCACCGCGAGCATCATCGGCAGGGCTTGAAGGTCTCCCCCCTGCGCCGCTGCGCGGCTTCCCCCCTCTCTGGCGCGTCTGCGGCGCTTGGAAGGGGGACGGCACCTCGGGCCGGCGGAGCCGGACCCGCGGTGCCCCTCGGATCTGCCTTCTTCTGACGTTGCATGTCCCTGACTGCGCTCGGCCTGATCGTTCTCGCGGGCCTGATCCACGCCTGCTGGAACATCGCCGCCAAGAAGGCCGGGGGCGACGCGCGCTTCGCCTTCTTCAGCGCCTTCCTCATGATGCTGGTGTGGGCGCCGCTGGGCTGGTGGATCGGGCGCGATGTGGTGCCGGGCTGGGGCGCCATCGAATGGGCGCTGGTGCTGGCCAGCGGCGTGCTCCACGTCATCTACTACGTCATCCTGCTGCGCGGTTACCGCAAGTCCGACCTCACCGTGGTCTACCCCATGGCGCGAGGCACCGGTCCGCTGTTGTCGTCGCTGGTGGCCATCGTGCTGCTGGGTGAACAGATCTCCGCGCTGGGCCTGGCCGGCATTGCCGGCGTGGTGGGTGGTGTGTTCCTGATTGCGGGCGGGCCCGGCCTGTTGCGCGCTGCGCACGACCCGGTGGCGCGCATGCGTGTGCACAAGGGCATGGTCTATGGCGTGGTCACCGGCGTGTTCATTGCGTCCTACACCGTGGTCGACGGCTACGCGGTCAAGGTGGTGCTGATGTCACCCATCCTGGTGGACTACATGGGCAACTTCGTGCGCGTGGCGCTGCTCGCGCCCAGCGTGCTGCGCGACCTCCCCACGGCCGTGCAGCTCTGGCACACGCAATGGCGCTACGCCTTGCTGGTGGCGGTGGTGAGCCCGGTGGCCTATGTGCTGGTGCTCTTTGCCATGCAGCAGGCGCCGTTGTCGCATGTGGCGCCGGCGCGCGAGGTGTCGATGTTGTTCGCCGCATTGATCGGCGGCCAGTTGCTGGGCGAAGGTGACCGGGTCGCGCGGCTGTTGGGGGCCATGTTGATCGCTGCGGGCGTGATGGCGCTGGCGCTGGGATGATCACGGCATGACGACTTCACCTTCGCCGTCCTTGTTGGGCTGCGATTTCACCAGCGCGCCGAGCCGCCGCAAACCCATCACGCTGGCCGTGGGCCGCACCGACCGCAAGCGCATCGTCATCAACGGCATGGAGCGCTTCGAGACGCTTGAAGCCTGGGCGGTGCGCATGGCCGAGCCCGGCCACTGGGTGGGCGGTTTTGATCTGCCGTTCGGTTTGCCGCGCGAACTCGTCACCACCCTGGGCTGGCCCACCGACTGGGCGGCCTGCATGACCCATTACGCCGGCCTCAGCCGCGAAACCATCCGCGAGGCCTTTGCCGGGTTCTGCAACGCCCGCCCGGTGGGTGGCAAGTTCGCCCACCGCGCCACCGACGGACCGGCCGGCTCCAGCCCGAGCATGAAGTGGGTCAACCCGCCGGTGGCTTTCATGCTGCACGCGGGCGTGCCGCGCCTCATGGCTGCAGGCATCACGCTGCCCGGTCTGCTGCATGGAGATGGCTCGCGTGTGGGCCTGGAGGCCTATCCCGGGCTGCTGGCGCGCAGCGTGCTGGGCACCACTTCGTACAAAAGCGACGACAAGGCCAAACAAACGCCCGACCGCCTGATCGCGCGCAAGACGCTGATCAATGCACTGGAGAACGGCCAGGCGCCACTGCTGCAAGCCGGTGGCCTGCGCCTGAAGCTCACGCACGCGCAACGCGATGCGCTGGCCGACGACGCCAGCGGCGACAGCCTGGACGCCGTGCTCTGCCTGCTGCAGGCCGCCTGGGCGCAGGCGCAACACGAGTCGGGCCATGCGAGCTGGGGCCTGCCCGAATTCGATCCGCTCGAAGGCTGGATCGTCAGCGCCTGAGCCGCCTGCGCGCATCAACCCGCGCGACAGTGCGTAGACCCTGCTGTGCCTAGAATCAAAGGCGTCCGGCCCCGTGTCGGACACAAGCGTTCTCAGGGCGGGGTGCAATTCCCCACCGGCGGTGATGGCGGCGTGGCGACACGACCGCACGAGTGCCGCGAGCGCCCACGCCAGGGTCTGTCCCTGGCATGGGGTCAGCAGACCCGGTGAGATCCCGGGACCGACGGTCACAGTCCGGATGCAAGAGAGCGTGAGCCAGGCGTCCGTTGCGTTGCGCGCAGCGGTGCGCGTGCGCTTGTGCGCCCTGATTGGTTGGCCCCTCCTGTTTCAAGGACACCATGAATCAGACCGAATCTTCCCCCTCCATTCAGCTGCCGGCCGGGCTGCGCTTCGCATTCGTCGAAGCCTCGTGGCACGCCGACATCGTTCATCAGGCGCGGGATGCATTTTTTGCGGAGATGGCACTGTCCGGTGTCGGCGCGGACGCCATCGACGTGTTCGACGTGCCCGGTGCGTTCGAGATCCCGCTGCATGCGCAGCGGCTGGCGCGATCCGGGCGCTATGCCGCGGTGGTCGGCAGCGCACTGGTGGTGGACGGCGGCATTTACCGCCACGACTTTGTGGCCCAGACCGTGGTGCAGGCGCTCATGGACGTGCAGCTCGACACCGGCGTGCCCATGATTTCCGCCGTGCTCACGCCGCACCATTTCCACGAACATGTCGAACACCGCAAATACTTCATGCGCCACTTTGCCGTCAAGGGCACCGAGGCCGCGCAGGCCTGCCTGCAGACGGTGGCCGGGCTGCTGCGTCTGAAGAGCATGCTGCCGTCCTGAGTTGCAGCTTGCTTGTAAGGCTTTCGGCCCTGGCCAGACGAATCGGGGTCACATCGCAGGAGTCCGTTCATGACCAACACCGCCGCCCCTGTGCCACGCCGCCGCACCGCCTGGCTGCTGGCATCGCACGTGTTCGCCTTGCTGGTCGGTTTTGGTGCCGGCATCTACACCTTGCCCATCCTCACCGCGCCGCCCGGGCCCAGCACCGAACAGGTGGCGCAAGCCGCCGCGGGTGGGCGGTACAGCGGCGAGTTCCGTCGCGACCTGAAAGACAGCGATCCGCTGCACTGGGGCGAGGGCACGGTGAGCTTGAGCCTGCAGCAGATCGTGTTCACCGGGCGGCTGGCGCCCGGGCCCGACTACAAGCTGTACCTGTCGCCGGAATTCGTGGAGACCGAGGCCGACTTCAAGCGCCTGAAGCCAACCATGCTGCGTGTGGGTGATGTGAAGACCTTCGAGAACTTCATCGTGCCCCTGCCCGCGGGCGCCGATCCCGCGGGTTACACCAGCGTCATCGTCTGGTGCGAAACCTTCGGTCAGTTCATCACCGCTGCGAAGTACCGCGATCCCGGCTGAGCCGGGATTGCAATTGATGCATCATCGCTCCCAGCGTTGCGTCGACGCCGCTCCTGGTCTGTCGACGGCAGTGCATCATCAAAGAACGGAACAAGCATGAACTCAGCCAAACTGGTCGGCATCCTCCTCATCGCCGCGGGCGCCATCGCGCTGGTGTACGGCAGCTTCAGCTACACCAAGGAAACCGAAGCCGTGAAGCTCGGCCCGCTGGAGCTCACCGTGAAAGAAAAGGAAACCGTCAACGTGCCGGTGTGGGCCGGCGTGGGCGCCATCGTCATCGGCGGCCTGCTGCTCGTCATGGGTGGCAAGAAGGGCTGATGACCCGGGCATCTGTTGTGTAAGCGATGCCGCGCAAGCAGATCGCCATTCCGCACCCCGAACCATCCACCCCGCCGCAGGCATGCGCGGCGAGCTGGATGGTTTCGCGTTTGTGGACGCCCTTCGAGTTTCAACGCGAGGTCTGGTCTGCCATCGGCGCCGGCCGGAGCGGCCTGTTGCACGCCACCACCGGCTCGGGCAAGACCTACGCGGTCTGGTTGGGCCTGATCGAGCACCTGCTGCAGACGCTGCCCGCACACAAGCCCGCACCGCTCACGGTACTGTGGATCACGCCCATGCGGGCGCTGGCGGCCGACAGTGCAGCATCCCTGCGAGCACCGCTGGCCGACCTGGCGCCCGGCTGGACGCTGGGCCTGCGCACCGGTGACACGCCCAGCGCGGAGCGCGCCCGGCAAGATCGGCGCTGGCCCACGGTGCTGGTCACCACGCCCGAATCGCTGTCGCTCCTGCTCGCGCGCACCCACGCGCCCGACGAGCTGGCCGGTGTGCGTGCGGTGGTGGTGGACGAATGGCACGAACTCATCGGCAGCAAGCGCGGTGTGCAGGTGCAGCTGGCGCTGGCGCGGCTGCGGCGCTGGCAGCCCGGGCTGCTGGTGTGGGGCATGAGCGCCACCCTGGGCAATCTGGACGACGCCCTGCGTGTGCTCTGTGGACCCGACAACGCCCAACTGGTGCGCGGGCGTGTGGACAAGGCGCTGGCCATCGACACGCTGATCCCGCCCGAGCCGGGTCGTTATTCGTGGGCCGGGCATCTGGGCAAAAGCATGCAGGAGCCGGTGGTGAAAGAGCTGGAAACCGCCAGCACCGCGCTGGTGTTCACCAACACCCGCAGCCAGGCCGAGATCTGGTACCAGTTGTTGCTCGCCCTGCGGCCCGACTGGGCCGGGCAGGTGGCCCTGCACCACGGCAGCCTGGACAAGGCGGTGCGCGAGTGGGTGGAGCAGGGACTGAAATCCGGCCAGTTGAAGGCGGTGGTGGCCACGTCCTCGCTCGACCTCGGCGTCGACTTTCTGCCGGTTGAACGCGTGCTGCAGATCGGCTCCGCCAAGGGCGTGTCGCGGTTGCTGCAGCGCGCCGGGCGCAGCGGTCATGCACCGGGTCGGCCCAGCCGCGTCACGCTGGTGCCCACCAACACGCTGGAGCTGGTGGAGGCCGCTGCCGTGCGGGAAGCGGCGCTGGCCGGGCGCGTGGAGAGCCGGCGCAGCCCCGAACAACCGCTGGACGTGCTGGTGCAGCACCTGGTCACCGTGGCGCTGGGTGGTGGATTCATGCCCGATGACCTGTTCGATGAGGTGCGCAGCGCGTTCGCCTACCGCGAGCTTTCGCGCGAATCGTTCGACTGGGTGCTGGCCTTTTGTGAACGCGGCGGCGAGAGCCTGAACGCCTACCCCGACTACCACCGCATCCAGCCCGATGACGCCGGCGTCTACCGCGTGCCCGACACGCCGCAGGGCCGCGCCACCGCGCGCCGCCACCGGCTGGGCGTGGGCACCATCGTGAGCGACGCAGCGCTGCAGGTGAAGTTCATGAACGGCGGGCGCATCGGTTCCATCGAAGAAGGCTTCATCGCCCGCTTGCGCAAGGGCGACTGCTTCGTGTTCGCCGGGCGTCTGCTTGAATTCATCCGCGTGCACGAAATGACGGCCTGGGTGAAGAAGGCCGAAAAGTCCAAGGGCGCCGTGCCCTCGTGGCAAGGCAGCAGCATGCCCCTGTCGTCCGAGCTGGGTGACGCCGTGCTGGCCCAGATGGCGCTGGCCGCAAAGGGTCGCTTCGACTCGCCCGAAATGCAGGCCGCGCGACCGATGCTGGAGACCCAGGCCCGCGTGTCGCGCCTGCCGCGGCCGGGTGAGTTGCTGCTCGAGCACATGAAGTCCCGCGAGGGGCACCACCTGTATCTGTACCCGTTCGCCGGGCGCCATGTGCACCTGGGGCTGGCCAGCTTGCTGGCCTGGCGGCTGGCGCGCGAGCAGCCCAACACCTTCAGCCTGTCGGTCAACGACTATGGCCTCGAACTGTTGAGCACCGAGCCGGCCAACCTCACGCACCTGCTGGACCGTTCGGTGTTCAGCACCGACGATCTGCTGGCGCATGTGATGGCGTCGCTCAACGCGGGTGAACTGGCCCAGCGGCGTTTTCGCGAGATCGCGCGCATCGCCGGCCTGGTGTTCAGCGGATACCCGGGAGCGCCCAAAAGCCTCAAGCAGCTGCAGGCCTCCAGCGGTCTGTTCTTCGAGGTGTTTCGCAAGTACGACCCCGGCAACCTGCTGCTGGACCAGGCGGAGCGCGAGGTGCTGTCGCAGGAGCTCGACATTGGCCGGCTGCACAGCAGCCTGCAAGGCATGGCCAGCCACAGCCTGCACTGTGTGGAGCTCACCCGCCCCAGCCCCATGAGCCTGCCGCTGATGGTGGAGCGCTTTCGTGAGCGGCTCAGCACCGAACAACTCTCCGCGCGGCTGGACAAGCTGCTGCGCGAACTCGACAAGGCGAACGCATGAAGGTCTGGTGGATGGGTTTGGGGGTGGCGCTGGTGGCCTGGAGCGTCAACGCGCAGGACGCACCACGCCAGGACGAGGTCTACAGCGCGCGCGTGAGCCGCGTGTTCGACGGTGACACCGTGTGGGTGAAGCCGCTGGCCGGTGGCCCGTACCGCAAGCTGCGGCTGGAAGGCATCGACGCGCCGGAGATCTGCCAGAGCGGCGGCGAGACGTCGCGCGATCTGTTGGCACGGCGTGTGCTGAATCAGGTGGTGGAGGTGCGGGTTCGCGCCCAGGACGACTACGGACGCGGCGTGGCTCGCATCGTGCACCAGGGCGACGATGTCGCGGCCTGGCTGGTCGCCAACGGGCAAGCCTGGTCGTACCGGTGGCGGCGCAGCCTTGGGCCGTTTGCTGATGAAGAGGCACTGGCTCGCAAGAGCAGGCGAGGAATCTTCAAGGACGCGGCAGCCGAATTGCCGCGCGACTTTCGCAAGCGCCACGGGCCGTGCCCGATGCCGCCGCGCGGCTGAACTGGTGCGCCTGAATCAGTGCGGGATGCCGCACACCGTGCACTGCGGGTTTTGCGGCAGCGTGATCTCGTTGAAGGCGAGATCACGACCGTCCAGCATGAGCAGCTTGCCCGTGAGGCGCGAGCCCAGGCCGGTGAGCAGCTTCAAGGCTTCGGCCGCCTGCATGGTGCCCACGATGCCCACCAGTGGCGCGAACACGCCCATGGTCGCGCAGCGGGTTTCTTCGAGGTCGGCCGATTCGGGGAACACGCAGGCGTAGCAGGGGTTGCCGGGGCTGCGCGCGTCGAACACGCTGAGCTGCCCGTCCATGCGGATCGCCGCGCCCGAGACCAGCGGCTTGCGGTGCTTCACACACGCGCGGTTGATGGCGTGGCGGGTGGCGAAGTTGTCGGTGCAGTCGAGCACCACGTCGGCCTGCGCGATGAGTTCACTGAGCAGGGCTTCGTCGGCGCGCTGCACGATCGGCGTGACGCGCACGTCCGGGTTGATCGCGGCGATGGCTTCCACGATGGATTCGGCCTTGGGATGGCCCACCCGCGCGAGGTTGTGCGCGATCTGGCGCTGCAGGTTGGTTTCGTCCACCACGTCGTGGTCCACCACGGTGATGTGGCCCACGCCGGCGCTGCCCATGTACAGCGCGACAGGAGAACCCAGGCCACCGGCGCCGATGATCAGCGCGTGCGAAGCCAGCAAGGCTTCCTGGCCTTCGACGCCGAGTTCGTTGAGCAGGATGTGGCGCGAGTAGCGCAGGAGCTGTGCGTCGTCCAAAAGCATCACAGCGGGCTGTCGGCCCGCTGTGTCCTCAGTTTTCTTTTTTCTCTTCGGTGCGCACTGTCTGGCTCTTGCTCACCATGACCGGACGACCTTTGAGCTGGTTGATGGCCTGCGTGAGCTGGAAGTCCTTGTCGGTGCCGAATTCAGGCACCAGGCGCTGGCCCGGATTCTTGCGGGCCTCTTCTTCCAGCCGCTTGCGGGCGATTTCACGCTCTTCGCTGCGCGCCTGTTCGGCAGCGCGCGCGGCGTCCGTCATGGGTGCGACCGCCGCCTTGGGGTCCTTGCCGTTGGTCAGGCTGTTCTGCAGGTCGGCTTCGCGGGTGCGCAGCGCGGCAAACACATTGCCTTCCAGGGTCTCGTCCACCAGCACGTCGGGCACGATGCCCTTGCCCTGGATGGAGGTGCCCATCGGCGTGTAGTAACGCGCCGTGGTCAGCTTCAAGCCAGTGTCCGGGCCGAGTGGACGCACCGTCTGCACGGAGCCTTTGCCGAACGTCTGGCTGCCCAGGATGGTGGCGCGTTTGTGGTCTTGCAGGGCGCCGGCCACGATCTCGCTGGCCGAAGCCGAACCTTCGTTGACGATCACCACCAGCGGTACGCGCTTGAGAGCACCCTTGGTGTTTTCGGTCAGGCGTTTGATCGGATCGTTGCCGCCGCGGCGCAGGTAGTGCTGCGGCACCGCCTTGTAGATGAACTTGCTGTCCTCGAGCTGGCCGTTGGTGGACACCACCGTCACGTTTTCCGGCAGGAAGGCGGCCGACAAGGCCACGGCTGCGTCCAGCAGGCCGCCCGGATCGTTTCGCAGGTCCAGCACCAGGCCCTTGAGGTTGGGCTCGGCCTTGTAAAGGTCTTCCACCTTGCGGGCGAAGTCCTCGATGGTGCGTTCCTGGAACTGCGACACGCGCACCCAGGCGTAGCCCGGCTCGACCACGCGCGACTTCACGCTCTGCGTCTTGATCTCTTCGCGGGTGATGGTCACCGGGAAGGTGCGGTCCTCGTCCTTGCGGAAGATGGTCAGCAGCACCTTGGTCCTGGGCTCACCGCGCATGAGCTTGACGGCGTCGTTGATCGACAGGCCCTTGACGTTGGTGTCGTCAATCTTGGTGATCAGGTCGTTGGTCTTGAGGCCGGCACGGAACGCGGGCGAGTCTTCGATGGGCGAAACCACCTTGACCAGGCCGTCTTCCATGGTGATTTCGATGCCCACACCGACGAAGCGGCCGCTGGTGCCCTCGCGAAATTCCTTGAACGACTTCTTGTCGAAGTACTGGGAATGCGGGTCCAGGCTGGCCACCATGCCGGTGATGGCTTCGTTGATCAGTTTTTTCTCGTCCACCGGCTCCACATAGTCGGTCTTGACCATGCCGAACACGGCGGCGAGCTGTTGCAACTCTTCGAGCGGCAAAGGCGCCAGCGTGCCGCGGGCCACCGCTTGCAGCTGCACCGTGGTCAGCGCACCGGCGACCGCACCAATGGCCACCCAGCCTGCAATTTTCAGCTTGTGACTCACCTGTTTTGCCATTGAATTACCCCAGTAATGACGCCCATGCCGGACAACCCGGCGGCGAATCAATATACACCTATGAGCACGGGGAACCGGTTCGGTTCCCCAATCACCGGCCCCTTGTTCAGGCCTTGCCCTGGGCTGCCACCGCCGCGGCTGCGCGGGCCGCTGCCTCGGCGTCGCCCAGGTAGTAACTTTTGATCGGTTTGAGTTCGGCGTCCAGCTCGTAGACCAGCGGAATGCCGTTGGGGATGTTGAGGTTGACGATGTCGGTCTCGGAGATGCCGTCGAGGTATTTGACCAAGGCACGGATGCTGTTGCCGTGCGCAGCCACCACCACGCGTTTGCCGGCCTTGATGGCGGGCGCCATGGCCTCGTTCCAGAACGGCAGCACGCGGGCCACGGTGTCTTTCAGGCATTCGGTGAGCGGGATTTCCTCGGGCCTGAGGCGGTCGTAGCGGCGGTCGCCGCGCTCGCTGCGCGGGTCACCCACTTCCAGCGAAGGCGGTGGCGTGTCGTAGCTGCGGCGCCAGACCAGCACCTGGTCGTCACCGTATTTTTTGGCGGTGTCGGCCTTGTTCAGGCCCTGCAGGGCACCGTAGTGGCGCTCGTTCAGGCGCCAGCTGTGCACCACCGGCAACCAGGTGCGGTCCATTTCGTCGAGCACGTGCCACAGGGTTCGCGTGGCGCGCTTGAGCACGCTGGTGTAGGCCAGGTCGAAGTCGTAACCCTCGGCTTTGAGAAGGCGACCGGCGGCCAATGCCTGGTTGAGTCCGGTGGGGGTGAGGTCCACATCGGTCCAGCCGGTGAAGCGGTTTTCCAGGTTCCAGGTGGATTCACCGTGGCGAATCAGGACGAGTTTGTACATGGCAAGGGGGTGGCGTTGGAGGGGCGGGGCGGAGAAAAACAGGTGGGCCGCGAGGCAACTGCGGCACAGGGCAGCCCGCCATTCTAAAATCCCGGGCTTACTCGAAAGGTGTCCTCGTGAGTTTCTTCATCGATAACTGGATTTTGCTGGCCGTGGCGTTCTCGTCGGGCGCCATGCTGTTGTGGCCCACGGTTTCGGCCGGATCGCGCGCCGGCTCTCTGAACACGACGCAAGCCGTGCAACTGATGAACCGCGACAAGGCGGTGGTGGTGGACGTGAGCGAGCCGGCCGAATTCGCCGCCGGCCACGTGATCGGTGCCAAAAACGTTCCGCTGGGCGAATTCGAGAGCAAACTGCCCGGCGCCGTGAAGAACAAGGCCACCCAGCTGATCCTGGTCTGCGCCAACGGCTCCAGGGCCAACCGGGCCGTGGCCATGGCGAAAAAGCTGGGCTATGAAAACGCGCAATCCCTGACCGGTGGCATGGGCGCCTGGCGTGCCGCCAGTCTGCCGGTGCAAAAAGCCTGATCATTTCAGCTTCGTTTTTTTGCACCGACAGGAAGTTTGCATGGCCAAAGTCAAGATGTTCACCAGCGCCTATTGCCCCTACTGCAGCTCCGCCAAGGCTCTGCTGCAAAGTCACGGCGTGGCCGACCTCGAAGAGGTGTTTGTGGACGGGCAGCCCGAGTTGCGCGCGCAGATGAAGGCCATCACCGGCCGCACCAGCGTTCCGCAGATCTTCATCGGCGAGCAGCACGTGGGTGGTTGCGACGACCTGCACGCGCTCGACGGGCGCGGTGGGCTGGTGCCCATGCTGCAGGCCTGAGTCACAGAGCCGCCTTGCCGGGCTGACATAATTCAGCCCAGTGCCCGCCGCGGGAACGCTCCCCCGGCGGGTTTGTTTTTTCAACGCATTCTTCGAGACAACACCATGGCAGAAAACCAGGAACCCACCTTCCAGATCCAGCGCGTCTACCTCAAGGAAGCGTCGCTCGAACAACCCAATTCGCCCGCGATCCTGCTCGAGCAGGAACAGCCCACAGTGGACATCCAGCTCGGCGTGGAAGCCAGCCCGGCCGCCGACGGCGTGTTCGAGGTCTGCGTGACCGCCACGGTGACGACCAAGATCAAGGACAAGACCGTGTTCCTGGTCGAAGCCAAGCAGGCCGGCATCTTCGAGATCCGCAACCTGCCGCAGGAGCAGATGGGTCCGATCATGGGCATCGCTTGCCCGCAGATCGTGTACCCCTACCTGCGCAGCAACGTGGCCGACATCATCCAGCGCGGCGGTTTCCCGCCTGTGCACCTGGCCGAGATCAACTTCCAGGCCATGTACGAGCAGCAGCAGGCACAAGCCGCTGCCGACGCACCCCGCATCGTCACGCAATAAGGCCTTGCCCGGCACCGGCCCGATGAACATCGTCGTGCTCGGCGCGGGTGCCTGGGGCACTGCGCTGGCCATCAGTGCGGCCCGCCTGGCGCAAGCGGATCGGCGTGTCACCTTGTGGGCACGCGATGCGCAGCAAGCCGCCGACCTTCAGCAGCACCGGGAAAACCGCCGTTACCTGAGTGGGGTGACGGTGCCGGCTGCGGTGCAGGTCACCACCGGGGCGCTGCACAGCGGCTCGACTGTGCTCGATGGCGCCGACCTCGTGATCGTTGCGACGCCCATGGCTGGCCTGCGCGACATGTTGACGCTGTTGGCAGAGCAGCGAGCGCCCGTGGCGTGGCTGTGCAAGGGTTTTGAAGCCCCCACCACGCAGACCACCGGCTTGCTGGGCCACGAAGTGCGGGCGCAGGTGGCGCCCGAGCTGCTGGCCGGCGTGTTGAGTGGTCCAAGCTTCGCGCTGGAGGTGGCCCGAGGCCAACCCACCGCGCTGGTGGCAGCCAGCGAACATGCTTCCGTGCGCGACACGCTGGTGGCCGCGTTCCACAGCCCCACGCTGCGCGTGTATGCCAACGACGACATCGTGGGCGTGGAGGTGGGCGGTGCGGTGAAGAATGTGTTGGCCATCGCCACCGGCCTGTGCGATGGCCTGGGGCTGGGCATGAACGCGCGTGCGGCGCTCATCACCCGCGGCCTGGCCGAAATGACGCGCCTGGGCCTGGCCTTGGGCGCCAAGGCCGAAACCTTCATGGGCCTCTCGGGACTGGGGGATCTCGTGCTCACCGCCACCGGAGACCTCTCGCGCAACCGCAAGGTGGGCCAGTTGCTCGCGCAGGGCATGAACCTGCAGCAGGCGGTGGATTCGCTCGGCCACGTGGCCGAAGGTGTCTACAGCGCGCGCACGGTGGCGCAGCGCGCCCGTTCACTGGGGGTGGACATGCCGATCACCGATGCGGTGGTGGCCTTGCTGGACGGTGGCCTGCAGCCCGCGCAGGCGGTGGCCCTGCTCATGGGGCGGGACCCCAAGGACGAACTGCTCTGATCAAGCGGGCGTGCAACCCGCCGGGTTGAACACCCGCTCGGTCGACGCCGGGTTGCGCGCCAGCGCCGCTGCGGGTCGCCGTGGTCGGCGCACCAGCTCTCCACGGCAGTTGGGGCAGGTGTTGTTCAACTTGCTTTCCGCACAGTCGCTGCAGAAGGTGCATTCGAAGGTGCAGATTCGCGCGTCCAGCGATTCGTTGGGCAGGTCGCGGTTGCAGCATTCGCAGTTGGGACGCAGCTGGAGCACGGCGAGACCTCCGGTGATCAGATTTCGAAGTTGTCGATAAGACGCGTTGTGCCCAGGCGTGCGGCGCCCAGCACCACGAGTGGATCGCCCGCCAGCGGTGCCTGCAGGTCGGCGCGGCGACGCACGGTCAAATAGTCGGGCTGCCAGCCGCGAGCGGCGAGATCTTTCATGGCGCGTTCTTCCAGCGCGGGGAGTTGGCGCACGAGGCCGTCGGCTGCGGCCAGTGCGTCGCGCCCCAGCGCGCGCAGCGCGAGGGAGAGCTGCACCGCTTCAGCCCGTTCTGCCTCGCTCAGATAGCCGTTGCGCGAACTCAGGGCCAGGCCATCGGGGGCGCGCCGGGTGTCGCCACTGATGATGGTGATAGGCAAGGCGAATTGCTTCACCATGCGCCGGATCACCATCTGTTGTTGGTAATCCTTCTGCCCGAAGACGGCAAAACGTTCCCCCTTGGCCTCGGACAACACGCTCTGGAACAGCTTCATCACCACGGTGCACACACCGGTGAAAAAGCCGGGGCGGAAGTGGCCTTCGAGGATGTCGGCCAGTTCTGCGGGCGGCTGCACCTTGAAGCCCTGCGGTTCGGGGTACATCTCTTTTTCCGACGGCGCGAACACGACGTCGCACCCCGCAGCGGCGAGCTTGTCGCAGTCGGCCTGCAAGGTGCGCGGGTAGGTGTCGAAGTCTTCGTGCGGTGCGAACTGCAACCGGTTGACGAAGATGCTGGCGACCGTCACGTCGCCCAACGGCTTGGCGGTACGCACCAGATCGAGGTGACCGGCGTGCAGGTTGCCCATGGTGGGTACCAGGGCTGGGCTGTTGAAGGGTCGCAGTGTGTTGCGAAGGTCGTCGAGGGTGTGGACGATTTTCATGGTCACCAGGCGTGCAGCGCGTCGTCCGGGAAGGTCCCGTTTTTCACAGCCGCCACGTAGGCGGCCATGGCGTCGCGCACGCTGCCGGCGCCTTCCATGAAGTTGCGCACGAACTTGGGGTTCTTGCCCAGGTTGACGCCCAGCATGTCGTGCATCACCAGCACCTGGCCGGCGGTGTCCTTCCCGGCGCCGATGCCGATGGTGTGGCAGGTCGGAAGCTGGCGTGTGATCTCGGCGGACAGGGCGGCGGGCACCATCTCCAGCACCACCATGGTGGCGCCGGCGTCCTGCAGTTCGAGTGCGTGGCGCTTGAGCACGAGCGCGGCCGCATCGCCGCGGCCTTGCACGCGGTAGCCGCCCAGCGCGTGCACCGTCTGCGGTGTCAGGCCCAGATGCGCACACACCGGGATGCCGCGCTCGACCAGAAAACGCACGGTCTCGGCCGTCCAGCCACCGCCTTCGAGCTTGACCATGTGCGCGCCGGCGTGCACCAGCTGCGCTGCGCTGCGCATGGCCTGTTCTTTCGACTCGTGGTAGCTGCCGAATGGCAGGTCGCCCAGCAACCAGGCGGTGGCCTGCACGCGGCGCAGACCCCGCGCCACACTCTCCACGTGGTAGGCCATGGTCTCCAGCGTCACGCCGGCGGTGCTCGCCAGACCCTGGCAGACCATGCCCAGCGAATCACCCACCAGGATGCACTCCACACCGGCGGCGTCGGCCACGGCAGCGAAGGTGGCGTCGTAGGCGGTGAGCATGGTGATCTTCTCACCGCGCTCGCGCATTTCGGCCAGGCGCGGCAGGCTCACGGGTTTGCGCTGGGGCAGGGGTGAGGCGGTGGGCAGCGTGCCGTAGGGCGTGGCCATGGGCGGGGAAGTGGTGGGGGTGCTCATGCGTGGGTCCCGCGTGTTTCAGGGGTGGGTGAGAATGCGGGACTATAGACCATCCCGGTATGCTTGCGGCCCATGAAACACCTCTCTGAATTCACCCTTGTCGACCTGCAGAAAGTGGCCAGTTGCGATGTGGCGCTGGCGTTGGCGGAAGACGTGGGCGCGGGCGATCTGACCGCCGCGCTCGTGAACGCCGACCAGGCGGCGCGAGCACGCATCGTGGCGCGCGAGTCGGCGGTGATCTGCGGCACGCCATGGGTCGAGGCGGCGGTGCGGGAGCTCGATCCGCAGGCCCGGCTGACCTGGCATGTGGGCGAAGGCCAGCGCTGCGCGGTCGACCAGACCGTGCTCACCATCGAAGGCCGTGCGCAGGCGTTGCTCACAGCCGAACGCACGGCGCTCAATTTCCTGCAACTGCTCTCGGCCGTGGCCACCAAGACCGCGGTGTTTGTGGAAGCGGTGGCCGGCACGCGCGCGCAGATCGTGGACACGCGAAAGACCTTGCCGGGGCTGCGGCTGGCGCAGAAATACGCGGTGACCACCGGCGGCGGAGTGAATCACCGCATCGGACTGTATGACGCGGTGCTGATCAAGGAGAACCACATTGCCGCGGCCGGTGGCGTGGCCCAGGTGCTGCAGCGCGTGCGCGATACCGCCCCCCAGGCGCGCTTTGTCGAGATTGAAGTGGAGACCCTGGCCCAGCTCGACGAGGCCCTGGCCTGTGGTGCCACCATGGTCTTGCTGGACAACATGGACATCCCCACCTTGCAGGAAGCGGTCAAACGCAATGCCGGCCGCGCGGTGCTGGAAATTTCAGGCGGCGTGAACCTGCAGACCGTGCGTGCACTGGCCGAGACCGGCGTGGACCGCATCTCCATCGGGGCCCTCACCAAAGACGTGAAAGCCATCGATTTCTCCATGCGATTCGAGGCCCTTTGAGGCCGCGACAAGGACACTCATGAACACCGAAGCCACCGTCATCGACGTCGAATACGAACAACCCGCCTGCCCCACGCAGCACGCCTGGGCGCGTGTGCCGGTGGAGCCTGGTCCCAAACAGCGCGCGGAGTTGAAGGACAAGATCCGCCGCCTGCTGAAGGAACGCAACGCGGTGATGGTGTCGCACTACTACGTGCACCCTGATCTGCAGGACCTGGCCATCGAGACCGGCGGCATCGTGAGCGACTCGCTGGAGATGGCGCGCTTCGGCCGCGACCACGCAGCGCAGACACTGATCGTCTCGGGCGTGCGCTTCATGGGTGAGACCGCGAAGATCCTGAGCCCCGAAAAAACCGTGCTCATGCCGGACCTGGATGCGAACTGCTCGCTCGACCTGGGCTGTCCCATCGACGAGTTCAGCGCCTTCTGCGATGCGCACCCCGACCGCACGGTGGTGGTGTATGCCAACACCAGCGCGGCGGTGAAGGCGCGTTCGGACTGGCTGGTCACGTCGAGCTGTGCGCTGGACATCGTCAGCGCACTCAAGGACAAGGGCCACAAGATCCTGTGGGCGCCCGACAAGCACCTGGGCGGCTACATCCAGCGCGAGACTGGCGCGGACATGGTGATGTGGGGCGGCGCCTGCATCGTGCACGACGAGTTCAAGGCCTTCGAGCTGCAGGCGCTGATGAAGGAACACCCGCAGGCCAAGGTGCTGGTGCACCCGGAGAGCCCGGCCGACGTGATCGCGCTGGCCGACTCGGTGGGTTCGACCTCGGCCATCCTGCGCGCGGCGCGCGAGATGGACGCGCCGGAGTTCATCGTGGCCACCGACAACGGCATGATGCACATGCTGCGCCAGCAGAACCCGGGCAAGGTGTTCATCGAAGCGCCGACCGCCGGCAACAGCGCCACCTGCAAGAGCTGCGCGCACTGCCCCTGGATGGCGATGAACGGCCTGGCGGGTGTGGCTCAGATTCTGGAGAAGGGCCTCAACGAGATCCACGTCGACCCGGCGCTGATCCCCCGGGCGCGCTTGCCGATTGATCGCATGCTGGCGTTCACCGGTGCGCAGCGCAGCGGTCAGAACCCCGGTGCGCTGGTGCCCAACATCGGCGCTGCCTGAGCGCGTTCAGCGCGCTGGCGGCACGAGGATGGTCGGTTTCGCCACCGGCAACATGTCCGGGTAATCGCGGCTGAAGTGCAGGCCGCGGCTCTCGTGCCGCAGCATGGCCGACATCACGATCAGGTCGGCCACCTGCACCAGGTTGCGCAGTTCCAGCAGGTCGCGCGTGACGTGGAACTGCGAATAGAACTCGTGGATTTCCGACTGCAGCAGCGAGATGCGGTGGGCCGCACGTTCCAGGCGTTTGTTGGTGCGAACGATGCCCACGTAGTCCCACATGAAGCGGCGCAGTTCGTCCCAGTTGTGCGAGATCACCACCTGCTCGTCGGCGTCGGTCACGCGGCTGTCGTCCCACAGCGGCATGGCGGGGGTGTCCACCACGGCCACGGAACGGATGGCGTTCACCGCACCCTGGGCAAACACCATGCACTCCACCAGCGAGTTGCTGGCCAGGCGGTTGGCGCCGTGCAGACCGGTGCAGGTGGTTTCACCCACCGCGTACAGACCGGCGATGTCGGTGCGGCCACCGAGGTCGGTCACGATGCCGCCACAGGTGTAGTGCGCGGCCGGCACCACGGGGATCGGCTCTTTCGTGATGTCGATACCCAGCTCGGCGCAGCGCGCCAGGATGTTGGGAAAGTGCTCGTGCAGAAACTCGGAAGGCTGATGGGAGATGTCGAGGTACACGCAGTCCAGGCCGTGCTTTTTCATCTCGAAGTCGATCGCGCGCGCCACCACGTCGCGCGGCGCCAGTTCGGCGCGTGGGTCGTGGTCGGGCATGAAACGGTGGCTGCCCAGGTGCGGCGGCAGCTTGAGCAGGCCGCCTTCGCCGCGCACGGCCTCGGTGATCAGGTAGCTCTTGGCGTGCGGGTGGTACAGGCAGGTCGGGTGGAACTGGATGAACTCCATGTTGCCGACCTGGCAACCCGCGCGCCAGCCCGCGGCGATGCCGTCGCCGGTGGCGGTGTCGGGGTTGGTGGTGTAGAGGTAGACCTTGCCCGCACCGCCCGTGGCCAGCACGGTGTGGGCGGCGCTGAAGGTCACCACCTCGTCGCGCACGGTGTCCAGCACGTAGGCGCCAAAGCAGCGCTCGGCCACCTGACGGGCCGGGTCGTGGCCGGTCAGCTTGCGGTCGGTGATCAGGTCCACCAGCATGTGGTGCTCGAAGACTTTGATGGCCGGCGTGTTGCGCACGCGCTCGATGAGCGTGGCCTGCACCGCCGCGCCGGTGGCGTCGGCCGCGTGCACGATGCGCCGGTGGCTGTGGCCGCCTTCGCGCGTGAGGTGCAGTTCGCCGTGTTCCAGTGAAAAAGGCACGCCGAGTTCCTGCAGCCAGGCGATGGCCGCGGGTGCGTTTTCCACCGTGAACTGCGTGGCTTCCAGGTCGCACAGACCGGCGCCGGCCACCAGGGTGTCGTCCACATGCGAGGCCAGGCTGTCGCCCTCGGCCAGCACCGCCGCAATGCCGCCCTGCGCCCAGTTGCTCGAACCATCGAGCAGGGCGCGCTTGGTGACCACGGCCACGCGGTGGGTGGTGGACAGGTGCAGCGCCGCGGTCAGACCGGCCAGGCCGCTGCCGATGATGAGGACGTCGAAGCGGTGAAGGTCGGTCATGTGTGGAAAGAACTAGCTTGGCGTGTAAGCCAGGCGGACATAGATGGGAGCGAAGGCCTCGGCCTGTGTCAATTCGATGAGGGTTTCTTTGGCCAGTTCGAGCATCGCGATGAAGGTGACCACCAGCACGGGCGAGCCCTTTTCGGGATCGAACAGCTCGCCGAACTCGACGAACTTGCGGCCCTGCAGGCGGCGCAGCACGATGCTCATGTGCTCGCGCACGGAGAGTTCTTCGCGGCTGATCTTGTGGTGCTGCACGAGCTTGGCGCGCTTCAAGATGTCGCGCCAGGCGCTTTGCAGGTCGATGGGGCTCACGTCGGGGAAGCGCGGCGCCAGGGCCTGCTCCACGTACACCTGCGCTCGCAAAAAATCGCGGCCGTACTGGGGTGCATCGGCCAGGCGCTGGGCGGCCAGCTTCATCTGCTCGTATTCGAGCAGGCGGCGCACCAGCTCGGCGCGGGGGTCTTCGGCCTCTTCGCCCTCGGCCGTCTTCTTGGGCGGCAGCAGCATGCGCGACTTGATCTCGATCAGCATGGCCGCCATCAGCAGGTACTCGGCCGCCAGTTCCAGGTTGCTGTTGCGGATCTCGTCCACGTAGGTGAGGTACTGGCGCGTGACCGCCGCCATCGGGATGTCGAGGATGTTGAAGTTCTGCTTGCGGATCAGGTACAGCAGCAGGTCCAGCGGTCCTTCGAAGGCTTCCAGAAAGATCTGCAGCGCGTCCGGCGGGATGTAGAGGTCGCGCGGCATGGCGAACAGCGGTTCGCCGTAGAGACGGGCCAGCGCCACGTGGTCCACCACGGTGGGCAGCACCGCGTCGAGGCCCTGGGGAGCCTCGTCGAGTGTGTGGACCTCGTTGCCCATGTTGCTGTCGGGGGAGCGCCGCCGGATCAGCTGTGGTCCGAACCGGTCTGGTAGACGTAGGGTTGCTGGGGCACGCGGGCGGTTTCGGCTTCGGCCTGGAAGCTGCGGTCGATGGCCTTGTCCCACAGAAGCGAGCGGCCCTGGCGCTGCGACTGCTCCAGTCCCGGCTTGTCGGCCTTGAGCTGTTCGATGAACAACGTGGCGTCGGACTTGTAGTCGGGGCGGCGGAAGAAGGACATGGTGTTCGGAGCCTGGTGCGGGGAAAGGCGCGATTTTACCGGTCGGCGCCCGGGCCCAGGCGCCCCGGGGTCACTCGCAGGTGTTCAGCCGCGCCGCGAAGCCGGAGCGTTCGATCAGCGAGCGCGGTTGCGGGTGCAGCCCCACCATGCCCAGGTGCCCGCCGCGTTTGTGCACCGCCTTGTGCAGCTGCTCCAACGCGTCCAGCCCGGTGGTGTCGAGCGAAATCAGCTGGCTGGCGTCCAGCATCACGTTCACTGGCGTTGGCGAACGTTCGACATCGGCCACGATGGGATCGATCTTGGCGACGGCGCCGAAGAACAGCGAACCGTAGAGTTTGTAGGTCGCCTGGTGCTCGGTGCGCGCCACCGGCTCGGCACGGAAGATCTCGCTCTGGCGCCGCACAAACAGCACCACCGCGAGCACCAGCCCGAGCTCCACCGCCACCGTGAGGTCGAAGACGATGGTGACGAAGAAGGTGGACAGCATCATCAACCGGTAGTGGTTGCTGAAGTGTTTGAGCCGCCCGAACTCGCGCCATTCGCCCATGTTCCAGGCCACGAACAGCAGCACACCGGCCAGCACCGACAACGGGATGTGGTACGCCAGCGGTGCCGCCAGCAGCACCACGGCGGCCAGCGTGAGGGCGTGCACCATGCCCGCCACCGGCGAGGCGGCGCCCGAGCGGATGTTGGTCACGGTGCGCGCGATGGTGCCGGTGGCGGGCATGCCGCCGAAGAAAGGGACGACTGCGTTGGCAATGCCCTGGGCCATGAGTTCCTGGTTGGGGTCGTGCTTGGGCGCGTCGCCCAGCTGGTCGGCCACGCGCGCGCACAGCAGCGATTCGATGGCACCCAGCAGCGCGATGGTGAGCGTGGGCGTCACCAACAGGCGCACGGTTTCCCACGAGAAGTCGGGCAGGTCGAACACCGGCAGGCCCTGCGGAATGCCGCCAAAGCGCGTGCCCACGGTTTCCACCGGCAGGCTGAGGGCCCAGGCCAGCAGCGAGAGCGTGATGAGTGCGACGACCGGGCCGGGAATGCGTGAGGTGGCCCTGAGCGCACTCACTGTTTCAATGGCTTCGAGCTGGCGGCGGAACTGCGAATCCACCGCCCACAGGCGCGGCCACACGACCAGGCCCAGCACACACAGGGCGCCCAGCCCGAGCGCGAACGGGTTGAGGCTGTGGAGGTGGTCGGCGATGGCCCCGATCTGGCCGAAGAAGTTGGCCGGCATCTTGTCGATGTCCAGCCCCAGCAGGTCGCGCACCTGCGAGAGCGCAATCAGGACCGCGATGCCGTTGGTGAATCCGATCACCACGGTGACGGGCACGTAGCGCACCAGCGTGCCCAGGCGGAACAGACCCAGCAGGAAGAGCAGCACGCCGGCGCTGGCGGTGGAGATCAGCAGGTTGGCCACGCCGTAACGTTCGACGATGCCGTAGACGATGACGATGAAGGCGCCGGCCGGGCCACCGATCTGCATCGAGGTGCCACCCAGGGCCGAGATCAGGAAGCCCGCGATGATGGCCGTCCACAGCCCGGCTTCGGGTTGCAGGCCGCTGGCAATTGCAAAGGCCATGGCCAGCGGCAGGGCCACGATGCCGACCGTGGCACCGGCCCCCACGTCGCGCGCCAGCTTGTCCCGGTTGTAGCCCTGGATGTCTTGAAGCAGTCGCGGACGGAACGGAGCGAGGGGCGGCAGTCCTTGAAGCATGGGACATGTTACCTTTGGCAACGGTTCGTGAAACTGACAGCCAGGACCTCAAACACTGCGGGTTTACACTGAATTTTTCACCCTGAAGAAGGTGCTCCGCATGCGTGGTTTGACTGGCTTTGTTGCCCGAGGATGCCTCCTCGTCCTGCTGAGCGTGGCGATGTTGCTCGCCGCGTGCGATGTGAAGAACATCAGCGAACTCGAGGAAGGTGTTTCCACCGAAGCCGACGTGCGCGAACGCTTTGGCGCGCCCGAGGCGGTGTGGGACGGCGAGGACGGCGCGCAGATCTACGAATACAACCGCCAGCCCGCCGGCCACGTGAACTACATGATCACCATCGGCCCCGACGGGCGTATGGCCGCGCTGCGCCAGGTGCTCACCGAGCGCAACTTCGCGCGGGTGGTGCCCGGCATGGCCATGGAAGAGGTGCGCCGCATGCTCGGCAAGCCCATGAAGGTCACCACCTACGACCTCAAGCGCGAGACGCATTACGACTGGCGCTACATGGACGGCAACAACCAGAACGACTCGAAGGTGTTCACCGCGGTGTTCGACACCGATTTGCGCGTGATCAGGACGATGTCGGTACCCGATCCGGACCTGGAAAGGAATCGTTGACGGGAACACGCTCCGCCGCCGGGCGGCCCCAAGGCGGATCAGCCCCCGCGGGGGGCAGCGGACCTCGCGCAGCGGGGGAGCGTGGGGGTCTGTCTACCTGACCCGCATGCCGGGCTTCGCGCCCGGCCACGGATTCAGGATGTGGATGCCGGGCTCTTCCGTTTCGTCCGCATGGCTGGCGGCCAGCACCATGCCTTCGCTCACGCCGAACTTCATCTTGCGCGGCGCCAGGTTGGCCACCATCACGGTGAGCTTGCCCACCAGGTCTTCGGGCGCGTAGGCGCTGGCGATGCCGCTGAACACATTGCGTGTCTTGCCTTCACCCACGTCCAGCGTGAGACGCAGCAGCTTGGTCGAACCTTCCACAGCTTCGCAGTTGACGATCTGCGCGATGCGCAGGTCGATCTTGCCGAAGTCGTCGATGGTGATGGTGTCGGCGATCGGCTCGCCGCCGGGCACGGTCAGCTCGACGGCTGGAGCCGGCGGTGGTTCAAACAGCGCATCGAGTTGCTTCACGTCCACGCGCTGCATCAGGTGCTGGTAGGCGTTGATGCCGTGGCCAGCGCCCAGCAGGCTGGATGCGTCGCTGAACTGCAGTGGCTGGACTTGCAGGAAGGCTTCCACGTTCGTCGCCAGCGCAGGCAGCACCGGCTTGAGGTAGAGCGTGAGCAGGCGGAAGGCTTCGATGCACGCGGTGCACACGTCGTGCAGGCGGCCGTCCATGCCTTCCTGCTTGGCCAGTTCCCAGGGCTTGTTCTGGTCCACGTAGGCGTTCACGCGGTCGGCCAGCAGCATCACCTCGCGCAGCGCCTTGCCGTACTCGCGTTCGGCGTAGAGCGCGGTGATCGCGGGCGCGGCGGTCTGCAGGTGGTCGATGAGGTTGTCGCCGTCGGCCGAGACTTCACCCAGCTTGCCGTTGAAGCGCTTGGCGATGAAGCCGGCCGCGCGCGAGGCGATGTTGATGTACTTGCCGATCAGGTCGCTGTTGACCCGCGCCAGGAAGTCGTCGGGGTTGAAGTCGATGTCTTCGTTGCGCGCCGACAGCTTGGCGGCCAGGTAGTAGCGCAGCCACTCCGGGTTCATGCCCAGGCCCAGGTATTTCAGGGGGTCGAGCCCGGTGCCGCGGCTCTTGCTCATCTTCTCGCCATTGTTCACCGTGAGGAAGCCGTGCACGAACACCGCGTTGGGTGTCTTGCGGCCACTGAAATGCAGCATGGCCGGCCAGAACAGCGTGTGGAAGGTGATGATGTCCTTGCCGATGAAGTGGAACTGCTCGGTGGTGGGGTCGGCCATGAAGGCGTCGAAGTCGCGGCCCGTCTTGCCGAACCAGTTCTTCAGCGAGGCGAGGTAACCCACCGGCGCGTCGAGCCACACATAGAAGTATTTGCCCGGCGCGTCGGGGATCTCGATGCCGAAGTAGGGCGCGTCGCGGCTGATGTCCCAGTCGCCCATCTTGGGCTTGCCGTCTTCACCGGGCTCGATCCATTCGCTGATCTTGTTCAGCACCTCGGGCTGCACCGCGCCGCTTTGCGTCCACTGGTCCAGGAAGGCCAGGCAGCGCGGGTCGGAGAGCTTGAAGAAGAAATGCTCCGACTGCTTGAGAACGGGCTTCGCGCCCGACAGGGCCGAGTACGGGTTGATCAGGTCCGTGGGGCTGTAGACCTTGCTGCAGACCTCGCAGTTGTCGCCGTACTGGTCCTTGGCGTGGCAGTTGGGGCACTCGCCCTTGATGAAGCGGTCGGGCAGGAACATGCTCTTCTCGGGGTCGAAGAACTGTTCGATGGTGCGGGTCTCGATCAGGCCGTTGGCCTTGAGGTCGCGGTAGATCTGCTGCGCGAGTTCGTGGTTCTCGGGCGCGTCGGTGCTGTGCCAGTTGTCGAAAGCGATGTGAAAACCGTCGAGGTAGGGCTTGCGGCCCGCGGCGATGTCGGCCACGAACTGCTGCGGCGTCTTGCCCGCCTTGTCGGCCGCGATCATGATGGGCGCGCCGTGGGCGTCGTCGGCGCAGACAAAGTGCACCTCGTTGCCCTGCATGCGCTGGAACCTCACCCAGATGTCGGCCTGGATGTACTCCATGATGTGGCCGATGTGGAAGTTGCCGTTGGCGTAGGGCAGGGCGGTGGTGACGAACAGGCGTCGCTGGCTCATGGGATGGGCTTTCTTCTGGGGAACCGGCGATTTTAGGCCGGAGGCGTAAGGGATGTCCTCATGGCGATTGTGTGAATGACCCCGGCCGGGGTGGGGCGTTAGACTTCAGCCCGACCCGATACCCCCACCCCCCTCTCTGAAGCGAGTTTCCCCATGTCTGTTGATTCCCAGGCGCTGCTGACCGCGCTGCAAGCCGTCATCGATCCGAACACCGGACGCGACTTCGTCACCAGCAAGGCGCTGAAGAACCTGCAAACCACCGACGGCGATGTGTCGTTCGACGTCGAGCTGGGCTATCCGGCCAAGAGCCAGATGCCGGTCTTTCGCAAGGCCTTGATCGCCGCGGCCAAGTCGGTGGCGGGCGTGGACAACGTGTCGGTCAACATGACCATGAAGATCACGGCCCACGCGGTGCAGCGCGGCGTGCAGGTCATGCCCAATGTGAAGAACATCATTGCCGTGGCCTCGGGCAAGGGCGGCGTGGGCAAGAGCACCACGGCGGTCAACCTGGCGCTGGCGCTGTCCGCCGAAGGCGCGAAGGTCGGCATCCTGGACGCCGACATCTACGGACCGAGCCAGCCCATGATGATGGGCGTGGAGGGCCGGCCCGAGAGCGCGGACGGCCAGACCATGGAGCCGCTGGAGAACTACGGCGTGCAGGTGATCTCGATCGGTTTCCTGATCGACCGCGACGAAGCCATGATCTGGCGCGGCCCCATGGCCACCCAGGCGCTGGAGCAGCTGCTGCGTCAGACCAACTGGAAAGACCTCGACTACCTGATCGTCGACATGCCCCCGGGCACCGGCGACATCCAGCTCACCCTGAGCCAGCGTGTGCCGCTCACCGGCGCGGTGATCGTGACCACGCCGCAGGACATTGCGCTGCTCGACGCGCGCAAGGGCATCAAGATGTTCGAAAAGGTGGGCGTGCCCATCCTGGGCATCGTGGAGAACATGGCGGTGCACGTGTGCGAGAAGTGCGGCCACACCGAGCACATCTTTGGCGTGGACGGTGGCAAGAACATGGCGGCCGAGTACGGCATGGACTACCTCGGCGCGCTGCCACTCAACATGAGCATCCGTGTGCAGGCCGACAGCGGCATGCCGACCGTGGTGGCCGACCCCGAGGGCGAGATTGCCGCGCTGTACAAGTCGGTCGCGCGCCAGCTGGCGATCAAGATCGCGGCCAAGGCCAAGGACTTCTCCAACAAGTTCCCGAGCATCAAGATTTCAAAGGAAACCTGAAGCGGCAGGCGGCCCGTTGAGCATCGAAGAAGCCGGCCCAGGGCCGGCTTTTTTTCGCCCGGACCTGTGTGCAGACGTGGTGCCGATCTAGTGCCAATGCAGTATGGCGTGTCGCCGGCGTTTCGGATGTGATGCTCCATACCCCCGGGAGCTCCACGTGCCACTTGCGTCCTATCAGATTCGCTGCATGACCCGCAGCCACCTTTCCACTGCCATGCACTGGGCCGCCCGCGAGGGCTGGAACCCGGGCCTGCACGACGGAGATGCCCTGCACGGCCTCGATCCCGAGGGGTTTTTGATGGGGTGGCTGGGTGATGGACCGGTGGCGTCCATCTCGTGCGTTCGGTACAGCCCGCACTACGCCTTCCTGGGCTTCTACATCGTGGATCCGCTGCTGCGTGGACACGGGTTGGGCAAAGCCATCTGGGGTGCTTCGCTGGAGCATGTGCGCGGCTGCGTCGTAGGGCTGGATGGCGTGGTGACGCAGCAGCACAACTACCGCGGTGCCGGCTTTGAACTCGCCTGGTACAACGTGCGCTACCAAGGCGCGGGTCGTTCGGCGGCAGCTGCGACCGTTCCGCACGTGGTGCCGCTGTCGGACATTCGATTTGAAGCGCTGGCCGCTTACGAGCGGGCCTTTCATCCCGAGCCGCGCCTGGCGTTTCTGCGGGCCTGGGTGCAGATGCCGCAGAGCCATGCACTCGGGTGGTGGCAAGACGGTGAGCTCAGGGGTTACGGCGTCATCCGGGCCTGTGTGGATGGCCACAAGCTGGCCCCGTTGTGCGCCGACACGCCCGCCATTGCCGAGGCCCTGTTCGAGGCGCTGTGCGCCCGGGTGCCCGCCACGGACAAGGTTTTCATGGATGTGCCCGATTGCAACGCCGCGGCCACCCAGCTGGCGTTGCGCCAGGGCATGCAGGCCACCTTTCCGACCGCCCGCATGTACCGCGGTCCGGCGCCGCAACTGGCGTTCTCGCGCCTGTACGGCCTGACCAGCCTGGAAGTCGGCTGATCGGGGTGGCGGGCATCAGGCCTCGGGGGCTTCCCGTTCGCGCAGCCGGAAACGCTGGATCTTGCCGGTGGCGGTTTTGGGCAGCTCGGGCAGGAACTCGATGAAGCGCGGGTACTTGTAGGGAGCGAGCTTTTCCTTCACGAAGGCTTGCAGCTCGGCTTCGGTGGCCTGCACGCCATTCTTGAGCACCACGAAAGCCTTGGTCTTGGTCAGACCGTCGGCGTCCGTCTTGCCAATGACGGCAGCCTCCAGCACCGCGGGGTGCTGCACCAGCGTGGCTTCCACCTCGAACGGGCTCACGTAGATGCCGCTGACCTTGAGCATGTCGTCGTTGCGCCCGGCGTAGGTGCAGTAGCCCTCGGCATCCCGCGTGTACTTGTCACCGGCCTTGGTCCAGCCGCCCTGGAAGGTGTCGCGGGTCTTGGCGCGGTTGTTCCAGTACATCAGCGCGGCGCTCGGGCCCTTGATGTAGAGGTCACCGATCTCGCCGTCGGGCACGGGCTGGCCGTCCTCGCCGCGCAGCTCGATCTCGTAGCCCGGCACCGGCTTGCCGGTGGTGCCGTAGCGCACGTCGCCCGGGCGGTTGGAGAGGAACACGTGCAGCATCTCGGTGGAGCCGATGCCGTCGATGATTTCCACGCCGAAATGGTCGGTCCAGCGCTGGCCAATGTCTTGCGGCAGCGCTTCACCGGCCGACGAACACAGGCGCAGCGCCACGTCGCTTTTCCTGGGCAGGTCGGGGCTGGCGAGCATGCCGCCGTAGCCGGTGGGCGCGCCGTAGAAAACCGTGGGCCTGTCTTGTGTGAAACGTTTGAAACAGGCCTGTGGCGTGGGCCGCTCGGCCATCAGCACCACGCTGGCGCCCACGCTCAGCGGGAAGCTCAGGGCGTTGCCCAGGCCGTAGGCAAAGAACAGCTTGGCGGCGGAAAACACCACGTCGCTCTCGCGCAAGCCCAGCACGGCCTTGCCGTAGAGCTCGGCCGTCCAGTACAGGTTGGCCTGGGTGTGCACCGTGCCTTTGGGTGCACCGGTGGAGCCGCTGGAAAACAGCCAGAAGGCGGGTTCGTCGCCGTGCGTGTCGGCCGCTGCGGTGGGTTGACTGCCTGCAACGATCGCAGCGAAATCGTGCGCACCTGGGGGCAGGGGCTCGGTGGCGCGCGAGACGACCAGGTGCCTCACCTCCGTGGGTTGCAGATCCAGCGCGGTCTGCAGGGTGGGCAGCAGAGCGGCCGACACGATGGCCGCCTGTGCGCGGCTGTTGGTCAGCATGTAGGCGTAGTCCTGCGCGGTCAGCAGGGTGTTCACCGCCACCGGCACCACGCCGGCGTGCAGCGCGCCGAGGAAGGCCACCACCCAGTCGCTGCAGTCGTGCATGAGCAGCAGCACGCGCTCTTCGCGGCGCAGGCCCAGCGCGCTGAGCGCACCAGCAAAGCGCTGCACCTGGTCGGCGAGTTCGCCGTAGCTCAGCGTGCCCTGGTCGTCGATCAGGGCGGTCTTCGCCGCGCGCCCGGTGTTGAGCGCGAGCAGGTGGCGCGCGAAGTTGAAGCGCTCGGGTGGGGCGGTGGTCGTCATGGGTTTGTCTCCTCTGCGGGGTTCGGGTTATCAGTATTTCAAGGCTACCGCCGAGGCGGCGAGCACGTCCAGCGCGGCGCTGCTGGCCTGCACCGCGCTGCGGCGGTGGTAGAAGCCCAGCGCGCGCAGGCCGCCGAGTTCTTCGCCGCCGCCCGCGCGGCCCGGGCCGCCGTGCAGCGACATGGGCATCACGTTGCCGTGGCCGCTCTGGCTGGCCGCCACGTCGGGCGAGATGGCGTGCACGCGGCCGTGGGCCGAACCGAGTTCGAGCGCGGCCGCGGCGATGAAGGCCGGATCGGCGCTGTAGACCGAACACACCAGCGAACCTTCGCCGCGGCGGATCAGCTCGTAGGCCTCTTCAATGCGGTCATACGCCATGAGCGTGGCCACCGGGCCGAACACTTCCACCTCGTGCAGCACTTTTGCCTTGGAGGGTTCGCGCGAGCCCAGCAGCACCGGCGCCACGCAGGCGGAGGAGGCGTCGGCGTCCACCCATGCGGCGCTGCCGCCGTCGAACAGCACCTCGGCCTCGGTGCGCAGTCGGGCGATGCCTTCGATCACCCCGGCTTTCTGCTCCTGGCTCACCAGCGAGCCCATGCGCACGGACTCGTTGCGCGGGTTGCCCACGCTGGTTTTGACGAGCTTGGCGCCGATCGCCCGGGCCACTGCGTCGTACAGCGCGCGCGGCACGAACACGCGGCGGATGGCGGTGCACTTCTGGCCGCTCTTCACCGTCATCTCGCGCACGACCTCGCTCACCAGCAGGCCGAAAGCTTCGCTGTCGGGGGTGGCGCCTGGGTCGAGCAGGGCACTGTTGAGGCTGTCGGCTTCGATGTTGCAGCGCACTGAAGCGGAGGCCACGGCCGGGTGGCTGCGGATGATGCGTGCCGTTTCGGCAGAGCCGGTGAAGGAGACCACGTCGAAGGGCTGCAGCTGGTCCATCAGGCCGGCGGACGAACCGCAGACCACCGAGAGCGCGCCGGGCGGCAGGATGCCCGCGTCGATCACGTCCTTGACCATGCGCTGCGTGAGCCAGGCGGTGGCGGTGGCGGGTTTGACGATCACCGGCACGCCCGAGAGCAGCGCGGG
Organism: Hydrogenophaga sp. RAC07; assembly: GCF_001713375.1. Classification (NCBI taxonomy): domain Bacteria; kingdom Pseudomonadati; phylum Pseudomonadota; class Betaproteobacteria; order Burkholderiales; family Comamonadaceae; genus Hydrogenophaga; species Hydrogenophaga sp. RAC07. The sequence continues at coordinate 670,806 of NZ_CP016449.1, forward strand.
TGCTGCCTTCTCCCACAGGCCCCAGCTCGGGAAGTTGAAGGCGTTGATGAACAGCGCCACACCGCGCGTGGGGCTCAGGATGTGCTGGGTCTGGAACACCGGGTCCTTGCCCATGCGGATGCGTTCGCCATCGAGCAGCGCATGCGCATCGCCCAAAGCCTCGCCCTGCTTGGCGTAATAGCCCAGGGTGAAGATGCCGCCGTCGATGTCCACCGCCGAGTCCTTGGTGGTGGTGCCGCAGTTGGCCGTCGCGATCTCGTAGTAGGCGTCGCGGTTGGCTTGCAGCACCTTGACGATGGCGCCCAGCAGACCGGCGCGCTCAGCGTAGCTCAGGGCCCGCAAGGCGGCGCCGCCCTGTTCGCGGGCAAAGTCAAACCCGGCGGCCAGGTCCAGACCAGCGCTGCTCACGCGCGCCAGTTCGGTGCCGAGCACCGGGTCGAAAAGCGGTGTCCCCGCGCCGGTGCCGGTGACCCATTGGCCGCCGAGGTGGTTGGGGAGCAGGGAAGTGGTGGTCATGGTGGTGAATTCGGGTGGTCGAGCGGCCGGGGCTGTTCGCGGGTGGAGAATGGCGCTATAAATGCACTATCTTGCGTGCGCCGAGATGTGCATTAAAGTGCATGTTGCCGCGCTTGGCAAGCCCCCGGCGGGTTTTTCCCGAGCCCGATGAAACCGTTTGAAAGTTCAGGCACACCATGGATGCTGCCGATCCCGGCTTGATGGCCGCCGCACGGCCCGCTGACCTCGCTCCCGTGGACGAGGAAGCTCGAAACCCCTTTCTCGTGGCGCTCGGCGAGCGCGTGCGCACCCTGCGCTCGCGCCGCGGCATGACGCGCAAGGCCGTGGCCGTGGCGGCCGACGTGTCCGAACGGCATCTGGCCAACCTCGAATACGGCACCGGCAACGCTTCCATATTGGTGCTCTTGCAAGTGGCGCAGGCGCTGCATTGTTCGCTCGCCGAATTGCTGGGTGATGTGAGCACGAGCTCACCCGAATGGCTGTTGATCCGTGAGCTGCTGGAAGGCCGGGGCGAGGCCGATTTGCGGCGCGTGCGCGTGGCCATCGGCGGGCTGCTGGGCGGCGGTGCGGCGCCCGGTGGCGACCCCGGCCGCAGCTCGCGCATCGCCCTGATCGGCCTGCGCGGCGCGGGCAAATCCACGCTGGGCCAGCGCCTGGCCGACGACCTCGGATTTGCGTTCATCGAGCTCAGCCGCGAGATCGAGAAGTTCGCCGGCTGCAGCATCAACGAAATCCATTCGCTCTACGGTACCCCGGCCTACCGCCGCTACGAGCGCCGTGCGCTCGAAGAGGCGATCCAGATCTACCCCGAGGTGGTCATCGCCACGCCGGGCGGACTGGTGTCCGACGCCGCCAATTTCAACCTCCTGCTCTCCCACTGCACCACGGTGTGGCTGCAGGCCGACCCGGCCGACCACATGGGACGCGTGGCCGCGCAGGGCGACATGCGTCCCATGGCGGCCAGCCGCGAAGCCATGGAGGATTTGAAGCGCATCCTGGCCGGGCGCTCGGCCTTCTATTCCAAAGCCGACATGAGCTTCAACACCAGCGCCTACAGCCTGGACGATGCCTTCCAAGCGCTGCGAAGCCAGGTTCGTGAGCAGTTGGGCCTGGTTACAAAACATGCATAAAAGTGCATTGACTGTTTTGGCATTGTGAATTATTATTCACCTCGTTGGGCTCCCGCCGGCATTTGAATGCCGGTTTGTCGGGGCCTCCCTGCAGCCCCGAGGAGACAAACCCATGAGTGACACCGCCATCGCCACCGCGCCCGTTGCAGCAGCACCCGCCACCAGCACCGCACCCACCACCGTCGACTACCGCACCGACCCCGGCCAGTATCGCCACTGGAAACTGTCGTTCGACGGTGCGGTAGCCACGCTGTCCATCGACATCAATGAAGACGCCGGCATCCGCCCTGGCTACAAGCTCAAGCTCAACAGCTACGACCTGGGTGTGGACATCGAGCTGCACGACGCGCTCAACCGCGTGCGCTTCGAGCACCCCGAGGTGCGCACCGTGGTGGTCACCAGTGCCAAGGACCGGGTGTTCTGCTCCGGCGCCAACATCTTCATGCTGGGCGTGTCCAGCCACGCCTGGAAAGTGAACTTCTGCAAGTTCACCAACGAGACGCGCAACGGCATTGAAGACTCCTCCAAACACAGCGGCCTGAAGTTCGTGGCCGCGCTCAACGGCGCCTGCGCCGGTGGCGGCTACGAACTGGCCCTGGCGTGTGACGAGATCGTGCTGGTCGACGATCGCTCTTCGGCTGTGTCGCTGCCCGAAGTGCCTTTGCTCGGCGTCTTGCCCGGCACCGGCGGCTTGACCCGCGTGACCGACAAGCGTCATGTGCGCCACGACCTGGCCGACATCTTCTGCACCACCAGCGAGGGCGTGCGCGGCCAGAAGGCGGTCGACTGGCGCCTGGTGGACTCCATCGCCAAGCCGCAGCAGTTCGCTGCCCACGTGAGCGAGCGCGCTGCCGCGCTGGCCGCGCAGAGCGACCGCCCGGCCACCGGCAAGGGCGTGGCCCTGCCGCGCATCGCGCGCACCGACAGCGCCAACGGCCTGGGTTACGCGTTTGTCAATGTGGCCATCGACCGCGCCAAACGCAGCGCCACCATCACGCTGAAAGCGCCCACCGGCGCACAGCCGCAAGACATCGCCGCGATCGAAGCCGCGGGCGCCGCCTGGTGGCCGCTGCAGATGACGCGCGAACTCGACGACGCCATCCTGTGCCTGCGCACCAACGAACTCGACATCGGCACCTGGTTGCTCAAGACCGAAGGTGATGCCGCCGCCGTGCTGGCGAACGACGCCGTGATGCTGGCACACAAGGACCACTGGCTGGTGCGCGAGACGCTCGGCCTGATGCGCCGCACCTTCGCCCGGCTGGATGTGTCCTCGCGCAGCCTGTTCGCGCTCATCGAGTCCGGCTCCTGCTTCGTGGGTTGTTTTGCCGAGCTGGCCTTCTGCGCCGACCGCGCCTACATGCTGGCCCTGCCCGACGACGCCGACAAGGCGCCCAAGCTGCAGCTCGACGGTTTCAACTTCGGCGTGCTGCCTATGGTCAACGACCAGTCGCGCCTGCAGCGCCGCTTTTATGAAGAAGCCGGCCCGATGGCCGCCGCAGAGGCCGCCATCGGCCAGGCGCTGGACGCCGACGCCGCGCTGGCGCTGGGTCTGGTCACGGCCGCACCCGACGACATCGACTGGGACGACGAAGTGCGCATGGCGTTGGAGGAGCGTGCCTCCATGTCGCCCGACGCACTCACCGGCCTGGAAGCCAACCTGCGTTTTGCGCAGAAGGAAAACATGGCCACGCGCATCTTCGGCCGGCTCACCGCCTGGCAGAACTGGATCTTCATCCGCCCCAACGCCGTGGGCGAAAAGGGTGCCTTGAAGGTTTACGGAAAAGGCGACAAGGCCGCTTTTGATTTCAACCGCGTCTAAGGTCGCGAAACACGCTTTCCACAACGTTGTGCGGTGGGTATCCCGGTGGAGCCCGCAGCAACCGCAACAGACTCCACCGTTGAACTGCCCATTGGAGAGACAGCCATGTCCAGCATCAACTACAGCGACAAGATCCCGAACAACGTCAACCTGAGCGAAGACCGCACCCTGCAGCGTGCGCTCGAAGGTTGGCAGCCCAACTTCATCAACTGGTGGGACGACGTCGGCCCCGAAGGTTCGACCGACCACGAGGTGTACCTGCGCACGGCCGTGAGCGTGGACCCGCAGGGCTGGGCCCAGTTCGGCCACGTGAAGATGCGCGACTACCGCTGGGGCATCTTCCTGAACCCGGGCGACGCCGAGCGCGAGATCCACTTCGGCGACCACAAGGGCGAGAAGGCCTGGCAGGACGTGCCCGGTGAACACCGCGCCAACCTGCGCCGCATCATCGTCACGCAAGGCGACACCGAGCCGGCGTCGGTGGAGCAGCAGCGCCACCTGGGCCTGACCGCGCCCAGCATGTACGACCTGCGCAACCTGTTCCAGATCAACGTGGAAGAAGGCCGCCACCTCTGGGCCATGGTCTACCTGCTGCACAAGCACTTTGGCCGCGATGGCCGCGAAGAAGCCGACGCGCTGCTGCAGCGCACCTCGGGCGATGCGGACAACCCACGCATCCTGGGTGCGTTCAACGAGAAGACGCCCGACTGGCTGGCCTTCTTCATGTTCACCTACTTCACCGACCGCGACGGCAAGTTCCAGTTGTCTGCCCTGGCCGAGAGTGCGTTCGATCCGCTGGCCCGCACGACCAAGTTCATGCTGACCGAAGAGGCGCACCACATGTTCGTGGGCGAGAGCGGCATCTCGCGCGTGTTGACCCGCACCGCGCAGGTGATGAACGAACTCAAGACCGACGATCCGGCGCTGATCCGCGCAGCCGGTTGCATCGACATCGGCACCATCCAGCGCTATTTGAACTTCCACTACAGCGTGACCATCGACCTGTTCGGCGCCGACCAGTCGAGCAACGCCGCCATCTTTTACAGCTCGGGTCTGAAGGGCCGCTTTGAAGAAGGCAAACGCGGCGACGACCACGTGCTCAAGGGCCAGACCTACAAGGTGCTGGAAGTGCACAACGGCCAGATCGTCGAGAAGGATGTGCCCATGCTCAACGCGCTCAACGAAGTGCTGCGCGACGACTACATCCGAGATTCGGTGGCCGGTGTGGGCCGCTGGAACCGTGTGCTGGAGAAAGCCGGCATCCCGAACCGCCTGGTGGCGCCGCACAAGGCTTTCAACCGCCAGATCGGCGCGCTGGCCGGCGTGAAGACCACGCCCGAAGGCAAGGTGATCAACGAGGCCGAATGGGCCGCCCGCAAGGACGAGTGGCTGCCGACGCCGGGTGACTTCGCGTTCGTGGCGTCGCTCATGGGCCGAGTGGTCGATCCGGGCAAGTTCGCCGGCTGGATCGCACCGCCGGTGATGGGTATCAACCGCCAGCCGGTTGACTTCGAATACGTTCGTTTCAACTGATGGATTTGCACCTTCCCCCTCTGGGGGAAGGCAGGGATGGGGCGGCGCAACTTCTGCGAGACTCCGCAGGCCCCCACCCAACCCTCCCCCCGAGGGGGAGGGCTCCAGGAGACACCCATGAACGCCCCAGCCGAACTTGCTGTCATCAAACAGCACCTGATCGACCCCGAAATCTGCATTCGCTGCAACACGTGTGAAGCGATCTGCCCGGTGCAGGCGATCACGCACGACAACGTCAACTACGTGGTCGATGCCGCGAAGTGCAACCTGTGCATGGACTGCATCTCGCCGTGCCCCACCGGTTCCATCGACAACTGGCGAACCATGCCGCTGGTGCGTGCGTACACGCCCGAAGAGCAGCTCACCTGGAACGAGCTGCCCGCCGAGCTGCCGCCGGAAGAGCTGGAGGGCCTGACCGATGCGGGCGCCGATGTGGCCGTGGCGCGCGCACCCGCCGCCGCGCCGGCCGTGGCCAAGGACCCGAGCGGTGCGGAGCTCTTCAATTCGTCGGCCTTCGGCTCGACCTTGCCGCCGTGGTCGGCCGCACATGCGTACACCAACCTCTACGGCCCCAAGGCCGCGCAGAAGACGGTCACCGCCACAGTGGTCGGCAACGTGCGTGTCACCGAGGTCGGCAAAACCGCCGGCAGCGACTACGACACGCACCACATCGTGCTGGATTTCGGCGCCATGCCGTTCCCGGTGCTGGAAGGCCAGAGCATCGGTGTGGTGCCGCCCGGCGTCGATGACATCGGCCGCACGCACCACGCACGCCAGTATTCGATCGCCAGCCCGCGCAACGGCGAGCGCCCGGGCTACAACAACCTGTCGCTGACCATCAAGCGTGTGCTGCAAGACCACGACGGTGAACCGGTGCGCGGCGTGGCCAGCAACTTCATGTGTGACCTCCAGGTGGGTGACAAGGTCGAGGTGATCGGGCCGTTCGGCGCCAGTTTCCTCATGCCCAACCACCCCAGGTCTAGCATCGTGATGATCTGCACCGGCACCGGCAGCGCGCCCATGCGCGCCATGACCGAGTGGCGTCGGCGACTTCGGGCATCGGGCAAGTTCGAAGGCGGCAAATTGATGCTGTTCTTCGGTGCGCGCTCGCAGGAAGAGCTGCCGTACTTCGGACCGCTGCAGAACCTGCCCAAGGACTTCATCGACACCAACTTCGCGTTCAGCCGCACGCCGGGCGCGCCCAAGCGTTATGTGCAGGACGCCATGCGCGAGCGTGCCGCCGACCTGGCTGTGCTGCTGCAGGACCCGAACACGTACTTCTATGTGTGTGGGTTGAAGAGCATGGAAGAGGGCGTGGTGCTGGCCTTGCGCGATGTGGCCCAGGGTGCCGGCCTGAACTGGGACACCATCGGCGCAGCGCTCAAACGCGAAGGTCGGCTGCACTTGGAGACCTATTGACTTACCTCGGGGTGCGCCGAGGCAGGGATTGGTCTGCCATAGCTGCAAACCGTGCGTGGTGAAGCGGGTACACACGTCCCGTGCGAAGGCGGGATGCCGTACATTGCTGCCTTCGTATGAACAACCCCCATCCCCCAGCCCCCACCCGCAGCCGACCCGCCATCGAGGTCGATGTGGTGATGCGGCGCGAGCCGGTGAGTGGCCCCATGAGCCGCTGGCAGCCCTTTCGCTGGGTGCTGGCCGACGTGTTGCTGCGCGGCAGCCCGGACGAGACCGAGGCCGAAGGGGTGGAGCACGACCACGAGCCGCAGGCGGTGGAGCCTGTGGACGCGGTCAGCGGTGAAGCCGACACCACCACCCACTGGCTGTTCCCGCGCTTTCGCGTGATGCTGTTTCGCGACGACGCCGAAGGCTATTTCCTCAACCTCAACAGCCCGAACCCGTGCTTCTGGGTGTTCTGGCGTGCCGACGAAGCCCGTCTGCTCGATGGCGAGCCCATGGCCGTGCCGCAAATCGTGACGCTCAGCTACCACGACGCCGGCCGCTGGCTCGACGCGCAGGAGCGCGTGGACCAGGTGCCCGCCGCGCCCGAGGTGGTGGACTGGTTGCGCGGCTTCGTGGACGCCACCTACCAGCCCGAACCCAAGCGCCGCCAGCGCCCGCAGAGTTTCCAGCCGCTGACCGACCGCTTCGGCCAGCCCGTGCGCATCAGCACCGACAAGCAGCGCGGTGGTGGCCAGGCGCCTGGACAGTGACCATGGCCACGAACGACGACGACAACTTTTTCTCGCGCTGGTCGCGCCGCAAGGTGCAGGTGCGCACCGGTGAGCCGCTGCCACCCGAGCCTCCGCCGCCGGTTGCGGTGATCGCGCCCGCCGCCGTGGCTGCCCCGATGGTTCCCCCGGCACCCGTGGTGGCTGAGCCGCCCGAGGCGCCCCCCGCCCTCACGCTCGATGACGTCGCCCGCCTCACGCCCGAGTCCGACTACTCGGCCTTCGTGGCGCGCAGCGTGTCGCCCGATGTGCGCAACGCCGCGGTGAAGAAGCTCTTCACCGACCCGCACTACAACATCATGGACGGGCTGGACATCTACATCGATGACTACTCCCAGCCCAGCCCGCTGTCGATGGCCGACATGGCCAAGATGGTGGGTGCGCAGTTCCTCAAACTGGTGGACGACCCGAACGAAGTGAAGCCGGCCGCCACCGTGAGCACAGAGCCACTCGAAGAACCCGCGGAGTTGCCCTCAGAGGTGGCCCAGGCCGCGCCAGAGGCCGAAGAAGCCTTGCCCGACGACAACAACGACACCACCGTCCCCGAGACACCGGACCCCCACGATGACCACGCTGATCTGCAATTGCAACCAGACCATGCTCCTGAACCCCAAGGTTCTGGGCGAGGCCCTGGATGAAGACCTGACCCTGCACACCACGCTGTGCCGCCGCGACGCCCCCGCCTTCCAGCGTGCGGCGCGCAGCAACGAGGACCTGGTGGTGGCCTGCACCCAGGAAAGCCGCCTCTTCACCGAACTCTCCGAACAGACCGAGGGCGCGGTGTCGCTGGACGTGCGGCCCATCAAGTTCGTCAACATCCGCGAAACCGGCGGCTGGGGCCGCGAGGGCCAGGACGCCACGCCCAAGATGGCCGCGCTGCTGGCCGCCGCCCGCCTGCCCGACGCCGAACCGGTGCCCACGGTCACGTACAAGAGCGCGGGTCGCCTGCTGATCATCGGCGCGTTGCAAGACGCCGAGCGCGTGGCAGACCTCGTGTCCGACACGCTGGAGGTCAGCCTGATGTCCACCGGCGGAACCGGCATGCAGACGCGCCGCTACCCGGTGATGGCGGGCACCGTCGGTGAAGTGCGCGGCTGGCTCGGCGCGTTCACGGTCGCCTGGACCACGAACAACCCGATCGACCTGGACCTCTGCACGCGTTGCAACGCGTGCGTGGCCGTCTGCCCCGAGGGTGCCATTGGTCTGGACTACCAGATCGACATGGACAAGTGCAAGAGCCACCGCGCCTGCGTGAAGGCCTGCGACGCGGTGGGCGCCATCAACTTCCAGCGCGACGCCCAGGAGCACAGCGAAACATTCGACATGGTGCTGGACCTGCGGACCTTGCCCGCGTTCTCACAGCACGCCCATCCCCAAGGCTATTTCCATCTGGCTTCCGGCATCGACAACGCCGCCGGCATGGCCACGGTGCTCAAACTGCGCGAACTGGTGGGCGAGTTCGAGAAGCCCAAGTTCTTCACCTACAAACAGAAACTCTGCGCGCACGGCCGCAACGAAACCGTGGGCTGCAACGCCTGCGTGGAAGTCTGTTCCGCGCTGGCCATCAGCAGCGAGATCAAGCGCAACCAGATCGTCGTCAACCCCAACCTCTGCGTGGGCTGCGGCGCCTGCACCACCGTGTGTCCCACCGGTGCGCTGTCGTATGCGTATCCGCGCGCCAGCGAGCAGGGCGTCAAGCTGCGCACCCTGCTGGCCACCTACGCCAAGGCGGGTGGCCAGAACGCCGCGCTGCTGTTGCACAGCCAGGAAGCCGGCTCGGCGCTGGTCAACGAACTCGGCCGCGTGGCGTCGATGAACAAGGCGTTTCGCGGCGTGCCCGCGCGCGTGATCCCGATGCCCCTGTGGCACACGGCATCCATCGGCCTCGACGTGTGGCTCTCGGCCTTTGCCTACGGCGCCTCGCAGGTCTGGGTGCTCATGACCGGCGAAGAAGCGCCGCAGTACCGCGAGGCGGTGCGCGAGCAGATGGCCGTGGCGCAAGCCCTGGTGCTGGGTCTGGGCTACAGCGGGCACCACTTCCGCCTGATTGAAGCCAACGACGTGCAGGCGCTCGACGCCGCCCTGGTCATCGCGCCTGCGCAGACGGTCAAGCGCCGCGCCACGTTTGCCATCCAGGCCGAGAAACGCGCCACGGTGGAACTCGCCATCGACCACCTGCTGCAGGACAGCGCCGCCCAACGCCCGGCCATGGAAGCCATCGCGCTGCCCGGCGCATCGTTGCTGGGCACCATCAACGTCAACAAGGACACCTGCACGCTGTGCCTGAGCTGCGTGAGCGCCTGCCCGGCCAGCGCCTTGCAGGACAACACCGAGCGCCCGCAATTGCGTTTCATCGAGAAGAACTGCGTGCAATGCGGCCTGTGCGCCAGCACGTGCCCGGAAGACGCCATCACGCTGCAACCGCGCCTGTTGATCGGCGAGCAGCGCAAGCAGTTGCGCGTGCTCAACGAGGCGCAGCCCTACCACTGCATCCGTTGCGCCAAACCCTTCGGCACGCTCAAGGGCATCGAGGTGATGCTGGGCAAACTCTCGGGGCACGCCATGTTCCAGGGCGAAGCGCTGGAGCGCCTGAAGATGTGCGGCGACTGCCGCGTGGTGGACCTGTACTCCAATCCGGGCGAGACCCGCATCACCGACCTGTGAAACCATTGATGCCATGAACAACAGCATTCCGATCACGTCCGCCCTGGACGAAGAAACTGCCCGCGCCGAGGTGTACGGCCTCCTGGCCGCGCTGTACTACGCACCACCCGCCAGCGAGCTGCTGGCCCAGCTGCGCGTGGCCGTGACCGAAGCACCCGCTGCCGGGGGGTTTCTGGAAGAGCCGTGGCGCGATGTGGTGGCCGCTGCGCGCGAGATGGACGACGCGGACTTGACCGCCGAGTACAACGCGCTCTTTGGCGGCGTGGGCAAGCCAGAGATCTATCTCTTCGGATCGCACTACCTGAGCGGTTTTCTGAACGAGAAGCCCCTGGCCGCGCTGCGCACCGACCTGGCTGCCCTGGGTCTCGGCCGCGACGACACCATGTCCGAAACCGAAGACCACGTGGCCTACCTCTGCGAAGTGATGCGCTACCTGATCGCGGGTGACGATGTGGAAGTGGCCAACCTCACGCAGCAGCAGAAGTTCTTCACCACCCACCTGCAGCCCTGGGTGACGCGCATGTGCGACGACATCGCTGCGCACCCCAAGGCCCGCTTCTACGCCACCTTGTCGGCGTTCACCCGCGCGTTCGTGGGTGTGGAGGCGCAAGGCTTCGACATGCTGGCCTGAGCCAGCGGTCCACGGCCGGTCAGTAGAGGTAAACGGCGCCGGTGCCGTCTCCGATGCCGCTGGCCGGACGGTGGTCGTTGACCGCACCCACCGCCATCGACTGGCCATCCAGCGACAGCGCCATGCTCTCACCGAACCGGGCGGATCCGGCGGGGCTGGATGCCTTGACGTAGCGGCTCTGCTGCCAGGCGCCGGCCTGGCGCCGGAACACGTAGGAGGCGCCGGCAGTGGAAATGCTGTCGTCGCCTTGAACCCCGTCCAGACCCGGGGCCGAACTGTCTTCGTCCGCTGCCGTGACGGCCAGTGTGCTGCCATCGTTGGAGAGCGCCACCGAATGGCCGAACCAGTCGGCAGGCCCGGTGTTGGAGGCCTTGACGTAGGCCTGCTGTTGCCATGCACCGCCATTGCGCGCAAAGACATAGGCGGCGCCGCTCCTGGGGCTTCCTGCCCCGTCCGGGCCGTTCACGCCGGAGCTCTCACCGTCTTCCAGAGGTGCGCCGACGGCGATGGTCTGTCCATCGCCCGAGATGGCCACCGACCAGCCAAAGTTGTCGCCATCTTCGGCGTTGGAAGCCATCAGCTGCGTTGTGGACGACTGCCAGACCCCCAGCGTGCGCTCATGGACATCGACCGCGCCCGAGGTGCCGACACCGGTGTCGGCGCTCGGTCGTCCGATCACCAGGGTGTTGCCATCGCCTGAGAGGGCGTATGAGAACCCGTCGAACGCCCCGCTGGCCGGAAAGGCGGCTTGTGAGGTCCACTGGCCGCTGTCGCGCCCGAAGACCAGCGCGGTGTAGTCACCGTCCACCCGACCCACGACCAGGGTGTTGCCATCGGCGGACAGGGCCAGGGCGCCTCCGAAGCGGCGCGGATGGTCCAGCACGGTCCAGGGAAATGGATCGACCTGGAACCACGTCTGGACCCACTGGCCCCCCATGAAGTCGAAGCTGTGGACAGCGCCTCTCCCGTTGGCGTGGCCACTGGCACCCACCACCAGCCGTTGACCGTCGGACGACAAGGCCAGTGCCACGCCGAAGCGGTCGTCCGTGGCGGGCGTGGGAGCCTTCACCATCGCCTGCGCCACCCATCCCGTGGGGCTGCGGTTGAACAGGTACACCGCCCCGCTGTCGGTGACCTGCTGGTCATCGCCGGGCGCCCCCACCGCCAGGGTGCCGCCGTTGGCGGACAAGGCCACAGCGATGCCCATCTCGTCCCCGACGGCCGTCCCCTGGAAATGCCCCACGGCGCTGTTCAACAGGGCGGTCTGGATATCCGCGGTGGCCGCGTCGATGCAGCCGGCAGCATTGCAGGCCTGCAGGATGTAGCGGGCGTTGACCTGATCGGGCAGGAAGACGTTGAGGTCGTGCTGCGTGGAGTTGGCAGACAGCGTGGCCACAGGCTCGCGCGCCGCCGACGCATCGGTTTGCACGAACAGCCGGTAGCTGGTCGCCTGGTCGGTGACGGTCCAGCTGAACCGCAGGGTCTTGATGTCCTGCATGGCCACGTTCAGGACCGGCGTGGGTGGGGGCGTGCTGCTGTCGCCATCACCGCCGCCGCAGCCTGTGAGCGTGAAGGCGGCAAACAACAGGGGCGGCAGCGGGAGGACGCGCAGGCAGCGCGAGAGGTGAAGAAAGGTGGTCACGTCGGGTTTCCACATGGGCTGAAAGACCCAGTGATTGCAGCCCATGCCCCCGGCGCTGCCTATAACCCCCCGGCAGTATTTGTGCCCCGGTTCAGAGGCCGCCTGGCCGCCCGTCGTTGGTCGCCGTGGCCGATGGCGCCTGAGGGTCCGTCAGCAGTTGCACGGTGAACACCGCGCCGCTGCCGTCCAGCCGGTTGGTCGCCGAGATGCTGCCGCCGTAGCGCTCCACCAGGCCCTGGCTGATCCACAGGCCCAGGCCATTGCCGTCGTTCTTCGTCGTGAAGAACGGACGGAACAAACGCTCTTGCGCTTCAGCGCTCAGACCGTGCCCGGCGTCTTCCACGCGCAAGAGCGCGCCGCCCGCGTGCACGCCATGCGGACCCTCGGGCACCCAGTCCTGCGTCACCAGCCGCAACACGCCGCCTTGCGGCATGGCCTGGATCGCGTTGATCAACAGGTTGATGATCACCTGCTGCAGCTCCTGCCGGTTGCAGCCCACGCGGCGTGTGCTTCGCAGCTCGCGCCGAACCTCGATCTGCGTCTGCGACATCAGATGCCCCACCAGCACCAGGCAGTCGTTGACCGTGCGGTTGAGGTCCAGCGACTCCACATAACCCGCGTACTCGGTGGGCCGTGCGTACTGCAGCAACTGCGTGACGATCAGACGCATGCGCTCCACCTGTTCGTCCAGCAGCTGCAGCTCGCCGCGCACCGGCTGCGCGTGCGTGCCCAGGGTCTCGCGCATCAGGTCGAGGTTGCCCTGCATCACCGCGATCGGGTTGTTGATCTCGTGCGCGATGCTGGCCGTGAGCTGGCCGATGGCCGCGAGCTTTTCGCTTTTGACCAGTTGCAGCTGGGCCATCTGCAGCGAAGCGTTGCTCGCCTCCAGCTCTTGCGTTCTTTCGGCCACTTTGTGGTCGAGCTCTTCGCCCCAGCGCTGCAGCGCGGCGGTCTTGTCGTCGATCACGTCCAGCAGTTCGTCGAGGTGGCCGGCCAGCGCGCCGAGTTCGTCGCGCGCCTCAAGCTCACCCACACGCGAGGTGCTGTGGCCTTCTTCCACCAGCTGCATGGTGCGGTTCATGCGCTGCACCGGCTGGAAGATGCTGCGCGCCCAGCGGATCGAGAGCACGGCCGACAGCAAGGTGACCAGCAGGAAGATGAGACCGAGCGCCGCCATCATGGCGTAGCGAACCAGCCGAAACGGCGCTTCGGTGAAGCCCACGTAGAGCATGCCGATGCGCGCGCCGGTGGCGTCCTGCAGCGGCTCGTAGGCCGACACGTACCAGTCGTTCACCACAAAGGCGCGGTCCAGCCAGGTGTTGCCGCGGCCCAGCACCGCGTCGCGCACCGCTTGCGACACGCGGGTGCCGATGGCGCGCTGGTCCTGGAACAGGCGCACGTTGGTGGTGATGCGCACATCGTCCATGAACAGCGTGGCCGTGCCCTGGCTGCCGAAGGGCAGGGCACCCTCGGGGTAGACGATGCGGTTGATGTGGTCGATGAAGTCGAGGTTCTGGTTGAGCAGCAGGCCGCCCGCGAGCACCGCGATGGTCCGACCCTTGGCATCGAGCACGGGGTGGGTGGACAGCATCACCATGGCGCGATGCTCGGCCTCGCGCGTGGCGGGGGCGGCGTTGCGCGTGGCCACCAGAGGTATGCGCAGGCGCGGCGACAGGTGGGGTGCGAATGCGTCGAGGGCTTCCGGTTCGAGCAGCAGCAGCCGGGCCTGCGCGCTGGTGCGGCCAGGCTGCACGGCTGTGCCGAGCGCAGCAGGCATGGGAGGGATGTGTGAAGTGGCGTCGGCGCGGCTGAGTCCCGTGGGCACGGCGCGCGCCAGCGCCTGGCCTTGTGCGTTGTAGAGCAGCAGGAAGTCGAGGCCGAGCCGCTCGCGCGCCAGGGCAAGCTGTTCGTTCAGAGCATTGCGGTCGCTGTTGGTGGGCGCAAGCGCGGCGTAAAGCGCTTGCGAGCCGGCCACGCCCAGCGTGCCCGAGCCCACCTCGCTCAACACCTGCTCGAAGTAGCCGTGCGCCACCGCGAGGTCGCTGCGCACCTTGGTGATCAGCAAGCGATCGTAGGCCGCGTTGCCCCACAGCACCAGCACCAGCGCCATGAGCGGAAACGCCACCAGCAGCGGCAGCAAGGCCATGGCCAGCAGCTTGTTGCGGACCGAGCCGGCCAGCCAGTTGGGGGTACGCCAGACCGTCATTGGAGGCGGCGTGACCCAGTCCAGAGATGCCGCGGAACCGGCTTTGCCGGGCCGCAGGCATCGCCCCCTTGAGGGGGTCGCGCGAAGCGCGGCGGGGGTGCCTTCACAAAGTGCTCCACTCCGCCACTCGGCGCTCGAGTGTTCGTCTGGAGACGCCCAGCAATTGCGCGGCGCGTGTCTTGTCGCCCTGCACCGAGTCGAGCACGGTGAGGATGTGCAGCTTCTCCATGGCGTGCAGGTCGGTCGGCATGGCGGGCGCCGTCGCGTTGTCCGGTGCCTTGTTCACCCCGGGGTACAGGGCCGACACGTTGAGCGCCCCCAGGATCAGCGAGCGTTCGATCAGGTTGCGCAGTTCGCGCACATTGCCCGGCCAGTCGTACTGCGCCAGAAAGTCCATTTCCTGGTCGCTGATGGTCAGCGGCTCCACGCCCAGCGAAGGCGCGAGCTGCGCCATGAAGTGCGCCACCAGCTCGGGGATGTCCTGTTTGTGCGCGCGCAGCGGTGCGAGGTTCAGCTCGACCACCTGCAGGCGGAAAAACAGGTCCTTGCGGAAGCGGCCCGCCTCCACCTCGGCGCTGAGCTGGCGGTTGGTCGCCGCGATGATGCGCAGGTTCAGCGGCACCAACTGTTCGCTGCCCACGGGGCGGATCTTCAGGTCTTCGATCGCGCGCAGCAGCGTGGCCTGGATCGGCAGTGGCAACTCGGCGATCTCGTCCAGGAACAGCGTGCCGCCCTGGGCGTAGTGAAACAGGCCATCGCGCGCGCGGCTGGCGCCGGTGAACGCACCTTTGGCGTGCCCGAAGAGTTCACTCTCGATCAATTCGGGCGACACCGCCGCGCAGTTGACCGGCACAAACGGACCGCTGGCGCGGCTGCCCTGGGCGTGCAGTTCGCGCGCCACCAGTTCCTTGCCTGTGCCCGATTCCCCTTGAAGCAACACGGTGCTGTTGACCGGAGCCACCCGCGCGATGGAGGCGCGCAGGTTCACCAGGTCTTGCGAGTTGCCCACCAGTGCCGTGCCACGCCCCGGAGGCTGCGCCACGGCGCGGCGCAGCACAAAGTTTTCACGCCGCAGACGCGAACGCTCGTAGCAATGCTTCACCGCATTCAGGATCTGCGGCACACGAAACGGTTTGAGGATGAAGTCGGACGCGCCCGCGCGCAGCGCTTCAATGGCGGTGTCGAGGTCGGCAAACGCGGTGATCAGGATCACCTCGCCGGTGAAGCCCTGTTCGCGCAGCTCCTTGAGCCAGACCACGCCGCTCTTGCCGGGCAGCGAGATGTCCAGGATGACCAGGTCCACATGGTGGCCACGCAGCCACTGCGCGCCGTCTTCGGCACTGGTGGCGCTCATCACGAAGTGGCAGCGCGGTGCCAGCGTCTTCACCAGGAAGTTCAGCATGCCCTGTTCGTCGTCGACGATCAGGATGGACCAGTCGGGCCAGCCTTCCAGGGTTCGTTCGGGCCCGGAGGGCAGAAGTGAGGTGTCCACCCGCCCGGATTCTACGGAGGAGCCCTACAAAAACAGTGGGGTATTGGCGCAAACCCCACGATGGTGCGGGGTGTTGACGCGCGTGAACAGGCGTGGTGCGTGCGACAAATTGTCGCGTCGACGTGCGACACCTTGTCCGGTGTTGTAGCGCTTCAGCACCGTCGGCATGCGGGTAATCCCGAAGCGGGCGGTGCGAGCTTCCGCGGGATTGTGAGTGTGCTCAGGGTGTGCTGGCCGGTGGGCGCCAAACGGGCCTGATGCGACACCGATACCTTTGGCTTATGGCACGCTTCTGGCTATCAAAAGCGCAGCAAGGTCCGATGCTGCAATGCCGCAAGAAGAGCGCTTGGCTTGCAACGCTGCAATCACCGTTTGCTACGTATGAACCACCTTGCAACCCATTCCGGCTGGGGTTAGATTCCACGTATGCAAAAGGTCCGCACGTTGTGTTGGCGGGCCCATTTCAACCTGGAGATCTGCATGACCAAGCCCTCCCGCCCGACCGCAGGTGCTGAACGCTCCGGCCTGAATCGACGCACGCTGTTCGCCGGTGCGTCCACGGTCGGCGCACTCGCCGCGGCAGCTGCCCTGATCCCACGCGCGCCGGTTGAAGAGACCGCCGCCATCGAGGCCAAACCCGCGCCCACCAAGGGTGGCGGCTACAGCCTCAGCGACCACGTCAAACAGTATTACCAGACCACCCGCATCTGAGCGGACGGCTGTCCCTTGAATCCCCACGTTCTCGTTCGTTCGCTGCCCCGCACCGGGGCGCAAGCCGTCCCCCACGCGGCTTCCCAGGAGGCAAAACCATGCTGCTGACCAAAAAATCATCCTCCACGGGTGGACACGCATCCCGCGTGCATTCCACCTTCGTCCACAACCTCCAGCGCGGCCTGTCTTCGGCCCTGCCCACCATGGACCGCCGCGCGTTTCTGCGCCGCTCCGGCATGGGCGTGGGTGTCGGTCTGGCCGCTTCGCAGCTCGTGCTGGTGAAGAAGGCCAAGGCCGCTGAAGGCAAGTCGATCGACGGCACCGGCAAGATCGAAGTCAAGCGCACCATCTGCACGCACTGCTCGGTGGGCTGCGCCACCGACGCGATTGTGGAAAACGGCGTCTGGGTGCGCCAGGAGCCGGTGTTCGACTCCCCCATCAACCTCGGCGCCCATTGCGCCAAGGGTGCGGCCCTGCGCGAGCACGGCCACGGCGAGTACCGCCTGCGTTACCCCATGAAGCTGGTCAACGGCAAGTACGAGCGCATCAGCTGGGACGTGGCGCTGAACGAAATCACCGCCAAGATGAAAGAGCTGCGCGAGGCCAGCGGCCCCGACTCGGTGTACTTCGTCGGTTCCTCCAAGCACAACAACGAGCAGGCGTACCTGCTGCGCAAGTTCGTGAGCTTCTGGGGCACCAACAACTGCGACCACCAGGCCCGCATCTGCCACTCCACCACGGTGGCCGGTGTTGCGAACACCTGGGGCTACGGCGCCATGACCAATTCGTACAACGACATGCAGAACAGCAAGTGCGCGTTGTACATCGGTTCGAACGCTGCGGAAGCGCACCCGGTGTCCATGCTGCACATGCTGCACGCCAAGGAAAACGGCTGCAAGATGATCGTGGTGGATCCACGCTTCACCCGCACCGCGGCCAAGGCCGACGAATTCGTGCGCATCCGCTCCGGCACCGACATTCCTTTCCTCTTCGGCATCCTGTACCACGTCTTCGCCAACGGCTGGGAAGACAAGAAGTACATCAACGACCGTGTTTACGGCATGGAGGCTGTGAAGGCCGACGTGATGGCCAAGTGGAACCCCGCAGCGGTTGAAGAAGCTTGCGGTGTGGGCGAAGCCCAGATGTTCAAGGTGGCGAAGATGCTGGCAGAGGCCAAGCCCGCCACCATCGTGTGGTGCATGGGCCAGACCCAGCACACCATCGGCAACGCCATGGTGCGCGCCACCTGCATCCTGCAACTGGCCCTGGGCAACGTGGGCAAGAGCGGTGGCGGTACCAACATCTTCCGCGGCCACGACAACGTGCAGGGCGCCACCGACGTGGGCCCGAACCCCGATTCGCTGCCTGGCTACTACGGCCTGGCCGCCGGCTCCTGGAAGCACTTCGCTGCCACCTGGGGCGTGGACTACGACTGGATCAAGTCGAAGTACGCCGACGGCATGATGGAGAAGCCTGGCATCACCGTGTCGCGCTGGATCGACGGCGTGCTGGAGAACAACGAACTGATCGACCAGGGCCCGAACCTGCGCGGCGTGTTCTTCTGGGGCCACGCGCCCAACTCGCAGACCCGCGGTCTGGAGATGAAGCGCGCGATGGACAAGCTCGACCTGCTGGTGGTGGTGGACCCGTACCCATCGGCCACCGCGTCGATGGCGGCCATGCCCGGCAAGCCCGAAGACCAGAACCCCAACCGCGCGGTGTACTTGCTGCCGGCCGCCACGCAGTTCGAAACCAGCGGTTCGTGCACCGCGTCGAACCGTTCGCTGCAGTGGCGCGAGAAGGTCATCGAGCCGCTGTGGGAGAGCCGCAGCGATCACATGATCATGCACCAGTTCGCTGAAAAACTCGGCTTCGCCAAAGAGCTCAGCAAGAACTACAAGATGCAGCAGGTCAAGGGCATGGACGAGCCCGTGCCCGAGGACATCCTGCGCGAGATCAACAAGTCGGTCTGGACCATCGGCTACACCGGTCAGAGCCCGGAGCGCCTGAAGGCCCACATGCGCAACATGAACGCCTTCGACGTGAAGACGCTCAAGGCCAAGGGCAAGGTTGTCGACAAGGAAACCGGCTACGACATGACCGGCGACTATTTCGGTCTGCCATGGCCTTGCTACGGCACGCCCGAGATCAAGCACCCTGGCTCGCCCAACCTGTACGACACCTCCAAGCACGTGATGGACGGCGGCGGCAACTTCCGCGCCAACTTCGGTGTGGAACGCGAAGGCAAGAGCTTGCTGGCGGAAGACGGGTCGTACTCGGTCGGTTCCGAGATCACCACCGGTTACCCCGAGTTCGACCACGTGCTGCTGAAGAAGCTGGGCTGGTGGGCCGACCTGAGCGAGGCCGAGCAGAAGGCCGCTGAAGGCAAGAACTGGAAGACCGACCCGACCGGCGCCATCATCCGCGTGTCCATGGCCCACGGATGCCACCCGTTCGGCAACGCCAAGGCCCGCGCCGTGGTGTGGAACTTCCCCGATGGCATTCCGCAGCATCGCGAGCCGCTCTACGGCATTCGCCCTGACATGGTGGCCAAGTACCCCAGCCACGACGACCAGAAGAGCCGCTGGCGCATGCCGGTGCTCTACAAGTCGCTGCAGACCAAGAACATCGAAGAGAAGATGCACGAGAAATTCCCGCTCATCATGACCTCGGGCCGTCTGGTCGAGTACGAGGGTGGCGGCGAGGAAACCCGCTCCAACCCCTGGCTGGCCGAGCTGCAGCAGGAAATGTTCGTCGAGCTCAACCCGGCCACTGCGGCTGCGCGCGGCATCCGCAACGGCGAACGTGTCTGGGTGAGCAGCCCGACCGGCGCGCGCATCAACGTGCAGGCACTGGTGACACCGCGGGTGGGCGAGGACACCGTGTTCCTGCCGTTCCACTTCTCCGGCCGCTGGCAAGGCGAAGACATGAAGCCTTACTACCCCGACGGCGCGATGCCGGTGGTGCGAGGTGAGGCGGTCAACACGGCCACCACCTACGGCTACGACATCGTCACGATGATGCAGGAAACCAAGACCACGATCTGCAATGTGGAGCGTGCGTAAGCACCCGCCCCGCTGCAACAGGAGAAAAAAATGGCAAGAATGAAATTCATCTGCGACGCCGAGCGCTGCATCGAATGCAACGGTTGTGTGACCGCCTGCAAGAACGAACACGAGGTGCCTTGGGGCGTGAACCGCCGCCGCGTGGTCACCCTCAACGACGGCGTGCCCGGCGAAAAATCCATCTCGGTGGCCTGCATGCACTGCAGCGACGCGCCTTGCATGGCCGTGTGCCCGGTGAACTGCTTCTACCGCACCGACGAAGGTGTGGTGCTGCACGACAAGGACGTCTGCATCGGCTGCGGATACTGCTCGTACGCCTGCCCTTTCGGCGCACCGCAGTTCCCGTCGCAAGGCACCTTCGGTGTGCGCGGCAAGATGGACAAGTGCACCTTCTGCGCCGGCGGCCCCGAGGCCCACGGCAGCCAGGACGAGTTCGAGAAGTACGGCCGCAACCGCCTGGCCGAAGGCAAGCTGCCGGCCTGCGCCGAGATGTGCTCGACCAAGGCGCTGCTCGCCGGTGACGGCGACGTGGTGGCCGACATCTTCCGCAACCGTGTGTTGCAGCGTGGCAAGGGCGCCGAAGTCTGGGGCTGGGGCACCGCCTACGGCACTGCACAAGGGACCAAATCATGAGCCAGCGTTTCATCTTCTCCATCGCAGCTGCGGCTTTGACATTGGGCCTCGCGGCCTGTGGCGACCAGCCACAGGAAATGAACAGCGCCGGCGTCAAGCAGGACGGCGCGCCCTACACCGGCGTGGGCAAGAGCCAGTACGTGCAGAGCGGCTGGAGCACCGGCGACAAGAACAGCTGGGAGCAGCAGCTGAAAGCTCGCGCGCAGTACGGCCAGAACGACTACACCCGCATGTCCAAGTGACGAGGAACGCTGTATGCAACGGTTTTTGACCGCTGGCTTGCGCCAGCTCGCATCGCCTTTCCTGGCTGCCGCACTGCTGGCGCTGAGCGCCGGCATGGCTCAGGCCCAAGCCCCTGCAAAACCGGCTGCGCAGGACGATCCGGCCCCTGCGGCCGTGACCGCTCCCGCCACCACCCAGCAGGGCGGCATCAAGAGCGCCAATATCTTCGAGATCGCGCCCGACGCGTCCACCGACCCCAAGTACAGCGAGCAGACCAATGCCGAGCGCGGCCAGGTCCAGCCCGGCAACAACGCGCCCATGTGGCGCGATGTGGGCAAGGGTGTCACGGGCTATTCGAGCCTGCCGTACCCCGAGTCCGGCAACATGATCCAGGGCTTTGTGCAGTACCCCGGCTCCAGCCTCACCAACGCTGGTGAAGCCTGGCGCCAGGTGCGAAACGACTGGATCATTCCTTACGGTGGTTCGCTGCTGTTGATCGCTCTGGTGGCACTCGCCTTGTTCTACTTTGGCAAAGGCACGATCAAGCTGCACGGCAGCGAGACCGGCCGTGTCATCGAGCGCTTCACTTACGTGGAGCGTGCCGCTCACTGGGTCAACGCCATCACCTTTGTGGTGCTGGCGGTGTCGGGTGTGGTGATGGCGTTTGGCAAGTTCTTCTTGCTGCCCATCATCGGCAGCACGCTGTTTGGCTGGCTGACCTACGCACTGAAAAACATGCACAACTTTGCCGGCCCGCTGTTTGCGGTGTCGCTGGTGGTGGTGTTCTTCACCTTCCTCAAGGACAACTGGCCCAGCAAGGAAGACTTCGCGTGGATCATGAAGGCCGGTGGCCTGTTCGGTGGCGCCGAAGTGCCTTCGCACCGCTTCAACGCGGGCGAGAAGGTCGTGTTCTGGGGTGGCGTGTTCTTCCTGGGCCTGATCGTGGTGGGCTCCGGCGTGTTCCTCGACAAGATCGTGCCGGCCGTGGACTACACCCGCGCCAACATGCAGGTGGCCCACATGATCCACGGTGTCGCCACCGTTTTGATGATGGCCATGTTCCTGGGCCACATCTACATGGGCACCATCGGCATGGAAGGCGCCTACAAAGCCATGAAGACCGGCTATGTGGACGAGACCTGGGCCAAGGAACACCACGAACTCTGGTACGACGACATCAAGGCCGGCAAGATCCCCGCGCACCGCACGGCAGCCGCCGCCGCGGCCAGCGATGCGCCGCGCGTTGCCTGAGCGTCCACCCCATTCTCTGAGACAAGGAAATCCCATGAAACGCAGCCTTCTGTGCCTCTCGATGCTGTTGGCCACGTCCGTGTTCGCCAAGCTGCCCGCACCCGTGTTGACCGACGAAGCCAAGGCCAAGGCCGAGGAAGCCAAGGCCAAGACGGCCTGGGCCGCCAAGGTCGACAACTACAAGCTGTGCCTGTCCATGGACCGTGCCGCGGGCAACTACTTCAAGACCGCGGCGTCCACCGGCAAGCCGGTCAAGCCCGCTGCGGCGCTGCCCGCCTGCGCCGACCCCGGCCCGTTCACCTACGTGGCAGCCGCTGCTACCGCCGTGGCGAAACCGGTCGAAGCCGCGGGCGCTCATTCGCCCACCACCACGGCGGCCAGCCCGCCCAGCGGCAAGGCGCCCGCTGCCGCCACCACCGGCAAGTGATCGGCGGCAACGCTGCCCATTGCCGGTTTGCCAGCATGTGAAAGGGCCGCACCTTCGGGTGCCGGCCCTTTGACTTTGTTGCCTTCGAACTTGCTGTAGTCTGCCCCCATGCCCTTGCCCCTACTCACCCAGGCCCGTGCACCGCTGACCCGCGAAGTCGAGGTCATGAACCAGTTTGGTGAGCGCGAGTCCATCTTCATCCCGGCCGAGCGAGACCTCACCGTGTATGTGGACAAGCGCGAGCTGGTCACGCTCATGACTCTGGGCGCGCACCCCGAGTGGCTGGTGCTGGGTTATTTGCTCAACCAGCGCCTGATCGCCTCCAGCGACGAGATCGAGTCCATCACCGTGGACTGGGACGTGGGTGCCGCCTCCGTCAAGACGCGGCACGGCATCGACCACATCGAAGAGCGCACCTCCAAACGCGTGGTCACCACCGGCTGCGGCCAGGGCAGCGTGTTCGGCAACCTCATGGACGAGATCGACAGCATTCGCCTGCCGGAGACCATGGTGCTGCGCCAGTCGGAGCTGTACGCCATCGTCAACGCGATCCGGCTCAAAGAGAGCACCTACAAGTCGGCCGGTTCGGTGCACGCGTGTGCGCTGTTCCTCGGTGAAGCGCTTCAACTGTTCGTTGAAGACGTCGGCCGCCACAACGCCGTGGACACCATCGCCGGCTGGATCCCGCTGCAAACCGACCTGCCCCCGGGGGACAAGATTTTCTACACCACCGGGCGCTTGACCAGTGAGATGGTCATCAAGTCCGCGCAGATGGGCGTGGCGGTGGTGGTCTCGCGCAGCGGCATCACGCAGATGGGTCTGGACGTGGCGCAGCGCGTGGGCCTGTGTGCGATTGGCCGGGCCACCAACAAACACTTTCTCTGCTACACGCACCCCGAGCGCCTGGTGCTCGATGCCGTGCCGCCGCCCGCACCGGTGGCGCGGGAGCGCGCAGCCACGCCCTCCTGACCGTCCTCACGCGGCGTGTGCCCGGGGGTTCGGGCATAAACTCGGTTCACTTTTTTTAGCCGGGAACCCCCATGAGCCGAGACGTCCACGTCATTGACCACCCGCTGGTGCAGCACAAGCTCACGCTGATGCGCCGCAAGGACACCAGCACCAAGAGCTTTCGCGAACTCGTGCACGAACTCAGCGCCCTGCTGGCCTACGAGATCACGCGCGACATGCCCATGCAGGACATCGAGATCGAGACCCCGCTGGAGAAGATGACCTCGCGCGTGATCGACGGCAAAAAGGTCGTGCTGGCCTCCATCTTGCGCGCGGGCAACGGGTTTCTGGACGGCATGCTGCAGGTGATTCCCGGCGCGCGCGTGGGCCACATCGGCCTATACCGCGACCCGGCCACGCTGAAGGCGGTGGAGTACTACTTCAAGATGCCGCAGGACATGCACGAGCGCGACGTGATCGTGCTCGACCCCATGCTGGCCACCGGCAATTCGGCCGTGGCGGCGGTGGACCGCTTGAAGAAAACCGGCCCACGCTCGATCCGTTTTGTGTGCCTGGTCACCTGCCCCGAAGGCATCAAGACCTTCCATGACGCGCACCCCGATGTGCCGATCTACACCCCCGCGGTGGACCGGGGCCTGAACGAACACGGTTACATCGTTCCGGGTCTCGGCGACGCGGGCGATCGAATCTTTGGAACGAAATAAGAGGCACCCCCGCGCCGCGCTTTCAGCGCGTCACCCCCTCAAGGGGGCAACACCTGCGGCCGGGCAAAGCCCGTTCCGCGGTGTTCTGGGTGAGGCACTTCGCGCTGGTTTGGTGTGTGGCTTTTGTTGATGCGATAAGGTCCTGCGAATGAGTACACCCACCACCTCCCTGCCCATCCGTTTCTGGACCCTGGGCTGGTCTTCCCTGGTCCGCGACTGGCGGGCTGGTGAGTTGCGGCTGCTGATGCTGGCGGTGACGCTCGCCGTGGCGGCCTTGTCAGCGGTGGGGTTCTTTGCCGATCGATTGCAGGGCGGGCTGTCGCGCGACGCGCGAGCGCTCATCGGGGGCGACGTGGTGATCAGCAGCGACAACGCGCCACCGCCCGCCTTTGAGCAGCAGGCGCGCGAGCTGGGCCTCACCGTGGCGCAGACGCTGAACTTTCCCACCATGGGCCGCGCCCGGGAAGAAGAGGGCGGGAGCGCCCGGCTGGTGGCTTTGAAATCCGTGGGCGAGGGTTACCCGCTGCGCGGCAGCCTGCGCGTGGCCGAGACGCCCACCGCTCCCGATGCGCCGACGCGTGAAATTCCCGCGCCCGGCACCGCCTGGGTCGATGCCGCCTTGCTCGCCAGCCTGAACCTGCAGATGGGCCAGCCGCTGTTGCTGGGCGACTCGTCGCTCACCATCGCGCGTGTCATCGTGGTTGAACCCGACCGGGGCGCCGGCTTCATGAGCTTCGCGCCGCGCGTGATGATCAACAACGCCGACCTGCCCGCAACCGGCCTGGTGCAGCCCGCCAGCCGCCTCAACTACCGCCTGGCCGTGGTGGGTGACGAAGCCCGTGTGGCGCGCTTCAATCAATGGGCCCAGGCCGAGGTGGCCAAGCCCGGCGTGCGCGGCATCCGGCTGGAGTCGCTCGAAGGCGGGCGGCCCGAAATGCAGCAGACGCTGGAGCGAGCCGAGAAATTCCTCAACCTCGTGGCCCTGCTGGCCGCGCTGCTGTGCGCGGTGGCCGTGGCCATCGCCGCGCGCGGCTTCGCACAACGCCACCTGGACGACTGCGCCATGCTGCGTGTGCTCGGCCTCTCGCAAGGCACCATGGCGCGCGCCTACACGCTCGAATTTGCGCTGGTGGGTCTGTTCGCCAGCGCGCTGGGCGTGGCCATTGGTTACGCGGTGCACCACGTGTTCGTGGTGCTGCTCGCGGGCCTGGTTGAAGCCAGCCTGCCGCCGCCCGGCATCACGCCGGTGCTGCTCGGCCTGGGCATGGGCCTCACGCTGATGATGGCCTTTGGCCTGCCGCCCGTGCTGCAGCTCGCCAAGGTGCCACCGCTGCGTGTGATCCGCCGTGACGTGGGCCAGCTCAAGCCGGCCACGCTGGCCGTGCTGGCGCTGGGCATGGCGGGTTTTGCCGCGCTGCTGCTGGCCGCCAGCCGCGACCTGCTGCTGGGCGGCATTGCAGTGGGTGGTTTTGCGGCCGCCGTGCTGCTGTTTGCCGCCGCCAGCTACGCCGCCGTGCGCCTGCTGCGCGCCAGCGTGAACGAAGCCACCGCGCCGCGCGCGCTCGTCATGGCCACGCGCCAGCTCTCGGCCCGCCCGGCCTATGCGGTGGTGCAGATCAGCGCGCTCTCGGTTGGCCTGCTCGCGCTGGTGCTGCTCGTGTTGCTGCGCACCGACCTCATTGCCAGCTGGCGCAACGCCACGCCGCCCGACGCGCCCAACCGTTTTGTGATCAACGTGCAGCCCGAGCAGGGCACCGAGTTCCAGCAAGCGTTGCGCACCGCCGGTGTGGAGCGATTCGACTGGTACCCCATGATCCGCGGCAGGCTGGTGAGCGTCAACGGCGCAGCGGTGAAGCCCGAGGACTACACCGACGACCGCGCAGCCCGCCTGGTGGATCGCGAGTTCAACCTCTCCAACACAGCCACGCGGCCCGAGAACAACCCGGTGGTGCAGGGCACGTGGACCGACAACGAAGCCGATGCCCTGAGCGTGGAGGAAGGCCTGGCCGAAACCCTGGGCTTGAAGCTCGGCGACCGCCTGGGCTTCGACATCGGCGGGCAAGTCACCGAAGGCCGCATCACCAGCCTGCGCAAGGTGGACTGGGGCTCCATGCGGGTGAACTTCTTCGTGGTGTTCCCGGTGGCCGACGTGCCCAACGTGCCGGTGAGCTTCATCAGCGCCTTTCGCGCACCCGATGGCGCGAGTGCTGCCGGCGCCAGCTTCGACAACACGCTGGTGCGCCAGTTTCCCAACATCACCAACGTCGACATGAGCCAGACCATCGCGCAGGTGCAGCGTGTGTTGGGTCAGGTCATCAGCGCGGTGGAGTTCTTGTTTGCCTTCACGCTCGCCGCCGGTCTGGTGGTGCTGCTCGCCGCCATCACGGCCACGCGCGGTGAGCGCGAACGCGAATTCGCCATCCTGCGCGCCGTGGGGGCAGGCTCCAGGCTGCTGCGCCAGGTGCAGCGCATCGAGTTGCTGGGAGTGGGCCTGCTCGCCGGTTTCCTGGCGTCGAGCGTGGCGGTGGCCGTGGGCTGGGCGCTCGCGCGCTACGTGTTCCAGTTCTCCTGGACCGCCTCGCCCTGGGTGCCGCTGGGCGGCGCGCTGGCCGGCGCCGTGCTGGCGCTGGTGGCCGGCTGGTGGGGGCTGCGCAGCGTGTTGCGCACGCCGGTGGTGGAAACCTTGCGCAAGGCGACGGCATGACGACAGACATTCAAGAACCCGCGCCGTTTGCCACCCCGTTTGAATGGATCGGCGGCGAGGTGAAGGTGCGCGCCCTGGTCGACCGCTTCTACGACCTGATGGACATCGAACCCGGCTACGCCGAACTGCGCGCCGCCCATGGCAACACGCTCGAAGACGCGCGGCAAAAACTGTTCTGGTTCCTCTGCGGCTGGCTCGGCGGCCCCCAGCACTACACCGAACAATTCGGCCATCCCCGTCTTCGCATGCGCCACATGCCGTTTTCCATCGGCGTGCAGGAACGCGACCAGTGGCTGGCCTGCATGGACCAGGCGATGGGTGAGACGGGTGTGGACGCGGCGCTGCGCGCGCGGCTCAAAACCAGCTTTTTCCAGACCGCGGACTGGATGCGCAACCAACCCGGGTCGCATGGATGAGCGAGCCCACGCCCAACGTGGCGCAGACCACGCGCCGCGGCGCCCTGGGCATCGTGGTGTTCTGGCTGGCGCTCATGGGGGCGCTTTACCTGGCGTTTGATCACGTCGAGCAAGGCCGCGCAGCCGGCAGCCAGCCGTATGCCAACGACCAAGGCGAACTGGTGATTCCACGCGGACGCGACGGCCACTTCCGCGTGCAGGGCCAGGTCAACGGCGAAGCCGTCACCTTCCTGATGGACACCGGCGCCAGCACCGTGACCGTGAGCGAGGACTTCGCCCGCCGCGCGAACCTGGAAGGAGGCCAGAGCGTGACCTTTCAAACCGCCAACGGACCGCTGCAAGGCCGGGTCTTGCGCCAGGTGCCGGTGCAGGCCGGGCACCTGGGCCTGAACGGCACCACGGTGGCGGTGGGTCTGGTGGGGCTGGATGCCGACAAGGCGCTGTTGGGCCAGAGCTTCCTCTCGCGCTTCGACATTCAGATACTGAAGGGCGAGATGCGGCTCACGCCCCGCTGAGCTGTCAGGCGCCGCCCGACCTGAGCAGCACCACCAGCGCGCCGGCCCCACCTTCGGCCGGCCGCGCCTGCACAAACGCCATCACCTCGCTCTTCTGCACCAGCCAGCGCAGCACGCGGTTTTTGAGCACCGGGGTGCGGCCGGGTGAGCCCAGGCCTTTGCCGTGCACCACGCGCACGCAGCGCAGACCTTGCTGGTGGGCCTCGCGGATGAAGCGGCCCAGGGCCTCGCGGGCTTCGTCGGTGCGCAGGCCGTGCAGGTCGATCTGGCGCTGGATGCTCCAGCTGCCTTCGCGCAGCTTGCGCATCACGTCCGGCCCGATGCCCGGGCAGCGGTAGCTCAGCATCTCGTCGGTGTGCAGCAGGGTCTCGATGTCGAACTCGTCGCTCAGCGCTTCGCGCATCACCGAAGCTTCGTCGCGCTGGCGTTGCACGGGCAGGGGCTCCACCGGCACCACCCGTGGCGCGATGCGGCCCGGGTCGACGATGGCTTGCACCGGCCCCACGGCCAGCGCAAACAGGCGGCGTTCGCGTTCGCGTCGCAGCTCGGCCTGGCGCAGCGCCTCGCGCTGGACGGCTTCGGCCGCGGCCCGCTCGGCCATGGCGCGTTTGAGCGCCTTGAGGTCGGCCAGCGTGTTGACTTTCATGGCGCGATTGTGACGGAGCACCTGTTCGCTGCAGGGTGGTGACCCGATCAACCCTGCAGGGTCAGATCAGGCCCATTTCGGCCATGGACGCGGCCTGGTTGCGGGTGACGATGAAGTGGTCGAGCACCTTCACGTCCACCAGCGCCAGGGCCGACTTGAGGGTGGCGGTCAGGGCCTCGTCGGCGCGCGAGGGCAGGGCGGTGCCGCTGGGGTGGTTGTGCGCGAGCACCACGGCGGCGGCGTGGTGGTGCAGGGCGCGCAGAACCACTTCGCGCGGGTACACGCTGGTCTGCGTCAAGGTGCCGCGAAACAGCTCTTCGAGCGCCACCAGCCGGTTTTGCGTGTCGAGGAACAGCACCGCAAACACCTCGTGCTGACGTCCACCCAGCTGCAGCTGCAGGTATTCGCGCACCGCCTGGGGGTTCTCCATCAGGGTTTTTTCCTGCAGGCGCTGGGTGAGGGCGCGGCGGGCGAGTTCGAGCACGGCCAGCACCTCGGCGCGTTTGGCCGGGCCCAGACCCTTGATCTGCTTGAGCGCTTCGGCGCTGGTGTGCAGCAGACCGGCCATGCCGCCAAAGTGCTCCAGCAGCTCCTGCGCGAGCTGCACCACGTGTTTGCCGCGGATGCCCGTGCGCAGCAGCAGCGCCAGCAGCTCCACGTCGCTGAGCGAGGACGGCCCGCGGGCCAGCAATTTTTCGCGCGGTCGCGCGTCGGTGGGCAAGCTCTTCAGTCCCACCACGACAAGGCCATCCATTCGGTTTTCCTCCCTGAGTCAGCCCGCTTTTTACAATACGGGCACAACGCCTTGCGCGGAGCCCCGGTTCGGGGCCCCGTGCGCCACACTCTCCCTCATGCTCTCCACCCCGCCCATGCCCCAAGTCCAAGAAGGCTCCTTCCTCACCCTGCACTACCGCATGTCCGGTCCGCAGGGGCAGGTGATCATCGACACATTTGCCGGCAAGCCCGCCACGCTGAGCCTGGGCATGGGTGAACTCTCGCCCGCGATCGAGCAGCGCCTGATGGGCCTGGAAGAGGGTGCGCACACCGTCATCGAGCTGGCTGCGGGCGAGGCCTTTGGCGAGCGCCAGCCCGAGATGGTGCAGTGGGTGGCGCGCAAGCTGCTCAGCGAGCTCGGCGATCCGCATGAACGGTATGTGGCAGGCGACGTGGTGCAGTTCCCCACGCCCGACGGCCTCGGCACCTACGCGGGTGCGGCGTTGCAGGTGCGTGAAGACGGCGCCGTGCTGTTCGATTTCAACCACCCGCTCGCCGGCCAGCCGGTGCGGTTTGAAGTGCAACTGATCGGGGTGCTGTGATGCCGATGTCCCAAGAAATTGTCCTGGCCGAACCCAGAGGGTTCTGCGCCGGCGTTGACCGCGCCATCGAAATCGTCGAGCGTGCGCTTGCCAAGTTCGGCCGGCCCATCTATGTGCGCCACGAGATCGTGCACAACACCTACGTGGTGAACGACCTCAAGGCCAAGGGCGCGGTATTCATCGAGGAACTCTCCGATGTGCCGGCGGGTGCGACGCTGGTGTTTTCGGCCCACGGTGTGAGCAAGGCCATTCAGGACGAAGCGAAGCAGCGGGGCTTCAACATCTTCGATGCCACCTGCCCGCTGGTGACCAAGGTGCACGTGGAAGTGGCCAAGCTGCACCGCGAGGGCTTCGAGTTCATCATGATCGGCCACAAGGGCCACCCCGAGGTCGAAGGCACCATGGGCCAGCTGGAGAGCGGGATCCACCTGGTGGAAGACGTGGCCGACGTGGCGCATGTGTCGCCTGCGCAGACGTCCAAGCTCGCGGTGGTGACGCAGACCACGCTCTCGGTGGACGACGCGGCCGAGATCCTTCAAGCCGTGAAGGTGCGTTTTCCGCAGGTGCGTGAACCCAAGCAGCAGGACATTTGTTACGCCACGCAGAACCGGCAGGATGCCGTGAAGCTGCTGAGCCCGCAGGTGGACATCGTGATCGTGGTGGGCAGCCCCACCAGTTCCAACAGCAACCGCCTGCGCGAGGTCGCCGTCAAGCTCGGCACGGTGAGTTACATGGTGGACAGCGCCGACGAACTCAAGGCCGAGTGGTTTGAGGGCAAGCGCCGCGTGGGTCTGACGGCAGGTGCTTCCGCGCCCGAGATCCTGGTGCGCCAGGTGATCGAGCGCATCAAGGCACTGGGCGCCATCTCTGTGCGCACCATGGACGGCCTGACCGAGACCATCAAGTTCCCGCTGCCCAAGGGTCTGAAGATGGACGGCGAAGACGCCGCACCCTTGCAGCACCTGCGCTGAGCCCGTCGTGCACCGCTTGCCCAAACCTACAATCGCCGCATGCTAGACATCGTTCAACTGAGAAAAGACCTCCCCGGGGTCGTCGCGCGGCTGGAAACGCGCAAGAGCCCACAACCGTTTCTGGACGTGGCCGCCTACCAGACCCTGGAAACCGAGCGCAAGTCGCTGCAGACCCGCACCGAAGAGCTGCAAAGCCAGCGCAACAGCCTGTCCAAGCGGATCGGCATGCTCAAGGGCAAGGGCCAACACGCCGAGGCCGACGCCGTGATGGCGCAGGTGGGCGCGCTCAAGGCCGAGCTCGACGCTTCCGCCGCCCGGCTGGACGTCATCCAGGCCGAGCTGCACACCCTGCTGCAAGCCGTGCCGAACCTGCCGCACGAGAGTGTGCCGGTGGGCAGCGACGAACACGGCAACGTCGAGCTGCGCCGCTGGGGCACCCCGCGCGTGTTCGACTTCGCCGTGCGCGATCACGTGGACGTGGGCGAACCGCTCGGGCTGGATTTCGCCACCGGCACCAAACTCGCCGGCTCGCGCTTCACCTTCATGCGCGGCCCCATCGCGCGCCTGCACCGGGCGCTTGCGCAGTTCATGCTCGACGTGCAAACCCAGGAGCACGGCTACACCGAGTGCTACACGCCCTACATCGTCAACGCCGACACCTTGCGCGGCACCGGCCAGTTGCCCAAATTCGAAGGTGACCTGTTTGCGGTGAAGAAGGGTGGCCAGGAAAGCGAGGCCGTGCCCGACACGCAAGCGCTCTACCTCATCCCCACCAGCGAGGTGACGCTGACCAACGTGGTGCGCGACACCGTGGTGGCCGAGGCCGAGCTGCCGATCAAGCTCACCGCGCACACGCCGTGTTTCCGGTCTGAGGCCGGCAGCGCCGGGCGCGACACGCGCGGCATGATCCGCCAGCATCAGTTCGACAAGGTCGAGATGGTGCAGATCGTGCATCCCGACAAAAGCTACGAAGCCCTGGACGCCATGACTGGCCACGCCGAAGCCGTCCTGCAGAAGCTCGGCCTGCCCTACCGTGTGCTGGCGCTGTGCACCGGCGACATGGGCTTTGGCGCCACGCGCACACACGATCTGGAGGTGTGGGTGCCTGCGCAGGAAACCTACCGCGAGATCAGCTCGGTCTCCAACTGCGAAGCCTTCCAGGCGCGCCGCCTGCAGGCGCGTTTCAAGAACGCGCAAGGCAAGAACGAGCTCGTGCACACGCTCAACGGCTCGGGCCTGGCCGTGGGCCGTGCGCTGGTGGCGGTGCTGGAGAACTTCCAGAACGCCGACGGCAGCGTGACCGTGCCCGAGGTGCTGCGTCCCTACATGGGCGGCCTGGAGCGTCTGACGCCGGCTTGAGGCCACGGGGTCTTGCCCGCAGGGAAAGCCCCGCATCGCGGGGCTTTTTCATGTCTGCGGTTCTCCTGGCGTTTGCGACCCTCAGCAGTGCCGGATGGGCGTGGCCGGAGGGGCAGGACGGGGCCCGGGTCATTTGGACAGACGGTGCTTTTCAAAGTGCCCCGGCAGGCGTACACCCGGCGTGTCAGCCGTGCACCGGGACAGTTGTCACCCCGGAGGGGCGCCATTTGACCGAACCCGAACACCCCCGCCAGAACCACCTGTTGTCCTGCTTGCCCGATGCCGAGTGGCAACGTTGGTTGCCCCAGCTTGAGTTGGTGGATCTGCCTCTGGGCAAGGTGTTGTACGAGTCGGGGGCACCACTGACGTATGTGTATTTCCCCATCAGTGCCATCGTCTCGCTGCTCTATGTGCTGGAAAACGGCTCGTCGGCCGAGATTGCGGTGGTCGGCTTCGAGGGCGTGGTGGGCATCTCCATCTTCATGGGAGGCGGCACCACACCCAACCGCTCGGTGGTGCAGAGCGCGGGCAAGGGCTACCGGCTTCGCGCTGCCGTCATCAAGGACGAGTTCGAGCATTCCAGCGCGGTCCTGCACCTCATGCTGCGTTACACGCAGGCCCTGATCACCCAGATGAGCCAGACCGCGGTGTGCAACCGCTACCACTCGCTGGACCAGCAGCTGTGTCGCTGGCTGCTGCTCAGCCTGGACCGCCTGCCGGGCAATGAGCTGGTGATGACGCAGGAGCTGATCGCCAACATGCTGGGTGTTCGCCGCGAGGGCGTCACCGAAGCCGCGCTCAAGCTCCAGGCGGCCGGCCTCATCCGCTATGCGCGTGGCCACATCTCGGTCCTGGACCGTCAGAAGCTCGAGCGAAGGACCTGCGAGTGTTATCAGGTGGTGAAGAGCGAATACGACCGATTGCTGCCCGACATCACGGCGATCTGAACCGCATCAACCGCCTGGCCGCGTCAACGTTCGGGCGAGGGCCTTGTCCATCAACGCCGGCTTCGGCGATGGCACGGTGGAAGGGGTCATGTGTGTTCTCCTGAACAGGTCCATGTTCACAGGCGATCAGGCAGGGTGGCTGTCTGCCGCCTGTGGGGCTGCGCTTCACCGTTCCCCGTGTTCAGGGCTTGGGGCGGGCACCGATCTTCAGATCCACCGCGGCCTTGAGCCGCCTGGCCGTTTGCAGTCGCTGCCGAAGCGTGGGCAGGTGCCTGGCGGCAAAGGCTTTGACCTCGGGGTCATGGGCGCTGCGCGAGGCCTCTTCGAACAGCCGCACGCTGGCCTCATGGCCCACCACGCCGATCTGATGCATGTAGCGCAGATCGAAGTGTTCTTCGCTCAGCTTGACGATCGGGATTCCCTGGCCTTTGTGCGCCAGGGACGCTTCGCCCGGTGTCCTGTGGTCCTTCGACGCAGACAGCGTTTGCAGCTCGGCAGAGCGGTTGACCTGGTCATCCATCAGCCGGCGTGCGAAGGCGCGCACCCGTTGGTCGGTCGCCTTGTTGAGCGCCGCGCCGCTGGCCATCTGTTCTGCGTGGCCCTGTTCGGCGACCCGGTCCAGGAACCTGCGATCACCATCGACCAGTGGGCTTCCCATGGCCATGCCGCTGTTCAGCAGCACCGCTGCCAAGCTGATTTGCACCCATGTCTGCGCACTCATATTGCTGCTCCCTCAACCGTCGACCAGACGACCTGGCCTGGGCCTCGCCACGCCGGACATGGCTAGCACGACACCCATCCAAGGATGGACAAGAAGTTCGTTCCGGTCGGTGCGATAGCGAACGTGGGCGCGAGCTTGTGTCCTGCAAGCCTGACTTGCTGTTCTTGCGCTGGCCCTTGCTGGCTGTGCCATCTCCGCAGCCCAGGCGCCGACCGCAACGGCCTGCTGTACGTGGCCGACCGGGTGTCGGGCAACGTGATGCGGATCGACCCGGAGAACCCACGACCGGTGGTGGTGGACCGCGGGGCTGCGCGCAACAGAGCCGGACCCGGCCCGTCCCGGCGTGGCCCAGACCTTTGCCACCGGGCTGCCCGGCGCCAACGGCAGCGACTTCGATTGCGAGGGTCGCCTCTACGTCAGTGGCGGGGCCCGCTGTGGGTGGCGATCAACGAACTCAACGCGTTGGTGCGCATCAGCCCCGCGGGCGAGCTGACCGAGGTGGCGCGCAACGGTGCCGCCGGGCCGCTGGAGTTTCCAGCCGCACTGGTCGACCCTGTAAACACGCCGTCACGAAAGTGTCGCGCTGCTGTCAAGCGGAACCGGCAAGCTGGGCGAGCTGTCCACGCTACCCACCGGGCGAGCGAGGCGCGCGTTCATCCCAACCGACGAAAGCCCTCCCCCATGAAGCTCCATACCCATGCACTGATCGTCCTGGCCCTTGCCGGTGTGAGCGTTGCCACCCAGGCCCAGAACGCCTACCCGGCCACGCTTGCGGGTCATGCCCTTCTGCCCGCGCAGACCTTCATCCCTGCGCCCAAGGATGCGCCGGCCGACCTGCAGGTCAGCGGCAAGTTCACCACCGGCAAACTGGTCGAAAAGCCGGGCAGCGTCGAAGGCCTCTCGGGTGGCCGCCCCACGGGTGTTTCGTTGCCCTTCAAAGGCCAGCCTGCCCAGGGCCATTCGGGCATCAAGAAGATGCCCGACGGCACGTTCTGGATCCTCACGGACAACGGCGCGGGCGCCAAAGCCAACTCACCCGACTTCGGGCTCTACCTCAATCACTACAAAGTCGACTTCAAGAGTGGCCAGTTCACGCGTCTGAAGACCGTGTTCCTGCACGACCCGGACAAGAAGGTGCCCTTCCGCGTGCTGCACGAAGGCACCAGGAAGCGTTACCTGACCGGCTCCGACTTCGATCTCGAAAGCTTCCAGTTCGCTGGCGGCTCCATCTGGATCGGCGAAGAGTTCGGACCCTACCTCATCAAGGCCGACATGAACGGCAAGGTGCAGGCCGTGTTCGAGACGCAGGTGGACGGCAAGCCCGTGCGTTCGCCCGACCATCCTGCCGTCACCACGCCGAGCGCACCGGGTGGTGAGGTGAAGTTCCAGGTTCGCCGCTCCAAGGGCTACGAGGGCATGGCTGCGTCGAAAGACGGCAGCAAGCTGTATGCCTTGCTCGAAGGTGCGCTCCACGACGAGGCAACCAAGGCCGCCGAAGCCGTCGACGGCAAGCACTACCTGCGCGTGCTCGAGTTCGACGTGGCAACGCAGCAGTGGACCGGCCGCCACTGGAAGTATGTGCTGGAAGCCAACCACCACGCCATCGGCGACTTCAACATGATCAGCGCGACCGAGGGCCTGATCATCGAGCGTGACAACGGCGAAGGCACGGCCGACAAGGCCTGCCCGGAAGCCACCAAACGCGCCGATTGTTTCCACGACCTTGCCAAATTCAAGCGCGTGTACAAGGTGGAGATGAGCGAAGCCAACGTGGGCGGCCCCTTGCGCAAGATCGGCTACATCGACCTGATGAACATCGCCGACCCGAACAAGGTGGCCCGCAAGCCGCTGGACAACGGCGTGCTGACCTTGCCCTTCTTCACGATCGAGAATGTCGACCTGGTCGATGCGCGGCACATCGTGGTCGGCAACGACAACAACCTGCCGTTCTCCAGCAGCCGCGAGCCCAACAAGGCCGACGACAACGAACTGGTGTTGCTCGAAGTGGGCGACTTCCTGTCAGCGCGCTGAGTCCAAGCCCGGCCTTTGTCGACGCCGAGGCTGGGCAGGTTCACCCATCTCGGCTGGAGTGAATGGCCCTCTCGCCCGCGCGTTGAAATGCCTGGCCGATGCTCGACGGCGGTTGTCTGGTCCAGGCGGGTTGAGGGTGTTCGGCGTGGATGCATCGAGCATGGTCATCAATGAAGAAGTCAGCATTGACAGCGTCACATGAGCAGCCAGGAGACGGCCCCTGGATGTCAAATTCGAACCACGACGATCGGTCCATTCACTCACGTAGCGTCATGGTGAACATGCACGCCGCGCATCCAGGCCATGAGGTCGATGGGGCTGGAAGTACCGACTCTGGGTATCTCGGTCTGAATACGGGATCTTTTGAGTTGGGGTTTTTGCCGGGGCTGGTGCTGGGCAAGGGTTCCGCGGGAGAGCTTGTCCAGGATCGCGCAGTGCGGCTGTTCGTTGCCGTGGCAGGCCGTCACCAAGACCGAGAGCCCGTCCATCATCTGCTCGATTTCTCGTCGCTTCTCCTCAAGGTCCGCCAGGTGACGTTGCGCCACGGCCTTCACCTCGCGGCTCGTGCGCTGTGAATCACTCCACAGGCCAATGAGCTCGGCGATCTGTGCCACCGAGAACCCCAGGTGGCGCGACTGCCGGACGAAGCGCAGCACCGAGACCTCCCGGTCGCCATAGAGTCGGTAGCCCGCCTCGCTGCGTTCTGCCTCGGGCAGCAGGCCGATCTGTTCATAGTGGCGGATCATCTTCGCGGAGACGCCAGCGGCAGCGGCCGCTTCGCCGATGTTCATGAGTGGGGTCATGTGGAACTCCGTGGAATGAATGAGGGCATGGGCCGAGGATGCAGCCTGCCATGGTGGGAAGGTCAAGGCCCTCACAGAGAGAGCCTTGACGAGCAGGCATCAGAGAGTTGGGTAGCCGGCATCAGCCAGCGCTTCGACCAAAGCATCGCGGTCTTCACCGCTTTTCACGGTGATCAGCCGCCGAGGCAGGTCGACCTGTATCTCGCAAGCTGGATCAACCAGTTTCAGAGTGACGTTTACCTTGGAGGCGCAATGGCCGCAGGTCATGTCGGGGAGGTGAAATTCGTGCATGGATGACTCCGTAAGTGCGTTGAGGGAATCCGCACTGTGGACATTGCCACGGGGGCAATGTCAAGTCGAATCTGGCGTTGCGCTTGCCATCGTGGCAAGGCCAAACATTCGCTCCTCTCTCAACCCAAGGAGCACCTCATGAACACCGCCACTTTGTCGCTCATCGAGCATCAGTTTCCCATCGAAGGCATGACCTGCGCTTCGTGCGTGGGCCGCGTCGAAAAGGCCTTGAAGGCCGTTGCTGGCGTGAAGGACGTCAGCGTCAATCTGGCCACCGAACGGGCCACGGTGAACGCCGCTGCTTCCACGCTGCCTGCCAGCCTGGTGGCTGCGGTGCAAAAGGCAGGCTACAGCGTGGGCAAGGAACCCAGCGTGGATCAGGGAGCACAGCCCACAAGATTCAAAGGGGAGCCATGGTGGCCGGTAGCGCTCGCCGCCGTTCTGTCGCTGCCCTTGGTGCTGCCCATGATTGCCATGCTGTTCGGCTCCGACTGGACGATCAATGGATGGTTGCAGCTCGCGCTGGCCACGCCCGTTCAATTCTGGCTGGGCGCGCGCTTCTACCGCGCAGGCTGGAAGGCCGTGCGCGCAGGTGCAGGGAACATGGACCTGTTGGTGGCCCTGGGTACCAGCGCCGGATACGGTCTGAGTGTCTACCTGCTGTTCAAGCACACCGGTCACGGCATGCCGCACCTGTACTTTGAAGCATCGGCCGTGATCGTCACATTGGTGCTGCTGGGCAAGTGGCTGGAGTCGCGCGCCAGACGCCAGACCACGGCCGCCATCGCTGCCCTCAACGCGCTCAAGCCCGAGGTGGCTCGCGTGCGCATGCCCTATGGCGATGTGGACGTCGCCATTGCGCAAGTCAAGGTGGGCGACACCGTGGTGATTCGCCCGGGCGAGCGCATGCCGGTCGATGGTGTCGTCATCACGGGATCCAGCCAGGTGGACGAGTCGCTGATCACGGGCGAAAGCCTTCCGGTGGCCAAACACGCCGGCGACAGGGTCACCGGCGGCGCTGTCAACGCGGAAGGACTGCTGCTGGTGGAGACCACGGCGGTGGGTGCCGAGTCCACGCTCTCGCGCATCGTGCGCATGGTCGAATCGGCACAGGCGAAGAAAGCCCCGATCCAGCGCATCGTGGACCGCGTGAGTGCCGTCTTTGTGCCGGTGGTGCTGCTGATCGCCGCGCTCACCCTGCTGGGCTGGGGCCTGGCCAC
Source organism: Hydrogenophaga sp. RAC07 (assembly GCF_001713375.1). Classification (NCBI taxonomy): domain Bacteria; kingdom Pseudomonadati; phylum Pseudomonadota; class Betaproteobacteria; order Burkholderiales; family Comamonadaceae; genus Hydrogenophaga; species Hydrogenophaga sp. RAC07. Next base: position 708,556 of record NZ_CP016449.1, read on the forward strand.
AGGCAACTGGGAGCAAGCCATCCTGAACGCGGTGGCGGTGCTGGTGATCGCCTGTCCTTGTGCCCTGGGCCTGGCGACACCGACCGCCATCATGGCCGGTACCGGGGTGGCCGCGCGCCAAGGCATCCTGATCAAGGACGCCGAGGCGCTTGAAGTGGCGCACCGCATCGACACTGTCGCCTTCGACAAGACGGGCACGCTCACCGAAGGCAAACCGACGCTGGTGGCGGCTGTGGCGGCTCCTGGTCATGATGATCAGTTGCTGTCCTGGAGTGCCGCGATCCAGGCAGGCAGCGAACACCCGCTCGCGCGTGCCGTGATGAACGCTGCCGAGGAGGCCGGCCTTGTTTTGCTCTCCGCCGCCAAGGTGAGCGCCGTGCCGGGACGGGGCATGTCGGCCGAGGTGCAGGGACGCGCACTGCGTCTGGGCAGTCCACGTTACATGCAGGAGCTGGGGGTGGACACTTCCGCACTGGCTGAGCCTGCCAGCGAGCTTGAAGACGAGGGACGCACGGTGTCATGGCTCGCCGACATGACGGAGGCACCTGCGCTGGTGGGCATGCTGGCCTTTGGTGATACCCCCAAGGCCAGCGCCTTCACCGCCATTCGGAGCCTGCAGGATCTGGGCATCCGCACGGTGATGGTCACGGGCGACAACCTGGGCAGCGCCATCGCGGTGGGCAGCGCGCTCGGTATCGATCACATTGAAGCTCAGGTGTTGCCCGCCGACAAGGCGGCCATCGTGAACCGGCTCAAGGAAGGTGGCCGTTCGGTGGCCATGGTGGGAGACGGCATCAACGATGCACCGGCGCTGGCCTCGGCGGATGTGGGCATTGCCATGTCCACCGGCACCGACGTGGCCATGCACGCCGCCGGCATCACGCTCATGCGGGGCGACCCCGCGCTGGTGGCCGATGCGATCGATATCTCGCGCCGAACCTACCGCAAGATCCGCCAGAACCTGTTCTGGGCCTTTGCCTACAACGTGATCGGCATTCCGCTGGCGGTGGCTGGTTTGCTCAACCCGGTGGTGGCCGGTGCGGCCATGGCGTTGAGCAGCGTGAGCGTGGTGAGCAATGCGCTGCTGCTGCGCGGTTGGAAACGCAGAGGTTGAATTCCGTAGCAACTGTGTGAGGGTGCATGAACCGCCTCGGGGCGGTTCGGTACGTTGCCCTACGGTCTGCTTCAGGCGAGACCACCCGTTCGCAAGGTCGATTCCGACCGACTGCAACCAGCCTCAAACCGACACCCACGTCGTTGCTTCTGGCCTGCTCATGATCCTTTGTCACCAGTGCGCCACCTGCAGCGCTCGGGTGGACTGGACGAGTGCACCATCGTCGGGACCATGCTGCTCAATGGCTTCTTCCGTCCTCCAGTTGAGCGGGCGGACCTCGCCTCAAGGAATCGGATACGGTCGCTCATCCGGCGTGTTGAGCGCGAGGTCGCGGTAGTGCGCCTCCCAGCTGTCGGGTAGGTAGTTCGCCGGGTCGCGCGGGGCGAGGTGGTTGACGATGTCGAAGTGGTTGAGTTTGTGGCCCATCGCCACCTCGTCCAGCCGCGCCGTGCCCTGTATGTGCGACATGATGGTGCGGCACAGCAACGAGTAGGACCACGTGGCCGAGCCAATGCCGTCCAGGCCGACGCCGGGGAAATACAGGTTGGCTGCGTCCAGGCTGCGAAAGATGCAGCCGCAACGCGCCGCCAGTTCGTCCACCTTGCGGATGGACGCGATCGCTTCTGTCGCGAAGTACGACAGGTCGATGCCGTAGCCGGTGCCCCAGAGCAGGAGTTCGGTTTGCACGCGCTGCCCGTTTGACAGCGCCACCGTGTCGCCGGTGATGTTGTCCACGCTGGCGTGGTGGCGATCAATGTCCGCATAGTGCTCGAGCATGCCGGGGCGCCCGGGAATGAGCTGGTCGTGCAGCACGTCGAAGGGCCGCGTGGGCATGATGTCGGTGATGCCGAATTTTTCGTAGCGGTCCCGCATGTCGGCGCCAATGGTGGCGCTTTGTTGCGCGGCCGTCATGCCGCTGGCCTGCAGGCGGGCAAAGCCGCGCACGCTGCCGGCGATGTGCTTCGGTTTGCGCGTGGGCACAAACCACCGCGTGCCACGAAAGGCCCAGGCCACGCGCCGCGCGCCCTGCTGAAAACACAGGTCCAGCAGGTCAAAGGCCGAGGCACCACCGCCCACCACAAGCACGCTGCGGTCGGTCAACAGGCCTGGGTCTCGCAGGGCGCTTGAGTGGAACTCCCGCACCGTGCTCCCGGTGCGCGGGCAATCCGGGATCGCGGGCGTGTTGTGCGCGCCCGTGGCCGCCACCAGGTGCCTCGCATGCACCAGGCCCTTGGGCGTGACCAGTTCCCAGCCGGCGGCATCTTCGCGCGCGGCCTGCACGGGCGTGTTCAGCTGAATGCCGTCGGCCAAGTCGAAGTGCTCGACCCAGGCTTCGATGTTGGCCAGGATGTGCGGCTGGGTCGCGCCCTGCAGCGGCAGCTCACCCAGCTGCCAGTCGACGGTGCTGATCTGGATGTCCTGCCACGCGGGGAGGTCGCGCCAGAGGCCGCCCACGCGGCCCTGGCGCTCCAGCACCACGGCGTCCAGCCCGGCCCGGCGCGCATAGGCCAGGGCCACGACGCCGGCCAGGCCGCCGCCCACGATGGCCACGTCGAATCGTTTGCCGGTGATTTGCATGGGGAATTTTGGGCGGGGGTGTCGCCGCATCATGCCCCAGGCAGGTCGCGCCTGTCCATGCACAGCGCGATCGGCCACCTCGGTCCACCTTGGACCCGTCAGCCAATGTCGGCCCGCGCACGCTGCTGCACTGCGGCGAGCCGACGGCCAACGCTTCTGGCGTTTGGGTGGCCGCCCATTCGCTGCAGTGTGCTGCCTCCAGCCGCCATCACCTCGCCCATCAGCGGCAGCCATCGCCGCGGCGCGGTCCCCGATCGGTTTTGAATCACTGGATCAGCAGCAATGCAACCGAAGGCACGTAAGTCACCAGCATCAGAACGACGAGCATCATCAAGATGAAGGGTGCGATTGCGCGAGACAAAGGCCAAAGACCGACGCCCCCGATAGCCATGCCGACAAACAGGCAGTAGCCGATCGGCGGGGTCGCCATGCCGATGGCCACGTTGGTGACGATCATGGCGCCGAAGTGGATCGGATCCACACCAAACTGGTTGGCAATGCTGATCAACATGGGGCCGAGGATCACCATGATGGCGATCTCGTCCATCACGGCTGCCATGGCGAAGAAGCCCAGATTCAAGGCCAGCAGCATGCTCCAGCGGCTCTCGAAGCAGCCATGACCGTCAACCGAAGTGGCAGACACCCTGGCCGGAGACCCTCCGAAACGGGGCTTTGCTGGCCCATGCCCGCTCAAGACTGGTCTCGGACCTTGAAACCTTGCGGGTCAAAACGACGGTGAGAGCAGTGAGCGGCGATCGGCGAACAGCATCACGAACGGCGGCAGATCGCACGACAGCAGACCTCAATGGCGCACCCCCTTGTTTCCCGCTGATTCGGCGATCCGGTCTGCTTTGCCTTCCCGCCCACGGGGTAAAGTGTGGTGCAGGCTCCGAAGCAATCTGAATGAGGTTCGGACGAGGTCAGCCTGAACCATCCCAGCGCCGTGCAGCTTGCGCTTTCGGCCCCAACACCACACCCACCGGAATCCACATGATCAGTCCAATGTACAGCCACTCCGTTCCGGTCTTGAAGCAAATGCTGACCGCTTTGCAGAACATCCTTGTGCAGGCCGCCGAGCATGCTTCAGCGAAAGCCATCGAGCCAGATGCCCTCCTGCAGGCTCGACTGTTCCCGGACATGTTTCCACTGATCAAGCAGGTACAAATTGCGGCCGACTTCTCGCGCGGCATTGCCGCCCGGCTCGCAGGCGTGGAAATTCCAACGATCGAAGGCAGTCAGACGACCTTTGCTGATCTTGGTGCATTGCTGACGGAGACATTGGCTTTTCTGGACAGCGTGAACGCGGCGCAGTTTGAAGGCAAGGAGAGCAGTGAAATCGTCCTCCGGCCAGGTACGCCCAAGGAAAAGAAGCTGAGCGGCCAAGCCTATTTGGCCAACTATGGACTGCCTCAGTTCTTCTTTCACGTCACCACCACCTATGCAATCCTCCGCCACAACGGCGTGCCGATCGGCAAACGTGACTACATGGGCGCGTACTAGATCAGCGAGGCCTCGTTGGCCAGGCGCCCGATCCAGAAATGACTTCGCGACTGTCGAGGCCTGTCCGCAAGCCCCGGCAGTCCAACCATCCGCAAGCGGTGACCGGATGTGCATGTCCTGGTGATGTCACCGTTCGCCATTCGGAGCCGTGAGGATGAGCCCGCGCTGAACCTTGCACCACATGCCAGAAACCATCTTCCACATCCCCACCATGCGAACGCAGGACGACGCCGACGCCGTCATGTTCGAACTGCAAGACCTGCCGTGTGTGAATCAGGCCGACGTGCACCTGGCCGAGCAGACCGCCTGGATCAGCCACACCGCCATGATCGCGCCGGAAGACCTGGCTGCCGCGCTGGCCGAGGCCGGTTACGAAGCCAGGGTGCAAGGCGCCTGATGGGCCGTTTCAACCTGCAGGGCGTCCGGCACTGCGCAGCGTGGCCATCCCGCCCTTGGGCTGCTGTGCCAGCGAAGGTGAGCCGCGGGTCAACCTGAGAAAGGTGCGGGTTCCCTGTCCCGACGCTGGCGGAAGGCCGCTGGACCTGGTGTCCGCACAGCATGCAGGTTGTTCCTCCAGAGACGGGCCAGTCCCATTCGGCAGCGCTCGAACGGCGACGGGTCCTTGCAAGCCAGTCGTTCCCTGGCGTGAGCACAACTGCGACGCCCGAATGTTGTTCCGCCGATGGGTCACGGGGGCCTGCGAAGGTTTCTTTGGGCGCCTGAAGAATGAGATGTTCTACCCGCGGGATGGGAAGTCGACCACCATCGAGGTGTTCATCCGAGCGGTGCACGATTACATCCTCTGGTACAACGAAAGACGGATCAAGATGTCGTTGGGTTCCCTCAGCCCCATCGAGTACCGCGAAAGTCTGGGCTTGATCAACTGAAACCAGTCCAAGAATTACGCTGCACCCCCTTCGGGTCAGAGATCGGTGGGACTCGACAGGCGAGGAAGACCTCGCCCAACGCACTGCGAGTGCGGACACTGCTCGCGGGAGTCGCCAGAACAATCCAGACGATACCGGCGGTGGGCCCGACTTGGACGACCCCAAGCAAATGGGCCGAGGTGCTGGGGGGCTCTGGCGGAGAACCTTTAGACCTTGTCTGCAGCTTCCGCCGGAAAACAAGCGACGCTTGGGGGAACTGCGTGGGGAAAGTGCCAAAGAAGAAGCCCTTGCAGATGTTTGATCCACAAGGGCTTTTTCAGGTGTCTTTTGACTGGCGGAGAGGGTGTCCGCCAATTTCAGGCATTGAGACATCTCATATCGTCTCAAAATTCCAGATCTACAGAGGGAGCGGGAGCGGCTCGCCTCCTGCGTGATCTTTCGACGTATCATTCAATCTCAAACTTGATGGCACGCCGGATGGCCCATAGGGAATTAGATGCCGAAGAAAGCTAGCGAACTAGGGGCGCTCGACATAGCGCGTCTCACCAAGCCTGGGACTTATGCAGCGGGGGGCGTCGCGGGCCTCCACTTGCAAATCAGCCCTACAGGAACCAAAAGCTGGTTTTTGAGAGTGGTGGTGGGAGGTAAGCGTCGCAAGATGGGCCTTGGAGCCTATCCGGGAGTGGGTATAGCCCATGCACGTCGCAAAGCTCAGATCGCAAGGGACAGCGTGCAACAGGGCATTGATCCGATTGATGCGCAGATTTCTGAGAATCGTAGTCTGACTGCCAGCCGCGCCAAGGACGTGACGTTCAGAACTTGCGCAGAGCTGCACATTGCCGCTCACAAGTCATCTTGGAAGAACGAGAAGCACGAAAGCCAATGGGAGCGAACGCTTGAGACTTACGCTTACCCACTGATCGGCGACATGATGGTTCGTGACGTGACCCTCCAGCACGTCATGCAGATCCTTGAGCCAATCTGGCACACCAAGCCTGAGACCGCAAACCGGGTGCGCGGACGTATCGAGTCGGTACTCGCATCGGCGACGACAAAAGGCCTGAGAGGCGGGGTGAACCCTGCTGCATGGAAGGGGAACCTCTCAACGTTGCTCCCCGCCAAAAACAAGATCACCAAGTCCAAGCACTTCCCATCCGTGCCGGTTAAGGAGTTGCCCGCGTTCTTTGACCAACTGCGCAGGCAGGAAGGTACAGCGGCTCGCGCCCTAGAGTTCTTGATCCTGACGAACGTGCGCTCGCACAACGTGCGCCACGCTTCGTGGAGCGAGATCGACTTGGAGACAAACACCTGGTTGATCCCGGGAGACGACTCAGAGGGGTCGAAGCAGCGGATGAAGGCGGGTGTCACGCACCGGGTGCCGCTTGCTCCTGCCGCGCTCAAGTTGCTGGAGAGCATTCCAAAGACTGCAGGCACCGAGTTGATCTTCCCGTCCCCCCGAAAGTCCACCCCGCTTTCAGATATGGCGATGAGTAAGCTCATGAAGGGGATGGAGGCCAATGGAGTGCCTCACGGCTTCCGTTCGACATTTAGGAACTGGGCGTCTGAGATGACCAACTTCCCGCGAGAGGTGACAGAACGCGCGATGGCTCACAGGCTGGGAGACAAGACAGAGGCGGCCTACATGCGCAGCGACCTGTTTGAGAGGCGCACGAAGCTCATGGAGGCGTGGGCCAGTTACTGCACCACCCTGCCCAACGCTGGGGGGAAAGTTGTGCAAATGAGATCTGGCGCCTGAACATTTCCCCCATTTGGGGGTTGTCTCACGTTTGTTTAAGTAATACCATATCAAATCACATGAGCGATCAACCTGCGAAGCGAGGTGGAGCCGGAAGAGGCCAAGGAAGAAAGCCTGAATCACCAGATGGGGTGATGGTCCCGGTGACGATCAAGATGACCGTGCCGCAGAAAGAGAAGCTCAGTGAACTCGGCGGCGCGCCTTGGGTGCGGGAACGTATCGACAAGGCAAAGCCGCCCAAGAAGTAACCGCTCAGCCCTGCAGCGGCCTATGCAGGGCAAAAAGACGGGGCCGGAAGGTGCGCTAACACCAACCAGCCCCTGACCAGTTGAACGTAGGAGGTTCACATGGCTTCTCAGATTTTCCACGATCAGCGCAATCGCTGGCAGGCCCCCATCGCTGCCCCGCGCTACATCGTCCACTTCCTCAAGGAGGGCAAGGAGCAGAAGACTCCTTGGTTCCACAGCAGTGACAAGGCCCAAAAGGCTCTGAAGTTGATGCAAGCGAAGTACGGTACTCGCAACTGCATCATCGTCATGGACTGAGTGTGCAAGCCGTGAACGCCTCGGCGCTCCGACATCGTCCCATCTATGGGGGCTTGTTCGGCATGGGTAAGTACGCCCTCGCCACATTGCCGAGCGTGTCTCACGGCCTGCATTCCCTGCACTATCTCGTGATCGAACCCGGCCCGGGGATCGTGCTCAGCATCGCAGGTGACAAGCTGAGTGCGCTCGCGTCTGCTCGGGAAGTGTTGCGAGCCACCGCTGAACTGGCCCGGGTTGAGGCAGCGGACCGCGAGCAATCTCTAGGGCAGGGCGAATTGTGGCCACCTGATGCGTTTGCGCAGCCTCCCATTCGAGACACGGTGCAGGCGCAAGTCTCTAGAAGGCGGAGGGAAATCTTCGACAAATGCGGTGGTCGGTGCCACTACTGTTCAACGCCTCTCCGCCTTGATGGCAAGTGGCACATTGAGCATGCATTCCCGAAGGCGCTGGGCGGGCTGGACGAGATCACGAACCTGTTCGCCGCTTGTGTCCCGTGCAACCTCTCGAAGCGAGACCGTACCGCCCTTGAATTTGTGACGCAGACGATAGGTGGGCAAGCAGTCTGAAAATTTTGACCTTTGATGTCTGATCTTCGATTGCAGGAGATCAACCAGGGAACACGAAAATCGACATGGAAAACGTTGGCAGCGTCTTGAAGTTTTTTGGATCTGTAACGTTGTACGGTGGACGCTCGGCTGCCATCACTCCTGCCAACATAGACCTACGAACAGGTTGTTTGAAAGTCGACCATGGACGGTGGTTCGCCCATCGCAGGTCAATGAAGGACATGGGATGAGATTGAACAAAAGGGGAGATCAGGCCGTCTCGCGTGAGGTATGGCAAATCAAGGCAAGTTCTCATGAGGACTTCGCCTCGTGGCTGTCCGACATGGCTGAAGAGACAAAAAAGGAACTGAGTAATGTCGTGGGGTTGCCTGTTACGCCCGCAGCAGAATCTCTGGTGGATGCCCTCACGATGGTGGTGGCGAAACTGCAGGTTGAAGCTGAAGAGCAGCAGCTTTATGCACAGGCCTGTCGGTCTTTGCAGAAAAAGGTGAGAGTGGGTAGACCCTCCAGCCCAAGCCTAGTGAGTCGCTCGCCAAATCGGCTTCTTGCCATCATGCAAGGGCGCTTTCCGATACCGCCCAAGCGTCGGCCTGGCCGACCTAAGGGGACGTTTGCTGGACCCGCCCCAGATGAGGTTTACGGAATGGTCGCAGCCCATCAAGCCGAGAGTGGGTCAAATATTGCGACATCCCTTGAGTTTCTGTGGCCGGCCCTCTCTTCAAGAATGGGACACAGCTCCCCCAACCAAGAGCGAGCCGCTGGACTGAAAAAGCTCCGTAACCTGTATGACGAGGGGCGGCGCAGGCGTCCAAAAGACTAGAGGCCTGTGGCTACACACTACGAGAGGCGAACGCCATCCTCAGAGCAATTTCAATCGGAGAGATCGGTCGTTGGGTTCTGACTACGTGCCTGCCACTTGCGCCGTTGGCGGTCGGCAACACGACGTTCATGTAAACGGTCTCCGGATGTGAAGGCGTCAACCTTGACTCGCTTTGCACCGCTGGTGATTGGCTTCCATTGCTCTTCCATCCTCTTGATGTGTTTTGCGACTTGAACCAATGGGTCGTCACCTAGCTGACTTACACCTTGTTTGTCAGCCATGTTGAGCGTGTAGACGTTCTCCTCTCGCTCAGGTTTTGCTGCTGCCCTGCGCCAACTCACTCGAACCGTGTAGACCTTGCCCTTCACTCGTTCGTAGTCGGCAAGGTAGCTGGCAACACCTTGACCTGGCTTCAGAACACTGATCTTTGCGAAGGGGACTTCGATCCCGCCGCTTCGCCCCTCGCCGTTCTCAAGTGGGGGTGTGAACTCGACCGAGATGTCGTAGGCGGTCGCGTTGCCCGTGTTGTCTACCTTCAGATCAAAGTGCCGCATCGACCAGCGGTTGGGGTCTAGTGTCGCCACAACATGCGGTTGCGATGTAGCCATCGCCATCCGTTGAGTCTCGACGGCCAACACACTCGTGACACGCCAGAGAAAAATGGTCGCGACCGCGGTAACGAGGGTTCCCAACACGCCACCGATAGCTACGACCGTGGGAAACCAAGCGGGAAAACTTTCCATCACAGTCCTCTTCTAGAGCAGTCAGATCTGTCGATTTGACCACCTACTCCGGGTGTACAAGCCGGGGAGCGGCAACCCATCGAGATGGGCTCGCCCGCTCCTGCCTCACCTACTAGAAAATGCGCGCCAAATCCCAGCAATTTTTCCCCTGTTTTTCAGTAGGGCCGAGATTGAAAGTACCTCCATCCCGCAGTCATTGAGACAAAGCGGCATTCATGGAGGTGCATAGTGGCACTAAACGAAGTCCGGTCTTATCGACCTAAGCAAGCAGCCGAACTACTCGGCATTGGCCCAGCCACCCTGTGGCGATGGATCAAGGAGCGCGAGGATTTCCCGCAGCCGAAACGCCTGAGTTCGCGCTGCACGGTACTCGATGGTGCGGAGCTGATCGCATGGCGCGACGCTCAGGGAAAGGCGGTGTCGAAATGATGGCCGCTATCTTCTATTTGTGGACCCGACTCCAGTCGCGGAGGTCCACCAAATGAACGAAGCCCCGCACACCGACCAAGATGCAAACGGGGCCTCGAAAGAAACGCATATCAATTTTACGGCGCACAGCACTTCAGTGGAAGCACAGCGTGACCGAATCTTGACCGCGCTTCGAGAAGGTCCGAAGACGTCTTACGACCTCCGCCGCATTGGCTGCTATCAAGCTCCGGCCCGGATCAAGGAGTTGAAGGATCGCTTCGGTTACGTCATCCGTACCGAGCGCGTCACGCTTTACGACCGCGACGCGTTTTGCCACCCCGGAGCTGCCCGATATCACCTGGATGGTGAGCCGGAAGCGGGCTTCGTCCCCAAGCCCCAGACCGACGCTGCCGGCATGCTCCGCGAAGCCGCCAAGGCGATCCGTGCGCAGGCCAAGGGGCTGGAGCGTGACTCCATCAAGTTGGAGCACATCCCGAACGTGCGTCAGAGGCTAATTGAAGCTCTGAGGGTGCTGTCAGCTCTGGAGCGTGGATCGTTTTGCGACCAATACGCGCGCGCGCGCGAGGCCAGGGGCGTCTAAGTGCTCACGCCAATGCTTGATGCCATTCCGGCAGAGCTTCGGTGTGTGCCGCGCTGGGTGGTGTGGCGAGGTGCAAAGGTGCCGTATCGGGCCGACTCGATGAACAGCACTGCCAGCGTGACGGACCCCGCTACCTGGTCGCCTTTCGAAGCTGCAGCTATTGCCTATGGTGAAGGCGGTTGGTCAGGGGTTGGCCTTGTCCTGGCTGGTGACGGACTTGTCGGGATTGACCTTGATAAATGCGTGACCGCAGGCCAGCCGAAGAAAGAGGCGCTGGCGCTTCTCAAACGCATCGGGGCGGGGTACGTAGAGCTATCCCCCTCCGGGACCGGCCTGCGCGCTTTTGGACGTGCCTGCGGGGCTCCAACGGGCCGACGCGGAAAGATCGACGGCATCAACGTGGAGTTGTACAGCGACCGCCGTTACTTGACCGTGACGGGCCGACCCATTCAGAACGGGCCGATAGGCGACCTCCCGGGCTTTCTCGCTGCCGTCGATTCCCTCTCACCTACAGAAGAGGTACAGAAGACAACAGAGGATGACAGAAGTTCTCCTCAGTCATCTTCTGGCCTCTTCTGTAGGTCCCTGCCCCCGACCGTGATCCCAAGTGGGGTGGGTGAACGCAATCGGTGCTTGTTCGCGCTCGCTCGATGGGTCAAAGGGGTTCACCCGGACGCGACGACCGCCGAGCTGCGCGCATTGGTCCAGGAATGGCACCGGCTTGCGCTTCCGCACATCGGGACTGCCGACTTCACCACCTCGTGGACCGACTTCATTCGCGGCCTGGCTGCGGTGCGGACTCCTTTCGGCATGACCCTGGACAAGCTCATGGAACGACTTGATGAAAAGCCGCTGCCCGAAGGCATTGCTGAACTTGGATATGGCGAGGCGGGCAATCGGCTTGTGTGCATCTGCGAGGCCCTTGCCGCCCACCACGCACCTGAGCCGTTCTTCTTGTCCAGCAGGCAGGCAGGTGAGCTGCTAGGCGTGCACTTCACCGACGCCTCAAAGATGCTCGCTGCCCTCGTCATGGACCGCGTGTTGCACCTGGAGACGCGCGGCGCGGGGCGTATCGCCAGCCGTTACCGGTATTGCTGGGGTGCTCGATGAGAACCCTCAAGCCGTCCATCAATGACCCCCGCAGCTTTCGCACCCCGCAGGATCTGCGCCCCGCAATTTCTGCGCACGTTCAACAAACTACACACCTCACTAGCCATGACTAACCACGACGAAATCCCAAGCCTGACCATCAAGTCACTTGAAAACGGCAACCTGCGCCTGGAGGACACAGGATTTTCAGAAGGCGCAATTGTTGATCTTCATCCGATCCAAGTGCGGTTGCTCGCCGAGCGCGTTGGCCTCATCCCACCACCAAAGGAGGGCGAGTTTCTAACGCTTGCTGAGCAGGCCCGTGACCTTGATCGCCTAAAACGCAACATGCTCCGTGTGCGCGAACACGCTCTGCAGCTTCAGCACGGCTTTGCGAATCACGCTGACTGGAAGCACGCTGACCTGACGCACGACATGGGCCAGATCAATACCCTGGTTGATCTCCTCGACATGGCAGTCGATGACTTCGCAGATGACTACACCCCCCACGAACCCGAGGCACCTGCGACAACTTGCAAAGTGGCTGCGTCTCAAGGTTCGTCTGCTCCGCAGCAACCTGCGCTGTTGTGAGGCGCCCATGGACCTCCAAACAAACGAGATCGCCCAGGTGATGCGCGGCTTCCAGCCCAAGACACGCAGCCAGCCGAAGCAGAGGGGCCGGCCACGCAAGCGGAACGAAGAGTTTTTTGCCCGTGTCATTCATGGACACCGCGCCACCGCCGAATGGTTTGAACGCGCACACCAGCGCCCCGCACGATCAGACGTTGAACTGTTCACTGCATTCAGCGAACACCTCCTTGAGGTGTCTCGCGAGGATGCTCGGGCGGTGCAAGTGCTCTCGCTCGGGTACACGCTGAAGACAGTTCAAAACCTGCTTGGAGAGGCTCGTCGCTTCTTCCGTGAGCATCCCGAAAAAGACCCATTTCTCGGGGTGGACCATACACCTGCAAGCGTTTCAAATCCTATTCATGAGCTGTCCAAAAGCGTGCAGCAAGGAGCGTAGAAATGCAGTGCGTAGTGCCAGAAATTGAGAGCCGAACCAGCATCCGCATCCTCCGGATTGCCGATGTCGTCCGCAAGACGGGCATGTCCCGGTCCACGATCTATCAACGACTGCGCAGTCGGGACTTTCCAGCGCCTGTTGAACTTGGCCCGCGCGCCGTGGGCTTTGTGGAACAAGAAGTAGATGGTTTCCTTACCGAACTTGTACGCCAGCGCGACAACCGCGAGAAAGTGGAGCAGACACCATGAGTTTTGGAATAGTTGCCGCCGTAGCAGGCCCAGTCATCGGGGGTCTCATCGGAGCAGATGCAGCAGGTGACGCATCAGACGCACAGTCGCAATCCGCCGCGCGGACCGATGCCACAAATCGCTACGTCTTCGACAAGCAGGTCGAATTGCAAGAGCCCTTCCGTCAAACCGGGCTGCAAGCCAATAACCGCCTTCTCCAGCTCCTCGGCATGGCAAGCGGGGGTGATGAAAACGGATCACTCATGCGCGACTTCAGCATGAACGACTTTGAAGCAGACCCCGGCTATCAATTCCGAATGGACGAAGGCACACGAGCCGTGGAAGGTGGTGCGGCAGCTCGCGGAAATCTACTCTCCGGTGCGGCGCAAAAAGCCCTCGTGAAGTACGGGCAGGGTGTCGCCTCGGAGGAGTACGGCAACGCCTTCAACCGCTTCACCGGTCAGCAGACGAACAAGTTCAATCGTCTCAAATCCATGATCGATACGGGCACGGGTGCAAGCACGCAGATTGGCAACGCCGCGCAGACCTTCGGGAATGCGACCGCGCAAACGAATGCCGCAGTTGGAAATGCGCAGGCTGCAGGTGCGATCGGCCAGGCAAACGCTTGGTCGAACAGTGTTGGGCAGGTTTCCAACAATCTGATGCAGTTGATCCAGAAGCCGGGAAGCTCGTACCCAATGCGCCCCTCATCTGCAGAAGCCTATTACGGGTACTGACATGCAACTTGACCCGTCCATCATCCTCGGCTTCAAAAGCCCTCAGATCGACAGCCCCCACAACGCTCTGGCCAAGATGCTTGAGCTTGAGGGTATGCAGCAAGGTAATCAGATGCGACGCATGCAGATGCAGGACGCACAGGAGACCCGAACTTCCAAGAACAAACTTGCTGAGCTGTATCAATCGTCCCTCGGACACGACGGAAAGATCGACCGCAACAAGCTATTCCAGGGTGCGGCCCAGCGTGGAATGGGCGCTCAGATCCCCGGCATGCAAAAGGAGTTCGCTGCCTCTGATGAACAGACCGGAAAGGTCGATGCACAGGCCTTCAAACTCGCAAACGATCGCTTCAGCACCTTCAAGCAGTCGCTCGGTGCCCTTTCCCAACGTCCGGACCTTTCGAAGGAACTTGTCATGCAGGCCGGACAGGAGCTTGTGGCCGCAGGAATCATCCCCGTCGAGATGTACCAGCGTTCGATCGCTGGCATGCCCGATGACCCCAACGCATTGCGCATGAAGCTGCGTGAAGGTGTCTCGATGCAGCTCACCCCCGAGCAGCAGTTGACTCTCTTCGCCGCCAAGCCCGACAAAATCGACAACGGGCAGCAGATCAGCTTTCGGGACACCAACCCGAACAGCCCGACCTACGGGCAGAACACGGGCGGCGCACCAGTGCAGAAGATGCAAAGTCCTGAGAGCATCGCCAGTCAGGCAACGGCCCGGCGCGGTCAAGACCTCAAGTTCCAGACCGACAGCGGCGCGAACGCTATTGCAGGGCAGGCCATCGTCAGCAAGAAGGTTCAGGACGTTGAACTCAAGTTGCAAGACGACTACCGCACGGAGAGCAAAGGCTTCTCCGAGACTGCGACCGCGATGAAGAAGATCATGGGCGCAATTGAGACGGCGGATACAAACCCCGGTTCGGCACTGTCTGCTGGTACTGCCTTCATGAAGCTTCTTGATCCGAACTCGGTGGTTCGTGAGACTGAACTCGGTATGGCCTTGAATGCCTCGGGCTGGTTCGACCGGGCAACCAACATTGCCAACACCTTGCAGAGCGGGCGTGTCATGACGGCCACGCAAAAACGCAACCTCAAATCTGCAGCTGAAGGGTTGTTTGAAGAAGCCAAGTCCGCGCAGAGGGAGGTTGACGCTGCGTACCGGCAGCGCGCCACGGACTACGGGGCCAATCCGGATCGCGTAATCGTTGACCGTGGTCAGCGCACCTCGACAAAGGGAGCCGGCGGGATGCCGTCCATGAGCGACATTGAGGCTGAGCTGGCTCGTCGCCAAGGGGGCAGGTAATGGATCTGTCCATGCTCTCAACCGAAGACTTGCTGGCCTTGAAGGCTGGTGACCTCGGTACGGTTTCAACCGAAGGCCTCATGGCGCTCAAAGGCGCAGGTGGTTCTGAATCAACCGCGCCCTCCAAGGCCTACACAGAAGGTCGCGAAGCACCAGGGGCGGTCCGTGGACTGCTCTCGGTTGCCAATGGTCCCGCAATGGGTTTCGCTGACGAGATCGTCGGTGGTGTCGGTGGCGCCTGGAAGACTCTCACGCAGTCAAGCCTCACGCTCTCGGATCTTGTATTGGGGAACAAGAGGAAAACGTTCTCCGAGAACTACCGGGAGGTTCGAGACTACGCCCGAGGTGCGCAGGACTATGAGCGCGAGGCGAACCCTGTTTTCACCGGCGTCACTCAGATGATGGCCTCGGCCCCGATGATGGTGGCAAACCCGTTCTCCAAGCTCTTGGGTGCGCCTGCCGCTGCTGCGCCCACGAACATGCTCACTCAAGGTGCGCGGGCTGGGGGTTCTGGTGCCGTCTTCGGGGGCATCAGTGGTGCGGGCAATTCGACCGCTGAAGACTTCGCCGGGGTGGCCGGGGACGCTGCCAAGAGTGCGGCCGTCTCTGGGGTGCTGAGTGCTGGCGCTGTTCCGGTTCAGCGGGCCGTTGCTGGCGTGGGCGGAAACATCGCCGCACGGGTGAACGACAGCGCGGCTTTGAACCAGGCACGCGCCAAGATCGCAGAGGCTTTCGTCCGCGATGGCCGTGGCTCCGTCGTTCAATCCGGCGCATCCAATCCCATCCTCCAAGCACAGGCCCGCTATGACAAGCTGGGTGACTCCGCAGTGGTTGCAGATGCTGGAGGACAGAACACCCGGCAACTACTGGACACGCTTGCAACCCTTCCTGGTAAGGCCAAGTCCGCAACCGAGTCGTTGATCCACACCCGCCAAGCTGGCAGGGCGGGACGCATGGTGTCGGCTGCAGAGCGCTCCATGGGCACGAACGGTGAGCGCCTGGCTCCCAACCTTGCTCGCTGGATCGATGAGCGTCAGACCGCAGCCGCGCCGCTGTACGACCGGCTGTATCGCGTACAAGTGCAGCCAGATCGCGCGCTGACTGAACTCGTGGAGGCAGCGGATCAACTCGGCGTCACGCGCACGGCTCGGGACATGGCCACGGCAGATCGCATCCAGTTCTCTCTGGACCCTCGCTCTACCCAGCCGTTCAGCATGCGCGACCTCGACTTGGTGAAGCAAGCACTCGACACCAAGATCGCCAGCAAGGTGGACAAGCTCAACGGGGGTCTCACGCCAGAGGGCGCGTCCCTGATGCGGTTGAAGGCTGCGCTGATCGACAAGCTGGACGAAGTGACCACGGGTCAAGGTGGCTCCCTGTATCGCCAAGCCCGGGAAGCGTTTGCTGGCCCGTCAGCATTGATGGATGCCGCACGGTCAGGTCGCACCGCGATGCAAAAGGACGGCGTAGCCATCGGCGAGATGCTGGACGGCCTGAGCGCCTCGGAGCTGCAGGCGTTCCGTGTCGGTGCTTTTGAGTCTCTGCGGACGAAGCTGGGCCGAGAGGGCGGGCAGACTGAGATCCTCAAGATGTGGAAGGAGCCCGCTACCTCGGAGAAACTGCGCGCCATGTTCGGTAATGGGCAGGCATTCCGAAGCTTTGCGGCCGAGGCAGCGAAAGAAGGCCGTCTCAAGGCATTGGAGTCGGTGGGTCGTGGTTCTCAAACGGCGGCGCGCCAGTACGGCGCGGGGGATTTGGATGTTGCGGCATTGGCCGAAGCCGGGCAGGCGGCAAGCAGTGCATCGAGTGGGAACGTGCTTGGTATGTTGAGCGCCGCCGGCAACGCATGGAATCGTGTGTCAACGCCTGAGCCTGTCCGTAACAAACTCTCCGAGATCCTTCTCAGTGGTGGGCAGACGGGACGCAACGAGCTTTCCAGTCTGGTGGGCCTCACGCAGAGGATCAACGCAGACCGTGCGCGGCTTGCTGACCAAGCCGGGATGCTCTTTGGTCAGCAGACTGGCAACTTCAGAGGGGCCGGGCAATGAGCAGCAAGCCCAGCAAGTCCACGGCTGTTGCCAAGTCTGTGGTGATCGAAATGACACCCGAGATGACTCCCGCTCAGGCAACCGCCAAGGCTGCTCTCAAAGCCTCACTGAATGCCGCCATGGTGGTCGATGACTTCAACGGGAACATCCTCGGCAAAGACATGGAGCTTCATGAAATCGTGCGTGCGCTCAGCGACAACATGTCACGCGTTCACGGCGGCGACCTGACGCTGATCGAAGGGATGCTGGTGGGGCAGGCGACAGCTCTGCAAACAATCTTCACGAGCTTGGCCAAGCGCGCACAGCGTCAAGAGCATTTGCGCCAGTACGAGTCCTTTCTCGGTCTTGCCCTGAAGGCTCAGTCTCAGAGCAGAACGACCATTCAGACGCTCATCGATCTGAAGTTCCCACGCCAGGCCACGTTCGTGAAGCAGGCCAATATTGCGAACGGCCCGCAGCAGGTCAACAACGGTGCTCAGTCTCCAGCCGGCGAAGGGGCTCCAGAAAGCCGCGCGCAAGAAATCCCGAACCCGCCAAACAAACTATTGGAGGCCGCAGCCCATGAAGGCATCAGAGTGGACACCCGAACGGCGTCAGCGCCAGGCCGCAGCGATTCGGTCATGGAGGCCGTGGGTGCAATCCACAGGACCGAAGACACCAGAGGGAAAGAGCCGCGTGGCCGTAAATGCATACCGAGGCGGAGTGAGGCCGATGCTTCGCGGTCTCGGGGCGACGTTGAGATCTCAGAGCCAGTGGCTCGTTGATGAACTTGGAAGGAAATGAACGATGAATAGCGATGAAATGATTGATCGCCTCGAACGCGTGGAGCGCGAAAACGCGGTGTTGAGAGACGCTGTCATCCAGCTTCGTGACATTCTCTCTGGCGTGATGGGAACGGCTGATGCCGACAGCGCCGTGTTGACCGGCGTGCTGATGGCGTGTGGTTCCAGTCCAATCGTTCAAGAACACGTGCGCGGCGCGCTCGAAGCTCGGATGGTGAGCAACTTGGCAGACAACCGGAACCAGCCGGCCTTCAATGCTTTCGACGAGCGTATGGGTGCCGTAGTCGAGCTGCTTGAGGAGTCCGCAGCAGGGTGATTCCCGGGGGTTTGACCCGGGAGCAATGCACATTTGTGGGATGTGCTTGCTCATACTTGTTCCCATGAAGCCCTTTGAGCCGTATCCTGCGTGTTTACGTTTTGACACAGGGGTTGTCGATGCTCATGGGGACCGTCCGAAATGCGCTCTTTGCAGTTTGCGTTGCTTCTTTGTCAGGCTGCGCCACGGGGTACAAAGATTTCTATAAGCCAGTGGCCGGCGCGACACCCGAACGTGTCGCCTCTACAAGGGTAGCTCCACCACCTGCCGTCCCCGTTGTGGAGCGGATTGCTTCATCCGACATGCAGGCTGTTGCTGACCAATACACGAAGCGCGGTTACGGGTTGATCGGCACCTCGGTCTTCAACAGCGGCAGGCGTGAGACGGAGGACGCGGCTATTCAGCAGGGCGCTGAGGTCAAAGCCGACTTGGTTGTGATCCTCAACCCTCGATTCACGGGGTCGGTCACTACGGCAATGCCCATAACCGTCCCAAAAACAACAACCTCATACAGCTCTGGGACTGCCACAGCATTCGGCCCAAGGGGACCAGTTACCGCCTACGGCTCGGGAACCACGACTACCTACGGTACTTCCACCACCTTCGTGCCAGTCACAGTTAATCGCATGGACTTTGGCGCAGCGTACTTCGTCAAACGCAAGTGGTCGTTTGGTCTGGAGCCGAGAGAGTTGACCGATCAGGAGCGCCAAGCGCTTCAATCAAATCGGGGTGTTGCCGTGCGTTTGATCGTTGATGGCACACCGGCCTTTGACGCAGACATTCTTGTCGGCGACCTGCTCACGGAGATCGATGGGGTGCCTTTGACTGGTGTCGCGTCGCTTGGCCCGTTACTGCAGGAGCGTGACGGCAAGCGAATCAGCGTCACGTTGGTTCGCAACGGTACGCGCCTTGTGAAGGGCGTTCAGTTGGTCCAGTCACAGTGAGGCGGCGACACGGGCTTGGTCTGTTCACCCTGCTCGGCGCTTGCCTGGCAATCGTGGCTCGGGCTCAAGTGCCGTCAGTGCTGATTGAGGCCTGCAGCATGCTGGAGCCTGCATCGAAGCGCATCGAGTGCCTGCAGCAGGCCAATCAGGCCGCGAAAGGTCAGGGCAGCACCCCACGTCCCGCGCCTAGCTACCAGCCCCCGGCGAACTTCACGCCCAACTATCTGCAAGCTCCTCCGACGCCAAACAGCTCATACACAGCACCGAATGGCAAGACCTGCTTTGTCGGGCCGAGGGGTGGCACGTACACCATCACCAAGAGCGGCAACAAAAATTACGGGGGGTGTTGAGCTGTGATTCAGAGACCAGACCATGCACCGCGTCGCCATTTAGCCAAACTTCTCTGTGCCGCATCGCTTTCGCTGCCTGGCCTCGCAATGGCCGACCTGGCAGACGAACTTGAAGACCTCGTTGGCTATGTGATCGTGGCTTCAAAGACCATTGAAGGTTGGAGAGAGGACCGAAAGAGCGAGGACGGCTTCAGCGGCTGCTCCCATGGCCGGGTGATCGTTTTCACAGACGGCACCGCACTCACCTGTAACACGTACAGCTACAGCTATGCCTACCGGCCTACTGCGGTCATCCTGGCAAAGCAGTTCAAGTTTCAAGGCCGTGAGATGTACGACTTCAAGATGGTGGTCGAGGACGAGGTCTACGACATGAGTCCGCGTTGAGGCTGTGCTACCGATGACAGCCTCTGACTACATCGCAATCTGTTCAGTGTTCATAGCGATCTGTGCGGTGTATGCGACCTACTGGCAGACCCAACACGCGCGACGGCACAGCGAGTTGAGCGTCCGCCCGCTCCTCTGTTGGCACAAGAGGAAAATGACAACTGAGGCAGGATGTGTCGTCACCTTCACAGTGAAAAACTTGGGACTAGGGCCGGCGATTGTTCGCAAGCGTTTCTTCGCAGTGGGAGGCGAAAGATTTGACGTGGAGCCGGACGATACTGACTTGGTAGAAATGGTCGCTTCCAAGTCCATCGGCGACAAGTTCGCGTTTCGGGTCCTTCAGTCTGGTACGCCCGGTGAGGGCTCAGCATTGCCGAGCGGTGGGGATTTTTTGATCGCTGAGCTTTTGTTCTTTGGCATGGACATCAAGGCCGCTGAGAAAGCGCTGCGTTCATTGGCTGATCTTGACTTCGTCGTCGAGTACGAGTCCATGTACGAGGAGCCATTCACGCTTAGGGCGCTCGGTGGAAACTCCCCTGGCTGGGAGTCCGCACGATGAACTGGCTGTTGCTGTTGCTTTTCTGGTGCCCGAAGTGCTGGAGTTCGATCGGTTACGGGATGGTCACCCTCAGCGGCTCGATGCTGCTTTTGGGCTGGCGACTTTCAAACAGGGTGGATCGCATCGAGAACAGGACCGGAGTAGTGATCGACTTCGACAAGGTGCTTGCTGCTCTTCCGTTGCCGATCCCGGCCAGCAGTGAGGGGTTTGTATTCGCCATTTTTGGGGTGCTGCTGGGCTTGACGCTGGCATCGGCTGGCAAGTGGGCGCAGCGCTTCTAGTGAATGGCCGCATGACGACACTTGCGACACGCCGTCGCCCGTACTCGGCGCTCTATGGAGCGGCGAAAAAGAGAGAGGCTCCTGTGCAAACGATCAGTGAAGTAATTCCCACAAACCGAGCGGTTTTACTGTACTGCTCGAACAATTTTGGCCAAGCGGCTGTAGTATCGGGGACATAATTTTTATGGGTTACGCAAAACTGTCAAGCCTGACGAATGCTCAGGTCACGAGTCGGATCAAGCAGCTGGCAAAGAACACAAGCGCGATTTATATCGTTGAACATGCCCAAGACCGAATGCTTCAGCGCCACATTGGAATCGAAGAGGTCTACTGTGTTTTGCGTGAGGGTGCTCTTGAGCGGCCATGGCGAATCAACAAGGAGTACGACACATTCGAAGCTCGAATGGAGCGTTATGTAGGCGGTAGGGATCTAGCGGTGGTGGTTACCCTAGATGATGACTCCCCGGATGTGATGGTGATCACCGTAATTGTTAAGTGACGGTGGAGAGGATTGAAGATGTTTCACTACAAGATGTGCGGGTTACCCAACGTGTGGCTCGCAAATGGATATAAGGTTAAAGACACGCCCTACGGCCAAGCTGTATCGGTGGAAGACGCAGAGAGCCTGCATCAACTGCTGGCTACCCAACTGATCAAAAAGAAGGGCGCACTGACCGGCAAGGAGTTTCGTTTCCTTCGTACGATGCTGCAGCTTTCCCAGAAAAGCTTGGCAGATATGGTGCAAGTGAGCGAGCAGTCTGTCAGTCTTTGGGAGCGGCGCGGTAAGGCTCCGACTGCTTCGGAGGCCGTGTTGCGAATGCTCATCGCGGACAAGTTCGAAGGCGACTGTCAAATGGCGGCCGTCATTGACCGAATAAATACCGTCGACCGACTCGTGAATCAGCGGACGGTTGCGCGAGCGCGCCTACACAAATGGTCGGCTAAGGAAGTACCGGCACCTGAGGTCGAAGAATCAGTTGCTGCTTGACGCAACGCGCTCGCCGACCAAGCCCGCCCCGCGCGGGCTTTTTTACGCCTGTACGCGGCACACGCCTTCACACGTCGCTCTTTGCAATCAAGGGTTTGCCGACGGTTCGCCACCTGCCTTGCCGTGCGTCGTCAAGTGGAAGGCATGGCCGGTTTGAACTGTACATTTAACCAGTGTTTTATGAAGTGATCACCCTCCGCAGACAAGCCCAAAGCCTCCGCCCTGAGGAGTGGCCCGCGCCCGAGTTCGGCAGGATCTCGATGGCCACATGGCGACCTGGACGAACGTCTCTGACGCGCACAGCACGGGTGGCGACCCTCTACCAGCCAGCCGGCTTGATGCAGCGACCCGCAATGGTCCTGATCGATCCAAAGATCACGCACCTGCCGCTTGATGGAGAAGTCTGGCTGGGCTCCGAGCTGCACACGACAGAGCAAGGCATCGTGGAGATCGAACAGGCTTGGCTTGTCAGACCGCGAAGTAAGGACGGTCAGCCGTTGCCCCCTTTTGATCTGCAGGGCTGGAGAGCGATGAATCGCAAGCCGAGTGAGCCGGAGCGCCCGGTGGGTAAAGGCTGGATCAAAGCCAGCAGCGGTGCTCGCTCAAAATAGGCGATGCGCCAGGCTATCGAAAGAGCTCGGCTATTCAGTGGTTTGCGTTGGTCGGTCTCTGCGCCAGTTGGCTAAATCTGTCGAGGCCCGCAACGCTGAACTTGGTACTTCACGAACTTGAGTCATCAACTCATCGCGGAGTCGCTTGTCGGCCTCGTAGCAGTTGCACGCTGCGTGCTGCAAACCCAGCCGGTCGAGCACAGTGAGTTCACCGCGGTGATATTCAATCAGTCCAAGTCGCTGAAACTCACTTGCTGCCCCGCTCACCCCAACGCGCCGTACTCCAAGCATCAAGGCAATAAAGTCCTGAGTCACATGAAAGCGGTCGGCGTGAGCGCGATCCTGGCTCATCAGCAACCAGCGCGCCAGCCGCTCTCTCACGGTGTGAAAACGCTGACAGGCAGATGCAAGTGATTGCTGATGCAGGCGGACCATCAATGAGCCTTGCACCAGTTCTCGCAGCTCGGGCATGGTGGATACAACCCTGCGAAACACATCCGCCTTCAGACGCCAGCAACTCCCAGCGCCTTGCACTACGGCTCTCCAAGGCGTTTTGGCCACTCCGAGCACCAATTCCGCCCCCAGCATGGACTCGGACCCGATCATGCCCACCGCCAAGGGCGGGTGTGTCTCGATGTCAATCACCAGCGCAATGAAGCCGGAGCGTGGAAAGTACGCGTGGCTCAGTGGTGCCCCATGCACGCTTAGATCGCACAATGCCACCAGCTCGAACGGAGTGCACAGCGCAAGAAAGCGCATGCGTAACGCTTTCGGAAGGCGCTCGATTAGGTGGTTCTCTATGTTGTACATGGGGAGCCCTGGTACACGAGAAAACCCCTCTCAGAGCGAACCCGCAAGGTTCGCAAGACAGGATGTCTCGCGCTCCCCTACCAACTGTAGACCTGTTCGGTGGACTGCTCTGTCTGGAACCGAACATATCCAATAAGTATTGCTCTTGGTAGCACCCCGCAAGCTTGCATTCGCCGTGGAGTCGCCAGCGTCCATGTAAGGCGTCCAGCATGTAGGCGAAAACTGGACTGTCCAGGTAACTTCAACCGTAGAGGCGGTCTATCAATGCACCGCACCGGTTGAGGTACTCATCTCGCCTGCGCTGTTTTGGGGTTGGTCACCCATTGGCTCGTAGCCAGCCGAGTACGTCTTCAATCCTCCAGGCAGTGACGCGAGGGCTCAGCTTGCGGGGCTGTGGAAATGTTCCCTTCTGCACCCAACGCCACAAAGTGGCTGGCGAAATTGGGACGATGCTCAACAGTCCGGCTTGTCTGATGTAACCTGCCTGCGGCATCTCTTTGCGCAGCGCATCCAGCTTCTGGATGGGGGAAAGCGGATCAACGGGAGGTGGGGTAGGTCCGCCCGAGAAGATGGCTTGTTTCAGTCGTTTTTGCATCGTTAAGACTCCAGTGGTTTTGATGACCTGGAGTCTCTTTGAGGTGAACGAGAAGAGATACGCGTATGCGTTGCAGATGGACGCTCCTGCGATGCAGCTGTGCACAGATGCGTCGCATCTGTATGTTCAAGTCCTGTTTCGCTTACGTTCTGGCTGCCATCCCGCTGCCGAAAGCCATTCCCCAGCGGCCCTTCTGCTGCAAAACTTTGTGCCTTCAGCATTGATGGTCAGGTTCTCGGCAATGAAGTCGACGGCTTCCCGCTTGGTTGTGAACGGTCGAGAGTTCGCCATCGCAAGAGCTTCTGTGTGCTTGGGCTTCATGGCCTCGTGCCTCGCGACGGCTGCGTTGCGCCCGCGATCTGACTTTTTGCGAGTGTCGATCCGCAGAGAGTGAGCGATCTGAAGTGCTCTCATCGCCTCAAGTGCAAACGCACCCGCATCGTTGAGTTGCATTGCCACGTACTTGCTGCTCAACCCTGATGGCACTGATTCGTGGCTCGGCTGGTCGCCCAGCTTCTCCAGAATATTCAGGCAGTCGCGGGTGTACATGAGCGCGAACACAGCGAACCGTTGCCACCGCTCAGTTGGGGGAGACAGCTTGTCCCAACTAACGCCTGGCTCAAGCGCCGCGAACACTCCTATGTGCCCGGGCTGCGTGTGAAGTGAGAACGGCCATCTTTCGGAATGGGCCAGGGTTTCGCGTGGACCTATGGCGCTGTCGAACAACTTGTCCACGTTGCTCATCACCACTTCGTTGATGTGCGTTGCAACGGACGTGAGCCAAGTGCTGCTCTCATCTGCGAGAAGCTCTCGGGTCTCAAAAAGGATCTGTGTTGGCCACCCAGCAAAGGCCCAGTTAGCGGGCAGCGCGAATGGGTCAGGGTGTGGGAAAGGCTGAAACTCGTTTGTCATGGCTGGTGCGTATGGCGCCAGCAAAAGTGACAAAGCTACCAGGTGATCTCAGTAGGTCTTTTCCTCAATGGACCATCGGATGGACCATAGGACTTGAGAACCTGCTGGAAGCCGCATGAATGCTGGCGGTCTGGCGGAGAGGGTGGGATTCGAACCCACGGTACCTTGCGGTACGCCTGATTTCGAGTCAGGTACATTCGACCACTCTGCCACCTCTCCGGTGTTGGTCTTCGTCGCGAACCCGCGAGTATAGCAGGCACCGGGCCGTCAAAAGCCGTCTCACCCGCCGCGCGAAGCTGGTGAGACAATGCTTCACCGCCGCTTTCCATTGCCCATGCTCGTCGACACCCAACCCGCGACTTACCAGCACATGCCGGCTTCGCCGGAGGTGCGCGACCACTGGGTGAACTCCCAGCTCATCGGCGTGTTGATGGACAACATGGGAGCATCGCTCCTGGCGGCCTTGCTGTCGTTGCCGCTGCTGGTGTTCATGATGGCGGGCGAGGTCAACACGGTCGGCCTGCTGGTCTGGACCATCCTCACGCTGGCGATGCTGGTCTACCGCTACCACCTGATCGGCATCTACCGCCTGCGGCACGACAGCCTGGAGGGGCCGCAGCGCATCACCTTCATCCAGCGTTACCACTGGACCTGGGCCGCCATGGCGTTGCTGTGGGGCGGACCGGTGTTGCTGAGCTACCAACAGGCGCCGATCGCCACCCAATTTGTGTGTGCGATCGTGGTGCTTGGCCAGGGCTTGCTCACGCTCACCGCGTTCAGTGCTTACCTGCCGGTTTACCGTACCTACGCCAACGCACTCATGTTCTCGGTGCTCATGAGCCTGTTGATCGTCATGTTGGCACTCCCCCAGCCTGCCGGGTCGCTGCAGACCTGGCTGGTGCTCACGGCGCTTCTGGTGGCGTTTTGGGGTCTGCTTTTCATGACCGGCACGCGCATGCACGAGGTGCACCGGGCCAGTTTTGAACTGCAGTTCTCCAACCAGGAACTGATTGATTCGCTCACGCTGCAGACTCGTGCTTCCCTGCGCGCCGTGGCCACCAAAAACCGCTTTCTGGCTTCCGCCGCGCACGATCTGCGTCAGCCCGTACACGCTTTGAGTCTTTACGCTGACTGGTTGGCCACCGAGCCCGAAATGGCGCGCGACATCGCGCCACGCATTCTGCAGTCCACCCGAGCGATCAACGAATTGTTCGACTCGTTGTTCGACCTGACGCGCATCGACGCCGGCAACTACAAGGTGCGGCTGCAGCATGTGGATGTGGAAAAACTGTTCGCCGATCTGTCGCTGCAGTTCGAGCCTGTGGCGGTGGGCAAGTCGTTGAGGCTGCGTTCGCACACCCGACCCACCACGCTGTGGTCGGACCCGGTGGTGCTGCGCCGCATTCTGGGCAATCTGGTGTCGAACGCGTTGCGGCACACGCACCAGGGCGGGGTGCTGTTGGCCTTGCGGCATCGCGAGGACATGCTGGTGTTCGAGGTGTGGGACACAGGCGTGGGTATCGCGCGCGAGCACCAGCAGGCGATCTTTCAGGAGTTCTTCAGGGTGTCGCAACACCAGGGCACCGAGGACAGCCTGGGCCTGGGTCTCACCATCGTATCCAAGCTGGCGTCGTTGATGGGCTACCAGCTGGCCCTGAGTTCGGAGGCGAACCGGGGCAGTGTGTTCCGGGTGATGCTGCCGGCCTTCACCCAGCAAGAAGCCGCCGGGCTGCCCGAGCCCACGGTGGTGCGGGCAGCGACCTGATCACGGGCCGCTGCTCAACGATCCCTCAGAGATCGAGCAGGCCTGCGGTGCGGGCCAGGTGGCTGGCTTGCGAGCGGCTCTTGACGTTGAGGCGGCGGAACAGGCGCCACAGGTGCACCTTGACCGTGTGCTCACTGATCTGGAGTTGTTCGGCGATATCGCGGTTGCTCAGGCCCCGGTCCAGCATGACCAGCAGCTGTTTCTGGCGCTTGGAAAGTTTGTCGGGAATGGTGGGAGCATTTTCGTCTTCCACTTCTTCGGCCAGGAATTCGCGCAACACCTTGGCGATCTGCGCGGCACCGGCCGATTTTTCCACGTAGGCATCTGCCCCGGCTTCACGGGCGAGGTCTTCGTAGTCGGAAGACGGCGAAGCGGACAGCACGATCAGGGAAGTGTCGGGCAACATTTGCCGGACTTCGCGAACGCCGGAAACACCGTTGGTGTCGGGCAGCTTGAGATCAAGGCAGACCAACTCAGGCTCGCCGTGTTCGGCGATGGCCTTGCTCACCGACGCCAGGCGTTCGAGTTCGATCACCTGGGTGGATGCACGCAAGCGGCGAAGCAACATCACAACGGCTTCGCGCATGAGTGGATGATCGTCAATAACAAAAATACTCATAACGGGCTGTGCTGGTAATAAATGGTTTCAACTGAAGAGCATATCGACAAGTTGGGGCTTTGGCGATAGTGGCCTCCGGCGAAATCGGGCCTGAAGTGGGACTTGCGGCACGGAACGGATGCCTGTGAGTGGTTGGGGCCCGGATACTCCATATGGTACGCCGATGGTACACAGCCGGTAGACCCGCGAACGGCTGCCCCGAACCGGGCTTGCCACCGCTTCATACAAACGTCCAGGTGCTGCCCGCTCATTCGCTTGGCTCGCTGAAAGACCGCAGTGCCGCGTCCAGTGCGCTGGCTTCACCCCGGCTGGCGATCTGGCTGGCAAGGGCGTCGAGCGCGGCGCTGCCTTCGCGCTGCAACTTCGCCATGGTCTGGGCGGCGTCGCGCGGGGCCTGGAAGCCTGTGCTTTGCAGCAGCAAGGTGCCGTCGGTGTCCACCAGCTTGAAATAGAAGAGGCCGTCCTGCTCGCGGTATTGCTTGAAGGCCGGTCCGCTGGTCTTGCTGGCTTTGCTCACCACCGGAGTGGCCAACGCGTGCAGAGGGCGCAGGCCCACCGCGTGGCGCAGGCGGGCGGTGAAGGGTGCAGCAATTGCGCGGGCCTTGTCGGCGCCGGCCTTCAGGGTTTTCTCGATGCGCGCGGGTTCCTGGATGAGCTCGTCGTAAACCGCTCGCATGGGCGCGATCTCCTGGTCCAGCCGCTCGAACAGCACCTGTTTGGCATCGCCCCAGGCAATGCCATCGGCGTAGGCCTTGGCCAGAGCGGTGGTCTCCTCGGGTGTGGCGAAAGCCTGGTAGAGCTGGAAGAGGGCCGAGTCGTCGGTGGACTTGGGTTCGCCCGGTGCGCGCGAGTCGGTCACGATGCCCATGATGAGTTTCTTCAGCTGGTTGCGCGGCGCAAACAACGGGATGGTGTTGTCGTAGCTTTTGCTCATCTTGCGGCCATCGAGCCCGGGCAGCGTGGCCACGTGGTCTTCGATGGCGGCTTCGGGCAGCGTGAAGTGCTCGCCGTAGAGGTGGTTGAAGCTGGCCGCGATGTCGCGCGCCATTTCAATGTGCTGGATCTGGTCGCGCCCCACCGGTACCTTGTGCGCATTGAACATCAGGATGTCGGCCGCCATCAGCACCGGGTACATGAAGAGGCCGGCGGTCACACCGGCGTCCGGGTCCACGTTGGCGGCGTTGTTCTTGTCGACCGAGGCCTTGTAGGCATGCGCGCGGTTGAGCACGCCCTTGCCGGTCACGCAGGTGAGGAACCAGGTCAGTTCGGGAATCTCGGGAATGTCGGACTGGCGGTAGAAGGTGACCTTCTCGGGGTCGAGCCCGCAGGCCAGCCAGGTGGCGGCAATCTCCAGCGTGGAGCGCTGCACCCGCGCAGGCTCGCCCACCTTGATCAGCGCGTGGTAGTCGGCCAGGAAATAGAAACTCTCGACCTCGGCCAGCCGGCTGGCGCGCACGGTGGGGCGCACCGCGCCCACGTAGTTGCCCAGGTGGGGTGTGCCCGAGGTGGTGATGCCGGTGAGGACGCGTTGGGTTTTCATTTAAAGGATGAGCATGCGAAGGGGGGTGAGCAGCACCTGGATGGCGCTTTCGGTGAGCATCATCAGCGGGCGCAGCCAGAGGTTGCCCACCACACCGCTGATGACGAGCGCCATCACGATGAAGAAACCCCAGGGCTCCACGCGCGAGACCAGTTCGGCCTGGCGCAGGGGCAGCAGGCCCACCAGGATACGGCCGCCGTCCAGCGGGGGCAGGGGAAAGAGGTTGAACGCGAACATGACCAGGTTGACCAGCACGCCGGCGCGGCACATTTGCAGGAAGAAGGGTTCCTGGGTGCCTGTGGCCACCAGCACATACAGCAGGATGGTCCAGGCGATGGCCTGGAACAGGTTGGCGCCGGGACCTGCCAGGGCCACCCACACCATGTCTCGCTTGGGGTTGCGCAGCCGCCCGAAGTTGACCGGCACCGGCTTGGCGTAGCCGAACAGGAAAGCGCCTGCCGTGGCGAAGTAAAGAACGAGCGGCATCGCGATCGTGCCGACCGGGTCGATGTGTTTGAGCGGGTTCAGCGTGATGCGCCCCATGAGTTCGGCCGTGCGGTCGCCGAAGTGCTTGGCCGCATAACCGTGCGCCGCCTCGTGCAGCGTGATGGCGAACAACACGGGGATGGCGTAGATGGCGACGGTTTGAACGATCTGGGCGAAATCCATGGAGGGTGCGCTGAAGGCAAACGCGTATTGTCCCAGAGTGGGCGAGCGCTCCGCCGGGCGGGCTCAGAGCCCCAGCGGACCGAGCGCGCCCTGGCCTTGACGAATCACCTCGGGTTCACCGCCGTTGCCCATGGGGGTGAGGTCGATCACCGTGGTGGGCTCCAGTGCACAGGCGCCTGCGTCGATCACGCCGGCCAGCTCGTGCTGCAGCTGCTCGCGGATGTCCTGCGCGTCGTTCAGCGGGCCGGTCTGGCCGGGCAGGATCAGTGTGGTGGACAACAGCGGCGCGCCGTGCAGGGCCAACAGTTCCAGCAGCGTCTTGTGCTCAGGCACCCGCAGCCCGATGGTTTTGCGCGAGGGGTGGCTCAGCCGCCGCGGCACCTCTTTGCTGGCCTCCAGGATGAACGTGTAGGGCCCGGGCGTGGCGAGCTTCAGCAAGCGGTACTGGCGGTTGTCGACCCGCGCGTAGCTGGCGAGCTCGCTCAAGTCGCGGCAGATCAGCGTGAGGTGGTGCTTGTCGTCCACCTGGCGGATGCGGCGCAGGCGGTCGGCGGCGGTTTTGTCGTCGAGGTGGCAGACGAGTGCGTAACTCGAATCGGTTGGCACGGCCAGAACGCCGCCGCGTTCGAGCAATTGCACCGCCTGCTTGAGCAGCCGCAGTTGCGGGTTCTCGGGGTGGACTTCAAACAACTGGGACATGGCGCGATTGTGTTCCTGCTCAGGCCTCGGGTTGGTCCACCGGCAAGCGCCGGTCACGCGCGGTGAGCCAACTGGCGGTGGCGCCGCACAACACGATCATGGCGATGCCCAGCAGCTCCAGCTGGCCCGGTACGTGACCGAACACCACCCAGCCGCAGAACATGGCAAAACCGATCTGGCCGTACAGGTAGGGCGTGAGTGTGGACGCCTGCGTGCGTTTGAACGCCAGGATCAGCAGGAAATGGCCCACCGTGCCCATCAGGCCGATCAGGCACAGCAGGGCGAAGGTGCCCATGTCGGGGATGGCCTGCCACACAAAAGGCAGTGCCAGGCTGGCCACGAGCGCACCCACCCAGCCGGTGTAGAAGTGCATGGTCATGGGGTCTTCGGTGCGCGCCATCTTGCTGGTGAGAATCTGGAACCAGGCGTAGGTGAACACCATCACCAGCGGCAACAGGCTCGCCCAGCCGATCACGTCACCACCGGGTTGCACCACGAGCAGCGCGCCGGCAAAACCGCCAAACACCAGCACCCAGCGCAGCGGCGGCACGCGCTCGCGCAGGAAAAGAGCGGCCAGCAGCGTCACCACCAGCGGTGTGATCATGACGATGGCGGTGAACTCGCCCACCGGCATGTACTGCAGGGCCACGAATGAAATGGCGCTCACCGCCAGCAGCAAGCTGCCGCGCAGCACCTGAAAGCGCGGGTGGTTGGTTTTCACCAGGCTGCGCCCCCGCATCGGCAACATCACGGCCGTGACCAGCACTGCGTGGAAGGCGTAGCGGAACCACACGGCCATGAGCACCGGCACAAAGGCGCCGACGTACTTGACGGTGGTGTCCAGCACGGCGAAGAACGCCGTGGCCAGCACCAGAAAGGCAATGCCCAGCGCGGCCTGCGCGGGCGCGTAACGTGGTGGCTCCGCCATCACTGCAGGATGCGCGATTGCAGCAGCTCCCACACCGGTGTGACGCTGCCGGGCAGGTCGGGCAGTCTGCCCAGGTCCATGTGACTTTCTTCCGGGCTGTGGAAATCGCTGCCGCGCGAAGCGACCAGACCAAACTCCTGGCAGTAGCCGGCGTACTTCAGGTAGTCCGCCTGGTTGTGCGCGCCGGTCATCACTTCCACACCCTGGCCGCCGTGGTTCTTGAATTCGGTGAACAGCGCGAACTCTTCGTTGGGTGTGAGTTTGTAGCGGCCCGGGTGGGCGATCACGGCCACACCGCCGGACTGCGTGATCCAGCCCACCGCGTCGGACAGCTTGGCCCAGCGGTGCGGCACGAAACCGGGTTTGCCTTCGGTGATGTACTTGCGGAACACGTCGTTGGTGTCCTTGCTCACGCCGATTTCCACGAGGTAGCGGGCAAAGTGCGAGCGCGAGATCAGCTCGGGGTTGCCGACGTATTTCAGTGCGCCTTCGTACACACCCTTGATGCCCACGCGGGCCAAGTCGTCGCTCATGTCGCGCGCGCGCTGCTCGCGCCCGCCGCGCGTGGCCCGCAGGCCGGCCAGCAGGGCAGTGTGGGTGTGGTCCATGCCCAGGCCGACGATGTGCACCGTGATGCCCAGGAAGGTCACCGAAATTTCGACACCGGTGAGGTAACTCATGCCCACCGCACGCGCCGCGGCCATGGCCCGGTCTTGTCCACCCAGTTCGTCGTGGTCGGTCAGGGCCCACAGCTCCACGCCGTTGGCCTGGGCGCGCTGCGCCAGCGCTTCGGGCGTGAGGGTGCCGTCGGAGACGACGGAGTGGCAGTGCAGGTCGGCGTTGGTCAAGGTGTTCACACGTGGATTTTAGGTTTTACCCGTTCACCCTGTGTTCCTGAGGCCAGCCGCAATGCCGTTGATCGAGATGTGGATGCCGCGGCGCACGCGCTCGTTGCGGTCGGCGTCGTTCTCGCCGGCGCGGTAGCGCCGCACCAGCTCCACCTGCAGGTGGTGCAGCGGATCGATGTAAGGGAAGCGGTGGCGCATGGAGCGTTGCAACGCAGCGTTGTTCACCAGGCGCTGTTTCTCACCGGTGATCAGCGCCAGCGCATCGGCTGTGCGGTGCCACTCGGCTTCGATCGCAGTGAACACCTGTTTGCGCAGGCGCTTGTCGAGCACCAGCTCGGAGTACAGCGAGGCGAGCGCCAGATCGCTCTTGGCCAGCACCATGTCCATGTTGGAGAGCAGGGTGCTGAAAAACGGCCATTGCTTCACCATTTTCTGCAGCAGCGCCTTTTGCGCGGCGACACCTTTGGGGCCGTCGCGGTGCAGGAAGGTGTGCACCGCGGTGCCAAACCCGTACCAGCCCGGCAGCGTGAGGCGGCACTGGCCCCAGCTGAAGCCCCAGGGGATTGCGCGCAGGTCTTCGATCTTCTGCGTGGCCTTGCGCGAGGCCGGGCGCGAGCCGATGTTGAGCTCGGCGATCTCTCGAATGGGCGTGGCGGCAAAGAAATACTCGGCGAAGCGCGGGGTGTCGTAGACCAGGGCGCGGTAGGCCGCCATGCTCTGGCGCGAGAGCTCGTCGGCTGCGGTCAGAAAGGCCTTGGGCGCGTTGCGCGTGGGCTGCAGCAGCGTGGCCTCCAGCGTGGCCGCCACCAGCGTCTCCAGGTTGCGCCGGCCGATCTCGGGGTTGGCGTATTTGGAGCCGATCACCTCACCTTGTTCTGTCAGGCGGATCTGGCCGCGCACAGTGCCTGGCGGCTGCGCGAGGATGGCCTGGAAACTCGGGCCACCGCCCCTGCCGACCGTGCCGCCGCGTCCATGAAACATTCGGAGCTGGATGGGTTTGTCCCGTCCGTGGTTGAGCGAGTCGAACAATTCGACCAGCGCGATCTCGGCCCGGTACAGCTCCCAGTTGCTGGTGAAGATGCCGCCGTCCTTGTTGCTGTCGGAGTAGCCGAGCATGATGTCCTGCTCGCAGTAGCCATCCGTCGCGCCACGCTCGACCATGGCGCGCACACCGGGCAGGGCGAGGTACTCGCGCATGATGGGCGCGGCATTGCGCAGGTCTTCGATGGTCTCGAACAGCGGCACCACGATCAGGTCGCAGACCGCGTCTTCATGCAGCGTGCCGCGCATCAGGCCGGCCTCTTTCTGCAGCAGCAACACTTCAAGCAGGTCGCTCACGGTTTCGGTGTGGCTGATGATGGCGTGGCGAATGGCCTGCGCTCCGAAGCGCTCGCGCCCGCTGCGCGCGGTGTCGAAGATGGCCAGCTCACCCAGTGTGTGCGCGGAGTACGTGACACCGGGCACACGCAGGGGGCGCGCGTCGTTGAGCTGGCGCAGCAACACCAGCCGCTTGCCCGCTTCATCCAGCCCCGAGTAATCGGGCTCGATGCGCGCGGCGGCCAGCAGCTCGGCCACCACCTCCTCGTGTTTGTCGGAGCTTTGCCGCAGGTCGACCGTGGCGAGGTGAAAGCCGAACACCTGCACCGCGCGCATCAGCGGCCGCAGCCGGGCGCGCGCCAGTGCTTCGCCATGGTGCGACTTGAGGGACGCTTCGATGGTGCGCAAGTCGGCCAGCAGTTCGGCGGCGCTGCCGTAGGCGTGTTGGGGCGCCACCGCGTGGCGGGCGGCTTCGCCACCGGTGAGGTTTTTCAGCGTGGCCGCCAGACGCGCGTACATGCCGGTGAGCGCGCGGCGGTAGGGTTCGTCCTGGCGGTGGGCATTGGTGTCGGGCGAGCGTTCGGCCAAGGCCTGCATGCCCGCGCTCACGCGGGTGAGCATGGCCGACACGGAGAGTTCTGCGCCGAGAAAGTGCAGTTGCGTGAGGTGGTGGCGCAGCACCATGTCGGCCTGGCTGTGCAGCGCGAGTTCGAGCGTTTGCGCGGTCACGTTGGGGTTGCCGTCGCGGTCGCCGCCGATCCACTGGCCCATGCGCAGGAACGGCGCGATCACGGCGCTCTCGCCCTGGTCGCCCAGGCCTTCTTCCAGATCGCGGTACAGGCGCGGGATCTGCGTGAGAAAGGTGGCTTCGTAGTAGCTCAGCGCGTTTTCGATCTCGTCGGCCACGGTGAGCTTGGTGAAGCGCAGCAGGCGCGTCTGCCAGAGCTGGGTGACGCGGGCGCGAATCTGCGCTTCGATGTCGGCGAGTTCGCGTGGCAGGCGTTCCTGCTCGTCGCGCTCCCCGAGCAGGCGTGCAATGGCGCGCTCGGCGTCCAGGATGCTTTTGCGTTGCACCTCGGTGGGGTGCGCCGTGAGCACGGGGGAGATGTGGCTGTGCGCCAGCGTGTCGATGATCGCGCCCGGCGCAATGCCGGCCTTGTGCAGGCGCTGCAGGGTGCGTGCGAGGCTGCCTTCCTGCAGCTCGCCCGCGCGCTCGTGCACCGCGCGGCGGCGGATGTGGTGGCGGTCCTCGGCCAGGTTGGCCAGGTGGCTGAAGTAGGTGAAGGCGCGGATCACGCTCACCGTCTGGTCCCCGCTCAGGCCCTTGAGCAGTTTCTTCAGCGCCTTGTCGGCCGACTGGTCGTCGTGGCGACGAAACGCTACCGAGAGCTGGCGGATTTTCTCGATGAGTTCAAAGGCGGCCTGGCCCTCCTGCTCGCGAATCACGTCGCCCAGGATGCGGCCGAGCAGGCGGATGTCGTCGATGAGGGGCTGGTCCTTGTCGGTGCGGCTGGTGGAGCGGGTGCGGGTGGACGCGATCGTTCGGCTCATGGTGGTGGGAAATGAGTGGCCTGCCGACAGGGCCGGGTGATCTGGGGAAAACCCGGTGGAAGGGCCATGCTAGCATCCAAAAACACCCTGCCCGGTTACGAACCGGGTACCAAGTTGGCGGGTTGTGCCGCCCCCGTTTTCCCTGAATCCCATGCCCACTTCCAACTCCCTGGCCATCACCATCGCCACCCGCGAGAGCCGTCTGGCGTTGTGGCAGGCCGAACACGTCAAGGCCTTGCTCGAAGGCCTGGGCCACCGCGTGACGCTGCTGGGCATGACGACACTGGGCGACCAGATCCTGGATCGCAGCCTGTCCAAGGTCGGCGGCAAGGGATTGTTCGTCAAGGAGCTTGAAGTCGCGCTGGATGAGGGCCGCGCCGACATCGCGGTGCATTCGCTCAAGGACGTGCCGATGCAACTGCCTGAAGGCTTTGCGCTGGCCTGCGTGATGGAGCGCGAAGACCCGCGCGACGCCTGGGTGTCGCCGCACTGCGCCGGTTTGGCCGAGCTGCCGGCGAACGCGGTGGTGGGCACCTCCAGCCTGCGCCGCCTGGTGCTGCTGCGCGAATCGCTGGACCGGCTGGGCCGCAGCGACGTGCGCATCGAACCGCTGCGCGGCAACCTCGATACGCGCCTGCGCAAGCTCGACGAAGGCCAGTACCACGCCATCGTGCTCGCCGCGGCCGGCCTCAAGCGCCTGGGCCTGGGCGAGCGCATCCGCCACATCTTCGAGCCGGTCGATTCTTTGCCCGCCGCGGGCCAGGGCGCCCTGGGCATCGAGGTTCGGGCCGATCGGCAAGACCTCATCGACGCCCTCGCGCCGCTGGCGCACACCGCCAGCTGGCAGCGCGTGGCGGCCGAGCGCACGGTGTCGCGCGCCATGGGCGGCAGCTGCTCCATGCCGCTGGCGGCCTATGCGGACTGGCAGGCCGATGGCACGCTGCGGCTGGAAGCCGCTTGGGGCGATCCCGAGGGCCGGCAAGCCGTGGTGCGCGTGAACGGCCAGGCCAGTGTGCAGTCCCTGGCCGACGCCGAAGCGCTGGGCCAGCGCGTGGCCGCCGACCTGCGCGCGGCCGGCGCCACACCGCCGCCGGTGGAGGTCTGAAGCCTTGAATGCCACCACCGCCCGGCGGCCCGAACCCGGCCGGGTGGCGCGGCTGATCGTCACGCGGCCCGCGACCGAGGCGGCGCAGTGGGTGCAGGTCCTGCACGCCCATGGCTGGCCGGCCCACGCCTTGCCCCTGATCGACATCGGAGAACCCACGTCGGAGCAAGCCAGGGCCGCGCTGCAGGCCTGGCGGGCCGACTGGCAGCGGGCCGACGCCCTGATGTTTGTGAGCGGCGCGGCCGTGAGCCACTTTTTTGCCGATGGCGTGGCGCCGCCCACCGCCCCGATCACCACCCGCTTCTGGGCGCCCGGCCCCGGCACGGTGCGCCTCCTGGCCCAGGCGCTGACCACACTCGGTGTGGCGGTGGATCGCATCGACTCGCCCCCCGATGACGCCGCCCAGTTCGACTCCGAACACCTCTGGCCGGTGGTGGCCCCGCAGGTGCGCGCCGGCAGCCGCATCCTGATCGTGCGCGGCCTCTCTGTGAACGCACCACCCGGCGCCGGGCCGGTGGCCGGCAACGGGCGCGACTGGTTGATCCACCAATGCGAGGCCGCGGGCGCGCGGATCGACGGCTGCATCGCCTACGAGCGCCGCCCGCCGGTGCTCGGCGAGGGCGATGCGCAGCGCATGCTTGAGGCCACCAAGGCCGGCAGCGTGTGGCTGTTCAGCAGTTCCGAAGCGCTGGCCGCGTTGCGCGTGTTGCAGCCGCAAGCGCACTGGGGCGCTGCCACGGCGCTGGCCACGCACCCGCGCATTGCGCAAGCGGCGCGCGAGACCGGCTTTGGCCATGTGATCGAATCACGCCCGAGCCTGAATGACGTGTTGCGCGCCCTAGAATCGGAGCGGTCCGCACCATGAGCTCCAACCAACCCCTTCCACCCTCCACCGACACCCCGGCACCTGTTGCTGCGGTGAGCGCGCCAGCGCCGGCTCCTGCACCGGTGCGCCGTGCGGGGCAGGGTGTGGTGTGGATGGCCTTGCTGCTCGGTGCGCTCGCGCTCGTGTTCACCGGCATGCTGTGGCAAAAGCTCACTTTCACGCAGCAAGAGCTGGCGCGCCGCGTGCAGGACAGCGGCGCCCAGGCGGTGGAGGCCCGCACGCTCGCCGCGCAGGCCGAAGCGCTCGCGCAGGAACTGCAGGGCCGCCTGACGGTGGCCGAAGTGCGCCTGTCCGAGGTGAGCCTGCAGCGCAGCCAGCTCGAAGAACTGATGCTCGCGCTCTCGCGTTCGCGCGACGACAACCTGGTGCAGGACCTGGAGTCGGCGGTGAAGCTGGCGCAGCAGCAAGCCCTGCTCACGGGCAGCACGCAGCCGCTGGTGGCGGCGCTGCGAGCGGCCGACCAGCGCATCGCCCGCGCCGCCCAGCCCCGCTTGAACCCGGTGCAGCGGGCCATTGCCCGCGACATCGACCGCATCCAGGCGGCGCCCCTGGCCGACATTCCGTCGCTGGTGTTGCGCCTGGACGAGCTGGCCCGGCAGGTGGACGAGTGGCCTGTGCTCAACCAGGTGGGTTACCCAAAGCCGGCGCCCGCTGCCAAGGCCGCAACGGTGAAGCCTGTACCGCCAGAAGCGAGTGAGCCCGTGGTGGTCACCGAGCCGGTGCCCCCCGTGGACGCGGCGGCCGAAGAGGGCGGACTCAGCGCCGGCTGGAGCCGCGTCTCCGGTTGGTGGGGCGCATTCTGGGCGCGCACCTGGGCCGAGGTCACGCGCAGTGGCCGCGAACTCGTTCGCGTGAGCCGCATCGACCGCCCCGAAGCCGCGCTGCTCGCGCCCGAACAAGCCTTCTTCCTGCGCGAAAACCTCAAGCTCAAGCTGCTCAACGCCCGGCTTGGTCTGCTGGCCCGCCAATGGACCACCAGCCAGGCCGATCTGCTGGCGGTGGAACTGGCGATGGCGCGCTACTTCGACACCAGCGTGCCCCAGGTGGCCAACGCACAAACCCTGGTGGCCCGCCTGCGCCGCGACCTGGTCGCCACCGACGTGCCGCGCCCCGACGAAACCCTGGCCGCGCTGGCCTCCGCCGCGGGAGGTCGCTGATGCGCAGCCGCCAGCGGGGCGCGATGCGCAGCGTGTTCTGGCTGTTGGGCCTGGCAGCGGTGGCGGTGGCTTTGGCGTTGCTGGTGGGGCACAACGCCAGCACGGTCACGCTGTTCTGGCCACCGTACCGGTTCGACGTTTCCTTCAACCTCGTTCTCTTTTGCCTGATCGCCGGCTTTGTGCTGCTGCACGCTGCGCTGCTGGCCATCGGCACCATCCGCGATCTGCCCATGCGCGCCCAGCGCTGGCGCATCCAGCAGGTCGAACGCTCGGTGGTGGGGTCGGTCATGGACGCGCTGGCGCACCAGCTCGCGGGGCGGTTCGTGCGCGCGCAGTCAGCGGCGCAGCACGCGCTGGACCAGCTCAAGTCGGTCTCGGCCAACCAGTGGCCGCGCCGCGACCAGTTGCAGGTGCTGGCCCACCTGTTGGTGGCCGAAAGCGCGCAGTCGCTGCAAAACCGCGAGCGGCGCGACGAGAACCTGCAGGCGGCGCTCGACCCGGCACTGGCCAGGGGCGCTCCCGATGCTTCCGAAGGCGCCTTGTTGCGCGCCGTGCGCTGGGCGGTGGAAGACCGCGACGTGGAGGCCGCACGCAGCCGCCTGGCCGAGTTGCCGCAGGGCGCAGGCCGCCGCATCCAGGCGCTGCGCCTGAAGTTGCGGGTGGCGCGACTGGGCGGCGCCACGGCCGAAGCCCTGGAGACCGCGCGCCTGCTCGCCAAACACAAGGCGTTTTCGCCCGACACGGCGCGCAGCATCGTGCGCGGGCTGGTGCTCGACGCCCTGCGCGAAGCCCACGACATGGCCCAACTCGAGGTGGTGTTGAACGGTCTGGACGCCAGCGAGCGCGCGATGCCCGAGCTGGCACTGGCCGCGGCACGGCGCGGCAACCAGCTCGTGCTGCAACACGAGGACACCGACAGCGACGAAGCCCGCGCGGTGGCGCAGCGCCTGCGCGCGTGGCTGGAGCCGCTGTGGCAGCAGTTCGACACGCTTGAAGCGGGTCAGCAGCGGCAACTCGTCACGGCCTTCGAGCCCGGGCTGCCGCAACTCGACAGTGCCTGGCTCGCGCGGCTGGAACAGCAGCAACGAATGTCACCCAACAACGCCTTGCTGCAGTACCTCGCCGGGCAGGCTTTCATGCAGCGCCAGCTCTGGGGCAAGGCCAGCCAGTTGCTCACGCAGGCCAGCCATGGCCTGCGTGACGCCGCGCTGCTGCGCCGCACCTGGCGGTCGCTGGCCCGCCTGGCCGAAGAGCGCGGGGACGAGGCGGCGGCACAAGCGGCCTGGAAACAAGCGGCTCTGCTCGACTGAACACCACGGCCCACCGCCCAAAAAGAAAAGCGCCCTCGGGCGCTTTTCTTTTTGGGGGGATGCACCGTCAGGCGCGGGGCGCCTGACGGTGATGACCGATCAGCGTGCCTCGAACGGCAGCTGCATGTCGCGCAGATCCTTGCGCGTTTCCACCAGCACCAACGGGCCGTCGTCCAGCACCACCGCCGGCTTGGGCTCGCGCGGCACGTGCACGGGCTTGGGCTCGGCAGCGATCGCGGCTTGGACCTGGGCCACCTTGTCGGCGTTGGAGTTGACCCACTCCAGACCGCTGGCCTGGGCAACCTGCTGCATCGCGTCCAAGGGCAGCGTGAAGCTGCCCACCTTGGGCAGACCACGGGCTGCGGGGGCTTCTGCCACCACCGGTGCGGCGGGCTTCGCAGCCGGCGCTGGTGCTGCCACCGGTGCCGGTGCGGCCACAGGAGCCGCGACCGCTGCCATCACGGCGGGTGCCATGACCGGTGCCGGGGCGGCCTGCTCCATCACCGGCGCAGCGACAGGCGCTGCAACGGGTGCAGGCGCGGCCAGGGGGGGCTCGTTCACCACTGGTGCGGGCGCTGCATCCACCGGCAGGCTGAAGTAGCTGCGCGTGGGGGCTTCGTCCATCGGCTCTGCCGAAACCACCGGCGTCGAAGCGGCGGCAAAAGCCACTTCGCTCGCAGGCATCTCGGCGGGCGTCTCACCCTCGGCGCCTTCGGGGGCACCGTTGGCATCACGCGGGCCGCGCTCGCGGCGGTCGCGGCCATAACGGTCTCGGCTGCGGCGTTCGCGCGGGGCGCGTGGTGCGCCGTCGCCGCCTTCAGGCATCTCGCTTTCCCGGGCTGCTTCGGGGTTGTCGCCCGCGTCTTGCGCCACGGGAGCTGCATCGTTCTGCGTCACCGGGGCCTGGCCTTCGGCGCCTTCGGCCGGGCGGCGGCGGTTCTCGCCACCGCGACCGCCTCGACCACGGCGCTGGTTGTCGCCGCCTTCGGAGGCTTCGCCCGGTGCGTTGACCGGCGCGCCGTTCACCAGTTCGGCCGGCGCTGCGCCGTCCACCGGTGCGGCGTCGCGGCGGTTGTCGCGGCGACCATCGCCTCGGCGACCTTCACCCCGTTCGCCACGGCCTTCACCACGCGGTTCGCCCCGGCCTTCGCCGCGGCCTTCAGCGCGGGGCTCGCCACGCGCTTCGTTGCGGCCTTCGCCACGCGGCTCACCTCGGCCTTCGCCCCTGCGACCCTCGCCTCGGCCTTCAGCACGGCCTTCCGGACGTCCTTCCACACGGCCTTCGGCGCGCGGTTCGCGGCCTTCCACCGGACGGCCTTCGCGGCCGCCGTCACGGCCACCACGGCCGCCTTCACGACCACCTTCACGCTGACCACGGCCTTCGGCGCCACCACGTCCACCGCGGCTGCGGCCATCACGACCGCCTTCGCGACCACCTTCACGCGGACCACGGCCATCGGCACGCTCTTCACGAGCACCCGGCTTGGCGGCCGGCGCGGCCACGGCGGGCTTCGGTGCCACGGGCGGGGCGTCGGCACCACCGAACAGGCTCTTGAGCCAGCCGAAGAAGCCTTTTTCAGCCGGTGCAGCAGCCACGGGAGCGGCCGCTGCCTTGGCGACCACGGGCGCCGCAACCGGTGCCACCACCTCGGGGCGGGGTGCCGCCACGGGTGCCGGACCATCGGGCAACACGCCCTTGATCACCGGCTCTTGTTTGTTGGTGCGTTCCTGGCTGCGGCGGGTGAAGCCGGTGGCTTCGTCCGGCTCGTCGGCCAGTTTGTAGCTGGCGTCCAGGTTGTCCAGGCGCGGATCGTCGTGCTTCAGGCGCTCGAGCTTGTAGTTGGGCGTGTCCAGCGACTTGTTGGGCACCAGCAGCACACTGATGCGCTGCTTGAGTTCGATCTTGGTGATCTCGGTGCGCTTCTCGTTGAGCAGGAAGCTGGCCACTTCAACCGGCACCTGCACCAGCACGGCGGCTGTGCTGTCCTTGAGCGACTCTTCCTGGATGATGCGCAGGATCTGCAGCGCCGACGACTCGGTGTCGCGGATGTGGCCCGAGCCACCGCAGCGAGGGCAGGGGATGGACGAACCTTCGTTCAGCGCGGGCTTGAGGCGCTGACGGCTCATTTCCAGCAGGCCGAACTTGCTGATGGCGCCGAACTGCACACGGGCGCGGTCCTGGCGCAGCGCGTCGCGCAGGCGGTTTTCCACGTCGCGCCGGTTCTTCGACTCGTCCATGTCGATGAAGTCGATCACGATCAGGCCACCCAGGTCGCGCAGGCGGGCCTGGCGGGCCACTTCGTCGGCCGCTTCCAGGTTGGTGCGGGTGGCGGTGTCTTCGATGTCGCCGCCCTTGATGGAGCGGGCCGAGTTCACGTCCACCGCCACCAGCGCTTCGGTCTGGTCGATCACGATCGCGCCGCCGCTGGGCAGCTGCACGGTGCGGCTGTAGGCGGTTTCGATCTGGTGTTCGATCTGGAAGCGCGAGAACAGCGGTGCGTCGTCGCGGTAGCGCTTCACGCGATGGCCGTGCTCGGGCATCACGTGGCTCATGAACTGGTGCGCCTGTTCAAAGATGTCGTCGGTGTCGATCAGGATCTCGCCGATGTCGCCGTTGAAGTAGTCGCGGATGGCGCGGATCACCAGGCTCGATTCCTGGTAGATCAGGTAGGCGCCCTTGCCGCCCTGGGCTGCGCCGTCAATGGCGTTCCACAGCTTGAGCAGGTAGTTCAGGTCCCACTGCAGTTCGGGCGCGTCGCGGCCGATGCCGGCGGTGCGCGCGATGATGCTCATGCCGTTTGGGTACTCAAGCTGGTCCAGCGCCTGCTTGAGTTCCTGGCGGTCTTCGCCCTCGATGCGACGGCTCACGCCACCGCCGCGCGGGTTGTTCGGCATCAGCACCACGTAGCGGCCGGCCAGGCTCACGAACGTGGTGAGGGCGGCGCCCTTGTTGCCGCGTTCTTCTTTCTCCACCTGGACCAGCAGTTCCTGGCCTTCCTTGATGACGTCGTTGATGCGGGCCTGGTTGACCGGCACACCCG
Organism: Hydrogenophaga sp. RAC07; assembly: GCF_001713375.1. Classification (NCBI taxonomy): domain Bacteria; kingdom Pseudomonadati; phylum Pseudomonadota; class Betaproteobacteria; order Burkholderiales; family Comamonadaceae; genus Hydrogenophaga; species Hydrogenophaga sp. RAC07. Next base: position 750,472 of record NZ_CP016449.1, read on the forward strand.
CGGCGAAATACTGGCGCGAGATTTCCTTGAACGGCAGGAAGCCGTGGCGGTCTTCGCCGTAGTCCACGAAGCAGGCTTCCAGCGAGGGCTCGACGCGCGTGACGACGGCCTTGTAGATGTTGCCCTTGCGCTGTTCGCGCCCTTCGATTTCGATTTCGTAGTCGAGCAGTTTTTGCCCGTCCACAATGGCCAGCCGGCGCTCTTCGGCCTGCGTGGCGTTGATCAGCATGCGTTTCATGATGCGATTTCCTTCGTTCAAACACACAAGGACGCCCGGGTCGGAAGACCACAGGCGTCAACTCGCCGTGAACCAGCGGAAAAAGCGAACGGGGGAGGAATTGCCGGAGAGCCGATGACCCGCGGTTCGGGGAAGGCGTTCAACACAGGCAGGCACCGAGGTGCCGCGTCGAACCGCCAGGTCAGGGCGTAGGCGCGTGGAGTTGGGTGAGCAGGGAAGGCTGGATGGCTGTCAATGACATGGATCTGGCCGGGTTATCTCTGTGTTCACTTTGTCCTCGGCCAGCTTCACGTTGGAAAGCTGGTCGATTGGGGTATTCCGTAATCGGGTTCGCTGTTTTCATCAACCGGTTCGCCCGCGGCGTCGACCGGACCTTGACCGCACCAGGATTCCACGGGGAATGACTGCGGGTGCGGCGGGGGGGGCCGGGTGCTGCGGGTGGCAACCATCTCGCGTCGGTCTCCTGCTTTGTCGTGCCGGGAGGTCTGCGCCGTCAGTGCGTGCCTTAAACTCAAGGCAAATCAATCACTTACGGCACGTGACGCGAGTGACGCATTATAGACAGCCATCCACCGCGTTGGTGTCCTATTTCCCCTCGCTTTCCCTCGATTCCCCCCTCGATTTCCTGTGAGTCAGCTCCCAACACCCCCAGCCGCCGCCGTGCGGCACCTCACGGTGGACGAAGAGTCGACCGGGCAGCGGCTCGACAATTTCCTGATCCGCGAACTCAAGGGTGTCCCCAAAACCCACATTTACCGCATCATCCGCTCGGGCGAGGTGCGACGGAACAAGGGCCGGGTGGGGGCCGATGACCGGGTGCAGGCCGGTGATGTGTTGCGCATCCCGCCGATTCGCGTGTCGGAGCGCGCTGAAGAAAAACGGCTCAATCCCGCACCTGCGCGGCGATTCCCGGTGGTGTTTGAAGACGAGGCATTTCTCGCCATCGACAAACCTGCCGGCGTGGCGGTGCACGGCGGCAGCGGGGTGAGTTTTGGTGTCATTGAGCAAATGCGCCAGGCGCGGCCGGAGGCCCGTTTGCTCGAATTGGTGCACCGCCTCGACCGCGAAACCAGCGGCCTGCTGCTGATTGCGAAGAAGAAGAGCGCGCTCAAGGCCTTGCAGGATCAATTTCGCGAACGGGAAACCGGCAAGACCTATCTGGCGCTGGTCAAAGGCGCTTGGCCGGCGCGACTGAAAGTGCTGGATCAGCCATTGCACAAATACCTGCTGGCCGACGGCGAGCGACGGGTCAAGGTGACCACCAAGGAAGATCCCGATGGCATGCATTCGGTCAGTCTGGTCAAGGTGGCGGCCCGCATTCCGGCACCGCTGGCCTTGTCTGCTGTGCTGCCCGAAGGCCTGAGCCTGCTGGAAGTGACCATCAAAACCGGGCGCACACACCAGATCCGCGTGCACCTTTCGCATGCCGGGCATCCGATTGCGGGTGATGACAAATACGGCGATTTCGAACTCAACCGGCAATTGGCGCGCGCGGGATTGAAGCGCATGTTTCTGCACGCCTGGCGCCTGCGATTGAACCATCCGGTAACAAATGCATCGATTGAGTTCATGGCGGAACTGCCAGCCGAACTGAAGGCTTGGGCGCAACCCGTTCCGGAAAAACGCGATTAGAATGCAGGCCTGCATCGGCAGAGTGCAATCAATCGTTCCGATCCGTTTCCAACTTCAACAAGGATTTCTCAATGGCAAGCTATTCCGAACTCATGGCGCAAGCGCAAACCCTGATGGCCCAGGCCGAGCAGGCGCGCAAAGACGAACTTGCTTCCGTGATTGCCGACATCAAGGCCAAAATGAAGCAATTCGGCATTTCGGTGGCCGATCTGGGCGGCACGACCGGCAGCAAAAAACCGGCCAAATCCAAATCGGTGTCGGCGCCGAAATACCGCGGCCCGAACGGCGAACTCTGGGCCGGTGGTCCAGGCCGCAAACCCGAGTGGGTGCGCGCTGTGTTGGCGTCGGGCAAAAGCGTTGACGACTACCTGATCTGATCCGCCCCAAACGCGAACCCGCAAAACCCGCCTGTGGCGGGTTTTGTTTTTTCGGGCTTGCCTTTCGGTTGGGTCCGGCTCGTTATCCTTGGCGCCATGTTCAAGATTCTCCTCGTCTGCATGGGCAACATCTGCCGCTCTCCCCTGGCCGCCAGCGTGATGCACGCCGAGGTGGCGCGCCGGCAACTGGCCGATCGGGTGGCGCTGGACTCGGCCGGCACCTTGGGTGCCCACCAGGGTGAAAAGGCGGATCGGCGGGCCGTGGCACTGGCTCAGGAGCGGGGTTACGACCAGATCCTCCGGGAGCGGGCGCGCAAGGTCATTGACGAAGACTTCGATCGTTTTGACCTGATCCTCGCCATGGACCGGGACAACCTCGGTCAGTTGCAGCGCATCTGCCCTGAACACCACCAGCACAAGCTGCATCTGTTTCTGGAATACGCGGGGGTCGAGGAGCGCAGCGAGGTGCCGGACCCTTATTACGGCAACGCGGCCGGCTTCGAGACGGTGCTTCGTCTGTGCGAGCAGGGCGTGGATGGCGTGCTCAGGCGGGTGGTTCAGACCTGGTGATATTGGCGGTACCAGGCCACAAACCGCTGGATGCCCTCGGCCAGCGGCGTTGAAGGTGCAAAGCCCACCCACTCGCGCAGCGCGTCGGTGCTGGCGTAGGTGGCGGGCACATCACCGTCCTGCATGGGCAGGAACTGTTTGTCGGCCGTGCGACCCAGCGCGGTTTCAATGCAGCCGATGAACTCCAGCAGCGGCACCGGGTCGTGGTTGCCGATGTTGAAGATGCGGTAGGGCGGGCCGCCCGCGTTCTGCGGCGTGGCCGGTTTGTCCAGCACGCGCAGCACGCCTTCAACGATGTCGTCGATGTAGGTGAAATCGCGCTTCATCTGCCCGTGGTTGAACACCTTGATCGGGTGGCCCGCGAGCATGGCCTGGGTGAACGAGTAGTAGGCCATGTCGGGCCTGCCCCAGGGGCCGTAAACGGTGAAGAAGCGCAAGCCGGTGGTGGGCAGGCCGTAGAGGTGGCTGTAGGTGTGGGCCATCAACTCGTTGGCCTTTTTGGTGGCCGCGTACAGGCTCACCGGGTGGTCGACCGCGTCGGTCTCCTCGAAGGGCATCTTGGTGTTGCCGCCGTACACGCTGGAGCTTGATGCGTAGACCAGGTGGCCCAGCTGCTGCGCGCGGCAGCCTTCGAGCACATGGCCGAAGCCGCTCAAGTTGCTGTCGAGGTAGGCGTTGGGGTGCGTGATCGAATAGCGCACGCCGGCTTGCGCCGCGAGATGCACCACCGCGTCGAAACGCTCGCCCGCAAACAACCGGGCCATGGCCTGGCGGTCGGCGACGTCTATCTGCTCGAACTGAAAACCCGCGTGCTGCCGCAGCGGCGCGAGCCGGGCCTGCTTGAGCGCCACGTCGTAATAATCGTTGAGGTTGTCGATGCCGAGCACCGTGTCGCCGCGCGCCAGCAGGCGCAGGGCGGTGTGCATGCCGATAAAGCCGGCGGCGCCGGTGAGGAGGATGTGCATGCCGCGATGTTAACCAGCGCGGCATGCCCTCTCGGTGAACACTCAGCCTTGTTGCCAGATGACCTTTTTGCCGGACGCTTCCCACTTTTCGTAGTGACGGGCATAGAGGTCTTCGATGCGGTTGCGCTTGACCTTGAAGGTCGGGGTGATGACGTCGTTGTCCACCGTCCACGCGGTGGTCACCACCACGATGCACTGCAGCTGTTCGTGCGGGTCCAACGTGGCGTTGATGGTCTTGAGGTGGGCTGCCAGCGACGCTTCCAGCTCACTGCGTGCACCCGCATCGGCCACCTGGGCCACGGTTTCGGCGTTGAGCATCACGATGCCCAGCGGCTGGCCGAGGTTGGCGCCGGTGACCACGCAGGCTTCCACCGCGGGGTGCATCACCAGTTTGTCTTCGATGGGCGCGGGTGCCACGTACTTGCCCTTGCCGGTCTTGAACAGGTCTTTCACCCGGCCGGTGATGCGCAGCAAACCCTGTTTGTCGATCGTGCCCTTGTCGCCGGTCTTGAGCCAACCGTCGGCGGTGAAGCTCTCCGCGCTCTTCTCCGGCTCCTTGTAGTAGCCCAGCATCATGGCCTGGTTGCGCATCTGCACCTCGCCGGTCTCGGGGTCGATGCGGTGTTCCACGCCTTCGTAGGCCGGGCCGACCGTGCCTTGCTGGTTCTTGCCGGGTTCGGTGATGTGGGAGAGCGCGAGGTTCTCCGTCATGCCGTAGCCCTCGTTGATGTTCAGGCCGAGTTTGCTGTACCACTGCAGCAGGGCGATGGGCATGGGCGCGGCGCCGCCGGCGGCGAACTTGCACTGGTCCAGGCCCAGGGCTTTCATCACCTTCTTGCGCACGATGCCGCCCAGGATCGGAATGCCGAGCAGGCGGTTGAGCTTGGCCGGCGGCATCTTGTGGTGGATGCCCTGCTGGAACTTGACCCACAGGCGCGGCACCGAGAAGAAGATGGTGGGGCGCGCGCGCTGCAGGTCGGCCGCGAAGGTGTCGAGCGACTCGGCAAAAAACACATGCATGCCTGTGCGCAGCCAGCCGTGTTCGACCAGCATGCGCTCGACCACGTGGGCCAATGGCAGGTACGACAGCATGCGATCGTTGCCGGTCATGGGGATGCGCTTGAGGCCGGCGTCGAGCGCCCAGGCGAAGTTGGCGAAGGTGTGCATCACGCCCTTGGGCATGCCGGTGGTGCCCGAGGTGTAGATCAGGGTGGCGAGTTCTTCACCATCGCGCAGCGGCTCGCCCTGCAGCGGTTGGCTGCGCTTGCAGATGGCGTCCCAGCCTTCGAAATTCTTCACCGCGTCTGGCGGCGAGAGCGGGTAGCTCATGCAGGGCAGGTCGGTGGGCACGCCGGGCTTCATGCCTTCCCAGCCGTCGAGCTTGCCCACGAAGAGTGCCTTGGCCTCGCTGTGGGTGAGGATCTGGCGGATGGTTTCGGGCGCCAGCGTGGGGTACAGCGGCACCGACACGTAGCCCGCCATCCAGATGGCCAGGTCGCTCATCATCCACCAGGCGCAGTTCTTGGACAGGATCGCCACCTTGGAGCCGGGCTCCCAGCCGTGGGACTGCAGGTGGGCTGCCATGCGGCGCACCTGGTCTCCCACCTGGGCCCAGGTGAACTCCTGCACGGCACCGTTGCCCATGGGCTGCGTGAGGGACACGCGGGTCGGTGCGGTTTTCTCCCAGTGGTACAGGCGCTGCAGTGCCAGCAGGTCCGGTGCGATCTTGGTCATGTAGCTTGTCTCCGTTGTGGGTATGACGCAGGAATCTACCAAGGCTCCTGCCTTGTGTTTAGAGGGTTTCACCTGCAAGCACGGGCGCGGGTCAAGCCGCGAAAGTCACCGCCAGGCCGGGCAAGGGTGAGGAGAACCGTGCCGCCCAGTGCTCGCCGGGCGCAACTTTCCAGGCGTCGGTCCATGTCCCGGTGGTGACCACGTCGCCGGCCTGCAGGTCGGGTGCGCCCGGGCAGGCGCGCAAGGTTTGCGTGAAGTGCAGCAACGCGCGCAGCGGGCTGTCCAGAACGTTCGAGCCCCGGCCTTCTTCCACCACCTCGCCGTTCCTGAGCAGGCTCACCTGAGCCTGGGCGAGCAGGGTGTCGAGTGCGTTGGCGTCACAAGCGAGATCGCGCACCGGTGTGCGGCTGCCCACCAGCAGGCGCGCGTGCAGGCCGCCGTCGGCCACGGTGTCGGCGGGCACAAACTTCCAGTCCGGCAGGTGCGACTGCACCACCTCGAAGCCGGGCGCGACCCAGTCGATGGCCGCAAACAGATCGTCGAGCGTGGCGTCGGGGGCGGGCGTGGCCTTCAGGCCGAACACCACCTCGGGCTCCAGCCGGGGTTGGCAGGTGAGGGCGAGCGACACCTTGCCTTCGCCCTCGCACAGGGTGAGCGTGTTGTCCCAGACGCTGCCCCAGATGGGCGCGAACACGTTGTAGCGGGGCCAGATGGAGCGGTTGGTGAAGCCGACCTTGTAGCCACGAGGCTGTTCGCCGCGCGCCATGCGCAACTGGCGCACCGCCAGTGCTTGTGCATAGGCTTCGTCGAGTGACAGGCCGCAGGGGGCAGGCCAGAGGCGGCCTTGGTCGAGGTGGTTCAGCAGGGTGTGTGGTGTCATGCGCCCATGATATTCACGCAGCCCCTTGCGCCCGCCCGAACAGGCGGTGCACCTGCGCGCGTATCCACTGGTGCGCCGGGTCCTTGGCGGTGCTGGCGTGCCAGACCAGGCGCACGTCGTAGCTGGGCGCGGCGGCGCGTGGCAATTCCCACACGCGCATGTCCATGCGCTGGCCCACGTTGGCCGCGTACATCTGCGGCACGATGGTCAGCAGGTCGGTGTTGAGCGCCAGCTCGGGCAGGGCTCCGAAGTGGCGCGCACGGATCACCACGCGGTCGCCCAGCTTCATGCGCACCAGCATCTGCTCCACGCTGCCATGAAAGGTGGCGGTGGGCGCGGCCACCACCAGCGACGACTCGGCCAGCTGGCGCGCGCTCAGCGTGCGGCCTGCCTTGCCGCTGGCGGGGCGCCAGCGTGGTGAGGTCATGGCCACGTAGTGCTCGCGAAACAGCAGTTCGGCGCGAACGCCGCGGTGGTGAGGCTGCAGGATGCCGATGGCGAAGTCGATCTCGCGCGACTCCAGCGCGGCCGGCACATCGTCGGCGGCCACCGAGATGTTGGTCAGGCGGGCCTGCGGCGCCTGCTGGCGCAAGGCCGCTGCCAACGGCGGCAGAAACATCATCTCGCCCAGGTCGGACAAGGACAGGCGCCAGCGCATGTCGCTGCGCGCGGGGTCGAAGTCGTCGCGCACGGTCACCGCCGTCTCCAGCATCTGCAGTTGTGTCTGCACCTCGGGCGCCAGGCGTTCGCACAACCGAGTGGGCTGCAGGCCACCCGGTGAGCGCACAAAAAGATCGTCCTGAAAGTAGTCGCGCAGGCGGGCCAGCGCATTGCTGGTGGCGGGCTGCGAGAGCGCCAGCGCCTTGCCCGCAGCGGTCACCGAGCCGGTGCGGTGGATGGCCGCGAGCACGCGCAGGAGGTTGAGATCGAGTTGCCGGAAGTTCATCTGAAGACCTCTAAGGGTTGTCCCGAATTATCCATCTGGTGAATGCACCACATCAGATCAATCCATTGGCCAGATGCTGCTGCGCGTCCTAAATTCAAATGCTCAAGACAAGGAGACACGCGGTTGGAACGTTCTTTTCACAGCGAGATTGAAGCGCTGAAACTCGGCCAGGGCGAGACCTTCCAGGGCGAGGGCATCCTGGCCGTGACCAAGGCGCTGCTGCAATCGGGCGTGACCTACGTGGGCGGCTACCAGGGCTCGCCGATCTCGCACCTGCTCGACGTGATGGTGCAGGCCAAGCCCTACATGGACGAGCTGGGTGTGCACGTGGAAGCCTGCACCAACGAAAGCTCGGCCGCCGCCATGCTGGCGGCGTCCATCATGTACCCCGTGCGCGGCGCCGTGACCTGGAAGTCGGTGGTGGGCACCAACGTCGCATCGGACGCCTTGTCCAACCTGGCCTCGCCCGGCGTGATGGGTGGTGCGGTGATCGTGGTCGGCGAGGACTACGGCGAAGGCGCCAGCGTGATCCAGGAACGCACGCACGCGTTCGCCATGAAGTCGGCACTGTGGCTCATGGACCCGCGGCCCAACCTGCCCACCATCGTGCGCATGACGGAGAAAGCGTTCGAGCTCTCCGAGGCATCGAACACGCCGGTGATGATCGAGCTGCGCATCCGCGCCTGCCATGTCCAGGGCAGTTTTGTGGCCAGCGACAACATCGCGCCCGCCATCTCCAGCCGCCTCCTGCAGCAGGAAGCGGCCAGCTTCAACTACGACCGCCTCTCGCACCCGCCCGCGACCTTCCGCCACGAGAAGCTCAAGTACGAAGTGCGCATGCCGGCGGCGCGCAAGTTCATCGAAGAGGCCGGCCTGAACGAACACTTTGAAGGCCAGTATGCCGATGTGGGCCTGATCGTTCAGGGCGGTCTGTACAACACCACCATCCGGGCTCTGCAGCAGGCCGGTCTGGCCAACGCCACCGGCGACACCGACATTCCCATGCTGGTGCTCAACGTGGTGTACCCGTTGGTGCCGGGTCAGATCGCGGCCTTCTGCGCGGGCAAACGCGCGGTGCTGGTGGTTGAAGAAGGCCAGCCCGAATTCATCGAGCAGGACATCGCCACGCTGCTGCGCCGCGCCGACCTGCAGACCCGCCTGCACGGCAAGGACCTGCTGCCCATGGGCGGCGAGTACACGGCCGAAATTTTGTTGAAGGGCATCACCGCGTTCGCGTCCGAGCACCTGCCCGCGCTCGACACATCGGTGGCCCGGCAGTTCAGCACCGATCTGGCCGAGACCCGCACGCGCGCACTCGCCGAACTTGGCGGCGGCGTGCCCGCGCGCCCGCCCAACTTCTGCACCGGCTGCCCCGAGCGCCCGGTGTTTGCCGCGCTCAAACTGGTCGAGCGCGAGGTGGGCAAGCTGCACATCTCCACCGACATCGGTTGCCACTCGTTCGCCACCTTCGAACCGTTCTCGTTCGGCAACTCCATCCTCGGCTACGGCATGAGCATGGCGTCGAGCGCGGCTGTGAAGAACTTCTCGGCCAAACGACCGATCGCGATCATGGGCGACGGCGGCTTCTGGCACAACGGCCTGCTCTCGGGCGTGAGCTCGACCCTGCTCAACCAGGGCGACGGTGTGCTGGTGATCATGAAGAACGGCTACACCTCGGCCACGGGCACGCAGGAGACCATGTCCACACCCGCGTCGGACGCGCGCCTGCTGGCCGAAGGCGCGAGCGCCACGGTCAACGAACTCACGATCGAGAACACGCTCAAGGGCATGGGCGTGAAGTGGATCAGGACGGTGCACAACTACCGTGTTTCGCAGGTGCGCGATCTGCTGAAGGACGCGGTCAATTCGCCGTTCATGGGCCTGAAGGTCGTGATCGCCGAAGGCGAATGCCAGCTGGAGCGCCAGCGCCGCCTCAAACCCATCCGCGCACGCCGCCTGAAGGAAGGCCGGCGCAGCGTGCGCACACGCTACGGCGTGGACGAAGACACCTGCACCGGCGACCACTCCTGCATCCGTCTCTCGGGCTGCCCCACGCTCACCGTCAAGGAAACGGCCGACCCGTTGCGACGCGAACCGGTGGCGCACGTGACCAACGCCTGTGTGGGCTGCGGCCTGTGCGGCGAGGTGGCCGATGCCGCCGTGCTGTGCCCGTCCTTCCACAAGGTCGAGATCGTCACGCACCCGAGCTGGTGGGACCGCACCACCGACCGCTTCAACCGCTTTTTCATCGGCCTGCTGCAGCCGACCTGACATGAAGCACCCCCTGCGCCGCTTCGCGTCTTCCCCCTCTCTGGCCTTCGGCCGGAGGGGGACGATGCCTTGGGCCGGCGGAGCCGGACCCTTGGCATCCCTTGAAGGCGCGTCTGGGCCTCGGGCCATGAATCACTGATATGAATCCACAAGACCACTCCTACGGCATCCTGATCGCAGCTCTGGGCGGTGAGGGCGGCGGTGTGCTGGCCGATTGGCTGGTGCAGTGCGCGCTGCGCCACGGCCTGCCGGTGCAGGCCACGTCGGTGCCCGGTGTGGCGCAACGCACGGGCGCCACCAGCTATTACATCGAGCTGCTGCGCGAGCCGCTGCCCGGCCCGGCGCAGCCCGTGTTCGGCCTGACGCCGGTGCCCGGTTGTGTGGACGTGGTGGTGGCCAGCGAACTGCTTGAGGCCTCGCGCATGGTCGAGCGTGGGTTCGTCACCGGTCGCACCACCTTGCTGTCATCGACCCACCGCGTCTACACCACGCTGGAAAAGATGCACATGGCCGACGGCCGCCAGGACCCGCAGCGCCTGCTCGATGCGGCGCGCGCAATGGCCCGACACACCGTGTTGTTCGACATGGAGGCGGTGACGGCGCAGGCTGGCACGGTGATCTCGGCCGTGATGTTCGGCGCGCTCGCCGGTGCCGGTGTGCTGCCCTGGCCGCGCAGCGTCTGCGAGGACGTGATCCGCACCTCCGGCAAGGGCGTGCAGGCCAGCCTGGCCGGGTTTGCCGCAGCGTTTGACGAAGCGCACCAGCCCTCGATGCCCGAGCCCGAGGTGTCGCGCGACGCGCTCCAGGTGCTGGACGATGCCGACCTGCCCGCGCCACTTCGCCAGGCCTGGACGGTTCGCCTGCAGGCCTGGCCGGCCTCGGTGCAACTGCTCGCCGCACACGGCGCGCTGCGTTGCCGCGACTACCAGAACGACGCCTACGCCGATGCCTTTCTGATGCACGCGCAGGGTCTGGTGGAGGTCGCCACGCCCGCCGCGGCCCAAGCGCTGGACGAAGCGGTGCGCCACCTCGCGCTCTGGATGTGTTTTGAAGACGTGATCCGCGTGGCCGACCTGAAGACGCGGCGCAGCCGCTATGCACGTGTGGCCCTTGAGGCGCAGGTCCGCCCCGGCGACATCGTGCGCGTGACCGAGCACTTCAAGCCCGGTATCGACGAGGTGGCCGCAGTGCTGCCGCGCGCGCTCGGCGAGCGCCTGGTGTCGCTGGCCACCCGCCGTGGCTGGATGGGCAAGGCCCATGTGGGCCTGCACATCCGCTCCACCAGCCTGTGGGGCTTTTTGATGTTGCGCGGCCTGGCCTGGCTGCGCCCCCTGCGCCCGCGCTCGCTGCGCTACGCCCAGGAGCACGACACCATGGCCGTGTGGCTGGGCGCCATGCGCCAGGTGCTGCCGCAGGCGCCCGCGCTCGCGCTGGAGCTCAGCGGGCTGCCGCAGGTGCTCAAAGGTTATGGCGACACGCAGGCGCGCGGCCGCCTGAACTACGCACGCCTGTGGGCGAACCACGTGGTGCCGGCGCTCACCGGTGCCGTCGCCGCCGACAATGCTGCCGACGGATTGCGCGCTGCGCTCAAGACCACGCTGGCCGACCCCGAAGGCAAACTCAACACGGCGCACCGGCCACCGGCCGGTGCCCAACCCATCTTCTGGGCCGCCCGGCCCACGAAGGACGCGCCGCTGACCACGGGCACCTGAAGCCCGAGCAGCGTTTCGATCTCGCGACATCCACCACAACAGGAGACACACCATGAAGACCCGCACCCACACCACCCTGCGCGCCATTGCCGCCGCCACCCTGCTGCTGTCCGCGCTGGGTGCCCAGGCACAAGACAAGCCGGTCGAAATGAAGTTCGCCCACTGGCTGCCGGCCATGCACCCGCTGGCCAAGCTGGGCTTCGAGCCCTGGGCCAAATCGGTGGAGGCGGCGTCCAAGGGGTCGATCAAGGTGGCGTTGTTCCCCGCTCAGCAGCTGGGCAAGGCGGCCGACCACTACGACATGGCGCGCGACGGCATCGCCGAGATGACCTGGGTCAACCCCGGTTACCAGGCCGGCCGTTTCCCTGTCGTGGCGGCCGGTGAACTGCCGTTCCTGATCGGCAAGCCCGGCCCGGGTTCTGCCGGGCTGGATGCCTGGTACCGCAAGTACGCCGCCACCGAAATGAAGGACGTGAAGTTCTGCTTCGCGCACGTGCACGTGGGCACCTTCCATGCCAAGAAGCCGATCACCGAACCCGGCCAGCTCAAGGGCATGAAGATCCGCTCGGCCAACGGCACGGTGGCCCAGGCCATGACGCTGCTGGGCGCGACCAACGTGCAGGTCTCCGCGCCCGAGGCGCGCGACGCGCTCGACAAGGGCCTGGCCGATGCGATCACCTTCCCGTGGAACTCCATCGTCACCTTCGGCATCGACAAGGCCGTGAAGTACCACAGCGATTTGCGCCTCTACAGCTCGGACTTCGTGTGGGTCATGAACAAGCCTTGGTACGACAAGCTGGCTGCCGGCCAGAAAAAGGTCATCGACGACCACTGCAACAACGAGTGGGCCGGCAAGGTTGGAGCAGCCTGGGGCGACGAGGAAGACGCCGGCCAGGCCAAGCTGGAGAAGATGGCCGGCCACACCATCGTGACGATCACGCCGGCCCAGCTCGACGCCTGGAAGAAGGCGGTCGAGCCGGTCTACACCCAGTGGGTGAAGACCGCTGACGGCGCGGGTGTGCCTGGCCAGGCCGCCCTGGACGATCTGCGCAAGGAACTGGCGGCACGCAAGGCCTCCAACTGATGAAGCGGCTGCTCTCGGCCATCGAGACGATGGCCGCGCTCTCGCTGCTGCTGATCGCGGTGTTGACCGCGGGCAACGTGCTGCTGCGCTACGCCTTCAGCGTGCAGATCCCCGACTGGTTCGACGGCTCGCGCATGCTGCAGGGCATCGCGCTGTTCTGGGGCATCGCACTGGCCACCTACTACGGCACCCACATCTGTGTGGACCTGCTGTGGGAGGCGCTCAAGCCCGCCGGCCAGCGCCGCGTGGACCTGATCGGCACCGGCGTGACCGCCGCCTTCCTCCTGCCCATGGCGTGGATGGTCTGGGTCAAGGTGGGGGGCACCGGCAGCCAGGGCACCATGGACCTGCGGCTGCCGCTGCAGTGGTTCTACGGTGCGGCCGCCGTGGGCGCCTGCGTGGCGGCGCTGCTGGCGCTGGTGCGCCTGGTGCATCTGTGGCAGGGCCGCGCGGCCATTGCCGACGACGCGAATGATGATTTGAACGGGGCCGCCCATGGATCGTGATCTGGTGGCCCTGCTGGGCTTCGTGGCCATGTTCGGCCTCATGGCACTGCGCGTGCCCATCGGCGTGGCCATGGGCATTGCCGGTGTCGGCGGCTTTGCCGCACTCACCGGACTGCAACCCGGGCTCAACCTGCTGGCCAATGTGCCGCTGTCGGTGCTCACCGACTACAACCTCAGCGTGATCCCGATGTTCATCCTGATGGGGGCGTTTGCCTCGCAGTCGGGCATGAGCACCGAGTTGTTCGCGGCGGGCCGGGCCTGGCTCGGGCACCGCCGTGGCGGGCTGGCGCTGGCGTCCATTGCGGCCTGCGGTGGTTTTTCGGCCATCAACGGATCGTCGGTGGCCACGGCGGCCACCATGACGCAGGTGGCCTTGCCCGAGATGCGCCGCGCCGGCTACAGCCCGGGCTTCTCCGCCGGGCTGATCGCCGCGGGCGGCACGCTGGGCATCATGATCCCGCCCTCGGTGATCATGGTGCTCTACGGGATCATGACCGAGACCGACATCACCAAGCTGTTCGCCGCCGGCATCATCCCCGGCGTCATGGCCGTGGCTTTCTACTGCGTGGTGGTGGCGATCGTGGCGCGCCTGCGGCCCGATGCCCTGCCGCGCGGTGAGCGCCACAGCTGGGGCGAGCGTTTTGCCTCGCTGCGCGCGCTGTGGGCGGTGGTGGTGCTGTTCATGTTTGTGCTGGGCGGCATTTACGGGGGGCTGTTCACCGTGCAGGAGGCCGCCGGTGTGGGTGCCATGGGCACGCTGGCCATCGGCATGATCCGGCGCCGGCTGGGCTGGGTGCAGATCAAGGCCGCGCTGATCGGTGCGCTGCGGGTGTCGTCGGCCATCATGCTCATCGTGGTGGGGGCCTACCTGTTCGGCTACTTCCTCACCATCACCCAGTTCACGCAGAACGCGGTGGACTTTCTGGTGCACCTGCCGGTGGGGCCTTACGGCGTGCTCGCGCTGATCATGGTGGGCTATCTGATCCTGGGTGCGGTGATGGACGAGCTGGCCATGATCCTGCTCACCGTGCCCATCGTGTTCCCGGCCATGATGCAGCTCGGCTTCGACCCGGTGTGGTTCGGCGTGATCGTGGTGATGGCGGTGACCTTCGGCATGATCTGCCCGCCCGTGGGCATGAACGTGTTCGTCATCAACTCGATTGCGCGCGATGTGCCGCTGGGTTCCATCTACAAGGGCACCATGCCCTTCATCGGTGTGGATGTGCTGCGCCTGCTCATCCTGTGCGCCTTTCCGTCCATCTCGCTCTGGTTGCCGGGCTTCGTGCAGTAGTGTGAAACGACGCCGGTGGGGTGATCCGCAGCCGCTATGCTGCGGGTCATGACCTCACACACCCTGGAAACCCTCGAACTGATCACCGGCGGCAACCCCGCCGCCACGCCCGTGGCCAGCATCGTCGTGCTGCACGGACTGGGCGCCGATGGCAACGACTTCGTGCCGATCGCGCAAGAACTCGACCTGGACGCCCTTGGGCCGGTGCGTTTTGTATTCCCCACGGCACCGGTGAGACCGGTCACGCTCAACGGCGGCTACGAGATGCGCGCCTGGTACGACATCCACCCACCCATCGGCCAGTCGCGCCAGGAAGACGAGGCCGGCCTGCGCGAATCCTGCGCGCTGGTGCAGGCCCTGCTGGACCGCGAGCTTGCGCGTGGTGTGCCCGCTGCGCGCACCGTGCTCATGGGCTTCTCCCAAGGCTGCGCCATGACGCTCATGGCCGGCCTGCGCGCGCCACAGCGCCTGGCGGGTCTGGTGGGCCTGTCGGGCTATCTGCCGCTGGCGGGAAGCACGCAGGCCGAGCGCAGCGAGGCCAACCGCGACGTGCCTATCTTTCTGGCGCACGGCACGCACGATCCGGTGGTGGTGGTGCAGCGCGGCACCGAATCGCGCGATGCCTTGCAGGCGCTGGGCTACAGCGTGGACTGGCACACCTACCCGATGGAGCACTCGGTGTGCGCACAGGAGGTGGCCGATCTCAACGCCTGGCTGATGCGCGTGCTGGCGGGCTGAATGCCTGGACCCGGCTTCTTCACCCGCCGCTGGCGTGCCGAGGTGCCCATGCGCGTGCTGTTCTGGCGCGACATGGTGCTGGTGGGCACGCTGGTCAACCTGCTCTTCACCGGCGTGGCGCTGGCCATGGCGGCGTCCGACCTCCCCATCGGGCTGGCGGCCGCCGTGCACTTTGCCCCCTTGCCCTTCAACCTTTTTCTGGTGTTCGCGGTGTGGCGCCAGCCGGCCAGCGTGGTCCACCGCTGGGTTGCGGTGGGGTGGCTGGGGTTCGTCACGCTGGTGTGAACCAGGCGCCTGCAGCGCGCTGAAGGTCCGAACTGGGCGCACAAGACGGGGCTTATCACCCGTTGATGCCCGCGCAGGCTCTTGAGAATTCAAGTCTGACAAGTTGTTACCGATACAGAGGTACATCCGCCGGATGCCCCTCATCAACCTTGTCTCATATGGAGTTCTCATGAAACTGAACCGCGCCCTCATGCTGGCCACGCTGGCCGTCTCTGCCTCCTTCGCCCACGCCGCCGACCCCAAGGCCACCATCGCCGACCTCGACGCCCGCCTGGTCAAGATCGGTGCAGCCCGCGTCGACGGCACCGACACCGTGGCCGGCAAGACCGTTCCCGCCATCTTCTTTGGCGAACGCAAGATCAACAACAACTTCGATGTCGTCGACGGCATCCGCAAGAGCCACCAGGCCACCGCCACCGTCTTCGTGAAAGACGGCGACGAGTTTGTGCGCGTCAGCACCAACGTGCTCACGCCCGAAGGCAAGCGCGGCGTGGGCACCCAGCTCGCCCGCAACGCCGCCTACGAATCGGTGAGCAAGGGTCAGCAGTTCTGCGGCCCTATCGACGTGCTCGGCACCGCCTTTGATGCCTGCTACAACCCCATCAAGGATGCTGGCGGCAAAGTGATCGGCGCCAGCTACATCGGTCACAAGAAGTGATGGCGGTGGCGCGATGAAAAAACTTCTCAATCCATTTGGCTGGCTCCGTCGACTGACGGTGAGCCAGCAGCTCTTCGGCGCATTTGCGTCCATCCTGGTGTTGACGGCTGCTCTTGGCGCCACCGCTCTGGTGGGTCTGAAGAGCGTGGATGGGGAGGCCTTCGCGCTGTCCCAGAAATGGCTCAAGGGCGTCGGAGCTCTGTCCGATGCCCGCGCGCTGGCGGTGGAATACCGCGAGCTCGAGATCAAGCACAGCCGCACCGAAGACACCAGTTACCACGCCGAGTACGAAGACAAGATGAAAGAGGCCGGCAAGTCCCTGCAGGCCTTGTTCGCGGGCTACCAGGGCCGTGTGGCGGGTGAGGAAGAAACGGCGCTGAACGCGACGCTTTCCACCGCCTGGGCCGCGTACCTGCAGGCCAACGAAAAGGTCATCAAGCTCGGTCGCGACAAGTTGCAGGTGGACGCCGCCGACATTGCCGACGGCCTGGCGAGCATGGCGTTTGATGAAGTGGTTTCGGCCCTCAATGCCTTGATCCAGTTCAACTACGACGGCGGTGAAGCCGCAGCGCAACGTGTTTCCACGGTGTACGACCAGGCGCGCTTTGCCGTCATGGGACTGATCGGTCTGGCGCTGGTGATCGGCATGGGCCTGGCGCTCATGATCACCCGCAACATGCTGGGCCAGCTCGGTGGCGAGCCACGCATCGCGGTGAGCATTGCCCGCGCGGTGGCCGAAGGCGACCTGACCACGCCGATCCAGCTGAAGAAGGGCGACAGCGACAGCCTGCTGGCCTGGCTGCAGACCATGCAGGAAGGCCTGTCCAAGGCCGTGACCGATGTGCGCCGCAGTTCCGACTACGTCTCGCACGCCAGTGGCGAGATCGCCTCCGGCAACCAGGACCTGTCGGCCCGCACCGAGCAGCAGGCCAGCGAACTGGAGGAGACCGCAGCCACCATGGAACAGCTGGGCACCACCGTGCGCCACAACGCCGACAACGCACGCCAGGCCAGCCAGTTGGCCCAGAGTGCGTCGAGCGTGGCGGTGCAGGGCGGTGAAGTCGTGGGCCGCGTGGTGCAGACCATGAAGGGCATCAACGAGAGCAGCCGCAAGATCAGCGACATCATCGGCGTGATCGACGGCATCGCCTTCCAGACCAACATCCTGGCGCTGAACGCGGCCGTGGAAGCCGCGCGCGCTGGCGAGCAGGGCCGGGGTTTTGCGGTGGTGGCCGGCGAGGTGCGCAACCTCGCGCAGCGCAGTGCCGAAGCCGCCAAGGAAATCAAGGGCCTGATCGGCGCCAGTGTGGACCGTGTGGAACAGGGCTCGGCCCTGGTCGACCAGGCCGGCACCACCATGCAGGAAGTGGTGGCTTCGATCCGCCGCGTGAGCGACATCGTGGGCGAGATCAGCGCAGCGAGTGCCGAACAGAGTTCGGGCGTGGCGCAGGTCGGCCAGGCCATCACCCGCATGGACCAGGGCACGCAGCAAAACGCGGCGCTGGTGGAGCAAAGCGCGGCCGCCGCCGACAGCCTCAAGCAGCAAGCGCTGCAGCTGGTGGAGTCGGTGGCGGTGTTCAAGACGGGCGTTTCACGGGCCTGAGTTGGGTCGCTTCGAAAAACGCGGGGAGGCTGTCAGGCTTTCCCGCGTTTTTTATTGGGCTGCGCTGGCCATCAACTCCCCATCGCCAGCTGAAGCGCCAGGCGGTTGTGCTTTTCCAGCAGCGGTCCGAGGCCCACCGTGGTCAGCTGACCCTGCCGCACCACCACCCGCCCGTTCACCACCGTGTACGCTGCCTGCGCGCTCGCACAGAGCAGCAGGCTCGCCACCGGATCGTGCACCGCACCGCCGGCAAAGCCCAGCGTGCGCAAGTCGAACAACGCAAAGTCGGCGCACAGGCCGGGCGCGAGATGTCCCACATCGCTGCGTCCCAACACCTGCGCACCACCGCGCGTTGCGATAAACAGCGCGTCGCGCGCTGTCATCTCGGCCGGGCCCAGATCACAACCCAGGAAGGTCTTGCCCTCGCGCAGCTCGGGCGGCTGCATCGCGCGGCCCACACGGGCCAGCAACAGCGCCTGGCGCGCCTCGGCCACCATGTGCGCGCCGTCGTTGCTGGCGCTGCCGTCCACGCCCAGACCCACGGGCACGCCGGCGTCCAGCATGCGGCGCACCGGTGCGATGCCCGAGGCCAGGCGCATGTTGCTGCAAGGGCAGTGCGCCACGCCGGTGCGGCTGGCGGCAAACAGCGAGATGCCGTCGTCGTCGAGCTTGACGCAGTGCGCGTGCCACACGTCGTCGCCGAGCCAGCCCAGGTCTTGCGCGTACTGCGCGGGCGTGCGGTTGAACTTTTCGAGGCTGTAGGCGATGTCGTGGTCGTTCTCCGCCAGGTGGGTGTGCAGCCGCACCCCCTGTCCCTTGAACGAACGTGCCAGCGCCGCGCTGTCCTTCATGAGCCCGGTGCTCACCGAAAACGGCGAACACGGTGCCAGCGCGATCTGCAGCATGGCGCCATGGCTGGCGTCGTGCCAGGTCTCGATGATCCGCTGGCTGTCTTTGAGGATCGCGTCCTCGCGTTCCACCACGCTGTCGGGCGGCAGGCCGCCCTGGGATTGCCCCACGCTCATGCTGCCGCGCGTGGCCACAAACCGCATGCCGATGGCCTGTGCGGCTTCGATGCTGTCTTCCAGCCGCACGCCGTTGGGGTAGAGGTAGAGGTGGTCGCTGGTGGTGGTGCAGCCGCTCATGAGCAACTCGGCCATGGCCACCTGGGTGGAGACCTGCACCATCTCGGGTGTGAGGCCGCGCCAGATCGGGTAGAGCCCGCGCAACCAGCCGAACAGCTCGGCGTTCTGCTCCCCCGGTATGGCGCGTGTGAGCGATTGGTACATGTGGTGGTGCGTGTTCACCAGGCCCGGCACGACGAGGTGGCCGCGCGCGTCGATGGTCTCGTCGGCCGCATCGCGCAAGGCGGCGGGCAGCTCTGCCGAAGGGCCGATCCATTCGATCAGGTTGTCGCGCACGAAGAGCGAAGCGTCCTGCAACTCGCGCCCCCGCGCCGGGTCGGCGTGGTCGAAGGTGGCGATGCAGGTGGCGCGGTGAATCAGCAGGGAGGCCATGAAAGAGCGGGTGTTGATGTGGCGACAATGGAGGGCATGTTCACATTCTCAGCCAACCTCAGCACGCTCTTTCCCGAGCTGCCCTTCGCCGACCGTTTTGCCGCCGCGCGCGAATGCGGCTTCGAGGCGGTCGAGTGCCAGTTTCCCTACTCCCACACCGCCGACCACCTGGCCGCCCTGCTGCGCGCCAACCGCTTGCGCATGGTGTTGCACAACCTGCCCGGCGGCGACCCGGCGGCGGGCGACCGCGGCATGGCCTGCCACCCCGCGCGGGTGGGCGAGTTCCGCGCTGGAGTGGCCCGCGCCATCACCCATGCGCTGGCCCTGGGTGTGCCGCAGCTCAATTGCCTCGCGGGTCTGCAGCCTGCGGGCGTGAGCGATGCGCAGGCCCGCGTCACGCTGGTGGGCAACCTGCGGTTTGCCGCCGCCGCGCTGCGTGTGCACGGCCTGCGTTTGCTCATGGAGCCCATCAACACGCGCGATGTGCCCGGCTTTTTTGTGAACCAGGCCGCGCAGGCGCTGGCGATCATGGACGAGGTCGGCGCGGACAACCTCTACCTGCAGCACGACCTGTACCACGCCCAGCGCATGCAGGGCGAGCTGGCCGGCACACTGCGCGCGCTGTTGCCGCGCATCGGCCACATCCAGATTGCCGACAACCCCGGGCGCGGTGAGCCCGGCAGCGGCGAGATCAACCACCGGTTCCTGTTCGACGAACTCGACCGGCTTGGCTACAGCGGCCATGTGGGCTGCGAGTATTTTCCCCTCGAACAACGCGCCGGCGGCACCCGCTCCGGCCTGGCCTGGCTGGCCGCCCACGGACGCCACCCCTCCGGAAGACCCCTGTGATGCATGCCTCCCTGAACGACCCCCGAGCCCTGCTGCGCCACCTGTTTGATGTGGCGGTGCAGCGCGCGCTGCCGCTGCACAACACGGCCGCGTTCCTGCCGCCGCCGCCCAAGGGCCGCACCGTGGTGATCGGCGCCGGCAAGGCCGGTGGCGCCATGGCCCAAGCGGTGGAAGCGCTGTGGCCGGCCGATGCGCCCCTCTCGGGACTGGTGGTCACGCGCTACGACCACACGCCGCCGCGCCCGGCGGGCTTGAAGGACCGCATCGAGGTGGTGGAAGCCTCGCACCCGGTGCCCGACGCCGCGGGCCTGGCCGCCGCGCAGCGCATCCTGCAGCTCACGCAAGGCCTCACGGCCGACGACCTCGTGCTCTGCCTCATCTCGGGTGGCGGCTCCTCGTTGCTCACGCTGCCGGCCGACGGCCTCACGCTCGAAGACAAGCAGCGCATCAACCGCGAACTGCTCAACAGCGGCGCCAACATCCTGGAAATGAACACGGTGCGCAAGCACCTCTCGCGCATCAAGGGTGGTCGCCTCGCTGCGGGCTGCGCCCCGGCGCGTGTGGTCACCATCACCATCAGCGACGTGCCGGGCGACGACGTGAGCGTGATCGCCAGCGGCCCCACCGTGGCCGACGCCACCACCTGCGCCGATGCGCTGGACATCCTGCAGCGCTACGGCATCGACGTGCCGCCGGCCGTGCGCGCGCAGCTGGAGCGCGGCGAACTCGAAACGCCCAAACCCGGCGACGCACGCCTGCAAGGCCACGAGGTGCATCTGATCGCCACGCCGCAGCAAAGCCTGGAAGCCGCCGCCGCCGCGGCGCGCGCGATCGGGCTCAACACGTATGTGCTCAGCGACGAGATCGAAGGCGAGTCGCGCGAGGTGGGCAAGGTGCACGCGGCGCTGGCGCGTTCGGCGGCGCTGGGTCGCAGCGATTTCAAGACACCGTGTGTGATCCTCAGCGGCGGTGAGACCACCGTGACCGTTCGACCCCGTGTGGAGGGCCAGGCCAAGGGCAAGGGCGGGCGCGCCGGCGAGTTCTGCCTCGGCATGGCCCAAGCCTTGAACGGCATCGACGGCGTTTGGGCCCTGGCGGCCGACACCGACGGCATCGACGGCATGGAAGACAACGCCGGCGCGCTGGTGACGCCCGACACCCTGGCCCGCGCCGCAGCGCAGGGACTCAAGGTCACCGACCACTTGGCACGCAACGACGCCTACGGCTATTTCCAGCCGCTGGGCGATCTGGTGGTCACCGGGCCCACGCACACCAACGTGAACGATTTCCGCGCCGTGCTGGTGCTCTGAGGCCCACCCGCCCCGGGCCGACGGTTACAAGTCGGCCCGGCGGATCGTTTCTAATGTCGCCTTGGCCACCGGATGTCCGGCCTGGCCACCGCTGACGGGCGTGCACGCCCCCGACGTCGGCAACCCACCCTGTTCTTGATGCCGATTGCGCCTGTGGGGCGCCAAGGAATGCTTTTTTGCGCAGCAATTTCAACCGCTCAGCCCTGGTGCGCCAGCTCGCCGGCTGGCAGGCCGCGCCCGTGGACGTGCCGCGCCAGGACCTGGCCGAGCGCCTGGGCCAGTGGTTCAACGTGGCCGACGCGATTGCGCTGAGCTCGCTCCACCAGGCCATGCCCGCCGTGGCGCGCGTCCGGCGGCCTGCGGTGCCGGCCAGCGCCCGGAGCGTGCAGGCCGAGCTGCAGCGCGTGCGCGCCACGCTGAGCCAGGCCATCACCAGCCCGCCGCTCGAGCCCGGCGATGAGGGCAACGAAGACACCGACGCCGGCTTTGCGCCGCACCTCCAGCGTTGCCTGGAGCAGCAGCGCCGGATGGACATGAGCATCGAGGCGCTGCGTGGCCACGTGCGAAAAAACCTGTCCCTCACCTCCGCGCGGCTGGCCCAGCTCGCCGCCTTGGACGCCGTGCTCGAACCCATGCTGGGCGGGCGCGAACAGCGCCTGCTGGCCACCGTGCCCAACTTTCTCAAGACGCGCTTTGCAGAGCTGCGCCAATCCCACCCCGGCGGCTGGCAGCCGCTGTTTGAACACGAGCTGCAGCAGACCCTGCTGGCCGAGCTGGACCTGCGCTTGCAGCCCGTGGCCGGCATGGTCGAAGCGCTGAGCCAGGAAGTGAAACAACACCCATGAACTCCAACACTGTGAACCGCCTCCTTGTCCCGGGCGCCTTTGCCCTCGGCCTCATCGCCGTGCTCTGGGTCGGCTGGGGCTTTGTCGGCACCAGCGCCATCGCACTGACCATGACCCTGGCCATCGGCGCTGTCTATTTGCTGGGCGCGCAGGAGATCCGGCGCTACTCGGCGCTCACCGCCGCGCTGGGTCAGGCCTTGGCCGACGTGCCGCAGCCGCTGGCGCAATTGAGCGACTGGCTCGGCCGCGTACCGCCGGCGCTGCAAGGCCCCGTGCGTGCCCGCATCGACGGTGAACGCGGTGCCATGCCCGGCCTGGCGCTCACGCCGTACCTGATCGGCCTGCTGGTGATGCTGGGCATGCTCGGCACCTTCCTGGGGCTGGTGGTCACCTTCCGCGGCGCCGTGTTCACGCTGGAGGGCACGGCCGATCTGCAGGCCATCCGCTCGGCGCTGGCCGAACCCATCAAGGGCCTGGGCCTGGCCTTTGGCACCTCGGTGGTGGGTGTGGCCACCTCGGCCATGCTGGGTCTCATGTCGGCCATCAGCCGGCGCGAGCGCCTGCAGGTGGTGCGCGAACTCGACGCGCAGGTGGCCACCGTGTTCCGCCCGTTTTCGCTCGCGCACCAGCGCGTTGAGGCCTTCAAGGCCTTGCAGCAGCAAGCCGGTGCGCTGCCCGCGGTGGCCAACCAGCTGCAGGCCCTGATGGAGCAGATGGAGCGCCGCGGCCAGCAACTCGACGAGCAGTTGCTGGCGCGCCAGGACAGGTTCCACCGCGAGGCGAACGCAGCCTACGAGGCGCTGGGCCAGTCGGTGGCGCGGTCGTTGAGCGAGAGCCTCTCGGCCAGCGCACGCATCGCGGGTGAGACGCTGCAACCGGTGGTGGAAAACGCCATGACCGCCATCGCCGCCGAATCCACCCGCCTGCACGAACGCGTGGGGCAGGCGGTGCAGACGCAGCTCGGTGAACTCTCCAGCCGTTTCGGTGCCACGGCCGGCGGTGCACTGGAGGCGTGGACCACCGCCTTGCAGCAGCACGCGCGCAGCGCCGAGCAACAGGTCGCGGGTCTGGAGCGCTCGCTCGCGGCTTTCAACAGCAGCTTCGAACAAGGCTCAGCCTCGCTGATCACCCACGTGCAGGACACGGCGAGCCGAGCACAAGCCGAACACACCGCTGCAGAGCAACAGCGCCAGGCCGCCTGGACCGAGTCCTTGCAAGGCATGGCGACCGCCTTGCAAACCGAGTGGCAACAACTCGGCGCGCAGACGCTCGCGCAGCAGCAGGCCGTGGGCCAGACGCTGGAGCAGACCGCGACCCGCTGGCGCGACGAGTTGGCCAGCTTGCGCAGCGAAGAAGCCGCGCGCGGCGAGGCGGCCGTGCAGCGCCTGGCCGATCTGCAGGCTTCGCTCAACGAACAGGTGGCCACGCACCTGGGCACGCTGGGCGCTGCGATCGAAGCGCCGATGGCGCGCCTGATGGACACCGCGTCCGAAGCCCCCAAGGCCGCGGCCGAGGTGATCGCGCAGCTGCGTCGCGAAACCACGCAGCTGGGCGAACGCGACAACCTCGCGCTGCAGGAGCGCACCACGCTCATGAACAACATCGGCAGCCTGCTGGAGACCGTGCAACAGGCCACGGGCGAGCAGCGCGCGGCCATCGAATCGCTGGTCACCTCGGCCGGCGCCGTGCTCGACCAGGTGGGCCGCCAGTTCGCCGAGACCGTGGGCGCGCAGGCGCACCGCGCGGACGACGTGGCGGCGCAGGTCAGCGGCAGCGCCATCGAGCTGGCCGCGCTGGGCGAGGCCTTTGGCCACGGTGTGCAGCTGTTCGCCGCGACCAACGAAAAACTCATCGACAGCCTGCAGCGCATTGAAGCGGCGGTGGGCCAGTCGATGCAGCGCAGCGACGAACAACTGGCTTACTACGTGGCGCAGGCGCGCGAGGTGATCGACCTGAGCATCAGCTCGCAGCAGGGCATCGTCGACGATCTGCGCCGGCTGCGTACCGCAGAAAGTGCTGCGTGATGGCCGGGCTGGACGACACCATGGAAGATGGCGCGGACGGGCAGAGCGCGCCGGTCTGGGCCGTGTTCGGCGACCTCATGGCGGGTCTGGTCGGCGCCTTTGTGCTCATCCTCATCGGTGTGCTGGTGGTGCAGATGGACCTGGTGGCGAGCCTGCAGTCGGAGGTGCAGAAACGCCAGCAGGAAGAGGCCCGCCGCATGGCGCTGGAGAAGGCGCTGGCCATTCCCTTGCAGACCGGCCGTGTGACGCTGGACAACGGGCGCATCGGCATCAGCGGCAGCGTGCTGTTTCCGCTGAACTCCGACGAGCTGCGGCCCGAAGGCCGTCAGGTGCTCAAGAGCCTGGTGCCGCCGCTGCAGGTGTACCTGGGCGAGCGCGACGAGATGCTGATGGTCAGCGGCTTCACCGACGACCGCCCGGTGCAGGCCAACAACCAGCGCTACACCGACAACCTCGAACTCTCGGCGCAGCGCGCACTCACCGTGACCCGCGCCCTGATCCAGGAAGGCATGCCGCCGCAGCGGGTGTTCAGCGCCGCCTTTGGTGCCGAACAACCCGTGGCGTCCAACACCGACGAGCAGGGCCGTGCGCTCAATCGCCGGGTGGAAATGGCGCCGGTGCCCAAGGCCGCCCCATCGACCAGCACGGCCAAGGCGGCAACGCGTGAGTGATCCGGTGCAGGCTCACTTTGTGGCGGCGCTCACACGCCGTCTGCAGACAGCGCCCGAAGCGGTGCAGCGTGTGCTGCGAGAACGGCTGCAACAGACCTGGCCGGACCACGCCACAGAGGCACCGCCTTCAAGGCTTGCCCGCACCCGCGCGCCTTCGCCATTGGCGCAACTGAACCGCGACATCGCCGCCAACGCACCGCCGGCGCGCGAGCTGCGCAGCGCCCAGCGCTTCCGCGACACCTGGTCGCGCATCTGCGCCGAAGACGAAGTGACCCAGGCGGTGGAGCAAGGACCGGAGAACGCGGGCCCGCTCAATTCGCACATGCTGGTGCTGCGCACGCTGGCCTTGATGCGCGACCTGTCGCCCGACTACCTGCGGCGCTTTCTGTCGCACACCGACACGCTGCTGTGGCTGGACCAGGCGCAGTCGCAGGCCCGTACGAAGCCACCGGCCGCCAAACCCAAGGCGGCGCGCACCAAAAAATAAGCCCGGCGCCGAAGTGACTTTCGGCGCCGGGCTTGGGGAGCAGGGCAGGGCGCTCAGGCCCTGCTTTGCAGGATCACTTCAGGTCAAAGCGGTCCAGGTTCATCACCTTGGTCCACGCGGCCACGAAGTCGCGCACGAACTTGGGCTGTGCGTCGCTGCTGGCGTACACCTCGGCCAGTGCACGCAACACCGAGTTGGAGCCGAACACCAGGTCCACCACGGTGCCCGTGCCCTTGGCGCTGCCGGTGGCCCGGTCGCGGCCTTCGAGCACGCCTTCGGTGCTGGACTTGCTCCACACCGTGCCCATGTCGAGCAGGTTGACGAAGAAGTCGTTGCTCAGGGTTTCGGGGCGCGTGGTGAAGACGCCGTGGCTGGTGCGGCCCGTGTTGGCGTTGAGGACGCGAAGGCCACCGACCAGCACCGTCATCTCGGGCGCGGTCAGCGTGAGCAGGTTGGCCTTGTCGAGCAGGCGCTCGGCGGCCGAACTCTCCAGACCTTTGCGCGCGTAGTTGCGGAAACCGTCGGCCACAGGCTCCAGCGGTGCGAACGAATCCACATCGGTCTGGGCCTGCGAGGCGTCGGTGCGGCCGGGCGAGAAAGGCACGGTCACGTCCTGCCCCGCCTTCCTGGCCGCGGCTTCCACCGCGGCGGAGCCACCGAGCACGATCAGGTCGGCCAGCGAGATCTTCTTGCCGCCGGACTGCGCGCCGTTGAACTCGGCCTGGATGGCTTCGAGCTTGGCCAGCACCTGGGCCAGCTCGGCCGGCTGGTTCACCGCCCAGTCCTTCTGTGGCGCCAGGCGGATGCGTGCACCGTTGGCGCCACCGCGCTTGTCGGAGCCACGGAACGTCGAGGCCGAGGCCCAGGCCGTGTTGACCAGTTGTGCAATCGACAAGCCGGAGGCCAGCACCTTGGTCTTGAGCGCGGCCACGTCCTGCTCGTTGACCAGCGGGTGGTCCACAGCGGGCACCGGGTCTTGCCAGATCAGCTCTTCTTTCGGCACCAGCGGGCCGAGGTAGCGGGTGACCGGGCCCATGTCGCGGTGGGTCAGCTTGTACCAGGCGCGGGCGAAGGCGTCGGCCAGCTTGTCCGGGTTAGCCATGAAATCGCGCGAGATCTTTTCGTAGACCGGGTCCATGCGCATGGCCATGTCGGCCGTGGTCATGGTGGGCAGCTGGCGCTTGCCGGGGTCGTGTGCGTCGGGCGCCGTGGCCGCATCGGGGTTCTTGGGCTTCCACTGGTGCGCGCCGGCCGGGCTCTTGGTGAGCTCCCACTCGTTGCCGAACAGGGTTTCAAAGTAGCTGTTGTCCCAGGTGGTCGGCGTGGGGGTCCAGGGGCCTTCGATGCCGCTGGTGATGGCGTGTGCGCCCTTGCCGCTGCCGAAGCTGTTCTTCCAGCCCAGGCCCTGCTCTTCAATGCCGGCACCTTCGGGCTCGGCTCCCACGTATTGGCCCGGATCGGCCGCGCCGTGCGACTTGCCGAAGGTGTGGCCGCCGGCGGTGAGGGCCACGGTTTCTTCGTCGTTCATCGCCATGCGGGCGAAGGTCTCGCGGATGTCGCGTGCGGAGCCCAACGGGTCCGGCTTGCCGTTGGGGCCTTCCGGGTTCACGTAGATCAGGCCCATCTGCACGGCGCCCAGTGGGTTCTCGAGTTCGCGGTCACCGGTGTAGCGCTGGTCGCCCATCCACTCGGACTCGGGGCCCCAGTAGATCTCTTCGGGTTCCCACACATCGGCACGGCCACCGGCAAAGCCGAAGGTCTTGAGGCCCATGGAATCCAGGGCCACGTTGCCGGTGAGGATCATCAGGTCGGCCCACGAGAGCTTGTTGCCGTACTTCTGCTTGATCGGCCAGAGCAGGCGGCGCGCCTTGTCCAGGTTGCCGTTGTCGGGCCAGCTGTTGAGCGGTGCAAAACGCTGCGTGCCGGAGCCCGCGCCACCGCGACCGTCGGCGATGCGGTAGGTGCCGGCGCTGTGCCAGGCCATGCGGATGAAGAAGGGGCCGTAGTGGCCGTAGTCGGCCGGCCACCAGTCTTGCGAGTCGGTCATCAGGGCATGCAGATCCTTGATGACGGCGTCCAGATCGAGTGTCTTGAAAGCTTCGGCGTAGTCGAAGTCTTCACCCATGGGGTTGGTCAGGGGCGAGTGCTGGTTGAGCAGCTTCACATTGAGTTGGTTGGGCCACCAGTCGGCGTTGGTGGCGGAGCCTGCCACGGCGTTCTTGGGGACGCCGCTGGAAAAGGGGCATTTGGCTTCGTTTGACAAGGTGATCTCCTTGGGTTGTTGTTGGGGCGGGTGAACGCTGACTTTAGGCAATGAAGATGAAACCTTCAATGCAATTCTCACAATGAAACCCATAGTCAATGGGTGGATAGCCCCCGGTTTTCAGCGGGACTGGGGGTCGATCAGCAGTGCCTTGGCGGCCTCGATGCGCAGTGCCAGCGGCACCGAGGCGTCGTTCATGACGGCCTGCAGAAAGCTGCGCGGATCCTGCGGTGCGTGGCGGATCTTTGTTGATGGAGCGCTGGCGGGCGGCAAAGTTTCCTCGGGCTGCAAGCGCTCGAGCGCAGCCTCCAGCTCGGCGGGTTTCATGCTCTTGAGGCGCGACAACAGGTCGGCCTGGTTGTCCTCGCCGGGCGGCAGGTCCAGCGACGGGTCGTCGGCGAACACCGCAGCCAGGTCCGAACTCACGAACGCCGACCATTGGCCCGTGTCGGCTTGCAGCGCCGGCACGAGACGCGTGTGCCCGGCCGGACCTGGCGACAGCGTGATGCGCCGGGGCGCCACGGTGCTCAGGTAGCGCAAGCGAAGCCGCTCCAGGAAATCGTGCGCCTGCGCCACCGTCACCGGCTGCACGAGCGAGAACCACAGCTGGTAACCGTCGGCACCACACACCGCGATGGCGGGCGCGGGCAGTTCCAGGTCGGCCTGCACGCCTTGCCACACGCGGCTCATGGCGTCCCAGTCGGCCGGCTGCGCCAGGCCCAGCACCAGGGCGCGTGTCAGCCCGTTGGCGTCGATCAGGCGCGAGTCGTCAACGGCGTCCCGATCCCCGGCCGGTGGGCACAGGTACAGGCGCGAAAGCTCGGCGTGCAGGCGGCCCATGTGTCAGCGCCGGATGCGGTGGCCGGTCTTGAACACCCACCACACCACGCCCAGGCAGGTGAACATGAAGGCCAGCGTCATGCCGGTGCTCACCGCAATGTGCACATCGGCGGCGCCGTAGAAGGCCCAGCGCAGGCCGCTGATGAGGTAGACCACCGGGTTGAACAGCGAGATGGTTTGCCACAGCGGCGGCAGCATGTTGATGCTGTAGAACGCGCCACCCAGGAAGGTGAGCGGTGTGATCACGAGCAGCGGGATCACCTGCAGTTTCTGGAAGCTGTCGGCCCAGAGGCCGATGATGAAACCGAACAGGCAGAAGGTGATGGCGGTGAGGATGAGGAAACCCACCATCCACACCGGGTGCGCCACCTCGTACGGCACGAACAAGCGCGCGGTCAACAAGATGAGCAGGCCCAGCGTGAGGCTCTTGGTGGCCGCCGCGCCCACATAACCCAGCAGCACCTCGACCCAGTTCACCGGCGCGCTCAGCAGCTCGTAAATGGTGCCCGACCACTTGGGCATGTAGATGCCGAAGGCCGCGTTGGAGATGCTTTCGCTCAGCAGCGAGAGCATGAGCAGGCCGGGGATGATGTAGGCGCCGTAGCTCACACCGTCGATGTCGCCCATGCGCGAACCGATGGCCGAGCCGAAGACGATGAAGTACAGCGAGGTGCTGAGCACCGGCGCGATGATGCTTTGTGCCCAGGTGCGCAGGGCGCGGTTCATCTCGAACTGGTAGATCGCACGCACCGCGTGAATGTTCAACCCCATCATGCTCGGGCCTCTTCTTTCTTTTCATGCACCAGGCTGACAAAGATGTCTTCCAGCGAACTCTCGCTGGAGCGCAAATCCTTGAAGTGGATGTTGTTGTCGCCCAGGGCGCGCAGCAGCTCGGCAATGCCGGTCTCGTCCTTCTGCGCGTCGAAGGTGTAGGTCAGCGCGTGGCCGCCCTCGGTGATGTCCAGTGCCCAGGGCGCCAGGGGTTCGGGGATGCGCTCGATGGTCTGCTGCAGCGTGAGCGTGAGCTGCTTCTTGCCCAGCTTGCGCATGAGCACGTGTTTGTCTTCCACCAGGATCAGCTCGCCCTTGGCGATCACACCGATGCGGTCGGCCATGTCTTCGGCCTCCTCGATGTAGTGCGTGGTGAGGATGATGGTGGTGCCCGCTTCGCGCAGCGCCCGCACCATGCGCCACATGTCGTGCCGCAGCTCCACGTCCACCCCCGCACTGGGTTCGTCCAGGAACAGGATCTTGGGCTCGTGCGAGAGCGCCTTGGCGATCAGCACGCGGCGTTTCATGCCGCCCGACAGCGCCATGATCTTGCTGTCCTTCTTGTCCCAGAGCGAGAGGTCCTTGAGGATCTTCTCGATGTAGGCCGGGTCGGGCGCCTTGCCGAAGAGACCCCGGCTGAAGCTCACCGTGGCCCACACGGTTTCAAACGAGTCGGTGTGCAGTTCCTGCGGCACCAGGCCGATGGCGGCGCGCGCGGCGCGGTAGTCGCGCACCGTGTCGTGGCCGTCGGCCACCACTGTGCCTTCGGTGGCATTGACCATGCCGCAGATGACGCTGATCAGCGTCGTCTTGCCGGCGCCGTTGGGACCGAGCAGGGCCAGGATTTCGCCACGGCGGATGTCGAGGTCCACGCGCTTGAGGGCCTGGAAGCCGCCGGCGTAGGTTTTGCTGACGCCACGCACGGAGACGATGGCCTCGGTGCCGAGGCTGGTGGGAGATGAAGGCATGGGGGCTCCACGGAGGTGGATGAAACAGACGGAAAGAAGTGGCGAGTTTAGGCTGTATCTGTGTACAGTGTTCGATCGATGTCCACTGTCCACATTCCATTGCAGGCCATCAAGGGCCGTGGCCTGGCCCAGCACCAGCCGCACCGCTTCGAGCGCGACGCCCGCGAGGCGTTCGACGACGGCTGGGGCGCGCTCGACGACGCGGTGCTGGCGCGCGACGAGGCGCCACCACCCGCCACCGAGGTGAGCTTTGAAGACGCCAAGAGCGCCATCACCCACAACGATTCGCCCGACATCGGATTTCGCCTCGGCCTCAACCCGTACCGGGGATGCGAGCACGGCTGTGTGTACTGCTACGCCCGGCCCAGCCACAGTTACCTCAACCTCTCGCCCGGCATCGATTTCGAAACGAAGCTGATCGCCAAGCGCAACATCGCCCAGGTGCTGCAGCGCGAACTGGCCAGCCCGCGCCACGTGCCCGAGCTGCTGGCCATCGGCACCGTGACCGATGCCTACCAGCCCATCGAGCGCGAACTGCGCCTCATGCGTGGCGTGTTGCAGGTGCTGAGCGACACGCGTCACCCGCTGGCCATCGTCACCAAGGGCAGCGGCGTGGAGCGCGACATCGACCTGCTCGCGCCCATGGCCGCGCAGGGACTGGCAGCGGTGTACCTGACCATCACCTCGCTCGACGCGAAACTCACCCGCCTGCTGGAACCGCGTGCCGCCGCGCCGCACCGCCGCCTGCGCACCATCCGCACGCTTGCCGAGGCCGGCATTCCGGTGGGCGTGAGCGTGGCGCCGCAGATTCCGTTCATCAACAACGACATGGAGCAGGTGCTGGAGGCGGCCTATGAAGCGGGAGCACGGCGCGCCTTCTACACCGTGCTGCGCCTGCCGCACGAGCTCAGCCCCATGTTTCGCCAGTGGCTGGAGTTGCACTACCCCGACCGCGCCGCTCGCGTGATGGCCCGCGTGCAGGAGATGCGTGGCGGGCGCGACTACAACGCCGACTTCGCGCAGCGCATGAAAGGCCGTGGCGTGTGGGCCGACCTCATCCGCCAGCGCTTCGAGAAAACCTGCGACCGCCTGGGCTATGCGCGCGAACGTGAACCGCTCAAGACCACACTGTTCAGGCCGGCGGGCCTGCCGGGGCAGCAGTCGCTGTTCTGAGCAGGTCCAGCGCATCGTCGCGCCAGTAGCCCAGCGCCGTGTAGTAGCCGTCCCACACGCAGCCGTTGCAACCCCGACCGCAGCAGGTGGTGGGCTCGGGCGGCGGAGGGCGCAGAGCGACGTCCAGATCGACGCCGTGCCGCATCGCCCGACCGCGCAGGTGGGCGATGAGCGCCGTGGCCGTTGCGCGGTCGTCCAGTCGCAGTTCGGTCAGTTGGTGCCGCTGGAAGCGCGGCTGCGTGCGTCCCTCGAATTCGGCGGTCTCTCCAAACATGGCCGCCGGGCGCACCCACCAACCCCAGCCGCCGTAGAGCGCGCGGTACAGCGTCATGCCCTGCAAGGTCTCGCTGCAGCGCACGGTGTCGAGCACCTCGTACCAGCCGCCCTTGTAGTGTCGGTACAGGCCGGGTGGGGTGGCGTTGAGCGGGGGCAGGTCGTGGTCGGTCATCGGGGTGTCAGCGTTTGAACTGCAGCAGCACATGCGCCGCCATGCCGCGCGCCAGCTCGGTGTCGCCCAGGAACACGGTTCCCAGGCTCTCGCTCTTGAGCAGCGCGGCCTCTTCTTCGTTGTGGGTGCGCAGGATCACGTCGATCGCCGGGTTGAGCGTGCGCGCGATCTCCACCATCTTGCGCACGCCCATGGTGTCGGGGATGGTGATCACGAGCACGGCCGCGCGCGCGATGTGCGCCTGGATCAGCACCTCGGGCGTGGACGCATCGCCGCTCACGGCTGCGATGCCGTCCTTGCGCAGGGCGTCGACGATCTCGCGGTTTTCTTCAGCCACCACAAACGGAATGCCTTGTTCGCGCAAGGTCTGCGCGATGCGTTCGCCCACACGGCCATGGCCCACCAGCACCACCTGTTTGGCCAGCAGCGATGCGTGGGTGGAGGCGGGCAGTTCGGCCAGCGGGTCGTCGCGTGCTTCGAGCTTGCGGGCGTAGGCGGAACGCTCGCGTATCCAGGCCTGCATAGGCTCCACCGCCCTGAACAGCGCGGCGTTGGCCGCGATCGAAATGAGCGCGCCCGCCAGCACCAGGCTCTGGCCCTCCACCGGCATCAGGTTCAGCGCCACGCCCAGGCCGGCGAGGATGAACGAGAACTCACCGATCTGCGCCAGGCTCACGCCCACGGTGAGTGCGGTGTTCAGCGGGTAGCGAAACATCAGCACCAGCGCCACCGCCGCAATGGTCTTGCCCAGCATGATGATGGCCACCACCGCGAGCAATTTCAACGGCTCGTTCCACACCACGGCGGGGTCGAACAGCATGCCCACCGACACAAAGAAAAGCACCGCGAAGGCATCGCGCAGCGGCAAGGATTCGTCGGCCGCGCGGTGGGCAAACTCGGACTCGCGCATCATCATGCCGGCGAAAAAGGCGCCCAGTGCGAAGGACACGTCGAACAGCTTGCCCGCGCCAAAGGCCACGCCCACGGCCACCGCCACCACGCTCAGCGTGAACAGTTCCTGCGAGCCGGTGCGCGCCACCCACCACAGCGCCTTGGGCAGCAACCGCCGCCCCACCACCAGCATGAGCACGATGAAGGCCGTGACCTTGGCCAGCGTGAGGCCCACCGCCTGCCAGATGTCGTTGCCCGTGGTGGCGGCCACACCGTCGGCCGGCGCCATCACGCCGGCTAGGGCCGGCAGCAACACCAGCACCAGCACCATGACCAGGTCTTCCACCACCAGCCAGCCCACCGCGATCTGGCCGTTGATGGATTTGAGCAAGCCCTTGGCCTCCAGCGCCCGCAGCAGCACCACCGTGCTCGCCACCGACAGGCACAGGCCGAACACCAGTGAGCCGGCCAGGCTCCAGCCCCAGACGTGGGAGACGCCGATGCCGAGCAGGGTGGCCACCGCAATCTGCACGATGGCGCCCGGCACGGCGATGCGGCGCACCGCCATGAGGTCGTTGATCGAGAAGTGCAGGCCCACGCCGAACATCAGCAGCATCACGCCGATCTCGGCCAGCTGGCTGGCCAGACCCACGTCGGCCACGAAGCCGGGCGTGGCCGGGCTGATGACAATGCCCGCGAGCAGATAACCCACCAGCGGCGGCATGTGCAGGCGCACCGCGACGTACCCGAACACCATCGCCAGGCCGAAACCCGCCGCGATCGTGGCGATCAGGCTGACGTCGTGCGGCATCGGCGGGGCCCTTCTGCGGATGGGTGGTGGGAGGTGCTTCCTCCGGTGTGGACCGGTGTTGCGTTCGATTATGGAGGGCCTGTGCGGCGTGCCGCACGGTCACCTGCTGAATCCCCGCGCGCGGCTTATCCTCGGATCCTCACGAAACCCGACCGCCAAGGTGAACGCCGATGCTCGACCTGCTGATCACCCACGCCACACTGCCCGACGGCCGCACCGACATGAGCGTGGCGGTGCAGGACGGCCGCATCACCGAGGTGTCCGAAGGCCTGCAGGTGCCCGCGCATGACACCGTGGACGCGCAGAGCCAACTGCTCACGCCGCCGTTTTGCGATCCGCACTTTCACATGGACGCCACCCTGAGCTACGGCCTGCCGCGCGTGAACCAGAGCGGCACGCTGCTCGAAGGCATCGCCCTGTGGGGCGAACTCAAGCCCTTGCTGACCGAAGAAGCGCTGGTGGAGCGCGCGCTGCGCTATGGCGACTGGGCCGTGGCCAAGGGGCTGCTCGCCATCCGCAGCCATGTGGACACCAGCGACCCGAGCCTGCTGCCGGTGCGCGCCATGCTGGAGGCCAAACGCCTCATGGCGCCGTACCTCGACGTGCAGCTGGTCGCATTCCCGCAAGACGGCGTGTTGCGCTCCCCGGGCGGATTGAACAACCTGATGCGGGCACTCGACCTGGGCGTGGACGTGGTCGGCGGCATCCCGCATTTCGAACGCACCATGGTGGAAGGCGCGGCCAGCGTGAAGCTCCTGTGCGAGCTGGCCGCCGAGCTGGGTCTGCCGGTGGACATGCACTGCGACGAAAGCGACGACCCGATGTCGCGCCACATCGAGACCCTGGCCTTCGAAACGCACCGCCTGGGCCTGCAGGGTCGCGTGAACGGCTCGCACCTCACCTCCATGCACAGCATGGACAACTACTACGTGTCCAAACTGATCCCGCTGATCGCCGAATCGGGTGTGAGCGCCGTGGCCAACCCGCTGATCAACATCACACTTCAGGGCCGGCACGACACCTACCCCAGGCGCCGCGGCATGACACGCGTGCCCGAACTCATGGCCGCCGGCGTGACGGTGGCCTTCGGCCACGACTGCGTGATGGACCCCTGGTACTCGCTGGGCAGCGGCGACATGCTGGAGGTGGCCCACATGGGCCTGCACGTGGCGCAGATGACCAGCCAGGCTGGCATGCGCCAGTGTTTCGACGCGGTCACCACGAATGCGGCGAAGGTGATGGGGCTGCAGGGCTACGGCATCGCGGCGGGCTGTGATGCCAGCTTTGTGCTGCTGCAGGCGCGCGATCCGATCGAAGCGATCCGCCTGCGCGCCACCCGCCTGAAGGTGTGGCGCAAAGGACGGTTGCTGTCGGAGACAGCGCCCACCCTCCCGCGCCTGAACCTGCCCGCCCGCGCCGGGGCCGCACCATGAACTCGTTCGGCAAACGTGCACAGGGCGCGCGCCTGGAGCGCATGCAGGCCTCGACGATGTGGAACGGTTTGGGGTTCCGCAATGTGCATCCGCCCCTGCCCGGGCTGCGCGATGCCACCGTGCCCCGGCCCACGCTCAAGGAGTTTCTGAGTTCGGGTGGCCGGCGCGCACCCGACGGACCGTTGCCTTCGATGGACCCGCGCGAGGCCTGGAGCCGCCCGGTGCACAGCGGCCTGCGCGCCACCTGGCTGGGGCACTCCACCGTGCTGATCGAGATCGACGGCCACCGCGTGCTCACCGACCCGGTGTGGGGCACGCGCGCATCGCCGTTCCGCCTGCTCGGCCCCAAGCGTTTTCAGCCGGTGCCTCTGCGTTTGCGGCAGATGCCCGAGGTGGACGTGGTGGTGCTCTCGCACGACCACTACGACCACCTGGACTACCCCACCATCCGCGCGCTGGCGAAGCACAGCGCCGTGCCCTTCGTCACCTCGCTCGGCGTGGGTGCCCACCTGCAGGCCTGGGGCGTGGCGGCCGAGCGCATCACCGAACTCGACTGGTGGGAGAGCCACCGCGTGCCCGGCACCGGCCTCACCATCACCGCAGCGCCGTCGCAGCACTTTTCAGGCCGTGGCCTGAAAGACCGCAACGCCACGCTGTGGTCTTCCATGGTGGTGCAGTCGGATCGGCACAAGGTGTTTTTCAGCGGCGACACGGGCCTCACCACCGAGTACGCCACCATCCGCGAGCGCCTGGGCCCGTTCGACCTGGTCATGCTGGAAGTGGGGGCCTTCCACCCTTCGTGGGGCGACATCCACCTCGGCCCGGTGAACGCCCTCAAGGCCCATGCGCTGCTGGGCGGCGGCGCCTTTCTGCCGGTGCACTGGGGCACCTTCAGCCTGGCCATGCACGCCTGGGACGAACCGGTGGAGACGCTGCTGCAACTGGCGCCCATGCAAGGCGTGCCGCTGCTCATGCCGCGCCTGGGCGAGGCGGTGGAGCCCGCCCACCTGGCGGCGGTGGTCCCGTGGTGGCGCGGGCTGGACCAGGGCGCACCGCCCGCACGCGCCATCGAAGTGCCGGCCCTGCAGCGCGAGCTGCCCTGGCCACTGGACTGAGTGCGCTGACGAACAGACGGCACAGGCCTGCGGCAGCACCCTGTCGAATGATTTTTCAGGTGGCGCAGCTGCGGCATGCCGCAGGGCTTTCGCCTCCTTCGTGCCGTTCAGGCGCCGACATGCAACCCAAGGAACCCCCATGAAGATTCTGATGATCCTGACCTCCCACGACCAACTCGGCGACACGGGCAAGAAGACCGGCTTCTGGCTGGAAGAGTTTGCCGCGCCGTATTACGTCTTCAAGGACGCCGGTGCCGAGCTCGTGCTCGCTTCTCCCAAGGGTGGTCAGCCTCCGCTGGACCCCAAGAGCGATGACGAAGACGCGCAGACCGACGACACACGCCGGTTCAAGAAGGACCCGCAGGCCATGGACGCGCTGGCGCACACCACCCGTTTGGCCGAGGTGTCGGGCGAAGGATTCGACGCGGTGTTCTACCCGGGTGGTCATGGCCCTTTGTGGGACCTGGCTGAAGACACCCACTCCATCCAGTTGATCGAGACCCTGTTCGCGGCCGGCAAACCGGTCTCGGCGGTCTGCCACGCACCCGCGGTGTTCCGCCACACCAGGTCGGTCGACGGCGCGCCGCTGGTCCAGGGCAAGAAGGTGACCGGGTTCACCAACACCGAGGAAGAGGCCGTGCAGCTGACCCAGGTGGTGCCCTTCCTGGTGCAGGACATGCTGGAAGCCAACGGCGGTCTGTACCACAAGGGGGAGGACTGGCAGTCTTTTGTGGTCACCGATGGCCACCTGATCACTGGACAAAACCCCGCCTCTTCAGCCGCTGCCGCGCGCGCCGTGCTGGCGCAACTGCAAGCCGCCTGAAGCGCGTGACCCAGACCCATCACCGGAGCATCCATGGCCTATCAAAGCACCAACCGCTACAACGGTTAAATCGTCAAGTCCTCCGATGACATCGACGACGCGCAGCTGGAGAGCAAGCTGATCGCCCAGAGCGAGGGCGAGCTCCAGTTGAGCGCGACCATCCTCGACTACTGCGCCGAGCACGCCGAGTCCTTCCTGGCGCCGGAGAAGCTCAGCACGGCCAAAGGCGACGCCCTGGTCGAGAGCAGTCCGATCGGCGTGTTGTTCGGCGTGGAGCCGTGGAACCATCCGTACTGCCAGATCGTGCGTTTCGCCGCCCCCAACCTGATGGCCGGCAACGTCGTGATGGTCAAGCACGCCTCCAACGTGCGGCAATGCGCACTGGCCTTCGAGCGCCTGCTCGAAGAGGCGGGTGCGTCGGCGGGCGCGTTCACCAACGTGTTCATCTCCAAGGACCAGGTCGCCCAGGTCAACGACGATGACCGCATCCGCGCCGTGGCCTTGACGGGCAGCGACGGTGCGGGCGCTGTGGTGGCCCAGCGCGCGGGCAAGAACCTGAAGAAATCCACGATGGCCCTGCTGTCATCGGCGCAAGCGCTTGAGACGCTGCTGGGCCAGGTGGACGAGGCCGTGGCCCACGGTGCGCGCATCGTGATGGGCGACCAACGCATCGAAGGACAGGCTGGCGCCTTCATGCAGCCGACGATCCTCACGGACATCGAGGCGGCCAACCCGACGTACAAGCAGGAATTCTTTGGTCCGGTGGCGCTCCAGGAAGTTGATCCGGGTGAGCTGAATGGTTCAGGAGGTCAAAGTCCCGGATGGCATCCACGTGTGATGCCCGGGCAGGGTGCGTCGCCATAATCCAGGCGATGCACAACCAACGCGACGAACACTTCAAGACCGGCCTGCAGATCGTCGCCATCGCCTGCCTGTTGGGTCTCTTCGCCTTGATCTTCCACAAGGCCTTTGCCGACATTTCGGTTCTGTGGCAGCAGCACTCGGGCGGCGATTTCTGGGTCGCGCTCGGTCGCTACCTGTTCCGCAATCTGGCGGGTTGAGCGAGCCTCACTGCTTCGGGTCCCACTTCCCCGGGTCTGCATGCTCCGGATACGGCGCTGGTGGCTCGGCGCGAACCGGTTCACCAGCGAGATGGCTGGCCAGGCCGTGGTTGATGTCGCGGTGGTGGGCTTCGTCGGCGCGCACCG
Organism: Hydrogenophaga sp. RAC07; assembly: GCF_001713375.1. Taxonomy (NCBI): domain Bacteria; kingdom Pseudomonadati; phylum Pseudomonadota; class Betaproteobacteria; order Burkholderiales; family Comamonadaceae; genus Hydrogenophaga; species Hydrogenophaga sp. RAC07. The sequence continues at coordinate 788,409 of NZ_CP016449.1, forward strand.
CCAGCACCACGTCGCGCAGGGTCGCGTCTTCCTTGAGCTTCCAGTAGCGCCTGGCGATCCCGGGCGCGGGGCCGTTGGGTGCGCGACCCGAGTCGATTTCGGCCAGGTACTGCGTGTAGCTGATCACCGCCTCTTCTTCAAAGTAGCCCACCAGGCGGTGCGCCGTGCGGCGCGACACGAGGTAGAGCACGAAGAAGCCGAGGTAAAAAATCCACTGCGCCAACAGGATGAGCCAGCGTTCCAGCGCGGTGGGTTGAGCCACCTCGATGAAGGTCATGAGGTGCATGCGCTCGTTTTCGGCCTCTTCCATCAACGTGCGGATCCAGCCTTCGTCGTTGACCATGCGGCGCAGGGAATGCAGGTGGGTGAGCGTGGCGCCCACCATGCCGGGCACGGCGGCCACCGTTTCCAGCACGATCGCGCGGTGCCCATAGCGTTTGGCGAAGAAGGCGTCGGCCACAAACCGCAGCAACTTGGTGACGCCCCGCGCGAAATGGTCGCTGGCGCTCAGAGGCGTGTGGTGCCGCGGGGGTGCGTCGAGCATGGTTTTCCGTTCGGGTGGGCGTTTCGAACATCCTGACGCAGACAAAGCGGGAGGTCTGGGCGCTGACGCACAGATGCTGTGGCCCTCAGCCGTCAAGCTTGCGGGCAGCGTTCCGCTTGATCTGTGTCAATGGCATGGACCCGCCTGTGTTCCACACTGATTTCCAAGCGGGGCATTCCCCCAGTCCGCGCTTGCCGCGACATTCAACCCAAGGCACACCCATGTTTCCAGAACACCGCGAACTCATCTCCAGCCTCAAGGGCACCGACATGCACTTCACGCGCCTGTTTGACCAGCACAACGAACTCGACCAGAAGATCAAGAACCTGGAAGACGGCCTGGAGATCGCGACCAACGCCGAGATCGAGGTGCTCAAGCGCGAAAAGCTGCAGCTCAAGGACGAGATCTACGTGATCCTCCAGAAGGCCAGCGCCGCCTGACCCCAATCCGGGGTTGTCCACCCACTTCAGGAGGGCCCATGGCCACCATGATGAAAGCCGCCGTGTTCGTCGAGAAGAACCGCATCGAGGTGGTTGACAAGCCCATCCCCGGTGTGGGCCCCAACGACGCACTCATCCGCATCACCACCACCACCATCTGCGGCACCGACGTGCACATCCTCAAGGGTGAGTACCCGGTGGCCCAGGGCCTGATCATCGGCCACGAGCCGGTGGGTGTGATCGAAAAACTCGGCAGTGCCGTGCAGGGCTACAGCGAAGGCCAGCGCGTCATTGCCGGCGCCATCTGCCCCAACTTCAATTCGTACGCCGCGCAAGACGGCGCATCCTCGCAAGATGGCAGTTACCTCATTCCCCAGGGCCTGTGTGGCTGCCACGGCTTCAAGGCCACGGCGGGCTGGCGCTTCGGCAACCTGATCGACGGCACGCAGGCCGAATATGTGCTGGTGCCCGACGCCCAGGCCAACTTGGCGCCCATTCCCGACGGCCTCTCCGACGAGCAGGTGCTGATGTGTCCCGACATCATGTCCACCGGCTTCAAGGGCGCGGAGAACGCCAACATCCGCATCGGCGACACCGTGGTGGTGTTTGCGCAAGGCCCGATCGGGCTGTGTGCCACGGCGGGCGCGCGCTTGCTGGGCGCGTCCACCATCATCGCGGTGGACGGCAACGACCACCGCCTCGGCATCGCCAAAAAGATGGGCGCCGACCTCACGCTCAACTTCAGGAACTGCGACGTGGTCGACGAGATCATGAAGATCACCGGCGGGCGCGGTGTGGACTCGTCCATCGAAGCGCTGGGCACACAAGCCACGTTCGAGTCTGCCCTGCGTGTGCTCAAACCCGGCGGCACCTTGTCCAGCCTCGGCGTTTATTCGAGCGACCTCACCATTCCCCTGGGCGCGTTTGCCGCCGGCCTGGGCGACCACCGCATCGTCACCGCGCTGTGCCCCGGCGGCAAGGAGCGCATGCGCCGGCTCATGAACGTGGTGGCCTCCGGCCGCATCGACCTGGGCGTCATGGTCACCCACCAGTTCAAGCTGGACGACATCGTGGCCGCGTACGAGCTGTTTGCGAACCAGCGCGACGGCGTGTTGAAGGTGGCGATCAAGCCCTGAGGCCGCGGCCTCACCTCTCGGGCTCTTCCACGGGGGGAGGTGTGGCCACCATGGCCTGCCTCGCCGGGTGGAGGTTTGCTTGGGCCAGACGCTGGTGGCGCCCGAGCACAGACTGGGCAGCCAGGCGGCATGATCGGGGCTGTTTCAAGTCCACCCCAGCTGGAGGCTTCATGGCCCGTCTCTACTCCAACCGCGATCGTTCGTTCGATCTCGGTGTATTGCCCACCGAGCTTCTGCCACGCGCCGACGTGGAGCCGGTGGCGGGTGTGCGCCAGCCCGGCGATGCGGTGCAGCCCGGTGCCGACGCGGTGCTGGACGCGCTGCCCGAATACCGGGCGCTCTTTGACCAGCACCTGGATGGCGTGGTCGCGCCCGCGCGTGCGCCGGTGCCCGACGACCTCGTCACACGTGCCCGCAACCTCAAGGCTTCGGCCTATTTTCTGGAAGCCACCCTGGCCGGCATCTGCGAGCTTCAGCCGCAAGACTGGCAGCAGGCAGAACACCCGGTACACACCCATGCCTTTGTGTGGCTGATGGAGTTCAGCCGGGAACCCAAGCCGGGTGAACCCGGCGCGGAATGGATCCGGGGCACCAACGCCGAGCGCACCGACCTGCGTTGTGCCGAGGTGGCGGTGGTGATGGCCGGCTACATCCGCGCACTGGGCTGGTCGGCGCGCGGGCATTTGGCGGGTGAGACGCAGGTTGACCTGAGCGCACTGGCCCAGCGCGCGGGCGTGGCCAAGGCGGTGAACGGTGAACTGGCCATGCCCTTTTCACGGCGCGGCTTTCGCATCGGCGTTGTCACCACCGACTACCCGCTGGCCACCGACCTGCCCATCGCACCCGATGCCTCGCTGGACTGGCCGGACGCCGAGACCTACATGGGGGCACCGGGCACCCGGCCCGGGTTTGAAGACGATGAACTCGCCAAGCGCCCGGTGCACATGGGCCGCTACGCGATGGAGCGCATCCGCCGTGTCGGCAAGCCCACCACGCTGGTGCTGCGTGAGGAAATCACCCGCGTGCCCAAACGCGCCGACCTCTTCACCCGCGCGCTGGCCGGCGACCTCGGCGACAAAGCGAAGACCGAACGCACCCGCTTCGCCATCAAGCACCCGCTGGCCTTGGCCATGACGCCCCTGATCCGCGCCCTGGTGCCGCTGCAGGGCACACGCGAACCCCTGCAGCCCACCGGCGTGGGCGGTGACCTGTCGGACCCGCGGCGCAATGCCGACGCCATCAAGGCACTGGCCCATGTGATGGGCGCCGACCTGGTGGGCATCTGCGAAGCCGAGCCCTGGATGTACTACTCGCACGACGAAGTCGAGGGAAAGCCGATCGAGCCCTACCACCGCTACGCCGTGGTGATGCTCATGGACCAGGGATTCGAGACCATGGAAGGCGCTTCGGGCGATGACTGGATCTCGGGCGCGCAATCGATGCGGGCCTACCTGCGCGGCGCCACCATGGCCGGCGTGATGGCAGCCCATGTGCGGCGCATGGGGTACTCGGCGCGCGCGCATTCCAATGCCCACTCCGAGCTGTTGCACCTGCCGGCCGTGTTGATGGCGGGCCTGGGCGAACTTTCGCGCATCGGCGAGCTGATCCTCAACCCCTTCATCGGCCCGCGCTCCAAGTCGGTGCTGTTCACGACCGACCTGCCGCTGGCCGTGGACCAACCGATCGACTTCGGCCTGCAGGCCATGTGCAACCTGTGCATGAAGTGCGCGCGCGAGTGCCCCTGCAACGCCATCCCCTTCGGCCCCAAGGTGATGTTCAACGGCTACGAAATCTGGAAACCCGACGTGGAGAAGTGCGGCAAGTACCGGCTCACCAACATGAAGGGATCGGCCTGCGGCCGCTGCATGAAGACCTGCCCCTACAACCGCGAGGACCTGGTGGAGTCCGAGCGTTTGCTGTGGCTGTCCATCGACGTGCCGGCCTCGCGCCGCCAGCTCATTGCGCACGATGACAGCAGCGGCGGCGGCCAGCGCAACACGGTCAAGCGCTGGTGGTTCGATCTGGAAATTGTGGACGGCAGGGCGGTGGTGCCGCCGGGTGGCGCGAACGAGCGGGACCTTGACCCCTCACGCACCGACAAGCTGGCCAAAGCACAAAAGCTCGCGTTTTACCCGCCGGCCTTGCAGCCGCCCGGCGGCACCCGCATGCAGACCCTGGTGCCGATCGACCGCCCTGCGGGGCTGGCCGCGTATGCGGCGGCCGAGTCGCCCCTGGCCGCGCGGCGGCGTCGCGGCAAAGGCGCGCCAGAAGCTTGAAGCTCCCTTCAAGGCACGCGGTAGAGCGCGCAGAGCTTGTTGCCGTCCGGGTCGCGCACGTAGGCCAGGTGCATGCTGCCCGATGGGCCGCCACGCGGGCCGGGTGCGTCTTCAATCGACACGCCGCCGTGCGCCACGGCCGCGTCGTGAAACGCCTGCAATTGCTCGGGTGACGCGCACTTGAAGCCGACAGTGCCGCCGTTGGCGGGGCAGGCCGCTTCTCCGTTGATGGGTTCGCTCACGCAGAACGAGGTGCCTTCGTGGCGGAAGAAGAGCCGCTTGTGGCCCGAGCCCGCCGTGTTTTCCACCGGTGCGCCCACGCCGAGCGTGCCGAGCACTGCGGTGTAGAAGATCTTCGAGCGCTCGAGGTCGTTGGACCCCACCATCACATGACTGAACATTGTTGCTTCCTTGTGGCAAAGAATTTTTGCCGGTGGATGGTAGCGCCCGGTGAAGAGCCGAGTGGGTTGCAAGGCTGAAAGCAGCCGTCATGGGGCGGCCATCGGCTGACGTGCCAGACTCGCATGCGCACGCGGCCAGGCAGCATGGAGCTGTCCCGGAGGCCGGGCGTTGCCTTTGCAGGCTTGCATGGCGGCTGCGATCCCGTTCACGAACTTCTCAAGGTGTTCACATGAAAAAAAGTCTGGTTCGCAATGGTTTCATCGCAGCCGGTGTGATGAACATCGGGGGTGTCCTGCTGTTCTCCCGTGCGTTCACCAACGACGCCATCGCTGAAGCCGACCCCATCGTCATGTCGAACTTTGGCCTGCTGATGATTGCTGTGTGGGGTTTGGCGTACCTGGGTGCAGCAACGGTGGGCACCGGCATCAAGTGGCTGGCCGGCGCTTTTGCCGTGGAGAAGCTGGTCTATGTGGTGGCGTGGTTGCTGTGGCTTTCCAATAACAAGCTCGAGGCCCTGTACGCCAAGGATGCGTTCGCCGGGATGTTTTTCAGCATCTACGGCTTGAACGATCTCGTGTTCATGCTGTTTTTTGCATGGGTCTTCTTTTCTCCGGTTCAAACCGCGCCGACGTATTCCCCTCGAGCCGGATAGTCCTTCGCGATGGCGAAGTCGATGGCGCCGAGCAAGTCCTGGAAGGCGGGGCGTGCGAACGGCATGGTCTGCACCGCGCCGTAGTAGAGGGTGGCGTCGGGCTTGACCAGGAAGACCCCGGGTTCGCTGAAGAGCGCGGGCTCTTCAATGCCGATGGAGGTGGTGCCGCGCGACGTGCTGATATACAGGCCCCACTGTCGCGCGCTGGCCAGACTCAGCCCATGGCCAAAGCGCACCGATTGCGCATTCACTTTGGTCGCCATGGCCTGGGCACGCTCGGCGTCGTCGCTGCTGGCCGCCACGATGGCCACACCGCGCTTGGCGAATTCGGGCGCCAGCCGCTCCAGCTCGATCAAATACTTCGCGCAAATGGGGCAGTGCAGCCCGCGGTAGAAAACGATCAGATCGAAACGCTCGGCCGGGTCGGCGCCGAGGACAAAACGACCGCCTCCGACGAGGGCCAGAGACAGGGCGGGCACGGGTTGACGCGGCACAAGGGCACTGACGGACATGGGGAACTCCTTCGGTTGTTGGACGGGGCAGTGCGCGCACACGCATTGCACAAGTCAGCACTATCGGGTACTTTCTGCAATCGTTCATCCTCATTCCATTGCAGATCGTACGCATGACCGCTGGCACAAGCTCCGCCCTTCCACCAGCCCGACTGGATCGCCTGTCGGCACTGCTGGAAGGGCTGGCTCCCGAAGTCACCGTGAGCCCCTTCATGGCGGCTCCTGCGGCATTCGCTGCGTCGGAACCAGGGCCGTCACGGCTGTTCATGTACCTCATGATCCACGGGCGCGCGAGCCTTCACTCGGCCGGCCGGCGGGTGAGCCTGGAGTCGCCGTTGCTGGTGATTTGCCGTTCCGACACGCCCCATCGCCTGTTGCCAGCCGCCGGCGGTGCAGGGCCTGGCATCGTGCGCGTCGAAGCTTTGTTGCGCGGTCCTGTGGCCAGCTTGCTGCTGGACGAATTCAACGAACCTTGCCTCGTGGCGCTGGACGACGCCGAATCGTCGCTGCTGCACACCGTCGGCCTGATCGCTGCCGAACTGGAGCAGCCCCGGTGCGGGCAACCAGCCCTGTTGCACCGCGCTGGAGACATCTTGTTCATCGGTGTGTTGCGCCAGCTGGTTGCCCGCCCCACCAGAAAAGTGGGCGGCATTCTGAGTGGCCTGGCCGATCCGCGGCTGGCGCGAGCCCTGGTGGCCATTCACGCACGCCCGCAGGCGGCCTGGACGCTGGAGCGACTCGCCGAAGAAGCAGGGATGTCGCGCACGGCGTTCGCAAGGCACTTTCACGCCACGATGCGCATGCCACCCGGGCGATACCTGCAAGGCGTCCGCCTGCTGATCGCGCGCAGCGCCGTGGATGGCGGTCGTGGTCTCAAGCAGGCGGCAATGGCCGCGGGCTACCAGAGCACAGCAGCGCTCTCGCGCGCACTGTCTCGCTCGGTTGCGGCTTGCAGCGGGTGAAGGCCAAAGTTGAATGGCCGCTCACGCGGTGATCAACAGGCGATCGAGGCGCCTCGCTTGGGCGACTGGACATTGTTGAAGCGATGGTTCGTGGCCGTCTTCACCGGCGTCCGCAACCAGTCTGGAGCTGCCTTCCCGAGTACGCACTGCTCGGGGCAGATGGTCGTTTGACGGGTAACGCGAAGTTCAGCGCTTTCCAGCCATCAGACTCTGCAACGCTCGAACTTCGCGTGTGCGCGCACGGTTTCTACAATCGCGGGGCGCACCTTGCGCATCTTCATCAATCGAAAGTAGAAAAATCCATGGCAACTGCAAAGAAAAACATCGCTGCGAAGAAAGCAGCTCCCGCCGCGAAAAAGACAGTCGCAGCCCCCAAGGCGGCAACGACCAGGAAGCCTGCCGCAAGCGTGGCAACACTGAAGCCGATCAAGACGGCCTTCAACAAGACCACGCTCCAGGTTCACCTGGCTGAAGTCGCCGGTGTCGAGCCGAAGGCCGCCAAAGCTGTGTTGGCTGCGCTGGAAGCCACGATCGTGGCCTCCATGAGCAAAAAGGGCTTGGGCGAGTTCACGCTGCCAGGCCTGCTCAAGATCACCGCGCAGGCGATCCCCGCCAAGAAGAAACGCCGTGGCATCGACCCCTTCACCAAGGTCGAGCGCGAGTTCGCAGCCAAGCCCGCCACCGTGCGCGTGAAGGTTCGGCCCCTGAAGAAGATCAAGGACGCCTCCCTCTAAGGTTTCCCGGGCGCTCGGCGGCGAGCTGAGCGCCCAGATCGGCGGCGGTGTGGGGTACTCCATGCAGTCATCTCGCCACGTGGTGACTCGGCAGACGGCAGCTCCAGACCAACGTGGTCTTCCGGGAGCATTGCATCGAAATGTTCAACGCGCCTTAAGCTCGTCTCGCAGTCTCAGGTGCAGTTCTTCCTGCGACTTGAGTTGTTCGCGGGTTTTTACCTGCGCTTGTTCCTGCAGCTTGAGTTGCTCAATGGATTGCAGGTGCAGCCGCTCCTGGGTTTGAAGCTGCTCTTGATCGCTGAAGCGACAGCCATGCAGGGCCTCGGCCAGACAACACTGCCGTACTCGATGAAGCTGCTGTCGGTTCGGGAAACAACGAGCTGCAGGGAACCACTGCCATTGCCACCACCACCGCCTTTGTCTTTGCGACCAACGCCCGTCTGACACTCCAGAAGCTGGACGCAGGCGGTCTGCCCACAGGCCCCATGGTGGTGAACCAGGCCCTTTTTGATCCGACCGTCCCCGATGGCCTCAACAAGCTGTCTGGCGAAATACCGGTGTCCGGCAACTTCACCTATGGCTTTGTCTGGGATGCCGCAACCTCAGGCTCCTCTGCCGGCAAGTACCGCGTGACTTTCAAGCTCGATCCGACGTCCTCGTTCGGAGCGGGCAACCCGGCCAACAACACCTTCATCAAAACCGTCGCCAACGGTGTGCGGGTATCCGACACCGAGGTCTTCATCGACATCGATGTGAAGTAACGGCCGTCCCCCCGCGTCTGGCAAGAGGGCCGGCGGGTTTCGGCCCATGATGGGCGGCCATGGCGGTGCGGCCGCTCACCTTCACCCGGCGACAAGCACGCTCGTGCCGGCATGCTCCGGCCTGTTGAGCACGAAGCAACACGCCTGCCTCTCTTCCGCGAGAGCGACGAAACCTTCGGTACCTGGCACCTCAGCGCCGGCGCGCGCACTGAATCAGTGAAGGTCCGAGGTCCATTGGCATCGAACGACGGCGAGTGCGTGCTGGGATGGGCCCTGGACGGACACGGCATCCTGATGCGTTCCCTGTGGGAGGCCGCGCCGATGTTGCGCGCGGGAAAGCGCAAACCCGTGCTGGCCGAATGGCGCCTGCCGCCGGCCGACATCCATGCGGTGTTTCCGACGCGAAGCCACCCGTCGGCAAAGACCCGCGCTCTGGTGGACTTTCTGTTGGCGCTGTTCGAGGCGCACCGCGCGGGCGAGGACGGCGCCTGGTGGACACCCGATGGTCGACCGCTTTCCTGCGGCAGGCCGTGTGTCTCGTGACGGCCGGGACCCTGTTGGGGCCGGTGGAGCCCTTCATAATCAAGACCCGTTCCGTCGCTTGTTCGAGATGCCCACCCTTCACCATGGATAAATTCTTGCTGCAGCAGCAGGTGCTGGAACGGCTCGCCGAAGACCTGCTGCAAGCCGAACAGGCGGTGCGGGCGGCGCATGAAACGGCGACTCACGAAGAAAACATCGCCGAAAACAAATACGACACATTGGGACTCGAAGCCGCCTACCTGGCCACCGGCCAGGCTCGTCGAGCCGAAGCCATCCGCCAGGCGATGGCTGATTGGCGCCAGTTCCGCCCGCGCCCTTACGACGCCGGCACAGGCATACAGCTCGGTGCGCTGGTCTGCCTGGTCGATTCAGACGACAGGCAGCAACAGTTCTTCCTCGGCCCGGATGGGGGCAGCATGAAGTTGGTCAGCGGTGCTCAGCTCGTTCAGGTCATCAGCAGCGAAGCCCCTTTGGGCAGGGCCATGCTGGGCAAATGCGAGGGTGACGAGGTGTCGATACAGGTGGCCCCGATTCGACAGCAGTTTGAGGTGCTGCGGGTTCGTTGAGCCGCAGGCAAGTCCAGGCCGGATGGATCGGACATTTCTGGCCCCGACCCCGTCAGGACGCTCTGGACTCCCAAGGTGAATGCAGATGAACCTCCCGAAAGCCGGTCGGCCGACGGCAAGCGGCGGCTGTCGTTGCATGCCTGTCGTTCAGATCCGCGAGCGACGGATGTCGGGACGCATCAGTCCGTGTCTGCAACCGAAGCGCCGGCCTACCCCACAGCCCTCAATACTTCCTCCGCCGTCCCCGGCGCGTTCATCGCCTCGGGCTTGCCGCCCGCCTGCGCCACCGCGTCGCGCAGCGCTTCAAACACGCTGATCGCGAGCATGAACGGCGGCTCGCCCACGGCTTTGCTGCCGTGCACGTTGTCTTCCCGGTTGGGCTCGGGCCAGAGGTCTACCTTGAAGTGTTCGGGGATGTCGCCGGTGGCGGGAATCTTGTAGGTGCTGGGGGCGTGGGTTTGCAGGGTGCCCTTGTCGTTCCACACCAGTTGCTCTGTCGTCAACCAGCCCATGCCTTGCACAAAGCCACCTTCGATCTGGCCGATGTCGATGGCGGGGTTGATGCTGCGGCCCACGTCGTGAAGGATGTCGACCTTGAGCACCCGGCTCTCACCCGTCAGGGTGTCGATGGCAACTTCGGTCACCGCCGCGCCGTACGCAAAGTAGTAGAACGGCCGCCCCTGCATGGTGGTCTTGTCGTAGTGGATCTTGGGCGTGCGGTAGAAGCCGTCGCTCCAGAGCTGGATGCGGTTGGCGTAGGCGGCGTGCACCACATCGTTGAACGCGCGCGTGGTCTTGGGTGTGATCACCTGGCCGGCTTCAAAGCGCACGGCGCCGGCGCCGCAGCCGTCGAGCCCGGCCACAAAGGCGGCGAGGTTGTCGCGCACGTGGCGCGCGGCAAACTGCGCGGCGCGGCCATTGAGGTCGGTGCCGGCGCTGGCGGCGGTGGCGCTGGCGTTGGGCACCTTGCTGGTGTCGGCCGCGGTGGACAACACCTGCCCGAACGGCACGCCCAGCTCGTCGGCCACGATGGCGGCCACCTTGGTGTTGAGGCCCTGGCCCATTTCGGTGCCGCCGTGGTTCACCTGCACGCTGCCGTCGGTGTACACGTGCACCAGCGCACCGGCCTGGTTGAACAGGGTGGCGGTGAAGCTGATGCCGAACTTGACCGGGGTGAGCGCCAGGCCTTTCTTGATGACGGGGCTCTTGGCATTCCACGCCTTGATCTGTTCGCGGCGTTCGCGGTAGCGGCTGGTTTTCGCCAGCGTGGTCATGAGCGGTTCGAGGATGTTGTCCTCGACCTTCATCTGGTAGTGGGTGACGTTCCTCTCGTCGATGCCGTAGAGGTTGCGCAGCCGCACATCCAGCGGATCCAGGCCGAGCGTGCGCGCGATGTCGCTCAGGATGCGCTCGATCACGATCACGCCTTGCGGTCCGCCGAAGCCGCGAAACGCGGTGTGGCTCTGGGTGTTGGTTTTGCAGCGGTAGCTGGCAATGGCCACGTCTTCCAGAAAGTAGGCGTTGTCGGCGTGGAAGATGGCGCGGTCGGCCACGGGGCCGGAGAGGTCGGCGCTGAAGCCGCAGTTGGCCAGCATCTCCAGTTCGAGCCCGCAGAGCAGGCCGCTGTCGTCGAACCCGGCGCGGTAGTGGTAGGCGAAGGGGTGGCGTTTGCCGGTGATCATGAAGTCGTCGTCGCGGTCCAGCCGTAGCTTCACCGGGCGCTTGAGTTTGTTCGCGGCAATCGCGGCCCACACGGCCAGGTGCCCGGCCTGTGTTTCCTTGCCACCAAAGCCGCCGCCCATGCGCCGGCACTCCACCGTCACCGCGTGGTTGGCAATGCCCAGCGCGTGCGACACCCAGTGCTGCACCTCGCCGGGGTGCTGCGTGCTGGTGTAGACCCACCACTGGTTTTGCTCCAGCGGCAACACGTAGGCGATCTGGCCTTCCAGGTAAAAGTGCTCCTGGCCGCCGACTTCAAAGTCGCCTTCGATGGTGTGTGGGGCGCGCTTGAGCGCAGCGGCGGCGTCGCCGCGTTTCACATGCACCGGCGGCAACACGTAGCTCTCGAGCGCATGGGCTTCGTGCACGCTGATCACGGCGGGCAGTGGTTCGATGTCGAGCTTGACGAGCCGCGCGGCGCGGCGCGCGGTCATGGTGTCGTCGGCCAGCAGCAGGGCCACCACCTGGCCGGTGAACTGCACCACGTCGCTGGCGAACACGGGTTCGTCGTGGCTGAAGGCGGCGAGCACCGGGTCGCCGGGGATGTCGCGTGCGTCGACGAGGCCGCGCACGCCGGGCAGGGCCAGCGCCGCGGTCGCATCGATGCCGCGCAGGCGTCCATGGGCCACGGGGGAGCAGATGGGCGCGGCGTGCAGCGTGCCGCGCACCTCGGGAATGTCGTCGATGTAGGTGGCACCGCCGGCCACCTGGGCGCGCGCGCTTTCGTGGTGGCGCGAGACGCCGGCGGCGCGCTGTGGAGCTGCAGGAGCAGGGGGAGAAGTTGGGGTCAGATCGTTGGGTGCTTCGTCCGCGTCGGCGCGCGACGAAATCACCACGGGTGTGGCCGGTGCCTTGTCTCGCGCGTTCATGCCAGGGCCTCCATCGACACCGATTCGAGGTTGATGCTTTGCAGGCCCTGGCTTTCCAGCCAGAAGCGCTGCAGCAGGTTGCCCAGCACGGTCTGGCGGTAGGCGGCGCTGGCGCGCATGTCGCTGATGGGCTGGAACTCGGCGCGCAGCGTGGCCACGGCGGCCATCACGCTGTCGGCATTCCACGCCTGGCCGAGCAAGGCGGCTTCGGTCTGGCGGGCGCGCACCGGCGTGGCGGCCACACCGCCAGCGCCGATGGAGATGGTCTTCACCTGGCCGCCGTCCAGCGTCATGCGGATGGCCAGGCAGACGGCAGAGATGTCGTCGTCGAAGCGTTTGCTGATCTTGTAGACGCGGAGGAACTCGGTCTCCACCGGCCTGGGCACCTTGATCCAGCACAGCAACTCATCCGGCCGCATCACATTCGTGCGGTAGCCCGTGTACAGATCCTCCAACCTCAGCTCCCTGTGAGCGACAGCCTGGCGCCTTGCATCCCAGCGCATCAACACCACACTCGCGCCCAGCGCGATCAGCAGCGGCATGCTGTCGCCGATGGGCGAGCCGTTGGCCACGTTGCCGCCCAGCGTGCCCGAGTTGCGCACCGGCAGGCCGGCGAAGCGCTGGGCGAAAGTCTTGAGGGGTGGGCGCTCGCTCACCAGCGCGGCATAGGCCTTGTGCAGCGACACGGCCGCGCCAATGGCGATGTGGTGCGGGTAGGTTTCCACGCGGCGCAGTTCCTCGGCGGCGGTCACGTCGAGCACCTGGCCAAAACGCTTGTGTTGCTTGGTGACCCACAGGCCCACGTCGGTGCAGCCGGCCACCACCTGGGCTCGCGGGTGTGCGCAGCGGTCTTGCAGCAGGCGGGTCAGGGTGGTGGGGCGCAGGTAGGCGCCGTTGGCCGGGGGAGCGGGGCGCTCGCCTAGGGCTTCCAGCGCGGCCACCACCACGGGTTCGTTCACCCCGCAGCCGGCCGGCAAGGGCAGGCTGGCCATCTGCTGGGCCGCGTCGAAGATGGGCCGGTAGCCGGTGCAGCGGCACAGGTTGCCTGACAGTTCCACCTGGGCTTGCGCACGGTCGATACCTTGCCCGCCGCCCGTGTTCTGGTACATGCCGAACAGGCTCATGACAAAGCCCGGCGTGCAAAAGCCGCACTGGCTGCCGTGGCACTGCACCATGGCTTCCTGCACTGGATGCAGTTCGCCGCTGGCCGAGGGCAGGTCTTCCGTGGTCCAAACCGCCATGCCCTGCACCGAATGCGCCAGCCGGATGCAGCTGTTGATGGCCTTGTATTGCAACTGGCCACCCACCGCCTCGCCCAGCACCACGGTGCAGGCGCCGCAGTCGCCTTCGCCGCAGCCTTCCTTGGTGCCGGTGCAGTGCAGGTCCTCGCGCAGCACCTCCAGCAGGGTGCGGTCGGGAGCCACGTTGTCCAGCGTCACGGCCTGGCCGCGGCGCCAGAAGGTCAGGGTTTGGGGTGAAATCGGGGGGGTCATGCGCGCCAGCATACGCCGGGCCCCATGGCACAACATATGCTCAGCCATATGTTGAAAATGCCGAATCCCCCATCCCAACGACACTGAGCCGGGTATGAAATACGTGTCGATGTTCGACAAGATAGACCTGCACCTCATCCGCGTGCTGCACACCGTGCTCACCGAGCGCAGCGTTTCGCGCGCGGCGCTGCGCATGGGCATGTACCAGCCGGCGGTGAGCGCGGCGCTCAAGCGCCTGCGCGAGCTGGCCGGTGACCCCTTGTTGGTGCGTTCCGGCTCGGGCATGGTGCCCACCGTGGCCGGCCTGCGCATGATCGAACCGGCGGCCGACATCCTGCGCAGCGCCGAGGTGCTGTTCTCCGACGCCCGCAGTTTTGACCCGGCCACCGCCCACCACACCTTCAGTCTGGCCGCCAGCGACTACCTCGACCCGTTCTTTCTGCCGCAGCTGGTGTCGCAGCTCAAGAGCGCTGCGCCCCACTGCCCGATCGACATCCACCCGCTCTCGCGCGATTCCGACTACCGCAACCACCTCGCCCAGGGCACGGTGGACGTGGTCATCGGCAACTGGGCCCAGCCGCCGGACGACCTGCACCTGGGCCGCCTGTTTGGCGACGAGGTGGTGTGTCTGGTGTCCAACCAGCACCCGGCCGCGCGCCGCGGCTGGGACGTGGAAGCCTGGCTGGGCGCCGAACACATTGCACCCACGCCCACCCACCCCGGCGCGCGCGGCTTCATCGACGACCACCTGGCCACGCTGGGCATGGTGCGCAACATCACCGCACGCTGCCCGCATTTCGGGCTGATCCCGGCCATGGTGGCGGGCAGCCTGCTGGTGCTCACCACCGGGCGGCAGTACTGCGAACGTTTTGTGGGCACGCTGCCGGTGCAGGTGCTGCCGTGCCCGGTTCCCTTCCCGCGCATGATGTATTACCAGCTCTGGCACGAACGCACCCACGCGTCCACCGCCGGGCGCTGGCTGCGCGAACAGATCAAGGGCGTGGCGGCTTCCCTGCGCCGCCCGGAGCCCGACCCCGTTGCCAACGGCAACCATTCCCAAGGTGCATCCGCATGACCCACCGACTGCAACTCAGCGGCATCACCAAGCGTTACCCCGGCGTGGTCGCCAACAGCGACGTGTCGCTCACCGTGTTGCCGGGTTCGGTGCACGCGGTGCTGGGCGAAAACGGCGCCGGCAAATCGACGCTGATGAAGATCATCTACGGTTCGGTGAAGCCCGACGAAGGCACGGTCGCGTTCAACGGCAAGACCGTGCACATCCGCAACCCGCAGGAGGCGCGCGCGCTGGGCATCAGCATGGTGTTCCAGCACTTCAGCCTGTTCGACACGCTCACCGTGGCCGAGAACGTGTGGCTGGGGCTGGACAAGGCGCTCACGCTGCCGGAGGTGAGCGCGAGCATCACCGCCAAGGCCACCGAGTACGGGCTGGACATCGATCCCTCGCGCCCGGTGCACACGCTCAGCGTGGGCGAGATGCAGCGGGTGGAAATCATCCGCGCGCTGCTCACGCGCCCGCAGCTGCTCATCCTCGACGAACCCACCTCGGTGCTCACGCCGCAGGCGGTGGAAAAACTCTTTGTGGTGCTGCGGCTGCTGGCCGCGCAAGGCTGCAGCATTCTCTACATCAGCCACAAGCTGCACGAAATCCGCGAGCTGTGCGACGCCTGCACGGTCTTGCGCGGCGGCCAGGTCACCGGCGTGTGCGACCCGCGCCAGGAGAGCAACGCATCACTCTCGCGCCTGATGATCGGCGCCGAGCCGCCCGCGCTCGACGTGCGCGAACTGCACGCCGGTGCGCCGGTGCTGGAGGTGAGCGGCCTCACGCTGGCCAGCGACGACCCGTTTGGCACCCACCTGGCCGACGTTGCGCTCACGGTGCGCGCGGGCGAGGTGGTGGGCATCGCGGGTGTGTCGGGCAACGGCCAGAGCGAGCTCTTGTATTGCCTGTCGGGCGAAGACACGCGCGCACCGGCGCAGAGCATCCGCATGGATGGCAACGACGTGTCGCGCCTGAGCCCGGGCAAACGCCGCCCGCTGGGCCTGCATTTCGTGCCCGAAGAACGCCTGGGCCGCGGCGCCGTGCCCACGCTCTCGCTGGCGCACAACCTGCTGCTCTCGCGCGACGACGCGCTCGGCGCGGGCGGCTGGATCAAGGTGGGCGCGTTGCGCAAACAGGCGGCCGAGGTGATCGCGCGCTACAACGTGAAGGCCAACGGGCCGGACGCGGCGGCCAAGTCGCTCTCGGGCGGCAATCTGCAAAAGTTCATCGTGGGCCGCGAGATCGAGGCCAAGCCCAGACTGCTCATCGTGAGCCAGCCCACGTGGGGCGTGGACGTGGGCGCGTCGGCACAGATCCGCGGCGAGATCCTGGCGCTGCGCGACGCGGGTTGTGCTGTGCTGGTGGTTAGCGAAGAGCTCGACGAGCTCTTCGAAATCAGCGACCGCCTGCACGTGATCGCCAAGGGCCGGCTCTCGCCGAGCCTGGACCGCCAGGACGCGACCATCGAACGCATGGGTGAATGGATGTCGGGCCTGTGGGACTACCCTGAGAACAACAAGAAGGAGACCGCCCATGCTGCGGCTTGAAGTCCGCCCGCAGCCGTCCAAGGGCTGGGGCTACGCGTCGCCGCTGCTGGCGCTCGCGATCACCGTGGTCATCGGTGTGATCCTGTTCGCCGTGCTGGGCAAGGACCCGGTGCGGGGCCTGCAGGTGTTTTTCTGGGAGCCGATCAAGAGCACCTATGCGCTCTCCGAGCTGATGGTCAAGGCCACGCCGCTGTTGATCATCGCGCTCGGCCTGGCCGTGTGTTTCCGCTCCAACGTGTGGAACATCGGCGCCGAAGGGCAGTACATCCTGGGCGCGATCTTCGCGGCCGGTGTGGCACTCACCGCCGACAAGTCCACCGGGCCGTGGATCGTGCCGGCCGTGTTGGCGGCGGGGGTGGTGGGCGGCATGGTGTGGGCCGGCATCGTGGCGCTGCTGCGCGACCGCTTCAACGCCAATGAAATCCTGGTCAGTTTGATGCTGGTGTACGTGGCCATCCAGGTGCTCAACTTCCTGGTCTACGGCCCGTGGAAGGATCCGCAGGGCTACAACTTTCCGCAGACCAAGACCTTTGAGGCCGTCACGCAGATCCCGCGGCTCATGGACGGCTCGCGCGTGAACATCGGCCTGCTGCTGGCGTTCGCGGGCGTGGCGGCGGTGTGGGTGTTCCTGTTCCGCACCTACGCGGGTTACGCGCAGCTGGTCGGCGGCCTCGCGCCTGCGGCTGCTCGCTACGCCGGTTTCTCCTCGCGCCGGGCCTTGTGGACGGCTTTGCTGGTCTCGGGCGGCGCGGCCGGTCTGGCGGGCGGGCTGGAGGTGGCCGGGCCCATCGGTCAGCTCACGCCCTATGTGCCGGCAGGTTACGGCTTCGCCGCCATCATCGTGGCCTTTGTGGGCCGGCTGCACCCGGTGGGCATCGTGTTCTCGGCCATCCTCATGAGCATGTTCTACATCGGCGGTGAGCTGGCGCAGTCGCGCATGGGGCTGCCGAAATCGATCACCGGGGTGTTCCAGGGCTTGTTGCTGTTTGCACTACTCGCGTGTGACACGCTGATTGCCTACCGTTTGGTCTGGAAAAAGTAAGCCATGGAATCCATCGCACTCCTCTTCGCCGCCTCGCTCAACGCGGGCACCGTGCTGGCCATCGCCTCGCTGGGCCTGCTCATCAACGAGAAAGCCGGCATCGTCAACCTGGGCGCCGAGGGCATGATGCTGTGCGCCGCGCTGGCCGGTTTTGCCACGGTGGTGCACACCGGCAGCACGGCGCTGGGCTTTGCCGCCGGCATGGCCGCCGGGGCGTTGCTGGCGGCCATCTTCGGTGGCCTGGTGATCTGGCTCAACACCAACCAGTACGCCACGGGTCTGGCGCTCAGCCTGTTCGGCGGCGGCTTCTCGGCCTTTGCCGGCTCGCGCTACGTGCAGGAAAAGCTGCCCGAACAAAGCCAGTTCGCCATTCCGTTTCTCTCCGACATTCCGCTCGTGGGCTCGGCGCTGTTCCGCCACCACCCCATGGTCTACGCCTGCGTGGCGCTGGTGTTCGGCCTCATCTGGTTTCTGTACCGCACCCGTTCGGGTCTGGTGCTGCGCAGCGTGGGCGAAAGCCCGGAGTCGGCGCACGCGCTGGGTTACCCGGTGCGCCGCATCCGCCTGATGGCGGTGATGGCCGGCGGCGCGCTGTGTGGCCTGGCCGGGGCCTATGTGTCCACCGTGTACACGCCGCTGTGGGTGGAGGGCATGATCGCCGGCAAGGGCTGGATCGCGCTGGCGCTCACCACCTTTGCCACCTGGCGGCCGGCGCGTGTGTTGCTCGGCGCCTACCTGTTCGGCGGCGTGACCATGCTGCAGTTCCATCTGCAGGGCATCGGCGTCAACGTGCCCAGCCAGTTCCTGACCATGATGCCGTACCTGGCCACCATCGTGGTGCTGGTGCTGATCTCGCGCAACCCGACCTGGATCCGCATCAACATGCCGACCTCCATCGGGAAACCGTTCTATCCCGGCGCATAATTTCGAGTGCCCATTTTTTGAAGTATCTGCCAGTGCCGATACCCTGCGGGGTGAAGCTCCAAAGCGTGTTTTTTTCGTTCCATCAACCCTCTCAACCCTGAGGTTCACCCATGACAGATTTGAGCAAACGTTCCCTGATGAAGGTCGCGGCGCTGACCGCGCTGACCAGCGCCGTGCTGATTGGCTGCGGCAAAAAAGAGGAAGCAGTTCCCGCAGCCGCGCCCGCGCCTGCCGTGGTGGAAGCGCCCAAGCCCGAGCCGCTGAAGATCGCGTTCGCCTACGTCGGCCCGGTGGGTGACGGTGGCTGGACCTTTGCGCACGACAACGGCCGCAAGGCGATCGAAGCCGAATTCGGCGACAAGGTCGTGACCAGCTTCGTGGAAAACGTGCCCGAGAGCGCCGACGCCGAGCGCGTGATCCGCGATCTGGCCGGCCAGGGCAACAAGCTGATCTTCGGCACCACCTTCGGCTACATGGAGCCCATGCTCAAAGTCGCGCCCGACTTCAAGGACGTGAAGTTCGAGCACGCCACCGGCTACAAGACCGCCGAGAACATGCGCACCTACGACAGCCGCACCTACGAAGGCGCGTACATGGCCGGCGTGATCGCCGGCAGCATGACCAAGAGCAACAAGCTCGGTGTGGTGGCCTCGATCCCAATCCCGGAAGTGATCCGCAACATCAACAGCTTCACCCTGGGCGCGCAGTCGGTGAACCCCAAGGTCACCACCAGCGTGGTCTGGGTCAACGGCTGGTTCGATCCACCGAAGGAAACCGAAGCCGCGACCTCGCTGATCAACGGCGGCGCCGACGTGCTGTTCCAGAACACCGACTCGTCGGCCGTGCTGCAAACCGCCGAGAAGCTGGGCAAGCGCGCCTTCGGTTGGGACTCCGACATGACCGCCTACGGCCCCAAGGCTCACCTGGGCTCGGCCATCATCAACTGGGCGCCGTACTACATCAAGGCCACCAAGGACGCGCTGGAAGGCACCTGGACCACCGGCGGCGTGTGGTGGGGTGTGAAGGAAGGCGCCATTGACATGGTGTCCGTGGCCGAAGACGTGCCTGCCGAAACCAAAGCCAAGGTGGACAGCATCCGCGCTGGTTTGAAAGACGGCAGCTTCTCCATCTGGAAGGGCCCGATCATGGGGCAGGACGGCAAGGAAGTGCTGGCCGCCGACGTGGTCGCTGACGACAAGTTCCTCGGTGGCGTGAAGTTCTACGTCAAGGGCGTTGAAGGCAAAGTCCCCAACTGAGATCGGCCCTGCCGCGCACTTGAAAAGAAAGCCGCCTCCGGGCGGCTTTCCTGCTTGAAAGAGACCTCGATGATCGAACAGCAACTCTGGCACCCCGTGATCGCATCGACTCAGGTGCGCGAGGCGCCTGTGGCTTGTTCGCTGCTCGGGCAGTCGCTGGTGCTCTGGCGCGATCCCGGGCACGACGGTGACCGGGTGCACGCATGGGCCGACCAGTGCCCGCACCGCGGCGCGCAGCTCTCGCTGGGCCGCGTGCTGATCGGCCTGCACGGCGCACGGCTGGAGTGCCCTTACCACGGCTGGCAGTTCGGCCACACCGGCCAGTGCCAGCACATTCCCGCCGCACCCGACTTCACGCCGCCCGCCGGCCATGTGGCCACGGTGTTCGAAGCGCGCGAGCGTTACGGGCTGGTGTGGGTGCGGCTGCAGGCGCCCAAGGCCTCGCTCGGCGCGCTCGATGACATCCCCGGGTTCGAGGTTGGGGTTGACGCAGGCTGGCGACGCGTCGTCTGTGGCCCTTACGAACTCAACACCGGCGCACCGCGCCTGGTGGAAAACTTCCTCGACCTCAGCCACTTCGGCTTCGTGCACGAAGGCTGGCTGGGTGAACGCAACCATGCGAAGGTGGACACGGGCCAGGTGGAAGAGGGCGCTCATGCGCTCGCCGTGATCGGCGCCCGCGCCTGGCAACCCCGCGCTTACGCCGGTGCCGACGAGGGCGCGTGGATCCACTACCGCTACGACGTGCCCCACCCGTTCGCTGCCGTTCTGCGCAAGGACGCGAGCGAGGGCGACCCGGTGAGCAACGCAATTGCGCTGTTCATCCGCCCCGACGGTGACACCGTGTGCACCGCCTGGTTCGTGATGGCCACGCAGGGCGACACCTCGACCGATCAGGAACTGGTCGACTTCCAGGACACCGTGTTTGCACAGGACCGCCCGGTGGTCGAATCGCAGACCCCACGCACCCTGCCCATCGGCCGCACCGCGACGGTGACCGAAGTGCACGGACCCGCCGACCGGGTGTCGAGCGCGTACCGCCGGTATTTGAAACGCCTGGGCATCGTCCTGGGCACCTGTTGAAGGATTCGAGATGACCATGACCGCCGCCGAACTTGCCGCCGCCATTCCCAAGGCCGAGTTGCACATCCACATTGAAGGTTCACTGGAGCCCGAGCTGATCTTTGCTCTCGCGCAGCGCAACGGCCTGAGCCTGCCGTACGCGAGCGTGGAGGCGCTGCGCGAGGCCTACGCCTTCACCAACCTGCAGAGCTTTCTGGACATCTACTACGCCGGCGCCAGCGTGCTGCTGCACGAAGCCGATTTCCACGACATGGCCTGGGCCTACTTCCTGCACGCCAAGGCCGACAACGTGGTGCACGCCGAACTCTTCTTCGATCCGCAGACCCACACCGCGCGCGGTGTGCCCATGGCCACCGTGATCAAAGGTCTGGCCAGCGCCTGCGCACGCGCGCAGGCCGAGCTGGGCATCAGCGCCGAACTCATCCTGTGTTTCCTGCGCCACCTGAGCGAAGAAGACGCCTTTGCCACGCTGGAAGCCGCGCTGCCGTACCGTGAACACTTCATCGGCGTGGGCCTGGATTCGAGCGAGGTGGGGCACCCGCCGAGCAAGTTCTCGCGCGTGTTCGCGCGCTGCCGAGAGCTTGGCCTGCGCATCGTGGCGCACGCAGGAGAAGAAGGGCCGCCGGCCTACATCTGGGAAGCGCTGAACGACCTCAAGACCGAACGCATCGACCACGGCGTGCGCTCACTCGAAGACCCGGCGCTCGTCACCGAGCTGGCCCGCCGCCGCACACCGCTCACTGTGTGCCCGCTGTCCAACCTCAAGCTCTGCGTGGTGAACGACCTGCGCGATCACCCCATGAAACGCTTGCTCGACGCTGGCCTGTGCGCCATGGTGAATTCAGACGACCCGGCCTACTTTGGCGGCTACATGAACGCCAACTTCGTGCAGACGGTGCAGGCGCTCGACCTGTCGCGCGACGACGTGATCACGCTGGCGCGCAACAGCTTTGAAGCGAGCTTTGTGGGCGACGCGCGTCGCGCGGAGTTGATGGCCTTGCTGGACAGCGCCATCGCCTAAAATCCACCTCCAGCGAGCCCGGTGCTTCCCCGGCTCGCTTTTTCATTCACGGAAGCCATGTAGAGGACCACCATGTACAAAAACCTCGTGGCCCGGTGCGCCTGCGCACTGGCGGTCGCCAGTTTTTCCATCCCTTTTTCCACCCACGCACAGGCACCGGCCACCGCGCCGCTGAAGGCCGCGTTCGTCTATGTGGCGCCGCTCACGCCCGCAGGCTGGGTGCGCCAGCATGAGCAGGGGCGCCTGGCGGTGCAGGCCGCGCTGGGCAACCGCGTGCAGACCAGCTTTGTGGAGAACGTGCCCGAAGGGGCCGATGCCGAGCGCGTGATCCGCGATCTGGCGCGACAGGGCAACCGCATCATCTTCACGCCGAGCTTTGGCTACATGGAGCCCACGCTCAAGGTGGCGCGCGAATTCCCCGATGTGAAGTTCGAATCCATCACCGGCTACAAGACCGCGCCCAACGTGGCGACGGCCAACGCGCGCTACTACGAAGGCCGCTACCTTGCCGGTGTGGCAGCCGGGCGTCTGGCCACGCAGGCGGGTTACGTGGCGGGCTTTCCCATCCCCGAGGTGATCCAGGGCATCAACGCGTTCACGCTGGGCATGCGTTCGGTCAATCCCAAGGCCACCGTGCGCGTGGTGTTCCTGGGTGAGTGGTTCAACCCGCCGCGCGAGCGCGATGCGGCCATGACCCTCATGAACCAGGGCGCCGAGGTGCTGGCGTTTCACACCGGCTCCACCGCCGTGATGACTGCGGCGCAGGAGCGCGGCAAGCTCGCCGTGGCTTACCACTCCGACATGCGCCAGTTCGGACCCGACGCGCAGATCGTCGCCGTGACCCACCTCTGGGGCGACTACTACACGCGCCGCGTGCAGGCCGTGCTCGAGGGCACATGGCAAAGCGGCAGCGTGTGGGGCGGTGTGAAGGAGGGCATGGTCCGCGTCGACGGTTTCGGCCCCAAGGTGCCCGCCGCGGTTCGGGACGAGGTGCTGGCACGCCAGGCCGACATGGCCGCGGGCCGCCTGCATGTCTTTGCCAGCGCCGCCGGTGTGCGCGACAACGAAGGCAATACCGCGATCGCGGCCGGCAAGTCGCTCAGCGATGCCGAAATCCTGGGCATGAAGTGGCTGGCCGACGGCGTGCTGGCCAAGATCGACCGATAAGCCCCATGTTGCTTTCGGTATGTCGACATCGGTCGATGCCACTAAGCTCGTGCCCATGAAAGCCTACCGAGCGTCCATCCTGCGTTTTGCCGACGACCAGACCCCCGTGTTCGAGGCCGACGGCCTGCTGGTCGTGGGGCCGGATGCGACCGGTCAATCGGTCGTGCGCGCCGTGGGCGACCACGCCGCGCTGATCGACCGCTACCCCGGCGTGGCGGTGGAAGACCTGCGCGGCAAGATCATCGCGCCGGGTTTTGTGGACATGCACATCCACTACCCGCAGACCGATGTGATCGGCGCACCGGCGGCGGGCCTGTTGCCCTGGCTGGAAAACTACACCTTTCCACACGAGTCGCGCTTTCACGATGGCGAGCACGCGGGTGAGGTGGCCAGCTTCTTCTTTGACGAGTTGAACCGCCACGGCGTGACCACTGCGCTGACCTTTGCAACGTCGCATCCGGCGTCGGTGACCGCTGCGTTTGAAGAGGCGCAACGCCGAGGCTTGCGCTTCATCACCGGCAAGGTGCTGCAGGACCGAAACAGCCCCGACGGTGTGCGCGACGACACCGAACAAAGCCTTGTCGACACCGAGGCGCTGATCCAGCGCTGGCACGGCGTGGACCGCCTGGGCTACGCGATCACCCCGCGCTTTGCGCCCACCAGCACGCCGGCGCAGCTGCGCGGTGCGGGCGATCTGGCTGCCAAGTACCCCGATGTGTGGATCCAGTCGCACGTGGCCGAGAACCTGGACGAGGTGCGCTGGGCGGCCGAACTTTTCCCCAAGTCGCGCAGCTACCTGGGTGTGTATGGCGACTTCGGCCTGCTGCGTGAGCGTGCGGTGTACGCGCACTGCATCCACTTCGACGCCGCCGACCGCGCGCAGATGGCGCGGACCGGTGCGGTTGCGGCGGTGAGCCCCACCAGCAACCTGTTTCTGGGCAGCGGCTTCTTCGACTTTGCAGCGGCTGACGCGGCCGGCATGGGCTACGGCCTGGCCAGCGACGTGGGCGGCGGCACCAGCTTCTCGCCGTTTCACACCATGCTCGCAGCCTATTGCGTGGGCCGCGAAGGGCAGAGCAAGACGGGGCAGAGCCTCACGCCGGGTCAGCTGTGGTGGCAGCACACGGCGGGAGCTGCGCGCGCGCTCGGCCTGGAGGGTGTGGTGGGCAATCTGCAGCCCGGGAACGAGGCCGACTTCGTGGTGCTCGACCCAAAGGCCACACCGCTGCTGGCGCGCAAGACCGCTCAGGCGAGCAACCTGGATGAACTGCTGTTTGCCCTGATCGTGCTGGGTGATGACCGGGTGATCGCGCGCACGGTGATCGCCGGACGGTAGTCCAAACAGCCGCCCCTCACCCCAGCCCTCTCCCCAGAGGGGCGAGGGAGCAAAACCCGCAACGGATGAAGTGCCTTCATCCAGAGGCATCAAGGGTCCGGCTCCGCCGGCCCGAGATGCCGTCCCCCCTCCCAGCGCCGAAGGCGCGCCAGAGAGGGGGGAAGCCGCGTCAGCGGCGCAGGGGGGAGCTCCTCGCTGTTTCGGCTCCGCCGGCCCAAGATGCCGTCCCTCCTCCCAGCGCCGAAGGCGCGCCAGAGAGGGGGGAAGCCGCGTCAGCGGCGCAGGGGGGAGCTCCTAGTTGTAGGTGAGGTCGCGGGCTTTGCCCCAGAAGACGCGGTACATGAAGACCGTGTAGACGATGATCACCGGCAGCGTGATCGCCACACCGATGAAGATCACCGTGAGTGCCTCGGTGCCGATGGCCGCCTCCCACACCGTCATGCGGCCGATCACGATGTCGGGGTAGATGCTGTACGACAGGCCGAAGAAGGCCAGCACGAAGATCAGCACGGTGGACACGAACACCACCCAGCCGTAGCCGGCTTTCACCACCTCGGGGTGCGTCACCACCCAGCGCACGGCAAAGAACGCGATGGCGCAGCTCAGTGGCACGGGCAGCAGTGCAAACACCTCGGGCACGCCGAACCATTTGTCCACCACCGCCGGGTTCACCAGCGGGGTGGCGGCCGAGATCGCCACCAGCGCCACCCCCATGGGCCAGAGCACGCGCCGCGCCCAGAAGACCGCGCGCAACTGCAGCTCGCCGTCGGTCTTCATGATCAGCCAGCCCGCGCCCAGCAGGATGTAGGCGGCCGGCAGCGTGATGGCGATGCCCAGGCTGAACGCGAGGCCCAGCGGACCGGGCTGAAAGGCGGTGATGTAGCTGCCCAGCATCCAGCCCTGCGCGCTGCTGGCGAGCAACGAGCCGGCAAAGAACGCGTTGTTCCAGAAGCCCTTGAACTGAAGTGGCGCTTTCACCCGGAAGTCGAACGCCACACCGCGCAGGATCAGTCCGATCAGCATGATGGCCACGGGCAGATACAGCGCCTGCAGCACCAGGCCATGCGCAAACGGAAAGGCCACCAGCAAGACACCCACGCCCAGCACCAGCCAGGTTTCATTGGCGTCCCAGAACGGGCCGATGCTCGCGATCATGGTGTCCTTCTGGCTTTCGCTGGCCAGCGGCAGCAGCAGACCCACACCGAGGTCGTAGCCGTCGAGCACCACATAGGCCAGCAGGGACAGGCCCATCACGGCGAGGAAGATCAGGGGGAGGAATTCGGCCCAGGTCATGTGTTGTGTCTCCGTCTCGATTCGGTCAAACGCCCGCTTTGCCCAGGGCGGCATTGCCACCGGGGATGGGCGCGTGCTTGAACGGGTTCTCCGCCATGTACTTGAGCACACCGATGTAGGTGACCAGCAGCAGGCCGTAGACGATGAGGTAGGCGGTGAGCGTGAGCGCAATCATGGGCGGGGCGATGTCGGTGGCGATCTCGCTGGTGCGCAGCAGGCCGTAGACCATGAAGGGCTGGCGGCCGATTTCGGTGACGTACCAGCCCGAGAGTGTCGCCACCCAGCCGGAGAAGGTCATGCCCGCCAGCACCCACAGCAGCGGCTTGGGCAGGTGGATCTTGCCGTCGGCCATCTGGCGGCGCTTGCGCCACAGCTGCCACGCGGCGAACCACGCCACCGCCAGCATCAGCGAGCCCACACCCACCATCACGCGGAAGGCCCAGAAGACGGGTGCCACCGGCGGGTGTGCGCCCGGAAATTCGTTGATGCCCTTGATTTCGGCGTCCAGGTCGTGCGCCAGGATCAGGCTGGCCAGCTTGGGGATCTGGATCGCGAAGTGCGTTTCGCCGGCCTTCTCGTCGGGAATGCCGAACAGCGTGAGCGGCGCGCCTTTTTCGGTTTCCCAGATGCCTTCCATGGCGGCGATCTTGGCGGGTTGGTGTTCCAGCGTGTTCAGGCCATGCATGTCACCGGCCACGAACTGGATCGGAATGACAATGGCTGCGGCCACCAGCGCGGTGCGCATGGCCTTGTGCGTGCCGGCCGTGGCGCTGCCCTTGATGAGCTGCCAGGCGCACAGGCCGGCGATCAGGAACGAGGCCGTGAGGGCCGAGGCCAGCAGCTTGTGTGCGAAGCGGTAGGGGAAGGAGGGGTTGAACACCACGGCCCACCAGTCGGTGGCGTAGAACTGGCCGTTGACGATCTCGTAGCCGGCAGGTGTCTGCAGCCACGAGTTGAGGCTCAGGATCCAGAACGCCGACATGGTGGTGCCGAAGGCCACCAGGAAGGTGGCGGCCAGGTGCACGCGCTCCGACACGCGCCCGCGGCCGAACAGCATGATGCCGAGGAAGCTCGCTTCCAGGAAAAAAGCGGTGAGCACTTCGTAGCCCAGCAGCGGACCCGAGATGTTGCCGGTCTTCTCCATGAAGCCGGGCCAGTTGGTGCCGAACTGGAAGCTCATGACGATGCCCGAGACCACACCGAGCGCAAACGTCAGTGCGAACACCTTGGTCCAGAAGTAGTAGGCCTCTTCCCACGCCGGGTCGCGCGTCTTGATGAAGCGCAACCGGAAGAACAGCAGGAACCAGCACATCGCGATCGTGATGGTGGGGAACAGGATGTGAAAGCTGATGTTGGCGGCGAACTGGATTCGCGACAGGATCAAGGCGTCCATGGTGGTACCTGGTGAAGTGGAGTCGGTGTTCTGTGCGCTCAGGCTGCGTGGTCGAGCGGGTCTTTCGGGGGTGTCTTGCGGGCGGGCGACTTGCCGGTCAGGCGGTCCTTGAACTCGAGCACCTTGGTCACCGTGGTGCCCATGCCCATGAGCTGCATCGCGGTCTCGGGCGCGAGCTTCTGCACGTCGTCGAACCAGGTCATGAGACGGTCGATCAGGTCGTGCATCTCGCGCATGCGGTTTTGCGCGTGGCGTTCGGCCTCGGTCGTGGGCGTGTCGAGCAACGCGGTGCGCAGCATCGAGAGCGTGGGTTCCACCTCGCGGCGGCGGCGCTCTTCGGCCAGCACGCGGAATATTTCCCACACGTCGGCGGGCGCTTCAAAGTACTCGCGCCGGTCGCCCGGCTGGTGGCGCAGGCGCACCAGGCGCCAGGCCTGCAGTTCTTTCAGGCCCATGCTCACGTTGGAGCGCGAGAACTCCAGCGTCTCGGCAATCTCGTCGGCGTTCAGGGCCTGCGGCGAGATGTAGAGCAGCGCGTAGATCTGGCCCACGGTGCGGTTGATGCCCCACTTGCTGCCCATTTCCCCGAAGTGGGCAACGAACTCGCGGTTGAGCGGGGGGAGGTGGTCCTGGAGAGGCATGGGCAGAAATGTATCTGCTCCGGCTTGAATTTTCAGTAATTACTGAAATTCCGGGAAGTTCGCGGGGTTTCTGCCCGGTGGCGAGTCGGCGGTTGGCGCGTCCCGAATCCCTACAATCGCGCTCCATGAGCATCAAAAGCGACAAATGGATCCGCCGCATGGCCGAGGAACACGGCCTGATTTCACCCTTCGAGCCCGGACAGGTTCGCACGGTGGAGGGCAAGAAGGTGATCAGCTACGGCACCAGCAGCTACGGCTACGACATCCGTTGTGCACCCGAATTCAAGGTGTTCACCAACATCCACAGCACGGTGGTGGACCCGAAGAACTTCGACGAGAACAGCTTCGTGGACATCAACAAGGATGTCTGCGTGATCCCACCCAACAGCTTCGCGCTCGCGCGCACCATGGAATATTTCCGCATCCCGCGCAACGTGCTCACCATTTGCCTGGGCAAGAGCACCTACGCGCGCTGCGGCATCATCGTCAACGTCACGCCGTTCGAACCCGAATGGGAAGGCTACGTGACGCTGGAGTTCAGCAACACCACGCCGCTACCCGCCAAGATCTACGCGGGTGAGGGTTGCGCGCAGGTGCTGTTCTTCGAGAGCGACAAGGACGATGTCTGCGAGGTCAGCTACAAGGACCGCGGCGGCAAGTACCAAGGGCAGACCGGGGTGACGTTGCCCAAGGCTTAGGCAAGAGCTCCCCCCGCCGCGCTTCGCGCGACCCCCTCAGGGGGCAACACCAGCGGCCCGGCAGAGCCGGTTCCGCGGTGTTCTGGACTGTCGTTCCACCGCCGGTAGCTTGACTTGTATCAAGGCCTTGTGGGGCTTTGGCCGATAGCATCGGTCGCCATGTCCAGCAATCCCGTCTTCCTCGCTTCCCCCGACCCCATCCCCGCCAGTCAGCCCCTGCCGCACCGCAAGGTGATCCGCAGCTGGCTCGCCCCCATCGTTGAACGCCGCACCGCGCGCGCCATTGCCTTGCTGGCGCTCGACTGGTCGATCTTCGCCTCGCTCATGGTCGGCACCGTGCTGCTGTCGGCCTGGTGGGCCAAGCTGCTGTGCGGCCTGGCGGCGGGCTTCATGATCGGGCGGCTCTTCATCATCGGCCACGACGCCTGCCACCAGAGCTACACACCGCGCCGCGGGCTCAACCGCGTGCTGGGCCGCATCGCCATGCTGCCCTCGCTCACGCCCTACAGCCTGTGGGAAGTGGGACACAACGTGGTGCACCACGGTTACACCAACCTCAAGGGTGTCGACTTCGTCTGGGCACCGCTGACCCGCGCCGAATTCGACGCGCTGAGCCCCGGCCAACGCAGGCTGGAGCGCCTCTACCGCAGCGGCTGGGGGCCGGCGGCCTATTACCTGGTGGAGATGTGGTGGAAGCGCATGTTCTTTCCACGCAAGACCTACCTGGGCACGCGCCGCGCTGAATTTGTGTGGGACGGCGTGATCGTGATCGCCACCGCCGCCGTGTGGATCGGCGCGCTGGTGGCATCGGCCCTGGCCACCGACCAGTCCGTCGCCTTGCTCGTGGGCCTGGGCTTCGGCGTGCCTTTCCTGTTCTGGAACGCCATGATCGGCTTCGTGGTCTACGTGCACCACACGCACACCGCCGTGCAGTGGCACGACGACAAGGCCGCCTGGGCGCGGGCCGCACCTTTCGTGTCCACCACCGTGCACCTCACCTTTCCCCTGCGCATCGGCGCGCTGCTGCACCACATCATGGAGCACACCGCGCACCACGTGGACATGAGCATCCCGCTCTACAAACTCGAAGGTGCGCAACAGTTGCTGGAATCGACGCTGCCCGGGCGCATCACGGTGCAGCGCTTTTCGTGGCGCTGGTACTTCGACACCGCGCGCCGCTGCAAGCTCTACGACTTCGAGCGCCGCTGCTGGACCGATTTCTCCGGCCTGCAAACCAGCCCCTGCCAGACGGCCATCGCCTGAGTGGCGCCGGCCCGGATAATGGGCCGCGCAGCGACTTCCGCTGCGCAGGAGACGCAGCATGAAGTGGGAAAACAACCGCCAGTCGGACCAGGTGGAGGACCGGCGCTCGAGCCCGGGCGGCGGTGGCCGGGGCATCGGTGGACGCGGTATCGGCGTGGGGACCATCGCGATTGCGCTGGTGGCCGGCTGGATCTTCGGCATCAACCCCATGACCATCCTGGGCGCGCTCAGCGGCGGTGACCTGTCACCGGCGGCCCAGGTGGAAACCAGCCAGGGCCCGACGCAGGCGCCCACCGACGACATGGGGCGCTTCGTGGCCTCGGTGCTCGGCGGCACCGAAGATGTGTGGGGACCCATGTTCCAGCAGGCCGGATCGACCTACCAGAAACCGCGCCTGGTGCTGTTTCGCGGCGCCACGCCCACCGCCTGCGGCACCGGCCAGTCGGCCATGGGTCCGTTTTATTGCCCGGGCGACCAGAAGGTTTACATCGACCTCAGCTTCTACGACACGCTGCGCACCCAGCTCGGCGCGCCGGGCGACTTTGCGCAGGCCTATGTGATCGCGCACGAAGTGGGGCACCACGTGCAGAACCTGCTGGGCATCACCGGCAAGATGGACGAAATGCGCGGACGGGTGAGCCAGCGCGAGTTCAACGCCATGTCGGTGCGGGTGGAGCTGCAGGCCGACTGTTTTGCCGGCATCTGGGCCCACCACAACCAGAAGACCGGCGCCATCCTGGAGCCTGGCGATGTGGAAGAGGCCATGAACGCGGCCGCCGCCATCGGCGACGACGCCCTGCAGCGCAAGAGCCAGGGCCAGGTGGTGCCCGACAGCTTCACCCACGGCACCAGCGAGCAGCGCCAGCGCTGGTTCAACAGCGGCCTGAAGACAGGAAGTGTCCAGGCTTGTGACACCTTCAAGGCGCAGAGTCTGTGAGCATGGGGGCCGGTTTTGGACGAAAAGTCGTCAAAGTGCGACAATCACGGGCTAACTTTGATGCCCATGACCCAATCCTTTTCCGAACTGTCCCTCTCCCCCGCCATTGAGCGCGCCGTGGCCGAAATGGGCTACGAGACCATGACGCCGATCCAGGCGCAGGCGATTCCCGTGGTGCTGCAAGGCCGTGACGTGATGGGCGCCGCCCAGACCGGCACCGGCAAAACCGCCGCTTTCACGCTGCCCTTGCTGCAGCGAATGATGAAGCACGAAAACGCGTCGACCTCGCCCGCGCGCCATCCCGTGCGCGCCCTGGTGCTGCTGCCCACGCGCGAACTCGCCGACCAGGTGGCCGAGCAGGTCAAGCTCTACGCCAAGTACACCAACCTGCGCAGCATGGTGGTGTTCGGCGGCATGGACATGAAGCCGCAGACGGCCGAACTGAAAAAGGGCGTCGAAGTCCTGGTGGCCACGCCCGGCCGGTTGCTTGATCACATCGAAGCCAAAAACTGCGTGCTCAACCAGGTCGAGTACGTGGTGCTGGACGAGGCCGACCGCATGCTCGACATCGGTTTCCTGCCCGACCTGCAGCGCATCCTGTCGTACCTGCCCAAGCAGCGCACCACGCTGCTGTTCTCCGCCACCTTCTCCACCGAGATCAAACGCCTGGCCGGCAGCTACCTGCAGGACCCGGTGACGATCGAAGTCGCGCGCTCCAACGCCACCGCGTCCACCGTGGAGCAGCACTTCTACAGCGTGGGCGACGACGACAAACGCGGCGTGCTCAAACAGATCCTCGCCGAGCGCGGTCTCAAGCAGGCGTTCGTGTTCGTGAACAGCAAGCTCGGCTGCGCCCGGCTGGCGCGCTCGCTGGAGCGCGAGGGCCTCAACACCACCGCCTTGCACGGCGACAAGAGCCAGGACGAACGCCTGAAAGCGCTGGAAGCCTTCAAGAGCGGCGCGGTCGATCTGCTGGTCTGCACCGACGTGGCCGCGCGCGGCCTGGACATCAAGGACGTGCCGGCGGTGTTCAACTTCGACATCCCGTTCAACGCCGAAGACTATGTGCACCGCATCGGCCGTACCGGCCGTGCCGGCGCCTCCGGTCTGGCCGTGTCCTTCGTGAGCCCGCGTGATGCGCGCCTCATGGGTGACCTGGAAAAACTGCTGGGCAAGAAGCTCGAACTCGAAGCGCTCGAACTCGAAGCGGACAAGCGCCCGGCCGGCCGCTTCAACGATGGCCAGCGCGCCTGGCAGGCGCCCGAGGGCGACGTGCGCCGCGAACCCCGCGAGGGCCGCCCACCGCGCGACCGCGAAGTGCGCGGCGAAGGTCGCGAGGAGCCACGCACGGCTTCAGCGGGCCGTCCGCCTGCGCGTGCCCCGCGCGCGCCGGCAGATCCGTTGTTCGACAAACCCTACGAGCCCAGCGCCACGGGTGACACGCCGCCCTCGTGGGAAGCGTCGTCCCGTGCCACCGCGCGCACCGTGTCGCCCAACATCAAGTCGCGCAAAAAGGTGCCCGCGCTGTTCAAGAGCGCGCCCGCACCTGTGGTCGCAGAGCCTGTTCCAGCGCCGGTGCAGCAGGACTGATTGTCGCCCTCGGCCTTGCGCTCAGAGGTCCTTGCGAGGCTTCTTGTTCTCGGGCTTTTGGGTTTGCGGGCAGCGCACGTCGATGCGCTCCACCTGCCCGGGCGTGCTCAGGATGCGCGCCGCCGTCAGGCAACCTCCCCACACACAGCCCGTGTCCAGCGGCAACACATCTTCGCGTTGCACATGCCCCAGCGTCGACCAGTGGCCAAACGCCACCGGGACGCCGGTGGTGCGCCGGCCCGGCACATCGAACCAGGGCATGAAGCCCGGCGGCGCGCCATCGGCGCCTTCCTTGGTCTCGAACTCCATCACACCTTGTGCCGAGCAGAAGCGCAACCGCGTGAAGGCATTCACCACGACGCGCAGGCGGTCGGCTCCCTGCAGCGCATCGCTCCAGAAGGCCGGCTCGTTGCCGTACATGTGTTGCAGAAAACCAGGCCAGTCGGGGCTGCGCAGCGCGCCCTGCAGTTCTTGCGCGCGCGCCAGGGTGTCGGCCACGTCCCACTGCGGCAACACACCGGCGTGCACCATGAGCCAGCCGTGCTCAAACAAAGCCATCGGGCGACGGCGCAACCAGTCGAGCAGTGCGACCCGGTCGGGTGCATCGAGGATGTCGCTCACCGTGTCGCTGCGGTGCAGCTTGCGCACGCCGTGTGCGGCGGCGAGCAGGTGCAGGTCGTGGTTGCCGAGCAGGCTGTGCGCAGCGCCTTCGAGTGCCATGAGTCGGCGCAGAACTTGCAACGAGGCGGGACCCCGGTTCACCAGGTCGCCCAGCAGGTACAGCGTGTCGCGGCTCGGTGAAAAGTCCAGCTCGTCGAGCAGGCGGCCCAAAGGCTCGTCGCACCCCTGCACATCCCCAATCATGTAAAGTGCCATCGGCCGATTATGGACACCCTCCTCATTGTTTTTCTCACGCTGCTCAACGGCGCATTCGCCATGTCCGAGCTGGCACTGGCCTCCAGCCGCAAGGCCCGCCTGGCCGCCATGGCCGAGGCCGGTGACAAGGGCTCGATCACCGCGCTGAAGCTGCTCGAGAACCCCACGCAGTTCCTCTCGTCGGTGCAGGTCGGCATCACCTCCATCGGCATGCTCAACGGCATCGTGGGCGAGGCCGCGTTCAGTGGCGACCTGGGCTTGTGGATGGAATCCAGGGGCCTGACTGAAGCCACGGCCAACATCCTGTCCACCGCCGTGGTGGTGGTGACCATCACCTTCATCACCATCGTGTTCGGCGAACTGGTGCCCAAGCGCATCGGCCAGCTGTATCCGGAAGCCGTGGCGCGCTGGGTGTCGCGGCCCATGACCTTTGTGGCCACGGCGGCCAAGCCATTCGTGTGGCTGCTCACGCACACCACGCAGTGGATGCTCAAGCTGCTGCGCATCGACACCAACGCGGTGCAGCACGTGACCGAAGAAGAGATCAACGCCAGCCTTGAAGAAGGGGTGGACGCCGGCATCATCGAAGAGCACGAGCACCAGATGGTGCGCAACGTGTTCCTGCTCGACGATCGCCAGCTCACCTCCATCATGGTGCCGCGCTCCGAGATCGAATGGCTGGACGCGCAGGACAGCATCGACGTGGCGGTGCAGCGCGCCTGGACCACCGGCCACTCGTGGTACCCGGTGTGTCGTGGCGGGCTGGACGACGTGGTGGGTGTGATCCACCTGCCAAGCATGCTGGCGCTGCAATCCGAAGGCAACAACGAAACCCTGATGCGCCACGTGCAGCCAGCCGTGTTCGTGCCCGAAACACTCACCGGCATGGAGCTGCTCGAACAGTTCCGCGAACGCGCCACCCGCATGGTGTTCGTGGTGGACGAATACGGCGTGGTGCAGGGCCTGCTCACGCCGCTGGACATGTTGGAGGCGATCACGGGCGAACTCTCGCCCCACACGGCCCTGGACGCCTGGGCCACACAGCGCGAAGACGGCGCGTGGTTGATCGACGGCGCCATGCCGGTGACCGAACTCAAGTCGCGCCTGGACATCGACGAGCTGCCCGACGAGGACAAGGGCCGCTACAACACCGTGGCCGGCCTCATGCAGACGGTGGCGGGCGACCTGCTCGCCCAGGCCGACAGCGTGGAGTGCGCGGGCTGGCGCTTCGAGGTGCTGGTGCTCGATGGCCGGCGCATCGACCAGGTGCTGATCTCGCGCCTGCCCGAGGCCGAGACCGTACCCGACACCGACGGCTGACGCCCGACCTCGCGCCATGGCCGGGCCGCTGCCCGACCCCACATCCCCTCCCGATTTCCGACAGCTCCCACGGCTGGGGCCGGGACACATGCACCGGCTAGGTTCAGGTTTTTTTAATCGAAGAGCCAGCAAGTTTGAATTTACCTTATGTGACATCGTTTCTACAGTCCGGTCATGCCCAGCTTTTCGCAACCCCGACCCGAGGAGACAACGTGACCGACACCAACGACGACAGCATCATCACCGACGCCAAAAAGCGCTACAGCGCGGGCGTGCTGAAGTACAAGCAGATGGGCTACTGGCAGCCGGACTACGTGCCCAAGGACACCGACGTCATTGCCATGTTCCGCATGACGCCGCAAGACGGGGTGGATGCCGAAGAATGCGCCGCAGCGGTGGCCGGCGAATCGTCCACCGCCACCTGGACCGTGGTCTGGACCGACCGGCTGACGGCCTGCGAGCTCTACCGCGCCAAGGCCTACCGCGTCGACAAGGTGCCCAACACCGGCCCCGGCACCAAGACCGAACAACAGTACTTCGTCTACATCGGCTACGACCTCGACCTGTTCGAAGGCGGCTCCATCGCCAACCTCACCGCGTCCATCATCGGCAATGTCTTCGGCTTCAAGGCGGTCAAGGCCTTGCGACTGGAGGACATGCGCATTCCGGTGGCCTACCTCAAGACCTTCCAGGGTCCGGCCACCGGCGTGGTCGTCGAACGCGAGCGCCTGGACAAGTTCGGCCGGCCGCTGCTGGGCGCCACCACCAAGCCCAAGCTGGGACTCTCGGGTCGCAACTATGGGCGTGTGGTCTACGAAGGCCTCAAGGGCGGGCTGGACTTCATGAAGGACGACGAGAACATCAACTCGCAACCCTTCATGCACTGGCGCGACCGTTTCCTGTATTGCATGGAAGCCGTCAACAAGGCGAGCGCTGCGAGTGGCGAGGTCAAGGGCCACTACCTGAACGTGACCGCCGGCACGATGGAAGAGATGTACGCGCGCGCCGAGTTCGCCAAGAGCCTGGGCAGCGTGATCATCATGATCGACCTGGTGATCGGCTATACCGCCATCCAGAGCATGGCGCTGTGGGCGCGCAAGAACGACATGATCCTGCACCTGCACCGTGCGGGCAATTCGACCTACTCGCGCCAGAAGAACCACGGCATGAACTTCCGCGTGATCTGCAAATGGATGCGCATGGCGGGGGTGGACCACATCCACGCCGGCACCGTGGTCGGCAAGCTCGAAGGCGACCCGATGATGATCCGCGGCTTCTACGACACGCTGCTCGACACACACACGCCGATGCAGCTGGAGAAGGGCCTGTTCTTCGAGCAGGACTGGGCCTCGCTCAACAAGGTGATGCCGGTGGCTTCGGGCGGCATCCACGCCGGCCAGATGCACCAGTTGCTGACCTACCTGGGCGACGACGTGGTGCTGCAGTTCGGTGGCGGCACCATCGGGCACCCGATGGGCATCCAGGCCGGTGCCACGGCCAACCGCGTGGCGCTCGAAGCCATGGTGCTGGCGCGCAACGAAGGCCGCGACATCTGGAACGAAGGCCCGCAAATCCTGCAGGACGCCG
The DNA here is from genome assembly GCF_001713375.1 of Hydrogenophaga sp. RAC07. NCBI lineage: Bacteria > Pseudomonadati > Pseudomonadota > Betaproteobacteria > Burkholderiales > Comamonadaceae > Hydrogenophaga > Hydrogenophaga sp. RAC07. Next base: position 824,052 of record NZ_CP016449.1, read on the forward strand.
CGAAGTGGTGTTCACCGTTGAAGGCGGCACTCGACACCTGGGGTGAGATCAGCTTCAACTACGAATCGACCGACACCGCGGACTTCGTGCCCACGGCCACCGCATCTGCTTGAAGGAGACACACACCATGATGACCAACCACGGCAACCGCCTGACGCAGGGCCAGTTTTCCTTCCTGCCCCCCCTCACCGACGCACAGATCGGCAGTCAGATCGAGTACGCGCTGAAAAACAACTACGCGGTGGGCGTCGAGTACACCGACGACCCGCACCCGCGCAACACCTACTGGGAGATGTTCGGCAACCCGATGTTCGACCTGAAGGACCCGGCCGGTATCCTGATGGAGATCAACAACTGCCGCAGAACCTTTCCGCAGCACTACATCCGCGTCACGGCGTTCGATTCGACGCAGGGCGTGGAGTCGCCGCGCATGTCGTTCATCGTCAACCGGCCCGCCAGGGAGCCAGGCTTCGGACTCGCACGCACCGAGGTGGAAGGTCGGCAGGTGCGCTATCGCATCAGCTCGTACGCGACCGACAAGCCCGAAGGCGAGCGTTATTAGACAAGGGCTCCCCCCCGCGCCGCGCTTTCAGCGCGTCACCCCCTGCAGGGGGCGATACCTGCGGCCCGGCAAAGCCGGTTCCGCGGTATCTCCGGGGGGAGACACGTCGTTCCGGAGACGTTCCATGAACTCAGAGACCCCCAGCAGCCCCCGCACCGTGGCCGATGTCCTGGCGCAAAGCCAGGTCGAGTCGGTCATGGACGAGCTGGACCGCGACCTCATCGGTCTGGTGCCGGTGAAGACCCGCATCCGCGACATTGCGGCCCTGCTGGTGGTCGACAAGCTGCGCCTGACCCTCGGGCTGCAGGCGCAGACGCCGTCGCTGCACATGAGCTTCACCGGCAACCCCGGCACCGGCAAGACCACGGTGGCCCTGCGCATGGCGGAAATCCTGCACCGCCTGGGCTATGTGCGCAAAGGCCATGTGGTCAGCGTCACGCGCGACGACCTGGTGGGCCAGTACATCGGCCACACGGCGCCCAAGACCAAGGAGGTGCTCAAGAAAGCCATGGGCGGCGTGCTGTTCATCGACGAGGCCTACTACCTGTACCGCCCCGAGAACGAGCGCGATTACGGACAGGAAGCGATCGAGATCCTGCTGCAGGTGATGGAGAACCAGCGCGACGATCTGGTGGTGATCCTCGCGGGCTACAAGGACCGCATGGACACCTTCTTCAAGTCCAACCCCGGTCTGTCCTCGCGCGTGGCACACCACCTGGACTTTCCCGACTACGGTCAGGGTGAGCTGCTCGACATTGCGGACCGCATGCTCGGCACCATGAACTACCGCTTCGGCGAAGGTGCACGCGAAGCGTTCGAGAGCTATTTGCAGCGCCGCATTCCCTTGCCCCACTTCGCGAACGCGCGCAGCGTGCGCAATGCGCTGGACCGTGCGCGCCTGCGCCAGGCCAGCCGCCTGTTTGTCGACCGCGACCGCGAACTCACCCGCGACGACCTCACCACGCTCATGCCGGCCGACATCCTGGCCAGCCGCTTGTTCAAAAGCGATTCGCCGGGCTGAAGCCAGGCCACCGGCGACGCGGGTGGACATTTGTCACGCCCAGGCATTCCCCTGCGTGCGAACTAGTTCATGAAGGTCCAGGAAAAGGCGTTCGTGTAGCGCCTTTGAAGTATGTTGCTGCCGGTCCGAAATGAAGACCATCTGCCCCACCGAACGATCGGCAGTGCGGGCCAGCAGCCCAGTGTCCTGCCAGGTCGTTGCAGATCAACGAATTCACAGGACCTCCACCATGAACTCCACCTTTCGCCTGGCCCTCGCCGTGCCGCTGTTGGCCACCGCCGCCTGGCTGTCCGCCTGCGCGGGCGACAAGGCCACGCCCCTGAGCAGCGAACTGTTTTCCCAGGTGTCCCTCGAAGGCCTGGGCCTGCCCACCGCGCTGGCCGCCGTGCGTTCCCAGGACACGTCCACGCACCTGCAGGCGTCGGACGCCGCCGCGGGCGATGTGTTCGGCGCCGCCGTGGCCCTCTCCCGCGACGGCAACACCCTGGCCGTGGGCGCCGATCTGAAGACCATCACCGGTGCAACGGAGGCCGTGCCCGCTGCGGGTTCGGTGTATGTGTACACCCGCACGCCCCGGGGCTGGCGCGAACAGGCGCGTCTGCTGGCACCGCTGCCCACCAGCGGCAGCGGCTTCGGCCACAGCCTCACGCTGTCCGACGACGGCAGCCGCCTCGCGGTGGGCGCACCGTTTGAATCGCACGCTGCCGCCCGCGCCGGCGAATCGCTGGCGGGTGACCAGGGGGTGGTGTATGTGTTCGAGCGCATCGACAGTGCCTGGAGCCAGCCCGCGCGTCTGTTGGCTTCCAACGCGGCCAGCTTCGACTGGTTCGGCATGAGCCTGTCGTTCGCCGGTGCAGGCGACACGCTGGCTGTGGGCGCTCACCGGCACGACGTGCGCGACGGGCAGGGCGCGCACACCGACAGCGGCGCGGTGTATGTGTTTGCACGCACGGCCGCAGGCTGGACCGAACAGGCGGTGTTGACGGCTTCGGAAACCCTGGAAGGTGCGCAGCTGGGCAAGAGCGTGGCGCTCTCGCAGGATGGGCAGACGCTGGCTGCCGCGGCCCACGCCTCGGGTCTGGGCGCGGTGCACATGTTTCGCCGCGACGGCGCGCTCTGGCGCGAGCAGGCGGTGGTGGCGGCGGCCAACGCCACGCCGCAGAACCCGCTGGGCTCGCAGATCGCCTTGTCGGCCGACGGCACCACCCTGGCGGTGGGCGCGAGTGCGCCCGAGGGCACCGAAGCGCGCCAGCGTTCGGCCGGCAGCGCCTATGTGTTCGTGAACCAGGCCGGGCAGTGGCGGCAAACCGCGCGTCTGCGTGCGTCCAACAGCCGCACCGGCGACGCCTTCGGTGAGCGCCTCAGCCTCTCGGCCGATGGCCGTGTGCTGGCCGTGTCGGCGGTGAACGAATCCAGCGCTGCGAGGGGCCTGGGTGGTGAACAGGCCGACGCCACTGCGCAGGCCGCTGGCGCCGTGTACGTGTACAGCCGCCAGGGCCAGCGCTGGGACCAGACCGACTATGTGAAATCCAGCCGCACCCGCACGGGCGACCAGTTCGGCTCAGCGCTGGCGCTCTCGGGCGACGGCCGCCAGCTGGCGGTGGGCGCGCGCCTGGAAGACGGCGCCCGGAGCCTGCGCGGCTGGCTGCTGGGCGAGCGCCCCCAGAACAGCGGCGGCGTGCACCTGTACTCGCGCGGCTGAAGCCCCTTCAGCTGCGTTCGATGCGCCACCACGGCGGGAGCAGGCCACGTACCTCGGGGTGGCCGAAGCGGTCGTCCATCAAGACAACCACACCGCGGTCGTCGGGCCCGCGGATGACGCGCCCGGCGGCCTGCACCACCTTCTGCAAACCGGGAAACAGATAGGCATGGTCGTAGCCCCGGCCGTGTTTCAACTGCAGGCGTGCGCGCAGTTGCTCGTTGAGCGGGTTCACCTGGGGCAGGCCCAGCGTGGCGATGAAGGCGCCGATCAGGCGCTGGCCGGGCAGGTCGATGCCCTCACCAAACGCACCCCCGAGCACCGCAAAACCGATGCCCTGGCTGGCTTCGGTGAAGCGCGCCACGAACGCACTGCGCTCCAGCTCCGCCATGCCACGTGACTGTGACCAAGCGGGGATGTCCGGGTGTGCTGCGGCAAAACGCGCCAGCACCTGTTGCAGGTAGTCGAAGCTGCTGAAAAACGCGAGGTAGTTGCCCGGCTGGGCGTGGAACTGTTCGGCCATCACCGCCACCAACGCGTCGAGCGATGTGGCGCGGTCCTGGTAGCGGGTGGAGATGTGCGGCGTGATGCGCACCCGCAGCTGCGCCGGGTCGAACGGTGAGGGCACCTCCAGCCGCGCCATGTCGGCGGGCAGACCGAGCAGCTGGATGGCGTGCTCCATGGGGCTGAGCGTGGCCGAGAACAAGGTGGCGCTGTGCGCTGCCTGCCAGCGCGGCTGCAGGTGCGGCGCGGGCACGAGGTTGCGGATCGCCAGCCGGGGACGCGGTGCGCGGGTTCGCGCGGCGGCCTCGGGGCGGTTGATCTCCACCAGCGAGTGGTCGCCGAACACCTCGGCCACGCGCACGAAGTGCAGCACCTCGAACAGCCAGGCCTGCACCCGCACGTCGGGCGCGGTGGTGTCCAGCGCCAGGTGTTCCGAGAGGTCGGCGGCGTGCTGCTGCAGTGCGCCCACCAGGCCCTCGGGCAGCTCGTTCAGCAGCACCTGCCCGGCCGCCTGGCCACGGCCCAGGGTGCCCCAGAACCGGTGCAGGCGATCCAGCGAGGCCTTGAGTCCTTTGGGTGGTGCTTTGCGCAGCCCAGCCAAGGTCAGCGGGTCGAGTTCGGCGCTGTACATCAGACGCGCGCGCTCGATCAGGTTGTGCGCCTCGTCAACCAGCAGGCCCACGCGCCAGGGCTCGCCCACGGTGAGCGCCCAGGCGTGCGCGCTCAGGTCGAAGAAATGGTTGAAGTCGCCCACCACCACGTCGCTCCAGCGCAGCATGTCCTGGCCCAGGTAGTAGGGGCACACCCTGTGTTTGAGTGCCACGCTGCGCAGCCCCGCCTGGTCCAGCCAGGCGGTGTGCGCGGCCTCAATGCGCGCCTGCGGCAGCCGGTCGTAGAAACCGCTGGCCAAGGGGCATGCATCGCCGTGGCAGGCCTTGTCGGGGTGTTCGCAGGCCTTCTCGCGCGCCACACGCTCCAGCACCCGCAGGCGGCCGGTGGACGCGTTGGGTTGCAAGCGCGCCAGCGCGTCGAGTGCGAGCCGTCGGCCCGGCGTCTTGGCGGTGAGGTAGAGCAGCTTGTCGGTGCCCGGTTTGGGCATGGCCTTGAGCGCGCCGAACAGCGTGGCCATGGTCTTGCCGATGCCGGTGGGCGCCTGCACGAGCAGGTGTCGGCCGTGGTGGTGGGTGCGCCAGGTGGCGCCGGCCAGCTCGTGTTGTCCCGCGCGAAAACCGTCGAAGGGAAAGGCCAGCGTTTGCAGCGAGGCATCGCGCGCCTGGCGGTGCGACTGCTCGCTGCGCGCCCAGCCCAGGTAGCGCGAACACAGCCCGTTGAAGTGCAGCCGCAGTTCGTCGGCCGTGTGCCAGTCGGCCAGCACGGTCTCGTTGCGTGTGTCGATGTTGAAGTACACCAGCGCCACCTCGATGCGCTCCAGACCGAGCTGCTCGCACAGCATCCAGGCGTACACGCGCGCCTGCGCCCAGTGCAGCGCGCGGTGGTTCTCGCGCACCAGCGCCACGTCGCCGCGGTGGGTCTTGATCTCTTCCAGCCGTGGGCCATCGGGGTCGAAGCCGTCGGCGCGGCCCTGCACCAGCAGGTCGCCGAAACGCGCGCGCAGGGGCACTTCGCGTTGGTAGGGCGCTGCCCGGCGCGCGGTCACGGTCTCGTGCCCGGCCACACCGTCCTGTGCGGTGGGCGAGGGCGTGAAACGCAGGTCCAGGTCACCGGCCTGGGCGGTGAAGGCGCAGAGCACACGCACGGCGACCTGCAGGGTCTCGGCGGGCGGGGTGGTCCCGTTCACGGCGGAAACACCGTCACTGAGGCGCCGGGTTGCCACGGCGCGAACTTGTGCATGCAGGTCGCCATCAGTGCGCTCGTTGCCCAGCGGTCGTGCCAGCGCCGGGTGGCCGTCCACGGCGATGCGGCCCACCACGCGGCGTCCACCGCGGCGAACTGGCGCACGAACGGGAAGATGGCCGCGTCCGCCAGGCCCGGCTGTTCGCCGCCGAGATGTGCCGTGGCGGAGAGCTGCGCCTCCAGCGGGGCGATCAGGCAGGCCACCGCGTCGTCTCGCCACGCGTGTGCGCTGCGCTCGGGGTGGCGTTCGGCGTACTTGTAGCGGTCGAGCGCGTGTTTGAAGGCGCCGTCGCAGGTGTCGATGAGCGCGCGCTGCCCAGCCGTATCGCCGCGCGCCAGCCAGCCGTCGGCATCCTGCTGCCCGAGCGCCCAACGCATGATGTCCAGGCTCTGCGCGATCACCTCGCCCGACGGCAACTGCAGCACCGGCACCGTGCCCGCCGCCGAGGCCGCGAGCATGGCCGCCGGCTTGTTCGACAGCACCACCTCGCGCAGCGCCACCGCCACGTCGGCCTGGCACAGCGCCAGGCGCGCGCGGATGGCGTAGGGGCAGCGGCGAAAGGAGTACAGGATGGGCAGCACGGGCCGCCATGATGGCACGCGCGGTGTCCCCGACCGGTCGCGCCTCAGCGCATTCCCCATGGTCAGCCGGGCCGGCGCTGGCCACAATGTCACACGGGCTTCATGCCCGAGGAGAACCGCCATGAAAACCCTCACCGACCACCTCGGCCAGTACGCCGCCTACCACCGCGACCGACGCAACATCGCCACGCATTTCGTGGGCATTCCCATGATCGTGCTGGCGGTGGTGGTGCTGCTCGCGCGCCCGAGTTTCGATCTCGCCGGCTGGCCGGTCTCGGCCGCCACCGTGGCCGCGATTGTGGCCACCCTGTACTACCTTCGGCTGGACCTGCGTCTCGGCGCCGTGATGGGTGCACTGCTGCTGGCCTGCCTGTGGCTGGCCCAGGCCACGGCGGCGCTGTCAACCGGTGCGTGGGCCGCGGTGGGCCTGGGTCTGTTTGTGGTGGGCTGGATCATCCAGTTCGTCGGCCACATCTTCGAAGGCCGCAAGCCGGCGTTTGTGGACGACATCAGCGGCCTCATCATCGGGCCGCTGTTCGTGGTGACCGAGGCCGGTTTTCTGCTGGGCCTGCGCCCTGAGCTGGAAGCGCAGATCGAGCAGCGCGCGGGGCCAACCCGTTCGGGCCCGGCAGGTCCTGCGCAGGCGCGCTAACCTCGGCTCCTGTTCAATTTCGACCCGTCGAGGCCCCATGGAAGACCCACGCTGCTGCGGCACCGGCACCTGCATCATCAACGAGGATGGCCAGTGCTGGTGCGGCCAGACCTGGGATGGTGAGCGCATGTGCTTCGCTCCACCGCCGGGCGCAGCGCCCGAGCCGCCCACCGAACCGGACGATCCGGACGCCTGACGGGCCACTGAAGGATGACGTGGCCCGTCCGGGGCAGGCCGTTGTCACAAACACCTGGCCTGGCACGTCTGACCGGTCATGAACGATCCCACCGCCACCTTCAACCGCCTGCGGCCCCGCCTTCAGGGCATCGCCTACCGCATGCTGGGCTCCTGGGCCGAGGCCGAGGAGGTGGTGCAGGACGCGTGGTTGCGCTGGCACGAAGCCACCCACAGCGAACTTGACAGCACCGAAGCCTGGCTGGTCACCGTCACCACCCGCCTGGCGATCGACCGTCTGCGCAGCGCCAAGGTGCAGCGCGAGCACTACATCGGCACCTGGCTGCCCGAGCCGCTGATGTCCGATACCCCGCTGTCGCCGGAGCAGATGCTGGAACGCGCCGACAACGTGTCGGTGGCGTTCCTGACCCTGCTCGAACGCCTGGCTCCCGAGGCCCGCGCGGCCTTCCTGCTGCGCGAGGTGTTCGATGCCGACTATGGCGAGGTGGCCGAGGCGTTGGGCAAGAGCGAGAGCGCGTGCCGCCAGATCGTGCACCGCGCCAAGGCACAGCTGAAGGACGAACGAGCGCGTCATGTGGTCTCGCGCGAAGACCAGTGGCGCTTGTTGCGCGGCTTTGCCGACGCCGCGGCCACCGGGCAGTTCGGGGCGATCAAGGACCTGTTGGCTGAAGACGCCCGGCTCATCGGCGACGGCGGTGGCCAGGTGCCGAGCTTCGGCGTGCCCTTGGTGGGTGCCCAGCGCATTGCGCAGCTTTACCTGGCCACCCACCTGAAGTTCGGCGATGCCGTGCGCTTCGAGTTGGTGCTGCTCAACGGACAGTGGGGCCTGCTGCGTTTCATCCACGGCGCGCTGGAATCGGCGCAGTCGTTCGAAACCGATGGCCAGCGCATCCTGCGCGTGCACGCGCAGCGCAACCCCGACAAGCTCGCGCGCATCGTCGCCGCGCTGGGTGCGGGCAGGTCTGTCACAAACTGAGGCGACGGCGCGTCTTGTGTCCTGTGGGTGGCGACATCAGGTCGCCGCCCCACACGTTCCCACCCAACGAACCACAGGACTCGACATGAACATCGTGATCATCGGAGGCAGCGGCCTCATCGGCAAACAACTCAGCACCTTGCTGCGCGAGCGTGGCCACGCCGTCACGGCGGCCTCGCCCTCCACGGGGGTCAACACCGTCACCGGCGAAGGCCTGAGCGAGGCGCTCGCGGGCGCCCAGGTGGTGGTCGACGTGACCAACTCGCCCTCGTTCGAAGACACGGCGGTGATGCACTTCTTCCGCGCTTCGACGCAGAACCTGCTGGCGGCTTGTGCGCGTGCCGGCGTGGGCCATGTGGTGGCGCTGTCGGTGGTGGGCTCCGAGCGGGTTCCGGACAGTGGTTACTTCCGCGCCAAGATCGCACAGGAGGCCTTGATCAAGGCGGGCCCCGTGCCCTTCACCCTGGTGCGCGCCACGCAATTCTTCGAGTTCCTGATGTCGGTGGCCCACGTGGGCACGGTGGGCAACACGGTGCCGCTGCCGTCGGCGCCGCTGCAGCCCATCGCGGCGGCGGACGTGGCGGCGGCACTGGCCGATGCGGCGCTGCAAGCGCCGCTCAACGGCACCTGCGAGGTTGCCGGACCCGAGGCCGTGCCGCTGGACGCGCTGGTGCGCCGCGTGTTGCAGGCCCGCCAGGACCCGCGCGAGGTGGTGCTCGATGAAAACGCGCTCTATTTCGGCACCCGCATCGACGAGCGCTCGCTGGTGCCTGGCCCGGGCGCCCGCATCGGCCAGACCACGCTGGATCGGTGGTTGGCCGAGGCCTGACCTGGCCGCGTGGGCGGCCCTGTTGTGTTGCCGCACGGGGTCCGTTGGGCACCGTACAGACTTGCTCGGTCAAAAGCCCGAGGCTCTCCTCTTTGCCCGATGTCCGCACGCCTGCGGCCCATCCCGGAGACGCCGCCATGCTTCCCGAACGACACCTGTCCCAACTGACCGATCCATCCGCCCCGCACAGCCCATCGGCCAAGGCGCGCACGGTCTTCACCCGCCGTGCCAACGCGGTGGTGCCTCTGCACTGGCTGTCCACCGCCGCGGCGTTCTCGGGCACGGGCGGCCTGGTGAGTGGAGACGACCTGGCCGACCTGATCCGCCACCGCTGCGAGGTGGCGGGCTGGTTGCCCGACTCGGAGCCGGTGTCGCTGGTGGCGCGCTGGATCGTGACCCGGGCCGTGGTGTCGCTCGACAGCCCCTGGGGACCGATGTTCCCGCTGTTCCAGTTCGATCTGCCCACCGCCTCGGTTATCGACGCCATGACGCCCTTGCTGAACGAACTGCGCCCGGTGTTCGACGATGTTGAACTCGCGCTCTGGTTCGTCACGCCCAACGACTGGCTGGGCGGTGCGCGCCCGGTCTCGGCCATGCACCACAGCCTGCCCGCGGTGTTGCAGGCGGCTCGCGCCGACCGGTTTGTGGCCGGCGGTCAGTAGCGTCAGCCGCCGAGCATCCGCCAGGCCACGCCGAGCAAGGCGCACACCACGATCAAGGGCACCACGCCCACCTTGAAGCGGAACAGGGCCACGGCCGCCAGCACGGTGAGCACGGCCGACGGTGCATCAAACGGGCCGGAAAATCCCTGCGGCCACCACACGTGGTACGCGAAGAACAGCGCCAGGTTCAGGATCACGCCCACCACCGCCGCCGTGATGGCGGTCAGCGGCGCGGTGAACTTCAACTGGCCGTGCGTGGTTTCAATGAACGGCCCGCCCACCAGGATGAACACGAAGGACGGCAGGAAGGTGAAGAAGGTCACCACCGAGGCCGCCAGCGCGCCCGACCAGAACAACGTGTCGGCGCCGAGCATGGGTTGCAGCCAGCCGCCCAGAAAACCCACGAAAGCCACCACCATGATCAGCGGGCCGGGCGTGGTTTCTCCGAGCGCCAGGCCGTCGATCATCTGCTGCGCGTTGAGCCAGCCGAAGTCTTCGACGGCACCCTGGAACACATAGGGCAGCACTGCGTAGGCGCCGCCAAAGGTCATGAGCGCGGCCTTGGTGAAGAACCAGCCCATCTGCGTGAGCGTGCCCTGCACGCCGTAGAGCGCCAGCAGCACCGCCATGGCCAGCAGCCACAACCCGCTGCCGATGGCGAGCACCTGCACGAGCCGGCGGCGCGTGAACAGGGCGTGGTCGGGTGCGGGCGTGTCGTCGTCGATCAGGGCGCTTGCGTGGGCCTGCGTTCCGGCGGCATGGCCCGCGCCCGTCACGAAGACCTGGGGCCAGCGCCGTCCGCCCCAATGGCCGACCAGCGCGGCCACCAGCACGATGGCGGGAAAGGGCGCGTCCAGCGCAAAGATCGCCACAAAGGCCGCCGCCGCAATGCCCCAGAGCCAGCGGTTTTTCAGCGCGCGGCTGCCGATGCGGTGCGCCGCGTGCAACACCAGCGCCGTCACCGCCGGCTTGATGCCGTAGAACACCGCCGCCACCACCGGCAGGCTGCCGAATGCCAGGTAGATCCACGACAGCAACACCAGCAAGAGCAGGGATGGCAGCACAAACAGCATGCCCGCCGCGAGTCCGCCGCGCGTGCCGTGCATGAGCCAGCCGATGTAGGTGGCAAGTTGTTGCGCTTCGGGGCCGGGCAGCACCATGCAGTAGTTCAGCGCGTGCAGAAACCGTTTCTCGCTGATCCAGCGGCGGCGCTCCACCAGCTCGGTGTGCATGATCGCCATCTGGCCGGCCGGCCCACCAAAGCTGATGCAGCCCAGCTTGAGCCAGAACCGGAAGGCCTCGGCGAAGGGCACGGGGGCGGGGCGTTCGTTCATGCCATGGGGGCTTTCAGGGTGTCGGGTGTCCAGTTGTGGCGCTCGCTGATGCCCTGGGCTTCGAGCCGGCACCAGGCGTGCAGCGCGTCGTAGACCGGCATGGCCGCTTCCAGCATCGCCAGGTCGTCGGTGGCGTGCAGGGCCGAGAGACCGAGCGACACAGCCAGCAGGCCCGCAGCGGGTGGGGCGAGTTCCAGATGGTCGGTATCGGCCGCTCGCACAGTGCGCGCCAACGCCGCCAGCGCCGGGTCGTGCTGCAGGTCGAAGGCGCGCAACAGCGTGTCGAAGCTGCAGAGCTCGCCGTCGTGGCTGATGGGGGCGCCGGGAATGTCGAACGCCACCGCGCCGAGCTGCGCCGCTTGTGTGAGCACCGACGGGGTCGGCACATAGAGGAAGGTGGCCCGGGGGTCGATGAACCGGCGCACCAGCCACGGGCAGGCGATGCGGTCGATCTTGGGCCGTTCGCGCGTGATCCAGGTGGAAGCTTGCACGCCATCCACACCGAGATCGGGGCGCTTCCGGATCGCCAGCGGTCGCAGCGCTCGCCACTCGGCCATGTCTTGCGGTGTGTCCACACCGGGCTCGCCGCCTTCAAATCCGCCCGCGAGAAAACGCGCGCTCCAGCCGGCCTGCCGCAACGAGGCGGCCGCCTGCTGGCTCACGTCGTGACCGTGCACGCAGTACACGACCACCTCACCGGGTGGGTGGCTGCGGGCCCAGGCCGAGACCGCGTCGGGCGCGCACCACTGCGCGGTGGCGAGCAGGTGGGAGCTCTCGGCAAAACGCGCCGAGCGCCTCACGTCGAGCAGCAGGGGCGCGCCGGGCGCACCGATGCGCGAGGCGAGCTCGCGCGGAGAGATGCCAAGGGGGATGTGGGTGGGGATGGCGGTGTCCATGGAAAGCTCCAATGCGTTGCCAGCACTTGGATGGGACACCATCTGTTCGTCAAGAATCGGGAGGCTGTGTTCCCGATGCCCGATCGTAACCGCAGCCAGGGAAAAATGCCTCCCCCGCGTGGAACTCAGGGGCGTGTGGCCCAGTCCAGCGCCGCCTTGCCGCCCGCGGCCGAGGCGGTGCTCACCAGCGTTCCCCAGGCCATGTCGACCAGCGAGAGCTTCCATGGCCAGTCCTTGAGCGTGGCCCAGTTGGTCAGGTCGTAGGTGGCGTAGGTGAAGAAGCCGAACAGCGCGGCCATGGTGAGGGTGGTGGCCCAGCTGTGGGGCGCGGTGTGCGGCGCCACGGCAAAAATCACCAGACCCGCCGCGAACAGCAGGTAGAACACCACGGCCACCGGTACGTTGGGCGATGCGGCCATGAGGTGCCCCAGGCCTTGCTGGTACATCGGTTTGGCGATCACGCCGAGCCAGATCAGGTCGAGCACGATCATCACCAGGGCGGTGCCGCCGTAAGCGGCGAGGTACTTGTTCATGGTGTCCTTCGGGAAATTCGGGGTGGTTCAGGGTCGTTCAGGGTTTCAGGCTCACGCGCCAGATCACATTGCCCACGTCATCGGCCACCAGCAGCGCGCCGCGCGTGTCCACCGCCACACCCACCGGCCGGCCCAGCGCCTCGCCTTGTTCACTCAGGAAGCCCGTGAGCACGTCGACCGGCTGGCCCGCGGGCTGGTTGCCCTGGAAGGGCACGAAGATCACCTTGTAGCCGCTGTGCGGACGGCGGTTCCACGAGCCGTGCTGGCCGATGAACATGCCGCTGGCAAAGGGTGCGCCCAGCGCATTGCCGGCGGACGAGGCCAGGCCGAGCGAGGCGGTGTGCGGGCCCAGCGCGTAGTCGGGTTTGATCGCCGTGGCCACCCGGTCGGGGCGTGGTGGCTTCACGCGCACGTCCACCGTCTGGCCGTAGTAGCTCCAGGGCCAGCCGTAGAAGCCGCCGTCCTTCACCGAGGTGAGGTAGTCGGGCACGAGGTCGCTGCCGAGTTCGTCGCGCTCGTTCACCACCGTCCACAACGCCTGGCCCTCGGCGTCCCAGGCCATGCCCACCGGATTGCGCAGACCAGAGCCGTACACGCGGTTCGCGCCGGTCTTCACGTCCACCGCCCAGATGGCCGCCCGGCCCACCTCGGCCTCCATGCCGCGCTCGCCCACATTGCTGTTGGAGCCGACGGCGACAAAGAGCGTGTTGCCGTCGGGGCTGGCCAGCAGGTTCTTGGTCCAGTGGTGGTTCACGCCGGCGGGCAGCTTCACGAGATCGGTGGCGGGCGCGGTGATGGTGGTGTCGCCACTCCGGTAGGGGTAGGTCACCACGGCGTCTGCGTTGGCCACGTACAGCCGGTCGCCGATCAGCGCCATGCCGAAGGGCGAGCGCAGGTCGCGCAGCAGCACCGAGCGCGTCTCGGCCACGCCGTCGCCGTCGGCATCGCGCAGCAAGGTGATGCGGTTGGCGCTGGGCACGCCGGCGCCGGCGCGTTTCATCACCTGGCCGGCGATCCAGTCCATCACACCGGTGCTGCCGGCGGGCTTGGGCGGCGCGTTGCTCTCGGCCACCAGCACGTCGCCATTGGGCAGCACCAGCAGCCAGCGCGGGTGGTCCAGGCCACTGGCGAACGCCGCCACGCGCAAACCCGCCGCAGGCACGGGCGTGGCGCCCGCCGGCCAGCCCTTGGCGGGCGCGATGTTCACGGTGGGAATCAGCGTGCTGGCGGGCTCGGGCAGGCTGGGGTTGGGGCCGGTGCCTTGCGCCACCGTGAGCCTGGCCGACTCGGCGCAGGCGCTCAGCAGCAACACGCTGGCCAGCACGGTGGGAAGCAACAGATGGGGGCGTGGTGAACGCGTTGGGGTGGCCTGGGTCATCGGTGCAGCCTAAGCGCGCTGGCGGGGTATGTCCATGCATGGCCCTTCGAAGTGGTAGCCTCACATCCTTGTGTGGGCTACCGAACGGACGTGGCCCGTCGCCTTGCGTAGCTTCGAAGGTGGCCGCCCGCTTCGGGCCGCGCCGTACCAGAAGAAAACCGATGCCAGCGCAACGTACCCCCGATCACCCCCCCTCTGCCGGGACACGTGAGCTCTCCGAAGCCGGTCGACGCAGTGCCCTGCTCAAGGCCGGGGCCTTGCAGAACGCCATCCTCAACAGCGCGAACTTCTCGATCATCGCCACCGACGAAAAGGGCGTGATCCAGATTTTCAACGTGGGCGCCGAGCACATGCTGGGCTACCGCGCCGACGAGGTGATCGACCAGGTGAGCCCGAGCGACCTGCACGACCCGATGGAAGTGACCGCGCGTGCCGTGGTGCTGAGCACCGAGCAGGGCACGCAGATTGCCCCCGGCTTCGAGGCGCTGGCCTTCAAGGCCTCGCGCGGCATCGAAGACATTTACGAACTGACCTACATCCGCAAGGACGGCAGCCGTTTTCCGGCCATCGTGTCGATCACCGCGCTGCGCGATGACGCGGCCGGCCTCATCGGCTATTTGCTGATCGGCACCGACAACTCCGCACGCAAGCTGGTGGAGCAGCAGCTCAATGAAGCGGTGGCCGCGGCCGAGAAGGCCAACCTGGCCAAGTCCGATTTCCTCTCCAGCATGAGCCACGAGCTGCGCACGCCGCTCAACGCCATCCTGGGCTTTGCGCAGCTGGTGGAGTCGGGCACGCCCGCGCTCACGCCGCCGCAGAAACGCAGCATCGACCAGATCCTCAAGGCCGGCTGGTACCTGCTGGACCTGATCAACGAGATCCTCGACCTCGCACTCATCGAGTCGGGCAAGCTGTCGCTGTCGGTGGAGCCGGTGTCGCTGCAGGAGGTGCTGATGGAATGCCGCTCCATGGTGGAGTCGCAGGCCCGCCAGCGCAGCATCGGGATGGCCTTCCCGCGCCTGCCGGCGCAGAGTTACGTGAAGGCCGACCGCACGCGCCTGAAGCAGGTGCTGATCAACCTGCTGTTCAACGCCATCAAATACAACCGACCCTCCGGCCATGTGTCGGTGGAGTGCGCGGAGCCCACGCCGGGCACGCTGCGCATCAGCGTGCGCGACACCGGCGCCGGCCTCACGTCCGAGCAGGTGAGCCAGCTGTTCCAGCCTTTCAACCGGCTCGGCCAGGAGGGTGGCAAGGAAGAGGGCACCGGCATCGGGCTGGTGGTCACGCAGCGGCTGGTGGCGCTCATGGGCGGCGAGATCGGTGCCGACAGCACCCAGGGCGTGGGCAGTGTGTTCTGGGTCGAGATGGCCCTGGCCTCGGCGCCCGGCCTGGCTCTGGAGATCACGGCCGAACCTCCGCGACTGGAGGTGGCCGACGGGGCGGCCATGAAGACCGTGCTGTATGTGGAAGACAACCCGGCCAACCTGGAGCTGGTGGAGCAGATCATTGCCCGGCGCACCAACCTGCGCCTGCTGGGCGCGGCCGACGCCAGCCTGGGCATCGAATTCGCGCGGGTCTACCGGCCCGAGGTCATCCTGATGGACATCAACCTGCCCGGCATGAGCGGCCTGGACGCCATGAAGGTGTTGCGCGGCGATCCGGACACCGCCCACATCCCCATCATTGCCCTGAGTGCCAACGCCGTGCCGCGTGACATCGAACGTGGCCTGGAAGCGGGTTTTTTCAACTACATCACCAAACCCATCAAGGTTGGACAGCTCATGGACGCGATCGACGCGGCGCTGGTGATTTCCGTGCAACGGATCGCCGGCGAAAGCCCGCAGGACAACACATGACCATCACCGCCCAAGACATCCTGCAGGCCCGCGTTCTGATCGTCGACGATCAGCAATCCAACGTGTTGCTGCTCGAGCAGATGCTGGAGAGCGCCGGCTACACCAACGTGCACTCCACCATGGACCCCGGCACCGTCACCGGCATGCACCGCCGCACGCCGTTCGACCTGATCCTGCTCGACCTGCAGATGCCGGGCATGGACGGCTTCCAGGTGATGGAAGGCCTCAAGGCCAACGCGATCGACGACTACATCCCGGTGTTGGTGATCACGGCGCAGCCGGGCCACAAGCTGCGCGCGCTGCAGTCCGGCGCCAAGGACTTCGTGAGCAAACCCTTCGACATGCTCGAAGTGCGCACGCGCATCCACAACCTGCTCGAAGTGCGCCTGCTGCACCAGCGCCTGGCCAACATGAACCACGCGCTGGAGCTGGAAGTGCAGGAACGCACGGCCGAGTTGCGCGAGAGCGAAGCACGTTACCGCGCCCTCACCGAGCTGGCCACCGACTGGTACTGGGAGCAGGACAAGGAGGGGCGCTTCACCCGCGTATCAGGCCCGGTGCTGGAAATGCTGGGCATGCGCGTCGACCCGTTGGTGGACGGGCCCGAAGCCCCCCCGGCCGACGACGGCTGGAACATGGTGCAGCGCGCCGACCTGCAGGCCCGCATTGCAGCCCGCACGCCGTTCCTGGACGTGCAGCTGGACCACGTATCCGCCAAGGGTGTGGAGCGCAGCTACCGCGTCAGCGGCACGCCCATGTTCGACGGCTCCTGCACCTTCATCGGTTACCGCGGCTTCGGGGTCGAGATCCTCAAGTGACGGGTTCGGGTGCATTCAGCCCGGACCCAGCAGCCGCGCACCCGTCCACCCCAGCGCGCCACCCAGGCCCAGGCCGAGCAGCACGTCGCTGGGAAAGTGGGCACCCGCGTAAACACGCGCCCAGGCCGTGGCCAGCGCAATGCCGCCCAGCACAGCGAGCAGGGGGTGACCGGGAGCCGCCACGGCCATGTACCCGACCACCGAGCCCATCACCGCCGCATGCGTGCTCGGCAGCCCGGCACGGGGGCCGTGCTGGAGGTGGTTGTGGCTGAGACCGAGCGCGAAGGGGCGTGGCGCGGCCCACAGCACCGCGCATTGTTTGCTCAGGACCTGGGCGAGCGTGGCCATGAGCAGCACCTGCAGCAACATCCACCCGCCCGAGGGCGTGGCCCCGGCCATGGCCATGAGCGTGATCAACATCGGCGCCCAGCTGCGGTGCGAGATGGCGCAGGCCGCCGGCAGCAGGCCGGGACGAGCGCCATGGCCGGCCCGCATCCAGCGAAACAGCCGAACGTCGAATCGCCGGTATCCCCACGCGCCCTGTGCGTGATCGAAGGTCGCGTTTTTCATGAAGCCATTGTTCTCGGCGCCGGTGTCGTTCTCATGACAGGCGAGGCCTTTGCATATCCGGCAAACTGCCCCGACCGAGCCCGCTTTTCAGGCAACCTGGACACCGCATGACATTCCACTGGACCAACCCCTACCCGACCGTGCGCAGCCCCGTGATGGCGCGCAATGTGGTCTCAACCTCGCACCCCCTGGCCTCATCGGCGGGCCTGCGCATGCTGCACAAGGGCGGCAACGCGGTGGACGCGGTGATCGCCGCCGCCGCTGCACTCACCATCGTGGAGCCCATCTCCAACGGCCTGGGCAGCGACAACTTCGCCATCCTCTGGGACGGCGAGCAGCTGCACGGCCTGAACTCGTCGGGCGTGGCGCCGGCCACCTGGAACAACGACTACTTCGCGCGCCGCCACGGCGGCAAGATGCCCGAGCGCGGCTGGGACTCGGTCACCACACCCGGTGCGGTGGCGGGCTGGGTGGCCTTGTCCGATCGTTTCGGCAAGCTGCCGTTTGCCGACCTGATGGAGCCCGCCATCGAGCTGGCCGAGCGGGGCCACGGCGTGGGCTGCATCACCGCCGAGAAGTGGGCGCGCCAGGTGCCCATCCTGAAAAACCAGCCGGGCTTTGCCGAGGCCTTCATGCCGCACGGCCGCGCCCCCACCCCGGGTGAGCGTTTCACCTTCAAGGCGGCGGGCGCCACGTTGCGCAAGATTGCGGACACGCGCGGTGAGGCCTACTACCGCGGTGAGATTGCCGAAGCGCTGGTGGCCCATGCCGCAGCGAACGGCGGCAGCATGACGATGGCCGACCTCGCTGCCTACCGCCCCGAATGGGTGCTGCCGATCCAGAAGAACTTTGCCGGCTATTCGGTGCACGAGATCCCGCCCAACGGCCAGGGCATCGCCGCGCTCATGGCGCTGGGCATGCTCGAACACCTCGACATCGGCCGCCTGCCGGTGGACAGCATCGAATCTCAGCACCTGCAGATCGAAGCCATCAAGCTGGCCTTTGCCGACACCTACCGCTGGGTGGCCGACGCGCGCCACATGAACGAGGTGAGCGCCGCCGACCTGCTGAGCGACGCGTACCTCGCGGAGCGCGCCAGGCTCATCCAGCCCGGACGGGCCGGCGACTTTGCGCACGGCACACCGCCGCGCGGTGGCACGGTGTACCTCACCGCCGCCGACGAGAGCGGCCAGATGATCAGCCTGATCCAGTCCAACTACATGGGCTTCGGCAGCGGTGTGGTGGTGCCGTCGGTGGGCGTGAGCCTGCAGAACCGCGGCTTTGGTTTCACCCTGGCCGAGGGCCACCCCAACCAGGTGGCCGGCGGCAAGCGGCCCTTCCACACCATCATCCCGGGCTTCGTCATGAAAGACGGTCGCCCGCAGATGAGCTTTGGTGTGATGGGCGGCAACATGCAGCCGCAAGGCCATGTGCAGACGCTGGTGCGCATGCTTGTGCACGGCCAGCAGCCGCAGGCTGCGTGTGACGCACCGCGCTGGAAGGTGGGCAGCGGCATGAACGTGGACTTCGAGCCCACCATGGCGCCCGCGCTGTTGCAGGGCCTGAAGGATCTCGGTCACCGTTTCGAGCCCGCCGCGGACGCCTACATGGACTTCGGCAGCGGCCAGTTCATCTGGCGCCTGTCCGAGGACATGGACGACGGTTATGTGGCCGCGAGCGATTCGCGCCGCGACGGCCAGGCCGTGGGCTTTTGATGCAGCGTCCGCTGTTCAAGCCGGCGGCAGCGCTGCAGTTCGTGGTGAATGGCCAGTCGGGCCACGGCGACGCTGAGGCCACGCGCGAGGCGATCGAGGCGGGCTTGCGCGAAGCCGGTCGCACCGGCACGGTGTTGTTTGCCGCGCCCGGCGAACTCGCGCACGTTGCGCGCGAAGCCGCTGCCCGCGCCTGTGCCGATGGTTCGGCCGTGGTGGCGGTGGGCGGCGACGGCACCATCAACACGGTGGCACAGGCGGCGCACGCAGTGGGGTGCACCATGGGCGTGATTCCCCGCGGCACCTTCAACTACTTTGCGCGCGAGCACGGCGCACCCACGGAGACCCTGGAGGCGCTGCGCTGGTTGCTCGATGCGCGACCCGAGCCGGTGCAGATATCGGCCATCAATGAGCAGGTGTTTCTCGTCAACGCCAGCCTGGGCCTCTACCCCGACCTGCTGCAGGACCGCGAAACCTGGAAGGCGCGCTTCGGCCGCAGCCGCCTGGTGGCGTTTGGTGCGGGCATGGCCACCCTGCTGCGCGCGCAGCGCCGCCTCAAGCTCCTGATCGAATGGGAGGGGCAGCAGCATGAAGTGCGCACGCTCACTCTGTTCGTGGGCAACAACCGCCTGCAGCTGGAACAGCTCGGCCTGGGCAGCAGCGGCGAGCAGTCCGAGGGGGCCGCGGCCGACGGCCATGTGACCGCCGTGATCCTCAAGCCCATCGGCATGCTGGCCATGGTGGCGCTGATGCTGCGCGGTGCGCTCGGGCAGCTCGGTGAAGCCAGCGGCATCGAACGCTTCGTGTGCCAGAGCCTGGTGATCAAGCCCTCGCGTTTGATGAAGCGGCCCAGGGTGAAGGTGGCGTTCGACGGCGAGGTGGACTGGATGCGCGCGCCGCTGACCATCCGCGTGTTGCCACAGCCCTTGTGGCTGCTCAAGGCAGCGCCTTCGGTGGTGGCGCCATGAGCGTTCTGCTGCAGGTCTCCGACCCTCACTTCGGCACCGAACGGGCCCCCGTGGTCGAAGCGCTGGTCGCGCTCGCCGCGCAGCTGCGGCCGGACCTGGTGGTGCTCTCGGGCGACATCACCCAACGGGCGCGCACTGAGCAGTTCAGCGCCGCGCGCAAGGCCATGGACCGGCTGGGCGCTCCGCTGCTTGCGCTGCCCGGCAACCACGACATTGCGCTGTTCAATCCCTGGGGCCGCTTCGTGCGCACCTACGCGCGCTACAGCGCGGCCTTCGGGGCCGACCTGGCCCCCGTGTTCGCTTCAAACGATCTGCTGGTGATCGGTGTGAACACCACGCGCGCCCGGCGCCACAAGGACGGCGAAGTCTCCAGCGAACAGATCGACGCGGTGGCGCAGCAGTTGCGCCAGGCCACACCCGAACAACTGCGCGTGGTCGTGGTGCACCAGCCCATCGACGTGATGCGGGCCGAAGACCTGCCCAACCGCCTGCACAACCACGCGGCTGCGCAACACGCCTGGGCCGCGGCGGGCGCGGACATCGTCATGGGGGGCCACATCCACCTGCCGTATGTGATGCCGCTGCCGGGTCTCGCGCGTCCCGCGTGGGCGGTGCAGGCCGGCACGTCGGTGTCCAGCCGCGTGCGCAGCGGCGTGCCCAATTCGGTGAACGTGGTTCGCTGGTCGCCAACGGCGGGCTGTGTGGCGGAACAGTGGGACTTTTCAGCGGCCACCTCGGCCTTCGAGCGCGTCGCCAGCACACCCATTGCGCCGCAGCGTCCTTAGCGTCTCAGCAATGCATCAGTAGTGCGGCGGCAGTTCGTCGCGCGGGTCGCGCGGCCCGGCTGAGAGGCCGTCGTCGCCACCGCGCTGGCGCAGCCGGCTCACCTCGCGCAGCAACAGGTCGATCTGCTCCTGCTGTTTCGCCACCAGGGCGTTCAAGGTGTCGAGCAGGTCGTCGGCGTAGCTGGCCTTGATCTCGAGATCGGTCAGGCGCTGGTCGGTGTCGGGGTTGGCGTGCTGGGGTTCGGTCATGCCGCTATTGGACCGCATTGGCAGCACGAAAAAAAACCCGCGCCGGCAGGACGTGGTCCTGCATGCAGCGCGGGGAAGGGGGGGATCTTCAAAAAAGTCTGGTGGTCAGACGCGGGGTTCGCCATTGGCGTTGACAAGGATGGTCCGGCCGGGCTGCGTCGTCATCTGCACGCGGTGGCCGATGCCATTGAAGGTGTAGGTCACGTCCCAGTACTCGGGCTGGCCGTTGCTGGCCTGGGTGCAGCGCTGCACGTCCTGGGTCTGTGGCTGGCCGCCAAAGCCGTTGCGGCCCACGTTGGAGCCCACGGCCGCACCCGCCACGGCGCCGCCCACGGTGGCGATGTCGCGACCGCTGCCATTGCCGATCTGGTGGCCCAGGATGCCGCCGATCACCGCACCGGCGATGGCGCCGGGGATGTTGCGCTGGGGTTGCTGCACGACTTCTTCGCGCTCGATCCAGCAGCGCTGGGCGGTGCTGGGGCCCACCACCGCGCGCACCGAGGTCACCGGCGCTTCGTACAGGGTTTCCTGGTTGCGGCGGCGGTAGTCGCGGCGTTCCTGCTGCTGCTGGGCTTGTGGGTATTGGCTGGGGTACTGGTAGACCGGTGCGGGCTGCGCCACCGGTTGTTCGTACACCGGGTAGGGCGCGGCACAGCCGGCCAGGCCCGCCACGGCCAGGGTGGCCAGGGCAGTGAGGCGCAGCATCGGTGAAGAGCGTTTGGCGGTGGTGTTCATGGTGATTTCCTGGTGTGACAGCCGGATGGCGAAGACCGGTGCATGGCGCCGGCCGATGGGTTGAAGGATGTTGGATCCTGCGCTCCTGGTCTGTTCGGTAGCGCGCACGAACGGTGTCTGCGCGGTAAAGAAAGTCACCATTGCTTGCAAGCTCGATGGTCCGTGGGTGTGTCACCGAACAGACCTCGGTTCACCAGAGCTTTACAAAGGAGTTCACCTCCTCGGACTCTTTCCGCTGGCGTGTCAATCAGGAGAAGCCCATGCCGAAGTCCACCGCCTTTGCCCCCAGTTGGGACACTTCGTCGTTTGGGCACCCGGCCGACACCTCGCCCATGGAATGTTCGGCCCTGGCCGATCACCTCTCGGTGTGCAGCCGCTCGCGCGGCCCCTGGCCCGCCTTGCACAACGGCGCGGCCGTGGTTCGCGGTTTCGTCATGCCCAGGCTGGTCACCACCGTGTTCATCGTCACCCTGCTGGCCGGCACCACGTGGCTTGTTTCGTAGGTGACGGAGCGCGACACCACCAGTCAGCCCGACTGGGTACCGCAGCCTGTGCGGCGCATGCTGGACCCTGCGCTGGGTCCGGCGCTGGAGCCCATCCGGTCTGAAATCTTCGGCCTCGCCCGTTTTGAACAACACGGCCGCAGCCTGGCCGAGTCGCACCACGCTGCGCGCGCGATCTTTGGAAGCACCTCGTTCTATCCCCGCCTGCAGAGCAACATCCAGAGCCTGCGCGCCTCGCACGAACACATTGCCAGCCACGCGCTGAGCGGCCAGGACATCAGCCCCGGCGCTGAATGGCTGTTCGACAATTTCCACCTGATCGAAGACCAGCTGCGCGAGATCCACGATGGTCTGCCCGCGCGCTACTACCGCACGCTGCCGGTGTTGCAGGACGCGCCGCTGCAGGGTCTGCCGCGGATCTACAGCATCGCCTGGGCGTTTGTGGCTCACACCGATGGCGCGTTTGATGAAACCGTGCTCACGCACTTTCTCAACGCCTACCAGGAGGTGCACGAGCTCAGCCATGGCGAGCTGTGGGCGCTGCCCACCACGCTGCGGGTGGTGCAGGTGGAAAACCTGCGGCGCCTGGCCGACCGCATCGCCAGCCACAAGGCCGCGCGCGAACTCGCCAGCCTGATCGCGCACCGCATTGAAGAACTGGACCTGGCCACCGTGCAGGCGCTGCACGCAGTGGCCGAGCGTCGCGGCGTGGGCCGTGTGTTCCTCTACCACCTGGCGCAAAACCTCGACGGCCACCGTCCGCCCACGGGCGATGTGTTCCTGCACCAGGTGCTTCCGTGGTTGAAGGACGCCGTGCCCGACCTCGCGGCACTGCAGGCCCAGCACCACGCCGATCAGGCGGCCGACCACCTGAGCGTGGGCAATGCCATCACCTCGCTGCGGCTCATCGGCGCGGCCGACTGGTCGGGCGTGGTCGAGCGCACCAGCCGCGTGATGCAGCTCATGCTGACCTCCGGCGTGTTCGCGGCCGAGGACGACGCCACGCGCAGCACCACACTGCACCGCATCGAGCGCCTGGCCGTGCAGAGCCAGCGCCGCGAAACCGAGGTGGCCCGCACGCTGCTCGCGCTGATGCAGGACGGCGCGCACGCAGGCCACTGGCTGGCGGGTGGCGGCCGGGGTGCGCTGGAGCAGCGTCTGGGCCTGCGGCACCGAGGCCGGGTCTGGCGTCGGCTGGCATTGCGCATGGCGCGTGTGCCCACCTACCTCACCGTCATGCTGGCCGGCTCGCTGGGGCTGGTCGCGGCGGTGTACGCCGCTGCCGCGCTGCCGGTGGATGGCTGGCCGGGCCATGCGGTCGCGGCGCTGGTGTTGTTGCTCATGGTGTTCCCCGCGTCCGAGACGGTGGTGGCGGTGGTCAACCGGCTCATCAGCGAATCGGCGCGGCCCGCGCACCTGCCGCGCTATCTGCTGGCCGAGGGCATACCGCCCGAGGCGCGTGTGATGGTGGTCATGCCGGCGCTGCTGGGCAGTCTGCGGGCCGTGGAGCCGCTGGTGCACCGCCTGCACCTGCACTTTCTGGCCAACCCTGAAAGCCACGCGCAATTCGCGCTGCTGAGCGACTTTGCCGACGCCGACAGCCCCGTGATGCCGGGCGACGACGCGGTGCTGGCCGAAGCCCAGGCGCAGATCGCCGCGCTCAACCACAACCACCCGGTGGCCGCCGGCGCGCCGCCGCGTTTCCTGCTGCTGCACCGCGCCCGCACGCTGAGCACCACCCAGGGCCGCTGGATCGGCTGGGAGCGCAAACGCGGCAAGATCGAACAGCTGATGGCGGCGCTGGTGCACGAAGTGCCCGGCCCGTTTCTGCTGCTGGGCGAACTCTCGCGCATGGCCAGCGGCACGCGTTATGTGCTCACGCTCGACAGCGACACGCAGCTGCCGCCGGGCCGCCTGCGCGCGCTGGTGGGCGTGGCCGAGCACCCCGACAACTGGCCCGTGCTGGACGCCACCGGGCGCCATGTGGTGCAGGGCTACGGCATCCTGCAGCCGCGTGTGGTGCCGCCGCTGCCCGAGACCTCAACCACCTCGCTGTGGCAGTGGATCACCACCGGCCAGCGCGGTCTGGACCCCTACAGCGCGATGAGCTCCGACGTCTACCAGGACGTGTTCGGCGAAGGCAGCTTCACCGGCAAGGGCCTGCTGCACGTGGCCACCATGCACGCGGTGCTGGGCGATCGCCTGCCCCACGACCGCGTGCTCAGCCACGACCTGCTCGAAGGCGCCATCGCGCGTTGCGCGGTGGTGACCGACATCACCCTGATCGAAGCCGACCCGGAACACGCCGACGTGGCCGCCTCGCGCCTGCACCGCTGGACGCGGGGCGACTGGCAGCTGCTGCCGTTTCTGCTGCGGCCGCACCGCTGGCAACTCTCGCCCATCAACCGCCTGAAGCTGCTGGACAACCTGCGCCGTTCGCTGGTCACGCCGGCGTCCGTGCTGCTGCTCTTGCTGGCCATGTGGGGTGTGGGGCTGAGCCTGAATGCGGCCCTGTGGCTGGCGCTGGCCGCGCAGGCTGCAGCCCCGGTGCTGGGCGCGCTGGCCGGCTGGGTGCCGCACCGCGCCAGCCTGCTGGGCGAACGTTTTGCGCGCGCCGCCGCTGCCGACACACTGCGTGCGCTGCTCGGCGGCGTGTGGCACATGGTGCAGCTGCTGCAGCAGGCCCTGCGCGCGACCGACGCTGCTGCGCGCACCGGCTGGCGCATGGCGGTGTCCCAACGCCAGCTGCTGGCCTGGACCACGGCCGACGCGGCCAGCGCGGCCCTGCGCCCGGGGCTGTGGCCTTCGCTCAAACGCCACGTGCTGGAGCCGGTGGTGGCCTTGCCGCTGCTCGCGCTCTTGTTCCTCACCACGCCGCAGCCACCGCTGTGGGGCGTGGCATTGCTGGTGCTGTGGGCACTGGCCCCCCTGATCTCGTGGCTGGCCCACCAACCCTGGCCCGGCACAGCGGCGCGCCCGCTCGCCACCGCCGACCGCGTGCTGCTCGACGATCTGGCACGCGACACCTGGCGTTTGTTCGAACGCTGTGTCGACCAGCAAAACCACCACTTGCCGCCCGACAACCTGCAGATCCTGCCGTACGACATGGTGGCGCACCGCACCTCGCCGACCAACATCGGCCTGTACCTGCTGAGCACGGCGTGTGCGCGCGAGTTCGGCTGGATCGGCACCCAGGACCTGCTGCAGCGCATGGAGGCCACGCTGGCCAGCCTGCAGCGGATGGAGCGGCACCGCGGCCACTTTCTGAACTGGTACGACACCCAGACCCTGCAGCCGCTGTTGCCGCGCTACGTGTCCACCGTGGACAGCGGCAACCTCAGCGTGCACCTGCTCGCGGTGGCCCAGGCCTGCCGCCTGCTGGCACGCGATCCCCACGCCACGCAGGCCACCGCGCAAGCCGTGCAGCGCAGCCAGGAGCGGCTGGAGCCGGCCTTGCAGCACCAGCAGGCCTGGCTTGAAGCGGCCCTGGCATTGCCGCTGGCGCAGACCGCGCTCGGCCAGGTGTTGCACCTGCCGCTGCCCGACCCGCTGGACCCCGAGGCCAGCGCGGCCTTCGCCACGCTGCTGGACGCCGCCTCGCTGGAACTCGTGCGCATCCCGCACCCGCGCCCCGAGCCCGACCCCGCCCGCGCCGGCGAGAAGGACGAGATCGCGCGCGACCACGACAGCCTGCACGCGCTTATGGGTGACTTTCTGGCCACGCTGCGTTCGGTGGGGCAGGACCGCAGCGCCGCCGCCGAGGGCGGCGGGCCGCGGGCCACGCGCCGCCTGCTCGACCTCGCGCAGTCGCTGGAGCAACTGGCCTGGGCGCCCGAGTTCGGTTTTCTGTACCACCCCAAGCGCCACCTGCTGCACATCGGCTTCAGGCTCGACGACCAGGCGCTGGACAAGTCGTTCTACGACCTGCTGGCCTCCGAGTCGCGCAGCACCAGCCTGCTGGCCATCGCCAAGGGCGACGTGCCCGTGAAGCACTGGGCCGCGCTGGGCCGCCCGCTGTTCGCCAATGGGCGCCACGCCGTGCTGCGCTCGTGGTCGGGCTCGATGTTCGAGTACCTCATGCCCACGCTGGTGATGGCCGAGCCGCCGGGCAGTGTGTTGCGTGAAGCCGGCTGCTCGGCGCTCATGGAGCAGATGGCGCATGTGCAAGGCAAGGGCATGCCGTGGGGCATTTCCGAGAGTGCCTACGCCGGGCGGGACCACTCGCTGGCCTACCAGTACGCCCCCCAGGGGGTGCCCCGGCTCGCACTGCGCCGCACGCCGCTGGACGAGCAGGTCATTGCCCCCTACGCCACCACGCTGGCCACGCTGGTCAACCCGCACCTGGCCTGCCAGAACCTGGGCCACCTCACCCGCCTGGCGGCGCGGGGTCGTTACGGTTTCATCGAGGCGCTCGACTTCACCGCCGCACGCCAGACGCAGGGCGGCACCTGCACACCGGTGGCCACCTACATGGCCCACCACCAGGGCATGACCATCGTGGCGCTGGCCAATGTGCTGCGCGACAACGTGGCGCAGCGCTGGGGAATGGCCCACCCCAGCCTGGAGGCCGTGTCGTCGCTGCTGCACGAGCGCACGCCGCGCGCCTTGTCGGCGCTGGTGCACCAGCCCCTGCCCAATCTGCCGCTGCAGGCGCTGCACCGCCGCTCGCAGGACCACGTGCGCACGGTCGTGCCTGGCCAACAGGCGCTGGAGCCCACCCACCTGCTGTCCAACGGCCACTACAGCGTGAGCCTGCGTGCCAACGGCGCGGGCTGGAGCCGATGGGGCGCGACCACCATCACGCGCTGGCGCGACGACGCGCTGCGCGATGCCTGTGGCAGCTTCGTTTACCTGCGGCTGGACCCGCGCTCCGCACCGGTGTCGGTGAGCAGCCACCCCGCGCCCGACCCGGCGGCGCAGTACCTGAGCACCTTCCACACCGACCGGGTGGTGCTCGAAGCACACTGGCCCGAACTGGGCGTGCAGACCACGGTGTGGGTGAGCCCGGAAGACGACATCGAACTCAAGCGCGTGGTGCTGACCAACCGCAGCACCGAGGTGATCGAGCTGGAGCTGATCTCGGCGATGGAGGTGACGCTGGCCCGTGCCGCGGCCGACGAGGCCCACCCCGCGTTCTCCAACTTTTTCGTGCAGGCCGACTGGCTGGCCGACCAGCAGGCCCTGCGCTTTGTGCGCACGCCGCGCCTGCAGACCGAGACCACCGTGCAGGCCGCGCATTTTGTGGCCGACGTGCGTGGCGAGGTCCTGGGCCTGCTCT
Source organism: Hydrogenophaga sp. RAC07 (assembly GCF_001713375.1). Classification (NCBI taxonomy): domain Bacteria; kingdom Pseudomonadati; phylum Pseudomonadota; class Betaproteobacteria; order Burkholderiales; family Comamonadaceae; genus Hydrogenophaga; species Hydrogenophaga sp. RAC07. The sequence goes on from NZ_CP016449.1 coordinate 851,206, forward strand.
GCCAGACCGACCGCGCGCACTGGCTGGGCCGCAACCACAGCGCCGACCAGCCGCTGGCGCGCATGAACGCGGTGCCCACAACATCGACCGCGCTGGAAACCGGGCTGGACCCGGTGGCGGCCCTGGGCGTGAAGTTGCGCCTGGCGCCCGGCGCACAGGCCTGCGTGACCTTTGCCACCGCCGCCAGCGACCATCCCGCGCAGCTGATGGCCATCGTCGACAAGTACCGCCAGCCCAGCTCGGTGGAACGCGCCTCGGTGATGTCGGCCACGCTGGCGAGCATCCAGCTCGCGCCCGGGCAGCCGCGCATGGAACACCTGCCCGCGTTCCAGGCCCTCACCACCGCGCTTCTGATGACGCTGCCCAAGGTGGACCTGCCGGTCCCGGACAGCAAGGCCCAGCGCGCCTGCGACCGACGCACCCTGTGGCCGCTGGCCATCTCGGGCGACCGGCCGCTGGTGCTGGTGAGCGCGGGCTCGCCCCAGGGCCTGGGCCTGCTGCGCAGCGTGGTGCAGGCGCTCAACGAGTGGTCGCGCACCGGCGTGGCGTGCGATGTGGTGGTGCTCAGCAGCGAGGCGCATTCGTACCAGATGCCCTTGCAGCGGGAGCTGGCACTGCTGCGCGAACAGCTGCATGCGCCGCACTCAGGCGTGGCGATCGGCGCCTTGCACCTGCTGCGCCCCGACGCCTTGACCCCCGAGCAGCTGGCCACGCTGGACGCGCTGGCGCGCATCCACCTGCGGGCCAACGGCGTGAGCTGGACCCAGCAGATCCAGGCCTGGAGCGCGCGCTTCGATGCTGCGCAGGCGCCCCTGCGCAGCACGCCCCACGAGCGTGTTCCCACCCACGCACCGCTCGCCGAGCCCACGCCGTCAACCGGTGCGCTCGAGGCCGGCGGCCGGCGGTTTGAGTTCGAGGTGTCGCCCGCCCAGCGGCCGCCCAGGCCGTGGGTCAACGTGCTGGCCAACCCGGCGTTCGGTGCCATCGTGTCGGAGACCGGGGGTGGCAACACCTGGGCCGGCAACAGCCGCCTGAACCAGCTCACCACCTGGGGCAACGATCCGGTGGCCGACACGCCGGCCGAGTGGTTCCTGCTGCAGGACCGCCGCACACACGACGTGTGGAGTCTCACGCCCTCGGCCTGGGGCGACGCCGGGGCGACGCACAGCGTGGTGCACGCGCAGGGCCGCACCACCATCAGCCACCGGCGCGGCGATCTCGACATCGCGGTGCACTGGAGCGTGGACGCCGAGACCGCGGTGAAGCAGGTGCGCGTCGAGATCGTCAACCGCGGCCACCAGATAGCGCACCTGCGCACCGTGGCCATGGTGGAGTGGCTCATGGGCGAGAAGCGCAGCGACCGCGCCACGCTGCACACGCGCCGCTGCATGGTGGACGCGCCCGCCGGACTGGTGGGACTGATGGCCACGCAGACCGAGGCGGGCGCCGGCTGGGGCGGGGGCACCGCGTTTCTGGTGGAGGCCCTGGCCACCCCGGGCGGCAGCGAGGGCCTGGACTGGACCTGCGACCGCGCGGCGTTCTTTGACACGCAGGGCCAGCTGCGGCTGCCGCTGAAGCTGGGCCAGCGCCGTGGCAGCGGCCTCGACCCGTGTGCCGCGCTGTCGCGCCCGGTGACGGTGCGCCCCGGCGCCACGCTGGAACAGGTCTACCTGCTGGGATTCGCTGCGTCACCCGCCGCCGCGCACGAACTTGCCGTGCGCGCCATGAAGCGCGTCCCGCGCGAACGCGAAGAGGCCACCAAGCTGCGTTGGGACACGCTGTTGGGCGCGACCACCGTGGTGACCCCTGACCCGCTGTTCGACGCCATGACCAACCGCTGGCTGCTGTACCAGACCGTGTCCTCGCGCCTGTGGGCCAAGGCCGGCTTCTACCAGGCCGGTGGCGCCACCGGCTACCGCGACCAGCTGCAGGACACCATGGCGCTCGCCTGGGCCGCGCCGCGCCTGCTGCGCGACCAGATCGTGTTGTGCGCCTCGCGCCAGTTTGAAGCGGGCGATGTGCAGCACTGGTGGCATTCGCCGGGCGGTGCGGGTGTGCGCACGCATTTCTCCGACGACCTGTTGTGGCTGCCGTTTGCCTGCGCGCACTACCTGCGCACCACGGGCGATGCTGCGGTGCTCGACGAGTCCGTGCCTTTCCTCGAAGACATGACGATCGCGCCCGGCGCCGAAGACGCCTACGACACACCGCGCATCAGCCACGTGACGGCCAGTGTGTTCGAACACGCCGCACGCACCATCGACCGCAGCCTCCCGGTGGGCGTGCACGGCCTGCCCCTCATGGGCACGGGCGACTGGAACGACGGCATGAACCGCGTGGGCCACGAAGGCCGGGGCGAGTCGGTGTGGGTGGCCTGGTTTCTGTGCGCCGTGGTGCGCGACTGGATTCCGCTCGCGCGCGAACGCGGCGACGTGCAACGCGCCGAGCGCTGGGAAGCTGCGCTGGCGGGCTGGAGCCAGGCCCTGGAGACCGAAGCCTGGGATGGTGACTGGTACCGCCGCGCCTTCTTTGACGACGGCAGCCCGCTCGGCTCGCACGCTAACCCCGAGGCCCGCATCGACCTGATCGCGCAGGCCTGGTCGGTGCTCAGCGGGCAAGCCCCGCTGGAGCGCCAGCGCCAGGCCATGGAGGCCGCGGCGTCGCAGCTGTTCAATCCCGAGGCCGGCCTGCTCCAGCTGCTCACGCCTCCGCTGGCGCACGCGCAACCGAGCGCGGGCTACATCCAGGCCTATCCGCCGGGTGTGCGCGAGAACGGCGGCCAGTACAGCCACGCCGGCGTGTGGGGCCTCATGGCGGTGGCGGCGCTGGCGGTGCAGGAGCCGGCCGACTCGGCCACGCGCGACGAGCCCTACCGCCACTTCACCTGGCTGAGCCCGGCGCACCGCGCCACGAGCCCGGCCTGGGGCGCTGCCTATGGCCTGGAGCCCTACGCCATGGCGGCCGACGTGTACAGCCAGCCGCCGTGGGTGGGCCGTGGCGGCTGGAGCTGGTACACCGGCGCGGCGGGCTGGCTGCACCGCGCGGCGATCGAGTCGATCCTGGGCCTGAAGATGACGGCGCACGCGCTCAGTTTCACGCCCTGCCTGCCGGCGCACTGGCCGCGCGCGGAGATCACGCTGGTGCGCGACGGGCGCACCATGCGTTTTGTGCTGGTGCGCCAGCGTGCAGACTCGGTTCGCGCCAGCTGGGGCAGCCAGGGCGTGGGATTTCTGGCGGTCGGGGAGTCGCTCGCCTGGACCACGCTGCCGCCGCACAGCGTGTTTGTGGTGTCGCTGGAGACGACCCCGGTGGGGTGAGGGTTTATATGTTCGGTTGCGCACGGACGGGAGCGCACATACCTGTCATGCTCGGCCCATAACCGAAAAATAATCAGGCCAGGAGTCGGTTCGCGTTCCGCGACCGCAGCCATCCCGGAGGAAAGCCACTTGACCCCACTCGACACGCCACGTCAGAACCAGTTGTTGGCGGCTTTGCCCGATGCAGAGTGGGAACGTTGGAAGCCCCAGCTCGAGTTGGTGGATTTGCCCCTGGGCAAGGTGTTGTACGAGTCCGGCGCGGCCATTTCGCATGTGCATTTCCCCACGAGTGCCATCGTCTCGCTGCTCCATGTGCTGGAGAACGGCTCCTCGGCCGAGACTGCGGTGGTCGGTTTTGAAGGGGTCGTGGGGGTCTCCACCTTCATGACCAGTGGCTCCATGCCCAGCCGCGCCGTGGTGCAGAGCGCAGGCCAGGGTTACCGCCTGCGCGCCGATGCCCTTCGCACTGAATGCGAACGCTCGGGCTCGGTGCTCCGCCTGATGATGCGTTACACGCAGGCGCTGATGGCGCAGATGTGCCAGACGGCGGTGTGCAACCGCCACCACTCGCTGGACCAGCAGCTCTCCCGCTCTCTGCTGCGCAGCCTCGATCGTCTGCAAGGCAACGACCTGGTGATGACGCAGGAGCTGATCGCCAACATGTTGGGCGTGCGCCGCGAGGGCGTCACCGAAGCCGCGCTCAAGCTGCAGACCGCCGGCCTCATCCGCTACGCGCGAGGCCACATTTCGGTGCTGGACCGCGAGGGTCTGGAGCACCGCGCCTGCGAGTGTTACCGCGTGGTGAAGAAGGAATACGACCGGCTGCTGCCGGCGAACGAGGCGAGCTGAGTTTTTCTCGGCCGCCTGCCCGCGGTCGTCAAATCGCCCAACCGGTCCAGCAGGTTCTCCATGCGTCGCCTCTCCCGCCGTGTCCTCTTCGCAGGAGTTGTGGTCTCCGTTTGTGCGGTGGGCGGGGTGTTGATCGCCAACTTCGTGGGGGGTGAAACCAGGATCGAACGACGCATCGAACGCCTGTACCCGCTGGACGACCCCCGCTTTGTGCAAGAGCTGGGCGTGCTGCTCGGGCCGCCTTTCCTGCCCGGCAACCGCGCACAAGCGCTGCTCAATGGCGACGAGATCTTTCCGCCCATGCTCGCGGCCATTCGCGGTGCGCAGGTGTCGATCACCTTCGAGACCTACATCTACTGGTCGGGTGACATCGGGCGCCGGTTTGCAGACGCGCTGGCCGAGCGCGCCCGTGCGGGTGTGAAGGTGCATGTGCTGCTCGACTGGGTGGGCAGCGCGAAGATGGACGAGAGCCTCACGGCCACGATGAAGGAGGCGGGCGTCCAGGTGCAGCGCTTTCACCCGCCCCACTGGTCGAACCTGGGGCGGCTGAACAACCGCACCCACCGCAAGCTGCTGATCGTCGATGGCCACATCGGCTTCACCGGTGGCGTGGGCGTGGCCCCGCAGTGGACCGGCCGTGCGCAAGACCCGGAACATTGGCGCGACACCCACTTCCAGGTGGAAGGCCCGGTGGTGGCGCAGATGCAGTCGGTCTTCATCGACAACTGGATGAAGGTCACGGGCGAGGTGTTGCACGGTCCGGCCTACTTTCCCGCGCTTTCACCGGTGGGGCAGTCGCTGGCGCAGATGTTCAGCAGCTCACCCAGCGGTGGCAGCGAGAGCATGCAGCTGATGTACCTGCTGGCCATCACCGCGGCCTCACGCACCATCGATCTGTCGGCCGCGTATTTTGTGCCCGACGAGCTCACGCTGCAGGCCCTGACCGAGGCCTTGAAGCGCGGCGTCAAGCTGCGCATCGTGGTGCCCGGTGAACACATCGACAGCGACGCCGTGCGCAGCGCGTCGCGCGCCACCTGGGGGCCACTGCTGCAGGCAGGCGCCACCATCGCCGAGTACGCGCCCACCATGTACCACTGCAAGCTGCTGATCGTCGATGGCCTGCTCACCTCGGTGGGCTCGACCAATTTCGACAACCGCTCGTTCCGCCTCAACGACGAAGCCACGCTGAACATCGTGGACCAGGACTTCGCGAGTGCCCAGACCGCCGCATTTGAAGCCGACCTGGCCTTGGCCAGACCGATGACCCATGCGCAGTGGCAGGCCAGGCCCGTGCGCGAGAAGTTCACCGAGTGGCTGGCGTCGCTCATCGACACCCAGCTTTGAGGCCGGCGAATGGGCCCGTGGGGCTCAAACACCGCCATGTGTCTGCTGGCAGACAGACAGGGGACCCCGAAAGCGTCATCATGTTTTCGGGATTGGCGGGTACCGTGCCTGTGCAACCCGCATGAGTTCACCCTGGGAGGGGCTTCGCTTGTGACACAGGCGGAATCCACATGCCCAACATCCAGAACCACCTGATCGAACGCCTGCCCAAGGCCGTTCAAAAGCGTTTCCTTGCGCGCTGTTCGCCCTTTGAGCTCGTGCTCTCGCACGAGCTGAGCACACGCAGTGCCTTGCTGTCTCACGCTTACTTTCCGGTCACCGGTTTCATCTCGCTGGTGATCGACATCGACAGCCATCCGGCGCTGGAGGTGGGCATGGTCGGGCGCGAGTCCATGCTGGGCTCCGAGCTGGTGCTGGGTGTGGCCAAGACGCCCTGGCGGGCATTGGTGCAGGGGGCCGGAACCTGCTGGCGCATCGAAGCGCAGGCGTTGCGCCAGGCCATGGAGGACATGCCGAGCCTGCAAAGCCTGTTGCAACGCGCCTTGCTGGTGCGGCTGCACCAGCAGGCACTGGCCTCGGCGTGTGAACGTTTCCATCCGATCGGTCAGCGGCTGGCGCGATGGCTGCTCATGAGCCATGACCGCGCCGAGGCCGACCACTTCCATGTCACGCAGGAGTTCATCTCGCTGATGCTGGGTGTGCGGCGCGTGGGCGTGACGCAGGCTGCCAGCGAGTTGCAGAAGGACGGGTTGATCCGGTACACCCGCGGCGAACTTGCGGTGCTCGACCGGGCAGGGCTGGAGCGCAAAGCGTGCACCTGTTACGAGGCCGACAAGCTGCTGCACAGATCGCTGATGGCCGCGAAGACTTCGGCCTGACAGGCCGCGGGCGGGCACAGGCGCCAGGTCGGTGCTGCGTGACGGAGTGTCCGGTTTCTGTACGCCAAAGCACCGACGTGACCGGGTCGATCACCCATGCTGGGTGGGTCGACCGCTCTCGCCGCCGACCCGAGGGACACCTGGATGAAAAGCACCTTCGCGCCCCGCGTCAAAACCACCCCATTGGAGAAACCCATGAACGAACCCCTCAAGCCACTGGACATCCCCGAGCTGCGCAAGAGCGCCCGCCAGCACATGGAAGAAGGTGCCGTGACCGCCGGCTACAGCGCCGACCGCACGCAAGTCATCGCCATGCTCAACGACGCACTGGCCACCGAACTCGTGTGTGTGCTGCGTTACCGCCGCCACCACTTCATGGCCAGCGGCATCCACTCGCACGCCACCGCGGCCGAATTTCTGGTGCATTCGAACGAAGAGCAGGGCCACGCCGACCAGTTGGCCGAGCGCATCGTGCAGCTCGGTGGTGAGCCCGACTTTTCGCCCGATTCGCTCACGAAGCGCAGCCACGCGGAATACGTGGAAGGCGCCACGCTGACCCAGATGATTCGCGAAAACCTGGTGGCCGAACGCATCGCCATCGACAGCTACCGCCATGCGATCGAGTCGGTCGGTTCCGACGACCCGACCACGCGCCGCCTGCTCGAGTCCATCCTCGCGGTGGAAGAAGAGCACGCCGACGAACTCGCGGACCTGCTCACGCAAGTGCCCGCCCCATCCAATTGATTGAAGGAGCACCCATGGCGAAGAAACCCACGCGAGACGCTCACCTGGGCAACGGTGGCGAACTGCACCAGCAGGCCAATGCCGAGCACCCGCCGCTGACCACTCAGCAAGGCCTGGTGATCTCGGACAACCAGAACTCGCTGCGCTCGCATCCGCAAGGCCCCACGTTGCTGGAAGATTTCATCCTGCGCGAGAAGATCACGCACTTCGACCACGAGCGCATTCCCGAGCGCGTGGTGCACGCGCGCGGCACCGGTGCCCACGGCTTCTTCGAGCTCACGCATTCGCTGGAGGCCTACACCACCGCCCAGGTGTTGACCGAGGTCGGCGTGAAGACGCCGGTGTTCTCGCGCATCTCCACCGTGGCCGGCGGCTCGGGCTCGTCCGACACGCCGCGCGATGTGCGCGGCTTTGCGATCAAGCTCTACACGGCCCAGGGCAACTGGGACATCGTGGGCAACAACATCCCGGTGTTTTTCATCCAGGACGCGATCAAGTTCCCCGACCTCGTGCACGCGGTGAAGATGGAGCCCGACCGGGGTTTCCCGCAAGCCGCTTCGGCGCACGACACCTTCTGGGATTTCATCTCGCTCACGCCCGAAGCCATGCACATGGTGATGTGGATCATGTCGGACCGCACGCTCGCGCGTTCGCTGCGCATGATCGAGGGCTTCGGCGTGCACAGCTTCCGCCTGATCAACGCAGACGGTCACCCGACGTTTGTGAAGTTCCACTGGCGCCCCAAGCTGGGCATGCAGTCCACCGTGTGGGACGAGACGGTGAAGATCGCCGGCGCCGACCCGGACTTCCACCGCCGTGAGCTGTTCGAGGTGCTGGGCGCAGGCGAAGTGGCCGAGTGGGAATTTGCGGTGCAGCTGTTCACACAAGCCGAGGCCGACAAGTTTCCGTTCAACCACCTGGATGCCACCAAGCTGATTCCCGAAGAGCTGGTGCCGTTGCAGGTGATCGGGCGCCTCGTGCTCGACCGCTGGCCGGACAACTTTTTTGCCGAGACCGAGCAGGTGGCGTTTTGCCCCTCGCACCTGGTGCCGGGCATCGACTTCTCGAACGATCCGCTGCTGCAGGGCCGCCTGTTCTCATACCTGGACACGCAGCTCTCGCGCCTGGGCTCGGCGAACTTTACGCAGCTCCCGATCAACGCGCCCAAGTGCCCGTTTGCCCACCAGCAGCGCGATGGTCACATGCAGATGACGCAGCCGGCCGGGCGCGTGGCTTACGAGCCCAACACGCTGTCAGCCGACGCGCCGCGCGCCGACCGCGCCAAGGGTTTTGCCAGCGTGGCGCTGGACGAAGGTGGTGAACGCGGCCGCGTGCGCGCGGCCAGCTTCGCCGACCACTACAGCCAGGCGCGCCAGTTCTGGATCAGCCAGAGCGAGCCCGAGCAGGCCCACCTGGCGTCGGCGCTGGTGTTCGAGCTCTCCAAGGTGGAACACCCCCATGTGCGTGAAGCCATGGTGGCCCACCTGCTGGTGATCGACGAAGCGCTGGGTCAGCGCGTGGCCGACGGTCTGGGCATGGACAAGCTGCCCGCGCCCGCCACGCCGGCCCAGCCGGTGATGGACCTGCCACCCTCGGCCGCGCTGAGCATCATCGACAACGCCAAGGACACGCTGGAAGGCCGCTGTGTGGCCATTCTGGTGGACGACGGCTCGGACGGCGCGGCCGTCGCCGCGCTGAAGAAGGCGGTGGAGGCGGCCGGTGCGCGCGTGAAGATCGTGGCGCCCAAGGTCGGTGGTGTCACGCTGGCCAACGGCAAGAAGCTGGCGGCCGATGGCCAGCTGGCCGGCACGCCCTCGGTGTTGTTCGACGCGGTGGCGCTGGTGCTGTCCGACGCTGCCGGCAAGGCCCTGAGCCGTGAAGCGGCGGCGGTGGACTTTGTGCGCGACGCCTTCGGCCACCTCAAGGCGGTGGCGGCCGATGCGGGGGCACAGGCGGTGCTGAAAGCCGCCGGCATCCAGGCCGACGCGGGTGTGCTGGGCGCTGACGACGCCGACGCCTTTGTGGCGGCGGCGTGCACGCGCCAATGGGCGCGCGAGCCCTCGGTGCGAACGCTGGCCTGAAGCCACGCAGGAACATCCGGCACGGGGTGCCGGGTGCCACAACAAGAAGGCCGGGGGTGCATCGCTGCACCCCCGGCCTTTTTTCGGGATTGTGGGTCGGGTCAGCGCGTGATGCGGCCCACCAACGCGCCGACGGCAAACGCCGCCAGCAGGGCCATCAGCGGCTGCTCACGGACAGTGGCGCGGCAGCTGGCAGTCCATGCATCGCCGGTCTGGGCCAGATGGCGCACGGTGGGCGCTGCGGTGTCGGCAAGGCGGTCCACCGCCTTGTGCGCGCCCTGGACCGCTCTGTCGATCGTGTCGGCGGCAACCGGCGCGATTCTTTCGCTGTCCGGCAGCAAGGAAGTGTCGGGTACCTGGGGGTTGTTGAACTGGTTCATGGTTTCTCCTGGAAGTGCGGGGTGGGTGGGGTTGAAAGAGGTCAGGTGAACAGGGCGATCAGGATGATGATCGGGATCGGGATGCCCAGAAAGAGCAGAAGAAGTGAGCGCATGGCGGGCTTTCTGTGGTGGTGTGTGGGGTGCGGTTCAGGCGTCGCGCTGACGGCCGCCGAAGGTGGCCGCGAGGCTGGCACAGAAGGCGCCGATCAACAGCGACACGAACAGCCAGAGCGCGGCGGTGGCGGAGGCCTTGCGCGCTGCGTCCGCGGCAGCGCGTGCGTCGGTTTCGGCTTCACGCACCTGCGATTGCGCGCGGGCGTAGGTGTCGGTCACTCGCTTTTCTGCGTCGGCCTGTGACAAGCCGGTGCGTTGCGCCACCAGTTGACCCACGTGGCGCACGTCGTCTTCCGGCAGCGGCTCCGACAGGTTGTGGAACGCCAGGATGCGACCGATTTCGGCGAGCTCGCGCTCGTTGTCCAGGTAGCTCCCGGCGGGGTCGGCCGATGGGCCAGGGGCTGCCGTGCTTGTTGTGGGCTCGGTGCCGGGCGCTGTGGTGGCGGGCGCAGACACCACGCCGGCATCGCGGCGAAACAGCGTGTCCACGAAGTAGGCCATGGAGCCACCTTCTTCGCTTTGCACCATGCCGGTGGCGGCAACGGCCGCACCACCGGCCACCGTGGCGCCGGCCTGCACGCCGCCACCCACGATGGAGCCGATCACCGAGGTGAGCAGGGCGGCGGTGGCCAGCGAGGACACGGCCCAGGCCAGGAAGCCGTGCGCGGTGTCGCGGAAATACACCTCGTCGGCCTGCGCGTCGGCCCACTTCGTGCGCAAGCGACCGGCGAGGTAGCCGCCCATGCCGGAGGCCAGCAACTGGGTCACGGTCAACCACACGATGGTGGTCACACCCAGCGTGGTGGCGGTCACGCCGGCACCTGTCCACGGCGAGACCGACGACAAGCCCAGACCCACGCCCAGGATCAGCAGGATCAGCGAGAGCGCGGCGGCTGCGGCGGCACCGGCTGCGATGGCACCCCATGACACCGCGCTGGTGGAGCGTGGCGGACGAACGTCGTACGCGTCGTCAAGGACGCGTCCGGTGTGCGTCGATTCCGCGCTCAAGGTGGTGGGAAATGCCATGTTCTCTCCTGTGTCGAAAGACCAACCCGGCGCGGGACGATTCAGTGCCGGGTGTCGTTCGAAGATGGGCTACCGTAAAGGCTGTGGCGTGGTGGGTCTGTGCGCTCACCAACGTTGTTCGACGGGCGGTTTGGAGCTTGCGTTTCCTTACCTCGTCATCATTCAAAACCTTCGCGCTGCGCCACCGGCCAGCACGCAGCGGACTCCACCGGGCGAAGACACATGCCGATGACGGCCTCTTCGTTGTTGGCGGAGACGATGACGGCCAGCATGGAGCACTCCAGGTGCCGGTCACGGCAGCACGCCCCGCATTCATTCGGCCTGCGGGTGTCCTGCCTGTTCGCTGTCCAACCGTTTGCACGGTGCAAGGGAAAAGAATTTATCAGTACGGTTCCGAACAGACAGGGACCGATCTTTCGACCATCATTGATGTCTTGTACACATGGGTTTGGCCGCGTTCCGCGACATGAGCCGTCACGGAGCAATTCCAAATGAAAGCCGCAGTCAACCCCCGTCACAACCAGTTGCTGGCCTGCCTGCCCGACGCCGAATGGCAGCGCCTGAAGCCGATGCTGGAGCTTGTCGACCTGCCGCTGGGCAAGGTGCTGTACGAATCGGGCGAACGCATCGAACATGTGCATTTCCCCACCCGTGGAATCGTGTCGCTTCTCTACGTGCTGGACAGCGGAGCCTCTGCGGAAATTGCGGTGGTCGGCCCCGAAGGTGTGGTGGGCATCTCCGTCTTCATGGGCGGTGGTTCCACACCGAGCCGCGCCGTGGTGCAGAGCGCGGGCGAAGGCTACCAGCTACCCGCCGATGCCATCAGGGAAGCGTTCGAACGTTCCAGCGCGGTGATGCGTTTGATGTTGCGCTACACGCAAGCCCTGATCACGCAGATGAGCCAGACGGCGGTGTGCAACCGCCACCACACGCTGGACCAGCAGCTGTGCCGCTGGCTGCTGCTGAGCCTTGACCGGCTGCCCGGCAACGAACTCGTGATGACCCAGGAACTGATCTCCAACATGCTCGGTGTGCGCCGCGAGGGCGTGACCGAAGCCGCTCTCAAGCTGCAAACCGCCGGCATCATCCGCTATGTGCGAGGCCGCATCACGGTGCTGGACCGTCCCAAGCTGGAGAAGCGCACCTGCGAGTGTTACCAGGTGGTGAAACTGGAATACGACCGGCTGCTGCCGGACCTCGAAGCGGTTTGAAGCTCCCCGCGAGGGGAGCTCCAAGGCATCAGAGCTTGCGGTTCTGCGCGTGCTCGGCGTCGGTCGAGATGTTCAACCACGAGTCGTCGGCGCTGCTCTCCCAGGCCTTCACCTGCTCTTCGGCTTCGTCCTTGGCAATGCCGTAGCGCTCCTGGATCTTGCCGGCGAGCTGGTCGCGGTGGCCGGCCACCACGGTGAGGTCGTCGTCGGTGAGCTTGCCCCACTGCTGCTTGGCGCGGCCGGTGAGTTGTTTCCAGTTGCCTTCAATGGTGTCCCAGTTCATGCGATGTCCTTTGGTTGGGGGCGATTTCAACAAGCACGGATGTGCGAACCGCTGCGTCTGTTTTATGAGGATGCGAGCTGGCGGGTCTGTGCGGCACAGCACCGACGCACGCAGTCGGCCCGCCCATGCTTGGTCTGTCGGCCAGCTCGGCCTTGATGACAGAAAGACATTTCGATGCACACCCCGTTCACACCCCGCGTTCAGGCCCTGGTCACACCCGCACGCCACCAGGTCGTGCGCCTGTTTGGCCTCACCGCACTCACCGCGCTCACGTTGTCGCTGATGGCTTGCGCCACCCGCATCCCCGCGCCCACCCAGGAGCTCGCGCTTTCACGCGCCGCGATCGACGCCGCTGCGCGCGCCGGTGCCGCCGAACTGGCGCCGACCGAACTCAACATCGCGCGCCAGAAGCAGGTGATGGCCGACACCGCCATGACACAGGAACAGTTCGATCGCGCCTTGCTGCTGTCGAACGAGGTGCAGGTGGACGCACGGCTGGCCGAGGCCAAGGCCCGCAGCACCCGGGCCAACCGGGCCGCCGGCGAGATTCGTGAAGACGGCCGCGCGTTGCGCCAGGAAATCAACCGCGCCCAATGACAACAACAACAGGACTCCCCATGAAAACCATGCACCGCTTTGCACTCTCGCTCACCGCCCTGGCCGTGGTGGCTGGCTGCAGCACCACACCACCCACCAACGTGCGGCTCGACCAGGCGCGGGAAGATTTCCGCACCGTGCAAGCCGATCCGCGTTCGCAGAACCAGGCCCCGGCCGAACTGCGCCAGGCCGCCGACGCACTGACCGCGGCCAACACGGCCGCGAGCAACCGCGAAGACGTGGCCCAGGTGAACCACCTGGCTTACGTGGCTTCGCAGCGCGCAGCCATCGTGCGTGAAACAGTGAACTACAAGACCGCCGAGTTGAGCGTGGCCAATGCCGGTGCCGCGCGCACCAGCGCCCAGCTGCAGGCCCGCACGCAAGAAGCCGACGCCGCCCAGCGCGCCGCTGCCGAAGCACAGCGCGCCGCAGCGGAAGCACAACGCAGTGCCAGCCTGGCCCGCACCGACACGGTGGAGGCGCAGCGCCAGGCCGCCCTGGCGATGGAGCGCAACCGCATGCTCGAAGCGCGCATGGCCGAGCTCAACGCCAAGCAGACACCGCGTGGCCTCGTGATCACGCTGGGCGATGTGCTGTTCGACGTGGACCGCTCCGCGCTGCGCCCCAACGGCATGCGCATGGTCAACCAGCTCGCCGAGGTGCTCAAGGCCGACCCGCAGCGCACCGTGCTGGTGGAAGGATTCACCGACAGCACCGGCGCCGACGCCTACAACCAGACCTTGTCCACCGAGCGAGCCGATGCCGTGCGCGTGGCCTTGCTGGCGCAGGGCATTGCCTCCAACCGCGTGGTCTCGCGCGGCTACGGCAAGGCCAATCCGGTGGGCAGCAACGACACCGCCGCCGGCCGTCAGATGAACCGGCGCGTCGAGATCGTGCTGTCGGACGAGAGCGGCCAGATCAAGGCGCGCTGATCCACCATGCACGGGTCCTTCGCCAGCCCGTGGCTTTGTGATCGAGGCCGCTGTGTCCCGCCCGGGATGCAGCGGCCTTGCTGCTTGGCATGACCACCGCGCACTGGTTCCTCTTTGTCGGCGCGCTGCTGCTCGTGATGGGCGTGACGCCCACCTTGCTCAAGCGTCTGCCCATCACGCCCGCCATGCTCTACCTCGCGGTGGGCCTGCTCATGGGGCCCACCGTGCTCGGTGCTTTCAGCTTCAACCCGTTGAAGGAGTCGGCCCTGCTCGAGGTGCTGACCGAGGGGGCGGTCCTGATCTCGCTGTTTTCGGCCGGTGTGAAGATGCCGGTGCCGTTCAATCTTCGGCAGTGGCGCGCGCCGCTGCTGCTGGCCACCCTGTCGATGACGCTCACCGTGGGCCTGGTGTCGGCGTTCGGCGTGTGGGCACTGGGCCTGCCGCTGGGCGCCGCGATTTTGCTCGGCGCCATCGTGGCGCCCACCGATCCGGTGCTCGCCACCGACGTGCAAAGCCGCCACCCGGGCGACCGCGACCAGTTGCGCTTCACGCTGACCTGCGAGGCCGGACTCAACGACGGCTCGGCCTTTCCGTTCGTGATGCTCGGCCTGGGTTTGCTGGGTCTGCACAACCTGGGTGAGAACGGCACGCAGTGGCTGGTGCTGGACGTGGTGTGGGCCACGGTCGGTGGCATCACCATCGGCGTGCTGTGTGGCGTGGCGCTGGCGCGTGTGGGCTGGTGGCTGCGCGGCGCGCCGCGGCGTCACGAGCTGCTGGACGACTTTCTCGGCCTGGGCCTCATCGGCGTGGTGTACGGCCTGAGCGAGTGGCTGAACGCCTGGGGTTTTCTGGCGGTGTTTTTCGCGGCCGTGGCGCTGCGCCAGACCGAGATGCGGCTGTCGCGACGGGCACATGAAGTGGCCGAAGCCGAGGCGGCGGCGCACCTGCCAGCCTGCGCACCCGACGGCGGGCCGGCGTCCACCGTGAGCCAGGGCGCATTGGTGTTCAAGGAACACCTGGAGCGCCTGTCCGAACTCATGCTGGTGCTGCTGCTCGGCGGCGCGCTTTACCGCGACTCGTGGAGCTGGGCGGCGGTGGGTCTGGCGCTGTTCCTGTTTTTCGTGGCACGCCCGTTGAGCGTGTTCATCGGCCTGCTCGGCACCCGCGCCATCTCCCCGGTGCGCGGCATGACCGCGTGGTTCGGCGTGCGCGGCATCGGCTCGCTGTACTACCTGATGTACGCCATCCAGCACGGCCTGCCCGAACCCCTGGCACTGCAGTTGATGCAGCTCACGCTGATCGTGGTGGCCATGTCCATCCTGATGCACGGCTTCAGCGTGAAACCGCTGATGAACCTGGTGTGGCGGCGCGGCGCGGATTGAACGCCGCTTGCGGCCTTCAGGCCGGTTTGAGCGCGGCCTTCCAGGTCGCCACCGCCGCGTCCAGATCGGGTGCCGACATCAGCGCGCGCACCACGCCCACCGAGCCCACGTCGGCCTTCATCACCTCGGGCAGTGAAGCCAGGTCGATGCCGCCGATGGCCACGCGCGGGGTGTCACGCAGCAGCTTCGAGTACATGGCGAGCCGGCCCGTGCCTTGCGGTGCGGTGGCCATCTGCTTGAGGGTGGTGGGAAACACCGCGCCCATGGCGATGTAGCTCGGGCTGTGCTGGTCGGCGATCAGCATCTCGGCGTAGCCGTGCGTGCTCAGGCCCAGGCGCAGGCCGGCGTCCTTGATGGCCTTCAATCCGGCCGGTGTCATGGCCTGCAGGTCTTCCTGGCCGAGGTGCACGCCGTAGGCGCCGGCTTCGATGGCGAGCTCCCAGTGGTCGTTGATGAAGAGGCGTGCACCGGTGCCCTTGACGCCCGCCACCGTGGCCATGACCTCGGCGCGCACAGCCGAGGCATCGCCCGACTTGAAGCGCAGCTGCACCGTGGGCACACCGGCGCGCGCCATGCGGATGGTCCACGCGGCGTCGGGCATCACGGCGTACAGGCCGAGTGTCTGGGGGCAGGACGCAAACGCATCGCTGCGGGGCATGGGGGCCATGCCGAAATCGACCGCTTCCGTGGGCCACTGTTCGGGGTGGAATTCGCCCGTGCGCAGCGCCTGGCGGGACCAGGCTTGCGCGATGCACATCGCATCGGCCGGCACAAAGCCCAGCTGGTGCGCGGCTTGCAGGGCGGAGGCAAACACCAGGTCGTCCACGTCGCCCTTGAGCGCTTCCGCGCCGGGCACCAGCGGCAGGGCCAGTGTGGCCTCGTGGGCCCGCGCAATGGACTGCGCCATCACCATCACGTTCATGCCGGCGTTCATGGGTGGTGCCAGAACGGGGTGCCGAGCACGGGGGTGCTGGGTTGGGCGCTGTCCTGCGCTTGCATGGCGCCCGACCGGTACGCCGCGCGGCCTGCGCGCACAGCGTCGGCAAACGCACCGGCCATGTCCACGGGGGACTGGGCGAGTGCCACGGCGGTGTTGAGCAGCACGGCGTCATAGCCCCACTCCATCACGGTGCAGGCGTGCGACGGCAGGCCCAGGCCGGCGTCCACGATCAGCGGCACCTTGAGGCGCTCGCGCAGCAGGCGCATGGCGTAGGGGTTGACCGGACCGCGGCCGGTGCCGATGGGCGCGGCCCAGGGCATCACGGCCTGGCAGCCCACGTCGACCAGGCGCTGGCACAGCACCAGGTCTTCGGTGCAGTAGGGCAGCACCTTGAAGCCCTCGTTGATGAGCTGGCGCGCGCAGTCCACCAGGTTGAGTGTGTCGGGCTGCAGGCTGTAGTCGTCGCCGATGAGTTCGAGCTTGATCCACGGCGTGTTGAACACCTCGCGCGCCATCTGCGCGGTGGTGATCACCTCTTGCGCGCTGTGACAGCCGGCGGTGTTGGGCAGCACCGGCACGGCCAGCTCCTGCAGCAGTTTCCAGAACGCCGCACCCGCCTCGGGCTGCACCGCGCCCTGGCGGCGCAGCGAGGCGGTGAGCATGGCGGGCTGCGCGCGGCGCACGGCCGCTTCCAGCGTGGCGGGCGAGGGGTAGCGCGAGGTGCCGAGCATCAGGCGGCTCTGGAACACCTCGCCGTACAGGATCAGCGGGTCGTCGTGGGTGATCGGATTGGTCATGTCCATGTTCAGCCTCCGGTGATGGGCGCGATGATTTCGATGCGGTCCCCTTCAGACAGCACCTGCTGTGCGTAGGCGGTGCGCGGCACGAACTGCAGGTTGACCGCCGCGGCGAACACGGCCGGCGGATCGCACACGCGCAGCGCGTCGGCCAGCGTGGCGCCCTCGGGCAGCTCGCGGGGTTCGTGGTTGATCAGGACGTTCATGGGGGGTTCAGTGGGCGGTGTGCTGGAGCGACAGGCCCCATTGTTCGGCCAGCGCAGACCGTCCATTGTCCATGGCCTGCAGGGCGGCATCGAGCATGGCCGGGGCGATCAGGAAACCGTGGCGGTACAGGCCATTGATCTGCATGCGGCGCGGTGCGCTCAGCCGGATCCCGGGCAGGTTGTCGGGCAGGGTGGGGCGCAGCTGCACGCCCATCTCGATGATGCGTGCTTCGCCAAATCCGGGGTGCACCGTGTAGGCCGCGCTCAGCAGCTCCAGCGTGGAACGCACGCTCGCGGGCGACAGGTCGTCGGACTCGATCTCGGTGGCGCCGATGACGAACATGCCACCCGGCTTGGGCGCGATGTAGAGCGGGTAACGCGGGTGCAGCAGGCGCGTGGGGCGAGACAGGCTCACGCCCGGCGCATGCACCCGCGCGACCTCGCCGCGCACACCACGCAGCGCGCCCCACTGCGGCTGGGCACCCAGGCCGCGGCAGTCGAACAGCCAGGTGTCGGGGCCCGGGTCCACCTCGGCCGGGCTGCGTGGACTGTTCCAGTGCACGGTCACCCCGAGCAACAGCATCTGGTGCGCGAGTGCGGCCAGCAGTTCGCGGTTGTCGAGCTGGCCTTCCTGTGGCAGGTACAGGCCCTGGGCGAAGCGGTGGTCGAGCGCGGGCTCCAGCGCAGTGAGCTCGGCGGCATTCAAACGCTGCGCGTGCGGCAACGAGGGCAGGGCGGTGGTGGTGCGCGCGAGCTGGCCCGAGAAACGTTCGGCCTCGGCCGCGTCCTGCCGGTGCCACAGCACCACGGTGCCGCTTTGTTGAAAGAACACCGGCTGCGCCAGCGTGGCCAGCAGCTCTGGCCAGCGGGCCAGCGCGTGTTGCCCCATGCGCACCACCGGCAGTTCGGTCACCGCCGACTCGGCCAGCGGCGCGAGCATGGCGGCAGCCACGCGCGCAGCGGCGTTTTCGGCCAGGGGGCCGCCGGCGTCGAACACCTCGACCCGGTGGCCGCGCTGCGCCAGCGCGCAGGCCAGCAGCCGGCCCATGAGGCCGGCACCGAGCACCACAGCGGTGGAATTTCTGTCGATCGTCATGAATGTCCTTGGGCACTGCGAGAATGCGCGCCATGACCACTGAACCCCAACGCTACACACGCGTCCTGTCCATCGCCGGCTCCGACAGCGGCGGTGGCGCCGGCATCCAGGCCGATCTGAAGACCTTCGCGGCGCTGGGCTGTTACGGCATGACGGCCATCACCGCGCTGACGGCGCAGAACACGCTGGGCGTGAGCGCCATCCACGGTGTGCCGCCCGAGATGCTCAAGGCGCAGCTGTGCGCGGTGTTCGACGACATCGGCGTGGACGCGGTGAAGATCGGCATGCTGCACGCGCCCGACATCGTGCGCACAGTGGCCTGGGCACTGAAGCACTACGGCGTGAAACAGGTCGTGCTCGACCCGGTGATGGTGGCCACGTCGGGCGACACGCTCATCACGCCCACGACCGTGCAGGTGCTGGTGCACGAGCTGTTCCCGCTGGCCACGGTGATCACACCCAACCTCGACGAAGCCGCGCTGCTGCTCAGCCGCACCATCGATTCGGCGGACGAGCTCGAAGCCGCCGCGCGCGATCTGTTCGCCATGGGCGCGCCGGCGGTGTTGCTCAAGGGCGGGCATCTGCCGGGCATTGAAGTGGCCGATCTGCTGGTCACCGGCGTCGGCCCGGTGCAGCGACTCGCTTCGCCGCGCATCGACAGCCGCAACACCCACGGCACCGGCTGCACGCTGTCGTCCGCCATCGCAGCCCATCTGGCGCTGGGTGAGCCGCTGGACCAGGCCGTGGCGCTGGCGCGCCGCTACATCCTGCAAGCCATCGCGCAGGGCGCCGACGTGTACACCGGCGCCGGCCATGGTCCGCTGAACCACGGCTTCGCGCCGGTCCCGCAACACAAGCGGGCACGGGGCTGAAGCGCTGCGCGGCTGGTCCATCAGGCCCGGGCGGGGGTGAGGCCACCCGCGTTGCGCGGCCTTGAAAGCGCGGCCAGCGCAAACGTGAAGGCCAGGGTGGGCAGGGCAGAGCCGAGGTCGGGTGCGTACTGCTTGAGCAGGTGGTAACAGGCGATGCCGGCCACCCACACCGCCGCCGCACTCCAGTCCACCGTGCGCGCGGTCACGCTCGGCACCACCGCGCCACTGCCCAGGCGCCCCAGGATCACGCCGTAGAGCGGCACGAACACCGAACTGAGCAGCAGCAGGAAGGGCTCGATCGCGTGGATCGGCAGGAACAGCGCGAGCACCGTGCACACGGCGGCAAACGCCAGGCCGGCGCGCTTGATGCTCCAGCGCGGCTGCAGGCTGTGCACCGAGACCGCGCCCGAGTGCGCGTCGCCGTAGGCGTTGTCCATCTCGTCGAGCAGGATCAGGCCGAGCGCGATCAGGCCGCCTTGTGCGAGCAGCAGCGCGCCCACGAGGTTGGTGCCCGGCTCCACCGTGCTCACCACCAGCACACCCAGCGCGTAGCACCAGATGTTGGCCAGCGCATAGCCCAGCCAGGTGCCGCCCAGCGTGGTGGCGGCGCGTTTGCCGTGGCGCGCGTAGTCGGCCACCAGCGGCAGCCACGACACGGGCATGGCGATCACGAGGTCCATGGCGGAGAACAGGCCCATGCCACCCGCACCCGGGCGGTTCCAGAACGCGTCAAAGCCCTGCGCTTGCAGGCGGGTGCCGAACTGCCAGGTGAGCCAGGCCAGTGAGGCAATCACCAGCGGCAGGCCGAAGCGGCTGACGAACTTGCGCACCAGCTTGAGCATGGAGCCGGCCATGAGCGCGATCAGCACACCACCCCAGAGCAGCGTGGCCAGCAGCTTGCCGCCGGTGCCGTCGAGCAGGCCACCGGGCTCGCTGCCCAGCGCCTGCTTCAGGATGGCCACCGTGCCCTCCTGCATGATGACCAGCTCGAAGGTGGTCCAGCCGACCAGCTGGGCGATGTTGAGCAGCACCGGCAGGCGCGCAAACGCGCTGCCGTAGGTGGCGTGCATCAGGCCGGCGCTGGCCAGCCCGGTCTGGCAACCCAGCCGCGCGGTCCAGGCCAGCAGGCCGGCGCCGATGAGCGAGCCCAGCACGATGGCAATGAGCGCGTCTTGCGTGCCCACGGCCGGCACCAGGTAAGCGCCGATCTGCATGACCAGCAGGCCCGTGCCCAGGCTGAACCAGAGTGCGGCGTGTTCGTGGAAGTGGAAGACCCGGTCGCCCTGCGGCACGGGGGTGAGGGCCAGGTTGGCCGGTGACGAATGCGAATGGTCGGATGCCATCAATTGCTCCATGCAAGTTGAGGCAGGTGGGCTGGGCAGACGCCACCGGGAGCGCCTGATGGCGGTGGTGGACGGTATCGGCCTGCTTCCCTGCGCGAGGATTACCTCAATCAGGTTCAAAGGGACTTTCTCAGTCGCACCCGGGGTGAAAAACCCCGGGACAACACCCCTAGCGGATGTGCCTTGCGGCACGGGGTGGAGTATACGAGCGCGGACCACGCGCAGCGGGGGAGCGTGGGGGCACCGATCCGGCGCCGGGCCGCCCCAAGCCGGATCAGCCCCCTCGGGGGGCAGCGGACCACGCGCAGCGGGGGAGCGTGGGGGCTTTTTTTTACCCTGCCGGAACGAGTCGCATGAAGCGGCCGTACTCGTCGGCCAGAAAACTCTCCGCGCGCTCCAGCATGAAATAACGAAACGACTCCGCCGCCGGCGACAGCAGCTTGGACAGTGTGTGCACCACGTTCCAGCCGCGCAGCACCGGGCTGCCTTCCACGTCGAGGATGGCGATCAGCTTGTGCTCCAGCTCCAGGCCGATGGTGTGCAGCGACAAAAAGCTGATGCCCATGCCGGCCATCACCGCCTGCTTGATGGTTTCGTTGCTCGACATTTCCATGACCACGCGCGGTTCCATGTGGGTGCGCTCCAGAAACTGCTCCAGCGCGGCGCGCGTGCCCGAACCCCGCTCGCGCAGGATGAACCCGTAAGGCTTGAGCGAATCGACCGTGGGGTGGCCCACCTTCAGCAGGGGGTGGTCGACGGGGGCCACGAACACGTGGGGGTGGGCGGCAAACGGCTCGGCGCGTGTGGCCAGCTCGGTGGGCGGGCGGCCCATGATGGCGATGTCCACCTCGTTGCCGTGCAGCATCTTCACCAGCTGCTCGCGGTTGCCCACCGCCAGCTTGATCTCGATGCCCTCGTGGTCGCGCTGGAACTCCGCCAGCAAGCGGGGCAGGAAATACTTGGCCGTGCTCACCATGCCGATGGTCAGCGTGCCCACCTCCAGCCGCTGCAGCCGCGCAGCGGCGTCTTCCGCGTCTTTCAGCGTGGCCAGCACCTTGCGCGCGTAGACGAGCATGTATTCGCCCGCTGTGGTCAGCGAGACCTGGCGGCCCCGACGGTCGAACAAAGGCAGGCCCACATGGCCTTCGAGCTCCTTGATCTGCATGGTCACGGCCGGCGGTGTGAGGTGCAACACCTCGGCCGCGCGGGCAAAGCTGAGGTGGCGCGCCACCTCGTTGAACACGCGCAGCTGGCGGAAGGTCGCGTTCTTCATTCAGGTTTAACTTAATCGAAATTCAACGAAACTTGAATTTACCTTAGTTCAAGCCGTCCCTACAGTGGATCGCATGCTCAAAGCCCTGATCTTCGATGTTGACGGAACGCTGGCTGACACGGAAAGCGTGCATCTGGCCGCGTTCAATCACGCGTTCGACATGGAGCGTGTGGGCTGGCACTGGGACACCGCGCTGTACACCCGGCTGCTGGAGATCAGCGGCGGCAAGGAGCGCATGCTGCACCACTGGCGCAGCGTGCAGCCCGACCTGACCGAGCTCGGCGCCGGCGCGGTGCAAGCCACCATCGACCGCCTGCATGAGCTCAAGACTGCGCACTACGAGCACGCGGTGCGCGCCGGCGCGGTGGAGCTTCGCCCCGGCGTGCTCGCGCTGATGAACGAAGCCCGCGCGCAGGGCCTGCACCTGGCCATTGCCACCACCACCTCACCGGTCAACATTGCTGCGTTGCTCCGGGGTGCCATCGGACCGGACTGGCGCAGTGAGTTCCTGGCCGTGGGTGATGCGTCTTCCTCGCCCATCAAGAAGCCGAATCCGCAGGTCTACCTGCAGGTGTTGGGCGACATGGGTTTGCCGGCTTCGCAGTGCCTGGCATTTGAAGACTCCGCCAACGGCCTGCGCGCGGCCACCGCCGCCGGGCTGCGCACCGTCATCACACCCAACAGCTTCACCGCGCACCACGATTTCACGGGCGCCCTGCGCGTGGTGCCCGACCTCGGCTCGATCGGACTCGCGCAGCTGCGCGAATGGCACACCCGGGGCTGAGCTTGCCTGCACGACAACAACGAGAAACGACCGATGCCCTTGTCCAAACGCTCCACCCTGACCCAGTTCCTGATCGAGGAGCGGCGGCGTTACCCGCACGCGAGTGGCGACTTCAACGCGCTGATCCTCGATGTGGCGCTGGCCTGCAAGGCGATTGCGCGCAGCGTGGCCTTTGGCGCGCTGGGCGACATGCTGGGCAACCACGGGGGTGGCGACAGCGTCAACGTGCAGGGTGAGACGCAGAAGAAGCTCGACGTGATCAGCAACGACATGTTCATCAAGGCCAACGAGTGGGGCGGGCATCTGGCGGGCATGGCGTCGGAAGAAATGGAGCAGCCGTATCCGATTCCCACCGAGTACCCGCGCGGCAAGTACCTGCTGGTGTTCGACCCGCTGGATGGGTCGAGCAACATCGACGTGAACGTGTCGGTGGGCAGCATCTTCAGCGTGTTGCGCGCGCCCAAGGACGTGATCGACTCGGGCCGCGAGGTGGTGGTGGACGACTTCC
Source organism: Hydrogenophaga sp. RAC07 (assembly GCF_001713375.1). Taxonomy (NCBI): domain Bacteria; kingdom Pseudomonadati; phylum Pseudomonadota; class Betaproteobacteria; order Burkholderiales; family Comamonadaceae; genus Hydrogenophaga; species Hydrogenophaga sp. RAC07. Next base: position 874,163 of record NZ_CP016449.1, read on the forward strand.
TGCAGCCCGGCGCGCAGCAGGTGGCCGCGGGCTACGCGCTCTACGGCCCCACCACCATGTTCGTGCTCACGGTGGGCAGCGGGGTGTACGGTTTCACGCTCGACCCCAACCTCGGTGAATTCAAGCTCACGCACCCGCACATCCGCATTCCGGAGGACACGCACGAGTTCGCCATCAACGCGTCGAACAGCCGCTTCTGGGAAGCGCCGGTCAAACGCTATGTGGACGAATGCCTGGCCGGCAAGACAGGGCCGCGCGGCAAGGACTTCAACATGCGCTGGATCGCCAGCATGGTGGCCGAGGCGCACCGCATCCTCATGCGTGGCGGTGTGTTCATGTATCCGCGCGACACCAAGGACACCAGCAAACCCGGCCGCCTGCGCCTGCTCTACGAAGCCAACCCGGTGGGCATGCTGATGGAGCAGGCCGGTGGGCGCGCCAGCACCGGGCGCGAGCCCATGCTGGGCGTGAAGCCCACCGAGCTGCACCAGCGCATCGGCCTGGTGTTCGGCTCCAGAAACGAGGTGGAGCGCATCGAGCGTTACCACGCCGAACCGCAGACCTTCAAGGGCGACAGCAATCCGCTGTTTGCCGAGCGCTCTCTGTTCCGCGACTGAGCACAGAACAACAACCGAGGAGACTTCATGTCGGAACGCCACCCCATCATCGCGATCACCGGCTCCAGCGGTGCCGGTACCTCCACCGTCACGCGCACCTTCCAGAACATCTTCCGCCGCGAGAGCGTGTCGGCCGCGATCATCGAGGGCGACAGCTTCCACCGCTACGACCGCAAGGAAATGAAGCTGAGGATGGCCGAGGCCGAAAAGGCGGGCAACACACACTTCAGCCACTTCGGTCCCGAGTCCAACCTGTTCGACGAGATCGCCACCCTCTTCAAGACCTACAGCACCACCGGCACCGGCCAGAGCCGCAAGTACCTGCACAACGCGGAAGAGGCGGCGCCCTACCAGCAGGAGCCCGGCACCTTCACCGCCTGGGAGCCGCTGCCCGAGAAGACCGACATGCTGTTCTACGAGGGCCTGCACGGCGCGGTGGTCACGCCCGCGGTGGACGTGGCGCAGTACCCCGACCTGCTGGTGGGCGTGGTCCCGGTGATCAACCTCGAGTGGATCCAGAAGCTCTGGCGCGACAAGAACATGCGCGGCTACAGCGCCGACGCGGTGACCGACACCATCCTGCGCCGCATGCCCGACTACGTGAACTACATCTGCCCGCAGTTCCAGCACACACACGTGAACTTCCAGCGTGTGCCCATCGTGGACACCAGCAACCCCTTCATCTCGCGCGACGTTCCGACCGCCGACGAGAGCATGGTGGTGATCCGTTTCGCCAAGCCCAAGGGCATCGATTTCCAGTACCTGCTCAACATGATCAACGGCTCCATGATGAGCCGCGCCAACACCATCGTGGTGCCCGGCGGCAAGATGGAACTGGCGATGCAGCTGATCTTCACGCCCTTCATCTGGCGCATGGTGGAGCGGAAAAAGCGGGCCATCGGGCTTGTCTGAAAGCGAAGGGAACACGAACATGAAGAACCCGTCGCCCGAACTCGCCCGCCAGATGGCCAACGCGATCCGCATGCTCGCGGTGGACGCGGTGGAGCAGGCCAGGAGCGGCCACCCGGGTGCGCCCATGGGCATGGCCGACATTGCCGAGGTGCTGTGGAACCGCCACCTGCGCCACAACCCGGCCAACCCGCACTGGCCCGACCGCGACCGTTTTGTGCTCTCCAACGGCCACGGCTCCATGCTGATCTACGCGCTGCTGCACCTCACCGGCTACGACCTGCCGATGGGCGAGTTGAAGAGCTTCCGGCAGCTGCACAGCAAGACCGCCGGCCACCCCGAGGTGGGCGTGACTCCCGGCGTGGAAACCACCACCGGCCCGCTGGGCCAGGGCATCGGCAACGCCGTGGGCATGGCGCTGGCCGAGAAACAGCTTGCCAGCGAATTCAACCGCCCCGGCCACACGGTGGTCGACCACTTCACCTACGCGTTTCTCGGCGACGGTTGTCTGATGGAGGGCATCAGCCACGAGGTGTGTTCGCTGGCGGGCACCTTGCGCCTGTCCAGGCTGATCGCCTTCTACGACGACAACGGCATCTCCATCGACGGCCATGTGGACGGCTGGTTCACCGACGACACGCCGCAGCGTTTTGCGGCCTATGGCTGGTACGTGATCCCCAAGGTGGATGGACATGACCCCCAGGCGGTGGAGCTGGCGCTCATCGCCGCGAAAGAGCAGGCCCGCCGTCCTGATGGCAAGCCCACGCTCATCTGCTGCCAGACCGTGATCGGCCAGGGTTCGCCCAACAAGGCCGGCACGCACGACGTGCACGGTGCTGCGCTGGGTGCGGCCGAGGTGCAGGCCACGCGCGACGCCTTGGGCTGGACCGCGCCACCGTTCGAGGTGCCGACCGACGTGGCGCTGGCCTGGCACGCGGTGGACCGGGGGCAGGCGCTGGAGGCCGAGTGGCAACGCCGTTTTGAAGCCTACCGCGCCGAGTACCCGAACGAGGCGGCCGAGTTCGAGCGCCGCATGGCCGGGCCGCTGCACGCGAGTTTTGCGCCCGCGTTGCCTGGTGTGTTTGAAGGCGTGGCCTCCAAGCTGGATGCGGTGGCCACGCGCAAGGCCAGCCAGAACGCGCTGGATGCGCTCAACACGCTGGTGCCCGAATTTTTCGGCGGCAGCGCCGACCTCACCGGCTCCAACCTCACCAACTTCAAGGGCTGCGTGAAAGCCGGGCGTGACCGCCGGGGCAACCACCTGAGCTATGGCGTGCGCGAGTTCGGCATGGCGGCCATCATGAACGGCATGGCGCTGCACGGCGGCCACATCCCGTACGGCGGCACTTTCCTCACCTTCAGCGACTACAGCCGCAACGCCATCCGCATGGCCGCGCTCATGAAGCTGCGCGTGATCCACGTGTTCACGCACGACAGCATCGGCCTGGGCGAAGACGGGCCCACGCACCAGTCGGTGGAGCACGTGCCCAGTCTGCGCATCATTCCGCAGCTCGATGTGTGGCGCCCGGCCGATGGGTTGGAGACCGCCGTGGCCTGGGCCAGCGCGATCGAGCGCAAGGACGGCCCCACGGCGCTGTGTCTCTCGCGCCAGAACCTGCCGCGCCTCACCGACGTGTCGATGGTGGAGGGCATTCGCCGTGGCGGCTATGTTCTGGCCGAAGGCACGAGCCCCAAAGCCATCATCGTCGCCACCGGTTCCGAGACCTCGCTCGCCATGGAAGCGCACCACGCGCTGGCCGCCGAGGGCATCAGCACCCGCGTGGTCTCCATGCCCTGCACCAACGTGTTCGACCGGCAACCGCGCAGCTACCAGGACAGCGTGTTGCCCCTGGACCTGCCGGCGGTGGCGGTGGAAGCCGCGCACCCCGATTTCTGGCGCAAGTACGTGGGCCGCACCGGTGCGGTGGTGGGCATCGCGAGCTTCGGCGAGTCGGCACCGGCCAAAGCCTTGTACGAGCACTTCGGCATCACCACCGGGCGGGTGTGCCAAGAGGTGAAGGGCCTGCTCGCATGACACGCGCCTTCGATCTCGTCCTCTTCGACCTCGACGGCACGCTGATCGAAACCGCACCCGAGATCGCCGACGCGGTCAACGACACGCTGGCGCAATTCGGACTGCGCGCGGTGACGCAAACGCAGGTGAACGACTGGATCGGCCACGGCACGCGCGAGCTGTTGATCTCGGCCCTGGCCGACTGTCGCCAGACCACCACCGACGCGGTGCGCCACAGCGCCGATTTCCCCACCATCGAGGCCGCGTTTGGTGTGCACTACCAGCAGCGCTGCGGCACGCGCAGCCATCTCTACCCGCACGTGCGCGAGACCTTGCAGGTGTTGAAGGACGCGGGCGTGAAACTCGCCGTGGTGACCAACAAGGAAGGCCGCTACACCCAGACCGTGCTGGACGCGCACCAGCTCGCGCCCATGTTTCACCGCGTGATCAGCGGCGACACGCTGCTGGTGAAAAAGCCCAACCCGGCCGCCGTGCACGACTGCCTGCAACGCTTCGGCGTGAAGGCCGAGCGTGCGCTTTTCGTGGGTGATTCGTCCATCGATGTGGCCACTGCGCGCAACGCCGGTGTGAGCGTGTGGGTGCTGCCCTATGGCTACAACATGGGCGAGCCCATCGAGGCCTGCAAGCCGGACCGCGTGATCGCCGATTTCTCTGCGCTTCTGAACTGATCGACCCGAACTCTCAAGGAACTCCCATGGCCCTCATCGCCTTGCGCCAACTGCTCGACCACGCCGCCGAACACCACTACGGCGTGCCCGCGTTCAACGTGAACAACCTCGAGCAGATCCAGGCCATCATGCAGGCGGCGGACGCGAGCAACGCGCCGGTGATCCTGCAGGCCAGCGCCGGCGCGCGCAAATACGCGGGCGAGCCGTTTTTGCGCAAGATGGTCGAGGCCGCGATCGAGATGTACCCGCACATCCCCATCGTCATGCACCAGGACCACGGCGCCACGCCGGCCGTGTGCCAGCAGTCCATCCGCAGCGGCTTCAGCAGCGTGATGATGGACGGCTCGCTGATGGAAGACGCCAAGACCCCCGCGAGCTACGACTACAACGTGGCCGTGACGCGCGAGGTGGTGAAGTTCTCGCACGCGGTGGGTGTGTCGGTGGAAGGCGAGCTCGGTTGCCTGGGTTCGCTGGAAACCGGCGAGGCCGGCGAAGAAGACGGTGTGGGTGCCGAAGGCCAGCTCACGCACGAGCAGATGCTGACCGACCCGCAGCAGGCCAAAGACTTCGTGGCGCAGACCGGCGTGGACGCGCTCGCCATTGCCATCGGCACCAGCCATGGCGCCTACAAGTTCACCCGCCCACCCACCGGCGACATCCTGGCCATGGACCGCATCACCGCCATCCACCGGGCGATCCCCAACACCCACCTGGTGATGCACGGATCGAGCAGCGTGCCGCAGGAGTGGCTGGCCATCATTCGTGAACACGGCGGCGACATCAAGGAAACCTACGGCGTGCCGGTGGAAGAGATCGTGCGTGGAATCCGAAGCGGCGTGCGCAAGGTCAACATCGACACCGACATCCGGCTGGCCATGACCGGCGCCATGCGCCGCACCATGGCGAAGAACCCGGGCGAGTTCGACCCGCGCAAGTTCTTCAAGGACGCGACCGTGGCCGCGAAAGAGATCTGCCAGGCGCGTTTTCAGGCCTTCGGCTGCGCCGGCATGGCGGGCAAGATCGTGCCGCTGCCTTTGGAAAAGATGATCGCGCGCTACGCCTGAGGACTCCACACAGGACATGGGAGGTCGGTCATGAGCAAACGTTTTCTGAGGTGGGCCGAGGCATGGATCGAGGAACACATCCCGCCCGGCGCGAACCCCGACATCGAAAGCTTTGAGGCCAGGGCGAAGCGGCTTTCAGAGGCACTGTTCGCCGAAGCAGCCACGGCCGGCTTCACCCACGTCGAAACCGAAGAAGAGCGCCAGCGCGTGGCGCCCCATGTCCTGTCCGCGGTCTCGGACGGCACCGACTTCGACATCGATGCCTACCTTCTCAAGCTGCAGCTTGCGCAGGAGAACGAAGACGGCGACTGATTCCGGTCGTTGCACTGCGAGCGGCCGGTGAGCCCACTTCGATGGTTGGCTGCGCGATGACTTTGAGGCTAAGGTTCAGCATTCGGCCATGAGCGGCCTTCGGTTAAACGGAAATGCAGTCGCTCAACGGTGCGCATAACCGGCGCGAACATCGGTGCGCAGCGCCGCTGTTGAGCGTCCGTGTTCATGCGCTGGTTAGGCAGCCAGTTTGTCTCTCATGCGCTATGGCTGGGCAACCAACACATGGGTGCGCATTGGGTATCTAAGTTCACCACTTGCTACGTGAGGCTCTAACATCATGCGCACTTGTTTGAGAAACTCATCGCGACCACTTTCTGGGAGAAGTGCCACGGCATAGCGAGTAGAAGGAGACCCCTGGGTCATTCCGTCGATGAATGATTGGATGGACGTGAAATGAGACACCCCATCCTCGGTGCGAAGTTGTATCCGGGAGAACCCTGCACGAGTAGCGGCGTCGCGAATGTCATCAGGATTGGAGAAGGAGCACGCTCGCTTTGCCGCTGAGGCGTCAACCCCTTGACTCTCCAGTGCTTGAACCACGGCGTAGTGCCCTATGTTGTACTCAAGTGGTCCCCAGATGCTCGCCGCTAGTTGACCCGATGGTTTGAGCATCCGGCGAATCTCGGCGAAACCGGCATGACGATCTTTGAAGAACTGAAGTCCCTGAAGGCAAAGGCAGAGATCAAACGTAGCGTCTTTAAATGGCACCTGGAGCGCGTCTGCGCAGTGCCACTCCATTGGAGTTCTTGTGCCCTGCGTCAACCTCCGGGCAACCTCGATGACGCTTGGATCGATATCGACGCCAATAACGTTTCCGGTCGGGCCAGCGAAGCGTGCGGCCATCCTCGCCCCGATACCGGTGCCACAGGCCATGTCCAGCACTTGATCTCCCGGTTGCGGCGCCACAACGCCAATCACAAGCTCCGTCCAGTGAGCAAACATGCCCGGAACCATGTGCCTCTCATATGCCTCTGCAGTCGTCGTGTCGATGGGCTGATTTTCTGGTGACATTTTCGCCTCACCCCTTCGTTGGTACTGTGCTGCGGTCGGCTGCCTAACGTTTGAATTAAGGGGCGCGCTTTAGCGCGTCCCGCTTGAATGATGGGATGGACTCCCCCGTTTGTCTGCGCGAAGTTCGCGCTCTGGTCTTCATTGGCGTGGGGATCAGGTCTTCAACAAACGAAAGGAGTCCGAGATGCTTGCTACTACCCTTGCTCCTTTTCAGGGCCGCTTTACGGATGGAGCCAAAAGACTGCAACGGGCCCACATGAGACGCTCGATGAGCAAAAAAAACGCCCCGGCTGTCCGGGGCGTTTTTTATGGCGAACTCAAAACATCAAGCCAGCGAATCGGCCCAGATGTTGCGCGCCCAGGCCTTGGCGTAAGCGCCCTCGATTTCACTCGCCGCGCTCGACAAACCACCCGCACCCGGCACCGCAACCATGGTTTTCTTCTCGGTGTCGTACTTGTGCACGCTGGCCACGTGCACCACGTCCTTCGCGGTCACGAAGCTGTAGCAGGTGTTGGCGTAGAGCGGGTTGGCCGGGGCCTCCTTGCCTTGCAGCAGCGACACCACGGCGGCCGCACAGGTCTTGCCGTGCTGGTTGGCCATGTGGCCCGACTTGGGCATGGCCGGTGCGATCTGGATGGAGTCACCGAGCACGTGTATGTTTTTCTGCGCCTTCGATTCGAAGGTCAAAAAGTCCACCTCGCACCAGCGTGCGTTGGCCGTGGCCAAGCCGGTCTTCACCGCGATGTTGCCGGCGCGCATGTCGGGCAACACGTTGGCCACGCCGGCCTTGAAGTCGTCGTTGAACTCGAACTTCAAGGTGTTGGTGGCGGCGTCCACATCGACCAGCTTGTGTTTGGGCCGGTACTCGATCATGCCGGCGTAGTGGTCGTTCCACGCCTTGGTGAACAGGCCCTTCTTGGAGGTGATGTCGTCGTTGGCGTCGAAGATGATGACCTTGCTTTTCGGCTTGGCCACCTTGAAGTAGCTGGCCACCATGCAGGCGCGCTCGTAGGGGCCGGGCGGGCAGCGGTAGGGCGCCAGCGGGATGCTGATGGCGTAGGTGCCGCCGTCGGGCAGGGCCTGGAGCTGCTGGCGCAGGGCGGTGGTTTGCGGGCCGGCTTTCCAGGCGTGCAGCACCTTCTCGGCTGCGCCGGGTTTGATCATGCCGGGCAGGGTGGGCATGAAGTCGATGCCGGGCGAGAGGATGAGGCGGTCGTAGGGCAGTTCGCCGCCGCCGGCCAGCTTCACCGTGCGCTTCACCGGGTCGATGCTGTCGACCATGTCGCGCACCACCTTCACGCCGTGGCGCTGGCTCAGGTTGCTGTAGGGCGTGGTGATCTCGGCGATGGTGGCGTGACCACCCACCACCAGGTTGGACATGGGGCACGAGACGAAAGCCGCGTTGGGCTCGACCAAGGTCACGTCGATGCTGTTGTTGGAGAACATGCGCACGTATTTGGCGGCGGTGGCGCCACCGAAGCCACCCCCGACCACCACCACCTTGGCGCTGCTGGCGCCCGTGGTGGCGCAGCCGCTCATGATGCCGATGCCGGCCAGTGCGGAACCCGCGCCGATGCTTTGTACGAATTGACGACGTTTCATGGCGGGCTCCTCAGGGTTTCTGTGCGGCGAAATAACCAGCGATCTGGCCCAGCTGCTCGTCGGTGTAACCCTTGGAGATCTGGTGCATCAGTGTGGCGGGGCGGGTGCCGGCCTTGTATTCGAGCAGGATCTTCTGCAGCTCGGCCTGGTTGCGGCCGGCCAAGGCGGCCATGCCGGGCTGGGCGCGCCCGTCGGTGCCGTGGCAGCTGGCGCAGGCCGCGGCCCACACGCGGGTCTGGTTGACCTGGGCGTGCGCCCCGATCGCGGAGGCGCACAGCGCAGCGGCTGCCAGCCATTTCATCGAATTCCCCATCGTCGTCTCCCAAAGGGTGGTTGAAGGATTGCATCCAAAACTGTAGCAGCCACTTGAAACACAAGGAAACACAACAGGTGTGGGGTGTGATCGCTTGTGGGTGTGGCGCATCGTAACGGCCTGTGTTTTGCAGCGCCAAGCCATGGAAACCCTGCTGGGGTTTTTACCTATCCAAATATCAGCAAACACGCATATAGTTGCATTCCCAGACGGCGAGACCGCTCAAGAAGGAAGATTGCCATGCCGCCCCACCTGAACGATGTCATCGGACGTGTGCTCCCTGCCCCCGAAAACCACCTGAGCGCCGAGAAGCTGGAGCTCGCCCGCAAGGCGCGCCGCAGCTTCATGGGCAAGGCGCTGGCCATGGGTGCGGGCGTGGCGGCCAGTGCCACCGCCGCCACGCGCGCGGTGGCGGCCGAGGGCGACGAGGCCATTCTGAAACTGCCCACCCACACCACCGGTCTGGGGCAGGGCGTGGCCACCGAAGGCTATGGCAAACCCAGTCAGTGGGAGGCCAACCTGCAGCGCCGGCAGAGCCCGGGCCTCACGCGCGTGCCGCATGCCTCGGTGAGCTTCACGCCGCTGCAGGGCCTGTTCGGCATCATCACGCCCAGTGGCTTGCACTTCGAGCGCCACCACCAGGGCTGGTGGGACATCGACCCCTCCAAACACCGACTCATGGTCAACGGTCTGGTCAAGCGCGAACGCGTGTTCACCATGGACGACCTGATGCGCCTGCCCAGCGTGTCGCGCATCCACTTCATCGAATGCGGCGCCAACTCCGCGCCCGAGTGGGGCAACGTGGCCTTGCCCGCGGTGCAGTACACGCACGGCATGGTGAGCTGCTGCGAATTCACCGGTGTGCTGCTCTCCACGCTGCTGGAGATGTGCGGCTACGACAAGAAGAACGGCAAGTACGTGCTGGCCGAAGGCGCAGACGGGTCTTCGATGACGCGCACGATCGACATCGACCGCGCCATGGACGATTGCATCGTGGCCTGGGCCATGAATGGCGAGATGCTGCGCCCGGAAAACGGCTACCCGTTGCGCCTGGTGGTGCCGGGTGTGCAGGGCGTGAGCTGGGTCAAGTACCTGCGCCGTCTGGAAGTGGGCGACCAGAAGTGGGCCGCGAAAGACGAGGCGATCCACTACATCGACCACATGCCCGACGGCACGCACCGCCAGTACACCGGCATTCAGGAATGCAAGAGCGTGATCACCACGCCCTCGGGCAGCCAGACGCTGCTCGACAAGGGTTACTACAACGTGACCGGTCTGGCCTGGTCGGGCCGCGGCACGGTCAAGCGGGTGGACGTGAGCGTGGACGGTGGGCGCAACTGGCGCACCGCGCGCATCGAAGGCCCGGTGCTGCCCAAGGCGCTCACGCGCTTCAACATCGACTGGGTGTGGGACGGCAAGCCCGCTGTGTTGCAGAGCCGCGCGATCGACAGCACCGGCTATGTGCAGCCCAAGATCAACCAGCTGCGCGCGGTGCGCGGCACGCGCTCGGTGTACCACCAGAACGCCATCCAGTCGTGGCGCGTCGCCGAGAACGGCGAAGTCTCGAACGTGCAAGTCTATTGATGAGGCCCGCCATGCGAACCCTGACTCTTTTCGCCGCCGCGCTCATCGGCACCGCTGCGTTTGCACAAACCCCACCCTGGCACGACCTCGGCCGCGACGCCACCAAGGCCGAGGTGCAGGCCTGGGACATCGATGTGCGCCCCGACTTCAAGGGCTTGCCCAAGGGAGCGGGCAGCGTGGCCCTGGGCGAGCGTGTGTGGGAAGCCCAGTGCGCCTCGTGCCACGGCAGCTTTGGTGAAAGCAACGAGGTGTTCACGCCCATCGTGGGGGGCACCACCCAGGCCGACATCGAGCGCGGCCGGGTGAAGAACCTTGAGCCGGGCAGCACCTTCCCGCAGAAGACCACGATGATGAAGGTGGCCACGGTTTCAACGCTGTGGGACTACATCAACCGCGCCATGCCCTGGAACGCGCCCAAGTCGCTCAAGCCCGACGAGGTGTACGGCGTGCTGGCCTACATCCTGAGCCTGGCCCATGTGGTGCCGGAAGACTTCACGCTGAGCGACCAGAACATCGCCGATGTGCAAAAACGCATGCCCAACCGCAACGGCATGGTGTTCCATGAACCGCTGTGGAAGGCCGAGGGCAAGGGCGACGTGAAGAACGTGGCCTGCATGAAGGACTGCCCGGTGGAGAGCACCATCCGATCCTCCTTGCCGGACTTTGCGCGCGACGCGCACGGCAACATCCAGGAGCAGAACCGCGTGGTGGGCCCGGTGCGCGGTGCCGACACCACCAAGCCCGCGCCCACCGCGCCGCTGGGCAGCGGTCCCAAGGCTGCGCCGGTGGTGGTGGCCGTGGCCAAGCCCGGCGCGGCCGATGTGAAGGCCCTGCTGGCGGCCAACAGCTGCACCGCCTGTCACGGCATGAAACAGAAGATCGTGGGCCCAGGCTTTTCGGAGATTGCGACCAAACACAAAGGCCAGGAACGCCTGGAGGCTTACCTCGCGGTGAAGATCCGCGAAGGCGGCGTGGGGGTGTTCGGCACCGTGCCCATGCCGCCCCAGCCGCAGCTCAGCGGCACCGAGGCCGCGGCCATCGCACGGTGGATCGCGGCGGGCGCCAAGTGAACCCAATGGGTCCCTACTTAAATATTTGCATGTACTCGTATTCCCCATTTCACCGTTGTCCAGGAGCGCCTAACCTATGACCATGAATTCCTCCCAGTTGCTGAGCGCCGCTTTGCTCACCTTGTTCAGTGGCACAGCACTGGCCCAGAGCGCCGCAGCGGCCAAGACCCTGGCTTCCAAGAACGCCTGCCTGGCCTGCCACGCGGTGGACAAGAAGCTGGTGGGCCCGGCTTTCAAGGACGTGGCGGCCAAGCACGCAGGCCAGGCCGACGCACTTGAGAAAGTGTCTGCCCGCATCAAGTCGGGTGGGTCCGGTCTGTACGGCCCGGTGCCCATGCCCCCGCAGGCCCAGCTCAAAGACGACGAACTCAAGTTGCTGGCAGGGTGGATCCTGGCCGGCGCCCCCGATCAGTGACCCCGCCAGTACACTCTCGCCCTTTCCTCATTTCACAGGAGCCCCCCATGAACAACTCACGCCGAGTCGCCCTCAAGACCACCGGAGCCTTTGCCACGCTGGTGTCGCTGGGCATCGTCACGCAAAGCCAGGCCCACGCTGCCATGGACCGCGCCGGTTTTGACATCAAGACCATGGCCGACGCCGTCAAGGCGCTGGGTGGCACCGCCGCCAACAGCGACCAGGTCACCGTGGTCGCGCCCGACATCGCCGAAAACGGCGCCGTGGTGCCCGTGGGCGCCACCAGCAAGATCCCCAACACCACCGAGATCTACCTGATCGTCGAGAAGAACCCCACGCCCATGGCCGCCGGTTTCAAGATCCCCGCCGGCACCGCAGCCGACGTGCAGACCCGCCTGAAGATGGGGCAGAGCTCCAACGTGTTCGCCGTGGTCAGGGCCGACGGCAAGCTGTTCTCGGCATCCAAGGAAACCAAGGTCACGCTCGGCGGTTGCGGCGGCTGATCGACCACGACCTTTTGCACAACCCCCTTCACAGAAATTCAGGAGTCCAACATGGCTGATCCGATGCGCATCCGTGCCGCCGTCGCTGGTGACGAAACCACCGTCCGCGTGCTCATGTCCCACATCATGGAACCCGGCACGCGTCGCGACGCTGCTGGCGCCCTCATCCCCGGTCACTTCATCCGCGACGTGGAAGCCACCCACAACGGCAAGGTCGTGCTCGAAGCCGCCTTCAGCGGTGCCGTGGCACAGAACCCGTTTCTGTCCTTCAAGTTCAAGGGCGGCGCCAAGGGCGACAAGGTCGTCGTGAAATGGGTCGACAACAAAGGCGACACCCGCACCGACGAAGCCGTCATCGCCTGACCTGAGGCGTGCTTTTCCCCGAATCGATAACAAGAGGAGACACCCATGAAGAAGACCCTGACCACTTCGCTGCTGGCGCTGTCGGCGCTGTGCGGCGCAGTCGGCGTTTCGCACGCGCAAGGCACGGCCGCCGAAGGCATTGCCAAGTACCGCGAGATGCTGCAGGACGGCAACCCCGCCGAGCTGTTCGAGATGAAGGGCGAAGAACTCTGGAAACAGAAGCGCGGCCCCAAGATGGCATCGATGGAACAGTGCGATCTGGGCAAGGGTCCCGGGGTGATCAAGGGGGCGTTCGTTGAACTGCCCAAGTACTTTGCCGACACCGGCCGGGTGCAGGACCTCGAGACGCGGCTGATCACCTGCATGGAAACGCTGCAGGGTTTCAAGGGCGAAGACATCGCCAAGACACCGTTTGGCCGTGGCGAGATGGCCAATGTGACGGCGCTGACCACTTATGTGGCCACGGCATCCAAGGGCATGAGGTTCAACCTGTCGCAGTCGCACGCGCAGGAAAAGCTGATGTACGAGGCCGGCAAGCAGCTGTTCTTCACGCGCGGCGGCACCCACGACTTCTCGTGCGCGTCCTGCCATGGCAGTGACGACAAACGCATCCGCCTGCAAGACCTGCCCAACCTCACCAAGAACCCCGGCGACGGCATCGGCTTTGCCGCCTGGCCGGCATACCGCGTGTCCAACGCGCAGATGTGGGGCATGCAGCTGCGGTTGAACGACTGTTTCCGCCAGATGCGCTGGCCCGAGCCCAAGTTCGGCAGCGACGCCACCATCGCCTTGTCGGTCTACATGGGCGTGAACGCCAAGTCCGCCGAGTCCATCGTGCCGGCCATCAAGCGCTGATCTGGAGACACACACCATGAAAAAAATCCATTCCCTCGTGTTGCTCCCCGTGGTCGCCATCGTGTTGTCGGCCTGCTCCTCGGCACCGTCTCCGGCCGACGTGAACAAGGCCACGGCCGACATGCTCAAGAACTCGTTCCAGGCGCGCGGCATCGCCACGCTGGACCGGCTCAACCAGGACCAGGCCAACGCCGAGTGCGCGGCGGCCGATGCCTCCGGCAAGCCGCTGGACGAGAAGATGAGCAAGGCCATCGAAGCAGCCAGCATGAAGACCGTGAAGTGGCCCGCCGACGGCAAGTTCCTCGGTGACTGGAAAGAGGGCGAGAAGATCGCGCAAAGCGGCCGTGGCCTGACCTGGACCGACAAGGCCGATGCGCCCAACGGCGGCAATTGCTACAACTGCCACCAGATCAGCAAGGAAGAAATTTCCTTCGGCACGTTGGGCCCCAGCCTCTACAACTACGGCAAGCTGCGCGGCGTGACCGACCCCAACAGCGCCGGTGGCAAGGCCATCGTCGAATACACCTGGGGCAAGCTGTGGAACGCGCGCGCCTACAACGCGTGTTCACAAATGCCGCGTGTGGGCCACATGGGCATCCTGAACCAGAAGCAGATCCAGGACGTGATGGCGCTGCTGCTTGACCCGGCCTCGCCAGTCAACAAGTGACGACCCCAACCCGGCTGCCTCTGGCGGCCGGGGTTTCTCGCTAAAAAATTTCGCGCAAATATCAGCGATCAATTATCTATAGGTGCAGCAATGAGTTTCAGCCGCCGTGAATTCATGCAGGTGCTGGCCGTGGCCAGCGCCACCGGCATGGCCCTCAACCACCGCGACGTGCTCGCTGCCGCGCCGGGTGCCGGCGAGCGCCTGTACAACGTGCCCAAGTTCGGCAATGTGAGCTTTCTGCACTTCACCGACTGCCACGCGCAGCTCACGCCGATTTACTTTCGCGAACCCAATGTGAACCTGGGCGTGGCCGAAGCCGTGGGGCGCCCGCCGCACATCGTGGGCGAAAAACTGCTCAAACAATTCGGCATCAAACCCGGCAGCGCCCAGGCCCACGCCTTCTCCTACCTCGACTTCAGCCAGGCCGCCAAGACCTATGGCAAGGTCGGCGGATTTGCGCACCTGTCCACGCTGGTCAAACAGCTCAAGGCCAGCCGGCCCAACGCGCTGCTGCTCGACGGTGGCGACACCTGGCAGGGTTCGGCCACCTCGCTGTGGACCAACGGCCAGGACATGGTCGACGCCTGCAAGCTGCTCGGCGTGAACATGATGACCTCGCACTGGGAGCACACCTTCGGCGCCAAACGCGTGCAGGAGATCGTGGAAAAGGACCTCAAGGGGAACATGGAATTCCTCGCGCAGAACATCAAGACCACCGACTTCGAAGACATGGTCTTCAAGCCGTATGCAATGCGCGAAATGAACGGCGTGCAGGTCGCCGTGATCGGCCAGGCTTTCCCATACACGCCCATCGCCAATCCGCGTTACATGGTGCCCGACTGGACCTTCGGCATCCAGGACGAGCACATGCAGAAGATGGTGGATGAAGCGCGCGGCAAGGGCGCGCAGGTGGTGGTGGTGCTCTCGCACAACGGCATGGACGTGGACATCAAGATGGCGGGCCGCGTGCGCGGCATCGACGCGATTCTGGGTGGCCACACGCACGACGGCATGCCCGCGCCCTTCGTGGTGAAAAACGCCGGCGGCCAGACGCTGGTGACCAACGCCGGCTCCAACAGCAAGTTCCTCGGCGTGCTCGACTTCGACGTGCGGGCTGGCCGGGTGCAAGGCTTTCAATACAAGCTGCTGCCCATCTTCTCCAACCTGCTGCCGGCCGACGCCGCCATGCAGGCGCACATCGACAAGGTGCGTGCGCCCTATAAGGACAAGCTCGAAGAAAAACTGGCCGTGACCGAAGACCTGCTGTACCGCCGCGGCAACTTCAACGGCTCCTGGGACCAGGTGATCTGCGACGCGCTGATGCAGAACAAGGGCGCCGACATGGCGTTTTCGCCCGGCGTGCGCTGGGGCACCTCGCTGCTGCCGGGCGACACCATCACCTTTGAGCGCATGATGGACCAGATGGCGCTGACCTACCCGGCCACCACGCTCAACACCTTCACCGGCGAGCAGATCAAGACCATCCTGGAAGACGTCGCCGACAACATCTTCAACCCCGATCCCTACTACCAGCAGGGCGGCGACATGGTGCGCGTGGGCGGCATGCAGTACTCCATGACACCCAATGCACCCATGGGCCAGCGCATCAACAACATGACGCTCAAGGGCAAACCGATCGAGGCCGGCAAGACCTACAAGGTGGCCGGCTGGGCCTCGGTGCAAGAAGGCGCTCAAGGTGAGCCGATCTGGGACGTGGTCTCGGGCTACCTGCGCGAGAAGAAAGTCATCAAGGGCGTGCAGATCAACACGCCCCGCATCATCGGCATGGACGGCAACCCGGGTCTGGTGGCCTGAGCCGTATCGCGCTAATGAAAAAACCCACCGCCCTTGCGAGCGGTGGGCGTAAACAACCCTTGGAGAGGAGTTGGCTTGGAAATCAGAAGGTGTGAGCCACGCCCACGGAATACAGCTTGCGCTCGGTGACCGTGGTGCCGGCGGCGTTCTCGGTGTCGCCATCGAGGTAGGCGGCGTACACGCGCGTGCGCTTGGACAGGGCATAGGTGCCGCCCAGCGAGAAGCCCGAACCTTCACGAACCTTGGTGCCGTTGGACTTGGTTTCGCTGGTGGCGAGACCGGCCGACAGGTCAAACGCGCCGAACGGCACCGACACGCCGATGGCGAAGTCGTTGTCCTTCAGGTTGGAAGCGGTCTTGGCGTTCTGGTACTGGGCCGAGATGCGGAAAGCGCCGAAGTTGTACAGACCCGACAGCACGGTGTAGTCGCGGTCGTTGGCCGCGGCGGCCGAGTTCTGCTGCTGGAAGCCCAGGGCCACGTCCAGAGGGCCGCCTGCGTAGCGCAGGTGGAATGCCTGAACGTCGCTTTCGGTGCCAGCGGTCTGGTCAAAGGCGTAGGAATACGAGCCTGAGAAGCCACCGAACTTCGGCGAGTCGTAGCGGATCTGGTTGTTCGGGCGGCTGGTGAAGTTGCCCACGTTGACGGCAGCGGCGCCTTCGGTCGATGCCTTGCCGGCGGTGAACTCGGAGTCGAACACGTTGTAGGTGTTGCCCAGGTCAAAAGCGTCCTTGAAGGCGCTGTCACGCTTGCCCAGCGTCAAACCACCAAAACCACCGCTCAGGCCCACCCAGCTGGCGCGGCCAAAGCCGGTGCTGGTGCCGTCGGTCACGTCGATGGCGGTCTCCAGACGGAAGTTGGCCTTGAGGCCACCGCCCAGGTCTTCGGTGCCCATTACACCCCAGCGGCTGGTGGTGAGGTTGCTGGAGAACATGCGCGTGTCGCTGGAGGCGCCAGTGTCAAGGCTGCCGACCGAAGCGTCGAGGCGGCCATACAGGGTGACGGAAGACTGGGCCATGGCGGCGCCGGTGGTGGCCAGAACGGCCAGAGCGATCAGGCTCTTTTTCATGTGGTTGCTCCGATGAGTTGCATGGGACCTGAGGTCCCCTTGCCTCCTGCACCATGCAGGAAGTCCTGTGTATTTCAGCGAAGCGCCGAGAAAACTCTGTGACACTTGGCTGTCACAAGCGGGTTTGCCACGAGATACAACAGAAGACCCTGCGGACCCGTGGGCCTGTCATCAACGTGCAACAGAAAGCATAGCAACCGGAAGGCAATTCGGCATGAAACACGAGGTCATCGTTCTCGGTGCGGGCATGGTGGGCGTGGGGTGCGCGTTGCACCTGCAGGCCTTGGGAAAAAACGTGGCGATGGTCGATCGGCGCGCGCCGGGGCTGGAAACGTCCTACGGCAACGCCGGCATCATCCAGCGCGAAGCGATTGCGCCCTACGCCTTGCCGCGCGACCTGCGCTTTCTGCTGTCGGGCGCCGCCAACCGGCGCGTGGACGTGCGTTACCACGCGCGCGACGCCGCGCGCATGCTGGGCCCGCTGCGCGCCTACCACCGCAACTCAGCGCCCGCCGCGTACCGTCAGATCGCCCAGGAATACGAAACCCTCATTGCGCTTTCGCTCGAAACGCACGCCCAGCTGATGGACGCCGCCGACGCCAACCACCTCGTGGCGGGGCAGGGCTACCTCATGCTCTACCGCACCGAGCGCGAACTGCACAGCTTCTTTGAGGTGGCCGACGAGCGCGCGCTGGACGGTGTGAACCACATCAAGATGAGCGGCGCCGACGTGGCCCGCGAAGAGCCGTCGCTGGCGGGATCGTTTGCAGGCGCCGTGCGCTGGACCGACCCCCTGGCCATCAGCAGCCCCGGCGACCTCGTGCAGGCCTACGCGCGCCTCTTTGAACAGCGGGGCGGGGCGGTGCACCTGGGCGACGCCGGCACGCTGCGCAGAACCCACGCGGGTGGCTGGCAGGTGGACACGGCGGATGGGCCCACGCTCGAAGCCAGCGAGGTGGTGGTGGCCCTCGGCCCCTGGACCACACAACTCACAGCGCGCTTCGGCTACACCGCGCCCGTGATCCCCAAGCGCGGCTACCACATGCACTACGCACGCCTGCCCCAGCGGCCGCTGCACAGAACCATCATCGACGCCGAAAACGGCTACGTGATCGCCCCCATGAAAGACGGCCTGCGCCTCACCACCGGCGCCGAGCTCGCCAACGTCGATTCACCGCGCACGCCCATCCAGATCGACGCGGCCGAAAAGATCGCACGCCAAAGTTTCCCACTCGGCGACCGTGTGGACCCCGAACCCTGGATGGGCACCCGCCCCTGCATGCCCGACATGAAGCCCGTCTTCGGCGCCGTGCCCGGTGTGCCGGGCATGTGGTGCGCCTTCGGACATGGCCACCAGGGCTTCACGCTGGGGCCGGTGACGGGGGAGTTGCTGGCGGCGATGATGACCGGGGCAACACCGAGGGTGGATGTGCGGCCGTTTTCGCCGGGGCGGTTTCGGTGAGCGCCGAGGTTGTTCCCGGCCACCCATGAAAAAAGCCCCGATTCTTTCGAATCAGGGCTTTTGAATGTTGGTGCCGGAGAGATGAATCGAACACCCGACCTTCTCATTACGAATGACCAAACGGCATCATTCACCCTTGTTGATCTTCACTGATATAATCATTGAAAATCAACAGCTTATGTCGATAATGCTGGTCAAAAAGACAGTATAGACTGTTGATTGAAATGCATCAATATTGAGCGATTCAGTCTGTAAAAAGTCTGTAAGTCCGAAGGGCCTCACCGTGTCACGTCCAAGCAAGCTTGCAGCAATCGACTTCGCCGAAGTCCATCAACTTACACATGGACTGCTGGAACGCGCCACATGCCCGGCGGAGCGTCCGTTTGTGCTGGTGAAGGATGCGGACAAGAAAGGGCTCCGGCTGCGGGTCACAAAGGCCGGAGGTAAACACTGGCAGTTTGAGACTCGCCTTCGCAGTGGCAAGTTGTTCACCAGAGCGCTCGGTGAGTGGCCAACCATTTCCATCGCAGATGCACGGAGTACGGCGCACCAACTGCGTGGCCAGACAGAGCTTGGTGCTGATCCTCGTATTCAAGAGCGAGAACAAGCTGAGCACAAGGCCGCGACCAAGGCCGCCGCTGTCGCCCAGGCGCTGACCGTGGGCGAGGTTTGGCCGCTGTACCTCGCGAACGGCAAACCCAAGCGAAGGGATGCTTGGAAGCCCCGCTATCGTGCTGACCTGGAAACAATGGCTGCGCCCGGTGGGGTGCCAAAAAAACGAGGGGAGGGCGTAACTCGACCAGGACCTTTGTTTCCACTGCTGGCGCTGCCTCTGGCCGGTGTGAACGAAGACAGTCTGAAATGCTGGTTCGACTCTGAGGCTGTGAAGGGCAAGCACCAAGCAACCCGAGCCTTGATGATGTTTCGAGGTTTCCTGCGGTGGTGCAGTAGCCGCCCGGAGTACCGCAAACTCACTGACCGGGAGGCAGGCCGAGCCGCCGCCATCGTGGAAAGCTTGCCGACGAATACGCGCCGCACGGATGCGCTAGAAGCAGCCCAGGTGCCGGGCTGGTGGGCGGGAGTTGTCGAGCTGCAAAACTTGACGGCGAGCGCCTATCTTCGCGCCCTACTGCTGACGGGTGCCCGCCGCGAGGAACTGGCCGCTCTGAAATGGACGGACGTGGACTTCCAGTGGCGCAAGTTGACCCTTGCCGACAAAGTAGACGCCACTCGCACCATTCCACTGACGCCATACATGGCTTGGATGCTGGCGAGCCTGCCACGGATCAATGAGCATGTATTTGCTAGCTCAAGCAGCAAAGCTGGCCGTATTGCGGACGCTCGTGGCAGCCATCAGAAGGTGCTGAAGAGTGCGGGAGTAGAGGTATTGACCATCCACGGTCTTCGCCGGTCCTTCTCTTTGTTGGGTGAGTCTGCCGGTGCGCCTGCTGGAGCCATCGCTCAAGTTATGGGACACAAACCTAGCGCGACTGCAGAGGGCTACCGTCCGCGCAGCACCGACGCGCTTCGTCCGTATCTGGAACTGATCGAAGTACACATTCTGGAGCACGCTGGTGTGAAGTTTGAGCGCGAAGCAGAGCCCGGAAAGCTGCGAGCAGTTGCGGGCTAGTCAATCTCGCAGACGACTGCCGCTGCGCTAGGCGGGAACAGTCGGAACTCTTCACTCAACAGTCGGAACTGTTTACGCAACAGTCTGAACTGGTCTGTTTTATGTTGAAAACTGTTCCGTAACAGTCGGGAAAATTCAACTGTGAAGACAAACTCGTTATCCATGTTCAACACGACTTTAAGGGTCAAAGCATGGCTTCCAAACTGTTTCGCTCAATGCCACTGGCGCAGGAAATTCGCACCACCCTGCCTACCGCCGAGGCTGCGTTTCATCTCTCGCGTGCAAACCAAACGCTCAGAGCTTGGGCAATGCGGGATGGCTCTGGTCCCATTCGCCCTATTCGTATCAACGGCCGCCTTGCGTGGCCCGTTGCAGAGCTGAAAACAATCTTAGGAGTCGTATGAGACCGGGTGACGGTGTCACCGACCGTGACTTGCGTAAGGCCCAGGCAGGGTTGTATAGCTTGACCGCCAATGACCGCCGAGTGCTCTATCGCTGGCTGGCGAACAAGATCAGGGGGAACAGCCGTGGGGCGTGACAAGCAAGTGCCGCCTGCACGCGACCCCTTGGGGCACAGTGCGCGGGTGTATGACTTCATCTATGACAGCAAAGCTTGGGCTTCACTGTCGCCTCACGATGTGCTGGCCTATCTGGCGCTTTTGCGTGATCTGAGAGCAACCAACAACGGAGACCTCTCTTTGACTCTGACCCGCGCCAAGTCGCGAGGTATCAGCCATCACGTCACCCTCGCACGCTCGCTTCGCGCCTTGTGTGCGGTGGGGCTCGCGGCAATCACTCGCAAGGGTGGTTGCAAGAAAGGAGGCGAGCGCGAACCTACCCTCTACCGGCTCACGCATCGGGACTCTTCCGAGTATGCAAACAAGAACGTTGAGGCTGTGAAAGCTTCCAACGAATGGAAGCGCGTCACCAGCGCAGAGCATGGCCGGGCACTGATCCAAGCCGCCGAAGACGGCGTGAAGAAGGCCACAGCAGAAAAGAAAAACGCAGGACACCTAGTGACAGCTACCGTGTCACCCCCTGTCCTGGTGGAGCAAAAAATAAGGACACCGCGTGACATCTTGAATCAGCAATCGGGACACGTAGTGACCATGGTTGAAACCATCAAAAACCCAGCAAGTGTGCGGGTTGTGGCCGGTTTTTTGAAGGTGACAGGAAAGGCGCCCCATAGGACACCTACTAGACCACCTCTATACCTTGCCATCCATAGCAGCGAAACAGGCATCTATGGGAACCGAACGACCTGCCACGGCGGTGGGACTTCTAAGCGAATCAGAGATAGCTCCGCCGGGCTGTTTACTTGCCTGCTGGGGATGGAACGGCTCGCAGTGTGACCCATATCCGTCATCGACAGGGTGCTGGACCACCAGCACTGCGTGCCACACATTCACCCATTCCTTTCCTTACCACCAAGAAGCCTTCCATGATCAATCACACCATCGCATCCACCGGACACCGGTCCAGCATCGAAGACCCCTCACGCACTCATGCCGAGGGCACCGTGCCCTTCGCTGTGTTCCAAATTGCACTTGATGTCGTAAACGACCTTGCGAGCAAGACCGCAGCCCTTATGAACGATAGCCATCTTTCATCTACGGGCCGGGAGCACAGCATTAAGCCGCTACGCGAATCCGCTTGGTCCGCACTTGCTGCCAGCTACACGCGCATAGGCGCGCTGTGGGCCTCTGTTTGACCTGATTGAGCAAGGAATTTGCAGTGACGACAAAGAAGCCTGGACGATGGAAGCCCGGGGAGTCCGGCAACCCAAAGGGGCGGAAACCCGGCACCGGTGAAGTGGGCCGCATCCGCGCATCCATCTCTGCTCGCGTGCCCGAACTGCTGGCCGCGCTGATGGCCCGCGCATTGGCTGGCGATGTGGGGGCCGCCCGCCTGCTGCTGGAGCGTGCTGTAGCCCCATTGAAGGCCGCAGAACAGCCGCAGGTCCTGAGCCTGCCCAGTGGCACGCTGACAGAGCAGGGCCGCGCTGTGCTCGCATCCGTTGCTGCTGGTGAACTGGCAGCGGGTGCTGGGGCAGCGCTGCTGGGTGCTATCGGCACTTTGGCCCGTGTGTCGGAGATTGACGAACTGGCCGCCCGCGTGGCCGCTCTGGAGAGCCTGAAATGAGCGTGCTGTCTAAACGAATCACCCAGCTTGAGCATGCAGTGCCCGATTGCACCAGCCCGGCGTTGATCATCGTCCACCTCGCGGGCAGGGATCAGGAAACCATCGTCGCCGTCGATAACGTGGACCTGCACAGGAATGCGGACGAGAGCACCAGCGACTTCCTGTCGCGCCTGGCTGTGCAAGTTCGGGCAGACCGTGGCCGCGTTGGGCCGCTGATCACATTTGCGGTGTACCCCGGTGACGATTTACCTGACGGACCATCGGAAAGCGATACTGCCGCGCCGAGGGGATCGACTGATGCCATGGACTGTTCATAAACGGTCGGTCATGCATCGTGGTTCGTGCGTCAAGTGTGCTGCGACTCATACCTTTGATAGTTTCGGGCCTGTTTTCGACTCGATACTGAGCAGATGTCCCGAAAGTCGCCGGCAACCAAAGACGAATTTAGGGACGCAAAGCTGACTGAACTAGCTGGGTGATGGACTGCGCCCAGTTGGCTGCAGGATTGGACTGGGTGATTAGTTCGGGTAGATCGAGCCGAAACTGAAGATCGTCGGCACTAACATGAGTCGATTCCAAGTACTCTCGTTTGAGGATACGGATGTTTGGATCTGACATGTCATAAAGGCGTGGCGTGTAATTTGAACTGAACAGAGCGCGATAGACGATTTCACTAGACATCGAGTGATGGTCATACCCCAAAGAATTTGCCTGCCCGTAACTAGCGACTTCCAAGAGAAATCTTTGTTGAAGTGGAGTCCAACCAGATAGGTCAGGTTGGGGCTGTCCTGCCAACCTTTTCACAATCCGATCTACAAGTTCTGACAAGCTCTGGCCTTCAACGCTGCTAGGTGAGAGACCAACGCTTAATAGGAGCACTTTTTGCTGATTGTTGACGCCTGCAGGCGGCTCTACCTGGTGTAAGCCAGAAAATTTGTGGGTAGACGACATTGAGCGGGTAGTCTTGACTTCGATACCTATATCGCCCACCACAAAGTCTCTCCCATCTGTGAAGCCGCGCCACATGTCTAGGATCGAACTCATCTGCTCAGGCGATCCAGTCGCATCTAGCATGACCTCAAGGCACAGCAACTCACCTATCAGACCAATGATGTGCTCCTCAGCTAGAACAGTCCGTCGAAGAGCAAGTTCGATAAGCGGCTCTACTTGCCTGAAAGCATCTACAAGAGCACCAGCCTTGTACAAGCCGAATCTAGTAAGTTCGACCGATATCAGTGCGGCAAGGGAGAGGAAATGTGGTTGTGCAGGCAGTGCAACTCTGTTTGCCTCTACCTCGCTGTTCGTCTCTTCGATACGCCAGCGACCGTGCTGGAGATGACGACGAACGATTCCTGAAGCAGGGTACAGCCGATCCCCTACAAGCAGAATTTCAACAGTACCGGCCCCGGTTACGGCAACACCCAAAAGCCGATCAACAACCCAAAGCGTGCGTCTATCTTCTTGATGGTCTGGGCGAGGCAATAGCTCGAGTTGCTCGCGTAATCTTTCATAGGCGGTGTGCGTGCTAGCCATCTTGCTCCTCTCTCAACGCTGCGACGTGATCTGGTCCACCGTGCGGGATCGCAAGGCCTAACGCGACTGTTTCACTTCCAGTGACCGGGTCGGCCACCACATGAAAGAGCAAAAGCCCAGGATGACCACGCGGACGCCAAGAACTTTCGTCGAGCAGCTTTGGAGCGCCCGAGGTGTTGTGAAGGTGATAGTCGAACAGCTGGTCGCCAAGCCATTTCTCAGATGGGTTGCGAGATCCCCAAAGAGTTGAAAGCAGATCATCTCGACCCTCAACAAGGCCCCTGCGCATCATTGGGAAAGACCTGCCTCTGAACTTGAGCACCTTGCTGCTAGATTCGACACCGAAGCGTACACCTACGTAGAAGCGGGGTACGGTTGCGCGATATTCCGAGACGTTTATTCTGTTCCAGGGTGTGGACGGATCATCGGTGGGCATCAGCCCTGGAGAACTAGGTTGTTCGAGAGCTGCAGCCCAAAGACGCAGATAAGCCGCAATTGAGTAGGGGCATCCCGATGGACCGACGGCCATCGGCGTTGGGCGAATGCCTGGGGGCCTGAAGAATGGCTCTGGCCAGTTCAACAGCCTCTGCAAGCTTCCCCAGCGCTTGGAAAGCTCAAGTGTCGGATCTGGGTCATGTGACGAGTAGCGCAACCGTTCAAGCAAGGATGCAACCTCGAGCATTGCAATAGGCTTGCTCCCGATAAGGCCGCGTTGGTTCCCCTGTGGATACTCCAAGTAGTCCCAGTCTTCTCGCTTAAGCAATTCATCAAGTAGTTGCAAGTTCTCCGAATACATCGCCCCGTTGTGGGGCTCAAGCAAGCGCACCGAGGGCGAAGGACCGGGATGAAGCGGGACTCGCTTACTCTCGACTTTGGAGGTCGCCTTGAATGCCATACCTTGCAGTACCAATGCGCCGCGTGCGGAGGGCGCACTCTTGTCCTCCATTTGCACAAGGATCTCACTCTTCATCGCCTGATCGTTGCTGTGGTATTGCCGAAAAAGCTTTAGTTGATCGGCGAAAGCAAAAACTCTACAGAACGCGAAGTAGCTCCCACGGTAGCCAAACCAGCGCTGCATCTGCATCTGAGTGTCTGCTGCCGGTTCCCTGGCGCTTCTAACAAATAGGCTTGTGCACAGGCCCTCGATGGTGAGGCCTCGCGAGAGCACGTTGCCGGCAACGAAGATAGTCAGTAGGTCCCGCGGTGGCAGGAACAAGCCGTTCGCTTCGAGCTGAGGGGAGAACTGTGGTCTATCGCCTGCGCGGGGGTCGCTGTTAAGAACGCGCACCTTAACATTCGGGAAAATCTCTAAATTCAAGATGTATTTGACCTCTGCCCAAGTCACGGCCTGCAGACCTCCTGGAGGTTGGCCCGGTAAGGTGCTGAGCCCTGCGGCGGATCGCTTGAAGATGCCTAGCCATTTTTCCCAAAGTGGCTCCTCCTCGGCAAGGCGCCTAGTGAGGCCACTGGCATCTAGTTGCTGGCCAGTATCCCATTCAGATTCATCGCTGATGAAATCGTTCGACACTTGCGTAGCGCCTTGCGACCATCGCACGATGTCTGCGGCCCCTAAGAATTGATCATATTTGAGTGCTGAGGGGTGATACAGCATGCTGTGGGTTGGGGGAAGCAATGCGTCGAGTTGCTCCCTTGGCATTGGCTGTTCATCACCCTTCGGCAGGCGTCGGCCACTCAATAGAACACGGGCTGCGCCTGCTACGAGGTAGCTGCGAAGCGCATCTCCAATCATCTGCCATCGAACGGTGTCAAGTGCTGCGGCAGATGGCTCTTCATCTATGTCGCTAGGGTCTAGCGGCTCGGGAAATGGATATGCGATACATGGATCGGCCGCGAGGCCCATAAAACGCTCATAGTAGAACTCTCCTCCGGTGTAATACGCTTTTTGGCCTGCAGGCTCTGTGTAGGTGAGCGTTCTGGGAGACTTTTGGCCTCGATCTCCAGGGAGTCTCAGCGCGGCATGAAAGTCACGTGGCGAGAGGGGATTGTGAGTAGTTTGAAGGTAGTTGGCCTGTGGAGTGGCCGTGTAAGCAATGTATGTAGCAAAGAGCCGCTCATGCCGAGTGGCCTGCAGGCTCTTGGCGCTTGACCAGAGCCGTTGAATAAATTTCGGTGTGATTTTCCTGCCGTCGATTGAATCCAGGACGCTTGCATCGTCTGCCTCGTCATCCAGCACCACCATCGTGGTGGGTTTAGGTCGATCTGCACCAGAAGTTTGGAGTAGCTCCACTTCGAGAAATCGCCCGAGAGCGAGAAGGTGATCATCCTCCTTAGGCACGACAAAGATTACTGGTTTGCCTGCCCGTAGCGCTATGCGAACTTTGCTTCTTGCGCCTAGAAGGTACATAGACGGGTCGACACGGTCGATACTTGCCAAAACGTCCTCGGGCTGCGGTACCAATGCTCTATCCGCGCTCCTTTTCCAAGCCGAATACAGGTCGGAGCCATCAAGCTGATCGAGCAACCGCTCATACGTCTGTAGCCAAAGCGAGACGCGTGTACCAGCAAGTACGACAAGGATGTCGATGCCCTTGTCGAGCAAAAGTGCAGCCACAGCAAGCATGCTGGCTGTCTTTCCCGACTGTACCGAGCCTACGACGATTCCCGTGCGCACACGGGATGCGCCAAATGCAGCCTCGTCTAGGAAGTCTCCTACTTGGGGTACTGCATGTTCTGCAATGTAGGTTGCATCCGTCTCAAGGATCTCCATAGTTGCAGGAGGCAGACGACTCGCCGCATGTGAGTAGCGGGACCACCAGCTTGAGTTGTCGTTGGCAGAGCCTGAATCCGCCTCGCTAGCATTGCTTTCCGCGGGGACAGGGCGAAGTGTCTCAATTCGACCAACTGCATCAGCAGTCATTCACTTGAACCTCCCGCTTCTGAGATCGGCCGTAGGTATTCCAAGCAACTTACCTCATATCGCTTTGTGAGTGCGGTGCTTGCCGCGGACTGATCGACGCCAAGTGTGTCCAGGATGCGTAGGCACACTCTTGCAACGTACTGCCATTGGGTCTTGTTCTGGCTCTTTGTTGGACCCGGACTCTTTTCCGTCACATCGCGAACTGCCGCGATGCCTTCAGCTAGTAGCGCTTCCTTGCCAATTGCGACCAACACCATCACAGCAAGGAGACTAGCCACAAACGGAAGCTCTTCCCACCGAGACGCTTGTCCCTTCTTGTTACGAAAGCGCGGCGACCATGCGTCCACGCACTCGGCATGCAGCGCGACCGCGGCACGAATATCCCGGGCTAGGGATACTAGATTGGCGTTTTGGTACATGGGATGGGCGCCTTGGAGTTTAGTAATGTCCTCCAGGTGTGCGTCAATGTGGCTTGCCGTGGATGGCGTCGCATAAGCGCCACGCAACATATTTGGCTCGTGCAAGAAGATAGCGCTCACCCAAGACAAGACCTTTGTACGCTTAAACCTCAAGGTTCCAAAGTTGCACGCCTCTAAACTTTTACCCACTTCTTCGATGCCTTGCCGCAGCTCGCTGGGCAAATAAGGTGCGAGTTCGTTTACGTCAAGGCGATCTCCGCTAAGTAGCAGCAACAATTTGGTCAAGCCTAAGTGGTGGTAGGTGGCATTCCTAAGCTCCTCCGCGTTTAGCTTCTTTCCTTGTTTGTTGTAGATCGAAAAAACATGATGAATGTCTTGCAGCCTTGTTTTTTCGTAGATGATCGTTGGGATCTTGTACTTAGAGTTAGCCCTTCCAAAGATGTCGCCGACCTTTACCTTCCCATGGCCTACTTCTATCTCCTCGTCTTTGATGTCAGCTAAGTATTTGCCAGAGAGCTTGTATAAGGGGTCCCCCTGGCGATAAAGCGACAGACGAAAGGGTAGGTAGTTGTCCGATATATCCCGGCCGCGCAAATGAAGTTTCCGGACTAGCCGTCTGGGGTCCTTCTCTAGCAGGTCTTCGACGTCGTTTTCCTTCGCAAACTTCCTTGCCACGGGATGCCTGCCTATGAAGCGCAGGATTGCAGTTAAACGTTGCTTGCCGTCCACGATCTGCAGCTTGCTGTCTTCGCCCACCTCGGTCAGGATGATGGAGGGAATAGGGATGCCGCGAAGGATCGAGTCGATCAAGAGTTGGGAATCGCTGGTTGACCATACGCTATCGCGCTGATACGACGGGTTGAGATCGAGAACACCGTCTCCCGCGTAGTCAGCAAACGAGCGGATCGTTGTTGTATCAACTCTGGCCTGTATGGCCGCTGGCTGGCGGGCCCGGTTGGCGCCCCCTTCCTCCCACAACAAGTCCCAGTCCTCGGTCGCTAGCGAAAGAGCTACGCCCTCTTCAACGGCTTCCAAGAACGCGTCGCGGTTGGCAAGTGCTCGAGAGAGCCAAATATCCAAGTGTTGGGCCCCAAGCGGCGTAAGCAGGACGCAGTCTCCGTCGGAGCGAAGGCAGGCCTCTGGAGCATCTGGCGAGATTGCGGTGAACAGCGCATGGCCTGCTTCCAGTGAGGAAAGATCCGCGGAAATGGGACTATCTAGGCGAAGCCATGCCTGAACTAACAAGGTCTTGACTAGCCAGTCATTGCTGTCAAATTTGACCTCATCGGGCTGAAAGGGCACTACGGACTGCAGGTGCTCGATGCCCTCCGGAAGGCGGCGGTCTTGCGACAACTCTGCAAGGTACTGCGCTACCCCCGTTGACTCGATCTCCTCAGACTCTTCCGCGGTGCTCATCTGTGCTCTCCCTTCCACGGCGGCGCCGCAGTCCGCAGGGATAATAGTGGATCAGTGACCCGATCTTTGAATGGAAGCAAGAATGAACGTGCGTTGTCGGACAAGTTGGAGGCTTCTTTGAACGCGGTGCGCGGTGCCGAAGCCGACATTCGATTTGTGGACCTGTGTGCTGGCCTGGGCGGCTTCCATCAGGGCCTGAGTACAGCGGCGCAGACCGCAGCAAAGCGGTTCGGAAGCGAAGTGCGTTTCAAGTGCGTAGCCGCTGCAGAACTCGAAAGTGATCTGCGACATGCATATGTGTCCAATTTCCGTGAGATCGGTGAGCAATACAGTGACTTAGACAGTGTTGGCTCAGAAGCTGGGCTGGTTCAGGAGGACTTGCGCGCTGCGCTTCCGAAGTTCGATAAAACGGGCGCCTTGCTTCAAATACACGGAGACATGACATGCTTTCTGAATGATGCAGGGACAGGTTTAAGAATACGTTCAAGTGGCAAACCGCTTCTGCCAGCTCATGATCTACTTTGCGCAGGTTTTCCTTGCCAACCTTTCTCTAAGTCTGGCGCCCAACTTGGATTCGAGGATACACGCGGCACGGTTTTTCACGTGATCGCGACCATTCTCCGAGAGCACCGCCCGGCTTTCATATTCCTCGAGAATGTTGGGAACTTCCCAAAACACGATGGTGGAAATACATGGGAGCGAGTAAAGAAGATCCTAGAAGATGAACTCGACTACCAGCTCATCTCTACCAATCACGTTGCACAGGGTGCTGCTGGAGGTCTCCTGTCGCCGCATCATTTAGGGTATCCACATCACCGAGAGCGATTTTTTATCGTTGGGCAGCGAAAGAGCGCTAGGCCCAATGACTCAGCACTGGTCAAGAAGTTGCTCGAGCGTAAGTTGGAACATTCAAGGGTGTTTCCGTCGGTACGGAGCAATGGGAAGCTATCTTCCACTGCAAGCAGGCTGCTCGATCAAAAAGCGAAGAGGTCTCTCATTGAGATCATCTCTCGAAAAAAAACGCCAGGTGAAACCGCTGCAGTGATTGCCTCACAAGTTTCGAGTGATCGCGTACGTTGCATTGACCATTGGGGCTCACTTCTCTGCAAACTGAATGATCTTGACGTGCAAAGTAGGTCTACCTACTGGAGGGACTCGATGCCGTCATTCCCAATTTGGGGCTATGAACTCGATCCTTGGCACTGGTATCCAATAGACAAAAATCCTAGCCTACATACAGTTGACCTGGGTGCACTTTCCACACTTCGACAGAGTGAGCTTCTGAGAGCCCGAGCTGAAGTATTAAACCTTTCCGGAAAGAAGGTCGACCTTAACAGTCATCCTCCCAAAGGTGAGCGATGGTGGCTCTCGAAGAAATTAACGGGATCGAGATTAGACGATTGGATTGAGACATGGCCGGGATATGCTGGTAAGCGTGAGGAATGGCCAAGATGGAAGCAACGCTTCATTGTTCAAAACCGAGATCTTGCGATTAGGCTTTGGAGCAATCTAGATCCGGTGTGGCTACGTGAGTGGCTTGACAAACTCTATGATGAGATCGGCGTCGCCTCTTTTCAAAAACTGGAATGGAACTGCAAAGGAGAGGAGCTAGACATCTGGGCGCACATACTGCAGTTCCGTCCCTCTGGCTTACGCGTGAAACGGCTTGCGCATGTTCCCGCTCTTGTAGCAATGACCACTACTCAGATACCTATTGTTCCGCGAATGAACATTGAGGAGTCAATGCAGGGATCCTCCTGCGGAGCCCGTGGACGCCACCTGGTTGCTTCAGAAGCTCTTGAGCTTCAGGGCTTCCCTTCCAACTGGACTTTGCCTGCGAATAGGGAGAGAGCATTTACGTGTTTTGGCAATGCTGTCCACGTTGGAGTCGTACGTGATATCACCTTGAACTGGTTCTTTGGGTTTAGCGAAAGTGATTTAGATGCTGCAAGTCCTAAGGCTTCATTACCGAGTTTGGGGCAACTAGAGGCTCCATTCGAGTTCAATTCCGATGCAAGAGTCGCCTAATGTCTTATTAATGTGTTCTATTTTGATAGGGCAGTAGCGCCTTAGCTGCCTTGCTGATTCGGGTATAAGACATGGTCGAACGATAGCAGTTCGCACACGGGGTAAATTGTGAAAATGTCACCACTCGGCAGTAGCCCATGCATAGTGCGCTTCAAGTGCTGCCTGGGAGGGTCTATCCCGCTGCGAGTTTGGGACGTGAATTCGGATGCCCTGGTACTTGGCGTATGTAGTGTTTGTGAGCGAGGGCGAAAGCTCTACATGTAGCGAGACAGGATGAATCACCAGCATTCCAAGATCAAATAACGTGTGAATGTCCCCTCGCAGTGCAAGTCCGTTGGGCACAGCATTTGTCTTTTGACCCATGTAAGGGAAGATATGGGCAGCCTCGATAGCTTCCATCGCGTTGAATCCAGTAATTGCACATTTGTTCCCATAAGCCGAGAGAACTTTTGCCCTAAATTCGCCTTGACCTTGCCTCCGAACGATTGATCTAGTAATCCACTGTCGTGCATCCTCTATGCTGCTTGGGATGAACTCGACCTGCTCAGGTAATTCATCTGCTTGCCTAGTTCCGAAATCCTCCTGCGTTGCATCTCCTTCGAGGATAAAGTACCCGTCCTTCCACTCAGATATTAGGGCCACGCCAAGAACGTGATAAAGGGAATCCGGTTTAGCCTTAATCTGCCGCATCACGCCAACTGGAACCCTGTCCCTCATACAGGCTAACAGGGCTTTGTTGGTGAAATGTAAGTCGCGGTTCGCGACGTCTGGGGCTTCCTGGAAATAGTGGTAGACCCATGAGCCATCTCCCCGAACTTCAGGATCTTTGTCCGGGTAAGGTCCTCCAAGAGACTGCCGAATGCTGAGAGCGTGCTGCCATCCAGCAGGCTTGTGGATTCCCTTTGCTTTATTGACCAAGTAAGTGCCACTACTCAGTGGTTGAGGCCAACGCACATCTTGTCCAGCATGCTCCTCGAACCACCGTAGTGCCTCTAGATGAGTTGGTGGT
The DNA here is from genome assembly GCF_001713375.1 of Hydrogenophaga sp. RAC07. Taxonomy (NCBI): domain Bacteria; kingdom Pseudomonadati; phylum Pseudomonadota; class Betaproteobacteria; order Burkholderiales; family Comamonadaceae; genus Hydrogenophaga; species Hydrogenophaga sp. RAC07. The sequence continues at coordinate 905,571 of NZ_CP016449.1, forward strand.
AGCTTTGATTTCAGGTCAAGGTATTGGATGGCAGTCATAGCATTTGCAATGGAATCTTTCGCTGCAGCAATTTTGGTGATACAGGCCCCATCGTATTGCAGTCAGGCTCGATGAGCATAAAGTTTGTCGTGTCAAACGTTCAAGTTGAGCGGATTCGAGCAGCAGGGCGCCAGGCCTGGACTTCCACTTTAGATTCTTGTGGCATGTGTGGGGCAGGTTACTTTACGAGAGTTATCGCATTGATCAACTGAACCCATCTAGGCGAACCTGTTGCTCGCTGTTCTCGTGCGCATTGCTTACAGCACCCGTAGAAATTACCGACAGGTATACTTCTTTGTTACCCAAGACATCTGGGGTCACCAAATTTCGCTCATGTAGTGCCACGTAGAGAGCTGCGGCGTAGGCTTGACAGTTAATCGACCGCTCGGGATTGAATGCAATGTCTGAAAAAGCCCGGTACTCTAACACCTGCTCTGCCAACGCCGGATGCCTATGAAGTGCATTGATGTAGAGCCAGTCATAGAATGCAGTGCGTGGCTGAAGATCCCAATCGCACCCATAGATCGTGAATTTAGTAAGCCGTCCATGCTGGAGCAACCGCGGATCACGCTTCGCATCGATTGAACGCATTTCGCGTAGGTCAAGAAAGGGCCCGCCACCTTCAAATACCTTGGCAGACTGATACGCGCACTCAAGGCTGTATTCGCGCCCTTTTGGCGTTCGGATCATAAGATTAAATGCACTAAGTGCTACCCCTAGTGCATCTGGAGATTTGCTGGAAATTTCAAGGACCTTCTCTACGCCGATCTGACTTTTTGCATGGTCATGCAAAGAGGCAATAGATCGCTGGGCCTGGACTTTGGCCATTCCGGGGAACCATTCGAAATTGACGTGATGCGTCCAGACAAGCAGTTTCCCGCTCATTGATGGAGAGAAAATGGGCCGTGTGGCCACGTTACACTCCCTTTTTCCAATAAGACCAGTCGCTTCTATAGCTAAAGTAGCCAGGCTTCATAAAAATTTTAAGATTAGGGTATTGACCTCTAAGTCGATCCTCTTGCGCCGCAGTTGAGGCAATTACACCAAAAATATAGTTTTTTGGAACACCTTGAAGCATCAAAACTTCGGCTTGGGGATTTGTTGGAAAGCTATCAGCGATGCCTAGTTTTACACGTTCTTTGCCTGGGATGTCGGCATACATTTCTTGGAACGCGCTCAGACTCTGCCTTTGCATAAGAGGAATTGAAGCCACCGAACTTAACGCGGCGTTGGCAGTGCAATACGCGCAGTTGAGCGTCCATAATGCAGATGGTGAGACCGCAACAATTACCCAATCCACGCCCACATTATCTTGTTTGATTCCGTGCCACATTTTGTAGTTGGGGAATCCAATAGATAGGCAGACCGCATTTGTGTAGTCTGCCCGCACGTTGTCATTGAAACTCGAATAGCCCTCTTTTGCCAGTACGTCGCGTGTTACTAGACCCCTTTGGAGGATCGAATTTAGGTTGCTTTCGCGAGTGAAGTGCAAGAGGTTCTTGATACCCCGTTCCAAAGCGTACTGTTGTATCGTTGTTGCCATTTTGGCCTCCTTTTTATGGTCGATACTACAAGAGGACGCGGTGCAGCAGGATGAACCGCCTCGGGTTTTAAGGAGGCTCAACTCTCTGAGAGGATTGAGCCATGAAGAAGTCGAATCACTTTTCTCCCGAGGTTCGCGAACTCGCCGTTCGCAGGGTGCAGGAGCACCGAGGCAAGTAACCCTCGCTGTGGGCCGCCATCGAATCCATCGCCCCCGAGATTGTCTGCGTGCCGCAGACCCTCAATGAGTGGTTCAAGCGCGATGAGATCGATACCGGTGCCAGGGCTGGCGTCACGACGACCGACCTGCAGTGCCTGAAGGAGTTCGAACGCGAGAGCAATGAGCTGCGCAAGGCCAACGAGATCCTGAAGCTGGCTAGCGCGTTTTTCGCCCAGGCGGAACTCGACCGCCGTCTGAAGACCTGAACAACTTCGTTGATCAGCATCGACAGGCTTTCGGGGTCGAGTCGATCTGCAAGGTGCTGCAGATCGCCCCGTCTGGCTACTGGCGCCACGCCGTCCAGCAACGCAACCCGGCCCTGCGATGTCAGCGCGCACAGCGTGACGGTGCATTGGCTCCTCACATCGAACGCGTGTGGCGAGCCAACATGCAGGTCTACGGTGCCGACAAGGTCTGGAAGCAGATCAACCGCGAGGACATCTCCATTGCCTGCTGCACGGTCGAACGCTTGCTGAGACGCATTGGCTAGTTGGCAGTGCGCCGCGGCAAGGCGGTGCACACCACCAACAGTGATAGTAAGGCGCTGTGCCCGCTACCGGGTCAACCGGATCTTCAAGGCCGATCGACCCCACCAGCTTTGGGTCTCTGATTTCACCTAAGTCTCGACCTGGCAGGGGTGGCTGTACGTGGCGTTCGTTATCGACGTGTACGCACGTCGCATCGTGGGTTTGCGCGTGAGCAGTTCGAATGGACTTCGTGTTCGATGCGCTGGAGCAGGCTTTGTATGCCTGGCAGCCCGAGCGCGATGGCAGCCTGGTTGGTCACTCCGATAGGGGGTCGCAGTACTTCAGCATCCGCTACAGCGAGCGCCTCGCTCCACTAGAGCACGGTCCTATGTCCATGCCGAGTGAAGGGGCCTATATGCCTCATATGAGGCACGCTTGACTTTTTCGAACGATCTAGGCATCATATGAGGCATGTGACCACTGGCCTGTTTAAAAAATGAATCCCGAGACACTTCGGCAGCTAGTTGCCAATTGCAGAAAGTCATCTGGTCGAAGTATTGGCCGGCCGCATGAATGGACCCCGCATCGCGTTGAAATTCCTGGGCTGCCAGGTTTCTTTTTTTCTGATGCTGGCGCTTGGGACCTGATCGCTGACAAGCTCGATGAGGGTATTGAATACCAAGAGATCAGCCTCGACACCCCATATGGGAGCACGGCCATAGTGCTTTGCGTAGGGATTGACCCAAAGAGGCCGCCTGTCTACATGAAAGTACAGGTTGGCAATGGAAGCTGCGCCATTGGCCGAAGCTTCCACTACAGCCATTACCAGTAGGACTCGGTATGAACCCCACCACTTTACAAACCACTTCACTCCACACATGCCCAGCCTGCGCCGGCTCTGACGTTGCGACTCGCTGGGAAGATGATCATTTCACGTATGGAGTCGGTCCCGAGGCCGTTGAGCTAACTGTCAGAATTCCGGTGCGAAATTGCGCAACGTGCGGTCTTGAATATCTTGATAAAGAGGCAGAAAGAATTCGGCATGAACAGGTATGCATTCATCTGCAAATTATGAGTCCAGCGCAGATTGTCGCGAATCGGGAGAGATATGGGATGTCCCAGCAGCAGTTTGCTGATCTCACAAGAATAGGCCGTGCATCGTTAACACGATGGGAGACGGGGGCGCTCTATCAAAATCCGGCTAATGATTCCTTGCTCTTTCTAACGTGTTTTCCAGATAATCTAACGAGGCTTCAGCAGCGACGGATGCCAAAATCTGCCGTACAAAACGAAGATAGATTCTCAAAATTTCGAGCACTGACACCATTTAAACAGCAGACTGCCTCGCGAGAGGCGGAGTCCTTTGTTCTATTTGCAACACATTAGTATGTACACCGTAACCTTTTACTCATTCAAAGGTGGTGTCGGACGGACTATGGCACTAGTCAATGTTGCGACACAACTGATCGGCGAAGGCAAGAAAGTTCTTATCGTTGATTTCGACCTTGAGGCTCCTGGGCTGACTTCCTATAACTGGACACGTTCATGTAGCGATTCCAAAGGAGTCGTTGAATATGTGACCGATTACCGTGCTACGAAGCAAGCGCCTGACGTTTCCAACTATATTTGCCTAACTGAGAAGTTGGACGGTGGCGGTGAACTTTGGACAATGCCCGCGGGACGTCATGACGCTGAGTATTCGACAAGGCTAAATAGTATTGACTGGCGTTCGCTGTATGAGGTGGAGGATGGCTATTTGTTCTTCGAGGACCTCAAGCAGCAGTGGCAAAACACTATTGCTCCCGACTATGTACTAATCGACTCAAGAACTGGACATAGCGATGTGGAGGGTATTTGCACGCGCCAGCTGCCTGAAGCCGTATGCTTGTTGTTCTTCCCGAATGAGCAGAATCTTCTAGGAATGAAAAAGGTTTCACGTGCAATTGAAACGCAGAATAGCGCACGAAAAAACATCAAAAAACCGATTGCCCTTCACTATGTAGCATCGAATGTACCCGACCTCGATGACGAAGATGAGATCGTAGGGAGCATGCTGCAGCGTTTCCAGAGTGAACTTCATTACAAGTCTTTAGCTGCGAAGTTGCAGCATTACAGTAGTCTTCTTTTTCTTAATCAAACGATCTTCTCAATCGCAAGGCCCAAGAGCCGATTGGCGAAAGAATACAAGCGCCTTGCCGATACGATTGTTGAAGAGAACATTGCAGAGCGCACCGCTGCAATTGGCTTTCTGAAAAAGACGCTACGAAAGATAAGGGGCGCTAACGCTGGTGAGGCGTTGTCAGAAGCCCTCCCAACTGCCGAAGAAATACTTCAGATTCATTCTAAAGACGATGAGGTTGGATATCGTGTTGCGCTGATTTTTGAGGCGATCGGGCGAAATTCAGATGCGCTGAGTCTTCTGACTAACAGCCATGGGGAGAATAAATCTGCGGTTTTCAGTTTAATGGCTCGGTTGAATCACAAGCTCGGCAATAAGGACAGTGCCATAGATAATTTGCACTCCCTGCTGGCGTCAGAAGGTGCCGAGCTTCCAGCACTGTTAGAGGCAATGAGCTATATCGACATTCTAGATTCGACGCTGTTGAATTCACTACCAGAGTCTCCCGCATTCCATTCACTGAATACGAGTGAACGTCTACTGGTAGCTCAAAGACTCGATCAAAATACAGAAAAACTAAACATACAGGAGCGCATCCTAAGTGATCTTGACGGAGAAAATGAAGAAAAGGCAGTAATCGAAAATCAACTAGCGATTACGAAGATCGGTCTTGGTAAGTTCCAGGAGGCGAAAAACATCCTGAGAAAGTACATTTATCCAGACTCTCCTGACATAACAGCATATTTTAATTTGGCCATGGCTACATGGGGAATCGAAGGTAGTCCTTCGAGAGATCTTTTTGGTTCTGTAGTTCAAATTCATGAATCCCAAAGCCGCCGCAATACCTCGCCAAACTACTCGATGTGTTTGGGTGTTGCCTATGGAGCTCTAGGTCAGGTGCCGGAGTCTGTTGAGTACTTGTCGAATGCTCGAGAGCTAATGTTAGTTCGCCCGAAACAGGAGTTTTCTTGCTGGACATACACTAAAGTTCCATCGACTGAGTTTCAGCAGCAATTACGAGTCATCGAGGCCGTGGTTAAGGAGCATGGAGAGCTTCACCCAGCGTACATAGAGCGAGTTCAGGCGCGAAGCCAACTCCACTGATGTTGATATTCAGGTGAACGTACGCGGTGTAGGAGAGGTGCCGGCTAGACGTGGTTTCTTATGATGCCGGGGCCCCGCACTTAGCCGAAGTACTTCTACAGGGGTGAAGCAGCCGCGTGCTCAACTCTTGCAGTTAACGTGTGCACCGCCGTCCTGCAGTCTGTAAATAGTCTGTAAGGACTCAGCAACGAAAAAGCCCGCTATGAACTTCATAGCGGGCTTTCTTGTATCTACGTGGTGCCGGAGAGATGAATCGAACACCCGACCTTCTCATTACGAATGAGCTGCTCTACCGACTGAGCTACACCGGCAACGCCCGCGATTATAGCCCGGTGTGGTAGCGGGTCACGCGCTCGACTTCGTTCTTCGAACCCAGGATCACGCTCACCCGCTCGTGGAGCTTGCCGGGCTGGATGTCCAGGATGCGCTCTTTGCCGTTGGTGGCGGCGCCGCCGGCTTGTTCGATCAGCCAGCCCATGGGGTTGGCTTCGTACATCAGGCGCAGTTTGCCGGGCTTCTCGGGCTCGCGTTTGTCCCAGGGGTACATGAAGATGCCACCGCGCGTGAGGATGCGGTGCACGTCGGCCACCATGCTGGCCACCCAGCGCATGTTGAAGTCTTTGCCGCGCGGGCCTTCCTTGCCGGCCAGGCATTCGTCCACATAGCGCTTCACCGGTTCGTCCCAGTGGCGCATGTTGCTCATGTTGATGGCGAATTCCTTGGTGTCGGACGGGATCTGCACGTTCTCTTTGGTGAGCACGAACGAGCCTTGCTCACGGTCCAGCGTGAACATGGCCACGCCGTCACCCACGGTGAGCACCAGCGTGGTCTGCGGGCCGTACACGCAGTAGCCGGCGGCCACTTGCTGGGCGCCGGGTTGCAGGAAGTCCTGCTCGCTCACACCGGCGCTGCCTTCGGGCTTCTTGAGCACGCTGAAGATGGTGCCGATGCTGACGTTGACGTCGATGTTGCTGGAGCCGTCGAGCGGGTCGAACAGCAGCAGGTATTCGCCCTGCGGGTAACGGTTGGGCACCACGTAGATGCTGTCCATTTCTTCGCTGGCCATGGCCGCGAGGTGGCCGCCCCATTCGTTGGCTTCGATCAGCACCTCGTTGGCAATGATGTCGAGCTGCTTCTGCATCTCGCCCTGCACGTTTTCGGTGGTGGCGGCGCCGAGCACGCCACCCAGGTCGCCTTTGTTCACGGCCTGGCTGATGCTCTTGCAGGCGCGGGCCACCACTTCGAGCAGCAGGCGCAGCTGAGAAGGGATGTGACCGTCGACGCGTTGTTGTTCGACGAGGTAGCGGGTGAGGGAGATGCGTTTGGTCATGTTGAGTGTCTGTTTCAGTCTGCCAAAGCCCGAGTGACGACTTCGCGCACGTCGTTGCTCAGGTCGGTCTTGGCGGCCACGCGGGCGATGGCTTCGCGGGCGGCGCTGCGGTAGGGCTCGGCGAGTTTTTTCCAGCGGTCCAAGGCGCGGGCGAGGCGGGCAGCCACTTGCGGGTTGAACGCGTCGAGCTCAACGACGCGTTCGCTCCAGTACAGATAGCCGGCCGCATCGGTGCGGTGGAACGCGCCGGGGTTGGCGCTGCAGTAGCTGAAGATCACGCTGCGTGCGCGGTTCGGGTTCCTGAGGTGGAAGTCGGCGTGTTTCATGAGCTGGCGCACGGCGGGCAACACGTTGCCACCGCGGTCGGGAGCTCCGGCTTGCAGGGCAAACCACTTGTCCAGCACCAGGTCTTCGTTCTGGAACATGTTGTGGAAGCGGACCAGCGCGTCGCGCGCCAGGGCGTGGTCGCTCACCACCAGGGCCGACAAGGCGTTGAACCGGTCGGTCATGTTGCCGGCGTCCTTGAAGCGCTGGTAGGCGCGGCCGGGCCACACGGCGTCACCGCTGGCGCGCGCGTCCAGGCACAACATGGTCAGCGCCATGCCGGCCAGTGCACGCCGGCCGGTGCTCACCGGGTCGGGGCGGTAGGCCCCGTTGTCCTTGTGCGCTTCATACGCCCAGGCCCAGTCGGCTTGCAGGGCCTGCGCCAGCTGCAGGCGCATGGCTTCGCGCACGGCGTGCACGCGTTGCGGGTCCACCTCGCCCAGCTGCTCCGAGATGTAGGTTTCGCTGGGCAGCGTGAGCACGAGTTCCTTGAACGCAGCGTCCAGCGTGGGGTGGCGCAAGACGTCACGCATGGCGCCCAGGCAAGCGTCGTCCAGCGGGGCAGCGGGCACCGGGTCGTCGCTCAAGATCGCCATGAGCGCACGGCGCAGGGCCAGGCGTTGCGCAGCTTCCCAGCGGTTGAACGGGTCGGGGTCGAAGGCCAGCAGGGTGAGCAGTTGTGCGTCGGTGTAGTGGCAATCGAGCACCACGGGCGCCGAGAAACCGCGCAGCAGCGAGGGCACGGGTTCGCTGTCGAGGTTCACAAAGGTGAAGCTCTCGCTGGTTTGCGTCAGCACAAAGGTGCGGCTGCCGGCTTCGGGTTGCGTCCAGTGGGCCAGTTGCAGCGGCAGTTGTGCACCGTCGGCGCTCAGCAGGCCGAGCGACACCGGGATCACGAACGGCTCCTTGGCGCTCTGGCCGGGCGTGGGCGCGCAACTCTGGGTGAGCGTGAGCGTGTAGCTGCGGTTGGTCGCGTCATACACGCCCTCGGCGCGCAGGCGCGGCGTGCCGGCCTGGCTGTACCAGCGCTTGAACTGCGGCAGCAAACGGGCCAGGTCGGTGTCGGGGTTGGCATCCGCCAGCGACTGGGCGAAGTCGTCGCAGGTCACGGCCTGTCCGTCGTGGCGCTCGAAGTAGAGCTTCATGCCGCGCGCAAAGCCCTCGCGCCCCACGAGGGTCTGCATCATGCGCACGACCTCGGCGCCTTTTTCATACACGGTGACGGTGTAGAAGTTGTTGATCTCGGCGTAGCTGTCGGGCCGCACCGGGTGCGCCATGGGGCCGGCGTCTTCGGGGAACTGTGCGGTGCGCAGCACGCGCACGTCTTCAATGCGCTTGACCGCGCGCGCCGAGGGTTCGGCGCACAGGTCCATGCTGAATTCCTGGTCGCGGAAGACGGTGAGGCCTTCTTTCAACGACAGCTGGAACCAGTCGCGGCAGGTGACGCGGTTGCCGGTCCAGTTGTGGAAGTACTCGTGGCCCACGACCGATTCGATGTTCGAGAAGTCGGTGTCGGTCGCGGTGGCGCTGTTGGCCAGCACGTACTTGGTGTTGAAGATGTTGAGACCCTTGTTCTCCATCGCGCCCATGTTGAAGTCGGCGGTGGCCACGATCATGAAGCGCTCCAGATCGAGCGGCAGGCCGAAGCGTGCTTCGTCCCAGGCCACGCTGGCGATCAGCGAGTTCATGGCGTGTTCGGTCTTGTCCATGTCGCCCGGGCGCACATACACCTGCAGCAGGTGGTTGCCGCCGCTGCGCGAGGTGATGCGCTGTTCACGCGCCACCAGCTGGCCGGCGACGAGTGCGAAGAGGTAGCAGGGCTTCTTGTGGGGGTCGACCCACTTGGCGAAGTGGCGGCCATCGGGCAGCTTGCCTTCTTCCACCAGGTTGCCGTTGGACAGCAGCACCGGGTACTTGGCCTTGTCGGCACGCAGCGTCACGGTGTAGCTGGCCATCACGTCGGGGCGGTCCAGGAAATACGTGATGCGGCGAAAGCCCTCGGCCTCGCACTGCGTGAAGAAGGTGCCCTGGCTCACGTACAGGCCCATGAGCTGTGTGTTCTTCTCGGGCGTGCAGGTGGTGAAGATTTCCAGATCGAAGGGCTCGGTGCCTTCGGGCAGGCTCTCCAGCACCAGTTGTTGACCGTCCATCTTGAACGAGCAACCCGCGCCGTTGACCAGCACACGCGCGAGGTTCAGGTCTTCACCATCGAGCCGCAAGGCCTGCGCCTGCACGTCGGGGTTGCGGCGCAGGCGCATCTTGTTGAGCACGCGCGTCTTCGCCGGGTCCAGGTCGAAGCACAGGTCGACGGTGTCGATCCAGTAGGCCGGGGCGGCGTAGTCTTCGCGGTGAACCACGGTGGTGGGGCCTTCACGCAGTGAGCTCATGGTCAGACGCCTTGCTTCAGTGATGCTTCGATGAAGGGATCCAGATCGCCGTCCAGCACTTTCTGCGTGGCGGAAATCTCGACGTTGGTGCGCAGGTCCTTGATGCGGCTGTTGTCCAGCACATACGAACGGATCTGGTGACCCCAGCCCACGTCGGTTTTGGTGTCTTCCAGCTTCTGCTGTTCTTCCTGCTGCTTGCGCAGCTCGAAGTCGTAGAGCTTGGAGCGCAGGCGCTTCCACGCCACGTCGCGGTTGCCGTGCTGGCTGCGACCGTCCTGGCACTGCACCACGATGCCGGTGGGGATGTGCGTGAGGCGCACGGCCGAGTCGGTCTTGTTGATGTGCTGACCACCGGCGCCGGACGCGCGGTAGGTGTCGGTGCGCACGTCGGACGGGTTGATGTTGATCTCGATCGAGTCGTCGATCTCGGGGTACACGAACACCGACGCGAACGAGGTGTGGCGACCGCCCGAGGAGTCGAACGGGCTCTTGCGCACCAGGCGGTGCACACCGGTTTCGGTGCGCAGCAGGCCAAAGGCGTAGTCGCCCTCGATCTTGATGGTGGCGCTCTTGATGCCGGCGGTGTCGCCCTCGGTCTCGTCTTCAATCACGGTCTTGAAGCCCTTGCGCTCGGCGTAGCGCAGGTACTGGCGCAGCAGCATGCTGGCCCAGTCGCAAGCCTCGGTGCCGCCGGCGCCGGCCTGGATGTCCAGGAAACAGTTCAGCGGATCGGCCGGGTTGCGGAACATGCGGCGGAATTCGAGCTTCTCCACCTCGGCCGCGACCTTGGCGGCCTCGCCCTCGATGGTGATCAGACCGGCGTCGTCACCGTCTTCGCTCGACATCTCGAACAGCTCGGTGTTGTCGGTGAGCTCACTGGTGAGGCGGTCGAGCACCAGCACCACGTCTTCGAGGGATTTTTTCTCGCGGCCCAGCTCCTGGGCGCGTTTGGGATCGTTCCAGACCGTGGGGTCTTCCAGAGCCGACTCGACTTCCTTCAACTTCGATGCTTTGGCATCGTAGTCAAAGATACCTCCGGAGCTCGACCACGCGTGTGGTCAGGTCTTCGAGCTGCGATCGGATGGCGTTGCTGCGTTCGGCTTCCATGGGGTGTTCCTGCGGTCAATGTCAAAACCGCGATTTTCTCACGCCATGGGGCCGCCAGCGGCGGCGCGCCTCAAAAGCGCCAGGTGGTGCCGAACATGACCGCTGCCGTGCCCAGCAACTGCATCTCCAGCGTGGCCTTGGGGGACAGGCGGTAGCCGATGGCCGGCACGATCACGGGCGAGAACCCGCCCACGTTGAGCGGCACCTTGTTTTTGTACTGGCCCACGTAGCCGTAGATGATGCCGGCGCTCACCGAGGCATAGACCTTGGGGTAGGTCTTCCACAGCCCGGGCCAGCTTTTGCCGACGAAGGCGTAGGCCGAGGGTTGGCCAAACGAGTTGTTGAACAGGCTGAAACCGCAGTACCGGTTGTTGGGCAGCAGCCGGCTCACGCTGACCGCGTACACCTGCTCGTGTTCGTCGTCCGGCGTCCAGTGGTGGGTGTAGGGCGAGAAGAAGGCTTCGTAGCGGGGCGCGTCGGGTTCGGCGCTGGCCGGCTGGTCGTAGCCCGGGCACAGGTCCCAGTTGCCCGCGTGGGCCTGGGCGCCCATGACGAGACCCAGAACGACCGCGGCGGCGGGCTTGAAGAATGCGCGTGGGATCAATTTCATAACGCGCGAGTATGCCCGGCGGCTTTGAACGTGCGATCCACAGGAGGCAGAAACCCGCAACTCCGTCACCGATGTTCAAGGGGCGGTGTTCAGGAACGCCTCGATCAACCGGGCCAGCTCCGCCGGCTGGTCGTGGTGCACCATGTGGCCCGCTTCCTGCACCACGGCACTCTGCAGCCGTGGCACGGCGCGGATGCGCTCCATGTACTGCGCCAGGGTGTAGCTGCCTTTCCACCACTGGCCCAGGCTGTCGTCGCCGGCGGTCACCGACAGCACCGGTGCTGTGATGCGGCGGTAAATTTCGAGCGCTTCGTCAAGCCGGTAGATGTGCGCGCTGGTCACCTTGTGAGCCGCGTCGCCCAGAATGTCCCACTCGCCTTGCGCATTGGGCGCCGCCCATTGGCGGGCCAGCCAGTCGGCCTTCTCTTGCGCGAGACGCGGGTTGGTCTTCATGAGCCGGCGCGCCACGCCGTCGGCGTCGGCGTAGCTCTTGAGCGCCTTGCCACCGCGCTGCACGGTCTTGATCTCGTCCATCCACTGCGCGTAGCGGCCCGGCGCCTGCGCGGGCCGCGTTTCGGGCATGCCGAAGCCTTCGAGGTTGACGAGGTGTTCAATGCGTTGCGGTCGAACGCCCGCGTACATCATGGCGATGTTGCCGCCCATGCTGTGACCCACCAGATCGACTTTGTGTTCGCCCGCGTAGTGGTCGAGCAGGGCGTCGAGGTCGGCCATGTAATCGGGGAACCAGTAGCTGTCGACCGCCGGGCCTTCGAGCCTCGTGTGGCCAAAGCCGCGCCAGTCGGGCGCGATGATCCAGCGCTCCGTCTGCAGTGCGTCCACCACGAATTGCCACGACGCGGCCACATCCATCCATCCGTGCACCAGCACCAGTGGCGCCACGCCGTCGCTGCGCTCGCCCCAGACGCGCACGTGGTAGCTGAGGTTGCGAACCGGGACGAATTCGCTGCGTGAGGCTCTCTGTGCTTGGTACATTCGTCGGATCATAAAGAACGAGACCGAGACAACCATGCGCCCGAGTCAAGCCAGAGACAAGACCGACAGGCCCCTGGACCTGTACGACACGCTGCACAGCCGCTTTGGCTGGCAGGTGCCCGAACACTTCAACATGGCTCAGGTGTGCATGCGGCGTTGGGCCGAAGACCCGGCGCGCGCCGGCGACGTGGCCGTTGTGGCCTGCGCGCCGGGCCAGAGCGATCGGACCCACAGCTACGCCGATCTGCTCGACCAGGCGAACCGCCTGTCGAACGCACTGGCCGCACTCGGCGTGCAGCGTGGTGACCGTGTGGCCATCGTGCTGCCGCAACGCTTCGAGACCGCGGTGGCCTACATGGCGGTGCTCCAGATGGGCGCTGTGGGCATGCCGCTGTCGCAACTCTTCGGGCCCGAGGCACTGGAGTTCCGGATGCAGGACAGCGAAGCGGTGGTGGCCATCTGCGACCAACCGTCGTTGCCGGCGTTGCTCGGCGTGCGGGACGACTGCCCGCTGCTGCGCTGTGTGATCGGCGTGGACGGCGACGGCACGCCCGAGGGCATGCGCGCCGACCTTGACTGGACCGCGCTGCTCGCCCAGGAGCCAGCCGATTTCACACCGTTGAATACGCTGGCCGAAGAGGCCGCCGTACTGATCTACACCAGTGGCACCACCGGCAACCCCAAGGGCGCGCTGATCCCGCACCGCGCCCTCATCGGCAACCTCACGGGGTTTGTGTGCAGCCAGAACTGGTTTGGTTTTGATCCGTTCAATGCGAAGCAGCCGTCGAAAGCGGTGTTCTGGTCACCGGCCGACTGGGCCTGGACCGGCGGCCTCATGGACGCCCTGTTGCCCACGCTGTATTTCGGCCGCCCCATCGTGGCCTTCAACGGCCGCTTCAGCCCGCAGACCGCGTTCGAGCTGATCGAGCGCCATGGCGTGACGCACAGCTTCCTGTTTCCCACCGCGCTCAAGGCCATGATGAAGGCCATCCCCACGCCGAAGCAGCAATACAAGTTCAAGCTGGAAGGCCTCATGAGCGCTGGCGAGGCGGTGGGTGATGCGGTGTTTGCCTGGTGTCGTGATCAGCTCGGCGTCACAGTCAACGAGATGTTCGGTCAGACCGAAATCAACTACATCGTGGGCAACTGCGCGCGGCTCTACCCGGCGCGGCCCGGCTCCATGGGCAAGGGCTACCCAGGCCACCGCGTCGCTGTCATCGACGACGCGGGCAACGAGTGCCCGGTGGGTGTGCCGGGCGACGTGGCGGTGCACCGCCTCGATGTGCATGGTGATCCGGATCCGGTGTTCTTTCTGGGCTACTGGAAGAACGAGGCATCGACCCGCGCCAAGTACACCGGCGACATGGCCAACAGCTGGTGCCGCACCGGTGACCTGGCCACGCGCGATGCCGACGGCTACCTTTGGTACCAGGGCCGTGCCGACGATGTGTTCAAGGCCGCGGGTTACCGCATCGGGCCGAGCGAGATCGAGAACTGCCTGGTCAAGCACCCGGCGGTGGCCAACGCGGCGGTGGTGCCCAAGCCCGATGCCGAGCGTGGTGCGGTGGTGAAGGCGTATGTGGTTCTGGCGCCCGGGCATGTGGCGGGTGAAGCGCTGGTGAAGCAGCTGCAGGCGCATGTGAAGGGCAAGCTCGCGCCCTACGAATACCCGAAAGAGATCGAGTTCATCGACGCACTGCCCATGACCACCACGGGCAAGGTGCAGAGGCGGGTGCTGCGCTTGCTTGAAGAAGAACGGGCGCGGGGTCATTGAACGCCTGAACCTCACGGGCCGATGACCGGATCAGCCGGAGAAAAAACAACTCAGGCCACAGGACGCCGGGACCGCGACTGGTCCCGCGCCACCTCGATGAACTCCAGCACCTCCGCACGCGGTTGAGACCCGCGCCGCCACACCAGCCCCACATCCACCGTGGGCACCGCATCGCGCAAGGTCCGCACCTCCACGTGCTCCGCGTCCAGCGTCCAGGGGCGGTAGAGAAAATCGGGCAGCACCGCGAGGCCCGCACCAACGCCCACCAGCGAACGCACCGCCTCCAGCGACGAGGTGCGCAACACCGTGCGCGGCTTCAGCTGGTGGCGCGCAAGCTGCAGTACGGCTGCACCTGGATCAACACCCACTTCATGCTGGCCAATGAAATGCCGCACGGCGGCATGAAAGCCAGCGGCTACGGCAAGGACATGTCGATGTATGCGCTGGGGGACTACACCGTGGCGCGCCACATCATGGCCAAACTGTGAGGCTCACCCCGCCGAGCGGACGAGAAAAAGCCCGGCAGTGCCAGGCTTCTTCTTGTCCGTGAGGACGCCACCGCCCCGGGAGGCGGAGCGTGGGGACCCGCTTACTGACGTGCAGGCTCGGCCACGTAGATTTCAACGCGGCGGTTCTGCGCACGACCTTGAGCGGTGCCGTTGTCGGCGATTGGTTCGCGCGAACCGCGGCCATCGGTGGCGAAACGCTGTGCCGAGACACCGCGAGCCACGAGGTAGTCGCGCGTGCTGTTGGCACGGTCAAACGACAATGGGTTGTTCACCGCGTCGCTGCCGGTGCTGTCGGTGTGGCCCACGATCGCCACGGCCGTCACCGGGTTGGCGTTGAGCGTGTTGGCGAACTGGCCGAGCACGCGCTGCAGCGTGGGGCTCACGGTGGAGCTGCCGGTGGCAAAACCAGCGTCGGCGGGCACGTCAAGCTTCAGGCGGTTGTCCGAGGTCTGGCTCACGCCGATGCCGGTGCCGGCGGTGGCGGCTTCCATCGCGCGCTTCTGCTCCTGCATCTTGGTTGACCAGATGTAGCCACCCAGTGCGCCGGCGCCAGCGCCGAGCACGGCGCCCTGGGCTGCACCCTTGGATCCACCGGTGGCGGCACCCAGCAGCACGCCGGCGAGGGCACCGATGCCGGCACCCTTGGCGGAGTCGGTCTGGGTTTCGCTCATGTTGGCGCAGCCACTCAGGGCGAGCGCGGCGGCGAGGGCGGTGACCGTCAGGCCACGGGTGATGTTGGTGAGGTGTTTCATGTGCAATGCTCCACTGGCGTTGTTGAAGAACGGAAAAAAGTCGGCCCCGGATCCACGGCGACATCATCGTCACACTCAAGGGTGTGTTCATGGTGACTGCGGCGCGATCCGATGCGCTCTAAACTTATACCCTGACCTATCGCTTTGGCATCACTTCCCTTCTGACTTTACAAAAAATTGCATGAAAAACGTTCCATTGGGCGCCAGCGCACTGACAGTTCCTCCGGTTTGCCTGGGAACCATGACTTTCGGTGAGCAAGTCGACGAGGCCAGTGCTCACAGCATCCTGGATCGCTCCATGGAGCGAGGCATCAACTTCCTCGATGCGGCCGAGATGTATTCGGTGCCTGCGCGCGCCGAGACCTGCGGCGCCACCGAAACGATTCTGGGCAACTGGTTCGCCAAGGACGCGAGCTTGCGCAGCAAGGTGGTGCTGGCCACCAAGGTGGCGGGCCCGTCGCGCGGCATGCCGTGGATTCGCGGCGAGAACTCCGGCGTGAGCAAGGCCGAGATCCTCAAGGCCTGCGACGACAGCCTGCGCCGCCTCAAGACCGACGTGATCGACCTCTATCAGATCCACTGGCCGGCGCGCAATGTGCCGGCGTTCGGCCTGCTGAGTTTTGACCCCACCAAGGACAAGCCGTGTGCCTCGGTGATGGAGCAGCTGGAGGCCATGGCGGAGTTGGTGAAGGTGGGCAAGGTCAAGGCCATCGGCCTGTCCAACGAATCGCCCTACGGCGTGCACGAGTTCGTGCGCCTGGCCGAGCAACACAGCCTGCCCCGCGTGGCCACGGTGCAGAACCCTTACTGCCTGATCAACCGCAGCTACGAGAACGGGCTGGACGAGACCTGCCACCGCCTGGGTGTGTCGCTGCTGGCGTATTCGCCGTTGGGCTTTGGTTTGCTCAGCGGCAAGTACGACGAGACCGGCCTGGTGGGTGATGCCGGGCGCATGGCCTTGTACGAGTCGATGCGCAAGCAGCGCTGGGGCCGGCCCGAGGCGCTGGACACCGCGCGCCGCTACAACGCGCTGGCACGCGACCACGGCCTCACGCCATCGCAGATGGCGCTGGCGTTTTGCTACACCAACTGGCGTGTGGCCAGCACCATCATCGGCGTGACCTCGCTGACCCAGCTGGACGAATGCCTGGACGCGTGGGACACGACGCTGTCGCCCGAACTGCTGGCTGAAATCGACAAGATCCGGTGGGAGTCCCGAGATCCTGCGCAGTGAGCTGACGCTTGGCCAAAAAGCCGCACGTCAGTGAAACGCCCGCCACCGCCTGGCTCAAGGCGCATGGTGTGGCGTTCACCGAACACAGCTACGAATATCTTGAACACGGTGGTGCGCAGCACAGCGCGCAGGTGCTCGGGCTCGACCCGTTTGCCGTGGTCAAGACCTTGGTCATGCAGGACGAGGCCGCCAAGCCGCTGGCGGTGTTGATGCACGGCAACCGCACCGTGTCGACCAAGAACCTCGCGCGGCAGATTGGCGCCAAGTCGGTCGAACCCTGCAAACCCGAGGTGGCGAACCGGCACAGCGGGTACTTCGTTGGGGGCACTTCACCGTTCGGCTTGAAACGCGCCATGCCGGTGTACGTGGAAGCGTCCGTGTTGACCCTGCCCAGGATCTGGATCAATGGCGGGCGCCGTGGCTATCTGGTGGGCATCGACCCGGCCGTGCTCGGCGGCCCGCTGGGCGCCCGGCCGGTGGCGTGCGCGCTGGCAGAATAGCGCGGCGCCGCTCCGCAGAGAGCGGCCCGAACCACCGAGGAGACTTCGTTGTCATTGTTCTATCCCCTGCTGGCCACCCTGGCCGCCTACCTGATCGGTTCGCTCTCGTTTGCCGTGCTCGTGAGCCGTTCCATGGGCCTGAACGACCCGCGCACCTACGGCAGCAAAAACCCCGGCGCCACCAATGTGCTGCGCTCGGGCAACAAGGCCGCTGCGGTCATCACCCTGTTGCTCGATGCGCTCAAGGGCTGGTTGCCGGTGGTGGCGGTGAAGTGGTGGGGCGAAGCGCATGGCCTGGGCGACGGTACCGTGGCGCTGGTCGGCCTCGCGGCCTTTCTCAGCCACCTGTATCCGGTGTTCTTCCGCTTCCAGGGCGGCAAGGGCGTGGCCACCGCAGCCGGCGTGATCTTTGGCTTCCAGCCCTGGCTGGGGCTGGCTGCGCTGGCCACCTGGGTGATCATGGCGGTGTTCTTTCGCTACTCGTCGCTGGCCTCCATCGTCACGGCTGTGTTCGCCCCCGCGTTTTTCCTGCTGGGGCATCGTGTGGCCTGGGATGCACCCGGGGTGCAGGTGATGAGCCTGGTGGTCATGGGCATGCTGCTGGTCTACCGGCATGCGGAGAACATCAACCGGCTGATGGCCGGCAAGGAAAGCAAGTTGGGCGCCAAAAAATCATGAGTCAGCACATCACCCGCATCGGCGTGGCCGCGCGTTACAGCGAAGCTGCTGTGTTCAACGGTGTCGTTTACCTCGCCGGCATGGTGCCCGAGCGCGGCGACACCGACATCCGGGGTCAGACCGAAGACGTGCTGGAACAGGTGCAGCAGCGTCTGCTGGAAGCCGGCAGCGACAAGTCGCGCATCCTGCGAGCGCAGATCTTCCTGACCGACATCGCCGAGATCGGCGTGATGAACGAGGTGTGGGACGCCTGGGTGGTGGCGGGCACCGCGCCGCCTCGGGCCACGGTGCAGGCGGCCCTGGCCAACCCGGCCTACCGGATCGAGATTGTCGTGACCGCCGCACAGAAAGCGCTGTGATCAGTAGCGCTTGTCCAGCGTGAGCTGATCGTTGGTGCGCTGCATCTGGAAGCGCGTGAGAAAGCTGTTGCCCAGCAAGACGAACGCCATCGACTGGGGCAACACGATGGCCGACACGTCGTACACCTGCGCTTCACCGATGCGCACCGAGTCCAGCCGGATCTGGTGGCCGACCACATCACCATTGGCGGTGGCCACGCGCACCTTCTGACCCTGCTCGTACTTGAGGTTGATGCGCTTGGCATCCGATTCGCTCATGATCACTTGCGTGGCGCCCGTGTCCACCATGAACTGGACCTGCCGGCCATTGATCTGACCGGGTGGCATGAAGTGGCCCTGCGCGTCGGCGGTGAGCACGATGCGCTGGGAGCCTGCATCGGCTTTGGCCCGCCCCAGGCTCACCGGCGCTTCGCCCACCCGCAGGGTCTGGCGCTGTCCGTTGACCTCGATCACCGCCGTCTCGCCCTGCAGGCTCAGCAGCTTCACGCCCTGGTGCGCCTGGCCGGGTCTCAGGAAACGCGGCGCGGCCGCGTCGATGGTGACCAGCGCCTTGCCGCCGGCCACGCCGGAAAGCGCCACCTGCTGCGCTGCCGCTGGAAAAGCCAGCAGCACGCCGACTGCGAGTGCGCAGGCGCGGACCATCTCAATCGCGAAAGTTGTTGAAAGAAAGTGGCAGGTCTTTCAGCTCGGACTTGATAAGCGCCATAGCCGCCTGGAGGTCGTCACGCTTGGCCCCCGTCACCCGGACCGCGTCGCCCTGGATGGCGCCCTGCACCTTGAGCTTGCTGGCCTTGATGGCCTGCTGGATCTTCTTGCCGTCTTCGGTGCTCACGCCGTTGCGCACCTTCACCACCTGCTTGACCTTGTCACCACCGACTTTTTCGACCTTGCCCACGTCCAGGAAACGCGCGTCGACACCGCGTTTGGTGAGTTTGCCGCGCAGCACGTCGTCGATCTGCTGAAGCTGGAAGTCGGCGTCGCCGTGCAGGATGATTTCCTTGTCCTTGAGCTCGATCGCCGCGCTCGTGCCCTTGAAATCAAAGCGGGTCCCGATTTCGCGCGCGACCTGATCGACCGCATTTTTCACTTCAACGAAATCGGCTTCAAGAACGGTGTCAAAAGAAGGCATGCTGGGGGTCTTGCAAAAAGGTGGATGAGAGAATCGAAGAATGTTAGTCGAGAACAACGTGGCGCTCCAGCCATACAACACTTTTGGCATTGTGGCCAGGGCGCAGCGCCTGGTGCGCGTGCGCACCACAGACGACGTGCTGGCGCTGCTGGCCGACACGGACGTGCGCACGGCGTCGGGCACGCCACCCTTTGTGCTGGGGGGCGGCAGCAACCTGGTGATCACCGGCGACATCAAGCAGCTGGTCATCAAGGTCGAGATCACCGGGCGGCGGCTGGTGGAAGAAACCGACAAGGGGTGGCTGGTGGAGGCCGGAGCCGGCGAGGACTGGCACGACTTCGTGCGGTGGACGCTGGAACAGGGCTTCCCCGGCCTGGAGAACCTGGCGCTGATTCCGGGCACGGTGGGGGCTTCGCCGGTGCAGAACATCGGGGCCTACGGCGTGGAACTGCAGGACCGTTTCAGCGCACTGGACGCCATCGACCTGCAGACCGGTCAGAGCTTCACGCTGGACGCGGCCAAGTGCGGTTTTGGATACCGGGACTCGGTGTTCAAACACGCGCCAGCCGGCGAGAAAGGGCTGGGCCTGGCCGGTCGTGCGCTCATCACCCAGGTGCGTTTCTGGCTGCCCAAGCCGTGGAAGGCGGTGCTGGGTTATGCCGACCTGGACCGCAAGATGGCGGAGAGCGGCGTTTCATCGCCGAGCGCGCAGCAGATCTTTGACTGGGTCTGCGCGATCCGCCGCGCCAAGCTGCCCGACCCGGCGGTGATCGGCAACGCCGGCAGTTTCTTCAAGAACCCCACGGTGTCCCGCGAGCAGTGCGCCGACATCATCGCGCGCGAGCCCAAGGTGGTGCACTACCCCATGGCCGACGGCAGCATCAAGCTGGCCGCGGGCTGGCTCATCGACGCCTGCGGCTGGAAGGGCAAGGGCGTGGGCAGCGCAGGCGTGTACGAGCGTCAGGCGCTGGTGCTGGTGAACCGGGGCGGCGCCACCGGCGGTGAGGTGATGACGCTGGCCAAGGCGATCCAGACCAGCGTCTACGAGCGCTTCGGCATCTTGCTGGAGGCCGAGCCGGTGGTGGTGTGACGGGCGGCCCTGCTGTTGAGGCAGGGTGCTGCGTCACATCAACAGATGTTCGCCTGCGTTGTCCCCGCCCAGGATCACGTAGTTCACCTTGCGCACGTCCATCAACTTCGTGCCACCCGAGTAGCTGATGGAGCTCTGCACGTCCTGCTCCATTTCCACCAGCGTGTCGGCCAGCTTGCCCTTGATGGGCTCCAGAATGCGCTTGCCCTCCACGTGCTTGTACTCGCCTTTGTTGAAGTCGCTGGCCGAGCCGTAGTACTCCTTGTAGAGCACACCGTCGACCTCCACCGTCTGGCCCGGTGACTCCTCGTGACCCGCGAAGAGCGAACCGATCATCACCATCGAAGCCCCGAACCGCACGCTCTTGGCGATGTCGCCGTGGCTGCGGATGCCGCCGTCGGCGATGATGGGTTTGGTCGCCACGCGGGCACACCACTTGAGCGCGCTGAGCTGCCAGCCACCGGTGCCAAAACCTGTCTTGAGCTTGGTGATGCACACCTTGCCCGGGCCCACGCCCACCTTGGTCGCGTCCGCGCCCCAGGTCTCCAGATCGATCACCGCCTCGGGCGTGGCCACGTTGCCCGCGATCACGAACGACGACGGCAGTTTTTCCTTCAGGTAGCCGATCATGTTCTTCACGCTGTCGGCGTGGCCGTGCGCGATGTCGATGGTGATGTATTCGGGCGCCAGGCCCTCGGCCACCAGCTGGTCCACCGTGGCGTAGTCGGGCGCTTTCACGCCCAGCGAGATCGAGGCGTACACATCGTGCGCGCGCATGTCGCGCACGAACTTCAGGTTGTCCAGGTCGAAGCGGTGCATCACGTAGAAGTAACCGTGTTTGGCCAGCCAGACGCAGATGGACTCGTCCACCACCGTCTTCATGTTGGCCGGCACCACCGGCAGACGAAACTTGCGCCCGCCGAGCTCCACACCGGCGTCGCACTCCGAACGGCTTTCCACGCGGCACTTGCGCGGCAGCAGCAGGACGTTGTCGTAGTCGAATATCTCCATAAGAACCAGGCTCCAGAAAACTGTTGTTGAACAGGGAGAGCGCTTGGCTTGGCCGGCTTTGTGCGTCGGGCACAAAAAACCGGGCGCAAGAATCTTGGGCCCGGTGACTGATTCTAGGCGCCTTCGGCACCCGGGGGGCGGCTTTGCACACTGGCGACACCGTATGGCCGCCATACGCATGACCGTATACGGCGCGCGGTGCAGGGCGCTTCCTACAATCGAAGCATGCTGTTTGAAGAATCCGTCGCCCCGTCCCCGCTGCTTGCGGGTCTCAATGCCGAACAAGGCGCTGCCGTCATGCTGCCGGCCGAGCACGCGCTCATCCTGGCCGGGGCGGGCTCGGGCAAGACCCGGGTGCTCACCACGCGCATTGCGTGGCTGCTGCAGACCGGGCAGGTGACGCCCGGCGGTGTGCTGGCGGTGACCTTCACCAACAAGGCCGCCAAGGAAATGATGGCGCGCCTGTCCGCCATGCTGCCGGTGAACGTGCGCGGCATGTGGATCGGCACCTTCCACGGCCTGTGCAACCGCTTCCTGCGTGCACACCACAAGCTCGCGGGCCTGCCCGCCACTTTCCAGATCCTGGACACGCAGGACCAGCTGTCGGCCGTCAAACGCCTGTGCAAGCAGTTCAACGTGGACGACGAGCGTTATCCCCCGAAGCAGATCCAGTACTTCATCAGCGGCTGCAAGGAAGATGGCCAGCGCCCGCGTGATGTGGTCGCGCGCGACCCGGAAACGCTCAAGAAGGTCGAGCTCTATGCGCTGTACGAAGAACAGTGCCAGCGTGAGGGCGTGGTGGACTTCGGTGAACTCATGTTGCGGTCGTACGAGGTGCTGCGCGACAACGACCCGGTGCGTGAGCACTACCAGCGCCGCTTTCGCCACATCCTGATCGACGAGTTCCAGGACACCAACCGCCTGCAGTACGCCTGGATCAAGATGTTCAGCGCGCCGCCACTGGAAGGTTTGCCCGGTGCGGGCAACGCGGTGTTTGCGGTGGGCGATGACGACCAGAGCATCTACGCGTTTCGAGGTGCACGCGTGGGCAATATGGCCGACTTCGTGCGTGAATTCAACGTGCGCCACCAGATCAAGCTGGAGCAGAACTACCGCAGCTGCAGCAACATCCTGGACTCGGCCAACGAGCTGATCAGCCACAACACCAACCGCCTGGGCAAGAACCTGCGCACCGACGCCGGCGCGGGCGAGCCGGTGCGTGTGCACGAGGCCACCAGCGACTTTGCCGAGGCGCAGTGGATGGTCGACGAGATGAAGCAGCTCGCGCGCGAAGACGTGCCCAAGGTGGAGATGGCCGTGCTCTACCGCAGCAACGCGCAAAGCCGCGTGGTGGAAACCGCACTCTTCAACGCTGCCATGCCCTACCGCGTGTACGGCGGTCTGCGCTTCTTCGAGCGCGCCGAGATCAAGCACGCGCTGGCGTATCTGCGCCTGCTGGAAAACGCCAACGACGACACCAGCTTCTTGCGCGTGGTGAACTTCCCGCCGCGCGGCATCGGCGCGCGCAGCATCGAGCAGCTGCAGGACGTGGCGCGTGTCTCGGGCTGTTCGCTGCACGACGCGGTGAGCGCGGTGACCGGCCGCGCGGGCGTGGCCATCGGCGCGTTCGTGGCCAAGCTCGATGTGCTGCGCGAACGCTCCGAGGGCATGACGCTGGCCGAGATCATCGAGCTGGTGCTCGACCACAGCGGCCTGGTGGAGCACTACCGCGCCGAGCGCGAAGGGCAGGACCGGGTGGAGAACCTGGAAGAACTGGTGAGCGCGGCCAAGAGCTTCGTGGGCATCGAAGGCTTTGGGCGGGATGCGGTGGCGCGCACGGCGGACGGATCGGCGTTGACGCAGAGCCCGGCGAGCCAGGGGCTGGAGCCGGGGGAGCCCTCACACCCACCCTCTCCCAGAGGGAGAGGGAGCGATGCGGGGCCCGGCTTGCTCCCTCTCCCTCTCCCTCTGGGAGAGGGCGGGGGTGAGGGCCTCCCCGCACCCGATCTGGAAACCGGCGAAACCATGAGCCCGCTGGCTGCCTTCCTCACCCACGCCGCGCTCGAATCGGGCGACAACCAGGCGCAGGCCGGGCAGGATGCGGTGCAGCTCATGACGGTGCACGCCGCCAAGGGGCTCGAATTCGATGTGGTGTTCATCACCGGCATGGAAGAGGGCCTGTTCCCGCACGAGAACTCCATGAGCGACCGCGACGGCCTCGAAGAAGAGCGCCGCCTGATGTACGTGGCGATCACGCGCGCGCGCAAACGCCTGTACCTGAGCCATTCGCAGACCCGCATGCTGCACGGACAGACGCGTTACAACATGAAGAGCCGCTTTTTCGACGAACTGCCCGAGGCCTGCCTGAAGTGGCTCACGCCGCAGCAGCCGGCCTGGGGTGCGCCGGGTGGGGCGGGCGGTGGTGGCGGGCAGTGGCAAAACGGGCGGCGCAACTTCGGCGCACCGCCGGCGCTGCAACCCTCATGGTCACCCGGCTTCAACGACAAGGGCGACCCCAAGGGCCTGGGCCAGAAGGCGCCCGAGCCCGACCGTGGCACCGACATCAAGGCCGGCATGGCCGTGTTTCACAACAAGTTCGGCGAGGGCAAGGTGCTGTCCATCGAAGGCGCGGGCGATGACGCCCGCGCGCAGGTGAACTTCAGCCGCCACGGCACGAAGTGGCTGGCCTTGAGCGTGGCCAAGCTCACTCCGATAGTTTGATCGCTCAAGTTCCGATCACGCCGCCATCGTTTTTCGTGATGACGATGGTGGCGGAACGGGGGCGCTGGCCGGCGCCGTAACCGGCGTTCGCGGGCCAGCGGCTCTCGTACTTCGACGGGTCGTTCACGTCCGACATCTTCGTGTTCTCGCCCGCGTGCTGGATGTTCACGAAGATTGCACGGCCGTCGGGCGTTTCGGTGATGCCGGTGATCTCGGCGCCCTTGGGCCCGACCAGAAAACGCTTGAGCGTGGCCGGCGTCTGCGCTTTGCCCACGTGCGTCGTCACCTGCTTGTCGCCATGCATCAGCGTCCTGGCGCCGCCGTCGCCGCGCTGGCCGGGCAGGGCGGCCAGCAGCATGCAGTTGGTCTTGTCGGTGTAGGCACCGTCGTCGGTCTGGATCCAGCACAGGCCAGTGGCCTTGCTGAACACCAGGCCGTCGGGTGAGGACAGGTCGTTGTCGTCGGTCAGGCTGGAGAGGTTGACCTTCGATTTGTCGGCGTCGGCTTCCGAAGCGAAGAGGTAGATGTCCCACTGGAACGATGCGTCGGCCGGGTTCTTCTGCGACATGCGCACGATGTGGCCGTGCACGTTGCCCTTCTGTTCCTTGCCGGCCTTCATGTCCGCATAGACGCGCGGGTTGGCGCTGTCCACCGTGGCCACGGTGCGCGCGCTGTTGTTGGTCAGCGTGATGTAGACCTCGCCGTTCTTCGGGTTCACGCCGCCCCACTCGGGACGGTCCATCTTGGTGGCGCCCACCGCGTCGGCGGCCAGGCGGGTGAACACGGCCACGTCGGCTTCGCTCTTGAATTCGAAGTACGAGCTGTTGGCGATCACCGGGTTGTCCATCGACAACTCCAGCCATTCGCCGGTGCCGTCGCCCTTGAAGCGCGCGGCAAACAGCGTGCCCTTGTCGAGGTACTTGTCGCCAGCGGCCAGGCGGTTGGCGGGGTTGGCGTCAGCCGGGTCCCACTTGGCGCTGGAGACGAACTTGTAGATGTACTCGCCGCGCGCGTCGTCGCCCATGTAGGCCACCACCGGCTGACCGGCCACGGCGCGAGCGAAGGTGGCGTTTTCGTGGCCCATGCGGCCCAAGGCTGTGCGCTTGCGCAGCGTGCTGTTCTTGTCGTAGGGGTCGAGCTCGACGATGTAGCCGAACGTGTTCATCTCGTTGCGGAAGTCGTCCTTGGCGCTGGCGCCCACGGCGCTGTTGTTCCAGCGAGCGTAGGTGTCGGCCGCGCCGCCGCTTTCCCAGCCGTGGCGGCTGGCGGCGCCGGCCTTGCGACCGTAGCGGTTGAGGGCCTGGACCTGTTTGTCCTTCTTGCGCGCGTCGTCGTCTTTCGCGTCGCGGAAGAAGTAGCCGAACCAGTTTTCTTCGCCCGAGATGAAGGTGCCCCAGGGCGTGCGGCCGGTGCCGCAGTTGTTGAGCGTGCCGCGGGCCTGGGTGCCGTCGGGGCTGTACTTGGTGACCAGGTGCTCGCTGCCGCGCGCCGGGCCGTGCACGGTCACCGGCGTCATGGTGGTGACGCGGCGGTTGAACGCCGAGGCCGGCTTGTTGGCCCAGGCCTTGCCGTCGGTCTGCACTTCAACCACCGACAGGCCGTGGATCATGAGTTCCTTGTCGATCTCGGCCGCAGGACGGGGCAGCACCGAGGTGCCGCCGTTGGCGTGGATGAAGAAAGAGCTGAGCTTTTCGTCGGTGGTGGCTTCGTGGTTCATGGCCAGCAGGCCACGCGAGTTGAAGCTGTCCGATGGTTTGCCCGATGCGTCCAGGCCGAACCACTCGATACCGTCGTGGTAGTCACCGGCGCGGTTGCCGAAGTCGGCGTCGGTGCCGTCGTTCTTGAAGGCCGGGGTGCTGCCGGTCAGCGGGTCGCCCAGGGCGTAGATCACGCGTGCGGTGTAGCCCTCGGGCACGGTCACCTGGTCGGCCATGGTCTTGGCCACAGGCTTGAACCCCAGGCCGCTCACCGGCGCCACCGGGCCGCTGGTGGCGCAGCCGGTCAAGGCCGTACCGCCCAGTGCGGCGGCGCTTGCTCCGCCCAGCAGGCTGCGGCGGCTGAGGCGGGCGCTCAGCACACTGTCGAAGGCGGGGTTGGCGCTGGTGTTGGAGTCTTCGTCATTGAAGTGGGCGTTCTGGCGTGGGGTGTTTGTGGTCATGTGCTCGTCCTCGTGTTGGTTGACGCAACCGATGATGTACAAGTGAAATGACCGTTCTGTGACAACCCCCGGGGGTTGTCAAACAAGGCCTCGCCCATGCGGATGTGTCGTCCTGTCATCACGCTTTCATTCAAGGTGACGCCCGGCGGCGCAAACACCAGGATGGTCGAGCCGTGTTCGAACCAGCCCATCTCCTCGCCCTTCTCATAGGTGGCGTGGCATGGCAATTCGTTCGGTCCCCGGTAGCGGATGTTGAGCGCCACGTCCACCGCGCGCAGCCGCATGCTGGCCACCAGGATGGCGGCCACCGGCACGATCAGCAGCGGAGTGCCATCGGCCAGGTGGCAGTGCAGCACGGCGCGCTCGTTCTTGCAGAACAACCGTTCGATGCGCTTCAGCGCGATCGGGTTCACGTTCCAGGTGTCGCCGCTGATGTAGGTCACGTGGTCCAGCGTGAGCGCGGCCGGTGCGTGGAAGCGGTGGTACATGCTGGAGGTCAGGCGCAGCGTCACATAGGTGCCGCCGCGCAGCGTGTCGATGGCGGCCAGACCGCGCGTGTCGGTGCCCAGCAGGTCGGTGAGCGGGTAGGGGAAGCCCTTGGCCTGGAACACCTGCGCGGCAGCGTCCCCACCAATGCGGCCGCAAGCGCCGACGATGGCGTCGCAGGGGCTCACCAGCACGTGCTCGCGTGCGTCCAGCGGACGCGCGCCGGGCTTGAGTTCGCGCACAAAACAGTCGTGCAGGCTGTGGAACGAGGTCTTCTTCGCTTCGCCGAGATCGATGTCGGTGAAGGTGCGCCAGACCGCCATCGACGCACCACGCACCCAAGGGTGGCGGATGCGGCTGAACCAGCCCATGAAGCGTGTGAGCGCCGCGCGCGGCACGCGGTTGGTGAGCAGGAAGTTGAGGTCTTCGTTGAGCGCGAGGCGTTGCAGGAGGTTGAGGCTTTTCATCGGGGGGTTCATGGTTTTTTCATGGCTTCGTCATGTGGACGCCCTACAAAAGACACACACCAACCGCCCTGGAGCTTGTCGCTGCATGTCTTACTTGTCTTATGCCGTTCCGCTGGGCTCGCTGGCCCTGGCCTTGCCGCTGATCAAGCAGCGGCTTGAACTCTCGCGCGCCAAACACCGCTCGCTGGCCGGCCATTCCAAGATGGCCAAACGGCTGGCGAAGTGGCTGCCGGGCTACGCCTATGACGAGGCCCGGTTCTTCCATTGCGACGGTGCGCCCGCCGAGGTGGTGGCGCAGCGCCGTGCGGCCTTCGATCTGCTGTGCGCCGGCTTCGCCGAGCGCTACGCCAAGACCCTGGCGCTCACCGCGCAGGCGCGCGAGGGCCTGGCCGATCTGCAGTTCACCGGTGCCTACCGCGTGCCTTTCCAGTTCAGCCCGCTGGTGCGTGCGCGGCTGAAGGTGGGTGCCTTCATGCAGTCGGCCGAGGGTGTGCACCTCACCGACCTCGATGGCAACCGCTTCATCGACCTCACCGGCTCGTACGGTGTGAATGTGTTCGGCGTGGACTTCTACAAGGCCTGCATGGCCGAGGGCGCGCAGATCGGCCAGGCGTTGGGCCCGGTGCTGGGCGCCTACCACCCCTGCGTGGCCGATGTGGTCCAGCGGCTGCAAGCCATCTCGGGTCACGACCAGGTGTCGTTCCACATGTCGGGCACCGAAGCGGTGATGCAGGCCGTGCGCCTGGCGCGTTACCACACGGGTCGCAAGCACCTGGTGCGCTTTTGCGGCGCGTACCACGGCTGGTGGGAAGACGTGCAGCCCGGCCCCGGCAACCCGATGCCGCCGCGCGAAACCTACACGCTGCAGGACATGAGCGAGCGGAGCCTGCAGGTGCTGCGCACGCGGCGCGACGTGGCCTGTGTGCTGGTCAATCCGCTGCAGGCGCTGCACCCCAACAAGAACGCACCGGGCGACTCCACCCTGGTGGACGGCAGCCGCACCGCCGGCTACGACCGTGCGGCCTACACCGCGTGGCTGAAGCGCTTGCGCGAGGTGTGCACCGAGCGCGGCATCGTGCTGATCTTCGACGAGGTGTTCCTGGGTTTTCGCCTGGCGCCCGGTGGCGCGCAGGAATACTTCGGCGTGCAGGCCGACATGGTCACCTACGGCAAGACGCTGGCGGGTGGCTACCCGGTGGGCGTGGTGTGCGGGCGGCGCGAGCTGATGCAGCGCTTTCGAGAGGAGCGCCCGGCCGACGTGTGTTTTGCGCGCGGCACGTTCAACGCCCACCCTTACGTGATGGGTGGCATGGCGGCCTTTTTGAAGCGGCTGGACACGCCGGAAATCCAGGCCTTGTACCAGGACCAGGATGCGAAGTGGGATGCCCGCGCGAAGCACTTCAATGACACCATGGCGGAGCACGGCCTGCCGGTGCGCGCAGCCAACATGCAAAGCATCTGGACGCTGACGTACACCCAACCGGGTCGCTATCACTGGATGTTCCAGTACCTGCTGCGCTGGCAGGGGCTGGCGCTGAGCTGGGTGGGCACGGGGCGCTTCATCTTTGGTCTGCACTTCAGCGACGCCGAGTTCGAGGACGTGGTGCAAGGCTTCGTGGCCGCGGGGCAGCAGATGCATGCACAGGGTTGGTGGTGGCGGGGGGAACAGACGCACAAGTCGATTCGTCGCAGCGTGTTTCGCGAGATGCTGGAGCGCCGGTTCAAGGGAAAGAACTGAAGCCCGGTGCGGGGCTGAACGCCCCGCGTCCGGCCTCAACTGCGGTGACCAATTCCCGGGTCGATCAACTGACCGCGCATCAGGTACAGCGGTGCCTTGTGGTACAGCTTGATGTCGTGAAACGGGTCGGTGAGGATCTTGGTCATCCACGCCAGGCCGGTTTGCACATCGGCAATGAAGAACAGGTGCACGGTGCGGAACAACAAACCGCCCACACCCAGCGCCAGCCACAACGCGCCGACCTGGCGGATGAAGCTCTCGCCATCGGTGTGCGGCTCGAACAGGCCGAACACGCCCGGTGCCAGCGCCACCAGCATCGGTGTGCCGGCCCACAAGGCCATCAGCACCACCTTGCGTTGCAGGTTGTAGCCCACCTTGATCTCTTCCTTGTGTTCGTGCGTGGCCTGGTTCACATGGTCGTAGCCCTTGGGCTCGAAGAAGAAGTGGCCGGCCTGGCGGCTGGTCATGGACACCAGCCAGGCGATCAGCGCGGACAGCACAGGGTCGGTCCACAGCAGGGCATAGGCCACCACGAAGCTGATCGCGCTGATGAGGTGCAGCGTCTGGTTGATGCGGCTGTGGTGGTAGTAGCGGTGGTCGTCCCAGCGTTGGGTTTGCAGTGTCTTGAAAAAGTCGTTCACGGTTTCTCCATGCAAGGGTGGTGGGTGTGGGGAGGTCACACACCTGCGCAGTCTTGCCCTGACATGTGAAAACACGGTGACAGCTTCAACTTGTCATCAGTTTGTTGCACAGCGGCTGGAACATGCGTGCATGAACGCCATGACATCCGAACAGATCCTGGTCGAGGAATACCCGGCCAGCACGCCCTCCCTGCGCCTGTCGGTGGTCACAGAGACCTGGCCGCCGGAGATCAACGGTGTGTCGCTCACGCTCTCGCGTCTGGTGCAGGGCCTGTGCGCGCGCAACCACCCGGTGCAGCTGATCCGGCCACGCCAGACGCGGGTGGACCAGGCGCTGAGCCACAGCGGGTATGAGGAGCTGCTCATGCGCGGCATGCCCATCCCGCGTTACCCCGAACTCAAGCTCGGCCTGCCCGCCAAACGCGCACTCATCAACGCCTGGACGCTGAAGCGCCCGGACCTTGTGCACATCGCCACCGAAGGCCCGCTGGGCTGGTCGGCGCTGCAGGCTGCGCGTCGCCTGAAGCTGCCGGTGACGTCCGACTTCCGCACCAACTTCCACGCCTATTGCGAACACTATGGCGTGGGCTGGTTGCGCAAACCCATGGTGTCGTACCTGCGCCGCTTCCACAACCTCACGCAGCTCACCATGGTGCCCACGCGCGCGCTGCGCGCACAGCTCATGGAGATGGGCTTCGAGAACGTGCAGGTGGTGGCTCGCGGTGTGGACACGCAACTCTTCAACCCGCAGCGGCGCAGCGAAGCCCTGCGCCGCCAATGGGGTGCAGGCCCCGACGCGCTGGTGATGCTGGTGGTGGGGCGTCTCGCCGCCGAAAAAAACCTGGACGTGGCGCTGCAGGCCCACGCCGCCATGCAGGCCCACCACGCCGACGTGAAGCTGGTGTTTGTGGGCGACGGGCCGCTGCGCGAGAGCCTTCAGCAGCGTTGCCCCCAAGCGGTGTTTGCCGGCATGCGCCGCCACGAAGAGCTGGCGGGCTACTACGCCTCGGCCGACCTGTTCGTGTTTCCCAGCCTGACCGAGACCTTCGGCAACGTGACCATCGAGGCACTGGCCAGCGGCCTGCCTGTGCTCGCCTTCGACACCGCGGCGGCCAGCGACTGGGTGCACAGCCACACCAATGGCTGGCTGGTGTCCGAAGGGCAGGACGCGGCGTTCGTGCGCGTGGCGGTGACACTGGCGCAAACGCCTGCCCTGTTGGCGCAGGCCCGCGAGCAAGCGCGTGCGCGCGTGGCGCATCTGGACTGGCAGCAGATCGCCCTGCAGGTGGAGGCCCTGATGCTGCAGGCTGCGGGGGCTTCACCGTCGGTGGACTCGGTGCTGCGCCCGGCCATGGCACAGCGATCGGCGCCGCTGTTGTGAAAGCTTGATGACGCGTCTCGGTTCATTTCTCTGTGCGTCCGGCCTCGTTGTCATGGGCATGACATGAGCTGTTTGCATGCTGACGAGGTCCAACAACGCAGGAGAACTGTTCATGAAAAACCACGACATCACCACGACCCCGTTCACCGATCCCGACGACCTTGAAAACAACGTCTCCAGCAACCGCCACTTCTCCGATGTGCTGAGCGCAGGCATGAGCCGACGCGGCGTGCTGCGTGGCGGCCTGGGTGGTGCCATGGCGGCGATGTTTGCGCCCCTGGCCCTGACCGCCTGCGGTGGCGGCGACGACACCCCTGTGGCTGGCCCGCAGACGGCCACGCCAGAGAGCCTGCTGGGCTTTGCTGCGGTGGCCAAGACACTGGCCGACACCAACTCGGTGCCGGCCGGCTACACCGCGCGCGTGATCCTCGCTTGCGGCGACCCTCTGTTCACCGGTGTCCCTGCCTGCAAGAACGACGGCACCGACACAGACTACGACCAGCGCGTGGGTGACAACCACGACGGCATGCAGTACTTCGGCCTGTCGGCCAGCGGACAGCGCGACGACAACAGCAGCAGCCGCGCGCTGCTGGCCATGAACCACGAATACATCCAGCCGTTGATGCTGCATGCGAACGGCCCGACGCCCAATCCACGGCCCGCCAGTGAGGTGGACATCGAGGTCGACTGCCATGGTCTGATGGTGGCCGAGATCATCAAGGATGGCGCCGGTGTCTTCGGCCCGGTGGTGAATTCGGCCTTCAACCGTCGCGTCACCGGCATGACGCCGATCGAGTTGTCGGGTCCGGCACGCGGCAACGCGCTGTTCGTCACGAAGTACTCCACCGACGGCACCCGCACGCGCGGCACCATGAACAACTGCGGCAACGGCAAAACACCTTGGGGCACGCTGCTCACCACCGAAGAGAACTGGTCGGGTTATTACTTCCGGGCTGCTGGTGATCAGACCAAACGCACTGCCAAGGTCAATGCTTCGTTCTCCCGCTACGGACGCGGCGTGACCACCAGCAACGCCTCCAGCCGCTATGGATGGGAGACCGCCGGCGCCGACGACAAGTACCAGCGCTGGGACACCAGCCAGACGGGTACCAGCCTGGATGGCAGTGACGACTACCGCCACGAGTGGTTTTGCCAGGGCTTCATGGTCGAGCTCGACCCGTACAACGCCAACTCCGTGGTCAAGAAGCGCACCGGTCTGGGCCGCTTCTCGCACGAGAACGCCGCCTTCGGTTTGCCGGTGGTGGGCAAGCCGCTCGCCGTCTACATGGGCTGCGACTCGCAGAACGAATACGTCTACAAGTTTGTCTCCACTGAGAATTGGGTGGCCTCCGATGCAAACGCAGCGGATCGACTGGGTGTGGGCGACAAGTACCTGGACAGCGGCAAGCTGTACGTGGCCAGGTTCAACGACAACGGCACCGGCGAGTGGCTTGAGCTGAGCATCACGAACCCCGCTATCGCAGGCGCATCATTCGGCTTCAACGACCCCGCCGAGATGTACATCCACACCCGCATTGCGGCCGACGCGGTGGGTGCCACCAAGATGGACCGACCCGAGTGGGTGGATGTGCACCCGACCACGGGCGAGCTGTACATCACGATGACCAACAACAGCAGCCGCCGGGTGGCCCCGACGGGCACCCAGACCCTGGTCGATGCCCCTAACCCACGCGGCTACACCGACACCTTCAATGGCACGTCCCAGCAAAGCGGCAACGTCAACGGCCACATCGTCCGCTTCAAGGACGCCAGCCCGGAAGGCACGAGCTTCAACTGGGATGTGTACCTGTTCGGTGCCGAGTCGGGCGCCGACGCCGCCCTGATCAACCTCTCCGGCTTGACGGACGACCAGGACTTCTCCAGCCCCGATGGTCTCGCTTTCACGCGCAGCAACGGGCTGTGCTGGATCCAGACCGACGATGGCGCTTACCGCGATGTCACCAATTGCATGCTGCTGGCCAGTATTCCGGGCACGGTGGGCGACGGTGGACCGCTCACCCTGAACCACGCCGGCGGCGTTTCCGTGACCACGCGCATGGGTGCGAAGCCCACCGCCAACACGCTCAAACGCTTCTACGTCGGCCCGGCCCAGTGTGAAGTCACGGGCTTGTGCGAAACGCCCGACGGCAAGACGATGTTCATCAACATCCAGCATCCGGGTGAGAGCACGTCCGCGGCCAATCTGGGGGACCCCAGCAAATACGGCAGCCAGTGGCCCAGCATCGTCGGCTACGGTGCAGGCCAGCGCCCACGCTCGGCGACGGTGGTGATCACGAAGAACAACGGTGGCCAGATCGGCACCTGAGCACGCGCATTGAACGCAACAAAAAAGGGCCGTCAGGCCCTTTTTTTTTCTGGACGTTCGAACGCCGGGGGCGGCTTGTCTGATCGTTGCGCTTCAGCGCGGCATGGCCGGGTGCGCTTCGGGCGGGCGCTGCTCCATGTAGCCACGCCCATCTTTCACACCGGTGCGTCCGGCGATCTGCCAGGCGGTGCGCTGGTTGACCAAGCCAGCGAGGAATTCGATTTCTTCGTCGGTGTGGTTCAGCGCCGGGGCCGGGGTGAGGAAACGCCCAGCCTTGGGTTCAGCCTCGCCCCAGAACGACTGGTGGTAGCTGGATACCGACGTTGCGCGGTTGCCGCCGGCCTGCATGTCCACCGTGCCGTAGCAGTTGCAGAAGTAGCTGCGGTTGCCCTGGTCGGGAAACACCTCGGTGTAGACGCCGGTGCCGCGGATGCCGGCGGTCAGCGTGGGCGTGATGATGGTGCGGCTGGGGCCCCGGCCAAATGCGCTACCCACGGCTCCGGTGAGCAGGCGCAGCAGGCTCACGGTGTGCAGCGTGATGCCGCGTTCCACGGTGAGGCGTGAGTTCTGCCGCACGTGCAGGGCAGCGTTGCCCAGCACGAAGGTGAGCCTGGATGCCGGGCCGGTGGCGATCTCGTCACCGGTCTGGATGGTTTGCTGCGGCACCAGGCGACGGCCGTTGAGCAGCACATCACCCACCAGCTCCACCACGTTGCTGCGCTGCTGCGCCAAGGCGGCGGGCAGGCCGCCCATGGCCACCCAGGCGGCGGCGGCCTTCAAGGTGTCGCGGCGCTGGAACCAGGTCACTTCACTCTCGCTGCGGCCTTGAAGGATGTGGTGGGTCATGCGTCTTCTCCGTGGTTGGGGGACGTTGCTGGCTCTGCCAACTCGAAACTGTCAACAAATGTGAAATATATCGAGGTGTGAAACATGGAGGCCATGAACAGGACAGCCGGGTACAAAACGATGTTGAGCGCTTGCACGCCGCCCAGCAGGGCACCCAGCAGGCTCATGAACAGGCCCACCAGCATGAACACGCCGACCCAGCCCAGGCCATAGAACAGCATGGCGCCCTTGTTGCCCCAGCAGGCCATGAAGCTGAAAAACAAGCTCTTGCCCGGGCTCACACCGTGCCAGTGCACCAGGGCGGGCGCGTGCCAGAAGGCCATCACCACCGGCAGGTACACCACCAGGCCGGCCAGCAGGCCCTGGTTGGCCAGCGAGGCGCGCACCATCTCGGCCGACACCTCGCCCGCAGCGGGGTCCAGTGGCGGCGGCACGTCGCCGGCGAACAGTGTGGCCACACCCAACACCACCAACAAGCTGGCCGCGTACATGGCGCCCAGGATCAGCATGTTGCGGGTTTGCACGGGCTTGCCGCGCAGACCCGATATCAGCGCGGACGGCATCGGGAAACGCCCCTGCACGGCCTCGCGCGTGGCGGCCATGAGGCCCAGCGTGGCCACCGGCACCAGCAACAGGGAAATGAGCGTGCCCAACAGCGGAATGAGCGAGAGCACCGAGACGGTGGCCATGAACATGAAGAACAGGCCGGACATGGCCAGGGGCTGGCGGAAGAAGGTCTTCACACCCAGCTTGACCCATTGCAGGCCGGCTCTGGCGGGGACGAGGTGGAGTTTCATGCGGTCACGGGTCGGGGTGCGGCGGCCGGAGCGGGCAGGTCGAGCAGTGCGGCCGGGAAGGCGTGGCTGGCGCGGTCGCGCAGCACGCGTTCAAAGTGGGTCGGGTCGTGGGCTTGCAGCAGCGCGGCTTCGCGCGGCAGGTGCAGGTCCCACAGGCGGGAAATCCAGAAGCGCAAGGCGCCGGCGCGCAGCATGGCCGGCAGCAGGCCGCGCTCTGCCGCGCTCAGCGGCCGAACCGTCTGGTAGGCCGCCAGCAGCGCCCGCGCGCGTTCAGCGTCGTGACTGCCGTCCGCGGCGTCCTGACAGTGGTGCACGCACCAGTCGTTGAGACAGACTGCGATGTCGAACAAAAAGCTGTCGCAGCCGGCAAAGTAAAAGTCGAAGAAGCCGGTGAGTTCGCCGTCTTCGAACATCGCGTTGTCGCGGAACAGGTCGGCGTGGATGGGGCCGCGTGGCAGGGCGGCGTATGCCGGGCTGGCTGCCACGTGGTTCTGGTAGGCCAGCTCGGTGCGGATCAGGTCGGCCTGCGGCGCGCTCAAAAAGGGCAGCACCACCGGCACGGTCTCGTTCCACCAGGGCAGGCCGCGCAGGTTGGGCTGGCTCATGGGGAAATCGCGCCCGGCCAGGTGCATGCGCGCGAGCATGGCGCCCACCGCTTCGCAATGGGCCACGCCGGGGTTCAATTCACTTTTCCCCCGCAGCTTGTCCACCACGGCGGCGGGTTTGCCGTGCAGCGTGTGCAGGATCTCGCCGCTGGCGGTGGCGGCCGGGTCGGGCACCGGGATGCCTTTGTCCGCCAGATGCTTCATGAGGTGCAGATAGAACGGCAACTGCTTGAAATCCAGCCGCTCGAACACGGTGAGCACATGCTCCAGCGTCACGCCATCGCGTTCGCTGGTCACGAAGTAGTTGGTGTTTTCAATGCCGCCCTGAATGCCCCGCAGTTCGGTGAGGTCGCCCAGGTCCAGGGTGTGCAGCAGGGCAGCGGCTTGCGCGAAAGCGACTTCGGTGTAAACGGCCATGAAACAAACGGTCAGAAGTTCAGGATGCGCCAGCTGCTGCGCCCGGCGTTGCCGGTGCGTTTGCCACCCACTTCGCTGTTGGCGGGGCCGTTCGTGTCGGGGTTGATCTGGTAGGGGGGTGCACCGTTTTTGGGTTGCACCTCGATGCTTTTGGTTTCGCCGCCCACACGCACCTCGTCGATGCGGGTAAGGGCGTCCTCGTTGGTGATGCGCTCGATGCGGTCGCGCGGGGACACGGGCTGGGGCGGCTGCTCCACCGGGGGCGTCTGGCCCTGGGCGGTCAGGGCCAAGGTGAGGCCCGCCACCAGGGTGAGGGCGGACAGCAGGCATGGGGTGTGGACGTTCATGCGTCATTGTAGGCAGGGAGGGCTCCATCGGGCGCGCACGGGGCCATGCGCCCTTCCACCGGGTACGCAGCCCGGGGGCCACTGGATGTGGCGCGATCTCCCCGACAATGCGCGCATGTCCGACGCTTCATCCCCCACCCCCACCCTCTTGCTGGTCGACGGCTCCAGTTACCTCTACCGTGCGTTCTTTGCCGGCGGCGAAGCCATGAGCACCACACTCCCGGATGGCACCGTGCTCAAAACGGGCGCCATCCGCATCATGATCAACATGATGCAGAAGCTGCGCAAGGACGTGCGGGCCGACTACGCCGCGTGCGTGTTCGACGCCAAGGGGCCCACCTTCCGCGATGCGCTGTACCCGGACTACAAGGCCAACCGCTCACCCATGCCCGACGATCTGCGTGCGCAGATCGGTCCCATCCACGAGGTGGTCAGGTTGCTGGGCTGGAAGGTGCTGGATGTGCCCGGTGTGGAGGCCGACGATGTGATCGGCACGCTGGCGCACGTGGCAGCGCAGCAAGGCGTCGACTGCATCATCTCCAGCGGCGACAAGGACCTGAGCCAGCTCGTCAACGAGCACATCACGGTGATCGACACGATGAACGACCGGCGGCGCGACATCGCCGGCGTCACGGCGGAGTTCGGCGTGCCACCCAGCCTCATGCTGGACTACCAGACCCTGGTGGGTGACCAGGTGGACAACGTGCCGGGCGTGCCCAAAGTGGGCCCCAAGACGGCTGTGAAGTGGTTGCAGGAATACGGTTCGCTGGAGGCGCTGGTGGCACGCGCGGAC
The DNA here is from genome assembly GCF_001713375.1 of Hydrogenophaga sp. RAC07. Classification (NCBI taxonomy): domain Bacteria; kingdom Pseudomonadati; phylum Pseudomonadota; class Betaproteobacteria; order Burkholderiales; family Comamonadaceae; genus Hydrogenophaga; species Hydrogenophaga sp. RAC07. The sequence continues at coordinate 942,572 of NZ_CP016449.1, forward strand.
GAGATCAAGGGCGTGGCGGGCGAGAACCTGCGCAATGCGCTCGGGTGGCTGCCCAAGGGCCGCGAGCTGCTCACCATCAAGACCGATTGCGACTTGAGCGAACACATGGAAGGCCTGCCCTCGCTGGAGGCCATCACGATCGGCGGGCAGGATTCCGACGCACTCAAGGTGTTCGGCGAAAAGTACGGGTTCAAGGGGCTGGTGAAGACCTTGATGCAGCTCGATGTGCCGCCGGAACAGATCGAGGAGCACCAGGCCAAGGCCCAAACGAAGGGCAGGGCCGGGAGCGGCTCACCGGGCCTCTTCGACGAACCCGACCTGAGCGGCAGCGCGGAGCGCACCACCAACCTGAAGTACGACACCATCCTCACCTGGGCCATGTTCGACGACTGGTTGCAGCGCGTGCAGGCTGCCGACCTGGTGGCACTGGACACCGAAACCACCTCGCTCGACGAGATGCGTGCCGAGATCGTGGGCATCAGCTTCAGCGTGACGCCGGGTGAAGCGGCCTACATTCCGCTGCGCCACAGCGGGCCCGACGCGCCCGAGCAACTGCCGTTCGACGAGGTGCTCGCCAGACTCAAGCCCTGGCTGGAAAACCCGAAACACGCCAAGCTCGGACAACACGTCAAGTACGACCGCCATGTGTTTGCCAACCATGGCATCGAGGTTCGGGGGTATGTGCACGACACCATGCTGCAGAGCTACGTGCTCGAAGTGCACAAGCCACACGGCCTGGCCAGCCTGGCCTTGCGCCACCTGGGCCGCCAGGGCATCAACTACGAAGACCTGTGCGGCAAGGGCGCGCACCAGATTCCGTTCGCGCAGGTCGAGGTGGCCAAGGCGGCGGAGTATTCGTGCGAGGACAGCGACCAGACGCTGGATGTGCACCAGAAGCTGTGGCCGCAACTGCAGGCCGACAGTCAACCTGGAAAAGGGCTGCGCTTCATCTACGAACTCGAGATCGCCAGCAGCGAAGCGCTCTACCGCATCGAGCGCAACGGCGTGCTGATCGACGCACCCACGCTGGCCAGACAGAGCCACGAGCTGGGTTCACGCATCCACGCGCTCGAACAGGAGGCCTACGAGATCGCTGGCCAGCCGTTCAACCTGGCCAGCCCCAAACAGCTGGGCGAGATCTTCTTCGACAAACTCGGCCTGCCGGTGATCAAGAAGACCGCGACCGGCGCGCGCAGCACCGACGAAGAGGTGCTGGAAAAGCTCGCCGAAGACTATCCGCTGCCCGCGAAAATTCTTGAACACCGGGGCCTCTCCAAACTCAAGGGCACTTACACCGACAAGCTCGCTCAACTCGCGCACCCGGCCACGGGGCGCGTGCACACGCACTACGCGCAGGCCGTGGCCGTGACCGGGCGCCTGTCCAGCAACGACCCCAACCTGCAGAACATCCCCATCCGCACGCCCGAGGGTCGGCGCGTGCGCGAGGCCTTCGTGGCCCCGGCCGGCCATGTGATTGCGAGTGCCGACTACTCGCAGATCGAGCTGCGCATCATGGCCCACATCAGCGGTGACGAAGCGCTCTTGCGCGCGTTCCACGAAGGCATCGACGTGCACCGTGCCACCGCCGCCGAGGTGTTCGGCCTGGAGGCCTCGCAGGTGAGCAGCGAACAGCGCCGCTACGCCAAGGTGATCAACTTCGGCCTGATCTACGGCATGAGCGCCTTTGGCCTGGCCAAGGCCCTGGCCATCGACAACACCGCGGCCAAGAACTACATCACGCGTTACTTCGAACGCTTCGCCGGCGTGAAGCGGTACATGGACGACACGCGCGAACAGGCGAAGAAGCTTGGCCATGTGGAAACCGTGTTCGGACGCCGCCTGGTCCTGCCCGACATCCAGAACGCCAAAGGTGCCAAGCTGTCGGCGCTGGAGCGCCAGGCTGTGAACGCGCCCATGCAGGGCACGGCGGCCGACCTCATCAAGCTCAGCATGGTGGCGGTGCAGAAGGCGCTGGACGAACAGCAGCGCGCCACCAAGATGATCATGCAGGTGCACGACGAACTGGTGTTTGAAGTGCCCGAGGCCGAGGTGGACTGGCTCAAGGCGGAGATTCCGCGCTTGATGGCAGGCGTGGCCGAGCTCAAGGTGCCGTTGTTGGCGGAGGTGGGTGTGGGACCCAACTGGGATCAGGCGCATTGAGATGATGCCGACCCGCCGCGCGTTCCTGTGCGCCGGCCTGGCCGTCGCGGGCCTGCCTGTGTCGGCACAGACCGACGACAGGTGGGGCGCGTTGCGCGGTTACCCCGAGAGCCGCTCCAGCTTCGAGCGACTGCCCGAGTTCCGCGTGGGCAATTACTCGGGGGGTCATGAACGTTCGATCCGCCACCATGTGATCCAGGCCGGCAACCGGGTGGCTGCCTGGAACGACGCGCCGTTGAGCGACTTCCGCTACCGCTCGGGACTGCAGCACAGCTCGCCCGACGCCTATCTCGCCCAGTGGCCTGTCACCGGCCTGCTGATCGCGCGCGACAACCACATCCTGTTCGAGCGCTACCGGTTTGCACGCCAGCCTTCCATGCGCCTGCAGAGCTGGTCCATGGCCAAGAGTGTCACCTCGTTGTTGCTCGGCATCTGCCTGGACCGGGGGCTCATTGCATCGCTGGACGACCCGGCCGCGCGCTACCTGCCCGAACTCGCCGGTACCCTGCACGGCGAAACCTCGCTGCGCCACCTGGCCAACATGTGCAGCGGCGCCGACGTGGTGCATGCGCGCGACAACGCCGTTCTGTACCCCGGTGCGTTGCTGGGCCGGGACCCGGACATCGCGCGCACCGTGAGGGCATGGAACCAGCGCAGCGAGCCCGCCGGTACGCGCTTCAACTACAACGAGCTGTGCCCGTTGACGCTGGGCATGGTGATGCGCCGCGTCACCGGGGGCTCGCTGTCGGCCTTCACCGAGAAGGCGTTGTGGCAGCCCTTGGGCGCCGAGTCGTCGGCCACCTGGTTCACCGATGCGCGCGGGGCCGAGTTCAACAGCATCGGGTTCGCCGCCCGGCTGCGCGACTGGGCGCGCCTGGGCCATCTGGTGGCCCAACGCGGGCGCGGCCCCGATGGCCGGGCTGTCGTCAGCGAGGCGTGGATCAACGAGTGCACGTCGTGGAGCGAGCGGGATGCCCCGGTGCGCCATGGCCGGGTTCGGCTGGCGATGGGCTACAAGGCCCTGTTCTGGCATGCGCGTGCCGACGGGTCGCGGCCCGCCATGCACGGTCACCACGGTCAGCGCGTGCTGATCGACCTGCCCACGCGCACCGTGCTCGTGCACACCGCGGTCGACCAGCAGGGGGCGTGGGAGCATGAACTGCAAGACATGTTTGACGCTGCCACGCAGGTTTAGGGCCCGTGGCAGACTCAAAGCTCGACAACCAGACCAGGAGACACACCTTGCTCAACGACCAACACGCCCAGGACCTCGGCGCCTTGCTGCCCGGCCAGTCGAACGAACACGGCGCCACCCGCCGCACCGCGCTCAAGGCGGCCTTGGGCGTGGGCTACGCGGCCGCAGCCGCACCGCTGATGGCGCAGACCGCCATCCGCACCCCGTCCGACGGCCTCACCGTGGGCGAGGTGATGATCGACGTCAACGGCCACAAGATGCCCGCTTTCCGCGCGGCACCCGCGGGCAAGACCGGTTTGCCGGTGGTGCTGGTGTTGTCCGAGGTCTTTGGTGTGCACGAGTACATCGCCGACACCGCGCGCCGCTTTGCGCGGGCGGGATACATGGCCATTGCGCCCGAGCTGTTCGTGCGCCAGGGCGACGCGCAGAGTTACGGCGAAGTGGCCAAGCTGATCGCCGAGGTGGTGTCCAAGGTGCCCGACGCGCAGGTGATGGCCGATCTGGATGCGGCGGTGAAGTGGGCTGCGACCAACGGGGGTGACGCGTCCAGGGTGGGTGTCACCGGTTTCTGCTGGGGCGGTCGCCACACCTGGCTGTACGCCGCCCACAACCCGGCGGTGAAGGCCGGCGTGGCCTGGTACGGACGTCTCGTGGGTGATGCCACGCCGCTCAATCCCAAGCACCCGGTGGACGTGGCCGCGCAGCTCAAAGGCCCGGTGCTGGGTCTGTATGGCGCAGCCGACGCCGGCATCCCCCTTGACACGGTTGATAAGATGAAAGCCGCTCTGGCGGTGGGCAGTCCCGCTGCCAAAGCATCGACTTTTGTGGTCTACCCCGAGGCACCCCACGCCTTCCACGCCGATTACCGACCGACCTTCCGCAAGGAGCCGGCTGAAGACGGCTGGAACCGTGCGCTGGCGTGGTTCAAGCAGCACGGCGTGGCCTGAGCCACACCGCTGCGGGGAAGCCAGGGCCGCCGAAGAGCGGCCTTTTTTGTGGATGAACTGAAAAGAACAACATGACCTTGTTGGCGATCCTGGTGGGAACCGTGGCGGCCGGTGTGGGCAGCGTCTGGCTGGCCGCGCTGATGGCCTTTGCCATGTTGGCGCGCTTCACGCAGCACATGCTCAGCATGGCTGCGGGTGCGCTCATGGCCACGGCCTTCATGCACCTGCTGCCCGAAGCCTTCGAAAGCGAGGCCGGCGCGCACGAGCTGTTTGCCATGCTGCTGGGCGGGCTGGTGTTCTTCTTCTTGCTCGACAAGGCCGAGTTGTGGCACCACGGGCACGAGCACAACCACGGGCCGGCGCAGGAAGCGGGTGATGGGGGCCACGCCCACCACCACGGGCACAGCCACGCCCACCACGACCACGGGCCCCGCTCGGGCAGTTGGGCCGTGCTGGCCGGCGACAGCGTGCATGCGTTCGGTGACGGCATCCTGATCGCCTCGGCGTTTCTCGCCGACATGCGGCTGGGTGTGATCACCTCGCTGGCGGTGCTCGCGCACGAGGTGCCGCACCACATCGGAGATCTGGTCGTGCTGCGCCACACCTCGGGCACCCAGCGCGCCGCACTGATCAAGGTCTCGCTGGCCGGCACGGTCACGGCCCTGGGCGGCGTGGTGGGCTACTTCCTCGTGACCCGGCTGCAGGACTACCTGCCCTTTTTCCTGGTGGCCGCGTCCAGCAGCTTTGTGTATGTGGCGCTGGCCGACCTGATTCCGCAGTTGCAGAAGAAGCTGGGGTTTCGAGACACGGTGTCCCAGGTGGCCTGGTTGCTGGCGGGCATCGCCTTGGTGACCGTGGTGAGCAGCCTGGCTCACTGACGCTCAGTCGGTGGGTGCGTCGCCGAGCGAGAAGCTGAAGGTGGCGCCTTCGCCGGGCGCGCTGATGGCCGAGATGTCGCCGCCGTGGCGCTCGATGATGCGGCGCACGGTGGCCAGGCCGATGCCGGTGCCCTCGAACTCGCTGGCCATGTGCATGCGCTGAAAGGGTTTGAACAGTTTGGTGGCGTAGGCCATGTTGAAACCCACGCCGTTGTCGCGCACATAGAACCGGGGTGAGCCACTGGCCTCGGCGGTGGAGCACCCGAACTCGATCACCGTCTGCGTCTGGTCGCGGCTGTACTTCAGGGCGTTGCCCAGCAGATTTTCCAGCGCACTGCGTGCCAGCTGGGGGTCGCACTGCGCAGTCAGGCCGTCTGCGATTCGGCACTGCACATCGCGCTGCGGGTGTTCCACCAGTTGTTCGGCGAGGATGGTGCGCACCAGTGCGCTCAGGTCCACGCTCTGGCGCTCCAGCGGTGCCTGGTTCACGCGGGCGAGTGTGAGCAGTGCAGAAATCAGCGAGCCCATGCGGGCCGTGGATGACAGCACCCGGTCGAACATCTCCCGTTCGTCGGCGTTCAGGCGTTCGCCCAGTTGCTCCTCGATCAAGCGGGTGAAGCCGTCGATGGAGCGCAGGGGCGATTTCAGATCGTGCGACACGGTGTACGCGAAGGAGTCGAGCTCCGCGTTGAGCTTTTGCAGTTCGGCGGTGCGCTCGCGCACACGCTGCTCCAGGGTTTCCGTCAGTCGCCGGATCTCGCGGTCGCGCCTCAGGCGCACCAGCTCGGCGTTGGCCCGGCTGGCAAAGATGGAGACCATGGCCTGGAGGTCTTCGCGCAGCGTCAAGGGTGAGCGCCACATGGCAAACAGAATGCCGATGGGCGTGCCGTCGGCGTCGCGCAGGGCCTGCCCGAGGTAGGCCTGGAAGCCTTCGCGGTTGATGCCCCGGGCGTTCGGAAAGCCCTGCGGCAAACCTTGCGCGAAAACGAATGCTTCTTTCTGCTTCAGGGTTTCGGCACACGGCGTGTTGACCGTGTCGAAGCTGAAGGCGGGCAGAGGCTCGGCATCTTTCCAGATCGACAACACCTGCACCGCCTGCGGATCCGTGCACTCCCCGATCACCACCATGTCGCACTCGATGGCCTCGGACAGGTGGCGGGTGAGCGCGGTGAAAAAAGCCTCGCCGGTTTCGGCCGCCACGCCCTTGGCCACATTGAGCAGCAGGGACTCGCGCCGCTTCTCTGCGGTGGTGTTCACGGTGCAGGACAGGATGCAGGCTTCACCGTCGATCTCGATCAGCTCTGCCCACAGGCGTGTGTCCACCAGGCTGCCGTCCTTGTGGCGCATGAGCGTGTCGTAGTTGTCAACGTGGCCGTCGCGCTGCAGCCGGGCCACGAACTGTTCCCGGTCGGCCGGTGTGAGCCAGGCGCCGACCTCGACCGTGGTCTTGCCCATCAACTCCTCGGGAAGCATGCCCTGCACGCGGTCCTGCGCCTTGTTGATCTCCACAAAACTGCCGTCGGCCAGCCGGCTGATGGTGAGGTTCAGCGGGCTGAAGTTGAAGGCCTTGGCAAACCGTTCCTCGGATCGGCGCAGGCGCTCCATGGCCTCGGCTTGCGCACTCACGTCGGTGACGGTGGTGATGATGAGTTTGTCTTCGCGGTCGGTGCCCATCTCGCTGGAGATGAGGGCCTTGAAGGCTTGTCCGTCGGCACGCCGGCCCTGGCAGGCGAACTGGTCCATGTGCCGTCGCTCATACAGTTGCTGCAGGTAGGTCTCGCGCTGCGCGGGGTCGGCCCAGAGGAAGGTTTCCTGGCGACCGAGCACCTGGTCGCGTGTGTAGCCGTAGCTGCGTTCAAACGCCGGGTTGACGTCGAGGATGGAGCCAGTTCGCGCCGACTGGGCGATCATGGGGCTCGGGCTGGTGCGGAAGATGCGCGCGAAGCGCTCCAGGCTCAGGTCCCGCTGCTGTTCGGTGGCCTTGCGCCGTTCGAACTCCTGAGCCTGCAACTGCAGCGCCCGGTTGGTCCGCAGGCGGCTGTGGTGCACGATGAGGGCGCACACCAGCACCGTGGCCGAGTGGGTGATCCACACGCGCAGACTCACGGAAAAATCGGGCCTGTGTGTCAGCAGACCGGCTGTTTCGGCCCAGGTGAGCACACCCAGCGATCCAATGCTCGCCACCGTGGTGACGATGAGCCCTGTGCGACCCAGAAAAATGCCGGCGCCCACCACCGAGCCCATGAACAGGAAGCCCACGGCGGTGCGCACCGAGCCGTAGGTGAGGGCGGAGAAGATGGCCGCGCCCAGCACGGCAGCCACGATGACGTGGGCCACATAGCGCGTGCGTCCGACGCGCGTGAGCCCGTAACACAACCACGCCATCACCGTCAGTCCACCCGCGACCCAGGCCTCGTGCTCGCCGGGCGATGCGAGCACCAGTTCCATGAGCAGCACCAGCAGCCCGGTGCAGCCGATCACCAGTGAGGTCCATTTCAGCGCTTCGGTCCGATCCCGGTCTCCCAGGACATTGAAAGCGTCGTCGTCGTGCGGCTGCATGGATGAGAGGGGGTGAGCGGACGCAGAGGCGAGCGGTCCGTCAGCCCACGGCGCAGGGCTTGTCGGGTGTGTTGCACCACTCGCTCCAGCTGCCCGGGTAGAGCGCCGTGCGCCCCAGGCCGGCCACTTCCATGGCCAGCAGGTTGGGGATGGCGCTCACGCCGCTGCCGCAGTGGTGCACCACGCTGGCGGGGTCGCGCCCGGCGAGCAGCTGTTCAAACTCCGCGCGCAGTTGGGCTGCGGGTTTGAAGCGGCCGTCGGGGCCGATGTTTTCACCAAAGGGTCGGTTGAGCGCGCCCGGAATGTGGCCGGCCACCGGATCGAGCGGCTCGACCTCGCCGCGGAACCGGGCGCCGGCGCGCGCGTCGATCAGGGTCTGGGTGGGACGGCCGAGCGACGTTGAAATGCTGTGGGTGGACGCGGTGACGGCGGCTGCGGGTTTGAGCGTGAAGTGCCCGGGCTCGGGTGTGGGCGATGGGCCACTGTCCAGCGCGCCGCCGGCGGCTTTCCAGGCGGCCAGGCCGCCATCGAGCACGGCCACGGCTTCATGGCCACACCACTTGAGCATCCACCACAGCCGCCCGCAGTAGTTGGCCCCCTGGCGGTCCAGCACCACCACCTGTTCGCCATCGGACAGACCCAGGCTGGCCATGCGCCGGGCAAAGGTTTCTCGCGAGGGCAGCGGATGCCGTCCGCCGCTGGCGCGATCGGCGCCATCCTTGTCGCTGAGGTGCTGGTCCAGGTGCACGTACACCGAGCCGGGAATGTGCTCGTCCCTGTACTGGTCAGCGCCCGCATCGGGTTTCATGAGTTCGAAGCTGCAATCGAACACACGCAGCGGTGCGCCCGAGGCCATGAGGTGTTGCAGTTCGCGCGCGGAAATCAGTGTGGTGAACATGCGCGCATTGTGCTTCAGGTCGGCCGCGCTTCAGTGTTCCTCGGCGGGCGCGTTCGGCACCGCCCGATCGCGCAGCACGGTGGCGACGATGCCGCTGACGATGATCAAGGCCATGCCCAGCCAGCCCATCAGGGGCAGTTGGTCGCCAAAGATGGTGAGGCTGTAGAGCGCCGCAAACACAATGCCCGAATACTGCAGGTTGGCCACCACCATGGTGGCGCCGCTGGAGTAGGCGCGTGTCATGCACAGCTGGCCAAAGACCGCGAGCAGACCAATGGGCAGCAGCCACAAGGCACCCGGCCAGTGCCAATCGCTGATGCCGACAAACAGCATGCCCAGTGCTCCTGCCAGCACGGCGCCGATGGAGAAATAAAACACCGTGCGGCCCTCGGGCTCACCTGCCCGGGCCAGTGCCGCCACCTGCAGATAGGCAAAGGCCGAGAAGATGCCGGACATGAGCCCGACCAGGGCGCCGACCGCCTGGCCTTCAACCAGCGTGGGTCGCAACATCATGGCCACGCCGCCGAAACCCGCCAGCACGGCCAGGAACAGCGGCGCCTGCTGGCGCATGGGTGCATTGCGGCCCTGCACCAGCAGCGCGCCCCCGAGCAGAAAGGCCGCGATCCAGACGCTGCTCATGTAGTTCAGCGTCATGGCCGTGGCCAGTGGCAGGGCAGCGATGGAATAGAACCAGGCGGTCAGCGCCGTCACACCGACCACGCTGCGCCACACATGCATCATGGGCAGGCTGGTGCGCAGCGACACGCCCTGCACGCGCGTGAGACCGATCAAAAAGGCCACACCCACCAAGCCGCGATAGAACACGATTTCGAAGCTGTTGAACTCGGTCGACGCGAACTTGATGCACACGCCCATGGTGGCAAAAAACAGCGACGCGAGCACCATCCACAGAGCCTGCACGGATCAGGCTCCCGGGGTGTTTCGGTGACGGACAGCGTTCAACCGTCAGACCGTGAGAGCCGCCGCCATCCGGCCGCGGTACCACTCGTGGAAGTGCTGCATGCCGTCTTCCATCGGGCTCTGGTAGGGGCCGACCTCGTTGTCGCCACGTGCCAGCAGCGCCTTGCGCCCGGCGTCCATGCGTTCGGCAATCTCGTCGTCTTCCAGGCAGGTTTCCATGTAGGCCGCGCGCTGGGCCTCGACGAACTCGCGCTCGAAGGCCGCGATCTCTTCGGGATAGTAGAACTCGACCATGTTGATGGTCTTGTCCACGCTCACCGGGTGCAGGGTCGACACCGTGAGCACGTGCGGGTACCACTCGACCATGATGTGCGGGTAGTAGGTCAACCAGATCGCGCCGTGCTCGGGCATCTGCCCCTGGCGGTACCGCATGAGCTGTTCGTGCCAGCGCTGGTAGACCGGGCTGCCGGCCTTGCCGAGCAGGTTGGCCGGGCCCACCGTCTGCACCGAGTACTCGGGTTTGAATTCCCAGCGCAGGTCTTCACACGTGACGAAGCCACCGAGGCCCGGATGGAAGGGCGCCACGTGGTAGTCCTCCAGGTAGACCTCGATGAATGTCTTCCAGTTGTAGTTGCACTCGTGCAGCTCCACGTGGTCGAGCACCATGCCGTCGAAATCAAGTGCAGCACGCGGGCCCATGTTGGCCAGGTCGGCGGCCACGTCGCGACCGTTGTCTTCAAACAGCAACCCGTTCCACTCGCGCAGCGGGTAGTTGTTGAGGTTGAGGCACGGGTCCTTCTCGAAGTGGGGCGCACCGAGCAACTGACCGGCCTGACCGCCCTGGACGCCGCTGTAGGTCCAGCGGTGCAGCGGGCACACGATGTTGCCGCCCGCGCTGCCGCTGCGGGTCTCCTGCAGGTTGCCGCGGTCCTTGAGGATGATGGCCTGCCGGTGGCGGCAGACGTTGGAGACGAGCTCCACGCCGTTGGCGGTGCGCACCAGGGCACGCCCGCCGGCTTCTTGTGGGAGGGCGTGGTAGTCCCCCACGTTGGGTACGGCAAGTTGGTGCCCCACATACCGGGGCCCGCGCTGGAAGAGGGCTTCCTTTTCGCGCTGGAACAGCGCTTCGTCGAAGTAACTGGAAACCTGAAGTTGGCTTGAGGCCTGCTGCAGTTGAAGACTTAAATCAGACATCGTGGTCCTGACCTAGAGACTCCCCCTATGAAGGGGCAGGGTAAGCGCTGTGCTCGTGAGACGAATTCGCGCGGGATGGGTGGAGTGGTGCGTCCCTCCGGGCGTTGGAGGCCCGTCAGTGATGGAAAGGGGCGAATTCTACCCCCGGGGGCAGTACCCGTTGCCCAGCGCCGGTATGCAAAAGCGTGCCCACTTTAGAATGAACCACGTGAACGAACCCATGCCCACCGTGCCCCGCACTCCCAAGACATCCCCTTCCGCATCCGCAGCCGATACGCAGCCCGTCGCGGCCAGCTACGAGGCCGCGCTCGAAGAGCTGGAACAGCTCGTCTCGCAACTCGATGCCGGCCAGCTGCCGCTGGACCAGTTGCTCACGCGTTACCAGCGCGGTGCCGAGCTGCTCGCTTTCTGTCGCGCTCGTCTGGAAGCGGTGGAAAACCAGATCAAGGTGCTTGAGGGCGGCGAGCTCAAGTCCTGGGACCAGCCATGACACAGGCACTGGCCCCTCAAGCCATTTCAAGCTTCGCAGCGTGGCGCGACGCGCAACAAGCCGAGGTTGAACGCGCGCTCTCCGGCTGGGTGCCGGCCCAGGCACCTGCCGGGCTGGGCGACGCCATGCGCTACGCCGTGCTCGACGGTGGCAAACGCCTGCGCCCCTTGCTTGCTCTGGCCACATGCGAGGCCGTGGGCGGCCACACCGCTGCCGCGATGCGCGCGGCCTGCGCGGTGGAACTGATCCACGCCTATTCGCTGGTGCACGACGACATGCCCTGCATGGACGACGATGTGCTGCGCCGGGGCAAGCCCACGGTGCATGTGCGGTTTGGTGAAGCCCAGGCCCTGCTCGCAGGCGATGCGCTGCAGGCACTCGCGTTCGAGTTGCTGGTGCCCGACGACGGCAGCGTGGAGCCCGCCATGTCGGCGCGGCTGTGCCGAATGCTGGCCCTGGCGGCAGGGGCGGGTGGCATGGCCGGTGGCCAGGCGATCGATCTCGCCAGCGTGGGTGTGGCCCTGGACCAACCCGCGCTGGAGTTGATGCACCGGCACAAGACCGGCGCCCTGCTGCAGGCCAGTGTGATGATGGGCGCAGCCACGGCGCGGGTGTCTGCCGCCACCGAGGCGCGGCTCGCCGAGTACGGCGCCTGCGTGGGCCTGGCCTTCCAGGTGGTGGACGACATCCTTGACGTCACCGCCGATTCGGCTACGCTGGGCAAGACCGCCGGCAAGGACGCGGCCGCCGACAAGCCCACCTTTGTTTCCCTGATGGGGCTGGCGTCTGCGCAAACCTACGCCGACCGCGTGCTCGACCAGGCCCACGAGGCCCTGCGCCAGAGCGGCATCGAGCGGTCCGACACCTTGCACGCGCTGGCCGACTGGGTCGGTCGTCGCGGCTCCTGAGGTCCATCGGGACCTGTTCTTCATTCATGACCCGAACACACCTGCCCATGAGTTCTCTGCTGTCTTCCATCGAGTCACCGGCCGATGTGCGCCGCCTCAGCCGCGCGCAGCTGCTGCCGCTGGCCGACGAGCTGCGCACCTACCTGCTGCAAAGCGTGGCGCGCACCGGTGGCCACCTGAGCTCCAACCTCGGCACCGTGGAGCTCACGCTGGCGCTGCACTACGTGTTCAACACCCCTGAAGACCGCCTGGTCTGGGACGTGGGCCACCAGACTTACCCGCACAAGATCCTGACCGGCCGGCGCGACCGCATGAGCACGCTGCGCCAGAAGGGTGGCATCAGTGGTTTTCCGCGCCGCTCCGAAAGCGAGTTCGACACCTTCGGCACCGCGCACTCGTCCACCAGCATTTCGGCCGCACTCGGCATGGCCATGGGCGCCAAGATCAAGGGCGAGCACCGCAACGCCGTGGCCATCATCGGCGACGGCGCCATGACCGCAGGCATGGCCTTTGAAGCGCTCAACAACGCCGGTGTGGCCGAAGGCCGCCTGCTGGTGGTGCTCAACGACAACGACATGTCGATCTCGCCACCGGTGGGTGCGCTCAACCGTTACCTCGCGCAGCTCATGAGCGGGCAGTTCTACGCCGCGGCCAAAAACGTGGGCAAGCAGGTGCTCAAGGGTGCGCCACCCTTGTTTGAACTCGCCAAACGGCTCGAAGAACAGGCCAAGGGCATGGTGGTGCCGGCCACGCTGTTCGAGAAATTCGGCTTCAACTACATCGGCCCCATCGACGGGCACGACCTGAACTCGCTCATCCCCACGCTGGAGAACATCCGCCACCTGCTGGAGACCGACAGCGGGCCGCAGTTCCTGCACGTGGTGACCAAAAAAGGCCAGGGCTACAAGCTGGCCGAGAACGACCCGATCGCGTACCACGGCCCAAGCACCTTCGACCCGGCCGTGGGCATCGTCAAGTCAACCTCGGCGCCCAGGACCACCTTCACCCAGGTGTTCGGCCAGTGGCTGTGCGACATGGCCGCGGCCGACGAACGCCTGGTGGGCATCACGCCCGCCATGCGCGAGGGTTCGGGCATGGTCGAGTTCGAGCGCCGTTTTCCCAAGCGCTATTTCGACGTCGGCATCGCCGAGCAACACGCAGTGACCTTCGCCGCCGGCCTGGCCTGCGAAGGCCTCAAGCCGGTGGTGGCGATCTACTCCACATTTCTGCAGCGGGGTTACGACCAGCTCATCCACGACGTGGCGCTGCAAAACCTGCCCATGGTGTTTGCCCTGGACCGCGCCGGCCTGGTGGGAGCCGACGGCGCCACGCACGCCGGTGCCTACGACATCGCCTACCTGCGCTGCATTCCCAACATGGCCATTGCCTGCCCCGCCGACGAGGCCGAGTGCCGCCAGTTGCTGTCGACCGCGCACGCACAGAACCAGCCGGTGGCCGTGCGGTATCCGCGCGGCGCCGGTGTGGGTGCGACCATTCCCACCAGCCTGGACGGTCTGCCGTTCGGCAAGGGCGAGCTGCGCCGCCAGGGCAAGGGCGTCGCGATCCTGGCCTTTGGCACCCTGCTGCACCCCGCACTGGCCGCAGCCGAGAAACTGGATGCCAGCGTGGCCAACATGCGCTGGGCCAAGCCGCTGGACCTGGAACTGCTGCGAGAACTCGCCAGCACCCACGATGCGCTGGTGACGGTGGAAGAGGGTTGCATTCCAGGCGGCGCAGGCAGCGCCGTGATGGAGGCGTTGCACGCCGAAGGCCTGCAGACGCCGGTGCTCACCCTCGGTCTGCCCGACGAGTTCTCCGAACACGGGGACCCCGCCAAGCTGCTCGCCGCGCTGGGCCTGGACGCCGCCGGCATTGAGGCCTCCATACGCGCTCGTTTTGGCTCCTTGCTGCACGCCGCGCCGGGCTTGAAGGTGGTCGGCTGATCGTCTCGAAGCTTGCACAAGGCTGAATGGTCCCTTCTTGAGGCCATTTTTCGAGGGAAAACCCCCGCGCCCAGCCGGGGAGGCGTTCCTACAATTTCCGTGGACCTGACAAGTCTCCAGCCCGGCTGGCCGGGTTGGGTGTTCCCATACCAACCACGGAGTTAAACAACATGGATCGTCGTTCATTGATCAAACACGCCGGCATCGCTGGCGTGTTGGCCGCCGGTGCCGCGCCTGCGGTACATGCCCAGGCCGCCATTCGCTGGCGCCTTGCCTCGAGCTTCCCCAAAGCACTCGACACCATCTACGGTGCGGCCGAGGTATTTGCCAAGAAGGTCGGCGAAATGTCCGGCGGCAAATTCTCGATCTCGGTGCACCCGGGCGGTGAACTCATGCCTGCCTTCGGTGTGGTCGACGGCGTGCAGGAAGGCACCGTGGAATGTGCGCACACCGCGCCTTACTACTTCTTCGGCAAGGACGACACCTTTGCGCTGGACTGCGCGATTCCCTTCGGCCTGAACAGCCGCCAAATGACCGCTTGGATGTACGAAGGCAACGGCATGAAGCTGTTCCGCGAGTTCTACGAGGGCTACAACATCGTGAACTTCCCGATGGGCAACACGGGTGCCCAGATGGGTGGCTGGTACCGCAAGGAGATCAAGTCGCTCGCCGACATCAAGGGCATGAAGATGCGCATCGGCGGCTTCGCCGGCAAGGTGCTCACCACCATGGGTGGCGTGCCGCAGAACATCCCCGGTGGCGAGATCTACCAGGCGCTGGAAAAAGGAACCATCGATGCGACCGAGTGGGTCGGCCCTTACGATGACCAGAAGCTCGGCTTCAACAAGGTCGCCAAGAACTACTACTACCCCGGCTGGTGGGAAGGTGGCCCACAGCTCTCGCTGTACGTCAACAACAAGGCCTACAACGCGCTGTCGCCCGAGAACAAGGCCATCGTGGAATGCGCAGCCGCCATTGCTCACACCACCATGCAGGCCAAGTACGACGCGCTGAACCCGGCCGCTCTCAAGCAGCTGGTGGCCGCGGGCACCAAGGTGCTGGCGTTCCCCAAGGCCGTGATGGACGCCGCGTTCAAGAACTCCATGGAGCTCTACGCGGACAACAGCGCCAAGAACCCGAAGTGGAAAAAGATCTACACCGACTACGCGGCCTTCCGCAAGGACCAGAACCTCTGGTTCCGCTTCACCGAAGCCCAGTTCGACCGCTACATGCAAGCGGCCAAGCTGTAAATCGGTCTGGAGATCCGGCAAGAAGCCCCGCCCTGGCGGGGTTTTTTGCTCGGATGGCACTGCGCCTCGCGCCACTCAATGTCTCTGAACCCGCGCGCCCGAATGACGCCTGCGCCGCTTCTGTAGACTCTGCGACTCTTTTTGCGTTCACTCCCCCTGGGGACATGCCATGTCATTCCTTCTGAAAATTTCTCGCCTGATCGACGCCATGAGCGATCTGATCGGCAAGTTGGTCATGTGGTTCATCCTGGCCACCACCCTCATCAGCGCCGGCAACGCGATCGTGCGCAAGCTCTTCGACAACAGCTCCAACGCGCTGCTGGAAATCCAGTGGTACCTGTTCGCCGCGGTTTTCATGCTGGGCAGCGGCTACGCCTTTTTGCGCAACGCGCATGTGCGCATCGATTTCATCTCGTCCAAGTTCAGCCCGCGCGGTCGCAACTGGGTGGATGTGTTCGGCATCCTGATCTTCCTGTTCCCGCTGTGCTACATGATGGCCTCGCTGGGCTGGCCGCTGTTCGAGCGCGCCTGGAACACCGGCGAGATGTCGTCCAACGCGGGCGGGCTCATCCGCTGGCCGGTCTATGGCTTGATCCCGCTGGGCTTCGCCGTCCTGTTCCTGCAAGGCGTGAGCGAGCTCATCAAACGCATTGCATTTCTCACCGGCAACGGACCTGACGTGCTGGCCCAGGGTGGCCCGAGCGATGAAGAGCTGCTGGCCCAGCAACTGCTCGAAGAAGCCGAGAAGCGCCTCAAGGGAGCCCACTGATCATGACCGCCTTCATTGCTGCCAATTTTGTCCCGCTGATGTTCGCGGGTCTGCTGGTCTTCCTGCTGTCCGGCTTTCCCGTGGCCTTTGCCCTCGCGGCCACCGGCCTGTTTTTCGGCTTCATCGGCATGGAAGCCGGGCTATTCCCCTCCAACCTGTTCCAGGCCCTTCCGCTGCGAGTGTTCGGCATCATGCAGAACGACACGCTGCTGGCCATTCCGTTCTTCACGCTCATGGGCATCATCCTGGAGCGAAGCCGAATGGCCGAGGACCTGTTGTCCACCGTGGCGCAGGTGTTTGGTCCAGTGCGCGGCGGCTTGGCCGTGGCGGTGATTCTGGTGGGTGCGCTGCTGGCAGCGACCACCGGCGTGGTGGCCGCCGCCGTGATCTCCATGGGCCTGATCTCGCTGCCCATCATGCTGCGCTACGGCTACAACCGTACCATCGCCACCGGGACCATCACCGCGTCGGGCACGCTGGCTCAGGCCATTCCGCCTTCGCTGGTGCTCATTGTGCTGGCTGACCAGTTGGGCCGTTCGGTCGGTGACATGTACGCCGGGGCGCTCATACCTGGCCTGCTGCTGGTGGGTCTCTACCTCGTGTTCATCGCCGTGGTGGCGATCGTCAAACCCAAATGGGTCCCGGCTTTGCCGGTCGAGGCGCGCATCTACAACGAGCCCGACGGCAGCAGTGGCCACCGATCATTGCTGGTGTTGCTGGTGCTGTGCGCGGCCGCCAGCGTGGCGTGGTCGCAGGTGCACGAGTCCATCATCAACCCATGGATCGGCCGCGAGATGAGCCCTGCCGCCGACGAGGTGGTCATCATGTCCATCACCATTGGCTCCCTGCTGGCGCTGACGCTCGCCTTGCTCAACCGCCTGTTCCGCCTGGGTTTGTTGTCCCGGCTCGCCGAGCAGGTCACCTTTGTGCTGATCCCGCCCCTGGTGCTGATCTTCCTGGTGCTGGGCACGATTTTCCTGGGCATCGCCACGCCCACCGAAGGCGGTGCCATGGGTGCCCTGGGCGCCTTGATCATGGCCAGTGCACGCCGCGCCTTGACGTTCGACCTGCTCAAGCAGGCGCTGGAGAGCACCACCAAGCTCGCCATCTTCGTGCTGTTCATCCTGATAGGCTCCACCGTTTTCAGCTTCACCTTCAACGCGGCCGACGGCCACATCTGGGTCGAGCACCTGTTCGACAAGATGCCGGGCGGCCAGATGGGCTTCTTGCTGGTGGTGAACCTGCTGGTGTTCGTGCTGGGCATGTTCATCGACTTCTTCGAAATCGCCTTCATCGTGATCCCGCTGCTGGCGCCCGTGGCCGACAAGCTGGGCATCGACCTGATCTGGTTCGGCGTGATCCTGGCCATGAACCTGCAGACCTCGTTCCTCACGCCGCCGTTCGGCTTTGCGCTGTTCTATCTGCGCAGTGTGGCCGCGCGCAGCGACTACACCGACCACGTCACGAAGCAGCGCATTCCGGCGGTGACCACCGCGCAGATCTACAAAGGTTCGATCGCCTTCATCATCCTGCAGCTGATCATGGTGGTGGTGGTCATTGCCAACCCCACGCTGGTCACGGGCAGCCTGGGGGCCAAGGTGGTGGTGGATGACGCAGCGGTGAGCGACATGCTGCGCAACATGCCCGGCATGGAGGAAGAAGCACAGCCGGAAGAGGCCGAGCCGGAAATGCCCGAGGCGGAGGGCGCCGAGCCCGCAGCCGAGGGCGCAGCGGCCACACCGCCCGGTCTGGAGCCGCCACCGCCCGAGCCCGAGGTCGATCCGGGCAAGGCGCTCGAAGAGTCGATGAAGAAGAAACCATGAGCCGCACCATGGGAGCCTGCTGAATGCGCATCGATGTGAAAGTGCTGGACCCGCGCATGGCGGATCAGTTGCCCGCCTACGCCACCGGTGGCAGTGCGGGCCTTGACCTGCGGGCCTGCCTGGACGCGCCTTTGACCCTGGCGCCCAACGCCTGGCAGCTGGTGCCCACCGGGTTGGCCATCCACCTGGCCGACCCCGGCTTTGCGGCCATGATCCTGCCGCGTTCGGGGTTGGGCCACAAACACGGCATCGTGCTGGGCAATCTGGTGGGCCTGATCGACAGCGACTACCAGGGTCAGCTCATGGTGAGCGCCTGGAACCGCAGCGGCGTGCCCTTCACCATCGAGCCCATGGAGCGCATCGCGCAGATGGTGATCGTGCCCGTGGTGCAGGCGCAGTTCAACGTGGTGACCGATTTCGAGGCCGCCAGCGAGCGTGGCGTGGGAGGCTACGGCTCAACAGGTCGCGGATGACCTGACTGGTTTCAGTGCAGCGTGCGGGGGCCCGGTGGCGTGATGCCCGGGCCTTGCAATTCGTCAGGCTCGTCCACGTGCATGCGGAAGAAACCTGTGCCCATCGAGCCCTTGCCCACCTCGGCTTCGGTCGCTTCGCGCACCGCGTGCACCTTCATCGAGATGCGCAACGCAATGCCCGCCAGCGGGTGGTTCCCGTCCAGCACCACGTGGTCGGGGTAAATGTCGCTCACGAAGTACAACCGGTCGCGCGGCGCAGCCGGGTTGCAGCCCTGGGGCAGGCCTTCAAAACCCATGCCTTCTTCAAGCTCGTCGGGGAACAGGTGGCGAGGCTCCAGAAAGAGCAGCGTGTCGTCGTAGTCGCCGAAGCCGTCCACCGGCTCCAGGTGCAGCTCGATCGTGTCGCCCACCGAATGGTTGAGCAGGCCCTCTTCGATCTTGGCCAGCAGGTCGCTGCCGCCCACCAGAAACTCCACGGGTTCTTCGAGCACATCGAGCGCTTCGCCCAGCGTGTCCTTCAGGGTCCAGGTGAGCGCCACGACGCATTGTTGGGTGATTTTCATCCGACAATTGTCCCATGTTCAAACCCGAAACCTCTGGCCCGAAGGCCACGGCCGCCGCCACGCAAATCCCTGTGAGTCTGTTGGGTGGCTTGTCGCCGTCGCAGTTCATGCGCCGCCACTGGCAGAAAAAGCCCCTGCTGATCCGCCAGGCCCTGCCTGGCTTCAAGCCGCTCCTGAACCGGGCTGAATTATTTGATCTGGCCGGGCAGGAAACGGTCGAGTCGCGCTTGATCGTGCGCAAACCGCAGGGGTGGACGCTCAAGTCCGGACCTTTCAAGCGCAGCGGCCTGCCGCCCTTCAAACAGCCGGGTTGGACGCTGCTGGTGCAAGGTGTCGACCAACACGTGGACGCCGTGCACGAACTGTTGCAGCGCTTCCGTTTTGTGCCCGATGCACGCCTGGACGACCTGATGATTTCGTGGGCCAGTGAGGGTGGTGGCGTGGGCCCGCATTTCGACAGTTATGACGTGTTCCTGCTTCAGGCCAGTGGCCAGCGCCGCTGGCGCATCGGTCGGCAGAAAGACCTGACGCTGCAGCCCGATGTGCCGCTGAAGATCCTGCAGAACTTCGAGCCCGAGGAAGAGCATGTGCTGGAAGCCGGCGACATGCTCTACCTGCCGCCGCGCTGGGCGCACGACGGTGATGCGCTGGGCGAAGACTGCATGACGTATTCGATCGGCTTTCGCGCGCCGCAGCGTGGTGGCCTCGCCGGGGAACTGCTGCAGCGCATGGCCGACGAGCTGGATGACGAAACGCTCTACCGCGACCCGGGCCAGCCCGCCACGGCCCACCCGGGCGCCATGCCCGAAGGGCTGGAAGCGTTCGCTGTGGACGCCCTGCAGCGATTGCTGGCCGAGCGTCAGTCGCTGGCCTGTGCCTTGGGTGAGGTGATGACCGAGCCCAAGCCTCGCATCTTTTTTGACGAGGCCCAGGGCGACTGGGTGGCCGGCGGCGTTCGCCTGGACCGGCGCACCCGCATGATGTACGACCCGCGCCACGTGTTCATCAACGGCGAGAGTTTTCGCGCCGGAGGCGCCGATGCGCGGCTGATGCAGCGCCTGGCCGATGAGCGTGCATTGGATGCGCGTCAGGTGCTGCGCGCCAGTGAAGGCGCACAGGCTTTGCTGCAGGACTGGTTCGAGGCCGGCTGGCTGCACTGCGTGTGAGCCCCACCCGGTCTTGCTGATCATCCACCGAGGAGTTCGCCATGACACAGACCGATCCCGCCACGACCCCTTCACGGCCGGACCTGCCCACGGGCCGTCTGCAGGGGCGCCAGGTGTTTGTGGACACTGTGCGGCTGGCGTTCGAGGTGGCCGCGGACCAGGGTTGGAACCACATCACCCTGAGCGACGCCGACTTTGCCGACTGGCCGCTGGGCGAGCGCGCGGTGGTGGATGCGCTGAATCGCTGGGCACGCCGCGGGCGCACGCTCAAGATGCTGGCGCGCCACTACGACCAGCTGCGACTGTTGCACCCGCGTTTTGTGCAATGGCGCGTGACCTGGTCGCACCTGGTGGAAGCGCACGCCTGCCAGGGTGCCGCCGGTGCCGAACTGCCCAGCGCGATCTGTTCACCGGTGTGGACGCTGGAGCGGCTGGACCCGCTGCGCAACACGCTGGTGGCCAGCGGCGATGCCGAGCGGCGCGTGGCCTTGCAAGAGCGGGTGAACGAGTGCTGGCTTCGAAGCACGCCTTCCTTTCCCGCGAGCCAACTCGGGTTGTAGTCCCGCCATGACAAAGGCCGCCCGAAGGCGGCCTGTGTCGGCTGTGAAACGAATGATTACTTGAGGTCGTCGGCCAGCAGTTGCGTGATGCGCCGCGCATTGGCCGACGCGTCGGCCTGACCTTGTGCGCCCAGCACCGAGACGGTGGTGGCGGTGTCCACGCTGCGCACCACGACCTGGTAACGCTCGGTGGCCGCTTCTTTCTTCGAACCGCCAAACAGCTTGCCGAAGAAACCGGGTTCCTTGGCATCGACAACAGGTTCGACATAACGAACGAAGTAGATGCCTTTGGTGCGATCGCGGTCTTCCACGGTGAAACCGGTGCGGTCCAGCGAGAGACCGACACGGCGCCAGGCGCGGTCGAAGTTGTCCACGAACTGGACGACGGGCGCGTTGTTCACCATGGTGACCTTGGCCGCGGCCTGCGCAGGCGCGCTCGCCGTGACCGCCTGGGCCTGCGCTTCGGTCACACCGAGCTTGACCATCAGGCGGCGCAGGAATTCGGTTTCGAGTTCCACATCGGCCGGGCGGGGCTGCCAGACGGTCTGGTCTTTGTCCTTGTTGGAGTACACCTCGACCATGCCGCGGTGGCTGATGTAGATCTCGGTGCCGCCGTTGGCGGTGCGCTCCAGGCGGGTGCGGAAGCGGTCGCGTTCTCCGGTGGAATACAGGTTCTCGAACACCTTGCCGATGGTGGAGCGGATGAAGTCTTGCGGCAGCTTGGCGCGGTTCTCGGCCCAGTCGGTTTCCATGATGCCCAGTGCTTCCTGGTCGACGTCGAGCAGGAAGCCGTTCTCCTGCCAGAAGTCGCGCACAGGGCTCCAGAGCTTGTCGGCCGGGCGGTTGATCACCAGCCAGCGCTGGTTGCCCGCGCGCTCGATGCGCACGTCACCCACGGTGTTCACCGCGGTGGTGGCGGCGGTGGCTTGTGTTGGCTGCGCAGCCTGGTAGCCGCTGGCCGTTACCGTGGTGCCCGGCACGTTGTAACGCGAGTCGCGGCTGAGCTGGGTCAGGTCGGGTGGCACGTCCAGCGTGCTGCCGCGCTGGGCGCTCTTGTAGTCGATCTTGTCTTCCTGGAGCATGGAGCAGCCCGAGGCGATGAGGGCGGCAGCGGCCACCAGGCCCAGGCGGGACCACGCGGCAGCGCCGGCCCAGGACTGGAGGCGGGGGGTCTGATTCAGAGCGGGAGTGGACATGGGAAGCTCGGTGGAGACCGGGTGTTGGGGTGGACAGAAGAGAGGTTGGAGTCAGACCAGGCCGCTTTGTTGCAGCGCGCCTTCGACCTGCGGCACCAGATGGCGCGACATGGGGGTGAGCGGAAGACGCATGGTCTCACGGCACAGGCCCATGCGGGCCATGGCCCATTTCAGCGGGATCGGGTTGGCTTCACAGAACAGCTGCTTGTGCACCGGCATCAGTCGGAACTGGATGTCCATGGCGCGTTTCACGTCACCGGCGATGGCGGCCACGCAGAGTTCGTGCATGAGGCGCGGTGCGATGTTGGCGGTGACGCTCACATTGCCCTGGCCGCCGCACAGCATCAGCGCCACGGCGGTCGGGTCGTCGCCCGAATAGATGGCAAAGCCCTTGGGTGCTTCGCGGATCAGCCACTGCGCGCGTTCGATGTTGCCGGTGGCTTCCTTGATGCCGACGATGCCGGGCACCTGGGCCAGGCGCAGCACGGTTTCGTGGTGCATGTCGGCCACGCTGCGGCCGGGCACGTTGTACAGCACGGTGGGCAGGTCGCCCACGGCTTCGGCAATCGCCTTGAAATGCTGGTACTGGCCTTCTTGCGTGGGCTTGTTGTAGTAAGGCACGACCTGCAGCTGGCAGTCGGCACCCACACTTTGTGCGAAGCGCGCGAGCTCGATGGCTTCGCGGGTGGAATTGGCGCCGCAGCCGGCCATGATGGGCACGCGCTTGTCGCCGTGCGTCTTGGCCTGTTCGACCGACACGCGGATGATTTCGCAGTGCTCTTCGACCGTGACGGTGGGCGATTCGCCGGTCGTGCCGACCACACCGATGCAGTCCGTGCCTTCGGTGATGTGCCAGTCGATGAGTTTGCGCAGGGTGGGGTAGTCCACGCTGCCGTCTTCATGCAGGGGGGTGGCCAGGGCCACGATGCTGCCGGTGATGGTGTTCATTGCTGCAGGCTCAATTGGGGGCGCTTGTCTGGGCCGCCCCATGGGGCGCGGCATCCGCGCGAATCGTGCATTCTACCCAGTGGCATCCAGCGGATACCGGGGCGGCGACTCGGGTGTTGCCGGGTGTTTTCGCACCGCCGCTATGCGCTGCACGAAGCGCTCGGGTCGGTCGCAGAAGCCGTCTTCGTACGCCACCATGTGCAGACCCTCGCAGGCCTGGAGAAGTTCACCGTGCTGCAGCAGGAAGTCGGGGCGCGAAGGTTTGCCCACGCTCTCGTTGCCGGTGGCAAAGGTCTCGTAGATCAACACGCCGCCCGGCGCCACGCTGCGCGTGATCACCGGGAGCAGTGCGCGCCAGAGGTAGTTGGTCACCACCACCGCGTCGAAGCTTTCGCCCTCGAAGGGCCATGGACCGTTTTCGATGTCGGCGAGCACGGCGCGGCCGAAGGGCTTCACCGCGTCGATCGCCTCCGCGGAGCGGTCAACCCCGGTGACGCGGTGGCCAAGCTGCGCGAACCATTTCAGGTGGCGCCCATGACCGCAAGCCACGTCGAGCACCGTGCCGCCTCCGGGCACCAGATGGGCCCAGCGTTGCACCCAGGCCGATGGCGCTTCCGTGCCGTGCATCAGAAGCAGCTCCAGAGCTGGTCGGCGAGATTCACCAGAAAGCCCGGCTGGTTGTAGAGCGCAAACGTCCCCAGCAGGGCGGCGATGACGCCGATCCACACCAGGGCGCGCTGCCAGAGGCGAGCCGCCGCACGGCCGCCCGAAGGCGGCTCAGCCCCCTCGGGGGGCAGCGACCCGCGCAGCGGCGGAGCGTGGGGGTCCAGATTCACGCAGCGGCCCCCACGCGTTGTGGTGTGCGCACGATCGGGGTCTCGCGCACCGGCAGGTTGATCAGGCCGGCGAACACGCCGAGTGCGATCGAGATGTACCAGACGATGTCGTAGCTGCCGGTGCGGTCGTACAACACGCCGCCCAGCCACACGCCCATGAAGCTGCCGATCTGGTGGCTGAAGAACACGAAGCCGCCCAGCATGGACATGTGGGCCACGCCGAAGATCTGCGCCACCACCGCGTTGGTCGGTGGAATCGTGGAGAGCCACAGCAGGCCCATGACGCTCGCGAACACATACACGCTCAGGGGCGAGAGCGGCACGATCAGGAAGATGGCAATGACCACGGCGCGCGCGAAGTAGATGAATGACAGGATGTGCCGCTTGGCCAGACGCTGGCCGAGCGCGCCGGCCGCGTAGGTGCCGAACACGTTGAACAGGCCGATCAGCGCCAGCGCGTAGCTGGCCACCTGGGGCGAGAGTCCGTTGTCCTTGAGGTAGCTGGGCATGTGCACGCCGATGAACACGACCTGGAAGCCGCACACGAAGTAGCCCGCCATGAGCAACTGGAAGCTGCGGTAGCGGAAGGCCTCGCGCAGGGCTTGCAGGATGGTTTGTTCTCGCACCGGTGCAGCACCGCCGGCAAAACCCGGTTCACGCAGGCCCCAGGCCAGCGGCACGATCAGCAACACGGCCGCGCTCAAGAACAGCAGCGCCTCCTGCCAGCCGAAGCTGCTGATCAGCCAGCCTTCCACCGGCACCATGAGGAACTGGCCGAACGAACCTGCCGCTGCCGCCACGCCCATGGCCCAGGAGCGCTTTTCAGCCGAGATCTGCCGCCCGATCACACCGTAGATCACGGCGTAGGTGGTGCCGGCCTGCGCGGCGCCGATGAGCACACCAGCGGTGAGCGCAAAGGTCATGGGTGTGGTGGTCAGCGCCATGCCGGTGAGGCCCAGGCCGTAGAGCAGCGAGCCGCCGATCAGCACGCGAAACGCGCCGAAACGGTCGGCCGCCATGCCGGCGAAGATGCCGAACAGGCCCCAGGAGAGGTTTTGAATCGCCAGCGCGAAGGCAAAGTTCTCGCGCGTCCAGTCCTGCGCCTGGGTGATGGGCTGCAGCCACAGGCCGAAGCCGTGGCGGATGCCCATGGAAAGCGTGACGATGAGGGCGCCGCAGGCGAGAACCTGGACGGTGGACAGCGGGGTGCGGGTGGGGGCAACGGACGACATCCGGCGACTGTAGCGAAGAAGCCCGCCCTTGACCTGTCGCCGCCGGGGCGCGCACTTGATATCGGCAGCGCTGATTGATGCCGGGCAGGCATGGAAGCCGACCGTGTGGGCAGTTATCTGTATCTTCATACAGTCTTTGAGGGCTCCGGTGCTTACAATCCGCCCCCATGGCAACCCAAACTCCCCCCGTGTATTCCGAAGGCTCGATCCGCGTCCTCAAGGGCCTGGAGCCGGTCAAGCAGCGCCCGGGCATGTACACCCGCACCGACAACCCGCTGCACATCATCCAGGAAGTGCTCGACAACGCGGCCGACGAGGCGCTGGCCGGGCACGGCAAAAAAATCAAGGTCACGCTGCACCCCGACAGCTCGGTGAGCGTGGAAGACGACGGCCGCGGCATCCCGTTCGGCCTGCACCCCGAAGAAAAGGCCCCCGTGGTCGAGCTCGTGTTCACACGGCTGCACGCCGGTGGCAAGTTCGACAAGGGCAAGGGCGGCGCCTACAGCTTTTCGGGCGGCCTGCACGGCGTGGGCGTGAGCGTGACCAATGCGCTGTCCACGCGCCTGGAGGTCACGAGCTACCGCGAAGGCCAGGTGGCGAAGCTGGCGTTTTCCGCCGGTGACGTGATCGAGGCCCTGGTCATCGCGCCCAAGGGCGAAGGCGACCGCAAGCAGGGCACCACGGTGCGTGCGTGGCCCGACCCCAAGTACTTCGAATCCGCCGTGTTGCCCATGGCGGAGCTCACCCACCTGCTGCGCAGCAAGGCGGTGCTGATGCCGGGTGTGACGGTGACCCTGGTCAACGAAAAGACCAAAGACGTGCAGACCTGGCTCTACAAAGGCGGCCTGCGCGACTACCTTCAGCAGACGCTCAACGGTGACCCGGTGATTCCGCTGTTCGAAGGCGAAGGTTTCGCTGACAGCGGACACGACAGCTTTGCCGAAGGCGAAGGCGCGGCGTGGTGCGTGGCCTTCACCGAGGACGGCCAGCCTGTGCGCGAGAGCTACGTGAACCTGATCCCCACCAGCGCGGGCGGCACGCACGAAAGCGGTTTGCGCGACGGCCTGTTCCAGGCGGTCAAGGGTTTCATCGAATTGCACGCGCTGCTGCCCAAGGGCGTGAAGCTGCTGCCCGAAGACGTGTTCGCGCGCGCTTCGTATGTGCTGAGTGCCAAGGTGCTCGACCCACAGTTCCAGGGCCAGATCAAGGAGCGCCTGAACTCGCGCGACGCGGTGCGCCTGGTGGGCAGCTTCGTGCGGCCCGCGCTGGAGCTCTGGCTCAACCAGCACGTGGACTACGGCAAGAAGCTGGCCGAGCTCGCCATCAAGGCCGCGCAGTTTCGCCAGAAGGCCGGGCAGAAAGTGGAGAAGCGCAAGGGCTCGGGTGTGGCGGTGCTGCCCGGCAAACTGACCGATTGCGAGAGCAAGGACCTGGCGCACAACGAGGTGTTTCTGGTCGAGGGCGATTCGGCCGGTGGCAGCGCCAAGATGGGCCGCGACAAGGAATGCCAGGCCGTGTTGCCGCTGCGCGGCAAGGTGCTCAACACCTGGGAGGTCGAGCGCGACCGCCTGTTTGCGAACAACGAGATCCACGACATCTCGGTGGCCATCGGCGTCGATCCGCACGGCCCGAACGACACCCCCGACATGAGCGGCCTGCGTTACGGCAAGGTCTGCATCCTGAGTGATGCCGACGTGGACGGCTCGCACATCCAGGTGCTGTTGCTCACGCTGTTCTTCCGCCACTTCCCCAAGCTCATCGAAGCCGGCCATGTGTTCGTGGCGCGCCCGCCGCTGTTCCGCGTGGACATCCCCGCGCGCGGCAAAAAGCCCGCGGCCAAGCAATACGCGCTGGACGATGGCGAGTTGCACGCCATCCTCGACAAGTGCGCCAAGGACGGCGTGGCGCCCGAGAAGTGCCAGATCAGCCGCTTCAAGGGTCTGGGCGAGATGAACGCCGAACAGCTCTGGGACACAACTCTAAACCCCGACACGCGCCGCCTCATGCCGGTGGTGCTCGGCGCGATCAACTTCTCGGACACCGAGGCTCTCATCACCAAGCTCATGGGCAAGGGCGAAGCCGCTTCGCGCCGCGAGCTCATGGAACTGCACGGCGACTCGGTCGACGTGGACATCTGACCCCTTCTAGAACCGACGCATGTCCGACATCCTGAACCCCGAACTGCCCCTTTCCGAACCGGACGACGGCCTGAACCTCGCCAGCTACGCGCAGCGCGCCTACCTCGAGTACGCACTCTCTGTGGTCAAAGGCCGCGCGTTGCCTGACGTGTGCGACGGCCAGAAGCCGGTGCAGCGGCGCATCCTCTACAGCATGGACCGCATGGGCCTGGGCTTCAGCG
This sequence comes from Hydrogenophaga sp. RAC07, assembly GCF_001713375.1. Taxonomy (NCBI): domain Bacteria; kingdom Pseudomonadati; phylum Pseudomonadota; class Betaproteobacteria; order Burkholderiales; family Comamonadaceae; genus Hydrogenophaga; species Hydrogenophaga sp. RAC07. Next base: position 969,840 of record NZ_CP016449.1, read on the forward strand.
GTCCCAACAACAACACGGCCGCGCGCCCGGTGAAGAGTGCGCGTGTGGTCGGTGATGTGCTGGGTCGCTTTCACCCGCACGGCGACCAGGCTGCCTACGACGCGCTGGTGCGCATGGCCCAGGATTTCGCGCAGCGTTACCCGCTGATCGACGGCCAGGGCAACTTCGGTTCGCGCGACGGCGATGGCGCCGCTGCCATGCGCTACACCGAAGCGCGGCTGGCGAAGATCACCACGCTGCTGCTCGACGAGATCGACGAAGGCACGGTGGACTTCGTGCCCAACTACGACGGCTCCACGGTGGAGCCCAAGCAGCTGCCGGCGCGTCTGCCGTTCAACCTGCTCAACGGTGCCTCGGGCATTGCCGTGGGCCTGGCCACCGAGATCCCCAGCCACAACCTGCGCGAGGTGGCCGACGCCTGCGTGGCGCTGATCAAGGCGCCGAAGCTCACCGACGACGAACTCTTCGCCATCCTGCCCGGACCCGACTACCCCGGTGGTGGCCAGATCATCAGCCCGGCGGGCGACATCGCCGACGCTTACCGCACCGGGCGCGGCAGCCTCAAGGTGCGCGCGCGCTGGAAGATCGAAGACCTCGCGCGCGGCCAGTGGCAACTGGTGGTGACCGAGCTGCCGCCCGGCGTGAGCACACAGCGTGTGCTGGAAGAAATTGAAGAGCTCACCAACCCCAAGGTGAAAGCCGGCAAGAAGGCGCTGACGCAGGAGCAGACGCAGCTCAAGGCCAGCATCCTGATGGTGCTCGACGGTGTGCGCGACGAGTCGAGCAAGGACGCGCCGGTGCGCCTGTTGTTCGAGCCGAAAAGCAGCCGCATCGAGCAGCAGGAACTCATCACCGCGCTGCTCGCGCACACCAGCCTGGAAAGCTCCACGCCGATCAACCTGACCATGATCGGCATCGACGGCCGGCCGACGCAGAAATCGCTGCGGCAGATGCTGGGCGAGTGGATCGAATTCCGCCAGGGCACGATCACACGCCGCTCGCAGCACCGCCTGACCAAGGTGCTGGACCGCATCCACATCCTCGAAGGCCGGCAGCTGGTGCTGCTCAACATCGACGAGGTGATCGCCATCATCCGCCAGGCCGACGATCCCAAGGCCGCGCTGATCGAACGTTTCAAGCTCAGTGACCGGCAGGCCGAAGACATTCTTGAAATCCGCCTGCGCCAGCTCGCGCGGCTCGAAGCCATCAAGATCGAGCAGGAGCTCAAGTCGCTGAAAGAAGAGCAGGGCAAGCTCGAAGACATCCTGGGCAACCCCGGCAGCCTCAAGCGCCTGATGGTGAAAGAGATCGAAGCCGATGCCAAGACCTTCGCCGATGCGCGCCGCACGCTGATCCAGACCGAGAAAAAGGCCGTGGCCGAGATCAAGGTGGTGGACGAGCCGGTGACGGTGGTGGTCTCCAGCAAAGGCTGGGTGCGCGCGCGCACCGGCCATGGCCACGAGGCCGGCAGCTTCGCGTTCAAGGCGGGCGACGGCCTGTACGGCACGTTTGAGTGCCGCACGGTGGACACCATGATCGTCTTCGGCAGCAACGGGCGCGTGTACTCGGTGCCGGTGGCCAGCCTGCCCGGTGCGCGCGGCGATGGTCAGCCCATCACCACGCTGATCGAGCTGGAAACCGGCACGCAGCCACTGCATTACTTTGCCGGCCCGGCCAACGCCGCGCTGCTGCTCAGCAGCAGCGGCGGCTATGGTTTCCTCGCGACAGTGGAAAACATGGTCTCGCGCCAGCGCGGTGGCAAGACCTTCCTCAACCTGGGCGAGGGCGAAACGCCTTGCGCGCCGTCGCACGCGGCGTTCACGTCGGGCGGTCAGCCGCTGAATGCAGCCACGCACGTGTGCTGCGCTTCGACCGGCGGACGCATCCTGACCTTTGAAATCGGTGAACTCAAGCTGATGGAGAAGGGCGGTCGCGGCCTGATGCTGATCGACCTCGAACCCAAGGACACGTTGGCCGGGGCGGCCGCCTACACCCGCAGCGTGAAGATCGAAGGCATCGGACGCGGCGGCAAGGAGCGCGACGAAACGCTGGAGATCCGCAGCCTGAACAACGCGCGCGCCGCGCGCGGCCGCAAAGGCAAGGCAGCCGACCTCGGGTTCAAGCCCAACCGCGTCACGCGGGTGGAATAAGCAGGTGGCGCGCTCGCCCACGCTGGCCGAGTTGCGCCGCTTCGCGATCGCGCGCAGCCTGTTCAAACCGCTGACGCTGCCAGCGGCTATCCGCCGGCTGGGGTTTGTGCAAGCCGATCCGATGCGGGCCCCGGCGCGGGCGCAGGACCTGATCCTGCGCATGCGGGTGCGCGACTACCGCGCGGGCGATCTGGAACGCCGCTACGAGCGCCTGGGCATCGAGGAAGACGCCTTCGTCAACTACGGCTTTGTGTCGCGCGACATGCTCTCCCTGCTGCACCCGCGCACGCCGCGCCGCCCGTGGGACGCCGCCACCGCCCGCCGGGCGCAGGAGGTGCTCGCCTTCGTGCAGGAGCGGGGCGTGGTGCACCCGCGAGAGGTGAGCGAGGCCTTTGCGCACCACGGTCGCGTGGCGGGCTACTGGGGCGGGGAACTCAATGCGAGCACCCGCCTGCTGGACGACATGCACCACCACGGCTGGTTGCGGGTGTGCCGGCGTGAGGCGGGCACGCGGGTGTACGAAGCGATGAGCCATGTCGAACAGGACGAGAGCCCATCGGCGCGGATGGCTCGCGCCGAAGCCCTGGTCGATCGCATCGTGGCGCTGTATGCGCCATTGCCAGCGCCCAGCTTGGGCTACCTGGTCACGCTGCTGCGCTACGGCGCGCCCCACCTGGCGGTCGAGGCCCGAGCGGTGGTCAAGGCAGCGCGTTCGCGCTACGGCCATGCGGTGGTGGACGGAACGACCTGGATATGGCCCGCAGACGAAAACCCGGCTTCGCGCCGCCACCAGCCAGATCAAGAAGTGCGGCTGCTGGCGCCGTTCGATCCCGTGGTCTGGGACCGGCGTCGCTTCGAGATGTTGTGGGGCTGGGCCTACCGCTTCGAGGCCTATGTGCCGGCGCCCAAGCGCACCATGGGCCACTACGCGCTGCCGGTGCTGTGGGGCGAAGAGATGGTGGGCTGGGCCAACCTGCGCCTGGAGCGCGGGCAGCTCCGACACGAACTGGGCTTCATCGCCGGTCGCCCGCGCGACGCGGCTTTTCAGCGCGCGCTGGACGAGGAACTGGCGCGCTTCAAGGTCTTCATGACGCCACAGGAATGAACATGGACAACAGCGAACTGACCGGGGTGGTGATTGCGGCGGCGCTGGCGGTGCTCGCGTTCGGCATCACGCGAATTGCCGTACGCCACTTTGCACGGCGCCGCGCTGCGAAAGAGCAGGCAGAAGCACAAGCCACCCAGAGCCGCCAGGTGCGGCGAGCCAGCGAACGCAGGAAGCGGTAAGCCCGGCTCGAGCGAAGCAACCCCGACCAAGGGGCATCGCGGGTCCGGCTCCGCCGGCCCCGGATGCCGCCCCGCTTCAGGGGGGAGCGCCGTGAGGCGCGCGGGGGGGGTCAACCGAGCTCTGCGATCAGCTCGATTTCCACACAGGCTCCCATCGGCAACTGCGCCACGCCGAACGCGCTGCGCGCGTGCGCCCCGATCACCGGGCCGAAGACCTGGCCGAGCAGCTCGCTGCAGCCGTTGGTGACCAGGTGCTGCTCGGTGTAGGTGGCGGTGGAGTTGACGAGGCTGAGCACCTTGACGATGCGCTTGATGTCGTCGAGCGTTTTGCCGGCGGCCAGGCAGGCGGCGGCCAGGGTGCCGAGCAAGTCGATGGCCACAGCGCGGGCGGCGGGTTTGGCTTCATCGGTGGTCATGGTCAGGCCAAGCTGACCGACCCACGGCTTGCCGTCCTGGCGGGCAATGTGGCCGCTCAGGAAAATGAGGTTGCCGGTCTGCACGAAGGGCACGTAGGCCGCGGCGGGCACCGAGACGGGCGGCAGGACGATGCCGAGTTGTGACAGCTTGTCGTAAATGCTCATGGGAAGGCTCCTGAAGAATGAGCGGCCCATTCTAATGACGGCCCCGATGGCGGGACGGTCTGCGCGCAGATCAGTCCTTGGGATCTGAGGCCTGCGCTTCGAGCGCTTTGAGTTCGTCGGGCGGTGCCACCGTCACCGCCACCTGCAGCGTGTGGTCGGCACCACTTTGAATGACACCGCGCATGGGCGAGACGTCACCGAAATCGCGGCCGGTGGCCAGTGTCACGTAGTCTTCGCCCGGGCTGCCCCAGCCGCAGCGGTTGTTGGTCGGATCGAAGTCGAACCAGGCGCCGGTGTTCTCGGTCTCGTCGTCCGATTCGCTGACGATCGGCACGTACACCGACACCCAGGCGTGCGAGGCGTCGGCACCGATCAGGCGCACCTTGCCGGGCGCCGGGCGGGTGAGCAAATAGCCGCTCACGTACCGCGCCGGTAAACCCAGCGAGCGCAGGCAGCCCAGCATGATGTGGGCGAAGTCCTGGCACACGCCCTTGCCCTGGGCCAGGGCTTCGAGCGCCGGGGTGTTCACCTCGGTGCTGGCGGTCTCGTAGGTCAGGTCGGTGTGGATGAGTTCCATCAGCGCCTGGGCAGCGGCCAGCGCGGGCAGGCCGGGTTTGAACGCCGGGCGGGCGAAGGCTGCAAACGCGTCGTCGCGCGGCACGTAGGGCGACGCAAACAGGAATTCGGCGGCGGGGTCGAACGGTGCGTTGGCCCGGTAGCGGAAATGTTCACGCACCCGCTCCCAGGTCATGGTGCGCCACGGCGGCGTCTGGGGCAGCGGCTGGTGCGCGCTCGTCTCCACCAGGCTGTCGGCCTCCACCGTGAGCACGCTGTGCGTGGCCTGCAGCGAAAAGAAGGTGCGCTGGTTGCCGAACACGTCGGTGGTCTGGCTGCGCGCGGCCGGCATCGGGTCGATGCGCAGTTCGTTGCCGATCAGGCGCTGGTACGGCGTGTCCAGCGGGCACAGGTGCACCATGTGCTGCGCCAGATCGATCGAGCCGTGGTAGCGGTAGCGGGTGCGGTGGAGAACTCGAAGAAGCATGTCAGGACCTCCGCCGGGCCGCCCCAAGGAGGGCCAGCGCCCCCTCGGGGGGCAGCGACGACACGAAGTGCGGAGCGTGGGGGTTCATGTTGTCAGGACCTCCGCCGGGCCGCCCCAAGGAGGGCCAGCGCCCCCTCGGGGGGCAGCGACGACACGAAGTGCGGAGCGTGGGGGTTCATCTCAGGCACCCAGGCTTTGATTGCGCAAATCGGCGTGGCTGAAGTGAAGACGGCTGACTTCGTTGGAGAGTTCCACCGCCGAGATCTCGCAACCGTCAAGCAGCTCGGCGAGGTCGCTCCAGGTGCGCAGGCCTTCGGGGCTGCGTTGCCAGTTGCTCAGGTCGGGCAGCACCCAGGTGTCGGGGTTGGGCAGGCCCTGGGCCAGCACGGCGTCTTGCGGCGTGGCGCTGCTGGCCAACTTGGCCAGGCGCGAGCGCAGCGTCTGCACCACCCAGGCGAGCGAGCGTGGGTTGTCGCGGTCCATCACCAGCAGGTCGATGAGGGCGACCATGTCGCGCCGTTGCTGGTACTGGGCGTGGAAAGTGATGGTGCTGTCGAACAACGCGACCACGGCTTCGAAGCCGGCCTGGTCGTGCACGCAGCCGTGCTCAAGCGCGAGCGACAGGGCGCGCGAGAGCGTGATGAGGCGTTCGATGTGGCGACCCATGGAGAGCAGGCGCCAGCCGTCGTCGTGCACCATGCGGTCGGTTTGTGAGCCGGTGATGGCGGCCAGCAGTTCGCTGGCGTTCTGCAGCGCTGTCAGGGCTTCGACGGTGGCGTATTCGGCGTCGGTCGACAGGGCGGCACAGTCGCGCGCAAAGCAGGTTTCGGTGCGCTCGATCAGGTGCCAGTGTTCCTGCGAGAGGCGCTCGCGCACCTGCGAGGCGGCGGACTTGAGCGCGCGCAGGTTGAAGCCCACGCTGTGCGACTTGGCAAACAGCGGGTCGGCCGCTTTGGGCGAGAGCGCAGCCATGAGGCTGCGCGCGAACACTCGCGGCGAGGCGGTGGCGGTCGGCGCTTCGGAGATCACCAGCGAGTTCTCGGTGGCGGTGGCGGTGAGCCACGCCATCAGCGGGCGCGAGTTGGGCTCTTCGCCGCCCAGGTGGTTGAGCACGATTTGCGCGAGCCGCACGCTGTTTTCGGCGCGCTCGGTGTAGCGGCCCAGCCAGAACAGGTTCTCTGCCGCCCGGCTGGTGACGGGACGCTTCTGTTGTGCCAGTGCGAGTGTGCTGGGCGCCGATTGCAGCAGGCTCGTGTGGTCGACCGGGCCGTCGGTGAGCACCCAGCAGTCGGCGCTGCTGCCACCGCGCTGCATGGCGGCGATGAGTTCTCCGCGCGGCGCCAGGCGCACCAGGCCACCGGGCAACACGCGCCAGGAGCCGGCACCGTCGGCCAGTGCAAACACGCGCAGCATGGCCGAACGTGGCATCAGCCGTTCGCCCGACCAGGTGGGCGTTTGCGACAAGGGGAGCCACGATTGAACGGTGTAGTGATCCGGGTGGCGGGCCATGCGGCCCGACCATTCGTCGAGCTCGCGTTCGCTCAGGCTCTGGCCCATGGCGGTGTCCAGCCCCGATTGCGGGTAGGTGGGTTTGATCACGCTGCCCTTGATGAGCGGCAGCACCTCGCGCAGCGCGGCGTCTTCGCCGCACCACCAGGTGGCCAGCGACGGCATGGCGAGTTCTTCGCCCAGCAGGTGGCGGCTGATGGCGGGCAGAAAGCCCAGCAGGGCGCTGGACTCGAGCGGTGCCGAGCCGGGCGCGTTGGCCAGCAGCAGGTTGCCCGCGCGCAGCACCTGCAGCAGGCCGGGCACGCCCAGCCGCGAATCGGAGCGCAGTTCCAAGGGGTCCAGCCACTCGTCGTCCAGCCGCTTGATCAGCGCGTGCACAGGCTCCAGGCCGCTGAGCGTCTTCAAGTAGAGGCGCTGGTCGCGCACGGTGAGGTCGTTGCCCTCCACCAGCGTGAGGCCGAGGTAACGCGCCAGGTAGGCGTGTTCGAAATAGGTTTCGTTGTAGGGGCCGGGGGTGAGCAGCGCGATGCGCGCGTTCTCGCCTTCGGGCGCCATGCGTTTGATGCCGTCCATGAGCGCGCGGTAGCTCGCGGCCAGACGCTGCACCTTCATGCCGGCGAAGGCCTTGGGGAACTGGCGCGCAATCGCGATGCGGTTTTCCAGCAGGTAGCCCAGGCCCGAAGGCGCCTGCGTGCGCTGACCCACCACCCACCAGCGGCCGTCGGGACCGTGCGCCAGATCGAAGCCCACGATGTGCAGCCAGGTGTCGCCCGGTGGTTTCACGCCCTGCATCGATCGCAGGTAACCCGGGTGGCCTTGCACCAGCGCGGCGGGCAGCAACGCGCGCTTGAGCAGCTCACGTTCGCCGTAGAGGTCGCCCATGATGGCGTTGAGCAGGCGGGTGCGCTGCAACACGCCGGCCTCGATCTGTGCCCAGTCCTGCGGACCGACCAGCATGGGGAAAAGGTCCAGCGCCCAGGGCCGCTGCAGGCCGGCCGAGGCGTCGGCGTAGACGTTGTAGGTCACGCCGTTGTCGCGGATCTGGCGCTGCAGGTTGTCGTTGCGGCGGCTCAGGTCGGCCAGGCCGTCGGTGCCGATGTGCTCGAAGAAACTGTCCCAGGCGGGCGCGAGTGCGTCGCCGCTGGACTTGCCCCCGGCGCGCAGTTCGTCCCGGTGGCCCGGGTCTGCGGGGACCGACAAGGACAAAGCCCAGTCACCGGGGTTGTCGGGGCTGAGCTCGTCGAAGAGGGAGTCGGAGGGGTCGTGGTTCACTGTGCCCGAGTATGCCCGGTGCCCTGCGGGCAATACCCCGCCGGGGTCCCCGCCTTGTTGCTTCCGTCACACAAGGCGGGCCACCCGCCGGGTGGTCAGTAGCGCAGGTCCAGCGTGGCGGGGAACTCGCGGCTGCTGCTGGCGGGCTTCACGTCCATGTGGCCCGGGGTGTGCCCCATCTGGAAGAAACGCGACATGCGGCGGCTCTCGGCCTCGTAGGCGTTGATCGGGAAGGTGTCGTAGTTGCGCCCGCCCGGGTGCGCCACGTGGTACTGGCAGCCACCCATGGAGCGTTTCATCCAGGTGTCGACGATGTCGAACGTGAGCGGCGCATGCGACGGAATCGAAGGGTGCAGCGCCGACGGCGGGCTCCAGGCCTTGTAGCGAACGCCAGCCACATATTCGCCGGCCGTGCCGGTGGTTTGCAGCGGGATGGCGCGGCCGTTGCAGGTGATCACATGTCGGCTGTCGTTCCATCCTTTGACGCGCACTTCGATGCGCTCCAGCGACGAGTCCACGTACCGCACGGTGCCGCCCGGCGCGCCTTCCTCGCCCATCACATGCCAGGGCTCCAGCGCGCTGCGCAGCGTGAGTTCGATGCCGCGCGCAGCCACCTGGCCCACCATGGGGAAGCGGAATTCGAAGTGCGGGTCGAACCAGGCCATGTCGAACTTGTAGCCAAAGTCGGCCAGATCGGTGAGCACGTCTTCAAAGTCCATGCGCACATAGGTGGGCAGCAGGTAGCGGTCGTGCAGCTCGGTGCCCCAGCGGGTGAGGCGGCCGTGCCAGGGCTGCTGCCAGAAGCGCGAGACCAGGGCGCGCAACAGCAGCTGCTGCGCGATGCTCATGCGTGCGTGCGGCGGCATTTCAAACGCTCGCAACTCCAGCAGGCCCAGACGGCCGGTGGGCGTGTCGGGGGAATAGAGCTTGTCGATGCAGAACTCGCTGCGGTGCGTGTTGCCCGTCACGTCGATCAGGATGTTGCGCAGCGTGCGGTCGACCATCCACGGTGGCATGTGGTCGCCGTAGGTGGTGCGGTTCTTCTCGATCTGCGCCAGCGCAATCTCCAGCTCGTACAGCTGGTCGTTGCGCGCCTCGTCCACGCGCGGCGCCTGGCTGGTCGGGCCGATGAAGAGGCCACTGAACAGGTACGACAACGAGGGGTGGTTGTGCCAGTAGGCAATCAGGCTGCCGAGCAGCTCGGGCTTGCGCAGGAACGGCGAGTCGGCCGGCGTGGCGCCGCCCATCACGAAGTGGTTGCCGCCACCGGTGCCGGTGTGGCGGCCATCGGTCATGAACTTCTCGGCGCACAGCTTGGTCTGGTGCGCGGCCTCGTACAAAAACTCGGTGTGCTCCACCAGCTCGCCCCAGGTGTGGGCGGGGTGGATGTTGACCTCCACCACGCCCGGGTCGGGGGTGATCTGCAGCATCTTCAGGCGTGGGTCGCGTGGTGGTGGGTAGCCCTCCAGCACGATGGTCATGCCCAGGCGCTCGGCCGTGGCTTCCACCGCGGCCAGCAGATCCAGGTAGTCCTCCAGATGCGCCATGGGCGGCATGAAGATGTAGAGGTGCTGGATCTTGCCGCCACCGGCTTTTTCGGCCTTGGGGCCGTTGGCGCGATGCGGGTCGCGGGCCTCCACGCAAAGTGCGGTGCGGGTCAGCCAGGCGGCCGATTCGGCGCGCTGCGGAAAGCGGGCCGACAAGGCTTGCGCGGGGGCTGCCCCCGGGCCGGGCTGGCCGGCACGCAGGCCTTCCACGGTTTCGGCGTCGGGGTCGAAGTCCATGCCCTGCATGGAGACGGTGCCGCCTTCGGCAAAACCGCCGCCCACCTGGTGCGGCGAAACCTGGTGCTTGACCGCCGCGCCGCGCGGCAGCGGGTCGCGCGCGGTGTGCGGGTCCTGTTCGATGTGGTACGGGTAGTCGCCGGCCGAGACCCAGGGCAGAGAGTCGAGCGGCAGGCGGTAGCCCATGGGCGAATCACCGGGCACGAGGTACATGCGCTCGTCGCGGAAGAACCAGGGGCCGGTGGACCACACCGTGCCCGAGACGCGCGTGTAGGCACTCTTGCCGTTGTTGGACAAGGCGCCGTTGGGGCCCGAGGCCTGCAGCGGCAGCACGTAGCCCACCGTGGCCTCCAGGCCCTGGGTGAAGACGCGGCGCAGGCGCGCGCGCTCGAGCTCGTCGTCCAACTTGGCGTCGAACGGGTCCACGTTCACGGGCAGGCGGCGTTCGCGCCAGAGGTAGTACCAGGTGTCTTCAAAACCGGGGGTGATGTACTGCGTGGACAGGCCGAGCTTGCGGGCCAGCGCCTGCGTGAAGCGGCGCGCGTCGTCGGCGGTGTAGTGCTTTTCGTCGCGCTCGTCGGCCAGCAGCGCGGGGTTGTTCCAGATGGTTTCGCCGTCGGCGCGCCAGAACATGGACAGTGCCCAGCGCGGCAACTGCTCGCCCGGGTACCATTTGCCCTGACCCATGTGCACGAAGCCGCCGGCGCCGTATTCCACGCGCAGGCGGTTCAGCAGTTCGGTGGCGTAGCCGCGTTTGGTCGGGCCGAGCGCGTCGGTGTTCCACTCGCCCGCGTCGCGGTCGCTGGTGGCCACGAAGGTCGGCTCACCGCCCATGGTCAGGCGCACATCGTGTTTCTGCAGGTCCACGTCGACCTTGTCGCCCAGCGCGACCACACCGGCCCACTGGTCGTCGGTGTAGGGCAGGGTCACGCGGGGCGATTCGTAGACGCGGGTCACGCCCATGTGGTGGCTGAACTCCACTTCACATTTGTCCATGGCGCCTTCCACCGGCGCGGCGCTGGAGGGCTGCGGCGTGCAGGCCAGCGGGATGTGGCCTTCACCGGCGAGCAGGCCCGAGGTCGGGTCCAGGCCGATCCAGCCAGCGCCGGGCAGGAACACCTCGCACCAGGCGTGCAGGTCGGTGAAGTCCTGTTCGGGTCCGTTGGGGCCGTCGACCGATTTCACGTCGCTCTTGAGCTGGATCAGGTAGCCCGAGACGAAGCGCGCGGCCAGGCCCATGTGGCGCAGGATCTGCACCAGCAGCCAGCCGGTGTCGCGGCACGAACCGCTGCCCAGCTTGAGCGTCTCTTCCGGCGCCTGCACACCCGGCTCCATGCGGATGGTGTACGAGATCGCGTGCTGCAGTTTCTGGTTCACGTCGACCAGAAAGTCGATCGTGCGGCGTTCGCTGCGGTCCACCGTGGCGAGATACGCCTTGAGCAACGGTGTCACGGGCGCCGTCACCAGGTAGGGTGCGAGTTCCTTTTTCTGCTCTTCGTCGTAGCTGAACGGGAAGTTCTCCGCGCGCGGCTCCAGGAAAAAATCGAACGGGTTGTAGACCGCCATTTCCACCACCAGGTCGATGGTGACCTTGAACTCGGTGGTGGGCTCGGGGAAGACCAGGCGGGCCTGGTAGTTGGCGAACGGGTCCTGCTGCCAGTTGATGAAATGGCCTTCGGGCTCGATGCGCTGGGAGTACGACAGCACCTTGGTGCGGCTGTGCGGCGCGGGCCGCAGACGGACCACCTGGGGGCCGAGTTTGACGAGCCGGTCGTATCGATAATGGGTGATGTGGCTCAGAGCGACATGAATGGCCATGTGGGGGCTTTCAACGGGGAGGAAACAATGGATCGTCGGGCAATGGCTTGGCCGTGGGCGCTGGGACTCATCCTAGCAAGTCTTGCGCCAAAGAATGGTGATGGCACTGCCGGCAACGCGTTTGTGGTGGTGTTGCGCCCGACTCCCTGACCATGCGCCGGGGCGGGCTGGCGGGTTTGCCGGGCTGGGTGCTGGGCGTGGCACTGCAGTTGCAGCAGCCGGCGCTGTGGGCCTTGGGGGTGTATGGCTTGCTGCTGTGCGCAGGCCTGGTGCTCGTGCTGGGCTCGCGTCTGGCGGGGCGGGTCAGCGGCCTCGTGCTCACGGTGCTCGCGGGCTGCCTGATCGGCTTTGGGCTCACCGGCGCACGCGCCGCGCACTTTGCCGGCCAGGCGCTGGACCCGACCTTGCAGGGCACCGACATGGAACTGATTGGCCGCGTGGCCTCGTTGCCGCAGCGCACGGCGCAAGGCGAACGGTTTGACTTTGTGGTGGAGTCGGCCACGCGCGCAGGGACGCCGGTGCAGGTGCCCGAACGCATTCAGCTGGGCTGGATCAGCGGCTTTGGGCCCACTGCCGAGGGGCCGCACTGGGAGATGGCCAGCCAGGGCCCGGGCGTGCGCGCCGGGGACCGCTGGCGTTTCACCGTGCGCCTGCGCAGCCCGCACGGCCTGTCCAACCCCCACGGCTTTGACCGCGAGCACTGGCTCTGGGAGCACGGCATCCAGGCCACAGGCCATGTGAAAAGCGGTCCGCGCGACCCGGCGCCTGAGCATCTGGGGTCCACCCGGCGCCATCCGCTGAACGCATTTCGCCAGAGCGTGAGCGAACGCATCGACGAGCGCGTGGAGGATCCGCGCGCCGCCGGTGTGCTGGCGGCGCTGGTGGTGGGCGACCAGTCCGCCATCGACCGCGAGGACTGGGCGCTGTTCCGCACCACCGGCGTGGCCCACCTCATGAGCATTTCCGGCCTCCACGTGACCATGTTTGCCTGGCTGGCCACCGCGCTGCTGGCCCGGGGCTGGCGGCGGCTGGCCCCGGTGTGGCCCCAGGCCTTGCTGGCGGTGCCCACGCCGGTGGTGGCCGGCATGGGCGGGGTGGCGCTGGCGACGGCCTACGCCCTGTTTTCGGGCTGGGGCGTGCCGGCGCAGCGCACGGTGATCATGCTGGCCGTGGTGGTCGGTCTGCGCCTGGGGGTGCGGCATTGGCCGTGGCCGGTGGTGTGGCTGCTGGCGATGTCGGCGGTGTTGTTGCTCGATCCGTGGGCGCTCATGCAGCCGGGTTTCTGGCTCAGTTTTGTCGCGGTGGGTATCTTGTTTGCGACCGATCCCGGGCGTTCGCAGCGCGCCGTTGCGGACGGGGTGCCGGCGCGCGCGGTGCGGTCGGTGGTGGGTCTGCTGCGGGAGCAAGGCGTGGTCACGTTGGCCTTGGCGCCACTCACGCTGCTGCTCTTCGGACAGTTTTCGGTGGTGGGCCTGGTGGCCAACCTGGCGGCCATTCCGGTGGTGACCTTGTTCATCACGCCGCTGGCCATGCTGGGCGTGGCTGTGCCGCCGCTGTGGGACGCGGCGGCCTGGGTGGTGCAGGCCATGGCCTCGGGGCTGCAGTGGATGGGGCAGGCCAGCTGGGCCGCGGTGTTTCGCCCGGCGGCGCCCTGGCCGCTGGCACTCTCTGCGGTGTTGGGCGGAGCGCTGCTGGTGCTGCGCCTGCCGTGGGTGGTGCGCTCAGCGGGGGTGCTGCTGCTCGCGCCCGCGCTGCTGTACGCGCCGCCACGCCCGGCGCCGGGACAGTTCGAGCTGCTGGCGCTGGACGTGGGGCAGGGCAGCGCGGTGCTGGTGCGCACGGCTGGGCACAGCCTGCTGTTCGACACCGGTCCACGCTTCGGCCCCGACAGTGACGCCGGCGAACGGGTGGTGTTGCCGCTGCTGCGCGCGCTGGGTGAGCGGCTCGACGCGGTGGTGGTGAGTCACCGCGACAGCGACCACGCGGGTGGGGCCGAGGCGGTGCGCGCGGCGCACCCGCAGGCGCGCTGGTTGTCGTCGTTCAGCGCCGAGACCGCAGAACGCTGCGTGGCCGGCCAACGCTGGACCTGGGACGGCGTGGACTTCGAGGTGCTGCGCCCGCTCCCGCAGGACTACGGCCCCGACGGGCAGGGCCTTCTGGGCAGCAACGCCATGTCGTGTGTGCTGCGCATTGCCAGCGCCGAACACAGCGCCTGGCTGGGAGGCGACATCGATGCCGCGCGCGAGGTGCAGCTGGCGCTGGCCCGGCCGCAGGACCGCGCCACCGTGCTGCTTGCACCGCACCACGGCAGCCTCACGTCGAGCACGCCGGTGCTGCTCAACACCCTGCAGCCACGCTGGGTGTTGGTGCAGTCGGGCTACCGCAACCGGTTTGGACACCCGGCACCTGCGGTGCTGGATCGCTACCGGCAGCGCGAGATCCGCTGGGTGAATTCACCCGACTGCGGTGCGGCGACCTGGCGCAGCGCCGAGCCCGAGGCGGTGAGATGCCACCGCCTGGAAAGCCGTCGCTACTGGCATTACCACGATCAAAAAACGGTTCAACCCCCAACGATGGAGCGCTGACACACCAATTGCTGGCCCACTCCTTGCTATGCTGTGGTCAGGAGAAAAAAGCCCATGAGCAGACCGATGTTTGACGAAATGAATGCCTCGCCCAGCGAGGTTCGGGCCCATTACGAGAACTACGCCCGCTGGTTGGCGCAGCAGCCCGAAGAAGTCATGGCGGCCCGGCGCGAAGAGGCCGAAATGATCTTTCGGCGTGTCGGCATCACCTTTGCGGTGTACGGCGCCAAGGACGAAGACGGCTCCGGCACCGAGCGCCTGATCCCGTTCGACCTGATTCCCCGCATCATTCCCGCGCACGAATGGCAGAGCATGGAAGAAGGTCTGGTGCAGCGCGTGACCGCGCTCAACCGCTTCATCCACGACGTTTACCACGACCAGGAAATCATCAAGGCGGGTATCGTGCCGGCCGAGCAGATCTTCCAGAACGCGCAGTTCCGCCCCGAAATGATGGGCGTGGACGTGCCGCACAACATCTACTCGCACATCGCGGGCGTGGACATCGTGCGCGCCCCCAACGCCGACGGCGTGGGTGAGTACTACGTGTTGGAGGACAACCTGCGCGTGCCCAGTGGTGTGAGCTACATGCTCGAAGACCGCAAGATGATGATGCGGCTGTTTCCCGAACTCTTCGGCGAGAACCGCGTGGCCCCGGTGGCCCACTACCCCGACCTGCTGCTGGAAACCCTGCGTGCGGTGAGCCCGGCCACCACGGCCGAGCCCACGGTGGTGGTGCTCACACCCGGCATGTACAACAGCGCCTACTTTGAACACGCCTTCCTTGCGCAGCAGATGGGCATCGAGCTGGTGGAGGGGCAAGACCTGTTCGTCAAGGACAACTTCGTCTACATGCGCACCACGCGCGGCCCCAAACGCGTGGACGTGATCTACCGCCGGGTGGACGACGACTTCCTCGACCCTTCCGTGTTCCGCCCCACCTCCACGCTTGGTTGCGAGGGTTTGCTGAGCGTGTACCGCAGCGGCAACGTGGCCATCTGCAACGCGGTGGGCACCGGCGTGGCCGACGACAAGTCGATCTACCCCTACGTGCCCAAGATGATCGAGTTCTACCTCGGGCAGAAACCCATTCTCAGCAACGTGCCCACCTTCATGGGCCGCGACGCCGAAGACCTCAAGTACATGCTTGCCAACATGAAAGACCTGGTGGTCAAAGAGGTGCACGGCGCCGGCGGCTACGGCATGCTGGTGGGCCCGGCTTCCACCAAGGCCGAGATCGAAGACTTCCGCAAGGCTGTGGTGGCCAACCCCGGTGGCTACATCGCCCAGCCCACGCTCTCGCTCTCCACCTGCCCCACCTATGTGCAAAGCGGCGTGGCGCCGCGCCACATCGACCTGCGCCCCTTTGTGCTCAGCGGCAAAGAGGTGCAGATGGTGCCGGGGGGGCTCACCCGCGTGGCGCTCAAGGATGGTTCTCTGGTCGTCAACTCTTCGCAGGGCGGCGGCACCAAGGACACCTGGGTTCTGGAAGATTGAAGATCGAATAGACCTGGGGTCAGATCTTCAGCCCTGACCCCATCTGAACATAGGGACCCAACATGCTGTCACGCACCGCCGACCACCTCTTCTGGATGTCCCGCTACACCGAGCGCGCGGAGAACACCGCCCGCATGCTCGACGTGAACTACCAGACCTCGCTGCTGCCGCAGTCCGCCGCCGTGGCGCAGGTGGGCTGGGAAGGCCTGTTGATCATCAGCGAGCTCATGCCCGCCTACAACAAGAAGTACGGCCAGGAAATCACGCCGCGCAACGTGCTCGACTTCATGGTGCGCGACGAGTCCAACCCGTCGAGCATCGCCACCTGCCTGAAGGCCGCGCGTGAAAACGCCCGCGCGGTGCGCGGCGCGCTCACCACCGAGCTGTGGGAAACACAAAACCAGACCTGGCTGGAACTCGGCCGCATGATCAAGAGCAAGAACTTCGAGCGCGACCCCAGCGAATTTTTCGAGTGGGTCAAGTTCCGCTCGCACCTCTCGCGCGGGGTGGCCATCGGCACCATGCTGCAGGACGAAGCGTTCCACTTCTACCGCATGGGCACCTTCCTGGAGCGGGCCGACAACACCGCGCGCCTGCTCGATGTGAAGTTCCACGCGGTGCACAGCGACTTCTTCGGCAACGCCAGCGAGCTCGATCAGGAGTACGACTTCTACCACTGGAGCGCCATCCTGCGCAGCGTCAGCGGCTTCGAGGTCTACCGCAAGGTCTACCGCGACGTGATCTCGCCCGAGCGCGTGGCCGAGCTGCTGATCCTGCGCGCCGACATGCCGCGCAGCCTGGCCGCCAGCCTGAACGAAGTGGTCAACAACCTCACCGTGGTGTCCAACGACCTGTCGGCCGAAACCCTGCGCCGCGCCGGCAAGCTCAAAGCCGACCTGCAGTACGCCCGCATCGACGAGATCCTGGCCACCGGCCTGCACGCCTTCCTCACGCAGTTCCTCGACCGGGTGAACGAACTGGGTGGGCGTATCAGCAAGGACTTTCTGGTGCCGGCGGGCTGAAGAGCGCCGACTTCAGCGACAAAGGCCAGCTTCGTGCTGGCCTTTTTCATGTCGGTAACGACCGCTTGTGTGCCACGTACGCCACCCGGCGTACATACGCCCCCCGGTGTCTTCCCTAGCATCCAGTTGTCCGCTGAGCCACGCCCGAAGAGGGCAGCCGGCGGCGCCAACACCAACCCCTCACGGGACCCCAGGAACTCAGGAGAAGCGCCATGTCGACCACCCCAGCCACCTCAACTGCACGCCGTTTCACACTCAAGACCTTGGCTGCCGCCGCCACGGTCGCCACGCTAGGCTTCACCGGCCTGAGCGCCCACGCCCAGGAGACCATCAAGGTCGGCGTGCTGCACAGCCTCTCGGGCACCATGGCCATTTCGGAAACCGTGCTCAAGGACACGGTGCTGATGGCGATTGACGAGATCAACGCCAAGGGCGGCCTGCTGGGCAAGAAGCTCGAACCCGTCGTCGTTGACCCAGCTTCGAACTGGCCGCTGTTCGCTGAAAAGACCAAGCAGTTGCTGACCCAGGACAAGGCCGCCGTGATCTTCGGCTGCTGGACCTCGGTGTCGCGCAAGTCGGTGCTGCCGGTGGTGGAAGAGGCCAACGGCCTGCTGTTCTATCCCGTGCAGTACGAAGGTGAAGAGCTGAGCAAGAACGTGTTCTACACCGGTGCCGCGCCCAACCAGCAGGCCATTCCTGCGGTGGAATACCTGATGAGCAAGGACGGCGGCTCGGCCAAGCGCTGGGTGCTGCTGGGCACCGACTACGTGTACCCGCGCACGACCAACAAGATCCTGCGCGCCTTCCTGAAGGCCAAGGGCGTGGCCGATGCCGACATCATGGAGGAGTACACCCCGTTCGGTCACTCCGACTACCAGACCATCATTGCCAAGATCAAGAAGTTCTCGTCCGAAGGCAAGAAGACGGCCGTGGTCTCCACCATCAACGGTGACTCCAACGTGCCCTTCTACAAGGAGCTGGGCAACGCCGGCCTGTCCGCCAAGGACGTGCCTGTGGTCGCCTTCTCGGTGGGCGAGGAAGAGCTGCGCGGTGTGGACACCAAGCCGCTGGTGGGCCACCTGGCCGCCTGGAACTACTTCATGAGCGTCAAGAGCCCGGCCAACACCGAGTTCACCAAGAAGTGGGCCGCCTACGCCAAGGCCAAGAACATCCCCGGCCACAAGGACAAGCCACTCACCAACGACCCGATGGAGGCCACCTACATCGGCGTGAACATGTGGGCACAAGCCGTGACCAAGGCCAAGTCCACCGACACCGACAAGGTGATCGCCGCCATGGCCGGCCAGACCTTCAAGGCACCCGGTGGCTTCACCAGCACCATGGACAAGGAAAACCACCACCTGCACAAGCCGGTGTTCATCGGCGAGATCAAGGCCGACGGCCAGTTCAACGTGGTGTGGAAGACGCCCGGCCCGGTGGTTGCAGACCCATGGAGCGACTACATCGCCGAAAACAAGGGCAAGAAAAATGTGCCCGAAATGAAGAAGTGATGAAGCGCGGGGTGGCCTCCATGGGGAGGCCACCTTGCCTGGTCTTGCTGCCCCGGCCGGCGTGTGCCTGCCGGGGCGCTTTGAATTTTTGAACTGAAAGACGGACCCCATGCGTCCCACCTTGTTTCATTGCCTTGTGCGACTGCTGCTGGCGCTGTGCCTGGCCGCCGGAGCATCGGCCCACGCCCTCAAACCGGCCGACGCCCTGGCCCTGGTGGACGGCGACACCGATGTGCGCATCGACACCCTGAACAAGCTCGCCGCCGAGCCCGACGAAAAAGCGTCTGCCCTGATCAAGGCCATGGCCGAAGAAGCCGTGCGTGTGCAGGGCGAACGGGTGTTCATCGTGGTGGACGATGGCGCCGTGGACGCCGTGACCGGCGAGAAGCTGCCTTTGCCCTACGACGCGGGCGACATCATGATCAACAACCGCCTGCGCAGCGCCATGGAGAGCGCGCTGGCGGGCATGGAGCTGGTGGGCGCAGAGCCCGAACGCCAGCGCGAAGCCGCGCGCACCTTGCAGCGCAGCGCGTTTGAAGAGCCCGACATCAGCCAGCTCGCGCTGATCGACAAGGCGCTGGCCGGCAACCTGGATGCGCAGGCGCGCCAGAGTCTGGAGCTGGCGCAGGCCGCCGTGTTGCTCGCCAGCGAAGATCCCGCGCAACGCCTGGCCGCCGCGCAGAAGCTGGGCGAGGCCAAACAGCCCATCGTGCGGCCGCTGCTGCTGCAACAGATGGAGAAAGAAACCGACGCCGGCGTGAAAGCCGCACTGGCCGATTCGCTCAAGGGCATCGACCGCATGCTGGCGCTGGGCAACACGCTGGCCCAGGCGTTCACAGGCATCAGCCTGGGCAGCATCCTGCTGCTGGCAGCACTCGGTCTGGCCATCACCTACGGGCTCATGGGCGTGATCAACATGGCCCATGGCGAGCTCATCATGATCGGCGCCTACGCCACCTGGCTGGTGCAGGCGTTCTTTCGCCAGTCGCTCCCCGAGTACTTCGACTGGTATCTGCTCGCGGCCCTGCCGATCGCGTTCACTGCTTCGGCGTTGGTGGGTGCGGCCATGGAGCGCACGGTGATCCGGTTCCTGTACGGACGCCCGCTGGAGACGCTGCTCGCCACCTGGGGCATCTCTCTGGTGTTGATGCAAGCCGTGCGCAGCCTCTTCGGCGCGCAGAACGTGGGCGTGGAAAACCCGAGCTGGATGAGTGGCGGCGTCACCTTGCTGGGCAACCTCAACCTGCCGTGGAACCGCATCATCATCATCGGCTTCGCGGTGGCGGTGCTGGTGGGTGTGACGCTCATGATCACCAAAACCCGCCTCGGTTTGTTCGTGCGTGGGGTCACGCAGAACCGGCCCATTGCCTCGTGCATGGGTGTGAACACCGCGCGCATCGACACCTATGCCTTCGCACTCGGTTCGGGCATTGCGGGCCTGGCGGGTTGCGCGCTCAGCCAGATCGGCAACGTCGGCCCCGACCTCGGCCAAAGCTACATCGTGGACTCGTTCATGGTGGTGGTGCTCGGTGGCGTGGGCCAGATCGCCGGCACGGTGTACGCCGCGCTGGGTCTGGGCATGCTCAACAAGTTCATTGAAGGCTGGGCCGGCGCCGTGCTGGCCAAGATCGCGGTGCTGGTCTTCATCATCATCTTCATCCAGAAGCGTCCGCAAGGGATCTTTGCGATGAAGGGCCGGAGCGCAGAAGCATGAGCACCACACCCAACGTCCCCGTGGCTGTGTCGCTGCCCCAGCCCGGCCCCTTGCTCACCCGCACCGGCTGGAGCGCCTTCGTGGTTGCGCTGCTGGTGGTGTGCGCCGTGGCGCCGCTGCTCAACCTGTTCGTGCCCGAGGGCAGCGCCTTCCACCTGAGCGACTACATGGTCGGCCTGCTCGGCAAGATCATGTGTTACGCCATCTGCGCGCTCGCCATGGACCTGATCTGGGGCTACACCGGCATCCTGAGCCTGGGCCACGGCCTGTTCTTCGCGCTGGGCGGCTATGTGATGGGCATGTACCTCATGCGCCAGATCGGGCTGGACGGCAACTACAAGAGCGAACTGCCCGACTTCATGGTGTTCCTCGACTGGAAGGAACTGCCCTGGCACTGGGCGCTCTCTGACAGCTTCATCGCCACCCTGCTGCTGATCGTGCTGGTGCCCGGCCTGGTGGCTTTCGTGTTCGGCTACTTCGCCTTCCGCTCGCGCATCAAGGGTGTGTATTTCTCCATCATCACGCAGGCGCTCACCTTCGCCGCGCTGCTGCTGTTCTTCCGCAACGAGACCGGCTTTGGCGGCAACAACGGCTTCACCGATTTCAAGCGCATCCTGGGCATTCCGCTGGCCACACCCAGCATGCGCATGACCCTGTTCATCATCACCGGCCTCACGCTGCTGGGCTTCTTTCTGTGGGCGCGCTGGCTGGTCAACAGCAAGTTCGGCCGCGTGCTGCAAGCTGTGCGCGACGCCGAGAGCCGTGTCATGTTCTGCGGCTACAACCCGTTGCCCTACAAGCTCACCATCTGGACCATCTCGGCGGTGATGTGCGGCATTGCCGGCGCACTCTATGTGCCGCAGGTCGGCATCATCAACCCCGGCGAAATGAGTACGGCCAACAGCATCGAGATCGCGATCTGGGCCGCGGTGGGTGGCCGCGCCACGCTGATCGGCCCCATCGTCGGCGCCTTCATCGTCAACGGCGCCAAGAGCTGGCTCACCGTGAGCTTTCCCGAGTACTGGCTGTACTTCCTGGGCGTGCTGTTCATCGTGGTCACGCTCTTCATGCCGCAAGGCGTGGTGGGCCTGGTGAAAAAACTGCGTGGACACAAAGGAGGCCAGGCATGACGCCCGACCTGATGGAAGAGGGCGCGCAGCGCCTGGAGAAGATCGCGGCTGTTGGTCTCGCGGGCAACACCGCATCGGGCGGTCGCGCGGCGGGCTTCTCCCGGCTGGTGACGCCCGGCGAAGTGGACACCACCCACGGCCGCATCCTGTACCTCGACGGGGTGAACGTCAGCTTTGACGGTTTCAAGGCCATCAACAACCTGAGCCTGGACATCGCGCCCGGTGAACTGCGCTGCATCATCGGCCCCAACGGCGCGGGCAAGACCACGATGATGGACATCATCACCGGCAAGACCAAGCCCGACTCGGGTCACGTGTTTTTCGGCAGCACCATCGACCTGCTGCGCTACCGCGAAGCCGAGATCGCGGCCATGGGCATCGGGCGCAAGTTCCAGAAGCCCACGGTGTTCGAACACCTCACCGTGTTTGAAAACCTCGAACTCGCACTCGCCACCGACAAGGGCGTGCGCCGCTCCATGGTGTTCCGCCTCACCGGCGCTGAAAAGGACCGCCTGGGCGAGGTGCTGCAGACCATCCACCTCGCCGACAGCGCCGCGCGCCTGGCCGGCAACCTGAGCCATGGGCAAAAGCAGTGGCTGGAGATCGGCATGCTGCTGATGCAGGACCCGAAACTGCTGCTGCTCGACGAACCCGTGGCCGGTATGACCGACGAAGAAACCGAGCGCACGGCGCAGCTGTTCCTCACGCTCAAGGGCAAACATTCGCTGATGGTGGTGGAGCACGACATGAGCTTCATCCGCACGATTTCAGAGAAGGTCACGGTGCTGTGTGACGGCGCGGTGCTGGCCGAGGGCACGCTGGACGAGGTGCAGGCCGATGAGCGCGTGATCGAGGTCTATCTGGGTCGTTGAGGACAAACACATGAGCCTGCTCGAAGTCAAAGACATCAACCAGTACTACGGCGGCAGCCACATCCTGCGCAACGTCAATCTGCAGGCCGAACTCGGCCAGGTCACGGTGGTGCTGGGCCGCAACGGCGTGGGCAAGACCACACTGCTCAAATCGCTCATGGGGCTGGTGCCCATCAAGAGCGGCAGCATCACGCTCGACGGCGTGCCCATTGCCGGCGCCACGCCCTACGAACGCGCCCGCATGGGCATGGGTTTTGTGCCGCAGGGGCGCGAGATCTTTGGCCGCCTCACCGTGCAGGAAAACCTGCTCATGGGACTGGCCTACAAAAAGGGCAACACGCCCATTCCGCCCGAGCTGTTCGAGCTGTTTCCCGTGCTCAAGCAGATGCTGGGCCGGCGCGGCGGTGACCTGTCGGGCGGGCAGCAGCAACAGCTGGCGATTGCGCGCGCGCTGGCCGCCGGCCCCAAGCTGTTGATATTGGACGAACCCACCGAAGGCATCCAGCCCAACATCATCAAGGACATCGGCCGCGTCATCCGCATGCTGGCCGACCGCGGCAACATGGCCATCGTGCTGGTGGAGCAGTACTACGACTTCGCCGAAGCCCTGGCCGACCGTTATGTGGTCATGGAGCGCGGTGAGGTGATTGCCAGCGGCCCCGGCAGCGAGATGCAGGCCAAGGGCGTGCGCCAGCTCGTGGCCATCTGAGCACGCCGGGCCTCAGTGCCCGGTGTGTTGCGCCGTGTGGTGGCCCAGGTGCCCGCGCTCGGCCCAGTGGTCGAACAACTGCATGCAGACATGCGCCACGGGATCGGGCTCCAGCCCCAGGCGCGTGAGCACGTCGAACAGGTTGATCAGCGCCGCCTCCAACGCCAGCGGCGGCAGGCCCGCTGGCAGCTGGTGGCTGTTGTCCTGTGCGAACGTGAGCAGCCACTCGCCGTCGGTCACGCCCAGGCCCACGCAGCCGAAGCGCCGGCCTTCGTCCAGCAAGTGAGCGAGCAGGCTGAACGGCACCCAGCCCGAGCCAAAGCGCGATTGCGCTCGCGCCAGCGCGTGCAGGGCGTTGGGGGTGAGGCCCCGGGGTCTGGCGGGCTCGTGGAACACCGTCAACGCAATCTCGAAGCCGACCCGCACGAGGTGCGCCGGTGGGCACTGGTGCAGCACCTCGTGGACCAGCGCGTGGTTCAGGTGGGTGCTGGCATGCAGGTGCTGCAGCGGACGCAGCAGGCGCGAGAGGCCGGGCTGCGTGGCCATGCAGCTGCGCACCACGCCGGGCAGCCACACCGTGGGCTCCACCTGCGCGTCCACCAGCGTGCGCAGCGCCAGCTGCGGGTGCCCTTCAAACGAGGGCAGCAACAACAGGTCAAACACCGTGTGCTGCGCCGAGCGGCTTGCCGGATGACCGTGATGCCCGCTGCGGTGCGGGGCCAGCCAGGCCAGCACATCGGCCCAGGCGTCGTCGGTTTTGTCAAAGGTCTGCGCCACGCGGTGGATGTGCGCCAGCACCAGGCAGGGGTGGCGCCGCCCGGGCTTGAGCAGCGCCAGCCGCGCCGCGTGTGTGAACTGGTAGAGCAGACGCTGGCGCAGCCGGCGGGACACGCGCGCCTCTTGATCGGCGCACAGGTGCAGCAGGTGCTCCAGCGTGGAATGCCCTAGCGGCGTGAGCAGCCAGTGGTCGTCGCAGCAACGGTCGCCCACACACACCAGACCCGGGTGCTGGTGCGACAGCCACACCACCGATTCATCGTCCCCCGGCGACACCTCCACCAGACGCGACAAACCCGCCGTGGGTGACTGTTCCAGCGCCAGCAGGCTCAGATCACCGATGAGGTGTTCCAACGCGTGCGGGTCCGGGTTGTGCTCCAACTGCTGCAGGCGGTGGGCCATGCCCGCTGGCGTGAGCTCGTTCAAGCGAGCTTGCAGCAGCGGATGCGAATGACCCGCCGGCAGCAAGTGCAACACGTGTGAGAGCCAGAAGGGCAGCGGAGCAGCGTCCGCAGCCGACGCCTCGATGAGGCCGATCACCAGCGCGGTCGGGTCGCGCGGGCCCACCGCCGTCCAGGCCGACACCAAGGCGTGGGCCACACGGTCGTGTTGGGCATGGTGCTCGCGCAGGCTGTGCACCATGTGCTCCAGCACCGCCGCCTCCACCGTGGGGTGCAGCGCCTGCGCGGTGTGCAGGATCTGCACAAAACATTCGTGAAGACGCTCCGCGTGCGCGTGGTCTGCGTCGTCGCCGGGAACCAGCCGCAGTTCGTCCAGTGCCTGCAGCAGCAAGGCCTGCGCCTGGCTCGGCGTGAGGTCGTGGCGCGTGGCCGTTCGAATGTCGGAACGCAGCAGCGGCTGCGCGGGCGCGGTGTGGCGAAGGGCGTGAAGCCGTTGGGTGGGGGTGGCAGAGGAGTTCATCGCAGCGGGCGGCCAATGGAAGGGACGCCCATCGTCCTGCGCCGCCAGCGCGGTGTGAATCCGCCCGGGAGCCCATGGCCCCCGTTCTGGAGCCCTTACTTGCCCAGCTGAACCAGCGCCGCCTGCAAGCCCGACAGGCCACCCACACGCTGGTCGTTGATGAAGATCTGCGGCATCTGCCGCACCGAAGGGCCGCAGCGCTCGTAGAACGCGAGACGCTCGGTCTCGTCATCGATCTTGATCTCCTCAAACCCGAGCGAACGGGACTTGAGCAGCATCTTGGCCGACTCGCATTGCGGGCAGGCGGACTTGGAGTAGACGGTGATGTTGAGTTGCATGGGGGAAGAGTTTACGGGTGGACGCTTCCTGGCCGTCCTCACTCCGCCGTGATCTTCCGCTCCTTGATGATCGCGCCAAACCGCTGCGAATCGTCCGCGCCGCGTTTGCCGAACTCGGCCGGCGTGAGCGCCAGGGCTTCGCCACCCAGTGCGGTGATGCGGTCTTTCACGGCGGTGCTGTTCAGGATCTTGTTGATCTCGGTGTTCAGCTTGGTGATCACAGCCTGCGGCGTGCCGGCGGGGGCGTAGAAGCCGAACACGGAGTCGGCGTCAAAACCTTTCAGGCCGGCTTCGTCGAGCGTGGGCACGTCGGGGAACAGGGGGGAGCGTTTCATGCTGCCCACGGCCAGCAGTTTGGTGCGGCCGGCGCGGGCGTGCGAGAGACCGATGCCCGGGTCAAAGTAGTAGTCGATCTGGTTGCCCATGAGGTCGGTGAGCGCGGGGGCGGCGCCGCGGTAGGGCACGTGCACGGCAAACAGGCCGGCCTGGCTCTTGAACATTTCGCCCGCCAGGTGGGGCGAGCTGCCGTTGCCGGCCGAGCCGTACACCAGCCGGCCGGGGTTGGCCTTGATGAGCTTGATGAGGTCCTGCACGTTGTTGGCTTCCAGCGTGGGCTTGCCCATCAGGTACACCAGCACGCGCGCGGCCGAAGCCACGGGCACGAGGTCTTTGGCCGGGTCAAACGGCATGCGCGGGTAGATGTGCGGGTTCACCGACACCATGCCGCCCGAACCCATGAGCAGCGTGTAGCCGTCGGCCGGGGCCTTGGCCACGGTGTCGCCGGCGATGTTGCCGTTGGCGCCCGCGCGGTTTTCCACCACCACGGGTTGGCCCAGTGCGGCGGCCAGCGGCGTGGAAACGAGCCGCGCGATCTGGTCGGCAGCGCCCCCGGGCGGGAAGCCCACCACCACCTTCACCGGCTTCTCGGGCCAGGCCTGCGCCAGCGCGGCGGGCACGGCGGCCAGGGCCATCAGGCCCAGGGCGGCGGCGCCGGCCAGGTGCCAGCGGCGAGAAGGGTTGGTGATGTGGGGCTGGTTCATGTCTGTCTCCTTGTCGGTTTTGTGGTGGAACGGTGAACGGAAAACTCAGTGTGGCGTTCAGTGTGGCGCAATGGCCTTCACTTTCAATCGGGGGTTGTGCTGCCACCGGATCGGCTGCGCTTTCACCGGGCGCGCGGGTGCGCCGTGTTGCTGCAGGGCCAGGTCGAGTGCCTTGCCGGCTTCGTCGCTCAGCGCGGCGGTGCGGGCGGCGGCCACGGCGCGGCAGCGTTGTGCGGCACTCGTGGGGTCGTTCAGTGCGGGCAGGGCTAGGTGGTCGATGATGTGCAGCAGGTTGTCTTTGCCGCGTTCATTGGTGCTGCCATAGCCCTTGATGAGCCGGCCACACAGTGCCACCTCGTGGCCCAGCTGCCAGTGGATGGAGCTGAGCTGAACCACGGCGGCGAGCCAGCGGTCGATGAGGGCCTGCTCGGCCTGGAAGCGGCTGCCCATGGGGCGCAGGCGTTTGGTGGCGGCCAGGCCGCGCAAGGCGAGCATGCCCAGCACCGAGTGCGTGCCGATCTTCAGCGGCAGCGCCCACGGCGCCTTGCCCGCGGCCACGCGCCGGCGGTCCCAGGCCAGCACGCGCTGTGCCATGCCGGCGGGCAGCATGGCGGCGAACTCGGGCGCGCCGGGCTTGAAATGGTCGTACACGCGCAGCAGGTCGTCGTTGCCGGCCTTGGCCTCCGCGCGCACGCGGGCCTGGCGGCTGGCTCGGCTCTTGAGGTCGGCCACGAGCACGATGTCGTCGAAGGCCATCCACAGCGCGACCCAGCGCGCCATTTCCACGGTGGTGGCCCAGCCGTGCTCACCTTGCGGGTCGGTGCGCTTCTCGGCTTCGAGCACGCGCCGCAGCCGCGCGGCGTAGTGCGAGCCGTAGGCGGCGTTCTGGTAGTCACACACCCGGGCGTGGCCCAGGGCCATGAGCGGGTGCACTTCGGGCGGGAACTCGCGTGCGAGGGCTGCAGGCAGGCTGGGGCCGGCGGGTGTGGGCTCGGGTGCGAGCACCTGCTCCACATACGCGGCCTGCGCGCGCTGGGCCTGCACCGCGTCGAACGCGAGCGCGAAGCCGCGCAGGCTGGCCTTGGCGCTGGCGCCGGCGGTGCCGATGACGGCTTCAAAGTCCTGCCGCGCAAACGGCAGCAGGCCGCTGCCCGCAATGGCGCCCAGCATCACCGCGCTCACCACGGTGCCGGCCTGTTTGGTGAGTGCGGCCATGTCCAGCACATGCCGCGCGCGGCTGTGGGTGTTCACCAGGTCGACCAGCTCCGAGGCGTCGCGCCGGCCGTCGCCCATCACCATCTTCTCGCCGGTGGTGAGCGCCCGGGCCGACGAGGTGATGACCAGGGTGTGCGAATCCGAGGCCAGGCCGTTGGTGATCTGGCGGCCGGTCTCCAGCAGTTCTGACGACACCAGTGCGTCGAGCCGGCCGGGCAGGGGGTTCAGGCCGAACACCGGCTTGCGCCCGCCCAGTTGTGCCATGGGCACGGGGAACACCTCCATGTAGTAGGTGGTGGCGCCCGTGCGCTGCGCCACGCCGGGAATGGAGGTGGCCTGCGCTGCGTAGCCGGCGTGGCGCGCGGCCTCCACCAGCCAGTCGGTGAGGATGCCGCCGCCTTCTCCGCCGAGGGCGCAGAGCAGCAGGGAGATGGGTTGTTGGTTGTTGGTCATGGGGACTCCCGCCGGGCCGCCCCAAGGAAGGACCGCGCCCCCTTTGGGGGCAGCGAATACACGAAGTGATGAGCGTGGGGGTTCATGGTCACGCCGGCTGGAGGAAACGAACAATGCTGCCGCGCAGCGAATGGAACAGGCGCTCGTGCCACTTGGGGTTCTGCACCACTTCCGCGCGGTAGAACGACGGGCACAGCGTGGCCGCGTGCGCGTTGGCGCCGCACAGGCCGCAGCCCACACAGCCGTCGATGACGGTGGCCACCGGGTCGACCTTGAGCGGGTCGGGGTTGTCTTTCAAGGTGAGCGTGGGGCAGCCCGAGAGGCGGATGCAGGCGTGGTCGCCGTTGCACACGTCTTCGTCCACGCCGTATTTCACGCGCACCACGCGCTCGCCCTTTTTCAGCAGGTTGGCAATCCAGGGTTTGATGCGGCGCTGGCGTTCCAGTTGGCATTCGCCCTCGGCCACGATCACCTTGAGGCCCTGGAACGGCGTGCTGAAAGCTTCGGTGAGCGTGGCGCGCATGGTGTCCACCTCGTAGGTGTTCACGGTGCGCATCCACTTCACACCCAGGCCCTTGAGCGTGGTTTCGATGGTCTGGTTGGTGTGGGCGAGACTCGCCTGCTTGTCGCTGGCCTGGTCCTTGGCGTCGTCATCGGGCGTGGAGATGATGTCCTGCGTGCCGGTGGCCGAGGTGTAGCCGTTCTTGAAAATCAGCAGCACCGCGTCGTCGCCGTTGAAGAGCGCGCTCTGCACGCCGGTGAGCAGGCCGTTGTGCCAGAAGCCGCCGTCGCCCATCACGGACAACACGCGCCGCTTCATCACCGGCGACACGCCCGCGCGGCTGGCCAGGCTCATGCCGTAGCCGAGGATGGAGTGACCGAACGAAAACGGCTCGAAGGTGGCGAGTGCGTGGCAGCCGATGTCGCCCGCAATGTGCACCGGCCCGGTGTCTTGCTGCGCCAGCTTGAGCGCGGAGAACACCGGCCGCTCCGGGCAGCCGATGCACATGCCCGGCGGGCGCGCCGGCAGCGGTGCGGAGAGCTGCTGCACCGACTCGGCGCGGCGCGTCTGGTTGCCCTGCAGCCAGGCGCGAGCCGTCTCCGTGATGGCCTGCGTGGCCGGGTCCTGCAAATGGCGGCCGACAAACTTGGCCAGGCCGTTGGCCATGACTTCGACCGTGTACTCGCCCGCGTTGGGCAGCATGTCCTTGCCGTGCAGCGGGGTCTGGATGTCCAGCCGGCGCAGCAGCGTGGCGAGCTCCTGTTCGATGTACTCGGGCTGGCCTTCTTCGAGCAGCAGCACCGCACGTTTGCCCAGGCAGAAGTTGGTGAGTTGCTCGGGCACCAGCGGGCAGGTGACGTTGAGCACCAGCATGGGAATGGCGGTGTCGCCAAACGCATCGGCCAGGCCGAACTGCTGCAGAGCGCGGATGAGGGTGTTGTAAAGACCGCCCTGCACGATGAGGCCCAGTTCCTTGTGCTCACCGTCGAAGAACTCGTTGAGGTTGTTCTCGACGATGTAGCGCCGCGCCGCCGGAATGCGCTCGTCGCCCTTGAGCTTCTCGTGGCGGAAGGTCACTGGCGGGTGGGCCAGGCGGTTGTAGTCGAAGCTGGCGGGTTCGTCGATCAGCTTGTGCCGCGAGAGCGCGGGCTTGACGTTGTCCTTGGTGGTGAAGCTGCCCCGCACGTGGCAGGCGCGGATGCGCAGCTCCATCAACGCGGGCATGTTCGACGCCTCCGACAGCCGGAAGCCCTGCTCGACCATGTGCACCATGCGCTCCAGATCGGGGCGCGGGTCGAGCAGCACCATGCTCGACTTGAGCGCGTAGGCGTGGGTGCGCTCCTGGATCACGCTGGCGCCTTCGCCATAGTCTTCACCCACGACCACCAGCACGCCGCCGGTGACCCCGGGCGAGGCCAGGTTGGAGAGCGCATCGGCCGCCACGTTGGTGCCGACGATGGACTTCCAGGTGACCGCGCCGCGCAGCGGGTAGTGGATGGACGCGCCCAGCATCGCCGCGGCCGATGCTTCGTTGGAGCACGCCTCCACGTGCACGCCGAGTTCGTCCATGTAGGGCTTGGCCTGCACCATCACGTCGAGCAGGTGGGACACAGGGGCGCCCTGGTAGCCGCCCACATAGGCCACGCCCGATTGCAGCAGCGCCTTGGTGATGGCGAGGATGCCCTCGCCGTGAAAGGTCTGGCCGTCACCGAGCCGCAGGGACTCGATTTCCTGGGTGAATGAAACTTCCAAGGTGCTTGTCTCCAGCGGGTCGCTATCGTGGGTTTCGTGCGGGGGCGCGACCGAACCACCGAGTATCGGCACCGGATCGTCATCGATCAATACAATGAAACCACTAAGCGACATGAACGCCATGCATATCAAAGACCTCGACCTGAACCTGCTGCGCCTCTTCAACGAGGTGTACCGCGCCGGCAGTGTGAGCCGGGCGGCCGAGCACCTGGGCCTGACCCAGCCGGCGGTGAGCCACGGCCTCACGCGCCTGCGCCTGCTGGTGAAAGACCCGCTGTTCGTGCGCGCGCCCGGTGGTGTGAAGCCCACGCCCAAGGCTGTGGCGCTGGCAGAAGCGGTGCAGGGCGCGCTGGCCACGCTGGCCAGCGCGCTGAGCGAATCGAGCGGCTTCGACCCCGGCAGCTCGCGCCGCCTCTTTCGCCTGCACATGAGCGACATCGGCGAGAGCCGCTTTCTGCCCGATCTCATGGGCCGCCTGCAGCACGAGGCGCCGGGCGTGCGCGTGGCCACGCGCCCGGTGCCGCACGGTGGGCTCACCGACGCGCTGGACAGTGGTGTGATCGACTTTGCGTTCGGCTTTCTGCCGCAGGTGAAGGACACCCAACGCACCGAGCTGCTGCAAGACCGCTACGTGGTGCTCATGCGCAGCGGCCACCCCATGCACGCGCCGCTGGCACGCCTGCGGGGCCCGGCCCTGCTCAAGGCCTTGCACCAGCTCGACTTTGTGGCGGTGCGCACGCACAGCGACACCTTGCGCATCCTGGCCCAGACCGGCCTGCAGGAGCGCCTGCGCCTGACCACCGAGCACTTCATGGTGCTGCCCTCCATCGTGCAGGCCACCGACCTGTGTGTGGTGATGCCGGGCAACATCGCGCAGGGTTTTGTGGCCACGGGGGGTTGTGTGGTGGTGCAGCCGCCCTTTGTGGACCGTGGCTTCACCGTGTCGCTGCACTGGAGCCACCGCTTTGAAGGCGACCCGGACAACCGCTGGTTTCGTGAACAGGTGATCGCGCTGTTTGCCGAGCGCTGATCAGGTGGTGGCGGCGAGCAGGCCGTCGGGATTGGGCGGCTTGTAGCCCGCGGGCAAGGAGACGCCGCCTGGCGAGGCCGCGGCGCCCGTGTGTTCGCCCAGACGGGAGTGTTGTGCGGTCGTGCGGTAGCGCTCACGCAGTGCTTCGGTGCGTTCGTTGAGCGCGGTGAACTCGGGAATGCGCACGTTGTAACGCTGCAGCACCTGGTGGGCCGACTCGATCAGCTTGGCGTTGAGCGTGCGCTCTCCGTCATCGAGCAGCTTCACCACCGTGCCCTGCGGATCGCCCTTGATGCTCAGCGTCATGGCCTGTTCGGTCATCTTCAGGATCTGGCTGTGCGCGCTGCGCACCCGGTCGGCAAAGCCCTGCACGCCGGAGGCCGCGCAGGCCATGAGCTCGCTCATGGCCTTGCTGGTGCAAAAGCGCAGGGCGAGCGTGTCCACCGCGCTCTCGGATTCGTTGAGCGAGATCGACCGCATCTGCAGCCGGCTCATGAGCGCGAGCAGGTTGCAGGCGGTCTCGAAGTCGAAGTCGGGATTGAGCGCGTCGTTGGCCAGGCGGCGCACGTCGTCGAGTGCGCGCGCGGTGTTGTTGTTCTGCAGCGCCAGCAGGCTCTCTGCCATGCCGAGCAGGCGGTGGGGCCGCGCGGGCGCGTGGCTGCGGTCGCGCAGGCGGGTGAGCTGGTCCACGGTGCGGGCCAGGCCACGCAGGTCGTTGTTGTCCAGCCGCGCAAAGGCCAGCAGCAGCAGGGCCTGGGCGTCGAACATCTTGGAGTCCAGCCCCAGGCGCGTGGCGCGGTCGAGCAGTTCCACGCCCTCGCTTTTCTCACCGGTGTAGTAGGCCAGCATGCCGTGTTTGAGCAGGCGGCTGATGGAGGAAGGCGTGAGTTTCGTGGCCATCTGGTAGGTGGTCAGCGCACTCTGGAAGTTGCCCAGTTCGAACTGCGCGCGGCCCATCACGTCGTAGGCATCGGCGTAGTTGTTGTCGTCCTGGATCAGGCTCTCCAGGGTGGTCACGGCCTTGGCGGGTTGTCCGCCTTCAAGCTGCGCGCGCGCCACGCCCAGACGCGCCCAGGGCAAGGTCTTGGCGGCGATCACGGCTTCGTAGAGTTTCTGCGCATCGCCAATCTCGCCGTTGCGCAGCAGCAGCTCGGCGCCGATGCGCGCGGCATACAGCCAGTAGGTGCCCCGGGTTTCAAAGCGCTCCAGGCAGAGCAAGGCGGCCTGGTCGAACTGCTCGGCGTCGATGGCGGAGAAGATGCTTTCCAGCGACTTCTTGCGGTCGCGCGCCATCCGGATGCGCTCGAACAGGCGCGCACCGGTGTGGGGTTTGAGCAGGTAGGCATCCAGCGCGGACTCGGCCGCTTCGGCCACCTTGGCGTATGAGGCCTCGGCGGTGACCATGATGAATACCGTGTAGAACGGCAGCAGCTGGTTGCGTCGCAGGTCGTCCAGCAGGTCCTGGCCCGACATCGAGTCGCGGTCGAAGTGTTGTTCGCAGATCACCACGTCGTACCGGTTCACTTCCAGCTTGCGCCGGGCGTCCACCAGCCGCGAGCACTGCGAGACCGTGCCCACGCCGAGCTCACGCAGTTGCGACACCAGGATCGAGCGCGACTGCACGTTGCCTTCGATCACGAGAGCGTGGGCGTCTTGCAGGTGGTTCGCGGCAACGGGCATGGGTGGTTCAGGGCGCGGAACTGGCGCGCCCATCAATGGCTTTCCCATTCTGCGCACGACGCCAGCGCGCTGGTGCACCGATCAGCGGGGGCTTTTCACCCCAATTCGGTGCCTGTCAGACTTTCCAGATGCGCGGTGGTGTGTTGTTCAGGCCCCAGGCGTGGGTGCGCAGCGCGGCCCACACCTGCTGGAACAAGGTCATGAGCGGCTCCACCATGGGCGCCACCCCGCGCACCACGAGCATGCGCGGGTTGGGGCAGGTGGCGCCCACCTGCACGCCGTGTTCACCACCCGACGCCGTGCGCACCGCCTCCAGCAGCTGTTCACGGCGTTCGCGCGTGAGGGGGGTGCCGCTGGCCAGCCAGAGCGTGCCCATGCATTTGTGGCCGCCCAGGCCCAGCGGCGATTCGAGCAGCCGCGTGTCGGCTGCGTCGATGCGCGATCGCTCCAGCCACAGGCCCGGAATCTCCAGGTGCTGCGTGAGGCTGCCCCGGTCAAACGCCTGGTTGGCGTTGGGCAGGCCGAGGGCGCACACATCCCAGCCGATCATTTCAGCACTCTCAGCCAGGGTGGCCGTGAGGTGGTTGAGAGCGAGGCAGCCGGGGTAGGCGATGGCCTCCAACGGCAGCCATTCGAGACGCGCGCCTTCGTCGAGCGTGAGCGTGACGCGCTGCTCGGTGGCGGGGCCGTCGGAGCGGTAGAAGCGTGTGGCGCCGGGCGTGGCGAGCAGCCCGTGTGAGTGGGCTGCTGCGTGCACGTTGACCTCCAGCACATCGCCGCCCACGAGCCCGCCGGGCGGATGGATGATGACGTTGTGGCAGATGCCGTCGCCCTCGGGGTAGAGGCTTTTGAAGATGCGCAGCGGGCCGGTGTGGCGGTGCTGCAGCACGGTGCGATGTTCGTCGCGGCGGTAGTGGAGGTCGAGTTGGGCGTGCCAGGGCATGCTTTGAGTTTAGGGGCTGGGCTGGGGGGATTTCTGGCCTGGGCCTCGCGGGCTCGCGGACGCGGTGTGCGCTGCTCCGCGGCTGTCCCCCGAGTCGGCTTCGCCGCCTCTCCTCCTTTACGCCGTTGCGCAGCGCACACCGCGTCCGCGAGCCTGAAGCAGCGTGCCCCGTGGTCGCCGATGACCGGAGCAGCCGGAGAAAACCCAACAAAGAATCTATCCCCAGAAACCCCGATGAGGCTCACTCGCTTCCTCGATCAACACCGGCCCGATGCATTCAATCGGATGCGGTGACGCGTTGAACACATCGCGACACGACAACTCGGCATCGCGCTGCGCCGCAACCTCTCCGCGAAACACCCGCAAGCGCACCGCGTCGATGCCGAACACCACGCGCCCGATGTTGCTCCAGAAGATCGCGCCTGCGCACATCACGCAGGGCTCGGCCGAGGAATAGAGGGTGGAGCGCGAGAGCGTCTCGCGGTCCACCACCGGGCTGAGCTGGCGCACCGCGTTGGTCTCTGCGTGGCCCGTGCAGTCGCCGGTTTCGCTGGTGTTGCACCAGGCCTCGGCGAGCACGCGGTCGTCGTCGGCCACCACGACCGCGCCAAACGGCCGGTTGCCGCGCTCACGGCCCACGCGCGACCAGGCGATGGCCTGGCGCATGTACAGGCCGTCGCGCTCGTTGATGGGCGTTTCCGCGTCCATCAGGCCTTCACCATTCGCAGGTTCGCGGCCGGCAGCATGGCGCGGTTGAACACACCTTCCACACTCGGGCGGGCTTTCAAGCCGTACACGCTGACCACCTCGTCCACCTGATCTTCGAGCGTGCGCTTGAGCACATCGCCCAGTCCATGCCCCTTGGTGTCGGCCGCGGCGATGTACTGCTGCGTGATGCGCCAGCGCTCCAGCTCCACGGCTTCGTTCAGGATGGGCTCGCGCACCTTGGTGGCCGCGATCGCGGCGGCCGGGTCGGCCATGCTGTCCAGAATGGCGCGGTTGGTCGCGCGCAGGAAGCCGGCCACGGCGGCCGGGTTCTGTGTGGTCATGGCGTTGCTCGCCAGGATCGCGTTGCCATACAGGTTCACGCCCGCTTGCTGGTACTGCAGGATGGACAAGTCGTCGAGTTTCATGCGGGCGAACAGCGACACGGCGGAATCGTGAAAGTAGGTGGCGCCGTCCACATCGCCGCGCACCACCACGTTGTCGCGCGAGGCGAAGTCGGTGGTGGACCACTGGAAATATTCGTCCTTCACGCGCAGCTTTCGCGCCACCATGGGCCAGGCGCGGCGGGTGGACTCCACCGCTGCGGCGGCGATCTTCTTGCCTTCGAGGCTGCGGAAATCGGTGGTGATGCCGCGGTCCTTGCGGCCGATGATCGCGAACGGTGCGCGGTTGTAGTACTGGTACACCGCCTGCACCAAAGGCGTGCCGGTCTGGCTGGCCTGGAACTCGATGAGCGAGCTGATGTCGCCCAGCCCCATCTGGTAGACGCCACTGGCAATGCGCGTGATGGAGGCCACCGAGCCTGCGCCCACGTCGATGCTCACGTCCAGGCCTTCGTCCTTGTAGTAGCCGCGCTGCTGCGCCAGAAAGAAGGGCGAGGTCTGGCCGGTGATGCGGAAATCCAGCGTGAACTTGATGGGCGTGAGCTTGGGCGCCGACTGGCCCCACACGGTGGGCGCGCCCAGTGAGGCAAGGGCGGCAGAAGTGGCAATGAAGAGGCGGCGTTGCATGGCGTGGCTCCGGAAAAATGGGCTTGTTCCAACCCCCTGGGCCGTGTGGACACAGGGGACGTACAAGAGCAATTTCCGGGCGGGTGACGCGGCACCCACTGAACGCTTCTACTCTGCGAAATGCGTGTACGCACAAGCCATGCCAGCAGGAGTTCATCAAAACGGTGCGTCGCCGTGGCCTGCGTTTTGCTAGCATGTTTGCCCAGAGTAGAAGCGTTCAGCACCGCGCCATGCGGAGCAGGAAATTGCTCTTGAGATCCCTCAAGCCATTTCTTTCAGGAGCGTTTCCATGCTGGTCACCCAACAGCCCGTCTTTCGCCGTTACTGGCACGCCGTCATGCCGCTCTCGCAGTTGGCCGACGGCCCCAAGCCCTTCACCTTGCTGGGTGAAAACATCGTTCTCTTTCTCGACGAACACGGTGAACCCGCCGCACTCAAGGACCGCTGCTGCCACCGCACCGCCAGGCTCAGCAAGGGCTGGTGCAAGGACGGCAACATCCAGTGCGGCTACCACGGCTGGGTCTACAACCGCAGCGGCCGCGTGGTCATGATTCCGCAGTACCCGGCGGACCGCGAGATTCCCAAGGACTACGGCACCACGGCCTACCACTGCACGGCGCGCTACGGTTATGCGTGGGTGGCACTCGAAGACCCGGTGGCCGACATCCCGGCGATGCCAGAGTTCGAGGCCGAGGGTTGGCGCACCATCTTCCAGTTCTACGAAACCTGGAACACGAGCCCGCTGCGTGCGCTGGAAAACTCGTTCGACAACTCGCACTTCAGCTTTGTGCACCGCGCCACCTTTGGTGTGGCCGCGTCCCCTGCGCCAAGCAAGTACGAGCTGGTGGAGAACGACGCGGGCTTTTACGCCGAAACGGTGATCGACGCCGCGAACCCGGAGCGCTTCCAGCGCATCAGCGGCGTGAAGGAGGCGATCACGCAGCGGCACATGCGCAACGCCTACTACCAGCCGTTTTCACGCCGGCTGGACATTGAATACCCCAGCGGCATTCGCCACATCATCATCAACGCCTTCACGCCCATTGATGACGGCCGCATGCAACTGTGCCAATGGCTGTTCCGCAACGACACCGAAGCCGATTGCCCGGCGCAGATGCTGATCGACTTCGATGACGAGATCACGCGGGAAGACAAGGACATCCTGGAGTCGACCGACCCGGACGCGGTGGTGGATCTGCGTCGCCGTGGCGTGGAGTACTCGATGGACTCGGATCGGCCGGGGATTCTGATTCGACGCAAATTGATGGCTTTGTTGACTGCCGCCGATGAGGTGGAGGTGCATCGCTGAGTTGCTTCTCTTGCACGCGCTTCTGGTCTGCACCTCGTGGGCGGCCGGCGGGCGGCGCTCTGCTCCGCGGGTGTCCCCGGACGGCTGGCGCCGTCTTCTCCTTCACCCCGCTGCGCAGAACGCCACCCACCCCCGTGCAGAGGCCACGGTGGCTCACCCACTGCTTGAGCCCCAACGAGGCCATCGGTGATCATGGGGTACGGCGCAGCGGGGTAAAGGAGGAGGACCGGCGAAGCCGGTCCGGGGGACACCCGCGGAGCCGTGCCCCGTGGTCGCCGATGGCCGGTGCCCCTCGGAAAAGACCTTCAGCGAGCGGCCCAGAACCCTTGATGGGGCTCCAGCATCTCGGCTTCGAGCTCAGGCACCGGGCCCATCACCTGAATCGACTTCTGCCCGCGCGAAAGCACCTCACGGCAAGGCAAGGACAAGGTGGGGTTCTCTTCGTGGCTGCCGGTGAGCGCGAGCAGAGCCTCTTCACCCGCCCCGTACACCACCCGCCCGATGTTGGCCCAGTAAATCGTGCCGGTGCACATGGCACACGGCTCGAAAGTGGTCACCAGGGTGCAACGCGCCAGGTACTCGCCGGGCCAGTTGTCCGCCGCCGTGCGCGCCAGGGTCGACTCCGCATGGTTCACCGTGTTGATGTTGCCTTGCTCGGCCAACACCGTCTCACCATCGGGCGCCACCAGCAGGGCACCAAAGGGATGGCGGCCCATGCTGGCGGCTCGCCTGGCCACCTCGTTGGCCCTTCGCAGGTGCCTGGCAACCTGATCAGGGCTCATCAGTTTTGTGAGCCGCGGTGTGCCCAGCCGGTGGTGTGCTTCTCGATCCAGCTGAACAACTCATACATCACCATCGCCATCGCTCCCACCACCAGCAGACCGCTGAAGGCCAGACCCATCTGCATCGATGAACCGGCGGAGATCAGCAGATAGCCGATGCCTTCGTTCGACGCCGTCATCTCCGACACCGTGGTGCCCACAAACGCCAGCGTGATCGCGACCTTGAGCGAGCCGAAGAAGTAGGGCATGGAGCGCGGCAGGCCGACCTTGGTCAGCACGTCCCAGCGCTTGGCGCCCAGCACGCGCAACACGTCCTCCAGCTCCGGCTCCAGCGTGGCGAGGCCCGTGGCGATGTTCACCATGATGGGGAAGAAGCTGATGAGGAATGCCGTGAGGATGGCCGGGCCCACGCCGATGCCGAACCACACCACCAGGATGGGCACAAACGCCGCCTTGGGCAGCGCGTTGAAGGCCGTCATGAGCGGGTACACCGCCGCATAGGCCAGGCGCGAGCTGCCGATGAGAAAGCCGAGCAGCACACCCACCACGATGGCGATGCCGAAGCCCGCCATGGTCACCCAGTAGGTGCGCCAGGCGTGGCCCAGGATGGTGGTCTTGTGCTCCAGTGTCTGTTCCCAGATGCGCGAGGGGCTGGGGAAGATGAATTCGGAAACGCCGAAGCCGCTGGTGATGACTTCCCAGATGACGATGATGGCCAGCAGCAGCAAAAACGGCGACCAGCGCTCCATCTGTTTTTTGTTCAAGCTCATGGTGTGGGTCCGTTCACTGGTTGACGGGGGTGCGCATGGCACCGATGTGGCCGCGCAGTTCGAGCACGATGTCGGAGAACTCCTTGGTGTAGGTCACCTCCAGTTCGCGCGTGCGCGGGATCGGAATCTCGCGCTGCACCACGAAGCGGCCCGGGCTCTTGCTCATGCAGTACACCGTGTCGGCCAAAAACACCGACTCGCGCAGGTCGTGGGTGACCAGAATCACGTTGAAGCGCTGCGCCTCCCACAGGTCGCGCAACGTGCACCATAGTTCCTCGCGGGTGAAGGCATCGAGCGCGCCGAAGGGCTCGTCGAGCAACAGCATCTTGGGTTCGTGGATCAGCGCGCGGCAGATGCTGGCGCGCTGCTGCATGCCGCCCGAGAGTTCCCACGGAAACTTCTTCTCCATGCCGCCCAGGCCCACGCTGGCGAGCAGGCGGCCGGCGCGTTCCACGTATTCCTTGCGCCGGTCCTTGAACTGGCTGCGGTAAGGCTCCACGATTTCCAGTGGCAAGAGCACGTTGTCCAGCGTGGTGCGCCAGGGCAGCAGCGAAGGCGCCTGAAAGGCCATGCCCGAGATCTTCAGCGGACCGGTCACGGGCTGGCCGTCGATGCGGATCTTGCCCATGCTGGGCATCTTCAGCCCGGTGGTGAGCTTCATGAAGGTGGACTTGCCGCAACCCGAGGGGCCGACGATGGCGATGAACTCACCCTGCTTGACCTTGAGGTTGATGTCCTCCACCGCAAAGGTGTTCTTGGCCAGCAGGTCGTCGTTGTAGGCCAGCCAGACCTGGTCGAAATCGACGAAAGGCTTGTCACTGGCGGAGTCTGGGGGCGGGGCGGTTTGCATGAAAAATTCCTGAAAAAAAGGCCAGCCGCCGCAGGGTGGCTGGCCTGGGCCAGAGGCTGCGGACCGGCCTTACTTTTTGGCGGGCGGCAGCACGTTGAGGTCGGCTGCAGCGGGCAGCATGGAGCCGTTCCAGATCTTGGCCGGGTCCACACGCGTCTTCGTGCCATAGGCATCGGACACCTGCGAAGCCATCAGCGCCAGACGACCGGGAACGATCTGGCCAAAACCTTCCTTGCGCGCGTCGGGGCTGGCCACCACGGCGTCGATGGCGAGTTGCAGGCGACGCGTTTCCAGGGGCACGTTGATGATGCCGTCACGCGCTTTCACCGTTTCGATGGAGGTGGCCGGGTTGGCCATCACGTCCTTGGCGCCCTTGGCGAAGGCCGTGAGGAAGGCTTTCACGGCGGCCGGGTTCTCGGCGATGAGCTTGGGCGAGGCGATGATCGCGTTGCCGTACAGCTTCACGCCGTTGTCGGCGTAGTTCATGACGATCACGTCCTCGGCCTTCACGCCACGCGCTTCCAGGTTGAGCAGCGAGGTGAACGAGAAGCCAGTGATGGCATCGATGTCGCCGCGCACCAGCATGGTCTCGCGCAGCGGTGGGTCCATCGACGTCCAGGCCACGTTGCTGATGTTGTTGGCCTTCTGGAAGATAGGGAAACCCTTGCGGCCGGCGTCGAACACCGGGGCGCCAAGCTTCTTGCCGCTCAGGTCGGCGGGCTTGGTGATGCCGCTCTTCTTGAGTGCGAGCACCGCAGCCGGCGTGTTGTTGTAGACCATCATCACGGCCACCGGCTTGTTGGGTGCGTCCGGGTTGTTGGCGTGGAACTCCATGAGCGCGGCCATGTCGGCAAAGCCCATGTCGTAGGTGCCCGAGGCCACACGGGTCACGGTGCCACCGGAGCCGTTGCCGGAGTCGATCGTCACATCCAGGCCGGCGGCCTTGAAGTAACCCTTGGCCGCAGGCTGCAGGAACAGGGCGGCCGGGCCCTCGAAGCGCCAGTCGAGCTGGAACTTGATGGGGGTCTGGGCCTGGGCGGCGCCCATGGCGGCCAGGGTGGCCAGTGCGGCGGCGGTCCGGATGAAGTGGCGTTTGTTCATGGGTTCTCCTGTGGGGTGAGGGATTGCAAGGGTCCGTGTCGGGAGCGCCCAGGCATGTTTCTGCATCAGCAATAAGGGTGCCAGCGGTGCTTACCCTTGGAAACAGATGCTTGCGGGTGTTTTGAACACAGAATGTGTATACAGATTCTGGTTTCCCGTCTCGAAAACGTCTACATGGGTAACCCCGAATGGTGCGCACCAAGTTGGGTCGCACCAGGGTGGGGCGATTTTGCCCGGGATCTGTCAGCGACCCGGTCGCCAGCGCGGCCAGAGCACGATCACCGCCAGACCCAGCAGCACCAGCGCGGCAGCGCCCAGCTTCCACGCGGGCAAAGGTTCGCCCAGCGACAAGGCCGACGCGCCCATGCCGAAGACCGGGATCAACAAGGCCAGCGGTGTCACCGTGGCGGCCGGGTGGCGCGCCAGCAGCCAGTTCCACACGCCATAGCCAAACAAGGTGTTGCCCACCGCCTGCCAGAGCACGCTGGCCCACACCAGGCCGCCGGCTTGTTCAACCGAGGAGCGCATGAGCGCCGGCCCTTCGATGAACCACGACAGGGCGAACAGCGGCGGCACCGCAAAGAGGCTGCTCCACACCATGAAGTGCAGCATGTTGACCGGTCCGAGCGACTTCACCACCAGGTTGGCCAGCGACCAGAAAAACGCCGCGCCCAGCACCGTGGCGATGCCCTGCAGCGTCACCGTGGCGTCGAGGTTGGCGGCAATCACGCCCAGGCCACACAGTGCGAGCAGCAAGCCGGCGATCTGGAAGCCGCGCACGCGCTCGCCCATGAGCCACAGCGACAGGCCGATGGTGAAGAACACCTGCAACTGCACCACCAGCGAGGCGAGCCCGGGTGAGATGCTGCTTCGCATGGCCAGGAACAGCAGTCCGAACTGGCCCACGCCCAGCAGCACGCCAAAGGCCGCGATCTTGTGCCAGGGCGCCGTGGGCCGTGGGATGAACAACAACCAGGGCAGGACGGAGAAAGCGAAGCGCAGCGTGGCGAACAGAAAGGGCGGCAGTCCGTCCAGGCCCCAGCGGATGACCACGAAGTTGGTGCCCCAGACAAAAACCACCGAGAGGGCGAGCAGGAGGTGGGTGGTGGGCAAAGGAAGGTCCGGGGCAGGTGGTGGGGGTCTCGGCGGCGAGTGTAGCGAGGACCGTTTTATTGCAACTGAATTGCGTTAATATCCGCCGAATCGCAACTGGGTTGCAACAGCCAGGAGAGCTCCCTGTGTCCCTTCGCCCCCGCCCCGCGCTCAACGGTGTGCCGCCCGAGATCCAGTCGCGCATGGAAGCCGCCGGCCTGCGCCGCACCCTGGCCACACGCGCCGTGCTCGGCCTGTTCCTGGCCCGGCCCGCTGGCGGCCTGACCCACGCGCAGGCCCTGGCTTCGCTCACCGCCCGCGGTCTGGACATCAACCGCGTCACGCTCTACCGGCTGCTCGATCGCCTGGCCGCGTGCGGCGTGTTGCAGCGCCAGGCCGACGACGCGCGCACCTGGCACTTCAGCCTGGCGTTGCCCATGCCGGGCGGTGAAGACGAAGTTGCGCTGCCGCGTTTCGAGTGCGATGCCTGCCACCGGCAGTTCCGCCTCACCGAGGCCAGCGAACCCACGCGCGCCGTGACGCACGACCTGTTTGCCGCGCTGGCGCGCCTGGGTCACCAAGGCAGCCGGGTGGACGTGTCCATCCACGGCACCTGCGCAGGCTGCGCGGAGCCCGACGCATGATTGAAAGCCGCGGATTGCAATTCGCCTACCCGCGTACCGAGCCGTTGCGCTTCGCCGATGTGTCGGTGGCGCAGGGCGGCACGTTGCTGTTGCGCGGACCTTCCGGCAGCGGCAAGTCGACCTGGCTCGCACTGGCCTGCGGCCTGCTCACGCCGACCGCAGGTGAGATGGTGGTGAACGGGCAGTCGGTGGGCGTGTTGGCCGCCGCCGCGCGCGATGCCTGGCGGGCAAGGCACATCGGTTTTCTGCCGCAGAAGCTGCACCTGAGTGAGGCCTTGTCGGTGGCGGACAACCTGGGGCTGGTCTTTTTTGCCGCCGGTCTGCCGGTGGACAGGGCCACTGTGGACCGGGCATTGCAGGCGCTGGACATGGCTGCTTTCGCCGCGCGCAAACCGTCGCAACTCTCGGGCGGACAGGCCCAGCGCGTGGCACTGGCCCGCGCACTGCTGTTGCGCCCGAGCGTGGTCCTGGCCGACGAGCCCACCGCCAGTCTGGACGACGCGGCGTGTGCGGCTTCGCTGGAATTGCTGCGCAACTGCGCGAACGCACTCAACGCCACGCTGGTGATCGCCACCCACGACGCACGCGTCATGCAGGCGCTGCCAAAAGCCAGCGTGCTCGCGTTCGACGCCGCTGTTCCGGTGGCCGCATGAACGTGTTCGGTCTCTCGTGGCGTTACCTGTGGTCGCGACCGCTGGCCACCACGCTCAACCTGCTCTTGCTCGCGCTCGGTCTGGCTTCCATGGCCTTTGTGCTGATCGCGCGCGACCAGGTTCACCGCGCCTTCGAGCGGGATCTCGCCGGTATCGACGCGGTGGTGGGCGCCAAGGGCAGTCCCATGCAGT
The DNA here is from genome assembly GCF_001713375.1 of Hydrogenophaga sp. RAC07. Lineage (NCBI taxonomy): Bacteria > Pseudomonadati > Pseudomonadota > Betaproteobacteria > Burkholderiales > Comamonadaceae > Hydrogenophaga > Hydrogenophaga sp. RAC07. The sequence goes on from NZ_CP016449.1 coordinate 1,012,100, forward strand.
TGATCCTGGCAGGCGTGTTCCACATCGACGTGCCGCCGGGCAACATCCCGCTGGCCGAGGTGCAGCGGCTGGCGCAGCACCCGCAGGTGACCAAGCTCATTCCGTTGAGCCTGGGCGACAACCTGCAGGGCTTCCGCATCGTGGGCACCACGCCGGACTACGTCGCGCACTACGGCGCACAACTCGCACAGGGAGCACTGTGGTCAACCCCGATGCAGGCGGTGCTCGGCGCGCTGGTGGCCAGCCGCACCGGGCTGCAACCGGGCCAGGCGTTCGAAGGCGCTCACGGTCTGGGCGCAGGCGGCGCCACGCACGGCAGCACACCCTACAGCGTGAGCGGTGTGCTCGCCCCTTGCGGCTGCGTGCTCGACCGACTCGTGCTCACCGCCACCGAATCGGTCTGGCGGGTGCACGACGACATGCACGCGGGCGACCAGATGGACGAAGCCGAACGCCTGGAGCTCGCCGAGGCGCTGGCCGACGAGCGCGAGGTGACGCTGGCACTCGTCACCTACAACACGCCCATGGCCGCGGTCAGCTTCCCGCGCTTCATCAACAGCACCACGCCCATGCAGGCCGCCGCGCCAGCGCTGGAAATCACACGGCTGCTGTCCATGGTGGGTGTGGGCACGCAGCTCCTCCAGGGTCTGGGTGCCGTGCTGCTGGGGGTGGCCGCGCTGTCGGTGTTCATCGCGCTGTGGAGCGCGGTGCGCGAACGCCGGGGCGATCTCGCCATGCTGCGCATGCTGGGTGCACCCGCGAGGCGTGTTGCCTTGCTGCTGTTGTGCGAAGCCCTGTGGCTGGCGGCGCTGGCCTGTGTGCTCGGCCTGCTGGCGGCGCACGGTGTGGCAGCGCTGCTGGGTTCCCTGTTGATGGACAGCCATTCGCTGACCCTCAACGGCTGGTCATGGGTACCGGGCGAAGTCTGGGTGCCGGTGCTGGCTTTCGTTGTGGCGGTGGTGGCGGCACTGGTGCCCGTCATCAGCGCCTACCGTGTCGATGTTTCTCAACTTCTCAACTCCAGGTGATCCGATGAAAAAAACCGTTCTGTTCCTGTCTGCCGTCCTCCTGTCCGCCTCCGCCCTGGCCCAACATTCCGACCAGGAGGTGAAGGAAGATATCCAGCGCCACCGCGGCATGGCCGCTGCACACGAGGGCGCGGCCAAATGCCTGGAGGCCGGCAAGGGCGAGAAAGTCTGCATGGCGGAACTCCAGGCGGCCTGCAAGGGTCTGGCCCTGGGCAAGTACTGTGGCATGCGCCACGCCCACTGAGTCCCGTCCAACCCTTCAGGAGCCCGAGCCGATGCAAACCCTCTTCACTGGCCTGTGGCTGAGCAGTCTTCTGGTGGCGGGCGTGTCGGCGCAGACCCTGAGCTCACCGCTGCCGCCGGGCACTCCGCCGCCAGCCCGCGCGGATGGCGCGGCCTTGCCCCACGGGCAGGGCGCCGGTGTGCACAGCCCATTGAGCCCGTTCGCACCGCTGCCCAAACGTACCGATGTGGTGGCCTGGTCCACGCTGACCGACATCACGACCAAGGTCGAACAAAAACGCATCGTGCCGGTGTACCCGTCGCCTGTGGCCGCGCTCCATCAGAAAACGCTGCGCCTGCAGGGCTTCATGATGCCGCTGGAGCCTGGTGAGAACCAGCGCCACTTCTTGCTGGCATCGGTGCCGCTCACCTGTGGTTTCTGCACACCCGGCGGGCCCGAGAGCATGGTCGAGGTGCGCACCAAGACACCGGTGAAGTACAAGCTTGAAGCGGTGGTGGTCGAGGGGACCTTTCACGTCTTGCACAACGATCCGTACGGCCTGTACTACCGCATCACCAACGCCGTGGGCGTGCCCTAGCGCGGATACCATCGGCGGGTGAACTTTGCCGCCCACCCCGCCGTCGCGTCCCTCACCCCCGTCTTTCTCTTGATGGCCATCGGCTTCCTTGCCGGGCGGCTGCAGTGGATCCGCGACGCCTCGGTGAAGGACCTCTCCAACCTCGTGTTTCTGGTGCTGATCCCGGCGCTGCTGTTTCGCACCATGAGCGCGGTGCGTTTCGAAGAGCTCGACCTGCGCCCGGTGCTGGCCTATTTCCCCGCGGCGCTGCTGCTGCTGGCCGTGTCGATCGCCTGGCGTGGCTTCAACCGCACCAGCGTGGTGATGGCCATGGCCGGGGTGTTCTCCAACATGGTCATGATCGGCATCACGCTGGTGGAGCTGGCCTACGGCAAGGCCGGGCTGGTCACGCTGCTGACGCTGGTGTCGGTGCATGCGCTGATCCTGCTGACCACCGGCTCCATCGTGCTGGAACTGGCGGTGGCGCGCGAAGCCCGTGCCGGCGGGGACCGTGCGCCCCATCTCTGGCAGACCGCCTTCTCGGCCATCAAGGGCGCTTTGATCCACCCGATTCCCCTGCCCATCCTCAGCGGCTTGTTGTTCTCGCAGACCGGCCTGAGCTTGCCCGCGGTGATCGACAAACCGCTGTTGCTGCTGGGCAATGCCTTCGGCCCGCTGTCGTTGGTGCTGATGGGTGTGACGCTGGCCAGCACCCCGCTGCGTGGGCACCTGCGCGACGCGCTGTGGATCACCGCTTCCAAGAACCTTGTGCTGCCCGTCATGGTGGGCCTGAGCGCCTGGGCGCTGGGCATCACCGGCCTGCCGCTGACGGTGATCGTCGTGGCCGGCGCGCTGCCCATCGGCGCCAACGTGTTTCTGTTCGCCCAGCGCTACGACGCCGCCCAGGTACTCACGACCGCCAGCATGGGCATGACCACGCTGGTGTCGCTCTTCACGTTGAGTTTGTTCATGCTCGCCATGTCGTGGATCAACTGACGACCGTCACTGGCTGATCTTGCGCGCCTCTTCGATCTGGTATTCGAAGTAACGCTGGATGCCGAAGGCCAGGCTGCCCATGAAGGCCACGGTGCCCATGAGCAGCGCCAGCACCAGCGTGGCTATGGTGAGCCAGTGCGTGGCGCCGGCATTGGCGTCCACCGGCAGCGTCGGGTTGAACCAGCGGTTCCATTTTTCGCGGTCGGTGAGTGCGTAGACGATCCCGGTGAGGCAGCTCGCGGCGATCGTCATGCCCAGCAGCGGAATCAGCACCCACGACAGTTTGTCGTCCTGCCCGTAGGTGAGCACACGGTCCACACCCCACCAACCGAGGGCCGCCGGAATCGGGTGCAGCCAGCCGATCCAGTCGCCCAGACCGCGCAAATAGAAACGGTGCAACCCGAGCGTGCCCCCGAGCACCGCCAGCACGGCAGCCAGCGTCTTGTTCTTGCCGCGGCCGATCACGCAGCGCTTTCAGGCGGCGTGGTGTCGCCGGCGCCCAGCGTTCTCTGCATCAGCACGATGTCCAGCCAGCGGTCGAACTTCCAGCCGCACGACTGCACCACCCCCACCGTCTCGAAGCCCAGCGCCTTGTGCACGCCGATCGAACCCGCGTTGGCGGAATCGCCGATCACGGCCATGACCTTGCGCACGCCACCGCGCTCCAGCGCCGCCATCAGCTCGGTCAGCAGCGCGCGGCCCAGGCCCTTGCCGTGCGCGGCCGGGTCCATGTAGATCGAGTCTTCCACCGAGAACCGGTAGGCGGGCCGGGGCTTGAACCAGTTGCCGTAGGCAAAGCCCAGCACCTGACCACCGTCTTCGACCACCAGCCACGGCAGGCCTTTGGACAACACGTCGGCGCGCCGCGTGGTCATGTCGGCCAGGCTTGGCGGGGTGGTTTCGAAGGTGCCGGTGCCGTGCAGCACGTGGTGGCGATAGATGCGGGTGATGGCGTCGAGATCGTCGTCTCGGCTGGGGCGGATCGTGGGCATGGGGCGTTTCAGAACGAACAGGGTGGAGTCTGTGACCTGGGAGGTCATCAGACGGGCTATAATCGCGGGTTTCGTGGCGTTTCGCTGGCCGGGTGGTCAGTCGTGTGTCTCAAGCGCTGCGGACAAGCGGATCGAAAGATCCAGTGATGTGCCAATTTCGGCACCTCTCCACCCGAAGGATAAATCATGGTCGTCATTCGACTCTCCCGCGGCGGCTCAAAGTCCCGTCCTTTCTACAACATCGTTGTGGCCGACAAGCGCAACCGCCGCGACGGTCGTTTCATCGAGCGCATCGGTTTCTACAACCCCCTGGCACGTGGTGGCGAAGAGCCGCTGCGCATCGCCCTGGACCGCCTGACCTACTGGACCGGCGTGGGTGCCACCCCGTCCGACACGGTCGAGCGTCTGGTCAAGCAGAACGCCGCCAAAGCTGCGGTCGCGGCCTGATCCTGCTGACCGCACGGTGAGCAACCCCGCGTCCGGCGCCTTCACGGCGTCGTCCCTCCCGGCCGATGCGGTCGAGTTGGGGCGCATACAGGACGCGTGGGGCATCAAGGGCTGGGTCCGCATCCTGCCCTACAGCGCCGACACCTCGGCGCTGATCGCTTCCCCCCAATGGTTCCTTGAGCCGCCCGAAGCCCGCTTCGCGCGCGGCTTCTCGGCGTTTTCGGGTTGCGTGAGCATCGCTCTTGCCGAGGTCAAGCCGCACACCGACGGTCTGGTCGCCCAGATCGAGGGCGTGAACGACCGCAACTCGGCCGAAGCGCTCAAGGGCGTGCGCATCTACCTGCCGCGCAGCGCCTTCCCGGCCACGCCCGAAGGTGAGTACTACTGGGTCGACCTGATCGGCCTGGACGTGGTCAACCGCGAAGGTGTGCACCTGGGCGTGGTGCGCGACTTGATGGCCACCGGGCCCAATTCCGTGCTGGTGCTCGAATACACCGACACTGTCGACGGTGTCGAGCAGGTGGCTGAACGCATGATTCCGTTCGTGGCCGCCTACATCGACGATGTGGACAAGGCGAAGCGCCGCATCACCGCCGACTGGCAAACAGATTATTAGGAAGCCCCCCTGCGCCGCTGGCGCGGCTTCCCCCCAGGGGCACGATGCCTGTGGCCCGGCAAAGCCGGTTCCACGGCATCCCTCGCATCAGACACGCACGCCGGAGAGGGCTCCCCGCACAGAGGTGCCGCGGGACTGGCTTTGCCAGACCGCAGGCGCCGTCCCCCTGGGGGGAAGCCGCGTCAGCGGCGCAGGGGGGCACAATCAAGTCCATGCGCTTCGACGTCATCACGCTGTTTCCTGAACTGTTTGCACCGTTTCTGCAACACGGCATCAACCGCCGCGCTTTTGAATCGGGTCTGGTCGACGTTCACCTCTGGAATCCACGCGACTTTGCCGAAGGCAACTACCGCCGCGTGGACGACCGTCCGTTTGGTGGCGGTCCGGGCATGGTCATGATGGCCGAGCCCCTGTGGCAGTGCCTGCAGGCGGTGCGCGCCGAACGCGCCGAGCCCGACGACGCACGCGCGCCAGTCGTGTTGTTTTCCCCCATTGGCGAAGCCCTCAACCACGCCGGCGTTGAACGCTGGTCTGCCAGCCAGGGTGCCGTTCTGCTGTGTGGCCGTTACGAAGGCATCGACCAGCGTTTCATCGACGCCTGTGTCGACCAGCAGATCAGCCTGGGTGATTTCGTGCTCTCGGGTGGCGAAATCGCTGCCATGGCGCTGCTCGATGCCGTGGCGCGCCTGCAGCCCGGTGTGCTGAGTGACGAAGGCAGCCACCAGCAGGACAGCTTCAACCCCGCGCTCGACGGTCTGCTCGACAGCCCTCACCACACGCGCCCCGAGGTCTGGCAGGGGCCGCAAGGTCCGATGCCGGTGCCCGAGGTGCTGCTGGGTGGTCACCACGAGCGCATTGCCCGCCACCGACGCGAGCAGAGTTTGCTGGTCACCGCACGTCAGCGGCCTGACCTGCTGACCCGCGCCCGCGAGCAGGGCTTGCTGGACGCCGCCGACCAAAGTTTCCTGCGCGCGCAGGGCTTGCTATAATCCAAGGCTTTTCGATCCTCTACCGGCCGCCGCGACCGGGTCAGCCCGCAACGTCAGCAGATCTTCTGCAAAGCGTTGGACAGGGCCCCTGCCGGATTCGTGGCCTTTAGTGCAGCGCGGGAATGATCGACGAACAGGAAACCATGAACCTCATCCAGACCCTAGAGCAAGAAGAAATTGCTCGCCTCGGCAAAGTCATTCCGCCGTTCGCCCCAGGCGACACGGTGATCGTCAGCGTGAACGTGATCGAAGGCACCCGCAAGCGTTTGCAGGCCTACGAAGGTGTGGTGGTCGCCCGCCGCAACCGTGGCCTGAACTCCAGCTTCATCGTGCGCAAGATCTCCAACGGCGAGGGTGTCGAGCGCACCTTCCCGCTGTACAGCCCGCTGATCGCCAAGATCGAAGTCAAGCGCCGCGGTGATGTGCGCCGTGCCAAGCTGTACTACCTGCGCGACCGCAGCGGCAAGTCGGCACGTATCAAGGAAAAGCTGGGCGCCAAGGCTGCATAAGCCCTGGGTGCTCTGACATCAGAAAGCCGCTCTCCGGAGCGGCTTTTTTGCGTCTGGCCTATGCTCGGCAATCCATGACCCAACTGTTGCCCGCGTTCGATCCCCGCCTGGTGCCCATCGTCAACGCAGAAGAGATCACGCATCCCGCCCACCCGGAACGCCTCACCGCCCACGGCTTGCGCGAGCTGTTCGCCAACCCACCGGTCTGGACGCCAGAGTTGGTGCGCGAGATCAAGTTCGCCAACCGGGCACCTGCGCATGCGGCCGTGATGTTGCCGCTGGTGATGCGCGACGAGCTCACCTTGCTGCTCACCCAGCGCACGGCCCACCTCTCCACCCATTCGGGCCAGATCGCCTTGCCCGGCGGCAAGATCGATCCCACCGACGCCGACCCCACCGCTGCGGCGTTGCGCGAGACGTTTGAAGAGATCGGCATTCCGCCCGAGCGCATCGAGGTGCTCGGCACGCTGCCGGTGTACGTCACGGGCACCTCGTTCATCGTCACCCCGGTGGTGGGGCTGGTGGAGCCGGGGTTCGAGCTGGTGCCCAACCCGCACGAGGTGGACGACGTGTTCGAGGTGCCCCTGTCGTTCCTCATGAACCCGCTGCACCACCGCCGGCACGCGTTCGACTTCGAAGGCGTGGTGCGCGAGTGGTATTCCATGCCCTACCAGGACGGGGACCAGGAACGCTTCATCTGGGGCGCCACGGCCGGCATGCTGCGCAACTTCTACCGCATGCTCAGCGCCTGAGTGGCCACGCTGGCGTGCGCTGTGCAGGCCACTATGATCGACCCATGGGTTTTTTCGCCATCCTCATTGCCTTGCTGCTGGAGCAGGCGCGTCCACTGGCCTACGACAACGTGGTGCATGCCGCGCTGCGCGGCTGGTCTCGCACGGTTCGCCGCAACCTGGACGCGGGCGAGTCTTCGCACGGCTGGGTCGCCTGGTCGCTGGCCGTGGGTGTGCCCGCCGTCACCGCGGCACTGGTGCACTGGGGCCTCTGGTGGTTCAGTTCGGTGCTGGCCTTTGTGTGGATGGTGGCGGTGCTCTACGTGACCTTGGGCTTTCGCCAGTTCAGTCACCACTTCAGCGAAATCCGCAACGCGCTCGAAGAGGGCAACGATGCGCTGGCGCGCGAGAAGCTGGCCGAATGGCTGCGGGTCGATGCCTCCAGCCTGCCGCGCAGTGAGCTGTTGCGCCAGGTGATCGAACACTCGGTGCTGTCGGCGCACCGCCATGTGTTCGGTGTGCTGGTGTGTTTTGTGGTGTTCTGGGCCCTGGGGCTCGGGCCCGCAGGCGCGGTGTTTTACCGCTCGGCCGAGTACCTGTCGCGCAACTGGCGCGCGCGCCCCGATGGCACGCCGAGCGTGGCCCTGCAGCACGCCGCCGCCAAGGCCTGGGCCTTTGTCGACCATGTGCCCGCGCGCGTGACGGCGCTGGGCTTTGCGGTGGTGGGCAACTTCGAGGAAGCCGTGGCCAGCTGGCGCGGCGACGCTGTGCGCTTCGCACCGGGCAGCAACGGTGTGGTGCTGGCCGCCACCTCGGGCGCACTCAACGTGCGCCTCACGCCACAGCCGGATCCTTCCGTGGTGCCCGAAGAGGGCGATCCCGGCAGCCGGCCCGAGCCGCAGCTGGCGCATCTCGGCAGCGTCGTGGGGCTGGTGTGGCGCGCGGTGGTGTTGTGGATGCTGCTGCTCGCGCTGGTCACGCTCGCGCGCTTCTGAAACCGCGCCCGACCCGGTTCAGTACTTGCGTTTGTCGGACAGCTCGGCGAACAACTCGCGGTACAGCCGGTAGCGGTTCTCGCTGATTGCCAGCGGATCGCCCCCGGTCACTTCTGCGTCACCCGTCTGCACATGCGCCACCACCGCACAGCCTGGCTCGTGCAGGTGGGTGCAGTTGTAGAAGCGGCAACTGCCCAGCGTGGCGTTCAGGTCGGGCATCAAGTGCGCGAGCTGCATGGGTTCGATGTGGTTCAGTCCAAATTCCTGAAAACCGGGTGAGTCGATCAGCGCGGTGGTGCGGGCTTCGTCCACCCAGTACCAACTGGTGCTGGTGGTCGTGTGTTTGCCCGAGTTCAGCGCGCGCGAAATCTCGCCGGTGAGCGCCTTGGCCGTGGGCACCAGGCGGTTCACCAACGTGCTCTTGCCCACGCCCGACGGGCCCAGCACCAGCGTGCGCTGGCCGGCCAGGCGCTGCTGCAGTGCGTCCAGGCCATCGTCACCCCCGGCGTCCTGGCCTTCGGCCTTCAGGCGCAGCGGCATCACCTTGCAACCCATGCGTCGGTAGGGATCGAGCCGCGCCCAGGCGCGGTCAAACGCGGGCTGCAGGTCGCTCTTGTTGAGCACGATCAGCACCTCGATGCGCTCGGCCTGCGCGGCGATCAGGGCGCGCGCCAGCTGGCTCTCGGAAAACTCGGGGTCTGCCGCCACCAGCACCAGCACCTGGTCGAGGTTGGCCGCGAACGACTTGGTGCGCATCTCGTCCTGCCGGTAGAACAGGTTGCGCCGTTCGTTCACGCGCTCGATGCTGCCTTCGTCGCCAGTGATCTGCCACTGCACCTGATCACCGACCACCACCGGGTTCTTCTTGCCCCGGGGATGGCAGATGCGGCGTTCGCCGTTGGCGCTTTCCACCATGCAGTGGCGACCGTGCGCAGCCACCACCAGACCGGTCTGCAGATCGGCCATCAGGCCTTCTGCAGTGCGTCCACCGCACCTGCACAGTGGAAGTCGCTCACCGAGATGCCACCCACATCGTGCGTGTTGAAGCGCACCGTGCAGCGGCTGTAGCCCAGGGCCAGGTCGGGGTGGTGGTCTTCGCGGTGGGCGATCCAGGCCACGGCGTTCACGAACGCCATGGTCTCGTGGAAATTGGTGAAGGTGAAGGCCTTCTCCAGCGCTCCGTCAATCAGCTTCCAGCCTTGGGCAGACTCGCCGTTGAGCTGGGTGAGCTGGCTCACGATTTCGGTGGCCGACAGGGCGCGGCGGTTCTGGTGGATGGGGTTCATGGAGGTCTTCAGGCAGCGGCTTGCAGGCGCGACAAACGCTCGCTCGCCGGTGGGTGGGAGTAGTAGAAGCGCGCGTACACCGGGTCGGGCGTGAGCGTGCTGGCGTTGTCTTTGTAGAGCTTGAGCAGTGCGCTGGCGAGATCGGGTCCGTTGGTGTGTTCCACGGCGTAGGCGTCGGCCTCGAACTCGTGTTTGCGAGACAGCTGCGCCATCAGCGGCGACAGGAAAAAGGTGAGCAGTGGCACCACCATCATGAACAGGATGAGCGCCAACGCGTTGTTGGGCGTGTCCAGCGACGGCATGACACCCAGGCCGCTGTAGAACCAGGCCTGACTCGACACCCAGCCCAGCAAGGCAAAGCCCGCCAGACTCAGCGAAAACATGAGCACGATGCGTTTGATGATGTGACGGCGCTTGTAGTGGCCGAGCTCGTGCGCGAGCACGGCGTCGATCTCTTCGGGGTTGAGCTGTTTGAGCAGGGTGTCGAAAAACACCACGCGCTTGGCCGCGCCGAAGCCGGTGAAGTAGGCGTTGGCGTGTGCGCTGCGCTTGCTGCCGTCCATGACGAACAGGCCCTTGGCGGCGAACCCGCAGCGCTGCATGAGTGCGTTCACGCGGGCCTTGAGCGTTTCGTCGGCCAGCGGCTCGAATTTGTTGAACAGCGGCGCGATCACGGTGGGATAGAGCACCAGGGCGAGCAGATTGAACACCATCCAGGCACCCCAGGCCCACAGCCACCACACCGGGCCGGCAGCACCCATGAGCCAAAGCACCAGCGCGGCGATCGGCAGGCCGATCAGTGCGCCGACCAGCGCGCCCTTGAGCAAGTCACCCAGCCAGAGCCCGGCGGTCATCTTGTTGAAGCCGAAGCGTTCTTCAATGCGGAAAGTGGCGTACCAGCCCAGCGGCAGTGTGATCAGGCCGCCGATGACGGCAAACGAACCCAGCAGAGCCAGCTGTTGAACCATGCCGCCGCCCAGGAGTGACAGCAGTGTCTGGTTGAGCCAGTCGAGGCCCCCCAACAGCGTCCAGGCCAGCAGCAGCGCGGCGTCAATGGCGATCTCGAGCATGCCGAAGCGCGTCTTGGTGATCGTGTAGTCGGCGGCCTTCTGGTGGGCGGCCACCGAGATGGTGCCGCTGAAGGCCGCCGGCACCGTGCCGCGGTGGCGGGCCACGTGGCGGATCTGCCGGCTCGCGAGCACGGTGCGAATGACCAGGCCGAGCACCAGCAGGGCGCAGAAGAGGGCTGTGAAGGCAAACGAGGCGGTGTCCATGGGTGGGGAGTCTATCGAAGAGCGCCTGCGCCAGACGCTTCAAGGGCCATGCCCAGCCCCTGCCTGGGCGGGCCATTCTGCCGATCGGTGAAAATCGCAGGATGACTTCAGCCCCCACCCCGGCCGACACGGCCCTGGCGACCGCCGCCACCGACACCCCCACCCTCGCCAAAAGCGACCAGAACCTGGTCTGGATCGACTGCGAGATGAGCGGCCTGGACCCCGAGAAGGAACGCCTGCTGGAGATCGCGGTGATCATCACCGGTCCAAACCTCACCCCGCGCATTGAAGGCCCGGTGCTCGTGATTCACCAGAGCGACGCGGTGCTGGGCGCCATGGACAACTGGAACAAGGGCACACACGGCAAAAGCGGTCTGATCGACAAGGTCAAGGCCAGCACGGTGACCGAAGAGCAGGCTCAGGCCGAGTTGCTGGCGTTCATCGGCAAGTACGTGCCCCGCAGCGGCTCGCCCATGTGCGGCAACACCATCAGCCAGGACCGCCGCTTCCTCGTGAAGTACATGCCCAAGCTGGAGGCCTACTTCCACTACCGCTGCCTGGACGTGAGCACGCTCAAGGAGCTGGCCAAACGCTGGCGGCCCGAGGTGTACGACGCCTTCAAGAAGCACCAGAAACACACCGCGCTGGCCGATGTGCATGAGTCCATCGACGAGCTGGAACACTACCGCACGCACTTCCTGCGCTGAGCGTGCAGGCCCTGTCTCATCGGCTGCCCAGCCGATGGGCATCCCGGACCCACATGACAGAATCGTGACCTTCACGCGAGATTCACATGCCCAAAAAAGCCCGTAGCAGCTTCATTTCCAAGCACCAGGAGGCCCTGCAACTGGGTGCTGCGGTGTTGTTCCTGATCCTGGTGGGGGTGTACGCCTCGCTCACCGGTGCCTCCACCATCGGACTCACCTCCTCGGCGGTGTGGTTGCTGATCGTGGCCGCCAGTGTGGGCGCCTACATGGCCATGAACATCGGTGCCAACGACGTGGCCAACAACATGGGCCCGGCGGTGGGCTCGGGTGCCATGACCATGGGCTGGGCCATCGTGGTGGCGGCCGTGTTCGAAGCACTCGGCGCCATCGTCGCGGGGGGCGACGTGGTCGGCACCATCAAGGGCGGCATCATCGACCCGGCCGCCATCAACGACCCCGCGCTGTTCGCCTGGGTCATGTTCTCGGCGCTGCTGGCCGGTGCACTCTGGCTCAACCTGGCCACTGCGTTGGGTGCGCCGGTGTCCACCACCCACTCCATCATCGGCGCCGTCATGGGCGCGGGCATCGCAGCGGGCGGTTGGGGCCTGGTCAACTGGGACACTATCGGCGCCATCGTCATCAGCTGGGTGATCTCGCCGCTCATGGGCGGGGCACTCGCCGCGGGTTTCCTCTACCTCATCAAGCGCAGCGTGACCTACCGCAGCGACAAGACGGATGCCGCCAGCCGCGTGGTGCCGGTGCTCATTTCGCTCATGGTCTGGGCCTACACCACCTACATGCTGCTCAAGGGCGTGAGCCAGTTGGTCAAGGTCGGCTTCCTGACCGCCCTGGCCATCGGCCTCGTGGTGTCCGTGGTCGTGTGGTGGCTGATCCGCAGGCCGATTGCGCGCATGGCCGTTCGGCAGGACAACAGCAAGGACGGCGTGAACCGCCTGTTCACCTGGCCGCTGATCTGCTCGGCCGCACTGCTGAGTTTTGCGCACGGCGCCAACGACGTGGCCAACGCCATCGGACCGCTGGCGGCGATCTACGAAGCGGTGAAAGAGGGCGCCATCGCCACCAAGGCGGGCACGCCGATGTGGATCATGGTGCTCGGTGCGCTGGGCCTGGCGGTCGGTCTGGCGCTGTATGGCGCGCGGCTGATTCGCACGGTGGGCAAGGAGATCACCGAGCTCGACAACATGCGCGCCTACTCGATCGCCATGTCGGCCACGCTCACCGTGATCGTCGCCTCGCAGCTCGGCATGCCCGTGTCCACCACTCACATCTCCATCGGCGCGGTGTTTGGCGTGGGGTTCTTGCGCGAGCTGCTCAAGGTGAACTACGCCAAGATGGAAGCGGTGGTGTTTGCCGGCCACCAAGGTGCCGACCGTGCCGAGGTCGAGGCCTACCTGCACCGCTTCGAAGCGGCCGAGGTGCAGGAGAAAAAACGCATGCTGGCCGAGATGAAGCGCCGCACCAAACAGCGCGAAGCGACACAAACCGCCGAGGGTGCCCTGCTGGCGAAGAAGGAACAGCGCGCCATGAAGAAGGCGATCAAGAAAGAGATCGTCAAGCGCTCGGCCGTCATGCGCATCGTGGCCGCGTGGATCGTCACCGTGCCCGCCACGGCGGTGCTCGCGGCCATTCTTTTCTACGTCGTTCGGGCCGTGCTCAGCTGATGAAAAAGAATCTTCAGGGTTTTCCCTGAAGATCGGGCTATAATCAGCGGCTTCGCAGGCAACTGCGATGATTTGTGCATCTGCCTCACACACAGGCCCCCCGATTGCAACGGTGGCGCAGTCCCTCAAAGGACCGCTCCACCCGCCAGATTCTTCAGAGTCCGGCCCAACGGATGGGGACCATTCGCTCCCAGCGTCACCGGAATCTTTCCAGGCTGACCGAAGGCGCGTAGACCGTTTGATGGTTGATGTTTTGTAACCACGAACGGATCTAGCGCCATGGAGCGGCCACCCCACTGCGGGTCGGCTGTCCTTCCCAGCGTCTTCATTCGATCAATTGCGCATTTTTTGGCGCATGGACGAACATGAGCGACTCTTTTGAAACGATGGGCGAATTCACGCCCGAAATCCTCTCTGCCGACATCGACGCAGAGATTTCTTCCAACGACACCGTCGAGGCCGCAGCGCCCGAAGTGCCCGCCGGCCCCAACGGCTTCGAGCTGCTGGGCCTGGCGCCCGAGCTGGTGCAAGCCTGTGCCGACCTGGGCTACCTGCAGCCCACCCAGGTGCAGAACAACGTGATTCCCAAGGCCATGCTGGCCCAGGGCGAAGCGCGTTTTGCCGACCTGATGGTGTCCAGCCAGACCGGCAGCGGCAAGACCGCCGCCTTCCTGCTGCCCGTGCTGCACACCCTGCTTCAGCAGCGTGCCGATGCCGACGCCAAGGAACGCGCCGAGCGCGAACGCCTGACCGCCGAAGCCCTGGCCCGTGGCGAAGCACCGCCCAAGGCCCCCAAGCGCAAAGACCCGACCAGCTCGCGCAATTTCAAGGCCGCCACCCCCGGCGCGCTGATTGTTTGCCCCACGCGCGAACTCGCGCAGCAGGTGGCCAACGACGCGATTGATCTGGTGCGCCACTGCCGTGGCCTGCGCATCGCCAACGTGGTGGGCGGCATGCCTTACCAGTTGCAGATCGCCAAGCTGCAGAACGCCGACCTCGTGGTCGCCACCCCCGGCCGCCTGCTGGACCTGCAGCGCTCGCAGCAGCTCAAGCTCGACCAGGTGCAGTTCCTGGTGGTTGACGAAGCCGACCGCATGCTCGACCTGGGCTTCTCCGACGACCTGGCTGAAATCAACACCCTGACCAGCCAGCGCCGCCAGACCATGATGTTCAGCGCCACGTTTGCGCCGCGCATCCAGCAGCTCGCCATGCGCGTGATGCACGAGAACGGCAAGCACGTTCAAAAGGTGCAGATCGACAACCCGCAAGAGCAACACGCCAACATCAAGCAGGTGCTGTTCTGGGCCGACAACGCCGACCACAAGCGCAAGCTGCTCGACCATTGGTTGCGCGACGCCGGCATCAACCAGGCCATCGTGTTCGCCAGCACCCAGATCGAGTGCGATGGTTTGGCCAACGACCTGCAGCAAGAAGGCTTCTCGGCCGTCGCGTTGCACGGTGCCCTGAGCCAGGGCATCCGCAACCGCCGCCTGATGGCGCTGCGCGCCGGCCAGGTGCAGATCCTGGTCGCCACCGACGTGGCCGCCCGCGGCATCGACGTGCCCACCATCACCCACGTCTTCAACTTCGGCCTGCCGATGAAGGCCGAGGACTACACGCACCGCATCGGCCGCACCGGCCGTGCCGGCCGCGATGGCCTGGCCATCACGTTCGCCGAGCTGCGCGACCGCCGCAAGATCTTCGACATCGAGGCTTACACGCGCCAGCGCATCAATGTGGAAACCGTGACCGGCCTCGAGCCGCGCCAGCGCGCTCCGCAAAACGAAGCCTTCGGCCGTGGCGGCCGCCCGGCTGGCCGTTCGAACGACCGCTTCGGTGGCAACGACCGCTTTGCCGGCAACAACGACCGCCGTGGCCCGGCGCCCCGCTTCGAAGCCCGCAACGAAGCACCCCGCGTGGACCACAGCCGTCCCGGCACGCGTTTTGACCCGCGTTTCGAAGGCCGCGCCGAGCCACAGCGCCCGGAAGGCCGTTTTGACAACCGCGGTGAGAACCGCTTTGGTGACCGTGGCGAGAACCGTGGTGAAGCCGGTGGCTACCGCCCCGACACGCGCCCCGCTGCCGGCCGCAACTTCGCCGACCGTGCACCCGCACGCCCCGGCTTCGGTCCCAAGCCTGGTGGCTTCAACAGCTTCGGCCGCAGCGACAAGCCCATGGGTGACCGTGGTGGCGATCGTGGTGCAGAGCGTGGTGGCTTCAGCGACCGTGGCAACGCCGAGCGCGGCGCCATGCGCGGTGAATTCGCACCGCGCCGCCCTGAAGGCGCCCCGTCGCGCCCCATGGCCCGCCGCAGCCCGCGCTGAGTCCATTCAGGCCTCAACAGCCTGATCAAGAAAAACCAGACCCCCGGGTCTGGTTTTTTTTCGTCTGTTCACGGCCCGGGCAGCAAAGCCCCCAGCCACGCAACACGGCGCCGCACGAATCAGAATCGCCCGATGACGTATCGGGTGGTCTGGTTCAAGCGCGACCTGCGGGTGTGGGATCACGCGCCGCTGGCCGAGGCCGCGCGCCTGGGGCCGGTGCTGTGCCTGTATGTGCTGGAGCCCGCGCTGTGGCGCCAGCCCGATGCCGCGCGGCAGCATCTCGGCTTTGTGCAGGAGAGCCTGAAAGACCTGCAGGCCGACATCAAACGCGTCGGTGGCCGGTTGCAGCTCGCGGTGGGTGATGCGGTGACCGTGCTGGAACGACTGCACCAGCAAGCCCCTTTCATCGAATTGCTGTCGCACGAAGAAACCGGCAACGCCGCGAGCTACGAGCGCGACCGCCGCGTGAAACAGTGGTGCGCTGAACGCGCCGTGCCGTGGCGCGAGTTCCGCCAGTTCGGCGTGGTGCGTGGCCTGCGTGAACGCAAGCACTGGGTGCGGCAGTGGGAACAACTCACGCACGCCGGGCAGGCGCCCACACCATCGCTGCAAGCGGCCGAAGTACCGCGCTTCACCGACCCCTGGCCGAGCGCGGACGATCTGGGTCTCGACGCCCACGAACCACCCGAGCGCCAACGTGGCGGCCGCACGAATGGCATGGCCGTGTTGCAGAGTTTCCTGAACGAGCGCAGCGTCAGCTACCGCGGCGGCATCTCCTCACCGCTCTCGGCGCCCACCGCCTGCTCGCGCCTCTCGCCCTACCTCACCTGGGGAAACCTCAGCCTGCGCGAGGTGGTGCAGGCCACGCGCGCCCGCCTCGACGATCCCGCTTTGCCCGGCCGCCAGCGCCAGGGGCTGGAAGGTTTCATGAGCCGGCTGCACTGGCACTGCCACTTCATCCAGAAGCTGGAGACCGAACCCGCCATCGAGCACCACAACATGCACCCCGGCTATGAGGGCCTGCGCGAGCGCGACCACAACCCGGCGCACCTGCAAGCCCTCATGGATGGGCGCACCGGCTGGCCGCTGGTGGACGCCTGCGTGGCCATGTTGCGCGAGACCGGCTGGATCAACTTCCGCATGCGGGCCATGCTGGTGTCCGTGGCGGCGTATCCGCTGTGGCTGCATTGGCGCCCGGTGGGCGAGTGGCTCGCGCGCCAGTTCATCGACTACGAGCCCGGCATCCACTGGAGCCAGCTGCAGATGCAGAGCGGCACCACCGGCATCAACACCACGCGCGTTTACAACCCCGTCAAGCAGGCGCAGGACCACGACCCGCACGGCCACTTTGTGCGCCGCTGGTTGCCCGCGATGCAGCGCGTGCCCGACACCTGGCTGTTCCAGCCCTGGCTCATGCCGCCCGAGCTGCAGGCCCGCTGCGGCGTGTTGGTGGGCGTGGACATTGCCGCGCCTTTGGTGGACCTGGAGGTCGCCACGCGCGCGGCCAAGGAGCGCGTGTACGCCTTGCGCACCGACCCGGCCGTGGCGGCGGTGCAGGCCAGCATCGTCAAGCGCCACGGCTCGCGCAACCGCAGTGCGGAAAACATCACCAGGCCACGCCCGGCGGAAGCACCGTCGCAAGCCTCGCTGGACTTCTGATGACCGGGCCCATGACCACCCCTCCCAGCATCCTGCTCGTGTGCATCGGCAACCGCGTGCGCAGCCCGCTGGCCCAGGGTTTCCTGCGCGCGGAGCTCGACTCCGCCGGGCTGACCCATGTGCGGGTCGATTCGGCGGGCACCAACGTCTGGCCGGGCGGTGAGCCGCCCGAGCGCGAGGCCATCTTCGAGGCGGCGCGCGCGGGCATCCCCATCGAACACCTGCGCTCGCGCGAGCTCACCGAGGCCGACTTCGACAGCCACTCCCAGGTGCTCGCCATGGACTGGGACAGCCACGCCCTGGCCGAAGCCATGGCACCCGCCGAGCATCGCCACAAGATCGGCCATCTGGCCCACTTTGCCCGGCGCGAGAAGGTCACCACCATCCCCGACCCGGCCGCCACCGGCTACGCGCGCACGCTGGCCTGCATCCAGGACGCTTGCGAGGGCTGGGTGGTGAAACACCTGGTCCGCCGTCCCACCCGCTGACACATCTGAGGCCCCGGCTCGTTACCATGCGAGCATGTCCAGGCTGTCCCAATCCATCCGCTTCTGCACCTCGGCAGACCAGACGCGGATTGCATTCGCCACCACCGGGCAAGGCCCCGCAGTCGTGCGCGCGGCCCATTTCCTCACCCACCTAGATTTCGACCTGAACAGTCCCGTCTGGGCCCCGTGGATCACGGAGTTGAGCCAGGGCCACACGCTGCTGCGCTACGACGGCCGCGGCTGTGGCTTGTCTGATGCGGCACCCGCCGCCCTGTCGCTCGATGCCTGGGTGTCCGACCTGGAAGCTGTGGTGAACGCGGCCGGGCTGGAGCGCTTTGCCTTGTTCGGTTGCTCACAAGGAGCGGCCATTTCCCTGGCCTATGCGGCGCGCCACCCCGAGCGCGTGAGTTGCATCGTGCTGCTCGGTGGCTATGCCCGAGGGCCGCTCAAGAGGAACCCCACGTCCGAGCAACGCAAACAGGCCCAGCTGATGCTCGACCTGATCGAGCTCGGCTGGGGGCAGGACAACCCGGCGTTTCGCCAGGTGTTCACCTCGCTCTTCATTCCCGGCGGCAGCGCCGAGCAGGTGAGCTGGTTCAACGAGCTGGAGCGCCTGTCCTGCACGCCGGCGCACGCAGCGCAGACGGTGGCGGCCTTCGGCACCATCGATGTTTGCGATCTGGCCGCCCGGATCCACTGCCCCACGCTCGTGCTGCATGCGCGGGGCGACGCCCGCGTGCCCTTCGAGGAAGGGCGCCACATGGCGGGCGTCATTCCCGGTGCCCGCTTCGTGCCGCTGGAGAGCCGCAACCACGTGTTGCTCCACGGTGAGCCTGCCTTCGCCCGCTGCTTCACCGAGATCCAGGCCTTTCTGCAAACCCACCACGAAGCGGCTCCAAGCACTGCCTTTCCCAGCCTGACGCCGGGCGAGCGCGAGCTGCTCGAACTGCTGGCGCACGGGCTCGACAACCTCCAGATCTCGGCCCACCTGGGCCTGTCCGAGAAAACCGTGCGCAACAAGGTGTCGTCGGTGTTTGCCAAGCTCGATGCGGCCACGCGTGCCCAGGCCATCGTGCGTGCGCGCGACGCCGGCTTTGGCCAGGCGCCCTTGCCACGCTGACACGGGACACCCGTCCCGACTCCCGGGGTGGTTTGCGCCCCGGTTGGGCGCCTGACCGGGACAACTGACTCGCGCCAGCCGCGCCATGCTCCGGTGCAATGGACCTCACGGAATGCATCCGTTCTGGAGGTCAACATGGCTCAACTGTCCTACCCCGTCAAGCAGTCAACGCACACCGCTGTTGCCATCCGCCCGGACACATCGGGCATCGTTCGCGCCCTGCTGCGCGTGTGGGTGTGGGCGTGCCGCCACGCGGAGCGACCTGGCCGTGTTGTGCCTTACGTTTGAGCGCGCAGCCTTTGGCTCAGCGCGGCGCGCCCGCCGCGAGCCAGGCGCGCCAGCCACCGAAGTGCGTGATGTCGGTCGCGCCCGTGATGCCGATGCCTTCGCAGATGAATCCGGGTACCTCGCTGCCGTCGGCCAGTTTCACCTTGCCGATGCCCAGCGGCGCCGGGATGCCGGCCACGAAGCTGCCGAAGTGGGCGGCGGGGACTTCCCACACCTCCAGCGCAATGGCCGAGCCGCCCTCGGCCACGCGCACCATGCTGGGCCGCTGAACCGGACCACCGGCGAGGGCGTGCAACCGGTATTCGGGCGCCGAGTGGGGACTGCCGATGAGGCGTGCGCCGCGCGAGGTGAGCTGGTGGTTCAGGGGCAGACCCGAGAGGTGGGCGCCGCACACGGCCACGCGCACGGTGCCGCTGCCCGCCGCGCCCACCTCGCCCGAGGGCAGGCCGGTGCAGGGCGCTGTGCCGGCCAGCGGCGTGGGCGTGGCGCCGAGCGTGGCGGTCTCGGCGCGGTGGAAACGGTCGGCCAGGCGCAGCAAGGCGATGTCCTTGAACGCGGGCGCGGCCAGGGTCACGCCCCAGGGCAGGCACTGCGCCGCGCCGCCCGCCAGAAAGCCCGAGGGCACGGCCACCGCGCTGTAGTCCAGCAGGTTCATGAAGTTGGTGTAGCGGCCCAGGTTGGAGTTGAGCTGGATCGGGTCGGCCTGCATGGCGTCGATGCGGTAGATGGTGCCGGCGGTGGGTGTGAGCAGGCAGTCGATGTCGCTCCATACCGCGTCGCACACGCGCTTGAGCGCCTTGAGGCGGTAGCTCGCGGCAAAGGCCTGGGCGCCGGTCACGTTGCGGCCACCTTCGATGATGGTGCGCACCGGCGGAAACACCGCCTCGGGTTGCGCGTTGATGAAGTCCTGGATGGCGACATAACGCTCGGCCACCCACGGGCCGTCGTAGAGCAGGCGCGCTGCTTCGAGAAAGGGAGTGAGGTCCACTTCGACCGGTGTGCCACCCAGCGCCTTGAGCCGCTCCACCGAGGTGTTGAACAGCGTCGCGGCAGCGTCGTTGCCGAAGAACTCCAGGTCTTCTGCACGCGGCACCCCAAAGCGGAACGGACCGGAAGAAAAATCCACCCCAAAGGGTTGGGCTGGCCGGCTGTAGGCATCGGCTGCGTCGAAGGCCGCGGCAGCGCCCAGCACGGCCTGCACGTCGCCCGCCGTCAGCGCAAAGATGCTCACCGTGTCCAGCGAGCGGCAGGCCGGCACCATGCCGGTGCCCGAGAGCAGACCCAGCGTGGGCTTGAGGCCCACCAGATTGTTGAACGAAGCCGGCACGCGGCCCGAGCCGGCGGTGTCGGTGCCCAGCGAAAACGTGGCATACCCCTTGGCCACCGCCACGGCCGAGCCCGAGCTGGAGCCGCCCGAGATGAACTCGGGGTCGAACGCGTTCTTGCACGCGCCATAGGGCGAACGCGTTCCGTTGAGGCCGGTGGCGAACTGGTCGAGGTTGGCCTTGCCCACCGGCACCGCACCGGCGGCCAGGAGATGCTGGATCAGGAAGGCGTTCTCCGAGGGCGTGTACGCAAACTCGGGGCAGCCGGCGGTGGTGGGAATGCCGGCGAGGTCGATGTTGTCCTTGATCACGAAGGGCACACCGAACAGCGGCAGGCTGGCCGGGTCCACGCCGTCAAGCCGGGCCACCAGGGGCGCTGCCTCGGCATCCGTCAGCACATGGATGAAGGCGTGGTGCGTGTCGGCCCGGCAGCGCGCCAGCGCCTCGGCGATCACCTCGCGCACGGTGGTGCCGCTGCGGTAGGCGGCCTGCAGGCTCGCGAGGTCAAAAGACAGATGGCTCAGTGACATGGAAACACTCCGTTGTTGTTCTGGACTCAGATGGCTTCGTCGATCAGCACCAGCACGTTCTGCCCGGCCGACACCGCACCGCCTTGGGCACACATGAGGCTGTGCACCGTGGCGTTGGCCGGTGCAAGCAAGTTGAATTCCATCTTCATGGACTCGATCACCAGCAGCACGTCACCAGCCTGCACCTGCTGGCCCACGCTCACCGCGACCTTCCACACATTGCCTGGCACGCTGGTGGCCAGCACGCGTCCGCCCTCGGGCAGGTCCACCTCGTCGGCCACGCCGGCGCTGGCTGCGGCGTCGTCGCTGGTGAAGTCGTTTTGCCCGGCGGCCACCCAACGTTCGCGTTCGGCTTCAAACGCGGCCTGCTGCGTGGCCTTGAACGCCGAGATGCTCTGCGCGTTGTCGGTCAGGAAACGTCGGTACTGCTTGAGGCTGAACGTGCCTTCTTCGGTGCGCAGCGCGTAGCCGCCGTGCGGAAAATTCGCGCGGATGGTTTTGAGCGCGTCTTCGCTCACCGGCTCGAAGCGGATCTGGTCAAAGAAGCGCAGCAGCCAGGGCTGTTCGAAGTCGGAGCCCGGCGTGCCGTGGCGCCAGCGGTTCCACATCTGCAGCGTGCGGCCCACAAACTGGTAACCGCCCGGGCCTTCCATGCCGTAGACACAGAGGTAGGCGCCGCCGATGCCCACGGCGTTCTCCGGCGTCCAGGTGCGCGCCGGGTTGTACTTGGTGGTCACGAGGCGGTGGCGCGGGTCCAGCGGCGTGGCCACCGGCGCGCCCAGGTACACGTCGCCCAGGCCGAGCACGAGGTAACGCGCGTCGAACACGATGTTGAACACGTCCTCGATGCTGTCCAGCCCGTTGATGCGGCGGATGAACTCGATGTTGCTCGGGCACCAGGGCGCGTCCGGTCGCACCGACTGCATGTATTTCTCGATGGCCAGCTTCGTCTGCGGATCGTCCCAGGAGAGCGGCAGCACCACGGTGCGCGAGGGCACCACCATCTCGTCCACCGGCGGCAGCGCGTCGTCTGCCCCGCTGATGATCTGCAGCAATTTATCGCGGGGCAGCAGGGCCGGGTCAAAGTGCACCTGCAGCGAACGGATGCCCGGGGTGAGGTCGATCACGCCCTTGAGTTGTTGGGCCTTCAGCCCGTGCAGCAGGGCCTGCACGCGCATGCGCAGCTCCAGGTCGAGCGTGAGCGGGCCGAACTCGATGAGCACGTAGCGGTCACCCGCCTGGCGGATCACGCGGCGCGGGCGGTCGCCTTGCGCCGCGCGGTCGTCGAGCACGGGGCTCGCTGGTGAGCCGGCCTGCCGATGAAAGCGCACCGTGTCACCGGGTCGCAGTTGCCCCAACTTCCACAGCTCGTCGTGCAGCACCACCGCCGGGCACACGAAGCCGCCCAGGCTGGGGCCGTCGGGGCCGAGGATCACCGGCATGTCGCCGGTGAAGTCAATCGCGCCGATGGCGTAGGCGTTGTCGTGGATGTTCGACGGGTGCAGGCCTGCTTCGCCGCCGTCGGTGCGCGCCCACTGCGGCTTGGGGCCGATGAGGCGCACGCCGGTGCGGCTGCTGTTGTGGTGGATCTTCCAGTCGGTGCCGAAGAACATGGTGATGTCGTCCGGCGTGAAGAAGTCGGGCGCGCCGTGCGGGCCGTAGAGGACGTTGATGTCCCAGTGGTGGGTGTAGGCGGGGGCTTCGACAGACGCAGCCCGAACGGCGGGGGACTCGGTCCGAACGGTGCCGAGGTGCAGCACATCCCCTGTGCGCAAATGCCGCCCGGCGTGCCCACCAAACTGTCCCAGCGTGAAGGTGCTGCGGCTGCCCAGATACAGCGGCACGTCGAGCCCGCCCGCCACGGCCAAGGCCAGGCGCACGCCGTGTTCGCAACGACCCACGGCCAGCAGGCCGCCCGCAGGCACGGCAATGGCCTGCCACATCGGCACGGTCTCGCCATTCAGCGTGACCTTGGCCGGCGCACCGGTCACGGCCACCACGGTGGCGGTGTTGAAGCGCAGGGTGGGCCCGGCCAGCGTGATCTCCAGCGCGGCCGCGTCAGGGGCGTTGCCCACCAGCGCGTTGGCCGCGCGGTGAGCGTGCATGTCCATGGGACCGCTGGGCGGCACGCCCACGTCCCAGTAGCCTTGCCGGCCCGGCCAGTCCTGCACGCTGGTCTGCACGCCGGGTTCGATCACGTCGATGGTGGCCGGCTGGTAGGCGAAGGTGGAGAGGAAACGGGTGACCTGTTTGCCGGCGCGAAACACCGGATCGCGCACCACCTGGCGCAGGTAGCCCAGGTTGGTTTCGATGCCGGCCAGGCGTGTGGCGTCCAGCGCGTCTTCCATCCTGGTCAGCGCCTCGTCGCGCGTGT
The DNA here is from genome assembly GCF_001713375.1 of Hydrogenophaga sp. RAC07. Taxonomy (NCBI): domain Bacteria; kingdom Pseudomonadati; phylum Pseudomonadota; class Betaproteobacteria; order Burkholderiales; family Comamonadaceae; genus Hydrogenophaga; species Hydrogenophaga sp. RAC07. The sequence continues at coordinate 1,035,260 of NZ_CP016449.1, forward strand.
CGGCCGTGACGATCAGCTTGGCCAGCATCGGGTCGTACCAGGCGGGCACCTCGGTGCCGCGCTCCACCCAGCTGTCCACGCGTGCGTCGGCAGGGAACACCACCTCGGTGAGCAGGCCCGCGCTCGGTTGGAAGTTTTTCGCCGGGTCTTCGGCGTACAGCCGCACCTGGATCGACGCGCCTTGGGGCGAGGGTTGCAGCGTGTGCAGCGGCGGCAGGTCGCCAGCCGCGAGCTGCAGCATCCACGCCACCAGGTCCACGCCACACACCTGCTCGGTCACGCCGTGCTCCACCTGCAGGCGCGTGTTCACTTCGAGGAAATAGAACGCACCGGTGGATGCGTCGTAGACGAATTCCACGGTACCGGCGGAGCGGTAGTTCACCGCCTGGGCGAGGCGCACGGCGGTGGCGTGCAGTTCGCTTCGCTGCGCGTCGCTCAAGCCCGGTGCCGGAGTCTCTTCAATCACCTTCTGGTTGCGCCGCTGCACCGAACAATCGCGCTCGCCCAGCGCGATCACACCGCCCGCGCCGTCGCCGAACACCTGCACCTCGATGTGCCGCGCCTGCTCCACGTATTTTTCGATGAACAGGCCCGCGTCCTTGAAGTTGGCCTGCGCCATGCGGCCCACCGAATCGAACGCATCGGCGAGCTCCGTCGCGTTCCATACCAGCCGCATGCCGATGCCGCCGCCACCCGCCGTGCTCTTGAGCATCACCGGGAACCCCACGCGCACGGCCTCGCTCTGCGCCTGCGCCAGGTCGGTCAACAGGCCCGAGCCCGGCAGCAGCGGCACACCGCGCTGCTCCGCCAGATCGCGCGCGGTGTGCTTGAGACCAAAGGCGCGCATCTGCGCGGGCGCGGGGCCGATGAAGGCGATGCCCGCCGCTCCACATGCTTCGGCAAACGCCGGGTTCTCGGAGAGAAAGCCGTAGCCAGGGTGGATGGCCTGCGCGCCGCAGTCTTTGGCAATCTGCAGGATGCGGTCGGCACGCAGATAGCTCTCGGCCGCCGGGGCCGGGCCGAGCAGGTAGGCCTCGTCGGCCTCGCGCACATGGCGGGCCTGCGCGTCGGCTTCGGAGTACACGGCCACGCTCTGCACGCCCAGGGTTTTGAGCGTGCGGATGATGCGGCAGGCGATGGCGCCGCGGTTGGCAATCAGGACCTTGCTGAACATGGGTGGAACCTTGGATCGAAGAGGGCAGGCCGTCCTGCGAAGGGGTCTCGCGGCAACGGGTCGTCCCGCTGCGCGCATCGGCGAAGGTTCAAACCGGGTCCCAGACGATCAGTTGAATCGGCGTGGGGTTGTACGCATTGCAAGGGTTGTTGAGCTGCGGGCAGTTGCTGATCAGCACCCACACATCCATGTCGGCGCGCATCTCCACGTACTTGCCCGGACCCGACACGCCGTCTTCAAAACTCAGCGCGCCATCGGCTGTGACGGGCACGTTCATGAAGAAGTTGATGTTGGGCACGAGGTCGCGTTTGCCCAGGCCCACGTCGGCGTGCTGCAGGGCGATCAGGTAGTTGTCCCGGCAGCTGTGCATGTACTTCTTCTGCAGCGCATAGCGCACGGTGTTGCTCTCGGCCGCGCAGGCGCCGCCCAGCGTGTCGTGCCGGCCGCAGGTGTCGGCCACGATGGTGAGCATGGCGTTGCCGTCGTTGCTGCGGATCACCGAGCCCGTGGTGAGGTAGATGCCGCCCTGGCGCTGCATGGTGTTGGTGGCGCTGTAGTGCTCGGCCGGGTCGTGGCGGTTGTAGAACAGCACGTCGGCGGCCTGGTTGCCTTCCAGGTCGACGATGCGCAGCGTCTGCCCGCGCTTGACTTCAAACAGGATGGGCTCGCCCGCCGGGTGGCGCTGGTCCATCACGGCGTGGGCCGGGTCGAGGCTGCTTTCGAGGATGCGGATGTCGGTCGCTTCGGTGTTCATCGTGGGCTCCTCACAGGTACAGCATGTCGGTGTTGTGCAGGGCGCGCGCGTTCTCGGGGCGGAAGGCGCGGCACACGTCATTGGCGGGCGCGGCGCCGCAGCGCCAGGCCAGCAGACCCACTTTTTTCGGGCTGTACGCGGGCGCGGTGTCCAGGCCGTGCGGCGCGGTGCTCATGGCCAGGATCACGTCCATGTCGAAACGCAGTTCCACAAAGTCGCCGGCCTTGGCGTGCTCGGGCACAAAGGCAAACCGGCCCTGCGCGTCCACACCCACCTTGCTGAACAGGTTCACCGGCGCGATCAGGTCGCGCTTGGTCAGGCCGTATTTGCCGATCTCGATCAAGAGGCCGTCCTTGCCCGATCGGTGCATGGCGTTGCGTGCATGCTCGTAGCGCTTCTCGCCGTATTTCTGCTGCATCAGTTCGGCGTCGAGCAGCGCGCCCAGCGGGTCGTGCCAGCCCAGGCTGTCGGCGGTGAAGCTGGCCATGCTGCGGCCCATGTCGCTCATGAGCACATGGCCCTGGGTGTAGTGCGCCGTGTGCTGGGCCTTCAGGCTGTCGGGCATGTTGTAGCGCTCCAGCTTTTCCAGCGCGCTGTAGAGCACCAGGCTCACGTTGGCACCGGCCTCCAGCGCCACAAAGCGCATGGCGCTGCCTCGCGGCATGCGCCAGCTCCAGTGGCTGCCGCCGGGCACCACCTCGCTCCACATGGCGCGGGCAGTGTCCACGCCGTCGAGTGCGGCAGCGGGGAAGCGCTGCCACAGCGCGGGCGCGTCCACCGGCGCGGCCTGTGGCGGGTTGGGCGGCACCACGGTCAGGGGGTCAGCAATGTCTTGTGGGTTCATGTGTGTGTCTCCTGAAAAATTCAAACGCCCACGCCCGAGAGGCGTTGCAGCTGCTCCAGATCGGTCTTCATCCCGGAGGTCTCGCGGATGCGCTCCAGGATGTCGCGCTTGAGGCGCACGAACCCGGGCTCGTGCTTCAAGTCCTGCACGCGCTGGTCGCCAAAGGGCACGTCGTAAATGGTGTCGATGCGCCCGGGGCGCGGCGCCATCAGCACCACGCGCCCACCGAGGTACAGCGCCTCCTCCACGTCGTGCGTCACGAACACGATGGTGGCTTTCTCCAGCTTGTGCACGTAGCGGATCAGGTCGTGCATCACCTCGCGCGTCTGCGCATCGAGCGCACCGAAAGGTTCGTCCATCAGCACCACGTCGGGCTTGCCCATGAGCGCGCGCGCAATCGCCACGCGCTGTTGCATGCCGCCCGAAAGCTGGTTGGGCCAGGCGTTGGCCACTGGCTGCAGGCCCATGAGGCGCAGGAGAGCGTCGGCCCGGCCCGAGGCCGCTTCCACGTCGGCCGAGGTGCGGCCGTCGGTGTGGGCCTTGAGCTGGCGGCAGAACTTGATGTTCTCCATCACCGTCATCCACGGGTAGAGGCTGTAGTGCTGGAACACCATGGCGCGGTCGATGCCCGGGCCGTCCACCGCGCGGCCGTCCACCAGCAGGTCGCCACTGGTTTGGGTTTCCAGCCCGCCGATGGTGCGCAGCAGCGTGGACTTGCCGCAGCCCGACGCACCGACGAAGGTGACGAATTCGTTCTCGCCGATGTCGAGGTTGATGCCTTCCAGCGCGTTGATGGCGGCACCGTCAAACCGCTTGGTGAGGTTGCGGACGACGATCTTGGGCAGGGGAATGTGGGCGGTGCTCATGCTCAGCCTTTCAGATACAACCAAGGGAAGGCGCGGCGGTGCCCCCAGCGGAAGAGCTGGTCGGTGACCAGGCCGATGAGGCCGATGACGATGATCCCGGCGAAGATGGTGTCGGTCTGCAGGAAGCGCTGGGCGCGCAGGATCGCGTAACCCAGGCCCGAGTTGGCGGCCACCAGCTCGGCCACCACCAGGTAGGTCCAGGCCCAGCCCATGGTGATGCGCAGCGTGTCGAGCAGCGCGGGCTTCGCGCTTTGAAAGATCACCTTTTCAATCAGCTCCAGCCGGTTGGCGCCCATGGTCTGCGCCGCCTCCACCTGCGCGGCCGGCACGCGGCGCACGTCTTCGGCCACCATCAGCACCATCTGGAAAAAGGTGCCGATGAAGATGATGGCGATCTTGGAACCCTCGCCAATGCCCACCCACAACATCACCAGCGGAATGAAAGCCACCGCCGGCATGTAGCGGATGAAATCGGTGAGCGGCTCCAGCAGCGCCTGCACCGAGCGGAACGAACCGATCAGCAGCCCCAGGGGCAGGGCGATCACCGCCGACAACAGAAACCCCGCCACCACGCGGTAGATGCTGATGCCCATGTCTTCGAGCAGACCGAGCTCGGTGGCCCAGGTCCAGGTCTTGGCCAGCACCTGCAGCGGCGCCGGCATGAACACCGGATCGATGCCACCCCACAGACCCACCGCCGCCCAAAGCACCAAAGGGGTGAACAGCCCGGTGAGCGCAAGCACCCAATAGGTGCGCCGCGAGATGCCGGCGCGCACGGTGAACAGGTTGGAACGCCGCTTGGGCCGTGTGGGTGCACCAGCAGCGCGCGGCGCCGTGGCGGTGGGGGCAAGGGGCAAGGACATGCGGGGCTCCTGAGCGGGGGACAAAAGGCGGAGAGGCATGTGCTTTGCAGCGCAAGCGTCTCCCGGGCTTTTGTCCCTCCGTGGAACCACGCGATGGTGGCCGACTGCTCTCGGACCAGACGGCTCAGATCTGTGGCGGATCTGAGCCCGGAACCCTAGCGGTCTTCAAGGCTGGCGTGTGTTTGGGCACAGCGCCTCTCTGTGGGGTGGGTTAGCAACTTCGGTGCCAATCTAGACGCAAGTGGGCGAGCCTCGAGCTGCTGCAAAAAAAACGGGCGGGCTCCCAAGGGAGTCCGCCCGCTGTTTGGGTTGAAGCCGCTTACTTGGGCAGCATCACCTTGTCGATGACGTGGATCACGCCGTTGGACTGGTACACGTCGGCGATGGTCACGGTGGCCACACCGCCTTTTTCATCTGTCACGGTGACCTTGCCGCCCGTCGACTTGGCAACGAGCGTGCCACCGGCCACCGTCTTGATCGATGCCATGCCCTTGCCGTCGGCGATCATCTTGCTGATTGCCGCAGCATCGAACTTGCCCGAGACCACGTGGTAGGTGAGGATGCCGCTGAGCATGCCCTTGTTTTCCGGCTTGAGCAGGGTGTCCACGGTGCCGGCGGGCAGTGCCGCAAACGCCGCGTTGGTGGGCGCGAACACGGTGAAGGGACCCGCCGACTTGAGGGTGTCCACCAAGCCCGCAGCCTTGACGGCGGCCACCAGCGTGGTGTGGTCCTTCGAATTGACCGCGTTGTCGATGATGTCCTTGCTGGCCAGCATGGGAGCGCCGCCCACCATGACCTGCGCGAAAGCACCGATGGATGCCGTGCCGATGGCCAGGGCCAGAACGGTTTTGCTGAGGGTCTGCTTGATCATGAAATCTCCTTGGGTTGAAGCCTGAATTGCGGCTGTGACTGATACGCAGGGCAACCCCGCGCTGGATTCAAACCCGCGAGAAAGCTCATCAACGCTCAGGGCTATTCCAGCTGTCAGGCCCGGGCGATCACAACGTCTGCCGTGGGCCGGGCAACGCAGGGCAGGCAATAGCCTTCCGTCTTTTCCTCGGGGCTGAGGCCGGGCCAGGGAATGTCGTATCGCACCTGCCCCTGCAGCAAGCGAGCCATGCACGTGCGACAGGTCCCGTTGCGGCAGGACACCGGCCAGGCGATGCCTGCGCGTGTCATCGCAGCGAACAAGCTGGTCTCGCTGTCGGCCTCCACGTCTGTCGCCTGGCCGTCAACCCGCATGCGAAATGTTTTCATGCGTCCTTCAAATCAGACATTTCCCAAGCGGTGCGGTAGCCACCGATGCGCTCCACATGGGCCAGCAAGTCCTTGAAAAACGCATGGGCGCCGAGGGTGGACGAGTCGCCGACGAGCAGCAGCTTGCGGCGGGCGCGGGTCATGCCCACGTTCATGCGGCGGATGTCCGAGAGGAAGCCGATGTCACCCAGGTGGTTGCTGCGCGTGAGTGAGATGGCAATGATGTCTCGCTCCTGGCCCTGGAACGCATCGACCGTGCCCACGCTGAGCAGGCGGTGCTGCAACAAGCCGTTGAGCACTTCGTTCTCCTCAATGGCGTCCTTCAAACAGTTGATCTGGGCGCGGTAGGGCGCTATGACGCCAATGGTGAGTGGGTCATGCTCGTGCTGGCCTGGGTCGCAGCACTCCAGGAGTTGGGTGAGGCGCCTGAGCAGCAGGTCCGCTTCTTCCGGGTTGGCCGTGGAGCGGCTTTCGGGAATGGTGACCTCAACGAACCCAAAGCCGGCCGTGTCGAGGAATTCCACAGGCAGGTCGGGTGCGAAGCCCGGGTCGTAGGCCTCCAGGCCAGCGTGGCGCACGCTCTGGTGCGCCTGCAGCTGGCCGCCATAGAACCGCTGGGAGCTGAACGCCATAATCTGCTCGTGCATGCGGTACTGCAAGGTGAGCATCCGGGCCGTGGCCGGCTGGCGCTGGATGCACTTTTCAAACAAGGTTTCGCGCAGGCCTTCGCGGGCAGCCTTGTCGCTTTTCACGGTGGGCGGGAGCTGGTGGTGATCGCCAGCGAGAACCACACGCTGGCCTTTGGCAATCGGAATCCAGCAGCCCGGCTCCAGGGCCTGGGCGGCTTCGTCGATGAAAACGGTGTCAAAGCTCAGGTGGCGCAGGTTGCGGTTGCTGGCGCCCACCAGCGTGCAGGTGATGACCTGCACCGAGTCGAGCACATCGTCGGTGATGAATCGCTCCAGATCGTCCGCCTGCAGGAACAGCTGCCGCGCTTCGTCCTTCAGCATCTGCCGCTGCTGCCGTTCCTCATGACCAAAATGGCGGACGTACTCGCTGGCGGTCTGGCGGTACTGGTCAGCCGTCTGGCGCATCGCCCGCATCTTGCTGTGGCTCGGATGGGCCATCACCCGAGCGTCGAGCGTGTGATCCAGCAGCAGGTCTGACACGCGGCTGGGGTTGCCCATGCGAATGACGTTCACGCCCCGCTCGGCCAGCTTTTCGGTGAGCAGGTCCACCGCCGTGTTGGAAGGCGCGCACACCAGCACACGCCGTTCGCGCCGGAAGGTCTCGCGAATGGCCTGCACCAGCGTCGTGGTTTTGCCGGTGCCGGGTGGGCCGTGGATGATAGCCACGTCCTGGGCCGTGACCACGTGGCGCACCGCCGCCAGCTGCGAGTCGTTGAGGGAGTTGGGGTAGAACAGGTCGTCGGCCTGGGGCGCGCAAAAGCGGGCCTGCCGTGCGCCCAGCAGCACGTCGCGCAGCTCGGCCAGCCGGTCACCCCGGGCGCGCACCACCTCGAGCATGGCCTGGTTCATCTCGCGGTAGCTCACCTCGTCGAAGGTGAGGTCAATGCCCAGCTTGCCGCCGTCGAGCACCCAGTCGGGCAGCTCATCCTTGTTGGTGGTCAGCAGCAGCTTGTTGCGCCGCACGCTGGTGATGACGCCATTGAGCGTGGGCTGGTCAACCGCCGAATGCCCGTGCACCTTGCCAAATAGCGAAGCGTTTTTGCCCACCTGAAACAGGTGCAGGCCTTGCTGGTTGGCGGGTCGTTCCAGTTCCAGCACCACCTTGCCACCAAAGCCGATGTCTTCCGCGGTGATGGTGACGGGATACCAGGTCAAGCCGCGCCGCTGGCGCTCCGGGATGCCGGCCTTGGCATTTTTGAGTGCAAATTGCGCCTGGTCTTCCTTTTGCTCAAGCTGCATGAGGGCGTGCACGCGTCGCAGTTCATGTTCAACAGCAAAAGGATCGGTGGGAATGAAGTCGAGGTCCGCCAAGGGAATACAGATTGAACCGTCCAGGATGTTGAGAGGGCCAGTTGACTGGCGATTGACCGGCCAGAGTCTGCCTCAGTCTTTGCTGGAGGCATGGGTGCCCATCAATTTCCCGGACAACACCTTGCCCACCTGGTCGCCATGGTCTGGGATCGCTATGAAGCTGCGAGCCTCTGCTGGGAATACCACTCAAGACTGAACGCGGACGTTCGTAGCAAGAGCAGCATGCGTCCCGCTGAGGACCAGCATTCGATGCGGGAGCCTGCTCTCGAACGGCCGCAGTGCCACCGAAAACAGCCGCACCCTCATCTTTGCGTGTCAGGTGTGCGGGCACGGCTGGCACCTCGGGAGCACGGCGCAGCGAACCCATGGTTCAGCTGCACGCAGTCGCTATGGACGTCTGCGCCGTGGCACAACCTGCGACTGCACCTGAACCTGGGTTGTCGCGGTGGTCTGCCACTGCAACGGGCTGCGGCCCGGTTGCAGTGGCAGCCGCATCGGCCGAGACCTCAGACCTTGTGCTTTTTCAGCCAGTCGTTGGCCAGCTTCTGGGCGTACGTGGCAGCCGACTTGTCGTAGCTGGGGCGGTAGTCGGCGTTGAAGCCGTGGTCGACGTTGGGAAACACGACAATTTCCGAGCCGCTTCCGCCCTTGTTGATCAGGCCGCGCATCTTGGCGATGGTCTCCTGCTTGACGAAGGCGTCGATGCCGGAATACAGGCCCAGCACCGGCACCTTGATCTGGTCGGCAAAGTCGATCGGATCTTCAGGACGCAGGTCGGGCGTCTTCAGGCCCTCAAGCAAACCGTAGTACGCCACCGCAGCGTTCAGCTTGCTGTTGTGCCGCGCGTAGACCCACGCCGTGCGGCCACCCCAGCAGTAACCCACCAGCCCCGTGCGCTGGGCGTCGGCTTTGCCGCTGGCGCGCGCGAAGGCCAGGGTGGCATCGAGGTCGGCGCACACCTGGGCGTCGGGCACTTTGGAGACCACCTGCGAGAGGATCGTCGGAATGTCGGTCATCTTCGACACGTCGCCTTGGCGTGCGAACATTTCCGGTGCAATGGCGTAGTAGCCCTGCTTGGCATAACGCCGGCACATGTCTTTGATGTGCTCGTGCACGCCAAAGATTTCCTGCACCACGAGGATCACCGGGAACTTGCCAGGTCCTGCGGGCATGGCCCGGTAGGCGGGCATCTTGCCGTCGGCCACAGGTACGCTGACCTCGCCAGCCACCAGGCCCTTGCTATCGGTGACGATGGCCTGGGCCAGCACCGGATTGGATGCCAGGGCGAAACCCGATGCGAGGGAGGTCATGACGAAACCACGGCGCGAGGGGTGGGCGGATGCGGCTTGAGGGGGGTTCTGGAAGTCGATTGGCTTGAGGCCATAGTCCATCAGTTTCATGAAAGCTCCTGGGTTGGTGGGGGTTGCGGGGGTGGAAACAGCTTTGAGCTCGGAACGCGCTGCGCGCCTTGCTCTTCAGGGGGATTGGGTCAGCGCCGCACGCAATACCTGGAGCTGAGCGGTCAACGCTTTGCGTTGCTGGAGCGAGCACTGCGTTGCGCATGCGGCCTGGGCATAGACGGCATGGGCACGCTTCTGGAGAGCTTTGCCTGCGGGTGTGAGGGAAATGATCACCGAGCGTTCGTCTTCCATGCTGCGTTCCCGCTGCAGAAGACCCTGGGCGACCAGCTTGCGCACCAGTGGGACCAACGTGCCGGCGTCCAGTGCCACTGTTTGTGCCAGTGCGCCGGCCGTGAGTTGTTTGTGCTCCCAGAGCGCCATCATGACGACGTACTGAGGGAAGGTGAGACCCAGGGGCGCCAACAGCGGCCGGTAGGTCTTGCTCATGGCCAAGGACGCGGCATACAGCGCAAAGCACAGCTGGTTGCCGAGGAAAAGAGCGGAATCTTCTGGGGCAACTGACTTGGTCTTGGTCTTGGTCTTGGTCATGGTCATGGGAAAAAGCTTGCACAAATATTTGATCAAAGTATATTGGATCAAACATATTTGTCCATTGAATTCGAGATCAAGTCGATCAGTCCGGCAATCATTGATTTGGAGAAGAGCCAGAAAGTCGCGTCCATGGTGGTGACATGCTGGACTTTTCGGACTATTCATTCCAGTGAGACTGGACAGGGCGGCAATCTTTGGTGGTGCCGCTCCTGCTGCTTGAACTCATGAGGGGTCATGTTGAACTGCCCCGGGAACCGCGGAGGTCGGCTTGATGGCGCATACCGTGCGTACGCTCGTCCGGGGCGCCCTGGTCCTGGCGCTGCAAAGACGCCGACCCGGTTGAGAGGCAACTGAAGACTGGACTGAGACCTTCGTCCTCTGTGCGTGACCGGCGGCTCCCGACCCGTTGTTGCCATTCAATTGATGCGTTTCTGCCGCCGGACGCAGTCGCTTGACACTTTGGGTCCCCGCCTTATACTTTCCGCATTTGGAAAGTATTGAGGTCTTCATGAATGCTCTGACACTGCATTACCACCCACTCTCGTCCTATTGCCACAAGGTACAGATCGCACTGGACGTATTTGGGATCGAATATGAGCAGCGGCTGCTGAATCTGGGAGACCCCGCGGAACTCGCAGCGCATTTGGCCCTATGGCCTACCGGCAAGATACCGCTGCTGGTTGACCAGGGCCGGCCCATCCCGGAGACAAGCGTCATCATCGAGTACCTGCAGTTGCATCATGCAGAGCCCGGCCGCATGCTCATCCCTGCGGAACAGGACGCGGCGCTGAACGTGCGCTTGTGGGATCGGGTGTTCGACCTGTATGTGATGACCCCCATGCAGGCGCTCACCGCCGACCTGCTGCGTCCTGAGAATGAACGCGATGCCAAGGGAGCCACCCAGGCGCGCGACAAGCTGCTGGCGGCCTACGCGTTCATCGACCGCCACCTCGAAGGTCGAACCTGGGTGAGCGACGGCGACTTCAGCATGGCCGACTGCGCAGCAGCGCCGGCATTGTTCTATGCCGTGACCCATGTGCCGATACCGCCGCAGCACCTGAACCTGGCGGCCTACTTCGAGCGCTTGATGGCGCACCCCTCGGTGGCAAGTGTTGTAGACCAGGCGCGCCCATGGTTCAAGTTCTATCCCGGGCGAGCAGGTCTGGACCGACGATTCTTCGACCCGGTAGGTGCCTGAGATGCACGCGATCACCGACGCTGCGCTCCTTGACCGCATGTTCTTCGCGTTGGCCGATGTGCACCGCCGCGGCATGCTAGATCGCCTGAGCCGCGGACCTGCATCGGTGTCCGAACTGGCCCAGCCGCTGGGTATCGCACTGCCCTCGGCGGTGAAGCATCTGGCCGTGCTGGAGCAAGGTGGCTTCGTTGCCTCCCGGAAGGAGGGTCGAGTTCGCACCTACATCGCTGAGCCCAAGGCGCTGGACGCAATGGAGGCCTGGGTCGCCAGACGCAAGGGGCTGCTCATTGCACAGTTTGACAGACTCGACGCCTATTTGGCCGAGCAACAAGGTAAGGCCAAACGATGAAACACACGCCATGCACGCACACCGACTTCGTCATTGAGCGCGAGTTCGCCGCTACGCCGGCAGCGGTCTTCCATGCCTGGGCGGACCCGCAAGCCAAGAGCCGTTGGTCCGACTGCCATGTCGAGCACACCACCGAGTACCACTTGGACTTCCGCCCGTTCGGGCGTGAGAAGCACCGCGTCCTCTACCCGGACGGGCGTATTCAGGACGTTGAGAAGGTCTTCCTCGAAATCGTGGATGCGCGGCGCATCATCTTCGCTTACGACATCCAACTCGATGCTCGTCGGCTGTCGGTCTCGCTCGTAACGGTCGAATTTTTCGCCAGTCCGAGAGGCACGCGCATGGTTTACACCGAGCAGCTTGCCTACCTAGATGGGCATGAGGATCGTGCACTGCGTCTGCGCGGTACGGAAGAAAGTTTCGATCGGCTCGCGCTCGATCTGTCCTACCAGTAGAAGACTCTGCGACCTGCATTGGTGGGTCTGCAGCGGTCGGTCGCCAGCACCCGCTACTGGCCGTAATCAGCCGTTCTGGTATTGAGGGCCAGTGTCCGAGAACGCTGCAAATCTGCCGGTCGCCAATGCGTCCCGGCTCCTGGTGACCACCCCGACCAGGGCCCTTGACGAGGATTCGCCGGGCCTCCGGGCAAAATCCAGATGATCGTGGCGAGCTTGAGGTCGGGCCTGCCGGGAATCCCACCTTGAAGAATGGAGCACCACCAATGGCACTGACGAAGAAGGGCGAGTTCTGGTACGGGACGACGTCGGGCGACACCCAAGCCGAGCTGCGCAGTTACAGCGTTGCGAATGGCCATGAAGCCGTCCGGTTTGCCGCGTCCAAATGCGACTGCGGGTGCCGGAGCTTCGCGCTGCAGACCGATGAAGAATCCGGCGTGGCCATCCGCACCTGCACCGACTGCGGGCAGCAGCACCTGATGGGCGACAGTGCGGAACACGTTGAAGAAGCCGCGCCCGAGGCGCACGAGTGCGTGTGTGAAAACGAGGTGTTTGAGCTGATGTCCGGCGTCTCCGTGTACGAGGGCACCCATGACGTGCGTTGGTACTACATCGCTTGCCGCTGCGTGGAATGCAACCTGGTCGGGGTTTTCGCAGACTGGAAGTGTGAAGCGGGTGATGCAGCGGCCTTCCTCGCCAAGCTCTGAACGGACGACCCTCTCAGAGGTCACGCTTCTCGCACCTCACCGGCAGCAACGCCTGCACCGCCTCTCCCCACTGGCCTTCAAACCCAGCCTTGTTTCCAGACGCCCTCGTCCTGCAGATCACGCCACGGCATGATTTGCGTGGCTTTGGAGAACACGGCTTCAAGCTCCACCAACTCGATCGGGTCGGTGGGCAAGTCGGGTTGAACCACTCGGCTGACCAAGAAGTGCTTTTGTTTGGCCACAGGCGTCACCGCCGTCCATTTGGTCAACAGCAGTTTCTTGGGGTTCAGGGGATTCATGGCGTTTGCTTCATCCCAAGGTCAACGGCTGGGCATCAAAGCCCGAACCGCTTCCCCCAACTCGATCACCGCCAGCGCGTAGTAGCTGCTCCAGTTGTAGCGGGTCACCACATAGAAGTTCTCCGTGCCGGCCACGTAGGTGGGTGGGGCGCCGGCGTTTTCCAGCAGCACCAGGGCGAGCTTGCCGGGGTGTTGCAGGGCGGGGCCTTCAATCACGGCGCCTTTGGCGGTGAAGCTTTCCACGCTGAAGCTGGGCAGGATGTCGGGGGCGAGCAGGGTGTCCAGGTCGAGCTTGCTGTTGTCGAAGCTCACCGGGTAGTGCGTGGGCATGCCGGTTTGCCAGCCGAAGGCCTTGAAGTAGTTGGCCACGGAGCCGATCACGTCGGCCTGACTGTTGTTGAGGTCGACCTTGCCGTCGCCGTCGAAGTCGATGGCGTATTTCACCCAGCTGCTGGGCATGAACTGGGGCCAGCCCATGGCGCCGGCGTAGCTCCCGCGTGGGGTGAGCGGGTCGGTGCCCGTGCGTTCGGTGAGGCTCAGGAATTGTTCGAGTTCACTTTTGAAGAACTCGGTGCGCGCGCCAGCGCGCGGGTGGTTGGCGGGGAAGTCAAAGGCGAGCGTGGTCAACGCGTCGATCACGCGGTAGTTGCCGGTGTGCTGGCCGTAGAGCGTTTCCACGCCGATCACGCCCACGATGAGGCTGGCGGGCACGCCGTACTCGAGTTCGGCGCGGGCCAGGGTGTCGCGGTTGTCTTCCCAGAACCGTTGCCCTGCGCGCAGGCGGATGGGCTCGATGAAGCGGGCGCGGTAGGCGGCCCAGTTCTTGGGGGTCCCGGTGGGCGCGGGCTGCATGAGGCGCACGACGACGGGCAGGCGCTGGGCCTGGCCGATCTGCTGGCGCACCCAGGCGGGGTCGAGGTTGCGGCGAGTGGCCAGATCGGTGGCGAAGGCCATGGCGGCTTCGCTCTGGTCGTACGTGAAAACGGGCGCGGTCTGGGTGTTGCCGGGGCGTGTTTTGGCGGGTGACCGGGCGAGGGCGGGCGTGGCCACCAGGAGGGCGGCGGCGAGTGCGCAGAGGAAACGGTTCACGGATTGCAATGGGTGCCTTGGAGTCGGGTGTCGTTGTCAGGTGTCGGGGCTTTTGGGCCAGGCCAGGCGCTGAAACTCGCGCTGCAGGCTGGCCAGGGTGGCGTTGCCGGCGCCGGGGCGTGCATAACGCTGGGCTTCGAGCTGCAGCAGCCATTGTGCAAGCGGCGCAGCGGCGCCGGCGTGTCCCCATCGCTGCTGCACGCGCCGGGCCAGTTCGCGCGGGGGCGTGTGGTCGGCGCTGTCCACGCCCAGCTTGTGCAGACGGGCGCGGGCGCGCTGCAGCAGGCGCAGCCAGGGGTCGTGCTGCTGGCGCTCCCACAGCGTCCACCCGGCGCCGATCAGGCTCACGAACACCACCACGCCGATGAGCACATAGGCCAGGTCGGTCCAGCTGGGGGAGTTGAAGCCCAGGTTTTTCAGCAGGTCGAGCTGGCGGCCCTGGGTGTAGTTCAGCACCCACTGGTTCCAGCTGTTGTTCATGGCTTCCCAGGCTGCGCGCAGCTGGGCGGCGATGTTGGGGTTGAAGTTGCCGATGGCGCCGGCCAGCGCGCCTTGTGGTGCGCGCAGGCGCTGGATGGAACCCACGCGCCCGGGCGCCACGGCGGACGTGGGGTCCACGCGCACCCAGCCCTGGCCTTGCAGCCAGACTTCGGTCCAGGCGTGGGCGTCGCGCTGGCGCACGGTCCAGTAGCCGTCCACGCCGTTGAGCTCACCGCCCTGGTAGCCGGTGACGATGCGCGCGGGGATGTCGAGCGCGCGCATGAGGATGACAAAGCTGCTGGCGATGTGTTCACAGAAGCCCTGGCGTTTGTCGAACCAGAATTCGTCCGCGGTGTTGGGGCCGAACACGCCGGGCTCCAGCGTGTAGGTGTAGCCGCCGGTGCGCAGGCGGTTCATGGCCGCCTCGATCAACTTGGGGTTGGACTCGGGGCCGGCGCCGTGTTCGCGGCGCAGCTCCTGCGCCAGGGTCAGCGTGCGCGGGTTGAAGCCGGCGGGCAACTCGATCTGGTCTTGCAGGCCCACCACCTGCGTCTGCGGGCCGTGGCGGAACGTGGGGTAACTCTCGGCGCTGTAGCGCACCAGCGTGTTGAGCGGGCGCTGGGTGAACCACTGCAGCTCGTTGCTCATGCGCACCGCGTTGTCGGGCACCTCGGGCGCCTGCGGGGTCGACTCCATCACGAACAGCCAGGGCCGGCGGTTGGGCTCCATGGTCACGTCGTAGCGCACCGGCGGGCCCGACACCTGCAGGTCGGCCGGCAGCGCCATCGACTGGGGGAAGCCCGAGCGCAGCACACGCCATTCGCTGCCGTCGAAGCTGCTGAGCACCGGGCCGCGAAAGTACAGCTGGGCCTGCGGAGGTGGGCGGTCTTCAAAGCGGATGCGAAACGCGATGCTGTCGTCGAGCACCAGCTGAGCAATCTGCCCCACCTTCATGGAGCCCGAGAGGCCGCTGCGCCCGGTTTCGTCCTGCCCCGGCACGCCCCACAGCGGCGACAGGCGCGGGAACAGCAGGAACAGCACCAGCATGATGGGCGCACCCATGAGCGCCATGCCGCCGGCAATGCGCGCCGCCTGCGAGAGCGGCGGGCGGCCCACCGGCATGTGGGCGTTCACCAGCGCGGTGAGCAGGCCCAGCAAGGCGATGAGGATGCCGGCCGCCGTCAACAGCGACTGCGAATAAAAGAAGTGTGTGAGCAGCGTGAAGAAGGCGAGGAAGAACACCACGAAGGCGTCGCGCCGGGCACGCATCTCCAGCGTCTTGAGTGCGAGCAGCACCACGATGAGGGTCACGCCCGCGTCGCGCCCGAGCAAGGTGCTGTGGGTGAAGAAGGTGGCGGCCAGCGTGATGCCGAGCAGACCCACGCGCACCGGCCAGCCGGGCAGGGGCAGGCCGCGCAGCGCGAGCGTGGTGCGCCACACCAGCACACCGGCGGTGAGGGCAGTGCACCACCACGGCGTGTGGCCCACCTGCATGAAGGCCACCCAGCCGATGACGGCGAGCAGGAACAGCGTGTCTCGCGTATCTCTGGGCAGTGTGGCCCCCACGCTCCGCCGCTGCGCGGGTCGCTGCCCCCCGAGGGGGCGCGTTTTGCCTTGGGGCGGCCCGGCGGCAAAACCGGTCGCTTCGTTGTTCAGCATATGGCCAGCGCCTCCAGGCAGCGCGCGCGGTGGGCCGGCCCTTGGTCGGGTGCGATCTCGCGGCCGGGCACACGCAGGCCGTAGTCGAGACCCTGCCGGTCGGCCATGAGCACCCAGGCGGTCAGTCGCGAGAGCCGCGCTTCCAGGCCCGCGCCGCCGCACTGCGCGTGGTCCAGCCAGAGCTGGTGGCGCTGGTGCGACAAGGCGTCGCGGCTCACCAGATCGTCGCGGCCGCTGGAGAACGCCTGCGCGGCCTTGCGCCACACCACGGCCTTGAGCGGATCGCCTCGGCGGTAGGCGCGCACGCCGTCGAATTCACCGGTGCTCTGCACGCGCGCCGCGCCCGAGCTGCCGGCCTGCGGCTCGCCGGGTGGCAGCGGCGGTGGGTGGCTCTCGGGCTCGGGGTACACCAGCACGCCCGAGGCCGGGCGCCACACGGTCCACACGCGAAAGGTGCCGAGTGGAAACAGCGTCTGCGCGGTCAGCGGCGGCAGCGGGTGAAGGCCGCGCTCGGGCGATGGAAAACTCACCTGCAGGTGCGCGCTGCCTTGCGCGGGCACGTCGGTCCAGGCCAGGGGCGCGTGGGTTGGGTCGGCGCCGATCACCCCCATGCCGATGCCGTAGCGCGTGCGCTTGCGTTCGCTTGACAGCCGCACGGTGAGCACCACCGCCTGGCCCGCGTGCACCGGCTCCGGCGGCGTGAGCAGCAGGGTGATGCCGCGCAGGTTGCCGTGGCACACGTGCATGCCCACCACCGCGCTGCCGGCCAGCAAGAAGGTGAGCAGGTAGCCCAGGTTGAGCTGGTAGTTGATGCTGGCCACCAGCAGCAACAGCAAGGTGATGCCCAGCATCCAGCCCGGGCGGGTGGGCAGGATGTAAACGTTGCGCTGGGTCAGCGTGAGTGTGTCGGACTTGGGCAGGCGGTTGTGCCACCAGGTCTGCAGGTGGGCGCGCAGCGTGCGCCAGGGGTGGCGCCAGGGCTGCAAGCTGAGGGCGCCAGCGGGCGAGCGCGCAGCGGTGGCCACCATGTCAGGGCAACGGGATGGCTTCCAGCATGGCGCGCACCTGTTCAACAGGACCACGCCCGGCGTCGCGCACCGGGATCAGCCGGTGGGCCACGGTCTGCGGCAGGATGGCGGCGATGTCGTCGGGCGCCACGTAGTCGCGCCCGCTCAGGTAAGCCTGGGCCTTGGCCGAGCGCACCACGGCCAGGGCAGCGCGCGGCGAGAGGCCTTGCGCAAACCATTGCCCGTTGCGCGTGGCGGCCACCAGGTCCTGCAGGTACTCCAGCACCGGCTCGGCGGTGTGCACCTGGCTCACGGTGTGTTGCAGGGCGGCGAGGTCGGCAGGCGTCAAGGCGGCGGAGAGTTTGTCCAGCATGTCGCGGCGGTCCTGGCCGCGCAACAGCTCGCGCTCGGCCGCGCGGTCGGGGTAGCCGATGGACAGGCGCATGTGGAAACGGTCCAGCTGCGACTCGGGCAGCGCGTAGGTGCCCAGCTGGTCGTGCGGGTTCTGCGTCGCGATCACAAAGAAGGGTTCGGGCAGGGCGCGGGTTTCGCCTTCCACCGTCACCTGCTTTTCTTCCATGGCTTCGAGCAGTGCGCTTTGGGTCTTGGGGCTGGCGCGGTTGATCTCGTCGGCCAGCAGCACCTGGGCAAACACCGGGCCCGGGTGGAACACGAAGGCTTCGCGCCCGCGCTCGTAAATCGACACGCCCACGAGGTCGGATGGCATGAGGTCGGCGGTGAACTGCACGCGCGAAAACTGCAGGCCGAACGAGCGGGCCAGGGCGTGCGCCAGGGTGGTTTTGCCCACACCTGGAACGTCTTCGATCAAGAGGTGGCCACCGGCCAAAAGGCAAGCCACGCAGTCTGAAACTTGCTGACTTTTGCCCACGATCACCGTGTTAAGCTGATTCAGCAACTGTTGGATTTTTGTGTCGGCTTGCATGCCGCGAACCTTACCGTAAAACCGCCATGGGCCAGGCCACCGGGTATTTCACCCACAAGGATTGTTGGAGACACGAAATGGGCGCCGGTCACCCGGAATGTCCAGAGCGTCTGGACGCGATCGAGGACCGTTTGCTCATGAGCGGACTCGACGTGGCGCTGGAGCGCCGCGAGGCCACCGCCGCCTCCATGGCCGACCTTGAACTCGCCCACGGCCGCATGCACCTCGCTTCATTGCGCGGCCTGAGCGACAACCTGCGCGACGAGATCAAGGCCGGCGGCCCGAGCCACGCGCAGGTCGATCCCGACACCTCCATCAATGTGCACAGCTGGGACGCCATCCTCATGGCAGCCGGTGCCGCCATCGACGCCACCGACGCGGTGATGGCCGGCGAAATGCCCAACGCTTTTTGCGCGGTGCGCCCGCCCGGCCACCACGCCACCCGCAACCAGGCCATGGGCTTCTGCTTTGTGAACAACGTGGCCGTGGCCGCCAAATACGCGCTGGAGCGCCATGGTCTCAAACGCGTGGCCATCATCGACTTCGACGTGCACCACGGCAACGGTACCGAGGACATCGTGGCCGGCGACGACCGCATCCTCATGTGCAGCTTCTACCAGCACCCGTTCTACCCGGCGTGCGAACACTCCACCGCGAGCAATCTGGTGAACCTGCCGGTGCCGGCCTACACCAAGGGCATGGACATCCGCGAGCTGATCGACATGAGCTGGATCCCCCGGCTCGATGCGCACAAGCCGCAGATGGTCTTCATCAGCGCCGGCTTCGACGCCCACCGCGAAGACGACATGGCGCAACTTGGCCTGGTGGAACAGGACTACGCGTGGATGACCATGCGCATCAAGGAAGTGGCCGAGCGTCACGCCAAGGGCCGCATCGTGAGTTGCCTGGAGGGCGGCTACTCACTGAGCGCGCTGGGCCGCAGCGTGGAAGCGCATCTGCGGGTGCTGGCCGACGTCTGAGCGCTGCACCCCCGGGACGGCAACCGCCACGGGAATCTCCGACAATCCGGCGCATGACTCCAGCATCTTCCACGCCCGCCACTGGCGACATCCTGCTGCACACGCGCGACGAGCGCGGCGTGCACACCCTCACCTTGAACACGCCGCGCAGCTTCAATGTGCTCTCCGAAGCCATGCTGGCGGCGCTGCAGGCCGCGCTCGACGCGGTCTCGGGAGATGGGCAGGCGCGGGTGGTGGTGATCGCCGCCAGCGGCAAGGCGTTTTGTGCCGGGCACGATCTCAAGGAAATGCGGGCGCACCCCGAGCAGGCGTACTACCAGGCGCTGTTTGCGCGCTGCTCCCGGCTCATGCTGGCCATCCGCAAGCTGGAAGTGCCGGTCATCGCGCGCGTGCAAGGGCTCGCCACGGCGGCCGGTTGCCAGCTGGTGGCGCAGTGCGATCTGGCCGTGGCCAGCGAGGCCGCGAGCTTCGGTGTCAACGGTATCGACGTGGGGCTGTTCTGTGCCACGCCGGGCGTGGCCTTGTCGCGCAACATCCTGCCCAAACAGGCCATGGAGATGCTGCTCACGGGCGATTTCATCTCGGCCGACGAAGCGTGTGCGCGTGGTCTCGTCAACCGGGTGGTTGCGCCCGACGCGCTGGACGCGGCAGTGGCCACCCTGGTGGACCGGATTCTGGCCAAGCCCCGCGAAGCCATTGCCATGGGCAAGGCGCTGTTTTACCGCCAGCTGGAGACCGGCCTTGAAGCGGCCTACCAGCTCGCCGGTCAGACCATGGCCTGCAACATGGCGCACCCCGTGGCGCAAGAGGGCGTGCAGGCCTTCATCGACAAACGCGCGCCGAGCTGGCGCGCCTGATCTTTCAACGCAACGTTCGCACTCATGGCCACCACTCCCACCGCCGCCCCCAAGCCCATCGACGACTTTGGTCTCTGGCTGTCGGCTTTCACACAACCCACGGTGTTGACCGAGCTGGGCGCCTTGGCGCTGTGCATCTTGCTCGCGCTGGGCGCCACCTGGCTGATGCGCCGGGCGCTGGGCATGCAGGAGGAAAGAACCTCGGTGCTGTTTGGTCGCAGGCTCATCGACGGTGTGATGTTTCCGCTGTTGTTGCTCACGCTGGCTTACGTGGCGCGCGCGCTGTTGCTGGAGCGTTTTCCCGTGGCGGCGTTCAAGGTGGCCATTCCGGTGCTGGTGTCGTTGGTGGTGATTCGCGTGGGCGTGAAGGTGCTGCAGGTGGCGTTTGCCACGGCGCCTTGGGTGCGGGTGCTGGAGCGCACCATTTCGTGGGTGGCGTGGCTGGCCATGGTGCTGTGGGTCAGCGGCTTGCTGCCGGTGGTGCTGGCCGAGATGGACCAGATCACCTGGAAGATCGGTGCCTCGACGCTGAGCCTGCGCACCATGATCGAAGGCATCCTCACCGCCGGCGCGGTGTTGATCCTGTCGCTGTGGGTGTCGTCCGCCATCGAAACGCGCCTCTTGCGCAAGGCGGTGGGTGGCGACCTGTCGCTGCGCAAGGCGGTGAGCAACGCCACGCGCGCGCTGCTCATGTTTTTCGGTCTGATCATTGCGCTGTCGGCCGTGGGCATCGACCTCACCGCGCTGTCGGTGCTGGGCGGTGCCATCGGCGTGGGCATCGGCTTTGGCCTGCAGAAGCTGGCGTCCAACTACGTGAGCGGTTTCGTGATCCTGGCCGAGCGCAGCATGCGCATTGGCGACAACGTGCGGGTCGACAACTTCGAAGGCATCATCACCGACATCAACGCGCGTTACACCGTGATCCGCTCCACCACGGGGCGTGAGTCCATCGTGCCCAACGAACTGCTGATCATCAACCGGGTGGAAAACCTGTCACTCGCCGACGACCGGCTGTGGCAGTCCACGGTGGTGTCGGTGGGCTACGAAAGCGATGTGGAACAGGTCATGGACCTGTTGAAAGATGCGGCCTTGACCCAGGACCGCGTGCTGAAGGACCCCGCACCGTCGGTGGCCTTGTCCAACTTCGGCCCCGATGGCCTGGAGTTCACACTGGGCTACTGGATCGCAGATCCGGAAAACGGCACCCTCAACATCCGCTCGCTGATCAACCGCAAGGTGTTGCAGGCGCTGCGCGAACACCAGATCCAGATCCCGTACCCGCAGCGGGTGCTGCACATCCAGCGTCCACCCGCCGGACCGGAAGAAACGGCATCAGCGGTTCATGAAGCCCGGTAACCAGAGTGCGATGGCTGGGAAAGCAATCAGGATGCCCAGGCGCACGATGTCGGCCATGACGAACGGCCACACGCCCTGGAAGATGTGTTTGAGCTTCACCAGCGGCAGCAGCGAGTTCATGACAAAGAGGTTCATGCCCACTGGAGGCGAGATCATGCCGATCTCCACGATGGTCACGATCAGGATGCCGAACCACACTGGATCAAAGCCCAGACCGGTGATGACCGGGAAGAACACCGGGATGGTGAGCAGCACCATGGAGAGCTCTTCCATCACCAGGCCAAGCGCGATGTAGATCGTCATGATCACCACCACCACCATGATGGGGTGGGGGCTGAACTGCAGGAGGAAGTCGCGCAGGTCACCCGGCATGCTGGTGAAGTTGATGAAGCTGGTGAAGACCATCGCCCCGATCAGGATGGTGAACAGCATGGCCGTGGTGCGGGTGCTCTCCACCAGGATGTCGAGCAACACGCGCGGCGTGAGCGCTCCGCGGAACAGGGCGAAAAAGAACGCACCCGCAGCGCCCACACCCGCGCCCTCGGTGGCGGTGAACACCCCGCCGTAGATGCCACCGATGACCAAGGCGAACAGCACAGCCACGCCCCAGATGCCACGAACCGCGGCCAGACGCTGCGTCCAGTTGAAACGTTCGGCCGGTGGGCCGGCGAGCGGGTCGCGCCAGGTGATGTAGACCACCGCCAGGCACAGGCAGACGATGGCCACCAGCCCGGGCAGGACGCCCGCGATAAACAGCTTGCCTATGTCGGTCTCGGTGATGATCCCGTAGATCACCAGAATGGTCGAAGGCGGAATCAGGATACCCAGCGTGCCACCCGATGCGATGGCGCCGGTGGCCAGCGTGTCCTTGTAGCCGTGGCGCTTCATCTCGGGGTAGGCCACGCGCGTCATGGTGGCGGCGGTGGCGATCGACGAGCCGCAGATGGAGCCGAAGCCGCCCGAGGCGATGATGCTGGCCATGGCCAGGCCGCCTTTGCGGTGGCCCACAAAGGCGTTGGCCGCGGTGTAGAGCTCGCGCGCCATGCCGGCGCGCGCCACCAGGTTGCCCATGAGGATGAACAGCGGGATCACCGACAACACATAAGCAAATCCGGTCTCGAAGATCACCTGGCTGGTGCTCGCAAAAGCGGGCTGCCAGCCGCGCATGAGGCCCAGGCCCGCCACGCCGGCAATCGCCATGGCCAGCGCCAGCGGAATGCGCAGAAAGGCCATCGCAAAGACGGCGAGAAAACCCAGTGCCGCTTCGGTCATCGCGCAGCTCCGTCCAGATCGGCCGGCAGCTCGGCGGGTGGGGGATGGTGGGGCGAGGGGACCGGCACCACGACGAACACGAACAGCAGGTGCACCGCCGCCGTGATGGCCAGGAACAGCGACATCATCCAGGCCACCGGTGCGATGGAGACCTGCAGGTACACGGTGGTGTCGCCGTACTCGGCAAAGCGGTCGGCGCGTGTGCTCATGAGGTAGGCGAGGAAACCAAAGCCGCCCGCGCAGATCAGGTTGACCAGGCGCGCCTGGATGCTGCGCACCCAGTCGGGCATGAAGGCATCAAGCGAGTCGAACACCACGTGCTCGTTGCGCCACGACACCATGGGCAGCGCGCCGAAGATCACGATCACCATGAGGATCTCGGTGATCTCCAGGCCGCCGGGCACCGAATGGTCGAAGAAGCGCCGCCCGGTCACGTCCACCAACGTGAGCCACATGATGGTGAACAAGGCCACGGCCGCCATGAGCCCGGTGGACCAGCGCAAAGCACGATCGATCGTCTTGAGCATGATGCTTCTTGATGTGACAAGGCCGGCTGTGCGAACTGCTCAGCCGGCCTGACAAGGCCACGGGTGTGGCCGGGGTTTATTTCACCTTGGCGATTTCCGAGCGGAACTCTGCCAGCACAGCCTTGGGGTTGTTCAGGCCTTTGACCTGGGCGCTCGCCGCCCACTTGGTTTCCAGATAGTCCTGCTTGTCCATCACGGCTTTCACGAAGGCCTTGTCGGCGGTGATGCGTGCCACGCCTTGGCTCTTCTGCAGTTCGCGGCTGGCCGCGTCCACCTTGTCCCAGCCCTCGCCGAACAGGCGCGCTGCCGGTTCGCCCGAGAGCTTGTCGACCACGGCCTTGTCCTGCGCCGACAGGGCGTTGTACTTGGCGGGATTCATCATGAAGACGAAGCTGGTGTTGTACAGGCCACCGGGGAAATCGGTCGCGTGTTTGATCATGCTGAGCTTGAAGGAGGCGATCGACTCGTCGGGGAAGAAGGTGCCGTCCATCACGCCGGTGGAGAGCAACTCGAACGACTCGGGTGCGGCCTTGAGCGTGGTGTTCCAGCCCATGGCCTTGGAGAGCTCGTTGATGTTGCCGCCACCGATGCGGAACTTCAGGCTCGCGGCCTCAGTGGCCGAAGTCACCGGCTTCTTGCTGTTGAAGATCACACCTGGGCCGTGCGTGAACACGGCCAGTACCTTCACGCCACGGTGCTCGCCCAGCGGCGCGAAGTGCTTGCTGTAGATGCGCTGGTAAGCGATCGAGGTGGCCACCGCGTTGTTGCCCAGAAACGGGAACTCGGCAACCTGGGTGTTGATGAAACGGCCGGGCGTGTAGCCGTCCACCGTGTAGGAGATGTCGGCCAGGCCGTCGCGCACGGCGTCAAAGGTGCCGGGTGCGGCCACCACGCCCTTGGGCAGGATGTTGCACTTCATGCGGCCGGTGCTTTCCTTCTCCAGCATGTCGCACCAGGTCTTTTGCGATGTGCTCAGCGTGTGGCTGGGCGGCAGCCAGCTGGAGACGGTGAACACCGTCTGCGCCGATACCACGCCGCTGGCGAGCAGAGCGCAGGACAGGGCCAGTGCAACGAGGGAACGTGACTTCATGCGAAAACTCCTGAGTGCGGGTGCGAAGAGGGGCCGGAAGATGGTTGTTCAACATAAACAAATCAGCGGATTCAATGTAGGCCAGTTCCCGTGTTCGGCATCTCATGGCTTACCCGAATTCGCCGACCCGCCGGTCGGTGAATGCGCAGGGGTGAGGCAAGGTCGCCAGGAAATAAGGGCTTTGTGGCTTCGGGTCGTTCTTCTATAATCCCTAAAAAGCACGACCGTTCTTTTTTCCGAAGTCCCCCGATTTGTCCCTCGCCAGACCATCCTCGACAAGGGGTGGGGCATACAATCCCCGAGTTGACGTGCACGTCAATTCGCACGTCCCTTTCCACAACAGCAGGAGCAACCCAACATGAAGGTCATCGTCCCCGTCAAGCGCGTGGTGGATTACAACGTCAAGGTGCGAGTCAAGAGCGACGGCACGGGCGTGGACATCGCCAACGTCAAGATGAGCATGAACCCGTTTGACGAGATCGCGGTGGAAGAAGCCGTGCGCTTGAGAGAGAAGGGCGTGGTCACCGAGGTGATCGCCGTCTCTTGCGGTGTCACACAGTGCCAGGAAACCCTGCGCACCGCCATGGCCATCGGCGCCGACCGCGCCATCCTGGTGGAAACTACCGCGGAGCTGCAGCCCCTGGCCGTGGCCAAGCTGCTCAGGGCCCTGGTGGACAAAGAGCAGCCCGGCCTGATCATCCTGGGCAAACAGGCGATCGACGACGACTGCAACCAGACCGGCCAGATGCTCGCCGCGCTGGCGGGTCTGCCTCAAGCCACCTTCGCTTCCAAAGTGGAAGTGGCCGATGGCAAAGCCACGGTGACGCGCGAAGTCGACGGTGGTCTGGAGACCCTGTCCATCTCGCTGCCGGCCGTCATCACCACCGACCTTCGTTTGAACGAGCCGCGTTATGTGACGCTGCCGAACATCATGAAGGCGAAGAAAAAGCAGCTCGACATCGTCAAGCCCGAAGACCTCGGTGTGGACGTGACGCCGCGCATCAAGACCCTCAAGGTCAGCGAGCCGCCCAAGCGCGGTGCGGGCATCAAGGTGGCCGATGTGGCCGCCCTGGTGGACAAGCTCAAGAATGAAGCCAAAGTGATCTGAGGAACCGATACATGACCGCACTCGTTATTGCCGAACACGACAACGCTTCCGTCAAGGGCGCGACCTTCAACACCGTCGCTGCCGCCGCCCAATGCGGTGGTGATGTGCACGTGCTCATCGCCGGCCACAACGCCGGTGGTGCAGCAGCCGCTGCCGCGCAGATCGCCGGCGTTGCCAAGGTGATCCACGCCGACGCCCCCGGTTTCGAACACGGCCTGGCCGAGAACGTGGCCGCTCAGGTGCTGACCATCGCCGCGAACTACAGCCACATCCTGTTCCCCGCCACCGCCAGCGGCAAGAACATCGCCCCCCGCGTGGCCGCCCACCTCGACGTGGCCCAGCTGTCCGACGTGACCAAGGTCCTCAGCGCCGACACCTTCGAGCGCCCGATCTACGCCGGCAACGCCATTGCCACCGTGCAGGCCCTGGACGCCACCAAGGTCATCACCGTGCGCACCACGGGTTTTGACCCCGCAGCTTCCACCGGTGGCAGCGCCACGCTGGAGACGGCAGCCGCAGCCGCCGATGACGGCAAGAGCAAGTTCATGGGCAGCGAGATCGCCAAGAGCGATCGCCCCGAGCTCACCGCCGCCAAGATCATCGTCTCGGGTGGCCGGGCACTGGGCAGCGCGGAGAAGTTCAACGACGTGATGACCCCGCTGGCCGACAAGCTCGGTGCGGCGCTCGGTGCCAGCCGCGCCGCGGTGGACGCGGGTTACGCGCCCAACGACTGGCAGGTGGGCCAGACCGGCAAGATCGTGGCACCCCAGCTCTACATCGCCGCCGGCATCTCGGGCGCCATCCAGCACCTGGCCGGCATGAAGGACAGCAAGGTCATCGTGGCGATCAACAAGGACCCCGAGGCACCGATCTTCTCGGTGGCCGACTACGGTCTGGAGGCCGATCTGTTCGAGGCCGTGCCCGAATTGATCAAGGCACTCTGAGCCCACTGACCAACACAAGGGCATCGTTCGCGATGCCCTTGTCGTATCTGCACCCGTGAATTCCCTGGAGACAAGACGATGAGTTACACCGCCCCCCTCAAAGACATGCTGTTCGACATCGAACACCTGGCGCACATCGACCAGGTGGCGCAGATGCCGGGCTTTGAAGACGCTGGCCTGGAGACTGCACAAGCCGTGCTGGAAGAGTGCGCCAAGCTCAACGAAGGCGTGATCGCGCCGCTGAACTGGGAGGGCGACAAGAACCCCTCAAGCTTCAAGGACGGCAAGGTCACCACCACGCCGGGTTTCAAGGAGGCGTTCAAGCAATACGCCGAAGGCGGCTGGCAGGGCCTGCAGCATCCGACCGACTTTGGTGGCCAGGGCCTGCCCAAGACCATCGGTGCGGCCTGCGGCGAAATTCTCAACAGCGCCAACATGAGCTTTGCGTTGTGCCCGCTGCTCACCGACGGCGCGATCGAAGCGCTGATCACCGCGGGCAGCGACGAGCTCAAGGCGGTCTACCTGGAAAAGCTGGTGAGCGGCCAGTGGACCGGCACCATGAACCTGACCGAGCCGCAGGCCGGCTCCGATCTGGCCGCTGTGCGCAGCCGCGCCGAGCCGCAGCCCGACGGCACCTACAAGGTGTTCGGCACCAAGATCTACATCACCTACGGTGAACACGACATGGCCGAGAACATCGTGCACCTCGTGCTCGCGCGCGTGACCGGCGCGCCCGAAGGCGTGAAGGGCATCAGCCTGTTCGTGGTGCCCAAATTCATGGTCGGCCAGGACGGCTCGCTGGGTGCGCGCAACGACGTGCATTGCGTGAGCATCGAACACAAGATGGGCATCAAGGCCAGCCCGACCGCCGTGCTGCAGTACGGCGACCACGGTGGCGCGGTCGGTTACCTCGTGGGCCAGGAAAACCGGGGCCTGGAGTACATGTTCATCATGATGAATGCAGCGCGCTACGCCGTGGGCGTGCAGGGCATTGCGATCGCC
Source organism: Hydrogenophaga sp. RAC07 (assembly GCF_001713375.1). NCBI lineage: Bacteria > Pseudomonadati > Pseudomonadota > Betaproteobacteria > Burkholderiales > Comamonadaceae > Hydrogenophaga > Hydrogenophaga sp. RAC07. Next base: position 1,062,292 of record NZ_CP016449.1, read on the forward strand.
GAGCGGGCCTACCAGAAGGCCGTGGTGTACGCCAAGGACCGCGTGCAGAGCCGCCCGGTCGACGGCACGCTCCCGGCGGCCGCGCCCATCATCCACCACCCCGATGTGAAGCGCATGCTCATGACCATGCGCGCGTTCACCGAAGGCTGCCGCGCCATGGCTGCTGTGGCCGCTGCCGCCTACGATGCCGCGCACCATCACCCCGACGCCGACACGCGCAAGCAGAACGCGGCCTTCTACGAATTCCTGGTGCCGCTGGTCAAGGGCTACAGCACCGAAATGAGTCTGGAAGTCACCAGCCTGGGCGTGCAGGTGCACGGCGGCATGGGCTTCATTGAAGAAACCGGCGCGGCGCAGTACTACCGCGACGCGAAGATCCTCACCATCTACGAAGGCACCACAGCGATTCAGGCGAACGACCTCGTGGGTCGCAAGACCGCACGTGACGGCGGCACCGGTGCCAAGGCCATTGCGGCCCAGATCGAGAAGACCGAAGCGGAGCTTGCAAAGCGCGACAGCGCCAACGCCAAGGCGGTGCACAAGCGCCTGAAGGCCGCGCGCGAAGCGTTTGTGGACGTGGTCGAGTTCATCGCCGCCAACACCCGCAGCAACCCGAATGCCGCGTTTGCCGGCAGCGTGCCCTACCTCATGCTCGCGGGCAACCTCATGGCGGGCTGGCAGCTGGCGCGCTCGCTGATGGTGGCCGAAGACCTGTCGGCCCAGGGACAGGACACCGCCTTCATGCAGGCCAAGATCACCACCGCGCGTTTCTACGCCGACCACATCCTCAGCCGCGCCCCGGGCACGCGCGATGCGATCGTCGAAGGGGCCGAGGCCGTGACCGCACTGGCCATCGAATCGTTCTGACCCACAACACACCCGACGGAGACTTCATGACCGCACCCGCCCGCAGCCTGCCCCCGGTTCTCAAGAACATCAAGTTCCCGGTGATCGGCTCGCCGCTGTTCATCATCAGCAACCCCAAGCTCGTCATTGCCCAGTGCAAGGCCGGCGTGGTGGGCTCCATGCCTGCGCTCAACGCGCGCCCGGCCTCGCAGCTCGACGAATGGCTGGCCGAGATCACCGAGGCCCTGGCCGCGCACGATGCAGCGAACCCGGACAACAAGGCCGCACCGTTCGCCATCAACCAGATCGTGCACAAGAGCAACGACCGGCTGGAGCACGACATGCAGCTGTGCGCCAAGTACAAGGTGCCGATCATCATCACCAGCCTGGGCGCCCGCGAAGACGTGAACAAGGCGGTGCAGAGCTGGGGTGGTGTGGTGCTGCACGACGTGATCAACAACGTGTTCGCACACAAGGCGATCGAGAAGGGCGCTGATGGCCTGATCCCGGTGGCGGCAGGTGCCGGCGGCCACGCCAGCGTGAAGAGCCCGTTCGCGATGATCCAGGAGATCCGCGAGTGGTTCGGCGGCCCGGTGGCGCTCTCCGGCTCCATCTCGTCGGGAGGTGCCATCCTGGCCGCGCAGGCCATGGGCGCCGACTTCGCCTACATCGGCTCGGCCTTCATTGCCACCGAAGAAGCGCGTGCGGTGGACGGATACAAGGAGATGATCACGAAGTCGAATTCGGACGACATCGTCTACAGCAACTTCTACACCGGCATCCACGGCAACTACCTCAAGGGCAGCATCCAGAACGCCGGCATGGACCCCGACAATCTGCCGCAGAGCGACCCGAGCAAGATGAACTTCGGTACCGGCGAAGGCGCCAACGCGGCCAAGGCCTGGAAAGACATCTGGGGCTGCGGTCAGGGCATCGGCGCGATCCGCGAGGTGGTGCCGGCGGCCGACCTGGTGGCGCGTTTCAAGCGCGAGTACGCGGAAGCCAAAGCGCGCATCTGCGCAGGCTGATCAAGCCGCTTCGCAGACAAAAAAAGCCGGCTTGAAGAGCCGGCTTTTTTGTGGCTGCGGAGCAGCCTCCACGCAGGTCAGCGTTCTCCTCTCAGCCAGGCGCCAAAGCTGCTGAGAGCTTCGCCAATCGACTCACCCGGTGTCTGGGCGTACTGCACGCCACCCTGGTCCGAAATCTGCGCCACCGAGCCGCTGCCCTGCCACTCGGCGTACATCCAGTCCTCACCCACGCGCGTGAGCCCGTCTGGCGCGGCGGGAGCCCGCGCCACGGGCGTGCCCTTGAGCGCAGCGCCCATGTAGTCGATCCAGATCGGCAGCGCGATACGCCCGCCAGACTCACCGCCGCCCAGGCTGCGCGGCTTGTCGTAGCCCACCCACACGGCGGTGGCCAGGCTGGGCTGGTAGCCCGTGAACCAGGCGTCGACCGCGTCGTTGGTGGTGCCGGTCTTGCCGTACACGTCGGGGCGTTTGAGCGTGGCCTGTGCACGCGCGGCGGTGCCGCTGCGCGTCACCTCGTTGAGCAAACTCGACATCACGAACGCGTTGCGCGCGGGAATCGCGCGGTTGGACTCGGTCAGGGCCTCGGGTGGGGGCGCCTCGAACAGCACCTTGCCCTGCGCGTCGGTGATCTTCTCCACCACCACCGGTGCCACTTTCCAGCCGCCATTGGCCACCGTGGCGTAGGCCTGCGCCATCTGCAGCGGCGTGACGCTGCCGGTGCCAAGCGCCAGCGTGAGGTCGTTGGGCTGGCGTGCGGGGTCCAGGCCGAAGCGGGCGGTCCAGTCGCGCGCGACCTGCGTGCCGGTGTGCTGCAGCACGCGCACGCTGGCGATGTTGCTGGACTGGGCCAATGCCTGGCGCAGCGTGATGGGGCCGGCGTATTGCCCGTTGCTGTTGGTGGGGGTCCAGCCGTTCGCTGCGGTGAAGGGCAGGTCGTCGACCAGCGTGCCCGGCATCACGCGCGCTTCGAGCGCCGCCGAATACAGCAGAGGCTTGAGCGCCGAGCCCGGCTGACGCCAGCCCTGGGTCACATGGTTGAAAGGCTGCTTGGTGAAGTCGAAGCCGCCCACGAGTGCGCGCACGCGACCGGTCTGGCTGTCCATGGCGACCAGCGCGGCCTCGGCCTCGGGCCACTGCGAAATGGCCCAGGCCGGTTTGCCCTTGACCTTGCCCGCGCTCACCACCCGCACGATGGCGCCGCGCGCGATCTTCAGCGGCGCCTTGGCTTTGGGGTCCAGCCCCTTCTGCGCCCAGCGCAGGCCTTCGCCTTGCAGGGTGATCCGTTCACCGCTGGACAACTGCACCTGCATGGCCTTGGGGCTGGCAGCCAGCACGATGCCCACGCGCAAGGTCTCGTCATCGCGATGATCCTTCAGCGCTTCGGCCGCGGCACGTTCCACTTCCGAGTCCGTGCCCGACGGAAGCGGTTCCATGTCCTCCGGTCCGCGCCACGCGCCGCGACGGTCAAACGCCAGCACTCCCCGCTGAACGGCAGCATGGGCGGCGCGCTGGTCTGCCGCACGCAATGACGTGGTGACGCGCAAGCCGTTCGAATACGCCTCGGTGCCGAAGCGCTCCACCACCGCGCGCCGCGCCATCTCGGCGACATGGGCCGCGTGCACGCTGCGCAGGCCGGGCGTGCGGATCTTCAGCTTTTCGGCGCGTGCGGCGGCCAGTTGTGCGTCGGTGATCGAATCGGTCGCGCGCATGCGCTCCAGCACCACGCGCTGGCGTGCGGTGGCGCGTTCGAAGTTGGCCACCGGGTTGGCGTAGTAGGGGTTCTGCGGCAGGCCGGCGAGCATCGCGGTTTCGGCCAGCGAGAGTTTGTCCAGCGGCTTGCCGAAGTAGATCTGCGAGGCTGCCGCAAAGCCGTAGGCCCGCTGGCCCAGAAAGATCTCGTTGAGGTAGATCTCGAGGATGCGGTCTTTGGAGAGTTCGTCTTCCAGTTTGAGCGCGAGCCAGATTTCCTTGGCCTTGCGCTCGGCAGAAAACTCGCGCGTGAGCAGCATGGTGCGCACCAGTTGCTGCGTGATGGTCGACGCACCTTGCTTGCGCCCGCCCGTGACCGCCGCCACCAGCGCGCGCGCCATGCCCCGGGGGTCCACGCCGTTGTGTTCACGAAAACGTGCGTCTTCCACCGACAACACGGCCTGCTGCAGCAGCTTGGGCGTGCGCGAGAGTGGAAGGTACTCGCGCCGCTCGGTGCCGAACTGCGCGATCTCCACGCCGTCGGCGGTGAACACCTGCAATGGCAGCTTGGGCTGGTAGTTGACGATGCTGTCCAGAGGGGGCAGATCGAAGGGCGAGGCCTGCAGGGCAGGGGCCATGAAGGCGGCGGGCATCACGGCCAGCGTGAGCACCGCGCGGCGAAGGTAAAGCTTGGGCATGGGGGGAGATTGTCCCGGATCGGTGTGCGCTGCATGTGCCGCGCAGGGGTGAGGGACGTAACCAGCTGTGTCCAGGCAAAGCGCCCGCACGGCAGAAACCGTCTCAACAGCCTTCGATGGCCAACAGCGTGCCGGTGGACGCACTCTGGCGGATCTTGACGAGGCGCTGGTAATCGGGCGATGTGTAAAAGGCCTGCAGGTGTGCCATGTCGGGGAACTCCAGGATCACCTGGCGCTGCGGCACGCCGCTGCCCTCCAGCACACTGACGGCGCCACCGCGCACCAAGTAGCGCCCGCCGTGCGCGGCGATCAGTGCCGGCACCTCGCGGCGGTATTCCTCGTACAGGTCGGGGCGGGTGACTTCGATGTTGCCGTAGAGGTAAGCAGGCATGGTGTCTCCGGGTGGTTGGGATGCACCGCAGCTTACCGCCACCGCGTCAGCGCGTGGCCAGGAACTGCGGCAGCAGCGCGGCGTACAGCGCCTGAAAGCGTGTGTGCCGCAGTGCGAGTGCGGTGTGCGCCGTGGCGTCGGGCTCGAAGCTGCGTGTGACCGGCGGCGTGGTGCACACGGCGTCCACCGCGCCGCCGCAAGCCAGCCAGGCCAGGCGCGCCGCGCCCAACGCCGCTCCCGTCTCGCCACCGGCGTGCGCGCGCAGCGTGAGGCCCAGCGTGTCGGCCAGCAGCTGCGCCCACCACGCGTCGCGCGCACCGCCGCCCACCAGCGAGAGTGCTTGCAGGGGCGGCTCGGTGGTGCTCAGGGTCTGCAGGCCGTCGCGCAGGCCGAAACCCACGCCCTCGGCCACCGCGTAGGCCAGGGCCTCGCGGCCGTGTGCGGCCGTCATGCCGAACCAGACGCCGCAGGCCAGCGGCTGGTTGTGTGGCGTGCGTTCGCCGCTCAGGTAGGGCAGGAACAGCGGCGCCGCAGCGCGCTCGTCGGGTGTGAGTCGCGCGGCCGCCTCGAGGAGCGCGGCTTCGTTCTCGAAAGCGAGTGTCCTGGTGGCCCAGCTCACCGCGCTGGCCGCGCTCAGCATCACCGACATCTGGTGCCAGCGGTTCGGCAGCGCGTGGCAGAAGGCGTGCAGCGCGCGCTGCGGGTTGGGCTGGAAACGGTCGCTGCTGACGAAGACCACGCCCGATGTGCCGAGCGACACAAAACCTTCGCCCGGTCGCACCAGGCCCATGCCCACGGCGCTGGCGGCGTTGTCGCCCGCGCCACCGGCCACCGGCACGCGCGCGGGCAGGCCCCAGCGCTTGCAGAGATCGGGTTTGAGGAAGGCCGAGACTTCGCTGCCTTCCACCAGGCGGGGCACATGCTCGCGTGTGAGACCGCAGGCCTCCAGCAAGGTGTCGGACCAGTCGCGCCGCGCGCAGTCCAGCCAGAGCGTGCCGGCAGCATCCGACATCTCGCTCACGGCATCGCCCGTGAGTTGCAGGCGCAACCAGTCCTTGGGCAGCAGCACACGGTGCACCTGGGCAAAGATGGCGGGTTCGTGTTCGCGCACCCACAGCAACTTGGGCGCGGTGAAGCCGGGCATGGCGAGGTTGCCTGTGATGCGGGCCAGCCCGGGCACGGCGGCGCTCAGTTGCCCGCACTGCGCGCCGCTGCGGCCGTCGTTCCACAAAATGGCCGGGCGCAGTACGGCCTGGTGTTCGTCGAGCAGCACGGCGCCGTGCATCTGGCCCGAGAGGCCCACGCCTTGCAGGCGGGCGAGCGCCGCGGGATGGGTCTGCTGCAGTTGGGCCATCACGTCTTCAAGCGCACGCCACCAGTCGGCGGGTGCTTGTTCGGCCCACAGGGGGTGTGGGCGCTGCACCGTCAGCGGTGAGCGTGCGGTACCCACCACTTCGTGGGTGTCGGTGAGCAGCAGGGCTTTGAGTTCGGACGTGCCGAGGTCGAGACCGAGAAACATGTTTCAGGCAGCGCCCCGGAAGCGGGTGAGCGACTGGCGGCGGAATTCGCTCGGCGTCATGCCCTTGATTTCGAGGAATCGCCGGTTGAAGTTGGCCACGTTGTTGAAGCCCACCTCGTAGCAGATGTGGGTGACCTGCTGGTCGGTGTCCATCAGCAGCTGGCAGGCGCGGCTGATGCGCACGCGGTTGACGAAGTCGGTGAAGGTGTTGCCGGTGGCCTTGCGGAAGAAGCGGCTGAACTTGCTCTCGCTCATCCCGAACTCGGCGGCGAGTGCGGCGGCGGAATGTTCGTCGGCCAGGTGGTCGGTGATGCGGCTGACCACGGCGTCGATCTGGTCGAGCGAGGCGTCGTCGTCGGTGCTCTGCAGCTGCACGCTCGAGAGCAGGCGGTAGTCGGTGCAGGCGGCGAGGTCGCTCAGGAAATCGCAGAAGGCGGTGAAGCGTTTGAGGCCCCGCGTGTTCTTGACCTTGTACCAATGGGTTTCGGCGGATTCGGACATGCCGAAGAATTCGATGCCGTGTTTGGCGCGTTCCAGCAGCGGCAACACCTCGGCCAGTTCGGGGATGGTTTCGCTCGCGCGCACCAGCGGTTCGTGTGAAAACTGGATCACCAGATCGCGCAGGTCCACGCCGCCTTCGGGCATGTCCATGCTGACCCAGTTGTGCGGCAGGCGCGGTCCGGTGAGCACAAGCTGGCCGGCCTGAAAGGGGCCGATCCAGTCCCCCACAAAGACCTTGCCCGAGGTGGCGGTGATCAGGTGCAGCTCGTACTCGTCGTGGTAATGCCAGCGGGCCAGCGGCGTGGGAAAACCGTGGGACAGGCAACGCACGAACCCCACGTCGGTCGAGGACTCGTAGCCCAGGTTGGGCGAACGGGCCAGCTCGTGTTCCAGCTCGGGTTTGATCTGGCGCGGAGCGGTGCGGCTGCGGACGGTCATGGAGCTTGCGGGTGCCGGGGTTCTGGTCAGGCCGCTGTGGCGCTCACGCCGGTGTGGGCCGTGACGAAACGACCCACCCGGTCACGGGCGCGACGCACGGCGTCCACCAGCCGCGGATCGCCCGCCAGTTCACCCCACAGTGTCGTGTCGGCGCAGAACGCTTGCACAGGATCGGATGCGTCACACATGGCATGGGCGGCTTCGGGTTTCATCGCCTGGTCCTGGTAGGTGTAAGGAATCTGGCCGGCATGCCAGCGCTGCAGGTAGGCCAGAAACAGTGCCGGCAGCATGGCCACACTCTCGATGGCTTCACCGCGTGCCAGCCGCTCTCGGATGGTGGGCGCGATGAAGCCCGGAATCTTGCTGAAGCCGTCCATGGCCACGCGCTGGTTGGTGTCGGCGATGGCAGGGTTGCTGAAGCGATCGAGCACCACATCGCGGTAGTCGGGCAGGTTGATGGGGCAGGGATGCTCGGGGGTATCCAGCACGGGGATCACATCGTCGGTCACGTAATCGTAGGCGAATCGGCGGATCACCGCATGGTGTGTGCCTTCGTGGATGTAGCGGCAGCCGATCAGCGTGCCGGCCCAGGCAATGCAGGAGTGGGTGGCGTTGAGCAGGCGGATCTTGGCTTCTTCGTACGCATCGACCGACGCGACCATCTCGACACCCACCCGTTCCCATTCGGGCCGGCCGGCGACGAAGTTGTCTTCGATGACCCACTGGATGAAGCTCTCGCCCATGAGGGCAGCGGGGTCGTGCTGGCCGGTGGCGGCCGTGACGCGCTCGACCACATCGGGCGTGGGGCGGGGCGTGATGCGGTCCACCATGGCGTTGGGGCTGCTGGTGTTGGCCAGCACCCAGACCTTGAGGGCGGCGTCGCCGAGTGCCTCGATGAACTCCAGCAGGCCACCGCGCGAGCGCTCACCGTTGTGGCGCAGGTTGTCGCAGTTCATCAGCGTCACCGGGCCGGCCTGAGCCTTCATGCGCGCGCGCAGCAGGGTGACCAGGCCGCCATAGAGGGTGTGGCCGGCCTGGCCGGCTTTCACGGCCACCAGGTCCGCGCTCAGGTCGGGGAAGCTGGCCCAGTCCAGGTGGTCCCGCGCGTCGAGGTAGTAGCCGGCTTCGGTGACGGTGAAGGAGATGATGCGTGTGGCCGGATCGGTGGCCACTGCGACCAGCGGGGCCAGATCGTCCTGGTACGGCAGCACGCGCTCGATGGATGTGACGCGCGTGTAGCTGCGCTTGCCCTGCGGCGTGACGGTCTCCAGCGTGTAGGCGCCACCCTGCGCCTGCAGCGCGGCGATGGTGTCCAGCATGTCGGGGCGCAGGTTGCCGGCGGCGATGGCCCAGCGGGTGTCCCCGAGCTGGCGCAGCTGGTGGACGTAGACGGCCTGGTGCGCGCGGTGGAACGAGCCCAGGCCCAGGTGCAGGATGGTGTGCATGGTGGGTGATGAAAGACAGGGTCAGAGATCGAAGTTGGTGGGCATCATCACCACGTCGCGAATCGTCATGCCGCGCGGGCGGGTGAGCATGAACAGCACCACGTCGGCCACTTCCGAGGCCTCGATCAGGCTGCCGCTGGCCTTGGCTTCGGCCAGCTTCCCGGCCGGCCAGTCGGCCAGCAGCGAGGTGATCACCGGCCCGGGCGAGATGGCGCCCATGCGGATGCCGTGCTTGAAGACCTGGCGTCGCACGGTCTGCACAAAGCAGTCGATGGCCCACTTGCTGGAGGCGTAGACCGGCTCCCACGGCGTGGGGAAATGCGCCGCCAGCGAGCTGGTGACGATGATGTCGCCGCTGCCGCGCGCGATCATGTGGGGCAGCACGCCGCGCACGTTCTTCATGACCACATTGACGTTCAGGTTGAGCATGCGGTCGATGGCATCGTCGCTGGCATCGATCAGGTCGCCGCCCACGTAGAGGCCCGCGTTGGCGTGAAAGACATCGAGCCGGCCGGCAAGTGCGAGGATGCGCTCGGGCATGGACGCACATTGCACGGGGTCCAGCAGGTCCAGCACCAGCGGCAGCGCGTCGGCGCCCAAGGTTTCGCAGGCTTTGGTGAGGGCTTGCGCGTCCCGGTCGACAAGCACCACCCGGGCGCCCGCCGCCAGCAGGGCCTGGGCGCTGGCGAAGCCGATGCCCGATGCGGCGCCCGTGACGGCGGCCACCTGGCCCTTCAAGGCTTGTGCAGGGCTCATGACGTGGCTTGAGCGGCGGTGCGGCCCACCACACGGCCGGCGTTGTCGAACCAGTGTGCGTGGTCGGTGGCGATGTCCAGCGTGACGGCCTCGCCCGGGGTGAGCGTGGTGCGCTCGCTCTGGCGCGCCACCAGCGGCGCCCCTTCGGCGGTTCTCAGGTAGATGAGCGTTTCGGCGCCGAGCGCTTCGATCAGGTCCACCTTGCCTTTGATGGCACCCCGGCCGGCCGGGTTCACCACCACGTTCTCGGGCCGCAGGCCGATGGAGCCGCCCACCGCGCCTGCAGGCGCCTGCTGCTGGATCAGCGCAGGCATCTGCTGCAGCGGCGACACGTTCATCTGTGGCGTGCCGATGAACTGCGCCACGAACTGGTTGGCCGGGTGGTCGTAGAGCTCCAGCGGTGTGCCCACCTGCTCGATGACACCGTCGCGCAGCACCACCACACGGTCGGCCAGTGTCATCGCCTCCACCTGGTCGTGTGTCACGTAGATGGTGGTGGCGCCCAGGTCGCGGTGCAGCTTGGCGATCTCCACGCGGGTCTGGCCGCGCAGCGCGGCGTCCAGGTTGGACAGCGGCTCGTCGAACAGAAACACCTTGGGCGCACGCACGATGGCGCGGCCGATGGCGACCCTCTGGCGCTGCCCGCCCGAGAGCTCCTTGGGGGTGCGCTGCAGGTAGGGCGTGAGGTTGAGGATGTCGGCCGCGCGCTGCACCTTGTCCTGGATGACCTTGGGGTCGACCTTGGCGAGCTTGAGCGCAAAGCTCATGTTTTCAAACACGCTCATGTGTGGGTAGAGCGCGTAGCTCTGGAACACCATGGCCAGGTCGCGCTTGCTCGATGGCTGGTGCGTGATGTCGCGGCCTTCCAGGCGCAGGGTGCCGCCGTCGATGTGCTCCAGCCCTGCAATGAGCCGCAGCAGCGTGGACTTGCCGCAGCCCGAGGGCCCGACGAAGACGATGAACTCGCCCGGCTGGATGTCCAGATCGATGCCCTTGATGGCGCGGTGTTCACCGAAGAATTTTTCGATGCCCTTGAGTTCCAGGTAAGCCATGGTTCGTGTCCTGAAGAGGTTTACTTGACGGCGCCGAAGGTGAGGCCTTGGACCAGTTGTTTCTGGCTGAACCAGCCGAACACCACGATGGGCGCAATGGCCATGAGCGAAGCGGCGGACAGCTTGGCCCAGAACAGGCCTTCGGGGCTGGAGTAGCTGGCGATCAGCGTGGCCAGCGTGCCGGCCTGGGCCGAACTCAGGTTCAGGCTCCAGAAGGCTTCGTTCCAGCTCAGCACCAGGCACAGCAGGCCGGTGGAGGCGAACGTGCCCAGCGACAGCGGCAGCAGCACCTTGGTGGCTTCCTGCCAGAGCGTGGCGCCGTCCATGCGCGCGGCCTCCAGGATTTCGTTGGGGATCTCCTTGAAGCCCGAATACAGCATCCACACCATGATGGGCAGGTTGGACAGCGTGAACACGATGATGAGACCGAGCTGCGTGTCGAGCAGGTGGCTCTTCTGTGCCAGCACATAGATGGGCACCAGCGCACCCACGGCCGGCATCATCTTGGTGGAGAGCATCCACATCAGGATGTCCTTGTCGTACTTGCCCTTGAAGAAGGCCATGGCGTAGGCCGCCGGCGCCGCAATGGCCAGACCGAGCAGGGTGGACACCACGCTCGTGACCACCGAGTTCCAGGCGTAGTGCAAGTAGTCGCTGCGCTCCTGCACCTCGTGGAAGTTCTCCAGCGTGGGTTTGAAGAACAGCTCGGGCGGGATCGCAATGGCCTGCAGCTCGGTCTTGAATGCGGTCAGCAGCAGCCAGCCCAGTGGAAAGAACAGCAGCAGGGCCACAGCCCAGGCGGCTACGGTGCGCACCGCGTAGGCGGGTGTGAAGGTGGATTCGCGTGCCATGGGTTGATCTCACTTGTCCAGATTTTTTCCGACCATGCGGATCAGGAAGATGGCCGCGATGTTGGCCAGCACCACCGCGAACAGCGCTCCGGCCGAGGCCACGCCGGCGTCGAAATTGAGCAGCGCCTGCTTGAAGATCAGGAAGGCCACGTTGGTGCTCGCGTCGCCCGGGCCTCCGCCGGTGGTGGTGTAGATCTCGGCGAACACGCTGAGCAGGAAGATCATTTCGATCATCACCACCACCGCCACCGAGCGGCCCAGGTGCGGGATGTAGAGGTAGCGCAGTTGCTGCAGCCAGGTGGCGCCGTCCATGCGCGCGGCTTCGAGCTGCTCGCGGTTCATGCTCTGCAGCGAGGTCATGAAGATCAGCGTGGCAAACGGCAGCCATTGCCACGACACCATGACGATGATGGAGAACAGCGGGTGATCGGTGAGCCAGTCCACCGGGGTGGCGCCGAAGAAGGTCCACACCTGTGCGAGCACGCCGTAGATGGGGTTCATCATCATGTTCTTCCACAGCAGCGCGTTCACCGTGGGCATGACGAAGAAGGGCGAGATCAGCAGCACGCGCACGAGACCGCGGCCGGCAAAGGGTTCGTTGATCAGCAGGGCGATGGCCGTGCCGAAACCCACGGTGATCAGGATCACGCTGCCCAGCAACAGCAGCGTGTTGAGCACCGCGGTGCCGAACGAGGCGTCGGTGACGAAGTACTCGAAGTTCTCCAGCCCGGCAAAGCCGGTCACATCCGGCTGCATCAGGTTGTAGCGGATCAGGCTGAAATAGATCGTCATCACCAGCGGCACGATCATCCAGAGGAAGAGCGTGGCCACGGCGGGCGTGAGCAGCAGGCGGGGAAGCAGGCGGTTCATGGTGAGACCCTGAAGACGACAGACGCTTTTGCGAAGACTCCCTCCCCCGCTGGGGGAGGGCAGGGGTGCGGGGCCGTCTCCGGGCAAAGGACTTCGCCGACAAAGCTTCTGCCAGCGTGCCCCCACCCCAACCCTCCCCCAGCGGGGGAGGGAGCCGACAGCCCCCCGGGCTTACTTGTAGTACCCGGCCTTCTTCATCTCACGCTCGGCCGCCACCTGCGAGGCCTTCAGCGCCGCGTCCACCGTGGTCTTGCCGGCCAGTGCCGCGCTCATCTGCTGTCCCACCGCGATACCGATCGCCTGGAACTCGGGAATGGCGGCGAACTGCACGCCCACGTACGGGCTCTTGGGCAGGGTCGAGTCGGTCGGGTTGGCCGAGTCGATCGCCACCTTCTCGGCGGCTGCGAAGCGGGCCGCTTTCTGGAACTCGGGCGAGGCGTAGGTGCTCTTGCGCGTGCCCGTGGGCACATTGGCCCAGCCATTGGTCTTGGCCACCAGCTGCACATAGTCCTTGCTCGTTGCCCAGGTGATGAACTTCTGCGCCGCGTCGACCTTCTTCGAACCGGCGGGAATGGCCAGGTTCCACGACCACAACCAGTTCGCGCCCTTGGGTGTGACGGCGGTGGGGGCCTGTGCAAACGCCATCTGGTCGGCCACCTTGGACTGCTTGGGATCGCTCACGAACGAGGCTGCGATGGTCGCGTCGATCCACATGCCGCACTTGCCGGAGTTGGTCAGTGCCAGGATCTCGTTGAAGCTGTTGGCCGACGAGCCGGGCGGGCCGTAGTTCTTCAGCAGGTCCACGTAGAAGGTGATCGCGTCCTTCCAGGGCTTGGTGTCGATCTGCGGCTTCCACTGCATGTCGAACCACTGGCCGCCGTGCGTGTTGACCAGCGTGGTCAGAAACGCCATGTTGTCGCCCCAGCCCGGCTTGCCGCGCAGGCAGATGCCGTACACGCCGTTCTTCGGGTCGTGCATCTTGGCCGCGAGGTCCTTGATCTGCACCCAGGTCGGGCGCTCGGGCACCTGCACGCCGGCCTTGTCGGCCAGGTCCTTGCGGTACATCAGCATCGAGCTTTCGCCATAAAACGGCGCGGCAAACAGTTTGCCGTCGATCGACAGGCCGCTGCGGATCGCGGGCAGAAGATCGTCCACGTCGTAGCTGCCACCGGTCTTCAATTCCTGCAGCCAACCCTTCTTGCCCCAGATCGGCGCTTCGTACATGCCGATGGTCATCACGTCGAACTGGCCGCCCTTGGTGGCGATGTCGGTGGTGACGCGCTGGCGCAGCACACCTTCTTCGAGCGTGACCCACTTGAGCTTGATGTCGGGGTTGGCGGTCTCGAAGACCTTGCCGAGTTTCTGCATCTCGATCATGTGGCCGTTGTTCACGGTGGCAATGACGAGCTCGGTGTTGGCGTGTGCGAAGCCGGCGCCCAGGAGGGCGGCGGCCAGAACAGAAGCGAGGCGGAATTTCACGGTGTGTCTCCTGCGTTTTGGTGGGAAGCGGATGCGACGGCCTTCAGCAGACCGTGGACGGATTCTGGCCAAGGCTGCACGCGCGGTTTGTACGCAAGAGGGTGTCTTGCGTACTCTCTTGCATCTGAAAGTCGGTATTTACCCTAGGAATCGGCGCAGAGTTTGCGCCCGCGGAGGCTGACGAGGCGTCAGCTGCTTCCCCGCACCAGCAGTTCGAAGCCCAGATCCACCGAGTTCGCGGCGGGCACCTCCCCGCGCATCAAGCCCAGCAGCATCTGCGCACTCGCCTCGCCCATTGCTTTGCGAGGGGTGCGCACGGTGGTCAGCGGCGGCACCATCTGGTCGCTGCCCGAGAGGTCGTTGAAGCCGGCCACCGCGATGCGGCCGGGCACGTCCACACCCAGGCGCAGCGCGGTGAGCAGTCCACCTTGCGCGAGGTCGTCGTTGCAGAAGAACACGGCGTCCACTTCGGGGCGGGTGCGCAGCAGGTCCTCAAGCAGCTCACCACCGAGCCGCATCGACGACGGTTGCGGGCTCAACAATTCGAGCCTGGCGTCGTACAGGCCGTGCTCGCGCAGGCAGCGGCGGTAGCCTTCGGCTCGCTGCAGGGTGCGCGGGTCGAGCTGGGCCGCCACAAAGGCGATGCGCTGGCGGCCGCGTTGCACCAGGTGTTCGGTGATGGCGTGGCCGGCTTCGGTTTGGGAGAAGCCCACGCAGTACACGTTGGGCGCTTGCGTGAGTTCCATCAAATACACGCAGGGCACGCCGCTGCCCGCGATCATCTGGCGCGCGGCTTCGGTGCGATCGAAGCCGGTGAGCAGCAGGCCGGCCGGGCGGTGCGCGAGGTAGCTGCGCAGCAGCTGTTCTTCTTCTTGCGGCTCGTAGTGCGTCACGCCGATCATGGGCTGGTAGCCGTGGGGCAGCAGGGTGCGGTGCACAGCTTCAAGCACATCGACAAACAGCGCGTTGGACAACAGCGGCACCAGCACCGGCACCTGCGTGCTGCGCTGCGAGGCCAGCGCCCGCGCGGCGGGGTCGGGCACGTAGCCGAGTTGGTCGGCCGCGCGCTTGACGCGCTCCACCAGATCGGCCGCCACGCCGCGCTCTCCACGCAAGGCGCGAGAGGCGGTGATGGGGCTGACTTCGGCGGCCAGCGCCACGTCGCTGAGGGTGGTGCGCCCGCTGTGGCGGCGCTTGCGTTCGGTCGGTTCCAAGGGTTTTCCCGGTATTTGGTGCGGATCGTGTGGCGTTAGGATAGCGCTGTCCAAGGCCCTGCGCCACCCGAATTTACCCTGAATGGTCGGTGTTTCTCGGGGAGGCAACCGACGGACCACGGCGAAGCCACCCTCGCGATTCGCTCCTTTTTTAGCCCAATGGGATAGCGCTACCAAATGAAGAACCTGCCCGAAAACAGCTCCCTCGTCGTCATGGGCGTGGCGGGTTGTGGCAAATCCAGCCTGGGTCAGCGGTGTGCCGAGGCGCTGGGCCTGCCGCTGCTCGAAGGCGATGACTTTCATTCCGAGAGCAATGTGACCAAGATGCGCAGCGGCACGCCGCTGAGCGACGACGACCGCGCGGCCTGGCTGGAGGCGTTGGCCACGCAGTTGCAGGCGCATCCACAAGGCGTGGTGCTGACCTGCTCGGCGCTCAAGCAGCGCTACCGCGAGCGCCTGCGCGCCGCCGCCCCCGGCCTGCGCTTCGTGTTTCTCGACCTCACGCAAGACCAGGCCCGTGCCCGCGTGGCTGCGCGACCCGCGCACCTGTTCCCGGTGAGCCTGGTGGCCAGCCAGTTCGCCGCGCTGGAAGACCCGCGCTTTGAACCCGGTGTGTTGCGCCTGGACGCCACGCAACCGTTGAAAGACCTGGGCTCGGCCGTGGTGCGCTGGGTGCGCAGCGCACCCGCCCCCGCCACCCTGGAGAGCCGCTCATGAAATCGGGCCATGTTTTGAAACACGGGGCCGAAGCCCTGCTCGCGCTGTGCCTGGCCGGCATGGTGGTGTGTGTGTTGGGCAACGTGGTGCTGCGCTACGGTTTCAACAGCGGCATCAACGCCACCGAAGAACTCTCGCGCCTGCTGTTCGTGTGGATGGTGTTCTTGGGCGCAACCGCCGCTTACCCGCTGGGCCAGCACATGGCCTTCACCAGCCTGGTGGGGGCGCTGCGCGACAAGCCCGCGCTGTTCGCCACCGCGACGCTGGCCATCCGCCTGCTGGTGCTGCTGGCTTGTGTGTTGCTGGGCCGGGGCGCCTGGCAGCAGGTGGTGGTGGGCATGGAGAGCAATTCGGTGGTGCTCGGTTACCCGGTGGCGCTGTTGCCGCTGCCCGCGCTGCTGTGTTCGTTGGCCATCGGCCTCATGGTGCTGATCGAGATCGTGCGGCGCACGCCGCTCGACCTGGGCCACCAGGCCGAGATGGAGTAGGACCATGACCGTTGAAGCAATGGCCTTCGTGGTCTTCATCGCCGGCATGGTGGTGCTCATGGGCATCGGCATGAACATGGCGTTTGCCTTGTTGCTCACCGGGGCCGCCATGGCCTGGGTGATGGATTTCTGGGACACGCAGTTGCTGGCCCAGAACATGGTGGCCGGTGTCGACAGCTTTCCGCTGCTGGCCGTGCCCTTCTTCATCCTCGCGGGTGAGCTCATGAACACGGGCGGCATCAGCAAACGCATCATCGACATGGCGCAGGCCTGGGTCGGCCATGTGCGCGGCGGGCTGGGTTATGTGGCCATCGGCGCGGCGGTGTTGCTCTCGGCCATGTCCGGCTCGGCGCTGGCCGACGCGGCGGCCATGTCGGCCATCTTGCTGCCCATGATGCGCAAGCACGGTTACCCGGTGGCCTCGTCCGCCGGCCTCATTGCCGCGGGCAGTGTCATCGGCCCGATCATCCCGCCGTCGATGGCCTTCGTGATCTACGGCGTGACCACCAACACCTCGATCTCCGCGCTGTTCATCTCGGGCATCGTGCCCGGCTTGATCATGGGTGTGGCGCTGGTGCTGGCGTGGCGCGTGGTGCTGCGCAAGATGACGCTGACCAGTTCGCCCCCGGTGCCCATGGCCGAGCGCCTGCGCCTCACCGCCCGCGCGTTCTGGGCCCTGCTCATGCCGGTGATCATCATTGGCGGCATGAAGAGCGGTGTGTTCACGCCCACCGAAGCCGCCGTGGTGGCCGCCGCCTACGCGCTGACCATTGCGCTTTTCGTGCACCGCGAAATGCGCCTGCCCGAGGTGTACGGCGTGCTGGTGCGCGCGGCGAGCACCACCTCGGTGGTCATGTTCCTGTGTGCCGGCGCGGCCGTGGCCAGCTACATGATCACGCTGGCCGACCTGCCGTCCACACTCACCGGCTGGCTCGGCCCGCTGGTGGAACACCCGCGCCTGCTCATGGTCACCATGATGATCGTGCTGGTGCTCATCGGCACCGCGCTCGACCTCACGCCCACCATCCTGATCTTCGCGCCGGTCATGCTGCCCATCGCCGTCAAGGCGGGCATCGACCCGGTGTACTTCGGCCTCATGTTCGTGCTCAACGGCGCCATCGGCCTCGTCACGCCGCCGGTGGGCACGGTGCTCAACGTGGTGGCCGGCGTCGGGCGCCTGCCCATGCACCAGGTCATCAAGGGCGTGAACCCGTTTCTCTTCACCTACATCCTCGTGCTCGCCCTGTTCATCGTGTTTCCGCAGATCGTCACCGCGCCCGTGGCGTGGATGCGTTGATCCCTCACCCTTTCACCCCTCACCACTCCAAGGAGACTGTCATGACCCTGTTCCGTCGCACCCTCATCGCCGCCACCGCCGCGGCCGCCTTCGCTGCGCCCTTCGCAGCGCTCGCGCAAGACATCAAACCTCGCATCATCCGTTTCGGTTACGGCCTGAACGAAATCTCCAACCAGGGCCGCGCCACCAAGATGTTCGCCGAAGAAGTTGAAAAAGCTTCGGGCGGCAAGATGAAGATCCGCGCCATCGGTGCGGCCGCGCTGGGCTCCGACGTGCAGATGCAGCAGGCCCTGATCGGCGGCGCGCAAGAGATGATGGTGGGCTCCACCGCCACGCTGGTGGGCATCACCAAGGAAATGGCGCTGTGGGACACGCCTTTCCTGTTCAACAACGCGCAAGAGGCCGACGTGGTGCTGGACGGCCCGGTGGGCCAGAAGGTCATGGACAAGCTGCAGGAGAAGGGGCTCGTGGGCCTGGTGTACTGGGAAAACGGTTTCCGAAACCTCACCAACAACAAGCGCGCGGTGACCAAGCTGGAAGACATGGACGGCATCAAGCTGCGCGTGATGCAGAACAACGTCTTCATCGACAGCTTCAAGACCCTGGGCGCCAACGCCGTGCCGCTGCCGTTCTCCGAGCTCTTCACCGCGCTGGAGACCAAGACGGTGGATGGCCAGGAGAACCCGTACAACACCATCCTCTCCAGCAAGTTCTACGAGGTGCAGAAGTACCTGACGGTGACCAACCACGTCTACAGTCCCTGGATCGTGACCGTGAGCAAGAAGTACTGGGACCAGCTCAGCAAGGACGAGCAAAAGGTGCTGATGGACGCCGCGAAGAAGAGTCGCGACTTCGAACGCAAGGACACGCGCGCCGAAGCCGAAAAGGCGCTGGCCGAGCTCAAGGGCAAGGGCATGCAGGTGAACCAACTCAGCCCCGCTGAAGCCGGCCGCATGCGCGACCAGCTCACCCGCATCAACGCCACCATCGCCACCAACGTGGGCATGGACCTGTGGAAGGAAACGCAGGCGGCGGTGGCCAAGGCGCGCGGCGCGAAGTAAACGCCCGAGCGCTGGTCTGAGAAAGCCGACCCCGTTTGGGGTCGGCTTTTTTCATGGTGTCGGGCGGATCATCTTGCGGGCAGGTCGCGCGACAGCAGCTCGGCGTCGAGCACACCGGGCCCCTGCGCGTGGGTGGTGGGGCGTTCGACGTGGCGCTTGACCGTGGCAATGCCTTGCGCCGGGCTGATCCAGCGGGTCTCGGTCTCGCCCGTGCTGTCTTTCCAGGAAATCTTCCAGGTCTTGAAGGTCCCGGCCGGCACGGTCACGTCTTCGAAGGCCTCGACCTTGAAATCGCGCCTCATCGGAACCCGGGCGCCGCTGGCGAAGACCGTCACCATGTACTGTGTGCTCCAGGTCTGGCCCACCGTCAGCGGCCATGCGTAGTCGATCGGTGGATCGAACGCCATGAAGGGTTTGCCGTCGGGCGTCAGGTTGGCCAGCATCGCAAAGCTCACGGGATCGTGCAGCGCCGTGCCGGCCTGCGGTGCGCCGAACGAAATCACCGGCTTGCCCTGCCAGGTGGACGGTGTGTGTGTCCACACCACCTTGCCGTCGTAGGTGCCCAGGCTGCCCGAACTCTTGCGGTGGTAGGTGAGCACAGTGCCCATGGGTGAGATCACCATGCGCTCGGCCGTTGGCGGTGGCGTGGCGCAGCCGGAGACGTTCAACAGGGTGAAGCCGGCGAGGGCCAGCAGGGCGGCGGACAGGGGGGTGGGACGTGGGTGCATGTTGGCTCCAGAGCGGTTGGTTTGCAGACGGGCCATTGCCCTTGCGAAATCCACTCTAGGCAGGCCTTCGCCGCGCCCACTGAGCAAACTCAATCACCCGCCGCGTGCCATCGCGGCGGGTTTGATCTGTGTCAAACCTTGCGCTGTTCCATCGCCTTGGCCATCGTCTTGCCCAGTTCCACGCCCCACTGGTCGAACGCGTTGATGCGCCAGATCGCGGCCTGGGTGAAGACCTTGTGTTCGTACAGCGCGATCAGGGCGCCCAGGCGCATCGGGTCCAGCCGGTCGAGCCACAGCAGGTTGCTCGGAATGTTGCCCTCGAACGTGCGGTGCGGCGCCATGGCGGCCGCGTCGGCTTCGCTCATGCCGTCCTTCATCAGCGCGGCTTGTGTGTCCTGCAGCGAGCGTCCGCAGGCCATGGCCTGGGCCTGGGCGCGCAGGTTGAGGTTGACGACGCCGTGGTGCGTGGCGGCCATGGGCAGCGGCGTGTCTTCGTTCAGCACACCGATGAAATCCACCGGCACGGTGTGTCGGCCTTGGTGGATGAGCTGGAAGTAGGCGTGTTGCCCGTCGATGCCCAGGCCTCCCCAGACGATGGGGCCGGTGTCCACCGTGGTCGGCGTGCCGTCGGTGTGGGTGCGCTTGCCGTTGGACTCCATGTCCATCTGCTGCACGAAGGGGGTGAAGCGCGCCAGCCGCGAGGCGTAGGGCACGATGAGCTGGGTGGGCATCTCCAGGAAGTTGCGGTTCCAGATGCCGGTCAGCGCCAGCTGCATGGGCAGGTTTTGCGCGGGCAGTGCGGTGCAGAAATGCTCGTCCATGGCGCGCGCACCGGCCAGGAAGGCGCGGAAGTTTTCAGCGCCGACGGCGATGGCCAGCGGCAGGCCCAGCGCCGACCACACCGAGTAGCGCCCGCCCACCCAGTCCCAGAACAAGAAGGTGCGCTCGCTCGGGTAGCCCAGCCTGGCGGCCTGTGCCGGGCTCGCGGTGATGGCCACGAGGTGTTTGGACAAAGCCTCGGGTGGGCAGCCGTGGTCGGTCAGCCAGCGTTGCGCGCTGGCGGCGTTGGTCAGCGTTTCCTGCGTGGTGAAGGTCTTGCTGGAGACCACGAGCAGGGTGCGCTTCGCGTCGAGACCACGCAGCACGCTCCACAGCGCCCACGCGTCGGGGTTGGAAACGCAGTGCACGCGCACACCGGGCACGGCCGGGGCCGCCAGGTGGGCCAGGGCCTCGATGGCCATGCGCGGGCCGAGGTCGGAGCCGCCGATGCCGATGTTCACCACGTCGGTGATGGCCTCGCCCGAGAAGCCGAGCACGGCGCCCGCGTTCAGCGCCTGGGCAAAGTCGCACACACGCGCCAGCTCGCGTTGCACATCGGCCTGCACCGCATTGCCCCAGGGGCCGGCGTGCAGCGGGTCGCCCCGCAGTGCCACGTGCAACACCGGGCGGTCCTCGGTGGTGTTGATGGTGTCGCCGCGGAACATGGCGTCGCGCTGCGCCGCCACGTCGGATTGTTCGGCCAGCGCGAGCAGTGCCTGCTGGATGGCTGGTGTGAGGCGCTGGCGGCTGGCGTCCAGGGCAATGCCCGCGGCAGTCAAGCCCATGCGGTGCTCGCGGTGGCTGTCGGTGAGCAGTTCGCGCAGGTGCGGCGTGGGGCTGGCGGCCAGTGTCTGCAGTTGCTGCCAGGCGGGCAGGGTGGTGGGCAGTTTCATGGATGGCGTCTCTCTCAGTTGGGCGCGGCCATCGCGGTGGCCTCGCGCGCCAGTTTCGTGATGCCGGCCCAGTCTCCGTTGCGCAGCAGATCGGCCGGGGTGAGCCACGAGCCACCGGCCATGGCCACATTGGGCAGTTTCAGAAAGTCGCGCAGGTTGTCCACGCTCACGCCGCCGGTGGGGCAGAAGCGCACGTCGGGCAGCGGCGCGCCGAGCGCCTTGAGCATGCCGATGCCACCGGCCTGCGAGGCGGGGAAGAGTTTCATGAGCGTGAAGCCGTGGTCGCGTGCGCGCATGACTTCGCCGGGTGTCATCACACCGGGGATGAAGGGCAGGTTCGCTTCGCGCACGGCGTGCACGAGTTCGTCGGTGCAGCCCGGCGACAGGGCGAAGCTGGCGCCGGCCGCGACCACCTGCCTGACTTCGGCGACACGCGTGACGGTGCCGGCACCCAGGTGCATCTGCGGCACGGCGCGCGCGACGGCTTCCATGGCGTGCAGGGCCACGTTGGAGCGCAGGGTGATCTCCATCACATCGATGCCGCCTTCCAACAGGGCGTGGGCCAGCGGCACGGCGTGGGCCGCGTCGTTGAGCACGATCACGGGGACGACGCGCGAGGTGAAAGCGGGGCGGGTGAAGCAGGTGGTCATGGTGTTCCTTGGGGTTCAGCCAAACAGCGGCGATGCGCCGAGCTCGGCCACGCTGGCGTGCTGGCGGAACATGGCGAACAGCTCTCGGCCGGTGCCGTGCTGGTTGGCGCTGAGGTCGGGGTGGTGCAGCTCGCGCGCGTTGAAGGTGTCAACGTCCACCTCCAGTTCGAGCACGCCGCGCTCGCAGTCCAGCGTGATCCAGTCGCCGTCTTTCACGCGTGCGATCGGGCCGTTGGCCAGGGCCTCGGGGCTGAGGTGGATGGCCGCGGGCACCTTGCCCGAGGCGCCGGACATGCGGCCGTCGGTGACCAGCGCCACCTTGAAGCCCTTGTCCTGCAGCACGGCCAGCGGCGGCGTGAGCTTGTGCAGCTCGGGCATGCCGTTGGCGCGTGGGCCCTGGTAGCGCACCACGGCGATGAAGTCGCGCTCGAGTTCGCCGGCATTGAACAGCGCCAGCAGGTCTTGCTGGTCGCTCACGACCACGGCCTGAGCACGCACCACGCGGTGCTCGGGTTTCACGGCGGACACCTTCACCACGCTGCGGCCCAGGTTGCCCTGCAGCAGGCGCAGGCCGCCGTCGGCGCTGAAGGGCTCGGCCACCGGGCGCACCACCGAGGTGTCGCCGCTCTGCGTGGGCACCGGGCGCCATGCCAGTTGGCCATCGTCCAGCCAAGGCTCTTGTGTGTAGGCCTGCAGGCCGTAGCCCATGACCGTGGCCACGTCGGCGTGCAAGAGTCCGGCGTCAAGCAACTGCCGCATGAGGTAGCCCATGCCGCCGGCGGCGTGGAAGTGGTTCACGTCGGCGCTGCCGTTGGGGTACACACGCGCCAGCAGCGGAATCACGTGCGAGAGCTCGGCGAAATCGTCCCAGTCCACCAGCACACCGGCGGCGCGCGACATGGCCACGAGGTGCAGCGTGTGGTTGGTCGAACCGCCCGTGGCGAGCAGGCCGATGATGCCGTTGACCAGGGTTTTTTCGGTCACGATGTCGGCCATGCAGATGGCCGGTTCACCTGTGCGCCCGGTGTTGGCCACGGAGCGCTTCACGGCCTCGGCGGTGAGCGCATCGCGCAGCGGTGTGCCGGGATTCACAAACGACGCGCCGGGCAGGTGCAGGCCCATGATTTCCATCAGCATCTGGTTGCTGTTGGCGGTGCCGTAGAACGTGCAGGTGCCGGGGCTGTGGTAGGCCTGCGCTTCCGATTCGAGCAGGGCCTCGCGCCCCACCAGGCCCTGGGCGTACTGCTGGCGCACCTTGGCCTTGGCGTCATTGGACAGGCCCGAGGTCATGGGGCCGGCGGGCACGAACACGTTGCTCAGGTGGCCGAACTGCAGCGCACCCATGAAGAGGCCGGGCACGATCTTGTCGCAGATGCCGAGGAACAGTGCGGCGTCGAACACGTTGTGCGAGAGCGCCACCGCGGTGGACAGGGCGATCACGTCGCGCGAGAACAGCGAGAGCTCCATGCCGGACGCACCCTGGGTGACGCCGTCGCACATGGCGGGTACGCCGCCGGCCACCTGCACCGTCACGCCCAGGCCGTGGGCGATGCCGCGGATCTGCTGCGGGTAGGTCTCGTAGGGCTGGTGGGCCGAGAGCATGTCGTTGTAGGCGGTGACGATGCCGAGGTGCGGCGCACGTTCGGCGTGGATCTTGAGCTTGTCGGACGCCGGCAGCGCGGCCGTGGTGTGGGCCATGTTGGCGCAGCCCATGCCGGCGCGCTGGGTGCCGGTCTTGCGCTGTGCGGCCATGGAGGCCAGGTAGGCGGCTCGGGTGGAGGCGCTGCGTTCAATGATGCGTTCGGTGACGCGTTGCAGCGTCGGGTGCAGTGTGGTCATGATGTCTCCGATTCAATTCAAGTGAACACCGCGGAACGGGCTTTGCCCGGCCGCAGGTGTTGCCCCCTGGAGGGGGGATGCGGCTACACGCAGTGACAAAGCGACGGGGGTGGTCATCAAGAAAGCCAGACACTCACGGGCGTCTGGTGCTGGTTGAGGATGAGCGACACCGGCAGGGCTTCGTCGGCGCCGAGGCGGGCTTGCTGGAACACGGCCAGCTTGCTGGCGCCGCTGATCGCCAGCGCGAGTTCGCGCGTGGCCAGCAGGGCGGGCAGGGTGAGGGTGAGGCGCGCGTGGGGCGCCGTGGCCGGGCGAACCCAGGCCACCGGGCCGCTGCTGTACAGCGCCTGGTTCAGACCGGGCGCGCCGGGGAACAGCGACGCGGTGTGGCCGTCGTCGCCCATGCCGAGCACCGCCATGTCCATCGGCCAGGGCTGGGTGGCCAGGCGGCGGTTGGCGGCGTCCACCAGGCGGATGAGCGCTGGTTCATCCAGCGTGTCGGGCAGCGTGTCAAAGAAGGGAACGAAGGTGGCCGCTGCAGCGTCGTCTTTCAGCAGGTGCTGGCGCACCAGCGCGGTGTTGCTGTCGGCGTGGTCGTGCGGCACGCAGCGTTCGTCCACCAGCAGCACGGTCACGCGTTTCCACTCCAGCGGCAGCACGCGCAGCGCTTCAAACAGCGCGATGGGCGACTTGCCACCCGAGACCGCCAGCACGGCGTGTCCGCGCAGGTTGATGGCCAGGTGCAGGCTTTGCGCGATGGTGTCGGCGAGTTGCCAGGCCAGCTCGGCGGCCGAGTTGCAGGCGTGCTCTTTCATGATTCTTCCACCCAGGCCGAGCCTTCGCGCGCCATCAGGGCCGACGAGGCCGCCGGGCCCCAACTGCCTGCGGTGTAGGCCTTGGGCTTCTCGTTCAGGTTCTTCCAGCCGTCCAGGATGGGCTCGACCCAGGTCCATGCGGCTTCGAGTTCGTCGCGGCGCATGAAGTGCGTGAGGCGGCCCTTGATCACGTCCATGAGCAGGCGCTCATAGGCTTCGGCGCGGCGCGCGCTGAAGGCGGATTCGAGGTCCAGGTTCAGGCTCACCGGGCGCAGACGCATGCCGCTGCCGGGTTCCTTGGCCATCATCTGCAGCTGCACGTGTTCTTCGGGCTGCAGGCGGATCATGAGCCGGTTGACCGGCTGGCGTGGTGCGTCCGGAAAGATGGTGTAGGGCAGGTCGGCGAACTCGATCACGATTTCCGAGCGACGCTCGGCCATGCGTTTGCCGGTGCGCAGAAAGATCGGCACGTTGGCCCAGCGCCAGTTGTTGATGTGGGCGCGCAGGGCCACGAAAGTTTCGGTCGCGCTGTCGGGCGGCACGTTGTCTTCCTGGTGGTAGCCCACCGCCTTGTCGCCGTTGGAGGCGCCCGCGGTGTACTGCCCGCGCACCGTGTCGCGCGCCACGTCGGCCACGGTCATGGGGCGCAGCGAGCGCAGCACCTTGAGCTTTTCGTCCCGCACAGCGTCGGGGTCGAGCGAGACCGGCGGCTCCATGGCCACGATGCACAGCAGCTGCAACAGGTGGTTCTGCAGCATGTCGCGCAGCGCGCCGGTGCCGTCGTAGAAGCCGGCGCGGCTGCCCACGCCCACCGATTCGGCCACCGTGATCTGCACGCTCTTGATGTAGGGGCTGCGCCAGAGCGGTTCGAAGATGGTGTTGCCGAAGCGCAGCACCATGAGGTTCTGCACCGTCTCCTTGCCGAGGTAGTGGTCGATGCGGAAGGTCTGCGCCTCGCTGAAAAAGCGGCCAACTTCCTCGTTGATCTGGCGCGCCGAAGCCAGGTCGTGGCCGAGGGGTTTTTCAAGCACCACGCGCGAGCGCGCATCGATCAGGTCGGCGCTGGCGAGGTGGGCACAGATGCCGGTGAACAGCGTGGGGGCGGTGGCCAGGTAGTAGACGCGGTCGGAGCCGTTCTGCAGCGCCGCGCCCAGGGCCGCGAAGTCGGCGGGTTGTGTCGCGTCCAGGCACACATAGCCCAGCCGGTCCTTGAAGGCGGTCCAGGCCGCGTCGTCCAGCGCTTCGGCGTCGATGAAGCCGCGCACCTTGTCGTCGACGAAGGCGGTGAAGGTGTTGCGGTCCCAGGGCTGGCGACCGAGTGCGAGGATGCGCGTGGCCTCGGGCAGGTTGTGGTGCAGGTGCGCCATGTAGAGCGCGGGCAGCAGTTTGCGCACCGAGAGGTCGCCCGCGCCACCGAAGATCACCAGGTCGAGCGGAACCTGGGGGGCGGAGGTGGCGGCGGTGGGGCTTGAGGTGACCATGGATCTAATCAAGTTACTTGATAAAACGGGATCGTAATGTAATTAAGTTACATAACGGGTACAGGATGCCAACGCCTGCCCGGCAGGGCATGGGGCGTTGCCTCCACCTTAACCGCCGAAGCGGCGCGCGCCCAGTCAGAGGGTGCGAAAAACCGGTGGCTGGGCCGTGGTGCGGGCCACCACCTCGGCCAGGCTGGGCGGGGTGCAGCCGGTTTGCATCACGCACAGGCTGGCGCTGGCCACGGCGTGCGCCAGCAAGTGTTTCGCGTCGGTGGCGTCCAGCCGCAGTTCGTCGGCTCGGGTGGCGTGGTGCATGGCCGGGCGCTGCAGCAAAGCCACCAGCAGACCGGCCAGAAAACAGTCGCCCGCGCCCACCGTGTCGACCACCGTGACCGGCGCCGACTCGGCGCTGTGCCAGGCCCGGCCATCGCGCGTCAGCAGCACCGCACCGCCCGCGCCCAGGGTGAGCGCCAGCCACTGCGCGGACGTGCTGGCCAGCAGCGCGCCGGCCTGGTGCATGGCGTCTGCGCCATCGATGCCCAGCGTGTCGAGGTCGTCGTCGCTCACCTTGATCAGGTGGGCCTGCTGCAGGGCGGCCATCACGCTGGCACGGTAGGCATCCATGTCGGGCACCACGGCCGGGCGCAGGTTGGCGTCCACCACCACCAGGCGCCCTGCGGCGCGCTGGGCCCGCAGCCAGGGCAGGTAGTGGGCGCTGTCCTCGGCCGCCAGCGCCAGGCAGCCGGTGACGGTGATGCGAAGGCCCGGATGGGCTTCGCAGGCGGCGATCAAACCCTGCGCCGTCACCTGCCGGTCGGCCACGCCCTCACGGTAGAAGCTGTAGCTGGCCTTGCCCTGGTCGTCCAGACCCACCACCGCGAGCGACGTGGGCTCGTGCGCCGGTTGCGGCTGGGCGAGCGTCACGCCGGCCTGCGCGATGCCGTTGGCCAGGAGTCGGCCGAAGCGATCGGCCGCGAGCGGGTTGAGGTAGAGCGTGCCCACCCCTTGCAGGCCAAGGGCGCGCGTGAGGTTGTAGACCGCGCCGCCCGCGCAGGGGCGCAGACGCCCGTCGGCGTCTTCGATCAGATCGATGAGGGCTTCGCCAGCGGTGGCGACTTGAACGGCTCCGGGGATGCTAGGGAAAACCATAACTAAATCCAGTTGATTTATTAACCTGAGTCGAAATATAGTCCAACCACACCGCAACGGGCCTCGTGAAAACCCCAAGTGTCTGGCGGCGTGATCCTTGACCGATTCCTTCCACCTGAGGAGACAAACATGACCTTCCGCGCATTCACATTCGCTTCAACAGCCTGTGCCTTGTCCGTGCTCGCCCTGGCCGCTTCAACGGCCCACGCACAGGCCCAGCCCGTCATCGGCCTGATCACCAAGACCGATTCCAACCCCTTCTTCGTGAAGATGAAAGAGGGCGCCGACGCCGAGGCCAAAAAGCTCGGCGCCAAGCTGCTGACGGCGGCGGGCAAGACCGACGGCGACAACGCCGGCCAGGTGACCGCCATGGAAAACATGATCGCCGCCGGCGCCAAGACCATCCTGCTCACCCCCAGCGACGCCAAGGCCATCATCCCGGCCATCAAGCGCGCGCAGGCGCAGGGCGTGATGGTGATCGCGCTCGACAGCCCGACCGACCCCGTCAGCGCGGTGGACGGCCTCTTCGCCACCGACAACTTCAAGGCCGGTGTGCTGATCGGCCAGTACGCCAAGGCCGCGCTCGGCGGCAAGGCCCCGGTGATCGCCACGCTCGACCTGTTCCCCGGCCACCCGGTGGGCGCCCAGCGCCACAACGGTTTTCTCCAGGGCTACGGCCTGAAGTCGCTGGACGTCAAGAGCAACGACCTGGCCAAGCCGGCCGAGGTGGTGTGCATGGCCGACAGCTTCGGTGACGCGGCCAAGGGCCAGACCGGCATGGAAAACTGCCTGCAGAAGAACCCGGGCATCAACGTGGTCTACACCATCAACGAACCCGCTGCGGCTGGCGCCTACAAGGCACTCAAGGCCGCCGGCAAGGAAAAGGACGTGGTCATCGTGTCGGTGGACGGCGGCTGCGCCGGCATCAAGGACGTGGGCGCCGGCGTGATCGCCGCCACCTCGCAGCAGTACCCGCTGCGCATGGCCGCCATGGGTGTCGCCGCCGGCGTGGAATACGCCAAGACCGGCAAGAAGGTCAGCGGCTACACCGACACCGGCGTGACCCTGATCGCGGCCAAGCCGGTGGCCGGTGTGGACAGCAAGGACGTGAAAACCGGCATGGACCTCTGCTGGGGTGTGAAGTGAGGTGCTCCCCCCTGCGCCGCTGCGCGGCTTCCCCCCTCTCTGGCGCCTTCGGCTTGGAGGGGGGACGGCACCTTGGGCCGGCGGAGCCGGACCCTTGCTGCCCCTGGTCGGGGGCACTTCACTCCTGCGGACCTTGCTTCGGCGCGGTGACCGAGTTCCATCTGGGAGAACTGTCGTGAAAACCCTGGCTTCCAAACTACCCCCCATGGGCACGCTCGGGCCGTTCATTGCCCTGCTGCTGGCCTGCGCGTTCTTTGCCACGCAAAGCGACCGCTTCCTCACGCTGCAGAACTTCTCGCTGATCCTGCAGCAGGTGATGGTGGTGGGCACGATCGCCATTGGCCAGACGCTGATCATCCTGACCGCGGGCATCGACCTCTCGTGCGGGATGATCATGGCCCTGGGCAGCATCGTCATGACCAAGATGGCGGCCGACTTCGGGCTCTCGGCACCGGTGGCCATTGCCCTGGGCATAGCCGCCACCGCGCTGTTCGGCCTGGTCAATGGCCTGCTGGTGACCAAGGCCAAGCTGCCGCCCTTCATCGTTACGCTGGGCACGCTCAACATCGCGTTTGCCATCACCCAGCTCTACAGCGGCTCGCAGACCATCACCGACATCCCCGAGGGCATGAACTGGCTGGGCCAGTCGTTTCGCATCGGCGGCACCAACGTGCTCTACGGCGTGATCCTGATGCTGGTGCTCTACCTCGTGACCTGGCTCGCTTTGCGCGAGACCGCGCCCGGACGCCACATCTATGCGGTGGGCAACAGCCCCGAGGCCACACGGCTGACCGGCATTTCCACCGACAAGGTGCTGCTGGGCGTGTACGTGGCGGCCGGCGTGTTCTACGGCATCGCGTCCATGCTCAGCGTGGCGCGCATCGGCGCGGGTGACCCCAATGCCGGGCAGACCGAGAACCTCGACGCCATCACCGCCGTGGTGCTGGGCGGCACCAGCCTGTTTGGCGGGCGCGGCATCCTGCTGGGCACGCTGGTGGGCGCGCTCATCGTGGGTGTGTTCCGCAACGGCCTCACGCTCATGGGCGTGAGTTCGGTCTACCAGATCCTGGTCACCGGCATCCTGGTGATCCTCGCGGTCGCAACGGATCAGATGTCCCGCAAAGGAGTGCGCTGATGAACCCGAATGCACCTTTGGTGATCCAGGCCAGGGGCCTGGTGAAACGCTACGGCCAGGTCACCGCACTCGACGGCGCCGACTTCGAATTGCGCGCCGGTGAGATCCTGGCCGTGATCGGCGACAACGGCGCCGGCAAATCGAGCCTGATCAAGGCCTTGTCGGGCGCGACCATTCCCGACGAAGGCCAGATCTTTCTGGACGGCCAGCCCATCCACTTCAAGAGCCCGATCGACGCGCGCCGCGCCGGGATTGAAACGGTCTACCAGGACCTCGCCGTGGCCCCGGCCATGACGATTGCCGAGAACCTGTTTCTTGGCCGCGAGATCCTGCGCCCAGGCTTCCTGGGCAGCTTCCTGCGCATGATGGACAAAAAGAAAATGCTGAGCGAGAGCATCTCGCGCATGAACGATCTGAAGGTCGGCATCCGCTACATGACGCAGGCGGTGGAAACGCTCTCGGGCGGCCAGCGCCAGTGTGTGGCGGTGGCGCGCGCGGCGGCCTTCGCGCAGCACGTGGTGATCATGGACGAGCCCACCGCCGCGCTGGGCGTGAAGGAGGGCAACATGGTGCTGGAGCTGATCCGCCGCGTGCGCGACAAGGGCCTGCCGGTGATCCTGATCAGCCACAACATGCCGCACGTGTTCGAGATCGCCGACCGCATCCACATCGCGCGCCTGGGCAAACGCGCGGCGGTGGTCAACCCCAAGGTGATCAGCATGAGCGACACCGTGGCCGTGATGACCGGCGCCAAGCTGGCCGAAGAACTGCCTGCCGAGGCACTGGCCTGACCATGCTCAAAGGCATCGATCCCCTGCTCAGCCCCGAGCTGCTCAAGTTGCTGGCCGAGATGGGCCACGACGACGCGCTGGTGCTGGCCGACGCGAATTTCACCGCCATGAGCCTGGGCGCGGGCAAGACCGTGCTGCGCCTGCCGGGCGTGGGCATGGCGCGCACGGTGCAGGCCGTGGCCAGCGTGCTGCCGTTGGCGGCCGACGTGCCGCAGCCCGTGGCCTACATGCAGGTGGGCGGCACCGAGGCGCCTTACAGGTCGGCCCTGCAGCGCGAGACGCTCTCCGTGCTGGCCGCTGAAGGCCTGCGTGATGACCAGGCCGAAGCGGTGGAGCGGTTCGCGTTTTACGAGCGCGTGAAAAGGGCCTACGCCATCGTCGTCACCGGCGAGCTGCAGCCCTGGGGCAACTTCATCCTGCGCAAGGGTGTCATCGGCGACACTTTGCGCACCTGAATCCGACACCGAACCCGACGCAGTGAACAACGAAGACGCCGCCGCCGAAGCCTTGCCCGACACCGAACCGGGTGACCAGCCGCGCCTGCGCCCGCGCGGCTCCAACCAGGTGGGCATGCGCCAGTTCAACGAGCGGGTGGTGCTGCAGGCGCTGCGCGTGCACGGCAGCCTGGCCAAGGCCGACATCGCGCGCCTGACCGGGCTCACGGCCCAGACCATCGGCCTGATCACCGCGCGGCTCGACGAAGACCAGTTGCTGCGTCGTGAGGCACCCGTGCGCGGGCGCGTGGGCCAGCCCTCGGTGCCACTGGGCCTGCACCCGGACGGCGCGTTCGCCATCGGCATCAAGATCGGCCGGCGAAGCGCCGACTGGCTGCTGGTGGACTTCACCGGACAGGTGCGCGAACGCCTCGTGCTGGACTACGCCTTCCCCGACATCCCGGTGCTGCTGCCCGCGATCAAGACCAACCTCAACCGACTGCTCAAGAAACTCGGCCCGCTGAGCGACCGCGTGGTGGGTGTGGGCGTGGCGGCACCGTTCCAACTGGGGGGCTGGCACCGCATGCTGGGCCTCACGGCCGAACAATCGCAAGCCTGGAACCAGATCGACCTGGGCGCCGAGGTGCAGAAGCTCACCGAGCTGCCGGTGAATTTTGCCAAGGACACCTCGGCCGCCTGTGTGGCCGAACTGCTGCAGGGCCGCGGGCGCGACATCCGCAGTTTTCTCTACTTGTTCATGGACACCTTTGTGGGGGGTGGTCTGGTGCTCGACTCGCACCTGCACCGCGGCATCCACGGCAACGCGGGCGCGGTGGCATCACTCCCGCTGCGCGTGGCGCAGGGCGGAGAGCTGGCGCCGCAACTCATTGGCGAAGCCTCGCTGTGGGACCTGGAGCAGCGCTTTCGCCAGCACGGCCTGGACCCGATGGCGGCCTACGACGCGCGGGCCCTGCAATCGCCCTGGCTGCCGTACAGCCAGGAGTGGATGACACGCGCCGCGCCGGCGCTGGCGCAGTGCGTGGTCTCGGGCACGGCGTTTCTCGATGTCGAGGCGGTGGTGATGGACGGCGCGGTGGCGCCCGACCTGTTGCGCGCCCTGTGCGAGGCCACGCGCGCGGCGCTGGCGGCCTACAACTGGGAGGGCCTGCACCGCCCGCGCCTGGAGCTGGGCAGCATCGGCTCGGACGCGCGTGCACTGGGCGGTGCGTTGCTGCCGCTGCACACCTGCTTCGCGCCCGACCACGACGTGATCCTCAAGGTCTGAGAACCTCAGGCGGGCTGCAACCCGTTGGCGGTGAGGTGCAGCACGCGCTGCGCGCGCGCGGCGGCGGCTGTTGAATGTGTGACCAGCACCAGCGCCGCGCCGCTCTCGCGGGCCTGCTGCTCCAGCACGCCCATCACCTGCGCGGCGGTGCCCGGGTCGAGGTTGCCGGTGGGTTCGTCGGCCAGCAGCAGGCCGGGGCGGTGCACCAGCGCGCGGGCAATCGCCACGCGCTGCAACTGACCGCCCGAGAGCTCGGCCGGCAATCGCGCGCCCAGATCGCCCAGGCCCACGGCGTCCAGCATCTGCTGCACACGCGCGGTGTCGGGCCGGCCCAGGAGCAGCAGGGGCAGGCCCACGTTCTGCGCCACGTCCAGGTGCGGCAGCACGTGAAAGGCCTGGAACACAAAACCCAGATGCTCCCGGCGCCAGTGCGCGCGCTGCGTGTCGCTGAGTCCACCGAGGTCCACGCCGGCGTGGCTGATGCGGCCTTCGCTCCAGTCGTCCAACGCGGCCAGGCAGTTGAGCAGGCTCGATTTGCCCACGCCCGATTCGCCCACGATGGCGATGAACTCGCCCGGTGCCACGGTGAGGTTCACGCCGCTGAAGACGGTGGTGGTGCCGTAGCGTTTGCCGAGCTGTTCAACGATGAGGGACATGCAGATCACATGGGTGCGCCCAGCAGGGCTTGCACCGATTCGAGCACGCGCGCCCGTGCGTCGGGCGCGTCGCACGCAATGACCTTGCGCTGTGACATGGAGCGCAGCCAGGTGAGCTGGCGTTTGGCGAGCTGGCGCGTGGCCGCCACGCCGAGTTCGCGCAGCTCGGCGACCTGCGCCGGCTTGAGTGTGTTGCCATAGGCATCGAGCAGATCCCAGGCCTGGCGGTAGCCCACGCAGCGCATGGAGGGCAGGTCGGTGGAGAGGTCGCCGCGCGCGCGCAGGCGCTTCACTTCGATGATGAAGCCCTCGGCCAGCATGGCGTCGAAGCGCTGCGCGATGCGCGCGTGCAGCCAGGCGCGGTCATGGGGTTCCAGCGAGATCAGGTGCTCGGGTGCGAGCGGGCTGTCGGGGTTGTGCGTGCGCCCGGTCTGAAAACTGGAGAGCGGCTTGCCCGAAACCTCGAACACCTCAAGCGCGCGCTGGATGCGCTGCGAATCGAAAGGCGGCAGGCGCGAGGCGGTCACCGGGTCCACCCGCGCCAGCTCGGCGTGCAGCGCGGGCCAGCCGAGCGTTGCAGCACGCGCATCGATCGCTCCTCTCACCGCAGCGTCGGCCTGCGGCATGTCGTCCAGACCCACGAGCAGCGCCTTGAAATACAGCATGGTGCCGCCCACCAGCAAGGCGGTGCGGCCACGGCCGTTGATCTCGCCCACCAGGCGCGTGGTGTCGCGCACGAAGTCGGCGGCGCTGTAGCTCTGCAACGGGTCGAGGATGTCGATCAGGTGGTGCGGCACCTGGGCCAGCTCGGCGGCCGTGGGCTTGGCTGTGCCGATGTTCATGCCGCGGTAGACCAGGGCCGAGTCGACGCTGATGATTTCCACCGGCCAGCGCTGTGCGATGGCCAGCGAGGCCGCACTCTTGCCGCTGGCGGTGGGGCCAGCCAGGCCGATGCAGGACACGAGGGCCATGGTCTGGGTCAGCCTTGCGTCACGTCGGCGGGTGCCAGGCGCTCGGGCCCGGGCCGGCTTTCGCCGAAGCGCTGCACCAGCGTCCAGGCGGCGAGCGCAATGAGCACGCTCCAGAACCAGATGCCGTTGGTGAGCGGCAGCACGGTGCCGGTGCCGGCCTGGATGGCAGCGAGGCTCTGGCCCAGCCATCCACCCACCACAAAGGCCGCGATCATCATGATGAAACCCGCGAGTGCGGAGGCCGCGCCCGCCGCTTGCGGGAACGGCCCGACGGCTCCGCTCTGGCCGCAGGGCTGGTGCACGCCGTGGCCCATCATGAACAAGTAGAACGGCAGCATGATGGCCCAGGCGCTTCGCACCTCCAGCAGCGCCAGCACGCCCATGCTGGTGCCGCCCGCCAAGGTGAGCACAGCGGCCAGTGCCACCGTGCGGCGCACGCCGAACGCCAGCAGCAGGCGCCGGCAGATGAAGGTGCCGACGATGTAACTCAGCGACATCGTCATCATCGTCAGGCCGTAGGCGGTTTTCGACAGACCCAGCACCTGGATGAACACGAAAGGAGAGGCGGCCAGAAACGTGAACAGGCCGCAGTACGAAGCGGCGGACAGCAGCGCAAACGCCCAGAACGTGGGATGGCGCGCGATCTGCACCCAGGTGCCCAGCAGCATGCCGGGCTGCAGCGCCCGCGGGTTCTTCGCGGCCAGCGTTTCCTTGAACCGCCAGGCGATCACGGCCAGCGTGATGGCGCCGAACACGGCCACGGCCATCAGCGACAGGCGCCAGCCCAGCAGGTCGGACAAGAAGCCCCCCAGCGGCGCGCTGGCGCAGGCGATCACGCCCAGGCCGGTGAGGCCCTTGGACATCATCCGCGCGCCTTCCGTGGGTGCGTAGAGGTCGCGCACCACGGCACGTGCACACATCACGCCCGCGCCCATGGCCGCGCCCTGCACCGCGCGCCAGACGATGAGCTGTTCAATCGACGGCGAGAAGGTGCTGCCCACCGAGGCCACCACGAAGGCACTCATGCCGATCAACAGGATGGGACGGCGACCGAACCGGTCCGACAGCGGCCCCCAGAACATCTGGGACACGCCGAACGCCAGCAGCAGCGCGGTGAGCGTGAGTTGCGCTTGCGACATGGCCGCGCCAAAGCCCTCGGTGAGCGCGGGCAGGGCGGGCAGATAGAGGTCGGTGGCGATGGGCTGCAGGCCCAGCAGCAAGGAGAGTGTGAGCACCACCAGGCCGGGCGACATGGCCGGTGATGTGGGAGAAGAAGTCAGCGTGGCGGGCATCCGGTCGAGGGTAGCAGAACACCCTGCGCGAAAGCCCGGGCGCAGCGTTCAGTTCTTCACCACCCGCACATCGGGCCGCAGACCGAACAGGCTGGCCAGCGCCACCCGGTATTGCGCTTGACCCACCGAGTTGGTGTTGTGGTGAGAACCACCTTCCACCAGCACGAAGGCCTTGCGGCCCGTGGCGGCCTCGAACAGCTTGCGTCCGAGCTCCGGCTGGATCAGGCGGTCCGCACCACCGTGCACCACCAGCAGCGGCGAGCCGATCTCGGCCACACGCTTGACCGCTTCGAAGCGCTGGGTGATCAAGAGCGACACCGGCAGCCAGCCCCACTTGAAGGTGCTCACCACATCGGGGATGGAGGTGAAGGTGCCTTCGACCACCGTGCCGGCTTCGTCGGGCACCTGGGCCGCCAGTTCGATGGCGATGGCGCCACCGAGCGAATGGCCAAAGATGTAGCGCGGGCGGCCGGGGTACTTCTCACCGAGCCATTTCCATGCCGTGCGCGCGTCTTCGTAGGCCAACTCCTCGGAAGGCAGTTCATTGGTGCTTTTGCCGAAGCCGCGGTAGTCGATGGCCAGCACGGAGAAGCCGAGCTCCTGCATGCGCTGGGCGCGGAAGGCCGAGCCGGTGACGTTGAAACGGGCGCCGTGCAGATACAGCAGCACGGGTGCATCCGCGCGCTCGGTGAAGTTGTCGTTTTGCGCCCAGAGACCGTGCAGCTTGACGGGTTTGCCGGTGACGCTGGAGGTGAAATCGATCCACACGTCCTGCATGCTCTCGGCCGCGTAGGTGCCGCCGGCCCAGCTGCGGTCGGAGGGTTGGAAGATCCAGGCGCGCTGTTTCTCGTCGAGCGTGGCGCAACCGGCAAGCAGGGCCAGTGTGGCCAGCAGAAGGGCGATCAGGCGTTTCATGACGGTGATGGAGGGGCTTGCCGGGAAAAAAGTTCAGTCTTCGCTGCGCGCAGGTTTCATGCCAGCGTGCCGGGCGATCATGGCCGGAGGCCGGAATTCCCGCCAGATTCCCGACCGGCGGTCCGGCATCCCGCTGTTCAGCGACCGCGCAGGAAGAGCGCGTCCAGCTCTTTCATGCCGACCTGGCGCCAGGTGGGGCGGCCGTGGTTGCACTGGTCGGAGCGCTCGGTCACTTCCATCTGCCGCAGCAGTGCGTTCATCTCGTCGAGCGTGAGGCGCCGGTTGGCACGCACCGCGCCGTGGCAGGCCATGGTGGCCAGCAGCTCGTTGCGGGCGCGCTGCACCACGGTGCTCGCATCGTGTTGACCCAGCTCGGCGAGCACGCTGCGTGCGAGTTCCACCGGATCGCCTTGGGCCAGTGTGGTGGGCACCGCGCGCACGGCCAGCGTCTTGGGCGACAGTGCCGTGATCTCCAGTCCCAGGGTCCCGAGGACTTCCGTGCAATCCTCGACCGTGGCCACCTCGTCGGGTGTGGCAGAAAACGTGGCCGGGATCAACAGCGGCTGGCTGGCCACCTGCTGGTCGTCGAGCTGCTGCTTGAGGCGCTCGTAAACGATGCGCTCGTGGGCGGCGTGCATGTCGACCACCACCAGGCCTTGTGTGTTCTCGGCCAGGATGTAGACGCCTTGCAGCTGCGCGATGGCGCGGCCCAGCGGCCAGTCGCCGGAGGGCATGGGTGGAGGAGGGGTGAGGGATTGGACAGGCTCAGGCCGAACGGGGAGTGTGTCGCCTGTGGCGACGGTCTGCGGTTCGGAGGAGCCCGTCTCCGTTCGGGCCGAGCTGGTCGTTGCCCCTCCAGACCCGTACGCCCACAAGGCCCCCACATCACTCACCCGGTGCCCCACCTCGGGCTCCCGCGGCGCGAACGAAAACGGCGTCTGCCGTGCCGGCGGTGTCCAGGCCGGTGCAGGTTCCACGTTCGCTGCCTCGGGCGTCGCAGCCGAGCGCGGCACCGCCAGCGCCGCTTCCACGGCGTGCCGCACACCCTGGTGCACCTCACGGCCATCGCGAAAACGAACCTCGATCTTGGTCGGGTGCACGTTCACGTCCACCCGCGCCGGGTCGATGGAAACAAAGATCGCATACACCGGCTGCCGGTGGCCGTGCAGCACGTCTTCGTACGCGCTGCGCGCGGCATGGGTGATGGTCTTGTCGCGCACGTAGCGGCCGTTCACATAGGCGAATTGCCAGTCGGCGCGCGAGCGCGCCGCGTCGGGCACGCCCGCAAAGCCCCACACGCGCAGGCGCCCAGCCCCCTCGTCATCGGGCGCCTCCAGCGGCCAGTTCAGCGCCACCGCCTGCTGCACGAAGTCTTCACCCAGCACATCGGCCAGGCGCTGGCGCAGCGCGTCCATGCCGCCACCGGCCACGGCGCGCCACTGCGCCACCAGCTTGCCTTCGTGCCAGATCGCAAAGCCCACCTCGGGCCGTGCGAGCGCGTGGCGGCGCACCGCCTCGATGCAGTGCGCCAGTTCGGTGGCATCGGTCTTCAGGAATTTGCGCCGCGCCGGTGTGGCGAAGAAGAGTTCACGCACCTCGACCGTGGTGCCGGGCGCGCGTGCCGTGGGTTGCAGCTCGCCGCTGCGGCCGTCGAGCAGCCAGCCGTGGGGTTCGTCGGCCGTGTCCACGCGCGTGAGCAGCGAGACCTCGGCGATCGAGCAGATGGCGGCCAGCGCCTCGCCCCGGAAACCCATGGTGCCCACCTCCTCCAGATCGGCCAGGCTGGCGATCTTGCTGGTGGCGTGGCGCTTGAGCGCATTGGGCAGTTCGCTGCGCAGGATGCCGCAGCCGTTGTCTTCCACGCTGATGAGCCGCACGCCGCCGGCCTGCAGGCGCAGCGTGATCTGCGTGGCACCCGCATCCAGCGCGTTGTCCACCAGCTCCCGCACCACCGAAGCCGGCCGTTCGACCACCTCGCCAGCGGCGATCTGGCTGATCAGTTCATCGGGGAGTTCGCGGATGGGCCGGCGGGGCGGCTGGAAGGTGCTGGGTGGGGTTGTCACGGGCAAATTGTAGGGCGCAGGGATAATCGGCCGCTATGGAAATCCTCGCCTTTCTCATCGACTTCATCCTCAACGTCGACCAGCACCTGCAGGCCTTCGTGCAGAACTACGGCGCCTGGGTCTACGCCCTGCTGTTCCTGATCATCTTCACCGAGACCGGCGTGGTGGTCATGCCGTTTCTGCCGGGCGACTCCTTGTTGTTCGTGGTGGGCACCTTGTGTGGCGCAGGGCTGATGAGCCTGCCGCTGGCCATGGGGCTGCTGGTGGCCGCGGCGATCCTGGGTGACCAGACCAACTACTCGATTGGCCGCTATTTCGGGCCGAAGGTATTTCAGTGGGAGAACTCCAGACTTTTCAACCGCAACGCCTTCAACCAGGCGCACGCGTTCTACGAAAAATACGGCGGCATCACCATCATCCTGGCGCGCTTCATGCCCTTTGTCCGCACTTTTGCGCCGTTTGTGGCGGGTGTGGCCGAGATGACGCGCACGAAGTTCACGGCCTACAACGTGGTGGGCGCGTTGATCTGGGTGGTGGGGCTGGTGGGCGCGGGTTATCTCTTCGGCAACCTGCCGTGGGTGCAGACCAACCTGAGCAAGATCATCTGGGCCATGATTTTCATTCCCGGGCTCATTGCGATCTTCGGGGCCTGGCGGGCCCGGCAGCAGTCTTTGCGGGACGCAGGCTGAGCTTTTGTTTTGTTGTGTGCCTGGACCTCGCGGGCTCGTGAGCGCACGGCGCCCTGCTCCGCGAATGTCCCCCGGGGCCTTCGGCCCCTCCTCCTTTACTTCGCTGCGCAGAGCGCCGTGCGCTCACGAGCCTGAGGTGAACGTGGAGCCTTGCTCATGGCTGCCGATGACCGGACCAGCCGGAGAAAAAGCCCCCGACCACCGGCGCAACAGCAATTGATCAGTAGGCTTATCATTTATCTCCACACACAGACGACGCGTGAGGAGACATGAACGCACCGCAAGCCCTCGTGCGCTGGCACGACCGCGGCACCAGCCGCATCCCCTTCTGGGCCTACACCGACCCCGACCTCTACCAGCGTGAGCTCGAGCGCCTGTTCTACGGGCCACATTGGTCCTACGTGGGTCTGGCCATCGAAATCCCCAACACCGGCGACTACAAGCTCAGCTGGCTCGGTGAGCGCCAGGTCATCATGGTGCGCGACCGCGTGGCACCCAAAGAGCGCGCCACCGACCCCGGCATCCGCGTGGTGGAGAACCGCTGCGCGCACCGCGGCGTGCGTTTTTGCCAGCCGCCCATGGACGGCCAGACCGGCAACGCGCGCAGCTTTGTGTGCCCTTACCACCAGTGGACCTACAAGCTCAACGGCGACCTCGCCGGCCTGCCGTTCAAGGACGGCGTGAAGGACGGCGAATGTGTCAACGGCGGCATGCCCGAAGACTTCGACCTGAGCCAGAACGGCCTGACCAAACTGCGCGTGGCTGTGCTGCACGGTCTGGTGTTCGCCACCTTCAGCATGGATGCCGAACCCTTCGAGCAGTACATCGGCCCCCATGTGATGCCCTGGCTGGACCGCATCTTCAAGGGCCGCGAACTCAAGCTGCTGGGCTACAACCGCCAGCGCATTCCAGGCAACTGGAAACTGATGATGGAGAACATCAAGGACCCGTACCACCCGGGCCTGCTGCACACCTGGTTTGTCACCTTCGGCCTGTGGCGCGCCGACCAGAAAAGCCGCATGGTGATGGACGAACACGGCCGGCATGCGGTGATGATCTCCAGACGCAACGACGGCGGCGCCAACAAAAGCGTGACCGAAGGCGTGACCAGCTTCAAGGCCGACATGGCCTTGCACGACACGCGCCTGCTCGACGTGGTGCCCGAAGTCTGGTGGACGGTGGACGACCCCTCGAACCCCGGGACCACCATCACGCCCACGGTGACCATGATCACGCTGTTCCCCAGCCTCATCGTCCAGCAGCAGGTCAATTCACTGAGCACGCGCCACATCGTGCCGCGCGGGGCGGGCGAGTTCGACTTTGTGTGGACGCACTTCGGCTTTGCCGACGACACCGAGGACATGACGCAGCGCCGCCTGCGCCAGGCCAACCTGTTCGGCCCGGCCGGCTTTGTGAGCGCCGACGACGGCGAAGTGATCGAGTTCAGCCAGGACGGATTCAAACAGTGGGGCGAGGGCGGCACCACGCTGGTGGAGCTGGGCGGCCGGGGCGACGACGTGGGCCAGCCACCCACCGAACACATGGTCACCGAAACGCTGATCCGGTCGATGTACGCCTACTGGCGCAAGGCCATGGGGGAATGACATGCAAATGATCGACCAGGACCTGCACAGCCTGCTGCTGCACCACGCAGTGGACCGCTTCAACGCCGCCTACGCGGCCACGCTGGACGACCGCCGCTTCAACGAATGGCCCGAGTGCTTCGTGGAAGACGCCCGCTACAAGGTGCAGGCCCGTGAAAACTTCGACCGCGGCCTGCCGCTGGCGTTGCTCGCGTTGGAAAGCCAGGGCATGCTGCGCGACCGCATCTACGGCACCAGCCAGACCATTTACCACGGGCCGTACTACACCCGCCACGTGGTGAGTCCGGCACGCATCACGCACGCAGGGGAGGGCACGGCCGACGACCCGATCCGGGCCGAAGCGAACTACGCGGTGTTTCGCACCAAGCCGGGCAGCGTGAGCGAGGTTTACCAGGTGGGCCGCTACATCGACGCGTTCGTGAACACCGACAACGGCCTCAAGCTGCAGAGCCGCACCTGTGTGTACGACAGCGAGATGGTGCTGAACTCGCTGATCTATCCGGTCTAGATCTGGCGGTTGCGCGCCAGCGGCGGGTTCTTGCTGAAGTAGGCCACGATGCCGCGCAGCAGGGCGTCGGCCAGGTCGTCCTGGTACTTCGGATCGTTGAGGCGGGCTTCTTCGTCGGGATTGCTGATGAAGGCGGTTTCCACCAGCACGCTGGGGATGTCGGGCGCACGCAGCACCGCGAAGTTGGCTTGTTCCACGCGCGGTTTGTGCAGCTTGCCGACCCGCTTCACATGGCCGAGCATGGCGCTGCCGAGCTTGAGGCTGTCGTTGATCTGCGCGGTGGTGCTCATGTCGAGCAGGGCGCGCTGCACCGTGGCGTCCTTGGCCTTCACGTTGAGGCCGCCCACCTGGTCGGCGGCGTTCTCCTTGTTGGCCATCCAGCGCGCTGCTGCGCTGCTGGCGCCCTTGGTGCTGAGTGCGTAGACGCTCGCGCCCTGGGGACGCGGCGTGTAGAACGCGTCGGCGTGCAGGCTGATGAACAGGTCGGCCTGCACGCGTTGTGCCTTTTGCACCCGCACCTGCAGCGGCACGAAGAAGTCTTTGTCGCGCGTCATGTAGGCGCGCATGGGGTTGCCGTTGACGCGGGTGTCGTTGATGCGGTCGCGCAGCTTCTGCGCGATCTGCAGCACCACTTTTTTCTCATGCGTTCCATTGGGGCCGATGGCGCCGGGGTCTTCGCCACCGTGGCCCGGGTCCAGCGCCACCACGATCAGGCGCTCGGTCTTGCCGGGTTTCCCGGGGGGCTGCTTGGCCGGGCTGCCGGAGGTGGCG
The DNA here is from genome assembly GCF_001713375.1 of Hydrogenophaga sp. RAC07. Classification (NCBI taxonomy): domain Bacteria; kingdom Pseudomonadati; phylum Pseudomonadota; class Betaproteobacteria; order Burkholderiales; family Comamonadaceae; genus Hydrogenophaga; species Hydrogenophaga sp. RAC07. Next base: position 1,103,266 of record NZ_CP016449.1, read on the forward strand.
CCGCCAGCCACCGCCGTGCCCGTGTCGCCCATCGGGGCGCTTGGTTTGGCACCGGGCCTGGCGCGCTGCGCGATCAAGGCGCCCAGGGGATCGTCCGCCGGGTTGGCCGCCGTCACACGGTCGTTCGCACCCGGTCCACCAGCAACCTGACCCATCTCCAGCCCCAGCAGGCGCGCGGCGCGCTCGCTGGCCGCGTCCAGGTCTTTCATGCGTTGGGCGATCAACTGTTCCAGCGGATCGGGCGCGTTCACCGGGTACAGGTCGAGCACCAAGCGGTGCTGGTACGCGGCCACCGGCTCCAGATTGAACACCTGCGGTTTGATGGCCTGCTTGAGGTCGATCACCAGCCGCACCACGTTGGGGGCGTTCTGCGCCACGCGGATGCTGCCGATGTTCGGATCGTCCGACTTCAGCTTGCCCACCAGTTCACGCAAGCCGGGCAGCAGGTCGATGCCTTCGATGTCCACCACCATGCGCGGCGGCTCGGTCACAAAGAATTTCTGTGCCTTGAGTTCACCGTCGGACTCGATGGTCACGCGGGTGTAGTCCTCGGCCGGCCAGATGCGCACCGCCAGCACGCTGGCACCGCGCGCGATGTGTTGCACGCCCAGCAGCAGCACCAGCGTGCCGGTGCGCAGCAGCGTGCGGCGGCTCACAGGTCCCGTCACGCGAGTGCCTCCAGCAGCCGCAGGCCGGTGGGGGTGAGGGCGGTGGCGCGCACGGTGCGCGCGCTGTCGTGTTCCGGGTCGGTGTGGGGGTTCATGTCGTCGGGTTGGATGTCGATCTGCAGATCGACCGCCGGCAGAAACGCGCCAGCGCGCTCGGGCCACTCCACCAGCTTGAGACCCGGGCTGGCAAAAAGTTCGCGAAAGCCCGCGTCTTCCCATTCGCGTGGGTCGTTGAAACGGTAGAAGTCGAAGTGCCACACCGACAGCGGCTCGCCCGCGGGCATCACCGGGCAGTCCATCGCGCTGTGCGGCTCCACCACCGCGTAGGTGGGGCTCTTGATGCGACCGCGCACACCGAGTGCGCGCAGCAGGTGGCGCACCAGCGTGGTCTTGCCGGCGCCCAGATCGCCCTGCAGCGTGATCGTGGCGTGGGCGATGGCGGGCGACAGGGCCAGGCGTTGTGCAAAGGCCTGGGTGTCTTCTTCGGTGGCCCACCGGCCTTGCCAGGGTTGCAGCGCGGACGCCGGCGCCGCAGGAGCCGAGGGGGTTCCTACAATGCCCTTCACATGAATGTCGCTTTGGATGCCGCTCAACTCGTCTCGCAGATTCAGGCCTGGGGCCAGGAGCTTGCATTTTCCCAAATCGGCGTGGCCGGTGTGGATTTGTCGGCTGCCGAGCCCGGTTTGATGGCCTGGTTGTCGGCTGGATGTCACGGTGACATGGGCTACATGGCCGCGCACGGCCTCAAACGCGCCCGCCCGGCCGAGCTGGTGCCCGGTACCTTGAGCGTGATCACCGCGCGCATGGACTATTTGCCGCGGGCCACGACCGAGGGCTGGCAAGCCATCGAACTGGAACGGCTGGACCGGCCGCAAGAGGCCGTGGTCTCGGTGTATGCGCGCGGCAGGGACTACCACAAGGTGCTGCGCAACCGGCTGCAGGCCTTGGCCGATCGCATCGCGGCACACATCGGTCCCTTCGGGTACCGCGTGTTCACCGACTCGGCCCCGGTGCTCGAGGTGGAGCTCGCGTCGCGCAGCGGCATCGGTTGGCGTGGCAAACACACACTGGCGCTGCACCGCGAGGCGGGCTCGATGTTTTTTCTGGGCGAGATATTCGTGGACCTGGCGTTGCCGCACACCGAGGCCGTCAGCGAACACTGCGGCAGTTGCAGCGCATGCATCGACGTGTGTCCCACGCAGGCCATCACGGGCCCACAGCACGTGGACGCGCGGCGATGCATCAGCTACCTCACCATCGAACACGCCGGGCCGATTCCGCTGGAACTGCGCCCGCTCATGGGCAACCGCATCTACGGCTGCGACGACTGCCAGCTCGTGTGTCCGTGGAACAAGTTCGCGCAGCGCTCGGTCTTGCCCGACTTCGACGAACGCGCGGGGCTGTCGGGATCAACGCTGATCGAACTGTTCGCCTGGAGCGAAGCGGAGTTCTTGCGGCGCACCGAAGGCAGTGCGATCCGGCGCATAGGCCATGAGCGCTGGTTGCGCAACATCGCCGTGGCCATGGGCAATGCGCTGCGGGTGCGGTCCGATCCCGTCTTGGAAGTTGCCTTGCAAGGGCGTGCCGACCACCCGAGCCCGATCGTTCGCGAGCATGTGGCCTGGGCCCTGGCGCAGTCTCAACCCGCGTAACGCAACCTCAGTTCCCGCTTGAGCAGCTTGCCGCTCGGGTTCTTGGGCAGGCTGTCGGTGAACACCACACGCTTCGGCGCCTTGAAACTGGCCATGTGCTGGTTGCAGTGCGCGATCACCTCGGCCTCGGTGAGTTGCTGGCCAGCCTTCACGACGATCACCGCCGTGACCGCTTCCACCCACTTGGCATCGGGCAGGCCGATCACCGCCACCTCGCTCACGCCGCCCAGGCGGTAGATCATTTCCTCCACCTCGCGGCTGGCCACGTTTTCGCCGCCGGTCTTGATCATGTCCTTCTTGCGGTCGACCACGGTGATGTAGCCCTCGTCGTCGATCAGGGCCAGGTCGCCGCTGTGGAACCAGCCGCCTTCGAACGATGCCGCGGTGCGCTCGGGGTCGTTGAAGTAGCCCAGCATCAGGTGCGGTGAGCGGTGCACGATTTCGCCGACCTCGCCCACCACCACATCGTCCATCGCGTCGTTGACCACACGTGTTTCCACATTGAGCACGGCCTTGCCACACGAGCCGGGTTTGCGCAGCTGGTCCTGCGGGCCGAGCATGGTGGCCAGCGGCGCAATCTCGGTCTGGCCGTACAGGTTCCACAGCCGCACGCCGGGCAGACGCGCCGCGAGCTCCTTGAGCACCTCCACCGGCATGATGGAAGCGCCGTAGTAGCCCTTGACCAGGCTCTTGAGTTTTTCGGCATCAAAGAGGGGTGAGCGCAGCAGCGCGATCCACACCGTGGGCGGCGCAAAGAAGCTGGTGATCCGGTGTTTTTCGATCAGCGCCAGCAGGTTCTCAGGCACCGGCCTGGACGTGATCACGTTGCTGCTGCCGATGTAGATGGCCGGACCAAAGAACACGTCGAGCTGGGCGCAGTGGTAGAGCGGCAGCGCATGCAGTGCCCGGTCCACCTCGGCGATCTCGGCGTTGATCACACAGCTCACGTACTGCCACAGCACCGCATCGTGCGTGAGCATGGCGCCCTTGGGCGTGGACTCGGTGCCGCTGGTGTAGACGATCTGGGCCAGGTCGAAGCTGCCCAGGTCCACCTCGGGCATCGGGTCGGGGCTGGCGGCCAGGTGGTCGAAGCGGTGCATGGCCGGGTCGGGTTCGGTGGGGTCTTCGCTGGGCAGCCAGATGAAGCGCTCCACCACCGTGTCCAGCGCGGCGGCTTCACGCGCCAGCGCTGTCAGGCCGCTGTCGGTGGCCAGGGTTCTGGCGCCTGCGTGGCGCAGGATGTAAGCCACCTCGTCGGCCTTGAGCATGAAGTTGATCGGCACCAGCACCGCGCCACGGCGCGCCAGGGCAAAACGCAGGGCCGCAAAACCGTGGGAATTGCGCGCCAGCACGGCCACCTTGTCGCCCTCGGCCACGCCCAGGTGGGCCAGCCCCGCGGCCAGGCGGCTGACCAGGGCGTCGAAGTCGGCGTAGCTCCAGGCGGTTTCACCGCAGACGATGGCCGTTTTGTTCGGCAGGCGCAAGGCCGTGCGGTGCAGGGCGTCGGCGATGGTCTGGCGCCGCACCACCGGCGGAAGGGTCGAGGACATGCATGGGCTCCTGAAAGGATGGTCGGCGGCTGGGGCCGGTGGCCTGATTGAAGCCCAACCAACCGGTTTGACCATGCGCGTTTTCACCAGCCTGCTGTCACCTTTGCACACCGCGGACATGGCAAATCCTTCACAACCGCGGACTATCATCGGCCGATGAACCCCGTCTCTGCCAGCCACACGCTCATGACCCGCTGGGGTCATCGGGCGCGTCTGTGGTGGTTCACCTGGTGGCAGGTGGTCATGCTGGGTGCGCAGATTCTGGTGGTGGCACTCACACCGTCGAGCTACGCCACGGGGCCGCGTCGCGAGACGGTGTTGTTGCACATTGTCCAGGCCACCGCGCCGCTGCTCACCGGCTTCCTCGTGCTCTCGGCGCTCATCAGCCTGGTGCTGATCCGCATCGTGGTGGCAACGGCTTACAGCTACGGTTTGTCGCAGTACGCCCTGGGTGTGCTGGTGCGCACACTGGTGCTCGAACTCATTCCTTTGTACGCCGCCATGTTTGTCGCGGCGCGTTACGCCATGCCGGGGGCACAGCAGGTGCGCGAGCGGCTGTCCGCCCACCAGCGCACGGGCCAGGAGCTGGGCCAGGGTGTGTTGTTGATCACCGAGCTGCTGCCCCGCGCGCTGGCGTCCGTGTTCTCGGTGTTGATGCTGGCGGCGCTGAGCTGTGTGATCGCACTGGTGCTCACCTACCTCACGGTCTACGGCTTTTCGCACTGGGGCCTGCCGGGCTACACGCGCAGCGTGGGCCAGGTGTTCACGCCGGCGGTGACGCTGATCTTCACGCTCAAGACGCTCTTCTTCAGTCTGGCCGTGGCGGTGGTGCCGCTGGCCGGCAGTGCGCAGCAGGATGCGCAGGGCCTGTACGCGCAACGCAGCGACATCTCGGAGTTCGCGCGCCTGTTCTCTGTTGTGCTGCTCATCGAAATCATGTCGCTGGTCGGCAACTACTACTGATCTCCCATGAACCTCACACCCGACGATTCCAGGTCCGCCGAGACCCCGGAGGTCAAGAACCTCGAGTTCAAGGCCGCGCTCCTGCTCGTGGCCTTGCTGGTGCTGGTGGTCGGCTCGGCGCTCTATGTGATGTACGCCCGCGGCATGTTCGAAGACACGCAGCGGCTGGTGCTGATCTCCGACGACTCCGAGGGCGTGGTGGTGGGCATGGACATGACCTTCGCCGGTTTTCCCATCGGTCGCGTGGGGCGCATCGAGCTGGGCGCGGACGGCACGGCGCGCATCCTGATCGACGTGCCGAGCAAGGACGCCAAGTGGCTGCGGACCTCCAGCATCTTCACCATGGAGCGCGGCCTGGTGGGCGGTACGCGCATCCGCGCTTACAGCGGCGTGCTGGACGACCCGGCGCTGCCCGACGGGGCGGAACGCACCGTGCTGCGCGGCGACACCGCGGCCGAGATCCCGAAGCTCGCGGCGAGCATGCGCGAGGTGCTGGAGAACGTGGCCGCTCTGACCAGGAAGGACGCTGCGCTGGACACCGCGTTGAACAACGTGCAGAGCGCCACCGAGCGGCTCAAGGGTCCGCAGGGCGCCATGGGTGTGTTGATGGGCAACGACGAGGACGCCAGGAAACTGGTGGTCACGGTGGAGCGCGCCAATGCCTTGCTGGCGCGCGCGGAAACGCTGACCCAGCGCATGGACAGCCTGGTGAGCAATGCGAACAAACAGGTGTTCGGCCAGGGCTCTGCCGATGGCGGCCTGGTGACGGACGCCCGCGCGACCGTGCAGCAACTCAATGGGTTGCTCGCCGAGGCCAGGGTCAGCCTGCAGAAGGTGGATGCGGTGCTGGTGGAGGCCCAGGGCATTGCCAGCAACACGCGCGAAGCCACGACCGATCTGGGCGTGCTGCGAGGCGAGGTCGAGTCCAGCCTGCGCAAGGTCGACGGGCTCATCAACGACATCAACCGCAAGTGGCCTTTCGCTCGCGACACCGAGATCAAGCTTCCATGAACACACGAATCTCCGTCGTTGCGTGTGGCTTGATGGCGCTCGCCGCCTGCTCCAGCAACCCACCCCCACCCGACTGGCCGGCCGAGGCCAAAGGCAGCAGCGAACGTGCCACCGAGGCCTGGCTCAGCGGTGACAACCGCATCGAGGCGGCGGAGTTCGGCCGGGCGCGTGCCGAGGTGGCGCGCACGGGCCAGGTGGCGCTGGTGGCGCGGCTGGAGCTGCTGCGCTGTGCCACGCGGGTGGCCAGTCTGGTGGTGGAGCCTTGTGCCGGTTTTGATGCGCTTGCGCAGGACGCAGCACCGGCCGAGCAGGCCTACGCGCGTTACCTGGCGGGCACGGCGCAGGCGGGCGATGCAGCGCTGCTGCCCGAGGTGCACCGCGGTCTGGTCGGCAACGCGGCGCCAGACGCGGCGCTGGTCGCGATCCAGGACCCGCTCTCGCAACTCGTGGCCGCCGGCGTGCTGTTTCGCAGCGGCCGTGCCACTCCCGGCGTGGTTGCCACCGCGTTGGACACCGCCTCGGCGCGCGGCTGGCGTCGGCCCCTGCTGGCCTGGCTGAAGGTGCAACAACAACGCGCTCAAGCCGCAGGCGATGCCGCCGCGGCTGCAGCCCTGCAGCGCCGCATCGACCTGGTGGCGCCGCCGCGCTGAATCAGCGCATGGGGATGGTGGTGCCCGCGGGCAGGGGCACGGCGGTGATGCTGTTGTCGGGTGAGCCCTCGATCACGCGGTCGGAGTAGCTCAGGTAGACCAGCGTGTTGCGGGCTTTGTCGACCATGCGCACCACCTGCAGCTTCTTGAACAGGAACGACGTGCGCTCGGTGAACACCACTTCCTGTTGTTTCATGGGGTCGCCCACAAACGACACGGCACCCACCTGTTTGCACTCGATGCTGGCGTCCGACTTGTCCTCGGCCAGGCCCAGCCCACCCTTGATGCCACCGGTCTTGGCGCGCGACACGTAGCAGGTGACGCCCTGGACCTTGGGATCGTCGAACGCCTCCACCACGATCTTGTGGTCGGGTCCGAACAGCTTGAACACCGTGTCGACTTCGCCGATGGCTTGTGCGTGCACCGCCGAGGTGGCGGACAGCAGTCCCAGCACCAGGCAGGACAGGGGGGTGAAACAGCGAATGGGGTTCATGGTGGCTTTCAGAAGAGGAGGTGGATCATGCGCCAGCCAGAGGCCGCAGCACGCCGAGCGCCAGCGGCAGGCTCGCGATGCCCAGCAAGGTGGACAGCGTGACCAGCCCGGCCACGTAAGGTCCGTTGTAGCCCATGCGCGCGGCCAGCACATAGCAGCTGGACGCGGTGGGCACGGCCGAGAACATCAGCAGGATGGTGGTCTGGGTCGGGTCGAGGCGGAACAGCAGGGCCAGCCCGAGCGCCATCACCGGCATGCTCAGGTGTTTCACGGCGAGCACCAGCCCACCCAGCGTCTTGGCGCTGGCCAGCATGCCGAACTGCATGCCGGCACCCGCGGCCATGAGGCCCAAGGCCAGCGAGGCCTGGCCGATGCGGTTCACCGTGGGCTCCAGCCAGAACGGCATCGAGAACCCCAGCAGGTTGGCCACCAGGCCCGAGACCGTGCCCACGATCAGCGGGTTGCGCACCAGCTCGCGCATGAATCCCTTGTTGGCGTGGCGCGCCATGGGCCACACCGCGCCCACGTTGAACAACGGCACGCACACGCCGATGAGCACCGCGATCATGAGCAGGCCCGGCGGCCCGGCCACCTTCTCGGCCAGCGCGAGTGCGATGAACGAGTTGAAGCGAAAGCCCACCTGGGCGCTGGCCGCGTGCAGGCGCACGTCCAGGTGTTTGCCGATCCACGGCCAGTGCGGGAGCGAGTACGACAGCGCGATGCCGCACAGGCCCAGCGTGAAGCCCGCACCCATGAGGCTGGAGGCCTGGCTCAGGTCGAGCGGGCTTTTGACGATGCTGTGGAACAGCAGCACCGGGAACAGGAAGTAGTAAACCAGGCTCTCCACCTGCTCCCACACCTTGCGGTTGAGGGCGGTGAAGCGGCAGATCAGGTAGCCGCAGAGGATGAGCGAGAAGTCGGGGAAGAGGAGTTGGGCGAAATTCACCGGGGGAGCATAGCGTGCTCCCTACGGTGTTCGGGGGTTTCCACTTATGTAGTTGTCCCATGGTCATGCGCTTGCCCAGCAGCTACATTGCAGGCTCGCATCGCGCAGCCGTACCCCGGTCGCGCGGACAGGGCCGACCCCGGTCCACCTTCATCGATGTCTCAAGCAAGGAGCAAGTCTCATGGTTTCTCGTCGTCAACTGGTTGCAATCGGTCTGGCCTCCGCCACGGTGGTGGTGGGTGGTTCCGCCTGGGCCCAGGCCTATCCCAACAAGGTCATTCGCCTGCAAGTCCCGTTTGCACCCGGTGGCACCACCGACATCATTGCGCGCGTCATGTCGGAGTCGCTTGGCAAGGCGCTTGGCCAGAGCATGGTCGTGGAGAACAAGGCCGGTGGCGGCGGTGTGGTTGGCGCGCTGGAGCTTTCGCGCGCCGCGCCCGACGGCTACATCCTGGGCATGGCCACGGTGTCCACCACCGCAGCGAACCCGGCCATCAACACCAAGATCCCGTACAACACGCTCACCGATTTCACGCCCATCATCAACATCGCGGCCACGCCCAACGTGATCGCGGTGCACCCGAGCTTTCCGGCCAAGGACTACAAGGGGTTCGTGGCCGAACTCAAGAAAAACCCGGGCAAGTACAGCTACGCGAGTTCGGGCACGGGCGGCATCGGCCACCTGCAGACCGAGCTTTACAAAAGCCTGACCGGCACCTTCATCACGCACATTCCCTACCGCGGTGCCGGCCCGGCCCTCAACGACACCATTGGTGGGCAGGTGCCCATCATTTTTGACAACCTGCCCTCCGCCTTGCCGCACATCAAGGCGGGCCGCCTGGTGGCCATCGTGGTGGCCGCGCCCCAGCGGGTGTCGGTGCTGCCCGATGTGCCCACGTTCAAGGAAGTGGGGCTGGAGGCGGTGAACCGCATGGCCTACTACGGGCTGATCGGTCCCAAGGGATTGCCGCAGGAGGTGGTGGACAAGGTGTCCAACGCCACCCGCCAGGCGCTGAACGATCCCGCCGTGAAAAAGCGCGTGGAGGAAACCGGTTCGCTGATCGTGGCCAACACGCCGGCCGAGTTCACCGCCCAGATCAAGGCGGAGTTCGAGGTCTACAAGGAAGTGGTCGCCAAGCAGAAGCTCAAGCTGGAGTGATGACCCAGGCCCTGGCATCGACCAGCGAGGACCTTGCCGGGGCTTTTGTCGACGCGCTCTGGCTCGAAGAGGGCCTCTCGCGCAACACGCTGGACGCGTACCGGCGTGATCTCGTTTTGCTGGGCCAGTGGCTCGCCGGGCAGGGCAAGACACTGCCGCAGACCACCGAAGCCGATCTCAACGGCTATTTCAGCGAGCGCCACAGCCAGTCGCGCGCCACCACGGCCAACCGCCGGCTGACGGTGTTCAAGCGCTACTTCCGATGGGCGCTGCGCGAACGATTCATCACCGCCGATCCGACGTTGCGTCTTTCACCCGCGCGCCAACCCATGCGTGTGCCCAAGACCCTGTCGGAAGCGCAGGTGGAGGCTTTGATCAACGCGCCCGATGTGGGCACACCGCTGGGCCTGCGCGACCGATGCATGCTGGAGCTGATCTACGCCAGCGGCCTGCGCGTGAGCGAACTCGTGACCCTCAAGACCTGGCACGTGGCCATGAACGAGCAGGTGCTGCGCATCACCGGCAAGGGCAACAAGGAACGGCTGGTGCCCTTTGGCCAGGTGGCCGGGCAGTGGCTGCAGCGTTACCTGGGGCAGGGGCGCGGCGACATCCTGAACGGCTTGCAGAGCGAAGACCTGTTCGTCACCTCACGAGGATCACGCGTGGGTGAGGCCATGACGCGCGCGATGTTCTGGCAGCTGGTGAAGAAGTACGCGCTGGCCGCCGGCATCACTGCAACCATTTCGCCCCACACCTTGCGCCACGCGTTCGCCACCCACCTGCTCAACCACGGCGCGGATCTGCGCGCAGTGCAGATGCTGCTTGGCCACGCCGACATTTCCACCACCACCATCTACACCCACGTGGCGCGCGAACGCCTCAAGACCATCGTGGCGCAGCACCATCCGCGGGGTTAGTTTTTGACCGGACCCCAGAGTTGTTCAAGGCGCGCATCGCGCCCGCAGCTCGTGCGGTAGTACTTGTAGCGAATCGGGTTCTTCAGGTAGTAGTCCTGGTGGTAGTCCTCGGCCGCATAAAACGTGCTGGCGGGCACCACCTGCGTGACGATCGGCTCCTTGAACGGCTTGGATTTTTCAAGCGCTGCCAGCGAACGTTTCACCACCTCGGCCTGTGCGGCGTCGTGCGTGAAGATGGCGGTGCGGTAAGGGTTGCCGGTGTCGCAGAACTGGCGGTCTTTCGTCGTCGGGTCGATGGTGCGCCAGAACTTTTCAACCAGCGTGGCGTAGCTCACCTTGGTCGGGTCGAACACGATCTCCACCGCTTCGGCGTGGCCCGTGCCGTTGCGAGACACCTGCTGATAGGTGGGGTTGGCCGTCGTGCCGCCGATGTAGCCCGAGGTGGTGGAGATCACGCCGGGGATCTTGTCGAAGTCGGCCTCCACGCACCAGAAACAGCCACCGGCGAACGTGGCTTTGGCGGTGACGGGAGCGGTCTGAGCGTGCGCCGCGCCGGCAAAGAACAGCACCGAGGTCATGAGGGGCAACAGGCTGCCCAGCCAGCGCGCGCTCATGCCGCCGCCTTGAAGGTGAGCGCCACGCCGTTGTTGCAGTAGCGCTTGCCGCTGGGCTTGGGGCCGTCGTTGAACACATGGCCCTGGTGGCCGTCGCAGCGCACGCAGTGGTATTCGGTGCGGGGAAAGATCGCTTTGTAGTCGGTCTTGGTGCCCAGCGCGCCCGCCAGCGGCGTGTGAAAGCTCGGCCAGCCGGTGCCGCTTTCGTACTTCGTGTCGGACGAGAACAGCGGCAGGTCACAGCCCGCGCAGTGGTAGACGCCCTTGCGCTTTTCGGCGTTGAACGGGCTGCTGCCCGGTCGCTCCGTGCCTTCTTCGCGCAGCACGTCGAACTGGGCCGGCGTCAGACGCTTCTTCCACTCGGCCTCGCTGAGTTTCCAGGGGTCGGTGGCGGCCAGGGCCTGGGCCACGGGGGCGGCAACCTGAGAGCCCAGGCCAAGCAGTGCGAGCAGTTTCATGGTCTGGCGACGGGTGGGGTGGGACGGCATGTTCATGGTTGTGAGTCGACCACAGCCGGCATTCCTTACACGGCCCCACGGGTACTCGGTGTAAAGACCTGCTTTACGTCTGCGCCATGCGCAGGCGGCGCGCCGTGTCTTCGTCGCGCGCGTCGTCGATCTCGCGCATCACGCTGCCCAGGTCCACCGCGCCCGGTGCGCGCTCGTAGCCGCCGGTGAGTGGCGTGTCGTTGCTCAGCAGACCGCTCTGGTACAAGCTCCAGATCTCGGCGCCGAATTGCGTCTTGAGCAGCTCGGGCGCGAACTGGCCGAAGAAGTCGCGCAGGTTGGCCACGTCGCGCAGCAGCATGCGCTGGGCGTGGTTGTTGCCGGCGGCGTCCACCGCCTGGGGCAGGTCGATGATCACGGGGAAATCGTCGCTGCCATCCTCGCCCGAATGCGCCAGCAGGATGTTGAACTCCGACAAGTCACCGTGCACCACGCCCGCGCACAGCATGCGCACCACCTCGCCGACGAGCGTGGCGTGGTGTTGGCGGGCCTGCCCGGGCGTGAACGCCACGTCGTTGAGACGCGGTGCCGCGTCGCCGTCGGCATCGGTCACCAGCTCCATGAGCAGCACGCCGTCGGCGAAGTTGAACGGCTGGGGCACCCGCACGCCGGCCGCGGCCAGGCGGTAAAGCGCGTCCACCTCGGCGCTTTGCCACGCGGCCTCTTGCGATTCACGCCCGAACTTCGTGCCCTTGGCCATGGCGCGCGCCTGGCGCGAGTTTTTCACCTTGCGGTTCTCGGTGTAGTCCACCGCCTGGCGAAAGCTGCGGTTGTTCGCTTCCTTGTAGATCTTGGCGCAGCGGGTGTCGTCCCCACAGCGCACCACATAGACCATGGCTTCCTTGCCGCTCATGAGCTGGCGCACCACGGTGTCGATGAGACCCTCTTCAACGAGGGACTGGAGTCGGGGAGGAACTTTCATCGGGCGATTGTGCGCCCGGGGGTCACAAGGGCTTGAGCACGAAGCCGATCACGAGGCCCGCGTCGGTCACCGTGATCGTGCCCGGCTGCATGCCCATGGCGTCGGCCATGCGCAGGTCTTGCGGTTGCAGGCGGTGCAACACCACTTCGCGCAATGACTGTTCGGCCAGCGCGGGGGCGTAGGTGTTGAGGAGTTCCACCACGCCGGGTTGCAGGCTGGGAAAACGCAGCCGGTCGATGCGCAACTGGTGCGCGCGCAAGGTGCGGTCGCTGGCCTCGTAGCGCAGCGCAAAGTCCAGATCGAACGTGCCCCGGTGGCTTCGGTTGAGCGCCGGGCCAGCGGCGTCCACCTCCATCGCGGCGCGCAGGCGGTTCTGCGCGGGCAACAGGCTCAGCGTGGGGGGTTGCAAGTCCAGGTTGAGCAGGCCCTGCACCGGGTAACGGATGGGGAAGCGCTGCGCCACCGAGCTTTGCAGCACAGCGGTGGGCACGGTGACGCCCGGGGGTTTTGACGGAGGGTCGTCGGCCTCGGGTGCCCGGGCCCAGGCCAGGGTCGTGGAGGTGCCGCACAAGGCGGCTGACAAAAGGGTTCTGCGGCGCATAGGTCGGGTTCGAGTCGGCCAGCAGCCATGCGTTCAGCGCATTTGGTCTCTATTTGTAGAACACCTCGACCCGGCCCTTGAGCTGGATCAGCAGCGGCTGGCCCTTGCGGTCCAGCGTCTTGCCCGAAGGCACCTTCACCCAGCCTTCGCTGATGCAGTACTCGGACACGTCGAAACGTTCCTTGTCGTTGAAGCGGATGCCGATGTCGTGCTCGAACACGGCGGCCACGTGGTGCGGGCTGCGGGCGTCGATGGAGAGGCGGTCGGGGAGGGTGGGGCGGGTGTTGGGGGTGGAGGTCTGGTCGTTCATGGCGAGATTGTCGACCAGTTCACGGATTGTCCATCTGCTGGCCACGCACCGCTCCGCTGGTGACTCAAAATGCCGATACTCGAACCATGAAACTACAACACAAGGCCTGGGGGCTGATCCTCCTGGCGGTCGCGGTGTGCGCGGGCGGAGCCTTGGTGGGCGTGCGCACCATCGTGCAGGATTCGTTCTCCCGACTGGAGACGGAACACGCAGAGCGGGAGGGGGAGCGGGCAAAACGCGTGCTCAACCAGCAAGTGCAGGGCTTGAGCGCCACGACCCAGGACTACGCCTACTGGGACGACGCCGTGGAGTTCGTCCGCGGCCAACGGCCCAGCTTCCTGACTGAGAACTTCGACACCGACAACATGGGCTACCTGCGCATCTCGGATGTGCTGGTGATCGACCGCCAGGGCCGCGTGCTGTCCACTGTGAAGCGCGAGAGCGCAGAGCGGCTCTCCAGGATGACCGACGAGCGCATTGCGCCCTTGCGAGAACTGGCCCTGCAGGTGTTGTCAGGCAAGGATCCCAAGGCGGTGCTGCAGACCCTTCGTGTGGTGGAGGGTGAACTGGAGATCGTCATCGCGGCGGCGGTCCGTCAGCCGGATGTGGAGGAGGGGGCGGCACAGGGTGTCATGGTGATGGTGCGCCGCTTTGACCAGGCCGAGGTGGACAGCCTGGCCGATGTGTTGATGATGCCAGCGCGCCTCTCGTTCGAGTTGCCCGCACATTCGGGGGAGCAGTTTCATGTTCAGCGGGCCAATGCCGATCTGGACGACCTGCACGCGGTGCTGCAAGACCACGAAGGTCGCCCGGTGGCGGAGCTGATCCTCGGTCTGGACCGGCGTCTGCAGGAGCAAGGCGAAGCGTTGAACTGGCAGGGCATGATGATGGTTGCCATCACATCTCTGATGGCCAGCCTGCTGCTGGTGCTGATCCTCGACCACTTTTTGCTCAAACGGCTCCAGCGCCTCTACAGCGACATCGGCGTCATCACCCGGGACGGGCCGACGGCAGCGCCCCCGGTGCTCGTGCAAGGCAATGACGAGATCAGCTCGCTGGCCCGTGGCGTCAACGGGCTGCTGCAGCGGGTGCAATCGGATGCGCAACAGCAGAGGCTGTCTTTCGAGCGGCAGGAGTCCATTCAGGCGCAATTGATGCAGAGCCAGAAATCGGAAGCCCTGGGCAGGCTGGCGGGAGGCATCGCCCACGACATCAACAACTCGCTGGCTGCCGTGACGGGCTGGGTGCGGCTCACGATGGAGGACCTGGAGGAGAAGCACCCGGGCCATGAGTCGCTGGGACAGGCGCTGAAGGCCACCAAGTACGCCGACGGGCTGATCCGCCAGCTGCTGGCGTTTGGCCGCAAGACAGCACCCAAGCTGCAGCGCCTGCACCTGAGAACCCTGGTAGAAGACACCCGCCGGCTGGTCAGCGCAGGGCTCACGCGCGAGTGCGACATCGCGACCATCCAACGTGTGGAACAAGACCTGGTTGAAGGCGATCCCACGCAACTGCAGCAGGTGCTGGTGAACCTGTTGATCAATGCGGCGGACGCCCTGGAGGGCAAAGGGCGGATCGAGATCACCATCGACGAGGTCATCCTTCCCGCCGCAAGCGCCCGGTCGTTGCCCGCCGACATGGCGAAACTGGTCCGGGGACGCTTTCTGACGATCGAGGTTCGGGACTTCGGACCCGGCATGCCGCCCGAGGTGGCCGACCGTGTCTTCGAACCCTTTTTCACCACCAAAGGTGTGGGGCGTGGCACCGGTTTGGGCTTGTCGGTGGCGCAGGGCATCACCGCCCACCACGGGGGACACATCGGTCTGAACAGCGTCGTCGGCGAGGGGACCACCTTCAGTCTTTACTTGCCCGCCTGCGAAGACGCCGAATCAGCGCCGGCCCCCGCAAAAGACCCGTCGCCGGACAAACGCAGGCGCGAACTGCTGTTTGTCGACGATGACCAGCTGGTTCGGCAATCGTGGAGCACCCTGCTGGAACGCAAAGGCTGGAACGTGACGCGCGCGCGGGACGGCGAAGAAGCCTGGAGCTATCTGGTGCAGTCCACCCAACGCTGGGACGTCGTGCTGACCGATTTGTCCATGCCCCGGCTTGATGGATTGGGTCTGGGTCAGCGCATCCGCTCCATGGGGCAACCGCCACCGGTGGTTCTGTTGAGCGGCAATCTGGACGAGGCCGATGGCGATGTGGTGGAGACCTTGTTTGCCGCGGTGCTGAGCAAGCCGGTGGAGGCCAGTGAGCTGGATGCGGTGCTCGATCGGGTCGTGCGCCAAGCCGCCCGGCCACCCGCCGGAACGTGAACCCTGCAGTTCAGTCCTCCAGCACCCGCACCTTGACGCTCTTGCCCTTGATGCGCCCGTCGTTCAGGCGGCTGGCCACCTGTTCGGCGATGTTGCGGTCCACGGCCACATAGGTCGACCACTCGTTCACGTTGATCTTGCCCACCTGCTCGCGTGTGTAACCCAGGTCGGCGGTGAGCGCGCCCAGCACGTCGCCGGGGCGGATCTTTTCCTTGCGCCCACCCTGGATGTGCAGCGTGACCATGGGCGGCACCAATGGGCCTTTGCCGGTGGGCACGAGTTCGCTCAGGGGATGCCACTTCGATTCGCGGCCCTGCAGCTGTTCGATCTTGCCCACGCTGCCCATCTCGTCCATGCTGACCAGGTTGAGCGCCAGGCCGCTTTCGCCGGCGCGGCCGGTGCGGCCGATGCGGTGGATGTGCACCTCGGCGTCGGGCGTCACGTCCACGTTGATCACCGCGGCCAGGCTGGTGATGTCCAGACCGCGGGCGGCCACGTCGGTGGCCACCAGCACCGAGCAGCTGCGGTTGGCAAAGCGCACCAGCACCTGGTCGCGCTCGCGCTGCTCCAGTTCACCAAACAGCGCCAGCGCGCTGATGCCCTGCGCCTGCAGCACGGCCACCAGATCGCGGCACTGCGCCTTGGTGTTGCAGAAAGCGAGCGTGCTGGCCGGGCGGAAGTGCGCCAGCAGCTTGCTCACCGCATCCAGGCGTTCGGTGTCCTTCACCTCGTACCAGCGCTGTTCGATCTGCGCACCCGCGTGCTGCGCCTCTACCTTCACCGTGACCGGTTCGCGCATGAACTGCGCACTCAGCTTGGCAATGCCTTCGGGGTAGGTGGCGGAGAACAGCAGCGTCTGGCGTGTCTTGGGGCACTGCTTGGCCACGGTCACGATGTCGTCGAAGAAGCCCATGTCGAGCATGCGGTCGGCCTCATCCAGCACCAGGGTGTTGAGCGCGTCCAGCGGCAGGCTGCCCCGCTCCAGATGGTCCATGATGCGGCCCGGTGTGCCCACCACGATGTGCGCGCCGTGCTCCAGCGTGGCCAGCTGACCGCGCAACGGCACACCGCCACACAGCGTGACGACCTTGATGTTGTCCTCAGCGCGCGCCAGGCGCCGGATCTCGGTGGTCACCTGGTCGGCCAGCTCGCGCGTGGGACACAGCACCAGGGTCTGCACCGCAAAGCGGCGAGCGTTCAGATTGGCCAGCAGGGTCAGGGCAAAGGCGGCGGTCTTGCCGCTACCGGTCTTGGCCTGGGCAATGATGTCCTTGCCCAGCAGGGCCGGCGGCAGCGCGGCTGCCTGGATCGGGGTCATCTCGAGATAACCGAGTTGCTCCAGGTTGGCCAGCGTGGCGGGCGAGAGGGGTAGGGTGCTGAAAGCGGTCGGGGGTGCGGAAGTCATCCCCGATTATCGGGGCTCAGGCCTGGTGCATCGCGGCGAGCTCGGCTTCGCTGAACCCGGCCGCCAGCCGCGCCCGCTCGTTGAACGGTGGCTTGAGCCGTGGCGCCGAATGCTCGCGCGCCAGCCGTCGGTAGTGGCCCAGCGGCTCGATCCCCTGCTGCGCGCAGAGCCAGCCGTACCAGCGGTTGCCCACCGCCACGTGGCCGATTTCGTCGCGCAGGATCACGTCGAGGATCTCGACCGCGCGCAGTGCAGCCGGTGTGCCCACCTTGCGCAGGCGCGCCTGCATGGGCGGTGTGGCGTCCAGTCCGCGCGCTTCCATGGTGCGCGGCACCAGGGCCATGCGCGCGGTCACGTCGTGTTGGGTGCGCAGGCACATCTCCCACAGGCTGTTGTGCGCCGCGAAGTCGCCGTAGTCGTGGCCCAGGCTTTGCAGGTGCGCGCGCAGCAGGCCGAAGTGGATGGCTTCCTCATGCGCCACGCCCAGCCAATCGGTGTAGTAGTCCGTGGGCATGTCGGGAAAACGCCAGATGGCGTCCAGCGCCAGATCGATCGCGTTGAATTCGATGTGCGCCACCGCGTGCAGCAGCATGGCGAAGCCTTCAGGCGTGAAGGGCGAGCGCTGGGGCACGTCGACCGGTGCAATGAGCACAGGCCGCGCGGGGCGGCCGGGTAGCTGTGCGTTGGGATCGGGTGCCAGGCGCTCGGCGGGGTCCAGATGCGTGCGGCCTGCTTGCAGTGCCTCGAACAGAGCGTGGGTGGCCGTCACTTTCTGGTCCGGCTCGCCGGTGCACAGCGCCTGCAGGGCGCCTGCGCGCAGGGAGACGGAAGGCGGGGGCGACAGGTCGGCGGGGGCTTGCATCCCTACAATTCTAGGTTTCGCCAACGGAGACAACAGACATGGCCCTTTACGAACTCGACGGCATGGCCCCACGCGTGGCCACTTCGGCCTGGGTGGCCGAGAACGCGCAGGTCATCGGCAACGTGGTGTTGGGAGAAGACAGCAGCGTGTGGTTCGGCGTCACGGTGCGCGGCGACACCGAGACCATCACGGTCGGACGCGGCAGCAACATCCAGGACGGCAGCGTGCTGCACGCCGACGTGGGCCAGCCGCTGACCATTGGCGAGAACGTGACGGTGGGCCACCAGGTGATGCTGCACGGCTGCCACATCGGCGACGGCTCGCTCATCGGCATTGGCGCGGTGGTGCTCAACGGCGCGAAGATCGGCAAACACTGTCTGGTGGGTGCGGGTTCGCTGGTGACCGAAGGCAAGGAGTTTCCCGACGGCAGCATGATCCTGGGCAGCCCGGCGCGGGTGGCCAGGTCGCTCACGCCCGAGCAGATCGAAGGACTGCGCATGAGCGCGAAGCACTACACCGACAACGCCGATCGCTTTCGCAAGACCTTGAAAAAGGTCGGCTGAACCCGATCTGCCACGATTGCGTTTTTTCGAACGATCCCCGAAAGCCCCGCTTGTCCGAACTCCACAAATTCGTCTTTGAAGGCCTGCCGGTGCGCGGCATGCTCGTGCGCCTCACCGATGCCTGGCAAGAAATTTTGCAGCGCCACAAGGACGGTGGCGGTTATCCCGCGGCCGTGACCGAGCTGCTGGGCGAGATGACGGCCGCGGCCACGCTGATGCAGGCCAACATCAAGTTCAACGGCGCGCTGATCATGCAGATCATGGGCGACGGGCCGGTGAAGCTGGCCGTGGCCGAGGTGCAGCCCGACCTGAGCCTGCGCGCCACCGCCACCGTGATCGGTGACGTGGGGGAAGGCGCGCCGCTCTCGCACATGGTCAACGTGACCAACCAGGGCCGCTGCGCCATCACGCTCGACCCCAAGGACCGCCTGCCCGGCCAGGCGCCCTACCAGGGCGTGGTGCCGCTGTTTGGTGACCAGCGCGAGAAGCTGGAGAAGCTCAGCGAGGTGATCGAGCACTACATGCTGCAGAGCGAGCAGCTCGACACGCGCCTGGTGCTGGCCGCCAACGAACACGTGGCCGCCGGTCTGCTGATCCAGCGCCTGCCGCTGCAGGGCAGTGGCAACCTCGCCGGGCAGTCGGGCGCGCGCGACGAAGACCAGATCGGCCTGAACGAGGACTACAACCGCATCGCCATCCTCGCCTCCAGCCTCAAGCGCGAGGAGCTGCTGACACTGGACGCCGACACGATTCTGCGCCGCCTGTTCTGGGAAGAGGACGTGCGCCGCTTCGAGCCCATGGTGGGTGAAACCGGGCCGCGTTTTGCCTGCACCTGTTCGCGGGACCGTGTGAGCAGCATGCTGCGCAGCCTGGGCCGAGACGAGATCGAATCGATCTTGAGCGAGCAGGGGCAGGTGGAGGTCGGGTGTGAGTTCTGCGGCGCGCAGTACCGGTTTGATCCGGTGGACGCGGCCCAGGTCTTCCTGCAGCCTGACATCCAGCCGCCGGCCAGCGACCAGAAGCACTGAGGCGGCAGTTCAGGCTGCGTGCCGGGACACGAGCCCGCTGAACAGGCGGCGTTCGCAGTCGGGGTCGCTGCAGTTCTCGCAGGTCCATCGGCCGGTGCCGGCTTCCAGCAGCGGGTCAGGTGCCACCAGCGGGCGGCCCAGCAACACACCCACGGCACGCAGCGCGTGCTGCAGCCGCGCCTCTGCAGGTCCATAGACGGTCTGGAACGGGATGCCGGCCGACTGCAGTTCTTGTCTCAGCACGGCGTCGATGTCGGCCCGCATACCGGACCCGTCGCGGAACAGGCCGTCGGCTTTCCACGGCAGATCCAGGCCCATCAGCAGGGTGAGGTTGAACCGCCGCTGCGCCTTCAGTGAGACGGGCAACAGCGAGCGGTCGTTGAACACCCGCTCGCTGTACGCCGCCACCACCAGCGCGGTGGTGTCGGCCATGACCACCTGCGCGCCACTCTGCGCTCCCACGTCGATCAGTCGGGTTTGTTCGGCGGCAATGGCCGCCTGCTCGTGCACCAGCGGTGCCCGGCCTGCGCTTTCGCACCACGCGCGCAGGTGCTCCGGCACCAGCACGGCGCTCACGCCCAGGGCGTTGAGTTGTCGGGTGAGGGCCAGGCCCAGGGTGGTGTTGCCGCTGGACTCGCCGCCGAGCAAGGCGACGGTGATGGCCGCCATGGTGTCAGCGCTTGTTCTGCGCGATCTGCACGAAGATTTCGTTGGGCTTGACCATGCCCAGCTCCGCGCGGGCGAGTTCCTCGACCATGTCCAGGCCCTCCTGCAGGTCGCGCACCTCGCTCACCAGCTGGGCGTTGCGCTGCTGCGCATCGCGGTTCGCCAGTTCCTGCGCGGCCAGCTGCTGCTTCATGCTCGCCACCTTGGGCACACTGCCCCGCCCGAACCACAGCTGGGCGTGCAGCACCAGCAGCAGCGCGATCAGCAAGGCAGGGATGAAGCGGTTGGCCATGGACTGGGATTGTTACCGAAGCGACCGGCCGCCGCGCAGGGCCGCCCCAAGCAAGGCCAGCCCCCCTGGGGGGCAGCGACCCGCGGAGCGGCGGAGCGTGGGGGCCATGTTTACCTGAGGTTGTAGAAGGCAGCGCGGCCTGGGTACACGGCCACTTCACCCAGGTCTTCCTCGATGCGCAGCAGCTGGTTGTACTTGGCCATGCGGTCCGAGCGCGAGAGCGAGCCGGTCTTGATCTGGCCGGCGTTGGTGCCCACGGCGATGTCGGCGATGGTGCTGTCTTCGGTCTCGCCCGAGCGGTGCGAGATGACGGCGGTGTAGCCCGCGCGCTTGGCCATTTCGATGGCGGCGAAGGTTTCGGTCAGTGTGCCGATCTGGTTGATCTTGATGAGGATCGAGTTGCCGATGCGCTTGTCGATGCCTTCTTTCAGGATCTTGGTGTTGGTGACGAACAAATCGTCACCGACCAGCTGCACCTTGCTGCCCAGGCGCTCGGTCAGCACCTTCCAGCCGTCCCAGTCGCCTTCGGCCATGCCGTCCTCGATGCTGATGATGGGGTACTTGTCGACCCAGGTCGCCAGGATGTTCGTCCAGTCTTCGGCGCTCAGCACCAGGCCTTCAGCGTCCAGGTGGTACTTGCCATCCTTGTAGAACTCACTGGCCGCGCAGTCCAGGCCCAGGGCGATCTGCTCGCCCGCGGTGTAGCCGGCGTTGCTGATGGCTTCCAGGATCATCTGGATCGCGGCTTCGTGGTTGGCCACGTTGGGCGCAAAGCCACCTTCGTCGCCCACGGCAATGCTCATGCCCTTGTCGTGGATGATTTTCTTGAGCGCGTGGAACACCTCGGCACCCCAGCGCACGGCTTCGCGGAAACTCGGCGCACCCACCGGAATGATCATCAGCTCCTGCAGGTCCAGGTTGTTGTTGGCGTGCGCACCACCGTTGACCACGTTCATCATGGGCACGGGCATCTGCACCGCGCTCATGCCGCCGAAGTAGCGGTAAAGCGGCAAGCCGGCCTCTTCGGCTGCGGCGCGCGCCACGGCCATGGACACGGCCAGCATCGCGTTGGCACCCAGGCGGCCCTTGTTGTCGGTGCCGTCGAGGTCGATCAGGGTCTTGTCCAGAAAGGCCTGCTCGGAAGCGTCCAGGCCCAGCACGGCTTCGCTGATTTCGGTGTTGATGTGTTCCACCGCCTTGAGCACGCCCTTGCCGAGGTAACGGCTCTTGTCACCGTCGCGCAGCTCGATGGCTTCGCGCGAGCCGGTGGACGCGCCCGAGGGCACGGCCGCGCGGCCCATCACGCCGCTTTCCAGCAACACATCGCACTCGACGGTGGGATTGCCGCGGCTGTCCAGGATTTCGCGGCCAACGATGTCAACGATTGCGCTCATGGGTTCATTACCTCTGGGTCAAAAACAAAAAAATGAATGGGTTCAGGCGTTGAAACGGTCTTCGAGAAAACCGTTCTTCTTGGTCACCGCGTCCAGCGCCAGCAGTGTTTCCAGCAGCGCTTTCATGTGCTTGAGCGGCACGGCGTTTGGGCCGTCGCTCATGGCCTTGGCGGGATCGGGGTGGGTTTCCATGAAAAGGCCGGCCACGCCCACGGCCACGGCCGCGCGCGCCAGCACTGGCACCATCTCGCGCTGGCCGCCGCTGCTGGTGCCTTGTCCGCCGGGCAGCTGCACGCTGTGCGTGGCGTCAAACACCACGGGGGCGCCGGTCTCCCGCATGATGGCCAGCGAACGCATGTCGCTCACGAGGTTGTTGTAGCCAAAGCTCGCGCCGCGCTCGCAGGCCATGAAGTTGTCTTCATTCAGGCCCGCTTCCTTGGCTGCGGCTCGTGCCTTGTCGATCACGTTCTTCATGTCGTGCGGCGCGAGGAACTGGCCCTTCTTGATGTTCACCGGCTTGCCGCTCTGCGCCACGGCGCGGATGAAGTCGGTCTGGCGGCACAGGAAGGCGGGCGTCTGCAGCACGTCGCAGACCTTGGCCGCTTCAGCGATGTCGTCTTCGCTGTGCACGTCGGTGAGCACCGGCACACCCAGTTCACGTTTCACCTTGGCCAGAATCTCCAGGCCTTTCTCGCGGCCCGGGCCGCGGTAGGTGGTGCCGCTGCTGCGGTTGGCCTTGTCGAAGCTGCTCTTGAAGATGAAGGGAATACCGAGGCCGCCGGTGATTTCCTTGAGCTGACCTGCGACGTCCATCTGCAGCTGCTCGGACTCGATCACGCAGGGGCCGGCGATCAGGAAGAAGGGCCGGTTCAGGCCGATGTCGAAGCCGCAGAGTTTCATGGCGTGTGCTCGTTCAGGCGGTGGCCGCAGCCGGTGTGGTCTGCGCCTGCTGGGCCAGCGCGGCTTTCACATAGGCGTTGAACAGCGGGTGCCCGGCCCAGGGGGTGGATTTGAACTCGGGGTGGAACTGCACGCCCACGTACCAGGGGTGCACGCTCTGGGGCAGCTCCACCATTTCGGTGAGCTGCTCGCGCTGCGTCAGCGCGGAGATCACCAGGCCCGCCTTGCGCAGCTGGTCGAGGTAGTTCACGTTGGCTTCGTACCGGTGGCGGTGGCGCTCGGTGACGACCGGGCCGTAGATCTGGTGGGCCAGCGTGCCGGGCGCCACGTCGGAGCTCTGTGCGCCCAGGCGCATGGTGCCGCCCAGATCGGAGTTGGCGTCGCGTTGTTTGATGCTGCCGTCGGCGTCTTTCCACTCGGTGATGAGGGCAATGACGGGATGCGGCGTGTCGGCCTCGAACTCGGTGCTGTTGGCGTCTTTGAGGCCGGCCACATGGCGTGCGTATTCGATGGTGGCGACCTGCATGCCCAGGCAAATGCCGAGGTAGGGCACCTTGTGCTCGCGGGCGAAACGCGCCGCGCAGATCTTGCCCTCGATGCCGCGCTTGCCGAAGCCGCCGGGCACGAGGATGGCGTCAAAGTGGCCCAGCACCTTGGCCACGTTGGCCGGGCTGATGGTTTCGGAGTCGATGTACTCGATCTGCACCTTGGCGTGGTTCTTCATGCCGGCGTGGCGCAGCGCTTCGTTGAGCGACTTGTAGCTGTCCGACAGGTCGACGTATTTGCCGACCATGGCAATGTGCACCGTGGCCTTGGGGTGCTCGACCTCGTAGACCAGATCGTCCCAGCGCTTGAGGCTGGCCGGTGGTGTGTTCAGGCGCAGCTTGTCGCAGATCAGGCCGTCCAGGCCCTGCTCGTGCAGGATGCGCGGCACCTTGTAGATGGTGTCGACGTCCCACATGGAAATCACGCCCCACTCGGGCACGTTGGAGAACAGGCTGATCTTGGCGCGCTCTTCGTCGGGAATGCGGCGGTCGGCGCGGCAGAGCAGCGCGTCGGCCTGGATGCCGATGGCGCGCAGCTCCTTGGCGGTGTGCTGCGTGGGCTTGGTTTTCAGCTCGCCGGCGGCGGCGATCCAGGGCACGTAGCTCAGGTGCACAAAGGCCGAATTGTTCGGGCCCATGCGCAGGCTCATCTGGCGCACCGCTTCCAGGAACGGCAGCGATTCGATGTCGCCCACGGTACCGCCGATTTCAACAATCGCCACGTCCACCGCGTCGGGTGTGCCGATGCCGGCGCCTCGCTGGATGAACTCCTGGATTTCATTGGTGACGTGCGGGATCACCTGCACCGTCTTGCCCAGGTAGTCACCCCGGCGCTCTTTCTCCAGCACCGACTGGTAGATCTTGCCGGTGGTGAAGTTGTTGGTCTTCTTCATCCGCGTTTCGATGAAACGCTCGTAGTGGCCCAGGTCCAGGTCGGTTTCGGCGCCGTCGTCGGTGACAAACACCTCGCCGTGCTGGAAGGGGGACATGGTGCCCGGGTCCACGTTGATGTACGGGTCGAGCTTGATGAGGGTGACTTTGAGGCCGCGGGACTCAAGAATCGCGGCCAGGGATGCGGAGGCGATGCCTTTGCCCAGAGAGGACACCACACCGCCGGTGACGAACACAAATTTGGTCATGTCTCGGGCGAGCCAGTTGCTCGCAGGAGGTGGAAATGGCGATTATAAATGCCGCCCCCATCACCCCAGCCGGCCGGGCACGTGGACCGGGCCCAACTGCTACATTGCGCCCATGAACGAACTCGCTGGAAAACACATCGTCCTGGGCCTGTCGGGCGGCATTGCCTGCTACAAGGCCGCCGAACTCTGCCGGGCGCTGGTGAAGGCCGGGGCCACGGTGCAGGTGGTCATGACCGAAGCGGCCGAGCAGTTCATGACGGCGGTCACGATGCAGGCACTCTCGGGCCGCCCGGTTTTCACCTCCCAGTGGGACGCGCGCACCTCGGGTGGCGCCGACAACAACATGCCCCACATCAACCTCAGCCGCGAGGCCGACGCGATCGTGGTGGCCCCGGCCAGCGCCGATTTCATGGCCAAGCTGGTGCACGGCCGGGCCGACGAGCTGCTCTCGCTGATGTGCCTGGCCCGTCCCATCGAGAGTGTGCCGCTCATCCTCGCGCCGGCCATGAACCGCGAAATGTGGTCGCACCCGGCCACGCAGCGCAACATCGAACAGTTGCGCGCCGATGGCGCCACCGTGCTGGACGTGGGCGCGGGCGAGCAGGCCTGCGGCGAAACCGGCGATGGCCGCATGCTCGAGCCCGATGAGCTGCTGTACGACCTGATCCGCTTTTTCACACCCAAGGTGCTGGCTGGCCAGCACGTGCTGGTGAGCGCCGGCCCCACCTTTGAGGCGATCGACCCGGTGCGCGGCCTCACCAACCTCTCCAGCGGCAAGATGGGCTTTGCCATTGCACGGGCCGCGCACGAGGCCGGTGCCCAGGTCACGCTGGTGGCCGGCCCGGTGGGCCTGCCCACGCCGCGCGGTGTGGGCCGGGTCAACGTGAAGTCGGCGCTGAACATGCAGAAGTCACTGGACCACCTGGCCCAGGCCGCCACCGTGTTCGTCTCGGCCGCGGCCGTGGCCGACTGGCGCCCGGCCCAGATGCTGGACCAGAAGATCAAGAAAGACGGCTCGGGCGAGGTGCCCACGCTGTCGTTCGTGGAGAACCCCGACATCCTGGCCGGCATTGCGGCCAGCCCGCGCGCGCAGAGCGGGGCGCTGTATTGCGTGGGTTTTGCCGCCGAGAGCCACGACCTGCTGGCCCACGCCCAGGCCAAACGGGCGCGCAAAGGTGTGCCGCTGCTGGTGGGCAACATCGGGCCCGACACCTTTGGCCAGGACGACAACGCGCTGCTGCTGGTGGATGAGGACGGCACGCTGGAGTTGCCGCGGGCTTCGAAGCTGGTGCTGGCGCGTCAGCTCATCGCAGAGATCGCGCGGCGCATCCAGAACTGAGGGTGCTTCAGTCCCACCAGGGGAGCAGGCGCTTCATGGCCGCCACCTCACCGCAGTGGTCCGGCACATAGCCCGGCAGGCTTGACAGTTGGTCGTGCCACGCACGGCTGCGCAGGCGCTGCAGCAGGCGCTGCACGGCGGGTTGCTCCAGCGCGGTTTTCAGGCACACCAGCAGATAGCGCTCTTCGGTGAGTGGCACAAAACCCAGTCCCTGGGTGCGCGCGGCGTACTCGGTGCCCAGGCCCACGTCGGCCGTGCCGCTGGCCACCGCCTGGGCCACCGCCGCATGTGAGGTTTCCGCGTGATCGAAGCCGTTGATGTCTTCGGGCATCAACAGCGCCTGCGTGAGGAGCTCGTCCAGCAGCAAACGGGTGCCGGTGCCCAGCGCGCGGTTGACAAAACGGGCCTGCAGGCGCGCCACGTCCTTCATGTCGCCCAGGCGCAGCGGGTTGCCGGGCGCCACCATCAAGCCTTGGACACGGCGCGCGAAGCCGATGATCTTGTGCAACCCGGGCTTGAGCAGCGGGCGGTAGGTGCGCGCGCTCTGGCTGCCCGAGGCGGTGAACGGCTGGGTGTGAAACCCGGCCAGGGCACAGCGGCCTTCGTTGAGCGCGCGGATCGCGTCCACGCTGCCGCAGAAGCGGATGTCCAGATGCAGCCGACCGGCGTCCTTGCGGGAAGATGCGTCGTTGGCAGCGAAGTCCTGCAGGGCGCTCAAGGCGTGGTCGTGGCTGGCGTAGAGCGTCAGCACCTCGCTCTCGCCTTCGTCACCTGCGTCGTCGAAGGCGCGGGCAAACGCGCGTTCGAGTTCGGCGCGCAGGCCTTCGATCTGCGGCCCCAGGCGCGCCTGCGCGAGGCGTTCGGCCATCAGCAGGCGCTCGCCAAACGGCGTGAGGCGCGCGGCCTGACCGCGTTCCCAGAACAACAGCGCCTCGCCCAGATCGGCCTCCCAGTCCTTGAGCTGGCCCCACACGTGGCGGTACGACAGGTCGAGCTGGCGCGCCGCCGCCGAGATGGAGCCGCTGGTGTGCACCGCCTGCAGCACGTCCATCATCGGATTGCGCAGCAGCGCCTGGCCGCTGGAGCGGCCCGGTGCGCGGGCGGCGAACGCGTATGACAACTCGATCTGTTTCATGGAGCGCGAGTGTGCCCCAAGCGCGTGCCGGGCCGCCGCCGATCGGTCTCGACGTATGAACCGGCCTGCCTATGCACAAGGTTTCATACCGCGTCATTACGTAGCTGAAAAGTCGGGGGGTGCACCTATGCTCTGCGCCCACATGAACACCTTTTCAGACAGCGTCACCACCGCATTGCAGCTGGTGCTTTCAGGCGATCCAGGCCTGTGGGCGGTGGTCGGCCGGTCACTCGCCGTGAGCGCCATGGCCTGTCTGCTGGCCTGCGGCCTGGGCCTTGTGCTCGGTGCCTGGCTGGCGGTGGCGCGGTTTGCGGGGCGGGGCCTGGTGCTCACGCTGCTCAACACCTTTCTGGCCGTGCCATCGGTGGTGGTGGGCCTGGTCATCTATCTCCTGCTGTCACGCTCGGGCCCGCTGGGCTTTCTCGGCTGGTTGTTCAGTTTCCAGGCCATGGTGCTGGCGCAGGCCTGCCTGGTGCTGCCGCTGGTGACCGCGCTCACACGTCAGGTGGTGGAAGACGCTGACCGTGACCATGGCGAGCAACTCTCGTCCATGGGCGCGGGGCCGGTGCTGCGCAGCCTGTTGCTGGCCTGGGACGATCGTTACGCGCTGATCACTGTGTTGCTCACGGCGTTTGGCCGCGCGGTGTCTGAAGTGGGCGCGGTGATGATCGTGGGCGGCAACATCGAAGGTTTCACCCGCGTCATGACCACCGCGATCGCGCTGGAGACCAGCAAGGGTGATCTGCCGCTGGCGCTCGGCCTGGGCCTGATGTTGCTGGCTGTGGTGCTGGTGCTCAACGCCCTGGTGTCGCTCATCAGCCGCTGGCGCGAGCGCGCCGACAGCGCAGATGCCAGCCGCCTGACGCTGGTGACGACATGACCGGCCTGCCCGTGAATGCGGTGGTGCCCGCGGTGTGTTTTGACCTGCGCAACGTGCAGGTGCACCTCGGCTCCGCCGGAAGGCTGCACGCCCTGACCGACATTTACCTGCGCATCCAGGCGGGCGAGCGCGTGGCGCTGGTGGGGGCCAACGGCAGCGGCAAGAGCACGCTGTTGCGCACGCTGCACGGTCTGCAGCGCACCAGCGGCGGCGAGCTGCACGCAGCCAGCGAGCAGCGCGTGGCCATGCTGTTCCAGCGGCCGCACATGCTGCGCATCAGCGTGCGGAAGAACATCCAGCTCGGGCTCTGGCTCAAGGGCGTGGCCTGGGGCGAGACCCGTGCGCTGGCGCTGGCCGCGCTCGACCGGGTGGAACTGCGCCACATTGCCGAACGCAATGCGCGAGCGCTCTCGGGTGGGCAGCAGCAGCGCGTGGCGCTGGCCCGCGCCTGGGCCTTGCGCCCCGACGTGTGGTTGCTCGACGAGCCCACCGCCAGCCTGGACCCGCACGCCAAGCGCGAGGTGGAGGCACAGATCGCCGAGTTCACCCTGGGGCATCCACACCCATCGGGCGAGCGCCCGCCCACGCTGGTCTTCAGCAGCCACAACCTGGGCCAGGTCAAGCGCCTGGCCAGCCGCGTGATCTACCTGGAGCAAGGGCGGCTGCTGGCCGACCTGCCCGTGGCCGATTTTTTCAACCACGACCTGCTGCGGGCCTTGTGTCCGCAGGCCCATCTGTTTGTGCAAGGAGAAAGTTTGTGAATGCCTTCCGCCGTTTGGCCCTTGTCGCTGCCCTCGGCACCTCTTTGTTGGCCAGCGCCGGCGCCATGGCCCAAAGCATCGTGGTGGCTTCCACCACGTCCACCGAGCAGTCGGGGCTGTTCTCGTACCTGCTTCCCGAATTCAAGAAGGTCAGCGGCATCGATGTGAAGGTGGTGGCCCTGGGCACCGGTCAGGCCATCGACATGGCGCGCCGCGGTGACGCCGACGTGCTCTTCGTGCACGACAAGGTGGCCGAAGAGAAGTTCGTGGCCGATGGCTTCTCGGCCAGGCGCGAGGAGGTCATGTACAACGACTTCGTGCTGATCGGCCCCAAGGCAGACCCCGCCGGCACCAAAGGCAGCGACATCGTGGCCGCGATGAAAAAGGTGACGGCCGCCAACGCGCCCTTCATCTCGCGCGGCGACAAGAGCGGCACGCACGCCGCCGAGCTGCGTTTCTGGAAGATGACCGGGGCGGACGCGAACAAGGGCTCCGGTTACAGGGAATGCGGCTGCGGCATGGGCCCTGCGCTCAACATCGGCTCCAGCGCCGGTGGTTACGTGCTGGCCGACCGCGGCACCTGGCTCAATTTCAAGAACCGCGGTGATCTCGTGGTGCTGGTCGAAGGCGACAAACGCCTGTTCAACCAGTACGGCGTGATGCTGGTCAGCGCAACCAAACACCCGCAAGTGAAGTCGGCCGACGGCCAGAAGTTTGTGGACTGGGTCACCGGCGCTGCGGGCCAGGCGGCCATCGCCAGCTACAAGATCGGTGGCGAACAGCTGTTCTTCCCCAATGCCTTGAAGTGAGACGCACTGTGCTACCTTCATCCGCATGCACCCGACCCAGCGCTACCTGCTTCCCCTCCTGCTCGTTCTGCTGGTCGGCCTCACGTGGCTGCAGCCGCTGGACCAGCTCGCTCAGGCGCATTCCGAAGCGGGGCTGAAACGCTCGCTCGCCGCGTTCGCCGCGGCGCGCGGGTTCAACGCGGTGATCTCCGTGATCCAGGGCACCGAAGTCACCGGGGGTGCGTTCGTCAACGTGACGCTGGCGCTCGGTCAGGTGCTCGATCCGGTGAACGATCTGATCGAGCAGTTCGCCCGGCTCATGCTGGTGGTGAGTGTGGTGTTCGGTGCGCAGCTGCTGCTCTTGAAAATGGGCGCCACCTGGGGGGTGTCGCTGGTGCTCACAGCGCTGGTGGCTGTCTGGTTGTGGCAGCGCTGGCGGCTTGAGCGGCCCTCGCCCTGGCTGGGCCGTTTGCTGGTGGCCTTGCTGCTGGTGCGTTTCGTGGTGCCGGTGGCCGCCGTCACCAGCGAACTCAGTTACCAGGCCTTCATGAGCGAGCAGTTTGCGGTGAGCCAGCAGGCCATTGCTTCGTCCACAGCAGCGCTGGGCGGCGGGGGCAGCGGTGCGGACTCCACCAAGCGCTGGTGGGAACTGCGCGAAAAGCTGGCCGAGAAGATCGACGAACTCCGGGCCGACGCTGACCGCGTGGTCGCCCACGTCATCGACCTCATCGTGCTGTTCGTCATGCAGACGGTGGTGTTGCCGCTGCTGGTGCTGATGGCCGCGTGGTGGCTCTGGCGCGCCTCGTTCGACGGCTTGAGGCACAGACGGCCCATGTGAGCCAACCGCTTGCCCCGTCGAGCGGAATGAGGCAATACTGGCCTCGAACACTCTTTTCGTTCATCACCACAAGGAACACACCATGGGTCTCTTCAGCAACATCCTCGAAAAACTCGGCATGGGTTCGCCCAAGGTGGTGCCGCAGCCACCGGCAGCAGCACCCGCGCCTTCGGCCGCGCCTGCCCCGGCGCCCGCTGCAGCACCGTCGCCCGCACCTGTGGCCTCCATCACCATGGTCGACGTGGTCGCCCTCATGGAGCAGAAGGCCGCGGCCAACCCGCAAAAGCTCAACTGGAAAACCTCCATCGTCGACCTGCTCAAGCTGCTCGACCTGGACAGCAGCCTGGCCGCACGCAAGGAACTGGCCAAAGAGCTCTATTGCCCCGACGAGCTCATGGGCGACTCGGCCAAGATGAACATGTGGCTGCACAAGAACGTGCTGGCCCACATCGCTGCCAACGGCGGCAACATCCCCAAAGAACTCATCGATTGATACTTTCGATGCTGGGATGAACCCGAGGCGGGCCATGAAACCGGCCTCGGTGCATTGACAGTGACACGGCGCTGACCTTCAATGAAATTTTTCATTGATGGAGAGTGGAATGCGCGCAATCTGCTTGGGCTCGATCGTTCTGGCCGTGTTGATGCCTCTGTCCGCCATGGCCGAAGGCCCGAGCTGCACAGCGTCGGCCACCGACAGGAAACTCGCGGGTGCCGCCAAAAACTCGTTCATGAAAAAGTGCGAGAAAGACGCCGCTGCGACCTGCGATGCGGCCGCGGTGGAGAAGAAGATCTTTGGCGCCGCCAAGAACAGCTTCACCAAAAAATGCGTGAAGGACGCTGTGGGCGCGGCGGGCTGAGGCCTCAGCGCACCATGGCCACACCCTTGATCTGCGCAAACACCGCCTGACCCGGCGTGATGCCCAGGCGTTGCGCCGAGACCTGGCTGATGCGTGAGAGCAGCCGCACCGGCTGCGGTCCGGTGCCCAGTTGCAGGCCCACCAGCACCTGGCCGGACGATTCGTCCACCACATCGACCACCGTGGCGCCGAGCACGTTGAGCACGCTGCTGTGCTCGGGTGATTCCAGCGACAGGCTCACGTCGCGCGCCTGGATGCGCACGCGCACCGGTGTGCCTTGGGGCAGCGCCGCGCTGCTGGCTTGCGGCAGCAGCAGGCGACCGCCGCCGAACGCCAACTCGCTCAGACTGTCGGCGGGTGTGTGGCCGACTGCATGTGCCTCGATCAGCGCGGCCGCCGCGTCGCCGCGCGCCAGCGGCAGATCAAGCCGCGTCATGAGTTCCATGACCGGCCCGCTGCCCAACGCCCGGCCCTCGTTGAGCAGCACCACATGGTCGGCCAGGCGTGCCAGCTCGTCGCTGGAGTGGGTCACGTAGACCACGGGGATGTCCAGCTGGGCGTGCAGCTGCTCCAGCCACGGCAGGATCTCGTTCTTGCGCGCCGCGTCGATGGAGGCCAAGGGCTCGTCCATCAAGAGCACACGCGGGCTGGTGGCCAGGGCGCGTGCGATCGCCACGCGCTGGCGCTCGCCGCCCGAGAGTTCGTGGGGCCTGCGTTGCAGCAGGTGGGCAATGCCCAGCAGCGCCAGGCCGTGGTCCCAGGCGTGGCGGCGTTGGGCGGGTGGCGTGCGCTTGAAGCCGAACATGAGGTTGTCGCGCACGCTCAGGTGGTCGAACAGGCTGGCCTCTTGGAACACATAACCCAACGCGCGCTGGTGCACCGGCCGCATCACACGCTGTGCACTGTCTTGCCACAGCTCGCCACCCACACGCACCACACCCTGGGCCATGGGCTCCAGCCCCGCGAGCACGCGCAGGCACGATGTTTTGCCCGAGCCCGAGGGGCCGAACAACACCGTGACGCCGCGCCCCGGCAGGCGCAGATCGACGTCGAGCAGGAAGCCGGAGCGCTGCAGGCGGGCGGTGAGCTGCAGACCCTCGCTCATGCAAGGCTCCTGCGTTGCCGGTGGTTGTAGAACTGCAGTGTGAGCAGCACCACGAACGAGAAGCCGAGCATCACCGCGGCCAGACGATGGGCATCGTTGTACTCCAGCGCTTCCACGTGGTCGTAGATCTGCACCGAAACCACGCGTGTGACGCCCGGGATGTTGCCCCCCACCATGAGCACCACACCGAACTCGCCCACCGTGTGCGCAAAACTCATGACGATCCCGGTGACCAGCCCTGGCCGGCACAGCGGCAGCACCACCGAAAAGAAGGTGTCGAGCCTGGACGCGCGCAGGCTGGCCGCGGCTTCCAGCGGGCGCTCGCCCAGCTGCTGCATCGAGTTCAACACCGGCTGCACCATGAACGGCAGCGAATAGAACACCGAGGCGATCACAAGCCCGGCAAAACTGAAGGTGAGCACGCCCAGGCCCAGCGCCTGCGTGAGCCCGCCCACCGGGCCGTTGGGCCCCATCAGCACCAGCAAATAGAAGCCCAGCACCGAGGGCGGCAACACCAGCGGCACCGACACCAGCGCGCCCACCGGCCGGCTCCACAATGAGCGGCTGCGCGCCAGCCACCATGCCAGCGGCACACCCAGCACCAGCAGGATGGCGGTGGTGAGCGCCGCCACCTGCAGCGTGAGGCCGATGGCCTGGAAGTCGGACGGTGTCAGCAGCATGGCCTAGAGGTCGTAGCCGTGGGAGCGGATGAGGGATTTGACGTCCGGGCTCTTCAGCAACTGCATGAGCGCCTGGGCGGCTTCATTGGTCGCACCGGACTTCAGCAGCACCGCGTCCTGCCGGATGGGCGCGTACAGGTGCTGCGGCACCACCCACACCGATCCGCTCTTGAGCCGGCCACCTTCGAGCACCTGCGACATGGCCACAAAGGCAATCTCGGCGTTGCCGGTGAACGCGAAGTTGTAGGTCTGGCCGATGCTCTCGCCCTGCACCAGCCTGGGCTTGAGCGCGGCTGTGAGGCCGAGCTTGTCGATCACCTCGATGGAGGCCGCTCCATACGGCGCCGTCTTGGGGTTGGCAATCGCCAGCTTGCGAAAGCCACCGTGCTTGAGGACGGCGCCCTGGCTGTCCACCTGGGTGGCGTCCGCCGACCACAGCACCAGCTTGCCGGCGGCGTAGGTGAAGCGGCTGCCCGGCTGTGCCAGGCCATCGGCCTCCAGCTGCGCGGGCGCGTGGGTGTCGGCCGAAAGCAGCACGTCGAACGGTGCGCCGTTCCTGATCTGCGCATACAGCCGGCCAGTGGAGCCCACCGTGATCTTGAGTGTGTGGCCGGTGGTCTTCTGCAGCAGGGCAGCAATGGCCTTGACGGGCTCGGCGAAGTTGGCCGCCACCGCCACCTGGGCCTCGGCAGCGTGCAGCGCGCCGGCCATGACCAACAGGCATGCGGACAACAGTGAACGTGCGAACATCGGAGCGTTCCTCTCACAAATACCGCTATTCCAATTCAGAATAGCGGTAAGTATAGACGGCACCACAGCACCCATGGCCACCCAAAAGATCACGTCCCCCACGCCCACCGATCTGCCCCAGGCACTGGCCGACGCCAGCGCCGACAAGCGCCTGGACGTGCTGCGCCACGTGGCCGCCGGCTGCTCCATCTCGCAGGCGGCGCGTCAGGTCGGCATCAGCTACAAGGCCGCGTGGCAGGCCATCGACACGCTCAGCAACCTCAGCGGCGTGCCGCTGGTGGAGCGCACCGTGGGTGGCGTGGGCGGGGGTGGAGCGCGCATCACCGCGGACGGTTTGCAGCTGCTCGCGCTCGCGGCCGAGCTGGCGCGCGCGCGCCGGCAGGTGCTGGCCCGTTTTGCCGGTGGCGCCATCGGCGAAGCCGGCCTGGGCCTGCGCACCAGCATGCGCAACCAGCTGCGCTGCCGCGTGCTGCGCTGCGCACCGCTGTCGCCCGGCGACCCGATGGTGGTGGTGACGCTGGCCACGCCGGGTGGCGCACAGCTGGTGTCCAGCATCACACAGGAAAGCGCGGATTTGCTGGGGCTGGCGCCCGGACTGGCCGTTCTGGCCTTGTGCAAGGCCACCGCAGTGGAGGTGTCGTTGACCGCTTCACACGCAGCATCGGGCGCGCTTACCGGCCGCATCGAGCGCTGCTCGCCCGGCGCCCGGCAAGACGAGGTGGTGCTGGCCCTCGATGGTGGCGGTCACTGGGTGGGCTTTGCGCGGCACCCGTTCACGGGGCGGGTCGGGGATGCGGCGGTGGCGGCCTTGATGCCGGCGGCGCTGGTGATCGGGTTGGCGGGATGACGCGCACGGCGTGCTCGGAGTTGCTTCGGCCCGTTCACGCCCACCCTCCCGCAGCCCGCTGTGAACCCGCCACCGTGCGCTGGCGCACACCCGTTGTACGTCTGGCGGTTCAATGCACCGTTGGTAACCTTTGAATGTGCTGCGCGCAACAAGGCGGCGCTAGCATGGTGCGTGACACAACAACCCAGGAGCTCCCCATGAAATTCACCCATCCACTTTTGCTCAAGTCCGGCTTGTGCGCGGCCTTGTTCGCGTCGTCTGCAGCATTCGCCCAGACCACCGTGGCCGTTTCGGTCGACACCGCGCCGACGACCACCACCGCGGTTGCTCCGAAGCAGGATTTCGCGACCAACATCGCCAAGGCCGATCTGGCCAAGCAGGGCATCGCCAACCCCACCGGCGCCGAGCTCGGCGCGGCGACCAGCAATGTGCAGGGCATGCGCGACGCCGGCATGGGCTGGGGCGCCATCGCCAATTCATTGGGCCTGCGCCTCGGTGACGTGGTGAGTGCGGCCAACCAGGCGAAGAAGGCCGACGAGGCCCGTGCCGCCACCTCGGAAAAATCGCAGAAGTCTGCCAAGAGCACCACCGACAAGAGCCGCTCCACGGTTGCTTCGGCTTCGCTGGGCTTGGGTGTCTCTCAGGGTGGCCTTGGCGGCGAGGGCGGTAAAGGCAGTGGCAAGGGAGGTGGCAATGGTGGCGGCAACGGGGGTGGAAACGGCGGCGGAAACGGCGGCGGTGGCGGCAAGCGCTGATCCGTTCGCACCCTTTCCCCAATGACATCAGCCGCCCTCGGGCGGCTGATGTGTTTCAGAACGTCGTGGATTCGCTCAGAAGGATTCCCAGTCGCCAGCTGCATCGGCGTTGGCCTTTGCCGGCTCTCGCCTTGCCGGGGCTTGCGCAACCGGCTGCTTGACCGCTGGCAGTGCCGGGCGGCTTGCGGGTTTCTTCTGTGTCACGGGTGGCAGCGCCTTTTTCGGTGCAACCACGGGTGTGTGGGTGCGCACCACCGGCGTCACGGCGCTGAAGGCCACGGCGTTGCCCGACAGGCGGAACACCGCCACCGCCTGCACCAGATCGGTGGCCTGGGAGCGCAGGCTGCTGGCAGCGGCGGCCATTTCTTCCACCAGCGCGGCGTTCTGCTGCGTGGCTTGGTCCATCTGGGTCACGGCTTCGCCGATCTGGGCCACGCCGTCGCTCTGTTCTTTGCTGGCCGAGCTGATTTCGCCCATGATGTCGGTGACGCGCTTCACGCTGTCCACCACCTCGTTCATGGTGGCGCCGGCCTTGTCCACCAGCGCCGTGCCGCTCTCCACGCGTTCCACGCTGTCGTTGATGAGTTGTTTGATTTCCTTGGCGGCCGCTGCACTGCGCTGCGCCAGGTTGCGCACTTCGCCCGCCACCACCGCAAAGCCGCGGCCTTGTTCACCGGCGCGCGCCGCTTCCACCGCGGCGTTGAGCGCGAGGATGTTGGTCTGGAAGGCGATGCCGTCGATCACCGAGATGATGTCGCTGATCTTTCGGCTGCTCTCGTTGATGCCCTTCATGGTGTCCACCACCTGGCTCACCACCTGACCGCCTTCCTCCGCGACCTTGGACGCGCTTTGCGCCAACTGGTTGGCCTGCAAGGCGTTGTCGGCGTTCTGGCGCACGGTGGACGAGAGCTCTTCCATCGATGCCGCGGTTTCTTCCAGCGCGCTGGCCTGGCTCTCGGTGCGTGAGCTCAGGTCCTGGTTGCCCTGTGCAATCTGTTCGCTGGCGCTGGACACCGACTCGGAACCACTGCGCACGCGGCCCACCACCTGCACCAGACCGGTCTGCATGTCGGCCAGGGCCTTCATCAGCACACCAGTCTCGTCGGTGGACTTCACTTCGACCACGTGGGTCAGGTCGCCAGCGGCCACCGCTCGGGCCAACTCCACCGCGCTCGTGATGGGGCCGGTGATGGAACGGATGATCCAGGTGGCCACCACGGCGGCAATGACCGCCGCGAACAGCACGGCGGCCACGATGGTGATGATGAGGTTCTTGACCGTGTCCTGCGCCGCCTGGCTGGCGGTTTGTGCGCCCTCGGTCTGGAACACCACCGCGTCGTCGATGGTCTTGAGGTAGCTCAGCTGGACCGGGCGAACGACATCGAACAGCAGTGCAATGGCCGCTTCGCGTTCACCGTTGGCGATCAGGGCCATGAATTTGTCCACGCCGTCACGGAAGGGCTTGCGCGCCTCGGTCACTGCGGTGTTTAGCTCGCGCCCGCGAGCCGACTCGGTCAGCGCGTCGATCTTGGCCGAGATGTCGTTGATCCGGGTGCGCGATTCGGCGATGGCCTGTTTTTCCCCGGTAATTTTGGCCGAGTCGGTGAACAGCGCGATGTTGCGGATCGCACGGGCCTGGAAGTTGGCCTCATCACGGATCAGCTCCATGTTCGAGATCACGGTCATGCGCCGCTCGGTGATGTCGACCAGATCTTTCTCCACCGCCACCGTGCGCGCGACGCTGAGCGCACCGATGGCCAGCAACATGGCCACCAGCAGCGTGAAAGCGCCCACCAGGCGCGTTGAAATCTTGAGGTTCTTGAACATGGGGATTCCGACCGGTTTTGTGAAGCGCCGAGCCCGAAATGGGCGCGGCTTGTCCGGTATATCGGTCGCGCCGGCGGTTTGTTGAGTCACCCCAAGGGCACAAATGCACCGCCTTTGTGTGGCTTTTCGGTGGCCCGAATGCTCCTGCCCGAGCGGGCTACACCGCGCCTTTCCCCAATTGTTTCAACACCTCCGCCTGAAAATCCCCGCTCCCGCTTTGTGCCATGAACTCGGCGGCCGATCCCTCAAACCGCAGCGCGCCCTGGTGCAGCAGCATCAGTCGGTCGGCGTGCCGGGTTTCTTCAATCAGGTGGGTGGCCCACAGCACGCCCATGCCCCGGCTGTGGCACAGGCCGCGCACGGTCTCCAGAAGTTGCTGGCGTGAAGCCGGATCCAGGCCCACGGTGGCTTCGTCCATGAGCAGCACGCGGGGCTCGTGCAGCAGCGCGCGGATCAATTCGATCTTGCGGCGTGTGCCACCCGAGAGACTGCGCACCACGGCCCTGGCCTGATCGCTCAGGCCCATGGTCTCCAGCAGCGTGGTGATGCGTGAGTTGGCCAGCTGGCGCGGCATGCCGTGCAGGTCGGTGTGGAAGTGCAGGTTGGCCATGACGCTCAGGTCCATGTCGAGCGCGCTTTGCTGGAACACCACGCCCAGGCCGGCGAGTGCGCGGCTGGGGTGTTGGCGCATGTCGTGGCCGAGCACTTCGATGCTGCCCTGGTCGGGCGTGAAGAGGCCGGTGAGCAACTGCAGCAGGGTGGACTTGCCCGCGCCGTTGGGACCGAGCAGGGCCACCATTTCGCCAGCGCGCAGGGTCACGTCCACGCCTTTGAGTGCGGGTTTGGCGCCATAGCTTTTGTGCAGCTGGCTGGCCTGGAGCAGGGTGGCGGTGGTGTCGATGGTGGTCATCACTGTGTCAGGCGCCGTGGGTCCTGGCCAGCAGGTTCATGCGTTGCAGCAGGCGCTTCTCGCGCTCCACCGTATCGAGCACAGCCTGGCGGTAGTCGCGGGTGTTGAGGTAGTCCAGCGTTTGATCGTAGCGGGCCAGTTCCTGCAGGTGGCGCTCGCTGTGCATGGCTTTGGCAAACGCGTCGTGCAGGCGCTGCACCGCCACCTCGGGTGTGCCGTGCGGTGCGGCCAGTCCCCAGGGTGAGGTGTAGACAGACTGCTCGTAGCCCAGTTCACGCAGCGTGGGCGCGTCGGGCCAGCGTGGGCTGCGTTGCGCACTGAAGATCGCCAGCACGCGGACCTTGCCCTGGTCGACCCAAGGGGCGAAGCCGGTGGAGTTCACACCCGCCATCACCTGGCCACCGGCCACGCCGATCATCTGGTCGGCGGTGCCGCGGTAGGGCACGTGCACATAGCGAATGTTGTTCTGCAACAGGATCTCTTCGGTGGCCAGGTGGGCGGTGGTGCCGATGCCGGTGGAGCCGAGGATGAGCTGGCCCGGGTGGGCCTTGGCCCAGGCCAGCAGGTCGTTGAAGCTCTTCCAGGCGCTGCTGGCGGGCACCAGCACACCAAAGGTGGTGCCCGAGACCTGCACGATGGGGCTGAGGTCGGTCACCGGGTCCCAGGGCACCTTGTTCATGAGCGCGTGGCGGTACACGGTGATGGGTACCTGGCCGATGGTGTGGCCGTCGGGCTCGGCGGCTTTCAGCAACGGCGCCACCTGCGTGCCGGCAGCACCGGGCTTGTTGATCACCACGATGGGCTGGCCCAGCAGCGGCGCGGCTTCTTCGCAGAGGATGCGCAGCGTGAGGTCGGTCGCGCCACCGGCGGGCCAGGGCACGATGAGCTGGATGGGGCGCAGCGGGAACGCGCCTGCGGCCTGCGCGAGCGCGCTGCTTGCCAGGCCCGACACACCGAACGCACAGCCGGCCCCCCACCCCAGGAACTGTCTGCGCGAAGCAAGGGGCTGCGCAGGGCAGGGTGTCGGAGAGCGGTGTGTCATCGGGGTGTGCCGTTTTGTCTCAGGGTTTGTCCTTAGCGGTGGGACTGGCTGAGCCGGAAACCCGCTTTTTCAGGGGTTTGCAGGCAATTTCCACGCCTGTTGCGCTGGCACTGTTTTTGCAGCCCATGACCGGGCAACCCAAACAATCAGGAGACACAACGATGCTTCGTTCCGCCCGGTCCGCGCCTGGCGCGCCCGTCCCGCAACGCTTTCGCCACATCGTCTGGGCCGGCGTGATGGGCCTCGCATTGGCCTCGCCGCTGACCGCACTGGCCCAGGGCAAGGTGTATGTGTCCAGCGAGAAGGACAACAAGATCCATGTGTTCGATGCCAAGGGCGAACGGCTATCGGTCATCGACACCTGCGAGCGTCCGCGCCACATGATGTTCAACGCCACCCGCAGCCAGATTTATGTGTGCTGTGGCGACAGCAACCAGCTCGGCGTGGTGGACACCGCCACCGGCAAGATGACCGGGACTGTTCCATTGGGGGACAGTCCGGAAATTTTTGACCTCAGTCCCGACGGCAGAACAGCCTATGTGTCGATCGAGGACGAGAACGTGATGGCCGCCTACGACCTGGCCACAAAAAAGCCGCTGTTCGAGGTGAAGACCGGGGGTGAGCCCGAAGGTGTGCTGGTCACGGCGGATGGCCGGTTCGCCTACGTCACCTCCGAGGTGGCCAACGTGGTCCACGTCATCGACCTGGGTCAGAAGAAGGTGGTCAAGAACATCAAGGTGGGCAAACGTCCGCGCCGCTTCGTGCTGGCCGAGGGCGGCGCCGAGCTGTGGGTCACCAACGAACTCGACGCCACCGTGAGTGTGGTCAACACCAAAGACCACAGCGTCAAGGCCACGGTGAAGTTCGCGGTGAAGGGCATGCGCGAGGCCGACATCACGCCCGTGGGCATGACGCTGAGCCCCGACGGCAAGACCATGTGGGTGGGCCTGGGCAAGGCCAACCACGTGGTCGAAGTGGACGTGGCGACGAAGAAAGCTGGCCGCCAGGTGCTGGTGGGCAAACGCGCCTGGGGTCTCACCCTGCACCCCGATGGCAAGACGCTGTACGTGACCAACGGCCTGTCGGACGACATGACATTGGTGGACACGGCGAGCGCGAAGGCCGTCAAAACCGTGGCCGTGGGCCGCGTGCCCCACAGTGTGCTGGTGCAGCCCTGATGCCGGTGCACTTCGTGCGTCACGT
The DNA here is from genome assembly GCF_001713375.1 of Hydrogenophaga sp. RAC07. Taxonomy (NCBI): domain Bacteria; kingdom Pseudomonadati; phylum Pseudomonadota; class Betaproteobacteria; order Burkholderiales; family Comamonadaceae; genus Hydrogenophaga; species Hydrogenophaga sp. RAC07. The sequence continues at coordinate 1,143,060 of NZ_CP016449.1, forward strand.
GGCGTCTGTGCTCATGCTGGCCGCCGTGCTGGCCTGGCCGACGGTGCAGGCCGCCACCACGCAGATGACGATGGCGGTGATCTCGCTGGCCGGCGACGCCCGCCACGCCAGCCGCCGCATGGAACGCGGCTACCCCGGCCACCCTCAGGGCCGGGCGCTGCAGGGCGTGCAGTTGGCGCTGGAAGAAGCGGCGTTCGAGCTCGACACGGCCGGCATCGCGCTGACCGTGCGCGATGTGGTGCTGCCCGACATGGCTGCACTGCCCAAAGCCCTGGCCGACTTGAAGGCCGCCAAGGTGCAGCACCTGGTGGCCGATCTGCCGCTGGCCGAGCTGCGCCAGCTGGTGCAGACCGCACCGATCGCACTTGGCGGGGCGGTGGTCTTCAACACCGGGCTGGACGACGACAGCCTGCGCGCGCAGCACTGCGCTGCGCACCTGCTGCACACGCTGCCGAGTGCTGCCATGCGCGCCGACACGCTGGCCCAGTACCTGGCCGCGCGCAACTGGCGCAAGGTGCTGCTGCTGCAAGGCCCGGAGCCGGCCGATGTGTTGATGGGCGAGGCATTCAACCGCGCCGCCAAACGCTATGGCCTGAAGATCACGCAGACCAAAGCCTTCAAGCTCAGCGGCGACCCGCGCGAGCGCGATCTGGCCAACACGCGGCTGCTCACCGGTGAACGCGAGCACGAGGTGGTGGCGGTGATGGACGCCAACGGCGAGTTCGCCCGCACCGTGCCCTACGCCACCCAGTGGCCGCGCCCCGTGGTGGGCGCCAGCGGTCTGGTGGCACTGGCCTGGCACCCGCAGTGGGAGCGCAACGGCGGCCCGCAGCTCACGCGGCGGTTCCAGAAATCTGCTCGGCGCCCCATGCAGAGCCACGACTGGGCCGCCTGGGCCGCCGGCAAGGCGGTCGCCGCGGTGCTGGTGGACGACCCCAAGGCGGCCGTGCCGCAACAGCTCAAGAAGCTGCGCGGCGGCTCGGTGGTGATCGACGGCTTCAAGGGCCCGCGCCTGACCTTTCGCGCGTGGGACGGCCAGCTGCGCCAGCCCATGTTCGTGAGCCATGTGGACGGCGTGGTTGGCCTGGCTCCGCTGGAGGGCGTGTTGCATCCCAGGGAAGTGCTGGACACGCTCGGCGTGGACGAACAGGAGAGCGCATGCAGACAGCGACCCTGATCCCGCCGGCGGGTCGGCCTTCGTTGCCGATGCATCTGGCGCGCGCACTGCGGGCGGTGGTGGGCCGGGAGATCGGCCGCTTTGTGCGCCAGCCCTCGCGCCTGGGCTCGGCGCTGGTGCGCCCGCTGCTGTGGTTCGTGGTGTTCTCCGCGGGCTTTCACAACGTGTTCGGCGTTGCCATCGTCCCCCCGTACGAAACCTACATCGAATACAAGGTCTACATGGTGCCCGGCCTGCTGGGCATGGTGGCCCTGTTCAACGGCATGCAGAGTTCGCTCTCCATGGTGTACGACCGCGAGATGGGTGTGATGCGCCTGCTGCTCACCGCGCCGCTGGCGCGCGGCTGGCTGCTGGCATTCAAGCTGCTCGCGGGCACCTGTCTCTCGGTGCTGCAGATGGTGGTGTTCCTGGCCATTTCGTGGGCCTTCGGGGTGGAGATTCCGCTGATGCATGTGCCGGGGCTGCTGGTGGCCATGGCGTGCGGTGCCACGCTGCTGGCCGCGCTCGGTCTCATGCTGTCGGTGTATGTGAAGCAACTGGAGAACTTCGCCGGCACCATGAACTTCGTGATCTTCCCGATGTTCTTCATCAGCCCCGCGCTCTACCCCTTGTGGAAGCTCGAAGAGTCGGGCGCGGTGTGGCTGCTCAGGCTGGCCGAATTCAACCCCTTCACCCACGCGGTGGAGGCCATGCGCTATGCGATGTACGGGCAGTTCAACGCGCTGTCGTGGACGGTGGTGGTGGGCTGCAGCATCGTGTTCTTTGTGCTCGCCTTGTGGGGTTACGACCCCCAGCGCGGCTGGATCCGCCAAAAAGGCGGCGCTTGAAAGGTTTTCATGACGCATGACAACACGCGCCGCCTGCTGCTGGGCGCCACGCTGGGCGCAGCCAGCGCGCCGCTGTGGGCTGCGGTGGATCACACCGGTGGTGACCCGCTGGGGTCCATGCAGTGGCCCGGCTTGCGCAAGCAGTACCTGGGCGACGCGCCGATGCGCTTCTCCAGCGCGGTGGTGGTGAGCGGCCCGGTCTTTGCCGACGACGCCATGAACGTGCCGCTGCTGGTGGACGCGCGGGGACTTGGCAACACGGGCGGTGGCGTGGCGCGCATCCAGGTGGTGGTGGACCGCAACCCGGTGCGTGAGGTGTTGACGTTCGAGCCACTCAAGGCCTTGCCCATGCTCGCCTTTCGCATCCGCCTGGAACAGGCCTCGCCGGTGCGCGCGCTGGTGCAGACGCGCGACGGCGCCTGGCACGTGGGCAGCACCTGGGTGCAGGCCGCCGGTGGCGGCTGCACGGTGCCCGGTGCCACACGCGCCGATGGTTCGTGGAGCCGCACGCTCAACCAGGTGCAGGCGCGCTTTTTCAACAACGTGCTCGAAGGCAGCCGGCGCCTGCGTGTGCGCGTGATGCATCCCATGGACACCGGTCTGGTCGCCGGCATCCCGGCCTTCTACATCGAGCAGTTGCAGCTGGTGGACGGCGCGGGTGCGCCGTGGTGGCGCCTGGCGCTGCACGAGCCGGTGTCGGAAAATCCGCTCATCACATTCGAGCTCCCGCCGCAAAACGGCAACGGTTTCCGGCTGCTGGGGCGCGACAACAACGGCAACCGGATCGATGCCGAGGTGGGCGCTTGAGAGGCCTGTTGCTCTGCATGGTGGCGGTGTTCACCAGCGCCGCGATGGCGCAGGCCAGGCCCGACCTGGCGCGGCTGGACTACGACCTGCGCCCGCGCCCGATCGCCGAGCGCACCTGGGTCATCGAGGGCGCGGTGGAAGACTTCTCGCGCGCCAACGGCTGCAACATCATCAACACCGCGTTCATCGCCACCGGTGCGGGCGTGGTGGTGGTCAACACCGGCCCCTCGCGCGCCTATGGCGAGCAGCAGCGCCGCGCCATCGAACGCATCACGCGCGAGCCGGTGGTGCGCGTGCTCAGCCTCAACCTGCACCCCGACTACTTCTTCGGCAACCAGGCCTGGGCCGACCGGCCCACGCAGGCGTTGGCCGGCAGCATCGGTGGCATGCAGGCCGAGGGCCGCGCGTATGCGGACAACCTCTACCGGCTTTGTGGCGACTGGATGAAAGGCACCGAGTCCACGCCCTCGCGCGACGTCGTGGAGCCCGGGGTGCTGCAGATCGGCAGCCACAAGCTGGAGTTGCGCCGCCTCAGCGGTCACACCAGCGACGACCTGGTGCTGATCGACCACACCACCGGCGTGTTGTTTGCGGGGGGGCTGGTCTTTGCCGACCGGGTGCCCACCACACCGCACGCCGACTTTGACGCCTGGCAAGCGAGCCTGGCGAAGCTCTCGCAGTGGATCGAAGACGACAGGATCCGCCAGGTCCTGCCCAGCCACGGCCCGCTGCACAGCGGTGTGGGCGGACTGGATCAGACGCGCGACTGGCTGCGCTGGCTCACCGCGCACATGCGCGAGAGCGCCGAGCGCGGGCTGGATCTGAGCGAGGTGCTGCGCCTGCCCGTGCCCGAACGTTTCAAGGCCTGGGCCGCGCAGCCGGCCGAGCTGCACCGCAGCATCACGCAGTGGTACCCGCGTTACGAACAGCAGGTGCTCGGCGGCCCGGCGACCCGGCGCTGATCGCCGACTGTTGCAGGCCTGTGCGCCGTTGATTCATTTCTGAACACTGTCACCACGGCGTGACAAGTGTCGCGTGCGACATGGCGCAGTTGCGGCCGCCTGTCGTGCGTCGAGTGCTCGAAAACCCTTGAAAAGACAGGCGCACGCCACACCACAGGTGTTGGCACAGATGTTGCCATTCAAGTCGCGTGCAGCCCACGACTGACCTGTCGCGCAGGGCATCACAAGCGGTCGGGCATGTTGCCTGGACGCGGCCATCCAACCCACGAACGAGCAGGAGACACACTGTGAAACGCACCCTACTGAGCCTCATGATCATGGCCGCCACGGCCCACGTTGGCGCCCAGGGCGTCACCGACGCGATGATCGCCAACGACGCCAAGTCGCCCGAGAACGTGTTGAGCTGGGGACTCGGCACCCAGGGTCAGCGTCACTCCGACCTCAACGGCATCACCGCCAAGAACATCGGCAAGCTGGTGCCGGTGTGGTCCATGTCCTTCGGTGGTGAAAAGCAGCGCGGCCAGCAGTCGCAGCCGCTGGTCAACAAGGGCAAGATGTTCGTGACGGCGTCCTACTCGCGCATCTACGCGGTGGACACCAAGACCGGCGAGAAGCTCTGGAAGTACGAGCACCGCCTGCCCGAAGGCATCATGCCCTGCTGCGACGTGATCAACCGCGGCGCCGCGCTCTACGACAACCTGGTGATCTTCGGCACGCTCGATGCGCAGCTGGTGGCCCTGGACCAGGACACCGGCAAGGTGGTGTGGCGCGAGAAGATCGACGACTACGCTGCCGGCTACAGCTACACCGCCGCCCCGTTGATCGCCCAGGGCCTGCTCATGACCGGTGTTTCCGGTGGTGAGTTCGGCGTGGTCGGCCGCGTGGAAGCACGCGACCCCAAGACCGGCAAGATGGTCTGGTCACGCCCCGTGGTCGAGGGCCACATGGGCTACAAGGACGGCAAGGAAAACGGCATCTCCGGCACCACCAACGCATCGTGGCCCGGCGAGACCTGGAAAACCGGCGGTTCCACCCCATGGCTGGGCGGCACCTACGACCCGCAGACCGGTCTGGCCTACTTCGGCACCGGCAACCCCGGCCCGTGGAACAGCCATGTGCGCAAGGGCGACAACCTGTACTCGGCCTCCACCGTCGCGATCGACCCCAAAACCGGCAAGATCGTGTGGCACTACCAGAACACCCCGAACGACGGCTGGGACTACGACGGTGTGAACGAGTTCATCACCTTCGACATGGACGGCAAGCGCATGGGCGCCAAGGCGGACCGCAACGGCTTCTTCTATGTGAACGACGCCACCACCGGCAAGCTGGTCAACGCCTTCCCGTTCGTCAAGAAGGTGACCTGGGCCACCGGCATCGACCTGAAGACCGGACGCCCGAACTTTGACGACACCAACCGCCCCGGCGACCCGACCGCCGCCGGTGGTGACGGCGCCAAGGGCAAGTCGGTCTTCTCGGCACCGGGCTTCCTGGGTGGCAAGAACCAGATGCCCATGGCCTACAGCCCGCGCACCGGATTGTTCTACGTGCCCACCAACGAATGGGGCATGGAGATCTGGAACGAGCCGATCACCTACAAGAAGGGCGCTGCCTTCCTGGGTGCCGGCTTCACCATCAAGCCGCTGTTTGATGACCACATCGGCTCGCTGCGCGCGATCGATCCCAAGACCGGCAAGGTCGCCTGGGAAGTCAAGAACAACGCGCCGCTGTGGGGCGGTGTGCTGACCGCGGGTGACCTGGTGTTCTGGGGCACGCCCGAGGGTTACCTCAAGGCCGCAGACGCCAAGACCGGCAAGGTCGTGTGGCAGTTCCAGACCGGCTCCGGCGTGGTGGCGCCTCCCATCACCTGGACCGAAGGCGGCGAGCAGTACGTGAGCGTGGTTTCCGGCTGGGGCGGTGCGGTGCCGCTGTGGGGCGGTGAAGTGGCCAAGAAGGTCAACTTCCTGGAGCAGGGCGGTTCCGTCTGGACCTTCAAGCTCATGAAGTGATCTCCGAGGCGCCGGCCGGGTGTGCAGCACGCACCGGGCCGGCGCCTGTTCCTTTTTATGACTCCTCTTCAGGCGGACCTGACATGCGCTCGACCCTTTTCATCGCGACCCTGATCACCAGCGCCAGCGCGTTTGCGCAAGCCGATCTCGCCGGCGCACCCGACCTGGCCAAGGCCAGCGGCTGTTATTCATGCCATGCCAATGGCGAAAAAGTGGTGGGCCCGGCTTTCTCAGCCATTGCCGACAAATATGCGACGGAGAAAGACGCCGCTGCGTCGCTCGCGCAATCGATCCAGAACGGCTCCAAAGGCAAGTGGGGCCGCATTCCCATGCCTGGGCATCCCAGCCTGAGCACGGCCGATCTCAAGACCCTCTCGACCTGGGTGCTGACCGTCAAGCCATGACGGCTCTGCGCGCGGTCGCCTTGTCCTTGCTGTTGAGCGGGGGCGGTGCGCACGCGTTTGATTTCAACGGCGAGAAAGCACTGATCGCCGTGACCAAGGACGGCGCCCGAACGAAGATCGGCCGCGTGGTGTTCAGCCCCGCCGCTGGAGGCGTGAGCGTCTTCAAGGTGCAGATGGATCACGCCGTGATGCGCGACCATTTTCTCTCCATGCGCGAGTTCAAGTGTCTGCCGGCCGAGCAGGAGATCTCGTGCTTTGTGCCCTATCCGTACGCGCAACCCGGCACGGCCTCCGCCACCCGGCTCGCGTGGCTGGAGCACAGCCTGTTGTTCTTCTACAAACAGCCCAAGGACTTTGGCGCCAAGCTGTGGAACGGCATCGTTTTCCAGTTCACCGCCACACCCACCGCGCTGGTGGGCGTGCCACAGGCGGTGGACCTCAACCGCATCGGTGTGCCGCCCGACGACCTCTCCGTGCCGCCCTATGGCGCCACGGACCGCGACCCCTTCACCCCCGGCGCACGCTGGCTCACCGAGCTGCGCATCGAGTCCCCGTGACCATGACTGGAGAACGTGAAATGATCCATCCGCGCACCCTGCTCGGCGCTGCGCTGGTGGTGCTCACCAGTGTTTCACAGGCGCAAGACAGCCACCGCGGCGACTGGCTGCGCAACCCCGCCATGGGCAACTACAAGGCCTATGCGGAATTCAAGATGGCCCACTACGCCGAGGCGCGCGAGGTGTGGGAAACCCTGGCCGAGGTGGGCAACGGCGACGCGCTGTTCAACCTCGGCATCCTGGCCGAAGACGGTCTCGGCGAGCCCAGGAACATGAAGAAGGCCGAGACGCTCTACACCAGCGCCGCGCAGGCCGGCAACTTCAAGGCGCAGTACCGCCTGGGCATGTTGTACAGCGCGGGCACCCTGCTGCCGCGCGATGTGGAGAAGGCGCGCGTCTTCCTCACGCTGGCGGCGCACGGCGGCGACAGGGACGCCATCGCCACGCTGGCCACGCTGGGCCAGCCCGCGGCCAGCCTCACGCCTTACCAGCGCGCCGAATTCCTGGGCGCCAGCGGCGAGCACACGAAGGCGGCCGCGCTCTACCGCCAGCTCGCCGAGGCCGGCGACCGCCGCGCGCAGACGCGCCTGGCCTGGATGTTTGAAGCCGGCCGTGGTGTGCCGCGCGACTTGTCCGAGGCCGCGCTTCGCTTCGAGAGCGCGGCCGTGGCTGGCGAGGCCGAGGCGCAGTACGCGCTCGCCGTGATGTACCGCACCGGCAAAGGCCGTGAGCGCGATGTGGCGCAAAGCCTGGTGTGGCTGCGCCAGGCCGCCGGGCAGAGCTACCCGCCAGCGGTGGCGGCGCTGGCATCGAGCCAGAGTGCGGGCGTGGGGCTTTGACGCTTCTGCGGGCCGCGTGGACCGACTTCACCCAGAATCCATAAGGGTTTTTTAGAACATCCGTTTTTCAGACCCCCCCACCAACCATCCTGAGAGCCCCACATGAACACTGCTTTCTCCGTTCCCTCCCTGATGTCGGTCGTTGCATGTGCGGCCGCCGCGCTGAGCACGCCCACCTTCGCCCAGGTCGATCCCACCCGCATGGTCGACGCCTTCGAGCGCGCCGGCGGCAAGTTCGAAGGCTTCCGCCGCTCGGGTGCCAAGGGCGTCTGCGCCACCGCCGAGTTTGTGGGCAGCGCGCAAGGCCGGGAGCTGTCGGTCTCGTCGGCCTTTAGTGGCCGGCCGGTGCCGGTGGTGGCGCGCTTCTCGATGGGCGGTGGCAACCCCAAGGCACCCGACAACGGCAAGAGCCAGCGCAACCTGGCGCTGCAGTTCGACCTGCCCGGCAACGAGACCTGGCAGATGGGCAACATCTCGGCGCCGATCTTCGGCGCGTCGTCGCCCGAACAGATGCTGGCACGCCTGGAGGCGGTCGCACCCGACCCTGACACCAAAAAGCCGAACCCCGACAAGGTCAAGGCCTTCAACGACGCCAACCCCGACACCCTGCTGCAAGGCAAGTACTTCGCCAGCCAGCCCGTGCCGGCGAGCTTTGGTGGTGTGAACTACTGGGGTGTGCACGCGTTCGCGTTTGTCGACGCCAGCGGCAAGAAGCAGTACGGCAAATGGATCTTCGAGCCGGTGGGCGGCACGCAGAGCCTGACCGACGAAGAAGCCCAGGCCAAGGGACCCGATTTTCTGCAAGCCGAGCTGCGCCAGCGCGTGGCGGCGGGTGGTGTGGCCTTTGATTTCAACCTGCAACTGGCACAGCCGGGCGACAAGCTCGACAGCGCCGTGAGCCCGCTGCCCGCAGAGCGCAAGAAGGTGACGCTGGGCCGCCTCACCATCAAGTCGGTGGCCGCCGATGCCACCGGTCCCTGCGTCACCATCAACTTCAACCCGATGGTCTTGCCCAAGGGCGTGGAGCCATCCACCGATCCCATGCTCGCTGCACGGGCTGCACCCTACGCGGTGTCGATGGGTCGACGCCTGGGCGAGGGCCCGAAGCAGTGAGGCGGTGACGGGTCCGCCCCGTCGTGTTCTGTGAACCGACGGGATTCACCGCACCCATTCGGCCTGCAGGCTCCCACCCACCAGAAACCCGTTGGGCACCGGTTCGTCGCGCTCGAACTTCACCAGCCCCTTGCCCCGGCAGTACCACTCGCGGCTGGTCAGGGGCACGTCGGTGAAGCCGTTCACCGGATCGGTGAAGAGGTTGAGGTTGGCGCGGCCCACCACGCGCAGGCAGGGCTGGTGGGTGCCGGTGGGGGTGGTCACGCTGTCGTCCACCGCCTCGATGCGCCAGTACATCAGCGCCTTGTGGCTGTAGCGCAGTTCGCGCGGGTGTTCGTTGCGCCGCAGGATCAGGTAGGGCACGGTGGTGGTGGTCCACTCTGTGCCCACCGCATACGGCGCCTTCAGCACCCACATCGGCTCCTTGTCCGGGGTGGGTTCGTCGTCGATGTCCATCTGGGTGGCCACACGCTTCACACCGGTCTCGTCGCTCTTGAGGAAGTAGCCCACGCCGGCCGAGTGGTGGCGCACCATCACGGGTTGGTCCTCAAGCGCGCGCGGGCCTTCCACGCGCAATGTCCATTCGTCCACGGGTGGCGCTTCTTCGCTGTTGACTTTCACCTCGTACACCTGAGAGCTGCCTTCAACCAGCGGGAACCAGCTGTCGCTCTGGGTGCCCTGGCAGGCCGCGAGCAGGGTGGTCAGGCCGATGGCGCTGAGGCGCTTCATTTTTCAGGCAACTGCGCGCGGGGCAGGTCGCTCAGTTTGAGTTGCAGCTTGTCGTTGCCGGTGGGGCGCAACCAGGCGAAGCCGCCCTGGCCGCGGACGGGTTCGGTGCTGCCCATCTGGGTGTTGCCGTCGCGCGCCTTTTTGATGCCGTCGCCCAGGATGCGCGCCAGGTCCTTCTCGTACGGCAGGCGGTGCACGCGCGGCATCTCCAGCGGCTTGTTGTCCTTCATGGGGTTGACCCAGATGAAGATGGCGCCGGGGTGGTTGCGTCCCGGGCGGGGTTCGTCGAACACCGCCGACAGCAGCACGAAGCGCGGGGGCAGGGCGTCGTCGCTCGGCCAGCCGGCGATGCCTTGCAGGGTGTTGTGGCTCAGTGCATAGAAACCCGAGACGAGCAGCACCGCTGCCCCTTTCACGCCCCAGTGCCAGCGTGTGGCCAGCAGCAGGCACACGAGCAGGAAGGCGAGCAGTGCGTACACGAGCACCAGCAGCAGCAATTGGGAAGAGACGGTGGGGATCATGGAGGTGGTGTCAGAGTCCGGTTCGCTGAACGATGGTGAGCGGTCGGGTGTTGATGTCGGTCACCGCGCCGGTGTCGTTGATGCTGAAGCGCACCAGCGTGCGTTCGTCGCCCTTGCGGGGAATCTGCTGTGTGCCGGTGAAGACGATCTCGGCCTGCGGGTTGACCTTGACCACCGCCACCGACACGTCCACCGGCTGCTGGTCGCGCGTGTCGTAGTAGTGCGCGTTCACCACGTATTCGCCGGGCACGAGGCCGCGCAGCGTGACGATCTCCTGGCGCACCGGGCTGCTGATCTCGCGACCGTTGACGATCACGGTGTTGTTCTTCGCGCCGCGGTCGTCGCGGTCCAGGTGCAGCATGCCGGCGTCGCGCGCGCGAAACCACAGCGTCTTGCCGCCGGGCTCGTTGACCCAGGCGTCGATGTCGTTGGGGTTGTTGTCGGGCCAGGAGATGGTGACGATGAACTCGGCCTTGGCCGGGATGTCGCCGGCCTTGCGCGACTTGGGGTTGAACGAGAGCAGGGCGATGACGAAGCAGAAGACGAAGGCGATCAACATGTTGAACAACATGTCGTAGAACGGATCGGTCTCCGTGTCACGGACCGGGCGGCCGATCGCCATGCGGCGCTCCTGCAAGCGCCTGTGTGGCAGGCGGTGTGGCGGCCAGCGTGTCGGCCACCAGCGCGTCGGCAAAGCGGTCCAGCCGCATGAGCTGCAGACCCAGGAGGATGTTGCCGGTGAGCCCGGTCACGGTGGTCAGCAGCGCGATGCCCAGACCCCCTGTGAGGTTCTTCAGCAACTGCGCCGACTGGCTCGCATCGAAGCTCTCCATCTGCCCGAGCTGCAGCGCGAGGATGGAGAAGCCGATCACCTTGCCGAGCAGGCCGAGCTTGAGCTGGATGCCGTTGAGCCACCAGGCCATTTCGTGCGGGCCGTGCGCGCGCTCGCCCAGGATCTGCATCCAGGTGTTCTGGTCGGCGCCGGGCTGGGCGCAGCCATGCATGTACTCGGCGCTCCAGTGTTCTTTGTTGGGACTCACCAGACCGGGACGCGCGAGCAACCCGTCCAGCTGCTGGCGCTGCAGGCCCAGAGTCCAGGCGCGCCGCCCGGCCCACAGCGAGCAACCGGTGAACAGCAGCACGATGATCACCGTGAGGCCCGTCGGGTCGGCCGCCACCAGCCGGTGCCAGGCACCGGCTCGCCACAAAAGCAGGGCGCCAAAGGCCAGCAAGCCCATGTAGGCCAGCCACAGGAGGAACAGGCCGTTGGGCGCCTGCTCCAGCGCCAGCGGGCTTCGCCGCGCGCCGGGCAAGTGGCTCACCAGCGCGGCGCCGAGAATGCGGTGGTGCGATGGCGTGGCGGGTGTGGCGTCGGCCATGGTCAAGCCTGCGGGTGCAGCACACGCGACTCGGCGTCGCTTCGAAACACGATGGGGATGTGGCGCATTGCGGGCGCCTGTTTGACGAGTTGCACCACCTTCTCGTGGTGTGGCGACTTGCTGCACACCGGGTCGGCCTGCGTGGCGTCGCCGGTGATCAGGAAGGCCTGGCAGTGGCAACCGCCAAAGTCGTTGTGGCGCTCGTCGCAGCTGCGGCAGGGCGGCTTCATCCAGTCTTCGCCACGGAAGGCGTTGAAGGCCTGGCTCTTTTGCCAGATGTCGGCCAGCGCCATGTCGCGCACGTTGGGCAGCTTCAAGCCCGGCAGGTCGCGTGCGTTGTGGCAGGGCATGGCCACGCCGTCGGGGGCGACCGAAAGAAACACCGAGCCCCAGCCGTTCATGCAGGCTTTGGGCCGTTGTTCGAAATAGTCGGGCACCACAAACAGCAGCTTGCAGCGCTGGCCGATTTTTTCGCGGTAACGGTTGACCACGGCCTCGGCTTCGATCAGCTGCTCGTGCGTGGGCATCAGGTGGTCGCGGTTGACCCAGGCCCAGCCGTAGTACTGTGTGTTGGCGAGTTCGAGGTATTCCGCGTCGAGCGCGAGCGCCATCTCGATGATCTGGCCCACATGCGGCAGGTTGTGCCGGTGCAGCACGCAGTTCATCACCATCGGCCAGTCGTGTGCCTTGATCAGACGCGCCACCTTCTGCTTGAGTTCGAAGGTCTTGGTGTGGCTCAGAAAGTCGTTGAGTTCGCGCGTGCTGTCCTGAAACGACAGCTGCACATGGTCGAGCCCGGCGTCTTTCAGCCGCTGCGCGCGCGTCTCGGTGAGGCCCACGCCCGAGGTGATGAGGTTGGTGTAGTAACCCAGCGCGTGCGCTTCCTGCACCAGTTCTTCCAGGTCGTCGCGCACCAGGGGTTCACCGCCCGAGAACCCGAGCTGCGCGGCGCCGAGCTTGCGCGCCTGGCGCATCACGTCGACCCATTGCGCGGTGGTGAGTTCGTCCTTGATGCGCGCGTGCTGCGTGGGGTTGTAGCAAAAAACGCAGTGCAGCGGGCACTGGTAGGTGAGCTCGGCCAGCAGCCACAGCGGTGGGCCGGCGGGGTGCGTCTTGGCGGCCAGCAGCGAGAGTGCTTCGGAGACCGGTGCGAACTCAGTCGATCCAGCCACGGCGGCCTCCTTCTTCCAGCAACGATTCCACCTGCGGTGTGAGGCCCTGGACCGAAAACGCGGCCTCCAGCTCGCTCACGATCCCGGGCACCGTGCGTTCGCCATCGCAGCGCTTGAGGATCTCGGCAGCACTGTCGTTGAGTTGCACCATGCCCTCGGGGTACAGCAGCACCCAGCGCGACTGTGCTTCTTCGTATTGCAATCGGAAGCGGCGCGAAAGCTTGGGACGGGAAGGGATCATTGACAGGCTTTCTCGATGGCGTCGAGCATGGTCCAGAGGATGTCGAGCTTGAACTGCAGGATGTCGAGTGCACGGTGTTGCGCCGCGCGGGTGGTGAAGTGATCCAGCGTCACGCGCAGGCCGTGCTCCACATCGCGCCCGGCCAGCGGAATGCGCTTGCGGAAATAGCCCAGTCCGTCGGCGTCGATCCAGGGGTAGTGCAGAGGCCAGCTGGCCAGGCGGTCCTTGTGGATCTGTGGCGCAAACATCTCGGTGAGCGAAGAACACACGGCCTCCTGCCACGGGGCCTTGGCCGCGAAGTTCACATACGCGTCGCAGGCGAAGCGCACAGCGGGCACCACGCCTTGCAGCGACAACAGGTCGTCGCGTGCAATGCCCACCGCTTCGCCCAGGCGAATCCAGGCCTCCAGGCCACCGCTGGCCGAGCCTTCGAAGTCGCCATAGCCATCGTGATCGAGGATGCGTTCCACCCACAGGCGGCGGTGCGCGCGGTCGGGCATGTTGGCCAGTATGGCGGCGTCCTTGCGCGGAATGCAGACCTGGTAATAGAAGCGGTTGGCCACCCAGCAGCGCAGCTCGTCAGGAGTGCAGCCGCCGGCGTTCATGCGCACATTGAACGGGTGGTGGATGTGGTACGAGCGACCCTGGTCGCGCAGCTGCGCTTCGAATTGCTCGCGCGTCCAGGCGGGCAAGCCTTCGAGGGGACGGGGGGTGGTGGCGATGTCCATGCGGTTTGCCGGGTCAGAAGACGATGTCCATGCCGTCGCGCGCCACCTCGATGCCGTGGCGGGTGAGCTCGGCGTGTTCGGCGGAATCCTCGACCAGCATCGGGTTCGTGTTGTTGATGTGGATGAGGATCTTGCGGATGGAGCGCGGCAACTGGTCCAGCTGTTCGATCATTCCGCCCGCGCCGCTTTGCGGCAGGTGGCCCATCTCCGCGGCCTTCTTTTTCGAGAGGCCCTGCGTGATCATTTCGTCTTCGGTCCAGAAGGTGCCGTCCACCAGCAGCACCGAGCAGCTGGCCATGAGCGTCAACAGCTCGGGTGTCACGGCGCCCAGGCCGGGCGCGTAGAACACGCGCCCACCGGTGGCCGGGTTCTGAATCACCAGGCCGAGGTTGTCGCCGGCGCGCGGGTTGCCGCGAAAGGGTGAATACGGCGGCGGCTTGGAGGCGATGGCCACGGTCTGCACCTCGATGCCGGGCAGGCCCTCGATGGTGATGGTGCGACCGTCCGACGGCAGCTCGGTGGTGGCCACGCCGCAGTAATGCGCAAGGATCCCGGTGATGGGGAAACCGCTGGCGATGTCGGACAGCACCTCGGGAGTGGCCAGCAGCGGCAGCCTGGAGCCGCGCTCGCGCAGCATGATGAGACCGGTCACGTGGTCGATCTGCGCGTCCATGAGCAGAACCGCGGCAATGCCGCTGTCGCGCACCGCGCGGGCGGGTTGCAGGTCGGGCGTGTCGCGGATCTGGGTGAGGATGTCGGGCGAGGCGTTGACCAGCAGCCAGTCCTGCCCGTTGGCGGTGACGGCGATCGACGACTGCGTGCGCGCAGTGGCCCGGATGCGACCGTTGCGCAGGCCGTCGCAATTGGCGCAGTTGCAGTTCCACTGCGGGAAGCCGCCACCAGCCGAAGAACCGAGAACCCGGATGCGCATGTCAGTGGCGCCCGGCCGCCCGAAGGCGCTGACGCACCCCCTCGGGGGGCAGTGAACGAAGTGAGCGTGGGAGCTGTTTCATGTCAGGACAACTGAAAGACCAAGAAAAAGGCGCACGCGTTGTTCACCCGTGCGCCTCGAACCCAACGCTGCTGATCAGCGGTTGGCGATGTACATGGTGATTTCAAAGCCGAAACGAAGGTCGGTGAAGGCGGGGGTCGTCCATTGCATAGAAGGTCTCCAATAATGGGTTGGCACGAAACATGTCTGCAAGCTCGCCAGCACCATTGCCACAAGCCGCCTCCCATGAATAGCAATATCGATGCCACGAAAACTGTTCCATCCGCGCGGGTGACCAGCCCGGCATGGCCACGCGCGCAACACCTGTCTTTGGGTCGCCTGCACCGCATGGCCTGGCGTGAGGTCGGTGCACCTTCGGGTGAACCCTGGCTGCTGTTGCATGGAGGCCCGGGCAGCAGTTGCCAGCCCGGCATGCTGAGGCCCTTTGACCTCTCGCGGCAACGCGTGGTGGCACCCGACCAGCGCGGTTGTGGCGCCTCGTTGCCGAAGGGGCGTACGGCGGGCAACCACACGGCTGCGCTGGTGGCCGACATGGAAGCGCTGCGCGAACACCTGGGTCTGGAGCGGTGGTCGTTGCTGGCCGGTTCGTGGGGCACGGTGGTGGCTTTGGCTTACACGCTGGCGCATCCGCAACGTGTGCAGCGTCTGGTGTTGCGCGGCGCGTTTGCGTTGAGCCGGCGCGAGGTCGGTGGGCTGCTGTTGCCGTCGTCGCGCGTGCGACAGTCGCTCGGCTGGGGGGCGTTGTGGCCCGTTGTTTCCGGCGCGGTGTTGCCCGTGGCGTTGCAGCGGCTGACACAACTGATTCAAAGTGGGACACCCGGTGTTGCATCGCTGCGCGCCGCGCGCGGCTGGGGTTTGCTGGAAACCGCGTCGGCGGCGCGCAGCCAGCGGCGCAGCCTGTTGCACGCGGCCCTGAGCTCACCGCGCCTGGCGGCCTCCATCCGGCGGGAATGGGCGTCGTTGCGCAAGGCCGAGAAGCGTGCCGTCGCCCGTTTGAAGCAGCCCGGGAAAACCCGCGCCGACCGCAAGGCCTTCGCCAAATTCCGCATCCAGGCGCACTACCTGCGCCACGGCGGTTTCATGCGCGCAGGCCAGCTGGACCGCGGTGTGCTGCAAACCGCTCGCCATGGCACACCGGTGGACTGGGTGCATGGACGTTTCGATGCGATCTGCCCACCGGCCAACAGCCGTCGCTGGGCTGCGCTGGGGCGCGCGGCAGGGGGTGGTGTCTTGCATGTGGAGCCGCACAGCGGCCACCTGGGGCATGAGCCCGCCATGCTGCCGGCGCTGCGCCAGAGCGTGCGCAGGACGCTGGCATGAACAGCCTGTGCTGCGCGTTGGGGGTGGGCTTGCTCACGCTGCTGGCGGGCTGCGCCTCGACCGCGCACAAGCCCGACTGCAGCGCCGCCAACGCCGTGCCCTGGCAGGCGGTGGTGCCCGGCGTGTGGGTGTGGCAACCCGATGCACAGGCCGACGTGTCAGCCGCCAACGCGGGCCATGTGGTGCCCACCTCCGTCGTGGTCTCGGGCGCGGATGCGCTGGTGATCGACCCCGGCCCGAGCCACCGCCACGGCCTGCGGGTGCGCGACTCGCTGGCCTGCCGCTTCGGCGCGCAGGTGCGCCAGGTGGTCAACACCCATGCCCACGCCGAGAACGTACTGGCGAACTCGGCGTTTGCCGATCTGCTGGAGCGGGACGGGTTGGAAATCCTGGCCACCGAAGGCACGCGAAGCGCCATGCAACAGCGCTGCCCCGCCTGCCTCGCCAGCCTGGGGGAGCGCGTGGGCGAGCGCGCCATGGCGGGTACACGCATCGTGTGGCCCAGCCGCGTGCTGCGGGCGGGCGAGGTCGTGCGCGTCGGGCCGCACCGGCTGCGCGTGTTGCCACCTGCGCCCGGCCACACCGAGAGCGATCTGGTGCTGTGGGACGAAGCCAGCCGTGTGGTGTGGGCCGGGGGGCTGGTCTACAACCAGCGCCTGCCCGAGCTGGCGCAGGGCGGGGTGGACGCGTGGTTGCTGGTGTTGGACCGCATCGCCGCGCTTCAGCCGCGCCACGTGATCGGCCATGCGGTGTCCAGCAGCCCGAAGGACGGCGAGTTGCCGCCTGCGATGGTGGCCACCCGCGCCTACCTGACCGAGCTGCGCGCGCTCGTTCTCAAGGCCATGGACGAAGGCCGCCACGCCGGTGAAGGAGGTGTGATCACCATGCCCGCGTACGCCGCCTGGGCGGGCTATGGTGAGCGCCAGGGCTTCAACGTGCAGCGGGCGTGGCGCGAGCTGGAGGCGGTGTGGATGGAGCGCTAGCTCAGCTGAGCAGATCCGGCGGCAGCTGGTCTTTCTTGCGGTAGATGGTGTTGCGCGACACCCCCAGCGCCTTGGCCGCCGCCGACACATTGCCCTTGTGCAGGCGCAGCATCTGCGCCATGGCGCTCAGCGCCACGTCCTGCAGCTTCTGGCCTTCGACGGCCACCTCCACCGCCGGTTCGGGCAGGCTGCACGCGGGCGCGGCCTCTGCAGGCGCGGCGGTCGCCGCCGTGGCGGCAAAGGCGGCCGGGCGCTGCACCAGCACCTGGTCGTGCTCCAGTTCTTCGAGGAAATCGTCGGGCAGGTGGCCCATGTCGATCACGCCGCCGTGGCCGACCATCACCACCGCCGTGCGCAGCAGGTTGTGCAGCTGTCGGAAGTTGCCGGGCCAGGCGTAGCGCTTGAACAGGTCCATCACCTGGGCCGACACGCCCACCGGCTGACTGCCTTCGCTGAGCGCAAGCAGGATCTTTTGCACCACGAGTTCGAAATCGCTGCGCTCGCGCAACGCGGGCAGGCGCACCACCAGCCCGTTGAGGCGGTAGTAGAGGTCTTCGCGGAAATCACCGCGCGCGATCATGTCCTTGAGGTTCTTGTGGGTGGCGCTCACCACCGCCACGTCGACCTCGACCTCCTTGCCTGCTCCCAGCGGGCTGACCTTGCGCTCCTGCAACACCCGCAGCAGCCGCGCCTGCAGGTGCTTGGGCATGTCGCCAATCTCGTCGAGGAAGAGCGTGCCGCCGTGGGCCTGCAGGATCTTGCCGATGGAGCCCTTCTTGCGCGCGCCGGTGAAGGCGCCTTCTTCGTAGCCGAAGAGCTCGGATTCGATCAGTGTGTCGGGGATGGACGCGCAGTTGACCGACACAAAGGGCTGCGTCGCGCGTGAGGAATCGCCGTGGATGGCTTGCGCGAGCAGGTCCTTGCCGGTGCCGGTTTCGCCCAGGATCATGATGGGAATGTCGCGCCCGCTCACCATGCGCAGCTTGTGGATCACCGAGGTCACCTGCGGGTCCCCGGTGTCCAGGTAGTGCAGCGAGGAAAACTGCATCTTCTTGCCGGTCTGCTTCAGCGGCTCGGGCCCGGGCTGGGCAGCAGCGGGCGTGGGCTGTGCGGACGCCTCGCTGGTGGTGCCGGTGGGCTTGGCGGCCCACATGTTGGAAACCTTCAGCTTGACCCGGCACCACACCGACACACCGTTGTGCATGCACAGCTGTTTGGGGTTGGGTGTGGCGCCGCTGAACATTTCGAACAGGGCCGAAACCGGCAGGCCGAACAACGAGGAGAAGGTGTGTGCCTTGAGCGCGGAAAACGGCAGGCCGATCTGGAACTGCGCGCTGCGGTTGGCCGAGAGAAAACGGCCCTCGGGTGAGAACACCGCGATGCCTTCGACCAGCGTGCCCAGAAACTCGGAGCGTGTGTGGAAGTGGATGCGGATCGCCTTGGGAAAGATGTCGGCGAACATGTGGTTCTCGATCATCTGCGCCGACATGCGCACCAGCGCCAGCGTGTGCTGGTGGTAGCTGCGGTGGTCCCCGGTCACGTCGAGTGCGCCGATCACCTGGCCGTACGGATCGAAGATGGGCGAGGCCGAACAGGTGAGGAACTTGTTGGCGTTCATGTAGTGCTGACCACCGTGCACGGTGAGCGCTTCCTCTTCACTCAGCGCGGTTCCGATCGCGTTGGTGCCCTTGCTTCTTTCCGACCAGTCCATGCCGGGTGTGAGCGCCACCTGGGAGGCCCGCTCCAGAAAATCCATGTCGCCCAGCGAGTGCAGGACGAGGCCTTTGGCCGACGTGAGCAGCACCATGCTGTGGGTGTTGACGATCTGGTCGTAGAGCGTTTCCATCACGGGGGCGGCGTGCTGGAACAGGAAGCGGTTTTCTTCCAGCGCATCGGGCAGCACACCGTGCGACGGGCTCGAAAAATCGGGGGTGTCGGTGACGGTGATGCCGTACGACTGCGAGCGTCGGTGCGACTGCCCGATCCGGTCGTGGTGATCGTGCGTCGACAGGCCCGCCGACGGGGATTCAACCCGACGACCCGCGGCAGGGCTCGTGAAGAGGGCGGAATTCATGTGGTCTCCAGGGTCCGGGGGAAGGACTCCCCAGCAGTCCGCCGACCAGAGCGTGTCGTCGGCTGCGGGTCCGGTGGCTCCGGTGTTTTCGCTGTCTGGTTGTCTCATGCAATTCTCTTCATATGTGTCTCGGGGAACAACACTGGTAATCCCGGTGTGCAACAGCCCACACCGGGTGTACCCGTGTGTCGATAGCAATTAACCTGCCTGCTTTTGCACTACTTTGCGCGGTGAAAAGGTGGTCCAGAAGACACCAGTTGTGCATGGGGATGTGACACGCGAAGCGATGAACGGATGCGCAACTGATTCAATTTGGAACAGGTTGGCGTTGTTGATCCGGGGTTTGGTGGAGGGCCTGCTTCTTGCTGAACTCCAGGGCATTCAAGCTTTTGCCATTGGAGACCTTTCGATGAAAACACCATCCTTTTCGCTCTCGAAACGCGCAGCACGCGCGCTGCTGGCCGCGGCCGTGACCTGCGGTGTGGCCGCTGTCCTGGCGCACGGCGACGTGACACCCCAATCGGTGGACACCAGCACCTTGCCGCAGCTCGGCGCCAAGTGGCTTGACGCCAATCCGTTCAGCGCTGGCCCGGCCCACAAGGAAGCGTTGCGCATCGGCACTTCGGCCTACAACCAGAACTGCGCGCGCTGCCATGGCCTGGAGGCCATCTCGGGCGGCATGTCGCCCGACCTGCGCAAGTTCGACAGCGACTGCACCGGCATGGCCGACGCGGCCAAGAAGGCGGCTTGCTACAAGGAGATGGATGAGTTCTATGTGGCCACCGTGCGCCGAGGCCGTGTGCGCGATGGCCGCGTCTACATGCCGCCCTTCGAGGCCACGCTCACACAGGAAGCCATCTGGTCGATCAAGACCTACCTGGAAACCCGACGCGAGAAGTGATGTGCCCGCAGGCCGCTGGCGGCCCGCCCCCACAGGAGACAAGACATGACAGAACAACACACCCACCTCGATCGCCGCCAGTTGCTGGTTGGCCTGCTGGCCGGCCTGCCGCTGCTGGCCCAGGCGCAGACCGAACTGACGGACCTGGCGAAGATCCGCGCCAGTGGCGTGCTCAAGGTGGCGGTCTACAAGGACAACGCTCCGTTCTCCGACGGCCCGGCCAACGACGTGCAGGGGCTCGATGTGTCGATCGCCACCGCGTTGGCCAGACAGCTCAACCTCAAGCTCTCGCTGCTGCCGTTCGACGCGGGCGAGAACATGAACGACGACCTGCGCAACATGGTCTGGCGCGGTCACTACCTGGGCTATGGCCCGGCCGACGTGATGCTGCAGGTGCCGGGCGACAAATACCTCATGGCGCGCAACCGCCAGGTGCTCATCCTCGCGCCCTACATGCGCCAGTCGCTGGTGCTGGTGTTCGACACCACGCGCCTGGCCGATGTGACCAGCCCGGACGACCTCAAGGGGTTTCAGCTCGCGGCCGAACGCGGCGCCGGTGCGACCAGCGCGCTCATGGGTTACAGCGGGGGCCTGCTGCGCAACCAGGTCGGCATCCACAACACCGGCACACTGGCCGTGCAGGCCCTGCTCGATGGCAAGGCCGCAGCCGCGTACGTGACACGCGCCCAGGCCGAGTCGGTGCTTTCACGTGCCGAGGTCAAGCCCGGGCGGTACCGCCTCACCTCGCTGGCGCTCAGCGGCTTGCCGGACAACGGTTGGCCGGTGGGCATGGCGATCAAGGCCGAGCACAAGGAGCTGGGCCAGGCGCTGGAGACAGCCTTGCAGTCCATCCGCGCCAGCGGCGAACTGCTGGCGATCTTCAAGCAGCACGGCATGACGCTTACCGCGCCCTGAGGCCCGCGGCTCCTGCGCGGCGCGACCATGGCGGCACCCGCCACCTGCAAGTGCTGCAGCTTGCAGAACGACTGCCGATGTTGCGGGTTGGCCGGAGAGGACGCCTGGCGATTCAGCTGCGATCGCGCTGGGCGCCGAGCTTGCGGTAGACCGTGGCGCGGCTGATGCCCAGGACGCGCGCGGCTTCCATCACATTGCCGCGTGCATCGTCCACCGCCTTGCGGATGAGGGCGGTCTCCACGTCTTTCAGCGGCACCGCTGTGCCCGTGCCGTGCATGGGTGCGCGCTCGCCGCCCGCATTGAGGCGCGCATGCACATTGAGCCGCAGGCCCGACCACAGCGGCACTTCCGCGGCATTGCGCTGCGCGCGCGCGGCATCGAACAGGCTCTCGAGCGGCGCGGCAAACACGTCGGTGCAATGGCCCGCGTGGCTCAGCGGGGCGATGCCCAGCATGTCGGCCGCGGGGCGGTTCAGGCCGGTGATGTGACCGTCGGCGTCGACACACACCAGACCGTCGCTGTCCCCGCCCAGCGTTTGACCGGGCCAGTTCAGGCTCAGCAGCAGGCGGTGCGGTCGGGCCAGCGCGAGCGCGTTTTCAATGCTGCGAGCCGACTGCGTGACCAGGTGCTTGAGCGCGGGTTGCTCCACCACATTCACGCCCGTGAGGTCGAGCATGCCCACGCACTGCCCGTCGGGCCCCCAGATGGGCGCGCCGGCGCAGCTGTAGACACTGGTGGCATCGAAGAAGTGCTCGCCGCGGTGCAGCCACACCGGCTGCAGCTCGGCCAGCGTGGCGCCGATGGCGGTGGTGCCCACGGCGCGTTCGGAGAGGTCCACGCCCACGCGTGCGATGGTCGAGGCCTGCGGGTTGTGTCGGTCCACCGGGCCGTTGACGTCGATGACCAGGCCGCTGGCGTCGGTGAGGATGGCGAAGTAGCGCGTGTTGGCCATGGCCCGCGTGAGCGACTGGATCACCGGCGCCGCAGCCCGCAGCAACGGCTGGTTCGCGTCGATGGCGTTGCGCACCGCGCTGTGGGTCACGGCGTCGAAGGTGATCGGCTGGTGCGGGTTGAAGCCCATGCCGAGGCAGCGCCGCCAGGAGCGGTCGATCCACGGTGAGAGCGCCGCCGGCGCGTTCGGGTCGCGCGTGTCCAGCACCGACTTGCGCGCCTGTTCGATCAGGGCCAGGCGGTGCGGGTGGGCGGGGGGAGACTGCGGGTGGGAAGTCACAACAGAATTAAAGCAGCGTTTGAACGCCCTGGTGTGGTCGTCAGGTGTTCGCGGGATCGGTGTTAACCCCCGTCGCAGGCTCGGGCCAGCGGCAGACCCAGCCGGTGTCGCGGGCCAGGGTGTGCACGTCATCGGGCGTGTCGAGGTCGCGCGTGTGGTGTGGGTTGTCCACCACCCACGGCAAGGTGGCCTGCGGGTGCGCCGCGCGCCACTGCCGCAGGCTGGTGCCGGGAGCGCCGAGCAGATCGGCGCGCACCGCGACGTCGAACACCACCGGATGGCCGGGCACACCGTTCACCATGGGCACCACCAGCTGGCAATCGCTGGGGCGGCGCTGAAACGCATGCAGCACCGCGCCGATGTCGGCCGCGTTGATCAGGGGCTGGTCGGCCAGCAGCACCATCACGGCATGAACGTCGTTGCCCAGCGCGCGCAAGCCGATGTGCAGCGACGGGGCCGGGTCGTCCTCGGGCATGGGGTTGATCACCTGGCGTGGTGCGAGGTGCGCAGGCCATTGCGCCAGGTGCGCCTGGATCTCGGCGGCGTGGTGGCCGAGCACCAGCACCGGCGTGGGAAGCCCGACGCCGCGCACCGCGCGCACCAGCCGCTCCAGCAGGCTCTGGCCTTGCACCTCCAGCAGACACTTGGCCCGCCCGCCCATGCGCCGCCCGGCACCCGCGGCCAGGATGAGCACGCCGGTGCGAAGGGGCTGTGGCGTTGCGGTGTTCAACGCGAGCTGGTGGGTGAGAAGCAGGCCGGGCCGGAGGGCTCGGCGGTGCCATCGGTCAATGCGTTTTTGGCGTGTGTCACGTCCATGTCGCGCGGCAGCGGCACGCCGTTTTTCACGGCCAGCACCTCGGCCATGATGCTCACCGCGATCTCGGGCGGCGTCTTGCTGCCGATGTAGATCCCGATCGGGCCACGCAGTCGCGCCAGGCTTTCGGCGGTCTGCTCGAAGTGTTCAATCAATCGGGCGTGGCGCGCTTCGTTGTTGCGCCTTGAACCGATGGCGCCCACGTAAAAGGCCTCGGTGTCCAGCGCTTCGAGCAGGGCGAGGTCGTCGAGCTTGGGGTCGTGCGTGAGCGCGATCACGCAGCTGCGGCGATCCACCTTGAAGTCGCGAACCACGTCGTCGGGCATGTCGGTGAGCAAGGCCACGCCGGGCACCGCCCAGGCCGTGCGGTACTCCTCGCGCGGGTCGCACACGGTGACCGCGAAGCCGCTGAACAGCGCCATGGTGGCGAGGTACTCGGTGAGCTGGCCGGCGCCGATCAGCAGCATGCGGTACTCGGGGCCGAAGGTGTTGGCCAGCACCGCATCGTCGTCGATCAGCGGCGACGGTGCGGTGACCGCGCGCAGCTCCACGCGGCCGCTCGCCAGCTCGGTACGGCGCTGCACCATCTGGCCATCAGCCAGGGTCTGCACCAGCGCGAGCAGCGAGGCCGTGTCGGGGTTGAATTCGAGCACCAGTTCCAGCGTGCCGCCGCAGGGCAGGCCGAAGCGGTGTGCGTCGTCCGCGCTCACGCCGTACTGCACGCGCTGTGGTGTGCTGTCGGGGATGTCGTGCGTGATGCCGGCCACACCCGCGCTGGCCCCGGTCTGGTGGGCGCGGCTGTAGCGGTAGATCAGGTCGTCTTCGATGCACCCGCCGGAGACCGAACCGACCACCGCGCCGCTCTCGCACAAGGCCATGATCGAGCCCACTGGGCGCGGCGACGAACCCCAGGTGCGCACCACGGTGGCGAGCAGGGCGCGTTGCCCCTGGGAGCGCCAGCCGTGCAGCGTGCGCAGGACGGTGACGTCGAGGTTTTCCATGGCGGGCTTGGGTTGCTGTGGGGGGATCGGGAGGTCTTGGCGAGAACGCTTGCGCAAGGGCGGAAGCAGCATGCCACGAAGCGTACCGGGCGCAACGTGCAACGGGCCGTCTCAATCTGAGACTTTTTCGCCGAGAGCCCCGCAAACCCGGGTAAACCCTCAACCCGAAATGCCGCCAGACACAAAAAATCGTATGAGCAGATGTGCATAGGCGCTCCTCAAGTGCAATGCGTCTGTTACCCACACGGAGACACAACGATGCAAAAAGTCCTTCACATCAACCCCGATAAATGCACCGGCTGCCTGCAGTGCGAAATGGCCTGTTCGTTCGAGAACTACGGGACCTACGCCACGTCGAAGTCGCGCATCAAGGTTTTTGACTTCCACCACACCGGCAAGAAAGTGCCCTACACCTGCACGCAGTGCGACGAGGCCTGGTGCCTGCACGCCTGCCCGGTGGAAGCGATCACCGTGGACAAGATGACCGGCGCCAAGGTGGTGAACGAGACCACCTGCGTGGGTTGCAAGGTCTGCACCATTGCCTGCCCGTTCGGCACCATCAACTACGTGCAGGAAACCGGCAAGGTCCAGAAGTGCGACCTGTGCGGTGGCGAGCCGGCCTGCGCCGAAGCCTGCCCCACGGCCGCCATCACGTTCATCGATGCGAACTGGACCGGCATGGACAAGATGAAGCAGTGGGCCGACAAGCTGGGCAACCAGCCGTCCACCGCCGCCTGATCCGACCCACCCTCACAGGAGAATCAATATGTCATGGGCTGGAAAAATCCTCCGCGTCAACCTGACCGCGGGCACCGTTAAATCCGAACCGCTGAACACCGAGTGGGCACGTTCCTACATCGGCTCGCGTGGGCTGGGCAGCAAGTACCTGGTGAGCGAGGTTGACCCCAAGGTCGACCCGCTGTCGCCCGAGAACAAGATCATCTGGGCCACCGGCCCCTTGACCGGCACCATGGCCTCCACCGGCGGCCGTTACACCGTGATCACCAAGGGCCCGCTGACCGGGGCCATTGCGTGTTCGAACTCGGGCGGCTACTGGGGCGCCGAGCTCAAGATGGCCGGCTGGGACATGATCATCTTCGAGGGCAAGTCTCCGAAGCCGGTCTATCTCTACATCAACGACGACGAGGCCGAGCTGCGCGACGCCGGCCACCTCTGGGGTCAGAGCGTGTGGAAGACCGAAGAGGTTCTCAAGTCCAGCCTGCAGGACCCGCTGGTGCGCGTGTCGAGCATCGGCAAGGCCGGTGAAAACGGCGTGCTGTACGCGGCGGTGGTGAACGACCTGCACCGAGCGGCCGGCCGTTCCGGCGTGGGCGCCGTCATGGGCAGCAAGAACCTGAAGGCCATTGCCGTGCGCGGCACCAAGGGCGTGGGCAACATCCGCGACCCCAAGGCCTTCATGAAGACCACCTTCGAGAAGAAGAAGATCCTGGCCGAGAACGCGGTGACGGGTCAGGGCCTGCCGGCCTACGGCACGCAGGTGCTCATGAACGTGATCAACGAGATGGGCGCACTGCCCACGCGCAATCACCGCGACGTGCAGTTCGAAGGCGCGAAGGACATCTCGGCCGAAGCCATGGTCACCCCGCGCGAGAGCGACGGCAAGAAGCACCTGGTGACCAACCAGGCCTGCTTCGGTTGCACCATTGCGTGCGGTCGCATCAGCAAGATGGACGAGAACCACTTCACCGTGAAGAACAAGCCGCAGTACTGGGGCGCCAACGGCGGCCTGGAGTACGAAGCGGCCTGGGCGCTGGGTGCTGCCAACGGCGTGAACGATCTGGAAGCACTGCAATACGCCAACCTGTTGTGCAACGAAGAAGGGTTTGATCCCATCAGCTTCGGTGCCACCGTGGGCGCGGTGATGGAGCTCTACGAAATGGGCGTGCTCACCGCCGAGCAGCTCGGCATCGACGCCAAGTTCGGTTCGGCGCAAGCCTTGGCCCACTTTGCCGAGATCACCGCGCGCGGCGAAGGCTTCGGCAAGGAGATCGGCATGGGCTCCAAGCGCCTGACCGAAAAATACGGCCACCCCGACCTGTCCATGAGCGTGAAGGGCCAGGAGTTCCCGGCCTACGACGGTCGCGCGATCCAGGGCATCGGCCTGGCGTACGCCACGAGCAACCGCGGCGCCTGCCACCTGCGCGGCTACACCATCGCGTCTGAAGTGCTGGGCATTCCGGTCAAGACCGATCCGGTCGAGAGCGAAGGCAAGCCGGAGCTGGTGAAGGCGTTCCAGGACGCCACCGCCGCGTTCGACTCCTCGGGCCTGTGCGTGTTCACCACCTTCGCCTGGGGCGTGGCCGATCTGGCACCGCAGCTGCAAGCCGCGTGCAACGAAGAGTTCACCACCGAAGAGCTGGAGAAGATCGGTGAGCGCATCTGGAACATGGAGCGCGAATTCAACAACGCCGCGGGCTTCACGTCCAAAGACGACAGCCTGCCCAAGCGCCTGCTGACCGAAGCGGCCAAGACCGGTGCTTCCAAAGGCATGGTCAGCAAGCTGCCCGAGATGCTGCCCAAGTACTACGCCGCACGCGGCTGGGACACCGAAGGCCGCCCCACCGCCGAGACCCGCGCGCGCTTGAGCCTGTAAGACTCGGCCCCGAACCGCCTTTGGCCTGAACCCAGGGGGCAGTCACCACGCTGCCCCCTTTCTTTTTTTCGAGGAGACAAGACATGCACCACGTCATCCTGGGCGCCGGACCCGCCGGGGTCATTGCCGCCGAGACCATCCGCAAGCATGCCCCCGCCGACACCATCACCCTGGTGGGTGACGAAGGTGAGCCGCCGTATTCGCGCATGGCCATTCCTTACTTGCTGATCGGCAACGTGAAGGAAACCGGCACCTACCTGCGCAAGAGCCTCACCCACTACACCGACCTGCGCATCGACCAGGTGCCCGGTCGCGCCACGGCGGTGGACACGACCGCGCGCACGGTGACGCTGGACAACGGTGAGAAGCTGGGCTTTGACAAACTGCTGATCGCCACCGGCTCGCACCCGGTGCGTCCACCCATTCCCGGCATGGACTCTCCGGGCGTTCACCCTTGCTGGACGCTGGAAGACGCGCGCGCCATCATGGCCCTGGCCAAGCCGGGTGCACGTGTGCTGCAGATGGGCGCAGGCTTCATCGGCTGCATCATCATGGAAGCCCTGGCCGCGCGCGGCGTGGAGCTGAGCGTGGTGGAAATGGGCGACCGCATGGTGCCGCGCATGATGGGGCCCACGGCCGGCGGCATGATCCGCGACTGGTGCGAAAAAAAGGGCGTGAAGGTCTACACCGGCACCAAGGTCGAGGCGATCGAGCCCGCCAGCAACGAGTCCAGCAGCATCGTCGGCAAGCTGGCCAGTGCCATGGGCCTGAGCTCGTCGGAGCCCGCCACGGGCCTGCGTGTGAAGCTCTCGGGCGGACAGACGGTGGAGGCCGATCTGGTGATCAGTGCCACCGGCGTGCGTCCGGCCATCGGCTTCCTGAAGGACTCCGGCATCACCTGCCTGCAGGGTGTGCTCACCGATGAACACCTGCAGACCAATGTGCCCGGCGTCTATGCCGCCGGTGACTGTGCAGAGGCCTTCGACAAGGTCAGCGGCAAGACCATCGTGAGCGCGATCCAGCCCAACGCGGCCGAGCAGGCGCGCGTGGCCGCGCTCAACATGGTGGGGCAGAAGGCCGACCTCAAGGGCGTGACGCAGATCAACGTGCTCGACACGCTGGGGCTGATTTCCACCAGCTTCGGCAACTGGGAAGGTGTGCCCGGTGGCGAACACGCCGAACTCACCGACAAGGTCAGTGGCCGCCACCTGAGTCTGCAATTCAAGGACGACGTGATGGTGGGCTGCAACTCGGTGGGGTGGACCGAACACGTGGGCGTGATGCGCGGTCTGGTCGAA
This sequence comes from Hydrogenophaga sp. RAC07, assembly GCF_001713375.1. Classification (NCBI taxonomy): domain Bacteria; kingdom Pseudomonadati; phylum Pseudomonadota; class Betaproteobacteria; order Burkholderiales; family Comamonadaceae; genus Hydrogenophaga; species Hydrogenophaga sp. RAC07. The sequence goes on from NZ_CP016449.1 coordinate 1,170,688, forward strand.
GGCCAGGTGAAGCTGGGCGAGTGGAAGGACCGCCTGATGCACGACCCGACGAAGTTGATGGATGCCTACCTGGCGAGTGCACAGGGTCAAGGTCAATGGGCGGGCGCCGGCGATGAACGCCGCCGCTGAAGTAAAAACGTGCTCATGAACATCACCTTCAAACTGTTTGCCACGCTCACCGACTACCTGCCCCCCGAAGCCCGGCGCAGCAACCAGGTGTCGCTGGACATCGATCCGGCCACGCCCATCAGCCAGATCATCGAACCCTTCGGCCTGCCGCCCAAGCTGGTGCATCTGGTGCTGGTCAACGGCAAGTACGTCCAGCCCGAAGAGCGCATGAGGGCCACGCTGGTCGAAGGCGACGTGCTGGCCATCTGGCCGCCGATTGCGGGAGGCTGAGTCCCGTGCAGTCGAGCTACGACGAGCGCTTCGAGCGCGACATGGGCTGCACCGAAACGGAGTGGCTGGGCTGGTTGCCGGCGGCGGTGGGTACCTGCGTGTGGCGCCGCGATGGCACGCAAGCCATGGTTGAAATACCACCCGGTCGGCTCGCCTTGCGTTGGGAGCAGCGGCCACAGCGTGTGATCGCCCTCATGCGCATGCCGGTGCTGCGGGTCAACTTTGAATTCAGTGGGCTGGACGCTGCTCAGCGCTACACCTTCATGAAGCGCTTCGACCTCTACATGCAGCGCGGCGGGGGTTGAGGCGCGGGACTTCCGCGTGGGCTCACTTGGGCCTGGGTCTGGCGCGTTCAGGCTGCAAGGCCTGCAGCCGGCCGGCGCGCAAATCGGCCGTCACCGCAGCCAGTGCCTGGGCCGCCTGGCGCGTTTCCTCCTGAACGTCGAGGTCGCGGTCCAGCGCTTCGTGGCTGGTGGCGTAGGGTTCGTAGTAGCCGATGTAACGGTCCAGCCGGGCCACCGCGCCGGCATCGACAAAACCCATCCAATCGAGCCAGTCGCACAGCGAACGGCGTGAACCCTCGATGCCCGCCACGTCGCCATGCACCACCACGCCGTAGGCCCGGCCTGCCAGGTGCTTGGGGTAGTCCCAACCCGCCATCTCCAGCGTCTTGGCCAGTTCGGCCTTCTTGCCGCCGGTGGAAGTCGGGTCCGGGTTGCCGCCGTCGGCACACACCAGGCGGTCGATCATCAGCTTGAGCGGGCTCGGGCTCTGATACCAGTACACCGGCGTGACGATGAGCACCGCGTGCGCGGCGGTCCAGCGTTCGTAGATCTCTGCCATCCAGTCGTGCGTCTGGCCCAGCGCATGGTTGGGGTAGCAGCTGCAGGGCCAGTGGCACAGCGGCATGGCGGTGGACACGCAGCCCTTGCAGGGATGGATGTGCAGGCGGTATTCGGAGGTGAGCAGGCTCAGGTCGAGCACATCGCATTCCACGCCGGTGGCTTCCAAGGCTTCGCGTGCGATCTGCGTGAGTCGAAAGCTCTTGGAAATCTCGCCGGGGCAGGTGCCGTCGTTGCGCGCCGAGCCGCAGACCAGCAGCGCGCGGGTGGGTGTGTCGGCCAGCGCCCAGCGCGCCTGCGCGGCGTCGATGCGGGCTTTGGTGGCCACCCATTCGACGGACAGGTCGTACGCCGGATCGGCGTAGCCCGCTCCCGCCTTTTCTGTGAAAGGCGCCTTGCGGCCTTCTTGGTAGGCGTCCCAGGCGATCGTCTCCAGACGCGCGATGCCGCTGTCTTCGGCGCGGAACGCCGGGTCGAGGAAGAGGGCGCGAAAGCGCTCGGCGAACGACGCGCGCTCCAGCGTGGCGGGGGCCTGTCCTTTGCGGATGTCGGTCATGGTGCGGTGCCGTCGGGTGGGATGAGGCCATCCACTGTGGACGGGGGATGGGCCTGCGTCTGTTCGCCACCCAACCAAGGCTTCTCTCCCACGCTCTGGCGATGGAAATGCATGGTCCAGTTGGGTTCCCAGGTGGCGCCTGCGTCGCTTGAGAACGCCTGCTCCCACAGCGGTGACCCGGTGTCGGTGTCGGCCCAGCGGAAGCGCACGCGGATGGCGCGCCCGTCCAGCACATCGTCGGCGAAGAAGGTGCCGATGCCCTGGTCGAACGAGCCGACCACGGGCACGTCGAGCCGGTGCGGGTGGCGGCCGTCGAGCCACCAAATGGACCAGCGGCCGGTTTGGGGATCGTGCGCGCGCAAGGTGGCGGCGCGGTAGCTGCCGCCGGGCAGGTGCAACAGGTTGTCGTCGACGTTGCCCTGGCCGCCCAGCACGGGGGATGCATGGCAGGTGCCGTCAAAGGTCTGCCAGTCGTCACTGCCGCACAGGCGCTCGCGCAGGCGACGGTGGGTCACCTGCCAGCTGCCGTGCAGGAAGTCGAAGTCGTGTTGGCTGGAGTGGGTCATGGTGATCCTTCATGCGTGCAGGGCCGAGCGTGCGGTGGGAACGAGGCGGTGGCTTTCAGCGGAGCCCGCCAGCCAGGGTGTCAGCGCCGGTTGTGCGTCGCGCGTCCAGGCACCGCTGCGGGCAAAGGCCTCGAAGCTGGCGAGGTCGTCGAACAGTGCCAGGCCCACCAGCACCGGCTCGCTTTCGCGCACCGGCAGTTGCGCAAAGTCGTTGGGCCGCGTCTCGTTGACGTACCAGGCCATGCGGCGCGCACCACCCTGTCGCAGCACGGGCGAGAGCACGTCCCGGCACACGGCCAGGAGCTCGTCGCTGGCGGGCTGGCGCAGGGGGAACACAGTGGCATCCAGCAGGCCGGGCGAGATGCCGGTGGCCCCCGGCGTTGCGCGTTCGCCGGGCCAGTTGTCGATGCCCGCTCCGGGCCAGGCCGGGCGCAGCAGGAACACATCGCGCCAGTCGACCATGGTGGCGTTGGCCGCGTTGCGGTGATCGAGCCAGACGGGACCGCCGTAGAACGCTTCCAGCGCGGCGCGCCGTGCGGGCATGTCCGCAAAACCGCGCAGCCAGACGAAACGATCCGGGTCGTCCAGCTCGCGGAACTGGCCGATCACGCGCATGCCCAGTGCCTCCTGGGGTTCGACGAATTCGCGATCGAAGAGATCGATCAAGGTGTCGCGCTGGCCGGGGTGCAGCCTGTAGCGGCGCAGTTCAACCAGCGGCGATTCGATGGGTGTGAAGGTCATGGTGCAAGGCTCCTTGAAAGGGTGAGCCGATGATCCGTCGCATTACCTGACACCTCTTGTCATGTTTAAATTGGATGCATGAAAGCCAGCCGCCTGCTCTCCATCCTGATGCTGCTGCAGGCGCGCGGCCGTTTGACGGCGGGTGCCTTGGCGCAGAACCTGGAGGTGTCTGAACGCACGGTGCTGCGCGACATCGACCAGCTCTCGGCGGCCGGCGTGCCGATCTGGGGCGAGCGCGGTCGCCAGGGTGGTTTTCAGTTGCGCGAAGGCTGGAGCACGCAACTGACCGGCATGACCGAACCCGAGGCCAACGCGCTGTTGCTCGCCGGCCTGCCCGGGGCGGCCACCGAGCTGGGCCTGGGTGCTGCTGCCGCGTCGGCCCGCCTGAAAATGGTGGCCAGCCTGCCCGGCGAGTGGCGCGAACAGGCCGAGCGTGTGGGCCAGCGTCTGCACATCGACCCGGTGGACTGGTACCGCACGCAGGACGCGCCGCGTTTCCTGCGCGAGGCGGCCGATGCGGTCTGGCGCGCGCGGCGCATCGAGGTGCGTTACGAGAGCTGGCGTGGCAAGACGCAGCGCACGCTGGAGCCTTTGGGACTGGTGCTCAAGGCGGGCGCCTGGTACCTGGTGGCAAGCGCGGTGGACACCCCAACCCGGGGGGACGGTGTGCGCACCTACCGGTTGGCCAGCGTGCTCGGATTGACCGTGGGGGCCAGCTTCAGGCGCCCCAGGGACTTTGATCTCGCCCGCGTCTGGCTGGCTTCGGCCGCGCGTTTCGAATCGGAGCTGCGATCCCTGGCCGTGCGCGTGCGCGCGTCGGCGCGTTGCATGACATGGCTGGCCAATGCACGAATCCCCTTCTCCGATCAGGCCGGTGATGAAATCACGATCCGCGTGGAGTCCATCGAGCAGGGCGCTCGGCAGTTGCTCGCCTTAGGCGATGAAATCGAGGTGTTGGCGCCTCCCGCACTGCTCGAACGCATGGCGCAGCAGGCGGGCTCGGTGCTGGCCTTGTACCGGCCCTAGGCGGGCGACCACCAGAGAGCGGCTGTGCGCAGGCCGAGCCAGGTCAGCAGCAGCGAGCCGAACAGGTGCAGCCCCGCCACACCGCCGGCCATCAGCACGCGGCCTTGTTGCAGCAGCGTGATCACTTCGATGGAAAACGTGGAGAAGGTGGTGAGCGCGCCCAGCAGCCCGGTGACGATGGCCAGTCGCCAGACCGGGTCCAGTTGCGGCAGTGCGTGGAAGAACGCGAAAGCCAGGCCGATGGCGTAGGCACCGATCCAGTTGGCCGCCAGCGTTCCCCAGGGCAGCAATGCGCCGGGGGCGCTGAGCCAAAGGCCCAGCCGCCAGCGGGCCAGCGCGCCCACGCAGGCGCCCAGGCAGATGGCGATGACGCTGGGCAGGGTGTTCATCGCTCAGGGATTCAGAAGGGCGGGCCTTCGTCGCCGCTGTCGGCGGTCACGCCGGCGGGTTGGGGCGCAGCCGCAGCGTCACCGGCGGGCGCGGCACCAAAGGCCATCTCGCCACCCAACGCTTCCACCAGTTCGGGCAGCAGCTTCTGCAGCTCGCCGGTGGACAGGGCCACGTCGGCGTCAAAACCGTTCTCACCTTCGTCGGGCCGGCCGTCGAACACGCCTTCGAGGAAGTTGATCTTTTTCAGCTGCAGCGATTCCGTGAGCAGGAAGCCGATGCGGCCTTCCCAGCTCAGCGCCAGGCGCGTGGGCAGTTTGCCCTCGGTGATGTGCTGGCGCACCTCGTCGGTGGCGAGGTTGTGGCGGGTGAATTTCACCGACGACTTTTCCTCGTCGCCCGATTTCAGCTCGCATTCGCGTTCCACCGCGAAGCCGCCCGGCCATTCGTCCGGCGTGGTGGCAGACAACCATTGCGTCATGGCGGTCTGTGGCGTCACGGCGGTCTGCAGCAGGGTGATGACGAGGCCGTCAAAGGCGCGCACCAGGGCCGTTACCACCTCGTCGAGTTTGCCCTGGCTGCTGGCGTCGGTCACCAGCCAGCCGTTCTCCAGATCGATCCACACCCACACGTTCATCTGCCGCGCAAACGCCTGGGGCAGCAGAGACAGCAGCGCGTCTTCGCGCAGGGCTTTTGTTTCCTTCTTGCCGGGCTTGCGGCCGGTGGTGGCCTCGATGTGGTCGGCTTCTTCCTGCGCCTTCTTTTTCACCACCGAGCCGGGCACACCCTTGGTCTCGATCTGGAGCTTGAGGATGCGCTGCCCTGCCACCGACTCCACCAGCGGGCCATGGGCCTCGCCGCGCGGTTCCACCCAACCGACCGATTTGTCCTGCGTGGCGCCGCAGGGCTTGAAGCGGGCCGCGTCGAGCGCGGCCTCCATGTCTGCCACCGTCGCGCTCCAGCCGGGCGCGATGCGGTAGATCGTCACATTCTTGAACACGGAAATCCTTGTTGATCTGCAGAAAAGAAAAGGCCCGCCACGGTGTTCGTGGCGGGCCTTGCATCTTAGGGGATGGCGGCGTCACATCCGGGAGGGCAGCCAGGTCACGATTTGCGGAAACCACCACAACAGCATGATGGCCAGCACCATCAGGAAGAAGTAGGGCATGCAGACCTTGGCGATCCAGGTGATCTCGCGTTTGGTCATGCCTTGCAGCACAAACAGGTTGAAACCCACGGGCGGCGTGATCTGTGCCATCTCGACCACGATCACCACGAAGATGCCGAACCAGATCAGGTCGATGCCGGCGGCGGTGACCGTGGGCAGGATCACGCCCATGGTCAGCACGATCATGGAGATGCCGTCCAGAAAACAGCCCAGCACGATGTAGAACAGCGCCAGTGCCAGCAGCAGCACCCCGGGTGAGAGCCCCAGGCTGGTGACGAACTCGGCCAGGTGCCGTGGCAGTCCGATGTAGCCCATGGCCAGCGTGAGGAAGGCCGCACCCGCGAGGATCAGCGCGATCATGCAATACAGGCGCGTGGCACCCAGCAGCGAACTGGCGAACGTGGCCCGGGTGAGCGAGCCCTGCGCGCCCGAGAGGATGAGTGCGCCCACCACGCCCACGGCCGCCGCTTCGGTGGCGGTGGCGATGCCGGTGTAGATGGTGCCGATGACACCGCCGATGAGCAGGATCACGGGGATCAGGTGGCGCGACTCGCTCAGCTTCTGCGCCAGCGTCATGTTCACGTCGCTCTTGGGCACCTGTTTCGGGTTGAGCAGGGCCCAGATCATCAGGTGGCCGCTGAACAGGCCCGCCAGCATGAGGCCGGGCAAGACACCTGCCACGAACAGCTTTGCGATCGACACCTCGGCCGCCACGCCGTAGACGATCATGATGATCGAGGGCGGAATCAGCAGGCCCAGCGTGCTGGCGCCACCGAGCGAGCCGACGATCTTCTCCGGCGGATAGCCCCGCTTGGTGAGCTCGGGGATGCTCATCTTGCCGATGGTGGCGCAGGTGGCGGCCGACGAGCCCGAGACCGCCGCAAAGATGGTGCTGCCCAGGATGTTGGTGTGCAGCAGCCGGCCCGGCAATGCGTTGACCCAGGGTGCGAGACCCCGGAACATGCTTTCCGACAACTTGGTGCGGAACAGGATCTCGCCCATCCACACGAACAGCGGCAAGGCGGTCAGCGTCCAGCTGCTGGCCGAGCCCCAGATGGTGATGGCCATGGCATCGCCCGCAGGGCGCGACGAAAACATCTCCATGCCGATCCAGGCCACGCCCGCTAGCGTGAGGCCGATCCACACGCCGCTGCCCAGCAGGGCAAACAGCGCCACGATCAGCAGCGAGGTGACGAGCAGTTCATTCATGGCGGGTCTCCACGCTGTCGTGTGAGCGTTTGCGCTGGAATTCCAGCACCCACTCGTCAATGAAGGCGATCAGCATTACCGTGGTGCCCACGGCCATGAGGATCTGCGGAATCCACAACGGCGTGGCGTCGGCCGAGGTGGAGATGTCGTGGAACTGATGCGATTGCCACGACAGGCGCCAGGCGTAAAACGCGAGCAGGCCGGCCAGCAACACCGCCACCGAGAGCGACCACAGCTCCAGCCCGCGCCGGGCGCCGCCCGTGAGCTTGCCGATGATCAGCGTCACGCGGATGTGTTCGCCGCTCTTGAGCGTGTGCGCCAGCGCCAGAAAGCCCGCGCCGGCCATCGCGTAGCCGGCGTAGGCGTCGGTGCCGGGCACGTAGAACTGGAGCATGCGCCCCAGCATGGAGAGCAACACCATGACCAGCACGCCGATCATGAACAGCGCGGCCAGCCAGGCCGCGCCGAGGTAGAGGGAATCGAGGAATTTGCGCATGGGGGAATGACTTCAGATGAACGACCCGTTGCGCATGCCCGGGCCCAACCCAGCGGGCACCGCGGAACTGGCTCTGCCAGGCCGCAGGTGCCGCCCCCTGGAGGGGGTCGCGCGGAGCGCGGCGGGGGTGTTACTTTTTATACGCGTCGAGCATGGCCTGGCCGTCAGGACCGGCTTTGTCCAGCCATTCCTTGAGCATGGTCTCGCCCACTTTCTGCATGTCGGCCTTGAGCGCGGCCGAGGGTGGCTCCACCGCCATGCCGTTGGTCTTGAGGATGGCCAGCGTGTCGGTGTTGACCTTTTGCGAAGCGGCCCAGCCGCGCGCTTCGGCGTCGGCACCGGCTTTGCGCAGCGCGTCCTGCGTGGGCTTGTCCAGCGCATCGAAGGCGCGCTTGTTCACGATGATCGCGTTCTTGGGCAGCCAGGCCTGCACGTCGTAGTAGTACTTCAGGTGCTCATACAGCTTGCTGTCCACGCCGGTCGCGCCTGAGGTCATGTTGGCCTCGACGGCACCGGTGGCCAGCGCTTGCGACAGCTCGGCGGCCTGCACGGTGACGGGCTGGGCGCCCACCAGTTCGGCGATGCGTGAGGTGGCCGGGCTGTACGCGCGCCACTTGCTGCCCTTGAGGTCGGCCGCGCTGGTCACGGGCTTCTTGCTGTAGATGCCCTGCGGTGGCCAGGCCACGGTGTAGAGCAAGGTCATGCCTTGTTCGGCCAGCTTCTTTTCCAGAATGGGCTTTTGCGCCTGGTACAGCTTCATCGAGTCGGCGTAGCTGGTGGCCAGGAACGGCAGGCCGTCGGCGCCGAACATCTGCCATTCGTTCTGGTAGGCGGCCAGCAGGATCTCGCCGATCTGGGCTTGCCCGCCTTGCACGGCGCGCTTGATCTCGGGCGCCTTGAACAACGATGCGCCGGGGTGCACGGTGATCTGCAACTTGCCGCCGGTGGCTTTGTCCACGTCGGCCGCGAAGGTGGCGAGGTTGACGGAGTGGAAGTTGGTGGCCGGGTAGGCGGCCGGCAGATCCCATTTGGTCTGGGCGGTGGCGGGCAGGCTCAGGGCCAGTGCAGAGGCGGCCAGGGTGACGCTGAACAGGCGACGTTTCATGTTGAAGGCTCCGTTGGATTGAAGGGAACTGAAGGACAGGGCGGCGGATGGACTCTATCGGCGAGCGGACGAAGTGTGATCGGTGTTTTCCCTATATGTCAACAAATTATTGGCAAATCGTCAGCAAAAAACATAAACTGCGCCGCACCTCATCAAGGCATCCCAACCATGGCCCGTACCAAAGCAAGCACCAAGCCAGCCACTGCACCATCGCAGCCCATCGTGTCGTCGGCGCACCTGGTGTCGCCCCACAGCGCGGAGATGAGCGAGTTCGAATTCGGTCTCATCGTCTCGGGCAACGCGTTTCACCGCTGGGTGGTGCACTGCATGAGTGCGGCCGGTCTGAAGGACCTCACGGCGCTGGACGTGCTGGTGCTGCACCACGTGACGCACCGTGCGCGCGACAAGCGCCTGGCCGACATCGCCTTCATCATGAACGTGGAAGACACCCACCTCATCAACTACGCCTTGAAGAAGTTGCAAGGCCTGGGTGTGGTGATCTCCAGCAAGAACGGCAAGGAAGTCACCTACGGTCCCACCGAAGCTGGCAAGGCGTATGTGACGCGCTACCGCGAGATCCGCGACAGCTGCCTGATCAATGCGCTCAAGGCCGACGACGCACTCAACCACGACATCGGAGAGCTAGCGCGCCTGCTGCGCGTGCTCTCCGGCATCTACGACCAGGCAGCCCGCTCTGCCGCATCTTTGTGAACACCATGACGACGACCACCCACATCGACCCCCGCTGGCAGTTCTGGATCGACCGCGGCGGCACCTTCACCGACATCGTGGCGAAGCGTCCCGACGGCACGCTCATCACGCACAAGCTGCTGTCCGAAAATCCCGAGCAGTACCGCGACGCGGCGGTGGCCGGCATCCGCCACCTGCTGGGCCTGAAGCCGGGTGAGCCGGTCACCCCGCAGCAGGTGGAGTGCGTGAAGATGGGCACCACCGTGGCCACCAATGCGCTGCTGGAGCGCAAGGGCGAGCCCACGCTGCTGGTGACCACGCGCGGTTTCCGCGACGCCTTGCGCATCGCCTACCAGAACCGCCCGCGCCTGTTTGATCGGCGCATCGTGTTGCCCGAATTGCTCTACAGCGAGGTGATCGAGGCGCAGGAGCGGCTCGGTGCCCAGGGCGATGTGTTGCAGGCGCTGAACGAGGCCGCTCTGCGTGCCGATCTGCAGGCGGCGCACGCTCGCGGCCTGCGCAGCGTGGCCATTGTGTTCATGCACGGTTACCGCTTCACCGCGTACGAGCAGGCGGCGGCACGCATCGCGCGCGAGCTGGGTTTCACGCAGGTGAGCACCTCGCACGAGACCAGCCCGATGATGAAGTTCGTGAGCCGGGGCGACACCACCGTGGTCGACGCTTACCTCTCGCCCATCTTGCGCCGCTACGTGGAGCAGGTGGCAGGCGACATGCCGGGCGTCAAGCTGTTCTTCATGCAGTCCTCGGGTGGTCTCACCGATGCCCACGCATTCCAGGGCAAGGACGCCATCCTGTCCGGCCCCGCCGGTGGCATCGTGGGCATGGCGCGCACGGCCGGCCTGGCGGGTCATGACAAGGTGATCGGCTTCGACATGGGCGGCACCTCCACCGACGTGTCGCACTACGCCGGTCAGTTCGAGCGCGAGTTTGAAACCCAGGTGGCGGGTGTGCGCATGCGCGCGCCCATGATGAGCATCCACACGGTGGCCGCGGGGGGCGGGTCGCTGCTGTCCTTCGACGGCGCGCGCTTTCGCGTGGGCCCCGAGAGCGCCGGTGCGAACCCCGGGCCGGCCAGCTACCGCCGGGGCGGGCCGCTGGCCGTGACCGATGCCAACGTGATGCTCGGCAAGATCCAGCCGCGCCACTTTCCCAAGGTGTTTGGCCCCAAGGCCGATGAAGCGCTGAGCGCTGAAGCCGTGCAGGCGAAGTTCAACGCGCTGGCCACGCAGACCGGGCGCGAGGCCGCCGACGTGGCCGAGGGTTTCATCAACATCGCCGTACAGCAGATGGCCAACGCGATCAAGAAGATCTCGGTGGCGCGGGGCTACGACGTGACGCGCTACACCTTGCAGTGCTTCGGTGGCGCGGGTGGTCAACACGCCTGCCTGGTGGCCGATGCGCTGGGCATGACGCGCGTGTTCGTGCACCCGCTGGCGGGTGTGCTCAGTGCCTACGGCATGGGCCTGGCCGACCAGAATGCGATTCGCGAGCAGGCGGTGGAGCTGCCCTTGTCGCAGGAGGCGCTGCCGTCGATTGCCGAGAAGTTGCAGGCGCTGGGCGAGGCCGCGCAGGCCGAGCTGGGACGCCAGCAGGTCAACGTGGGCGCGGTCACGGTGCACCAGCGGGTGCATGTGCGCTACGAGGGAAGCGACGCGGCCCTGGTGGTGCCGCACGGCACGCTGGACGCGATTCAGGCCGGCTTTGAAGCTGCGTACCGACAGCGCTTTGCGTTCCTCATGCAGGGCAAGCGCCTGGTGGTGGAGGCCGTTTCTGTGGAAGCGGTGGTGCCGGGCGTGGCACCCAAGGAACCGCGCTTCGACACACACGAAGCGCGCGAGGTGCCCCGGCGCGAAACCGTGCGCATGTACTCGGGGGGTCAGTGGCTGGAGGCCGCGCTGGTGGTGCGCGAAGACCTGCGCCCGGGTGACGTGATCCCTGGCCCGGCCATCATTGCCGAGAAGAACGCCACCACCGTGGTCGAGCCGGGCTGGGAAGCTGTGCTCACCGCACTCGACCATCTGGTGCTCGACCGACGCATTCCGCGCAGCGTGACCTACGCTGTGGGCACCACGGTCGATCCGGTGCTGCTGGAAGTGTTCAACAACCTGTTCATGAACATCGCCGAACAGATGGGTCTGCAGCTGCAGAACACGGCCTACTCGGTCAACATCAAGGAGCGGCTCGACTTTTCCTGCGCGCTGTTCGATGCGCAAGGCAACCTGATCGCCAACGCACCGCACATGCCGGTGCACCTGGGCTCCATGGGCGAGAGCATCAAGACCGTGATCCGCGAGAACGCAGGAAAGATGCAGCCGGGCGACGTGTACGCGCTCAACGACCCGTACCACGGCGGCACGCACCTGCCCGACGTGACCGTGATCACGCCGGTGTACCTGAGCGGCGAGCCGACGTTTTATGTGGGGTCACGTGGTCACCACGCCGACATCGGCGGCACCACGCCGGGCTCCATGCCGCCGTTTTCCACGCGCATCGAAGAGGAGGGCGTGCAGATCAACAACGTGAAACTGGTGGACCGCGGCGTGCTGCGCGAGGTCGAGATGGTGGCGCTGCTGCAGAGTGGTGAATTCCCCAGCCGCAACCCACAGCAGAACATGGCCGATCTCAAGGCGCAGATTGCCGCGAACGAGAAGGGCGTGCAGGAGCTGCGCAAGATGGTCGAGCAGTTTGGCCTGGACGTGGTGCAGGCTTACATGCGCCACGTGCAGGACAACGCCGAGGAGTCGGTGCGCCGCGTGATCACGCGCCTGAAGGACGGAGCCTTCACGCTGCCGCTGGACAACGGCGCGCAGATCCAGGTGGCGGTGCGGGTGAATGCGGTGCAACGCAGCGCCGAGATCGACTTCACGGGCACCTCGGCCCAGCAACCCAACAACTTCAACGCGCCCACCGCGGTGTGCATGGCGGCCGTGCTGTACGTGTTCCGAACGCTGGTGGACGACGACATCCCGCTCAACGCGGGTTGTTTGAAGCCGCTCAAGGTCATCATTCCGCCGGGCTCCATGCTCAACCCCAACCCACCGGCCTCGGTGGTGGCGGGCAACGTGGAGACCTCCAGCTGCATCACCAACGCGCTGTACGGCGCGCTCGGCGTGATGGCGGCAAGCCAGTGCACCATGAACAACTTCACCTTCGGCAACGCGAAGCACCAGTACTACGAAACAATCTCGGGTGGCAGCGGGGCGGGCGATGGCTTCGACGGCACGAGCGTGGTGCAGACCCACATGACCAACTCGCGACTGACCGACCCCGAGGTGCTGGAGTTCCGTTTTCCGGTGCGGCTGGAGAGTTACGAGATCCGCGAAGGCTCGGGCGGTGCCGGCCACTGGATGGGTGGCCACGGCGGCGTGCGCCGCGTGCGCTTTCTGGAAGACATGACCGCCAGCATCCTGTCCAACGGCCGCGTGCATGGCGCCTTCGGCATGGCGGGTGGGCAGGCCGGGCAGGTGGGCATCAACCGCGTGGTGCGTTCAGACGGCTCGGTCGAAGCGTTGGACCACATCGGCCAGGCCGAGATGAAACCCGGCGACATCTTCGAGATCCACACGCCGGGTGGCGGCGGCTATGGACAGGTCTGAGCGGCGTTACAGCTCTTCGACTCGCCGAGCCGGGTAGCTGTCCCAGGCCTGGCAACCGGGACACTGCCAGAAATGCTGGCGCGCCTCGAAGCCGCAGGCCGCGCAGCGGTAGCGCTTGAGTGGCCCGCTGGCCTGTTCCAGCGCCCGCTTCACGCTGGCTTGAGCCGAAGCGTCGGACATGGTTTCGCCCGCCAGCCATTGGGACGTGATCACCAATGACGGCTCGCGTTCCAGATGGTTCAGGTATCGGGCCCTCGCTGCTTGCGGGTCCGGACTGAGCGAGGCCAGTGCCTCTGTCACGTCCACCGAAGCGGCCCGATCGTGGCTGGCTTGCAGCAGCGCCACAGCCTCGGCTTCGCGCCCGCTCTGGCGCGCCAGCTCGGCAAACTGCTGCGCAGCCAAGGGCAGGTATTGCGGAGCGTGGCGATTGAGTTGAACCAGTGCGTCGAAAGCCACCGAGGCATCGCCCGTCTGCGCGCGCAGTGCCGAGAGCGCCATCCAGCCACGGGCCAGCTGGGGTGCGCGCTGCACGGCTTCATTCAGCAAGGTGAGGGCACTCGCTGCGTCACCCGCGCGCTGGGCGATGTCGGCCTGTTCGCACAGGTAGTGCGCAAGGCGCGGCGCGAAGCTGCCTTGCTCTGCCGTTTCCAGGCGCTCTGCAATCTCCCGAGCCCGCGCCCAGTCGCGCGAGCGCTCGTAAATGCCCAACAGCGCCAGCAAGGCTTCGCCCTCGAACGCCGAGCCCTGCAACTTGTTGAGGGCGGCCTCGGCACGGTCCAGCAAGCCGGCCTTGAGGAAGTCCAGTGCCAGCGCGTGTTGTGCGCGGTCGCGGTCCTTGTTGCTCAGGTCGGCGCGCGAGAGCAGGTGCTCGTGCACACGCACCGCGCGGTCGTAGTCGCCGCGGCGGCGAAACAAGTTGCCCAACGCAAAGTGCAGTTCGGCGGTGTCGGGATCGCCCTGCACGGCCTCAATGAAAGCGTCGATCGCCTGGTCCTGCTGTTCGTTGAGCAGGTGGTTGAGGCCGCGAAAGTAGGCCTTCGGCGCTTGGCGGCTTTCCATGCGCAACTGGCGCAGGTCAAAGCGGGACGCAGCCCAGCCCGCCGCGAACGCCAGGGGGAGGCCCCAGAGCAGCCAGGTGAAGTCAAAGTCCATGGCGGCGGTCGCTGGGGTCGGGAAAGAGGGTGGAGTCGGAGTCGAAGGAGGTGCTGGCTGCGGCGGCCGAGGCGGCGCGGCGCCGCGATCGTTTGGCCCGCAGCCACAGGGGCAGCATGACCAGCACACCGAGAAACACGCCCAGCACGAGCGCGACCAGGATGACAAGCACCAGTGGCGCCTGCCAGCTGGCGCCGAAGAACAGGTTGAGCGTCACGCTGTCCTGGTTGTTCAGCGCGAAGGCGAACAACACAAAAAAAATGGCTGCGTTGAGCAGCCACATCAGGTATTTCAAATCGTCCCCTTTGTGGTGGGGCGATTGTAGCGATCAGGTCGCTGTCGGGGCAGCGGCCGTCACGTCGGTTTCTTCGGTTCCAGCCCGAGAATCTCGGCCGTCCTCGCGTCCACCTGCTCGCGCAGGGCTTTGCCCGGCTTGAAGTGCGGCACCCGCTTCTCGGGAATCATCACGCTCTCGCCGGAACGCGGGTTGCGGCCCACACGTGGCGATCGGCGATTGACCGAAAAACTGCCAAAACCACGGATCTCGATCCGGTGGCCTTTGACCAAGGCGTCGCCCATGGCGTCGAGGATGGCCTTGACGGCAAACTCGGCGTCGCGGTGCGTCAGCTGACCAAATCGGCTGGCCAACGCTTCAACGAGGTCGCTGCGGGTCATGTGTTCGGGTTTGGACTTGGGCATTCAAGAACCGGCGCCTGGTCAGGACACCCACCGTGAGGCGGGCGGCTGACCAGGCGCCGGCAATCGTGCTTAGCCGTTGTTGTTGTCCAGCTTGGCGCGCAGCAGGGCGCCCAGGCTGGTGGTGCCGGCGCTTTCGCGCGAGGACTGCTGGCTCAGGCTTGCCATGGCTTCCTGCTGGTCAGCGGCGTCCTTGGCCTTGATGGACAACTGGATGTTGCGCGTCTTGCGGTCGATGTTCACCACCACGGTGGTCACTTCGTCGCCTTCTTTCAGCATGTTGCGTGCGTCTTCCACACGGTCACGGCTGATTTCGCTGGCGCGCAGGTAGCCCAGCACGTCTTCACCCAGGTCGATCTCGGCGCCCTTGGCGTCCACGGTCTTGACCTTGCCGGTCACGATGGATCCCTTGTCGTTCACCGCTGCGAAGGTGGTGAACGGGTCGCCGTCGAGCTGCTTGATGCCCAGGGAGATGCGCTCGCGCTCCACGTCGATGGCCAGCACGATCGCTTCGACTTCCTGGCCCTTCTTGTAGTTGCGCACGGCGGCTTCGCCGGTTTCGTTCCAGGACAGGTCGGACAGGTGAACCAGACCGTCGATGCCGGCGGCCAGACCCACGAACACGCCGAAGTCGGTGATCGACTTGATCGGGCCCTTGACGCGGTCACCGCGCTTGGTCGCTTCGGCAAACTCGTGCCAAGGGTTGGCGCGGCACTGCTTCATGCCCAGCGAGATGCGGCGCTTGTCTTCGTCGATGTCGAGCACCATGACTTCGACTTCGTCGCCCAGCGACACCAGCTTGGAAGGGGCCACGTTCTTGTTGGTCCAGTCCATTTCGGACACGTGCACCAAACCTTCGATGCCTGGCTCGAGTTCCACGAACGCGCCGTAGTCGGCGATGTTGGTGATCTTGCCGAACATGCGGGTGCTTTGTGGGTAGCGGCGGGCAACGCCCATCCATGGGTCATCGCCCATCTGCTTCAGACCCAGCGAGACGCGGTGCTTCTCGGTGTCGAACTTGAGAATCTTGGCGGTGATTTCCTGGCCAGCCTGCACCACTTCGCTTGGGTGGCGCACACGACGCCAGGCCATGTCGGTGATGTGCAGCAGGCCGTCGATGCCGCCGAGGTCCACGAACGCACCGTATTCGGTGATGTTCTTGACCACGCCGTGAACGATGGCGCCTTCTTTCAGGGTGTCCATCAGCTTGGCGCGCTCTTCGCCCATGGAGGCTTCCACCACGGCGCGGCGGCTCAGCACCACGTTGTTGCGCTTGCGGTCGAGCTTGATGACCTTGAATTCCAGGGTCTTGTTTTCGTAGGGGGTCAGATCCTTGGTCGGACGGCTGTCGACCAGCGAACCTGGCAGGAAGGCGCTGATGCCGTTGACCATGACCTTGAGGCCGCCCTTGACCTTGCTGGAGGTCGTGCCGGTGACGAATTCGCCCGACTCGAGTGCTTTCTCCAGAGACATCCACGAGGCGAGGCGCTTGGCCTTGTCGCGCGACAGCAGGGTGTCGCCGAAACCGTTTTCAACGGAGTCGATGGCCACCGACACGAAGTCGCCCACCTGCACTTCGAGTTCGCCCAGGTCGTTCTTGAATTCGGCCAGCGGCACATAGGCTTCCGACTTCAGACCGGCGTTGACCACCACGTGGCTGTGTTCGATGCGAACGACTTCAGCGGTGATGACTTCGCCCGAGCGCATTTCGGCGCGTTTCAGGGACTCTTCGAACAGGGCGGCAAATGATTCAGACATTGAATTTCCTAAAACCACTCAGCGTCGGCGCCTTCAACCAAGGTGACTCGGTTTGCGCAGGGATCGACGTGTGGGCGGCGTTGACATTGCGGTGCGAAACACCGCGGGGTTGGTTGAAAAGAACCTTCAGACATGCGGGCTGGGAGCGCCCGGCTGTGCCGTCAGGGCCAAATGTGCAAGCGCGCTCAGTTCCCCGAGAACGCCGTTTTGCCCTGCCACCAGTTCATCACCACCTGCACCGATTGCTCGATGTCCAGTTCGGAGTTGTCCAGTTTCAAGGCATCTTCGGCGGGCTTGAGGGGCGCGTGTGTGCGGGATGAGTCCCTCAGATCACGTTCTCGCAAGTCTGCCAAAAGACTGTCAATGTTAGCAGCAATTCCCTTTGAAATCAACTGCTTATGGCGCCGTTGGGCGCGTTGCTCGGCGGTGGCGGTCAGGAAGACCTTCAAAACCGCGTCCGGGAAGATCACCGTGCCCATGTCGCGCCCGTCGGCCACCAGGCCGGGCAGTCTCCGGAAGCTCTGCTGCAAGGCGTGCAGGGCGGTTCGCACCGCCAGGTGTTGCGACACCCGGGACGCCATGCCGCCAGTGGATTCCAGGCGCAGCGGATCGGTGATGTCGCGGCCGCCGAGAAACACCTTGTGGTCGCGGAAGGCCAGTGGAAGCTGTGCGGCGAGGCGGGCCAGGGCCGGCTCGTCGTCCAGCGACACGCCGGCGTCCTGTGCCGCGAGCGCCGTGGCGCGGTAGAGCGCACCGGAATCGAGCAGGTGATAACCCAGGCGCTGCGCCACTTCCGAGGCCAGGGTCCCCTTCCCGGAGGCCGTGGGGCCGTCGATGCAGATGACGGGGATGGCTTGCGCCGGCGTGCTGCAGACTTCGAACAGGGTCTCGAAATAGTCGGGAAAGGTCTTGCCCACGCATTTCGGGTCTTCAATGCGCACCGGCAGACCAGCCGGGTTGAAAGCGGCGAGCGAGAAGCACATCGCGACGCGGTGGTCGTCGTAGGTGTGGATGCTGGCGGCTCGCCAAGTGTCGGGCGGCGTGATGCGGATGAAATCCGCGCCTTCCTCGACGGTGGCGCCGAGCTTGCGG
The DNA here is from genome assembly GCF_001713375.1 of Hydrogenophaga sp. RAC07. NCBI lineage: Bacteria > Pseudomonadati > Pseudomonadota > Betaproteobacteria > Burkholderiales > Comamonadaceae > Hydrogenophaga > Hydrogenophaga sp. RAC07. The sequence goes on from NZ_CP016449.1 coordinate 1,188,188, forward strand.
CATTCGTTCGCCATGGCGGCGATGCGGTCGGTTTCCTTCACGCGCCAACTGGCGATGTTGCGCAGCGTGGTGGTGCCGTCGGCATAGAGCGCCATCACCGCCAGCGTCATGGCCGCGTCCGGGATGTGGTTGCAGTCGAGGTCGATGGCCTTGAGTGGCCACGCGCCGCGCCGGATGTGAAGGCGGTTGGCTTCGCCGGTGATCTCGGCGCCCATGAGCCGGGCTGCTTCAACAAAGCGGATGTCGCCTTGCATGGACGCGAGGCCGACCCCTTCGATGGTGATGCCTTGGGTACCGGGCGCGATGGCACCCAGCGCGATGAAGTAACTGGCAGACGAGGCGTCGCCTTCCACCGGGATGCGCCCGGGGGAACGGTAGCGGCTGCCGGCCGGGATGGTGAAACGTTGCCAGCCGTCGCGTTGTACCTGCACACCGAAGCGCGACAGCAGGTTCAGCGTGATCTCGATGTAGGGCCGCGAAATCAGTTCGCCCACCACCTCGATGACGATGGCTTGCTGTTGCGCCACCAGCGGCAGCGCCAGCAGCAGGGCCGTGAGGAACTGACTGGAGACGTCGCCCCGCACGCGGATCGGTTGCGCCAATTGCAGCGGCAGAGGTGAACCCGTGCCGAGCTTGAGCGGTGGGTAGCCTTCCTGCCCCAGGCAGTCCACTGCGCAGCCAAGTTGGCGCAAGGCATCCACCAGGTCGCCGATGGGCCGCTCGTGCATGCGCGGCACGCCGCTGAGTTCGAAAGCCGCGCCACGGGTGGACGCGAGCAGGGCCAGGGCCGCGGTGAGCGGGCGCATGGCGGTTCCGGCATTGCCCAGGAACAGCCGTGCCTGCCGCACAGGAAGTTCCCCGGCCAAACCGTGCACGCGCAAGGCGCCATCCGGTTGCGTTTCAATGCGGCAGCCAAGCTGGCGCAAGGCATTCAGCATCACCTGCGTGTCGTCGGAGTCCAGCAGATCGGCCACGTCGGTGTGGCCTTCGCTCAGGGCCGCGAGCAGCAGCACCCGGTTGGAAATGCTCTTGGAGCCCGGCAGGCGCACGGTGCCGCCGGCACTGGCCAGCGGGGGGAGGTCGAGGAAAGGAGTGGAGTACATGCGCGGTGACGCGAACAAGCCGCGTGAAGCGGCCTCAGCCCTGGGGCTTGATGGCGGACATGCGCCAATGGGCGCGGGCACTGCTGGCTTGATCGATCAAGGCCTCCAGCGCATCCGGGTTGTCGGCGTTGATCGCGGTCTCCAGCGCGTGCAAGGCGCGCTGGAACAAGCGCGATTGCGCGAGCAGCTCTTCGCGGTTGGACATCAGGATGTCGCGCCAGACCACCGGGTCGCTGGCGGCGATGCGGGTGAAATCGCGAAAACCTGGACCTGCGAGTGAGAGGAAGTCCTCGGCCTGCGGCTGGCTGTGGATGCCGTTCATCAAGGCAAACGCCACCAGGTGCGGCAGGTGGCTCACCGCTGCGTAGGCCGCGTCGTGTGCCTCGGGCGACATCTGTTTGACGTGGCAGCCGAGTGCGGTCCAGACCTTGTGCGCTTTTTCCAACTGCGAAGTGAGCGTGCGCTCGATGGGCGTGAGGATGATCTGGCGACCCTTGTACAGATCGGGGTCGGCGTGGTCGACGCCGGCGAGCTCCTTGCCCGCGATCGGGTGCGTGGGCACGAACACCCCCACCTGGTCTTTCAGCACGCGGCGCGCGGCGTCGATCACTTCGCGCTTGGTCGATCCCACGTCCATGATCAGCACGTCGCCGCGCACCAGATGGCGGATGGCCTTGAAGGTGGCTTCCGTGGCCGAGACCGGCACCGCCAGCAGCACCAGATCGGCACCCGACACGGCCAGCAGCGCAGAGGGTGCTTCCACGTCGATCACACCGAGTTGGCGCGCCCGCTCGGTGGTGGACGGCGACTTGCTGTAGCCGACCACGCGCTTGACCAGACCGGCGCGCTTGAGGGCCAGCGCAAACGAACCGCCCATCATCCCGCAGCCGATCAATCCCAGTTGTTCAAACATCATTCGTTCACCGGGTATGCGCCCAGCACCTTGTAAAAAGCGCACAGACCCTGAAGCTCTTGCAGTGCGGCAGCCACGTGAGGCTGCGATGGGTGGCCGGCGATGTCGATGTAGAAGTAGTACTCCCATTGACCGGATTTCGCAGGACGCGACTCGAAACGTGTCATCGACACGCCGTTGTTCTTCAGCGGCACCAGCAGGTCGTGCACCGCACCGGGCCGGTTCGGCACCGACACCACCAGGCTGGTGCAATCGCGCCCCGAGGCGGGCGGCATGGCCAGGGTCTGGGGCAGGGCGATCACGGCAAAACGCGTGCGGTTGTACGCCTCGTCCTGGATGGCGTGCGAGACGATGTGCAAGCCGAACTGGGCCGCAGCGCGCTCGCTGGCGATGCCCGCCCACGCGGGGTTGGTGGCGGCCAGACGGGCGCCTTCTGCATTGCTGGACACTGCCCGCTTTTCGGCCCTGGGCAGGTGCTGCGACAACCAGTTCTGGCATTGGGCCAAGGCCTGCGGATGCGCCATCACCACTTCAATGCCGTCCAGCGTGTTGAGCTGGCGCAGCAGGTTGTGGCGAATCAGCATGCTCACCTCGCCGACCACATGCACGGGCGAGCGCAGGAACAAGTCCAGCGACCGCGCCACCACGCCTTCGGTGGAATTTTCCATGCCGACCACGCCGTACTGCGCGGTGCCGGCAGCGGTGGCGTGAAAGACCTCGTCGAAGTCGGCGCAGTAAATCAGGTTGGCAGCGCTGCCGAAGAATTCGATGGCCGCCTGTTCGCAGAAGGTGCCTTGTGGGCCCAGCACGGCCACACGTTGCGGCGCTTCGAGTGCAAGGCAGGCCGACATGATCTCGCGCCAGATGGCAGCCACATGCTGGTTCAGCAGCGGACCCTGGTTGGCGCCCTGGATCTTTTCAATGACCTGGGCCACGCGGTCGGGTCTGAAGAACGGCGAGCCTTCGTGGCGTTTGATGACGCCGACTTCTTCAGCCACGCGTGCGCGCTGGTTGAGCAACGACAGCAACTGCTGATCAAGTGAGTCGATCTGCACGCGCAAGGCCGCGAGGGCGTCGGACTGGGTGGGTTGGGTCATGTCTCGGTGTCCTGGTGCCTGGGTTCAGGCCCGTGCCTTTTCAAATTCGCGCATGAACTGCACCAGCGCCTGAACGCCTGCAAGCGGCATGGCGTTGTAGATGCTGGCGCGCATGCCGCCCACCGATTTGTGTCCCTTGAGTTGCAGCAGGCCGGCGGCTTTGGCGCCCGCCAGGAAAGCGTCGTTCAAGGCTTCGTCGCGCAGGAAGAACGGTACGTTCATGCGCGAGCGGCAGTCCCGCGCGACCTTGTTGAGGTAAAGCGAAGAGCCGTCGATGAAGTCGTACAGCAGCGAGGCCTTGGCGATGTTGCGCTGCTCCATCGCCGCCACACCACTCAGACCGCCCTCGGTCTGGCGCTTGAGCCACTGAAACGTCAGCCCCGCCATGTAGATGCTGTACGTGGGCGGCGTGTTGTACATCGAACCGTTCGCTGCCACCGTTGTGTAGTCAAAGGCGCTCGGACAGGCGGGCAGGGCGTGGCCGAGCAGATCTTCTCGCACGACAACCAAGGTCAGGCCGGCCGGACCCAGGTTTTTCTGCGCACCGCCAAAGGCCAGGCCAACGCGCGACCAGTCGACCGTGCGCGAGGCCACGTGTGACGAGAAGTCGATCACCAGCGGCGCGTTGCTGCCCAGTGCCTTCAGGTCGGGCAACTCATGAAACTCGATGCCGTGGATCGTTTCGTTGCTGCAGATATGCACGTATTGGGCGTCTGCGCTGAGCCGCCACGAGCCGGGCGCTGGGAGGGTGGTGTGGCTGGATTCTGCATTGCTGGCAGCCAACGCTGCCTTGGCATAGCGGGCGGCTTCCTTGATGGACTTCTGGCTCCAACTGCCCGTCACCACAAAATCGACCTGTCCGCCGCGCGAGAGGTTCAGTGGGACGATGGCGTTTTCGGCCAATCCACCACCCTGCATGAACAGGATGTGGAAGTTGTCCGGGATGGCGAGCAGTTCGCGCAGGTCGGCCTGCGCCGCTTCCATGATCTCGCCGAACTCCTTGCCGCGGTGGCTCATCTCCATCACGCTCATGCCGCTGCCGTGCCAGTCGAGCATCTCGTCAGCGGCCTGTTGCAGCACTTCAGCCGGCATGGCGGCCGGACCGGCGGAGAAGTTGTAGGGCCGCGCCATCACGCCTCAAGGCCTGGATCGTCGGCCTCGTTCGGCTCATCCAGCTCGGGCACGTTGGCGTCGTTTTCAACGATGCGCTGCAGGCCCGAGAGCTCGGCGCCCTCGTCCAGCGCGATCAGGGTGACACCTTGCGTGGCTCGGCCCATTTCGCGGATCTCCGAGACGCGGGTGCGCACCAGCACGCCCTTGTCGGTGATCAGCATGATCTCGTCGTCTGTGTGCACCAGCGTGGCCGCCACGACCTTGCCGTTGCGCTCGCTTTGCTGGATGGCGATCATGCCTTTGGTGCCGCGCCCGTGGCGGGTGTATTCGGAAATCGGCGTGCGTTTGCCGTAACCGTTGATGGTGGCGGTCAGCACGCTCTGGTCTTCGTCCTCGGCCACCAGCATGGCGATCACGCTTTGCGTCTCTTCGATCATCATGCCGCGCACGCCACGCGCGTTGCGGCCCATGGGGCGCACGTCGTTTTCGTCAAAGCGCACGGCCTTGCCACCGTCGCTGAACAGCATCACGTCGTGCTGGCCGTCGGTGAGCGCAGCGCCGATCAGGAAGTCGTTTTCGTCCAGATCCACCGCGATGATGCCGGCCTTGCGCGGGTTGCTGAATTCATCCAGCGCGGTTTTCTTGACCGTGCCCATGCTTGTTGCCATGAACACAAAACGGTCCGACGGAAAGGTGCGCATCTCGCCGGTGAGCGGCAGCACCACATTGATCTTTTCGCCTTCTTGCAACGGGAACATGTTGACGATGGGGCGGCCGCGGGAACCTCGCGAACCCGCCGGCACTTCCCAGACCTTGAGCCAGTAGAGCCTGCCGCGGTTGGAGAAACAGAGGATGTAGTCGTGCGTGTTGGCAATGAAGAGCTGGTCGATCCAGTCGTCTTCCTTGGTGGCGGTGGCCTGTTTGCCGCGACCGCCGCGCTTTTGCGCCCGGTACTCCGAGAGCGGTTGGCTTTTGATGTAGCCGCTGTGGCTGAGCGTGACCACCATGTCGGTGGGCGTGATCAGGTCTTCGGTAGCGAGGTCTTGAGCGTTGTGCTCGATCTCGCTGCGGCGCGCGCCCAGCTTGGTTTGACCGAATTCCTGCTTCACGACGACCAACTCGTCGCCAATGATGGTGGAGACGCGTTCAGGCTTCGAAAGGATGTCGAGCAGATCGTCAATCTCGCCCATGACTTCCTTGTACTCGGCCACGATCTTGTCCTGCTCCAGTCCGGTCAGGCGCTGCAGGCGCATTTGCAGGATTTCTTGCGCCTGCGTTTCGGACAGTCGGTACAGACCGTCGCTGCCCATGCCGAAGGCCTTTTCCAGACCGTCGGGCCGGTAGTCGTCGGCGTTGATCACGCCACCGTCGGCACGCGTGCGGGTGAGCATCTCGCGCACCAGCTGGCTGTCCCACGGGCGGGCCATCAGTTCGGCCTTGGCCACCGGAGGCGTGGGCGATTCGCGGATGATGCGGATGAAGTCGTCGATGTTGGCCAGCGCCACGGCGAGGCCTTCGAGCACGTGGCCGCGCTCGCGCGCCTTGCGCAAATTGAACACCGTGCGGCGCGTCACCACCTCGCGGCGATGCTCCAGGAACACCTGGATCAGATCTTTCAGGTTGCACAGACGGGGCTGCCCATCGACCAGCGCCACCATGTTGATGCCGAAGGTGTCCTGCAGTTGCGTCTGCTTGTACAGGTTGTTCAGGACCACCTCGGGCACTTCGCCACGCTTGAGCTCGATCACCAGGCGCATGCCCGATTTGTCCGACTCGTCCTGGATGTGGCTGATGCCCTCGATCTTTTTCTCGTGGACAAGCTCGGCAATGCGCTCCTGCAGCGTCTTCTTGTTCACCTGGTAGGGCAACTCGTCCACGATGATGGACTGGCGTTGACCGCGGTCGATGTCCTCGAAGTGGCATTTCGCGCGCATCACCACGCGCCCTCGGCCGGTGCGGTAGCCATCCTTCACGCCATTGATGCCGTAAATGATGCCGGCGGTGGGGAAGTCGGGCGCCGGGATGATTTCCATCAATTCGTCAATAGACGCTTCCGGGTTCTTCAGCAAATGCAGACACGCATCCACCACCTCATTGAGGTTGTGCGGTGGAATGTTGGTGGCCATGCCGACCGCGATGCCGGAGGAACCGTTGACCAGCAGGTTGGGCAGGCGCGAAGGGAGTACCAGAGGCTCCTTTTCAGAGCCGTCGTAGTTGGGACCGAAATTGACGGTTTCCTTGTCGATGTCGGCGAGCATCTCGTGCGAGATCTTCGACAAGCGGATTTCGGTGTACCGCATGGCTGCGGCGTTGTCGCCGTCCACCGAACCGAAGTTGCCCTGGCCGTCCACCAGCATGTGACGAAGCGAAAAATCCTGCGCCATTCGCACGATCGTGTCGTAGACCGCGCTGTCGCCGTGCGGGTGGTACTTGCCGATCACATCGCCGACGATACGGGCCGACTTCTTGTAAGGCCGGTTCCAGTCGTTGTTGAGCTCGTGCATGGCAAACAGCACGCGTCGGTGCACGGGCTTGAGGCCATCGCGTGCGTCAGGAAGTGCTCGCCCGACAATCACGCTCATCGCGTAGTCGAGGTAGCTGCGGCGCATTTCCTCTTCAAGACTGATGGGCAGGGTCTCTTTGGCGAACTGTGTCATGAGCAGGGCTGGAATGCGTCGGGTGGGCCAAAAGGCAACTCGCCATTTTACGGGGCGCACAGACGTGCATTCATGAGCATGCTTTGTTGTAACACCACAACGATTGAAGGTGTCACCGGAATACAGTCGCCGACGCGCCCGCGCCGCCGGTCGGCCGTATAGAGCTTGTGGCACAATGAAATCCAGCGTTTTGAGTGGTGGTCACTTCAAGCGTCTTTTTTTGTACGCAGTTTGTCTGCGGCTTACCAAGAGGAAAACCATGAAAAAACTCAACAAAGTGGCAATGCTGATCGCAACGGTCGCCATGGCATCGGCCGCTGGCGCCCAAACCATCGACAACTGGCGCAATGGCACCAATGACATCGTTTGGAAAAACGGTACCAATGAACTGTGCTGGCGCAATGCCAACTGGACGCCTGCCACGGCAGCCGTCGGTTGCGATGGCGCGATCGTTCCCGTTGCCGCTCCTGCACCCGCACCAGCTCCTGCACCCGCTCCTGCCGCTGCTCCAGCTCCTGCACCCGCTCCTGCCGCTGCTCCAGCACCTGCTGCCTCCAAAGTCACCTACGCCGCTGATGCGTTCTTTGACTTCGACAAAGCCGTGCTCAAGCCCGAAGGCAAAGCCAAGCTGGACGACCTCGCCAGCAAAGTGTCCGGCATCAACCTGGAAGTGGTGATCGCTGTGGGTCACACCGACTCCACCGGTGCCGCTGGCTACAACCAGGCGCTGTCGAACCGCCGCGCTGAAGCCGTGAAGGCCTACTTGGTGAGCAAGGGCATCGAAAGCAACCGCATCTACACCGAAGGCAAGGGCCTGACCCAGCCAGTGGCCGACAACGCCACCCGCGAAGGCCGCGCCAAGAACCGCCGCGTTGAAGTTGAAGTGGTTGGCACCCGCGCCAACAAGTAAACCTTCGGTTTGCTCCTGAAAAACCGCGCCTCGGCGCGGTTTTTTCATGGGCTGACGATAATCGACGCATGAATGCACATATCAATGCCGACCCTGCGGAGTTGGCCAAGTTTTCCGAACTGGCTCATCGTTGGTGGGATCCCGAAAGCGAGTTTCGGCCTTTGCACCAGATCAATCCATTGCGTTTGACCTGGATTGATGCTTTGGCTGAGATCAAAGGCAAACGGGTGCTGGACATTGGTTGTGGCGGCGGCATTCTTTCAGACGCCATGGCGCGCAAGGGCGCATTGGTGACCGGCATTGACTTGTCCACCAAGGCGCTTCGCGTGGCGCAATTGCACGCGCTGGAAGCGGGCACCGCCAACGTCGACTACCAGGAAATCAGTGCGGAGGCCATGGCCCAGCAGGAGCCGGCGTCCTTTGACGTGGTCACCTGCATGGAAATGCTTGAGCACGTGCCCGATCCTTCCTCGGTTGTGAGGGCCTGCGCTGCACTGGTCAAGCCCGGCGGCTGGGTGTTCTTCTCGACGCTCAACCGCAACCCTAAGGCTTTTCTGTTCGCCATCCTCGGTGCCGAATACGTGTTGCAGTTGCTGCCCAAGGGCACGCACGAGTACGCGAAGTTCATCAAACCGAGTGAACTGGCCCGCTACGCGCGTGAAGTCGGTCTTGAACTGACCGACACACGAGGCATGGAATACAACCCGCTGACGCGTCGCTACTGGTTGAGTGGCAACACCAGCGTGAACTACCTGTTTGCCACCCGCAAGGCATGACTCTGGCTGTTTTTCGAAATGTGCGTGCCGTGTTGTTCGATCTGGATGGCACGCTGATCGACAGCGCGCCCGATCTGGGCGCTGCCGCGGATGGCATGCGGTTGCGGCGAGGCCTGGCGTCCCTACCGTTGGCGGAGTATCGGCCCCATGTGGGATCCGGTGCACGTGGCATGTTGCAGGTGGCTTTCGGCATGGATGCACAACACGGGGAATACGAGCACTACAAGGAAGAGTTCTTCGTCCATTACGAAAGCTGCTTGACGCAGCGCACACGCCCGTTCGATGGAGTTGATCTGCTGGTGGCGGCTTTGCTGCAGCGGGGTTTGCGCTGGGGGGTGGTAACCAACAAAGCGAAGCGCTTCACAACACCCCTCACCCGTTCCATGGGCTTGTTCGATTCGGCATCCACAGTCATCAGCGGTGACACCACGCCCCATGCCAAGCCGCACCCGGAGCCCTTGCTGGAAGCCGCACGGCGGATGGCGTTGCTGCCGGGGCAGTGCATCTACGTGGGCGATGACGAGCGGGATGTCCGCGCGGGCCGTTCTGCCGGCATGGGCACAGTGGCTGCCTGCTACGGTTACCTGGGTGCAGGTGCCAATGTGGCGAGTTGGGGAGCCGACGCCGAAGTTTCTTCTCCCCTGCAGGTCTTGCAATTGCTCGAACCGTCTTAAAATAGCGAGCTTGGGGCTGCACTGGTTTCGACGTGGGTTCGGACGCGCAGCAGGGCATGTCGAGGTTCTGTCACCTCGTAAAGCAACAGAAAAAAACCAACTGCAAACGACGAACGTTTCGCACTCGCCGCTTAATCAGCGGTGAGCCTTGCAACAGCAGGCCGATGGGCTGGGCAAGGGGGTCGCAAGACCTCCCGGCTGCAAGGATAATTTCATCGGCTGGCTTTGCGTCGGGCACCTTGACGCAGGGCGAGACTCAAGGATGCTGGCTTCCCGTTTAGCGTGCCACTGCGCGACTCGGGCGGCGAGACCCAAATCAGACGGCTACACATGTAGAACTGCTCGAAGAAGGCTTGCGGACGGGGGTTCAAATCCCCCCAGCTCCACCACCCAACTGCAAAACTGCCGCCCGGATACTCCATCCGGGCGGCATTTTTTTGTCTGATGGTTTTTTGACCTCAGGTCTCGTGGCCTGGCCGTGGCGTTCGGGATCGCAACCGTTTGCTGCGCTGCCACCGGGTCCTCAGGATCCAGATGCCACTCACCAGAAAGTACACAACAATTCCGCTCAGGCTGGCCACAATGGCCAAGCCAACTACCAATGGTTTTCCCACGGTGGACAGTTGCTTGAAGGCGTGGCGCGCGCGGTTGCCCAAGCCTTCAATGGCCGCAGGGGCTTCCTGCGCGGCCTGAAGTTCAGACTCGATCTCGCGATCTGTGGGGGCCTTCTCCCCAAGCACTGCCTTTCCCAGACGGTAAGCGCCGTAATAGACCGGTCCAAAGGTCACGGGGTTGGTGATCAATGTGCTCGCTACTGCCATGGGAACGTTGGCCCGCAGTGCCACGGCGAGTGCAGCGGCAAACGGAATCTGTGCCACGGGGATCAGGAGTCCGAAAAAGATGCCCAGGGCCAAGCCAAGTGCAATGCCTTTTCGACTGAAATGCCAGAGCCGTGGATGATTCAGAACCGGCCCCATCCAGCGCAACCACCGGTTGTTCTGCAGTGCCTCCGGCTTGGGCAGCCATGCCTTGATGCGGTTCTTCATTCGACGTGACTGAGGTAGGGAGTTTCGCTCACGAGACGATTGTCATTGAACGCGCCACTCCCCGCCGGGCGAGCGGCGACAATCCACGCATCATGATGCAGTTGCAGGACATTCTTTTTTCTCAGGGCTTCGGAACACGCCGTATCTGTTGTGGGTTGATCCAGCAGGGTCTGGTCCAAGTGGGTGCAGGTAGTGAATTGGAGACGTGCCTGGATCCCACAGCAGGTTTTGCCGAGGCCGGCCTCGTTTTTCGAGTCCAGGGTGACACGTGGACATACCAGGAGCGGGCCTACCTCATGGTCCACAAGCCCGCGGGCTTCGAGTGTTCACAAAAGCCGAGTACCTACCCAAGCGTCTACACCTTGCTGCCAGGTCCCTTGCGAACACGGGGCGGCGGCGCGGCGGCGGGCGTGCAAGCCGTGGGTCGTCTGGATCAGGACACGACGGGGCTGTTGTTGATGTCCGATGACGGCAAGTTCATTCATCGCCTGACATCGCCGCGCCATCATGTGCCCAAAGTGTACGAAGTGCTTGTCAAGCATCCGCTGGATGAGAAACAGGTGAACCGGCTGCTGGAAGGCGTGGTGCTCGACGACGACCCCAAACCAGTGAAGGCACAAGCCTGTTCGGCAGAGGGTGAGCTGCACCTGAAACTGACCCTGACAGAGGGCAAATATCACCAAGTCAAGCGCATGGTGGCTGCGGTGGGCAATCGGGTCGAGGGTCTGCACCGGTCGTCGGTGGGTGCGATTTCGCTCACGCCCGACCTGCCGCCCGGCCATTGGCGGTGGTTGACCTCGGACGAAGTCACGTCGTTGACGCAAAAAGTGCCGGGCTGAAGGCGGCGCGGCAGAGCCCCTGTCAGAGCAAGTCGCCCTTGCGGCTGTCGAGCGGCATCAGGAACGAGTTTTCCTGCCACTGAGAATTGAAATCGCTGCGCGGTTCGCCGGTGGTGCTGTTGGGCCAGGTGGAGAGGGGTGCGAAGTCGCTGGCGCGGGTGCTGCGCTGGCGGGTCAGCACAGTGCGCAGGTTGGCTTGTGCGGCAATGATGGCGCGCTCTTCCATTTCGCGTTCGCGCATGGACTGGTTCAGCGCCGACTCACCGAGGAACTCCGCGCGGATTTCTGCCACCGTGGGCAGGCTGTTGGAGCGCACCACCCAGTAAGGCAGGCCGCACTGGGTCAGCAACGAGTGTTTGAGAGCCCGCGTGCTGCGCGGCAGGCCTGCGGTGCCCGGAACATCCAGACAACCCAGGACACGACCGTCAGAGCGGCACACGGTGAAGGTGCAGTAAACACTGCCCAGCAACTTGTACCACTCCATGCCTTGCTCCCGGTCTCTGGGCAAAGTGAAGCGGGTCACTGGCAGTTTGATCATCACGTGATGGTCGTAAAAGGCCCGAGCCAGCCAATGCCAGACGCGGGCTTCCTCGCTGTTGGCCAATGCACGGGTGCTCAGGGGCCAGTGCTTCGGAATACGGCGGCGCTCCCGGGCCCGCCGCTCTGCCCAGGCGTGGTGCAGCCAAGCGCCCAGCACCAGCAAAGCGGGTACCAGCACTGCAAGCAGCCATGGGTTGGTCCAGTCGGTCATGAGCATCGGGGGCAATCGGTCAATATGTATCAAAGTGTAGACAGTTCGCACAAGCCACGGGTGAAGTTCGGTCTCGATACACGAAGAAGGTGTGAATTTCTTGGGGTTTGCTCGGCGATTGATGGGTCATTTGGACCACATCGCGCGCGTTGCCTGGATGGCCCACACGGGCGAGACACCTCGGACTAGTGGCAGGTGAAAGCGGCAAGCCCTGGCACAAACCGTGAGCTGTTCGACCTCAATAGGGTTCGTTGCGGTCAACGATCATGTGGCAGGGGCACGCATTCAGCAAGCCCCATCGGGGGGAACTGTGCTTGCAAGCTGGATGTTTGTACATGCTGCAAACGCAGTAGATTGTCGCGTCAGGCAATGCTGCCCAGAAATGCGCGAACGCCGGCCAAAAGCTGGTCTGGGTGATCGCGGTGGGGGGTGTGCCCGCAGGATTGCAGCTCGATGTGGATGGCTTGGGGGACTTCGCGTCGGATGGCGGCGAGTTGCTCCAACGAGCCGTATTCGTCATCCACGCCCTGGACCAACAACAAGTGCGCAGCCAGGCCGCGAAGTTCGGTTCGAATGTCGAAGGCCTGGAACGCTTCGCTGAGCCAGACGTCGTTCCATTGCCAGAAAGCGTTGTCGACGTCCCGGTGGTGGCGGGCCAGCCGCTGCCGCAAGCCATCTGCGGCGTCTGGCGTTGTCTCAAACAGTTGCTTTGCTTGCTCGATGGCGGTCACGGCCATCGGTTCCACAAATACGTGGGGTGCCATGGCCACGCAAGCGGTCACCGGGTGCTGGCTGGCGTGAAGCAGGGCGATCGTGGCGCCGTCGGAATGACCCACCAGAACGGGATTCGAGATCCCGAGCCGATCGAGCACTTGGGGAAGCACGTCGTGTGCTTCCAGGTGCATGTAGTCGGGTTCGTGGCGCCCGATGTGCCAGGCACCGTCACGTCGCGGTGGGCCTCGCACGTCGGCCACTGGATCGGATTGCCCGTAGCCGCGCCGCGAGTACATCCAGCCGGCCCTGCCGGTGGCAGCGCAGAGTTCGGCTGGCCAGAGTCGTCCCCTTTGTCGCCACATCGAGATGCTGCCCAAGCCTTCGTGCAAAAAAACCAGGGGCGCGCGGTCGCTGGCGCCGGGCAGGTGGGCCACCTCGATGCCAACGCCGGAAATGTCGATGCGGTTCATCTGCCCGATGCTAAATGCACGGGGGACCGCTGCCCCATGAGGACCGGAGATTGGCTGTATTCTCGTGCGATGTCCTTGTTGTTCGATTCCTTCTGGCGCGCCGTGGCCTACTGCGTCCACCCCCGGGTGATCGCGCTGTCTTTCCTGCCGCTGATCCTGATGGTCGTGCTGTCATTTGGCCTGGGGTACTTCTTTTGGGAAGGTGCGGTGGCATCGGTGGGCGGCTGGATCGCGTCCTTCGAATTGGTCGAGACCTTGATGGCCTGGATGGACCAGATTGGTCTGGGAGCCCTTCGCGGTGTGTTTGCACCGCTCCTGGTGCTGGTGCTGGCCACGCCGGTGATCGTGCTCTTGTGCCTGTTGCTCGTGGCGATGTTCATGACGCCCGCCATGGTCGACCTGGTCGGTCAGCGACGCTTTGCCGCGCTGGAGCGCAAGCACGGCGGCTCGCTGGTGGTCAGCGTGCTCTGGTCGCTGGGCTCCACGCTGCTGGCCATCGTCGCGCTGGTGATTTCCATGCCGCTGTGGCTGGTGCCACCTCTGGTGTTGATCCTGCCGCCCCTGATCTGGGGTTGGCTCACCTACCGTGTGTTTGCGTTTGACGCACTGGCCACGCACGCCAGCAGCGAAGAGCGCAAAGTGATCCTGAAGGAACACCGTGGCAGCCTCCTGCTCATGGGTGTGCTCAGCGGTTACCTGGGCGCAGCGCCGAGCCTGTTGTGGGCATCGGGTGCCATGTTCATCGCCATGGCGCCCTTGCTCGTGCCGCTGGCCATCTGGATTTACACGCTGGTGTTTGCATTCGCTTCGCTCTGGTTCGCCCATTACGCCCTGGCCGCCTTGCAGCGCATGCGTGCGGTGGTGCCGGTGGAGGTGCTGGATGCCGATCCAGAACGTGTGCGGGACGACACCCGGCAACTGAATGGACCGGAGAGCACGCCATGACGACCCCCATCGGCCTGATCATCATTGGCGACGAAATCCTCTCGGGCAAACGCTCGGACAAACACCTGCCCAAGGTCATCGAACTGCTGGGCGCGCGGGGCATGTCCTTGTCGTGGGCGCGTTTTGTCGGGGACGACCGCCAGAGCATCACAGCCAATCTGCGGGACGCATTCGCGCAGCCTGGTATCGTCTTTTCGTGCGGTGGCATCGGCGCCACGCCAGACGACCACACCCGACAGTGCGCCGCCGCCGCACTGGGGGTCGAGCTGACCCTGCATCCCGATGCCAGGCTCTTGATCGAGTCGCGCATGCGCGATGTGGCGGCCGAGCAAGGCCAGGAGTTCGATCCCCAACGCCCCGACAACGTGCACCGCTACAACATGGGCGTGTTCCCGGTGGGCGCGACGATCATCCAGAACCCGTACAACAAGATCCCTGGCTTCAGTTGCACGGGCGGGGGTGGTGGTCAGGTGCACTTTGTGCCCGGCTTTCCAGTGATGGCCTGGCCCATGATCGAGTGGGTGCTGGACCATGCCTGTGCCCATCTGCACAGCCGGGGCAGTTGGCTGGAACGATCGGTGATCGTCATGGGCGCCATGGAAGCCGCACTGACTCCGCTGATGGAGCAGGTCGAGCGCGAATTCCCGGTGAAGGTGTTCAGCCTGCCCAGCGTGGACCACCCGGAGTACGGGCGTCACATCGAGTTGGGCGTCAAGGGCGGTGCGGAAGCGGTGGGCGAGGCCTTCGCGAGCTTGCTGGCGGGACTGCATCAATGCGGAGCGCCGTTGGGCCCCGAAATGGTGCGCGGCTAGTTCGCCCAACCGTGGTGCAGCGCATCTGTTCGCACCAAAGTCGTGCAAACTGTCCGTCTGTCGGCCGCACACCGTCGCTGGCGGCTGAAAACCGCAGTCATACCGGGGTCCGTGAACCTTTGTGGCGCATGGCCTGCGCCATAATCGCCGGGCGTTTGAAGAGGGCTGCCCCGTTCAGGTGAACCTGGGTGGTGTTTGGCACAGATACTGCTTCATTCCCATGTCGATTTTCAATTTCCACTCACCCAGCTACAGGAGTATTTGATGGCCAAGACCGTCGCAGACGTGATGCAGATGGTGAAGGACAACGACGTCAAGTTCGTTGACTTCCGTTTCACCGACACCCGGGGCAAAGAACAGCACGTGACCGTGCCGGTGTCCCACTTCGACGAAGACAAGTTCACCTCGGGCCACGCGTTTGACGGCTCGTCGGTGGCCGGCTGGAAAGGCATTGAAGCTTCGGACATGCAGCTCATGCCCGACTCCAACACCGCCAACATCGACCCCTTCTTTGAAGAAACCACGCTGTTCCTGCAGTGCGATGTGATCGAGCCGGGTGACGGCAAGGCCTACGACCGCGATCCGCGCTCCATCGCCAAGCGCGCCGAGGCCTACCTCAAGGCTTCCGGCCTGGGCGACACAGCCTACTTTGGACCAGAGCCCGAATTCTTCATCTTCGACGGCGTGCGCTGGAGCAACGAACCCGGCCGCGTGATGTGCGAGATCGAGGAATACGAAGCCCCGTGGAACAGCGGCGCCAAGCTCGAAGGCGGCAACCGCGGCCACCGTCCGACCGTCAAGGGCGGCTATTTCCCCGTGCCCCCAGTCGACAGCACGCAGGACATGCGCGCCGAGATGTCCCTGATTCTCGAATCGCTGGGCATTCCGGTTGAAGTGTTCCACCACGAAGTGGCGGGCGCTGGCCAGAACGAAATCGGCACCAAGTTCAGCACGCTCGTGGAGCGCGCCGACTGGACGCAGGTGCTCAAGTACGTGGTGTGGAACGTGGCCAATGCCTACGGCAAGACCGCGACCTTCATGCCCAAGCCCTACGCCGGCGACAACGGCTCGGGCATGCACGTTCACCAGTCGATCTGGAAAGACGGCAAGAACCTGTTCGCCGGCGACGGCTATGCCGGTCTGAGCGAATTTGCCCTGTACTACGTGGGCGGCATCATCAAGCACGCCCGCGCGCTGAACGCCATCACCAACCCCGGCACGAACTCGTACAAGCGTCTGGTGCCCGGCTTCGAAGCCCCGGTGAAGCTGGCCTACTCGGCCCGCAACCGCTCGGCCTCGATCCGCATCCCGTACGTGGCCAACCCCAAGGGTCGCCGCATCGAAGCGCGTTTCCCCGATCCTTCGGCCAACCCCTACCTGGCCTTCTCGGCCCTGATGATGGCTGGTCTGGACGGCGTGGAAAACAAGATCCACCCGGGCGAAGCCGCCACCAAGGATCTGTACCACCTGCCGCCCGAAGAAGACAAGTTGGTGCCGACCGTGTGCCACAGTCTCGACCAGGCGCTGGAGTATCTCGACAAGGGCCGCAGCTTCCTGACCAAGGGTGGTGTGTTCACCGACTCCATGCTCGACGCCTACATCGAATTGAAGATGGCCGAAGTCACGCGCTTCCGCATGGCGCCGCACCCCGTCGAATTCGACATGTACTACAGCCTGTGATGGACAGCCCGGTCTGACCGGGTCAACCTGCAGACGAGGGACGGCGCAAGCCGTCCCTTTTTGTTTCGGAGCGACATCTGGCCCTGTGAACGGGGTCGGCGGCGGCACTTTTCAAAAGGTTTTCCGTCATACTGATTCGCGATGAACGGCGCAGTCTTGCCGTGTCGACCCAACGGAGACCTCGTGCCCATGTCCCCCCTGCATTTCTCATCTGTTCCAGGCCTCGTTGCAGGCGTCGTGCTGTTGTGCAGCCTGCCCGCGCAAGCCCAGGAGCGCATCTACCGCTGCGGCAACGAATACACCAACAACGCGCAGGTGGCCAAGAGCCGCAACTGCACGCCCATGGAGGGCGGCAACATCACCATCGTTGAAGGGACCAAACCCGCACCCGCCGCCCGCAGCACACCTGCTGCGGCCCCTCGCAGCGGTAACGACCGCGTGGATCCCGCAGCCCAGCGCGCCCGCGACAGCGATGCCAAGGCCATTCTGGAAACCGAACTGCGCAAGGCCGAAGAGCGGCTGGCGCAGGCGCGCAAGGAGTACGCCAACGGTGAGCCTGAAAAGCAGGGCATCGAGTCGCGCAACTACCAGCGTTACCTGGACCGTGTGGCAGAACTCAAGGCCGCGGTGGCCCGCGCCGAGAGCGACGTGGCTGGCCTGCAGCGGGAGCTCGGTCGCCTGCCCGCTGCTTCGGGCAATGCCGCAAGATGAGCGGCTTGAAAAAGACACCGACCCTTTCCCCCATCAAACGCCGGGCACCGTCGGACACGGTGGGCGCCGAAGGCGCGAAGCGATCCGCCGCTGTGCCGGGGCGTTTCCAGTCGCTGGACATGCTCGCCACCTTGGTGGCCGTGGTCGACTCGGACGGACATGTGCTGTACGCCAACGCGGCATTGGAAGACGCCTTGGGCACGTCGCGGCGCAGCATCGCCAACACCTTGTTTCAAGACTGCTTCACCGAGCCCGCCTTGCTGGAGAGCGCGCTGAGCGGTGCACGTGGCAACGAGTTTGCCGCGCTGCGTTACGACGCCTGGCTCAAGCGCGTGAACCACGAGGCTCTGCCGGTGCACGTGGTGGTGGCGCAGACCGAGAGCAAGGGCGAGGTGGTGGTGGAGCTGCTGCCGCTGGAGCAGCAGGCCCGCCAGGAACGTGAAGAGCGGCTGATCGACCAGGCACAGGCCAACAAGGAGCTCATCCGCAACCTCGCGCACGAGATCAAGAACCCGCTGGGCGGTATCCGGGGTGCGGCTCAGCTGTTGCAGATGGAGCTGGAGTCGCGTGAGCTCATCGAATACACGCAGGTCATCATCCATGAGGCGGACCGGCTGCAGTCGCTGGTGGACCGATTGCTCGCGCCGCACCGCCGCCCGCATGTGGTGGGGGACGTGAACATCCACGAGGTGTGTGAACGCGTGCGTTCGCTGATCCTGGCCGAGTTTCCCAAGGGACTGCGCGTGGTGCGCGACTACGACGCATCGATTCCCGAGTTTCGTGGCGACCGCGAGCAGCTGATACAGGCCGTGCTCAACATCGCGCACAACGCGGCGCAGGCACTGGCCGAACGCGTCTCGGCGGGCGACGCGCAGATCACGTTCAAGACGCGCGTGGGTCGCCAGGTGACGTTTGGCAAACAGCGCTACCGGCTGGCATTGGAATTGCATGTCATCGACAACGGGCCTGGCGTTCCAGACTCGATCAAGGACCGCATCTTTTTCCCGCTCGTGTCGGGACGCGATGGCGGCTCCGGCCTGGGGCTCACGCTGGCACAAACTTTTGTCCAGCAGCACCACGGTTTGATCGAGTGTGAGAGCGTGCCGGGATACACGGACTTCAAGCTGTTGATCCCCCTGCCTTAGAACCGACAAACCACTGCCGAGCGCTGCGCCACAAGAAGGGACGACACACACATGAAGCCGATCTGGATAGTGGACGACGATCAATCGATCCGCTTCGTGCTGGAAAAAGCGCTGTTGCGCGAAAATCTGCCCACGCGCAGTTTCACCAATCCGCAGGACGTGCTCAGGGCCCTGACGGACACCCCCGAAAGCGAAGGCCCGCAGATCCTGGTGAGCGACATCCGCATGCCTGGTGGCTCCGGCCTCGAGCTGCTGGAGAAGGTCAAGGAGATGTTGCCCGGCTTGCCGGTGATCATCATGACCGCCTTCTCCGATCTGGACAGTGCCGTGTCGGCCTTTCAGGGCGGCGCGTTCGAGTACCTGCCCAAACCGTTTGACCTGCCCAAGGCGGTGGAACTGATCCGCCGTGCGGTGGAAGAGAGCCAGCGCGAAGAGGTGGCCGAAGAACGCATGACGGCAGCGCCCGAAATGCTCGGCCAGGCGCCGGCCATGCAGGACGTGTTTCGTGCCATCGGGCGGCTGAGCCAGAGCCAGGTCACGGTTCTCATCACCGGCGAATCGGGTTCGGGCAAAGAGCTCGTGGCGCGTGCGCTGCACAAACATTCGCCCCGCGCGGCTGGCCCGTTTGTGGCCATCAACACCGCGGCCATTCCCAAAGATCTGCTGGAGTCCGAACTGTTCGGCCACGAGCGCGGCGCCTTCACCGGCGCGCAGACCATGCGCCGCGGCCGCTTCGAGCAGGCTGATGGCGGTACGCTGTTCCTCGACGAAATCGGCGACATGCCGTTTGACCTGCAGACGCGCCTGCTGCGTGTGTTGTCCGACGGCAATTTTTACCGCGTGGGTGGCCACAGCGCGGTGCGCGCCAACGTGCGCGTGATCGCTGCGACCCACCAGAACCTGGAACAGCGCGTCAAGGAAGGCGTGTTCCGCGAAGATTTGTTCCACCGCCTCAACGTGATCCGCCTGCGCCTGCCGGCCTTGCGCGAACGCCGCGAAGACGTGCCCATGCTCACGCGCTTTTTCCTGCAGCAAAGTGCCAAGCAGTTGGGTGTGGAGCCCAAGCGCATTTCCGAGCCGGCCATCCGCCTGCTCGGCACGTTTGACTTTCCTGGCAACGTGCGCCAGTTGGAAAACGTGTGCCACTGGCTCACCGTGATGGCGCCGGCTCAGGTGATCGAACTGAAAGACCTGCCGCCGGAGGTGCTGGCCTTGGCGGGGACTTCCGTGGCGGCTTTGGCAGCGTTGCCAGATACCCCCACAGCAGCAGCGCCTGCGTACGCGCCCGTCGCGGCGCCTGCGGCACTCTCCGAAGCCTTGCACATGGGCTCGCCCGCTCACGCAGCAGCCGACTTTGCGCCCGTGCTGGAGCCTGTGGCGGCGCCTTCGGTGTCGGGCTGGGAAGTCGGTCTGCAGGCCGAGGCGCTGGCCTTGCTGGAAGAAGGTCGCACCGACGTGTGGGACGTGCTCACCCGCCGCTTCGAGACCAAACTGATCCAGACCGCTCTCGTGAACACCCGGGGCCGTCGCATCGAAGCGGCGCACAAGCTGGGCATTGGTCGCAACACGATCACCCGGAAGATCCAGGAACTGAACCTGGAATGACCCGCTGCGGCGCTTCTGGGTAAATCCCCTCAGGCGAGCGTCACCACCACCGGCGCGTGGTCGCTGGGCTGTGGGTTCTTGCGGGGCGCGCGGTCGATGGTGCAGGCTTTCACGCTGTTGCGCAGCGCCTCGCTCACCAGAATGTGGTCGATGCGCAGGCCTCGGTTTTTCTGGAAGCCCAGCATGCGGTAGTCCCACCACGAGTAGCTCTTCTCGGGCTGCTCGAACATGCGGTAGGCGTCGGTGAGGCCCAGCGTCAGCAGCGCCTGGAAGTGCGCGCGTTCTTCCACGGTGTGGTGGATGGTGTCTTTCAGGCCCACCGGGTCGTAGGAGTCGCGGTCTTCGGGGGCCACGTTGAAGTCGCCCACCAGCACCAGCCGCGGGTGGGCCTGCATCTCCTCGGCAATCCAGCGATGCAGCGCGGCCAACCATTGCAGCTTGTAGGCGAACTTCTCGCTGCCGGGCTCCTGCCCATTGACGAAATAGCAGTTGACCAGGCGCATCGGACCTTCGGGCGTGTCCAGCGTCGCGGCGATCACGCGGGCCTGCTCATCGCTGTGGCCAGGGATGTTGCGCACCACATCGCGCAGCGGCGTGCGGCTCAGAATGGCCACGCCGTTGTAGGTCTTCTGGCCGAAGGCGGCTGCGTGGTAGCCGATCTCCTTCAAGGCCTCGAAGGGAAACTTCTCGTCCACCAGCTTGAGCTCTTGCAGGCCCACCGCGTCCACAGGATTCGCGGCCAGCCAGTCCAGCACCTGGGGCAGGCGCACGGTGAGTGAGTTGATGTTCCAGGTGGCGATTTGCATGGGATTCCTCGGGGTCCTCGTTACCAGCGCAACGCGCAGCGGTCACCGCTGGCGCGGCGTTCGATCATGACGGCGCACAGCCCCGGCACCGAGGGCGCGAGGTGGCTGCGGATGTAGCTGCAGAGGTTCTCGAGCGTGGGAATGCCCAGGTCCGCAACCTCGTCGAGCAAATGGTGGTCGAGCCGGTCGCGCACCTGTGCAATCTCGGCTCTGAGCAGCCCCAGATCGATCACCATGCCATGGGCATCCGGCGTGCCGCGCACGGTCACTTCGGCCTCGTAGGTGTGGCCGTGCACGCGGCGGCTGCCTTCGGCTTCGACCACTCGGCGCAGTGTGTGGGCGGCCTCGAAGTAAAAACGCTGGGACAGTTCGTGCACTGCGTTGGTCGGGAGAGTCATGGGATGTCGAGGATCTTGTGCGTCTGCAGCGACAGGCGCCAGCGCGGTTGTTGTTGGCAATGATCGATGGCGCTGCGGGTGTTGGCGGAACGTTCGGGGCCATCCATGGGTTGCAGCAGCCAGTGGTCGAAGCGCAGGTCCGTCTGTGCCTGCACGTCGTGAGGCAGCAGGGCTGGCTGTGGCCACACCAGTTTGAGTTCGTGGCCGCTGCGCTGCACCCAGTCGGCGCCGGCCTTGGGACTCACGCAGATCCAGTCGATCCCCGGTGGAACCGGCAGCGTGCCGTTGGTCTCCAGGGCTATCTCGAAACCTTCGGCGTGCAGGGCTTCGATCAGCGCCGCGTCCACCTGCAGCAGCGGCTCGCCGCCGGTGAGAACGATGTAGCGGTGATCCTGGCCAGCCGGCCACAACGAAGCCGCCTGCTCTGCCAGTGTGGATGCCATTGAGAATTTGCCGCCCCGCACGCCGTCGGTGCCCACAAAGTCGGTATCGCAAAACCGGCAAACGGCGCGTTCGCGGTCTTCTTCGCGCCCACTCCAGAGGTTGCAGCCTGCAAAACGGCAGAACACGGAAGGGCGGCCCGCGCGCAGGCCTTCGCCTTGCAAGGTGTAGAACATTTCCTTGACGGCGTAGCTCATGGACGGCGTTCCAGGGTGACGAAGGCGTAGCCCAGGCCGCTGGCAGCCACATGGGTTTCCCGCGCGGTTTCCACCCAGGCCGGCCCCAAGGTGGGTGCCCAGGCGTCGCCTTCAAAAGCCTGGTCGATGTCGGTGATCACGGCCCGCTGGGCCAGCGGCTCGGCCGCTGCGTACAACTGCGCCCCGCCGATCACCCACGCGTCAACGTCGGGCGGGCAAAGTGACATGGCCTCTTTCAGCGAGCCGGCGCGCGCGGCACCTTCTGCCTGCCATTGCGCGTTGCGCGTGACCACGATGTTGAGCCTCCCCGGCAGCGGCCGGAATTTCGGCGGCAGCGAATCCCAGGTCTTGCGACCCATGATCACCGGGCACCCCAGCGTGGTGCGTTTGAAGTGCGCCATGTCTTCCGGCAGGTGCCAGGGCAGGGCGTTGTCCTTGCCGATCACGCCGTTGGCGGCGCGCGCAAAGATGAGGTGGAGGCGGGGCGGGGAGGTTGCGGGCATGCCGCTATTGTGCCGCCGGCCCCGGGCTGGGCAGCCTCGTGCGCGGAGGCAGCAGCACGCTGGCAATCGCCATCATCACAAAGCCGATGGCCACCCAGTCCTGCCAGTGCGGCACCTCGCCCACGATGAGGGTGGCGCTCAGGGTGCCCACCAGCGGGATGGCCATGATGCTCATGGCGCTGGTGGCGGGCGGCAGGTCGCGCGCCATGCCGAACCAGATCAGCTGCGCGATGCCGTAGTTGACGAACACGCCATACAGCAGGCTGATCCACATGGGGGTGGAGAAGGTTGACGGCGTGGGCAGTGGCTCGAGCGCGAAGGCCAGCGCCCAAACGACCGCGCTGCCCAGCAGCAGCATCCACACCGTGACCACCATGGGCGACAGCGTGAACTTCGCGCGACGAAACATGAGCGTGCCCAGGCCCCAGCAGAAGGCCGCACCCAACATCCAGGCAATGCCCACGGGACGCCCGCTCAGGCTTTGCAGTTCGTGCCAGAGCAACAGGCCGATGGCGATGCCGGCGCACACCACCGCCACGCGCACGCGCGGCGTGATACGTTCACCGAAGAACGCCGCACCGATCAGCACGGTGAAGATCGGCATGGTGAAGCCGAGGATGGCGGCACGGCCCGAGGCCAGCTCTTTCACACCGAAGATGGACAGCGTGTGCCAGCCCAGCACATTGGGCAGACCAAGCCAGGCGATGGTAGCCCACTCGGCGCGTGCCGGCCACATGCGCTCACCGCGCCGCGCCACATACACAAACAACCAGAAACCACCCAGCAGCATGGTGCTGGCGCGGAAGTACAGGGGCGAGAGCTCCTGCAGCGAGAGCTTCATCATGGGCCAGTTCACGCCCCACATGAGCGTGAGCGCGAGCAGCGCCCACAGTTGGCGGCGGTTGATCACACCGCGACCGGTGCCTTGATGGCCGCGTGGTGTTCGTAGCCCTGCACTTCGAAGTCGTCGAGCTCGTACTCGAAGATGCTGGCGGGGCGGCGCTTGATGTGCAGCGTCGGGTAGGCCATGGGCTGGCGTGAGAGCTGGAGCTGCACCTGCTCGTGGTGGTTGCTGTAGATGTGGCAGTCGCCACCGGTCCAGACGAAGTCGCCCACGTCCAGGTCACACTGCTGCGCGAGCATGTGGGTGAGCAGCGCGTAGCTGGCGATGTTGAAAGGCACGCCGAGGAAGATGTCGGCGCTTCGCTGGTAGAGCTGGCAGCTGAGCTTGCCGCGACCTCCCGGCTCGGTGGCGGGCGCCACGTAGAACTGGAAGAACGCGTGGCATGGCATGAGCGCCATCTTGTTCAGGTCGGCCACGTTCCATGCGCTCACGATGATGCGGCGCGAATCCGGGTTGGTCTTGAGCTGCTTGACCACCTCGGCGATCTGGTCGATGTGGCCGCCATCGGGCGTGGGCCAGCTGCGCCACTGCACGCCGTAGACCGGGCCCAGGTCGCCGTCGTCACGCGCCCACTCGTCCCAGATGGTGCAGCCGCGTTCCTGGAGCCATTTCACGTTGCTGTCGCCGCGCAGGAACCACAGCAGCTCCACGATGATGGCCTTGGTGAACACCTTCTTGGTGGTCACCAGCGGAAAACCTTCGTTGAGGTCAAAGCGCATCTGGTGGCCAAACACGCTGGTGGTGCCGGTGCCGGTGCGGTCTGTTTTCTGGACGCCCGTGGTGAACACGTGGCGCATGAAGTCTTCGTACTGGGAACGGATGGGACGGGTCATGGATTGCGCAGGGGCAGGGCCCGCGAAGGAGAGGTGATGCGGGCGTCGAAGGGGTGGTGTTGCAGCGCAAACACCTGCTGGATGCGCTTGATGTAGCCCTGGGTCTCGGGGTAGGGCGGCACGCCACGGAATCGGTCGACCGTGCCTTCGCCCGCGTTGTAGGCGGCCAGCACCAGGGGCACGTCGCCCCTGAAATAGGCCAGCAGCCAGCGCAGGTACAACAGCCCGCCGCGGATGTTCTGCTCGGCGTCAAAAGGCTTGCGCACGTTGAAGCGCTCGGCCGTTTCGGGAATGAGCTGCATCAGGCCCTGCGCGTTCTTGTCGGACAGGGCGTTCACATTGAAGTTGGACTCGGCGCGGATCACCGCAAACGCCAGGCCGGGCTGGATGCCGAACTGCGGCGCGAGCTTGTAGACGATCTTCATGATGCGCCGCTCTTCGGGCGTGTCCACCAGGTCCTGGTAACGCGTGGCCTGTGCGGTGACCTCGGCCGCCTGCTCGGCTTCGTTGGCTCGTTGCAGTTCGGTGCGTTCGGCCTGCTGCACACACTCGGGCTTGTCGGCCGGGGTGGACAGGCGGTTGAACATGCCTTCGGCGTGGGTGTCGCCCAGCAATGCCGCGCGGGCGAACCAGTGGGCGGCGTAGCCGTCGTGGCGTTCCACGCCGCGGCCGTTGGCGTAGAGCCAGCCGAGGTTGTAGGCCGCCACCGCATCGCCCGCCAGCGCGGCCTGGCAATACAGGCGGATGGCGGCTTCGGTGTCGCGCTTCACACCCTCACCGTGCTCCAGGGCTTGCGCCTGTTCGCGCCAGGCCTGGCGCTGCGCCGCGTCGACCGCGTGCGCCTGACCCGCGGCGGCGAGCGCCAGCGTGAGCAGACAGCGGAGCAGGTGGCGGGAGATCATGGTGTGAGGACGCGGCCGGGGTTCAGGAGGTTGTGCGGGTCCAGCGCCTGCTTGACGGCCCGCATCAAACCCAGGGCAACCGGGTCCTTGTAATGGGGCAGGTGGTCGGCCTTGAGGCTGCCCACGCCGTGCTCGGCGCTGATCGAGCCATGGTAGCGCGCCACCGCGTCAAAAACCAGCCTGTTCACGCGCGTTTCCTGCTCGTTCAGGAATTTCCGGGCGTCACCGCCCTCGGGCGCCTGCACGTTGTAGTGCAGGTTGCCGTCACCCAGGTGGCCGAAGTTCACCAGCCGCACGCCCGGGATCTCGCGCTGCAGCAAGGCGTCGGTCTCGGCGCAGAAGGCCGGGATGTGCGAGACCGGGATGCTGATGTCGTGTTTGATGTTCAGGCCTTCCTCGGCCTGCGCGAGTGGAATGCTCTCGCGGATATGCCAGAGCGCATGGGCCTGCGCGAGGCTCTCGGCCACCACCGCGTCGGTCACCAGGCCTTGCTCGAAGGCCGTTTCCAGCAGACGCTCGAACTGGGCCCGCGCGTGCGCTTCGGATTCACTGTCGCTGTTCTCCAGGAGAACACAATAGGGTGTGTCCTTCCACAACGGAACCCGCAACTGCGGCATGTGTTTGTCCACCAGGCTCAGCGCAAATTGCCCCATGACCTCGAAGCCGGTGAGCCCCGCGCCCAGGTGCTGGTGCGCGAGACCGAGCAGGGCCACCGCAGCGTCCAGCGTGGGCAGCGCGGCCCAGGCGGTGAGCTGCGCGGCGGGCAGCGGATACAGCTTGAGCGTGGCGGCGGTGATCACACCCAGCGTGCCTTCGCTGCCGATGAACAGGTCGCGCAGGTCGTAACCGGTGTTGTCCTTGCGCAGACCACTCAGCCCTTGCCAGACCTCGCCTTGCGCGGTCACCACCTCCAGACCCAGGCAGAGGTCGCGTGCGTTGCCGTAGCGCACCACCTGCGTGCCACCGGCGTTGGTGGCGAGGTTGCCGCCGATGCTGCAGCTGCCTTCGGCCGCCAGGCTCAGGGGGAACAGAAAGCCGGCCTTCTCCGCCGTGTCCTGCAAGGTCTGCAAGACGCAGCCGGCCTCCACCGTCATGGTGAGGTTGGCCGGGTCGATGGCGCGCACGGCATTCAGGCGCATGAGGCTCAGCACCACCTGCGTGCCCGAAGCGTCGGGCACCGAGCCCACCACCAGGCCGGTGTTGCCGCCTTGCGGCACGAGCGAGACACCTGCAGCGACGCACGCGCGCACCACCGCAGCCACCTCGGCGGTGCTGCCGGGCCGCACCACGGCGAGTGCACGGCCGTGGGCGCGCTTGCGCCAGTCCTGTTCCCAGGCCGAGAGGTCGGTGGCGGGATCGTCGTGCGTGAGCACGTGAGCGTCACCCACGGTCTGGCGCAGTTGCGCCAGCAGCCCGGCGTGTTGCGCGCTCATGGCTGGGCGGGGGCAGCGGGCGCCGTGCCCTGCGCTGCGGCGGTGTTGCTGGCCACATCGGCCGCCACGGCTTCCTTGCCGGCCGCGCGCAGGCGGATGCGCACGTGCAGGGCGCAGGCCACGAACAAGGCCACGCACAGCAGCGTCTGGATGAGCGCCAGCCACACCGAAGGGCCGGTGTCGCTGGTGGCGCGCACCACGCCTTCGGTGAAGTACAGCCACACGATCAGGCTGACCCAGCGGTAGGTGTACATGCGGTTCTTCAGCAGACCGGCCAGTGGAATCGTGAGCGGCAGCACCTTGAGCACCAGCCAGGACCCGCCTTCGCGCAGCGGGGCCAGCCACATCTCCCACAGAAATCCGAGAACGATCAGGCCCAGCAGGCTGCCCACGGCCAGCCAGCGGGTGGCGTTGACGGCGCGTGCCGAATCTCCCTGAGTGGGGAGGAGGGCATCGGGGCTGGGGGCGGAGGAGATGTCGGGCATGGCGGGGGAGAAAGAGCAGGTGGCATGATACCGGGATGACCTTCAAAGAGAGAGCGCGTGCACTGGAAACCCTCGCTCGCGCCCTGTGGCGCGATGCCCTGAATTTCCCCTGGGCCAACACCGCCATCACTCTTCGCGAACGCTTCCGCGAAGACCGCCTGGGCATCACCGCCAGCAGCCTGACCTTCACCACCACCATCTCGCTGGTGCCGCTGTTCACCGTGGCCCTGGCCATCTTCAGCGCGTTCCCGATGTTCGACCGGTTGCAGGTCACGCTGCAGCGCTGGCTGGTGCAAAGCCTGGTGCCGCCCGACATCGCCAAGCAGGTGTTCAGTTACCTCAACCAGTTCGCCGGCAAGGCCGGGCAGATCGGCTGGGCCGGCGCGTTGGTGCTGCTGGTCACGGCGCTCGCGCTGATCCTCACCATCGACCGCAAGCTCAACGACATCTGGCGCGTGCGCCAGCCGCGCTCGTTCACCCAGCGGGTGCTGGTGTACTGGGCGGTGCTCACGCTGGGGCCGTTGCTGCTGGCGGGCAGCCTGACGGTGACCACCTACGCCGTCACCGCCTCGCGCGGGGTGGTGTCCGGCCTGCCGGGTGGGGTGCGTTTTCTGCTGGAAACGATCCAGTTCGCACTGGTCACCGGCGGCATTGCGGCGCTGTACCGGTATGTGCCCAACACGCGGGTGCGCTGGAGCCATGCGCTCATCGGCAGCATTTTCGTGGCCACCGGGCTGGAGCTGGCCAAGAAGCTGCTGGCCTGGTACCTCGCGCAGGTGCCCACCTACTCGGTGGTCTACGGTACGTTTGCCACTGTGCCGATCCTGCTGGTGTGGTTTTACGTGGCCTGGGTGATCGTGCTGCTGGGCGCTGTGGTGGCCGCCTACCTGCCCAGCCTGCTCTCGGGCATTGCACGGCGCGGCGACACGCCGGGCTGGAGCTTTCAGCTCGCGCTGGAAGTGCTGGAGCAGTTGCACACCGCGCGCGACACGTCGCCCAAGGGCCTGAGCCTGGAAGCCCTGGCCCAGGTGTTGCGGGTGGATGCCTTGCAGCTGGAAGAACCCGTGGCCACGCTGGTCGCGCTGGACTGGCTGGGCCGGCTCGACGAAGACGGCGAGCGGTATGTGATGCTGGTCGACCCGTCGCGCACGCCCATGGCGCCGTTGGTGGAACGTCTGTTGCTCGCCCGGCAGCCCAACACCGCGCGTTTCTGGTCGGAGAGCCATTGGGCCGGGCTCAGCCTGGCGCAGGCCTTGGCGTCCACGCCTTTGTCGACGGCAGCGCAGGAAATGGCGGAAGGCCCTTCGGTCGCCTCGGGCTGACGCGGGTTCAGCTCACCGAAAACGGCGCGCGCAGGAAACCGCGAAACCGGGCCCGGCCGCCGCGCACCGGCGCTTCGGTCAACTTGAAATCGGGGAAGCGCTGCAGGAAGCGACCGATCGCGACGCGACCTTCCAGCCGCGCCAGGCTCAGGCCTGCGCACTGGTGAATGCCGAAGCCGAAGGCCAGATGTTTGTTGTTCTCACGCGCGAGCTTGAGCACCTCGGGGTCGGGGAACTGCGCCGGGTCGCGGTTGGCCGCGCCGATGCACAGCGTCACCAGCGTGCCGGCGGGCAGGGCCACACCGCCCACCTGCGTGTCCTTCACCGCGCGGCGGTTGCCGAGCTGGTTCGACGATTCAAAGCGCAGGAACTCGTCCACCGCACGGGTGAGCACCGCCTCTTGCGCTGCTGCATCGTCTTCCGTTTGCTTCAGCGCGGTGTGCAGAAACTGGCGCGCCTGCGGATGCTCCTGCAACGCGATCAGGCCGTTGCCGATCAGGTTGGTGGTGGTCTCGTGGCCGGCGTTGAGCAGGAAGATGCAGTTCTGCAGCAGCTCGACTTCACTCAGCTGTTCACCGCCGTCCTCGCCCTGGATCAAGCGTGTGAGCACGTCGCGTTCCGGGTCGCCAGGGTGCTGGCGGCGCTGCACCACCAGCGTGCGCAGGTAGGCCAGCATGTCCGTCACGGCCTGGTTGCCCAGGGCCTGCTGTTGCGGTGTGAGCGTGGGCTCCAGCGCGCCCAGGATGGCGAGTGACCAGTCGCGCAGTGGGCCGCGGTCTGCGTGCGGCACATCGAGCAGGTTGCCGATGATCTCCACCGGAATGGCCGAGGCGAAGTCCTCGATCAGGTCACCACCACCGCGCTCGGCCAGGTCGTCCAGCAGCGAGTCCACCAACGCAATGAGGCCCGGCTCCATGTCGGCAATGGCCCGGCGCGTGAGCGCTCCCATGATGAGGCGGCGCACACGCGTGTGCAGCGGCGGGTCGTTGAACACCAGGCTGGTGGTGTGGTGCTCGAACAGCGCGGAGCCCGCGCCGTACTTGGGCGCGAACTCGACGTGTTTGTCGGAGCTGAAGGCCTGCGCGTCCCGGTACACCGCCATCAAATCGGCGCAGCGTGTGAGGAACACCGAGCCGTCGGGCATGCGGCGCACGGGCTCGTGCTCGCGCAGCGCGGCGTACACCGGGTAGGGGTTGGCCAGAAAGTCGGGCGGGAGCGCGCGCAGGTCGAACCGGGCAGCGATGTCGCGCGCACGATCGGGCGCCATGGGCGGCGTGATGTGCTCGGGCCGCAGCACAAAACTCATGGCGTGGCGCGCAGAAAGTCGCGCATGGCCGCCAGGGTTTCTTCGGGCGCCTCGGTCATCTGGTGGTGGCCCACCGGCACGTTGACCACCGAAACGCGGTGGCCGGCGGCCTTGGCCGCGGCGACCAGGCCCTGCGCGGCTTTGGGCTGCGTCATCTGGTCCTGCCCGCCCAGCACAAAGAGCACCGGGCAGGTGATCCGCGCCATGGCCGCTTCACCGCCTGCGTAGCTGTCGCAGGCCACGAATCCGCGGTGAAACACATTGACCTTCGCATTGCTGCGCAACACCCGGCGGTTCAACGCAAGACTGGAGCCGTACACCCAGGTGCCGGGACCAAGCGCCGAGGGTGGTGCCGCCAGCGTGCTGCGCGAAAACACGTTGATCATCTTCATGCCCTTTTCGGGCTCGTTCAGTGCAGCCTCGATCAGCGCAGGCGAGACCTTCATGGGGTAGGCCGTGCCCACCAGCACCAGGTGGCTCACACGTTCTTTCAAGCGCGCGGACGCTTCCAGCGCGATGAGGGAGCCCCAGCTGTGGCCGACCAGCGCGGCTTTCTGCACACCCGCCGCGTCCAGCAACGCTGCCACGAAGTCGGCGGCGGCTTCCACCGACGCAGGCGCTTCGCCTTCGCTCTTGCAGTGACCAGGCAGGTCCACCGCCAGCACGTTCCATCCGTGGTGCGCGAGGTAGCGGGTTTGCAGTGCCCACACGCTGTGGTCGTTGAGCACGCCGTGGACGAAGACGACCGTGGGCTTGGCGGCATCGAAGGGCTTGCCGCCGGTATAGCAGTAGGTGTTGGCGCCGTTGACTTGCAGGTACATGGTCAGACCCCCGCCTTTTCCGCTGCCTTGAGAGCGCGCTTGAGATCGTCGATCAGGTCGTCGGCGTCCTCCAGTCCGATCGAGAGCCGGATCGTGCCCGGGCCGATGCCACCGGCCGCCAGCGCCTCGTCGCTCATGCGGAAGTGCGTGGTGCTGGCCGGGTGGATCACCAGCGAGCGGCAGTCGCCCACGTTGGCCAGGTGGCTGAAGATCTTGAGCGCTTCGATGAAGGCCTTGCCCTGCTCGCGGCTGCCCCGGATGTCGAAGCTGAACACCGAGCCTGCGCCCTTCGCGCCGAAGCGCAACAGCTTCTCGGCGAGCGTGTGGCTGGGGTGGCTTTCCAGCAGCGGGTGGCCCACGCGGCTCACCAGCGGGTGGCTGGCGAGAAACTGCACCACCTTTTCGGTGTTGCTCATGTGGCGGTCCATGCGCAGAGAGAGCGTTTCGATGCCTTGCAGGATCAACCAGGCACTGTGTGGCGAGAGGCAGGCGCCGAAATCGCGCAGACCTTCGCGGCGCGCGCGCAGCAGGAAGGCGCCCACCGTGCTCTCTTCGCTGAACACCATGTTGTGGAAGCCTTCGTAGGCTTCGGTGAGCTCGGGAAACCGCCCCGACTTTTCCCAGTCGAAGCTGCCCGCGTCCACCACCACACCACCGATCACGGTGCCGTGGCCGCTCAGGAATTTGGTGGCAGAGTGGTAGACCAGATCGGCGCCGAGCTCGAAGGGTTTGATCAGGTAGGGCGTGGTCAGGGTCGAGTCGACCAACAGGGGCACGCCGGCCTCGTGAGCGATCTGCGAGACGGTGGGGATGTCCAGCACATCCAGGCCGGGGTTGCCCACGGTCTCGCCGAAGAAGAGCCGGGTGTTCGGCCGCACCGCGGCGCGCCAGCCGTCGATGTCGCCCGGTTTGACAAACGTGGTCTCGATGCCGAAACGGCGCATGGTGTAGTGCAGCAGGTTCTGGCTGCCACCGTAAAGCGCGGTGCTCGCCACGATGTGCGAACCCGCGCCCATGAGCGTGGCCACGCTCAGGTGAAGCGCGGCCTGGCCGCTGGCGGTGGCAATGGCGCCGATGCCGCCTTCGAGCGCGGCCATGCGCTGCTCGAACACCGCGTTGGTCGGGTTGCTGATGCGGCTGTAGACGTGGCCCGCGCGCTCCAGGTTGAACAGCGCGGCGGCGTGGTCACTCGACTCGAAGACGAAGGAGGTGGTGAGGTGGATCGGCACGGCACGCGCACCGGTGGCGGGGTCGGGCGCGGCGCCCGCGTGGAGTGCGAGCGTGTCGAAGCCTGGGTCTGAGTAACCGGACATGGGAAAGGTCTCCTGGGTGTGCCGGTGTCGCGGCACGGGGGCTGGCGCGCACTGGTTTTGAGCGGTATTGTGGGGGTATATTGCGGGCATGCCAGCCATGCTGGAGACACCACCGAAAACAGGAGACCAGGCATGAAAGTCAGCGACATCCTTCGCGTCAAGGGCGGCACGCTCTACACCACCCACCCCCTGGAAACCCTGCAGCGCGCGGTGGAGACCATGTCGCAGTTCGACATTGGTTCGCTCGCGGTGATGGACCACGGCGAGCTGGTGGGCATGCTCACCTTCCGCGAGATCATCCACACCCTGGCACGCAATGGCGGCGCACTCGGCGAGAAGACCGTGCGCACCGTGATGGACGACCACCCCATGAGCTGCACGCCCGAGACCGAGCTGGAGCAGGTGCGCCCCATGATGCTGGAGCGGCATACCCGCTACATGCCGGTGATGGACAACAAGATGCTGATGGGCGTGATCAGCTTCTACGACGTGGCCAAGGCGGTGGTGGACAGCCAGAACTTCGAGAACCAGATGCTCAAGGCCTACATCCGCGACTGGCCGGCCGAAGACGAGCCGCAACCCGCCGCCCGCGCACGCTGAACCGCACAGGCCCCATGAGAAACGCCCCGCAAGCCGGGGCGTTTCTCATAGGGCCAAGGGTTCAACCCATCGTGGCGTGGATCATGTCGCGCACGCGTGGGTAGATCTGCTGGTTCCAGCGCCTCCCGCTGAACACGCCGTAGTGGCCCACGCCGGTCTGCACATGGTGCGTCTTGAGGTAAGGGCGCACGCTGCTGCACAGGTCTTGCGCCGCCACCGTCTGGCCCACCGCGCAGATGTCGTCGCGCTCGCCTTCGACCGTCATGAGCGCGGTGCGGCGGATGGCGGCCGGGTTGACCTTGCGCCCGTTCCAGGTGAGTTCACCGCGCGGCAGGTCGTAGGTCTGGAACACCTTGGCCACGGTCTCCAGGTAAAACTCGGCCGGCAGGTCGTTGACAGCGAGGTATTCCTCGTAGAAATCCTGGATCGCCCGTGCTTCTTCGGTGCGGCCGTGCTCCAGGTGGTCGTAGATGTTTCGGAACGACTGCTTGTGACGCTCGGGGTTCATGGCCATGAAGGCCGAGAGCTGGATGAAGCCGGGGTAGACGCGGCGCATGAAACCGGCGTGCGGCAGCGGCACGTGGTTGATCAGGTTCTTTTCGAACCATTCAATGGGCTTGCTCGTGGCCAACCGGTTGACTTCGGTGGGGTTCACGCGGCAGTCCACCGGGCCGGCCATCAGCGTGAGGCTGCGCGGCTGCGCGGGGTTGTCGTCTTCGGCCATCACGGCCGTGGCGGCCAGGGCAGCCACGCAGGGCTGGCACACCGCCACCATGTGGCTGCCCGGGCCAATGGCCTCGGTGAAGCGGATCATGTAGGTGATGTAGTCGTCGAGCGAAAAGCCACCGTGCAGCAGCGACACGTCGCGTGCGTTGTGCCAGTCGGTGATGTACACGTCGTGGTCCTGCAGCAGGGTGCGCGCGGTCTCGCGCAGCAGGGTGGCAAAGTGGCCGGAAAGCGGCGCCACCAGCAACACCGGCGGCTGCGGCTCCACACCGTCTTTGCGAAAGTGCAGCAGCGTGCCGAAGGGCAGGGTGAGCACGACCTCTTCGGTCACGGGTACGGCCCTGTCGCCCACCATCACCTCGCCGATGTTGTAGGGCGGACGCGAGTGGGTGAGGCGCAGTCGGGAGATCACGTCGCAGGCGGACGCCACCTTGCGCACCACGCTGCGTTCGGTGTCCTGCAACCACAGCGAGGCACTCAGGTGCTGGGCCATGAGTCGCAACGGCGAAAGCAGGTCGGACTGGGTCTGGTAGGCCTGGTACAGCATGTCGGGATCCCGAAACAAGGTGTTGCCCTGCAGGCAAGGAACGCGCCAACCAGCACTGCACCGGCCCGGTGCGTGGTGTGTCATTTTGGTGGCACAGCCCTTGCTGAGAGCAGGGTCTACGACGCAGGGTCAACGAGGAGCAGTCATGGCCACAACGGTACTCACGATCAGCAGCAAGAACTACGGCGCCTGGGCCCTGCGCGGCTGGTTGATGGCGCGCC
Source organism: Hydrogenophaga sp. RAC07 (assembly GCF_001713375.1). Lineage (NCBI taxonomy): Bacteria > Pseudomonadati > Pseudomonadota > Betaproteobacteria > Burkholderiales > Comamonadaceae > Hydrogenophaga > Hydrogenophaga sp. RAC07. The sequence goes on from NZ_CP016449.1 coordinate 1,221,907, forward strand.
TGGCCAAGCTGGAGTTCACCGAAAAGATCATTTCCCCCGACGATCCGGCCATGAAAGCCGAGATGTTGCTGCTCTCGGCTTCCATGCGCGTGCCGGCGCTGGAGCACGACGGCATCCACGTGTGGGACACGCTGGCGATTGGCGAATACCTCAACGAAATCAAACCCAAGGCGGGCCTGCTGCCGGCCGACCGCGCGGCGCGTGCGCATTGCCGCGCGATCTGCGGCGAGATGCATTCGGGCTTCAGCTCCATGCGCTCGTCCTTGCCGATGAACATCAAGGCGCACTTTCCGAATTTCAAACTCTGGTCGCGTGCGCGCACCGACATCGACCGCATCGAGGCGATCTGGACGGAGTGTCTGGAAACGTACGGCGGGCCCTACCTGTTCGGTGCCAAACCCTGCATGGCGGACGCGATGTTTGCGCCCGTGGTGACGCGTTTCATCACCTACGGGGTGGCGATCGACGAGGTGTGTGTGGCCTACTGCGACACCATCATGGCGCTGCCGGCGATGAAGGAGTGGGTGGCGGCTGCGGAGGCTGAGCCGGATGACATCGATGAACTGGATGCTGAATTCTGAGCCACCCCCGCCGCGCGGCGCGCGACCCCCTCAAGGGGGCGGCGCCTGCGGCCCGGCAACGCCGGTTCCGCGGCACCTCTGGTCCAAGGCAAATCGCGCCTGCATCATTCCCAAGGGGTCGGCTTCGGAATCTCGCAAACCGGCTCCACATCCACCGTCTTGAAATCCGCCGGAGAAACGATCTCCAGGTACTCCATGTCCGGCGAATAGTCGAACAGGTAGTGGCGAATCCCCGGGCGCTGGTGCACGCAGTCGCCGGCTTCGACCAGCGTCACCTGGTCCTCGTACATGAACTTGGCCCAGCCCTTGATCATGATCACGATCTGGAAGTCGGCTTCGTGCCGGTGCCAGCCCGTGCCTTCCTCGGGCGGCAGGTTGGCCTTGACCAGGTGCGCGATCACCTGGCCGTGCGTGGCTGCGGCGATGCCGAGGTCGCGGTAGAGAAAAAAGTCCCGCAAACCACCACCGACCCATGGGTTGTCGGTGCCTTTGACGTGCGAGAACAGGGTGCTGGTGCGGTCGAGCATGGAACGCTCCTTTCTGGGGCTGCACAGCCATCATTTGCTGCACTGCAGCGCGAAGCACGAAATGTTCCTGTCTCCCGATGGCTCTCAGACGCGGCATGTCGGGCAGATCACGCACCAGACTGGCCCATCGGCGCACCAGCGTGCCTCAGGGATAATCCAGCGCATGAGCGGCAACACCTTCGGCACCCTGTTTTGCGTCACCAACTTTGGTGAATCCCACGGCCCGGCCATTGGCTGTGTGATCGACGGCTGTCCGCCGGGCATGCAACTCAGCGAGGCCGACATCCAGGTCGAACTGGACCGCCGCCGACCGGGCACCAGCAAATTCGTCACCCAGCGCAACGAACCCGACGCTGTCGAGATCCTCAGCGGCGTGTACGAGGGCAAGACCACCGGAACACCCATCGCCCTGCTGATCCGCAACACCGACCAGCGCAGCAAGGACTACGGCAACATCGCCCAGACCTTCCGCCCCGGTCACGCCGACTACACCTACTGGCAGAAATACGGCATCCGCGATCCGCGCGGTGGGGGTCGCAGCTCGGCGCGCCTGACCGCGCCCACCGTGGCCGCCGGCGCCGTGGCGCGCAAGTGGCTCAAGGAGAAATTCGGCACCACCTTCCTCGGCTGCATGACGCAGGTGGGCGACGTGGTCATACCGTTCGAGAGCTGGGACCACGTGCCCCACAACCCGTTCTTCGCGCCCGTGGCCGACGTGTCCGCGATCGAGGACTACATGAACGCGCTGCGCAAGAGCGGCGACTCGTGTGGCGCGCGCATCCGCGTGACCGCGCAAGGCATGCCGGTGGGCCTGGGCCAGCCGCTGTACGACCGGCTCGATGCCGACATCGCCTACGCCATGCTTGGTCTCAACGCCGTCAAGGGTGTGGAGATCGGCGCCGGGTTTGCGAGCGTTTCCGACAAGGGCAGCACCCATGGCGACAGCCTCACGCCCGAAGGCTTCGCTGCCAACAAGGCCGGTGGTGTGCTGGGCGGCATCAGCACCGGGCAGGACCTGGAGGTGTCGATCGCGATCAAGCCGACCAGCTCCATCCTCATTCCGCGCGAGACCATCGACGTGGCGGGGGAGTCCACCGAGATCATCACCAAGGGCCGCCACGACCCCTGCGTGGGCATCCGCGCCACGCCGATTGCCGAAGCGCTGCTGGCGCTGGTGGTGATGGACCACGCGCTGCGCCACCGCGCGCAGTGCGGCGACGTGCAACTGCCCACGCCCGACATCGCAGCCAAGGCCCGCGGCTGAGCCCCACGCCGTTCGGGCTGAGCTTGTCGAAGCCCTTGCGAGCCCTTCGACAAGCTCAGGGCGAACGGAAACTCTTGTGAGCCAGAAAAAACAGCTGTTTCCGTTCGCCATGCTCAGCGCGAGCTACTTCGCGCACATCGGTTTCTTCAACCCCTACCTGCCGCTCTGGCTCAAGGAGCTCGGCTTCAGCCTGCTGGCCATCAGCGTGCTGACCTCGGTGCAGTCGGCCTCGCGCCTGTTTGCGCCGTACCTGTGGGGCTCGCTGAGCGACCGCACCGGCGAGCGCGTGCGGCTGCTGCGCTATGGCGCCACGGCGGCACTCCTGCTCTCGCTGGGCCTGTGGTTCGACCTCGGTGGTGTGGGCCTGTTCGTGGTGCTGCTGCTCACGTTCACCCACACCAGCGGCATGATGCCCATGAGCGAGGCCGCGCTGGCGCACCTGGTGAGCCATGGCGGCGCGTTTGACGCCAAACGTTATGGCCGCATCCGCCTGTGGGGCTCGCTGGGTTTTCTCGTGACGGTGGTGGCCGCGGGTTTCTGGTTCGAGCACTTCGGCCTGGTGCACTTTCCCGCCTGGACGCTTGCCACGCTGGCGGCTGTGACGATCAGCGTGTGGCTCTTGCCCGACTTTCGCGAACCGGGCCACGCCGTCGAGGCGCAGCCCAGCGTGTGGCCGGTGCTGCGCCAGCCAGCGGTGCGCTGGTTGTTCGCGGCGGTGTTCTTCCATGTGCTGGCGCACATCTTCATCTACATCTTCTTCTCGCTCTACCTGGACTCGCTGGGCTACAGCAAGATGGTGATCGGCTTGCTGTGGGCGTTGTCGGTGGTGATCGAGATCGGCTGGTTCTTCACCCAGGGCCGCTGGTTGCCGCGGCTCTCGCTCTCGGCCTGGCTGGTGCTGGCCGCCGCGCTGATGACCTTGCGCATGGGCCTCACGGCCGGCTTGCCGCTGGTGTGGCCCCTGCTGCTGCTCGCGCAGGCCCTGCATGCCATCACCTTTGCCGCGCACCACACAGTGTGCATCGCGCTGGTGTCACACCACTTTCCAGGCCGCTTGCGCGGGCGCGGGCAGGCGCTGTATTCGGTGCTCGGTTATGGCCTGTCGGGGGTCATCGGGGGCATCGCGGGCGGTGTGGTGAGTTCCGCCTGGGGGCTGGCCAGCGTGTTCTGGCTGTCCGCGGCTTGCGCCTTGCTGGCCATGGTGTGTGCGCTGCGCCTGTGGCGTTTGAACCGTCCGGTGGCGAGCGCCTGAGCCTCAGAGCAAGGGGCGCAGGCCGCGCGCGGCCTCTTGCAGCGCCGGCAACACCCGCGCCAGCGCGTCGGCCTGGCTTTCCTGGTTGATCAGCATAGTGATGCTGATGGCGCCGTGCACGCCGTTGTGCCGGTCCAGCAGCGGCACCGCAATGCCGCGCGTGTTCAGCTCCAGCTGCTGCTCCAGGATGGCCCAACCCTGGCGGCTGAACCGTTGCAGTTCGTCGCGCCAGGCCTGTTGTGTGGCCAGGGTGAAGGGTGTGTATGCCTGTAGGGTGCGGGCGGCGAGCCAGGCTTCGGAGGTTGTCTCGCCCAGCCCGGCGAGGATGGCCATGCCCGCCGTGGACAACTGGGCCGGCATGCGGGAGCCGAGGATGTAGCCGGTGTTCATGTGCCGCTGCGCACCGCTGCGCGCGATGTAGACGACCTCCTCGCCGTCGAGCACGCCCAGGTAGGCGATTTCCTGCGTGGCGCCGGCGATGCGTTGGAGGAATGGGTGAACCAGGCGCGGGAACCGCGCCGATTCCAGGTAAGCGTGGCCCAGACGGAGGATGCGTGGCGTGAGCCAGAACAGCTTGCCGTCGGTGCCCACGTAGCCCAGGTGCGCCAAGGTCAGGAGGTAGCGCCGGGCCGCGGTGCGTGTGAGCCCGCAGCGCGCGCCCGCCTGGCTGGCCGTCAGGCGCGGGTGCTGGTCGTCAAACACCTCGATGATGCCGAGGCCTTTTTCCAGGCCGGCGATCCAGTCGCGTTTGTCCAGCGACGGCGTGGGCGAGGGCGTGATGATGTCCATGGGGTAAGGGTGGGGCGGCAGTGGAAAACCCGCAATTCGATCGATGATCGAACTGGAATGCGCGATTATCGATCATAGGCAACCGCTTGTTTGCCTTTTTCAGGGCTGGTGCTTCTACAGTGCCAAGAGAGTGCGGCCCCTGCATGGGCGGGTGCGCCTGCGCCCCACCCGGAGACCCCGCATGAGTGACCTGCTGCTCAACCCCACCGAGGGCCGAGAGCCCCTGCAAGCTTCTTTCAGTGACGCTGCCAACCCGTTGGGGCTGGATGGCATCGAGTTCATCGAATACGCCACCTCGCAGCCGCAGGCCCTGGGCCAGGTGCTGGAAATGATGGGCTTTCGACCGGTGGCACGCCACCGCTCGCGCGAGGTGTTGCTGTACCGGCAAGGCGACCTCAACATCGTGGTGAATGCCCATCCGGTGGACGCGCGGGGCGCCGGCCACGGCAGCGGTGTGGCCACGCTCTCGGCCATGGCCTTGCGGGTGCGCGACGCCGGTGCGGCCTACAAGTGCGTGCTGGAGCGAGGCGCCTGGTCGGTCACCACCCGTGCCGAGGTGATGGAGCTCAACATTCCGGCCATCCACGGCGCGGGCAGCAGCCGCATCTACTTCGTGGACCGGTACAAGGAGTTCTCCATCTACAACGTGGACTTTGTGCCCATCCCCTCGGTGGACCAGCACCCGCCGGCCACCGCCGGCATCCACTTTTTCGGCGTCGTGCAGTACATCGGGCCCGAGCGCAGCAACGACTGGATTGCGTTCTACAACGAGCTCTTTGGCGCCGAGCTGATTCCCGATGAACAGCGCTTCGGCATCATGCCCAAGGGCATGTTGTTGCGGGTGCCTGCGCTAGACCCGGCCAACCGGTTCATGCTGCAGTTGATCGAACCCGAACTCAACGTGGTCGACAGCGACGAGCGCCTGCAACGCATCGGGCTGGGCGTGCCCGACGTGCTGGCCGCGGTGCGGGCGCTGCGCGCCCTGGGCGTGGAGTTTGTTGAAACCCAGGCGGCGCACACCGAGCAGCGGGGTGCGATCAGCAAGACCTACCTGGGCTCGGTGGTTTTCGAGCTGGTCCACAGTGAAAAGGCGTGAGGCCATGAACACACACCGCGCTGCGACCGAAGCCATCAGCGGCTTCGGCATGGACACCATCACGCTGGCGGGCCCGCTGGAGGCCAAGCTCGCCGCCATGAAAGACGCGGGCTTCACGCAGGTGATGCTCAAGGCCAACGATCTGGTGGGGCACCCCGGCGGCCTGGGTGCGGCGTTGCAGGCGGTGAAGGACAGCGGTCTGCGCGGCACCGGCTTCCAGGTACTGCGCGACTTCGAAGGCCTCTCGGGCCACCTGCACCTCTACAAGGTCGACATCGCCAAGAGCATGCTCGAGATGTGTGCCGCGCTGGACTGCAAGGTGCTGCTGGCGTGTTCCTCGACCTCGGTGCACGCTTCGCAAGACCTGGATCACATCGCACGCGACCTGCGCAAGTTGGCGATGCTGGCGATTCCCTTCGGCATCCGCATCGCTTACGAAGGCCTGTCCTGGGGCCGAACGATCAACGAGTTCACCACCGCGTGGGACGTGGTCTGCCGCGCCGATTGCCCCAACCTCGGTCTGGGCATCGATTCGTTTCACATCTTCGCGGCCAAGACCCCGCTGGACGAGATCGACTACCTCGATCCTTCCAAGATCTTCCTGGTGCAGCTGGCCGACTTCATGTGGCAAGAGACCAAAACCTTCGAGGAGCGCATGACCACCGCGCGCACCTTCCGTGTGTTTCCCGGCGAGGGTGTGCACAGCGAACAGCTGGTCGAGCTGGTGCTCAAGCTTGACGCGCTGGGCTACGAAGGCGACTACAGCTTCGAGGTGTTCAACGACGACTACCAGCAGATGCCGCTGCCGATGGTGGCCGAGCGCGCGCGCCGCTCGGCGCTGTGGCTGGCCGAGGACGTGATGCGCCGGTCGATGCCGCTGCCCAATCAGATGCGCCTGAAGCCAACGCGCGCCTGAGTTCAGCCCCGCCGCACCCGCACGCCCAGCCCGCCGCACAGCGCAATGAGCGCAATGCCTGCCATCGACCAGGCATCGGGCGTGTGGCCGAAGACCCACCAGCCGGCCAGCGTGGCGAAAGCGATCTGCGCGTACATGTAAGGCGTGAGGCGCGAAGCCGGAGCATGGTGGTAGGCCTGGATCAGCAGGTAGTGGCCGATCGAGCCGAACACGCCCATCAATCCCGCGAGCACCCAGAGCCGCCAGTCGGCCATGGGCGCCCAGGCCCAGGGCAACGCCAGCGAACAGCAGACCAGCCCGAGCAGCCCGGTGTAGAAGTGCATGGTGCCCGGGTCTTCGGTGCGCACCATGCGGCTGGTGACGATCTGGTAGGCGGCGTTCACCAGCACCAGCAACAGCGGCATCAGCATCGCGCCATGGAAGTCGCTGCCTTTGGGCCGGATGACGATCAGCGCGCCGACCAGGCCCCCCGCCACCAGGGTCCATGACAGGGCGGACACGCGTTCGCGCAGCATCAGCGCGGCCAGCAGGGTGACCACCAGGGGCACCAGCATCATGATGGCGGTGAACTCGCCCACCGGCACATGGCGCAGGCTGATGAAGGCCGCCACGCTGGAGCCCACCATCAGCACGCCGCGCCCGAGGTGCCAGCCCGGCGCCCGTGTGTGCAGCAGGCTGCCCCTGCGCTGCGGCATCAGCAGGGCCGTGGTCATCACGGTCTGGGTGAGGTAGCGCAGCCAGACCGCCATGACCACGGGCACGACCGGGCCGACAAACTGCGATGTGGTGTCGAGCAAGGCAAAGCACAGCGTGGCGCCGATCACCAGGGCGATGCCCAGGACGGAGTGCTGTGTGGCAGCCTGGTCGCTCACGCCGGCTCAGTAGCTCAGCCGCGCCACCGAGCGCAGCACCTCGGCGGTGGTGCTGGGCAGGCCGAAGAATTCGAGGTACGCGGGGATCTGTTCAAACAGCATGTCCGAACCCACCTGCACCTGGCAGCCCCGCGCGCGGGCCGCCGCGAGAAAGGCCGTGGTTTCGGTGCGCATGACCACCTCGCCCACGAAGGTGTGCGGTTGCAGGCGCGTGACATCGAGTGGCAGCGGGTCGCCTTCGTTCATGCCCATCGGCGTCGCATTCACCACGAGGTCAAAGCCGGCCGGGTCGTTGCTGCCAGTGCTCACGGTGATGGCCGGGTGATGGTCGCGGATGCGCTGGCCCAGGGTCTCGGCGGACGCGGTGTTGACGTCGAAGAGGCTGATGGCCGCCACGCCCGCACCAGCCAGCGAGGCCGCAATGGCGCAACCCACGCCGCCGCTGCCCACCACCAGCACGCGCGCGCCGGTCAGGTTCAGGCCCTTGCGCTGGACCCCGCGCACGAAGCCGGCGCCGTCGAACTGGTCACCGACCAGGCGCCCGTCGGGCAAGCGCTTTACCGCGTTGCAGGCACCGGCCACTCTCACGGTGGGCGTGACATCGTCGAGCAACCCGACCGTGACCACCTTGTGCGGCATGGTGATGAGCGCGCCGCGGATGTTGGTGAGCGTGAAGACCGACCTGAGGAAGGCCGGGTAGTCGGGCGTCTGGCAGCCCATGGGCACCACGACCACGTTGACACCCGCCTGCTCGAAGTACGGGTTGTAGATCATGGGCGACTTGAAGCTGTGCGTCGGGTAGCCGATGTGGGCGATGAGCTCGGTGGTGCCGTTGATCATGGTGGTGCGGGTTCGAGGCGCAAACGCGTCAGCCTTTTTGTGCTCGTGCGTGGTTCACCGCGGTGCGCAGGCCCAGCAGGTAACTGTCGACGCCGAAACCGGCGACCTGGCCCTGAACGATGTCGGCCAGCACCGAGTGGTGGCGGAACGCCTCGCGCGCGTGGATGTTGGACATGTGCACCTCCACGATCGGGCAGGTCAGGATGCTCAGCGCATCACGAATGCCGTAGCTGTAGTGGGTCCACGCGCCCGCGTTGATCAGCACCGCGTCCACCTTGTCATGGTGGGCCTGGTGGATGCGTTCGCACAGGGCGCCTTCAAAGTTGGTCTGAAAGTTCTCCACCGCCACGCCCAGTTCCTTTCCCAGTACACCGAGCTGGTCGTTGATCTGGTCGAGCGTGACCGTGCCGTACTGCTTGGGGTCGCGCTTGCCGAACATGTTGAGGTTGATGCCGTGCAGGACGAGAACTTTCATCTTTTCTCCAGGGTGTTGAGAGGACGCGCGGACCGCCAGGCCAATGGGCGACACGACCGCGCGCAGTGCCGATTATTTGCTGCGCACCTTGGTCAGCTCGGCCTGCAGGCTCTGCATGGTTTCCTGGCCCACGGCCACCGAGTACTTGGCGATCACCGGGCGCATGCGGTCACGCAGCCTTTCGGTTTCGGCCGGCGAGAGTTCGCTCACCTGCATGCCGCCCTTTTTCATGTTGTCCAGCGCGGCGGCCACCTGGCCGCGTGCCTGCTCGCGCTGGTACTTGGCGGCTTCCACCGCCGCGTCGGCAATGATTTTCTTTTGCGCAGCGTCCAGGGTGTCCCAGAACTTCTTGCTGATGACCACGGACTGCGGGTTGTACTGGTGGTTGCTCAACACCACGTGCTTCTGCACCTCGTAGAACTTGTTGGCATTGATCACCGTGATCGGGTTTTCCTGGCCGTCGATGGCCTTCTGCTCCAGCGCGGCGTACACCTCGGGGAAGGGCAGGGGCGTGGGGTTGGCGCCCAGGGCCTTCACCCAGTCCACGTTGATCGGGTTGGGGATCACGCGCAGCTTGAGGCCTTCCAGATCTTCGAGCTTGGTGATGGGACGCTTGCTGTTGGTGATGTTGCGAAAGCCCAGTTCAAAGTACGCCAGGCCGATCAGGCCCTTGTCCTGCAGCTTGTCGTGCAGCTTCTTGCCGAACGGGCCGTCGACCACGGCGTCGGCTTCCTTGGAGTTCGCGAACATGAAGGGGAAGTCGTAGATCGCGAATTCCTTCACCTGGCTGGCGAAGATGCCCGAGTTCATCGAGGCCATTTCCAGCGTGCCGCCCTGAATGGCCGAGACGTTGGCCTGGTCGCTGCCCAGCGTGCCGCCGGGGAACAGGTTGACCTTGATCTTGCCGCCCGACTTGGCCGCCACGATCTCGGCAAATTTTTCCAGACCCATCACGATCGGGTGACCCTTGGGGTTCTGGGTCGCGAACTTGATGGTCTTGTCCTGGGCGTGGACAGTGCCGAAAGCGGTCACTCCGAGGGCGGCGACGAGGGTTTTGAGCATCAGGCGTTTCATGTTGTCTCCAAAGAACAGGGTGGCAGTGCGCTGGGCGTGAACCAAAGCCTGTGGCGCACCACGCACAGGCCGTGTGTGAAACAGAGGACTCAGCCCGCCAGCCAGCGGGCGGGGACCATGACGATCTGGGGGAACAGCACCATCAGGAACATCAGCGCGAACTGGGCCAGCATGAAGGGCCACACGCCCTTGGTGACGTCGTCCATGCTGATCTTGCCGACGCCGGCCACGGTGTTGAGCACGGTGCCCACCGGTGGCGTGATCAGGCCGATCGCGTTGTTCATGATGAAGAGCACACCGAAATAGACCGGGTCGATGCCTGCGGCCTTGACGATGGGCATCAGCACCGGCGTGAGGATCAGGATGGTGGGTGTCATGTCCATGGCCGTGCCGACCACGATCACCAGCACCATGATGGCGGCCATGAGCAAGCGCGGGTGTTCGAGCAGCGGCTCCAGCAAGGACACCAGCTGGTCGGGCAACTGCGCCACGGTGATCAGCCAGGCCGAGACCATGGCGGCGGCCACCAGGAACATGATCACGGCGGTGGTCTTGGCTGCGGCCAGGAACAATCCGAACAACTGGTTGAGGCGCAGCTCACGGTAGACGAACACCGAGATCACCAGCGCGTACACCGCCGCCACCACGGCCGCTTCGGTGGGCGTGAACACACCGAACTTCAGGCCCACCACCACGATCACCGGCAATCCCAGGGCGAACAGCGCGTCCTTCAGCGCCGCGAAGATCTCGCCCCGGTTCTTGCGTCCGGGCGGGGTCACCATTTCCTTGCGTGCCACGTACCACCAGGTGAAGCACAGCGCCATACCCAGCAGCAGACCCGGTGCGATGCCGGCCAGGAACAGCTTGGAGATCGACACGTTGGCAGCCACGCCGAAGATCACGAATCCGATGCTGGGCGGGATGATGGGCGCGATGATGCTGGCCGAGGCCAGCAGGCCAGCAGAGCGGGCCTTGTCGTGCCCGGCGTGCACCATCATCGGTAGCAGCAATGCCGAGAGTGCCGCCGCGTCGGCCACCGCAGACCCCGACAGCGCGGCCATGAAAACGGCGGCCATGATGCCGACATAGCCCAGGCCGCCGCGCACATGGCCCACCAGCGCCATCGCAAAGTTCACGATGCGGCGCGACAGGCCCCCCGCGTTCATGATTTCGCCAGCCAGCATGAAGAAGGGCACGGCCAGCAAGGGAAAGCTGTTGGAGCCTTCGATCAGGTTCTGCGCCAGGATCTGCGCGTCGAACATGCCCAGGTGCCACATGAGCGCGGCCCCGCTGAGCATCAGCGAGAAGGAAATGGGGATGCCGATGGCCATGGCGGCCAGCAAGGAACCCAGGAAGATGGCAATGGTCATGTCGTGCCTGCCTTGGGGTCAGGGATGGGGATTGCCGTGCGGCATGTCTTCCGACTCGCGAATGCCGATGAGCTCGCTCTCGGACATGTGGCCCGCGAGCAGGCGCCACAGGTGCAGCAGCAGGATGGGTGCGGCCAGCACCGCGAAGACCAGGCCGCTGGCGTAGAAGTAGCCCATGGAGGTTTCCATCACCGCGCTGGTGGAGTCCCAGTTGATCTTTGTCTGCTCCCAGGCACCCTGGAAGATCAACCAGCACACAAAGAGCATGAGCATCAGGCTGACCGCGAGGCAGAGCTTGCGCCCGGCCACCGGCAGGCGGGAGATCAGCGAATCGGTGCCGAGGTGGGCGCGTTCATTGAGGGCCACCACGCCGCCGAGGAAGGTCATCCAGACGAACAGCCAGCGCGAGAGCTCTTCCGACAGGGTGATGCCGGAGTTGAAGCCGTAGCGCATGACCACATTGCCAAACACCATCACCACCATCAGGGCGAGGAACAGCACCATCAACCAGGACAGGGCCTGACAGTACTTGTCGATGAGGGTCTGGATCACGCGCGTCTCCTGGATCGTTTGAGTCAGTAATGTACGAACTGGTTAGTTTTTAAAGATCGGTATTTACCCTAGGTTCGCCAGCCGGCCGTCGGGTCGTGAAACGGGGCCCCGGGTGCGGGGGAGGGGTCAGGCGCGAACGAAGCGCAACACCATTTCGGTGATGCTGGCGCGCCGCTGGGCAGCGACCTTCGGGTCGGTCAGATCGCGCTTGAAGATCAGGCCGAAGGTGTGGCGGTTGGAGACGTTGAAGAAGGTCAGCGCCGAGATGGAAGCGTGGATGTCGATCGGATCCAATCCCGGGCGAAAGTCGCCCGCAGCCACACCGCGTTCGTACAGCTCGCGGATCGACGATATGGCCGGTACGTTGAGTTGCTGGATGCTCTGGCTTTGCGCCAGAAATTGCCCGCGGTTCATGTTTTCCGAGATCACGAGGCGGATGTAGTTCTCGTGGCTGACGTGGTGGTCGAAGGTGAACTCGACCAGCCGACGCAGGGCAGCCACAGGCGCCAGATTCTCCAGGTGCTGCTGGCTTTCGATTTCGCGCATGCGCCGATAGGACTCTTCGAGAGCGGCCAGATACAGGCCTTCCTTGCTCTCGAAATAGTAGTAAATCATGCGCTTGCTGGTCTGCGTGGCGGCCGCGATTTCGTCGATGCGCGCGCCCGCCAGGCCCTTTTCCGCGAACTCGGCCATGGCCACTTCCAGGATGTTGGCCATGGTCCGCTCCGGGTCGTTGGTGCGGGTGGTCTCCTTGGGCGGTGCGGCCTTGCGGGCACCGCGTCGCGTGGAATGTACCGTTTCGTTCATTTCCGCAGTATAGGGTCGCAGGCGGCATAACCTGCGTACCGCGCTCAGGGCACCGGGTCTTGCACACCACCGCGGCGCAACGGATTGAACCCCGTGACCAGCGCCGTGGCCAGCAGCACCAGCGCGCCGCCGGCAAAGATGCCGGGCGACAAGGCCTCGCCCAGAAACAGGTGGCCCCAGGTCACACCGAAAACAGGAATGAGGAAGGCCGGGCTCATGGCCGCCACCGGCGTCACATGGCGAATGATGCGCAGGTGTGCCCAGTAGGCCAGGCCCGAGGTGACCACCCCCATGACGAACAGGGCACCGAGTGCGGCCGGCGTGAACCGCGCCTCGGGCCAGGCCCAGAGCGCACCGGGGAACACCAGCACCATGGCCCCGAGGTGGATGCCGGCGGCAATGGCCAGTGGCTGCATGCGGGTGGTGGCGCGCTTCATGAGCGGTGTGGAGCAGCCGTAGCAGGCGGCCGCGAGGATGCAGGCCAGTGCCGCCGCGATGGTGCCCGCGTCGGGTTGCACTGGACCCAGCCGCACGATGAGGCCCACACCGATGAAACCGCACAGGCAGCCCAGCAGCTTGCGCGCGGTGAGCGTGTCTTCCTTGAACCACGCAGACGCCAGCGTGCCGAACAACACCGCCGTGGTGTTGAGCAGGGCGCTGTAGCCGGCCGGCAGGCGCAGCGCTGCCCAGGCGTAGAGCAGGAAGGGCGCGGCCACCGACAGCGCGCCCAGCAGCAAGAGCTCGCGCCAGTGTTCCCACGGCCAGCCTTGCTTGAGGCCTCGCATGATGAAGGCCAGCGTGAGTCCGGCCAGCGCCACGCGGCAACCGGCCAACACCATGGGCCCGATCACGGGGCTGGCGATGCGGATGAACAGGAAGGACGCGCCCCAGAGCGCGGACAGGCCCACGAGCTGGGCGAAGTGGCGGGTTTTCACCGATCGATTGTGCGGTGCGGTGAAGGGAGGACCGCTTCGCCAGCTGTCGCGGGCAGGACTCGAGGGTCGATCAGGCGGCTAAGGCCTTGCGCGCCAGGCCTTCGATGGCCAGCCGGTAGCCGTCGGTGCCGAAGCCCACCACGATGCCGGCGGCGGCCGGCGACAGGTAGGAGTGGTGGCGGAAGGCCTCGCGGGCATGCACGTTGGAGATGTGCACCTCGATCACCGGCAGCGGTTTGACGCCGCTGATGGCGTCGAACAAGGCCACCGAGGTGTGGGTGAATGCGCCGGCGTTGAACACCACGCCAGCGAGTTCACCGGCCTTGAAACGACGGCCCGCGTCCTGGACCTTGTCGATCAGCGCACCTTCGTGGTTGCTCTGAAAACATTCAACGGCAAAGCCCAGGCGCTGCCCATGGGCCATGCATTCTTTTTCCACATCGGCCAGCGTGGTCGCGCCGTAGAGCTCGGGCTCGCGTGTGCCGAGCAGGTTGAGGTTGGGGCCGTTGAGGATGAGCAAGGTCTGCATGGTGGCGTGTTTGGCTGGGGGGGGCGTGGAAAGTATAGGTGGCAGGGCGCGCCCCGCTGGACTGTGCGTCGAGGGTTTGCCCCATGTCGGTCACTTTGACAGGCGCGCCCTGCCGTGGCCGTGGTCACGTGTCAGACCGATGATTCATTGGGCTTTCCTGGACTCGGTGTGAATCTTGCAAATGGCGCGGCGGGTTCGGCGAGTTTCGCCGGGCTTCACGCAGACAGGCCGCGACCGCGGCACATTCCAACAAGATCCCAGGAGACATTTCCATGAGCTTTCAGCGCATCCGGTCTTTCTTGCGCGCCGCGCTGCTACCCACGTTGGCCGCTGCATCGATGGCGGCACACGCAGGGCCGTTCAGCAGCGTTTTCTTTTTCGGTGACAGCTTGTCGGACACCGGCAACCTCAGCATCGCGACCGGGGGTGCATTGCCCGGTACGGCGCAGCCCTATGCGTCCGGGCGGTACTCCGATGGCCCGCTGTGGGTGGAGACTTTCGCCGCCGGGCTGGGGCTGGCGGGCCAGGCCAACCCGTATTCGGTGGGGGGCAATAATTTCGCGTTCGCCGGTGCCCGCACTGGCGCTGCTGGCAGCCCACCGGGTGTGCTTGCGCAGGCAGTCGGCATTTGGGGCGCCAGTTTTGTGGCCGACCCCAACGCCCTGTATGTGGTGGTGGGCGGCGGCAACGACATGCGGGATGCACGCCTGATCTCCACCGGGGACCCGGCGCTCGACGCGACTGCCCGCCAAGCCGCAGCGCTCGCCGCGTTCAACAACCTGGCCACCACCATCGGCTATCTCGCGGCCTCCGGTGCCCGCAACGTGCTCATTTCCACGTTGCCCGACCTGGGTGCCACGCCGGAAGCGGCCTTTTTGAATCTGCAGGCAGCGTCCACCGACGCCACCAACCGTTTCAATGCGTTGGTGCCCTTGCTGCTGTCGGCCTATGCCGGTGTCAATGTCGAACTGCTCGACATGGCGGCGATCGCCGCAGACGTTCGCCTCCATCCGGATGAATTCGGCGTGACCAACGTGGCCTTTCCTTGCGGCGGTTTCGCCGGCAGCCAGGGTGCGAGCTGCGCCACCTCGCTGTTCTCGGATGCCCTGCACCCTTCCGCGTATGCCCACCGCCTGATCGGCGAAGCCGCGCTGGCTGTTTATGGCGTTCCCGTGCCGGGCACGCTGGCGCTCATGGCGCTGGCCTTGCTGTTGCTGGTGGCCGTTCAGCGCAGCCGCATGGCCTCTGGCCGCGTGATGGTCGCGGTGCTCAAACCAGCGGCACCGTGAGCTGCTGAATCACCGCCGAGGTGTCGGGCCGCACACCGCGCCACCAGGCAAAGGCCTCGGCGGCCTGCTCGACCAGCATGCCCACGCCGTCGGCCACCCGGCTCGCGCCGGCGGCCTGGGCTTGCTTCAGGAAAGGCGTGAGGCCCTTGCCGTAGACCATCTCGTAGGCGATGGCACCCGGCGCGAACAGACCCTCGGGCAAAGGCAGCGCTTCCTGCGTGAGACCGGTGGAGGTGGCGTTGATCACCACATCGAAACTCTGGCCTTGGAGGTCGTCGTAGCCGCCCGACTGCAGTTGGGCGTGTGCCGCAAAGTCGCGCTTGAGCGCGTGGGCCTTGTCGGCTGTGCGGTTGGCCACCGCCATGAGTGCGGGTCCTTCGGCCGCGATCGGCAGCAGCGCACCGCGCGTGGCACCGCCCGCACCCAGCAGCAGCACCCGTTTGCCAGCCAGCGGGCAGCCCAGGTTGCGCTGCAGGTCGTTGACCAGACCCACGCCGTCGAAGTTGTCGGCCAGGATCCGGTCGCCTTCGAACCTGAGGCAGTTGGCCGCACCCGCCAGCCGGGCGCGCTCGCTGGGCTCGGTGGCGATTTCAAACGCCTGCAGCTTGAAGGGCAGGCTCACGTTGAGCCCGCGGCCGCCACCGGCGCGAAAGCCCAGCACGGTCTCAACGAAACCGTCCAGCGGTGTTTCGATGGCGGTGTAGCCGATGTCCTGCCCGGTGGCCTGTGCGAAAAGGCTGTGGATCAGGGGCGACTTGCTGTGGCCAATGGGGTTGCCGAGAACGGCGTAGCGGTCGGTCATGGGTTTGCGGTGGTGTGGGGTGCGCCGAAGGATGAGCGGCGATTGTGGCGCAAGCCCCTGCGCCTTTTGCGGTCAAGGGGCACGGCCTAACATCGCTGCCATGACCACATCCCTCAAGATCGATTTTGTGTCCGACGTGTCCTGCCCCTGGTGCGCCGTCGGGCTGGGCGCGCTCGAAGAAGCGCTGGGCAAGTTGCAGGGCGAGGTGTCGGCCGAGCTGCACTTTCAGCCATTTGAACTCAACCCGAAGATGCCTGCCGAAGGCCAGGACATCGGCGAGCACTTGACGCAGAAGTACGGCTCCACCGCAGCGCAGCAGGTGCAGATCCGCGACACCATCCGCGCGCGTGGCGCCGAGGTGGGTTTTGTCTTCAACCCGGAGGGCCGCGGCCGCATCTGGAACACCTTCGATGCGCACCGCCTGCTGCACTGGGCCGAACATGAAGGCGCACCGGGACAACAACACGCGCTGAAGAAAGCCCTGCTCGCGGCCTGCCACACACGCTCGGAGGCCATGGGTGACCACGCCGTGTTGATGGCTTGCGTGCGCGAGGTGGGGCTGGACGAGGTCCGTGCGCAAGCCATTCTGGCGAGCGACGAGTTTGCGCAGGCGGTGCGTGAGCGCGAGGGCTTCTACACCAGCGTGGGCATCCACTCGGTGCCGGCGGTGATCGTCAACGACCGGCACCTGATCTCGGGCGGCCAGCCGGCGGCGGTGTTCGAGCAGGCGCTGAGGCAGATTGCTTCGGAAATGGTTTGATGGGGCGGGGAGCCCTCACCCCCGCCCTCTCCTGCAGGGAGAGGGAGTGAAGGCTCATCAGGCGGGCTGGGTGAGCGCCTTGGCGATGCGGTTTCTGCCCACGGTGGGCTTGGGCACCTTGCCCGGCAAGTGGCTGAACCAGGCGCGCACGTCTTCGTCCAGTCCGATGCCGTGCATGTAGTTGTAGATCGCCTTGCGCAGGCCCACACCCAGTGCGTCGTGGTCCACGCCGCTGGGGTCGATGAAGCCGATGTCGTTCTTGGCGAACGTGACCGGCGGCAGCGGGATCAGCTCGATGCCGTAGGCGGCCGGATCCAGGCCCACGGGTGAGTGCACGGTGCACGAGAAGCGGTGGAAGAAGCCGCTCTGGATGCAGCCGTTTTCGAACAGCTGGCGCACGTATTCGAGCGCGTCCACCGTGTCCTGCACCGTCTGCG
Organism: Hydrogenophaga sp. RAC07; assembly: GCF_001713375.1. Taxonomy (NCBI): domain Bacteria; kingdom Pseudomonadati; phylum Pseudomonadota; class Betaproteobacteria; order Burkholderiales; family Comamonadaceae; genus Hydrogenophaga; species Hydrogenophaga sp. RAC07. The sequence continues at coordinate 1,239,074 of NZ_CP016449.1, forward strand.
TGGGAAAGCCGTACATGAGGTAGGCGTGCACCAGAATGCCGGCGTCCGAGAACCCTTTGGTGACGCGCGCCACCTGTTCGACCGTCACGCCCTTTTTCATGAGCGTGAGCAGCCGGTCGGAGGCCACTTCGAGCCCGCCGCTCATGGCGATGCAGCCGCTGTCGGCGAGCAACTGGCAGAGCTCGGGCGTGAAGGTTTTTTCAAACCGGATGTTGCCCCACCAGGAGATGGGCAACTGGCGGCGGATGAGTTCGTCGGCCAGCGCTTTCAAGGCCTTGGGCGGTGCTGCTTCGTCCACGAAGTGGAAGCCGGTCTGGCCGGTCTCGTTCACGATGGCTTCGATGCGGTCGGCGAGTGTGGCAGCTGATGCGGTTTCGTAGCGGCTGATGTAGTCCAGGCTCACGTCGCAGAAGCTGCACTTCTTCCAGTAGCAGCCGTGCGCCACGGTGAGCTTGTTCCAGCGCCCGTCGCTCCAGAGCCGGTGCATGGGGTTGAGCATGTCGAGCAGGCTCAGGTAGCGCTCCAGCGGCAGGCCGTCCCAGGTGGGGGTGCCGACCTCTTCAAACGGCACTTCGGGCTCGACGAAGTTGATGTAGCGAACCACGGCTTCCGCATCCACTCCCTCTCCCTCTGGGAGAGGGCCGGGGTGAGGGCTCTCCCGAACGAAGGTCCTCACCAGGCGCTGCTTCGACCGCTTGCGCTGCAGGTACTCCATGAGCGCCAGCAAGGGCCGCTCGCCCGAATCCAGCGTCACGAAATCCACAAAGTCGAACACCCGCGGCTCGGCCAGTTCGCGCAGCTCGGTGTTGACGAAGCCGCCGCCCAGCGCAATCGTGATGTGCGGGTTCTGCGCCTTGATGGTCTGTGCGATGCGCAGCGCGGCGTACAGCGCGCCGGGGAAGGGCACGGAGAGCAGCACGAGGTCGGGCTTGTGCTGCGACAAGGTGGCCAGCGTGAGCGTGTGCAGGATCTCGTCGACCAGCGTGAACGGCGCGGCAAGTGCGGCGGCCATGGGCTCGAAGGTGGGCTGGCTGCTGGCCAATGACTCGGCATAGCGCACGAAGGCAAAACGTTCGTCGACCGCGTCGCGCAGCACGTCGGCGAGGTCGTTGAGGTAGAGCGTGGCGATGTGGCGCGCCTTGTCCTGCACGCCCAGCGCGCCAAAGGCCCAGGCCAGCGGGTCGCCGCCTTCTTCGCTGAGCGCGGCGTCCACGTAGACCTCCAGCGCGGCAAAGCGCGGGCCTTCGGGGAGCAGCTCGCGCGCGGCGATGCGGTGCGCCAGGGTCGAGTCTCGGCCTTGCAGAAAGGCGATCACGAGGCCGATGGTGGCGCGGTAGCGGGCAAACTGGTCGAGGAAGGCGTGCACGCTGGCTGTACGCTGGGCTTCAGGTTGCGCCAGTGCGTGGCTGCGCACGGACTCCAGCCCGGCCGGTGAAAACAGCTTGAGCACCAGCGCCAGCGCCAGATCGGCCTGCACCGCGTCGACCCCGCGCGAGCGCAGGAAGCCGGTGATGTAGGCGGTGGAGGGGTAGGGCGTGTTGAGCTGCGTCATCGGGGGGATGAGGCTCAGCACGCGCAGGGCTGGGGTGGTCATGGTGTCGCTTCGGGGGGTTCCCGATTGTGAGGCTTGGGACCGCTCCAGCCGACCTCACCCACCCGATGGGCGGGCGAGGACCCGGAAATCAGACCGGGTATTCAGACAGGGGCACGCAACTGCAGAACAGGTTGCGATCCCCATACACGTTGTCCACACGCCCCACCGGCGGCCAGTACTTGGCGTGCGCCCGGGTCGAGGTGCTCGCCGCACCCACGTCGCGCGCATAGGGGTGTGACCAGTCGGCCGTCATGAGGCTCGCCGCCGTGTGCGGCGCGTTCTTCAGCGGGTTGTCGTCCTGCGGCCAGGCGCCGGCTTCCACGAGGCGGATCTCTTCGCGGATCGCGATCATCGCGTCGATGAAGCGGTCCAGCTCCTCCAGCGTCTCGCTCTCCGTGGGTTCCACCATCAGCGTGTTGGCCACCGGGAAGGACAGCGTGGGCGCGTGGAAACCGTAGTCCATCAGGCGCTTGGCCACGTCCTCGGCCATCACGCCACTGGTGTCCTTGAAGTGGCGCAGGTCCAGGATGCATTCATGCGCCACATGCCCGTTGGCGCTGGCGTAGAGCGTGGGGTAGTGGGGTGCGAGGCGCTTGCTGATGTAGTTGGCCGCGAGGATGGCCGCTTCGGTCGCGTGCTTCAGGCCGTCGGCGCCCATCATGCGGATGTACATCCAGCTGATCGGCAGCACGGCCGCGTTGCCCAGCGGAGCCGCCGAGATGGCGCCCACGCCGTTCACCGGCAGGCCGCCCGTGGCATGCCCGGGCAGGAAGGGCACGAGGTCTTCGACCACGCACACCGGGCCCACGCCCGGGCCGCCACCGCCGTGGGGAATGCAGAAGGTCTTGTGCAGGTTGAGGTGGCTCACGTCGCCGCCGAACTCGCCGGGCGCGGCCACGCCGACCAGCGCGTTCATGTTGGCGCCGTCCACGTACACGCGCCCGCCGTGCCGGTGCACCAGCGCGCAGAGTTCCTTGACCGTGGTCTCGAACACGCCGTGCGTGCTGGGGTAGGTGATCATCACCGCCGCCAGGTTGGCGCTGTGCTGTTCGCACTTGGCCTGCAGGTCGGCCATGTCCACGTTGCCGTTCTCGTCGCACTTGGTGACCACGACCTGCATGCCCACCATCTGCGCGCTGGCCGGGTTGGTGCCGTGCGCGCTGCTGGGGATCAGGCAGATGTTGCGGTGGTGTTCGCCGCGCGAGGCGTGGTACGCCTGAATCACCAGCAGGCCGGCGTATTCGCCCTGCGAGCCGGCGTTGGGCTGCAGGCTGATGCCGGCGTAGCCCGTGGCCTGGCAGAGCCAGGCGCGCAGCTGTTCGTCGAGTTTCTTGTAGCCGAGCGACTGGCTGGCGGGCGCGAACGGGTGCACGTTGGCAAAGCCCGGCCAGGTGATGGGAATCATCTCGCTGGTGGCGTTGAGCTTCATGGTGCAAGAGCCCAGCGGGATCATGCTGCGGTCCAGCGCCAGGTCCTTGTCGGAGAGCGCGCGGATGTAGCGCAGCATGCCGGTCTCGGAATGGTGGCTGTGGAACACCGGGTGCGTGAGGTAGGCGCTGGTGCGGCGCAGCTCGGTGGGAATGCGCGGCTCGATGCCTTTTTCGAATTCGGCAAAACCGGGCAGGCTCTGGCCGTGCAGCGCGAACACGCCCCACAGTTTTTCGATGTCTTCGCGCGTGGTGGTCTCGTCCAGCGTGATGCCCACGTACTCGCCCCAGCTCAGGCGAAGGTTCATGCCGGCGTCCACCGCGCGCTGCAGCAGCGTGGCGGCGCGGTCACCGGCCTTGAAGGTGAGCGTGTCGAAGGCGCTCTCGCTGGTGGGCGTCCAGCCCAGTTGCTCCAGGCCCTGTGCCAGCACCGCCGTGTAGGCGGCCACGCGCTGCGCAATGCGCTTGAGTCCCGCGGGTCCGTGGTACACGGCGTACATGCTGGCCACCACCGCCGGCAGCACCTGCGCCGTGCAGATGTTGGACGTGGCCTTTTCGCGGCGGATGTGCTGCTCGCGCGTTTGCAGCGCAAGGCGGTAGGTGGGGTTGCCGTGGGCGTCCACGCTCACACCGACCAGACGGCCGGGCAGCGAGCGCTTGAACTCGTCGCGGCAGGCCATGAAGGCAGCGTGGGGTCCGCCCGCGCCCATGGGCATGCCGAAGCGCTGGGTGGTGCCCACCACGATGTCGGCGCCCCATTCGCCCGGCGGCGTGATGAGGGTGAGCGCCAGCAAATCGGCGGCGGCGATGAAGGCTGCGCCTTTGCCTTGCACCGTCTTCACATCGGCGGCCAGGTCTTCAATGCGGCCGCTGGTGCTCGGGTACTGCGCGAGCACGGCAAAGTAGCCGTCGTCGGCCAGCGCTGCGTTCCACTCGGCGGCCGAGTTGGCCACCAGCACCTGGATGCCCAGCGGCGCGGCACGCGTCTGCACCACCTCGATGGTTTGCGGGTGGCAGTCGCCCGCCACCACGATGGTGTTGCCCTTGCTTTTCACGGAGCGTTTGGCCAGCGTCATCGCCTCGGCGGCGGCGGTCGCTTCGTCGAGCATGGAGGCGTTGGCAATCGCCATGCCGGTGAGGTCGCACACCATGGTCTGGAAGTTGATCAGCGCTTCCATGCGCCCCTGCGAGATCTCGGCCTGGTAGGGCGTGTAGGCGGTGTACCAGGCGGGGTTCTCCAGCACGTTGCGCAGGATCACGCCCGGTGTGTGGGTGCCGTGGTAACCCTGCCCGATGAAGCTCTTGAGCAGCTGGTTCTGCTCGGCAATCGCCTTCAGCTCGACCAGTGCGGCGGCTTCGGTGATGGCCGGTGGCAGCTGCATGCCCTGGCTGCGCGCGATGCTGCGCGGCACGATGCCGTCGATCAGCGCGCGGCGCGAGGCCTCGCCGATGACCGAGAGCATCAGCGCTTCGTCGGCTTCGCCGATGCCGATGTGGCGGGCCACGAACTCGGACGGGTTCTCGAGTTCATCCAGGGGTTTGACAGACGGCATCAGCATGGAAAGGCTCCGGCGGAATGGTTCAGGCGTTGGATGAGAAGGCGGCGTAGGCGGTCTCGTCGAGCAGGGCGTCGACCTGTGCCGGGTCGGACAGCTTGACCTTGAAGAACCAGCCGCTCTTGAGCGGGTCGCTGTTGGCCAGCGAGGGGTCGGCGCGCAGGGCTTCGTTGACCTCGGTCACTTCACCGCTCACGGGCATGTACACGTCGGCCGCGGCCTTGACGGACTCGACAACGCCGGCCACGTCCTTCTGCGCAAAGCTCTTGCCCACCTCGGGCAGGTCGACAAACACCACGTCGCCCAGCGCGTCCTGCGCATGCACGGTGATGCCGACGGTGGCGATGTCGCCGTCAACGCTGATCCATTCGTGGTCTTCGGTGTACTTGGTGGTCATGGGAAAGCTCCTGAAAAAAGAAGAGGGACAGGGATTCAACCGCGGAAGTAGCGGTTGGGCACAAAGGGCATGGCGCTGACTTCCATGGGCACCGGCTTGCCGCGCACCATGGCGTGCAGGCGCGTGCCCAAGGCCGCGTGTGCGGGGCTCACATAGCCCATGGCCACGGGCTTGTCGGCGCTGGGGCCGAGCAGGCCGCTGGTGACTTCGCCGATGGTCTCGCCGCCGGGGGTTTGCAGCGCGGTGTGGTCACGCACGGGAACACGTTCGAGCGCGATCAAACCGACACGCTTGCGTTGCAACGGCTCGGTGCCATCGAGCTGCGCGAGCACACGCGCCGCACCCGGAAAGCCGCCCGCTCGCGCGCCACCGGTGCGACGCACTTTCTGCATCGCCCAGTTGAGCGCGGCTTCCACCGGCGTGGTGGTGGTGTCGATGTCGTTGCCGTAGAGGCACAGGCCGGCTTCCAGGCGCAGCGAGTTGCGGGCGCCCAGACCCACCGGTTTCACCTCGGGCTCGGCCAGCAGGGCGCGGGCGAAGGCCTCGGCGCTCGCAGCCGGCACCGAGATCTCGAAGCCGTCTTCGCCGGTGTAGCCGCTGCGGGTGATGAAGAGGTCGGCGCCTTGCCAGTTGAAGGCGCCGCCGGTCATGAAGACCAGCTTGTCCACGCCGGGCACGAGCCGCTGAAGCGCCGTCACAGCTTGTGGGCCTTGCAGGGCAAGCAGGCCGCGATCGAACTGGGGCTCGACGGTGCAGCGGCTGCCGATGCGCTCGATGATGTGGGCCAGGTCGCCGTGTTTGCAGGCACCGTTGACGATCACGAAGAGGTCGGTGCCCCGGTTCACGAACATCAGGTCGTCGATGATGCCGCCGACGTCGTTGAGCAGCAGGCCGTAGCGCTGCTTGCCCACGGCCAGATCGATCACGTCCACCGGCATCAGCGACTCGAAGGCCGCGGCAGCATCCGCGCCCACCAGCCTCAGCTGGCCCATGTGCGAGACATCGAACAGGCCGGCGGCTGCGCGGGTGTGGTGGTGTTCAGCCATCAGGCCGGCGGGGTACTGCACCGGCATGCTGTAGCCGGCAAACGGCACCATGCGGGCGCCGAGTTCGGTGTGCAGGGCGTGCAACGGGGTCTTGAGGAGATCGGTGTCGGACACGGAGGGCTCGCAGGCAAAAGGGGCAGGCCCCAAGGGGGCGGAACACGGTTCATCCGTGCGCTGCCCCACTGTCCGCTTTACCTGAGAGATTCACGCGGGCGATGCCGCGTTTGCTCCTTCGGTGGATCGCCTCGATGAGCGATCTCTCTCCAGGGGGGTACACCGGCCTCGCGACCCGTGTTTGCCAGTCCTTTTGCCTGAGCGTTCAGGGCCACATGGGTGACCTCCTGCGCCTTCGGCGGCCACCTCGGGGGCGGCGCTCTCCTGACCCGGCCGAGTGTAGCCGACGGCATCCTGAAAAGGGTTGCTCAGGTGCTTTCCAGGGTGGATTCGGGCAGCAGCTTGGCCAGGCGTTCGCTGATCGCGTCGGCCCGTGCCGCGCCCGCCATGCCCTCGATGGCCATGAGCATGTCGCGGCTCACCGCCAGCATGGCAGCCGCGTCACGCGCTTCGCGCAACGCGTCCCGGAACTGCGCAGCCATCTCCTTGTGGCGTGGAGCGAACATGCGCTCGCTGATGTCGAACAAAAACATGCGTGCGCTGGCCAGTGAACGCGGTCCCGAAAAGGCGTCAACCGAGGCTTTGGTGCCCGCCGGTTCCTGCGGTGATGGCGTTGCAGGCGCAGGTGGGGCCTCGTCAACGATGTAGCCCTGGGCCAGCAACTCGCGCACGATCCCGGCGCCCAGGCCTCCAAAGAGCGCCTGCAGCGAGGCCGTGGCCTTGCGACCGTCCGCCACCAGCAGCACGGCGCGCTCGCGCTGGCCCAGCGTGCGTTGGCCGGGTTGCAGCTCGGCGCGGCCTTTGTCGGTCTTGTTCAGCATGGTGTGGCAGCGTGTGATGGCAGAAGCCCGCACTGTGGTCAGGCCATGTGACGACGCGGTGAAACACAGACGTGAAAAAGCCGCCCGGAGGCGGCTTGTCGAAGGAATCCCGGAAGGCCGTGACTTCGCTCACATGCCCGCGTAGTTCGGTCCACCGCCCCCCTCGGGCGTGACCCACACGATGTTCTGCGTCGGATCCTTGATGTCGCAGGTCTTGCAGTGCACGCAGTTCTGCGCGTTGATCTGCAGGCGGTCGGTGTTGTCGTCGTTCTTCACGTACTCGTAGACGCCTGCCGGGCAGTAGCGGCTCTCGGGGCCGGCGTACTTGGCCAGGTTGATCTGCACCGGCACGCTGTTGTTCTTGAGCGTGAGGTGGGCCGGCTGGTTCTCTTCGTGGTTGGTGTTGGACACGAACACGCTGGAGAGCTTGTCGAAGGTGATCTTGCCGTCGGGCTTGGGGTACGTGATCTTCGGCATCTCGTCGGCCGGGCGCAGCTTCAGGTGGTCGGGTGTGGTGTTGTGCAGCGTCCAGGGCGGCGTCTTCACGCCCACCTTGGGCAGGAACCAGTGCTCCACACCGGTCATGAGCTTGCCCAGCAACGGGCTCTTCTTGAACCAGTTCTTGAAGTTGCGGTAGGTCCAGAGCTCCTCATGCAGCCAGCTTTTCTCGAAGCGCTCGGTGAATCCGGAAAGCTCGTCGCTCTGGCGGCCGGCGGTCACCGCTTCAAACGCGGCTTCGGCGCAGAGCATGCCGCTCTTGATGGCCGCGTGGCTGCCCTTGATGCGCGCGGCGTTCAGAAAGCCGGCGTTGCAGCCCACCATGGCGCCACCCGGAAACACCAGCTTGGGCAGGGCCTGTGGCGTGCCGTTGTTCAGCGCGCGCGCGCCGTAGCCCAGGCGCTTGCCGCCTTCGATGTGCGCGAGGATGCTGGGGTGCGTTTTCCAGCGCTGCATTTCTTCGAACGGCGACATCCAGGGGTTCTGGTAGTCCAGGCCGACCACCAGGCCCAGCGTGACCTTGTTGCCTTCGAGGTGGTAGAGGAAACCACCGCCGAAGGTGTCGGCGTCCATGGGCCAGCCGGCGGTGTGCACCACCAGGCCGGGCTTGGCCTTCTCGGCCGGGATTTCCCACAGCTCCTTGATGCCGATGGCAAACGTCTGCGCGTCCTTGCCCTCGGTGAGCTTGTATTTGGCGATGAGCTGTTTGCCCAGGTGACCGCGCGCGCCTTCGGCAAACACGGTGTACTTGGCGTGCAGCTCCATGCCGAGCTGGAAGTGGCCGGTGGGCTCGCCGTCCTTGCCCAGGCCCAGGTGGCCGGTGGCCACACCCTTGACGGAGCCGTCCTCGTTGTAGAGCACTTCGGCCGCGGTGAAGCCCGGGAAGATTTCCACACCCAGGGCTTCGGCCTGCTCGCCCAGCCACTTGGTGACCGCGCCCAGGCTGATCACATAACAACCGTCGTTGTGGAAGTTGCGCGGCATCAGCCAGTCGGGCGTGCGGGTGGCGCCGGTCTCGGTGAGCACCAGCAAGTCATCGCCCGTCACGGGCTGGTGCAACGGGGCGCCACGTTCTTTCCAGTCGGGGAACAGTTCGGTGATGGCGATCGGGTCCATCACCGCGCCACTCAGAATGTGCGCGCCGGGCTCAGAGCCTTTTTCCAGCACACACACATTGATCTCGCTGCCCTTCTCGGTGGCCAGCTGCTTGAGGCGGATGGCGGTGGACAGGCCTGCGGGGCCGCCACCGACCACGACCACGTCGTATTCCATGGCTTCGCGGGGGCCGAACTGGGCCAGCAATTCATCGTGGGTCATCGGGGGGTCTCGCTGATAATGATTTTCAAGAAGGCGCAGAGTGTGCCTTGCGTGTCACTCGACAGACAGCATTTTATGCGGCACCCGCAAAAAATCGAACGGTCGTACTAATTTCTACTGAGGACTTGCATCGTGGCATACAGCATGGACTTGTCGGGCCGCGTGGCCTTGATCACCGGGGCATCGGGCGGGCTGGGCGAACAGTTCGCCAAAACCCTGGCCAAAGCCGGCGCGGCCGTGGTGCTCGCCAGCCGCCGCACCGACCGCCTCATGGCCCTGCGCGCACACATCGAAGCCGAAGGCGGCGACGCCCACGTGGTGGCCATGGACGTGACCGACCAGGCCTCCATCAAGGCCGCGGTGGCACACGCCGAAACGGAGGTCGGCGCGATCGACATCCTCGTCAACAATTCCGGCGTGAGCACCACGCAGCGTCTGCAGGACGTGAGCGAGGAAGACTACGACTTCATCTTCAACACCAACACCAAGGGTGCTTTTTTCGTGGCGCAAGAGGTGGGCAAGCGCATGCTGGCTCGTGCCAAGGGTGCGGCGCCCGGTACCTATGTGGGTGGGCGCATCGTCAACATCGCGTCCATGGCCGGCCTGAAGGTGCTGCCGCAGATCGGCGTGTACTGCATGAGCAAGGCGGCGGTGGTGCAGATGACCAAGGCCATGGCGGTGGAGTGGGGCAAGTACGGCATCAACGTGAACGCGATCTGCCCGGGCTACATCGACACCGAGATCAACCACCACCACTGGCAGACCGAACAGGGCCAGAAGCTCATCGGCATGTTGCCGCGCAAGCGGGTGGGTGTGCCGACCGATCTGGACGCGGTGCTGGTGATGCTGTGCTCGAACGAGAGCCATTTCATCAACGGCGCGGTGATCGCCGCCGACGACGGTTTCGGAGCCTGAATGACCACTGCGGTGCTGGGCCGGCCTTCGGGCTGGCCGCCGGGCATGGTCACCGGCATCTTCGCGGGCCTGGGTGCCGGCGCGTTCTGGGGCACGACCTTCATCGCGCCCCTGATTGCACCCGGTTTCAGCTCGATCGACCTCACCGTGGGGCGCTACCTCTCGTGTGGTTTGCTGTCGGTAGTTTTGTTGCTATGGGCCGCCCTTCGGGGTGACACGCAACGCCCCACGCTGGCCCAGGCGGGCGCGGCGCTCTGGCTCAGCCTGCTGGGCTACACCGGTTACTACCTGCTGCTGGTGCTGGCCATCCAGGCCGCGGGCGCGGCGCTGCCGGTGCTGATCATCGGCACCATTCCGTTGTGGATCATGTTGTTGGGCAAACCCAAAGGTTTGCGCTGGCGGTCGTTGGTGCCAGGCGTGTTGCTCACGGTGGCGGGCATGGCGCTGATGATGCAGGTGACGGCGCACGGGCAGGACGGAAGCGTGGGCACGAACCTGTGGCTCGGCATTCTTTACGCGGTGCTCGCCATGCTGTCTTGGACCGCGTTTGGCCTGCTCAATGCCCGCTGGCTGGCCAGACACCCCGAAGTCAATTCCACGGTCTGGGCCAATTGGCTCGGTCTTGCCGCGGGAGTGGGGGCGCTGGCCATCTGGGCGGTGGCCGGCACCGATCTGGCCACGCTGGTGTCGCGCCCGGGCTTCGGCACCTTTGTGGCGGTATGTGTGGTCACTGGCATCGGCGCAGCCTGGGTGGCCTCGGTGCTGTGGAACATGGCCAGCCGCCGGCTCAGCGCCAGTCTGGCAGGCCAACTCATCGTGAGCGAGACCGTGTTCGGACTCGTCTACAGCTTCGCCTGGGACGGCGCCTGGCCTGCTGCCTTGCAGTGGGCCGCGTGCGCGTTGTTCGTCCTCGGCATCATTGCTTCCATCAAGGCCCACCGATGAAGTTCGAGTTGCCCGCGCAGAAGAAAGAAGTGTTCTGCATGACCATCCCCATCCGCTGGGGCGACATGGATGCGATGGGGCATGTGAACAACACCACCTATTTCAGATACCTCGAGACGATCCGTATCGAGTGGATGCGCAGCATCGGCTGCCAACCCGACCCGCAGGGCGAGGGCCCGGTGATCGTCAATGCCTTCTGCACCTTCCACAAGCAGCTGGAGTTTCCCGGCGACGTGATCGCCACCATGTTTGCCAGCGATGTGGGGCGCAGCAGCTTCGAGACCTGGTGCACCTTGACGCGCAGCGACGACCCCGGGACGGTGTACGCCTCGGGCGGCGCGACCACCGTGTGGGTTGATTTTCCGAAGCAGAAGTCGGCGCCGATTCCCGACAGGCTGAGGTTGCGCCTGCAGGACTGAGTTCAGGCGGGCTTGGCCTTCGGCACCCGCCCCATCACATAAAACTCCGGGTTGGGCTGCATGTTGCTGAAGCTGGCCATGCGGTTGGACAGGCCGAAGAACGCGGTGATGGCGGCGATGTCCCAGATGTCTTCGTCGGAAAAACCGTGGGCGTGCAGCGGCGCGAAGTCGTCGTCGTTGACCTCGTGTGAATTCAGGCAGACCTTCATCGCGAAATCGAGCATGGCTTTCTGGCGCGGCGATATGTCCGCCTTGTGGTGATTCACCGCCACCTGATCGGCCACCAAGGGCTTCTTCTCGTAGATGCGCAGGATGGCGCCGTGCGCCACCACGCAGTAGAGGCAGTGGTTGGCTGCACTCGTGGTGGTTACGATCATTTCGCGGTCGCCCTTGGTCAGCGATCCTTCTTCCTTGAGCATCAGCGCGTCGTGGTACGCGAAGAACGCGCGCCACTCGGCGGGGCGGCGGGCGAGCGCCAGAAACACGTTGGGCACAAAACCGGCCTTGGCCTGAACTTCGAGCACCTTGGCCTTGATGTCTTCGGGCAGGTCGTTGATGTCGGGGGCGGGGTAGCGGTTCATGTCGGTCTCCGTTGGGTGCAAGTGGCGTTGGGTGCAACGCATGGTACCGGCCGCCACGGCCTTGCGGTATCGTTGACGCGACTTCCTTTCTCATCCTCCGGATCACACCATGCAAGACAACAACGACCCCGAATTCGAACGCGGACTTGCCATGCGCAAGCAGGTCATGGGCGAGGCCTTCGTGGCCCATGCGTTCGCCAACATGACCCCGTTCACCGAGCCGATCCAGCAGCACATCACGCGCAAGGCCTGGGGCGACGTGTGGCAGCGCGGCACGCTGGACCTGAAGACACGCAGCCTGATCACCGTGACCATGCTGGCCGCGCTGGGCAAGCAGCACGAGCTCAAAGGGCACGTGCGCGGTGCGCTCAACAACGGCGCCACACCGGCCGAGCTGCAAGAGGTGCTGCTGCAGGTGGCTGTGTACTGCGGCGTGCCCACGGCGGTGGAGGCCTTCCGCACAGCGGCCAGCGTGGTCGACGCCGAGCAGCCCTGAGGGCTGCCGCTACGATCGGATTTTTCATCCTCCCCGGAGCCTTGACATGACACTTTCACGCCCATCCCCGGTCCGTCGCGCCTTGCTCGCTGCGGGCCTTGTGTGCACCCTGGGCCTGGCCCAGGCGCAGACCACCACCCGCATCCTCGTGGGCTTCCCGCCCGGTGGCGGCACCGACGCGATCGCGCGCATCCTGGGCGAAAGGCTCAAGGAAGAGCTGGGTCATGCCGTCATCGTGGAGAACAAACCCGGCGCGGGTGGGCAGATCGCTGCACAGGCGCTCAAGGCCTCGGTGGCTGATGGCAACACCCTGTTCCTGAGCCACGACCACAGCATCACCATCCTGCCCATGGTGATGAAGGCCCCGGGCTACGAGCCGGCCAAGGACTTCGTGCCGGTGGCCGGATTCGCCACCTTTGTGAACGCGTTCGCGGTGTCCGGCGGCACGCCCGCCACCGGCTTCAAGGCCTATGTGGACGGTGTGAAGGCCGCCGGCGGCAAAGGCACGGTGGGCATTCCCGCGCCGGCCTCGGTGCCGCAGTTCCTGGTGCAGGTGATCGCGAAGCAGAACGGCCTGGACCTGGTGGCCGCACCCTACCGTGGCAGTGCACCCATGATGGCCGACATGCTGGGCAACCAGATCCCGGCCGGTGTGGCCTCCATTCCCGACTTCATTGAAAACCACAAGGCCGGCAAGCTGCGCGTGGTGGCCGTCATGGGCACCCAGCGCCAGGCAGCCATGCCCGAGGTGCCCACCTTTGCCGAACTCGGCCTCAAGGGCTTTGAAGACGTGCCGTACTACGGGCTGTTCGCCCCGGCCGGCACACCCAAGGCCACGCTGGACCGCATCGCGCAGGCGGTGCAGAAGGCCATTGCCCAGCCCGATGTGCGCGACAAGCTCACCGCCATGGGCCTGAGCGTGGGTTTCATGACCGGCGAGCAGCTGGGTGCGCGCGAACAGGCTTATGGCAAGGTCTGGGCGAAGATCATCCAGGACAGTGGGTTCCAACCACAATGAGTGTCACCCGGCGAGGAGGCGATGTACGAGGTCCGGCGTGCTGTGCGCGCCGTACTTGCGCATCAGCCTCGCCCGGTAGATCTCCACCGTGCGGTGGCTGATCTCAAGGGCCTTGCCGATCTCCTTGCTGGTCAGGCCGCTCATGAGGTGGGCCGCCACCTCGCGCTCGCGCGGCGTGAGGTCGGCTTTCACGGTGCGGCGTGAGCTGAGGTCCTCAAAGCTCCAGATGCCGGCGGCGTGCGGCGTTTCGCGGCTCAAGGCGCGCCCGGTCACATGGCACCAGAAAGTCTCGTCTTTCAGGCGGCCACCCACACGTTTCATGATGCGGTCGTCCGCGTAGGTGCCGCCCTTGCCCAGCAGCGGCGCCATGCGTGCGCCCAGGCGCTCGTACTCGTCGGCACTGGGGTAGAGAATCTGAAAGCTCTGACCCACGAGCTGCTCTCGCGTTGCGCCGAACATCTCGCACAGCACCTCGTTGCAATCGACCATGGTTCGTTCACGGGAGAGCGCCAGGCCCACGGGCGCCAGGTCAAATGCAAGGCGGTAGTCGATGTCCATGGGGTGAGGGTTTTGCTTTACGAGTTACTACGTATGCCGTTACGTAGTATCGTACCGGCTCCCTTGCTTCAACCCAGGAGACAGCAACGTGAACAAGATTTTCCCGAGCGCGGCCGACGCGCTCAAAGACATCGTCGCCGACGGCCAGTTGTTCGCCGTGGGCGGCTTCGGGCTCTGCGGCATTCCCGAAGCCCTCATCGACGCGCTGCGCGACAGCGGCAAGAAGAACCTCACCGTGATCTCGAACAACGCGGGCGTGGACGGCTTTGGCCTGGGCAAGCTGCTGGAAACGCGGCAGATCACCAAGATGATTTCAAGCTATGTGGGCGAGAACAAGGAGTTCGAGCGCCAGTACCTCGCCGGTGAACTGCAGCTCGAGTTCACGCCGCAGGGCACGCTGGCCGAGAAGCTGCGCGCCGGCGGCGCCGGCATTCCGGCTTTCTTCACCAAAACCGGCGTGGGCACCATGGTGGCCGAAGGCAAGGAACTGCGCGAGTTCGATGGCGAAACCTATGTGATGGAGCGCGCACTCGTGCCCGACGTCTCGTTGGTGAAAGCCTGGCGTGCCGACACCTCGGGCAACCTGCAGTTCCGCTTCACCGCGCGCAACTTCAACCCCGCGGTGGCCATGGCCGGCAAGATCTGCGTGGTCGAGGTCGAGGAGATCGTGGAGAAGGGCGCCATCGCCCCCGACCAGGTTCACCTGCCCGGCATCTATGTGCACCGCCTGGTGCTCAACGCCACGCCCGAGAAGCGCATCGAAAAACGAACCATCACCGACAAGGCGGGAGTCTGATATGCCCTGGAACCAAGACCAGATGGCTGCGCGCGCAGCCCACGAACTCGAAGACGGTTTTTACGTGAACCTGGGCATCGGCATTCCCACGCTGGTGGCCAACTTCGTGCCCGCCGACAAAGAGGTGTGGCTGCAGAGCGAGAACGGCATGCTGGGCATCGGCCCGTTTCCCACCGAGGACGAGGTGGACGCCGACCTCATCAACGCCGGCAAACAGACCGTGACCACCATCGCCGGCTCCAGCATCTTCGGCAGCCACGACAGCTTCGCCATGATCCGCGGCGGCAAGATCAACCTGAGCATCCTGGGCGCCATGCAGGTGAGCGCCAAGGGCGACCTGGCCAACTGGATGATCCCCGGCAAGATGGTCAAGGGCATGGGCGGTGCCATGGACCTGGTGGCGGGCGTCAAGCGCGTGATCATCCTCATGGAGCACGTGGCCAAGAAGAAAGACGGCACCGAAGACCTGAAGATCCTTGACCAGTGCACCTTGCCACTCACCGGCGTGGGCGTGGTCAACCGCATCATCACCGACCTCGGCGTGATGGACGTGACACCGCAAGGCCTGAAGCTCGTGGAACTGGCCCCGGGCGTCACGCGCGAGTTCATCCAGTCCAAGACCGGACCCACGCTGCTCTGACGGCTAGAATTCCGGCAGCCCAACGCCCGCCACGAGCGGGCGTTTTCTTTGTCAGCAACAAGATCCCCTTTTGGAAGCTTTCCTCATCTCCACGGGCATCGTCGCCCTCGCCGAAATGGGCGACAAGACGCAATTGCTGGCCCTCGTGCTGGCCGCGCGTTTCAAACGCCCCTGGCCCATCGTCTGGGGCATCCTCGCCGCCACCTTGCTCAACCACGCCCTGGCCGGCCTGGCAGGCGCCTGGATCATGGCCGCGGTCGGGCCCGACGTGATGCGCTGGGTCTTGGGCGTGTCCTTCATCGCCATGGCGCTGTGGATGCTGATCCCCGACAAGCTCGACGACGACAACGCCGTGCCCCAGCGTCGGATGGGTGTGTTCTTCATCACCACCTGGGCTTTCTTTCTGGCCGAGATGGGCGACAAGACACAGATTGCCACCGTGGCTCTGGGAGCCCAGTACGAACCTCTCTACGCCGTGGTGCTGGGCACCACCGCCGGCATGATGCTGGCCAACGCGCCGGTGGTGTTCTTTGGCGATGCCATCACGCGCCAGGTGCCTATCAAGCTGGTGCACGCCATAGCTGCCCTTATCTTTGTGATGCTCGGTGTGCTCACGCTGCTCGGTGTCGGAAAATCTTTCATGGCTTGACTGCCGCTGAAAGCCAGCCCAACCAACAAAAAGGCCCCGAATGGGGCCTTTTTGTTTACATGGAGCGGGTGAAGGGAATCGAACCCTCGTATGAAGCTTGGGAAGCTGCCGTTCTGCCATTGAACTACACCCGCGAGGGGGTGGAGTTTACGCGAAGCAGGCGGTCAAACGTGTCGGGTTTCTTGACAAGGCCCGTGCCTCAAAAAGCTGATCGACAATTCAATTGCGCACAAGTGTTTGTTTTTTCTGCGCTTTTTGAAGCTGGCAAGGAATGTGCTGTTTGTCACGCGTCAAGCCGAACCGGTCCAGTCCCGGACCGCAACTTCTAAGGAGAACGCTATGACACTTCTGAAAAAATCAGTCGCGGCCTGTGCGGTTGCGTTGGCGGGGTTGGCGGCGACGTCCAGTCATGCGGCCCTCACCTTTGGCAGTATTCCCGACGGGGCCGTGAACGAGTTCCTCAGCACCAACTTTGGCGGGGGCGCAGTCGGACCGGTGGAAGGCTGGTACGGCGCGCAGCTCTACTTGAGCGGCGGCCCTTTGCAGATCACGGTTGACTATTTTGGTGCCGAAGCGGGATTCCGAAATTCATTCTCGGGCTTCGGAGGCGCTTGCAGCTTCAACCATGGCGGAGGCACCACGTTCAACGCTTTGGGAAATCCCCTGCAGACTTGCGTCGTCAACAACGTGGCTTCAGGCCTGCTGGACTTCGGTTTCATATCCGGCCTGCCTGGCATTGCAGACAATGGCTCCAACCCCGACAACTCGCTGGGCGCCACACCGAACTTCTTCGTTTCATTGACCAGCACGGCAGGCCTTGGAGGGCTGGACAACAATGGCGATCTTTCCACGGCTGGTAGCGGGACCATTGCCTGGTTGTTCCTGGACGACGGAGGTGCGGGGGACGACGACAATCATGACGACATGGTGGTCCGCCTGAGCATCACAGGCGGAAGTATTGGCATTCCTGAGCCAGGGACCGTCGCCTTGCTCGGCGCGGCGCTTCTCGGTATGGGCGCTGTGCGTCGCCGTCGTGCGCTCAAATAAACAGAAGCAGGCATCGCCAATGAAAAGGAGCGCACCGCGCTCCTTTTTTTCTGCCCGCTTCAAAACCTCACTTCAAGATGTCCCCCACGCACAGGTACTTGATCTCCACATAGTCGTCCATGCCGTGGTGCGAGCCCTCACGGCCCAGGCCCGACTGCTTCACGCCGCCGAACGGCACGTGCTCGGTCGCCAGGATGCCCACGTTGATGCCGACCATGCCGTACTCCAGCGCTTCGCTCACGCGGAAGATGCGGCCCACGTCGCGGCTGTAGAAGTAGCTGGCCAGACCAAACTCGGTGTTGTTGGCCGCATCGATGGCTTCCTGCTCGGTGTGGAACTTGAACACCGGGGCGAAGGGGCCGAAGGTTTCTTCTTTGGCGCACAGCATGTCGGCGGTTGCGTCGGCCACCACGGTGGCCTCGAAGAACTGGCCGCTGCCGATGTTCGTCAATCGCTTGCCGCCGGTCATCACGCGTGCGCCCTTGGCCACGGCATCGTCCACATGCCGCTGCACCTTCACCAGTGCCGCTTCTTCGATCAGCGGCCCTTGGTTCACGCCGTCCTCGAAGCCGTTGCCGACCTTGGTGGTCTTCACCTTGGCAGAGAACTTCTCCACGAAGCTGTCGTACACGCCGGCCTGCACGTAGATGCGGTTGGAGCAGACGCAGGTCTGGCCGGCGTTGCGGTACTTGCTGGCGAAGGCGCCCTCCACGGCGCTGTCGACGTCGGCATCGTCGAACACGATGAAGGGCGCGTTGCCGCCGAGCTCGAGCGACATTTTCTTGACCGTGGGCGCGCACTGCGCCATGAGGATGCGGCCGACTTCGGTGGAGCCGGTGAAGCTGATGTGGCGCACCACGTCGCTTTCGCACAGCACCTTGCCCACGGCGATGCTGTTGTCGGCGTCGGCGCAGAGCATGTTGAGCACACCGGCCGGAATACCGGCGCGGATGGCCAGCTCGGCCGCGGCCAGCGCGGTCAGCGGCGTGAGCTCGGCGGGTTTGATGATCACCGGGCAGCCGGCGGCGAGCGCGGGCGCGACCTTGCGCGTGATCATGGCCAGCGGGAAGTTCCACGGTGTGATGGCCGCGCACACGCCGATGGGTTGTTTGAGCACGATCAGGCGCCGGTTGTTGTCAAAGGTGGGCAAGGTCTCGCCGTTGACGCGCTTGGCCTCTTCGGCGAACCACTCCACGAAGCTCGCGCCGTAGGCGATCTCGCCCTTGGCCTCGGCGAACGGCTTGCCCTGCTCGGCGGTGAGGATGCGCCCCAGGTCTTCCTGGTTGGCCATCAACAGGTCGAACCACTTGCGCAAGATGATGCTTCGCTCCTTGGCGGTCTTGGCTTTCCACGCGGGCCAGGCGGCGTTGGCCGCAGCAATGGCGGCCTCTGCGTCCTTGGGGCCGAGGTTGGCCACGTCGGCGAGCTTGAGGCCGGTGGCCGGGTCGAGCACGTCGAAGCGGCTGGCACCCGCGACCCACTGGCCGTTGACCAGTCCGTCGGTCTTGAGCAGGGTGGGGTCTTTCAACAGGGCGAGTGGGGAAGTCTTCATGTCCATGGGGAGTCTCCGGTGTTCGGTGCGCGCCAGGGTGGCAGGGCAGCCAGAAAGCATAGTCCTTTGACCCTCGGCGTGCAGTACCGCTGGCGACCTTGACCCCCGGTCCACCCGGGCAACAACGCCGCGAAAGCCCGCTTTGAGGCGAGCGGTCCGCCATGTTGGAAAATACGGGGTTTCGCGCGCCCGTGCGGCAGCCGTTTCCCTCGACCGAAAACCACAAGGCCACCATGACCCGCCCCGCCACTGCAGTTGTTTCCGTTGCCGACATCCGCAAGAGCTTCCTGGACTTCTTCGCCTCCAAGGGCCACACCGTGGTCGCGTCCAGCTCGCTGGTGCCGGGCAACGACCCCACGCTCATGTTCACCAACTCGGGCATGGTCCAGTTCAAGGACGTGTTCCTCGGCACCGACAAGCGCCCCTATGTGCGCGCGGCCTCGGTGCAGGCCTGCCTGCGCGCCGGCGGCAAACACAACGACCTGGAAAACGTGGGCTACACCGCGCGCCACCACACCTTTTTCGAGATGCTGGGCAACTGGTCGTTTGGTGACTACTTCAAGCGCGAAAGCCTGAAGTGGGCCTGGGAGTTGCTGACCGAGGTCTACAAACTGCCGAAAGAGCGCTTGCTGGCCACGGTGTACGAAGAGGACGACGAGGCCTACGACATCTGGACCAAGGAGATCGGCCTGCCGCCCGAGCGCGTGATCCGCATTGGCGACAACAAGGGCGGGCGTTACAAGAGCGACAACTTCTGGATGATGGCCGACACCGGCCCGTGCGGCCCGTGCTCCGAGATCTTCTACGACCACGGCGACCACATTCCCGGCGGCCCCCCGGGCAGCCCCGATGAAGACGGCGACCGCTTCATCGAGATCTGGAACAACGTGTTCATGCAGTTCAACATGGACGAGACCGGCGCCGTGACGCCGCTGCCCGCGCCCTGCGTGGACACCGGCATGGGTCTGGAGCGCCTGGCCGCGATCCTGCAGCACGTGCACAGCAACTACGAGATCGACATCTTCGATGCGCTCATCAAGGCCGCCGGCCGCGAGACCGGCACGACCGACCTGAGCAACCCATCGCTGAAAGTGATCGCCGACCACATCCGCGCCACCTCGTTCCTCATCAGCGACGGCGTGATCCCGAGCAACGAGGGCCGCGGCTACGTGCAGCGCCGCATCGTGCGCCGCGCCATCCGCCACGGCTACAAGCTGGGCCAGAAGACGCCGTTCTTCCACAAGATGGTGCCCGACCTGGTGCGCATGATGGGTGAGGCGTATCCGAACCTCGCGAAGCAGGCGGATCGCATCACCGAGGTGCTGCGGGTGGAGGAAGAGCGCTTTTACGAAACGCTGGCCAACGGCATGGAGATCCTCGATGCGGCCTTGGCCGATGGGGCCAAGGTGCTGCCCGGCGATGTGGCCTTCAAGTTGCACGACACCTACGGCTTCCCGCTCGACCTTTCTGCCGACGTGTGCCGCGAGCGTGGTCTGAGCGTTGACGAAGCCGGTTTCCACGCCGCCATGGAAGCGCAAAAGGCCAAGGGCCGCGCGGCCGGCAAGTTCAAGATGGACAAGGCGCTCGACTACACCGGCGCCGGCAACACCTTTGTGGGTTACGAGCAGCTGGACGCCTCCGCGAAGATCGTGGCGCTGTACCTGGATGGCACGCCGGTGGCCGAGCTCAAGACCGGTCAACAGGGCGTGGTGGTGCTCGACAGCACGCCGTTTTACGCCGAGAGCGGCGGCCAGGTGGGCGACGAAGGCGTGATCACCAGCGGCTCGGCGCGCTTCGATGTGGGCGACACGCAGAAGATCAAGTCCGACGTGTTCGGTCACCACGGCACCGTGGTGCAGGGCACCATCAGCGTGGGCGACAGCGCAGCGGCCCAGGTGAACACGGCGGTGCGCGCCGCCACCGTGCGCAACCACTCTGTGACCCACCTGATGCACAAGGCCCTGCGCGAGGTGCTGGGCGATCACGTGCAGCAAAAAGGCAGCCTGGTCGATGCCGACAAGACGCGCTTCGACTTCACACACAACGCGCCGGTCACGGACGCGCAGATCCGCAAGATCGAACAGCTCGTGAACGCCGAGATCGTGACCAACGCGCCGACGCAGGCACGTGTGATGGACATCGAGTCGGCGCAGAAGACCGGCGCCATGATGCTGTTTGGCGAGAAGTACGGCGAGTCGGTCCGGGTGCTCGACATCGGCTCCAGCCGCGAACTTTGCGGCGGCACGCACGTGAAGGCCACGGGCGACATCGGCTTCTTCACCATCACCGCCGAGGGCGGTGTGGCGGCGGGCGTGCGCCGGGTGGAAGCGGTGACAGGCCTGAATGCGCTGGCCTATGTGCAGGGCATGGAAGAGACGCTGGGTGGCGTGGCCGGCACGCTCAAGGTCACGCCGGGCGAAGTGCCTGCGCGCGTGGGTGCGCTGCTGGAGCAGATGCGCGATCTCGAGAAGGACATGAACGCGCTCAAGAGCCGCCTGGCCTCGGCCCAGGGCGACGAGCTGGTGAACCAGGCGGTGGACGTCAAGGGCATCAAGGTGCTGGCGGCGGTGTTGACCGGCGCAGACGCCAAGGGCCTGCGCGAAACCATGGACAAGCTCAAGGACAAGCTCAAGACCGCCGCCATCGTGCTGGCCGCCGTGGACGGCAACAAGGTGCAGATCGCCGCCGGCGTCACCGCCGACAGCACGGGCAAGGTCAAGGCCGGTGAACTGGTGAACTTTGTGGCCCAGCAGGTGGGCGGCAAGGGCGGCGGCAAGGCCGACATGGCCATGGCCGGCGGCACCGATGCGTCGGGTCTGGATGCCGCGCTCAAGTCGGTGCAGGCCTGGGTCGCCGAGCGGGCCTGAGCCTGCCGGTTCAGGCTTCTGCGACCACGCCTTCGGCCACGAGGGCGTCGATCTCCGCCTCCGGCAGATCGAATTCACGCAGCACCTCGCGCGTGTGCTGGCCCAGCAGCGGCGCGGGTGTGCTGCTGCGGTCGGGCGAGGCCGAGAAATGGATGGGGCAGCCGATGGCCCGCGTGGCCCCGGCTTGCGGATGCTCCACCTCCACGACCATGCCGCGCGCCAGCGTCTGCGGGTGGCTCAGCGCTTCGCCGATGGTGTGCACCGGCCCGGCCGGCACACCCGCTGCGTCAAATGCGGCCTGCCATTCGCCGCGTGTGCGCGTGCGAACCACGGCGTTCATCAGCTCCACCAACACATCCAGATGGGCCATGCGGTCGCGGTTGGTGGCAAAGCGCTCGTCGCCTTTCCACGCGGGATTCCCCAGCACGTCGCAGATGCGTTCCCAGTTGGCCTGGTTGGCGCCACCGATGTTGATCCAGCCGTCGCTGGCTTCAAACGCCTGGTAGGGCGCGGTGAGGATGTGGGCCGAGCCGGTGGGCTCGGGTGAGCGCTGCGTGGCGAACCACACCGCCGCGTGCCAGTAGGTCTGCTGCAGGGCCGCGTCGCTCAGCGACGTGTCCACCACCTGGCCTTCGCCGGTCTTGAGCTTGTGGATGTAGGCGGCCAGGATGCCGAGTGCCGCGAGGATGCCGGCGTTCATGTCCGACACCGCGCTGCCACTCTTGGCCGGCGGGCGGCCCGCTTCGCCGGTGATGGACATCAGGCCCGCGAAGCCTTGCGCGATGAGGTCGAAGCCGCCCTTGTCGGCGTACGGCCCGCTGCGCCCGTAGCCGGTGATGGCGCAGTAGATCAGGCCCGGGTTCACGGCCTTCAGTGCCTCGTAGCCCAAACCCAGTTTGTCCATGGTGCCGCCGCGAAAATTTTCCACCAGCACGTCGGCGCTCTTCGCCATTTTCAAGAGCAGTGCGCGGCCCTTGGGGCTCTTGAGGTTGAGGGCCAGGCCGCGCTTGTTGCGGTTCATCATCATGAAAGGCGCCGAGACGCCGCCCACCTGCGGATCGCGGTAGCCGCGCGCGTCATCGCCGCCGGGAATCTTTTCAATCTTGATCACGTCGGCACCCATGTCGGCCAGCAGCAGGCCGCAGGTGGGGCCCGACATGATCTGGGTGACTTCGAGCACGCGCAGGCCCGCGAGCGGACCGGTGGATGGTTTCACTGGCCACTCCAGATGGGGGGTCGTTTGGCCACGAAAGCGGCCACGCCTTCGTGGAAGTCGTCGCTGCCGTAGGCCATGCGGATCAGGTCTTCGGAAGCGGCCAGGTCGTGTGTCACCAGCCGCTCCAGCGCAGCCTTGCTCACGCTCTGCGTCACCGGGGCCAGCGCAACCAGCCGCTGCACGAGCGCAGTGGTGGCCTGGTCGATGGCTTCGGGCGCCTCGACGGCGTGCAGGAAGCCGCAGGCCAGCGATTCCTCGGCGGGGATGAAGTCGGCCAGCATCAGCATGCGCTTCACGCGCTGCTGCCCGAAGGCCGCGCTCAGCCGCGCCACGTTCTGGATCGACAGGCAATTGCCCAGCGTCTTCGCGATCGGCACGCCGAACTTCGAGCCCGGCGTGGCCAGGCGGAAATCGCATGCGGTGGCAATGGCGAGGCCGCCACCCACGCACCAGCCCTCGACCACGGCCACGGTGGGCATGGGCAGGTTGCACATCAATTCGATGCCTGCCTCGATCTGGCGTTCGTAGGCCACGCCGTCTTCGCCGGTCTGGAAGGCCGCGAACTGCTCGATGTCGGTGCCGGCCACGAAGGCCTGCCCACCGGCACCGCGGAACACCGCCACCCGCACGCTGCGGTCCGTGCTCAACTCGCGGTTGATGGCCGCGAGCTGTTCGTACATGGCCCAGGTCATCGCGTTGCGCGCCTGGGGTCGGTCAAACAGCACCGAGGCCACGCCGGCCTCGATCTGCAGGCGCACTTGGCCCTGGTCGGTCATGCGTCGTCGCTCAGCTGTCGATGGTGACTTTGGCGTCCTTGATCACCTTGGACCACTTCACCTGCTCGGTGCGGATGAAGTCGGCGAACTGCTGAGCCGAGCCGCCGCCGTCTTCGGCGCCGTACTGGTCCAGCTTCTCTTTGATGTCGGGCATGGCGAGCACCTTGTTGATGTCTTCGTTCATGCGCTGCGCAATGGCCGGCGGCATCTTGCCCGGGCCCACCAGGCCGTACCAGGTGGTGGCCTCGAAGCCGGGAAAGCCGGACTCGGCCATGGTCGGCACGGTCGGGTGGCCCGAGGCGCGTTTGGCGCGGGTCTGTGCAATCGCGCGTACCTTGCCGCTTTTGACGTGCGGAGTCGCTGCCGTCATGGTGTCGAACGAGTAGCCGATCTGCCCGCCCATGAGGTCAGCGAGCATGGGGCCGGAGCCACGGTAAGGGATGTGCAACGCGAACACGCCGGCAGCGAGCTTGAAAGATTCCAGCGCGAGGTGTTGGGCCGAGCCCTGGCCGGCCGAACCGAAGGTGACCTTGCCGGGGTTGGCCTTGCACTGCGCCACGAGTTCGGCCACGGTTTTGGCGGGTTGGTCCAGGTTGCTGACCAGCAGGTTGGGCGTGACGCCCACCAGGGTCAGCGGCGTGAAGTCGCGTTCCACCACGTAGCCCAGCTTGGGCATCAGGCCGGGCGCCAGCGCGTGGCTGTTGATGTGGGCCATGAGGAGGGTGTTGCCGTCGGGCGGCGCCTTGGCCACCAGGTCGGCAGCGATCACGCCCGACGCACCGGCCCGGTTTTCCACCACCACCGTGAGGTTCCACATGGCCTGCAGCTTCTGGCCCACCAGGCGGGCCAGCGCATCGGTGCCGCCGCCGGGTGCGAAGCCCACGATGATGCGCACCGGACCAACGGGCAGGGTCTGGGCTCTCAGCATGGGCGCGGCCAGGGTGGCTGCGGTGGCCGCCGTGGCGGTGACGAAGGTTCTGCGTTGCATGGTGTCTCCTGGGGGTCGTGTGGTGGTGGAACGCGGGGGAAATCGATCTCAGGCGGCCTTGCGCAGCGGCACGGCGGCGGGGTGGCTGGCGTAGTAGTCCATGAGGGTCTGCACGCCCGAGCCGGCGAGCTTCACGCCAGCCAGCTTCAGGCCCATTTCGCAGCCCGCCACGGCGGCGATCAGCGTGAGGTCGTTGGTGTCGCCCAGGTGGCCGATGCGGAACATGCGGCCCTTGATCTTGCCCAGGCCGGTGCCCAGCGAACAGTCGAAGCGTTCGTAAATGATCTTGCGCACCGCGTCGGCGTCCACGCCCTCGGGCGTCATCACACCGGTGAGGATGGGCGAGTGCACGCCGTTCTCGGCGCACTGGATCGGCAGGCCCCAGGTTTGCACCGCAGCGCGCACGCCGTCGGCCCAGCGCTGGTGGCGCGCGAACACCACGTCCAACCCCTGACCCAGGATCATGTCGGCCGCTTCGCTCAGCGCGTAGAGCAGGTTGGTGTTGGGCGTTGACGGCCAGTAGCCGGTCTTGTTCATCTCGATGATTTCGTCCCAGGCCCAGAAGGCCTTGGGCAGCTTGGCGGTCTTGCTGGCTTCGATGGCTTTGGGCGAGAGCGCATTGAAGCTGATGCCGGGCGGCAGCATCAGGCCTTTTTGCGAGCCGCTGATGGAGACGTCCACGCCCCACGCGTCGTGGCAATACTCCGCACTGGCGAGGCCCGAGATGGTGTCCACCAGCAGCAGGGCGGGGTGTCTGGCCGCGTCGATCGCCTTGCGCACCGCGGCGATGTTGCTGGTCACGCCGGTGGAGGTTTCGTTGTGCACCACGCACACCGCCTTGATGCTGTGGCCGCTGTCGACCTTCAGGCGCTCTTCGATCAGGTCGGCCTGCACGCCGTGGCGCCAGCTCGCGGGCACGCCGTTGTCGGTGCCGCTCAAGGCCAGCACCTCGGCTTTCAGACCCAGGCGCGTGGCCAGCTTGTTCCACAGGAAGGCGAAATGCCCGGTCTCGTACATCAGCACGTGGTCGCCCGGGCTCAGCGTGTTGGCCAGCGCGGCTTCCCAGGCGCCGGTGCCCGAGGCCGGGTAAATCATCACCGGGTGTTTGGTCTGGAAGATCTTTTGCATGTCGGCCAGCACCTTCAGACCCAGCACGGCGAACTCCGGGCCACGGTGGTCGATGGTGGGCAGGCTCATGGCGCGCAGCACGCGGTCGGGCACGGGCGAGGGGCCCGGAATCTGCAAGAAGTGGCGGCCGGTGGGGTGGAAGTCGGTGGTCAGCATGGCAATGTGTGGTTGGATGGCAGACGCATTTTTTGCATACAAATTGAATCTGTCAATCGGACCAGCCCTAAAATGCCTAAAAACAGCCCAACTTTTGAATACAAAACATGACGGCCCAGATTTTCAACATGCCCCCCGCCGCCTTGCACGAGCAGGCCACCCAGCGTTTGCGCCAGATGCTGGTGGAAGGGCAGATCGCCCCCGGCGCCAAGCTGAATGAGCGCGAACTCTGCGAACAACTCAAGGTGTCCCGCACGCCTTTGCGCGAAGCCATCAAGACCCTGG
Organism: Hydrogenophaga sp. RAC07; assembly: GCF_001713375.1. Classification (NCBI taxonomy): domain Bacteria; kingdom Pseudomonadati; phylum Pseudomonadota; class Betaproteobacteria; order Burkholderiales; family Comamonadaceae; genus Hydrogenophaga; species Hydrogenophaga sp. RAC07. The sequence continues at coordinate 1,264,876 of NZ_CP016449.1, forward strand.
CCGCCGAGGGCCTGGTGGAGTTGGTGCCCAACCGCGGCGCGGTGGCCGTGCAGCTCAGCGAGACCGACGTCCACAACACCTTCGAGGTGATGGCCGGACTGGAAGCCGCCTCGGGGCAACTGGCCGCGCAGCGCGTGACCGACGCTGAACTCGCCGAGATCAAGGCCCTGCACTACGAGATGATGGCCGCCTACACGCGGCGCGATCTCTCGGCCTATTACCCGCTCAATGCAGCGATCCACCGGGCCATCAACGCCGCCGCCCGCAACCCCGTGCTCACCAGCACCTACAACCAGGTCAACGCGCGCCTGCAGGCGCTGCGCTTTCGCTCCAACCAGGACGGCGAGAAATGGAGCCGCGCAGTGAAGGAACACGAAGCCATGATCCAGGCGCTGGAAGCTCGCGACCCGGTGGCGCTGGCCAATGTGCTCACAACCCATCTCAACAACAAGCGCGACGTGGTCATCGAGCAGTTGCGCTCGATGGAAGTGCAGACCATGCAGCAGCAGGGAGCCAAAGAATGAACGCACCCTTGCCCCTGGCGGTGACACGAGAAAAATCTTCGTCGATGCAGGCGGACGCGGCGTACGAACGCGTGGCCGGGATCGGCAACGAAGTGGCTGGCCAGCTGGCGCGCCGCTTGACGCAGGAGACGCAGGGCGAGGTGCTGTTCAGCCCCGCCGACCGTGGCCGCTACGCCACCGACGCGTCCATCTACCAGCAGGTGCCGGTGGGCGTGTTCGTGCCGCAAGACGCGGACGACGTGCGCCTGGCGCTCGACATCTGCCGCGATCTCGCCGTGCCCATCGTGCCGCGCGGCGGCGGCACCAGCCAGTGTGGACAGACCGTGGGCGCGGGCCTGGTGATCGACCACAGCAAACACATGCGCCGCGTGCTCGACGTGAATGTGGACGAGCGCACCGCCACGGTGGAGCCCGGCCTGGTGCTCGATCACCTCAATGCGCAGCTCAAGCCCCACGGCCTTTGGTACCCGGTGGACGTGTCCACCAGTGCGCAGGCCACGCTGGGCGGCATGGCCGGCAACAACTCCTGCGGCAGCCGCTCCGTGGCCTACGGCAACATGGTGCACAACGTGCTGGGCGCACAAGCCTGGCTGGCCGACGGCAGCCTGGTCGACTTCGGCGACCACGCCACCGCCAGCCCGCAAGCCAAAGGCATTGGCGACTTCGTGCGCGATCTGGCCCTGGAGCACGCTGAGGAGATCGACGCGCGCTGGCCCAAGGTGCTGCGCCGCGTGGCCGGCTACAACCTCGACATCTTCCGCAACCAGAACGAAAAGCCGTACACCCACGACGGCTCGGTGAACCTGTCGCACCTGCTCATTGGCAGCGAGGGCACGCTGGCGCTCACGCGTTCGCTCAAGCTGCAGTTGCGCGAACTGCCGCGCGCCAAGGTGCTGGGCGTGGTGAACTTCCCCACCTTCTTCCAGGCGATGGACAGTGCGCAGCACATCGTCAAGCTGGGTGAAGGCATGGCCGTGGGCCAGCTCACGGCGGTGGAGCTGGTCGACCGCACCATGATCGAGCTCTCGCTCAAGAACCCGGCGTTCGCGCCCACCATCCGCACCGCGCTCTCGCCGCACATCAACGGAGGCAAGCCCGCTGCGGTCTTGCTGGTGGAATTCAGCGGCCCGAGCAAGGCCGACATCGCACACAAGATCCGCGAGCTGGTGGAGCTCATGGGCGAGCTCGGTCTGCCCGGCAGCGTGGTGGAGATGGTGGAGGACGCGCCGCAGAAAAACCTGTGGGAAGTGCGCAAGGCCGGCCTGAACATCATGATGAGCCTGCGGGGCGACGGCAAACCGGTGAGCTTCATCGAAGACTGCGCGGTGCCGCTGGTCCACCTGGCCGAGTACACCGACGCGCTCACCGAGGTGTTCCACAAACACGGCAGCCGGGGCACCTGGTACGCCCACGCCTCGGTGGGCACGCTGCACGTGCGCCCGATTCTCGACATGCGCCGCGAGGGTGCCAACAAGATGCGCGCGATCGCCGAAGAGGCGAGCGAACTCGTGCGCAAGTACAAGGGCGCATTCAGCGGCGAGCACGGCGACGGCCTGTGCCGCGGCGAGTGGATCGAATGGCAGTTCGGCCCGCGCATCAACGACGCGTTTGCCCGCATCAAGCAGCACCTCGACCCCACCGGGCTGCTCTCGCCCAACCGCATGATCAACCCGCCGAAGATGGACGACACGCGGCTCATGCGGTTTCCACCGAGCTACAAGGTGGTGCCCATCCAGCCCGTGCTCGACTGGAGCGCGTGGGACGTGAAAGCCGACCCGGTGACCGAAGTGACCACCGCGCCCGGCACCGGCGAAGACCCGGCGCGCGGCCTGGCCAAAGCGGTGGAGATGTGCAACAACAACGGTCACTGCCGCAAGTTCGACGCCGGCACCATGTGCCCGAGCTACCGCGTCACCCGCGACGAACAGCACCTCACGCGCGGCCGCGCCAACACCTTGCGCCTGGCCCTCAGCGGCCAGATCCCGGGGCTGGCGGGCAGCGACGCGCTCACCAGCGAGGTGGTGCGCGAGGCCATGGACCTCTGCGTGGGTTGCAAGGGCTGCAAGCGCGACTGCCCCACCGGCGTGGACATGGCCAAGATGAAGGTCGAGTTCCTGCAGCACTACAAGGCGAAACACGGCCACACGCTCAAGGACCGTTTGGTCGCGCAGTTGCCCGACTACGCGGCCTGGGCAGCGCGGCTGGCACCGGTGCTCAACCTGTGCAACCGTGTGCCGCTGCTGGCCTCACTGTCAGAGAAATGGCTGGGCCTGTCGGCTCGCCGCAGCCTGCCGGAGTGGAGCGCCCGCCATTTTTTCAACACGCCCCTCAAGACCGCAACACGCGACGAGGTGCTGGCCGCCGAACGCGGCGTGGTGCTCTTCGTCGACACCTTCAACGGCTACTTCGAGTCGGAAAACGCGCACGCGGCGGTGAAGGTGCTGCAAGCCGCCGGCTACACCGTGCACGTGGCGACCAAGGCCCAGGACGACGGCAAGCACCTCTGCTGTGGCCGCACCTATCTGGCCAGCGGCATGGTGGAGCAGGCGAAAGAAAAAGCACGCGAGGTCGTGCAGAGCCTGCTGCCGTTTGCACACAAGGGCATCGCCATCGTGGGCCTGGAGCCTTCGTGCCTGCTCACGCTGCGCGACGAGATGCTCGTGATGGGCCTGGGCTCGGCGCCGCAACAAATTGCCGAGCACGCCCTGCTGTTCGAAGAGTTCCTGGCGCGCGAGGTCAAAGCCGGCCGGCTCGACGGCTTGAAGGCCCGGCTCAAGGCCGTGGACCAACCGGTGCTGCTGCACGGCCACTGCCACCAGAAAGCGTTCGACGCCGTCTCACCGATCCTGGAGGTGTTGCGCTGGATTCCGGGCGCCAAGCCGCAGCTGATCGAGAGCAGCTGCTGCGGCATGGCCGGCAGCTTCGGCTATGAGGCCTCGCACTTTGAGGTGTCGATGCAGATGGCCGAACTCAGCCTGCTGCCGGCGGTGCGCGCCGAACCTGGCGCCATCGTGGTGGCCGACGGCACCAGCTGCCGCCACCAGATCGCCGATGGCGCGCAGCGCGAAGCGGTGCATGTGAGCCGCCTGCTGGCGGGCTTGCTGAAAGATTGACAGGACAAAAACGAAAAGGCCCCGGAGCCTGAGCTCCGGGGCCTTTTCAGATCTTGTCAGCGCAGGGCTGACAGGGATCAGTAACCGCCGCGACCGCCGCCGCCGCCACCGTAGCCGCCACCGCCGGAGCGATCGCCACCACCGTAGCCGCCGCCACCACCACCACCGCCGTAGCCGCCGGTGCGGGGAGGACGTGCCTCCATCGGACGGGCTTCGTTCACGGTGATGCTGCGGCCGCCCAGGGACTGGCCGTTCATGCCGGAGATGGCTGCTTGCGCTTCGGCGTCATTGCCCATTTCGACAAAGCCGAAACCCTTGGAGCGACCGGTGTCGCGTTCCATCATGACTTTGGCGCTGTTGACAGAGCCGAATTCGCTGAAAGACTGTTGCAGGTCTTCGTCGCGAACGGTGTACGGCAGGTTGCCGACGTAAAGTTTGTTGCCCATGAGGACTCCTCAAAATAACTGAAAACAAAAGCGATGGGGTCCCGAAAGCACAACTAACTCTAAAAGTACCGCCGTAGCGCGCGAAACTGACCGATCACCTGACTTGTAAGCGCGATTGGACGCGCGAACGTGTTGATTATGCGCTACGGCAGCCATGTCCCCTTGTCCGCGTATTCCCGAAGGCTTTTGCAGCCGTCAGGCTGGAGGCCAATCGATCGCGCGTTGGCTCTCGAAAGTCCGGGGCAAGCCGGTGACAGGGTCGTCAAAAGCGATGCTGCGCGCCAGCAGGCGCAGCGGTTCGGCGAAGTCTTCAGCGTCATCGGGACCGCGCAAGACCGTGGGATAAAACTGGTCGCCCACGATGGGCGCGCCCAGCGCGTTCATGTGCACGCGCAACTGGTGGCGTTTGCCCGAGAGGGGCGAGAGCCGGTAGCGTGCCCAGTCACCGCGCACTTCACACAGCTCGATGTGGGTCTCGCTGTTGGGCTCGCCTGCTGACTCGACCATGCGAAAGAAGCTGCCGCTGTCTTCGTCGATGCGGCTGCGCCGCGTGAGTGGCCAGTTGAATTCGGGGCGGTGGGGCGCGATCGCTTCGTAGACCTTGTGCACCGCGCGCTCGCGAAACAGGGCCTGGTAGGCGTTGCGGTCCTGCGGCCGAAGGCTGAACAGCACGAGCCCGGCGGTTTCGCGGTCGATGCGGTGGATGGGGCTGAGCGTGTCGATACCGGTGCGGCGCTTCAGGCGCACCAGCAGGCTTTGCTGCACGTAGCGCCCGCCCGGCGTGACCGGCAAAAAATGCGGCTTGTCGGCCACCAGCAGGTGTTCGTCCTGGAACAGCACCGCTTCTTCAAACGGGATGTCGGGTTCGTCGTCCAGGTGGCGGTAGTAGTGGATGCGCGTCCCGGGCTGGAAGGGAGCCCCGGGCGGCAGCGGCTGGCCGCTGTCGTCCAGCACCTCGCCGCGCGCCAGGCGCTGCTCCCAGGCAGCCCGGTCTACGACGTTGAGGCGTTCTGCGAGGAAGTCCAGCAGCAGCGGCCAGGCCGCCGATGACCCGTGGGGCAGGGCGACACAACTGGCGGACACGCCATCGCGCGCGGGAATGTGCGGACTCTTCGGCGGACGGGCCACGGCGGGACGCTCGGGCCTCAGACCCGGCGGAACACCAGGTCCCACACCCCGTGGCCCAGCTTCAAGCCCCGGTTCTCGAACTTGGTGAGGGGGCGGTACGCGGGCTGAGGAACGTAGCCGGTGCCGCCGGGCTCGGCCGTGTTCTGCAGCAGCGGTTCGGCGCTCAGCACTTCCAGCATCTGCTGGGCGTACGGCTCCCAGTCGGTGGCCAGGTGCAGGTAGCCGCCGGGCTTGAGGTGGCGCGCCAGGCGGTTCACGAACGCTGGCTGGATCAGGCGGCGCTTGTGGTGGCGGCTTTTGTGCCAGGGATCGGGAAAAAAGATGTGCACGCCGTCCAGGCTGGATTCGCCGAGCATGTGGTCCAGAACCTCCACCGCGTCGTGGCGCAGGATGCGGATGTTCTCCAGACCTTGTTCACCCACCAGTTTGAGCAGCGCACCGACGCCGGGCTCGTGGACTTCGCAGCACAGGAAGTTGTCGCCAGGTCGCACGCCGGCAATGTGGGCGGTGGCGCCGCCCATGCCGAAGCCGATTTCCAGGATCAACGGTGCGGCGCGACCAAAGGCCGCGGTGGCGTCAAAAGCGCCGGGCACGTAGTTCAACAGGAAGCGTGGACCGTGCTGCTCGTAGGCCCGTGCCTGCCCGGGTCCCATGCGGCCAGCGCGCAACACATAGCTCTTCACCTCGCGCAGGTAGGGCGCGTCGCTGGCAGGGGGGCGTGGGTGCGCGTGGCGGGGATCGGTCATGGGGCGGGTTCGGTCGACAAAGGCGTAAATTCTAGGCCGGCCACACTTCGGCCCAAGCGGTGAGGGCCTGCGACACGCTGCCGGTCTGCGGCGGTAGTCCCAGGGCGTGTGCCGCAGCGTTCAGTGCGATCAGCGGATCGCCCAGGTCCAGCGGCTCGGCGCCGTTTTGCTTGCTGAGTTTTTCGCCGTTGGCTCCCAGCACCAGCGGGGTGTGCAGGTAGGCCGGCGTGGTCAGACCGAGCGCTTGTTGCAGCAGGAGCTGGCGCGCCGTGTTGTCGGTCAGGTCTTCGCCGCGGACCACGTGGGTGATGCCTTGCGCAGCGTCGTCCACCACCACGGCGAGCTGGTAGGCCCAGAGTCCATCGGCGCGTTGGAGGATGAAGTCGCCGACTTCGGTGGCCACGTTCTGGGTTTGTGGTCCCAGGCGGCGGTCGGTCCAGTTCACGTCAACGGGTGCCGGAATCTGGAAGCGCCAGGCGCGCGCGGGTTTGCCATGCAGGCCGCCGTTCTCCGGTCGGCAGGTGCCGGGATAAACGGCGATGTGGTGGCGTTCGCGGCTCACACCTTGGGCTTGCAGGGCGGCTTCAACGTCTTTGCGCGAGCAGCCGCAGGGGTAGGCGTGGCCTTGGTCGATGAGCCGGTCCAGCGCCTGCTGGTACCGATCGCCGCGCTGCGACTGCCAGAGCACAGGCTCGTCACTCACGAGGCCGCAGGTGGCGAGTTGCTGCAGGATGAGTCGATCGGCGCCGGGCACGCAGCGCGGCGTGTCCACGTCTTCGATGCGCACCAGCCAGGCGCCGCCGTGGGCACGTGCGTCCAACCAGCTGGCCAGTGCGGCCACGAGCGAGCCCGCGTGCAGCGGGCCAGTGGGGGAGGGGGCAAACCTGCCCCGGTAGGTGGCCATCTGGGCGGGGCTTCGATCCTTCGACAGGCTCAGGATGAGCAGACGCAGGATGGCAGGACTTCAGGCGAGCTCGAGCGCCATTTCGAGGCCGGAGACAAACGCGTCTTCAACCCGGTGGCCCAGGCACCAGTCGCCACAGGCGCCGATGCCCAGCGCCTTGTCGAACAGGTGGCTCTTGCCCAGCGGGGTTTGCGTTTGCGCAAAGCGCCAGCGGTGCGCCACGGCGAAGGTGGGTGTGGCGCGGATGCCGGTGATCTCGGCAAAGCCCTTGAGCAGCTTGGCCTTGACGCGCTCGGCGTCGTCTTCCAGGTGTTTGGTCGACCAGGCCGGGCTGGCCTGGATGGTCCAGCGCTCGATCGGGTCGCGCCCGGGCTTGCTCGACTCGCGCGCCAGCCAGCTGATGCGGTGGTGCGTGCTGCGCGCGGCGTTCCACTGCGGACCCAGGTGGGGCAGGCCGGGCTGCATGGCCTGGGGGTACGCCACCATCAGCGTCCAGCAGGGCGCCACGTGCACGGGCGCCAGCGCCTGGCGCAGTTCGGGTGCCAGGCCCGAGGCGCGCAGCAGGTCGTGCACCTGTGGGTGCGGCATGGCCAGCACCACGCGGTCAAAACCACCCACGACTTGTTGGCCACCGGCGCTGTCTTCGGTGCGCAACTGCCACTGGTCAGGGTGCAGGGCGTCGCGCTCGATCTGGGTCACGCGGGTGTCGAGCAGGGTGTTGGACGCCAGGGGTTGGCCCCACAAACCCACCAGCGCGTTCATGCCGGGCGAGGCCACGAAATGCGGTTCGGTGGGAGGTGGTGCGCTGGCCAGCACGTGGCCGAATTCGTCGAGCACGCGCACGGTGCTGGCGCTCCAGGGGCGCACGACCGACGTGGCATTGCTGCGCAGTGCGGTTTCGAAGCGCTTGTCGCGCACGGTGAAATACTGCGAGCCATGGTCGAAGCCGCCGAACTCGGTGCGCCGGGTCGACATGCGACCACCGAGGCCGCGGCTCTTCTCGAACAGCGTGACGCGGTGACCGGCCTGCACCAGCGTGCGTGCACACACCACACCCGCCATGCCGGCGCCCACCACGGCGATGTGCAGACCCGCCGGCTTTGTGGTCCTGGATTTGGAGGAGACGGCTTTGGAGGCGCGGGTCTTGGGAGATGTGGTCATGTCTCGGGGCGCTTTCTTGGTGACGCTTGATCGGGTGGGGTGGGGAGTGCTGTTGACTGTAGCAGCCTGCCTGCCGAATGCGGGCAGCGGCTGGCTCATGTCTGGTGATGGTTGCTCAGCAGCGCCGCGCGTGTCTGCGGGCTTTGCAGGCGATCGAGCCACCAGCGCAGCGCACGACCCGTGTCGCCCGCAGTGCGGGGCAGGCGCCAGGCATAGGCCACGCGCAATGTGCGGTCGGGCCGCTGCACCTGTTTCACCACCAGCCGGCCGGCCGCGATGAAAGGCTGGGCCAGCGGCAGCGGCAGGAAACCGCTGCCCAGACCGCGCAGCTGTGCCTCGAGCTTGTGCTGCATGGTGGGCACGGTGAGCACGTCCTGCCCGGGCAGCAGGTTGTGGGTGACGCCGCGCCCGCGCTGCGCGCTGTCGGCCACGGCCACGGCGCGGTGTTCGCGCAGTTCTTCGTCGCACAGGCTGTGGCTCACCGACGCCAATGCGTGGTGCGGCGCCACCGCGTACACGAAGGTGATCGGGCCCAGTGGTGCCGCCTGGATCTCGGGCAACGAGAGGTCGCTGGGCACGCCCAGAGCCAGATCGGCCTGGCCCATTTGCAGAGCCTCCACCGTGCCCGACAGCGTCTCGGCGCGCAGCTTCAGTCGCGTGGGTGCACCTTCGGCGTAAAAGGCCTCGCAAAGCTCGAACAGCGTGGCGCGCGCGATGATCGCGTCGGCCGCGATGGTGAGCTGCGGCTCCCAACCCGTGGCCACGCGTTTGACGCGCTGCGCCACCGCGTCGAGCTCGTTGAGCAGGTACTGGCCCGAGCGCAGCAGCTCGGCGCCGGCGGGCGTGAGCACGGCGCGGCGCGCGCTGCGGTCGAACAGCAGCACGTCCAGCGCGTCTTCCACCTGGCGGATGCGGTAGGTGAGCGCGCTGGGAACCATGCCGACTTCGCGCGCTGCGGCGGCCATGCTGCCCAGCCGCGCCACCGCCTCCAGCAGGCCCAGGTTTTCAGGGGACAAGGCGGCGCGCGGGGTGGAATTGGCCATGCTGGTGTGGGATTCGACTGTTCAAACGGTTTGAATGATGCCATCAAATCCGTGCAGTCTCAAAGGCCGTTCGCCCACCCACAATCCACCCCATGCCAACGAAATCCACCCGGTCTCAGTGGCGCCACTCCCAGACGGAAAGGAACTCACCATGCTCCAGATTCGACGCTCCGACGCCCGCGGTTTTGCCGACCACGGCTGGCTCAAGAGCTTTCATTCGTTCTCGTTCGCCGACTACTTCGACCCGGCCTGGATGGGCTGGGGCAACCTGCGCGTGATCAACGAAGACCGCATCGCCCCGGGCACCGGCTTCGGCACGCACGGCCACCGCGACATGGAAATCATCAGCTACGTGCTGCAGGGCAACCTGGCGCACAAGGACAGCATGGGCAACGTCAAGGGCATCCCGCCGGGCGACGTGCAGCGCATGAGCGCAGGCAGCGGCGTGCGCCACAGCGAGTTCAACCACGCACCCAACAGCACCACCCACTTTCTGCAGATCTGGATCGAGCCCAACGTGACGGGCATCGAGCCGGGCTACGAGCAGAAGAGCTTTGGCGACGACCAGAAACGCGGCAAGTTGCGACTGGTGGCGTCCAACGGCGGCACGCAAGGTTCGGTGCACATCAACGCCGATGCGGCGATGTACGCCGGTTTGTTTGACGGTGCCGAGTCGGCCGAGCTGGCGCTGAACCCGGCGCGCAAGACCTATGTGCACCTGGTGCGCGGCTCGCTCGATGTGAATGGCGAAACGCTCAAGGGCGGTGACGCCGCGGTGCTGGCGGCCGAAAGCCAGCTTCAACTGGCCAACGGCAAGGACGCCGAAGTGCTGGTGTTCGATCTGGCCGCCTGATTTTTTCAACCCTGTTTTTTGACCCCAAGGACTTTTCATGAACGCACTTCAAAACCCCTTCGCCCTGCTGGCCCGCCTGTTGCTCGCAGCCCTCTTTCTGCCCGCGGGCATCAGCAAGATCGGCGGTTTCGCTGGTACGGCCGGCTACATCGGCTCAGTGGGCCTGCCCATGCCCGAGCTGGGCGCTGCCATCGCCATCGCGGTCGAGGTGCTCGGCGGCATCGCGCTGATCATTGGTTTCGGTACCCGTTGGGCGGCGCTGGCGCTGGCGCTGTTCACGCTGGTGGCTTCGTTCTTCTTCCACGCCTACTGGGCCCTGCCCGCCGAGCAGCAAATGATGCAGCAGCTGATGTTCATGAAGAACATCGGTGTGGTCGGTGGTCTGCTGGCATTGGCCGCATTCGGCGCCGGTGCATTCAGCCTGGACGCCCGCCGCAAGGCCTGAAACGCACAGAATCCCGCCATTCCTTCAACCCGCGCCCGACTTGCAGACGGCGCTCCATCTGAAAGCTATCCCATGACCCAAGTTGTTGTTGTGTACCACTCCGGCTACGGCCACACCCAGCGCATGGCGCAATCGGTGGCCGAGGGCGCTGGTGCCGAGCTGCTCGCCATCGATGCCGAAGGCAACCTGCCCGAAGGCGGCTGGGAAGCCCTGGCCGCGGCCGACGCGATCATCATGGGCTCACCGACCTACATGGGTACCGTGAGTTGGCAGTTCAAGAAATTTGCCGATGCCTCCAGCAAGCCCTGGTTCAGCCAGCAGTGGAAAGACAAGATCTTTGCGGGCTTCACCAACAGCGCCACCATGAACGGCGACAAGCTGTCTACGTTGCACTACCTGTTCACCCTGGCCATGCAGCACAGCGGCATCTGGGTCGGCACCGGCCTGATGCCTGCCAACAGCAAGGCCGCGCAGCGCAACGACGTGAACTACGTGGGCTCCTTCAGCGGCGCCATGGCACAGAGCCCGTCGGATGCGGGCGCGAACGAAATGCTGCCGGGTGACCTGGAGACGGCTCGTTTGTTCGGTGAGCGCGTGGCTGCGACGGCAGCCAAATTCAAGGCCTGATGGCCTGATCCAGGGCTCCTGCGGCGTAACATCCGCTGCATGAAATTCCTGAGCATCATCCCTTGGGCAGACTGGCTGGCGCTGGTCTGCTTTTTTGTCTTGTGGTCCGGCTACGCATGGTTCGCACGTGTGTGGGGGCGCAAGGTCGGCTCGCTCATTCAGACGACCAACCGCTACCGTGGCTACTGGATGACGCAGGCCACAGCACGCGACCCGCGCGTGATCGACGGCGTGATCACGCAAACGCTGTCCACCACGCCGGCGTTTTTCTCGTCCACCTCCATCCTCGTCATCGGTGGTCTGTTTGCGCTGCTGGGCACCACCGACAAGGCCACCGAGCTGATGAGCGAGATCCCGTTCGCGCAAACGACCACGCTCATCGTCTTCGAGTTCAAGATCCTGGTGATGGTGGCGATCTTCGTGTACGCCTTCTTCCGCTTTTCCTGGTGCATGCGGCAGTACACCTTTGTGGCGCTGGTGATCGGCGCCATGCCCTCGCCCGACGACTTCGACTCCGGCAAGTTCGACCGCGAGCACTACGCCCGGCGCGCCGCCGCCATGGTGGGCGCTGCGGCGGAGACCTTCAACGACGGTCTGCGGGCTTACTACTTTTCGTTCGCAGCGTTGGCGTGGTTCGTGTCCCCGCTGTCGATGGTGTTGGCCACCTTGGCGGTGGTCGCCATTCTGTACATGCGCGAATTCCGCTCCGAGGTGTTGCACATCCTGAAAGAAGATGTGACACCGCTGCCTTGAGGCCGTGGTGGCGGGTGCCGGCTCCTAAAATGGAGCGATGTTTCTACACCTGCGCCTGCACACCGAATTCTCCGTCGTCGACGGCACCAACCGCATCGATGAAGTCGTGGCCGCCGCGGCCGCCGACCGCCAACCCGCCCTGGCCATCACCGACCTGAGCAACCTGTTCGGTGCGGTCAAGTTCTACAAGGCCGCGCGCGGTGTGGGCGTCAAGCCCATCATCGGCGCCGAGGTGATGTTGCAGGGCTTCACCGAAGAAACGCCCGGCGCCATGCCCGGCAGCCACCAGCCCGCCGCGCCTCGGGTTCTGCTGTTGGTGCAGGACCACCAGGGTTACCTGAACCTGAGCGAGCTGCTGGCCCGCGCCTGGACGCGCAACGAAGGTCGGGGCCAGGCGCTGGTGCACCGCGACTGGCTGCAGGAATGCAATGCCGGTTTGATCATGCTCTCGGGTGCGCAGGCCGGCCCGGTGGGGCAAGCGCTGATGCAGGGCGACACGCAACGCGCGACCGACATGGCGCTGCAACTCTCCACCATGTTCACCCACCGCTTCTACATCGAGCTGCAGCGCGCCGGGCGTGCCGACGACGAGCGCCACGTGACGCAAGCCGTGCAACTGGCGGCGCGTTTGCACCTGCCGGTGGTGGCCACGCACCCGGTGCAGTTTCTGGAGCCCGACGGCTACGAGGCGCACGAAGCGCGCGTGTGTATTTCCGAAGGAGAGATCCTCGGCAACAACCGGCGTGTGCGCCGCTTCACCCGCGAGCAGTACTTCAAGAGCGCCGAGCAGATGCAGGCGCTGTTTGCGGACGTGCCTTCTGCCTTGGCCAACACGCTGGAGATTGCCAAGCGCTGCAACCTCACGCTGGTGCTGGGCAAGCCGCAGTTGCCCAACTTCCCCACGCCGCTGATCGATGGCGTGCCCATGCCGATGGCGGACTTCTTTCGCCAGTCGTCGTTTGAGGGGCTCGAAGAGCGCCTGGCCCACCTGTACCCCGACCCGGCCAAGCGCGACGCCGAGCGTCCGCGTTACGTGGAGCGTCTGGAGTTCGAGATCAACACGATTTTGAACATGGGGTTCCCGGGCTACTTTCTGATCGTGGGCGACTTCATCAACTGGGCCAAGAACAACGGCTGCCCGGTCGGCCCGGGCCGGGGCTCGGGCGCCGGCTCGCTGGTGGCCTACGCGCTCAAGATCACCGACCTGGACCCGCTGCAATACAAGCTGCTGTTCGAGCGCTTCTTGAACCCGGAGCGGGTGTCCATGCCCGACTTCGACATCGACTTCTGCCAGACCAACCGCGACCGCGTGATCGACTACGTCAAGGACAAGTACGGCAAGGACGCGGTGAGCCAGATCGCCACCTTCGGCACGCTGGCCGCGCGCGCGGCCATCCGCGACGTGGGTCGTGTGCTCGATTTCTCCTATGGTTTTTGCGATGGCATTTCCAAGCTGATTCCGAACAAGCCGGGCATGTCGGTCACGCTGCAGTACCCGCCCAACCCGAAAAAAGAAGGCGACAAGAACAACTACGCGATCGAGATGGAGCCGGTGCTGGCCGAGCGCATCGCGAAGGAAGACGATGTCAAGACGCTGATCGAGCTGGCGCAGAAGCTCGAAGGCATGACGCGCAACATCGGCATGCACGCCGGGGGTGTGCTGATCGCGCCGGGCAAGCTCACCGACTTCTGCCCGCTGTACGCACAGCCCGGCAGCGACTCGGCGGTGAGCCAGTACGACAAGGACGACGTGGAGGCCATCGGTCTCGTGAAGTTCGACTTTCTGGGTCTGGCGACGCTGACCATCCTGGAGATTGCGCGCGAGCTGATCATGAAGCGCCACCCGGGCCAGGAGGGCTTCCGTTTTGAAGACATCCCGCTGACCGACGCCAAGGTCTACGCGCTGTTCTCGCGCGGCCAGACCGAGGCCGTGTTCCAGTTTGAAAGCCGCGGCATGCAGGGCATGCTCAAAGACGCCAAGCCGAGCCGGCTGGAAGACCTGATCGCGCTCAACGCGCTGTACCGGCCAGGCCCCATGGACCTGATCCCCAGCTTCGTGAACCGCAAGCACGGCAAGGAAGTGATCGAGTACCCGCACCCGCTGGTGGCCGAGATGCTGTCCGAGACCTACGGGATCATGGTCTACCAGGAGCAGGTGATGCAGACCGCGCAGATCCTGGGCGGGTACTCGCTGGGCGGCGCCGACATGCTGCGCCGGGCCATGGGCAAGAAGAAGGCCGAGGAGATGGCGGAGCACCGCGAGATCTTCCGCGCCGGTGCCGCGAAGAACGACATCTCTCAGCAGAAGGCCGACGAGATCTTCGACCTGATGGAGAAGTTTGCGGGCTACGGTTTCAACAAGTCGCACGCCGCCGCCTACTCGCTGCTGGCCTACCACACCGGTTGGCTCAAGGTGCACTACACGGCCGAGTTCTTCTGCGCCAACATGACCGTGGAGATGGACGACACCGACAAGCTCAAGGTGTTGCACGAAGACGCGCTCAAGATGGGCATGAGCTTCGAGGCGCCCGATGTGAACCGCGGTTTCCACCGTTTCGAGCCCGTGACCAACAAGGTCATCCGCTATGGTCTGGGGGCCATCAAAGGCACGGGCCAGGGAGCGATTGAAGCCATCGTGGCCGCGCGCGAAGGCCGCGGCGAAGGCCCTCGGGGCCACGAGACAGGACCGTTCAAGAGCTTGTTCGATTTCTGCGTGCGGGTGGACCGCACGCGCCTGAACAAGCGCACGGTGGAAGCGCTGATCAAGGCCGGTGGTTTTGATTCACTGCACCTCAACCGAGCGGAGCTGCTGGCCTCGGTGGACCGTGCGTTCACCTTCGCCGCCGCGTCGGCTGCGAACGCCGCTCAGGCCGACATCTTCGGCGACAGCGACCACGGCTCCAGCACGCAGGACCCCGATCTGGTGGCTACCACGCCCTGGGGCGTGAAAGAGCGCCTGACCATGGAGAAGACCGCGATCGGCTTCTATTTCTCGGGCCATTTGTTTGACGAGGTCGAGCGCGAGGTGCGCCGCTTCGCGCGCACGCCGCTGGGCGATGTGGTGGAGAGCCGCGACCCGGTGATCCTGGCCGGCATCGTGACCGACTTCCGCGTGATCAACGGCCAGCGAGGCAAACTCGCGCTGTTCAAGCTCGACGACAAGACCGGCGTGTTCGAAACCAGCGCCGACGAAAACCTGATCAACGCGCACCGCAACCTGCTGAAGGACGACGAGCTCATCATCGTGCAGGCCGTGGCCCAGCCCGACCGCTTCTCGGGCGGCGTGCGCCTGAAGATCCAGCAGGTGTGGGACCTGGCCGCGGCGCGCTGCCGCTTCGGCAAGTACCTGCGCGTGGCGGTGAACGGCCACGCACCCGCCGTGGCCCAACTGGTGCGCGAGTTCCCGCCCAAGCGGGAAGTGACGGAGCAGGGGGAGTTGGTTCGGGGCCTGCCGGTGCGCCTGCAGCTCTTGCGCGAGGGCGCGCAGTGCGAATTGCAGCTGGACGACCGGGCGCTGTTTTTCCCGACCGATGCGGCGCTGGCCAGCTGGATGGCCCAGGCGCATGAGCGGCGGGCGGAAATCGTGTTCGATTAGGTGGCACCCCCTGCGCCGCTGCGCGGCTTCCCCCTCAAGGGGGACAACATCTGCGGCCCGGCGAAGCCGGTTTCGCGATGTTTCTGGGTGGGTCCCGGCGCTCCGGTTCTGCCTCGTGTGTCAGTCCAGCGGGCGCAGACCGATCACCAGTGATGACGGGACGCGCCCGTCCGTGTCTTTGGGCAGGCTGTTGGTGCGGTCGATGGCGCGCAGCACGGCCTCGTCCCATGCGGCGTTGCCGCTGCTCTTGATGAGCTTGCGCGATGTGATGGTGCCGTCGGGTGAGGTGCGAACCTCGACCTCGGCGCGGGGGTTGCCCGGGGCCACGTCGGTGAACACCACGTTGGGTTTGATGCGTGCGGCCACCTTGGCGCCATAGCCCGGTGTGGGGCCGCTGGACTGTGCGGCCGTGCCGGTGCTTTGTGGACCACCGGTGGCGCCGGCCTGGCCCATTATGCGGTTGATCTGGTCTTCGCGCATCTGCGCCAGGCGCTTTTCATCGGCCGCGGCCTTGCGCTCCTGTTCCCGCTTTTGCTCGGCCAGTTTCTGCTGGCGCGCTTTTTCCTCGGCGGCTTTTTCAGCTGCGGCCTTCTTCTCCGCTGCTGCCTTCTCGGCGGCCTTCGCGGCGGCCAACTTCTTCGCTTCTTCCTCGCGCGCTTTCTGTTCGGCCTCGGCTTTTTTCTTCGCCTGCGCCGTCGCGATGTCGGCCTGGTTGGGTGCGGGCGGCGGAGGTGCGGGCGCTGGCGCCGGCGCGGGTTTGGGTGCCGGTTTCGGCGGGGCGGGCTGGGGTGCAGGCGTCGGAGGTGGTGGTGCCACCGCGCGTGGTGCGGCCTGCACCGGCATGCGTGACCAGAGCTCGGCTTCGACCGTGACCGGTTCGGCGTCGTGTTGCCACTGCACACCCAGTGTGAGGGCAATCACCAGCAGTCCATGGGCAACAAGCGCCAGCCCCATGGGCCCGAGCCAGCGGCCGCTGGGTGGCGGCGCGAGGTCGAGGTGGTCGGCGGTGGACTGCATGGTGCTGGGGATGGTTTCAGCGTGAGGTTTGCACGGACAGGCCCACGCGGGCAATCCCGGCTTCCTGAAGGGTACTCATCACACGAACAACGGCTTCGTACTTCACGTTCTTGTCGGCGCTGATCACGACCGGCACGCCGCCTTCGGGTGCCGCGCCCTTGCTGCTCTGCAGTTGCTGCACACGGGCCACGAGTTGGGGGAGGCTCACGGGCTGGGGGTCGGTGCTGGCCGAACCTTCGCGCACCTGGATCTGCTCGTCCTTGTCGATCATCACCGCCACGAAACGGTCGGGCTGGCGCCCGGCCTGGCCCACGCTGGGCAGCGCAATCTGGCTGGGCGTGATCAGCGGCGCTGTGACCATGAAGATGATCAGCAACACGAGCATCACGTCAATGAACGGGACCATGTTGATCTCGTTGATGGTGCGGCGGCCCCGGCCGCGTGATGAAACGGCGGGCATGGTCAGTGACCCGAGGGTGTTTGTGTCTGCGCGCCGAGGTTGCGCTGCAGGATGTTGGAGAACTCTTCCATGAAGGTCTCCATGGCGTTGGCCACGCGGTCGATGTCGTGCGCGAAGCGGTTGTAGAACACCACCGCGGGGATGGCGGCGAACAGGCCGATGGCGGTGGCCACCAGCGCTTCGGCGATGCCCGGCGCCACGGTGGCCAAGGTCACCTGCGCCAGCGCGGCCAAGCCTGTGAAGGCGTGCATGATGCCCCACACGGTGCCGAACAGGCCCACGTACGGCGAGACCGAGCCGACCGATGCGAGGAAGGACAGGTTGGTTTCCAGCACATCGAGTTCACGCTGGAAGCTCGCGCGCATGGCACGGCGCGCGCCGTCGAGCAGGGCGCCGTTGTCGGTGATGCGGCGCTCGCGCAGTTTCTGGTATTCGCGCATGCCGCTGGCAAAAATGCGCTCCATCGGGCCGCCGTGTTTGGCGCTCTGGGCGGCTGCGGCGTACAGGTCGTTGAGGTTGGTGCCCGACCAGAACTCGCGTTCAAAGTCTTCGTTGTGCGCGCGCACGCGCTTGAGCGAAAACACCTTGCGGAAGATGGCAGCCCAGCTCATGACGGAAACCACCATGAGCAGCACCACCACGGCTTGCACCACCCAACTGGCGTTGAGCATCAATTGAACGATGGAGAGGTCTTGGTTCATGGGTGTTCAGAGAAGGCGGGTCGTGAAGAAGTTTCAGGGCGTCAGTTGAAGCGCGGCCATCACGGCGGGCGGTATGCGCTGCGGGCGCAGCAGGCGGTCGTCGACCCAGCCGATGCGGATGGTGCCGCTGCAGAGCAGGGCTGCCTGTGCGTCGCCTTGCTGCGGTTTCAGGAGCGCGGTCTGCTCGATTGTCATGGACGCACGGCCTGCTTCCACCACCCGTGCTGTAACCAGAAGCAAATCATCAAGCCGCGCGGGGCGGTGGTATTGCAACTGGGTCTGGGTGACGACGAACATGCCGCCGAGTTGTTCGCGCAGGCGTTGTTGCTCGACGCCCAGGGCGCGCAGCCACTCGGTGCGGGCGCGCTCGAAGAACTTGAGGTAGTTGGCGTAGAAGACGATGCCACCCGCGTCGGTGTCTTCCCAGTACACGCGGACTGGCCACGTGAATGGTGCAGATTGCAGCGCGGGCGGGTTCACAGCGCTTGCTCCAGGCGGGCCACGGCTTCCTGAAGCTGGGCCATCGAATTGGCGGTCGAGAAACGCAGATAGCGGCCCGGGTCGGCGCTGCCGAAGTCGCGCCCCGGTGTGGCGGCCAACTGACAGCGGTTCATGAGCTCGAAGGCCAGCGCCCAGCTACCGCCTTCATCGGGCCGGGGGCCCTGCCGCGGGATGCCCCAGCGCTCGCACAGCCCGGTCACATCGGCCCAGGCATAGAAGGCGCCGTCGGGCATCACCGGCACGCTCAGACCCAGGCGGTTGAGTTCGGGAATGAAGAAGTCGCGCCGCGCCTTGAACTCGCTGCGCCGGCGCTCGTACTCGGTGAGGCTCTCGGGCTCGAAGCAGGCCAGGGCTGCGTGTTGCGCGATGGTGCTCGCGCAGATGAACAGGTTCTGCGCGAGGCGCTCCACCGCGGGCACCAGTGCGGGCGGCAGCACCAGCCAGCCCAGGCGCCAGCCGGTCATGTTGAAGTACTTGCTGAAGCTGTTGATGCTGATGACCTCATCGCCCAGGCCGTCGGGCAGGCCGAGGGCACTGTGGCCGAATTCATCTTCGTAGCTCAGGCCGAGGTAGATCTCGTCGACCAGGGTCACGCCGTCTTTGGCGCGGACGAAACGCGCGATGCGTTCGAGTTCGTCGCGGGCGATCGAGGTGCCGGTGGGGTTGGACGGTGAGGCCAGCAGCACGCCGCGTGTGGCGGGGGTCCAGTGGGCTTGCACTTGATCTGCGCTGAGTTGAAAGCGCTGTTCTGGACCGCTGGGAACCATGACCGCGCGGCCTTCGGCAGCTTGCACGAACTGGCGGTTGCACGGATAGCTCGGGTCGGGCATGAGCACCTCGTCGCCAGCCTCGATGAGGGCCAGGCAGGCCAGCTGCAAGGCCGCAGAGGCGCCCGCGGTGACGACGATGCGGCTCGCGTCGATGGACAGGCCGAACCGGCTCAAGTACCAGGCGCTGATGGCTTCGCGCAGGGCGGGCAGGCCGAGCGCCTGCGTGTACTGGCTGCTGCCGCTGCGGATGGCGCGCTCGGCGGCGGCCATGACCAGAGGTGGAGCCGTGAAGTCCGGCTCGCCGATGTTCAGGTAGATCATCGACCGGTCGCCCGGCTTGGCCTGGGCGGCCATGCTGGACGCCGCTTTGGCCAGCTCCATCACGTAGAAGGGTTCGACGCGCTGGGCGCGCTGCGAAATCCTCACGGGGCTGCGTTTTTGCGGGCGCCGGTTTTGGAGGGCGCGGCGGCCACCTCGGCCGGGCGCAACTGCGCGGCCAACTGGTGCAGCACGCCGTTGACGTACTTGTGGCCGTCGGTGCCACCGAACGATTTGGCGAGTTCGATGCACTCGTTGAGCACCACGCGCCACGGCACGTCCAGGCAGTGCTGGAACTCGTAGGCACCGATCCAGAGCACGCCGCGTTCGATGGGAGAGAGTTCGGACAGCGGACGGTCCAGTGCGGGCTTGATCAGTGCGTCCAGCGCGTCGGCCTGGTTGACGCAGCCGTGCAGCAGCGCATCGAAGTGCACGCTGTCGCATTTGTGGAAGCCGGCCAGGTCGCGCGTGAACGCGTCGATGTCGGTGGCGGCGTTGCGGCCCACCAGGTGCTGGTAGATCGCCTGCAAGGCGAACTCGCGTGCGCGGGTGCGGGCCGACTTGTCGGCCGCCTTGCGGCCGATCAAGCCGCTCTTGGGCTTGTCGCCCTCGGTGGTGGGAAGTTCTGTGGACATGTTCAACCGATCTCTTGAAGCAGGTGGGCCATTTCGACTGCCACGCGGGCCGCGTCGCGGCCTTTGTCGGTCTTGCGGGCGATGGCCTGCTCCAGCGTTTCGGTGGTCAGGATGGCATTGGCAATGGGGATCTGGTAGTCCAGCGCCAGGCGGGTGACGCCCGCGCCGGATTCGTTGGCCACCAATTCGAAATGGTAGGTCTCGCCGCGGATGATGCAGCCCAGGGCGATGAGCGCGTCGAAGTCGTCGCGCTCGGCCATGGCTTGCAGGGCCACGGGCACTTCCAGCGCGCCGGGGACCTTGACGTGCGCGATGTTCTTCTCTTGCACACCGAGTGCGAGCAGCTCTGCGAGGCAGGCGGCATACAGCGCGTCGGTGATGGGTTCGTTGAAGCGGGCCTGAACGATCCCGATGCTGAGCTTCTTGCCGTCGAGCAAGTCAGCCGTGCCTTTGTCTGCGCCGAACATGTGCGGCTCCATTTCTTCTTGAGGATGTTGGGGAGGTGAGTGGCTTCAACCGTTTCGGCTGAGGTACCCGGTGATTTCCAGGCCGTAGCCGGTCATGCTGGGCATGCGGCGCGGGTTGCCCATGAGGCGCATCTTCTGCACGCCACATTCGCGCAAGATCTGCGCGCCCACGCCGTAGGTGCGCAGGTCCATGCGGCCTCGCTCGGGCGCCTGGGCGGAGCGCGCCGTGCCTTCGAACTGGGCCAGCAGCTGACCAGCGGTCTCGCCGCAGTTGAGCAACACGGCCACACCGGCGCCAGCTTCGCTGATATGGCGCAGGCTGGCTTCCAGGCTCCAGGAGTGCATGGAGCGTCCAACTTCCAGCGCGTCCAGCACCGACAGCGGCTCGTGCACCCGCACGTCCACCGATTGATCAGGGTTCCACTGGCCCTTGACCAGTGCCAGGTGCAGGGCGCCACTCGGTTCGTCGCGGAAAGCGGTGGCGCTGAATTCGCCAAACGCCGTGTTCAGGGGACGTGTGCCCAGCTTGTGTACCAGGCTTTCGTTGCGGCTGCGGTGTTCGATCAGGTCGGCGATGGTGCCGATCTTCAGGCCATGTTCGGCGGCGAACAGCTGCAGGTCGGGCAGGCGGGCCATGGTGCCGTCGTCCTTCATGATTTCGCAGATCACGGCGCTGGGGCTGCAGCCGGCCATGGCGGCGAGATCACAACCCGCTTCGGTGTGGCCCGCGCGCATGAGCACGCCGCCTTCCACCGCCTGCAGCGGAAAGATGTGGCCGGGTTGCACCAGGTCGGTGGCCACCGCGTTCGGCGCCACCGCCACCTGCACCGTGCGCGCGCGGTCGGCGGCCGAAATGCCGGTGGTCACACCCTCCGCGGCCTCGATGGAGATGGTGAAGGCCGTGCCCATCTTGGTGCCGTTGCGTGGGACCATGGGCGGCAGGCGCAGGCGCTCGCAGCGCTCTTTGGTGAGCGTGAGGCAGATCAGGCCACGGCCGAAACGGGCCATGAAGTTGATGGCTTCGGGCGTCACATGGTCGGCTGCGAGCACCAGGTCGCCTTCGTTTTCGCGGTCTTCTTCGTCGACCAGGATCACCATGCGCCCGGCGCGCATGTCGGCCACGATGTCTTCCACAGGCGAAATGGCCACCGGGGCCAGGGTTTCAGGCGCGTTCATGCGGGTTCCTTGAGAGTGGTGTGACCGGCGCTGAGCATGCGCTCGACATAGCGCGCCACGGTGTCGATTTCCAGATTGACCGAGCTGCCGTCGGTCAACTGGCCCAGGGAGGTGTTTTGCACCGTGTGGGGAATGAGGTTGATGCTGAATTCACAGCCGTCGGCGTCGTCCTGAACCGAATTGACGGTGAGGCTGACGCCATTGACGGTGATTGAGCCCTTGTAGGCGAGGTATTTGCCGAGCTCGGTCGGCGCGATGACACGCAGTTCCCAGCTCTCACCGACCTGGGCGAAGCGGGTCACGCGCCCGACGCCGTCCACATGCCCGGAGACGATGTGTCCACCCAGCCGGTCGTGGGCGCGCAGCGCTTTTTCCAGGTTGATGCGGTAGCCGATTTGCGCCAAACCCGTGGTGCGGGCGAGCGATTCTGCCGAGATGTCGATGGTGAAGTGCCGCTGGGGCAGATCCAGCGAGGTCACGGTCATGCAGGCGCCGTTGAGCGCAATGCTGTCGCCCAAGCCAACATCATCCAGGTACCCGGGGGGTGCCTCGATCGTGAGTCGCTTGCCATGGTCCAAAGAGCTGCCCAGGTCGTGGAGGGCGGCGATGCGCCCCACGCCGGTGATGATGCCGGTAAACATCCGGCTATTTTCGCAGGGTTTTGAAGCTCGCCCGGTTCGTCAGGGTGTCGGCCCCGAACGGAGCAGGCCTGGGCGAGTCAGTGATCCGTCACGATGTTGGGCGGCAGCCCGTCTTGGTGGGGTCGCAGCGGCGGATGCGGCCGGCCTGGGAATAGACCACCGCGGTGGCGCGACCTTCCGGCAGGTAGAACACCACGCTGCCGGTGGCGATTCCATCGGTGCTGGAACGCGGGAAACCTGCGGGATTGAACAGCAAATACCCGTCCGCCACGGTGCCTCGATCTTCCAGATCATCACTGGGCCCGTTGCTCATCACGCCATCCCCGGCGGGCCCCTGCTCGACGATCAGCGTGTCGGTCCCCGCTGTGTATTGCATGTCACGGTCCATGTCGGCATACACACGCCAACCTCCGACCCACCCCAGATCGGCATCCACCACCTGCACCAGGGTGTGGCGTGACATGCGCATGGCATTGGCCCGGGCCAGTTGTGTCGCATTGAAGAAGTTGCCGCTGACACGGGTGGGCACAACCGCCATCCATTTGTAGCTGTCGCTGCCTGTTCCAGCATCGTTCATGCGGACTCGAACGATGCGGGGCTTGCCCAGCACATTGCCCATGGCGGCATGGTCCGCGTCGGTGAATTCCCACAGCACGCTGTCCTTGGAGAATGCATCGGGTTCTGTCACGTCGAGTGCGTAGATGCCTTGCGCTCCTGCCCCCGCGCCAGACACCAGCACGCTTCGCCATTGACCGTTCATCTGGACCTCACCCACGGTGGGCGTTGCATCCAGCAGTGGGCGATGCGTGTAGTCGGGATCGGGCAGGATGTTGAGTTGCGGGACGATGAAGCCCGGGATGTAGGCAAACAGTTCTAGACCGTCGCTGGCGCGGAACGCGTGCAGCATGCCGTCGTTGGCGTTTGCAAACACCACCGGCGTCCGGTTCTTCTGCGTCTGCTGGAAGGCGGCGTAGCCAGTGCCTGCAAGCGTCGTGGACGGCGCCCCTTGGTACACCAGTCCTGAGTTGACCACGCTGCCCAAGACCCGTGTGCGAGCTCGAAACGGACGTTGAGGAGCGGAAGCAGAGCGCTCATCACCGCGGTGGCCGCGCAGGAAGTTCAGCCGACCAGGACCAAGGTTGTCCACGGGACCGCTGGGGCTCGTGTTCAGCGCATCCTGGTGCGCAGCAGCGAGGGAGCTGTCCCATTTGAATGGAGACGGACCCACGCTGCCTTGTTGCCCCAGTGGCGAACCCACCACGATGTTGCGACTGGCGCCACTGTCGGCCAGGGTGCGCAGTGTGAGGAGTTCCGAGGCGTCCCAGGCTGGCGTGCTTTCCAGCGTCGCTTTTCCGTCGGCTGACAGGCTGAGGGCGAACTTGCGAACCCGGCCGCTCCAGTCGCCGCCCACGGGATTGAAGCCGCCTTGGTACACCGAGTTTGCTTCCGAGGTGCTCAGCTCCTGCGATGTCAGTGCACTGCCCGCAATGCTGCTGGTTTCGTTGACCAGTGAGGCGAAGACGTTGCCGATCGAGTCCAGGAATTTTTGGGGGTCGCTCACCACAAAGTAGTTTTTGGCGTCGCCGTTGGCGCCTTGCCAGGCGAAGTTGTTGCCCATGGCAAACGGGCTGCCGGTGTTGCCCGCTAGTGCGTCATCGAAACCGCCGTATTTGGCGGCCAGGTGCAACTGTGTACCGCGGCGCAGACTGGCGCTGGCACCTGTCATGTTGTAGCTGTTGACGTCGATGGAAAACGTGCTGATGCGGGCCTTGGGCAGATCGGCTCGGAAGCTTTGCGTGTTGGCGAAGAGCGCCAGGCCCGCCATCATGAAGGAGCCCGTCGCGCCGGTTTCAACGAACGGATCGGTTGCTATGTTGGGAAGGTCCGGGCGGTAGGGGCTGTTTTGCGCAATGTTGAAGGCCTTGCGGGTTGTGCCGGTGCTGTCCGTGTAGGGAGCGCCCACGTTGGCTTCGAACGAGCCCACGATCCCGGTCCACTTTTGCACATCCAGCGGAACAGGTGTTTGCTCTGCCTGTCGAACGCCGTCGCTGTAGCGCTCCAAGGTGTTGCCCGGCAAGTACCGGTCGCTGTGGGTGGATTCGGCCAACTCGCTCGCCAAAGCAGCAGCAACCACCTGGTAGCGCGTTTGGGTGTTGGCTTGCAGCGCAGCCGTCTGCATGCCTGCCGACCCCAACATCCCGATGCTCAGGATGATGATGGTGACCAGCACCTCAACGAGACTGAAGCCAGCCTGGTTTGGGCGCACAGGGAACGTGTGTGCTTTGAACATGCACGCACTCTAACTGCGAAAAAAGAGTCACAAAGTAACTATCTGACAGCCAAAATGATTGGATGGATAGCCGGTATGACTACTATTCAGGCGGTATTGACGGGGAGCTCAATCCGTGTTTTCGGCTCTACCAAGCCCAACATTCCATCGGGCCGAGGGGGTGCGGCACTTCGGCCGTGGCGACTTGGCTTCGAACGCCCGTGTGGTTGATTCGGAACGAGCCGCACTGGTCACTGGCCTGATCGCCCTGGGGGTGGGCCGTCAGCGTGTAGGCCAACCCGTCTGTGGACGCCGCGGCGATGGTGTATTGCCTGCCTTTCACGAACAACACGCTTTCGGGAATGGCCACAGCCTTTGGATACCGGCCTTGCGCCGAGGCGGTGCGTTCCATCCACTGCGCTGCGTTGGACAACGCGGCGCGAGCGTTTGCGCGGTGCCCGCGCTTCACATGGTCGTTGGCGATGGGCAACACCAAGCCGACCACGACTGTCAGTGCAGCCATGGCGGTCGTCAGTTTGATGAAGTTGGGGCGACGCGAGAGGAGGGTGCTGAACCTGAACATGCCGGAACTCTACCCAAGCATGTTGAATTCCAAAGTAGTCAATCGATGGCTGCTACTCGACAGAAGACCGACGGATTGATTGCTTTGTTTGCACTACGCGCGCCTTTGCGTGGCAGGCGCGAGGAACTCAGATCAAGCGTGGGGCGTTCGCAAAAACGCATCATGGCCCTGCACGCGGGCCACGATGCGAAGGTCTTCACCCACACGTTCAATGGAGGCGAAGTGGAGTGGGACACCATCCTGCAGCAGCTCGAGGGGCCCCAGGTTCGACAGGCTGGCGCCTTGGCCGAGCAACTTGGGCGCCAAGTACACCAGAAGTTCGTCCACCAGGCCCTCGCGCAAGAAAGAGCCGTTGAGCTTGTGCCCCGCCTCCACATGCAGCTCGTTCACTTCGCGCTGTGCCAAGTCCCTGAGCATGGCCGCCAAGTCGACTTTGTTGTCGGCGCCCGGCATGTGGATAGGGATCGCGCCGCGTTCGGCCAGAGCCGCCTGCTTCTCGGCGTCGAGCACCGCGTGGTAGATCCAGACTTGCCGTGGCAGCCCGCCGGGGGCGGGCTCGAACAGTCGTGCTGACAACGGCGTGGCAAGCGCACTGTCCACGATCACGAGGTGGGGCTGACGTGTGGTGTCTGGCAAACGCACGTCGAGCCTGGGGTCGTCTTCCATTACTGTGCCGATACCCGTGAGCACGGCACAAGCGCGAGCGCGCCAGGCATGACCGTCAGTTCGAGCGGCTTCCCCGGTGATCCACTGGCTCGCTCCATTGTTCAGCGCACTCGTGCCATCGAGCGACGCGGCCATTTTCATGCGCACCCACGGTGTGCCGCGCACCATTCGGCTGAAGAAACCGATGTTGAGTTCGCGTGATGCCAAGGCCGCTTCGCTCTCGGGCGGGAGCAGCTCCACCTCAATGCCCGCCGCCCTCAGCCGCGCCAGGCCTCGCCCGGCCACAAGTGGGTTGGGGTCCTCAGTCGCCACCACCACTTTGGCTATTCCGGCTTCGACAAGCGCGTCGCAGCACGGTGGAGTACGGCCATGGTGGGAGCAGGGTTCCAAGGTGACGTAGGCGGTGGCACCGGCAAGTGGGTGGCCTTTGGCGCGAGCATCGCGAAGCGCCATGACTTCGGCGTGTGGGCCGCCGGCCTGTTGGGTAAATCCCTGTCCCAAGACATGCCGTTCGTGGGACATGATCACACACCCTACACGCGGATTGGGATTGGAAAGATCGATGGCATTCCGCGCCAGCGCCAGCGCCTGTTGCCAAACCGCAGAGAAGGCAGCGGGAGTACTTACTGCCAGCAAGCGTTCACAGCCTTCGCGCCAGACTTGCCCTTTTGTCCAGCTTGGTTGAGGGTCAGGTTGCCACATCCTGTGTCGCCAGCCTGCGGGCCACCGGGCACAGCGCGCAGAGCGTATTGGGAGGAGGTGGGGGCTGTGCTGAATTCAAACGTGTAAGACGCGCCGAGATCGCTGCGACACGACAGGACGGGCAGCACCGCGCTAGCCATGGGGGTGGCACAGCCGGCACCTGTGGTGTTGTAGGCCAGGCAGGTTGAGTAATTGCGCTCCATCCATTGACTCAGTTCCATGAGGCATCCGGCCGCTGCCACGCGCCGGGTCTTCAACACATGGTTTTGATAGCTCGGGTAGGCAATGGCAGAGAGGATGCCGATGATGGCCACCACGATCATGAGTTCGATCAAGGTGAAGCCTCGAACGCGGTGCGCAGCGGAGAGGTTGAGTGGTTTCATGAAATCAGTCCCTGACAATCTCGCGCCACGAGAGGCGCCCCCTGCGGGCAACAGTGGGAATATTGACTCGAACGTCCTCGAGGCGACCATCGGATCCTCCCACAACCAGACGATTGCCGATCAGGATGGCCTCTCCTGGCATGCCGACACCCAGGTCGATGGAACTGATGTTGGCGTTCTGGTTGCCGCTCAACTGGATGACATCGTCGAGAAAGTTGTTGTTGTCGTTGATGTCGAAGAAAGGGAGGCTCAATCTCGCACAGGTGAACGGATTGATTGCATTGATGTAGCCATTGCCGCCGGCAACACACTGATCGTTGGTGACAGGGACGATGGTGCTGCCGAGCAATGTGGGCTCAGCAAGATTGAACAGCCGGGGAGTGGTGATCATGCGCTCACCCGTCTCCGGGAGATCGACGTAACAGCCGTCCTTGTTGAACATGTCTCCCGCAGACGCAGTGGGGAAGGACCGGACCTTCTTGCCATCGAACGTACCGGTGATGCTGACTATTCGCGGTGTCATGTTGGCGCGGCTGCTCACGGTCGTGTTCGAATCGATGAAGCTGTAGAGGGTTTGCCTCGACGTGTTTGTGGGGTCGCCACTGAGGAAATAACTCCCCGTGCCGAAGAATACAAACCGTTTGCCCAGGTTGGGGTCGGACTGCACCGTGTTGATGGCCACAGACATTGGGCCAGTGATGGGCTGCACCCCATTGCTCGCGTTGCGCGCCACGAAAATGGGACTGGCATTGTTGTCCACGCTCCAGTTGGCTGGGTCGTCATTGGTCAGGTTGAATTTCCACACGTTGCCGAACATATCACCCGCGTACGCGAAGTCCACTTCGCCATCGCTGTTCGTATCGAACGTGCCAGGCGTGGCCAGGCCATTGTTGCCGGCGACAGGCGTGACCAGCTTGCGGATGATGGTTCCCGTGGCGAGCTCGACCACATAAAGTGCCGCGGACCCGTTGCTGCTGTTGTAACCATTGCCCACAAGGGCGACCTGCCGGCCGTCCTGGATGCGGGTGATGATGGGGCGTCCGAGCATGAAGCCCAAGTCTGCATCCGCAGAGTTTGTGTACTCCCACTTGACGTCGTTGGCCGAAAAGCTCTCCGGCGTCGTGACGTCAAGGCCAAACATGCCCTTGCCTCCGCGGCCCATCAGACCGATGAGATAAATGCGGTCGGTCGTCAGCGTCTGGTTGGATACTGCAATGTCGCCATCCACGAAATATTGGTGGTTGGTGTTGTAGTTGGTCGCCGCTAACGCCTTCATCTTGGGCAGTGAGGTGCTGGGGACATAGGCAAACATTTCCGAGCCAGAGGGAAGGCCGTTTGCTCCAGCGGCCTTTGTTGTGAAGGCGTGCAGCATTCCGTCGTTGGCGCCAACAAAGACCGTTTGCGTCTCCTTGCTGAAGGCGGGCGACGAATGCGCGATATCACCGAGAACTGTGCTGTCCAGTCGATCCCGGAAGTTGCCTTGTTTTGAAACTTCACCACTGCGATCGCCACGCAGGTAATTGAAGAGAGACTGGCTATCGTCAAACAGTGCCTTCTCTGCCGTGGAGAGCCCGCTGCCGCCCCATGTAAATTCGCGGCCCTTGTTGAGTCCGGTGGCGTCGGACCAGTAAAAGATCTTGCGGCTGTTGTGTTCTGGGATGCGGGCTGCTGCGTTCCAGGTGGGCGTGGCGCCAACGCCCGCGCTTGTTGCCGGGTAAGCCAGAAGGTCGCCAGACCAACGGTTTGAGTTGAAGGTGGCTTGGAATACAAGCGTTTCTGTGGACAGCGTGGTGCTGTTCGCGATGATGCTTCCTCCGCTGCCGCTTCGCGAACTGATGTTTTCCAAGGCCTTGCGCAACTGGGTGCGCAGGTTCAATGGGTTCTGAACCAGAAAGTAGGAGTCTGGGGTGCCATCGTTGTTGGCATCCCATTCTTGGCGGCGGTTGGGGCCAGTGATTGCATCCTCCGCTATGTAGCCGCCGTACTTGGCCAGGTACCAGAGCGGACCCTTGAGAAGACTGGCACCTGCCGAACCGGGAGAGAACGTGTAAGTCGGAATATTTGCGGCAAGAGCGCCAACGGCCGGCAAACTGTTGCAACCGGTGTTGGTCAAGGTTTCGCAATAGCCGGGCTCTTGGTCTTTGGGGACGTTGAGAAAATAGGCAGGCGAGTTCGTCTCGTCGCGGGCCACCAAGTAGACGCCGTCTTTGGTGGTACCCGAAATCACATAGCCCATGTTTTGCTGAATGCCACCAGCCTGGTAGGTAGGCGTGACCTTGATGGACAAAGTCCCGTTGTCATTGGCCTTGATCTCGTAAAGCGCAATGGCGTCCATGTCGTGGTCACCACCTTGCTCTACGTCTTCAAAGTTGATCTGGAAGCGCGCGGAGTACCGACCGCCGTTGATCGCAGCGTTGTAATCCTTACCGGTCGGGCCACTCGAATTGACCAGCTCTTCCACGTAAAAGTCGACGATCTGGTTGGTGGGCTGGTAGCTGCCCTTTGTGGCCACAATGTTCGACCCGCTGACCGATTTGGCAAACGGCACCATGGTGATCTTGCGGTCACCAGGCATCGGGATGTCGAACGAGGGCAGGGGCGAGCTCAAGGCGACTACGTAGGAATCCACCTTGACCGGCAACGACGCGCCCGCTGGCGTTGTCAAAGTGCGCACACCGACACTCTTGGCCCAATACGCCACCGCTGCCGAATAGTACGAACCTTGTTTGGTCGGTTCTTCGGGTGCCAGACCACGAATGCTGGCCAGGTTGGTGACGTTTTTGGGCGTGGGCGCGGCGTCGTACAACGTTCCTGACTGGCCGATGAAACGCAGCCCTGTGATGCTTGACGTTGCGCTGGCTGCTTCGATGCCGGTGATCAGATTGCTGTAGGTTTCCGCACTGAGCGAACTGATGATGCTCGTCCCCGAGATCGATGAACTGAAGGCGTTGACTGCACCTCGCACCTGATTGGAATCGAAGGACGGATTGACGTCCGAGATCACAAGGAAATTGGCACGAGAGCAATACGGCCGGTTCGCATAGGGATCGTCCCAAGTGGCGCTGTTGAGGCCGACCTGGCCATCAATGGTGCGTTCGGTGCTGGCATCAAACGCAGACAAAGGGGCCAGGGCGCCCGCAAAGTACCTGGCTCCCTCCATCATCATTTCCCCGATAGGGTTGCCCCAGTCCACGAGCTGCCCTTCGCTGGCGGCCTTGGCCGAGTCTTCATAAGGGCTGGACTTCCAGTACTCGTTGGTGGCGCTGCTCTGGTTGAAGCCGCGGATGCGCAGGTTGTTGAACGTGTCCACGATCGGTGCTGAACCGACCACGAACTGACCCGTGGTTGAGTTGACTTCGTTCGCAAAGGACGAAATCACCTTGCGCAGGCGCCCGCCCGACATGTGCTTGTCGTAACTGCCCGTCATGAGGCCAAACAACATGGCCTCGTTCTCGCCGTATTCATGCAGCAGTCCGATGGGTTTGTAGCTGCCGCTGTTTCCGTTGGGATAGAACTTGCACTCGTTGGTGTACGGTGTCTTGCATACTTCTGCGCGTACGGTGAAGTTTTCGGGCAATCCTGTCCCGTTGGGGAAGCCGCCGCTGGACAGGCTGTCCGCCAGCACTGGACGTTCTTTCGAAGCCCATTCCCAGATGCGCTTGTCGCCGCCGACGTTGCGACGGATGCGGAGCAACGGAGGCAGGCTGCTGCAATTGCTCAGGGTGGCGCAGGAGCGATCGATGTTGCCCGTCAAATTGCCAAAGAAATGGCGCGAGGTGGCATTGACGGGCAAATCCAGCGGCGTGTATTGGCGGATGTCGTATCCACTGGTGGCAATGCTGTGATATTCCTTGCCCCAGCTGTGGGCATCTTGCGGAATGTAGGCGCGCCGCAAGACCGTACGGGTGGCTGTGTCGATATCCCGGAAGCCGCCGTAGAGCACCTTTCGAAGCGCGTCGATGCGGCTGGTGGTCACGTAGTTGAGCCAGTTGCCCGACCACTCGGTGGCCCCAGTGCACACCCCAAGCGCCCCGGCAGTGGCAACCGGTTCGAAGAGCTCGGCGTTTTCGGCTGCGATGTTGGTGGCGTCGCTGATGGAGTAGCTGTCGCTGTTGCCGGAATAGCTGTAGCACAGGGTGGAGTCGAACAAGCCAAAGTAGGTGATGGTTGGCTTGAATCCCACATCCAGCAGTCCATCGCCGTTGATGTCGGAGGCGTCGTTGTACGCTTCGTAGAAAAGCTTGTGGTCGCGACCGGCAACCAGCATGGCCAGAGGTTTTGCGCTGACGGTGGCGCTCAAGGGGGTAGACGGCCAGATCAGGTTGGCGTGGGCCAGCATGGCGCCCTGCGTGAGGACGATCACAGACATCGCAAGCACTTTTGCGGTCGTGTTCATTCGAGCTTTGAGCTTCATTCGGATCCCCCTTGTGCGAACGGTCATTCCGTTGCGTAAATCGATTGAAGCAACACCGATGCCCGGTCATTGCCTGCGTTGCTGCGGGCGGTGATGCGGTAGCGCCGGCAGTTGGTGGAAGAGGTGGGCGAACTCGGATCGCAGGCGAAAGTGGTGCCCAGGTATTCCACGAAGTACTGCGGCGAAATGTCGATGTTGCCGTTTTCGACTACCGCAGCCGCACGCCAACTGGAGAATGAACTGTCCAGCCAGCGCGGCGTGTCTGTGGCAGCAGGTGAGCCGCAAATGCCGGACACGCAGGCGCTCAAAGGAGCGGGGGAGGGTTTGTTCGCTTCAACAAATGCCTCTGCCTCGCGCAGCGCGGCTTCAGCCGCCTGGAACGAAAGACTTCGATCGAGCGTGTGACCAGTCATGCGTTCTTCCAGGGTCACCGAGCGCATGCTGTTCAATCCCACAAGCGTCATGATGACGAGAAGAATCAGTGCCACAACAAGCGCGATGCCCTTTTGCTGTCGACGCTGCGGACGGGCAGTGCGGTGGCGATCGAGGGCAGGCATCAAAGGCTCCTGTTTCGGATGTTAACCACATGCACCAGCTGACGGATCAGAGGCTGGGCGTCGATGCTCACGTTTTGCTGCGTTTGCAGCGTGGCGCGCATGCGGACTGCCACCACCTGAAGCGGCGCTGCGTTGGACCAGTCGAGGATGGCCGTGGCGTCAATCCAGTCGGTGCCCAGATTGCCCGAACCTGAATCGCGCATCAGGTATTTCAACTCCAGATCCCTCACGCCTTCTGCAATTTCTTCCGCTGGTCCTGTGTCAGGCAGGCGGTACAAGGATCGGCCGCCGCGAGGGTTGTTGCCGATGTACCAGAACGACGCTGAGAGCCGGGTGACGAAGCCACCGCTCTGGAATGTCTTGGCTGTTCCGCCTGAGCTGCTGCAATCTGCGGGAAAGCCCAGCCCTTTGGTGCAGTTGCCAGGTGACGAGGTACCGGTGTTGTGCACGATGGTGCTGTTGGTACCCGGGCTTGAATTGGTGATTTGCGTGATGGCGGCGGAACCTGCGTCGCAGACCATGACAATTTCATCAATGGCCAAGCCGTGGTTGATGGAGGACAAATCGATCGAGGCGGCCGTGGGATTGTGGTTGGTGATGATCACGCCGTTGTCCAGCCCGCCACTGAGAATGGTCACGGCATCGGTGCCTGCCACCCGTTCGCCAACGCCTGGGCCTGTGGCCACGATGCCGGTGGCGTCCTGGCCACCGTCAAACCCTCGCACCGATCCGGCGTCCCAGTTGTAGGCCCAGCCCAATGCAGGGTTGATCAGAACATTGGCGACCAATGTAGCGCCACACAGATTGCCGCCGGCCTGACGAATCTCGCGCGCCGTCAGTTCAAACGAAATCCGGGCGTTTTCCTGCAAGCGTGCCAGATTCTCATTGGTCCGAAAAGCCTGCTGGTTGGTGACAAATATGTTGATCACGCCACCGATCAGCACCAGCCCCAGAACCAGGGCCACCATCAGTTCGATCAGGCTGAAGCCGCCCTGGCGGCGGCGTGTCGAAGTGCGGGGGAGAATCACAAGCGGCTCCTGGTTTCAAGACGTTGCTCGCCAGAGCCACCCGCTCGGGAATCGTCCCAAGTGATCTGAATAGTGCATTCGCCATTCACTTCGCAGTGAATTGCACCGCAGGTTGAATCCGCATTGCCCAGGGCGAACTTGAGACTTTCCAGCCAGTCCTTCCGCGTGGTGTCTCGCAGGTTGGGCTGGTTGAACACGTTGGCACTGCACGCCGGCTCGATCACACCTCCGGCTACAACCCCTGTGTTGTAGTTCTGGAGCACCGCGTTGTTGCGATCCGCGCGCATGGCATCAAGCATGTAATAGCTCAACATGACCGCCTGGGTGCGGCCATAACTGCTCTGGTTGGTCTTCAGCGCATTGGCCTGCAGACCCGCCATGCCGAGCAAGCCGAGTGCCAAGATCAGCACCGCCACCAGTACCTCGATCAAGCCCACACCTCGCTGGAATGAAGGAGCTCTCTTTACCTTGAAATGCATGGAATTTTTCATGATTCGTGTTCAAAGCGGGCATGTGGCGCTGACGCTGGTAGGTACCGATGTGGCGATACGACCGGCCGACGTCACGGTGATGTCGCGCGCTCGGCGAGAGTCCTCCATCACAGAGGCCGAGTTGCAGACGCGGATCCGACCCGCCTGAGCGGCTCCTGACATCAGGCGTGCGGTTCCATCGGCCGCGAAGGATATGTAGCTGGCCACGTTGGTATCGCCCACCAAGGTCAATGAGCCCTGTATTGCTTCATAACGTGAAACGATGGTTTCGCCTGTATTAACCTCAGCGGCAGCGCCTGATCGGGTGGTGTCCACAAATACGATCCAGCCCTGCTGCCAACCCCCCGCGGTCGTGCAGGTGTTCAGGTCAGCGCTTTTGCAAACGGTCACGCGGTTGCCGCGTCGAATGGCTTCGCTCCGAGCGAGCGTCATGGCACCTACAAAGTCGTTGTTTGCCGTGGTCAATCGGCTGCTGGCAATGAAGGATTGAAAGCTCGGGACCCCTACAGCCAGCAGAATCGCAAGAATCGCGATCGCGACCATCAGTTCGATCAAAGTGAAACCATGCTGAACGGCACGGATCAATTGGCGGTGGGTAAAGAAATGTTTCACGCTTGAATTTTGCCCGGCACCTTGTTGAGCGCTCCGCTGAAGCGCCGAAGTGCCTGCTTGGCGGGATAGGCGGTCGCGTTTTCGTAGGTGCTTTTTCCCGATCAGTGAATACGCCTGACGCAGTATTTTTTCTGCATCTGGGCGATAAGTTACATAGCGCTAATATTTCGAGAGATTGGCGAAGAAATTGAATTCTTAAGAATTCAAAAGTGGGGCTTTCTAGGTCTAACGTCAATGGGCGTGACATTGCTCACGGCCAAATCCCTGCCCTGTGGTCGTGGACTACCGCTGAACCTCATCCACCAACGCCCGGAATTCGTCGATGTCCTCAAAGCTGCGGTAGACGCTGGCAAAGCGCACGTAGGCCACCTTGTCAAGCTTCTTCAGCTCGCGCATCACCATCTCGCCCAGGCGCGTGGCGGGCACTTCGCGGGCGCCCAGGTTGAGCAGCTTTTCTTCGATGCGCTCGATGGCTGCGTCCACCTGTTCGGTGCTCACGGGGCGTTTGCGCAGCGCCAAGGCGAACGAGGCGCGGAGTTTGCCCGGGACGTAGTCCATCCGGCGGCCGTCTTTTTTCACCACCGCCGGAAAGCTCACTTCCGGCCGTTCATAGGTGGTGAACCGCTTTTCGCAATGCCCGCACTGGCGCCTGCGGCGGATGAAATCCGCGTCTTCCGAGACGCGGGTTTCCACGACCTGGGTTTCCAGATGACCGCAAAAGGGGCATTTCATCGTGTGATGCCGCCCGTTGGCGTTACTTGTAGACCGGGAAGCGTGCGGTCAAGGCATTGACCTTGGCGCGGACCGCTTCGATGTTGGCTGCATCACGCGGGTTGTCCAGCACGTCGGCGATCAGGTGGGCGGTGGCGCGGGCTTCTTCGTCCTTGAAGCCGCGGGTGGTCATGGCCGGGGTGCCGATGCGCACGCCGCTGGTGACCATGGGCTTTTCCGGGTCGTTCGGGATCGCGTTCTTGTTGATGGTCATGTGCGCACTGCCCAGTACCGCTTCGGCTTCCTTGCCGGTGATGCCCTTGGCGCGCAGGTCGACCAGCATCACATGGCTTTCGGTCCGGCCGCTGACGATGCGCAGGCCGCGCGACGTGAGTGTTTCGGCGACGATGCGCGCATTTGTCAGCACTTGTTGCTGGTATGTCTTGAATTCAGGCGCCAGCGCTTCTTTGAATGCCACCGCCTTGGCGGCGATCACGTGCATCAGCGGACCACCCTGCAAACCGGGGAAGATGGCGCTGTTGATGGCTTTTTCGTGCTGGGCCTTCATCAGGATGATGCCGCCGCGCGGGCCGCGCAGGCTCTTGTGCGTGGTGGAGGTGACCACGTCGGCGTGGGGAACCGGATTGGGGTATATGCCTGCAGCGATCAGACCGGCGTAGTGGGCCATGTCGACCATGAAAATGGCGCCGACATCCTTGGCCACCTTGGCGAAGCGCTCGAAGTCGATGCGCAGGCTGTAGGCCGACGCACCGGCAATGATGAGTTTGGGTTTGGTTTCGTGTGCCTTGCGCTCCATGGCGTCGTAGTCGATCTCTTCCTTGTCGTTGAGACCGTAGGACACCACGTTGAACCACTTGCCGCTCATGTTGAGCGCCATGCCGTGGGTGAGGTGACCGCCTTCGGCCAGGCTCATGCCCATGATGGTGTCGCCGGGCTTGAGGAAGGCCAGGAACACGGCTTCGTTGGCCGAGGCGCCGCAGTGGGGCTGCACGTTGGCGGCGTCCGCGCCAAAAATCTGCTTCACGCGGTCGATGGCCAGTTGCTCGGCGATGTCGACGAACTCGCAGCCGCCGTAGTAGCGTTTGCCGGGGTAGCCTTCGGCGTACTTGTTGGTGAGCTGGGTGCCTTGGGCAGCCATCACTGCGGGCGAGGCGTAGTTCTCGCTGGCGATCAACTCGATGTGGTGTTCCTGCCGCGTGTTTTCAGCCTGGATGGCGGCGTACAGCTCGGGGTCGGTTTGCTCGATGAGAATGTTGCGGTCGAACATGGCAGTCCTTCTAGAGGTGAATCCTTGCGCATTGACAAGGGCTGCCCAGGCGAACGGCTGAACACCCGCGCTGCGTCAGCGGGGCGGCACGCTTCCCAGTGGTTGTCCCGGCCGCGGATCCAGGGTTGGAATGATCGGGCAGGGGGGCCACGTCAGCGCCAGACCTCTGGAACTCATTCCGGAGGTTGCGCGCCTATCGCCAGTTGCGTACTCAGCGAGTTTAGCCGAGTGCCATGGCCTTGGCTGACCGTTCCCGCAAAGGCCGGCGCATCGGCTGCGCCGGCCACAACTCGCTCAGGACTGCGCCATGGGAGCGGGTGCCGGGGTGGCTGCCGGGGCGGCAGGGCCCGCTTCGATTTCGGTGCCAGGTGCCACCACAGGCGCCGGCGCAGCCGGTGCGACGACCTTGACCGTGCGCGCAGGCGGCACATAGCGCTGCAAAGGCTTGCCCAGCGCCACGCTCTGGATGCGCATGTGCTCGGACATCACCTTGTCGATGTACCAGCCACCGTCGGTGGTGACGGCACCCACATACAGACGCAAGCCGCCTTCCACCGAGCCAGCGCGCTTGATGCAGTCTTGCAGCACACGCACACCCACGCGCAGGTTGGACACCGGGTCAAAGGCAGCCAGCTGACCGCCGAAATCTTCGTACTTGTCGGTGTGCACGCGCGTGAGCACCTGCATCAGGCCCTGGGCGCCCACGGGGCTCTGGGCGAATGGATTGAAGCGCGATTCAATGGCCATCACCGCCAGGATCAACGTGGGATCGAGCTTGGCTTTCTCGCCGATCTCGAACGCTTCTGCCACCAGGGCGCCGAGCGGCTCGGGCGCCACGCGGTACTTGCGGCTGAGCCAGAACGTCACGTTGGCCTGCTGTTTGGGCAGGTCGCCTGGGTCGGCGGCGGTGACGCGGTCGATGGCGGTGGGCTCCACCGCGATCAAGGGTTCGTCCATGGTCGCTTCCTGGCGCTGCAGCAACCAGCCCAGCAATTGCTGCTCGGCGCTCTGGCGCAGGTCACCTCGCGCGCTCAGCACGATCAGGCCCACAGCGAACAGGGTGCCCAACAGGGCCACGCTGTTGTGTGTGATGTCGAGGAACCCACGGTAGGTGTCAGCCAGCGTGGTCTTGATGGATGCCACGACACCTGAGGTGTTCTTGTGTGGCGCAGTGAAGGTGGTCATGGTGTCGCTCCGTTCATGGCTTCGGCCGTTTGAGGCGGCTGGCCCAGTGTGGTCGCTGTCGAAGGCCTTGCAAATGGGTTTGGCGATCGACCTGGCCGGTGCTGGCTGCGGTCGGGGTTAACCCTTTGAAGGGTCAAAGTGGGCGGATGGTATGGGCTTATAAATACCCAGTCAATGTTTAGAACGCTGTTTAAAGATACTTTTGGTTATAAACATTCGGTTTCAACTGACCGCTCAAGCGCTTCGCTAGCGTGAAACCCAGCGCCTGCAAGGCTTGCGGCTGGGTTGCTTGTCATTTGCCGCTTGTCGGCTCGCGCCCACCTTTCATGTCGCAAAACCCGTTTTCGAGGTCCCCGAATGGACTTGGGAAGCGCCATTGAAAAGCCTCATGGCCCGTTTCGCCGACCCGCCTTGTCGTCAGCGGACGGGGAGAGTACGCTTCGCCTGTCGGTCTTGAGGACCGGCATCAGCCGACCCAGCGGTGCAACCGCATGACGGCCCCCAACGGGAGCAATCTGTTGCTTCCAGGCTGGAGAGACATCAAACTCCCTCCGCCAAAAATGACGGCATGAGCATCAAGCCCGCCGTCGACCCCGGCAAACCTCGTTTGTCGGGGTTTCTTGTTTCTGGGGCTCTGCGACCCTGCCGGTGCCCGGGCGCAGGAGTTCGGAGACACTGGCGGCACGCCATTCACCCAGTCCTCACAACCATGAGCAACAACAGCCCCGTCTCCCCGATCAATCCGTGGATCAGACGCTTTCTCTGGACCGTGGGCGGCGTGCTGTTGCTCTGGTCGATTGCCTGGCTGGCGGTTCCGCTGCTCCTGAAATGGCAGCTCGAAAAGCAGGCCAGTCAGGCGTTGGGGCGCAGCGTGACGGTAGAAGAGGTCGACTTTCGGCCCTGGTCGCTGGCCTTGACCATCGAGGGCCTGCGTGTTGCCAGCGCCCAGGGCGACGCCGAGCAGTTGTCCGTGGCTCGGGTTCATGTGAACGCCGAACTGCAATCGATCTTGCGGCTGGCGCCGGTGATCGACGCCTTTCAGATCGAGCAGCCGCGCGTGGCATTGCGCCACCTGGGTGGTGGGCGCTACGACGTGGACGACATCGTGCAGCGGCTGCGCGTTGCGCCATCAGACAACGCCGGCGAGCCAGCGCGGTTTGCGCTGTTCAACGTCGAACTGCAGGGTGGCGAGTTCACGCTGGTGGACGACAGCGTGGGCGCCACCCACCGCCTGCGCGGCCTGACCGTGAGCATCCCGTTTCTCAGCAACCTGGATTCGCGCCGTGAGGTGGTGACCGAGCCGCGGCTGGCCTTCGAGCTCAACGGCAGCGCCTTCGATTCGCGCGCGGCAACCACGCCGTTCGCGGTGGACCGCGAAACCAATGCCAGCCTGCGCATTCCCGCGCTCGACCTGGCGCCTTACTTTCCTTATTGGCCGGCGGCGTGGCCCATCAAGCCCGAAGCCGGCATCCTCCAGCTCGACCTCAAGCTGGCCTTTGCGCAGCGCGAAGTGCCGCAGGTCTGGGTGTCGGGTGATTTGGCGATCTCCGGGCTGAAGTTGGTGGACGGGGTGGCGAACGTCTTGTCGTGGGAGCGCCTGGGTGTGACGCTGAACCGCGTCGAGCCGCTGGCGCGCCGGATCGATCTGGCGTCCATCGATTGGAAAGCGCCGAGCCTGAACGTGTCGCGCGACGCCCAGGGGCAGCTCAACTTGGCGCGTCTGGCCCAGCGGTTTCAACCCGTGGCGCAGCAAGTGCCCGCCAGGGCACAGCCGTCAACAGCGGTCGTTCCGTGGGAGATCCGGCTCGGACGGTTCGATCTGGACGGCGGCGTCGTTCAATGGCGCGATGACGCAGTCAAGCCCACCGCCGACATGGCGCTGTCCGCCTTGCGGGTGCAGAGCCGTGATTTGAGCTGGCCTGTGAAGGCTCCCATGCCGTTCGAGGTGTCGGCGCAACTCGACCAGACCCCCATCGGCATCAAAGGAACCGCCACCGATGTGGCTGCGCAGGCGGAGCTGTCTCTGGGTGACATTCCTCTGGAGCGATTTGCTTCTTATATAAGTGGTGCGCTCAAGCCTGCCTTGGAGGGCAAGCTCAACGCAGGCGGTCGGATCGAATGGCAGGCCGCGGAGGGCGACCGGCCCATGGCGCTGCAGGTGCTGGCGACCCGTCTGGAACTGAACGAACTCAAGCTCGGGCCGCCCCGACGACCGCTGGCGAGCCTGAAGCGTCTGCTGGTGGAAGACCTGCGCCTGGACATGGTGCAGCGCAGCGTCGACGTGGGCAGCCTTGTCATCACCCAGCCCCAGGCACGCGTGCAACGCGAAGCGAACGGCAGCTGGATGTTTGAGCCGTGGTTGGTGGCCGCACCCACCGAAGAATCGGGCGCGGATCCGGCCCCCTGGCGCGTGGGTCTTAACGCCTTGCAGCTCAGCAATGGGTCGATCGGCTTCTTGGACCGCGTGCCTGCCCAGCCCGTGGCGCTGGACATCACACAGCTGCAACTGGACCTCAAAGGCCTGCGGCCGCTGGATGCCGAACAAGGAGACATGGCTCTGTCGGTCAAAGCGCGGGTGGGCGCTGGCCGTGCCGGCGAGGTCGCGCCCGGCCAGCTGTCACTCACTGGAGCCTTGCGGCTGCCAGCACCTGGCGCATCGGGCGGTGCAGGCCTGCGGCTGGACGCCCGGGCCCAGATCGATCGCCTGCCGGCGCACGCGTTGGAGCCGTACTTTGCCGACCGCCTCAACCTGGAGTTGCTGCGTGCCGACGCGAGCTACCGAGGCCGGGTTCAGCTGGGCCTGCCGGGCGGCGCGCTGGCGCTGAAACTGCAGGGCGACGCCACGCTGGACGACCTGAGCGCCAACACCTTGTCGCCCGCCGAAGACCTGCTGGCCTGGAAATCGCTGCAGGTGCGTGGTCTGCAACTCAACTTGACCCCTGGGCAGGCCACCCAGGTGGCGGTGCGCGAGACCGTGCTCAGCGACTATTTCGCCCGGGTGATCATCGACGAGGGCGGCAAGATCAACCTGCAAGGCCTGGTGAAACAGCCCGGTGAGGCGCCCACTGGCGAACCCGCGCCGCCGCAAGCCGCAGCCACTGCCAGTGGCCCCGCGCCCGACATCCGCCTGGGCCCGATCAGCCTGGTCAATGGCCGTGTGCTGTTCTCGGACCGCTTCATCAAGCCCAACTACACCGCCAACCTGAGCGAACTCACCGGCAGCCTGGGCGCTTTCTCCAATGCCCAACCGGCGGGCGCCGCGCCCGGGTTGGCGGCCTTGTCTTTGCGCGGGCGCGCCGAAGGCACGGCCGCGCTCGAGATCGACGGTCAGCTCAACCCGCTGGCCCAGCCGCTGGCGCTCGACATCCAGGGCCGCGTGCGCAACCTGGAGCTGCCGCCGCTCTCGCCCTACACAGTGAAGTACGCCGGCTACGGCATCGAGCGCGGCAAGCTCAGCGTGGACGTGGCCTACAGGATCGACCCCGACGGCCAGCTCGTGGCCAGCAACCAGATCGTGCTCAACCAGCTCAGCTTTGGCGAGCGCGTGGCAGGCAGCGACGCGCCCAACCTGCCGGTGAAGCTGGCGGTGGCGCTGCTGGCCGATCGCAACGGCGTGATCGATATCAACCTGCCGGTGAGCGGCTCGATCAACGATCCGCAGTTCCGCCTGGCGCCCATCATCTTCAAGCTCATTTTCAACCTCATCGGCAAGGCCATCACCGCGCCGTTCTCGCTGATTGCGAGCGCTTTCGGCGGCGGTGCGGAGTCGCCCAGCCAGGTCGTGTTCGCGCCGGGCAGTGCGGTGCTGTCGCCCGACAACCAGCAGCGGCTGGAATCGGTGGCCAAGGTGCTGGCTGACCGGCCGGCGCTGCAGATCACGGTGGTGGGGCACAGCGACCTGGAGGCCGAGCGCAGCGGTTACCAGCGCAGCCGGCTTGACGAACGTGTGCTGGCCGAGAAGCGCCGCGCCCTGGCGCGCGATGGCAAAGCCATCCCCGACAAGATCGGGGTCTCGGCCGAGGAATACCCCGCGCTGCTCAAAGAGGTGTACCGCCGCGCCGACATTCCGAAGCCGCGCAACCTGATCGGCTTCGCCAAGGACATTCCGCTGGCCGAGATGGAAGCCCTGCTGCTGGCCTCGATACCGGTCACGCCCGACGCCTTGCGCGATCTGGCCGTGGCACGTGGCCAGGCCGTCAAGGATTTTCTGGCCAGCCGATCGCTGCCCGAAGACCGCATGTTTCTGGGCGCGCCGCAGCTGGGTCGCCAGGGCGAAGACTGGCGCCCGCAAGCCGAGCTGCGGCTGGCGCCGCGCTGATCGAGCCTCCTGCCAAGGCCCTGTCGGGGCTGAACGGTGGCGCGTGGACGAACAGCGGCGACAATACGCGTTTGCCGCGCCGCTCTGGCGTGGCCTCTGTCCTGATTGAACTGACGTTCCCATGTCGCTGTTTTCCCTGCGCAAGTCTTCTTCCCCTCAAGCCTCTCCAACTGCCGTGAACACGCCCACCCCTTCCAAGTCCGCCACCGCGGCCCATCCCCTGGACGCCGTGACCGGTGGTGCGTTCTCCGCGCCCACCTCGGGCGAGCGCGCCGCGCGCATCCGCGAGTGGCTGGCCACCGAGCCGGGCCTGGAGCAGATGAACGAGGTCTACAAGGAGCTGTCCAACCGCGACCGCGGCGCGGCCAAACCGCTGAAGGAAAAGCTCGACGAGCAAAAGCGCATGAAGACGCAGGAGCAGATGGCTGTGGAGTGGGCACAGAAGGCGCAGGCCTTGCTGGACCATTCGCGCCTGAACCTCGCCGACGCCCTGGCCTGGCAGCGTGACGCTGCACGCGCCGGCGCGCCGCTGTCGCGCGAGCCGCTGGCCACGCTGCGCCAGTCGCTGGCCGAGCGCGTCAAGTCGATCGAAGATCTACAGCACCGGGTGCAGGTGGAGCGCGAAGCCGCGGTGTTGATCGCGCAGCGCATTGAAGTGCTCTCCACCAAACCCTGGCGCGAAGCCCAGCACAGCGCGCAGACGCTGCAGGCCGATGTGGCCCAGTGGCAGGAGCAAGCCAGCGGTCTGGCTCAGGACCCGCAGTGGGCCAGTGTGGACGTGAAGTTCCCGCCCATGCTCGACGCTTCGCGCAAGCAGTTGCAACTGGTGTGGGACGCGTTCGAAGGCGCATTGGCCCAGGCCGTGGCCGCCGACGCCGATGCACAAGCCCCGCTGCCGGCTGTGCCCGTGTGGGCCGACGAGCTGCGCGTGGCGCGCGGCGGTGAGGCCGCTCCCGTGGCCGAGAAGCCCGCGGTGGACACGCAAGCGCAACAGGAACGCCGCGCCCGCGTGACGACCGATCTCGGCAACGCGCTCGACGTGCTGGAACGCGAGCTTGCCGAAGGCCATGGCAAGGCCACGCCCAAGGCCGCGGCCGATGTGCGCGCGATCCTCAAGTCCAACGGCCGTTTTGTGAGCGCCGCGCTCGACGCACGCGCTCACGCGGCCCTGAGCCAGGCCGGTGAACTCGAAGGCTGGCAACGCTGGCGCGCCGACCAGTTGCGCGAAGAACTCGTGGCCAAGGCCGAAGCCTTGTTGCAAGCGCCCGAAGGCCAGCGCCTGGGTGGCCGCAAGATGCAGGAGACGCTGCGCGGCCTGCGCGACCAATGGAAGGCCACCGACCAGGGCGGCCAGCCCAACCACGCGCTGTGGAAGCGCTTTGACGAAGCCTGCACCGAGGCCCACAAGCTCGTGGAAGCCTGGTTGGTGCAGGTGCGCCAACAGGCCGACGCGCACAAGGCACAACGCCTGGCGATCATTGCGGAGTTGAAAGCCTGGACCGAAGCACACGCCGGCAACACCGACTGGAAAGCCCAGGTGCGCGCGCTGCACACCTTCTCGGAGCGCTGGCGCGAAGCCGGGCACATGAGCGAGAAGGCGTTTGCCGAAATGCAGCCACAGTGGAAAGACGCCATGCACGCGGCTCACGCCGGACTGGAAACGGCCCAGGCCGAGAGCACGGCACGCCGCAAGGCCTTGATCGAAGAGGCCACCGCGCTGGGTGCCGCACCCATGCTGCGCATCGACGCGGTGAAGGCGCTGCAACAGCGCTGGCAGGCCGAAGCCCACGCGGTGCCGCTGGAGCGCAAGCATGAACAGAAGTTGTGGGAGGCGTTCCGCCAGCCCATCGACGAAGCGTTCAACCGCAAGACCACCGAGCGGGAGAAGGCTGCAACATCGCTCAACGCGCACGACCAGCGCGTGCTCGACGCGTCGCGCGCGCTGGAGCAGGCGAGCGCCAGCGGCGATGCGCAACGCATCCGTGCGGCCATGCAGGAGCTGGAGTCGGCACTGGCCGGTCGACCTGCTGCTGTGGAGCCTGTGCCCGCGCCTGTCGTGGTTGCAGAAAAGTCGGCGCCGAGTGAGCCAGCTGAAACGTCGTCCGAGACGGTGACCGAAACAGCCGAAGACGCTGGCGCAGCCAATGAAGCCGATGAAGCTGTCGTGGCCGCCCCGGCCGAACCGGTGGTGCCTGCCAAGCCCGCCGCACCGCCCAAGAAGCTCGTGGCCATGCGCGGCGACGACCGTCCCGGCATGAAAAAGGCGGAGCCGGCCGGCCGCGACGCGCGCGGTGCCCGCCCCGACGGACGCCGAGACGGTGGTGGCGCAGGCCGCCCCGACTCGCGTGGTCCGCGCGACGCGCGTGGCCCCGGAGCGGCAGCGCCGTGGCGCGACGAACGCGAACAGCGCGGCCCGCGTCTGGGTGACGCCGCGTTCCGCGCCCAGCGCCAGGCCATCGAAGCGGCCGAAGCCAGCCTGCGCAAGCTCGCCGCGCAAGCCCACGGCGAGGTGCTCACGCAGCTCATGACCGCGTGGGAAAAGCGCGACGCCGAGCAGATGCCCACGGCGCAAGCCCTGGGTTCGCGCGTGAGCGCGGGCAGCCGCAGCGCGTGGTCGGCGGCCTTGTCCAGACCGGCCGCAGCTTTGCCGGGTGAGACCTTGCTGCGGCTGGAGATGGCCGCCGAAGTGCCCACGCCGGCCGAGCACCTGAGCGAGCGCCGCATGCTGCAACTGCAGTTGCTCACGCGTCGCCACGCAGCGGCACCGAGCGAGACCTGGGCGGACGATGTGGCGGGTGTGCTGGCGTCGGCGTTTGATGCCTCGGCTGCGCGCCGGCTTCAGACCGTGTTGAAGGTTTTGCTGAAACGCTGAGCCCGTTCCACCTCGTATCCAAAGCCCGCGCAGACGCCGTCTGTGCGGGCTTTTTAACGGGCGGGTGTTGCGGGTCGGAAGAACCCGTCGTACAGCGGCACCAACGCTGGAAACTCTTGCGCGAAGCGCTCCCGGTTCACGAAGTAGGCCTCGCAGGTCACGGCGAAAAACTCGGCGGGGTCCCTGGCCGCGTAGTCGTCCAGCCAGGGGCGCTCAGCGCCGAATCGCTCGGCCATGGCCACCGCTTCGCGGAACGCATCGAACGCGTGCTGCATCGTCTCGCGCCACAACTTGCGCGCTTGCGCTGCGCTGCGCGTGCCCAGAAATCCTTTGGGCAAGGGGGGTGCGCCGTCTGGGTGCTCGCCCAGTGAGATGCCGCGCATGTCCATCTTGTGCACGAACTCGTGGATCACGACGTTGCTGCCGCTCACGGCCGCGGCACTCGCGTGGGCGACTTCTTCCCAGCTCAGCATCAGCGGGCCGCGGTCCATGGCTTCTCCGGCCAGCACCTCGTCGTAGTGGTGCACCACGCCCGCGCCGTCGGTGGTCTTGCGACGCGCCACCACGGCACCGGGTTGCACCACGATGCCGACGAAATCACCGTACCAGTCGAGCAGCTTGAGCGGGTC
The DNA here is from genome assembly GCF_001713375.1 of Hydrogenophaga sp. RAC07. Taxonomy (NCBI): domain Bacteria; kingdom Pseudomonadati; phylum Pseudomonadota; class Betaproteobacteria; order Burkholderiales; family Comamonadaceae; genus Hydrogenophaga; species Hydrogenophaga sp. RAC07. The sequence goes on from NZ_CP016449.1 coordinate 1,309,608, forward strand.
GCGCACGGGCTCGCCCGAGGTGCCGTGCATGTGCAGCAAAGGCAGACAGGCCTGCGCTGCAATCGCCAGGGCCATGGCGTCGGTGAACTCAAGCCCGTTGGCACCGTGGAACTCTTTCTCGGCCAGGAAGTGGGTGCACAGCTGGCGCAGGCGGCCATGCTCGGTGCTGTTCAGCGCCGACAGGAAAGGGTGGGCTGCCAACGTGGATTGCCACAGCGCGTCGGGCACCGGCGTGGGCTGGCGCAACGAGCGCGGCAGCAGGCGTTGGAGCAGATCGATCATGACAGCGGCAAGGGGATGCGGCGCAGGCCTTGTGCATCGAGCCGCAGCACCTCCGCACGCGGCGGTTCGGCGGCAGCATCCCAGTCGCTGAGCACCACGCGTTGCAGATCGTCACCCAGCGCATGAACGCCCGGGCGGTGGGTGTGGCCGTGGATGAGGGTGTGGGCGCCTGCGGTGCGCAGCGCGTCGCGCGCCGCTTCTGCGTCCACGTCGGCCCACAGGCTGGGGTCGCTGGCGGTGCTGCGTTTGCGCGCTTCGCTTTGTTCGCGCAGACCGCGGGCGATGCCGGTCCGCTCGCTCAAAGGCCGCGCCAGAAAATCGTGCTGCCACGCTGGCTGGCGAACCTGCTGGCGAAAACGCATGTAGTCGGTGTCCGCCAGGCACAGCGCATCGCCGTGGCTGAGCAGCCAGTGCTGGCCAAGGAAGTCGAATGTGGTCGGGTCACTCAGACCTTGCATGCCACAGGCCTTGAGGCCTTCGGTGCCCAGCAGAAAGTCGCGGTTGCCGGCCATGAAGTAGACCGGCGTGTGGCCGCTGAAATGCTTGAGGGCTTCGGCGCACGCCCGCCAGAAGGTCTGGTCGGTGGAGGCGCTGGATTCGAGGACGTCGTCACCCACCCAGACTTCGAACAAATCGCCCAGGATGAAGAGCGCGTCGGCCCGTTCAGACGTGGGGCGGTGCAGAAATGCGCGCCAGACATCGAAGGTCAGTGGCTCGCCGGGTTGCAGGTGCAGGTCTGAAATGAATTCGACCGCCTGCCAGTGCGCGGGTGCGCGCAGCTGGTCGAGGCGGTCGGGGGAGGGGGCGGACATCAAAGCAGGACTGCCAGGGGCCGAGCCCCCGGGATCACAGCGCGACGGCTTTTTCGATCACGACGTCGTCCTTCGGGACGTCGTCGTGGAAGCCCTTGCGGCCCGTGGGCAGGCCTTCGATCTTCTTGACGATCTCGGCGCCCGAGACCACCTTGCCGAACACGGCGTAGCCCCAGCCTTGCGCGCTGGGCGCGGTGTGGTTGAGGAAGCCGTTGTTGGCCACGTTGATGAAGAACTGCGCCGTGGCCGAGTGCGGGTCGCTGGTGCGCGCCATGGCCAGGGTGTAGGTGTCGTTCTTCAGGCCGTTGTTGGCTTCGTTGTTGATGGGGGCGTCGGTGGGCTTCTGGGTCATGCCGGGCTCAAAGCCGCCGCCCTGCACCATGAAACCGGGGATCACGCGGTGGAACACCGTGTTGTTGTAGTGGCCCTTGTTCACGTAGGACAGGAAGTTGGCGGCGGACAGCGGCGCTTTTTCGGCGTCGAGTTCGATGGTGATGACACCGTGACCGGTGATGTGCAGTTCGACTTGGGGGTTGGCCATGGTCATTTCTCCAGGGTGGCTTTGAGGATGGTGATGGGGGTTTTGGGCACATCGGTGGGAAACGGACCGCCGGCGCCGGTCGGCGTTTCCTTGATCTTGTTGACCACGTCCATGCCCGAGACCACTTTGCCGAACACGGTGTAACCGTAGAGCTGCGCAGCGTTGACGAGGTTGGCGCGCGGTACGTTTTCGTAGACCTGGCCGTTGTACTCGAAACGGGGCACCGGGTCGCCCGGCGGAATGATGGTCGGGTCCAGGAACGCGTTGTCCTTGACGTTGATGAAGAACTGCGACGAAGCGGATTGCGGGTCGTTGGTGCGCGCCATGGCCACGGTGCCCACGGTGTTGCGCGGGCCGCCGCGCTGCAGGGCCGCCTGGCCTTCGTGGGCCACGGGTGCGCGGGTGGGCTTTTGTTGGTAGCTGGTGTCGAAGCCCCCGCCCTGCACCATGAAGTTGCTGATCACGCGGTGGAACACGGTGCCGTCGTAGTGCTTGTCTTTCACATACTGCAGGAAGTTCTCGACTGTCTTGGGCGCCTTGTCGGGGTAGAGCTCCAGCACGATGTCACCCATGGAGGTGGTCAGCTTCACGCGGGGTGGTGCGGTCTGCGCCGAGGCGGGCAACCAGGCCAGTGACGCAGCCACCGTGAGCGCGGCGAGCACGCCACGGCGCAGAGGAATGGAGGGGCGTGTGGTCATCCGATGTTTCCTTCGAAGAAGATGGTCCAGCGATCGTTTTCGCGGATCCAGTACTGGCGTTTGGTCACACCGCGGTTCTGGCCGGCGGCGACTTCGCCGAAGGTGACGACGCGTGTGTCGTCGGTGTCGTTCCAGCGCAGGACCGACAGGTCCTTGATCGCCAGTTGGCGCGGGCCGGTGCTGCGCAATTCGTTCTCCACGCGGGGCCACCATTGAGCTAGATCGCGACCCTGGTTGGAGAAGCGACTGGAGTAAAACCCTTTGAGCTCGGCCAGATTGCCTTCGCTGCGGCTGCGGCGCCAGGCTTCGAGCACGCCCTCGAACTGCGCCAGGTCCTGGCTGAGTGCGTCGGGCTGCACCCACTGCAGCTCGGGCGCGATCACCACGGGCGTGGTGCGGATCTGAACCGTGCGCAGCAGGCGCTCCAGGTCGGGGTTGGACAGCACCACACAACCGTCGGAGGCCTGCGGCGCGCGCACGAACTGGTCGCTGGGTGTGCCGTGCAGCCAGATGCCGCTGCCGGTCTTGCCACGTTGCACGTCCAGCGGGTTCGGGTAGTTGATGGGCAGGGCGCCCACGCCGTACAGATCGGGCAGGTCGGCCGGATTGAGGGTGCTGGTGATGTAGTACACGCCCAGTGGTGTGCGCTTGTCGCCCTCGACCGCTTTTTCGATGCCCGACAGGCCCACCGACATGTAGAAGTCACCCACCAGCTTCAGATTGGGTTGGCGGTTGTCGCCTGGACTGGAGCGCGCAGGGTTGAGGTTTTCGAACAGGTACAGGCGCGAGCGCGACGCATCGATGGCAATCGCATGGCGGCTTTGCGGTGCCAGCGTGAGGAACTGGGTGGGGATGCTGCCTGCGGGCGGACGCTCGGTGAGCGCCAGCAGGCGCCGGCGCGATTCTTCACGCAGCGTGGACAGCTGCTGGCTCGCGGCCAGGGCCTTGGTGTCGGGCACATCACCGAGCTGGCGCACAGGGCGAGCCTGCAGGCTCAGCAGATCGCCGTGCACCAGGTGGGCGAGCTGGAAGTTGGGATGGTCCTTGACCAGTTGATCGGCCAGGACAAGCGCGTCGCGGTGCCGGCCCTGGCTGATGAGCTGGTAGATCCCGATCAGGCGTGCTTCGGCCTGGCCAAGCATGGGCTTGACCTCGTCCAAACGGGCAGGTGTGAGGCTGTTGGTCTGCAGGCCCGAGGGGCTGGCCGGCAACTGGCTGCGCGCGGTGTCTTGAACGCGTGCCATGGCCTGGTTGAGCAGCGAAGGCTCGGCTGTGTCGATGGAGTCGCTTGCACCGCTCAGGCCACGGTCTTGCCGGGCGCTGTTGACCCACACGGCCAGAAGTGCGGCAACCACCACGGCGCCCAGAACCCAGGTCGTGCGCCGGCTCATGCCCTGTCCCTGCTGGCCCGCAGCCACGCCGGCATGTCCCCGCTGACCCATCCGCCGACCCGCCATCAAGAGCCCGTGGATTCGCGCACGATCAACCAGCGGTTGCCGCTCTTGACCATGTCGAGCGTCTTGCGGCTGGTGACGTTGAGGGTGTCGGAGGTGTAGTCCTGGCGGAAACGGGCCGTGGCCTTGTCGCCTTCCACCGTGACTTCCAGATTGCTCACGTCCACCCCGATGCGCGTGCGCGGTTCGATGCGGGCGCGGCGGTCCGACTCCCAGGCCTTGCGGGCCTGGCCGCCGGGCGGTGCGAAGTTGCTGGCGTACGCGCCGAGGTAGCCGTTCATGTCCCTGGACGACCAGGCACCAGCCCAGGTGCGCACAGCGGCCTCCACTTCACGCTGGGCATCAGCCGCCACCGCGGGCGTGGCGGGAGCGGGAGCAGGGGCCGCAGCCGGCGCAGCGGGTTTGGTGACAGCGGCCACCGGGGCGGCAGGTGCCGCAGGCGCAGAGACGGCCGGCTTGGCGGCGGCTGGCGCCGGAGCGGGCGCGGCGGCCACCGAGGCGGCACCCGCGCGCGTGTCGGCGGCAAACAGGTTGCGGATCAGGCTGAGCTTGGGCGCCACAGCGGGGTTGGTGCCATCCAGCTGCAGGGCCTTGCTATAGGCCTGGCTGGCGAGCTTGGCGTACACGTCGCCGAGGTTCTCATGGGCCGTTGCGTAGCTCGGGTTGGTGCGGATCGCCATTTCGAGTGCGGCGCGTGCCTTGTCGAACTGGCTCTGGCCGGCGTAGAGCACGGCGAGGTTGTTGTAGGGCTCGGGCAGCTCGGGGTAGTCTTCGGTGAGCTTGCTGAAGGTGGCAATCGCGTCCTGCGTCTTGCCGCTTTCGGTGAGGATCACGCCCTTGAGAAAACGCATCTGCGGATCGCGCGCCTTGCCCACCAGGTACTGGTCGGCCTTGGCCAGGGCTTCGGCGAGCTGGCCGCTGCGCAACAGGCGGTTGACTTCGGCGTAGTCCTCGGTCTGTGCCAGCGCCATCGATGTGCCCAGGCCCACGGCGACGGCGACCGCCAGACAGCGCAGGCGCGAAGCCATGCCGGAGCGGACCACAGGGGAGGCGGCACCACGCAGGGTGGTTGAAAGATTCACAGGGTGGGACATGGGACCTCGGAGAGCGAACCTGGGCCACCGAAAGACGGTTGCATCCAGCGACACGTTGATCGAAGGCCCGGCGCTGCATGGCACGCTGCACCGGGCTGGATATACTGGCGCATTGTATCTGAGGGGTCTGTTTCTCATGGCCGATCCAGACCACCAGCAGCACCCCGCGTGGCCTGTGTGACACAGGCCGGCCGCACCAGCTGCCGCGTCAGGTTTTCCACCCCGTTTCGCCGCGCTGATCCCGTGCCCGCATTCCCGACATGACCCTGAAAATCCACAACACGCTCACGCGCCGCCTGGAAGAGTTCCAGCCGATCGAACCCGGTCATGTGCGCATGTACGTCTGCGGGATGACGATCTACGACCTTTGCCACATCGGCCACGCCCGCATGATGATGGCGTTTGACGTGATCCAGCGCTGGCTCAAGGTGAGTGGCTACCGCGTCACCTACGTGCGCAACATCACCGACATCGACGACAAGATCATCAAGCGCGCGGTCGAGCGCGGCATCACGCTGCGCACACTCACCGACGAAATGACCGCCGCCATGCACCAGGACATCGCCGTGCTCGGCATCGAGCCGCCGACCCTGGAGCCGCGTGCCACAGAGTACGTGCCGCAAATGCTCTCGCTGATCGACACGCTGCAGAAAAAGGGTCTGGCCTACCAGGCCGACAACGGCGACGTGAACTACGCGGTGCGCAAGTTCGAGGGCTACGGCAAGCTCTCGGGCAAGTCGCTCGACGACCTGCGCGCCGGCGAGCGCGTGGCGGTGGCCAGCGACAAGAACGACCCGCTGGACTTCGTGCTGTGGAAATCGGCCAAGCCCGACGAACCTGCCGAGGCGCAGTGGGCCAGCGCCTACGGCGCGGGTCGGCCGGGCTGGCACATCGAGTGCTCGGCCATGAGCTGCGCCACGCTGGGCGAAACCTTCGACATCCACGGTGGCGGCGCCGACCTGCAGTTTCCCCACCATGAAAACGAGATCGCCCAGAGCGAAGGCGCCACCGGCCAACCGCTGGCGCGCTTCTGGGTGCACAACGGTTTTGTGCGTGTGGACAACGAAAAGATGTCCAAGAGCCTGGGCAACTTTTTCACCATCCGCGAGGTGCTGGCCAAGTACGACCCGGAGACGGTGCGCTTCTTCATCCTGCGCGCGCATTACCGCAGCGCACTGAACTACAGCGACGTGCACCTGGACGACGCACGCGGTGCGCTCAAACGCCTCTACACCGCGCTGTCGTTGGTGCCGGCCGCGCCCATGGGCGCTATTGACTGGGACCAGCCGCACGCGCAACGCTTTCGCGCCGCGATGGACGAGGACTTCGGCACACCCGAAGCGGTGGCGGTCTTGTTCGAGTTGGCTGGTGAAGTCAACCGGAGCAAAGACCCCGCTGTCGCTGGTTTGCTCAAGGCGCTGGGGGCCACGCTCGGTCTGCTGCAGGCCGATCCGGCGACTTACCTGCAAAGCGGGGCAGGGGCGTCTGCGGGGAGTTTGGACGAGGCGACCATTGCCGAGCACATCGCAGCCCGCGTGGCCGCCAAACAAGCCAGGGACTTCGCCGAAGCCGACCGCATCCGCAAGGCCTTGCTGGAGCAGGGCATCGCACTCAAGGACAGCCCCACCGGCACCACCTGGGAACGCGTCTGATGGCCACCTCCGTGTTGCCCGATGTGGGCCCTGACGCGCCCGACTACTGGCAGGAAGCTTGCCGCCACCTGATGAAGCGCGACCGCGTGATGAAGAAGCTGATTCCGCAGCACGGGGGCGTGAGCTTGCAGTCAAGAGGCGACGCTTTTGTCACGCTCGCGCGCAGCATCGTGGGGCAGCAGATTTCGGTGAAGGCCGCGCAGTCGGTCTGGGACCGCTTTGCCGTGTTGCCAAAAAAAATGGTGCCTGCGCAGGTGCTCAAGCTCAAGGTCGACGACATGCGCGCGGCCGGTTTGTCGGCGCGCAAGGTGGAATATCTGGTGGATCTGGCCTTGCACTTTGCGAACAACCAGGTGCACGTGAAAGACTGGGCGGAGATGGACGACGAAGCCATCATCACCGAGCTGGTGGCCATCCGCGGCATTGGCCGCTGGACGGCCGAAATGTTCCTCATCTTCCACCTGATGCGGCCCAACGTACTACCGCTGGACGACATTGGTCTGCAGAACGGCATCAGCCGCTGCTACTTTTCGGGCGAGCCGGTGAGCCGCAGCGACATCCGCGAAGTGGCGAGCTCGTGGGCCCCTTTCAGCAGCGTGGCGACTTGGTATATTTGGCGCTCGCTCGACCCGGCCCCCGTTGCCTACTGATCCCGACACGTCGTTGAAGCACAAGCCCGAAGCATCGGGCCATGGCCCGCGGCACTGACGCATGTCAGGCGCGGCGCCCCGCACCACAAGACCACAGGAGTCCACCTTGGCCAAAAAGAACTTTCTCGATTTCGAGCAGCCCATTGCCGAACTCGAAACCAAGATCGAGGAACTGCGCTACGTGCAGACAGAATCCGCGGTCGACATCTCCGAAGAAATCGAACAGCTGGCTGGCAAGAGCCTGCAACTCACCAAAGACATCTACAGCAGCCTGACGCCGTGGCAGATCACCAAGATCGCGCGCCACGCCGACCGGCCCTACACCTTGGACTATGTGCGCGAAATCTTCACGCACTTCGTTGAGCTGCACGGTGACCGCCATTTCTCCGACGACCTGAGCATCGTGGGCGGTCTGGCCCGCTTCAACGGCCAGCCCTGCATGGTGTTGGGCCACCAGAAGGGCCGCGACACCAAAGAGCGGGGCCTGCGCAATTTCGGCATGACCAAGCCCGAGGGCTATCGCAAGGCCTTGCGCCTGATGAAGCTGGCCGAGAAATTCCGCCTGCCGGTCTTCACCTTTGTGGACACACCGGGCGCCTATCCCGGCATCGACGCCGAAGAGCGCGGACAGTCCGAAGCGATCGGTCGCAACATCTTCGAGATGGCGCAACTCGAAGTGCCCATCATCTCCACCATCATTGGCGAAGGGGGCTCCGGCGGCGCGCTGGCCATCTCCGTGGCCGACCAGGTGCTGATGCTGCAGTACTCGGTGTACTCGGTGATCAGCCCTGAAGGTTGCGCCTCCATCCTCTGGAAAACCAGCGACCGTGCGAGCGACGCGGCCGACGCGCTGGGCATCACCGCGCACCGCCTCAAGGCGCTGGGCTTGGTCGACAAGATCGTCAACGAGCCGGTGGGTGGCGCGCACCGCGACCACAAGCAGATGGCCGCTTTCCTCAAGCGTGCGTTGGGCGACGCGTGGCGCCAGGTGACCGATCTCAAGGTCAAGGAGCTGGTGGACCGCCGCTACGCGCGCCTCAACAGCTACGGCCGCTTCACCGACACCAAAGCCGACAGCAAGGCCGACGCCAAGAGCGACAAGCGCTGACGTGAACCGCAGCAACGCATCCGCCAACCCCTGCGAGCAGGCGTTGGCACGGTGGTGCGAACGCTGCGCAGCCCGGCCGCTGAAGGTGGCGGTGGCCTACAGCGCAGGTGCCGATTCCACCGCCTTGCTGCTGGCAGCGCGCCAGCGCTGGCCCGACCAGCTGGTGGCGCTCCATGTGCACCACGGCCTGCAAGCGGCAGCCGACGGGTTCGAGTCCCATGCCCGACGTTTCTGCGCGCTTCATGGCATTGAGCTGCGCATGGAGCATGTGCAGGCTGCGCATGAGCCCGGACAGAGCCCGGAAGACGCGGCCCGTCTGGCGCGCTACGCCGCGCTGGCCCGCCTGGCTGTGGATGCCGGAGCCGACTGCGTGCTGCTGGGCCAACACGCCGACGACCAGGCGGAAACCTTGTTGCTGGCGCTGAGCCGGGGAGCGGGCCTGCCGGGCCTGGCGTCCATGCCCGAGCGGTTCGAGCGCGCGGGCATGTGCTTCGGACGGCCCTTGCTGGACGTGCCGGCCAGCGTGCTGCGCTCCTGGTTGCTGAGCGAGGGGCACGCGTTTGTAGACGATCCCAGCAACACCGACACCCGCTTCACCCGCAACCGCATCCGGGCCGTGCTCATGCCCGCGTGGGAAGCCTGCTTTCCCGGCTTTCGGCCCATGCTCGCTCGCAGCGCCCGCCACGCCGCGCAGGCCCAGCGCCTGCTGGATGAACTGGCTGCCCTTGACCTGGCGCAGACCGGCGTGCCTCCGCAAATCGCTCGCTTGCAAGCGCTCTCGCGCGATCGCCAGACCAATGCCCTGCGCCACTGGTTGCGCAGCAGCGCCGGGGTGGCAGCAGCCACCGCACAGCTCGACGAGTTGCTCGACCAGATCGAGGCGTGCACGACTCGCGGTCACCGCATCCACTTGAAGGTGGGCACAGGGCATGTGGAGCGCGAAGGTGGGCGCCTGCGCTACACCCCCGCCCTATAATTGCGGGCTTTGCCCGGCGGCGCAGCCGGCGCGTTCAACCCAACCAATCCAACCCGATGGCCTTGATAGTTCACAAGTACGGCGGCACCTCCATGGGGTCGACCGAGCGCATCCGCAATGTGGCCAAACGCGTGGCCAAGTGGCACCGCGCAGGCCACCAGCTCGTGGTCGTGCCCAGTGCCATGAGCGGCGAGACCAACCGCCTGCTCGGCCTGGCCAAGGAACTCGCACCCGCCAAAGCGACCAGCGCTTACAGCCGCGAACTCGACATGCTGGCCTCCACAGGCGAGCAGGCGTCTTCTGCCCTGTTGGCCATCGCGCTGCAGGCCGAAGGCATGGAGTCGGTGAGCTACGCCGGCTGGCAGGTGCCGATCAAGACCAACAGCGCCTTCACCAAGGCCCGCATCGAATCGATCGACGACGTGCGCATCCGGGCCGATCTGAACGCCGGCAAGGTGGTCATCGTCACCGGCTTCCAGGGCGTGGACCCTGAGGGCCACATCACCACCCTGGGCCGCGGCGGCAGCGACACCTCGGCCGTGGCCGTGGCCGCAGCCCTCAAGGCGGCCGAGTGCCTGATCTACACCGACGTGGACGGCGTCTACACCACCGACCCACGTGTGGTGCCCGAGGCCCGCCGCCTGGAGCGCGTGAGCTTCGAGGAAATGCTGGAGATGGCCAGCATGGGCAGCAAGGTGCTGCAGATCCGCTCGGTTGAATTTGCCGGCAAGTACAAGGTTCCCCTGCGCGTGCTTTCGAGCTTCACGCCCTGGGACATCGATCTGAATGAAGAAGCCGCGTCCGGCACCCTGATCACTTTTGAGGAGGAAGAAACCATGGAACAAGCCGTCGTCTCAGGCATTGCGTTCAACCGCGACGAAGCCAAGATCTCCGTGCTCGGCGTGCCCGACACCCCCGGCATCGCCTACCAGATCCTGGGTGCGGTGGCCGATGCCAACATCGAAGTCGATGTGATCATCCAGAACCTGAGCAAGGACGGCAAGACCGACTTCAGCTTCACGGTGCACCGCAACGATTTCCAGAAAACCATGGATCTGCTCAAGGCCAAGGTCGTGCCCTCGCTGGGTGCTGCCGAGGTGGTGGGCGATGCGCGCATCTGCAAGGTCAGCATCGTCGGCATCGGCATGCGCAGCCACGTGGGTGTGGCCAGCCGCATGTTCAAGTGCCTGAGCACCGAGGGCATCAACATCCAGATGATCTCGACCTCGGAGATCAAGACCTCGGTGGTGATCGACGAGAAGTACATGGAACTCGCCGTGCGTTCGCTGCACCGCGAATTCGACCTCGACCAGACCGCCGACACCATCACCGGTTGAAGTGCCCGCCTCAGAGGAAGAGGCGGGGTGAGATGAGGCATAATACGCAGCTTCCGGAGCGATGACCGAGTGGCCGAAGGTGCTCCCCTGCTAAGGGAGTATGGGGTGTAGAGCCTCATCGAGGGTTCGAATCCCTCTCGCTCCGCCAGACCCGATTTCACGACTGTTCAACAGGTCGATGGAATCGCAAAAAAGCCCTGCATTGCAGGGCTTTTTTGCGTCTGGTCGGCCTAGGGCGTCGCGCCGGCCCGGAACAGCGTGAACCACGCTTCCCGTCGGCGAATGCGCCAGCCCTCCGGCGTTCGTGCGAGCTGGTCGTGAATCTCCCCCACTTGCTGCACCGGATCGGCGGGGCGCCCGCGTGCGGTGGTGGCATCGCTGTGTTTGCCGCTCCACAGCAACACGGCACAGCTCGCGCGTGCGGTGCCGGCGGCCAGGTCCACGGCCACGCGTTGGTTGCACATCAGGTGGCGCGTCAGGCGGTCGGGGTCGCGCGCTGCGTAGGCCGCGACGATGGCGTCGCGCCCGCGCAGTTCCACGCCGTCGGGCCGCACCAGCACGCCATCGGTGTCGAACAACGCGGCCAGCGCGGTGAACTGGCGGCCGTCCACCGCGTCGGCGGCGGCCAGCACGAGGTCGCGGCAGGCTTGTTGGGCCAGCAAGGTATCGAGGTCAAGGTTCATGGCGTCAGCACGAGGTGGCCCACGGCGGTGTTGGACGCGGGCACGTGATAGAAGCGGTGCACGCAGGTCGGTGCGCGACCGTCGGGGCGTTCGGGCATGGCGCCGCGCGCGATCAGCCACATCACCAGCTCGATGCCCTCGCTGCCGGCTTCGCGCACGAAATCCACATGGGAGATGGCGGCGGCGGCCTCGGGCACGGTGGTGATCATGTCCATGAAAGCGTGGTCGAACACGGGGTTGATCAGGCCGGCGCGCTGGCCCTGCAACTGGTGGCTCATGCCCCCCGTGCCCCAGACCTGAACGTTGAGATCTTCACCATAGCTCTCGATCGCCTTGCGCACCGCGCGGCCCAAGGCCAGGCAGCGACGGCCGGTGGGCACCGGGTACTGGATCACGTTGACGGCCAGCGGAATCACCGGGCAGGGCCAGCGGAAATCGTCGGCGGGCGGCTGACCGAACATCAACGACAGCGGCACGGTCAGGCCGTGGTCCACGTCCATGCGGTTGACCAGCGTGAGGTCGAAGTCGTCCTGGATCGCGCTCTGCGCGATGTGCGCAGCCAGCTCGGGGTGGCCTTGCACCACCGGCACCGGGCGCGCGCCCCAGCCTTCGTCGGCGGGTGAGAAGCGCTCGCCGGTGCCGATGGCAAAGGTGGGAACGAGATCAGGCCCGAAGGCGGTGGCGTGGTCGTTGAACACCAGCACGATCACATCGGGCGGGTTCTCGCGCAGCCAGGCGCGCGAAGCCTCGTAGCCGCCGAACACCGGCGCCCAATAGGGCTCGGCCGAGCGGCCCTGGTCGAGTGCTGCGCCGATGGCCGGCACGTGCGAGGTGTAGACGCTGGCGCTGACCCGGGCCATCAGGGCGTTCCCTGGCGGTCGGACCACTCGTGCAGGTAGCGGTTTCCCTCGATCGGACGCCCGCCCTTGAGCATCATCTCGCGGTAGTCGGCTTCGCTCATGCCGGTCATGGTGCCCACCATCTGCTGCACGCTGACGCCGTCGGTGGCGGAGATCTTGACGAGGAAGTACACGTTGCCACCCAGGGCCAGGCAGCGGTTCATGTCGCGGGCCAGCACCGCTTCGCGCTGCGCCTGCGTCATCGGCCATTCGGCCAGGTAGGCGGCTTCGTTGGCGCGGAACCGTTCGCGGTTGGCTGGCTTCATGAGCGACATGCAGAACTGGTTCAGTGCATAGCCTTTGCGCGATTGCTGGGCGTCAAACAGCACGGTGCCCGGGATGTCGGCGAAATCGGCGGTGTTCATGTCGGGTCCGGGTTTATGTGGCCTTGGCCGTTGCCGTCAGCCAGCGCTGCAGCACCTCGGCCACGGCTGCGGGCCGCTCCATCGGTGCCATGTGACCGGCGTCTTCGGTCACGGCCAGCACCGCACCGGGGATCAGGGCGTGCATGGCTTCGTGCTGCGCGACCGGGGCCCAGCTGTCCTGGCGACCGCACATCACGAGCGCCGGCACGCGGATGCCGCGCAGCACGTCGGACGCGTCCGGCCGCTGCAACAGCGCACGGAGCTGGCGCTCGAAGGTGTCGGCGCTCTTGCGCTCGAACATGGCCACGATGGCCTCCAGCAGTGATGCGTCGTTCAGGCGTGCGGGGTGCACCATGCCTTGCACCCACTGCCGGGCCATCGCGCGTACGCCTTCGCGCCGTGCCACGTCCAGCAGGGCGTGGCGCTTGCGGGTTTCTTCCTCCCCCGCAGTGCCGCTGGCGCGGGCCAGGTAGCCAGTGTCGAGCAGGGCCACGCGGCTCACGCGCGCGGGCGCCTGGCGCAGCACCTCCAGCGCCACGCGCGCGCCCATCGAATGGCCGGCCATAGCGAACCGAGGCGGTGCGGCGTCCAGCAGCTGGCGCGCCATCAGGACCACGCTGTCGGCCTCGCCGTGGTCCACCACGTGGCACTCGCGGTCCGAGCCCAGCGCGGGCATCACGGGTTGCCACACCGCCGCGTCGCACATCAGGCCGGGCACCAGCCACAGCGGTTCGCCTTGCGCGGATTCAAGCGGCATGCGTGGCTCCTGAGGTGCGAACCACGCCGAGCAGGCCATCCAGCAACTCGGGCTGTGCGGCCAGCGCTGCAGCGTCGCCGCTGTGCACCACGTTGCCGTGGTCCAGCACCACCGCGCGGTGGCTGATGCGCAGGATGGCTTGTGGATGTTGCTCGACGATGATGGCCGAGAGGCCCTCGTCGCGCGTGATGCGGGCGATGGCGCGCAGCAACTCTTCCACAATGATGGGCGCCAGGCCTTCCAGCGGCTCGTCGAGCAGCAGCAGGCGTGGGTTGAGCACCAACGCGCGGCCCACGGCCAGCATTTGCTGCTCACCGCCAGAGAGCTGGGTGCCCAGGTTGGTCTTGCGCTCGGCCAGGCGCGGGAACAGCTCGTACACGCGTTCGGGTGTCCACGGCCGGTTGCTGCTGCCGGCGCGCGCCGGGCGCGCCACCGCCGTCAGGTTTTCTTGCACCGTGAGCGATTTGAAGATGTTGCGCTCCTGCGGCACCCACCCGATGCCGGCGGCCGCGCGTTCGTGCGCGGGCAGGCGGTGCAGTTCGACGCCGGCCAGCCGGATGCTGCCGCCGTGCTGGCGCGTGGCGCCGGCCAGCGTGTTCATGAGCGTGGTCTTGCCGGTGCCGTTGCGGCCCAGCAGCGCCAGCGTTTCGCCCTCGGGCAGCGAGAAGCTCACGCCCTGGAGCACCACCGCCTCGCCGTAGCCGGCGCTCAGGTTTTCAATGTGCAGCAGATCAGCCATGGATGGCCTCCCCATGGCCGAGGTACACGGCTTTGACCCGCGGGTCGTTGGCAATCTCTCCCGGTGTGCCTTCGACCAGCACCGCGCCGTTGACCAGCACGGTGATGAAGCGGGCGAATTCAAACACCAGGTCCATGTCGTGCTCGATCAGCAGCACCGACACATCGGCCGGCAGCGCGGCCACGGTGTGCAGCAGTTCCTCGCGTTCACCCGCCGGCACGCCGGCCACCGGCTCGTCGAGCAGCAGCACGCGCGGCTCGCAGGCCAGGGCGATGGCGATCTCCAGCAGGCGGCGCTTGCCATAGGCCAGGTGCTCGGTGCGCACATGGCCCACGTCGGCCAGGTGGAACTTTTCCAACAACTGTTCGCAGCGTTGGTTGACCGCCGGCTGGCGCCCCAGCGGCTGCCACCAGCGTCCGCCCAATCCCAGGTGCTGCGCCACCACCATGGCCAGGGTTTCCCGCGGCGTGAGGCTGTTGAACAGCTGGTTGATCTGGAAGGTGCGCACCATGCCGCGGCGCACACGCTGGTGCGGTGCGAGCGTGGTGATGTCGTCGCCATCGAGCAGGATGCGCCCGGCCGAAGGTTCGAGCACGCCGGTCAGCAGGTTGATCAGCGTGGTCTTGCCCGCGCCGTTGGGGCCGATGAGCGCGTGGCGCGCGCCGTGGCTCACGTTCAGGCTCACGTCCTGCGTGGCGACGATGCCGCCGAAACGCTTGACCAGGCCCTCTGTCTTGAGCACGGTGGTGGTGTTCATGGGGGTCGGGGCGTTCATGCGGCATCCTTGCGCGAGAACCAGGTCCAGGGCCGCAGCAGGCGCTCGCGTCCCACCAGCACCAGCACGACGAGGAAGAGGCCGACCCAGAAGGTCCAGTACTGCGGCGTGATGCCGGCGATCACGTCGTGCAGCAGCTTGAACACCACCGCACCGACCACACCGCCGTAGAGCCAGCCCACTCCCCCGATTACCAGCATCAGCACCACGTCGGCCGAGCGCTCGATGGAGAACACGTCGAGCGAGGCGAAGCCGGTGGTCTGGGCGAGCAAGGCGCCGGCCGCGCCGGCCATGCCCGCGGACACGGTGTAGACCACCGCCAGCCTTGATGCGACCGGGATGCCGATGGACATGGCACGCAGCCGGTTGTCGCGCACCGCCTTGAGCGTGGCGCCAAAGGGCGAGTGCACCAGCCGGCGCGCCAGCAGGAAACACACCAGCAGCACGGCGATGGAATAGGCGGCGGCCACCTGGCCGTACAGGTCGAATTCAAAGCGGCCCAGCAACGGACCCATGACCACGCCTTGCAGACCGTCGGCGCCGCCGGTGAGCCAGTCGAGCTTGTTGGCCAGTTCGAACAGGATCAGCGTGAGACCGAGCGTCACCATGATGCGTGTGAGATCGGTGCCGCGCATGATGGTCAGCGAGGCCACCGCGCCCAGCAACGTGCCCGCTGCGGTGCCCACCGCCAGTCCCACCATCGGGTCGGGGTGGATGTGTTTGGCAAACAGGGCCGCGCTGTACGCGCCGAAGCCGAGGAAGGCCGCGTGGCCCAGCGAGACGATGCCGGTGTAGCCGAGGATCAGGTCCAGCGACACCGCGAACAGCGCGACGATGGCGACCTCGTTGATGATCAGCGCGTGCTCCTTGAGCAGCCAGGGCGCGGCCAGTGCGGCCAGCCAGAGCACCGGCTCCCAGGGGCGCCAGCGGGCCTGGTCGAGCAGCTTGCCAAGTGGGGGTGTGGTGGGTGTCATTTGCCGCCTCCGAGGCGCGAGAACAGGCCGTGTGGCCGCCAGATCAGGATGGCGATCATGAGGGTGTAGACGATGAATCCGCCGAGCTTGGGGATGTAGTACTTGCCCGCCACGTCGGCGATGCCCAGCAGCAGCGCCGCCAGCAGCGGACCGGTGATGGACGAGGTGCCACCCACCGCCACCACAATCAGGAAATACACCAGAAACTTCAGCGGGAAGCTCGGGTCCAGACCCAGCACTTCGGCCCCCAGCGCGCCACCCAGGCCGGCCAGGCCCGAACCCACGGCGAAGGTGGCCGCGAACACCACGTTCACGTTGATGCCCAGGCTGGCGGCCACGCGCGGATCGTCCACGCTGGCGCGCAGGCGGCTGCCGAATCGGGTGCGCGAGAGGATGAATTGCAGCCCCACGGTGAGCGCGGCGCAGATGGCGATGATGAAGAGCCGGTAGTGCCCCATGCCGAGGGCGCCATCGAACAGCTCGGTGCGGCCCAGCAGCCAGGTCGGCAGCTGGATGATCTGCTGTTGCGAACCCATGAAGTAGTCGGTGGCGGCCACGGCCATGAAGGTCAGGCCGATCGAGAACAAGACCTGGTCCAGGTGCGGCTTCTTGTACATCGGCCGGTAGAGCGTGCGCTCCAGCACCGCCCCCACAAGCGCTGTCACCCCGAAAGCCAACGGCAGGCAGACGAGAAAGGGCAGGCCCGCGTGCTGCATCAGGGCCACCGTGAGGTAGCCGCCGAGCATGGCGAAGGCGCCGTGGGCCAGGTTGATGAAGTTCATCAAACCCATGGTCACCGACAGGCCCACGGCCAGGATGAAAAGCAGCATGCCGTAGGCTATGCCGTCGAAGAGGATGGTCAGCATGGGCGTGGCATCTCACAGGCGGGTGCGCGAGGCACCCGCCGTCATGACAAGGGAGGGAACGGAGGTCGGGCGCGGCTTACTTGGCCTTGCCCGGGTCCTTCATGTCGGTGACCGTCTCGATCTCGGTGTTCCACATCTGGCCGTTGATCCGCTCGACCTTTCGCACGTAGACGTTGTGCACCACGTCGCGGGTCTGCGCGTCGATGTAGATCGGGCCGCGCGGGCTCTCGAAGACCTGTCCCTTCATGGCGTTGAGCAAGGCCTCGCCACCTTCGCCCTTGGTCTTCTTCGCGCCTTCGTAGATCACGCGCATGCCGTCGTAGGCGCCCACGGCCATGAAGTTGGGGCGCATGCCGTTGTTGGCCTTGCCGAAGGCTTCAACAAACTTCTTGTTCAGCGGCGAGTTGTGCGCGGCCGAGTAGTGGTGGGCCGTGACCACGCCCAGGGCCACGTCGCCCATGCCGTTGAGGATGTCGTCATCGGTCACGCTGCCTTCCGCAATCATGCGGATGCCGGCCTTGTCCAGGCCGCGCTCGGCAAACTGCTTCATCAGCGCCGAACCCGCACCCGACGGCACGAAGGTAAATAGCGCGTCGGGCTTGGCATCACGCACCTTCTGCAGGAAGGGCGCGAAATCGGGGCTGCGCAGCGGCACGCGCAGCGACTCCACCACCACGCCGCCGTTGGCCTGGAAGCGCTGGCTGAAGAACTTCTCGGAATCCACGCCGGGTGCGTAGTCGGTGACCAGCGTCACCACCCGCTTGATGTTGTTCTTGGTCGCCCAATCGGCCAGCACGGTGACCACCTGCGGCACGGTGAAGCTGGTGCGCACGATGTAGGGCGACGCTTCCGTGATGCTGGAGGTGGCCGCGGCCATCACCACCAGCGGTGTCTTGGATTGCGTGGCCACCGGTGCGGTGGCAAAGGCCAGCGGCGTGAGGCCGAACCCGGCCAGCACCTGCACCTTGTCGTTGATCACCAGCTCCTGAGCGATGCGCTTGGTCACGTCGGGTGCGCCGGTGTCGTCTTTCACGATCAGCTGCACCTTCTTGCCGGCAACGGTGTCACCGTTCTGTGCCATGTAGAGACGGGCAGCGGCTTCGAGCTGCTTGCCGGTGGAGGCAAACGGTCCGGTCATGGGCAGGATCAGGCCGATCTTGAATGTGTTGTCCTGAGCGGCGGCATGGCCGAGGGACCCCACGAGCGCGAGGGCAACGGCGGTGCGGATGAAGTGGCGTTTCTGCATGGTGTGTCTCCGGTGGATTGCGGGTTTTCCCGTATGCATGCCGCTGCGTGCTGGCGGCTTCACAGGCCACGCATGATCCCCCTGGCGCAGGGAAAGGTCCAATGCTTTCGCCGGATCAACTATGCATTCTGCTTATTTCAAGTTTCGGCTTCAGCGTCGCCGGCGATCTCCCGGGCCACGCTGCGCAGTGCGTCCATCAGCGACTGCGCCGCCGGCGTGGGCAGGTAGTCCGCGCGCCGCACCAGCCCGATCATGCGCGGCTCGTGTCGAACCGCCACACCCAGCTGGACCAGCAGGCCAGCGCGGATCTCGGCGTCCACCTGGCGCGGCGACATGAGTGCCACGCGATCGCTTTGCGCCAGCAGGGCCTGCATCATCAGCGCGCTGTTGACGCGCAGCGGATCGGCCGGGATCGGGATGCGCGCCACCTTCAGCGCCTGCTCGAACGCCACCTGCGCGGGCGTGTTCGGCATCGGCATGATCCAGCCCGCGCCGCGCAGGTCCTGCCAGCTCAGGTTGCGCCGCCCGGCCAGCGGGTGCGCCGCCCGCGCCACCACCGCAAGGCGGTCGAGGAAGAGGGTTTCCTGCGCCAGGTCGGCGCCGGTCAACGTGGGCCGGAGCGCGCCCACGATGAAGTCGATGTCGGCCTGGCGCAGCTGGTGCAGCAAGGCGTCGTAGGTGCCGTCCACGATGGTGATGGCCAGCCCGGGGTGGACCTGCAGCACGCGGTCCACCGCGCCGGAAAGCAGGCGCCCGGTGGAGAACGGCAGCGTGCCGATGACCAATCGCCCTTGCACCACGCCACGTTGCGCCGCCAGCGCGTCGCCCGCCTGCTGCAGTTCGGCCCGCGCCAGCTTGAAGGCCTGCAGCGTGACTTCGCCCGCTTCGGTCAGGCGCAGGCCCTTGCGTGCCCGCACGAACAACGCGGCGCCGGCCATGTGTTCCAGCTGGGCCAGCGTCTGGTGCACCGCCGGCTGGCTGATGCCCAGTGCCAGCGCGCTGGCCGTTTCCGAAGCGGTTTGCGCCAGCGACAGCAGCACCACCATGTGGCGCGTGCCCACGCCGGCCGCCAGGCGGCTGAAGGTCCAGGCCAGCGCGTCGGTGCTGGCGTGCCGGCGCGCGGGCGCATCTGCCTGCGCGAGGTGGCCCAGGCCGCGCGAGGCCCGCAGCGCCAGCTCCTGCCCCATGGGCGTGGGCTCCATGCCCCGGGCAGAGCGTTCGAAGAGGGCGCCCGCCAGGTCCGTTTCCAACGACTGGATGGCCCGCACCACCGACGACTGCGACAGGTGCAGCGCACCTGCGGCCGCCACCGTGCTGCCGGTGGCCGCGACGGCGCACAGCGCACGCAGCGGCTTGAGCTGATCGACCAGTGGGGGCGCGGTGTGCATGCAGAGGGTGGGACGACGGGCGGGGAGGGCCGATTATGGAAGCGACCCCGCCAGTGGCTGGCCTATAGTCCCGCACATTGCTCACAGTGGACCCACCCGATGACCCCGCCCCGCTCAGCCACCGCCCGCTCCGCAGCCAGCCCCATTGCCGACAGCGGCGTTGAGCTGCACGCCGAACCCGGCCACCTGATCCGGCGCGCGCACCAGGTCGCGGTCTCGACCTTCCACAACACCCACGGCCGCCAGATCACGCCGGTGCAGTACGCCATCCTGCGTGCGCTGCAGGACACGCCCGGCATGGACCAGGTCACGCTGGCCGACAAGGTGGCGCTGGACACCTCCACCACCGCCGACATCGCCACCCGGCTCGAAGCCAAGGGCTGGATCGTGCGTGAGCTGTTGCCGCGCCGCCAGCGCAGCCTCACGCTCACGGCCGAGGGCCTGGCCGTGCTCGCCGACATGCTGCCCAAGGTGGCGCCCATGTACCGCGAGTTGCTGGCGCCGCTGGAGCCGACCGAGCAGGCCGAGTTTTTGCGCCTGCTGCGCAAGTTCGTGCAGCTCAACGAAACCGCGGCGAAGTCCAAAAATTCGGGTAAACCCTAGCTTCAACCCTCTTTTTTTTGGGTGCGACATTCCGTATACTGATAGTCATTCAGCATACTGAATGAATCCGGTTCGTTCAACCCAAGGAGACATCCCATGTTCCCGACCAACACCTGGTACGTGGCCTGCACGGCCGACGAGATCGACGAAAAACCGCTGGGCCGCACCATCTGCAACCAGCGCATCGTGTTCTACCGCGCGCTGCAGGGCAAGGTGGCCGCGGTGGAGGATTTCTGCCCGCACCGCGGCGCGCCGCTTTCGCTGGGCTACGTGTGCGAAGGCAAGCTGGTCTGCGGCTACCACGGTCTGGAAATGGGCTGCGACGGCAAGACCATCGCCATGCCGGGCCAGCGCGTGGGCGGCTTCCCGGCCATCCGCAGTTACCCGGTGGAAGAGCGCTACGGTTTCGTCTGGGTCTGGCCCGGTGACGCGGCCAAGGCCGATGCCTCGCTGATCCCGCACATGGAGTGGTACGACAACCCCGAGTGGGCTTACGGCGGCGGGCTCTACCACGTGAAGGCCGACTACCGCCTCATGGTCGACAACCTCATGGACCTGACGCACGAGACCTATGTGCACTCCACCAGCATCGGTCAGAAGGAGATCGACGAGGTGCCGTGCAAGACCGTGGTCGACGGCGACAACGTGATCACCAGCCGCTTCATGGAGAACATCACAGCGCCGCCGTTCTGGAAATCCGCGCTGCGCGCCAACCACCTGGCCGATGATGTGCCGGTGGACCGCTGGCAAATCTGCCGCTTCACGCCACCGAGCCACGTGATGATCGAGGTGGGCGTGGCCCATGCAGGTCACGGTGGTGTCGAAGCACCGGCCGAGCACAAGGTCTACAGCGTGGTGGTGGACTTCATCACGCCCGAGACTGACACCTCCATGCACTACTTCTGGGGCATGGCGCGCAAGTTCAATCCGGGCGACAAGGCGCTCACCGCGCAGATCCGTGAAGGCCAGGGCAAGATCTTTTCGGAAGACCTGGACATGCTGGAGCGTCAGCAGCGCAACATCAGCGACTTCCCCGAGCGCAAGCTGCTCAAGCTCAACATCGATGCCGGTGGCGTGCAGTCGCGCAAGGTGATCGAGCGCGTGATTGCGGCGGAGCAGGGCGCTCCCGCCTGACCCACCCAGCGAGACAACACCATGAGCGACCCCCAAACTCCCCTGTTGGTGCGCGTGGCGCGCAAGCGCGCCGAGGCGCTGGACATCTGCAGCCTGGACCTGGTGGCCGAGCCGGGCCATGTCCTGCCGGCCTTCAGCGCAGGCGCCCACATCGACGTGCACCTGCCCAACGGGCTGGTGCGCCAGTACTCGCTGTGCAACCCGCCCGGCAACCCGGCGCTCTACCAGATCGGGGTGCTGCGCGACGCCGCCTCGCGCGGTGGTTCGCAGGCGGTGCACGACGCCGTGACCGAGGGCTCGACGCTGCACATCAGCACGCCCAAGAACCACTTTCCACTCGCCACGGACGCGGCGCACCACCTGCTGCTGGGCGGTGGCATCGGAATCACGCCGCTGCTGGCCATGGCCGAGCAGCTCGCGCGCGACGGTGCCAGCTTCGAGCTGCACCACGCCAGCCGCTCGCGCGAGCGCACGGCCTTTGTGGAACGCATGGCGGCCTCGCCCTTTGCGCAGCAGGTGCACCACCACTTTGACGACGGCGACGCGGCCCAGAAACTCGACATCGCCGCCTTGCTGCAGCAGGCTGCGCCAGGCACCCATCTCTACACCTGCGGACCACAGGGTTTCATGGACGCGGTGCTCGGCACCGCCCGCGCACAAGGCTGGCCCGAGGCGCGGCTGCACTTCGAATTTTTCGGCGCCGCGCCGGTGGACACCAGCGGCGACGGCAGCTTCGAGCTGGAGATTGCCAGCAGCGGCCAGGTGATCGTGGTCAAGCCCGACCAGACCGCGCTGGCGGCCCTGCAAGCAGCCGGCCTGGACATTCCCATGTCGTGCGAACAAGGTGTGTGCGGCACCTGCCTCACGGGTGTGAAGGCCGGCACGCCCGACCACCGCGACCTCTACCTCACACCCGAGGAGAAGGCCGGCAACGACCAGTTTCTGCCGTGCTGTTCGCGTGCCTGCAGCGCGCGCCTGGTGCTGGATCTCTGACAGCCTGCACCCTGCAGAATGTCGGCATGTCCACACCCCCCACCCCCACCGCTTCCCTCTCCACATCGGCCTTTGCCACGCTCTTGCTCATCGCATTCATGATGGGCGCCAACCACGTGGCGGCCCGGCTGGCGTTCGACAACGGTGTGAGCGTGGCCACTGCGGTGGCGTTTCGCAGCGGCGTCACGGCCTTGGTGGTGGGCCTGATCCTGCTGGTCTACCGCGTGCCGGTGAGTTTGCAAGCCCGGCACCGCAAAGCCTTGCCCGCCATCGGCTTGCTGGTGGGTGTGCAGAGCCTGTGCCTCTATGCCTCGGTGGCGCGGCTGCCGGTGGCGCTGGCCTTGCTGGCCTTCAACACCTACCCGCTGTGGACGGCGCTGTGGGCGCGTGTGGTCTACGGCCAGCGCCCGCAGCCCCGCGTGTTGCGCGCCATGCCGGTGATGCTGATTGGGCTGGCGCTGGCGCTTGATGTGTCCGGCGCGGCGTCGGGGCTGGGCGCATCGGGGCACTGGGCCCGCATCGGTGTGGGCGTGGCATTTGCACTCACGGCGGCGGCCACCTTTGGTCTGGCGCTGGTGATCACGCAGCACGAGACGGGTGACCTCGACGGCCGTCTGCGCACCGCCACCACCATGACCATCGTGGGTGTCATGGCGCTCATTGCGTGTGGTTTGCAGGGCGGCCTGGCCTTGCCACAAGCGCCCGTGGGCTGGTGGGGATTGTTCGGCCTGACGCTGCTCTACGGCACCGCCTTCACCATCATGTTCACCGTGCTGCCCAAGCTGGGCGTGGTCGGCAACTCGGCCATCATGAACATCGAGCCCATCTTCGCGCTGGTGCTGGCCTGGGCGATTCTCGGCCAGTCGATCGCGGCGGTGCAGGTGGCTGGAGGCCTGCTGGTGGTGGCCACGGTGATGTGGCTGGGGCTCAGAAAGGGCTAGTCCAGATCGTCGAGCGACGCGCTCCAGCGATCGTTCCATTCGCCTCGCGGCGGCGCATCGCGCAGCCCCTCGATGTCCCGCCGGTCCCGCTTGGTCGGGCGTCCCATGGTCTGGCTGTGTGCAGGCTCGGGTGCGAGTCGTCGCAACTCGGCGTTGGCCGCGCGTTGTGCCAGCGAGGCGGCTGTTTCTTCAAACAGCAAGGCGGCCACCGGCGCTGCAGCGCGCACGCCGCTCAACCCCTTGACCACCACCGTGCGCACCTCGTGGCCGATGCGCAGTTCCAGCATGTCGCCGGTCTTCACGTCTTTCGACGGTTTCGCGAGTTGACCGTTGAGCTTCACGCGACCCTTGTCGATCTCTTCACTGCTCAACCCGCGCGTCTTGTAGAAGCGTGCGGCCCAGAGCCATTTGTCCAGTCGGACCTTGGTGGAAGCGGGTTCGGTGCGGGCGGGTTTCATGCAGGCGTGTCGGGTGGGGCCAGGGGCAGGCGCACGGTGGCGTCGAGTCCGCGCACCTGGCCTGAATGGATTCGGTTGTCGAGATCGATGGCGCCGCCCAGCGATTGCACGATTTCGCGGCAGATCGCCAGGCCCAGTCCGGAGCCCGACGCGCTGCTGGCCTGGCGGTGTTCGGTGGCGAAGGGCTGGAACAGCCGCTCGCGCAGCGCGGCCGAGATGCCCGGGCCTTCGTCGCTGATGGTGAGCGCGGCGGTTTGCGGATCCACCACCAGCGCCACGGTGAGCGCGGAGCCCGGGGGCGTGTTCTTGATGGCGTTGTGCAGCAGGTTGCGGCTGAGTTCGCGCAGGGCCCATTCGTGGGCGCGCACGGGCGCCGGCTGGGTGGTGATGGAGAAGTCGAGCGAGCGCTCGGCGATGAGCGCAGAGAGGTCGAGCGCGACCAGCCGCACCACGGCCGACCAGTCGTGCACCGGTGTGCTTTTCTCCTGCCGCAGTTGCTCCACCTTGGCCAGCGCCAGCATCTGGTTGGCAAGCTCGGTGGCGCGCTCCACCGTGTGGCCGATTTCATCCAGCGCCTGGCGCGGCTCCACATCGCCGCGCTGGGCCGACTGCACCTGCGTCTTGAGAACGGCTAGCGGCGTGCGCAACTGGTGCGAGGTGTCGCGCACAAAGCGCTTCTGGTGCTCCAGCAGATGCGAGAGGCGCTGCATGTGCTGGTTGGTTGCGTCCAGCAACGGCAGCAGCTCGCGCGGGGCGCCTTCGGTGGGCAGGGGCGACAGGTCGTTTTCGCTGCGTGCACCCAGCGCGCTGCTGAGCGCGCGCACCGGGCGCGTGGCGCGCTGCACCACGAACACCACCACCAGCGCGATCACCAGCACCAGCGCGGCCTGGCGCCACAGCGTGTCGATCAGGATCTGGCGC
Organism: Hydrogenophaga sp. RAC07; assembly: GCF_001713375.1. Classification (NCBI taxonomy): domain Bacteria; kingdom Pseudomonadati; phylum Pseudomonadota; class Betaproteobacteria; order Burkholderiales; family Comamonadaceae; genus Hydrogenophaga; species Hydrogenophaga sp. RAC07. The sequence goes on from NZ_CP016449.1 coordinate 1,333,954, forward strand.
GCCAGCGTCTCGCGCAGCTCCAGCGTCTCGGCCACCTGGATGGTGGCCATGCCCTGTTCGTAAACGCCCGAGACCGGTTGCAGCAACACGGCCATGCGCACAGGCACGCCCTGGTACTGGTCGTCGTAAAAGTTCACCAGCGCCGCATACAGGTTCTTCTGCGGAATGTCGCTGCGCCCCGGCGGCAGGTCGTCGAAGCCCGAGACCAGTTCACCCTGCAGGCCGCTCACGCGGTAGAAGATGCGGCTGCGGTTGTCGGCCTCGAAGGCCTCCAGCGCCGAATAGAGCACGGTGGATTCCACCCGCAGTTCGCTGCCAGCACCGGTGACACGCAGCTGTTCGCCGAGCGACTTGGCGGTGGCGAGCAGGGTGCGGTCGTAGGCGGTGTCGGCCGCGGCCAGTGCCTGGCGGTACAGCACCACCGTGTTGATCAGCACAAAGGCGAACACCGGCAGCAGGATGCCGAGCAACAGGGTGCGTCGCAGCGAGAGGGCGCGTGGCCGGTGGGCACGGGAACGGGCAGAACCAGCCCCGGACACAAAAACGCCCATCAGGTCTCGGCCTTGAGCAGATACCCCAGACCACGCAGCGTGACCAGCTGCGCGCCGGTGTGGGCGATCTTCTTGCGCAGGCGGTAGGCCACCACCTCGATCGCTTCGGGTTGCACCTGGCTTTCGCCGGGGAACACCAGTTCGAACAGGCGTTCCTTGGCGATGGCGTGTCCGGGTTTGCCGAGCAGGGCCTGCAACAGGGAAAGCTCGCGTGGCGCCAGCTCCATGGGCTGGCCGGCGAAGTACACGGCACCGCTGTCCTTCTCCACATGCATGCCGCACCACACCGGGCCGCGGCCGGCGTTGCCCGCGGCGTGGTCGGCGCTGCCCGAGCGGCGCACCAAGGCGCGCAGGCGCGCTTCGAGTTCGTCGAGGTCGAACGGCTTGGGCAGGTAGTCGTCCGCGCCGGTGTTCAGGCCCAGGATGCGGTCGCCCACGGTGCCGCGCGCGGTGAGGATGATCACGGGTGTTTTCAGCCCGGCAGCGCGCGCCTGGCTCAGCACCTCCAGGCCATCCAGGCCGGGCAGGCTCAGGTCGAGCAACACCGCATCGGGCAGGCTGGCTTGCCACAGGGCCAGCGCGCGGGCGCCGTCCTCGCAACCGAGCACCTGCACACCGCGCCGCTCGAAGCTGCGCCGCAGGGTGGTCTGCATGGTGGCGTTGTCTTCGATCAGCAGCAGTTTCATGAGCCTCGATTATGGGCACGGGCTCCTCGCTGTCCGAGCGCTCCACAGGGTTTGTACGGATGCGATGGACAGCGGACTGACAGCCTGTGAACCGAGCATGCAGCCTGTCCGATTGCCGCAGCGGACAAGGCAGTCAAATTGCGGAGTTGTCCATCCATTCGTGAGATCTATATGAAAAAAAATGCGATCGCCCTGGGCGTTCTGGGGCTGTTCAGCGGGCTGGCATTTGCCCAGTCGTCCGTGACCCTGTACGGCGTCGTTGACGTGGCGCTGGAGCGCCTCAAAGGCGCGACCTCGATCACCCGCATGGCGTCGGGCCAGCAGCAAGGTTCCCGCTGGGGTGTGCGCGGCACGGAAGACCTGGGCGGCGGCCTCAAGGCCACGTTCGTGCTGGAGTCCGGCATCAACGCGCAATCGGGCACGCAGGGGCAGGGCGGTCGGGCCTTTGGTCGCCAGAGTTTCGTCGGGCTGGGCGCTGGCTGGGGCACGGTGCGCCTGGGCCGCCAGTACACGCCCATGGACGACATCGCCGGCATCGTCGGCACCAAGACCTACGACGTGCTGAGCGTGGTGCCCATCATCGGCAACGGTGACTACAACCGGGTGGACAGCGCCATCACCTACGTCTCGCCGATCGTGGCCAACACCGTGTTCCAGCTGCAGCACAGCCTGGGCGACGGGCGTGCCGCCACCGATCCGAGCAAGGACTTCGCCAAGCAGGTCAGCGCGCACGCGCTGTACGCCAATGGGCCACTGACCGCCGGCATTTCGCTGATGCAGGTGACCGACGCCGACGGCGTGCTCGCCGGCAAGCAGGGCCGCGACGCGGTGCTGCTGGCGGGTGCCTACGACTTCGGCAGCTTCAAGCTGTCGGCCTATTACGACGCGGAAGACAAGGCCGCGAAGAAGCTCAAGGTCTATGGTCTGGCCGCGGCGTTCAAGTTTGGCGAGACCACGGTGTCGGTGGGCGCGGCGCAGGCCAAGGACGTGAACGGTTCGGCCGCTGCCGCCAGCGACGACGCGCGCCTCTACACGCTGCAGGCCAGCCACAACCTGTCCAAGCGCACCGCCATCTACGGGCACCTCACTGCGGTGGACAACGACACCGCTTCCGCGCTGGGCTTCAACAGCCCGGTGGCGGGATCGAATTCCAACGGCATCCAGGTCGGCTTGCGCCACCGCTTCTGATCACCCCAGTCTCGCGATGCAGGGTTTTCCCTAGCTCGCGGGACAGCGGATTGACAGGGATCAGCCGCAAGATCACAACGTCAGATCACACACAGCAGGAGACACACCATGCGTCGCGACACCTTCCTCAAATCCCTGGCCGCCCTGGCCGCCGCCGGCGCCTTGCCCAACGTGGCCTGGGCCAATGCCAACATCAAGATGATGATCCCCGCCAACCCCGGGGGCGGCTGGGACGGCACCGGCCGTGCGCTGGGCGAAGCCCTGCGCGACGCAGGTGTGGCCTCTTCGGTCACGTTCGAAAACAAGGGCGGTGCGGCTGGCGCCATTGGCCTGGCCCAGTTCTTCAATGCCAGCAAAGGCGATCCGAACGCGTTGATGGTCATGGGCGCCGTCATGCTCGGCGGCATCATCACCGGCAAGCCACCGGTGTCCGTCACCCAGCTCACGCCCATTGCCCGTCTCACCACCGAGTACAACGTGTTCGTGCTGCCGGCCAACTCACCCTACAAGACCATGAAGGACGTGGTCGAGCAGCTCAAGAAGGACCCGGGCAGCATCAAGTGGGGCGGCGGTTCGCGCGGCGCCACCGAGCACATTGCCGCCGCGCAGATCGCGCAGTCGGTCGGCGTGCCCGCGTCCAAGATCAACTACGTGCCCTTCCGTGGCGGCGGTGAAGCAGTGGCGGCCATCCTGGGCGGCAACGTCACCGTGGGCGGCAGCGGCTTCAGCGAATTCCAGCAGTACATCGAGAGCGGCAAGATGCGCGCGATCGCTGTCACATCGGCGCAGCGCGTCAAGGGCATCGACGTGCCCACGCTGAAAGAGCAGGGCATCGACGTGGAGATCGGCAACTGGCGCGGCGTCTACGGCGCGCCCGGCATCACCCAGGCCCAGCGCGACGCGCTGACCGCCATGGTGGTCAAGGCCACGCAGAGCAAGGCCTGGGCGGCTGCCTTGGAGAAAAACAACTGGACGCCCGCGCTGTTGACCGGCAAGGCGTTTGACGAATTCGTGGACAAGGACTTTTCCTCGCTGCGTGCCACCATGGTCCGCGCCGGCATGGTCTGAACCCGGAAGCACCCCCTGCGCCGCTTTGCGGCTTCTCCCTCTCTGGCGCGCCTGCGGCGCCGGGAGGGGGACGGCATCTGGGGCCGGCGGAGCCGGACCCTCGATGTCCCTGGACGGGGTTGCTTCTCTCGCTCCCTCTCCCTCTGGGAGAGGGCAGGGGTGAGGGCTGCGGCCCCGCCAACTTTTTGTGAGCATGGACATGGATTCCTTTGAACCCCAGGCACCCGCCAACCACCGTCCCGGCCAGCTCGCCTTGGGCATCGGCGCCCTCATCGTGGCGGCGGTGCTGGCCTGGGGTGCGATGGACATTCCTTCCGACGCGGGCTATGCCGGTGTCGGCCCCAATTTTTTGCCCTGGGTGATCAGCGCGGCGCTCGGCCTGTGCGGCGTGATGCTGATCCGCGAGGTGCTCACCGGCGGTTACCGCCAGATGGAAGAGCCCTCGGGCGCGGCGCGTGGCGACTGGCGCGCGCTCGCCTGGGTGTCCGCCGGTGTGTTGCTCAACGCATCGCTCATCACCACCATCGGTTTCATCCTGAGTTGTTCGCTGTGTTTTGTGTTCGCGGTTCGCGGCCTGCGCGCGAGCGAAGGCAAGCCGGCCGGCAATTTGAGCCAGACCGCGAAAGACGCGGTCACCGGCATGCTGATCGCGGCACCGGTGTACTGGCTTTTCACCAAATTGCTCGCGGTGAACCTGCCGGGCATCACGGCCGGCGGCTGGATCTGAACGCCAAGGCTGCACCACCATGATGGACACCTTCACCCAATTGCTGGGCGGCTTTGCCACCGCCGGCACCCCGATCAACCTGCTGTGGGCGTTTGCCGGCTGCGCGCTGGGCACGGCCATCGGCGTGCTGCCTGGCCTGGGCCCGGCCGTGACCGTGGCCATGCTGTTGCCCATCACGGGCCAGGTTGAACCCACGGCTTCGATGATCTTTTTCGCCGGCATCTACTACGGCGCCATGTACGGCGGCTCGACCACGTCGATCCTGCTCAACACGCCGGGTGAGACCGGCACCATGGTCACCGCGCTCGAAGGCTTCAAGATGGCCAAGAGCGGGCGTGCCGGCGCGGCCTTGGCCAGCGCGGCCATCGGCTCGTTTGTGGCCGGCACCATCGCCACCGTCCTGGTCACGCTGTTCGCGCCGGTGCTCGCACAGTTCGCGGTGCAACTCGGCCCGCCAGAATATTTTTGCCTGATGCTGCTGGCTTTCACCACCGTGAGCGCGGTGCTGGGCCAGAGCACGCTGCGCGGCCTCACCGCGCTGTTCTTCGGCCTGGCGCTGGGCCTGATCGGCATCGACCAGATCACCGCGCAGGTGCGCTACACCGCTGGTGTGCTGGAGTTCATGGACGGCATCGAGGTGGTGCTGGTGGCGGTGGGCTTGTTTGCCGTGGCCGAGGCGCTTTACAACGCGCTGTACGAAGGCCGCAGCCCGGCCATGATGAACAAGATGACCCGCGCCCACATGACGCGCAGCGAATGGCGCCGCTCATGGCCCGCCTGGCTGCGCGGCACGGCCATCGGTTTTCCGTTCGGCACCATCCCGGCCGGCGGTACCGAGATCCCCACCTTCCTGAGTTACGCCACCGAGCGCAAGCTGGCCAGCCCCGAGCACAAGGCCGAGTTCGGCACCACGGGCGCGATTGAAGGCGTGGCCGGCCCCGAGGCGGCGAACAACGCTGCCGTGACCGGCACGCTGGTGCCGCTGCTCACGCTGGGCATTCCCACCTCGGTGACGGCGGCCATTCTGCTGAGCGCGCTGCAGAACTACGGCATCAACGCCGGTCCGCAACTGTTCCAGACCTCGTCGGCGCTGGTGTGGGCCTTGATCGCATCGCTCTACATCGGCAACGTGATGCTGCTGGTGCTCAACCTGCCGATGGTGGGGCTTTGGGTCAAGCTGCTGAAGATCCCGCGCCCGCAGCTCTACGCCGGCATCCTGATCTTCGCCACGGTGGGCGTGTACGGCATGCGCCAGAGTTCGTTCGACCTGTTCCTGATGTACGGACTGGGTCTCTTGGGTGTGGTGATGCGCCGCTACGACTTCCCCACGGCACCGGTGATCGTGGGTTTGATCCTGGGCCCGATGGCCGAGGCACAGATGCGCAACGCGTTGTCCATCGGCGAGGGCAGCTTCATGGTGTTTCTGGAACGTCCGATGTCGGCCACGTTGCTGGCGGTGGTGGTGTTGGTGTTGCTGGTGCCTCGGTTGTTGGCGCGGCGGGTTGCTGTTTAGGGTGGCACCTCGAGGGCTCGCGGACGCGGCGTGCGCTGCTCCGCGGCTGTCCCCCGGCGGCTGGCGCCGCCTCCTCCTTTACGCCGCTGCGCAGCGCACGCCGCGCCCGCGAGCCTGAAGTGATGTTTGCTTGCCGATGACCGGACCCACCGGAGAAAGCCGGCCGGAGAAAGCAGGGGGTTCCACCTCATGGACCCGATACCCACCGGGGGTACCATCCCAGCATGATCCGGGACGACCGACTTCCGCGCGACGCGCAAAGCATTCTTGAACTGGCCGCCAGGTCCATGTTCGACCTGTTTGCGAACGCCAGCGAGGGCATGATGCTGGTCGACCGCAATGCCCGCGTGGTGTGGATCAACGACCAGTACCGCCGTTTTTTGCCTGCACTCGGGTTCCAGCGCGAAGAAGACTTTGTCGGCCACCCGGTCTCCAGCGTCGTGCAGAACACGCAGATGCACCAGGTGCTGGCCACCGGCAAACCCATCCTCATCGACCTGCTGACCAACAAGGCCGGCACGTTTGTTGTCAGCCGCATTCCGCTGCGCGACGACGCGGGCGAAGTCATCGGCGTGCTCGGCATCGTGCTGTTCGACCATCCCGAGACCACGCTGCAGCCCCTCATTTCCAAGTTCGCACGCCTGGAGCAGGACCTGATCGATGCGCGCCGCGAACTCGCCAGCCAGCGCCGCACCAAGTACACCTTTGCCAGCTTCGTGGGCAGCAGCGCCGCCGCACTCGAGGTGAAACGCCAGGCGCGGCGCGCCGCGCAGTCCGCCAGCCCGGTGTTGCTGCTGGGCGAGACCGGTACCGGCAAGGAACTGCTGGCGCACGCGATCCACGCGGCCTCGCCGCGCGCCGGCCGGCCGTTTGTGAGTGTGAACATGGCTGCCGTGCCCGACACCTTGCTCGAGGCCGAGTTCTTCGGTGTGGCGCCGGGCGCCTACACCGGCGCCGACAAAAAGGGCCGCGACGGCAAATTCAAACTGGCCGACGGTGGCACGCTGTTTCTCGACGAGCTGGGTGACATGCCGATGTCGGTGCAGGTCAAGCTCTTGCGCGCTTTGCAGGAGGGCGAGATCGAGCCGCTGGGCTCGAACAAGCTGGTGTCGTTTGACGTGCGCGTGGTGGCCGCCACCTCGCGCGATCTGCAGCAGATGGTGCGCGACGGCAGCTTTCGCGAAGACCTCTACTACCGGCTCAACGTGTTGCCGATCCGTGTGCCCCCGCTGCGTGAGCGGCAGGACGACATTGCGCTGTTGATCGAAGCGCTGTGCGAAGACATCGCCGCGCGCGGCGGTGGCGCGCAGCTGGAGCTGTCCGCCGACGCGCAGGCCCTGCTGGCCGCGCAGCCCTGGCGCGGCAACATCCGCGAACTGCGCAATGTGCTGGAGCAGCTCGCGCTGCGCAGCGACACGCACCACATCGCGGGCTCGCAGGTGGGCCTGGTGTTGCAGGAGGCCGGGCTGCCTGCGCTCGCTCCGGCCGCCGCCGTGCGCCTGCCGCTGCGCGCCGCTGTGACCGATGCCGTGCGCCCGCTGCCCGAGCAGATTGCCGAGCTGGAGCACCGAGCCATCGCGCAGGCGCTGGTGCACACGGGTGGCAACCGCACGGCCGCCGCCAGGTTGCTGGGCATCTCGCGCGCCAGCCTGTACGACCGGCTCGCCACCATGGGATCGGCGTCTGAAGTTCAGACAATCGACTGAAATTCAGGCAATTGGACTTGGGTGATGCGTCTGAAATTCAGGCGGTTCATCGGGTTGACCTGAAAAAGCCCAGCGAAATCAACGGCCGTGCGCACTGGCACGAAGCCTGCAATGTCTGAACACGGCCCAAGGCTGTGATCCGTTCAAAAACCAGGAGACAAGACATGACCAACCCCACCCGCCGCCTGGCGGTCATCGCGCTCGCCTGCACCACCGCTTTCGGTGCCTCGATGGCCATGGCTCAAGCCAACAAGGGCGAGATCCGCATCGCCCACATCCACAGCAAGACCGGCCCGCTCGAGGCCTACGCCAAGCAGACCCAGGCCGGCCTGATGATGGGCCTGAACTACGCCACCCAAGGCACCATGATGGTCGCGGGCAAAAAGCTCGTCGTGATCGAGAAGGACGACCAGGGCAAGCCCGACGTGGGCAAGAGCCTGCTCGCCGCCGCGTATGCCGACGACAAGGTGGACCTGGCCATTGGCCCGACCGCCTCGCCCGTGGCGCTGGCCATGCTGCCGGTGGCCGAGGAATACAAAAAGATCCTGCTGGTCGAGCCCGCCGTGGCCGATTCGATCACCGGCGACAAGTGGAACAAGTACATCTTCCGCACCGGGCGCAACAGCAGCCAGGACGCCGCCGCCAACGCCGTGGCGCTGGACCAGCCAGGCAACGTGGTGGCCTTGCTCGCCAACGACAACGCCTTTGGTCGCGACGGCGTGAAGGCCACCAAGGACTTCATGAAGAAGGCCAAGATCGTTCACGAGGAATACCTGCCCGTGGGCACGACCGACTTCACCGCCGGCCTGCTGCGCATCGTCGACAAGCTCAAGGACCAGCCGGGCACCAAGTACATCTCGGTGGGCTGGTCGGGTGCGCCCACGCCGTTTTCCAAGATCGCCGAAATGGACCTGGAAAAGCGCTACGGCATCAAGCTCGCCACGGGTGGCAACATCCTGCCGGCCATGGTGGCTTACAAGCAGTTCCCCGGTATGGAAGGCGCGCTGTACTACTACTTCGGCATCCCGAAGAACCCGGTGAACGACGCCATGGTGGCCGAGCACTACAAGCAGTTCAAGGCGCCGCCGGACTTCTTCACGGCCGGTGGTTTTTCGGCGGCGATGGCGGTGGTGACGGCGCTCAAGAAGACCAATGGCGACACCAACACCGAGAAGCTCATCAGCACCATGGAGGGCATGAGCTTCGACACGCCCAAGGGCAAGATGACTTTCCGCAAGGAAGACCACCAGGCCATGCAGAGCATGTACCACTTCAAGATCAAGGTGGACCCCGCGTTTGCGTGGGGTGTGCCTGAGCTGGTGCGGGAGATCAAGCCTGAAGACTTGGCGATTCCCATCCGGAACAAGAGGTAAGAACCCCCTGCGCCGCTCACGCGGCTTCCCCCTTGAAAGGGGGACAACACCTGCGGCCCGGCGGAGCCGGTTCCGCGGTGTTTCTGGAAGTTCGCCGCACTTGCGGCTCACGGCACACCGCTGCCTCATGCGGAGAGTCCTTCAATGCTTGAAACCCAAGACCTCACGGTCCGCTTCGGCGGGCACGTGGCGGTGAGTGCTGTCTCCTGCGCGTTCGCGCCGGGCACGCTGACCGCCATCGTCGGCCCCAACGGCGCCGGCAAGACGACCTACTTCAACCTGATCTCCGGGCAGATCAAGGCCAGCGCGGGCAGCGTGCGTCTCGGTGGCCACGACATCTCGTCGCTCGGTGCGCCGGCGCGTGCGCAGGCCGGGCTGGGCCGCGCCTTCCAGCTCACCAACCTGTTTCCCAACCTGACGGTGCAGGAAAACGTGCGCCTGGCGGTGCAGGCCAAGGCGAAGGCCGGGCTGAACCTGTGGCGCATCTGGAGCGACCGTCGTGACCTGCTGGAGCGCGCCGACGAAGTGCTGGAGACGGTGTCACTGATTGAGAAGCGCGACGCACTGGCCAGCAGCCTGCCGCACGGCGACCAGCGCAAGCTGGAAGTGGCCATCCTCATGGCACTCGATCCGCTGGTGTTCATGTTCGACGAACCCACCGCCGGCATGAGCGTGGACGAGGTGCCGGTGGTGCTGAACCTGATTCGCCAGCTCAAGAACGACAAGACCAAGACCATCCTGCTGGTCGAACACAAGATGGATGTGGTGCGCGAACTCTCGGACCGCATCATCGTGCTGCACAACGGCGAACTGGTGGCCGACGGCGACCCCGCCGAAGTCATTGCGTCACCCGTGGTGCAGCAGGCCTACCTCGGCATCAACCCGACCGAAGAGGAGGCTGCATGAGCAACCTCTTGACTTTGAGTGGCGTCCACACCCACATCGGCGCGTACCACATCCTCCACGGCGTGGACCTCGTGGTGCCGGCCAACCAGCTCACCATGCTGCTCGGCCGCAACGGCGCGGGCAAGACGACCACGCTGCGCACCATCATGGGCCTGTGGCACGCGAGCCAGGGCACGGTGACGCTGGATGGGGTGGACATCACGAAGCAGCCCACACCCGACACCGTACAAAGCGGCGTGGCCTACGTGCCCGAGAGCATGGGCATCTTCTCCGACCTCTCGGTGCGCGAGAACATGCTGCTCGCCGCGCGCGGCGCGCGCACGCTCGACGACATCGACACCACACGGCTCGAATGGATCTTCGGCCTGTTCCCCGCCATCAAGAAGTTCTGGCTGCACCCCGCCGGCAAGCTGAGCGGCGGGCAGAAGCAGATGCTGGCGGTCTCGCGCGCTATCGTCGAGCCGCGCAAGTTGTTGCTGATCGACGAGCCCAGCAAGGGCCTGGCGCCCGCGATCATCCAGAACATGATCGCGGCCTTCCGCGAACTCAAGGCCGCCCAGACCACCATCCTGCTGGTCGAGCAGAACTTCAACTTCGCGCGCCAGCTCGGCGACTCCGTGGCCGTGATGGACGACGGCCGTGTGGTGCACAGCGGCTCGATGGCCGAACTGGCCGCCGATGAAGCCATGCAGTCCCGATTGCTCGGTCTCTCTTTGGGATCACACCAATGACACTCCTCAAAGCCGACTTCGACTGGAAGCCGCTCGCGCTCGTGCCCGCGCTCGCGCTCATCGCCTTGCCCGCCGTGGGCAGCGGTTCCACCTGGATCACGCTCACCGTGGCCGGGCTGGCCATGGGCATGATCATCTTCATCATCGCCTCGGGCCTCACGCTGGTGTTTGGCCTCATGGACGTGCTGAACTTCGGCCACGGCGTGTTCATCGCACTCGGTGCCTTCGTGGCCACCACGGTGCTGGCCAGCATGACCAGCTACACCCAGGCCGACAGCCTCTGGCTCAACCTCATGGCCTTGCTGCCGGCCATGCTGGTGGCCATGGCGGTGGCCGGAGCGCTGGGCTGGGTGTTCGAGCGCCTCATCATCCGCCCGGTGTACGGCATGCACCTCAAGCAGATCCTCATCACCATGGGCGGCATGATCATTGGCGAAGAGATGATCAAGGTCATCTGGGGCCCGGGGCAGATCGCGCTGCCGCTGCCGGAGAGTTTGAGAGGCTCCTTCATCTTTGGCGACGCCGCGGTGGAGAAGTACCGCCTGCTCGCGGTGCTGGTGGGCGCGGCCGTGTTCGCGGCCATGGTGTGGACGCTCAACCGCACCAAGGTCGGCCTGCTGGTGCGCGCCGGCGTGCAGGACCGCGAGATGGTCGAGTCGCTCGGCTACCGGATCCGCCAGCTCTTCATCGGCGTGTTCGTGGTGGGCAGTGCGCTGGCCGGCCTGGGCGGCGTGATGTGGGGCCTGTACCAGCAGACCGTGTTGCCGCAGATGGGCGCGCAGGTCAACGTGTTGATCTTCATCGTCATCATCATCGGCGGCCTGGGCTCCACCACGGGTGCGCTCATCGGCGCGCTGCTGGTGGGCCTGATGGCGAACTACACCGGTTTCCTGGCGCCCAAGGTCGCGCTGTTTTCCAACATCGCGCTGATGGTGGCCATCCTGTTGTGGCGGCCGCAGGGTGTGTACCCCGTGACCAATCGCTGAGGAGCCGAACATGATGTCCCGACTCCTTTCCAACGACCTGCCGCGCAGCCGCTGGCTCACCGCCTTGCTGGTGGTCCTGTTCCTCGGCCTGCTGTTCGCGCCTTTCCTGTTCCCCGGCGTGAAGGCGCTCAACGTGGCGGCCAAGGTGCTGATCTTCGTGGCGCTGGTGGCCAGCTTTGATTTGCTGCTGGGCTACACCGGCATCGTGAGTTTTGCCCACACCATGTTCTTCGGCATCGGCGCCTATGGCGTGGCGATCTCGCTGAACTCGGCCGAGCAGGCGGGTTGGGGTGCGCTGGCCGTGGGGGTGTTCTGCGCGCTGCTGATCTCGCTGCTGCTGTCGCTGCTCATCGGCCTGTTCTCGTTGCGCGTGAAGGCGATCTTCTTCGCCATGATCACGCTGGCCGTGGCCTCGGCTTTCCTCACGCTGGCCTCGCAACTCTCCGACTTCACCGGCGGCGAAGACGGCCTGAGCTTCCGCGTGCCCGAGCTGCTCTCGCCCGGCTTCATGCTGCGGGAGACGCCGCTGGTCACACCGTTGGGCGAGGTCGATCTGAACGGCCGCCTGATCACCTACTACCTGATCTTTGTGGCCGTCACCGCGATCTTCCTGACCATTCTGCGCATCGTGAATTCGCCGTTCGGGCGTGTGCTGCAGGCCATCCGCGAGAACGACTTCCGCGCCGAGGCGCTGGGCTACCGCACGGTGGTGTACCGCACGCTGTCCAACGTGCTGTCGGCCTCGTTCGCCACGCTCGCCGGCTGCCTGCTCGCGATCTGGCTGCGTTACCAGGGGCCCGACACCTCGCTCTCGTTCGAGATCATGCTGGACATCCTGCTCATCGTCGTGATCGGCGGCATGGGCACGCTCTACGGTGCACTCATCGGCAGCGTGATCTTTGTGCTGGCACAGAGCTACCTGCAGGACCTGCTGCGCGTGGCCGGCACCGCCACCGAAGGCATCCCGTTGCTGCCCGCGCTGCTCACGCCCGACCGCTGGCTGCTCTGGCTGGGCGTGCTGTTCGTGCTCTCGGTCTACTACTTTCCCACCGGCGTGGTGGGCAAGCTCAGGGAGCGCGCGGCGTTGGTGCGCTTGAAGGGACTGAAATGAAACCGCAAGCCGCCGTGGTGCCGCGCTCGCGTTACCTCGTGTGCGAAGGCCGCGAGATCCACTTCATGGACTGGCAACCCGAAATCGCAGCTGGCCCCGTGGTGGTCGCATGGCACGGCCTGGCCCGCACCGGGCGCGACATGGACCCGCTGGCCGCGCACCTGAGCGCACAAGGCTGGCGTGTCATCTGCCCCGACACCATCGGCCGCGGTCTCAGCCAGTGGAGCCCGAAGCCCGAGACCGAGTACTGCCTCGACTTCTACAGCCGCATTGCCACCGCACTGGTGGACCAGCTCGGCCTGCAGCGCTTCCACTGGGTCGGCACCTCCATGGGCGGCGCCATCGGCATGGTGTGCGCGGCCGGCGCGCTGCGCGGACGCATTGAACGGCTGGTGCTCAACGACATCGGCCCCAAGACGGCGGACGCGGCGATTGCGCGCATCCGCAGCTACGCCGGCAACCCGGCCGCCTTCGACACCGTGGGTGAGCTGCAGCAGTACTTCCGCACCATCTACAAGCCCTATGGATATTTGAGCGATGCGCAGTGGACGCTGCTCACCGAGAGTTCCACCCGCCGCCTGCCCGACGGCCGCGTGACGCCGCACTACGACCCGGCGATGGTCCAGCAGTTCACGCACCACCCAGCCGACTACGAACTGTGGCCGACCTTCGAGCGCATCGACGTGCCGGTGTTGTGCCTGCGCGGCGCCGACTCGGATCTGCTGCTGGCCGACACGGCAGAGGCCATGCGCGACCGCGGGCCGCGCGCGCTGGTGGTGACCATCGCCGGATGCGGGCATGCGCCGGCGCTCAACGTGCCCGAGCAGTTCGAGCTGGTGCAGCGGTTTCTGGCGGGCCACTGAGGTCGCTCCCGCTGGAGGGTGCGACGCAAAGCGTGCGTTTGCGAACAGCGTCGTTCTTCGCAATCCGATAGTGTTGCTGCTTCATGCACCCACGGAGAAGCACCATGCCCATGACCAGCCGCAGCGACGTCGATCATTCCCAACCATCCTCCATTGAGCATCTCAAGGCCATGGATGACGCCCGCGACGGTATCCCCGGCGAACACTGGCTGGTGCTGGGCGCAGGGCTCGCTGCCTGGGCGCTCACGCGCAAGAGTCCGTCGTTTGCGGTTCGCTCGCTCGGCATGTTGGCGGGCACGGCCCTGGTGGGCCGGGCGGCCAGTGGCCGCGATGGCCTGAGCAAGGTGCTGCGCTGGACACCACTGGGCGGGCGCGTCAGGTAGTTGACTGCACGCGCCCCGATCAGGGTGCCACCCGACGAATTCCAGGTTCCGGGCCCGTCTCCGTCAAACGACGGGTCTGGCCGCTGACAGGGCTCAGTCCTTCGCGCCGATTGCCAGCGCCCGTTCGCGGCTGGCCTGCAGCTCCATCGGGTTGTCGGCGCTCTTGGTGGCCCAGCCTTGCAGGTGCTGCTCGGCCACGTCGCTGAGCGCGCGGATCCACTCGGGCTGGTCGTTGAGGCAGGGGATGTACTGGAAGCTGCTGCCGCCGGCGTGCAGAAACGCTTCACGCGCTTCCATGTTGATCTCTTCCAGGGTTTCCAGGCAGTCGCTGGTGAAGCCGGGGCAGACCACGTCAACGCTTTTCAAACCCTTGCCAGCGAGGTCGATCAGCGTGGGCTCGGTGTAGGGCTCCAGCCACTTGGCCTTGCCGAAGCGCGACTGGAAGGTGACCTTGTAGCGGTCCTTGGGCAGGCCCAGCTGTTCGGCCAGCAGGCGTGCGGTCTTGTGGCATTCGCAGTGGTAGGGGTCGCCCAGTTGCAGGGTGCGCTCGGGCACGCCGTGAAAGCTCATCACCAGTTGTTCACTCTGGCCGTGCGCCATCCAGTGCGCGCGGATGGTCTTGGCCAGCGCGTGGATGTAGCCCGGGTGGTCGTGGTAACGGTTGATGAAGCGCAGCTCGGGCAGGTTGCGCACCTTGGCCGCCCAGTTCATCACGCCGTCGACCACACTCGCCGTGGTGGTGGCGCTGTACTGAGGGTAGGCCGGCAACACCAGCACGCGGGTCACGCCCTCGGCCCTGAGTTCGTCCATCACCGAGGCAATCGACGGGTTGCCGTAACGCATGGCGTAACGCACCGTGACCTGGTGACCGCGTTCGCCCAGGTAGCCGCGCAGCAGCGTGGCCTGGCGTTCGGTCCACACCTTCAGCGGTGAGCCCTCGGGCATCCAGATGCCGGCGTACTTGGCCGCTGATTTTTTGGGCCGCACGCGCAGGATGATGCCGTGCAGGATCAACATCCAGACGAAGCGCGGGATCTCCACCACGCGCTGGTCGCCCAGGAACTCGGCGAGGTAGCGGCGCAGAGCGGGGGCGGTGGGTTCGTCGGGGGTGCCCAGGTTGCACAGCAGAACTGCGGTGCGAGCGGCTTGGCCGTGTTTGTAGGGCGGTTCGGTGTTGAAGGGCATGCGCTATTCTCTCGCAAGCATGAAAACCCCCATGAGTACAGACCTCCCGGCACCTGTTGTGCTGGACCCCAGCCGCATCCGCGCCATCAGCATCGATCTCGATGACACGCTCTGGCCCATCTGGCCCACCATCGAGCGCGCCGAGGCCATGCTGGCCAACTGGCTCGCGCAACACGCTCCCGCCACCGCCCGGCTCTATGCCACGCCCGGCGCCCTGCGCGAAGCGCGCAACCACCTGCAGACGCTGCGACCCGATCTTGCGTACGACCTCAGTGCCTTGCGGCGCGAGTCGATCCGGTATGTATTGCACCGCGCGGGCGACGATCCCGCGCTGGCCGAGCCGGCGTTCGATGTGTTCTTTGACGAGCGCCAACGCGTGCAGCTGTTTGAAGACGCCATGCCGGCGCTGGAATGGTTGAGCACGCGATTTCCGGTGGTGGCGGTGTCCAACGGCAACGCCGACGTGCACCGCGTGGGCCTGGGGCACCACTTTCACGCGGCCTTCAACGCGCGCGAGTTCGGTGTGGGCAAGCCCGACCCGCGCATCTTCCACGCCGCGGCCGATGCCGCGGGTGTGGAAGCCACCGAGGTGCTGCACATCGGTGATGACGCGGTGCTCGACGTGGTGGGTGCGCTGCGTGCCGGCATGCAGGTGGCCTGGGTCAACCGCACCGGAATGGCCTGGGAACACGCACCGCTGCAGCCGCACGCCACCGTGGCCGACCTGATGGACCTGTGCCGTCAGATCGGCTGATGTTTCTTTCCCCACCTCGTTCAGCATGAGCCTCACGATCTACGGCATCCCTGCGTCCCGCGCGGTGCGCCCCTTGTGGGCCGCCACCGAACTCGGCCTCGACTTCCGGCACGAGAAGCTGGACTACCGGGGCGGCGGCACGCGCACGCCGGCGTTTCTGGCCATCAACCCCAATGGCCATGTGCCGGCCATCGTCGATGCGCGGCCCGAGGGAGATGTGGTGCTGTGGGAGAGCATGGCTTGTGCGCTCTACATCGCGCGCCACCACGGGGTGGCCGACGGGGTGAGCATCACACCGGCCACGCCGCGCGAAGACGCCGAGGCCTTGCGCTGGAGCTTCTGGGCCGTGACGGAAGCCGAGGCCGACGCGCTGACCGTGCTGATGCACCGCCTGGCGATGCCCGAGGAGCGGCGCAAACCGGAACTCGCCGAGGCCGCAGAGCGCCGTCTGGTGGTGCCGCTGCGCGTGGTCGAGCAGCACCTGCAACGGCAGAAGGACGCGGGCCAGGCCTTTCTCGCGGCCTCTCGGTTCACCGTGGCCGACGTCTGTGCGGCCAGCGTGCTCAACTGGGCGCGCCCCTCGCAGGTGCTGATGGCCGACCACCCGCTCACGCACGACTGGATCCTGCGCTGCATGGCGCGACCAGCCTATCTTCAGGTGCGCGAGTTCGACTGAACGTCGGCTTTCAGAAACCCCAGAGCAAGCGCTTCGCGATCCAGCCGCTCACGCCTTCGCTGCGCTCCACGCGCACCCAGTCGGCGCGCTTCTCGCGGGTGCGCAGGAGCTCCCCGTATTCAAGGCGTCCCACGATGCGGTGCTGCGTGCCCGGTCCGGCGCGCAGGTTGGCCACCTTGGACTTGACCACATGGTGCGGCGTGTTGCCGGTGAGCGAACGCGCGACCCAACCGGTGTCGCCTTCGAAGTCGCGCACCCGGACCCAGCTGCCCTTGCGCCCGGTGATCTGCAGCGGATAACCCCGCTTCAGTTCCCACAACACCGCCGTGTGCGTGCCCGGGCCTTCGCGCATGTTGAGCGTGCTGCCCTTGACGCTCACCATGCTCTGCGCGTTGGCTGCCGTGTTGAAAAGTGTCGCGAGACACAGCGAGGTGGTGAGCAACAGTGTTCGGGTGGGGCTGGTCAGGTTCATCCTGCGGGGGTCCTTGGTGGTGGGTTGAAAAAAGTTACATCCGTGGGAACGCATGTGTCTGCAGAGGTTCCCTTGACGTGCGCTCGTCGGCTCATTCGTTGGCCAGCCGCGCCGCGGCCAGGCCGCTGCGCACCGACGCTTCGAGCGTGGCGGGGTAGGGCCCTTGCACATAGTCGCCTGCGGCGAACAGTCCGGGCGCCATCAACGCGCCGGGGCGCTCCAGGCCGGGCGTGCAGGCGAAGGTGGCGCGTTTCTCCACCACGGTGATCAGGGGCTGCAGGCTCAGGCCCAGCTGGCGCTCACCTTGTTGCAGCACACGCGCCTGCAGCTCGTCGCGCTCGCCGCTGCTCGCGCTCACCACGAAGGCCAGCACGCCGGTGTCGTCGGGGTTGAGTTGCCCGCGGTCGAACACGAACTGCGCGGGGGCGGCGTGCGCATCGGGCTCGGCGCGCAGAGCCAGCATGGGCGCAGACAGCCGCGCGCCGGGTGCAAACGCGTAAACCGTGGTGATGGCGGTGAAGTGCAGGGCATGGGCCGACAGCGCCCAGCTGGCGAGGGTCTCGTTGTCGTCTGCGTGGGCCAGCAGGGTCTGCGCGGCCACGCTGGCGGGCGTGGCCCAGACCACGCAGTCGAAGGCCTCGTCCACACCTTCACCCGTCAGGCGCCACCGACCTGCGTGGTTCAGCAGGCCTGTGATGCGGGCGCCCATGTGAATGCGGCTGGAACTCCCATGGTGCCGCTGCAGCCACAGCGCGGCGGCCGATGGAAACAGGCTGCCGAGATCGGTGCGCGGCAACAGCAGGTTGGAGGCGCCGAAGCCCGCTGCGCCACGACCGAACAAGGCGTCCTGCATGACCCGCAGGAACACGCTGGCGCTCGCGTGCGACGAAGGCAGGTTGAGTGCCGATACACACAGGGGTTCGATCAGCTCCTGCACCACCCGGTCGGGCAGGTTTTCGCAGAGCTGTTCCACCGTGGCGGTGGGCTCGCAGAGAAAGCCTGCCATCTGCCAGCCCAACGATGCACGGATCAGCGCCAGGCGCTCGCCCCAGGTCCAGCCGCGCGCGGTGGCGATCGCCGCCAGCGCATCGAGCGGTGCCGGCCAGCGCGCGGCCCAGGTGGGTGTTTGCAGGCCCGTGCCGTCGGGGTAGGGCAGCGAGAGCGGCAGCGCCATCAGCGCCTGCGGCAGGTCCAGCCCCACGCGTTGCATCAGGGCCAGGGTCTCGCTGTACGCGCCGATCAGGATGTGCTGGCCGTTGTCCAGCGTGATGGGTGTGCCGTCGGGCATTTCGGTGCCCAGCGCGCGGGCACGGCCGCCGAGGGCGCGTGTGGCTTCAAACACCGTGACGTCCATGCCCAGACCCGCAGCCTCCACCGCCGCGGCCATGCCGGCCCAACCTGCGCCGACGACGGCGAGCTTCATGCCAGCCCCGCCGCCGGGCAGCCCCAAGGCGGGTCAGCCCCCTCGGGGGGCAGTGGACCACGCGAAGCGGGGGAGCGTGGGGGCGACGGCCTCGCCGCCGGGCCGCCCCAAGGCGGGTAAGCCCCCTCGGGGGGCAGTGGACCACGCGAAGCGGGGGAGCGTGGGGGCGACGGCCTCGCCGCCGGGCCGCCCCAAGGCGGGTCAGCCCCCTCGGGGGGCAGCGACCCGCTCCAGCGGTGGAGCGTGGGGGCCATCCTCATAGTCTTCCGAGGGCTTGCACTTTCCAGGCCAGCCAGAACTTGCGCAGCGGCGTGAGGCTCACGCGCTGCGTCAGCACCAGCAGCGGGTCGGCAGCGATCTCCTGCAGCAGGGTGCGGTAAATGCTGGCCATCATCAAGCCGGGCTTCTGCGCACTGCGGTCGGCTGCGGGCAAAAGGGCCAGGGCGTCGTCGTAGGTCTGCAGCGCGCGCGTGCACTGGAACTGCATGAGGGCGGTGAAGCGGCGCTTGAAATCGGCCTCGTCGGTGCCGGGTGCAGCGCCTCGTTGCAGCAGTTCGTGCGCCTTCACGTTGAAGCTCTGCAGCTCGTTGACCGGCAGGTAGATGCGACCGCGTGCCGCATCTTCGCCCACGTCGCGCACGATGTTGGTGAGCTGGAAGGCCAGGCCCAGCCGGTGGGCGTAGGCGGTGGTCTGCAACTGGGTCTGGCCGAAGATGTTGGCGGCCACCTCGCCCACCACGCCGGCCACCAGATGGCAGTAGCGCTGCAGGTTGGCGAAGTCGAGGTAACGGTTCTGCTCCAGGTCCATCTGGCAGCCGTCGATCACGGCGTTCAGGTGCCGGGCTTCAATGGCGTAGGCGGTGCTCAGCGGCATGAGGGCGCGCATCACCGGGTGGGTGGGCGAGCCGGCAAACGATTGCGCCACCTCGCGACGCCACCAGGCCAGCTTGGTCTGGGCCACAGCCGGGTCACTCACCTCGTCGACCACATCGTCCACCTCGCGGCAGAACGCATAAAAGGCGGTGATGGCGGCGCGGCGCTCGGCGGGCAGGAACAGAAAGGCGTAGTAGAAGCTGCTGCCCGAGGCCGCGGCTTTTTGCTGGACGTAGTCTTGTGGGGTCATGGGCGCGTTTTTCCCACAAGTGTACGTACCCCTTGCTTCGCGCAGCCACACGGGTGTCCATGCCATGCATCCCTTGGCCTTTGGCCCGAAAACCCCGGCGCCGCAATAGTCCATTGCCGCACTCAAGCGCTTGGGTTTGTCAGCCCGGCTTAAGACGGCGCGACGTAGGATGCTTCGGCAATCCTGCAATCCCCACGAGGTGACAAATGAACGGTTCCAATCGTCGTGTCTTCATGCTTCAAGTCGCTGCCAGCGGTACCGCGCTCATGGCGGCTTCGGCGGCCCAGGCGCAAGCCGCCATGGTCAACGAGAAGGATCCCCAGGCCGCAGCCCTGGGTTATGTGGCCGACACCACCAAGGTCGATGCCAAGAAGTTTCCCAAACACGCCGCTGCACAGATGTGCAGCAACTGTCAGGTCTACGCAGGCAAGCCCGCCGACCCGGCAGGCCCTTGCGCGATCTTCCCCGGCAAGCTGGTGGCCGGCAAAGGCTGGTGCAGCGCCTACGTCAAGAAAGCCGGCTGACACCCGTGGTTGTGGAGCGCTGGCGCTGCCAGCGCCCTACTTGAAAGAGGGCTGGCGTTGCCGCCAGCGCCTCGTGATGTCCCAGCCGTGTGCCAGGCCTGATGCGCTCAGGCACACCGCGACCCAGGGCCATGGCAGCCCGCCGAGCGCGGCGCGAACGGCCAGCATCAGGCACAGGCCCGAGAGCATGTTCAAGGCGTAGTCATCCTGGGCCAGCCCTTGGCCCGTGAGGCGGTGGTACATCCAGAGCCCGACCCCTTCCAGCACGGTGAAGACGATCACCGCGTCCAGCAGCCAGCGGATCTGCCAGAAATCGTTCACACCCGCGCAAAGCCCAGCAGGTGGCTCACGTCTTTGAGGAAGATGCGCACGTGTGCCATGGGCTTCTTGCGCGTGAGCTGCTTGTTCATGTAGGACTCGAAGGTGAGCTGCTGCACGTCGCGGTCCTCGCAGATCTTCACGAAGCGCTCGCGACGCTTCTCGTTGACGTACCAGAACCACTGCATGATGCCGAGCACCGTGAACACGGTGCCGTGCAGCTTCATGAAGCGCTTGCGTGCCAGCCTGAGCGCGCGCACATCGCCCGTGGCCAGCAACTCGTGGGCCGCCTGCGCGGCGAGTTCGCCGCCGAGCATGGCGTAGTAGATGCCTTCGCCCGAGGCCGGCGCCACCACTCCCGCAGCATCGCCGGCCAGCACCACGTCGCGGCCGTTGTCCCAGCGTTTCAGCGGCTTCATGGGCAGCGGCGCACCCTCGCGGCGCAGCGTCTCGCAGCCGGCCAGGCCACTGGCTTCGCGCATCTTCTGCACCGAGCCACGCAACGAAAAGCCCTTGTCGGCGCTGCCGGTGCCGATGCTCATGGTGTCACCGTGCGGGAACACCCAGCCGTAGAAGTCGGGTGAAAAGCGGCCCTGGTAGTACACGTCGCAACGCGTGCCGTCGTAATCCGCAGGCTGCGCTTCCTGTGCGGGCGCGCGCACGATCTCGTGGTACGCGAACACGTACTGCGTGTCCTCCACGCCGGGCACGGCGCCCTGGCGCGCCACCTGCGACTTCGCGCCGTCAGCACCCACGATCACACTGGCGCGCACCTGTGCCGGTGTGCCCTCGCCACGCTGGTGGCGCTCGCGCGCGCTGTAGTGAACAACGCTGGTGCCGTCGGCATCGCGGCTGAGTTTTTCAAACACGCCGGTGCGCCGCACCGCACCGGCGGTGGCGGCGCGTGCCCGCAGCCACTCGTCGAACGACTCGCGGTTGACCATGCCCACAAAGCCGTTGTCGATCGGGATGTCGACGTGTTTGTTGGAGGGCGCGATCATGCGCGCGCACTGCGCCTTGGCCACCAGCAACTCGTCCGGGATCGCGAAATCCTTGATCAGGCGCGGCGGGATCGCGCCTCCACACGGCTTGATGCGGCCGGCCCGGTCGAGCAGCAGCACCGAGCGGCCCTGGCGGGCCAGCTCGTGCGCCGCCGTGGCACCGGCGGGGCCGCCACCGATCACCACCACGTCGAAGGTTTCGTCTGTGTTCATGACAGTTGCCTGGGGTTGGGGCCGGCGGCAAAGACGTCACCAGCTTTGGAAAACGGGGAGAGGCGGGATGGGGCTTTGGCCGCCGGTGCCGAGATGCGCCAGGCGAGAGCCGCCGAGAGCAGGAACAGCAAACCTTCGAGGGCGAACACAGCCGCATAGGCCGACCCGGGTGTGGCGATGAGCCAGCGGGCCAGGTCGCTCGCACCGGTGCCGACCAGGCCACCGATGCCGAACGCCACAGCTTGCGCCGCGCCCCACAGACCCATGCGAACCCCTTCGCGCGCCTGCCGGCCCTCGCTCGCGAGCCGCATCATGGAACCGATGGCGCCGATGGAAAACGCGCCGTTGGCCAGGCCCAGCGCAAACACGGTGGCCTTGAGTGGCGCACCTTCGCCCTGCAGGCCCGCCAGCGTGAGTCCGAACAAGGCCAGCGCCGACGCGACGCAGCCGCCAATCGTCCAGCCGCGCAGAGACCCGATGCGGCCGAGCAGCGGGTGCGCGGGAAACCGCGCGGCCAGCGCGCCCGAGAACGCCACCAGCAACATGCCGGCCAGCACGCCGCCGTGTTGCACGCCCGAAAGCTGGGTGGACGCGCCCGGCGTGTAGCCGAAGACCGTGCCGGCAAAGGGCTCCAGGATCAGGTCTTGCGCGCTGTAGGCCAGCATGGAAACGAACACGAAGATGGTGAAGCGGCGGGCCACCGGTTCGCTCCAGACCTGGGCCAAGGCCTGTTTGAAGTGGGGTGCATCACCTGCGGGCCGCTCGTAGCGGGCATGTGCACCTTCGAGCCCGCGCAGGGCCACCACGGCGAGCCCGAAGGCGACAAGCGACACACCGGCCGTCACGGCCAGCAGGCGCTCGGGCGAGTAGGGCTCCAGCAAGTGGCCGGCCAGACCCGCGGTGAGCGCGAAGCCCGCGATCATCATCATCCAGACCAGCGTGGCCGCACCCGCACGCCGTGTGGCGGGCACGCGTTTGGCCAGCATCACCAGCAGCGACGTCCCGCTGGCGCTCACGCCCAGCCCCACGAGTGCAAAGCCGGACACAGCGAGGGCAATGCCTGCCGTGCGGTCGGTGGCCATCCACACCGTGCCCAACGCCGCGACCACGCCGCCCGCACCCAGCACCGCCATGCCGCCCACGATCCAGGGCGTGCGGCGCCCACCCACGTCGGAGCCGTGGCCCATGCGCGGGCGCGCGATCTGAACGAGGTAGTGCAGGGCGACCAGCATGCCCGGCAGCAGCGCGGGCAGGGCCAGCTCCACGACCATCACGCGGTTGAGCGTGGAGGTGGTGAGCACGACGATGGCACCCAGCGCCATCTGCACCAGGCCGAGGCGCGCGATGCTGCCCCAGCCAAACGGTGTCATGCGCCCGCTCCTGTCATCGACCGCAGCGCAAAGGCGCTGACCATCATTCCGGACACGAACAGCGGCACGCCGAAACCGCTGTACCAGAGCGCGCGCGGTGTCGGATCGGCGAGAAAGCGTCGCATCAGCACCGTCTGGGCCGCCAGCAGACCGGCCACACCGGCCGCGTGCCACGGCTGGCCCCAACCCAGCAGCAGCGCAATCACCACCACCTGCGGTACCGCCATGAGCCAGCAGGCCACGCGTGCGGCGCCCTGCACGCCCAGCTGCACCGGCAGCGAGCGCACGCCCATCTGACGGTCGCCAGCCACGGCCTTGAAATCGTTGAGTGTCATGATGCCGTGCGTGCCGGCGCTGTAGAGCGCGGCCAGCACCAGCGATTCACCGCCGGGCATGGCACCGCCGGCCATCACGGCCGCACCGGTGATCCAGGCAATGCCTTCGTAGCTGATGCCGCAGGCTGCGTTGCCCCACCAGCCGTTTTCCTTCAGACGCACGGGTGGCGCACTGTAGGCCCAGGCCAGCAGCAGGCCCAGCGCAGCGGCGCCAAAGCCCCATGGTCCCAGCAAGGTCGCCACGGCCAGCGACACCACTGTCCACAGAATCGCAAGGTACAGACCCCAGTGGCCCGGGATGCGTCCGGAGGGAATGGGCCGTTGCGGTTCGTTGATGGCGTCCACATGGCGGTCGTACCAGTCGTTCACCGCCTGACTCGTCGCGCACACCAGCGGCCCGGCCAACGCCACCCCCACCACCGCCAGCAACCAGCGCCCGTCCATCGACACCCCCGAGGCCACCACCCCGCAGGCAAACGCCCACATGGGCGGAAACCAGGTGATCGGTTTGAACAGTTCCGTGACAGCCGAGAGGGCGGGGAGTTGCATGGAAAAGGTTGTACCTCTCCCATCAACAAGTGTCAAAGAAAAATGACACTCAAGGTGTAAACCGAGGGAAACCCCGGATGAAGGGGGCGGCGGCGCAGCCGTACCGCCAAAAAAAAACCAGCCGGAGAAGAGGCTGGTTTTCACCCAGGGGCAGCGCGGATCCGGCTCCGCCGGTCCCAGCTGCCGCCCCCCTCCCGCCGAAGGCGAGAGAGGGGGGAGCCGCAAAGCGGCGCGGGGGGTGAACCCCTCAATGCGTGTCTTCGCTCACGCCTTCGAGGATGCCGAAGCGGCGCAGCTTGATGTAGAGGCTCTGGCGGGAGAGGCCCAGCATCTCGGCAGCCGAAGCGCGGTTGTCGCCGGTGAGCTCGAGCGCGGCCTCGATGCAGAGCTGTTCGATCAGGTCGGTGGTCTCGCGCACGATGTCCTTGAGCGGGAGGCGGCCCACCAGCTCGGTCATCTGGCTGGCCGAGCGCGGCAGCTCTTTGCTGGCGCGGGTCTCGGTGCCCAGGCGCCGGCCCACGTCGCGGATGGTGAAACCCAGGCAACGTTGTGAACCCGCGTTCACCGCCACGGCCGAGATTTCCACCTCGGAGGTGGAGCCGTATTCGCCGCGCAGCTGCGTGGCAAACAGGCGCACGCTGCCGTGCTGGCGCAGGTTGGTGAGCAGCACCCGGAAATCCACGCCGGTGCGGCCCAGCCATTTTTCAAGCACCTCGCCACGCGCCTGGTCTTCACTGCCGAGCTGGCCGAGTTCGAGAAAGGCGCGGTTGGCACTCAGGATGCGGCCGTCCAGATCGGTGACCACCAGCGCGTCGGGCGCGCTTTCCATCACCTGCAGCAGCTGGCGCTTGCTGGCCGACAGACTTGGTGCGGCCATGCCCATGGGGCGCGTGAAGCGCAGCAGGAAGTGCAGGGTGTTCTCCTGCCGGAACTGCGAGGCCGCCACGACCATGTCCTGGTTGGAGTCGACCAGACGGATCGTGCAAGGGTCGGCGCGGCCGCTGGCGCGCAGGCGGTCCAGCATTTCGCGCACCGCCGTCTGGCTGGCTTCATCCAGGCTGCTGAGCAGGGTCCAGCCGGGCAGGCGGGACGGCTCGCCAAACAGCTCGTGGGCGGCCGGGTTGGCTTCTTCGAGCTTGTCGATCGAGCCTTCAAGGATGAGCACCGGCTCCGAGGCCATCTGGAACAGCAGCCGGTAGCGTGTTTCGACCTGGCGCAGGCGCCAGTAGTCGCGTTCCATGGACTGCTGGGCCGTGACCAGACGCTGCTGCAGCGCCACCTGGCCGCGCAGGTCGCGACCAAACGCCACGCTGTGCGAGACCTCGTCGGCCTTGCCTTGGGTTTTGCGATGCACCTGCACCACCGAGTACGACAAAGGCAGATCTGCCCGGTCGCTCATGGGGTGGTTCACATGGCGCCAGCGGACGTTGTCGGCGCCGGCCTTGTCGTTGTGGCCCAGCAGGTCTTCGATCTTGGGCTTGCTCTCGACCGTGACTGTTTGCGACCAGGGCTTGCCGATCCATTCGTGGCAGCCCAGACCCATCATGTCCTTGCCCATCAGGGCCAGGTCCCGGATCACGCCGTCGTTGTCCAGGATGAGCACCACGTCCGCAGAGGCCGTCACCAACTCCGCAGCGGCGTCCGCGTCCAGACCGGCGAGGAACGGGTCTGCCTTGTCAAACGGTCTGTGGACATAGGCCTGTGACGCCTGCGACATGGTTGACTTTCGTGGTTCTAGCAAAATCACTATGGAGGTGAACGGGCTTCAAACCTGAATTCGCGCGAGTCTGTCGGCCAGCAATTTTTCAGCCAGGGCCGGTGCAGCTGGGCCATCGGTGATGATGGCATCGGCGGGGATTTGAGGGCCGAACTCCGGGTGCAAACCAAAGATTGCACCGCCCGCGATTATAGAGACGCCGGGGTTGAGGCTTTTCCTGCGGACCTGGTTCATGGCTTCGCTGAGTCGCTCGATGCCGGTCTCGCATGCCAGCGAAAAACCCACCACGTCGTACCAGTCTTTCTGCACCATTGCGGGCGCACCATCCGACGCCACAAAACTGGTGACCACCTCCCAGCCGGCGCGGTGGAAAAACTCGCCCACCAGGGACAGGCCGAAGGTGTGCTGCTCGCCGGGGCAGGGGATGAGCAGCACCCTGCGCGCCTCCACCGGGGCGCCGTCGCGGTTGAACTGGGTGAAAGCCGCGCTGTTTTCCCGCAGCAGTTGCTGCAAGCGGCCCAAGGCCACGGTGACTTCGGTGAAGCTGCACAGATCGCGTTCCCACAGCTCGCCCAGGTAACGGGCCACGGGGGCCAGCAGATCCAGGAACAAGGATTCGGTGGCCACGCCGCGATCGCGCAAGGCCGCCACAAAACCGCGCAGGGCGGCGTCTTCCTCGTGCAGCACCAGGTCGGCAAACGGGATCACGTCTTCCGGGGAGACCTGCACGCCCTGGGACAGGGGCTGGGGCAGACCATCGCGTTGGACGCGGTGTGCCAGCATCAAGCGGGGGATGATTTCGTACTCGACCGCCTTGGCCAGCAAGACCGATCGCAAGCCGTCGTCGTTGGAAGATTCCAGGGCGTCTGTGCGCAGGAGGTCGTCGATACCCGGCGTGCCGGCGGGGTTGCAGGTGGATTCGGGCCATCCATCAAGGGGTGGCGTGCCGAAGAGCTCGGTCTCTGCGGGCGACGTCTGCCTGGAATAAGAGCCCATGTGCCTGTCTCCTGGCGCTTGCGCGCTGTGCCGATACGCAGGGGCCACGGTGCTTGCCGGAGCTGGTCTTACGAGATCAGAGATTGCTGGATGCTGTTCTACCGGGCTTCCCGGCTGTCCGGTCTGCGGGTCTGGAAGCCTGAAACGCGTTGTACTGCTGTCAATCTGGCGCGTCAAAATTTTCTTAAAGACCGTACAAAAAACTTTACCGGGGTCGACACTGAGTGTCAATTAAAAAATACGTCAAGTTAAGTTGACACAACCGGCGCGAGCATCTAAATTGGGTCCCAAGCGAGATCCATGGAGACACCACAGATGCACCCCGAACGCCAGCGGCCCCCCAGTCGCCCTCTGTACACCCCCGAAGAACGGGTGCGGCGAGACGCCACGGTGTGGACGCTGGTGCAGGGCATCCTCGCGCCGGTGCAGTTTCTGGTCTTTCTGGTCAGCCTCGGGTTGGTGCTGCGTTTCCTGGCCACCGGCGACGGCCAGACCGCCGCCACCGCCTCGGTGGTCATCAAGACGCTGACGCTCTACACCATCATGATCACCGGCTGCATCTGGGAAAAAGTGGTCTTCGGCCGCTTTCTGTTTGCGCCCGCCTTCTACTGGGAAGACGTGTTCAGCATGCTGGTGCTGGCGCTGCACACGGCTTACCTGGTGGCTTTGTTCGGTGGCTGGCTGGACGCACGCGGCCTGGCCTGGCTGGCGCTGGCGGCCTACGCCACCTACGTGGTCAATGCCGGCCAGTTCATCTACAAGCTGCGCATGGCGCGGCTGCAGAGCTCTGGCAACGCGCCCGTTGTGCACAGTTCCGGGGCGACGGCATGAGTCCGGTCATTCCCATCCAGTCGGTTTCCAGAGGCTGCGCGGACGCGCCCGTGCTCAAGGAGCGGGGCCAGCGCGAGGTGTTCTGCGGCCTCACCGGCATCATCTGGCTGCACCGCAAGATCCAGGACGCCTTTTTCCTCGTGGTCGGTTCGCGCACCTGCGCCCACCTGATCCAGAGCGCCGCCGGTGTGATGATCTTTGCCGAGCCGCGTTTTGCCACCGCCATCATCGACGAGCGCGATCTGGCCGGCCTGGCCGATTGCAACGAAGAGCTCGACCGCGTGGTCACCCGTCTGATCGAGCGCCGCCCCGAGATCAAGCTGCTGTTCCTGGTGGGCTCCTGCCCGTCCGAGGTCATCAAGCTGGATCTGTCCCGCGCTGCCTCGCGGCTTTCGGGGCGTTTTTCGCCCGACGTTCGCGTGCTCAACTACTCGGGCAGCGGCATCGAGACCACCTTCACCCAGGGTGAAGACGCCTGCCTGGCTTCGCTGGTGCCGGTGCTGCCCGCCCCGGTCGCCAACGCCCCGGCCGCGCTGATGGTGGTGGGCGCGCTGGCCGACGTGGTGGAAGACCAGTTCGCCCGCCTGTTCAAACAGCTGGGCATCGGCCCGGTGCAGTTCTTCCCGCCGCGCCAGGCCAACGAAATGCCGGCGGTCGGCCCCAACACGGTGTTTCTGCTGGCCCAGCCTTTCCTGGCCGACACGGCGGTGGCGCTGGAAGCGCGCGGCGCCACGCGGCTGCCGGCACCGTTTCCGCTGGGCGTGGAAGGCACCACCGCGTGGTTGCAGGCGGCGGCTTCGGCCTTCGGAGTTGACGCTGCCACGTTCGAGGCCGCGATCGCCCCGGCCCGCGACCGCGCCACCACCGCCGTGGCTCGTCAGCGCACGCAGCTCGCCGGCAAAAGCATCTTCTTTTTCCCCGATTCGCAGCTGGAGATCCCGCTGGCGCGTTTTCTTTCGCGTGAACTCGGCATGACGCTGGCCGAAGTCGGCACGCCGTACCTGCACCGCCAGCACATGGCCGAAGAGCTGGCCCTGCTGCCCGAAGGCACGTTCCTGAGCGAAGGCCAGCACGTCGAAAACCAGCTCGACCGCTGCCGCGCCGCCCAGCCCGACATCGTGGTGTGTGGCCTGGGCCTGGCCAATCCGCTGGAGGCCGAGGGCCTCACGACCAAGTGGGCGATCGAACTGGTGTTCACCCCCATCCAGGGCTTCGAGCAGGCGGCCGATCTGGCCGAGCTGTTCAGCCGCCCGCTGGTGCGCCGCCTGCGCCTGGCCGCCTGACCCTTCAACGGCACCCTCACCATGCAACTCACGCTCTGGACCTACGAAGGACCGCCCCATGTGGGCGCGATGCGCATCGCCACCGCGATGAAGGACGTGCACTACGTGTTGCACGCCCCGCAGGGCGACACCTACGCGGATCTGCTGTTCACCATGATCGAGCGCAACGCCAAGCGCCCGCCCGTGACCTACACCACTTTCCAGGCGCGCGACCTGGGTGGCGACACCGCCGAGCTGTTCAAGAACGCAGCGCGCGAAGCCTACGAACGCTTCAAGCCGCAGGCCATGATGGTCGGCTCCTCGTGCACCGCCGAGCTGATCCAGGACGACCCGGGTGGCCTGTGCAAGGCGCTCGATCTGCCGGTGCCGGTGGTGGCGCTGGAACTGCCGTCTTACCAGCGCAAGGAAAACTGGGGCGCGTCCGAGACCTTCTATCAGATGGTGCGCAACCTGGCCGACACCAGCCTCAAGCGCGCCCCGCGAGACGCCGGCCAGCGCGCCCGCTGCAACATCCTCGGCCCCGCCGCGCTGGGCTTTCGCCACCGCGACGACCTGCGCGAAATCTCCGGCCTGCTGCGTGAGATGGGCGTGGACATCAACGTGACCGCGCCCCTGGGCGCATCGCCAGCCGACATGGCGCGCCTGGGCGATGCCGACTTCAACGTGGTGCTCTACCCCGAGATCGCCAACGTGGCCGCCGGCTGGCTCAAGCGCACATTCGGCCAGCCGTCCACCCGCACCGTGCCGATCGGCTCGGGCGCCACGCGCGACTTCATCCACGAGGTGGCCGAGCTGGCCGGTGTGGACCCCGCCGCGGTGTTGGCCAACGCCGAAGCCCGCGCGCCCTGGTACGCCAAGTCGGTCGACTCCACCTACCTCACGAGCAAACGCGTCTTCGTGTTCGGCGACGCCACCCACGTGGTGGCCGCTGCGCGCATCGCCGCGCAAGAGATGGGCTTCACCGTGGTCGGTCTGGGCACCTACAGCCGGGAGTTCGCCCGCGAGGTGCGCGAGGCCGCTGCGCTCTACGGTGTGGAAGCGCTGATCAGCGACGACTACCTGGAAGTGGAGGCCCGCATCGCCGAGCTGCAGCCCGAGCTGGTGCTGGGCTCGCAGATGGAGCGCCACATCGCCAAGCGCCTGGGCGTGCCTTGCGCGGTGATCTCGGCGCCCGTGCACGTGCAGGACTTTCCCGCGCGCTACTCGCCGCAGATGGGTTTTGAAGGCGCCAACGTGCTGTTCGACACCTGGGTGCACCCGCTGATGATGGGCCTGGAAGAGCACCTGATCGGCATGTTCCGCGGCGACGCCGAGTTTCACGAAGACGCCGCGCCCTCGCACCTGGGCGGTGCGATGACGCCCAAGGCCGTGGTGGCACCGGTCGCACCTGTGGAGCAGGCGGCCGCGAACGAGACCCTCACGCCGCAAGAGGCCACCTGGGGCCTCGACGCCGAAAAAGAACTGCGAAAGATCCCCTTCTTCGTTCGCGGAAAAGCCAGGCGCAACACCGAGCGTTTTGCCATCGACCGAGGGGTGTCCCTGATCACCGTGGAGACGCTGTATGACGCCAAAGCTCACTATGGGCGCTAAGACCCCGACGGCCAGCAGCCCGCTGGCGGTGCGGCTGGTGGTGGTGACCATGGACACGCACCTGGCCGGTGCGATCGAGCGCGCACAGCGCACCCTGAAAAACGAGATCCCAGGGCTCACGCTCAGCCTGCACGCCGCGTCCGAGTACGCCGGCAACGACGCGGCCATCGAACGTTGCAAGGAAGACATCGCCAGCGCCGACATCGTGATCGCCGGCATGCTCTTCATGGAAGACCACTTCCTGCCCATCCTGCCCGCGCTGCAGGCGCGCCGCGACCAGTGCGACGCCATGATCTGCATGGCGTCGGCGGCCGAGGTGGTCAAGCTCACGCGACTGGGCAACTTCGACATGGCCAAGCCCGCCAGCGGCCCCATGGCCATGCTCAAGAAGCTGCGCGGCAGCAAGGAGAAAGCGGCCACCGGCGGCGCGGCGCAAATGAAGATGCTGCGCCGCATCCCGCAACTGCTGCGTTTCGTGCCCGGCACCGCGCAGGACGTGCGCGCGTACTTCATGACACTGCAGTACTGGCTGGGCGGCTCGGACGAAAACATCCTGAATCTGGTGCGCCACGTGGTGAACCGCGGCGCCGACGGCGAGCGCAGGAACCTGCGCGCACAGGTCAAGGCGCAGCCGCCGATCGAGTACCCCGAGGTCGGCGTGTACCACCCGCGCATGGCCGGTCGGCTGTCCGACAAGGTCGCAGCGCTGCCGCTCCCCGCGGTGCGTCCCACCGTGGGCACGGTCGGTGTGTTGCTGCTGCGCTCCTACCTGCTCTCGGGCAACTCGGCACATTACGACGGCGCCATCGCGGCCATGGAAGCGCGTGGCCTGCGCGTGGTGCCGGTGTTCGCCGCCGGGCTCGATGCGCGCCCTGCGATCGATGCCTTCTTCATGCAGGACGGCCGTTGCATCGTCGACGCCGTGGTCTCGCTCACCGGCTTCTCGCTCGTGGGTGGCCCGGCATACAACGACGCCAAGGCGGCCGAAGAAATCCTGGCCCGCCTCGATGTGCCTTATGTGGCCGCGCACCCGGTGGAGTTCCAGAACCTCGCGCAGTGGGGTGGCTCCGACCGCGGGCTGCTGCCGGTGGAGAGCACCATCATGGTCGCCATCCCCGAGCTCGACGGCGCCACCAGTCCCATCGTCTTCGGCGGCCGCGCCGGACCGGTGGGCGTGGCCTGCACCGGCTGCCACCACGCCTGCACTTTCACGGAGACTGACAGCGCGCAGGACATGCAGTCGTGCCCCGAACGAGCCATCATGCTGGCTTCGCGCGTGCTGCGGCTGGTGAACCTGCGCCGTAGCCAGCGCGCCCAGCGCCGCGTGGCGGTGGTCATCTTCAACTTCCCGCCCAACGCCGGCAATGTCGGCAGCGCCGCTTACCTGTCGGTGTTCGAGTCGATGTTCCACACGCTCACCGCCATGAAGGCGCAGGGCTACACGGTGGACATGCCCGAGAGCATCGACGCGCTGCGTGAGAGCGTGCTGCAAGGCAACGCCGCGCTGCACGGGGCCGACGCCAACGTGCACACACTCATCAGCGCCGACGACCACGTCAAGCGCGAGCGCTGGCTCAGCGAGATCGAGGCGCAGTGGGGCCCGGCGCCGGGCAAACAGCTGAGCAACGGCAGCGACATCCTGGTGCTCGGCAGACAGTTCGGCAACGTGCTGGTGGCGGTGCAACCCTCGTTCGGCTACGAGGGCGACCCGATGCGCCTGCTGTTCGAAAAAGGCCTGTCGCCGACCCACGCGTTCTCGGCCTTCTACCGCTACCTGCGCGAAGACTTCCATGCCCATGCCGTGCTGCACTTCGGCACCCACGGCGCGCTCGAATTCATGCCCGGAAAACAAAGCGGCATGTCGGGCAGCTGCTGGCCCGACCGCCTCATCGGCGACCTGCCCAACATCTACCTCTACGCTTCCAACAACCCCAGCGAAGGTGCGATCGCCAAGCGCCGCTCGGGCGCCACACTCATCAGCTACCTCACGCCGCCGGTGGCTCAGGCCGGTCTCTACAAGGGTCTGATCGACCTGAAGGAAGCCATCGAGCGCTGGCGCAGCCTGGAGCCCACCTCGCGGGAGCGCGTGGAGTGTGTGGCCATGCTGCAGGCGCAGGCCGCCGCACTCGATCTGGTGGACATCGAACCGGTGTGGAACGCCGAGCCCGGTGGTGACGCCGACAGCCAGGTCTTCGTGCTCGCGCAGCAGGTGCTGGAACTCGAATACACGCTGATTCCCTGCGGCCTCCATGTGACCGGCCGCGCACCCAGCGAAGCCGAGTGTGTGGACATGCTGCTGGCCATGAGCGAAGCCTGGGAAGGCCAGCGACCACCGCGCGCCACGGTGCGCGCCCTGGTCGACGGTCTCGGCGTGGAGATGGCCATGAAGGCCGGCCACATGCACAGCGACGATGTCACCTTGCTGGCCATGCAAGGTCTGGCCGACGCCGGCCGCATGCTCGCCAAGGACACCGAGGTCGACGCCATCCTGAGCGCGCTCGACGGCCGCTACATCCGCCCCGCGCCCGGTGGCGACATCCTGCGCACGCCCGAGGTGCTGCCCACCGGACGCAACCTGCACGGCTTCGACCCGTTCCGCATCCCGAGCGCCTTTGCCGTGAAAGACGGCGCCGAACAAGCACAACGCCTGCTCGACCGCCACATGCAGGAATCCAACCAGCTGCCCGAGTCGGTGGCCATGGTGCTCTGGGGCAGTGACAACCTCAAGAACGAAGGCGCACCGATTGCCCAGGCCATGGCGCTCATGGGTGCGCTGCCGCGGTTCGACAGCTACGGCCGCATCGCCGGCGCCACGCTCGTTCCGCTGGCCACACTCGGTCGCCCGCGCATCGACGTGGTGATCACGCTCTCGGGCATCTTCCGCGACCTCATGCCGCTGCAGATCCGCATGCTGGCCGAAGCCGCCTTCATGGCCGCGTCTGCCGACGAATCGGTGGAGCAGAACTGGATCCGCAAGCACGCGCTGGCCTACCAGTCCGAACATGGCTGCACGCTGGAGACGGCGTCGCTGCGCGTCTACGGCAACGCCGAAGGCGCCTACGGCTCCAACGTGAACAACCTGGTGGAAAGCAGCCGCTGGACCGGGGGCGACGAAATCGCAGAGACCTACAGCCGCCGCAAGGGTTTTGCCTACGGCCGCACCGGTCTGGCGGTGCAGCACACCGCGCTGCTGCAAAGCGCGCTGGCCGATGTGGAACTGACCTACCAGAACCTGGATTCGGTGGAACTGGGCGTGACCACGGTGGACAACTACTTCGACACGCTGGGCGGCATCACGCAGGCAGTGAAGCGGGCGCGTGGTGGTGTCACGCCGCCGGTCTACATCGGCGACCAGACCAAGGGCGACGGCGCGGTACGCAGCCTCAAGGAACAGGTGGCGCTGGAGACACGCACCCGCATGCTCAACCCCAAGTGGTACGAAGGCATGCTGGAAAGCGGCTACGAGGGCGTGCGCCAGATCGAGGTGCACGTGACCAACACCATGGGCTGGTCGGCCACCACCGGCCAGGTGCAGCCCTGGGTGTACGAACAACTCAGCCAGACCTTCATGCTCGATCCCGACATGCGCAACCGGTTGGCCAAGCTCAATCCCACGGCTTCCATGCGGGTGGCCAACCGCCTGCTGGAAGCGTCCGATCGCCAATATTGGCAACCCGATCCCGAGGTGCTTGCGGCGCTGCGCCAGGCCAGCGAAGAACTCGAAGACCGGCTCGAAGGTGTTTTTGAAGGAGCTATCGAATGATGGAAACCAGCGTTCCCCTGACCGACCTGAGGCGTGCCTCCGGCCGATCCAGCCGTGAAGACGGGGAGGGCAGCCTTCAGGTCCAGCTCGACCCCTCGCTCAAGATCGGCAATGCCAAGGTCTTTGCCATCTATGGCAAGGGCGGCATCGGCAAGAGCACCACCAGCTCCAACCTGTCGGCCGCGTTTTCCCACCTGGGCAAACGCGTGCTGCAGATCGGCTGCGACCCCAAGCACGACAGCACCTTCACCCTGACGAAGAAGATGCTGCCCACGGTGATCGACGTGCTGGAGACGGTGGACTTCCACGCCGAGGAATTGCGCGTGGAAGACTTCGTGTTCCCCGGCTACAACGGCGTGATGTGTGTCGAAGCCGGCGGCCCGCCCGCCGGCACCGGCTGTGGCGGTTACGTGGTCGGCCAGACCGTGAAACTGCTGAAGGAGCACCACCTGCTCGAAGACACCGACGTGGTGATCTTCGACGTGCTGGGCGACGTGGTGTGTGGTGGCTTCGCCGCCCCGCTGCAGCACGCCGACCGCGCGCTCATCGTCACCGCCAACGACTTCGACTCGATCTTCGCGATGAACCGCATCGTGCAGGCCATCGGTGCCAAGGCGAAGAACTACAACGTGCGCCTGGGAGGCGTGATCGCCAACCGCAGTTCGGCCACCGACCAGATCGACAAGTACAACAACCAGATCGGCCTGAAGCTCGCCGCGCACTTCCCCGACCTGGACGTGATCCGCCGCAGCCGCCTCAAGAAGAGCACCTTGTTCGAGATGGAAACCTCGCCCGAACTCGAAGCGGTGAAAAAGGAATACATGCGCCTGGCCGCGTCGCTCTGGCTGGGGGTGGAGCCGCTGGCGGCCGTGCCCATGAAGGACCGCGACATCTTCGACCTGCTCGGGTTCGACTGAGCGGAGACGGTGCGATGAAGACCTCCAACGCCAACTACATCGAGCGCCGCTCGGAGATCGAAAACTATTTCGATCGCACCGCAGCGAAAGCCTGGGAGCGCCTGACTTCCAACGCACCGGTGGGCCGCATCCGCGCCTCGGTGCGCGCCGGGCGCGACGAGATGCGCAACACGCTGCTGGGCTGGTTGCCGCAGGACATGCGCGGCCTGCGCCTGCTCGACGCCGGTTGCGGCACCGGTGCGCTGGCGCTGGAGGCCATGCAGCGCGGTGCCGAGGTGGTGGCCATCGACCTCTCGCCCACGCTGGTGCAGCTGGGCCGCGAACGCAACGCCACCCTCACACCCAACGGGCGCGGCGGCAGCATCACCTACCTCTCGGGCGACATGCTCGACGACGCGCTGGGTGAGTTCGACCACGTGGTGGCCATGGACTCGGTGATCCACTACGACACGCCCGACATTGCCAACGCCATTCAGCGACTGGCCGGGCGCACGCGCGGCAGCGTGCTCTTCACCATTGCGCCCAGCAGCCCGCTGCTGAGCGTGGCCCACGCCATGGGCCGCTTCTTCCCCCGCAGCGACCGCTCGCCCGCGCTCACCCCGGTCTCGCAGGCCCGCCTGCGCGCATTGCTGTTGCAGGGCCTGGGCGGCAGCGGCTGGACCGAGGGCCGCACCCAACGTGTCTCGGGCGGCTTCTACACCTCACAAGCCTGGGAGTGGACGCGGTGAACCTGAACCGGATGCTCTCCCCCGCCTGGGCGATGAACATCACCCGGCGGTACGCACCGTTCGCGGACGCGGCCTCCAGCGACCTGCCGCTGGGGCGCCTGCTGCGCCTGTCCATGTTCCAGCTCTCCATCGGCATCACCATCGCGCTGCTGGTGGGCACGCTCAACCGCGTGATGATCGTGGAGCTGGCCGTGCCCGCCTGGTGGGTGGCGCTCTCGGTGGCGCTGCCGCTGGTGTTTGCACCGCTGCGCGCACTCATCGGCTACCGCAGCGACACGCATCCGTCTGCGCTGGGCTTGAAGCGCATGCCCTACATGTGGATCGGCACGCTGCTCATGTTCGGCGGGCTGGCCATCATGCCGTTTGCGCTGTTGCTGCTGACCGTGAACGATGCCGGCGTGTGGGCCGGGCGCATCGGCGCGGCACTCGCTTTTCTGCTGGTGGGCGCGGGCATGCAGATCACGCAGACCGCCGGCATGGCGCTGGCCAGCGATCTGTCTCCCGAAGACAAGCGCCCGCGCGTGGTGGCCTTGCTCTACAGCACGCTGCTGGTCGGCATGATCCTGGGCAGCGCGCTGCTGGGTCTTGTGCTGATCGATTTCACGCCCACCCGCCTGGTGCAGGTGGTGCAGGGCGCTGCGGTGCTGGTGGCCTTTCTCAACATCACCTCGCTGTGGAAACAGGAGCCGCGCCAGGCCCGCCGCGGAGCGCGCGAGGCCCATGGTTTTTCGCGCAGCTGGGCCCGCCTGATGGCGATCCCCAGGATCAAACGGTTTCTTTGGACCGTGGGTCTGGGCACCGTGGCTTTCAACATGCAGGACATCATCCTGGAGCCCTACGGCGGCCAGGTGCTCGGCCTCAACGTGAGCCTCACGAGTTCGCTCACCGCCATGAGCGCCGGCGGTGCCTTGCTGGCCTTTGTGCTGTCGGCGCGCTTCATGGCGCGCGGGCTGGACACCATCCGCCTGGCGGCCATCGGTGCCTTGCTCGGCCTGCCGGCGTTTGCCTGCGTGATCTTCTCGGCGCCACTGAACTCGGCCTTGTTGTTCCAGGTGGGCGCAGCGCTCATCGGTTTCTCGGGCGGCCTGTTCTCGGTGAGCATGTTGCTCACCGCCATGGACCTGCCCGAGCGCGAACTCACCGGCCTGGTGCTGGGCGCCTGGGGGGCGGTGCAGGCCACGGCGGCCGGTTTGTCCATGGCCTTCGGCGGTGTGCTGCGCGACGTGGTGGGCAGCCTGGCCACCCATGGCTGGCTGGGCGAAGCGCTCAATTCTCCGGTCACGGGCTACAGCTTCGTGTTCCACCTCGAAATCTATCTGCTCTTCGCGGTGCTCATCGCGCTGGGCCCCCTGGTGCGCCGCTCCAAAGCGGCCGCCGAGCCCAACCCCCATCCGATTGGCCTGGCCGAATTGCCGGGTTGAAACAGCGTTGAACCAGAGTCACCGAGCGAGTCACCGAGCCAGCCCTCATTGAAGGAGAACCACCATGGATACAGGCGCAATCACCCAGTACGTCGACGTTGCACAACTCGTGCTCTACGCGTTCTGGATTTTCTTCTTCGGATTGATCTACTACCTCCAGCGTGAGAGCCACCGCGAGGGCTACCCGATGGACCCCGGCCGTGAAAACGGCCCCGTGACGCCGGGCTGGCCGACCGCCCAGCCCAAGAGCTACGAACTCGAAGACGGCCGCACCTTCTTCGCACCCGACCCGAACCGCGCCGACGGCGCCTACTCGGCCACGCCGACGCACCGCTGGGCCGGCTCGCCGCTCGATCCGGTGGGCGATCCGCTGCTGGCCGGCGTGGGCCCGGGTGCCTGGGCGGCGCGCGCCGACCATCCCGACATGACGCTCGAAGGTGAAGCCAAGATCGTGCCGCTGCGCGCTGCCGCCGGCCACGGTGTGGCCCGCCAGGACACCGATCCGCGCGGCCTGCCGGTGTATGGCGCCGACAAGGAAATCGCCGGTGTGGTGCGCGACATGTGGGTCGACAAGTCCGAAATGATGTTCCGCTACATCGAGGTCGATCTCAAGAGCGGTGGCTCGGTGCTGCTGCCGGTGAACTTCTCGCGCATCCGCAAGGACGGCGTGAGCGTGCATGCGATCCTGGCGGAGCAGTTCACCAACGTGCCCAAGACCCGCAACCCCGAGCAGGTGACGCTGCTGGAAGAGGAAAAGATCATGGCGTACTACGGCGCCGGTCTGCTCTACGCCACGCCCCAGCGCATGGAGCCGATGCTGTGAACGCGCACCACGAACACGAATTCGAAGCCGCGCCCGGCCTGCCCGAGCCGCTGCCGCAGGGCGAACGCCTGCTCTGGCAGGGCAGCCCCGACTGGCGCACCCTGGCCATCCACGCTTTCCACGTGCGCAAGCTGGCCATCTATTTCGCGGGCATGTTGTGCCTGCAGTGGCTCTATCTGCTGGGCGAGCCTGGCGGCTCGGTGCTGATGCCGCTGCTCACCAGCGCCGTGCTGGCCACGGTGGCGCTGGGCCTGCTCGCACTCACGGCCTGGTTCTCCGCGCGCACCACCGTCTACACGCTGACCGACCGCCGCATCCTCATGCGCATCGGCATCGTGCTCACGCTCACCTTCAACCTGCCGCTGCGCAAGCTGGCCGCCGCCGCCATCCGCCCGCAAGCCAGGGGCCACGGGGACATCGCGCTCACGCTCACCGGTGATGACCGCATTGCGTATCTGAACCTCTGGCCCCACGCACGGCCCTGGCTGCTCAAGCAGCCGCAGCCCAGCCTGCGCTGCGTGCCCGATGCCCGCCAGCTCGGTGAGCTGGTGCTGCAGGCCTGGACCGCGCAGAACACCGACACGCTGGCCGTTCTGGGCACCCAGGAGCAGACGCCTGCGCCTGTGCGCCAGCCCCGCGAGCGCGAGATTGCTGCCGCCACCGCCTGACCGATTTCCGGAGAGCCCCCATGAACACGCACCACCCCTCTCCCCTGGGCACCGACACCCCCTGGCCGATCTGGGCACTGGGCATCTTTCTGCTGGTGGTGCTGGCCGGCGTGACGCTGCAGATGAAGGTGTATGGCGCGGCCCCACCCGAGGCCCACGAGGCGGTGCAGTGGGAGCGCCAGCTGTCCTTCGTGGGCCAGTCCAACGGCGACATCGCGGTGCTGGATGCGGGCACGAAGCAGGAAGTGGCGCGCTTCCAGGGTGAGCAGGGCTTTCTGCGTGGCAGCCTGCGCGCGCTCAACCGCGAGCGCAAGCGCAGCGGCATGAGCCCCGACCTGCCGTTCCAGCTGACCGGCCATGTGGACGGCCGCATCACGCTGCTGGACACCGCCACCGGCCAGCGCCTGAGCCTGGAGTCTTTCGGCCCCACCAACTCTGCGGTGTTCTCGCAGCTGCAGTGGGCCAGGCCCGCTTCTTGAAGCCCAACAACACCAGGAGACAACGATGAACACCCAGACCGCC
Organism: Hydrogenophaga sp. RAC07; assembly: GCF_001713375.1. NCBI lineage: Bacteria > Pseudomonadati > Pseudomonadota > Betaproteobacteria > Burkholderiales > Comamonadaceae > Hydrogenophaga > Hydrogenophaga sp. RAC07. The sequence continues at coordinate 1,372,948 of NZ_CP016449.1, forward strand.
AGTCCCGAGATCGATCACGTTGCCCTGTTGATGGACACGGTGGAGAGTGCCGAAGACGCCAACGCCAAGGCGGTGAAGAGCACCGTGCTCGCGCCGCGCTTCTACACCACCGACTTCAAGGCCATGGATGCGCTCGACATCTCCAGCGTGCGAGCCGACTGGGACGTGATGATGAAGGAGTACGAGGGCGACAACAACCACGATCACTTCCAGCGCGACGCCGCGTTTGCCGAAGAAGTGCGCACCCTGATGCCGCAACTCTCGCCAGAGATGCGCCAGGAGTTTCTGGACTTCCTCATCAGTTCGCTCACCTCGGAATTCTCGGGTTGCATCCTCTACAACGAGATCCGCAAGAACGTCAGCAACCCCGACATCAAACAGCTGATGACCTACATGGCGCGCGACGAATCGCGCCATGCCGGCTTCATCAACCAGTCGCTCAAGGACTTCAACCTCGGCATCGACCTGGGCAGCTTGAAGCGCAACAAGGCCTACACCTACTTCAAGCCCAAGTACATCTTCTACGCCACCTACCTGAGCGAGAAGATCGGCTACGCGCGCTACATCACCATCTTCCGCCAGCTCGAACGCCACCCCGACAAGCGTTTCCACCCCATCTTTCGCTGGTTCGAACGCTGGTGCAACGACGAGTTTCGCCACGGCGAATCCTTCGCGCTGATCATGCGCTCGCAGCCCGGGCTGCTGCGCGGCGCCAACAAGCTCTGGATCCGGTTTTTCATCCTCGCGGTGTACGCCACCATGTACGTGCGCGACCACACGCGTCCGCTGCTGCACGAGGCCATGGGCCTGGAGTCCAGCAGCTACGACTTTGAAGTGTTCCGCATCACCAACGACATCTGCCGCCAGGTGTTCCCGGTGGAGGTCGACATCGACCACCCGGCCTTCCGCAGCGGCCTGGAGCGCCTGCTCAAGATCTCGCTGGTGGCCGATCGCGCCAAACAGCGCGGCGGGCTGCGGGGCAAGCTGCAGGCGGCCAGCTGCGCCGTGCAGGCCGCGTTCACCTTCGGCCATCTTTATTTGCTGCCGGTGAAAAAGCAGGAGCTGCCGCAGACCATTCGCATGGAACCGGTCTGGTGAATCAGACCGGCTGCCACCCATGACCGATCTCTCCAGCTCCGTGGCAGCGCCAGCGCTGTTTGCGTTGCTGTGCTGGTGGTTCGGCACGGGTGCCATCCTGTGGCTGGTGCGCAGGGCGCCCACCACCTTCCCCTGGACGCTGGGTGTCTTGAGCCTGCTGCTGCTCGGCAGCCTGTGGACCACCCAGCTCAGCATGCAGGACCACACCGTGGGCAGCGCCTACCTCGCATTTGCCAGCGTGATCGTGATGTGGAGCTGGCACGAGATGGCCTTTCTCACCGGCTGGCTCACCGGCCCGCGCCGCGTGCCGCTGCAAGCCGGGGCCCGCGGCTGGACGCGTTTCACGCAGTCGGTGCGGGCGGTCATCTGGCACGAGCTGGCCTTGCTGGCGAACTTCGGCGTGTTGCTGTGGATGCAGCAGAGCCAGGCCGGGCATGTGGCGATCTGCACCTTTGCCTTGCTCTGGTGCATGCGCTTCTCGGCCAAGATGAACCTGTTTCTGGGGGTTCCCGAGACCGGCGAGCAGTACCTGCCCAGCCACCTGTTGTACCTGGCGAGCTACTTCAAGCGCGGGCCGCTCACGCTGTTCTATTACCTCACGGTGGGCCTCTCGTGCGCCCTGTGGGCCTGGATGGTGTGGCAGGTGTCCAGCGGCACGGCAACGGTGACCACCGGCTGGGTCCTGCTGGCGGCCTTGCTGGGCCTGGCCATCGTGGAACACGTGATCATGGCGTTTCCCACGCCCATGCAGAAACTCTGGGGCTGGGCCATGTCGCGCAGCCCGGTGATCAAACCGGAAAAAGCATGAACGCCTTTCGCACGCCCGAAGACCTGTGGGACCTGCCGCCTTCGTCCCGCGCCATGAACACCCGGTCCTCCGACGCTCCCCACGCGGTCATCGTCGGCAGCGGCTTTGGTGGCCTGGCCTCGGCCGTGCGCCTGGCCGCCAAAGGCTGGCGCGTGACCGTGCTGGAGAAGCTCGACGCGCCCGGTGGCCGCGCCTATGTGCACCGCCAGAACGGACACACGTTCGACGCCGGTCCGACCATCATCACCGTGCCGTTTTTGTTCGAAGAACTGTGGGCGCTGGCCGGGCGCAAGCTGTCCGACGACATCGAGCTGCGGGCCCTCGATCCGTTCTACCGCATCCGCTTCGACGACGGCGACGAGTTCAACTACAGCGGCGACCCTGACAAGATGCGCGCCGAAGTTCGCCGCATCAGCCCCGGCGACGCTGCGGGCTACGAGCGCTTCATGGCCGAGGCCGACCACTGTTACCGCCTGGGCTTCGAGGCGCTGGGTGACAAGGCATTCGACACCGTGGGCGACCTGATCAAGGCCAGCCCGGCCATCTTCAAGATGCGCGGCTGGCGCAGCCTGCACGCCATGGTGGCGGCGCACCTCAAGCACCCCAAGCTGCGCATGGCCATGAGCCTGCAGAGCCTGCTGATCGGTGGCAACCCGTTTTCGGTGACCTGCATCTACAGCCTCATCAACGCCCTGGAGCGCAAGTACGGTGTGCACTGGGCCGTGGGCGGCACAGGCAAGCTCGTGCAAGGGCTGGTGAGTTTGCTGGAGGGGCAGGGCGGTGTGTTGCGCTGCAACGCCGAAGTGAAACGCATCGAGGTGGACCAGGGCGTGGTCACCGGCGTGACGCTGGCCAGTGGTGAGCGCATCAGCGCCGACATCGTGGTGTCGAACGCCGACACCGCCTGGACCTACCGCAACCTGATCGAGGCCAGACACCGACGCCACTGGACCGACCGCAAGGTGGAGAACGGGCGCTACTCCATGAGCCTCTTCGTCTGGTACTTCGGCACCAGCCGACAGTACACAGACGTTCCGCACCACATGATGCTGCTCGGCCCGCGCTACAAGGAGCTGCTGAAAGACATCTTCAGCCGCCACAAGCTGGCCAAGGACTTCAGCCTCTACCTGCACCGACCCACGGCAAGCGACGCGTCCATGGCGCCCGCCGGGCACGACACGTTTTATGCACTGGCCCCGGTGCCGCACCTGGACAGCGGCACCGACTGGTCACGGCAGGCCGAATCGTTCCGCCAGGCCATCGCCGAGGTGCTGGACCGCACCGTGCTGCCGGGCTTCGAGCAGCACGTCACCGCTTCGCTGCTCACCACGCCGCAGGATTTTCACGACCGCCTGCTGTCCTTCAAGGGAGCGGCCTTTGGCCTGGAGCCGCTGCTGCTGCAAAGCGCGTGGTTCCGCCCGCACAACCGAAGCGAAGACGTGGATGGCCTCTTCATGGTGGGTGCCAGCACCCACCCCGGCGCGGGTGTGCCGGGTGTGCTGATGTCGGCCAAGGCGCTGGACTCGGTGGTTCCTTCTGCAGATACGTGGCACCAAGCCCATGGCCGCTCACATGCCACACGCTGACACATCGGCGCCGCGCGCCTCGGTCGACCTGGACGCCTGCGTGGCGCTCATGCGCACCGGCTCCAGGACCTTCTTTGCTGCCAGCCGCCTGCTGCCGGTTCGTGTGCGCGCCTCGTCGATCGCGCTCTACGCCTTCTGCCGCGTGGCCGACGACATGGTGGACAGCGGCGAGATGGGCATTGATGAAGCCATGCGCGTGCTCTCGCACCGGCTGGACCTCATCTATGCCGGTGACCCGCAGGACTGCGTGGAAGACCGGGCGCTGTCGGTGGTGGTGCAGCGCCACGAATTGCCGCGCCCGCTGCTCGACGCCTTGCTCGACGGCTTCGCCTGGGACGCGCAGGGCCGGCGCTACGACACGCTGGAGCAGGTGCACGACTACGGCGCGCGTGTGGCCGGCAGTGTGGGCGCCATGATGTGCTGGATCATGGGCGTGCGCAGCCCGCAGGCGCTGGCGCGGGCGTGTGAACTCGGCGTGGCCATGCAGCTCACCAACATCGCGCGCGACGTGGGCGAAGACGCGCGCAACGGTCGCTTGTACCTGCCGCGCCAGTGGATGGCGCAGGCCGGCATCGACACCGAGGCCTGGCTGCTGCAACCTGTGGGAACCCCGGCACTGCAGGGCGTGGTGTCCCGACTGCTCGATGAAGCCGACCGGCTGTACGAACAGGCCGCTGCCGGCATTGCGCAGTTGCCGCGCGACTGCCGTTCGGCCATCCTGGCCGCGCGTTTGATCTACGCCGAGATCGGCCAGCAGCTGCGCCGCGACGGTCTGGACCCGTGCGCGCGCCGTGCGGTGGTGCCGGCCTCGCGCAAGCTGGTGCTGTTGGCGTGTGCCTCGGTGCAATCGGGTTGGGTGGGGCGTTCGGCCGCAGCTGTGCCGCCGCTGGCCGCCATTGCCTACCTGGTGGATCAGTGCCAGACGCTGGAGGACGCCGCGTTTTCCAGCGGCGTGTCCACGCGCCCGTTCAACCAGCGCATGGCCTGGATGCTGGAGATGTTCGAGCGGGTCGAGGCTCGGCGTCTTGAAGAGCGGGAGACGCACCGGAGTCGCCCGGCAGCCTCGCAGCTGTCGCACTGACCGGGCTGTTCGCCTCAGGGCAGTTCGGCGATCAACTCGGCCTTGCGCCGGGCCATGCGGTGGCCGAGTTCTTCCAGATCGATGTCCGAGGCCTTCACACGCGGAAACAGGCTGGTGTGCAGGTCCGACACATGCTCGTTCACCGTCTGGGCCAGCACCTGGATCGGGCCGTCCACATGCTCGGCCACCGGTTCCAGACTCTGGATGTGGGCGACCATGGCTTTCATGGCCGCGTGTTCCGGGGTGGCCTGCGGCAGCACCGACTCCACCGCCGGGTAGAAGATCTCTTCCTTGAGCTGCGCATGCACCACCACCGTGCTGCAGATGCGCTGCACCAGGAAACGCTTGTTGTTCACCGAGCGTGTGTTCTCGAAGGCAGCGAACATTTGCTGCAGTTCGTTGTGGTCGACCAGCAGCTGCGTGATGGCATTGGCCACCGGACGGCGCGGCTCGACCCGACGGGATTTGCGGCCTCGGGGGACGGGCGTGGTCATGGGTGCTTTCTGAAATCCTGATGGCGGCATGGGGGATGCGATGAAGCTGGCCCTCTCACCGTAAGGCCCCGTCGCGCGCAGGTCTGTGCGTTCTCGAACACTGCTGCATGCGATAACCCTTCGGGCATGTGTGTGAAAACGAACAGACTCCTGTGGGGCACCGCTCTGCAAATAGACTCACGACCAACTCAACAACGTGCATCGACCCGCTCTGCACGTCGACCTGGTGGTCTACCCGGACAAGAACAACAATGACAACCAACGTCCACCCCCAAGACGCTGCTGAATGGCCCGACAAGGCACCTCCTGCCGCCATGCCCTGCACCGAGTGCCCCCTGCGGCCCCTGGCGCTGTTCGTTGACCACACCCCCGAAGAACTGGAGCTGGTTCAGTCGCTCAAGCGCCGCTCCTTGCGCGTGGAAGCCGGCGAGACCCTGATCCACGAGGGCCAGACCGACTCACCGCTCTACACCTTGCTGCAAGGCTGGGCCTTCCGCTACAAGACCTTGAGCGACGGACGGAGGCAGATCCTGACCTTCCTGCTCGCGGGCGACTTCATCGGTGTGCAACAGAAGATGGGCGATGCAGCCGCCCACGGCGTGGACACGCTCACCTCGGCCAGCTTCTGCCTGTTCCAGCGCGACGCGCTGTGGGAAATTCACCGCCGCTCGCCCACCATGGGCTTCAACGTGACCTGGCTCACCGCGCACGAGGAATCGCTGGTGGACGACACCTTGCTGTCGGTGGGGCGGCGCAGCGCCGAGGAGCGCATCGCCAGCACGCTGATCCTGCTGTTCAAGCGCGCCGCCGCGCTGCAGGACGACAAAGGCAAGGGTGGCGTGGTGTGGCCGCTCACGCAGCAGCACATCGCCGACGCCCTGGGACTGTCGCTGGTGCACACCAACAAGACGCTGCGCAAGTTGGAGAAGCGCGGCTTGCACGAGATCAAGGACGGCCGCCTGTACCTGCGGGATGTGAAGGCCTTGGCCAGGCTGGCCGATTTGTATGGTGACGGTCATCCGCCGCAGCGCCCCCTGGTCTGATGGCGTTGGTGAGGCAGATCACCCTGGGATGTAACCGATTGACAAGTTGTGTAAAGCGGTGGCCGCATGTGTCTTTCGACATGGAAAACCCATATGCGTCAACCTACATTGCGCCCAGAGAACAAACACGAGGCGCACTGCATTGACACACACAGCCATTTCCCACCGCGAGCAGAACCAGTTGCTCGCGGCCATGCCGTTTGACGACTGGCGCTACATCGAATCCCATCTGGAGTGGGTCGAGATGCCCGCCCACAGCACCCTGTTCGAGGCCGGCAGCAGTCTGCGCCACGTTTACTTTCCCACCACGGCCGTGGTCTCGCTGGTCTCCACCATGCTGGACGGCGCCACCGTGGAGGTGGCCGCGGTGGGCAACGAAGGCATGGTGGGTGTGGACGCCTTCATGGGCAGCAGCAACGCCAACAACGGCACCACCGCCAGTGGCACGGTGATGGCGCAGAACACCGCCCTGGTGAGCCGGGGCGGACATGGCTACCGCATGAGCGCGCAGTCCATCGCCCACCAGGCCAAACGCTCGGAGCAGGTGATGCACCACCTGCTGAACTACACGCGAACGCTGTTCCTGCACATGTCGCAGACCTCGGCCTGCAACCGCCATCACTCGCTCGACCAGCAACTCGCGCGCTGGCTGCTGGTGCACCTGGATCGCCAGGCCGACGACGAGCTGCACATCACGCAGGAGCGCATCGCCAGCATGCTGGGCGTGCGCCGCGAGGGTGTGACCGGTGGAGCCTTGCGCCTGCAGAAGGCCGGCGTGATCCGTTATGGCCGTGGCCAGATGTCGGTGATCGACCGCGCCGGCCTGGAAGCCCACAGCTGCGAATGCCACGGCGTGATCCGCGACGCGTACACCCGTCTGACCAACGACGCGGCGTTGCAGGTCAAGCCGGCAGCACACGCACATCCGGCGGCGCCATCGGGTGGTGCTGCCGTGGGGTGCAGCCGGTCCGACGGTTGGCCGACGGCTCAGGCTTCCACCTGAGGCTGCAGGAACACTCGCGCCTTGCGCGGCGCCACCACCACGGTGTCGCCTTCCCGGATGCCGAGCTCCTTGAAGCGGTCGGCCGAGAGGTGGGCTTCGATCAGCTTGGGCGGGTCGCCGTTGGTGGGTGATGCCACCGGCAGGAGTTCCAGGCGGGCGATCGGTCCCACCACCACCGCGCGGTCGAGCTTGACCACCATGCCGTTCAGGCCGGCCGCATAGGGCAGCACGTCGAGCTCGTGCGGACGCACATAGGCAAAGGCCTGTGCGTCCTGCGCACCGGCGTGTTCGGGCGAAGCGAACGACACACCCTCCAGGTGCATCTGGCCTTCGTGAGCGCGGCCATGAAACAGGTTCACATCACCCAGGAAGCCGTACACGAACGGGCTGGCCGGGCGGTCCCACACCTCTTGCGGTGCGCCCACCTGTTCCACATGGCCCTGGTTCATGAGCACGACACGGTCGGCCACTTCGAGGGCTTCCTCCTGGTCGTGCGTGACGAACACGCTGGTCACGTGCAGTTCGTCGTGCAGGCGGCGCAACCAGCGGCGCAGTTCCTTGCGCACCTTGGCGTCGAGCGCGCCGAAGGGTTCGTCCAGCAGCAGCACCTTGGGCTCCACCGCGAGCGCCCGCGCGAGCGCAATGCGCTGGCGCTGTCCGCCCGAGAGCTGCGAGGGGTAACGGTCGGCCAGCCAGTCGAGCTGCACCAGCTTGAGCAGGTCGTGCACCTTGCTTTGGATCTGCGCGTCGCTCGGGCGTTCGCCGCGCGGCTTCACGCGCAGGCCGAAGGCCACGTTTTCCAGCACGGTCATGTGGCGGAACAGCGCGTAGTGCTGGAACACAAAACCCACGTTGCGCTCGCGCACATGCACGTCGGTGGTGTCCTCGCCGCTGAAGAAGATGTTGCCGGTGTCCGGCGTCTCCAGCCCGGCAATGATGCGCAGCAGCGTGGTCTTGCCGCAGCCCGAGGGGCCGAGTAGGGCGAGCAGCTCGCCCGAGCGGATGTCGAGGTTGACGTTGTTCAGCGCCTGGAAGCTGCCGAAGTGTTTGTTGATGTTGCGGATTTCAATGCTCATAGGTGTCTTTCTCTTACTCCCTCGCCCCTCTGGGGAGAGGGGGCCAGAAAAGGCACTGGCGCCGAAGGCCGCTCGGGTGGCAGCTCGGCCAGTGCTGTCATCTCGGCTTCCATGCGCCACTCGGCCGCCGACTTGATCACCAGCGTGACCAGGGCCAGCAGCGCCAGCAGCGAGGCCACCGCAAATGCGGCCACCGACTGGTACTCGTTGTAGAGCACCTCCACGTGCAGCGGCATGGTGTTGGTCTGGCCGCGGATGTGGCCCGAGACCACCGAGACCGCGCCGAACTCGCCCATGGCCCGCGCATTGCACAGGATCACGCCGTAGATCAGGCCCCACTTGATGTTGGGCAGGGTCACGTACCAGAAGGTCTGCCAGCCGCTGGCGCCCAGCACCTGCGCGGCCTGCTCTTCGTCGTTGCCTTGCGCCTGCATCAGCGGGATGAGTTCGCGCGCAATGAACGGGAAGGTGACGAAGACCGTGGCCAGGATGATGCCGGGCACGGCGAAGACGATCTTGATGTCGTGCGCCATCAGCCAGGGACCGAACCAGCCCTGCGCGCCGAACACCAGCACGTAGATCAGGCCCGCCACCACCGGTGACACCGAGAACGGCAGGTCGATCAGCGTGGTGAGGAAGGACTTGCCACGGAACTCGTACTTGGCGATGCACCAGGCCGCGGCCACGCCGAACACCAGGTTCAGCGGCACCGCAATGGCCGCCGTCATCAGCGTCAGCCGGATGGCCGACCACGCGTCGGGCTCCTGCAGTGCTTCCCAGTAGGCGTCCCAGCCCTTGCGAAGGGCTTCGGTGAACACCGCTGCGAGTGGCAGCACCAGGAAGAGGAACATGAAGACCAGCGCCACGCCGATCAGCGTGCGGCGCACCCAGGGTGCTTCTGTGCGTGCAGCGCTCATGCCATCACCCCACCGGAACGTTTGCGTTGCCAGGTTTGCAGACCGTTGATGAGCAGCAACAGGATGAATGAAATGACGAGCATCACCGTGGCCACGGCGGTGGCGCCGGCGTAGTCGTACTGCTCGAGTTTGCTGATGATGATGAGGGGTGTGATCTCGGAAATCATGGGCATGTTGCCGGCGATGAAAATCACCGAGCCGTATTCACCCACCGCCCGCGCAAACGCCATGGCAAAGCCGGTGAGCAGGGCTGGGGCGATGCAGGGAAAGATCACCCGGCTGAAGGTCTGCCACCGTGTGGCGCCCAGGCAGGTGGCGGCTTCTTCCAGTTCTTTCTCGGTGTCTTCGAGCACCGGCTGCACCGTGCGCACCACGAACGGCAGGCCGATGAAGATGAGCGCGATCACCACGCCGTTGGGGTTGAACGCGAGCTGCAGGCCCAGCGGCTCGGTGTACTGGCCGATCCAGCCATTGCCGGCCAGGATGGCGGTGAGCGAAATGCCGGCCACGGCGGTGGGCAGCGCGAAAGGCAGGTCCACCAGCGCGTCGACGATCTTCTTGCCGGGAAAGCTGTAGCGCACCAGCACCCAGGCCACCAGCAGACCAAACACCGCGTTGACGCAGGCTGCTGTGAACGAGGCGCCGAAGGTCAGCCGGTACGAGGCCACCACGCGCGGCGCGGTGACCGCTTCCCAGAACTGCGGCCAGGTCAGCGTGAAGGTCTTGAAGATCAGCGCCGAGAGCGGGATCAGCACGATCAGGCTCAGGTAAAAAACCGTGAAGCCCAGTGTGATGTTGAAGCCCGGCAGCACGCGGCGCGTGGCACGACGAGGCAGGGGGGCCATGGGCGAGGCGCTGGCCAGGGCCACGCGCAAGGTGTTGTTCATGAATGCTTCAGATGGACGCAGGATCCGAAGAATTCTGGATGCCGGCCTCTGCGGCACCAACGACTTTGTTCTTGTTTTCTTATGTGGTCCGGGCATATGCCGCTGCGGCCGCGTGCCACACCGTGGGCATCTTCAAATGACGCCCACACGAAACTTTTGATTGACGTGTTTCCTCCAATCCCGCAGGCTGCAAGCCTTGAGTGCTGTGGGCTGCGCTATGCAGCGGTCCGTCGCAACCCGATGAACCTTTGGCAGGAGCTTCCATGGACCACAGACAACCTTCCCCCGACGACGCGCTGGCCGACCACCCACTGGACTATTCAGATCCGGAACTGCGCGCCTATGCAGATGAGCAGGCCGAAGACATCCTGGATTCGGTGGTGCACTACATGCCTTTGCTGCTGCCGACCATGGGTGCCATCCTGATCTTCATGCTGGCCTTCATTGCGGTGTTCATGGCCTGAGTGCGGCGCTCGGTGACAGGCACCGGCACGGCAACGCTCACGGGTGGCGCTGGTGCCACTCCTTGAGCGAGAAGTCCGGGTAGCCGGCGAAACATGGGTCGCCTTTGTGGCCTTCCACCGCCACCCAGGCCGCCTTCGAGTCCAGCAGGATGTGCACGTTCGCTGGCGGCGTGGGCAAGGGCGTGTCGATGGCTCCGGCGTGGGGGTGCACCAGCTCGGGCCAGGTGGGGTCCCACAGCCAGAGTGCCGTGCCGCATTTGCCGCAAAAATGACGTTGTGCGCTGCTCTGCCGCACATGCCCGCCCTCGACGATCTGCGCCTGGTAGACGCGCAGGTGGCGTTTGCCGGTGACCTTCAGGGTGTGGTGGTCGGCGCCGAGGTTGATGGCGTAGCCACCCGTGCCCGCTGTTTTTCGGCAGACGGAGCAGTAGCAGCGCATGAACGGCACTGGCTCGGTGGACTCCACCGAGAACTTGACGCTGCCGCAATGGCACGAACCTTCCAGGTGCATGGCGCCTCCGCCCGTGAGGTCGGTGTTTATGTCAGGGCTTCGATGATGCGGATGTCCCGCTCTGCCCCTTGGCCGAGCGCTGCCAATGCTTCCTGGTAGGCCGGGCTGTCGTGCGCCGCGGTGGCCTGTGCCACGCTGTCGAACTCGATCAGGACGGCGCGCTGGTTGACGCCAGCCTCGTACACGTGGGCGGGCATGCCGCGCGCGAGGAAACGCGCACCTGCGGCTTGCAGCGCCGGACCGGCCAGGGCTGCATAGGCCGCAAGTGCGGCGGGGTCGCTGACGGAGCGGTAGGTGGAGATCCAGTAGGCCTTGGGCATGTACGTTCCTTGGTGTGATGGGATGGAATCAGAGGGCTCCATCCTATGTGACACCCGGTCGCCTTACTTCCTCGTGTAGATCTGGTCAAACGTGCCGCCGTCGGCGAAGTGCACCTTGGCCGCCTGCTCCCAACCGCCGAACGCGTCTTCGATCTTGAAGAGGTTGAGCCTGGGCAGTTGCTTGGCGTACTTGGCCTGGGCCTTGGTCGAGGTGGGGCGGTAGAAGTGTTTGCCGATGATGTCTTGCGCCTCGTCGGTGTAGAGGTAGTCCAGGTAGGCCTGGGCCACCGCGCGGGTGCCCTTTTTGTCCGCGTTCTTGTCGACCACGGTCACGGCGGGTTCGGCCAGGATGGACAGCGAGGGGTAGACGAAGTCGACCTTGTTGCCGAATTCCTTGTCCAGCAGCCAGGCCTCGTTTTCCCAGGAGATGAACACGTCGCCCTGGGCGCGCTGTGCGAAGGTGATGGAGGAGCCGCGCGCGCCCGAGTCGAGCACCGGCACGTTGGCGTAGAGCTTGGCCACGAATTCCTTGGCTTTGTCATCGCTGCCGTACTTGCGCTTGGCGAATTCCCACGCGGCCAGGTAGTTCCAACGCGCGCCGCCCGAGGTCTTGGGGTTGGGGGTGATGACCTTCACGTCGGGGCGGATCAGGTCGTCCCAGTCCTTGATGTTCTTGGGGTTGCCTGCGCGGGTCACGAGCACGATGGTGGAGGTGTAGGGCGAGCTGTTGAGTGGCAGGCGTTTCTGCCAGTCTTTCGGAATCCAGCCGCCGTTGTTGTGCAGCGCGTCGGTGTCGCCCGCCAGGGCCAGGGTGGCCACATCGGCGCCGAGGCCGTCGATGATGGAGCGGGCCTGCTTGCCCGAGCCACCATGGCTTTGCTGGATGGTCACGTCCTGGCCGGTCCTGGCCTTCCAATGTTTGATGAACGCGGCGTTGTACTCCGCGTAAAGCTCACGGGTCGGGTCGTACGACACATTGAGCAGGGTCACCGGCGCAGGTTGGGCGTTGGCCGAAAAGGCGCCTGCGGTGAGGGCGGTGGCTGCAAGGGCCCGGATCAGGTGGCGGCGGGTGGTCATGTCGTTCCTTGTGTGAAGCGGTTGAAAGTGACCGGATGATCCGGGCTTCAGCGCCGTTCAGGAACGAATGGATTGTTGGTTGTTTATTACCGGATCATCTGAGCCAAAAGCCCTGGTGGCGGCACACCAAACACCGTTTGCAGGGTCTTCTGTTCGGGCAGCACGTACACCATGGCCTGCTGCGCCGAGAAGGTGGGCGCGATGTGGGCATCGAAGAAATTCGCGGGAATGTTGATGCAGCCGTAGCTGATGCGGTTGTCGTCGGACGACTCGCTGGCCAGGCGCTGCAGACGGCGCTCTTTGGGGACGTTGGCGCGCACCCGGTGCATGGACACGGCGGCGCCGTAGTCGACCCACACCACGTCTTCGCCACCCAGGTTGAGCCCGCGCTGTCCCACAAATCGGCCAGCGGGCGTGGTGCGTTCTTCGGGCAGCACATCGGCAATGGCCTTGTCGCCGATGCCGGGCACCGAATCGTCGCCGGCAGCAGAACCCAGCAAGACGGCGGTGTGGTCCAGCAGCCGCGCTTGCGCGTCAAACACATACAGATGGGCCGCGCGCTTGTCGATCAGCACAAACGGCCTGGCCGCGTGGTCGTTGGTGGATGCGACCCAATGGGCCATGAGACGGGCGTCGTCCGACACGTTCACGTTGCCCAGCTCGGCCAGCCGTTTGGGTGCCACCTCCGCCGTGACCTGTGCAGGCGCAGAGGCGAGCGCACCACCGGGTCCCCAGCTGCCGGGCGGCGCCAGCAAGGCGAGCATGGCCAGGCCGGCCAGCACGCCGTTGCGGGCGGCGGGCCACAGGTTGTCCTGTGTGTCGATCGGCTCAGGGGTGTTCATGGGTGTGGCGTGCACTGCGGGTCAGGCGGTGCGCCCCCCGCAACCACAAGGGTCCGGGGGGCGCTGGGCAGGACTGCAGGAGCGGTCAGTTGCGATCGGCGCGCGCCATGGGCTCGTTCATCGCGGCGCTGTTGTTCATGCTGTCGGTGGTGGCGGGCGCCGGCGTGGTCATGCCGCCGCTGGGTGGTGTGGCCATGGGGGTGGTGGTGGTGGTGGACGGGCTGTCCTGCGTGGTCACGCCGGGGGTGGCGCTGGTGCCGGACCCTGGGGTGGTGGTCTGTGCGAACACCAGACCGACCGAGCCGACGACGGCCAATGCGGCCAGGGAAGATGTGATGAGGTTGGAGGTCTTCATGGTTGATCCTTTGAAAGACTGCTTGAAGCAGGTTGCACACTCGCAGCCGAAGGTGTCGACTGGCTTTCAGGTTATGGGCGTGGAGAGCAGGGGTCTGTATGCGAGCGTACGCATGAGGTGTGAGGCTGGTAACAGCGCGTGTGTGCGGGACCGCCCCGATATACTGCCGGCACCCTGCGCGGGCACCCGTTTTTTCACGCCATCCACCGAACACACATCCCCATGACCACGAGTCTTCCCGTCCATTCCGCTGTCAGCCACGTGCTGAACAAGCGCCGCCTGTGAGCGCCACGGTCTGGGCCGAAGCGGCCTTTCTCGGTCTGGTGCAGGGGCTCACCGAATTCCTGCCGGTGTCGTCCAGCGCCCACCTGCGCATCCTGGGGCCGCTGTTGCCATCGGGCGGCGACCCCGGCGCGGCCTTCACCGCCATCACCCAGATCGGCACCGAAGCGGCGGTGTTGATCTACTTCCGCAAGGACATCCTGCGCATCCTGCAAGCCTGGTGGAAATCGTTGACACAAGCCGAGTGGCGCCGCGACCCCGATGCGCGCATGGGGTGGCTGATCCTGATCGGCACGCTGCCCATTGCGCTGCTGGGCCTGGCTTTCAAGGATGCGATTGAAGGCCGGCTGCGCAACCTCACGCTGACTGCCGTGATGCTGATCGTGTTCGGTGTGCTGCTGGCCATTGCGGAGCGCGTGGGCTCCAAGCAGCGCACGCTCAAGGAACTCTCCTGGAGCCATGGGCTGCTGTTCGGGCTGGCGCAGGCCATGGCGCTCATTCCGGGTGTGTCGCGCTCCGGTGGCACCATCACGGCCGGCCTGCTCATGGGCTACACCCGCGAGGCTGCGGCGCGTTACTCGTTCTTGCTGGCCATACCCGCCGTGATGGCCTCGGGCTTCTACCAGCTCTACCGCAGCTGGGAGGTGGGTAGCCCCATTGCCCCCGGCCCGACCGCACTGGCCACGCTGATCGCCTTCGTGGTGGGCTACGGCGTGATCGTGTGGTTCCTGCGCCTGGTGTCGACCCGCGGCTACATGCCGTTTGTGGTGTACCGCGTGGCGCTGGGCTGCGTGGTGCTGGTGTTGCTGGCCACGGGCGTGTTGAGCGCCATCTGAGCGAGGCGTCCGGCCTTGAGCTCGACCGACGTGGCCGTGCAGGCGCGGCAGGGCAACGTGCCGCTGTCGTTGGTCCTGTTCCGCCTGGCGAACGACAACAGCCGTGAACGCATCTCGGTGGGCGACCTGCTCGCCGCCCTGGGCGACCGCGCCATCGGTGCGCTCATGTTCTTTTTCGCGGCGCCCAACATCCTGCCGGTGCCACCGGGCGTGTCCACCTTGCTCGGAGCGCCCCTGCTGTTTCTCTCGGCCCAGCTCATGCTCGGCATGCGGCCTTGGTTGCCCGGTGTCATCACCCGGCGATCGATCTCGCGCGACGACCTCGCCACCCTGGTGCGGCGCATCGTGCCCTGGCTGGCCAAGGCCGAAAAGTTGCTCAAGCCGCGCGCCTCGGTGCTGGTGAGGCCACCGGTGGAGTATTTCGTGGGACTGGTGTGCCTGGTGCTGGCCGCCATCCTGATGCTGCCCGTGCCCCTGGGCAACACCTTGCCTGCGCTGGCCATCAGTCTGCTGGCGTTGGGCGTGCTGGAGCGCGACGGCGTGTGGATCGGCATCGGCTTGCTGGCCTCGGCGGTGGCGGGCGTTGTGGTCTCGGGCGTCGTCTGGGCCATGATCAAGGCCACCGTGTACCTGCTCGCCCGCTTGATGTCTTGAGCCACCGGCCGGGCCCCGGCCGCAGGGTTCTTCCACCCGATCCAACAAGCCACCGAAATGTCAAAACCTTCCAACACCTTCGAGTGCAGCATGGAGAAGGCGATCTTTCCCAGCCGCAAGAGCGACTGACCTGCGGCTCAGTGCCGGTGCAGGTGGTGCGCGTCCGGCGCATGCGGGTGCTCGTGTTGCGTCGGGGCGTGCTGGTGCCAGTGGCTGTGCGTGCCGTGCGGCATGGGCTGGTGTGTGTGCAGGTGGTGGCCGTCGTCGTGTGAGTGGGCGTGTTCGTGCTCCAGCGCCTCGTGCGTGTGCGCATGGCTGTGGCGCTCCATCAGGTGCAGCAGCACGCCCAGCACCATGAGCCCACCACCCACCCCCATGAGTGCACTGCCCGAGCGTTCGCCCAGAACAAAGGCGCCCGCCGCTCCAATGAACGGGGCAAAGGCGAACACCGAGCCGGTGCGCGCTGCGCCAAAGCTGCGCTGCGCGAGCAGGTAGAAGCGCAGACTCAGGCCGTAGCCGGTGGCACCCACGGCCAGCAAGGCCAGTGCGTTGGTCCAGCCGGGCAGGGCTTCGCGCCACAAGAGGGCCAGCGCCACGGTGGCGCCGCAGCCCAGCAGCGCCTTGGCCCAGACCACCTGGCCAGGGTCTCGATCAGCCACGCCGCGCGAGAGTGTGTTGTCCACGCCCCAGGCCGCAGTGGCCAGCGCCACGGCCAGCAGGCCCAGCAGCTGCACCTGTCCCGCCAGGCCTTGCTCGACGACGAGCAACGCACCCCCGGCGAGCAGCAGCAACACGGCGCCGATCACGCGGCGGTCCATGGTTTCGCCAAACCAGCGCCAGGCCAGCACCGCTGTGAAGACTGCCTCACACGTGAGCATGAGCGAAGCGCTCGTGCCGCTGGTGCGCTGCAGCCCCCAGGCCAGCGCCACCGGCCCGATGACCGCGCCGCTGGCCGCCATGGCGAACAGGCGGGGCAGGTCGGTGCGGCGCAGCTGCGCCTCACGTCGGGCGGGCTGGCGCAGCAGCAGCGCCACCAGCGCCGCCCCGGCGTAGAGCAGCGCCGCCGTGCTGAACGGGCCGACACCCGTCCCGAAGCGTTGCACCAGCGGCGTGCTCAGACCAAACAGCACCGCAGCCACCAGGGCCAGCAGGCCGCCGCGCAGGGCAGGGGAGAGCGGTGCGGGAGAACGTGGGTTGTGGGTCATGGCGAGAAGCAGCGGAACGACGTGCCCAGCGTATGCCAGCGCACCGACTTTGTGGCCAACAAGCGGTGATGCTCGGTGTCTTTCACTGGGGGATTCTCATGGCACAAAAAGCACTCATCGTCGGCAAGGTCGAGTTCCGCAGTGGCGACGGCCCGAATGTGGCCATTCGCCCCGGTCCGGTGGACCTGAACCGCGGCATCAACGACGTGACCTTGAGCTGGACCGACGAGGACACGCACGGCTCTGCAGCCATTCCATTGGCCGACTTCAAACGCTACGTGGCCGAGGGGCTCATCAAGCTGGACGCCTGAAGTCGGCGTCGGCAACAGCCATCAGATCGCCCGCTTGATGTCGCTGTACGTGCCACGCGTGCGCAGCACCAGGGTCACGTCGGCCCGGCCCCGGTTGCGCCAGTACCAGCCGTGGTTGCCCGTGAAGGCCGCGACCAGAGCGCCTTCGTCGGCCGGAACACCGCGCCCCTTTTCGTAGCTGATGGAGCGGCCACCTCCGTCGCCGTGCGTGTCGAAATTGACCGCGCCTCCTTCCACCACCCAGCTGAATTCGGCCTTGTCGCCTTCGCGCATGCGCAGTTTGATTTCGGCGCCTTCTCCCGGGGCGAGCGTCACGCGCATCTCGTCGCGCCAGGGTGCTGCCTGCTCCGCGTCAACGACAGGCGCTGGCGCCTGGGGCGTTGCAGTGGCCGCCGGGGCCGGCGCCGGCGCCACCGCAGCTGTCGGCGTTGCCGCGTCCGCTTCGGCCTCTGCAGCCAGTTGCTGTTTGATCTCGCCCATCTCGGTCAACCGCAGCACACGCCCGATGCCGGTGGGGTCGATGCCGTACTCGGCCGGCAGTACGACGGCGATCAGCAGGACGGTGGCCGAGAGGGCGGCCAGCAGGGTGGAGCGCAGCAGTTGCCGGGACGTCGGCAGGTCTGAAGGCGGTGGGGTGTTGCTGTTGTACATGGTCGAAAGATCCCTGGGTGTCACGACACGAAGTAGCCGGTGAGCTGCATGCCCACCAGGACGAAGCCCGCGCTCATCATGGCGACGTTGGCGGTGTACGCATGGCGCACAAAGCCGGGTGTGCGCCGCCAGAAGCCCATGCCGATCAGGATGACGGCGAGCGCCAGCAGCTGGCCGATCTCCACGCCGACGTTGAACGCCAGCAGGTTGGGCACCAGGCCATCGGGCGAGATCCCGTACTCCAGAATCTTGGTCGCCAGACCAAAGCCGTGGAACAGGCCGAACACCAGTGTGGCCACGCGCGTGTCGGGCTGGAAGCCCAGCCAGCGCTGAAAGGCTCCGAGGTTGTCGAGCGCCTTGTAGACCACCGACAAGCCGATGATCGCGTCGATGAGGTGGCTGTTGATCCCGACGTTGAAATACACGCCCAGGAGCATGGTGGTGGAGTGACCCAGCGCAAACAGGCTCACATACAGGCCGATGTGCGAGAGCCGGTACAGAAAGAAGATCACCCCGAACAGGAACAGCAGGTGGTCGTAGCCGGTCACCATGTGCTTGGCACCCAGGTACATGAAGGGCAGCAGGTTGACGCCAGAGATTTCCTGGATGTATCCCTTGTCGCCCTCGGTCACCGCGTGGGCCAGGGCCTCACTGGAGCCAACAAGCAGCGCGAGAAAAAACACCAGCACAAGCATCGGTTGCCCGAGCCCCGCCTTGCATGGATGCCTGCTCATGGTGCTGCGTGGCAGGCACACGCCTCGCCGTGTGCCGCCGACACCAGTTCGTCCAGGATGCCGCAGTGCCCCTCGTGCTTGCCAGAGCAGCGCGCCCGCAACTGCAGGAGTTGTTTCTCCAGCGCACGCATGCTCTTGAGCCGCGCGCGAACGCGCGCCAGTTGTTCATCCACCAGCAGGTCCACGTCGCTGCAATCGGCCAGCGGCGCATCCACAAAACCCAGCAGCCGGCTCACATCGGCCAGCGGCATGTCCAGCGCGCGGCAGTGGCGAATGAAGGACAGGCGCTCCAGGTGCTCGGCTGCGTAGTCGCGGTAGCCGTTGTCGCGCCGCGCCGGCTCGGGCAGCAGGCCCTGTTTTTCGTAGTAGCGGATGGTTTCCACATCCACGCCCGTGGCGCGGGCCAGTTCCTTGATCTGCATGTTGAAGCCCTTCGGTCAAACCCGTGGTTGACACTGTAGCGGCTCCAGGGTTTCCAATGCAGGCATCGAAAGGAAAAACCATGTCCGCCCATTGCTGTGACCACGACACCCCCAAGCTTGATGCCATCGTCAACCTGCCTCGCTACCGCAAGATCCTGTGGATTGCGCTGATCGTCAACGCCGCCATGTTCCTCATCGAGATCGGCGCGGGCCTGCAGGCCGGTTCGCTGTCGCTGCTGGCCGACGCCGTGGACTTTGCGGGCGACGCCCTCAACTACGCCGTGTCGCTCGCCGTGCTGGCGTCTGCCCTGGCCTGGCGCGCGCGCGCGGCCATGCTCAAGGCGGTGAGCATGATGGGCTTTGGCCTCTATGTGCTGGGCGCCGCGGTGTGGGCCGTGTGGCAGGGCGGCGTGCCGCAGGCCGTGACCATGGGCGCGGTGGCGCTGCTGGCGTTGGTGGCCAATGTGGCTGTGGCGTGGATGCTCTACGCGTTTCGCGAAGGCGACGCCAACATGCGCAGCGTGTGGCTGTGCTCGCGCAACGACGCCATCGGCAACGTCGCGGTGTTCATGGCCGCGCTCGGCGTGTTCGGCACCGGCTCCGCCTGGCCCGACCTCCTGGTGGCCAGCCTGATGGCCGCGCTCGCGCTGCACGGCGGGTGGACGGTGATGCGGCAGGCGAAGGGCGAGCTGGGTGAGGACGCCGGCAAGGACCACCATGGTCACGTTCACTGAGCGACCCCGGCCGATGCGATGAGCATCCTGTCGATGGCTGCGCAGGGCCATCGCCTGTGCCTGGGAGCCCTCAGGTGCTGGGGAAGGCGTGGCGCACCAGCAGCGCTGCCAGCACCCACATGGTCACACCGATCAGCCCGTCCAGCACCCGCCATGCCTTCGGACGCGCAAACCAGGGCGCCAGCCAGCGTGCGCCGAAACCGAGCAGCCCGAACCAGACCAGGCTGGCCGTGCTCGCGCCGGCCACGAACCAGCCACGCAGGGACGCTGGCTGCTGCGCACCGATGCTGCCCACCAGCAGCACCGTGTCCAGGTAGACGTGGGGATTGAGCAGCGTGAACGCCGCCGCCTGCGCCACTGCCGCGCCGCGGCTGAACGTCTCGCCGCCCTCGGACGCCTTCAGAAGCTGCGGGTTGCGCGCTCGACGCAGGGCCAGCCACCCGTAGACCGCCAGAAACGCCGCGCCGGCGAGCGCCAGCGCACGTGCGATGCCGGGGCTGTCTGCCAGGGCCTGTGCCATGCCCAGCACGCCCGCCATGATCAGCACGGCGTCTGCCACCGCACAGAACATCACCACACTGCCCACATGTTCGCGGCGAAGTCCCTGGCGCAGCACAAAGGCGTTCTGCGCGCCAATGGCCACGATGAGTCCGAGGCTCAGGAACAGGCCCTGCATGAAGACCGGACCCGCGCCGGACAAGCTGGAAAAAAACGTCGTCATGCGGCGAGGTTGCCAGCTCGTTTGCGTGAGGGAAAACCAGGGAGGATGACCCTCAGCCCTTGCCCAGCGGAGGTCGGCCGAACAGGTTGGAGGCATTGCTGATGGGCCCGAGTTCGGCCGCGGCGGCGAGCAATGCGGGCGCGAGGTTCTGCATGACGTCCATGGTGAGGCGCTGGCGCGGCCCGGCGATGCTGATGACGCCGATGGCTTCCTTGCGACGCAACACCGGTGCGGCCATGGCGTTCATGCCGGGGGCGAACACTTCGTCGATCATGGCGCAGCCGCGCACGCGCGCAGCGTGCAGAAAGCCCAGCAGCGACTTGATGGTGGTCGGCGCCTTGGGTCCGTAGTCCTTCTGCGCCCCGAAGCCTTGCCGTGCCACCAGTTCGAGCGCGCGCTCGTCGCTCAGCGTGAGCAGCCAGGCGTGACCGGACGCGGTGCATGAGAGGCGCGCTTCCATGCCCATGTCGGGGTCGTATCGGATGCCTTGCTGCCGTGTGCCCTGGGCCTTGGCCACCCAGATCAGACGCTCGTCGTCCACGATCGACAGCCGCACGAGCTCGCCCGATTGCTGCGCCAGCCGCTCCAGCAGCGGCTCGGCAATGTCGACGATGCCCGCGTGGCTGAGATACCCCAAGCCGAGCGAGACCACCTTGGTCGTGAGTTGGTAGTCACCCTGTTTGCGTTTCTGCCGCACATAGCCACAGTGCTGCAGGTCACCCAGCAGGCGATGACAGGCGCTCGGGGGAATGTCGAGGTCTTGCGCCATGAGGGCCAGGGGCAAACCGTCGGGATTGCGTGAGAGGTGTTCCAGCAGCGCAAGGCCGCGGTCGAGGGCAAGGTTCATGGATAATTTCTTGATGTGGAAAGACTTTCCAATTTGGAAAGTCTTTCCTGAACCGGGGCAAGAATCGGATCGAAGACACGGCGTCACCAAGTTCCCGGTGATTCCGACACGACAAATCTGGAGACAAATGTAGGGCCAAGCCCACGACACGCCAAGCCGCCGTATCAGGCGGGCTTGCCCGAACGCACCCACGACCGCACCACCATGACCCACACCGTCTTCATCCTCAACGGCCCCAACCTCAACTTGTTGGGCATCCGCGAACCGCATCTGTATGGCCACACGACGCTGGCCCAGATCGAACAGCGCTGCCGTGCGGTGACCGCCGAACTTGGCCTGCAGTGCGAGTTTCGGCAGTCCAACCACGAAGGCGTGCTGATCGATTGGGTGCAGGAAGCGCGTGCCCTGGGCGCCTCGGTGGTCATCAATCCCGCAGGCCTGTCGTTTCGCTCGATTCCCCTGCTTGACGCGCTCAAGACCCTGGACCAGCCGGTGATGGAGGTGCATCTCACCAACATCCACCGCCGCGAAGCGCTGTACCAGCAGTCGATCATCTCGCTGGGCGCCACCGGCGTGATCTGCGGACTCGGTCCGTTGGGCTACGAACTTGCGCTGCGCGCAGTCAGCGAGCACGTCAAGTCCACCGCAACGACATGATCACGCGCCCCGGTTTCATCTGCTTTTCCCGCCAACGATACCCACAGGAGACAACACCATGAACACTGCCTTCACCCGCCGCACCGCCCTCGTCACAGGTGCCACCCTGGCCGCTGCCACGCTGTGGCCCGGTCTGGCCCAGGCCCAGAGCACGCTGCGTTTTGCCGCCGTCTTTGCCGACACCGACATCCGCGCCGAGATGATGAAACGCCTGGCCGCCGACGTGGCCGCGGACCACAAGATCGACCTGTTCCTCAACTCCACGCTGTTCCGCCAGGGCACCGAGCTGGTGGCGCTGCAGCGCGACAACCTGGAGATGGGCAACATCTCGCCGCAGGACATTTCAAAGCAGGTGCCGGCCTGGTCGCTGCTGACATCGGCCTACCTGTTCCGCGATGCCAACCACCTCAACGCCTTCTTCGCCAGCGACATGGGCGTGCAGATGAAGAAGCTGGTGGAAGACCAGCTCAAGGTGAAGATCCTGGGGCCGGTGTTTTTCGGTACGCGCCATGTGGGTCTGCGTGGCAAGAAGAAGATCAACACGCCGGCCGATCTGGCGGGCGTGAAGCTGCGCATGCCTCCGGGTGACGCCTGGCAACTGCTGGGCCGCTCGCTGGGTGCCAACCCCACGCCGCTGGCCTACGCGGAGACCTACACCGGCCTGCAGACCGGCACGGTGGACGGCCAGGACAACCCGCTGCCCAACGTGCAGAACATGAAGTTCAACGAGGTGATGGGCCAGATCGTGCTCACCTCGCACCTGGTGGGTTTTGACCTGCTCACGCTCAACCTGAAGACCTGGCAGGCCATGTCGCCCGACAAACAGCGCGCCTTCCAGGCCGCGGCCGACAAGGCCATTGCCTGGAGCACCGCCGAGCACCAGAAGCGCGAGGCCGATCTGGCCGAGGGCTTCCGCCGCGGCGGGCTGGACGTGTACGCGCCCAACATCAACGCTTTCCGTGACCACGCGCAGAAGATCTACCTGGCCTCGGATGAGGCCAAGGCATGGCCAGCCGGCATGATCGACAAGATCAACGCAATGAAGTGAGGATGCGCGCCCTACGCCGCATCGCCGACGGGGTGGCCGCAGCTCTGCTCGCGGTCATCTTCATCGCCTTCATCCTGCAGATCGTCCTGCGCTACGTGTTCGACTGGCCGGTGGGCTGGACCGCCGAGATCTCGCTGGTGGCCTGGCTCTGGCTGGTGCTGTGGGGTGCGGCCTTCGTGCTCAAAGACGAAGACGAGATCCGCATCGACCTGCTCGATGTGGTGGCCGGCCCCCGGGTGCGACGCATCGCCAGAGCCATCGGCTCCATCGGCATCGTGGTGCTCTTCGGCATGGCGCTGCCGGCCACCTGGGACTATGTGAGCTTCATGAAAGTGGAGAGCACCTCCTACCTCAAGATCCGCTTCGACTGGCTGTTCTCGATCTACCTGGCGTTTGCAGTGGCCGTGATTGCACGGCACCTGTGGTTCATCGTGGGCCTGCTGCGCGCTCCGCGCGTTGAGCCGATCGACCCTCCCTCCACCTGAGGCATCTGTGAACTTCACCAGTCCGTTTTCGTTGGCCCTGGCCACCATCGTCGCGCTCAGTGTGCTGGGCGTGCCCGTGGGGCAGGCCATGATCGGTGGCTCCATCCTGTACCTCTGGCTCAAGGGCATGGACATGGGCAGCGCGGCCGAGCAACTGCTCAACAGCACCTATTCCAGCTACCTGCTGCTGGCCATTCCGCTGTTCATCCTGGCGGCGAGTTTCATGAGCACCGGCAGTGTGCTCGACCGCCTGCTGCGTTTCTGCAATGCCATCGTGGGACGCTTTCCCGGCGGTCTCGCGCAGGTCAATGTGCTGCAGAGTATCGTGTTCGCCAGCATGTCGGGTTCGGCGCTGGCCGACGCGGCGGGTTCGGGCAAGCTGATGCAGGCCATGATGACCCGCGAAGGCAAGTACACGCCGGCGTTTGCGGGCGCGCTCACCGCCGTGTCGGCGGTTATCGGGCCCATCTTGCCGCCCTCCATACCGCTGGTGCTCTACGCCCTGATCTCGGGCACCTCGATCGGCTTTCTGTTCCTCGCCGGCGTGTTGCCCGGTCTGCTGCTGGCCGCGGTGCAGATGGCGCTGATCTATGTGCAGGCCCGGCGGCACCAGTTCCCGGTGGAGCCGGCCGTGCCGATGCGCGACCTGCCCCGCATCACGCGCGAGGCCCTGCCCGCGCTGATGCTGCCCATCATCCTGCTGGGCTGTCTCTACAGCGGCATCACCACGCCCACCGAAGCGGCGGGCCTGGCCGCGGCGTATGCGCTGCTGGTGGCCTCGGTGCTCTACCGCAGCCTGGGTTGGCGCGACATGGCCGAGTCGCTGCTGTCGAGTGCGCGCACCAGCATCTCCATCGGCATGCTGATCGCGGGCGCGCTGGTGTTCAACTACGTGATCACGTCGGAAAACATCCCGGCTTCGCTCAGTGCATTGCTGCGCACGCTGGACATGTCGCCGCTGGCTTTTCTGCTGGCGGTGAACCTGCTGCTGTTGCTGCTGGGCGCGTTCCTCGAGGGCTCCACCATCATCCTGGTGATCCTGCCGGTGTTGCTGCCCACGGCGGTGGCCCTGGGCATTGATCCGGTGCACTTCGGCGTGGTGGCCGTGCTCAACATCATGATCGGCCTCGTCACTCCCCCTTACGGCCTGCTGCTGTTCATGATGACCAAGATCGCCAACGTATCCTTGCTCGCGCTCGTGCGCGAGGTGATGCCGTTTCTGGTGGTGATGATCGGTGCTCTCGTGGTCATCACACTCTGGCCCGACTTCGTGCTCTTCC
The DNA here is from genome assembly GCF_001713375.1 of Hydrogenophaga sp. RAC07. Taxonomy (NCBI): domain Bacteria; kingdom Pseudomonadati; phylum Pseudomonadota; class Betaproteobacteria; order Burkholderiales; family Comamonadaceae; genus Hydrogenophaga; species Hydrogenophaga sp. RAC07. The sequence continues at coordinate 1,397,377 of NZ_CP016449.1, forward strand.
TGCCGCGGTTGGCGGGCTACACCGGTTGACGGCCGCCACACCCATGACCACCTCATCCGCCGGCCACACACCGCGCATCGACGGCAACACGCAGGTGATCTTGCACCTGGGCTGGCCCACGCACAGCTTCAAGTCGCCACTGATCTACAACCCTTATTTCGCCGCCCACGGCATCAATGTCGCGGTGGTGCCTCTGGCCTGCACCGCCGACGAACTCGGCAGCCTGCTGCCCCCGCTGCTGCGCCTGCGCAACGTGCGGGGCGCACTCATCACCATGCCGCTGAAGGTGGCGGTGGTGGATCTGCTCGACGAGACCAGCACGGCGGTGAAGGTAGCCGGCGCCTGCAACGCCGTGCGCTGCGACGCGCAGGGCCGCCTGGTGGGCGAACAATTCGATGGCGAAGGTTTCGTGCGCGGCGTGGCCCGCAAGGGCCTGCCCGTCGCAGGTGCCCGGGTGCTGGTGGTGGGCAGTGGTGGCGTGGGCTGCGCCATTGCGGCGTCGCTCGCCGGTGCGGGCGTCGCCGAGCTGTTGTTGTCCGACGCCGATCCCGCGCGCGCCGAAGCGCTCCAGCATCGCCTTGCCCGCCATCACCCAGGCCTGTTGACCCAGATCGGCAGTGCCGATCCGGAAGGCATGGATCTGGTGGTCAACGCCACACCGCTGGGCATGCACGCGGATGACCCGCTGCCGTTCGACGTGGCGCGCCTGTCACCGTCCACCTTCGTCGGCGAGGTGGTGCTGCAGCCCACCGTCACGCCCCTGCTCGCGGCGTCCACCGCCCTCGGCTGCCGCACCCAGATCGGGCTGGACATGCTGTTCGAGCAGATTCCTGCCTACCTCGAGTTCTTCGGATTGCCGAGCACCAGCCCTGAAGAGCTGCGCCGTCTGGCGCAGCTGTGACCGGCGACGCCGAACGAAGCTCCCGCAGGCGCAGCGGTCGCACGAGGCTTGAGGCTGGGTGGCTGGTCCCCGACAACCTCGACTTTCCCAAACCATGGTTCAGCGCTTCGGCACGTCGTGGTTGCAGCTGCCGTGCAAACCGATGAAAGCGCCTTTGGCAAACGGCACCGCGGCTTTCTGCCTTGATCCCGGCAGTTCACCTTCTTCAAATCCGCATCACCCGCGCCCGCAAGCCCGCCTCCAGCACCACCCCCACCACCACACCCACCCCCGCGTTCCACACCGACACGGCAGCGGTGGTGAGCAGCACGGCGCGGGCTTCCTTGTCGCGCGAGCTGCCCGCGGTGCCGATGGTGAGTGAAAAGCCGGCCACAAAAAGCATGGCGCCCAGGGTGCCGGCGGGCAGCAGGCCCAGCAGTGCGGTGAGCTGACCGCTGGCGAACAGGCCGGCGAGCAGCAACACGCTGCCCAGAAAGATGGGTGCGCGCCCGGTGCGTGCGCCACACGCCACCTGCGCGGCCATGCCGCCCGCACCAAAACACATGGGCGGCGCGCCCAGGCCGCCGGCCATCAGGTTCATGAGGCCGGTGCCGCGTGCGGCGCGGTTCTCGTCCAGCGCCACGGCGGGGAACAGGCGGCGCGTTTCGGCCACGATGCCGAGGATGGCGTTGCCGAAGGTCAGTGGTATCTGTGCCGCGGCCAGGCCGATGGCGGCGAACCACACGCCGGGCTGGTTCAACGCGGGCCACTGCGGCGCGGGCAGCTGCAGTGTCCACGGTGCGCTGGCCAGCGCTTGCAGCAGCTCGGGTTGGCGCCAGTTGCCCACCGCCCAGCCCAAGGCCATGAGCACGGGCATGGTGAGCCAGCCGCCACGCCCCAGCAACACGAGCGCCAGCACCACCGAGGCCGCGCCCAGCAACAGATCGCCTTCGATGCGCCGCAGCCCGGCGACGATGAGCGCGATGCCCAGGCCGAGCACCACGCCGTGGATCCCGTCGCGCGACACGTGTCGTGCCAGCCAGCGCGCCAGGCCGCTCCAGGCGGCGATGAGCCAGAACACGCCGGTGATCAACGCGGCCAGAGCGAGCACGGCCTGCATGTTCTGGCCCGCCACTGCAGCGCTGGCCAGGGCGGCCGCGCCCACGGCTTTCATGGGCTGCACCGGGAAGGGAATGCCCAGGCGCCAGCCGACCGTGATGAGGCTCAGACCGAAGGCCAGCAGGATGGAGGTGGGGTGCACACCGGCCAGCACGATGAAGCCGACCAGAAAGGGCAGCAGGGTGCCCAGGTCACCCAGCGCACCGCCAAGGTCGCCGCGCCACGTGGCGGGCGACAAGGTGGGCTGCGGGGCGGGGATGTCGTGCGGGTCGGTTGAGGGCGTCACCCGGCGATTCTGCGGTATCGCCGCAGCGGCGTGCTCAGCGCCCGCCCAGGCTTTCCTTCTCCATCAACAGATAGGTGTTGTAGGCGTTCATGCGGTTGGCAAAACGGAACATGGGCATGGGCTCGAAGCGGCTCCAGTCGGTGGCGCTGTAGGCCTCGTCAAACGGCACCAGCTCTTTGGCCGCCTTGCCCATGGTGCTGCGCAGATAGGTGAGGTAGTCGCGCATCACCCCCATGTCTTTGCGTGGCTCGGTGGAGGCGGCGCCGTGGCCGGGCACCGCCACCGCCACGTCAAAGCGCAGCAGGCGGTCGAGGGACTGGATCCACTGGTTGCTGTCGGCCTGGCCCACAAACGGCAGGCGCCCGGCGAACATGAGGTCGCCGGCAAACAGCACGCGTTCGCCCGGCACATGGATGGCCAGGTCTTCCGGTGTGTGCGAAGGGCCCACGCGCTCCGCCACAAAGCGCATGCCCGCCAGCTCCAGCGTGGTCGAGTCGGTGAGCCAGCGGTCGGCCGGTACCAGGCGGGTGTTGTCGTCCACCCAGGGCGCAAGTTCGCTGCGCGAGGCCACCAGGCGCTGCGCGGCGGTGTCCGAGTTCAGGTAGGTGCGCGCGTCCTGCTGCGCCACGATCTGCGCCCCCAGTTCCTTGAACACCTGCAGGCCGTAAATGTGGTCGGCGTGGTAGTGGGTCACGATCACGTGGGTGATGGGTTTGGGCGTGATCTCTCCAATCTTCTGCACCAACCTGCGCGCCAGGGCGGGCGAGCCCAGCGCATCGATCACCACCACACCCTGTGGCGCCACCACGAAACCGGCGTTGCTGATGAAGTTCTGGTTGGCCGGTGAGCCGAGCGCTGCCAGGCCCTGCACGTAGTACGTGTTGGGGCCGACTTTCTGCGGCTGCATCTCGACCAGGCTTTGCGCCGAAGCCGACCAGCTCAAGGCGGTCAGGACGAGCGCAAAAGCGCTGCTCAACCAGCGGTGCGGGGCCATGGGTATCTCCTCGGTGTAAAAGTAAATCAGCAACGACTGATATTGTGAGCCGGTTTTGAGCCTGTGTGAACCGGCTCAGGCCGGCCCTGGCAAACCTCAGCTGTAAACGCAGCGAAAGCCGATGTAGACCGCGAAAAAATCCGCCGCCTTCCACGCCACCACGTCGGCCTTCATCTGCGCGGCGCCGTACCACCACGAGCCACCCATGGTGCGGCGCTCGCTGCCCTGGGCGTCGCTCACCCATTCCCAGGCATTGGCGCCCATGTCGTGCAGGCCATTGACCCCGGCCGCCGTTTCACCCGCGGGTGCGGCGCGTGGCCAGCGGTCGGGTTCGCTCGTGTTGGCACCCTGCGGGCTGTGGCCCGTGGGCCAGGGGTAGGTGGTGCCGCGCTGCCAGGGCGCGGGTGGGGCGGTGCGTTGTTCGGTGAAGGCAGCACTCAGCCATTCGGTGGCGGTGGGCAGGCGTCCACCAGCCCATCGGCAGTAGGCCGCCGCTTCGGCGTGCGTGAGGTGCACGGCGGGAAGTTGCATGGAAGAGGGCGCCACGCCGTCGGGCGTGCGCCAGGTCCAGCCGGGCCTGCGCTGCCAGCCGCCGTCAAACTCGAATCCACCGCCTTCGGCTTCCGCGCGTGTGACGGTGGACGTGGCCTGGGCAAAGCGGTTGAACTGCGCGATGGTGACCTCGGTGCGGTCGATCGCGATGCGGCCCAGCTGGACGCGGTCGGTGGGCGCGGCTTGGGCAAGGGCGGAGACTGCCGACGCTGCGAGGAAAAGGAACGTTGCAAGGACGCGCAGTGGTTGATTCATAAGGGTGTGTGATCCAGCCAGCCCGAGGTGGTTCACAACGATCGCCACCCGACAGCCCGCAGGCCTGCGGTGAAGCCACCGGCGTTGCTCGGCCAGTCCTTGATCTGGCACAACCCGCCGTGCGCCATGAGGCGCATGCTGGTGCCCTTGGGAATGTCCCAAGCAGGAGAACACCATGATTGCACTCAAGACCTTGACCGCACTGTCCACCCTCGCACTGCTGACCGCCTGCGCGAGTCCCGGGGGCCCTCGCGGCCCCCACGCTGCGGGCGCGCACCACCCGGGTGCTGCGCCCATGGCGATGATGGAACACAGCCATTCCATGCATGGCATGCAGGCGATGCACGAGCAGATGAAAATCGCGAACACGCCCGAAGAGCGCCAGGCGCTGATGGCCGCACACATGAAGAGCGTGGACTGCGGCATGGCCGCACCGCCCGTCCGATGAGCACTTGACCTTGCCACGGCGGCAATGATCAAGCTCATGCGCCTGTCTTTCACACAGGAGAACACCCATGGATGCGCACACCCACCATGTCCACGCCGGCCATGCCCATGGCCCGACCCAGGCTCCGGTGCCAGCCGCGCCCGGCACTGTCTACACCTGTCCCATGCACCCGGAGATCCGACAGGACCAACCGGGCAACTGCCCCAAGTGCGGCATGTCGCTGGAGCCGGTCATGCCCGCGCTGGACGAGGCCGAGAATCCCGAACTGCTGGATTTCCAGCGCCGCTTCTGGTGGACCCTGCCACTTACCGTGGTGGTGGCGGTGCTGGCCATGTTTGGCCACAACCTCGGCTGGTTCGAGATGGCCACGCAAAGCTGGATCGAACTGGTGCTCACCGTGCCGGTGGTGCTCTGGGCCGGCTGGCCGTTTTTCGTGCGGGGGGCACAGTCGGTGCTGAACCGCAGCCCCAACATGTGGACGCTGATCAGCCTGGGCACAGGTTCGGCGTTCGTCTACAGCGTCGTGGCCACGGTGGCGCCGCAGGTGTTCCCCGATTCGTTCGTCTCCATGGGGCGGGTGGCGGTGTACTTCGAAGCGGCTGCGGTGATCATCTCGCTCACCCTGCTGGGGCAACTGCTGGAACTCAAGGCGCGCTCGCAAACTTCGGCTGCCATCCGTTCGCTGCTGGGGTTGGCGCCCAAGACCGCGCGGCGCATCACGGCCGACGGGCAGGAGGAAGACGTGCCGCTGGCCCACGTGCATGTGGGCGATCTGCTGCGCGTGCGCCCGGGCGAGAAGGTGCCCACCGACGGCACGGTGGTCGAGGGCAGCAGTGCGGTGGACGAATCCATGCTCACGGGCGAGCCGCTGCCGGTGACGAAGCGGATCGGCGACAAGCTGATCGGCGCCACGCTCAACACCAACGGCGCCCTGGTGATGAAGTCCGAGCATGTGGGCTCCGCCACCGTGCTGTCGCAGATCGTGCAGATGGTGGCCATGGCGCAGCGCTCGCGCGCGCCCATGCAGCGCATGGCCGACCAGGTGGCGGGCTACTTCGTGATGGGGGTCGTGGTGGCGGCCTTGCTCACCTTTTTCGTCTGGGGCTGGTTCGGGCCCGAGCCGAGCTGGGTGCATGCGCTCATCAACGCCGTGGCGGTGCTGATCATCGCGTGTCCCTGCGCACTGGGGCTGGCCACGCCCATGTCGATCATGGTGGCCACCGGTCGTGGCGCCACCCACGGTGTGCTGTTTCGCGACGCCGCCGCCATCGAGAACCTGCGCAAGGTCGACACGCTGATCGTCGACAAGACCGGCACCCTGACCGAAGGGCGACCGACCTTCGAGCGAGCCATCGGCTTCGGGCGCTTTGCCGAAGACGAGGTCTTGCGCCTGGCCGCCAGCCTGGACCAGGGCAGTGAACACCCGCTGGCCGCCGCCATCGTGGCCGCGGCGAAGCAACAGGGGCTTGCGCTGGACGAGCCCGAGCATTTCGACTCGGAATCCGGCATCGGGGTGCGGGGCCGGGTGGGTGGCCAGGGCCTGGCCCTGGGCAACACGGCGCTGATGCAGCAACTGGATGTGGACGTCTCACCACTGGCCAGCGAGGCCGAAGCACTCCGCGCGCAGGGAGCCAGCGTGATGTACCTCGCGGCGGACAAGACATTGGCCGGTCTGCTGGCCGTGTCCGACCCGATCAAGGCCACCACGGCCGATGCGCTCGGCTCGCTGCGCCAGGCCAACATTCGCGTGGTCATGGCCACGGGCGACGGCCTGACCACCGCGCGCTCGGTGGGCCAGCGCCTGGGCATCGACGAGGTCCACGGCGAAGTGAAGCCGGCCGACAAGCTCAAACTGGTGGAACGGCTTCAGGCCGAGGGCCGCGTGGTGGCGATGGCGGGCGACGGCATCAACGATGCGCCGGCCCTGGCCCGCGCCGACGTGGGCATTGCCATGGGCACAGGCACCGACGTGGCGATGAACAGCGCCCAGCTCACCCTGGTCAAGGGCGACCTGCGCGGCATCGCCACGGCACGTGCGCTCTCGGTGGCCACGGTGGCCAACATGAAGCAGAACCTGCTGTTTGCGTTCGTCTACAACGCGCTGGGCATTCCATTGGCCGCCGGCTTGCTGTATCCCTTCACCGGCTGGCTGCTCTCGCCCATGATCGCGGCCCTGGCCATGAGCCTGAGCTCGGCCTCGGTGATCGGCAACGCGCTGCGTCTGCGGGCCGCATCGATCCGGGAGACCTGACCGCGAGCGCAGGGCGAATCAGGCCGAGGTGTTTCGCAGTTCGTCGAAGCGGCTCGCGAATTCCTGGCGCAGCTGTTTGCGCACCTGGGCAGCAGCATGGCGGCGGCGCTCGTCGGGGGTGGTGGGCTGCAGCGGCGGCACGGCCACGGGTTTGCCGTCGTCGCCCACGGCCACCATGGTGAAGAAGCAGCTGTTGGCGTGGCGCACCACCTGGTTGCGGATGTTCTCCGTCACCACCTTGATGCCGATCTCCATCGACGAGGTGCCGGTGTGGTTCACCGAGGCCATGAAGGTCACGAGTTCGCCCACATGGATGGGCTGGCGAAACATGACCTGATCCACCGAGAGCGTGACCACGTAGCTGCGCGCATAACGGCTGGCGCAGGCGTAGGCCACCTGGTCGAGCAGCTTGAGGATGGTGCCGCCGTGCACATTGCCCGAGAAGTTGGCCATGTCCGGCGTCATGAGCACGGTCATGGTGAGTTGGTGGGTGGGCAGGTCCATGGTGGGCTCTCGCTCAAGCGCAGCACGGCGCTGCAGCCGGGCATTGTGCCCGCTCATCGTCGGACCGCGACCAGGCCTTCGCGCGGTGGCGGCCTGTAGGCGCAGTCCTACCGCCAATTGCCCTGACGACCGACATACCCGGTCTGCGGTGCGCGGAAAACTGGAGACATCCGTTTTCTGAAGGGGCACAACCATGTACATCGCACTCGAATCTTCAACGTTCGTCGCACCGACGGCACAAGCAGCGTCGCCGCGCGCCTGCTGCGCAAGTCTGGGCCTGCCTTGTGCCAATCGACCCGACAACCGCTTGCTCGCGGCGATGCCCGCGTGCGACTGGGAGCATTTGTCGCAGCACATGGAGCTGGTCGAAATGCCGCTGGGTCAGGTGCTCTACGAATCGGGCGACGATCTGAACCACGTGTACTTTCCCACCACGTCCATCGTCTCGTTGCTCAACCTCGCGGCCAACGGTGCGTGCGCCGAGTTCGCCACCGTGGGCAACGACGGTGTGGTGGGTGTTCCACTGCTGATGGGCGGCGTGTCGACCAATGGCCGCGCGGTGGTGCAGAGCGCGGGCCACGGTTACCGGCTCAACCGCCAGGTCCTAGTCGACGAACTCAATGCGGGCGGCGCGGTGATGCAACTGCTGCTGCGCTACACGCAGGCCTTGCTGACGCAGGTGGCACAAACCGCGCTGTGCAACCGCCACCACGCCGTGGAACAGCAGGTCAGCCGCCTGATCCTGCAGAACCTGGACCGTGTGCAGGGCAACTGCCTGTTCATGACGCAGGAGCTGCTGGCGGGCAAGCTGGGCGTGCGGCGCGAGAGCGTGACGCTGGTAGCGCTGGCGCTGCAGCGCGACGGCCTCATCCGCTATGCGCGAGGTCGCATCGAGGTGCTGGACCGCGGCGGCCTCGAAGAACGGGCCTGTGAATGTTATGCGGTGGTAAAGCACGAATGCGACCGTTTGCTGCCGCAAGCCGCTCCGGACGCGGCCCAGCTCTTGACCGCCCAGCGCACCAGCATGCAGAGGCGGTGATCCAGAAATAGACACGTTTTGTCACCGGTGTCGGGTCGAACCCGGTTAGATTGCGTCAACCCAAAAGGAGAAACACATGGACAAGTCGATGATCAAAGGTATTGCTGTGGGCGGTCTGGCCATGGTGGTGCTGGGCGCCAGCGGTGTGACCGGCTACAAGGCACTGACGCAGCCCGAGGTGGCCGACGTGGTGGCTGTGAAGGAGATCATGCAGACCGTGACGACGCCGCGCCAGGTGTGCGAAACCGTGGCGGTGCAGCGCACGGCGCCGGTGAAAGACCAGAACCGCATTGCCGGTACGGTGGTGGGGGGTCTGGCCGGTGGACTGCTGGGCAGTGCGGTGGGCAACGGCAGCGGCAAGACCGTGGCCACCCTGGCGGGTGCGGCGGCCGGCGGTTATGCCGGCAACCAGGTGCAGAAAAACATGCAGCAGAAGGACGTGGTCACGACCAACGAGCAGCGCTGCAGGACCGTGCAGGACAAGTCGCAAAAGCTCGTGGGCTACAACGTGACCTACCGCCTCGACGGCAAGGACGGCACGGTGCGCACCAGCTTCAAACCCGGTGACACCTTGCCGGTGAAAGACGGCCAGGTGGTGACCACACCACCCGCCGACGCCAAGTCTTGAACCAGCGGCCCGTCAAGGGCCGTTGTTCATTGGGCCACTCAGTCGGGCGACACCGGGTGCCCGGCCATCAGTTCGAGCGCCTTCACCAGGGCCGAGTGGTCCAGGTCACCCATGCCGTGCGCGGCGCAGGCCTGCATGAGTTGCGCGGCGTTCGCGGTTTGTGGCAGTGACACGCCGATTTCCTTCGCGCCCTGCAGCGCCAGGTTCAGGTCTTTCTGGTGCAGCTTGATGCGGAAACCGGGGTTGAAGGTGCGCTTGATCATGCGTTCGCCGTGCACTTCCAGAATGCGGCTCGCAGCAAAGCCGCCCATGAGCGCCTGGCGCACCTTGGCCGGATCGGCGCCGGCCTTGCTGGCGAACACCAGGGCCTCGCTCACGGCCGCGATGTTGAGTGCCACGATGATCTGGTTGGCCACCTTGGTGGTCTGACCGTCGCCGTTGTCGCCCACCAGCGTGATGTTTTTGCCCATCAGCTCCAGCAGCGGACGCACGCGTTCGAACACGGCCTCGTCGCCACCACACATGATGGTGAGCGAACCCGCCTTGGCGCCCACCTCACCACCGGAGACCGGCGCGTCGATGTAGTCGGCGCCGAGCTCGTTGATCTTGTGGGCGAAGGCCTTGGTGGCCATGGGGCTGATCGAGCTCATGTCGACCACCACCTTGCGCACCGCACCGGCGCTGTCCTTGAGGCCCTGTGCGACGCCGTTCTCGTTGAACAGCACGGCTTCCACATCGGGGGTGTCCGGCACCATGGTGAACACCACCTCGGCCTCGCGCGCCACACCCGCCGCGTTGTCGCAGCGCACGGCGCCGGCCGCCTGAATGGCTTGCGGGATCTGGCTGCGCGTGTGCACGAACAGCTGGTGGCCGGCGTTGGCCAGGTGCAGGGCCATGGGCGTGCCCATGATGCCCAGTCCGATAAATCCAATCTTCATCTGTTGTCCTTGTGGTGGGGCGGGCTCAGTAGCCGCCTTCGGTTTTGGGAGCCTGGGCGGCGCGCATGGTGGCCATCACCTGCTGGGCTCCGGCGGCCATGAGGCGTGCGTCCGAACTCACGGTGACGAACTGGAAACCCATGGCGATGCGCCTGAGCGCCGCTTCGGGGGAGCCGTTGTGGATGCCGGCCACCAGGCCGTGCGCCTTGGCGCGCGCGAGGATGTGTTCCACCGCCTGCGCGGCCTTGGGGTCGAGGTCGTCGAAGGTGGGCTTGCAGCCGAGCGCCAGCGACAGGTCGGACGGGCCGATGTAGATCGCGTCCAGGCCGGGCACCGAGAGGATGTCGTCGAGGTTGTCGAGCGCCTGCGCCGTTTCGATCATGGCGAAGGTCACGATGGTGTCGTTGGCGTGTTGGGGATAGTCGGCGCCGCCGTAGAGCAGGGCGCGCACCGGGCCGAAACTGCGGGTGCCGCGCGGTGCGTAGTGCGTGTACGCCACCAGCTTCTGCGCGTCGTCGCGCGTGTTGACCATGGGGCAGATGACCCCGTAGGCACCGGCGTCCAGTGTCTTCATGAGAATGCCGGGCTCCAGCCAGGGCACACGCACCACGGGCACGGTGTCGGTGGTGCTGACGGCCTGCAACATGGTGACCATGGCCTGGTAGTCGACCACGCCGTGTTGCAGGTCGATGGTCAGCGAGTCCCAGCCCTGGTGGGCCATGGTCTCGGCCGAGAAGCTGTTGGGAATGGCCAGCCAGCCGTTGACGACAGCGCCTCCGGCGGCCCAGATCTCGCGCAGGCGGTTGGGTCTCATGAGGGGTCCTTGCAGGTTCGTTGTGTCATCGTCGGCGTGTCATCGATCAAGCGCGGGGCGCTTGGGGTTGAAGGTCCAGTTGGGAACGAGGAATTGCATGGCAGTGGCGTCGTCGCGTGCGCCCAGTCCGTGTTGCAGGTAGAGCTGGTGGGCTTTCTCCACCTCGGCCATGTCCAGCTCCACGCCAAGCCCGGGCACTGTGGGCACCTGCACGTGGCCGCCCACGATCTGGAGCGGGTCTTTGGTGAGGCGCTGGCCGTCCTGCCAGATCCAGTGCGTGTCGATGGCGGTGACCTTGCCGGGCGCGGCCGCGGCCACATGCGTGAACATGGCGAGCGACACATCGAAGTGGTTGTTGGAGTGGGAACCCCAGGTCAGGCCCCAGTCGCGGCAGGTCTGTGCCACGCGCACGCTGCCGGCCATGGTCCAGAAATGCGGGTCGGCCAGCGGAATGTCCACGCTCTGCAGTGACAGAGCGTGGGTCAGCTGGCGCCAGTCGGTGGCGACCATGTTGGTGGCCGTGGGCAAGCCGGTGGCACGGCGGAACTCGGCCATCACCTCGCGGCCCGAAAAACCGTCTTCGGCACCACACGGGTCTTCGGCGTACGCCACCACACCGCGCATGCGCTGGCCCAGGCGGATCGCGTCCTTGAGCAGCCAGCCGCCGTTGGGGTCCAGCGTCACGCGCGCGTCGGGAAAGCGTTCGTGCAGTGCGGTCACCGTGTCCACTTCCTCGTCGCCGCGCAGCACGCCGCCCTTGAGCTTGAAGTCGTTGAAGCCGTAGCGCTCGCGCGCGGCCTCGGCCAGGCGCACCACGGCCCCGGGCGTCATGGCTTCTTCGTGCCGCAGGCGGCTCCAGGCGTTGTCGGCGTCGGGCTCGCTCGCATAGGGCAGGTTGGTCTTGGCCTTGTCGCCCACGAAGAACAGGTAGCCCAGCATCTCCACCGCGTCGCGCTGCTGGCCTTCGCCCAGCAGGGCGGCCACCGGCACACCGAGGTGTTGGCCGAGCAGATCCAGCAGGGCCGACTCCACCGCGGTCACGGCGTGGATGGTGGTGCGCAGGTCGAAGGTCTGCAGGCCCCGCCCGCCCGCGTCGCGGTCGGCGAAGCGGGCGTGCAGCTGTTGCAGCAGCTTCTGGTGGTTGCCCAGGGATTGGCCCACCACCAGCTCGGCCGCGTCTTCCAGTGTCTGCCTGATCTTCTCGCCACCGGGCACCTCACCCACGCCGGTGTTGCCGGCGCTGTCGGTGAGGATGAGCAGGTTGCGGGTGAAGAAGGGCGCGTGCGCGCCGCTCAGGTTGAGCAACATGCTGTCGCGCCCCGCGACCGGGATCACACGCAGCGTGGTGACCCGGGGTGTTGCGGTCACGGGAACGGGATGCAGCATGGGTTTATTCCACCTTGATGTTGCGGGTTTCGATGAGCTTTTTCCAGCGAGCGTGTTCAGCGGCCTGGAAGGCGGTGAACTGCTCGGGCGTGTTGGCCACGATCTCGAAGCCGAGGTCCAGCAGCTTGGGCTTCACCGTCGGGTCGTTGAGCGTTTCCGAGATCGCCTTGTGCAGTTTGGCTTTCACGTCAGCGGGCAGGCCTTTGGGTCCGGCCACGGCTTGCCACGAATACACGTTGGCGTCCTTGATGCCGAGCTCCTGCAGTGTGGGCACGTTGGGCAGCAGTGGCGAACGAGCGGCGCTGGTGATGGACAGGGCGCGCAGTTTGCCGGCGGTGATCTGCGGCATGGCGGTGTTGATGTTCATGAACGACGACTCCACCTGGTTGCCCAGCAGGTCGGTCATCACAGGGCCGCCGCCCTTGTAGGGCACGTGCACGCCGGTGGTGCCGGTTTGTTGCCAGTAGAGTTCGGCGGTGAGGTGGTCGCTGCTGCCGGCGCCCGAGGAGGCGAAGGTCATCTTGCCGGGGTTGGCTTTCTGAAAGGCGATCACATCGGCCATGGTCTTGTGGGGCGAGACGGCGGGCACGACCAGCACGTTGGGCGCCTGCACGGCCACGGTGATGTAGTCGAAGTCCTTGGTGGCGTCGTAGGGCACCTTGATGAGGTGCGGCGCGATCACGAACGGGCCGAGCGAGGACACAAACAGGGTGTGGCCATCGGGCGCGGCGCGGGTGACTTGTGTGGCACCGATGGTGCCGGTCGCGCCGGCCTTGTTTTCCACCACGAAGGTGCCGCCGAGTTTTTCCTGGAGGCGTGGCTGCAGGGTGCGGGCGATCAGATCGGTGGAGCCGCCGGGTGGAAACGGCACGACGATGGTGACGGTCTTGTCGGGCCAGGCCATGGCGGTGGCAACAGTCATGGATGCGCCGAGGGCGCACAACAGTTTTTTCATTGCATGTCTCCTTCTGTGGATGAGGTCTGATGGCGTGATCGCCTCGAAATGGTACCGGTACCAACGCTCGCTGGGTTGCATGGTACCGGTACCAAATGGTGGCGTCAACGGTTGTTTGTCGGGTGAGTCGTGGGGGCTGCACCTCGCGGGCTCGCGAGCGAGCGCAACGTGGTCGCCGATGTCCGGACCCGCCGGCGAAAACAACCCGACCAGCCCGAGAAAAACTTCAGGAAGTTTCGCGTTCGACGATCGAGAACCCCACGTCCACCACCCGCTGAGCCACCTCTCGCCCCTCGGCCCGATCGATCAGGTGGCGCGCCGCCAGGCGGCCGATGTCCACACCGTTGATGTGCACCGTGCTGAGCGCAGGCGCCATGTCGGCGGCAAAGGGCACGTCGCCAAAACCCATGATCGCCAGTTGGTCGGGGATGGCAATGCCGCGCTCCCGCGCCTCGGTCAACACGCCCAGGGCCAACAGGTCGGAGCTGCAGAACACCGCGTCTGCATCGGGCGCCTGTGCCAGCAACTCGCCCAGCGCCTTGCGCCCGCTCAGCAGGGAGCGCGAAGCACCCACGTTCACCACCGCCACCGGTCCGAAACCGGCGCGCACCACCGCGTCGGTGAAGGCGCTGGCGCGGCGGTCTGCGCGTTCGTCTTCCGCGCGGATCAAGGCCAGCTTGCGGCGGCCCTTGCCCAGGAGAAAACGCGCCACCTCGCGGCCGATGTCGGCGTGTGAAAACCCCACCAGCATGTCGATGGGGGTGGGTGTGAGGTCCCAGGTTTCGACCACCGGAATGCCGGAGGCCATCAGGCGCGTGCGACCCAGGCCCGGGCGCAGGATGCCGGTGAGAAAAATGCCGTCGGGCCGGCGGCCGATGATGGCCTCGAGCAACGACTCTTCGCGGCTCGCCGAGTAGCTCGACTGGCCCAGCATGAGTTGGTAACCCGCGTCGAACAGCGTGTCGTTCAGCGCCTCGATGGTGGGCATGAAGACCGACATCACCGTGCTCGGCACCACCGCCGCAATCAAACGGCTGCGCGACGACGCAAGACCGCCCGCCATGCGGTTGGGCACATAGCCTGTCCGTTGCACCGCATCGAGCACTTTCTGCCGCACGTCCACCGACACCTGCTCGGGCGTGTTGAGCACGCGCGAGGCGGTGATGGGGGCCACGCCGGCGAGCTTGGCCACGTCGCGCAGGGTGATGGCGCCGCTGCCACGGCGTGCGCGCCGGGAGTTGTCGGTTTCTTTCATTTGAGGCTTAATCGAGGCTTGAAATGGTACCGGTACCAAATGCATGACGATCGTATGCCGAAATGGCCACCGACGCACGCTGAACCCCGCAATCTTAGGAGACAGGGATGTCACAAGCCCTTCACGCAACCCAACCACCCCCGGCGACACGCCCGGCCGCGCCACTGACCATCCGCATGCACGCCAGCGACAACGTGGCCATCGTGGCCAACGACGGTGGCCTGCCTGTGGGCACCGAGCTGCCCGGCGGCTTGGTGCTGCGCGACAAGGTGCCGCAAGGCCACAAGGTCGCGCTGGTGAATCTTCCCAAGGGCGCGGTGGTGCTGCGCTACGGCGTGCCCATCGGTCACGCGCTGGCCGACATTGCCGCCGGCAGCTGGGTGCACGAGCGCCTGCTGCAGATGCCCGATGCCCGTGGTCTGGACAACCTGCCCATGGCCACCGTCAAAACCGAGCCGCTGCCGCCGCTGGAGGGCTACACCTTCGAGGGCTACCGCAACGCCGACGGTTCGGTGGGCACACGCAACATCCTGGCCATCACCCAGACCGTGCAGTGCGTGGCCGGCGTCACCGACTTTGCCGTGCAGCGCATCAAGGCCGAGCTGCTGCCGCGCTTTCCCAACGTGGACGATGTGGTGGCGCTCGAACACGGTTACGGCTGCGGCGTGGCGATCGACGCGCCCGACGCGGTGATTCCCATCCGCACGCTGCGCCACATCAGCCTGAACCCCAACTTCGGCGGCGAGGTGATGGTGGTGAGCCTGGGTTGCGAGAAGCTGCAGCCCGAGCGGCTCTTCCCGCCCAACGCCATCCCGATCCAGGACACCCGTGGAACCGGCTTTGCCGGGCCACAGGGTGTGCCCCCCCTGCCAGGGGGGGAGACGCGCAGCGGCGCAGGGGGGTTAGACACCGTCTGTTTGCAGGACGATGCGCACGTGGGCTTCATGAGCATGGTCGACTCCATCGTTCGCCAGGCCGAAGAACACCTGCAGCGCCTCAACGCGCGCCGCCGCGAGACCGTGCCCGCCAGTGAACTCGTGGTGGGCGTGCAGTGCGGCGGCAGCGATGCGTTCAGCGGCGTCACCGCCAACCCGGCGGTGGGTTTCTGCACCGACCTGCTGGTGCGCGCCGGTGCCAGTGTGATGTTTTCCGAAACCACCGAGGTGCGCGACGGCATCGCCCAGCTCACTGCGCGCGCCACCACGCCCGAGGTGGCACAGGCCATGGTGCGCGAGATGGCCTGGTTTGATGCCTACCTGCAGCGCGGCAGCGTGGACCGCAGCGCCAACACCACGCCGGGCAACAAGAAGGGCGGCCTGTCGAACATCGTGGAGAAGGCCATGGGCTCGATCGTGAAGTCGGGCAGCGCACCGATTGCCAACGTGCTGGCGCCGGGCGAGAAGCTCAAGTCCAAGGGCCTGACCTACGCCGCCACGCCCGCGAGCGACTTCATCTGCGGCACGCTGCAGCTGGCCGCCGGCATGAACCTGCACGTGTTCACCACCGGGCGCGGCACGCCCTATGGCCTGGCCGCTGTGCCGGTGATCAAGGTCGCCACGCGCAGCGACCTGGCGCGCCGCTGGCACGACCTGATGGACATCAACGCCGGCACGATCGCCGACGGCTCGGCCAGCATCGAAGACGTGGGCTGGGAGATGTTTCGATTGATGCTCGACGTGGCCAGCGGCCGCAAGAAAACCTGGGCCGAACACTGGAAGCTGCACAACGCCCTGGTGCTGTTCAACCCCGCGCCGGTCACCTGACCTTCACCGCCTGGCCATCGCTGATGGTGCTGCCCGGGTAGAGCAGCACCTGCTCACCTTCGCGCACACCACCGTTCTCCGAAGTGATCCAGGCCACGTCGGCGTTGCGCTCGCGCAGCGTCACCGCGCGGGCCACAGCGCGCTGGCCCTCCACCACGAACACCCGCCACGCCGTCCCGTCGCGCACCAAGGCCGCGCTGGGCACGAGAAGCGCACCGTTCTGCGAGGACACGGTGATGCGCGCGTCGACCCGGAAACCGTCTCCCAGGCGCTGCGCCTGGGCTGTGGTCGTGTCCAGGTCCACGATCACGTTCACCCGCTGCTCCTCGATGCCCAGGGCCGAGACCTTGGTGAAGGCCACCGGCTCGATGCGCGTGACATGGCCCGGCAACGGTGGCGCGCCGTTGGTGAGCGTGAGCGTGGCGGGCGCGCCCGGTGCGATCTGCTGCACCTCGCTGGAGAGCACGTCGATCACGGCTTCCACCGCGGCGATGTCGCCGATCTCCAGCAGGTGCTGGCCCGCAGTCACGGGTGAGGCGCTGTCCAGGTGCAGCTTGATCACCTGGCCGTCCACCGGGCTCTTGAGCGTCCACAGGCCTTCCACGCGGGCTCCCGCACCGGGCTCCGCGCGCGACAGCGCGGCCTGGGCCTCGGCCAGCGCGAATTCGGCCGCGCGCTGCTCGGCGCGACCCGCGTCCAGCGCCTGCTGGGCCGAGCGCCGCGCCAGCACCGCCGCATCGCGCGCCGAGGGCGCGATGAAGTTCTCGCGCGCCAGTTTCTGCGCGCGTTCGGCCTCCAGGTTGGCCTGGGCCAGTGCGGTGTCCAGACGCTGAACCTGGGCCACCGCGGCCCGCCGCGCCGCGTCGGCACTGCCCACGCGCTGCTGCAGCACCAGCCGTGTGCGCGCGTCGATCATTTGCGGCGCCACGGGTGTGAGCGTGGCCACCACATCGCCCGCGCGCACGGTGTCGCCCACCTTGAGCGTGGGCCGCGCCAGCTCGGCCTGGGTGGGGGCAGAAATCAGATAGCGGTGCTTCAGACGCAGCTGGCCGTCTTCTTCGATCGCCTGTTCGAAGCGCCCGGTGGTGACCGGCGCCACCTCCACCAGCAAGGGGCGTGGTTGAAAGGCCCAGAAGGCGAGGGCGGCGACCGCCAGCGCTGCAGCGGCCCAGGGCGCCCAGCGGCGCCAGCGGTGGTTGAGGTTCGTGTTGTTCATTCGCGGACTTTCAAAACAGCGACCAGGTCGAGCCGGTCGATCTGGCGACGCACCATCAAGGCGCTGACAACACCCGCAGCCAGCACGATGAGCGCGGCCCAGGCGTAGGTGGACGGTTCGATCACCACCGGAAAATCGATGTTGTCCGAGGACATGAGGCGCATCATCAGAGACGCCAGCGCCCAGCCCGCCACCGCGCCGATGGGCAGTGCCAGCAGCAGCTCGGCCCCGAGTTCGCCGAGCAGCAGCACCGAGACCTCGGCGCGCGTCATGCCCAGCACGCGCAGGCTGGCGAGTTCCCAGGCGCGTTCCGACAGGGTGATGCGCGCGGCGTTGTAGACGATGCCCACCGCCATGGCCACGGCGAACAGCGTGAGGATGCCGCTGAACACGCCCATGTTGCGCGAGGTGGTCTCGTTGAAGCTGGCCATGGAGCCGGCCTTGTCGAACACCGCGTTGATCACCGGCGCGCGTTTGACCGCCGACCAGAACTCGCCCATGGCCAGCGGATCCACCCGCAGCGCGGCCTCGGCCACACCGGCGCCGTCGCGCGCCAATCCGTTCATGGCGTGCAGGTTCATGAAGGCCTGTTTGCCCATCAGGGTGTGCACGATCTCAACCACCTCCACCGTGGTGCGGGTCTGGTTCCAGAGGCGGAACTCCAGCTCCACGCGGTCGCCCACGCGCGCACCCACGGCGTTGGCCAACAGGGACGACATCACCATCCCGCTGGCGGGCATGGCCACCGGGCCGCGCGCGTCGTCCACCGCGCGCAGGAGTTGTGCACCGTCGACCAGGCCCATGAGCGACGCGTCTTCGGTCAGGCCATGCAGACGCACGCGCACCGGCTCGCTGCGGTAGGGCTCCGCATCCATCACACCGGGCAGGCGTTGCAGGTCTTGCACCACCGTCAGCGGCACCGGGCGGTGGAAGTTCACCAGCACGTCGCCCTGCTGCACCTGGCGGAACTGCACGTCGACGATGTGGGCGATGGCGTCGAGCCAGAAGGCGCCCGAGATCTGCAGCGCCACCGACAGCGCGATGCCGGTCACCGTGAAGGCTGCGCGCAGCGGGCGGCGTTCGAAGTTGCGGATGACCATGAGCGCGCCGGTGCTCACGCGCCGGCCCAGACCCAGCCGTTCGATCAGCGTCTGCCGGTAGCTCGGCGGGGCCGGTGGCTGCATGGCCTGCGCGGGACGCAGGCGCACCACGGCGCGGATGGCCGTCCAGGTTCCCGCGGCGGCGGCGGCAAAGGCGAGTGCCGTGGCCACCACCACCAGCCACGGTGTGGTGACGTAGGCCAGGTGGTTGAAGCGGAACACCTCGTCGTACAACCCGAGCATCAGCTGGCCGATGACCAGGCTCAGGGCCAGACCGGCCACCACGCCCAACCCGGCGATCACGAGGGCAAGCTTGATGTAGTGCCACGCGATGCCGCCATCGCTGTAGCCCAGTGCCTTGAGTGCAGCGATCTGGCTGCGCTGTGTGGCCACCTGGCGGCTGATGACCACGTTGAGGATGAACATGGCCACCGCGAGAAAGATGGACGGCAACACCGTGCCCATGACCTTGAGCTGCGAGAGCTCGTCGGACACGATCTTGGCCGAGAGCTGCTTGTCGCGACCCACCGCACCCAGCGTGCCGTAGGCGTCGAGCAGGCGGTCGGCCTGTTCGATCACGGCGGGCTCTGAACCGCCGGCGTCCAGCCGCAGCGCGGCCTGGTTGAACGCGCCCTGCAGGTCGAACGCGTGGGCCATGCGCTCGTGGTCGATCCACCAGATGCCGAATGTCTGGTCGTCGGGCGCGCCGCCGCGCGAGGCGAACACGTACTCGGGCGAAATGGCGGTGCCCACCAGGTGCACCTGTTCCAGCCGGCCGTTGAGGATGGCGTTGACCCGGTCGCCGGGCTTGAGGCCGCGCGCCACCGCAAACCGGTCGCTCACCACGGCCTCCAGTGCGCGACCGCGCTCTGGCCAGCGGCCGCTGCGCAGCGTGAGCGCGTTCAGACCCTGGCGCTGTGCGTGGGCCCGAGCGAGGTCCAGGCCGATGAAGCGGCCCGTCACGGGTGCGTCGGCGTCGGGCAGGGCGATCTGTGCGTCCATCACCACATCGAGCTTGACCTCGGCCACACCCGGGATGGCCGCCAGGCGCGCGCCCAGGTGCACCGGCGCGCGCTTGACGCTGGCGAACACGTCGGCGAGGCGGTTGTCGCGGTAGAAGCTGTCGCGCGAGCCCTGCAGGGACTCGTGCACCGAGAACATGCCCACGAAACCGGCCACGCCGATGGCCACGACCACCGCGATGGTGATCACCTGCGCGCGCAGCCGCTGGAGGTCGCGCCAGAGTTTGGTGTCGAGGACTTTCATGGCTGGCTCACCACTTCAGGGTGGACGCGGCCACCTTGTGGTCGTTGATCCGCGCGTCCACGATGCGGCCATCGGCCAGGCGCAACACACGGTCGGCCATGTCCGCAATGGGTGCGTTGTGCGTGATCACCACCGTGGTCGTGCCCAGCGTGCGGTTCACGTGCTCGATGGCCTGCAGCACCATCACGCCGGTGGCGCAGTCCAGTGCACCGGTGGGCTCGTCGCACAGCAGCACGGCGGGGCGTTTGGCGATGGCGCGTGCAATCGCCACGCGCTGTTGCTCGCCGCCGGAGAGTTGTGAGACAAAGTGGTTCATGCGTTCACCCAGACCCACCAGCGCCAGCGCTTCTTCGGGCGGCATGGGGTCCTCGGCCAGGTCGGTGACCAGGGCCACGTTTTCCAGCGCGGTGAGACTGGGAATGAGGTTGTAGAACTGGAACACGAAGCCCACGTGCTCGCGCCGGTAGCGCGTGAGCTCGGCGTCGCTGGCGCCGGTGAGTTCGTGCGACTCGCCCGCGTGCACCCAGCGCGCCGTGCCGGCGCTGGCGCTGTCCAGCCCGCCCAGGATGTTCAGCAGGGTCGACTTGCCGCTGCCCGAGGCGCCGAGCAACACCACGAACTCGCCGCGCACGATGCACAGATCGACCCCTCGCAGCGCTTGCACGGCCGTGACGCCCTCGCCGTAGACCTTGGTGAGGCCCTGGGCGATGAAGACGGGTTCGGCGTCGGGTGCTGCGGCGTTCATCGGGTGAATGGAGCCAAAGTGGCCAGCGTGCATTCGACCACCTCGGCTGCGGCGCGACCTTGACGCGGGTCAAGTTCCGGGCCTTGCCTTAGACTCCCGCCTCCGCTTGTTCGCCTTATGTCTGCCTCCTCCTCTCCCTCCCCTTCCCACGCCCCGCTGATCGCCAACCTGATCGCGCAGCTGGCCTTCGGCCTGCTCGCCATGACCATCTGCCTGCCGTCCATGCAGGAGTGGGGCGCGCTGTTCGGCTCCGACCAGGCCAGCGTGCAGCTCACCTTCAGCGGCTACGTGGTGGCTTACGGCGGCCTGCAGCTGCTCTATGGCCCCTGGTCCGACCGCTGGGGACGCAAGAAGGTGTTGATGCTCGGCCTGACGCTCGCCGGCCTCGGTTCGGTGCTGGCGGCGCTCTCGCCCAGCCTTGCGTGGCTCACGGCGGCGCGCGTGCTGCAGGGCGCGGGTTGCGCGGCCGGCATGGTGGTGGGCCGCGCCATGGTGCAGGACCTGTTCACCGGCCCCGAGCGCACGCGCGTGATGGCCTACGTGGGCATGGCCATGGGGCTGATTCCGCCCACCGCCACCATCCTGGGCGGGCAGATTCATGTGCGCCTGGGCTGGCAAGCCAACTTCGTGCTCATCGCCGTGCTGGCGGTCGTGCTGCTGGTGGCGGCGTGGAAAGGTTTGCCCGACCACCCACCGGCCACCACCGTGCAGCCCCACTGGCTGGGCGCCATGCTGGCCTCCTATGCCCGGCTGGCGCGCGAGCCGTCGTTCCTGCTGTTTGTGCTGATCCTCGCCATGGCCACCGCCACGTTTTATGCCTTCCTCGCCGGCGCCCCCATCGTGCTGGGCAGCTACGGCGTGGGGCCGGCGGGCATCGGGTACTACATCATGGTCGTGCCCCTGTCCTACATCGTGGGCAACTTCCTCACCACGCGTCTGGTGCACCGCACGGGGGAGCGCGCCATGATGATGGCGGGTCAGCTGTTCTCGGTGGGCGGCATCGTGCTCATGCTGGTGCTGGCGCTGGCCAACGTGGACACCCCGCTGGCTTTCGCCTTGCCGCTCATGTTGCTGGGCCTGGGCAACGGTTTCCTGGTGCCCCCGGCGCTCACCGGCACGGTCGGGCTGCTGCCGGCGCTGGCCGGCTCGGCCGCCGCGGTGGCGGGTGTGGCGCAGCAGTTCATGGGCGCGCTGGGCGGTTACGCCGTGGGCCTCGTGCCCCACGACGGCGCGGTGAACCTGGGCTGGCTGATGCTGGGTCTGTGCAGCGCGGGGCTGGTGGCGCAGGTGGTGCTCAACCAGCGCCGGGGTGTCAAACCCGCGCCGGTGCGTTCGGACCCCTAGAGCAGGCTGCCCTGGACGCCACCACCGCGCTCCTTCGAGTCCAGCAACGCATCGGTGGCGCGCGCATCGGCCAGATCGAACACCCCGGTGGCCTGTGGCCTCACCAAGGCCTGGGCTTCGGCCACCGGGCCATGCAACCAGGTGGACCAGTCGGCGGGATCGATGTGGGCGACGGCGCGTTTGTCCTGCTGGTCGGCGGGCAACGTCGGATCGGGCTTGTGCAGGCGCCCGAGCAGGGGGTGGCCATCGCAGTTGCAGGTGATCATGGTGAAGTTGGGCACGAGCTCACCGGTCTGCGGATCGGTCCACTCGGACCACAGACCCGCCAGCGCCCAGGGTTCGCCATCGGCGCGGCGCAGGCGCCACCAGATGTTCTTGCCGGTTTCCCAGTTGGGTTCCTGGTACCAGTCGGCCAGGATCAGGCAGCGCCGGCCCTGCGCCCAGGCGCTGCGGTAGGTCGGACGCTCGGCAATGCCCTCGATGCGCGCGTTGTTGGTGAGCACCGCGCGCGAGGCGGGCCGGCGCGTGGTGCTGCCGGGGCGGATCATGCCCCACTGACCCAGCCGCCCGACCAGTTGGGCGTGTTCACCCGCTTGGCCCGGGCGCACCAACAGGCCGGTTTGAAACGGTCCCACGGTGGCGGGCATGAAGTCTTCGACGTCGACTGTGGCGCCCACGCTGCCGAGATAGCGCTCGGCCGTGCCTTTGGGGGTCATGTTGTAGAGGTTGCACATCGGCCAGGTGGGAGGGTGTAAGTGTTGGATGGCGAACAGACCGCGGCCCGCGTGGGTGGTCAGATGGGTTCACAAGCAGCTGCATTGGGCCTTCGCCGAGGGCCGGCATTGCTCAGGAGAAGACCATGTACATCGGCGGCGGCGCAATTCTGCTCATCATCATCCTGTTTCTCGTGTTTCGTTGAAACACTGCGCGAAGCTCACACATGCTTGTGTGGGTCTTCGCGCCGTTGTGCGTGCCTGAGGCACAGCCCCTGACGCTGCTTCACAGCGTCCAGGCCCCTCTTCGTCAGTGGCCCGGGTGTGCAAGGGCGTGCGTGCTCCAGGGTCGGGAGCGGCCCACAAACGCGCGTGACAAGCGCCGTGGCCTGTTCGGTGCAACATGTGGCCGTCCCGCCCTTGCCCGTCACCACACCGCAGGCCCACCATGACCACACAGTTCCAGGTTCGCAGAGACCAGCTCGCCACCACCCGCACCGTGCAGCTGCCCGACACACCCTTGGCCGAGGGTGAGGTTCGCGTGCGCATCGAGCATTTCGCCTACACCTCGAACAACATCACGTACGCCGCGTTTGGCGACGCCATGAACTACTGGCAGTTTTTTCCGGTGGCGCCCGCGGCGGATGACACCGCCACCTGGGGCTTGGTGCCGGTGTGGGGCTTTGGCGTGGTGGCCCAGAGCCGGTGCGACGGTGTGGCCGAGGGCGAGCGGCTGTACGGCTACTGGCCCATGGCCTCGCATGCGGTGCTCACCCCCGCGCGCATCTCGCCCGAAGGTTTCTTTGACGGTGCGCCGCACCGTGCTGCGCTGCACCCGGTCTACAACCACTACCTGCGCTGCGCGGCGGACCCGCTGTTCGACCCCGCCACCGAACCGCTGCAGGCGCTGCTGCGCCCGCTCTTCCTCACCGCCTGGCTGATCGACGACTTTCTGGCCGACAACGATTTCTTCGGCACGAACGCAGGTGGCCAGCGTGGCGTGATGCTGCTCTCGTCGGCCAGCAGCAAGACCGCGTACGCCACCGCCGCGCAACTGGCGCTGCGGCCCGAGGTCGAGGTGGTGGGCCTCACCTCGCCGGCCAACGTGGCGTTTTG
This sequence comes from Hydrogenophaga sp. RAC07, assembly GCF_001713375.1. Classification (NCBI taxonomy): domain Bacteria; kingdom Pseudomonadati; phylum Pseudomonadota; class Betaproteobacteria; order Burkholderiales; family Comamonadaceae; genus Hydrogenophaga; species Hydrogenophaga sp. RAC07. The sequence goes on from NZ_CP016449.1 coordinate 1,420,944, forward strand.
TGAAAGCCTGGGGGTGTACAGCCGCGTGCTCACCTACGACCAGCTCGACCAGCTGCCGCCAGAAACGCCCTGTGTGTACGTGGACTTCGCCGGCAACGGCGCGCTGCGCAAGGCCATCCACAGCCGCTTCAGTGCGCTGGCCTACAGCTGCTCCATCGGCGGCACGCATGTGGACCAGCTCGCGGGTGGCCGCGACCTGGACGGACCGCGCCCGGTGCTGTTCTTTGCGCCGGCGCAGGCCAAGAAGCGCCAAGGCGACTGGGGCGTGGCCGGTTTCAACGAACGCATGGCGAAGGCCTGGCACGCCTTCATCGCGCAGGTAAACGATCCTGCCGCCCCCTGGGTGGTGGTGCAGCACCACAGCGGCCCCGACGCCGTGCAGGCCGCCCACGCACTGGTGCTGGGCGGGCGTGGCGACGCGCGTGCGGGGCACATGCTGTCGCTGTCCTGAGCGCGTGACCCTGGCGCGTGACATTGCACACAGAGACTGTGCCCTACGCTGTGGATAACCAGGTGGACAACCGCCACAGCCCGCTGCCCGCCTCACGCTGCGGGATGTGCTCAAAAATCAGGCGCTGACCGGAGGCTCAGTACAGCCGCACCGCCACGTCGAAGTGCCAGGTGCGTCGGATCTCGACCACGTCGTACTGGCGGGCCAGCGCAGGCGGAAACGCCGGGTAACTTGCCTGGCTGCGCACGATGCGCTCGATGCCCTCGTCGATGGCCGCCACGCCGCTGGAGCTCACAAAGGTCACGTTCTCCACCGACCCATCGCTGCGGATCGCCACCGTCACCACCGGCTGGGTGTGGGGCTGTTTGGCGGCCTCGCGCACCAGCTCGATGGTCATGTTCATCTGGATCTTGCGGGCCCAGGCCTCGGCGTACAGGATGAGATCGGTGTTGGGGTCGGCGCGCCCGAACAGCCGGGCGCGGCGCGCGGTGCTCAGGGAATAGGGCAACAGGTTGGCGGCGGCCGCAGCAGCATCGCGGCGATCGGCTTCTTCGTTGAGCTGACGCCCGATGGCGCGCAGGCGCTCTTCGCGTTTCGCCTCGTCCGCCTGCCGCTCGGCCTGCAAGCGTGCGGCTTCGGTCGCAACGGCTTGCTGGCGGGCCGCGGCTTGTTGATCGGCCGCTTGCTGGGCCGCCGCCTGGCGTTCGGCCTCCCGTCGTTCGGCCGCCTGTTGTGCGGCCTGAGCCTGAGCCTGAGCCTGAGCCTGAGCCTGAGCTTGGGCTTGGGCTTGGGCTTGGGCTTGAGCTTGAGCTTGAGCTTGAGCTTGAGCGGCCTGCTGGCGGGTCGCTTCCTGTTCGGCTGCGGCTTGCTGCGCCGCCGCCACGCGTTCGGCTTCCAGTCGGTTGGCTTCGGCCTGTGCCGCTTGCTGGCGCGCGGCCTCCTGCTGGGCGACTGCACGCTGCGCCGCCGCCTGGCGTTCGGCTTCGGCGCGTGCGGCTTGTTCGCGATCGACCTGCTGTTGTGCGGCGGCTCGACGCTCGGCTTCCTGGCGCTCTGCGGCCTCGCGTTCAGCCGCTTGTTGCGCCAGGGTTTGCTGCGCAGCCGCTTCCTGCTCCGCTGCCCAACGGCGCGCGGTCTGCTCCCGCTCCGCCAGCTCGCGCGCCGACGCTTGCCGTTGGGATTCCAGGCGCTGGGCCTCTTCGGCGCGCGCCGCTTCCTGGCGGGCGGTCTCCTGCTGTGCCAAGGCTTGCCGGGCCGCCGCCTGGCGCTCGGCGTCGAGTCGCGCAGCCGCCTCGCGTTCGGCCTCCCGTTGTCGTTCTGCCTCCACCTCGGCCGCCTTGCGCCGGGCGGCACCCTGGCGCTCGACTTCGAGCCGCGCGGTTTCAACACGCGCGGCTTCCTGGCGCGCGGCCTCCTGCAGAGCGGCTTCTTGTCGCTCGGCTTCAGCGCGCGTGGCTTCGGCCTGAGCCAATGTCTGTCGTGCGATCTCTTCACGCGCGGCCTGCTCGCGCTCCGCGCTCAGCCGATCGGCCTCAAGTCGCGCAGCCGTTTGCCGGTCGGCCTCTTGTTGCGCAGCGGCCAGTCTTGCGGCTTCTTGTCGAGCGGCCTCCAGGCGTTCGGTTTCCCGGCGCTCGGCGTTCTGTTGCTCTTCCTCCTGCGCGCTGCGCGCCCGCAGGGCCACCTCGGCGGGTTGGACCTGGGCGGGTGGTGCGCTGGGCACTGCCACAGGTTCGGGGACCACGGCGGCCGGCGGCACAGGGACCTCGGCCACGGGCTCGACCGGCGCGGCAGGCGAGGGCACAGCCGCCTGGGCGCTGGGCATGGGGACTGACTCGGGGCTGGGTGCCGGGGGCTGGGCAGGCAAAGGGTTTGATCGGCGGGCGGCCGGCTGCGACGGCGGTGGCGGCGAGGGCTGCGCAGCAGGTGCAACGGCTGGTTCAGGCGCCGGGCCCTGCGCTGGCGCGAGCACGATGCGCAGGTCCGGCACCTCGATCCGCCGGTCTTGCCAAGGGAAGCCCAGACCCGGCAAGCCGATGCCCTGGCCACCAAAGGTGAGGCTCAGCAGCAGCGCATGGAACAGCAGCGACAGCAGCAATGCCGTCCCCATGCGCCGGCGCTCGGAGCTCTTGCGCGCGGGAGGGGCTGTCTTGGGCTGCATGCGGCCGATTGTCCCTGCCTTCAGAAAATCAGGATTTCGACCCGCCTGTTTTTCCCGTCTGACGCGCGCAAGCCCGTGGAGGGCTTGGTGTCGCCGAAGTACTGCAGGTCGATGTTCTTGAGAGAGGGATCGCTCGCGCGGAGCAGGTCGGCCGCGGCTTCGGCGCGGTCGGACGACAGCTTCAGGTTCGACTCATGGGTGCCGGTGGCATCGGCGTGACCAAAGACCGTGATCCTGGCGGGCTTGCGCGCACGCACCACCCGAAGCATGGCGGGCACCAGGGACCTGGACTCTTCCGTCAGCTCGGTCTTGTCCAGCAGGAACTGCAGCACAAAGATCCGGGGCGCCGGTGCGTTGGCCTTGAGCAGGTCGCCATAGGCGCCGTTGACCGTGTCGCGACCGACCGTCCTGGCGTTGGACGGGGTTGCGTTGTTGCCGTTGACGGTCGTGTAGCTGAAGGCCTTGTCCAGCCGCTGCGTGCTCGATCCCGACGCAACCGCCACGGCGCCCAACGTGTTGTCTTCTTCGGGCAGCAGCACGACCGTGGTACGCGTGCTGGTCGGTGTGGCGCAACCCGCCAGGAGCGCGATGGAGATCAGGAGCGGCGCCGCGAACCGGGCGCACCGGATGTGTGTGGCCCCCATGGGCCTCAGTCTGCCTCGATGATGAAGCGCGTGCCGCGAACACCGATGGTTGCCGTGGGCGTGGCCACCTTGACCGATTCCGGCGAGAGCTTGGCGATCATTCCGGATGAATAGACCGCAGCCCCCCGGGCGAGGTAGACGAAGAACTCGAACTTCGCCTGCTTGGGCTCAAAGGCGTAGTCGCGCACCTGGATGTCGGTCGACGGTCCGAGCGTGAGCTGCGTGCCGTCCTTGAACACGATGCCGGCCGAGGAGCCGGCGCCGGAGACGATACGGTCCGACACGAACAGCGTCGAGCCCGACACGGCGTTCATCGTGGTGCCGTTGCGGGCAATGCCGATGTCGCCCGAGACGTTGTTGAACGTGGCGACGGATTCACCGGCGGCGTGGGCCGCCCCGGCCAACACGAACACACCCACGGCCGCCAGCAGCGAGGTCAGTTTCAAGCGCTTCATCGGAAATCCTTTGGTTTGAGGCGTGGTGAGCGCTCGGACAGTCGCCTCGCGAAACACGAGCAGCAATGCAGGCGCAGGCCCTTGGGCCCTCCATGTCGAAGGACACAGAGGCCGCGCGCTGTGACCATGGGTCACAGTAAGGTCTGGCCCGCCGGTTGTATGTTCGGTACCGCGCACAACAAAGCCGCAACGCATCTTTCAGGGCAGGACCGTGATGAATGTCTGCATTCGCCTGTCCCGGCATGGCAGCCCGCTCGTGCTTTGGGATCGCGTATCGTCCAGCGCTCTGCAAGCAACCTCCTCAACGAATTCAACACCCCCATGCTGAACCTGTTCAACCGATCTCTCCTCATCGCCGCCGTGCTGTTCCTTGCGGGCTGCGCCGCCACCGTCAGCCAGACCTCCACCTCGTCGTCCTCACCCGGCGCGGCGCCGCAGGCGGCAGGCGCAACGCTCGTTGCGGTGGTCACGGGCAGTCCGGCCATGCAGGCCAGCAGCGACTGGTCGTCGTTTCTGGCGGAGTGGCAGGAATCGTTGGCGGCTTCCGCAGAAAGCGCCAGGATGCCCTTCGTTTTCGTCAAAGACGAGGCTTCCATTCCGTCCAGGTCATCGATCCTCGTGCGATTGACGGTCAATGACTTCCGCTACGTGTCCACGACCAAGCGCTACATGTTGGGCGTCATCGCCGGCAACGCCTACATGGACGTGGATGCCCAGTACATCGAACTTCCCGCGAACAAGCCGTTCGGATCCAAGAAGTTCAACACCTCGTCCAGTGCCTGGGAGGGCATCTTCTCGGCCGTGACGCCGAAGCAGGTTCGGACCGTCTCCGACTTGATCGTCAAGGATGTAGCCTCGACGGCGCCAGCGAAGTAGGGCGTGGGGCCGCTCATTCGAGCTGGCTCAGCTGGTTCCCCCAGCCTTCCACCGTGTCCCTGAGCAAGCGGGCGACGATCTTGCTGGCCGCCGTGAGCTGGCCTTGCTTGGGCAAAGACAAGGTCACGTGGCGTCGGCAGTCTGGGTTGACGATGCGCGCGGCCTGCAGGCGCCCTGAGCGCAGTTCGTCTGCGATGGAAAACGGGCCGAGCAGCGAGTACAGGTGGTCGGTGTGGGCCACCAGCTCCTTCTGCACGCGCAGCGAGTCGGCTTCCACCTCGGCTTGCAGGGTGAAGCCCTTGCCACGGGCGGTCTCATCCAGCACCGAGCGCCAGTGCGCGGGTCTGCGCGGCAGCACCAGGCGCAGGCCTTCCAGTTTGTTGAAGTCGACGGTCTCGTGGCGGGTGAGGGCATCTCCCACGCGTGACACGAGGTAGGTCCCGACCGTTGCCAGCAGATGCTCGTCGGGACTGGCGGGCTTCTGGTAGCGAAACAGGATGGCCATGTCGACACTGCCTGTGTCGAGCAGTGCGTCCAGCTCGCCGCCTTGTCCCTCGCGGATGTTCAGCTTGATCTTCGGGAAATCGGCCTTCAACCGTTGATACAGCCGGGTCATCAGCGGATGGGCCGCCGAGGGCAGGATCCCGAGCTTGACTTCACCCATGGGCTCGCCCGCATCGGTGCGGATGGCGGCCAGCAACTGGTCGGTGTCGCGCACCCAGTTGCGCACGCGGGTTTCGATGTGCTGGCCCAGATCCGTGAGCACCACGCCGCGCCCGGTGCGCCGGAACAGTGCGCCGCCGCACGCCGCTTCCAGTTCGCTGATCTGTCGGCTGATGTGCGATTGCACCGTCTGGCGCTGCGCGGCGACCTTGGTGAAGCTGCCGAGCTCGGCCACTTCGAGGAAGAGCCGGAAGTTGTTCGGGTTCATGCGGTTCTCCTGCGGATCTGGTATGCCACATAAGGCATGTCTGAAATCTCAGTTTGCATTCTATTCAGATGCCTGGTGCCTCCCTAGACTCCACCTCCATCACAACGAGACCTACCGGAGAAGCACCCCATGCGCTATGCAAGCTTTGAGATCAATGGACAGGCCAGCTACGGCGTGGTGGACGGTGCGGGCCAATACCGCCGTGTGCCCGTCGCCTTCCAGGCGCGGTACGCCAACCTGAAGGACGTGATCGCGGCCGATGCACTGGTTGCCCTGGCCGAAGCTGCCATGGCCGGCGGCGAGCAGCTGAAACCCGAACAGGTTCGGCTGCTGCCCGTGATTCCCAACCCTGGCAAGCTGATCTGCGTCGGCCTCAACTACAAGAGCCACGTGGCCGAAACCAGACGCGCCGACAGCGAGTACCCCTCGCTGTTCCTGCGCTTCAACGACAGCCTGGCCGCGCACGACGACGTGGTGCTGCGCCCGGCGTTCTCGGAGCGCTTCGACTGGGAGGGTGAACTCGCTTTTGTCATCGGCAAGGGGGGCCGCCACATCGCCAAGGAGAAGGCCTTCGAGCACATCGCCGGCTACGCCTGCTTCAACGACGTGAGCGTGCGCGACTGGCAGAAACACACGCACCAGTTCACGCCCGGCAAGAACTTCCCCGGCACCGCGCCCTTCGGCCCGGTGCTGGTGAGCCGCGACGAGGTGCCCGATGTGACCGCGCTCACGCTGGAGACACGCGTCAACGGCCAGGTGGTGCAGCACGCCAGCGTGGGCGACCTGATCTTCGACATCCCGACCATCGTGGCCTACGTCTCGCGCTTCACGCCGCTGTCGCCCGGCGACGTGATCGCCACCGGCACCCCGGGTGGCGTGGGCGACCGCCGCGAGCCACCGATGTACATGAAGGAAGGCGACGTGGCCGAGGTCGAGATCACCGGCCTGGGCGTGCTGCGCAACCGCATCGGCACCGACCACAGCGCCTCCTGAACGCACCCCCACCGAGAGAACTCCTCATGAGCAATATCCCCCAACTGCGGGTCGCCGTCGACATCGGCGGTACCTTCACCGACATGGCGGCTTTTGACGAAGCCACCGGCAAGCTGCTGTTCGGCAAGGCCCTGTCCACCCACGGCCAGCTGGTCAACGGCATCCAGGCCACGCTGGACAGCGCCAGCATCGACCTGAAGGACGGCAACCTGTTCCTGCACGGCTCCACCATCGCGATCAACACCCTGCTGGAGCGCAACGGCGCCAACACCGCGCTGCTGATCACCGAAGGCTTTCGCGACATCTACGAGATCGGCCGCGTCAACCGGCCCGACGCCTACAACCTGTTCTTCAACAAGCACCAGCCGCTGGTGAAGCGCTCGCTGCGCTTTGAAGTGGCCGAGCGACTGCGCGCCGACGGCAGCACGCACAAGCCGCTGGACGAAGCGGCCGTGCGCGAGCTGGCCAAGGAGCTGCGCGGACAGGGCATCGAGGCGGTGGCCGTGCTGCTGCTGCACTCGTACCGCAACCCGGCGCATGAGCAGCGCGTCAAGCAAATCCTGCAAGACGAGTTGCCCGGCGCCTTCGTCTGCGCCTCGCACGAGCTGAGCCAGGAGTACCGCGAGTTCGAGCGTGTCTCCACCGCCGTCGCCAATGCCTATGTGGGTCCGCGCGTCTCGGCCTACCTGGGTGAACTGGAACAGCACCTGAGCACCCAGGGCTTCAAAGGCGACTTCTATGTGGTGCAGTCCACCGGCGGCCTGTTCCCCAGCGCCCATGCGCGGCGCGATTGCGTGCGCATGCTCGAATCCGGCCCCGCGGCGGGGGTGATCGGCGCCCAGGCCATCTGCGCGCAACTCGGCATGGGCGATGCGATCGCCTTCGACATGGGCGGCACCACGGCCAAGGCCGGCGTCATCAGCGAAGGCCGACCGCTCACCACCGGCTCGGCGCTGATCGGTGGCTACGAGCGCGCGCTGCCAATCCAGATTCCCATGATGGACATCCACGAGGTGGGCACCGGCGGCGGGTCGATTGCCCGCGTGGAAACCGGCAACGCGCTGCGCGTGGGCCCGCAGAGCGCGGGCTCCATTCCCGGTCCGGTGGCCTACGGCCGCGGCGGCACCGAGCCGACCGTGACCGACGCCAACCTGCTGCTCGGCCGCCTGGATGCCGACCACTTCCTGGGGGGTGAACTCAAGCTGGACCTGGCGGGTTGCCAGCGCCAGATGCAGGAGCGCATCGCCGGCCCGCTCGGCCTGGAACCCACGGCCGCGGCCGACGGGATCCTGCGCATCGCGGTGACGCAGATGTCGCACGCCGTGAAGGCCGTGACCACCGAGCGCGGCCTGGACGCCGGCAGTTTCACCATGGTGGTCTACGGCGGTGCCGGCCCACTGCACGCCTCGGCCATTGCCCGCGAACTGGGCATTCGCAAGGTGCTGATTCCATACGCACCGGGCTACTTCTCGGCCTACGGCATGTTGTTCTCCGACCGCCGCTACGACTACGTGCGCTCGGTGTTCCGCAAGCTCGACGAGGTCTCGTTCGACGAGATCGAAGCGCTCTACCAATCGATGGAAGACGAAGGCCGCGCGGCGCTGACGCAATCGGGCACCAAGGCCGAAGACGTGGTGATCGAACGCGCCGCCGACATGCGCTACGTGGGCCAGGAACACGCGGTCACGGTGGACCTGCCCGGCGCCTTCTTCGTGGACAAGGACCGCTCGGCCATCAAGCGCCAGTTCGACGACCTGCACAAGGTGCGCTACGGCACCTCGGCGCCCAAGGAACCGGCCGATCTGGTGAGCCTGCGCGTGACCGTGCTGGGCACCATGAAGAAGCCGCCCAAGCACAGCGTGGATGTGGGCGTGGCTGCACCCGAGAAGGCGGCGCTGCGAGGCGTCAAGCCGGTGTACTTCCGCCTGGGCGGTTGGGCCGACACACCGGTCTACAAGCGCGACCTGCTGCGCGCCGGCAACCAGATCGCCGGGCCGGCACTGATCGAGGAACACGCCTCCACCACCGTGGTCCAGCCGGGCGACGACCTGCGCGTGGATGAACTGGGCAACCTTCAAATCAACATCGGGAGCGACCGCTCATGAACACGCGAGACCTGCAAAACCCGGCCGTCGATCCGGTCACTGTCGAGATCATCCGCAACGGTCTCTATGCCGTGACGGAGGAGATGAAGACCAACCTCACGCGCACCGCCTACAACCTCATCATTTACGAGGCGCTGGACTTCACGGTGGGTCTGTTCACCAAGGAAGGTGACACGGTTTCCATCGGCCTGGGCCTGCCGATGTTCATCCGCGGCATGTCTGAAACCGTCAAGGCGAAGATCCGCCATTTCGGCTACGAGAACATCCTGCCGGGCGACATCCTCGTCACCAACGATGCCTACACCACCGGTAGCCACCTGAACCACTTCACGTTCACGATGCCGATCTTCCACGAGGGCCAGCTGGAGGGCTTCACCTGCTGCATGGCGCACTGGCTGGACGTGGGGGGCACGCTGGGCAACGTGACCACCGACATCTTCAGCGAAGGCATCCAGATCCCGATCCTGAAGTACCAGCGCGAAGGCGTGGTCAACCAGGACCTGATCGACATCATCGCCATGAACGTGCGCCTGGCCGAGCGCGCCCTGGGCGACCTGCGCGCGCAGATCACCGCCATCACCACCGGCGAGCGCCGCTACGTGGAGCTGCTGCAGCGCTACGGCGCCGAGGCGGTGAACGCGTCGATCCGCCAGATCATGGACTCCAGCGAGGCCGTGGCGCGCAAGAACACGCTGTCGATCCCCGATGGCGTGTACGAAGCCGAGTCCTACATGGACGACGACGGCCTGGACATCGGCAAGCGCATCCCGATCCGCGTGAAGGTCACGGTGAAGGGTGACGAGATGACGGTGGACCTGTCGGACGTGAGCAAGCAGGTGCGCGGCTTCTACAACTCGGGCTTCACCACCGGCATCGCCTGTGCGCAGGTGGCCTACAAGTGCCTGACCACGCCGACCGACTACCCGGTCAACGATGGCAGCTTCCGGTCATTGAAAGTGATCATGCCCATGGGCACCGTGATCAGCGCCGAGCGCCCCTACCCGATGCGGGTGTGGATGACTTTCCCGATGACGGTGATCGACACCATCTTCAAGGCGCTGGCGCCTGCGATTCCCGACCGTTCGATTGCCGGCCACCACGCCGACCTGGTGTTCCCCAACATCCACGGCATCTCGCCGGAGGACGGCCGCCTGTTCATCGTGGGCATCGGCCCGCTGGGCGGTGGCTGGGGCGCCAAGAGCACCGAGGACGGTGTGTCGGTCACGGTCTGCATCAACGACGGCGACACCCACAACAGCCCGACCGAACAGCTCGAAGCCAAGTACCCGGTGCTGGTGGAGAAGTACGAGATCCGCCGCGACAGCGCCGGTGCCGGCCGCTACCGCGGTGGCCTGGGCGCCGAAATGGTGGTGCAGGCGCTCAGCCCCTTCACCGTGACCACCCGCATCGACCGTGTGCACTGCAAGCCCTGGGGCCTGGACGGTGGCGGCGACGCCATGGGCAACGGCCTGGCCGTGCGCCACAAGGGCGAGTGGAAGACCGACCATTTGAACGCCAAGATCTTCAACGTGCGGCTGGAGCGCGGCGACGCCTACAAGATGCTCTCGGGTGGTGGCGGGGGCTTCGGCAGCCCGCTGGAACGCGAGCTCGATCTGGTGGCCGAAGACGTGCGCGAAGGTTATGTGAGCGCCCAGGTGGCGCGCGAGGTCTACAAGGTGGCGCTCGATGGCCACGGCCAGGTGGACCACCCCGCGACGCAGGCACTGCGCAGTGGCAAGGCCGCGGCTGCTGTGGAAGACGTGGCCTGGGACGGCCAGTGAGCACCGCCGTGGCCGACCCGCGCGCCGAACGCCTTGCGAACCTGTGGAGCCGACTCTCGGCCCAGCACGTGACGCTGGGCGCAGGCTGCGGTTGCATGACGGGTGGCGTCAGTGTCTCGCTGGAAGACTTTGAACTCGACATCGCCGACTACCTGTGGGCCGAGAGCGAACGCCTGGGCCAGGCCGAGGTGGTGGCCTGGCTGCTGCAGCCGGGTCCGATCGAGCAGCAGGTCAAGCCGGTGATGACCCTGCTGACCCGCCTGGAAGAGGGCGAAGCCGACGAGGTCGTGGCCGACTGGCTGCTCACGCGGCTGGCGCGCACGCTCGACTCGTTCGCCAAGCTGCACGGCCCCTCCAGCATCTGAGTCTGCCCATGGCCTTCATCCTGCCCCCTCTGAACACCAGCGATGCCGCCGGGCCGGCCGCACGGATTCCCATCACCGTGCTCACCGGCTTTCTGGGCAGCGGCAAGACCACGCTGCTCAACCGGCTGCTGCGCCAGCCCGACATGCACGGCACGGCGGTGGTCATCAACGAGTTCGGCTCGGTGGGGCTGGACCACGACCTGGTGGACCATACCGAAGAGAACATGGTGCTGCTGGCCAACGGCTGCATCTGCTGCACCGTGCGCGGCGATCTGGTCGAGGCCTTCGAGCGCCTGGCGCAAAGCCCCGAAGCACAACGCGGCGCCCTGCGCCACGTGGTGGTGGAAACCACCGGCCTGGCCGACCCCGCGCCCATCCTGCACACGCTCATGGGCGACCCGCGTCTGGCACAGCGCTGGCGCCTCGCCGGCGTGGCCTGCACGGTGGACGCCTTCAACGCCATGGCCACGCTGGACCAGCACACCGAGGCTGTGAAGCAGGCCGCCGTGGCCGACCGTTTGCTGCTCACCAAGTCCGACCTGGTGAAGCCCGAACACGTCGCGCCCTTGCTGGAGCGGCTGCGCGGCATCAACCCGCTGGCGGTGGTGACGACCGATGCTGCCGACGCCTTGAACGCGTTGCAAGGCCTGCTGGACCGGCCGAGCGCCGCGCTGTGGTTGCCGGTGTCCAAAGACAATGAGCGGTCGTTTTTCTTCCCGGTGGGTGCGCCGGGGCAGCACGACCCGAACCGGCACGATGACCACATCCGGTCGCACGTCATCGTGCGCGAGCAACCGCTCTCGCGCGAAGGCTTCATGGCCTGGCTGGACATGATCGCGGCCATGCGCGGTGACGACCTGTTGCGCGTGAAAGGCATCGTGCACCTGGCCGACGACCCGGAGCATCCGATGGTGATCCACGGCGTGCAGCACCTGTTCCATCCACCCGAGACGCTGGCGCGATGGCCCAGCGAGGACCGGCGCACCCGCATCGTGTTCATCACCCGAAACATGGACGCCGAAGAGATCGACGCGACCCTGAGCATTTTTGAAAGACGCCGCAGCCGCGGCCCACGCCCCTCCCAACCCGTTTGAATCACACAAGGAGACAACACCATGATGAAACAACTGATCGCCTGCGCCGTGCTCGGTGCCTGCAGCCTTTCGCCCGCGCTGGCGCAAGGCAAATTCCCCGACGGCATCGTCAAGCTGGTGGTGCCCTTCGCCGCTGGCGGCGGTGTGGACCAGGCGGCCCGTTTGCTCGGTCGGCAATTGCAGACCGATCTGGGCGTGTCGGTCATCGTGGAGAACAAGGGCGGCGCCAGCGGCACCATCGGCGGCAAGGCGGTGCAGACCTCACCGGCCGACGGGCAGACCCTGCTGTTCTCCGCCGCCACGCACGTGCTGGCCCAGCAGGTGCTGGCCAACCCGCCTTACGACCCGCAGACCGACTTTGAACCCATCGCGCGCGTGGGTGAAGCGCCGCTGCTGCTGGTGATCCCGCCCAATGCACCGCAAAAAACGCTCAAGGAAGTGCTGGACGCAGCCCGTCAGAGCCCCGAGAAGTGGACCGCCGCTTTGCCAGCTCTGGGCGCACCCAGCCACCTGGCCACGCTGCTGCTGGCCAAGCAGGGCAACGTCAAGATCACCATGACGCCATACCGGGGCACCGCGCCCGCGCTGGCCGATGTGGCGGGCGGCCATGTGCAGGTCCTCATGGACTCCATCATTTCGCTGCAAGGCATGGCCCGCAGCGGCAAGGTCAAGCCCATCGCCACCACTTCGGCCCAGCGCAGCGGCGTGGCGCCCGACGTGCCCACGGCCGTTGAAAGCGGCTACCCGGGCATGGTCTACAACTCCTGGTACGGCGTGTGGGCCCCCAAGGGCACACCCAAAGACCGGGTGCAGTTCCTGAACAAGGCCGTCAACAAGGCGGTGGCCGAGCTGGCCAAAACGGGTGCGTTCACCACGCTGGGCATCTTGCCGGTGATTGAGAGCTCGGAACAGTTCCGCAAGTACATCGCTGCCGACGTGTCGCGCAGCGCCGAACTGCTCAAGGAGTCGGGCTTCAAGCCGGAATGACCGTCAGCACCGTGGGTCCGGTCCAGCCGCTGATCCGGCCATGAGCCGTTTCACATTGCCCACCGCCGCCATCGCCTGCTGACGCAGCTCGGCCACGATGGCGTTTTTTTCTGTGTCTGCAGGGTCGATGCTGGCCGTCATCTTGCCGAAGCCGTCGAGGCGGCTTTCGCGCATCCAGTGGCGCAGGGGCTTGTCCTGGCTCCAGCGCATCTGGTTGGCCAGGCTGACCAGGGTGGACTGGACGTAGCCGCCCACGTTGCGCGGAAAGGGCACAGGGGTGCACAGCGCGTTCTTCGTTGCGTCGTCGTCGTAGTGCGCTTCCACATACGCGCACACGGCGCTGCTGAAGGTCACCAGCGGGGCACGCACGAGCTGGGGCACGATCTTGCCAGGCTGGAAGATGGGTTCGCTGTCGCGCATCTCCACGGCGGAGGCGGTGCAGTTGATGCAGAGCGTGTTGTCGGCCAGGGCCTCGCGGCCTTGTTCGAGCACGAGCGCATCCCGCTCGATGGCCAACACACGGCCCTTGCGGATCACGTGCTGGATCTGCCGCAGCACCTGCACCTCGCCTTCGGAGAGCGTGGCGTAGTGAAACATGCGGGGCGTGTGCTGCGTGTCGATGCGCAGCATCTGGCCGCTGGCCTCCAGGCGCTCGAACAGGTCGGTCACGCTGGTGGCTTCGGCCAATGCCTTCATCTGCGCCAGTTGCCCGCCCATCGAGTGTTTGAAGAACGCTTCGCCGGGTTGCGTGGTGAGCCGGTTCACCACCCACGAGTCGCGCGGCATCACCCAGCTGATGGCGTCCTGCGGCACACCGCATTCGAGCAGCCAAACGGCCGTGTCCATGGCCGTCTTGCCGGCGCCCAGAATGCAGAAGCGGGCAGGGCGCTCGGCAGCGCTTTGCCAGAGCTGGGTGAGCTGCGTGGGTGTGACGAGGCGAACACCCTCGGCCACGCTGAACTTCGGCTTTGTGGTGGCGGGCACGCTGGGGCTGAAGTGGCGCGCGTCCACCAGTTTCCTGCGCACGCTGATGCCGGACCCCGCGCCCGAGAGCAGGGAGGTCACGCGGGCGGTGCCGGCGTCCAGGCCCTCGAAGCGGCTCATGGGGAGGTAGCGCACACGGCCGCTGGGCAGCAGTATCTGGTGCATCACCTGCTGGAAATAACCGCTCACCTCGGCGCCGCTGGCCAGTTCGTGCAGGCCGGCGTTGTGGCCCACCGTGTCCTGGCGACCGGTGCCCAGCGCGAGCGAGTTCACCCCATAAAAGGCCGAGGGCTGGTGCAGTGAGACAAAGGGGTAGGCGTCGTTCCAATGGCCGCCGGGCTGACCATGCATGTCCACCAGGGTGATGTGCGCATCGCTCTCCTGCAGCAGCGTGTCGGCAAAGGCCAGGCCGGTGGCGCCTGCGCCCACGATGAGGTAGTCGGTGTCGTGCACGGCCATGGCGCTGCCCTTGAAGTGGTGCCCGCATCGTGAGGGGCTTGGGCGGTGGCGGCAATGGGGGCAAACCATGCGGGTTGTGTTGCCGCTGGACACCGACCGGCCTTTCATATACTGTACAGACATACAGTATTTATCGGCCTTCCCAACCCCACCCGAACACCCCGCCATGCATCCCGCCCTCGACTGGCAGGAGGACGACCTGTCTTCCGCGCTGATGTTTTCAACCCCGCCCGACCCGCCGCGCCCGGCACGTCCAGTGCGCCTGCCCGGTGAATTGCCCATGGCCGTGGCCGCCGCCATCTGGCGCGGCGACCAGCTGGGTGGCCCGGTCTCGGCCGTGCTGTCCAGCGGCTTCGAGGCACTGGACGCGCAACTGCCCGGCGGCGGCTGGCCCTGCCACGGCGTCATTGAAATCCTGGCCTCGCAGAGCGGCATGCTGGAGTGGCGCCTGCTCGGGCCGGCGCTGCGCCAGGTGTGTGCCGCCGGCCGCGCGGTGGTGGTGGTGGGGCCGCCCAAGGCGCCGCACCTGCCGGGCCTGCGCTTCGAGGGCATCGACGAGCGCCACCTGGTCTGGGTGCGGGCCGACACGGCGGCCGAGCGCCTGTGGTCGGCCGAACAACTCATCAAGGCCAACGCCTGCGGTGCGCTGGTGGTGTGGCTGCCGCAGGCGCGGTCTGAGCAGGTGCGCCGCCTGCAGGTGCTGGCCGCCAGTTGCGAAGGCCCGGTGTTTTTGTGCCGCCCCAGCGCGGCGGCGCGCGAATCGTCGGCCGCGCCGTTGCGGCTGCAGGCCCGCGTGGGGCTTGATTGGGAACTGCAGCTGGACATCTTCAAACGCAAGGGTCCGCCGCTGCAGGACACGCTGCGCCTGGGCTCGGTGCCCGGCGGCCTGCGCGCCATCCTCACGCCGCGGCTGCGTTTCCCCAGCCGTCTGTTGCCCTCCGATCTGTCCCGAGAGGCCGACCATGTTGTGGTCAGCACTCCTGCTCCCGACCGCCCCCACCGCGCCGTCCACTGAGGCGGCGCGCCGGGCCGTGGCCACCTGGGCGTTGCAGTTCACGCCCCGCGTGGCGCTGGCCGACGGTGCGGTGCTCATGGAGGTGGCGGGGAGCGTGCGCCTGTTTGGCGGCAAACGCGCGTTGCGCGACCGCGTGGTGGCCGAGAGCGCCGACGTGGGTGTGACCCAGGTGGCCTGGGCGGCCAACAGCCTGGCCGCGCTGGCGCTGGCGCGCGCGGGGCTGGAGAACGGTTTCAGGCAAGCGCTGCCGCTGCTGCTCGATGCCTTGCCCATGCAGGTGTTGAGCGCGGTGCACCCGCATCTCACCACGCTCGCGCACATCGGCTGCCGCACGCTGGGCGACGTGCGCGCGTTGCCGCGGGGTGGGGTGGGGCGGCGGTTCGACAAGCACTTGCTGCAGGCGATCGACCAGGCCTACGGCGCCGAGCCCGAGGCCCATGTGTGGGTGGCGCTGCCCGAGCGGTTCGAGGAGCGGCTGGAGCTCATGGCGCGCGTGGAGCAGGCGCCGGCCCTGCTGTGGGGCGCGCGGCGTTTGCTGCTGGTCATGAGCGGCTGGCTGGCGGCGCGGCGCGCGGGTGTCACGGCCTTCACGCTGCGCTGGGCGCACGACGCCATGCGCGCACGCGACGCGGGCGAGGGCGGCGAGATCACGGTGCGCACGGCCGAGCCCACGCGCGACACCGAACACCTCTGCCGCCTGCTGGCCGAGCACCTGGCCCATGTGCAGCTGCTCGCGCCCGTGGGCGACCTGCACCTGCTGGCCACCGACGTGCAGCCGCTGGTGGAGCGCAGCGCCTCGCTGCTGCCCGACACCGTGCGCCAGGGCGAGACGCTGCACCTGGTGCTGGAGCGCCTGGCCGCGCGCCTGGGGCCGGGGCGCGTGTTGCGCCCGGTGGTGTTGCAAGACCACCGCCAGGAATGGATGTGCCGCTGGCAGAGCGCACCCGAGCCGCTGCCGCGCAAGCCGGCACCCGACACCGGCATGCCACAACCCACCTTTGTGTTGCCCGAGCCCTTGAGGCTGCTGGTGCGCGGCAACCGGCCGATCTACCAGGGCGAGTTGCAACTGCTCGCGGGCCCGCAGCGGGTGGAGGGCGGCTGGTGGGACCGGGTGGATGGGGCGAGCAACACGCGCAACGTGGTGCGGGATTACTGGGTGGCGCTGTCGGCGAAGGCGGGGGTGTTGTGGATCTTCCAGACGCGGCTGGAAGAAACGCCCGCGTGGTATTTGCATGGACATTTCGCATGAGGTGGGCCCCCATCCCAGCCTTCCCCCAGAGGGGGAAGGAGCAAGACGTTGCTCAGGCGTGCGTGTCTGACCCCTTCCCCCCCTGGGGGAAGGTTGGGATGGGGGCTCCCCGGCCATGAAGCTGCCCGACTACGCCGAGCTGCGCTGCATCTCCAACTTCACCTTCCTGCGCGGCGCCAGCCACGCCGAAGAGCTGGTGGAGCGCGCCCAGGCGCTGGGCTACCGCGCGCTCGCGCTGGTGGACGAATGTTCCCTGGCGGGGGTGGTGCGGGCCCACGTGGCCGCCAAAAAACACGGCCTGCCGCTGCTGGTGGGCAGCCAGTTCCGGGTGCAGTGCGACACACCCTTCACCCTCATCGTGCTGGCCTGCAACCTCAACGGTTACGGCAACCTGTGCGAGTTCATCACACATCTGCGGCGCACGTCGCCCAAGGGCAGCTACCACCTCACGCTGGACGCCATCCGCGCCGAAGCGCTGGCCGATTGCGTGGTGATCGCCGTGCCCGATCGCGACAGCGCGCAGGACCCGATGGACACCACAGCGCGCTGGCTGCTGCAGCATTTCATCGGCCGCTGCTGGCTGGGTGTGACGCAGTTGCGCCGGCTCGACGACGAGATGCTGCTGCACAAGCTGCGCCAGAGCAGCGCACTCACCGCCGTGCCGCTGGTGGCCGTGGGCGATGTGCACATGCACGTGCGCTCGCGCAAGCCGCTGCAGGACGTGCTCACCGCCACGCGCATCGGCCAGCCGCTGAGCGCCTGCGGCCTGGCGCTGCAGCCCAATGCCGAGCAGCACCTGCGCTCGCGCCTCACGCTGGGCCGGTGTTACCCGCCCGAGCTGCTGGCCGAAACACTCGCCGTGGCGGCGCGCTGCGCGTTTTCGCTCGACGAGCTGCGCTACCAGTACCCCAGCGAGGTGGTGCCCGAGGTGCAGACGCCGTCGTCCTGGCTGCGGCAACTGACCCTGGAGGGTGCGGCCTGGCGCTGGCCGCAGGGCACACCGCCGCGGTTCGCGAAGCAGATCGAGCACGAACTCGAACTGATCGCCGACATGCGGTACGAGCACTACTTTCTGACGGTCAACGACATCGTGACCTTCGCGCGCTCCAAAGACATCTTGTGCCAGGGGCGGGGCTCGGCGGCCAACAGCGTGGTGTGTTACTGCCTGGGCATCACCGCGGTGGACCCCGAGCGCACCAACCTCCTGTTCGAGCGTTTCATCTCGCGCGAGCGCAACGAGCCGCCCGACATCGACGTGGACTTTGAACACGAGCGGCGCGAGGAGGTCATCCAGTACCTCTACAGCAAGTACGGCCGTGAACGCGCCGCGCTCACCGCCACCGTCATCAGTTACCGCCCGCGCAGCGCCCTGCGCGACGTAGGCAAGGCCCTGGGCTTTGCCGACGGCGCGCTCGATGTATTGAGCAAGAGCACACGCTGGTGGGACGGCCAAGCGATCGAGCCCGAGCGTTTGCTGGAAGCCGGGCTCGACCCCGAGGATCTGGCGGTGCGCCAGCTGCTGCAGCTCACCACGCAGCTCATGGGTTTTCCGCGCCACCTCTCGCAGCACACCGGCGGCTTCGTGCTCACCCAGCTGCCGCTCTCGCGCCTGGTGCCGATCGAGAACGCCAGCATGAAAGACCGCACCGTGATCGAGTGGGACAAGGACGACCTCGACGCCCTGGGCTTGCTCAAGGTGGACGTGCTGGCCCTGGGCATGCTCACCGCCATCCGCAAGGCCCTGACACTCATCAGCGCGAAGCTGGGCCGTACCGTCACGCTGCAGGACATTCCCGAAGGCGACGGGCCCACCTACGACATGATCTGCGCCGCCGACACCGTGGGCGTGTTCCAGATCGAGAGCCGCGCGCAGATGAGCATGCTGCCGCGCCTCCAACCGCGCTGTTATTACGACCTGGTGATCGAGGTCGCGCTGGTGCGCCCCGGCCCCATCCAGGGCGGCGCGGTGCACCCGTATCTGGACCGCCGGCAAGGCAAGCTGCCGGTGAGCTACCCGGGCCCGCGCGACGGCGCCGACCTGCGCGAAGCGCTGGGCCGCACGCTGGGCATTCCCATCTTCCAGGAGCAGTGCATGCAGATCGCGGTGTTGGCGGCGGGCTTTACACCCGGCGAGGCCGACGCCCTGCGCCGCGCCATGGCGGCGTGGAAACGCGGCGGCAACCTGCAGCAGTACGAACGCCGCCTGGTCGACGGCATGACCGCGCGCGGCTACGAGGCCGAATTCGCCCAAAGCGTGTTTGAACAGATCAAGGGCTTTTCCAGCTACGGCTTTCCCGAGAGCCACGCCGCCAGCTTTGCGCTGCTGGTCTACGTGAGCTGCTGGATCAAGCACCACCACCCCGCCGAGTTCCTGGTGGCCATGCTCAACAGCCAGCCGCTGGGTTTCTACACCCCCAGCCAGCTGGTGCAGGACGCCAAGCGCCATGGGGTGGAGGTGCGGCCGGTGGACGTGGTGCACAGCGACTGGGATTGCACGCTGGAAGGGTCTGACCCCCTCTCCCTCTGGGAGAGGGTTGGGGTGAGGGCCCGCCCGCCAACCATGCCTGTTGTCCGCCTGGGCTTGCGTCTGATCTCGGGCTTGAAGCGTGAAGCCGCCGATCGCCTGGTGAATGCGCGAGCAAAAAAACCCTTCACCACCACACAAGACCTCGCCCGCCGAGCGAACCTCGACCAACCGCAAATGAAACTGCTCGCCGCTGCTGATGCGCTGACAGGCCTGAGCGGCCACCGCCGCCAGCAGGTGTGGGACGCCGCCGCACTCCGGACCGCACCCGCGCTGATGAAGGACGCCCCGATCGACGAAGCCCCGCTGGCCCTGCCCGAAGCGCCCGAAGGCGAAGCCATCGTGTGGGACTACGACAGCCTGGGCCTGACCCTGCGCCGCCACCCGCTGGCGCTGCTGCGGCCACAACTCACGAAACGCCGGCTCATGAGCGCCGAAGAGCTGAACAAAGCCCCCAACGGCAGGCTGGTGCGCCACTGCGGCATCGTCACCCTGCGCCAGCAACCCGAGACCGCCTCGGGCGTGGTGTTCGTGAGCCTGGAAGACGAAACCGGCGTGGTGCAGGTCATCGTGTGGAAACACCTGCGCGAACGCCAGCGCACGGTGCTCACGCAGTCACGCCTGCTGGCGGTGCATGGCGTGTGGCAACGCGAAGGCGAAGCCAAAAACCTCATCGCCGGCCACCTGGAAGACCTCACGCCGTTGTTGCACGGGCTGTCGACGGTGAGCCGGGATTTTCATTGAGGGGTGGGTGCAAACAACCGGGTGTCAGACAGCGCGCACCTCATCCAGCAATTCCGGATGCCGGTCCAGCACCCTGAGCAGTTTCACCAGCGCCAGCGGTGGCTTGGTCTTGCCGTTCTCGTAGCGGGAGAACGCGTTGACCCCACCGCCAAAAATCTCGGCGGCTTCGCGCTGGTCCAGTGCGAGCTTCTTGCGCACGTTGACGATGAAGGCCGGATCCACGATGGCGGCGTTCACCTGTTTGTTGAAATCCAGCATCGCCGCGCTCAGTCGGGCGGATTCGGCAGCATTGAGAACAACCTCGTCACACGAAGGGCAGAAGTCGCCCGAGACGGCGGGGATGGTGGTGCTTTCGCCCTTGTAGGTGTAGGACATGTCGCGGGTGTCGTGCACCAGCTTCGCGGCACCACAGTGAGGGCATTTCATGGTCAGAGCTCCTTGAATGACACGATGAGCACGTCGTCAACGACGGTGAGTTTCAGATAGAGATCGCCCACCGGGGTTGACGGGCGGTACACGTCTTGCCAGATGCGGTGGTCGGCATGCGTGGTCATGCTTTTGTGGAAGTCCTTTGATGTCAGCGACATCACCACCGCCACGATGCCGTCGAAATCCAGCCCCAGCGCCGCACCACCGGCCAGCGCAGAGAACGTGGATCTCACATGACCGGATGCAACCAGCGTCTTGACCGTCTGCAACTTGCAGTGCGGCTTGCCTTTTTCCATGGCTGAACCTCCCTGGCGGAAGATTAACCTTGTAGGTTTATTTTGGCAAGTAGGTTATTGTTGTTTGTTGCTTCCAAGGAGGAGCATCGGCCGTGTCAGGTCTTCAGCAGGGTCCCGGTGATCAGCTGCCAATGCGCTTCACTCACCGGCGTGATGGACAACCGGCTCCCACGCTGCAGCAGGGTCATGTCGGCCAGTGCGGGGTTCGCGCGCAACTCGGGCAGGCCCAGCAGCCGCGTCTTGCGCAGCGCCTTCACATCCAGCAGCAGCCAGCGCGGTTCCTCGGGTTGGGACTTGGCGTCGAAGTAGGGCGACTGCGGGTCGAACTGCGTGGGGTCGGGGCGGGTGGTGGACGCGACCTCGGCGATGCCGGCAATGCCGGGCTGCGGGCAACTCGAGTGGTAGAACAGCACGCCGTCGCCGATCCGCATGCCGTCGCGCATGAAGTTGCGCGCCTGGTAGTTGCGCACGCCGGTCCAGGGCACGGTGGCGCCGGGTGCGGCGAGTGCGTCGTCGATCGAGCACTCGTCGGGCTCGGATTTCATCAACCAGTAGCGGGGTGCGGGGGATGCGGTCATCGCGCTATTTTGCGACGATGACCCGCCGGCGGGGCAAGGTCCTCAGAACGATTCCCACTCGTCCGAAGCGCCGGCTTTCTCGGCCACCTTGGCCACCGGCTGTGGAGCGGGCTTGGCCAGCGCCGGCTTCTTCGGCGCCACCGACGCCGGCTTGGCGTTGGCAACCCCAGGCTTCTTCAGCGCCGTGCTGCCCACAGCGGTGCTGACGGGCTTGTGCAGGTCGGTCGAACGGATCTGGGTGATCGAGCTTTGCGACGTGCTGTGCGCGTCCACGCGGAACACGCGCACCACTTCGGCCAGGCGGTCGGCCTGGTCGTTCATGCTCGATGCGGCCGCCGCGCTTTCTTCCACGAGCGCGGCGTTCTGCTGGGTCAGCTGGTCGAGGTTGGCCACGGCTGCGTTGATCTGGTTCACGCCGTCGGCCTGCTCGCCCGAGGCGCTGGCGATCTCGCCGATCATGTCGCGCACGCGCACCACGTTGTCGACGATCTCGCCCATGGTCTTGCCAGCCTGGTTCACCAGCTCGGTGCCGGCGGTGACCTTGTCGACGCTGGTGCCGATGAGGATCTTGATTTCCTTGGCGGCCTGCGCGCTGCGCTGGGCCAGGTTGCGCACCTCGCCCGCCACCACCGCAAAGCCGCGGCCCTGTTCGCCCGCACGGGCCGCTTCAACAGCGGCGTTGAGCGCGAGGATGTTGGTCTGGAACGCGATGCCGTCGATGACGCCGATGATGTCGTTGATCTTGCGCGAGGACTGGTTGATCTCTTCCATGGTCGTGATCACCTGGTGCACCACCTCGCCACCTTTTTGTGCGCTCTGGCCGGCCACGTCGGCCAACTGGTTGGCCACGCGCGCCGAGTCGGCGGACTGGCGGATCGCGCCCGACATCTGCTCCATGCTGGCGGCGGTTTGCTGCAGGTTGGAGGCGGTCTGTTCGGTGCGGGCCGAGAGGTCGTTGTTGCCGGTGGCGATTTCCTTGGCGGCCACGGTGATGTTGTCGGTGCCGCGCTTCACGTCTGCCACCACGTTGACGAGTCGGTCGCGCATGCCGAGCAGGGCGGCCGTCATGGCGCCGAACTCGTCCTTGCGGTCGTTGCGGATCTGCGCCGTGAGATCGCCGCTGGCGATCTGCTCGGCGAACGCCATGGCTTCGCGCAGCGGGTTGCGGATGTTGCGGATCAGGAAGAACGCGCCGGCGATGATGCCGGCAACCAGTGCGCCCACCTGGATGCTTGCAATGGTCAGGCTGGTCGAGCGCTGCTCGGTGAGCCGCTGTTGGGCTTCCACGCGGATGTCGGCCTGCATGCGGGCGAAGCCGCGCAAGGCATCGAGGTAGGGTGGCACGGCCTGGTTGAAGCGGGTGGCGATTTCTTGCGCAGCGCCGGCGGTGTCACCGGCCTTTTTCATGTCGTTGGCCACACCCAGCGAGGCCAGCACACCCTTGCGCAGATCGGCAATCCTGGCCATCTGGGCCTTTTCGGCGTCGTTCATGTCCATGGTCTCCAGCTCTTTCTGCAGGGCGGAGATGGATGCGATGCCGGCGGGAATCAGGTCCTTGTACATCGCGGCAATGGTCGGGTCCGAACTCGCAATGGATGCCTGCACGCGCGTGACGTTGGTCTCGGTCAGGCCGGCCCATTCGGTGGCGATGGTGGTCTTGTGGGCCAGCGCGGAGAGCACCCGCTCGGACTCGGCGTTGAGCGAGGCCGAGCGCGCGCCGGCGGTGGCCACCACGACAAACAGGGCCACGATGATGGCGATGACACCGACCCACAGGCGGGCGCCGACAGACAGGTTGCGGAAGAGTTTCATGGTGACTCCAACAGGCGTGTTGAGCCGCGCGCGGCCTCGTGGGCTGCGTGCGGCGGAAAGCGGGGGGGAGGGGTTACTGAACGGAAGGGGGCTGGGTGACCAGGCCCATGTCGGCGCTGCCGATGAGGGCTTCGATGTCGGCCAGGATCAGCATGCGCTCGCCCACGCTGGCGATGCCGGTGATGAAGCCGGCGTCCAGGGTGGTGCTGATCTGCGGTGCGGCCTTGATGTGGTCATGGCTGAGACGGATCACGTCGCTCACCGAGTCGACCACCAGGCCCACCACGCGGTCGTGCACGCTGAGCACGATCACCACGGTGAGCGCGTTGTAGTCGACCTTGGCGCAGCCCAGCTTGATGCGCATGTCGACGATCGGCACGATCACGCCGCGCAGGTTGACCACCCCCTTGATGAAGTCGGGCGCATTGGCGATGCGCGTGGGCTCCTCGTAGGAGCGGATTTCCTGCACGCTCAGGATGTCGATGCCGTATTCCTCGGCGCCCAGGCGAAAGCTCAGGAACTCACCGGCGCTGGCCAGCGCCGGCGCTCGGCCACGGGTGGCCAGATTGGGTGAGGGGATGGCGGCGGAGGGGGTGTTGAGGGCGTCCATGGGTCCGTGCATTGGGGGTTGATATCTGCGTATCGACACCTGCCCGGGGTTCTTGAGGGGACTGGACAACCGGTGACAGTCCAGTCCAGGACACGCTTACTAAGATGCCACCATGCCCAGCCAGAATCCCCAACGCGTTTTCATGCTCGGTGCCACCGGCACCATCGGCCAGGCCACGGTGCGCGCCCTGTTGGCCCGGGGGCATGAGGTGGTGTGTTTTGTGCGGCCGCAGGCGGGTGTGGGCGGCAGGCTGCAGGGCGGCGACATGGCGCGCCTGTTCCCGGGTGCGGTGGTGCGTGTGGGTGACGTGCAAGACCCCGTGTCGCTGGCGCGCGATGGTTTCCAGGGAGAACATTTTGACGTGCTGGTGTCGTGCCTGGCCTCGCGCACCGGTGTGCCCAGAGACGCCTGGGCCATCGACCACCAGGCCCATGTCACTGCGCTGGATGTCGCGCGGCAGGCCGGTGTGTCGCATGTGGTGCTGCTCTCGGCCATCTGCGTGCAGAAGCCCCTGCTGGCATTTCAACGAGCCAAGCTGGCGTTCGAACAGGTGCTGGTCGATTCGGGCCTGACGTATTCCATCGTGCGGCCCACGGCGTTCTTCAAATCGCTCTCAGGGCAGATCGAGCGGGTGCGTCGGGGCAAGCCGTTTCTGGTGTTTGGCGACGGCACGGCCACGGCCTGCAAACCCATCAGCGACGACGACCTGGGCGCCTTCATTGCCGACTGCCTCACCGACGCGAGCCGCCACAACCGCGTGTTGCCCATCGGTGGACCTGGCGAGGCGATCACGCCGCGCCAGCAGGGCGAACACCTGTTTGCGCTGCTCGGTCGGCCGCCGCGCTTCAAGAGCGTGCCCGTGGGTTTGCTCGACGCGATCATTGCGGTGCTGGGCGCGGCGGGGCGCGTGGTGCCCGCCCTGGCGGACAAGGCCGAGCTGGCCCGCATCGGGCGCTACTACGCCACCGAATCCATGCTGGTGCTGGACCCCGCCACCGGGCGCTTTGATGCGGCGGCCACGCCGTCCACCGGCAGCCAGACGCTGTTCGACTTTTACGCCGACGTGGTGAACGGCACCGCCGCGCCCGAACGCGGCGATCACGCGGTGTTCTGAGCGCCTGCGGCACAACGCAAAAACCCCCGAGGCCGACACGCGGCCCCGGGGGTTTCAGAAAACGTGGGCCGATCAGTTCGACTTCGTCGTGCTGTTGCTTTGACCCATGCCCACGGTCGTGCCGTTGTTGCTCGCCGCCTGCATGTTGTTCATGGGGTAACGGCTGGGGTTCAGATCGCGGAAGGTGGCGCCGGTCTGGCCATCGGCAATCAGGGTGCCGTTGCGCTGTGCTTCCATCAGATCGGCGCGAACCTGGTCACGCGAGGTGGTGCTGGCGGCCGCAGGCTGCATGTAGCTGCCCGGGAACAGCTGGCGGAAGGTGGCGCCGGTCTGGCCGTCGGCGATCAGCGTGCCGTCGCGCTGGGCTTGTGCCAGTTCGGCGCGCACCTGGTCGCGGGTCTTGGGGGTCATGTCGGCGGCGAACACGGAGCCGGCGGAGAGTGCGGTCAGGGCGAGGGCGATGATGGAGTTGCGAGCGTTTTTCATGGTGAATCCTTGGTGAGATGGGTTGGAGCCAGAGAGCCTGGCGTTTCAATCGGGACACACTGGATACGGGGCAAGTTCGCGATTGGATTCAACCCGGCCTCAAAAAGAACACTTTCTTACAGAGGGGTTACCCGCAGGCGCCGGGGGATCGACCCCGGGCCCTGATGGCGACAGCGGCTGCGCAGGCCCTCGCGGACAATCCACGCATGGCCCTTGCGATCAACTCCGACACCGTTCTCACACCCCCCGTGCCCTCGGCCACCGTGATCGTGGTGCGCGATGCGCCGCAGGGGCTCGAGGTGTTGCTGGTGCGCCGGCACGGCAACTCGGCTGTGCTCGGCGGCGTGCACGTGTTTCCGGGCGGCAAGCTCGATGCCGCGGACCGCGAGGTGGACCCTTCGGCACTGGACCGAACGGCCGCCGATTGCGCCCTGACCTTGAACGAGCCGGGGCTGGACGCCCAGACCGCGCTGGCCTTGCACGTGGCCGCCCTGCGCGAGACCTTTGAAGAATGCGGCCTGCTGCTCGGCCAGGTGCACCGCGCCGAGCTGGCGCAGCGCGTGCGCGAGCTCACCGCGGCGGGCACCGGTTTCGCCGCAGCCCTGCAGCAGCTCGGGTGTCCCGTGTCCACCGCCAGCGTGTTGCCGTGGTCGCGCTGGATCACACCGCGTGTGCCCTCGGTGACCAACAAGCGTTTCGACACGCGCTTCTTTGTGGCCGCCGCGCCCCACGGCCAGCTGGCCGAGCATTGCACCTTTGAAGCCACCGAAGCCGTGTGGATGGCGCCGCGCCTGGGGCTGGAGCGTTACTGGGCGGGCGAGATCGATCTGGCGCCGCCGCAGATCATGAGCCTGAGCGAGTTGAGCCACCTGCACACCGCTGCCCAGGTGATGGCCCTGGCGCAAAGCCGCCCGCCCACGCTGATCGAGCCCGAACCGTTTGACGAGGACGGTGTGCGCGTGATCTGTTACCCCGGTGATCCGGCCCACAGCATCGCGCAGCGCGTGTGGCCTGGCCCGACCCGCCTGGCCTACCGCAACCAGCGCTTCGAGGCCGACGGAGGCCTTGCGGCCTTGCTGGCCTGACCCATGCAGCGCGTGCCTTCCCGATGGGCAGCGTGGGCGCTCGGCGCGCTGGCCGTGATCGCCGCGGTGCCCGCCGCCTGGCTCACCGTGCTTGCGGTGGCCAAGGCCCGCCTGCCCTACAACGAAGAGGGCAACCACTTTGACGGCCTCGTGGTTCACCACGAAGGCACGGCGGTTGCGTACGGCGTGCTCGCGGTGGTGCTGTGGTTGTTGGCCCTGCTGGCGGCACTGGGCGCGCGCCGTGGGTCCCGGCGGCCAATGAACAGGACCACCGCGCCTTGAAGCGCAGCCGGAAGTCGCCGGTTTTTTTTGCACTGAACCACAGGGCAAACCACGATAGGCGTGCGCCGGCCAGGGCGGGATAGTCATGTACTGGAATATTCGGATTCACGCATTGAATGCTTTCACAGGAGACTTTTGATGAAACGACGCACCCTCGCTCTCGCGCTGGCATTCGGTGCCACCGCCTTGCTCGGCACCGGCTGTGCCTACACCCCCGCCCGCCAGAAAACCCAGGTGGTGCTGCAGGTGAGCGACCCGGATCCGGCCAAGTGGAACCTGGCGCTGAACAACGCCCGCAACGCGCAGGTCGATCTGGGTGCCGACAAGGTGGACATCGAGATCGTGGCCTACGGCCCGGGCATCAACATGCTCAAGTTCGACGCCGTGACCGCCAACCGCGTGAGCGAGGCGGTGAAGAACGGCGTGAAGATCGTGGCCTGTGAGAACACCATGACGGCCCAGAAGATCGTCAAGGCCGACATGAACCCTGCCGTCAGCTACGTGCCGGCCGGTGTGGTCCACATCATGCAGCGCCAGCATCAAGGCTGGGCCTACGTGCGCCCCTGAAGCGCAACGGTTCAGCCCCGTCGGGGCATGCGCCAGGGCAGCATGGCTTGCACCAGCGGTGAGACCAGCCGGGGCACCCGCAGCGTTTCATGAAAGCTCGACACGCTCTCCCCGAGCAGGCTGCTCTGGAGGATGGCGCGCTGGTAGAACGGCGTGTCTTCCAGCTGCTGTGTCACCCGCACACGCGAGTCACTGCGCATGCGCCGCTCGATGCGCCAGGCCGTGCGCGGCAGGGTTTGCAGGGGCGGCGCTTCAAAGGGCTGCACGCTGCCGTGGCGCCCGAAGCGCAAGGCGAGCAGCTTGCCCCGGGCCTTGCCCGGCTCCACGTCGTACAACACGGCGGTGCTGCCGTCCTTCATGGCGCTGCGCGACCAGTCCCATTCGGTGAACGCGCGCTCCAGCGGCTCATCGCCTTCGTTGCTGTCCAGGTAGGCGTGCCCGCTCCAGCGTTGTTCGGGATGCTGCAGCTTCACCTCCACACGCGCGTGGGGCGCGATCGGTCCCCAGCGGTGGCGGCCGGCGTCGTCGAGCGCGGTGCTGAACTTGAACAACTGATGCGTGCGCAACTTCACCGTGCCGCGGATGCGCCGCGGAATCGGTACGCCCACCTCGTCGATGTGGATGGTGAGTGCGTCACCGTGCCATTCGAGCTGGCTCGGGCCGATCTTGAAATGCGTGGCGTCGCGCCGGTTGTGCGGGGCACCGCGCTCGGTCATGGACCAGCGGCGCGCGCCCGCGCTGTAAAGCGCCACGTTGAGCGCGCAGAAATTGTCGGGATCGGTGGGGCCGCGTCTGCGCGCCCACGCGTAGTAGGGCGAGAACACGCTGCCCACGAACGCGATGATGGACAGGCCGAACCGGCCGTCGTCGCTCAGGGCGTCGACGTACCACCAGAGATAGCCACCCGAGGGGACCACCTGGTCAAAGCGGGGCTCGCCATCACGGCCGCGGCCGCCAGCTGGCCCGAAAGAGCCGCCATCGGGACCCCCGGGCCCGGGTGGACGCTCCCCCCCGCCAGGAAAAGGCCCGTGACCGGTGTGCTGGCGCTGGAGCGGGCGAAGGCCGAGGTCCAGCCGTGGGTCGCCTGTCCATAGAGGGCGCCCCCCGTGGCCGGAAAGAGTTGGTGAAAGTCCACCGGTGTGGTGCGGATCGACGGGGGTTCGGCGCTCTCGATCCGAAGGCCACAGCGGCGCAGCAGGGCAAAGCTGGAGTTCTCGCATGTTTCGATGGCCTCGGGTGTGATGGTTTGAAGATCGCCCTCCGCCGGTGCGTTCACCAGGCAGAGCAGGCGTTCGCGCCCGGAGGGCGCGGCCAGGTCGGTGCCGCGGTCTTGCGCGCACACATACACCGTGGGTTGCTGCGGCAGTTCACCGTGCTGGAAGATGTCCCGGAACTCGCTGGCGTAGTCGTTGCGGAAGAACACGTTGTGGCGGTCCAGTGCTAGCCCGCTGGTGCGCGTGTGGATGGACCAGGTGATGGCCGAGAGCGAGCGCGGTGGCGCTTTGCTTTTCACGGCCCGGCGCACGGGCTGTCCCAGCAGTCCGGTGCGCAGCGCAGCCACGTCGCCATTGAAGACCACGCTGTCGGCGGGCAGGGTTTCACCGCTGGCCAGCGTCACACCGCTCACACGGCCGTTCTTCACCGCGATGCGTTCGCAAGGGCTCAGGTAGCGGAACGCGGCGCCGCGCTCGCGCGCCAGCCGCTCCAGGCAGCGCGCCAGCGCGTGCATGCCGCCGTCGATGGCCCACACGCCGTCGAGCTCCACCTGGGCGATCAGCATCAGCGTGGCGGGGGCTTCCCACGGCGACGAGCCGGTGTAGGTGGCGTAGCGGCCAAACAGCTGCCGCAGGCGCGGGTCGGTGAAGTGCCGGCCCAGGCTGTGCCAGAGGCTGCGCATGGGCCCCAAGGCAGCGAGTGTGGCCAGGCCACGCAGGCCCAGCCCCATGGACATGCCCAGCATGCTGGGCGAAGCACTGCGAATGTAGGGGCCTTCGAGCGACTGGTAGGCGGACTTCGCCTGCGCGCAGAAACCCTGGAAGCGCCTGGCTTCGTCCGGCCCGGCGAACTGCGCCACGGCATCGAACGAACGCGCCGGGTCGGCAAACAGGTCGAGCGAACTGCCATCGTCCCACCAGTGGCGCGCCAGCACCGGCAGTGGGCGGATGCGCAGTTCGGCCTCCAGGGTCGTGCCCACCGAGGCGAGGATCTGGTCGAACACCCAGCGCATGGTGAAGACCGTGGGGCCGCTGTCGATGGCCGCGCCGTCCACCACCAGCTGGCGCACCTTGCCACCGGGTGTGGCGGCGGTCTCGACCACGGTCACGTCCAGTCCCTGCTGCGCCAGTTGCAGGGCAGACACCAGGCCCGCCATGCCGGCGCCGATGACGACGACGCGGTGTTCAGCCATGGGGCTGCCCGTCGACCGGTTCGGTCGTGTTCATCGCGTTGGGAGGTGTCCATTGCCCGTGATGTTCCAGCAGGCGCATGCGCACGAACATCGATTCGGAGAAGTAGTTGTGCCGGTAGGCCGCTTCGATGGCGGCCTGGTGTGCGCCCTGGTGCGCGTAATCGAGCATGGACGAGGTGTCTTTCCACAAGCTGAAGGTGCACTGGCGCACCAGCGGTGCTTCGCCCAGGCCCATGGCCAGCGTGCAGCCGGCCGCCGACTGCATGGCGGCCTGCGTGGCGGGTGCGTTGCGCCAGAAGGCCATGGCCTTGGCCGGGCGGATGCTGGCGCGCGTGATCACGGCCAGGGGCCGCGCCGCGCCGGCGTCGTCGTGCACCGTGTGGTCGGGCTTGAGGTGGGTGGCCGGTGTGGGGCCCCAGGCTTCGCCGTCCCACTGGCCACGCGACGAGAGCACCTCGTGCACGCCGCTCCAGAAGTGCTCGGCGCGCTGTCGGTAGGCCTGCACGATGGGGCCGGCGAGAAAGGCATCGGCCTGCTCGGCGTGGTCGAACATGACGATCAGTCCCTGGTGGCTGGCGCTGGGCCGGATGCTGAAGCCGCCACCGTGGCCGCTGCCCATGACCTTGGCAAACACCACACCCGGCACGCCCTTGAGCGAAGCGGAGCCCTGCACCATGCGCATCCAGCCCCAGGCCTGGTGTTCGCGCAGGTAGTTCACGAGCACCACCACCACCACCCCCGAGAGGGTGATCACGTCGGGTACGGTCTCAGCCATGCGCAAGTGCCGGGCTGCGGGCGCCACCGAGTTCGGCGGGCAACCGGAAGGTGACGTCTTCGCGCGCGCCGGCCAGGTGCACGATCTGAAGCGGCTCTGCGCCGGTGTGTGACTGCAATGCACACACCACGCGCTGCACCAGCAGCTCGGGCGTGGAGGCGCCCGAGGTCACGCCCACGCGGGGAGCACCGTCAAGCCATGCGGCCTGGAGTTCGTGCTCGTCCTGCACCAGGTGCGCCGGCACACCACTGCGCTCGGCCACTTCGCGCAGGCGGTTGGAATTGGAGCTGTTGCGCGCGCCGACCACCAGCACCAGGTCGACCTGCGCAGCGAGCCGGCGCACGGCGATCTGCCGGTTGTGGGTGGCGTAACAGATGCCGTCCACATCGGGGCCGACGATGCGCGGGAAACGGGCTGTGAGCGCCGCGATGATCTCGCGCGTGTCGTCCAGGCTCAGCGTGGTCTGGGTCACATACGCCAGCGGGGTGGAAGAGGGGAACTCAAGCCGGGCCACGTCGGCCACCGTGCCCACCAGGTGCACCGGTGCGTCCACCCGGCCCACGGTGCCCACCACTTCCTCGTGGCCGGCGTGGCCGATCATGAGCAAGGTGTGGCCCAGGCGCACGAAGCGCTGTGCCTGCTGGTGCACCTTGCTCACCAGCGGGCAGGTGGCGTCGATCGTGTGCAGTGCCAGGCCTTCAGCCTGCGCAACCACGGCGTTGGAAACGCCGTGCGCCGAGAACACCAGCACCGATCCGCCGGGCACCAGCGCCAGGTCGTCCACGAACACCGCGCCCTTCGAACGAAGGTCGTCCACGACCCAGGGGTTGTGGACGATTTCGTGGAACACGTACACCGGGGTGCCGTGCAGTTCGAGTGCGCGCTCGACGATGTGGATGGCCCGGGTCACCCCGGCACAGAAGCCGCGCGGTTGTGCCAGAACGGCTTGCATGGCGGGACCTTGCGTTGCTGCCGGGACGCCGCCAGCCAACGCGTCATTGGGCCGGTTTCGGCGCAGCGTCCGCGGGCGTTGCCGGAGTGGCAGCCGCATCGGGCGCGGCCGGTGCGGCAGCGGTGTAAGGCCGGTAGGCGGCGAGCTCCGGGTGGTCCTTGAGCATGGGCACACCCAGCAGGGGCTTGTTGACGCCCTGGTGGCAGGTGGCGCAGTTCATCTTGGCCACGTCACCCAGTTCGCCCTTGCGGTTGGTCGGGAACACCTCGGTCAGCGGCTCCATGTAGGCCAGGTTCAGGTCGCGTGCCATGCGGATGCCGTGGTACGCCGTCACGCGCTGGGGTGGCGCGCCGTCCCACTTGCCGAAGTTCTGCGTGTTGTGGCAGAAGGTGCAGTTCACGCCCAGCGAGGCCGACATGTGCGTCATGAGCGCATAGGTTTTTTCGGTGCGCTGGATGCTCTCGCCCTGGCCGCCGCTGGTGGGCAGGGCCTTGGTGGCGTTCACCCGGATCGGCTCGTCCTTGAGCAGGTAGGACGTGAACGGGTCGTAGGGCAGCGAGGCCAGCTTCACGCTGTCGGCCGGTGTGTTCTGCCCCATCTTGTTGCCGATGAAGTTCGAGCCCTGGGGCTGGCTGTCGGCGGTGAACCAGATCTCCTTGGGCACCGGGTTGCCGCGGTGGCAGGTGTAACAGGTCACGCCGGTCTCGGCCACGTGGGCTTTCCAGTCGGTGTTGATGTGCTGCGTCATCTGCACCATGCGCCGCGCCACCACCTTGGTGTAGAGGCTGTCGTCGGCGAAGTTGGCGCCGTTGTGGCAGTAGTTGCAGCCTTGCTCGGGGGCCACCCAGGCCGTCATGTTGACCATGAGGCGGGTGAACTCACCCACGCTCAGGTCGCCCAGCACCTTCACGTTCTGGTAGATCTGCCCGGCCTTGGGGCCGTCGGCACCGGCCGGTGGTTGTGCCGCAGGCACCTGGTTGACTGCCAGCACGTCGGCCTGGATCCGCGGGTTGACCACCTGGACCATGCCGGTGCCGCGGTAGCCGTTCTGCGTCGATTCCATCGGGGGGCGTTCGCAGCCGGCCAGCAAGACCAACGTTCCCAGGGCGAGTGCGCCCAGCCAGTTGCGGTGCTTGAAGTTGGGTGTTTTCATCACTTGGCTCCTGGTGCAAGCGCCGGATCCATCACGGCGGGGAAGACGTCGGGGTAAGGCGGTGCAACACCGTGCTTGATGGCCCAGAGGTACCAGTTGTCCACCACGGTGCCGGTCAGCAGGATGCCGATGCCACCCACCAGCGGGCACAGCACGGCGAACCACCAGGCCCAGCGGTGAATGGATTCCATCGTGGCGTTGAAGCCCATGGTCCATCTCCAGAACAGGGCAGCGCGTTCACTCGCGGTGCCGCGGTCGACGATCTGTTCGATCTCGCGTTCACCACCGAAGCGGCTCACCGCGAGGATGGTGGCGCCGTGCATGGCAAAGAGCAGCGTGGAGCCGTAGAGGAAGGCGATGGAGAGCGCGTGGAACGGGTTGTAGAACAGGTTGCCGTAGCGCAGCGAGAAGGCGGCCGTCCAGTCGAGGTGGGGGAAGATGCCGAAGGGCACGGCTTCGCTCCACGATCCCATGAGCACCGGGCGAATCAGGCCGAGCACCAGGAAGAGCCAGATGGCGGCGGCAAAGGCCCAGGCCACGTGGGTGCCCATGCCCAGGGCCCGCGCGCGGCGGTAGGTGCGGGCCCACCAGAGAATGACCGAAACGGTGAGGAAGAGGCCGGCGATCTGCCACCACCCGCCCGCGTTGAGCGGCTGCAGGCCCAGGCCCGCCCCGGCCGCCGGCGGCTCCAGCGAGAGCCAGAAGAGCTGGCGCACGAACTGGATCGGGTCCCAGTTCACCGAGGCCAGCATGTTCAGGCCCATGATGTTGATCGACAGGATGCCGAAGAACAGCGCGGCCACACCGAGTGTGCCGAGGTAGATGGGGCCGATCTGCGCGTTGCCGAAGCGACCCAGCAGATGGACGATGGCGGGCTTGTCGCCGATGCGGGCGTCCTGGCCAGCCCCCAGCTCGACGCCGTGGTGCACCGGGCCGACGGCCTGCACCGTTGTGAAGAGGTTTTGGTATTGCATGGTGTGCTCCTGCTTTTTCTTCGGATGCTCAGGACCAGATCGGCAGGTTCAGCCACCAGCCCCACCATTCAGGCCAGCCACGGCTCCAGAAGGGCCCGCTGATCACGATGCACAAGGCGCTGAACAGCACGGCGGCCAGCGCCAGGAACAGGCCCAGGCGGTGGATGCCCAGGGTGCCGATGGAGTAGCCGATGGTGTCGCGGAAGAAGGTGTCTTCGTGTTCGGGCGCCTTGACCTTTTCACCGGCTGCCGGGTTGGTGGCCGAGAGGATCAGCGAGCCGTGCAGCGACAGCGCGAAGGTGGTGGCAAAGAAGAAGCTCACCGCCAGCATGTGGGCCGGGTTGTAGTGGAAGTGCAGGTACTGGTAGCCCACGTTGGACACCCAGTCGAGGTGGCTGAAGATGCCGTAGGGGAAACCGTGTCCCCAGGCGCCGAGCAACACCGGGCGGATCACCACCAGGGTCACGTACGCGAGGATGGCCACGCTGAAGGCAAAGGGCACGTGGTAGCCCATGCCCAGCTTGCGGCAGATCTCCACTTCGCGCAGCGCCCACGACACGAAGGAGCCGATCGCACAGACCGTGATCAGCTGCCACAGGCCGCCTTCCATCAGCGGCGCGAAGCGCAGGCCGTAGGCGAGGTCGGGGGGCGCAATGCTGATCTGCCAGAGGTTCCAGGTCGGGCCTTGCGAGGCGCCCCAGAGAATCATGGCGGTGCCGAGAAACGCAAAGAACAGCGTTGTGACACCAAAGAAGCCGACGTAGAACGGACCCACCCAGAAATCGAAGAGGTCGCCGCCAACCAGTGTTCCGCCTCGAACCCGGTATTTCTTTTCAAAATTGAGCATGGCCATGGTGCGGCCCTCCTGTCTCAGGTGGTGTGGACTTCGTACGTCGATGCAAATGGGGGAGGGGAGCAGATGCTGCACTGGCCCACGCCAGTCTCAGCACCTGCACACCTCGGGTGAAGTCAGGACTTCACTGCGGGTGTGGCCGCAGGCACGACCTGTGCCGTTTTTGCCGGGGCCATCTTGGGGCCGTCGAGCCAGTTGAACTTGTTCGTGCTGAGCAGGATGAGGTGAATCATCACTGCGATGCCGAACAGAAAAACGCCCTGCGCAACCATGGTGCGGACAGGATCGAAAAGGCGCCAGATTCTCCACATGATGGGATCTCCTAATTTCAGATGATGTGAGACATGAAGGTGTAGACCGCGGCATGCACGCCCGAGAAGATGCTGGTCTTGTGCTCCGCACCAGGCAACCAGAACTGCCACTGCACGCCGACCAGTTGGCCGAGCAAGGCGAGTGACAGCAACAGCAGGAAGCAGGGAGCAAAGATCAGGACAAACGAAAGCTTGTCTCCGCTCAGGGAAGGCTTGTGAGCCTCATAAGACATATCGTTCATGGCAGTTTTCCTTTCACGACAAAAAAGCCTTGTGGGTCAGAGCCAGGGCCGCCAGAACCACACCAGCAAGTGGGCGACAACGGCGATGGCCGTGAACCCAATGAAGCCTTGGATGTAGTACTGGTGGAACTCCTGAGCTTCATCGTCCGTCAGGCCGGAAACAGATGTCCGTGTCGACATGGGATGCTCCTTTTCAATGTGGCCGTGAGGCCATCGATGCGCCCAGCCCGCGCACCGTGGGCAGCTGCAGCGACATGCTGCAACGTGAGGTGGACCCGGCACCCGTGCCGTGGTCGAAGAGTGAAAACAGGGTCATGCAAATTCCCCCAGGCCCATCGACTGGCCGGCGGTGTTCACATGCGATTCGTTGACGGCGGCCTCGCCGCTTTCGCGCGCCTGGCGCTCGGCCTCGTCGCGCAGCCGCTTGGCGGCCGAGATCTGCACCAGCACCGGCTGGTTGGAGATGAGCGTGTGCAGCCGGGCCTGGGCTTTGTCGTCCCAGGGGGTGGACAGACCGGCGACTTCACCGCGCGCCAGCGTGGGGTCGACACGGTCCATGTCGGTGCCCAGCGGCAGGATGTGGAACAGCGCGTCGAACAGCGAGTTGCACACCTCCTGGATCAGGTAGGTCGCGCCGCTGTAACCCATGAAGGGGGTGCCGGTGTGGCGGCGGATGATGGCGCCCGGGAACGATGCCGGAATGTAGGTCGCCTTCATCGGCCCCTGGCTGCCGGCCTCGGCGAGGTACATGCGCTCGTTGTAGCTGCCGAACAGGATCAGCGGCATCTGGGTGCGCACCAGCTCGCGCACCGCGGCGTTGTCGGTCTTTTCGCCGGCCTTGCGCGAGACAGCGAACTTGCAGGGCATGCCCATCTCGGTTTCCAGGAAGTGCTGGATGCCGCGCGCATAGGTCTCACCGGCCACCACCGCGAAGCTGGCGGTGGCGAAGAAGTCTTGCGTGACGCTGCGCCACAGGTCCCACACCGGTTTGATGGTGGTGTGCTTCTCGCGCTCGATGAAGGGCTCCGGGTCCAGGCCCAGCAGTTCACCGAGCGTGCGCAGGAACTTGGTGGTGCTGTGCAGGCCGATGGGGGCTTGCAGGTAGGGGCGGTCGAGTGCTTCGCAGAGCATGCGGCCGAACTCGCGGTACATGCAGATGTTCACGTCGGCCTCGACCAGTCGTGAGACTTCCGAGAGGTGGCTGCCCAGCGGGAACACCATGTTGATGTCGGCACCGATGCCCTGCACCAGGCGGCGGATCTCGGCCAGGTCGCTCGGGCTGTTGAAGGTGCCGTAGCTCGGGCCGATGATGTTCACGCGCGGCTTCTCGCCGGCCGGACGCTCGGCAAAGGGCTTGCGGGCCGGCACCTTTTTCATGCCGAACTCGCTCCAGAGCCAGAACATGGCGCGGTTGGCGCACTGCCATTGGTCTTCGTCGATGGTGCGAGGCAAAAAGCGCATGAGGTTGGTGCCCTCGGGGGTCACGCCGCCACCGATCATCTCGGCAATCGACCCGGTGACCACCACCGCCGGCAGCTCGGGGTCGAGCACCGCGTGCGCACGCTTCATCGAACCTTCGGTGCCTTCGCGGCCCAGCTGCTCTTCGGCCAGGCCGGTCACCACGATCGGCAGCTCGTGTGGAGGCAGGGCGTCGGTGTAATGCAGCACCGATGTGACGGGCAGGTTTTCGCAGCCCACCGGGCCGTCAATGACCACCTGCAGGCCCTTGATGGCGGTGAACACATAGACGGCACCCCAGTAGCCGCCCGCGCGATCGTGGTCGAGTACCAGCATCAGCCCATCTCCTCGGCTTTGCGCTTTTTCGCCTGCTTGTCCAGCTGGCGGCGCTGTTCCTTGCGGAAGTCCGGATAGTCTTTCGGCACCTCTTCCCAGACACCGGCCTTGTCGCCGTTGCCCACGCTGCCGAAAAAGTCCTTCATCTGGTCGAAGCGGTGCTGGTTGCCCATGGCGGCGTTGATCACCTGGATCAGCGAGCCGGCACCGGCCACACCCATCAGCGGGCGGGCGGAAATCAGGTTGGTGTAGTAGAGCGACGGGATGCTGGCTTCCTTGGCCGCCTGCACCACCGGCGTGGTGCCGATGGCCAGCTGCGGCTGGTACTCGCGCATGGCATCCAGATCGTTTTCAAGCGAGGCGCGGAACTGCACCTGAACGCCCTTGGACTTGAGCCAGGCGGCGTCGTGTGCGTTCCAGGGTGTGGCCGGGCAGGCCGAACCCACGTAGCGCAGGTCGGCGCCGCACTCCACCAGCAGACGGCCCACCAGCAGCTCGGAGCCTTCGTAGCCGCTGAGCGTGATGCGACCGTGGATCTTCTGTTGCGACAACACGCCGCGGATGGCGGCCAGCGTGGCGTTGCGCGCCACGTCGATCTGCGCCTGCGCCACACCGGTGGCCTGGCCGATGGCGCCCAGCCAGTCGTGCGTGCCGTCCACACCCACCGGGGCCGAGCCCACGATCGCACGGCCCGCCGCTTCAAATTCGCGGATGCTCGCCGTGTAGAACGGGTGGATGGCGGCCACGGCCACGCTGTCGAGCGCGCTGTACAGCTCGCGCCATTCGCGGGTGGGTGCCACGGTGCCCACGGCCAGGCCCATGGGCGCGATCATCTGGGCGATCAGCATCGGGTCGGCCGGGAACATTTCGCCCAGCAGCGTGATGGTGGGCTTGTCGCTGCGCTTCTCACGCGGTGCGGGCACCGGGCCGGCCATGATCTCGCTGCGGGCGTACTTCAGCATGGCGCCGGTGAGCACGTCCTTGGCTTCTGCGTGGGTCGGCACGCCGAAGCCGGGCACGTCGATGCCGATGATGCGCACCCCGTTGATGGCCTTGGGCAGGATCTGCAGCGGCACGCCGCTGGCGGTGGGCACGCACAGGTTGATGATCACGATGGCGTCCAGCTTCTCGGGGTCGGCCTGGGCGTGCACCGCCTCGCTGATGTCCTCGAACAGCTTGCCGGTCACCAACGATTCGCTGTTGAAGGGCACATAACCCACGCTGCGGCGCGCACCGTAGAAGTGGCTGGTGAAGGTGAGGCCGTAGACGCAGCAGGCCGAGCCGCTGAGGATGGTGGCGGTGCGGCGCATGCGCAGGCCCACCCGCAGCGAACCGAAGGCCGGGCACATGCTCTGCGGCTGGTCGTGCGGGCCGGCGTTGTCGCGCTGGGGGTAGTCGGCGGCGTACTGCGCCAGGATTTCGCTCTTGCCGGCCGATTTGGCCGCGGCCAGCAGCGTCTCGCCGCCGGCGTGGCAACCCATGCCATCGCCCTCGATGGCGGTGGTGGCCTTCGCGGGAATGATGGGGATGGTGGTGCCGGTCATGGTGTCAGACCTCGTCGTACACAACTTCCAGGGTGGGCTTGCTGGTGTCGGTCTTGCCGCACATGTCGAACTGGGTGGCCGGCTCCAGCACCACGTCGCGGCCCACGGCCGAGGCGGAGAACAGGCCGAGCAATTCGTCCTGCGTCATGGGCTTGGGGCGCATGGGGGTGGAGTTGCCCACGTTCTCGGCGAGCTGGGCAAACATGGGGCCCCACACCGATTCGGGGCGGCCGATGATTTCGTAGCTGGCGCTCTTGCGGCGGATGTCGTCGTCGGCCGGGATCACCGAGAGCACCGGGATGCCGACGGCTTCGGCGAAGTTCATCGCCTCGCCGGTGCCGTCGTCGCGGTTGATCACCATGCCGGCCACGCCCACGTTGCCGCCGAGCTTGCGGAAGTACTCCACCGCGCTGCAGACGTTGTTGGCCACGTAGAGCGACTGCAGGTCGTTCGACGCCACCACGATGACCTTCTGGCACATGTCGCGGGCAATCGGCAAACCGAACCCACCACAAACGACATCCCCCAGGAAGTCGAGCAGCACGTAGTCGAAGCCCCACTCGTGGAAGCCGAGTTTCTCCAGCAGCTCGAAGCCGTGGATGATGCCGCGGCCACCGCAGCCGCGACCGACCTCGGGGCCACCGAGTTCCATGGCGTAGACGCCGTCGCGCTTGAAGCAGACGTCGCCGATCGCCACCGCTTCACCGGCGAGCTTTTTCTTCGACGAGGTCTCGATGATGGTGGGGCAGGCGCGGCCACCGAACAGCAGGCTGGTGGTGTCGCTCTTGGGATCACAGCCGATCAGCAGGACCTTTTTGCCCTGCTGGGCCATCATGTAGCTGAGGTTGGCCAGCGTGAAGCTCTTGCCGATGCCGCCCTTGCCGTAGATGGCAATGATCTGGGTTTCCTTCTTCACTTCACCGGTGTGCACCGGTGCCGGTTCCATGGCGGCTTCAGCGCGAAGCTGGTCCATGAATTTGGCGGACTGCACTTGGTTGACGGGGATCGCGTTCATCAGTTTCTCCAGTCCAGGACCATCTTCAAACACTGCGGATCGCCGAAGGCGGCCGCGTAGGCGTCGCTTGCGCGGGCCGGGGTTTCGGTGTGGGTGATCAGGCCGTCCAGGCACAGGCGCCCGGTCTGCACCAGTTGCGTCACGGCCACGAGATCGGCGCGTTTCCATTCGGCGGCGGCGCGGATCTGCGCTTCGCGCATGAAGGCCGGAGCGAACGAGAACGAGATGTCGTTTTTGTAGAAGCCGGCGAGCACCACCTCGCCGCCCTTGGCCAGGCGCGGAATCACCTTGTTCAGGATGTCGGCGTCGCCGCTCACGTCGTAGATCGCGCGGTAGTCCTTGCGCGTGTCCTCGGTGGGGTCGATGACGCTGTAGCCCTCGGCGCCCACGCGGCGCGCGGCCTGCGTTTCCCACACGACCGGGGCGGGTGCGCCCGAGGCCACCGTGAGGCGCGCCAGCAGTCGGCCCATGACACCGTGGCCAATGATCAGCTCGGGCGGTGTGGCCGGTGCGCGGCTGCCGCCGAAGGTGACCGAGTGGTAGGCGGTGGCGGCCAGGGCCAGCAGCACCATCTGTGAACCCAGGTCGTTGTGCAGCCTGACCACGCGGTCGTGAGGGACCACCAGGCGCGAGCCGGCACCACCGAAGAGGTTGTGCACGCCTTCGAAGCTGTAGGAGCCCGGCACGAACACCTGGTCGCCGACCTGGATGCTGTTCTGGCCGTGGCCGCAGTCACCCTGCGTGCGCATCACGCGGCCCACCGTCTCGTAGCCGGGGACCAGCGGGTAACCCATGCCGGGGAAGGGCGGCATGCTGCCGTCCCACAGCAGGCGCTCGGTGCCGGTGCTGATGCCGCTGTACTCGACTTCGACCTCCAGGTCGCCGTCGCTGAGGCCGCGAAGTTCCAGCGCCCGCACCGAGAGGTTGCATGGGCTCTGGAAAACGATGGCTTGGGCTTGCATGATGTGTATTAAAGAGTTGACATTAAAAAGTGTCAAGACAAAGTGACACTGGGCGGTGTAATGGCGGGTAAACCCCTACGGTGGTCGTGGGCCTTGCGGCCCACCAACAGCTGCGCATGCAGCGGCATGGGGTTGGGCACGCGCTCGATGTGGGTGAAACCCGCGTCGGCCATGAGGGCGGTGAGTTCGGCCGGCGTGCGCAGGCGCCCCGAGCCCATGGCCATCAGGTAGAAGTGGAAATACGGGTCGCTGGGCTCGGGCGCACCGCCGGCCTGGGCCATGGGCTCGGCCAGCAGCAGCGCGCCGCCCAGGGGCAGGGCGTCAAAGATGGCGCGCAGCACGACTCTCACATCGCCGTCCGGGTGGTCGTGCGCCACGCGCACCAGCGTCACCAGGTCGGCACCGCGGGGCAGGGTGTCCTGGGTGAAGCTGCCGCCATGGGTGCTGATGCGATCGCTCAGGCCCTGGCGCTGCACGTTGTCCGCGGCGAGTGCGGCCACCGGGGGCAGGTCGAACAGCTGCAGCTGCAGGTGGGGATGGCGAAGCGCCAGCGCGCTCACCCAGCCGCCCATGCCG
The DNA here is from genome assembly GCF_001713375.1 of Hydrogenophaga sp. RAC07. Taxonomy (NCBI): domain Bacteria; kingdom Pseudomonadati; phylum Pseudomonadota; class Betaproteobacteria; order Burkholderiales; family Comamonadaceae; genus Hydrogenophaga; species Hydrogenophaga sp. RAC07. The sequence goes on from NZ_CP016449.1 coordinate 1,461,576, forward strand.
CCGCCCACGTCGAGCACCACGCGGTGTTCGTTGAAGGCGTACGAAGCCAGCAGCTCTTCGATCACGAAGCGCTGCGAAGTCGACATGAGCGACGAATAGCGGGCGAACTGGTCCACCGGCGCCGGCGCCTGCGGGTTGCCGGCCGGGTCTTCGGTGTAGGGCCAGTACGCGTGCATGCGCGCGGCGTTCGGCTCGCGCAGCAGGGCCAGCGGGTCGCGCATGTCCTCGTAGAGCACGGCGTTGTGCTCGATCATGTCGCGGATGCCGGCGTGCGCCACCACCGGCGCGCCCATGGGGCCCAGGCCGTAGCGGCCGCTGCCTCGCTGCTCCAGCAGGTGCAGGGCCACGGCCGAGTCGAGCAGGCGGGCGAGCTGAGCGGTGGGCACCCTGCACAGCGTGGCCAGCTCGTCGGCGGTGCGCGGGGCTTGCAGCATGTGTTCGAACAGCTTGAGCCGCACACAGGCCAGCAGCACCTGCGAGTGAACGAAGCCGGCCATCAGATCGAACAGCTGCGCCGAGCGGCGGCGCACCAGCCAGCGGGTGAGCACGCTGCGGCTGGCCCAGCGGTTGAGCGCGGGGCTGGTCATCCACCGGTCGATGCGGCTGGCCAGGCGCTCGCGCCACGAGGGCGGCGGACCATCCGACAGGGGCTTGAGGGCGTCCAGGGCGGCCATGGTGACGACCTTCAGGCGGCCAGGCGCACGGCGGGGTGGTCGGGCGTGCGTTGCAGCTCGATGCGGTCGCAGGTGCTCTGCGGGATCAGCCGGCTGGCTTCGTGCAGCACCAGCTGGCGCATGGCGTGGCGGCTCTGGCAGGCCGGCACCGAATCGATGGCGGCCTGCATGAGGCCGTGGAAATGGTCGATGGCGCCCACAAGTCCGAGGTCGGCCGCAGCGCTGGGGCGACCGTGCTGGGCGTCCTGCCCGGCGGGTTTGCCCAGCTCATCGGCCTGCATCAACACGTCGCGGATGTCGTCGGCCACCTGGTAGGCCTCGCCCAGGCATTCGCCCAGGGCGCGCCAGCTTTCGGGGTCGGCGCCGGCGGCCTGCGCGCCGGCGCAGGTGGAGGCCACGAACAGGGCGCCGGTCTTGGCGCGCTGGTACTGGCCGAGATCGACCCGGTTCTCGCATTCCCAGGCCTGTCCGGCCACGATGCCGTCGGGCGCGCCGGTGCCGATGCACACGGTATCGATCAGACCGGCGAGGCGGTTGGGGTGCAGTGCGCCCGCACGAGCCAGGATCTGGTAGGCCATGACGATCAATGCGTCGCCGGTGAGCAGGGCCAGCGGCTCCCCGTACAGCTTGTGCACGGTGGGTTGGCCGCGGCGCGTGTCGGCGTCGTCGAAGCAGGGCATGTCGTCGTGAACCAGCGAGGCGCAGTGCAGCAGTTCGATGGCCATGGCGGCGGCGTTGGTCAGCGCAGGGGCGTCTTCGCCGCAGGCACCGGCCACGGCCAGGCAGAGCTGTGGGCGGATGCGGGCGCCGCCGGGGAACACCGCGTGGCGCATGGCGGCCATCAGACGGGGCGGGGCACTGGGGCTGCTGGCCTGGGTCAGTTCGTGATCCAGCGCGGCTTGTATGCGAGTCATCATGTCCATGAGAGCCCCTTGACCGTGGTCGGGATGTCATCGATGTGTGACATCACTGAATGTCAATCTAACATGACACCTCGGAATGTCAAAGGGTCTTTTCTTGTGCAGCGCACACAGGCGCGGCGTCCTGCCGGGGCCTTCCAGGGCAACCTGAAATCGCCCGAATGCCATACGCGCCATGGGTTTTTCCGGTTTGTTGCTCAAAACGTCTGGTGCTATAAGTGTCAAATCAAGTTGACATACGATTTTTGAGACACACCGGTGAAGTCCCCGACATTGCGCACGAAAGTGCTCCCATGACCGCCACACTGGCCCTGAACAAGGTGAGTTGCATCCGCAGCGGACGCACCTTGTTCAGTGGCCTGGACCTGCAATTGCCCGGCGGCCAGTTGTTGCGGGTGGCGGGAGCCAACGGCGCCGGCAAGACCAGCCTGCTGCGCTTGATGTGTGGCTTGCTCACGCCCACGGAAGGTCAGGTGCTGTGGCGCGGCCAGCCAATGGCGGCGCAGCGTGAACAGTGGGGCCGCGACCTCGTGTACCTGGGCCATGCCGCCGCGCTCAAGGACGATCTGTCACCGCTGGACAACCTGATCACCGCCTGCACGCTGGGCGGCCAGGCTGCCGACCGGGTCGGCGCGCTGCAGGCCTTGGGCGATGCCGGCCTGCGCGGCTTCGAGCGCACGCCCGCACGCCGCCTCTCGCAAGGCCAGCGGCGACGCTGCGGACTGGCCAGGCTGGTGCTGGCGCGCGCAGCTCCGCTGTGGGTGCTGGACGAACCCTTCAACGCACTCGACACCACCGCCACCGCCTGGCTCGAAGGCCTGATACGCGCCCAGCTGCTGCGTGGCGGCGCGGTGGTGCTCACCAGCCACCAGGGCGTGTCGCTCGACGACACGCCGCACCAGGTGCTCAGCCTGTGAACACCCACGTGGCCGCGCACCCGACCGCTTCCGCCGCGCCGCAGGGCTGGCTGGAGGGTTTTCGCTGCGTCTTCCAGCGCGACCTGCGCATCGCCGTGCGCCGGCGCACCGATTCGCTGGCCGCGGTGGTGTTTTTCGTGATGGTGGTGAGCCTGTTTCCGCTGGGCGTGGGGCCGGAACCCGCGCTGCTGCGCACCATGGCGCCGGGCGTGGTGTGGGTGGCCGCGCTGCTGGCCTGCACGCTGCCGCTGGCGCGCCTGTTCGCCGACGACCTGCAGGACGGCACGCTCGAACAACTGCTGCTCTCGGCGCACCCGCTGCCCCTGCTGGTGCTGGGCAAGATCGCTGCGCACTGGTGCGGCTCGGTGCTGCTGCTGGTGCTGGTGTCGCCGCTGCTGGCGCTGCAGTTCGACCTCTCGGCTTCTGCCACCGGCGTGTTGCTGCTCACCTTGCTCATCGGTTCGCCGGTGCTCAGCCTGGTGGGTGCCATCGGTGCGGCGCTCACGCTGGGTCTGCGTGGTGGTGGGGTGCTGATGTCGCTGCTCACGCTGCCGCTGGTGATCCCGGTGCTGATCTTCGGCGCGGGCGCGGTCGAGGCGCACTCCGCCGGGCTGGGGGTGGGCGGGCATTTTTCGCTGCTCGCTGCCTTGCTGCTGCTGAGCCTGTTTGCCGCGCCGCTGGTCACCAGCGCTGCCTTGCGCATCTCCATGGAGTGAGCTGATGGCCTCGATCAACTGGTTCCACTACGCAGCACCGCAGCGCTTCTATCCCCTGGCGGGCCGGCTGGTGCCGTGGTTCGGCGCGCTGGCCGTGGTGCTCACCGCCATCGGCCTTTACATTGGCCTGTGGGTGGCGCCCACCGACGCGCAGCAAGGCGAGGCCTACCGCATCATCTTCGTGCACGTGCCCACGGCCTGGATGTCCATGGTGGTCTACCTCGCCATGGCCACCTGGGCGGCCATCGGCCTGGTGTTCAACTCGCGCCTCTCGTCCATGATGGCCACGGCGCTGGCGCCCACCGGCGCGCTCATGACCTTTCTCGCGCTGTGGACCGGTGCGCTCTGGGGCAAGCCCACCTGGGGCACCTGGTGGGTGTGGGACGCGCGGCTCACCTCCGAGCTGGTGCTGCTCTTCCTCTACATCGGCTTCATGGCGCTGCACAGCGCGATCGACGACACGCGCCGCGCCGACCGAGCCGCCGGCCTGCTGGCCATCGTGGGGGTGGTCAACCTGCCCATCATCTATTTCTCGGTGCAGTGGTGGAACACGCTGCACCAGGGCGCCTCGGTCAGCATCACCAGGGCCCCCAGCATGGCCACGCCCATGCTGCTGGGCATGCTGGTGATGGCGCTGGCCTGCTGGATGTACTGCATTGCGGTGGCCCTGGCCCGCGTGCGCGTGATCATGCTTGAGCGTGAACGCCACGCGCCCTGGGCGCGGCAGGCACTGGAGGGCATGGCATGAACAGCTTGAGTGAACTGCTGGCCATGGGCGGATATGGCCTGTATGTGTGGGGGTCGCTGGGCATGTGCGCTGCGGTGGTGGTGGCCGAGCTGATGGTGATCCGCTTTCGCCGCCGCCTGCTCGCGCAGGAGGTGATGGATGAGCGTGCCACCGGGGAGACCACGGCATGAAGCCGCGCAACCGCCGGTTCGTTGCCCTCGCCGTGGGCCTGGCCACGCTGGCTGCGGCCACGGCACTCGTGCTCAATGCCTTCAACAGCAACCTGGTGTTTTTCTTCAGCCCCACGCAGGTGGTGGCCAACGAAGCACCGAAGGAGCGCAACTTTCGCGTGGGTGGCCTGGTGGAGCAGGGCAGTGTGGTGCGTGAACCCCAAGGGCTCACCATCCGCTTCAAGGTGACCGACACCGCCCAAAGCATTCCGGTCACGTACACCGGCCTGCTGCCCGACCTGTTCCAGGAAGGCAAGGGCGTGGTGGCGCAAGGCAAGCTGGGCATTGACGGCGTGTTCCGTGCGGAGCAGGTGCTGGCCAAGCACGACGAGAACTACATGGCACCCGAAGCGGCCGAAGCGCTGGACAAGGCGCGCAACGCGAACGCCATGCCCGGACAGACCTCGCTGGTGCTGCCCCAAGGAGCCCAACCGTGATCCCCGAACTCGGTCATTTCGCCGCCGTGCTGGCGCTCGTGATGGCACTGGTCCAGAGCGTGTTTCCGCTGGTGGGTGCGCACCAGGGCCGCCGGCACTGGATGGCGCTGGCCCGCCCGGCGGCCTTTGCGCAGTTCGTGCTGCTGCTGGTCTCGTTCGGCTGCCTCATGCACGCCTTCGTCACCAGCGATTTCTCGGTGCTGCTGGCCGCGCAGAACTCGCACACCAGCTCGCCGTTGATCTACCGCATCACCGCGGTGTGGGGCAACCACGAAGGCTCCATCCTGCTGTGGAGCCTGATCCTTGCGGGCTGGACATTGGCAGTGGCCGTGTTCTCAAATCAGCTCGACGAACCCATGCGCGCCCGCGTGCTCGGCCTCATGGGCCTGATCAGCGTGGGCTTCCTGCTCTTCACGCTGCTCACCTCCAACCCCTTCGAGCGCCTGTACCCGGTGCCGCTCGATGGCAAAGACCTCAACCCGCTGCTGCAGGACCTGGGGATGGCGATCCACCCGCCCATGCTCTACATGGGCTACGTGGGTTTTGTGGTCGCTTTTGCATTTGCCGTGTCGGCCCTGCTCGCGGGCCGGGTGGACGCGGCCTGGGCGCACTGGTCGCGCCCCTGGACCACCATGGCCTGGTGCTTCCTCACGGTGGGCATTGCGCTGGGCAGCTTCTGGGCCTACTACGAACTCGGCTGGGGCGGCTGGTGGTTCTGGGACCCGGTGGAAAACGCGTCCTTCATGCCCTGGCTGGTGGGCACGGCACTCATCCATTCGCTCTCGGTCACCGAGAAGCGTGGGGGCTTCAAGCTGTGGACGGCGCTGCTGGCGATCCTGGCGTTTTCGCTCTCGCTCTTGGGCACCTTCATCGTGCGATCGGGCGTGCTCAGCTCGGTGCATGCGTTTGCCACCGACCCGGCGCGCGGCCTGTTCATCCTGGTGTTCTTCACCCTTGTGGTGGGCGGCTCGCTCACGCTGTTTGCCTGGCGCGGTCCCAGGGTGGGCGGTGGTGGCGCGTTCGAATTGCTCTCGCGGGAGAGCCTGCTGCTGGCCAACAACGTGCTGCTGGTGGTGGCCGCCGCGGCCGTGCTGCTGGGCACGCTCTACCCCTTGCTCATCGACGCACTCGGCATGGGCAAGCTCTCGGTGGGCCCGCCGTACTTCAACGCGGTGTTTGTGCCGCTCATTGCGCCGGCCTTGTTCCTCATGGGCGTGGGGCCGCTGGCGCGCTGGCGGCAGGCCTCGCTGGGGGATCTGGCGCACCAGCTGCGCTGGGCCGCGGGTGTGAGCGTGGCCAGCGCGGCGATCGCGCCGCTGGTGCTGCAGCGCTGGTCGCCGCTCACCGGCCTGGGGCTGCTGCTGGCGGTGTGGGTCGCGAGCACGGCGGTGCTCAACCTGGTGCAACGGTTGCGCGCCCATCCTTCTTCGGCCTGGGTCGCGTTCCGTGCCCAGCCGGGCAGCTACTTCGGCATGTTGCTGGCGCACTTCGGGGTGGCGGTGTTCATCGCCGGGGTCACGGTGGTGAGCAGCTTCCAGACCGAGAACGACGTGCGCATGGAAGTGGGCCAGACCGCCGAGGTGGGTGGCCACAGCATCCGGCTCGACAGCATGGACCTGGTGCAGGGGCCGAACTACACCTCGGCCAAAGCCACGCTCACTGTGAGCCGCGATGGTGAACTGGTGGCGGTGCTGCACCCCGAGCGGCGCATTTACACCGTGAGCCGCACGGCGATGACCGAAGTGGCCATCGACCGCAGCGTGATGCGCGACGTGTACGTGGCGCTGGGTGAGCCGGTGAGCGAAACCGCCTGGAGCGTGCGCCTGCACCACAAGCCCCTGGTCAACTGGATCTGGGGCGGATGCTTGCTGATGGCGCTGGGAGGACTGATGGCCGTGATGGACCGGCGCTACCGCGTGCGCAAGGCGGCCGTGGTGGCGCCCGCGCCGGTGGCGGTTGGCGTGGGCGCAGCACGCCCGGTGATGACGGTGCGGAGCGCGCGCCCATGAAGCGCTACCTGTGGCCGCTGGCCATCTTTGTGGTGATGCTGGGTTTTCTCGGCATGGGCCTGCAGCTCAACCCGCGCGATGTGCCGTCGCCGTTGATCAACAAGCCGGTGCCCGCGTTCCGCCTGCCCACGCTCGCCGCACCCGACACGCTGGTGGCGCCCGACGACCTGCGCGGCCAGGTGTGGCTGCTCAACGTGTGGGCCTCGTGGTGTGTGGCCTGCCAGCAGGAACACCCGGTCCTCATGGACCTGGCCAAAACCAGCGCCGTGCCCCTGATCGGCCTGAACTACAAGGACCAGCGCCACCTGGCGCTGACGTGGCTGGGCAAACACGGCAACCCCTACAAGACCACGCTGTTCGACAGGGACGGCCGCGTCGGCCTGGACTTCGGTGTCTACGGCGTGCCCGAGACCTATGTGATCGACAAACAGGGTGTGATCCGGCTCAAGTTCACCGGCCCGGTCACGCCCGAGGCGGTGCGCGACAAGCTGCTGCCCTTGATGAACGAACTCGGTGCCTGAGCCCATGCGTGTTGTGCTGATGATCCTGGTGTTGGGCTGGCTCCTGGGGCCGGGCGGGGTGGCCGCGCAGGCGCCGGCTGAATCGAAGGCCGCGCCCTTGTCGGCCGACCCGGTGCTGGAAGCGCGCGTGCTCAAGATCGCCGAAGAGCTGCGCTGCCTGGTGTGCCAGAACGAAACCATCGCCGCCTCGCAAGCCGACCTGGCCAAGGACCTGCGCCAGCAGATCCGCGAGCAGCTCACGCAAGGTCGTACGCAGGAAGACATCCTGGATTTCATGGCGCAGCGTTATGGCGACTTTGTGCTCTACCGGCCACCGCTCAAGTTCAGCACCGTGCTGCTGTGGGCCGGGCCGTTTGTGTTGCTGCTGGTGGCTGCGGTGGTGCTGTTGATGAACATCCGACGGCGTGATCCGTTGGCCGAGCCAGCGCCTTTGAGTCCCGCCGAACTGCAGCGCGCCCAGCGCCTGCTCGACGATGCCGGAGGCACGCCATGACCGTGTTTGTTGCTCTCGCGTTGGCACTGCTGGCGCTCGCGCTGTGGCCTCTGTTGACGGTGCTGTGGCGCACGCGTGCGACCGCCGTGCCCACCATGCCGCAGCAGGCCAACCTGGCGCTGCTGCGCGAGCAGCGTGCCCAACTGGATGCGGAGCACGCCGAAGGCAAGCTCTCATCCGCGGAATTCGAGCAGGCGCGCGAGGAACTGGCGCGGCGCGTGATCGAGGAGTCGGCGCCGCTGGACCAGCGTGTGCGCACCACCCACCGGCACGGCACCGCCACCGGCTTGCTGCTGGCCGTGCCTGCGCTGGCCATCGGCTTGTATGTCTGGCTCGGTGAGCCCGACGCGGTGCGCTTCGAAGCTGAACTCGCCCGGCAGGAGGGCGCCTCTGACGGCGATGTCGACGCCATGATTCGCCAGATGACCCAGCAACTCGAGGGCCGCCCGCCCGGGCAGAAAGCCGATGCCTCCGCCTGGGAGATGCTGGCCCGCGCACACGCCAGCCGCCAGCGCTTTGCCGACGCCGACAAGGCCTACCAGCGCGCGCTGGAGCTCACCCCCGACAACGCCGACCTGCTCGCCGACCGTGCCGATCTGCTGTCGCTGCTGCAAGGCCAGAGCGCCGACGGGGAGCCCATGCGCCTGGTCAACCGGGCGCTGGCGATCGACCCGGGCCACCCCAAGGCGCTCGCCCTGGCCGGCAGTTCGGCATACGGCCGCCAGGACTTTGTGGCGGCTGCAGCGTTCTGGCAACGCGCCCGAGAGCGCGCCGCGCCGGGCAGCCCCTTTGCTCAAGGATTGGAGAGCAGCCTGGAAGCCGCGCGGGCCGGCATCGCATCACAACCTGGTGGCGCGGCGCGCCTGGCCGCAGCACCCGCCGACCCGGCGCCGGCCGCGTCCAGCCACCCCGGCGTGCATGGGCAGATCACCATCGCGCCCGAGTTGCAAGCCAGGCTCGCGGCGGGCGACACCTTGTTCGTGTTCGCGCGCCCGGTGCAAGGTCCGCGCATGCCGCTGGCCGTGATGCGCGTGGCGGCGAGTGCTGGCCCCGTCGCTTTTTCTCTTGACGACAGCCAGGCCATGGCGCCCGAGCTTCGCGTGTCGATGCACGAACAGGTGGTGGTGGAGGCCCGAATCAGCCGCACAGGGCAGGCCATGCCCCAGAGCGGCGACCTGCAAGGCAGCAGCGGCCCGGTGCCGAGCAACAGCGCGCAATTGCAGATCCGCATCGACAGCGTGGTGCCCTGAGGCAAGGCGTCAGGCGCGTGCGTTGAAGCGTTCGTTGATGAGCCGCGCCACCGTGTCGGGCTGCTCTTCGTGCGCGAGGTGCCCCAGGCCGTCGAGCTGCAGGTACTGCGCGTTCAACGCCGACGGAAGCCGGGCCATGGCGCGGGTGGCCTGCTCGGGCGGCACGGTGCGGTCGCGTTCGCCCACCACCAGATCCAGCGGCACGGCCAGGCGGGGCAGGTCGCGCCAGAGGGAGTCGAGATCCCAGTTGGCCATCATGCCCAGCGCGCCCGCCGCGTGTTCGGGGCTGCTGACGAGCTGGCGGTAGAGCGCCGTGCCGGTGGCGTCCAGCGTGGAGCCGGTGCTCAGCAGCAGGCGCTGCAACACGGCGGGTTCGTTGGCGTGCCAGGCGAACAGGCGCGGCACGAACGGCGCAGACGCCATGAGCTTGGCCACCGGCGAAAACAGGCGACCCGCCAGCCCTCCCAGCGGCATCAGCGCAGCGTTGAGGCCCAGCACCGAACGAGGCGTGGCCAGGCCGTCCAGGCACATCCGCACCGCCACGGCCGCACCGGCCGAATGACCCACCAGCATCGCCGGGCTGAGGGCCAGCGTCTGCAGCAAACCATGCACCGCGCGGGCCATGCCGGGCAAGGAAAGTTGCGGCGACCCCACGCCGCCCGGCGGCATGCCGGTGAAGGCGTGGCCGGGCAGGTCCATGGTCACCACCTCGAAGCGCTGCGCGAGCAGCGGCGCGAGGTCGCGCCACGAATGCGTGGAGGCGCCGGTGCCGTGCAGCAGCACCAGACAGGGCGCGCCTTCGGGGCCGGCGAACCGCTGCACATGCCACTGCAGGCCGGACGCCCACACGAAGCTGCTCAGCGCGTGGTGCGGCCAGCGGGGGCCGTCGCGTTGCCAGTCGAGGGCTTGACCCATGTTGAACGGTTCAGCGTGCGCCGGGCACACTCGCCAGCCGCACGGCCTGCGACAGGCCGGCCGCGCCCGCGTGTGGCAGCGGCACACAGGTGGCGCCCATGCGCTCGGCCATCTGGCGCGAAGCTTCGCCCGGTTGCGCCGAGGTGTCGATGAGCAGCGCTGCGAAACCGGCGAGGCGGAACGCGTCGGCGGCGGCCAGCGCGTCTTCGGTGGCCTGGACCCGGCCGTGGCGACCGTCGCGAGCCACGTTGGCGCGGCCGTCGGTGAGCATCACCACCACCGGCGTTTCGCCCTGGCGCCCGATCTGCTGCGCGAGTTCGCGCGCGGCTTCAATGCCGGCCGCCAGCGGCGTGCCGCCACCGCCGGGCAGCGCGGCCAGGCTGCGCTTGGCACGCGCCAGCGAGCGCGTGGGCGGCAGCAGCAGCTCGCAGCCCTCGCCGCGAAACGCCAGCACCGCGACCTTGTCGCGCCGCACATAACACTCGGCCAGCAGCAACTCCACCGCGCCCTTGGCCTCGGCCAGGCGGTGCAGCGCAGCCGAGCCCGAGGCGTCCACCACGAACAGCGTGGTGGTGGGCCGGCGCTGGCGGAAGCGCACCACGTGAAAGTCCTCGCGCCGCACCTGGATGCGCTTGGGGCCATCCGCTCGTTGTTGACGCAATCGCTGCCAGGGCGCGGCGGCGCGCAGCGTTTCCAGAATGTGCAGCCTGGCCCCCGAGCGGGGTTCGGCGCGGCGTGTGCCCACCGGGCGCCCGCGGTTCTGGTTCTTCATGAGCTCGCCCGAGCGGCCAGCGGCCGCGGCGCGCGCTTGCCGGGCCTGGCCCATCTGCAAGGCCGCCAGCAGGCCCGGGGGAATGGCGGCGCGCACGGCTTCGATCAGGCGGTCGTCCAGTGCGCCGGGGGCTTCCTCCTCGTCCTGCGTGTTCTCCGTTTCGTCTTGCGGTGAGTCAGGGGGTGGCGTGTCCTGAGCGTCGTCTTCATCGGGTGCGGCCTCCTGCGCTTCGGCCGGTGGCGGGGGCGTGTCGTCGGTTTCTTCCGCCGGTGGTGCGGGCACGCGGGTGGCGCGTGGCGCCAGCACAAGGCGCGCCGCCAGCGAGGCGTGCACCTCTTCGGCCTCGTCCATGCCCGACAAGGCTGCTGCAGCGCGCGCCACGCGCACCGCGAGCAGGGGCGCGCGCATGGAGTACACGCCCCACACCAGCGAGGCGGCACACAACGCCTGCACCACGCTCTCGGGAACGACCACCTGGGCCAGGCGCGCGCGCGCCTCGGCGATCTCGGTGCGTGTCCAGTCCACCGGCGCATCGTCGTCCGATGCGGCGGCCTGCAGCACCAGGTGAAAGGCCACGCGGTCAAGCAAGGTGGCGGGCATCTGTTCTTCGTCACCATCGCCTTCGTCCAGCGCCACCAGCGCCACGCGCGCGGGGCGGCGCTGCGTGAGGCCGTCGCGCTCCAGCGCCACCACCTGCGTGTCGAGCACGGCCGAAAGTTGCGACGCCACACCGGCACCCACGCGCTCGGCCATGGCCAGCAGCAGCACACCGCCGTCGCAGCGTGCGAGCAATCCGAGTTGGGCCACCGGGCGCCCGGCGTGCAGGGTGGCGGCCAGATCGAGCCCGCCGAGCAGGGCCGAGTCGGTGGCGTGCAGGGGCACGCGGTGCATGGGGGTGCTGGCGGGCAGGTTTTCGCGCAGCAGGGTGAGCCAGGCGTCGCGCAAGGGGCCGGCGCTTGCGCGCAAGGCCACGCCACCGAGGCCAGCCGGGTCCACCGCCAGCAAGGCCGCGACCAGGGCCGCGTCGGCGTTGGGAACCGGGGATGTGAGGGTGTCGAGCATCGGTGGTGAGCCCGAGACCCGCGCTCAGGCGCCCATCAGTTCGGCAACGGCGCGGTCGACCCGGGCCGTGGAGCCGGCGTTGTCCAGTGGATTGCGGCGCAGACGGTGGCGCAGCGCGGGGCCGGCCACACGTTTGAAGTGCGCGTCGGTCACGGCGGCATCGCCCTGCAGCGCGGCGATGGCGCGCGCGGCGCGGATGAGTGTGAGGTCGCCGCGCAGGCCGTCGGTGCCCAGCGCCATGCACAGGGCCGCGGCGCGCTGGCGTGCGGCGTCGGTGATCTCCACGTCAACCAGGCGTTTGCGCGCCGCCACGAGTTTGCGGCGGATGCGTTCGTCTTCCTTCTGCCAGCTCGCGATGAAAGCCTCGCGGTCCTGTTCAAACGCATCGCGCCGGCGCACCACCTCCACGCGCTCCTGCAGCAGCTCGGGTGTCTTCACCTCCACCGACAAGCCGAAGCGGTCCAGCAGTTGCGGACGCAGTTCACCTTCTTCGGGGTTGCCGCTGCCCACCAGCACAAAACGCGCGGGATGGCGCACCGACAGGCCTTCGCGCTCGACCACGTTCTCGCCCGAGGCGGCCACGTCGATCAGCAGATCGACCAGGTGGTCTTCGAGCAGGTTGACTTCGTCGATGTAGAGAAAGCCGCGGTTCGCCTGCGCCAGCAGGCCGGGTTCGAAAGCCTTCACGCCCTGCGAGAGCGCGCGCTCCAGATCGAGCGCGCCGACCACACGGTCTTCGGTGGCACCCAGGGGCAGGTCGACCACGGGCACGGGAATGAGGTGGGTCTTGGGGGGCGGCTGGTCGGGGCCGCGAAGCTGGGCGCAGTCGGCGCAGCGGCTGGCGGGGTCGGCCGGATCGCAGCTGTAGCGACACCCGTTCACCGCCCGCATTTTCGGCAGCAAGGCGGCCAGCGCCCGCACCGCGGTGGACTTGCCGGTGCCCCGGTCACCGAGGACCAGAACACCTCCGATGGAGGGATCGATGGCGGCGATCAGGATCGCCGTTTTCATCTCGTCTTGACCAACTATCGCGGAGAAAGGGAATGCCTGTGCCATGGAAAATCAGTATGGCACAGGGTCTGCGCTCACCACCCCAGAGCTTGTACGGGGGGCGCGGCCTTCAGTGGCATTTCAGCGACTGCAACGGCTTGCGTGTCACCTGCGCGATGCGATGTGCGCGCGACTTCACATCCACAGCGCGCGCCACGCCAGCCGCGGCAGGTCGGCGCGTTGCAGCGTCACACGGGTCTGCCAGCTGCGGTGACCGTCTTCTTCGATGGCGTCCAGGATGCGCAAGCCACCTTGCACCACCAGGCGCAGCTCCCACCCGGCCCGCCCCGGCACCCGCCGCGCCAGCGGAGCGCCCAGCTGCATGAGGCCGCGCGCGTAGGCACAGAGCTCGGCCACCACGGCTTGGCGATCGGGGGTCACCTCCAGCGTGGGCTGTTCGAAGTCGGCCACCTGCAGGCCATGGCGGTGCAAGGTGTCGGCCGGCAGATAGCAGCGCCCGTTGGGCAGGTCGCGGCTGATGTCCTGCCAGAAGTTGATGAGTTGCAGCGCGCTGCAGACCTGGTCGCTCTGCTGCAGCGAGCGCGCGTCGTGCACGCCGTACAGGTGCAGCAGCAGCCGCCCCACCGGGTTGGCCGAAAGGCGGCAGTAACCCAGCAGTTCTTCGGTGTTCTCGTAACGGTGCTGTTGCGCGGTGTACCGCACGTCTTGCTCGAAGGCGCTCAGCAGGTCGTGCAGCAGTTGCGTGGGCAGGTCGTGGCGCGCAATGGCCAGACCCAGCGGGCCGAACACCGCCGGCCAGCGCTCGGGCGCGGGCACCACGGCGCCGCCGGCGGCCTTATCGATGCAACGCGCCAGCTCGCTGCGGCAAGCGGCCAGATCGGCCAGCCGCTCTGCGGCTGTGGCCTGGCCTTCGTCTGCGATGTCGTCGGCCGTGCGGGCGAACCGGTAGATGGCTGCGACCGTGGGGCGCAGCCGGGGCGGGCAGAGCCACGAAGCCACGGGGAAGTTTTCATAGTGCCCCACGCCCGGGCCCAGGGCGCCCAGCGCGCCGGGGTTCGCCATGCGTGCCGCCTCAGCCTGACCGTGGGCGCGGTCGTCTGTCGGTGGCGGGGTGGCGGGCGTGGGTTGCGTCATGAATGGGGTGTGATTTTCGTCGGAGATTTTGATTACTAACCGGTCAGTCAGTAATATACGGGCCTTGTCGGCGCGTGATCTTGCCGCGCCCCACCCATTTTCACAACGTCCTGACCGCCATGAAAACGCCGCATCTTGTCCTGATCATGACCGCCACGCTCGCCTTGGCGGCGTGCGCGCCCGCTCCGGCGCCCACCGAACCCATCCGGTCGGTCAAGCTGATGACGGTGGGGGCCAGCGCCTTGGGTGCCCAGACCGAGTACGCGGGTGAGGTGCGGGCGCGCACGGAATCCCGGCTGGGCTTTCGGGTCGGGGGCAAGCTGGTGCAGCGCCCAGCCCAGGTGGGACAACGGGTGAACACGGGTGCGTTGCTGGCCCAGCTCGACGCGCAAGACCTCGTGCTCTCCAGCCAGGCCGCCCAGGCCCAGGTGAGCGCGGCGCAGACCCAGCGCGATCTGGCTGCGGCCGACCTCAAGCGTTACCAGGACCTGCTGGCCCAGGGTTTCGTGAGCGGCGCCGAGATCGAGCGCCGGCAGGCGACGCTGCAATCGGCCGAAGCCACGCTGCGCCAGGCGCGCGCCCAGGGCACCGTGCAAGGCAACCAGGCGGCATATGCCCGCTTGCTGGCCGACGGGGCGGGTGTGGTGCTCGCGGTGGACGCCGAGGTGGGGCAGGTGGTGGCCGCCGGCACGCCCGTGGTGCGCGTGGCCCTGGACGGTCCGCGCGACGTGGTGTTTGCGGTGCCCGAAGACCGCCTGGCCGCGCTGAAGACCGGCCAGGCCGCGCAGGTGCGCCTGTGGTCGGGTTCACCTGCGGGCGATGCTGCGCCCCTGAGCGCGGTGGTGCGCGAGGTGGCGGCCAGTGCCGACCCGGTCACACGCACCTACCAGGTGAAGCTGTCGCTGACCGAGGGCGCCACCGCACCGCTGGGTGCCACGGCCTACGTGACGATGGCGCCGCCCGCCGGGGCGCCGACCGCGGCCATCAAGCTGCCCACCTCGGCGCTGATGCGCTCCGAGGCCGGCGACCGCAGCGGCAGCGCGGTCTGGGTGTTTGACGCCGCCAGCAGCACGGTGCAGCCACGCCCGGTGGTGGTTGCCGGTGCCGATGGCAACGAGATGGTGATCGCCTCGGGCCTGAAGCCGGGCGACGAGGTGGTGGCCGCGGGTGTGCATGTGTTGTCGCCGGGGCAGAAGGTGACACGTTTTGTTGGCGCGGCCACGAAGTGAGGACCGCATGAGTTCGTCCGACTATTCCTCCGCCGACCAGGCCGCGACGTGGGTGTCGCGCTTCAACCTCTCGCAGTGGGCACTGGACCACCAGGCCTTCACGCGCTATCTCATGATCGTGCTGATGTTGCTGGGCGTGGCAGCGTACTTTCAGCTCGGGCAGGACGAAGACCCGCCGTTCACCTTTCGCGCCATGGTGGTGCGGGCCTACTGGCCCGGCGCCACGGCCGAGCAGGTGGCCGAGCAGGTGGCCGATCGCATCGAGAAGACGCTGCAGGAGGTGCCCTACGCCGACAAGATCCGCAGCTATTCCAAGCCCGGCGAAACGCTGGTGATCTTTCAGCTGAAGGACTCGTCGCCTGCCGCCGAGGTACCGCAGATCTGGTACACGGCGCGCAAGAAGATCGGCGACATGCAGGCCACGCTGCCGCAGGGGGTGGTGGGACCGTTTTTCAACGACGAATTCGGCGACGTGTTCGGTGTGATCTACGCGCTGCAGGGTGACGGGTTTTCATACGCGGACAAGAAGCAGGTGGCCGACAACGTGCGCCAGCAGCTGCTGCGTGTGCCCGATGTGAGCAAGGTGGAGCTCTTCGGCGCCCAGGACGAGAAGTTGTTCATCGAGATTTCGCAGAAACGTCTGGCGGTGCTGGGCCTGAACCTGCAGCAGGTGTTCGACGCGCTGGGCCAGCAGAACGCGGTGGCCTCGGCTGGCGCGGTTCAGTCGCCACACGACGTGGTGCAGGTGCGCGTGGGCGGGGCTTTCAACTCGGTGGAGCAACTCAACGCGATGCCGATCCGCGCGGCCAACGGCACGCAGATCCGCCTGGGCGACATCGCCGACATCCGCCTGGGCTACGTGGACCCACCCCAGGTGCTGGTGCGCCACAACGGCAAGGACAGCATCGGCCTGGGCATTTCCATGGCCAAGGGCGGCGACATCATTGCGCTGGGCAAGGCGCTCAAGACCACGGTGGCTCGCATCGAGGCCACGCTGCCCGCCGGCATGGTGCTGGCGCAGGTGCAGGACCAGCCGAGCGCGGTGACCCGAAGCGTGAACGAGTTCGTGACCGTGTTGATTGAAGCGGTGGTGATCGTGCTGGCGGTGAGTTTTCTGGCGCTGGGCCTGCACAAGCGCGCGGGCAGCAAGGGCCTGCGCGGCTACACGCTGGACATGCGCCCGGGTCTGGTGGTGCTGATCACGATCCCGCTGGTGCTGGCCATGACCTTCCTGGCCATGAACTACTGGGGCATCGGGCTGCACAAGATCTCGCTGGGCTCACTCATCATTGCGCTGGGCCTGCTGGTGGACGACGCGATCATTGCGGTGGAGATGATGGTGCGCAAGCTCGAAGAGGGCTACAGCATGGTGCGCGCGGCCACCTTCACCTGGGAGGCCACGGCCATGCCCATGCTCACCGGCACGCTGATCACGGCGGCCGGTTTCCTGCCCATCGGCCTGGCCAACTCCACCACCGGTGAATACACCTTCGCCATCTTCGCGGTGACGGTGATTGCGCTGCTGCTGTCGTGGATCGTGGCGGTGTTCTTCGTGCCCTACCTGGGCGTGCGCCTGCTCAAGGTCAAGCCGCACGTGGGCGAGGTTCACGAGGTGTTCGACGGCCCGTTCTACGTGCGTTTCCGTGCGGTGGTGGACTGGTGCGTGCAGCACCGCTGGATCACCATCGGTGCCACCGTGCTCACCTTTGTGCTGGGCATCGTCGGCATGGGGCAGGTGCAGCAGCAGTTCTTTCCGGACTCGAGCCGGCCCGAGATTCTGGTGGACATCTGGCTGCCCGAGGGCAGCAGCATCCAGGCCATGGACGAGGTGACGAAGCGGCTGGAAGCGCGCATGGCGGCGGAAGAGGGCGTCAAGAGTGTGAGCACCTGGATCGGTTCGGGCGTGCCGCGCTTCTATTTGCCGCTGGACCAGATCTTTCCGCAGACCAACGTGTCGCAGCTCATCGTGTTGCCGCAAGACCTGAAGACGCGTGAGCGTTTGCGCAAGGCGCTGCCGGCTTTGCTGGCCACCGAATTCCCCGAGGTGCGCGGACGCGTGAAGCTACTGCCCAACGGTCCACCCGTGCCGTATCCGGTGCAGTTCCGCGTGGTCGGCACCGACCCCGCGCAGCTGCGCACGCTGGCCGACGAGGTGAAGGTGGCCATGCGCGCCAACCCCAACATGCGTGGTGTCAACGACAACTGGAACGAATCGGTCAAGCGTCTGCGGCTGGAGGTGGACCAGGCCAAGGCGCGCGCGCTGGGTGTGTCCAGCCAGTCGATTGCACAGGCCGCACGCACCTTGCTCAGCGGCAGCACCGTGGGCCAGTACCGGGACGGCGACAAACTGATCGACATCGTGCTGCGTCAGCCGCTGGACGAACGCAGCGCCATCTCCGACCTGGCCAATGCCAACCTGCCCACGAGCAACGGGAAAAGCATCCCGCTGTTGCAGATTGCCAGGCCGGTGTTCGACTGGGAGGCTGGCGTGCTGTGGCGTGAGAACCGCGACTATGCGATCACGGTGCAGGGCGATGTGGTCGAGGGCCTGCAGGGTGCGACGGTCACGGCCGAATTGCAGCCGGTGCTGAAAAAGATCAGCGATGGCTGGGCCTCGCAGGGCCTGTCCGACTACCGAATCGAGGTGGCAGGCGCGGTGGCTGAGAGCAGCAAGGGTTCGTCGTCGATCGCGGTGGGCATTCCGCTGATGTTGTTCATTGTGTTCACCCTGCTGATGCTGCAGTTGCAGAGTTTCAGCCGCTCGGTGCTGGTGTTCCTCACCGGACCGTTGGGGTTGGCGGGTGTGGCGGGCGCGTTGCTGTTGCTCAACCGGCCATTCGGTTTTGTGGCGCTGCTGGGCGTGATCGCGCTCATGGGCATGATCCAGCGCAACTCGGTGATCCTGATCGACCAGATCGAGCAGGACCGTGCGCGCGGCGTCCCGGCCTGGGACGCGGTGGTGGAATCCGCCGTGCGGCGCATGCGCCCCATCGTGCTGACCGCCGCTGCGGCTGTGCTGGCGATGATTCCCTTGTCCCGCAGTGTGTTCTGGGGACCGATGGCGGTGGCGATCATGGGTGGTCTTGTCGTTGCGACGGTGCTGACCCTGCTGGCTTTGCCTGCGATGTACGCGGCGTGGTTCCGGGTGAAGCGGGAGCCGGCAGCGCGCTGAACGCTGCACCGCCGCAGTTCCATCGCCGGGCAACAATAGGCCCATGCGACTACGACACATCGAAGTTTTCAACGCCGTCATGCAGACCGGCAGCGTGAGTGCCGCTGCCCGCATGATCAATGTGACCCAGCCGGCGGTGAGCCGTACCTTGCAGCACGCCGAGCTGCAGCTGGGGTTCCAGTTGTTCCAGCGCGTTGGCGGAAGGCTCAAGCCCACGGTCGAAGCGCAGACCCTGTACCCGCACATCGAACGCCTGTTTGCCCAGCTCGATGACGTGCAGCGCCTCTCGGCCAGCCTCAAGGCCGGGCGCGGCAAAGGCGAGTTGCGGGTGCTCACCGTGCTTGCCCTCAGCTACGAGGTGTTTCCGCTCGCCATGCGCCTGTTTCGCGAAAAGCACCCCGCCGTGATGGTGCACCACGAGGCCTTGCACTCACCACAGATCGTCTCCAGCCTGGTGTTGCAGGAGGCCGATGTGGGCTACGTGTTCAACGCGGTCACGCACCCGGCACTGGCGCAGGAGCGCCTGGCCGAGCGGCGGGTGGAGTGTGTGGTGCCCAAGGGACTCTTGAACGCGAAGCAGGTGAAGGCCGGCACGATCACACTGGCCCAGCTTTCAAAACTGCCTGTGATCGCGCTCGACGGGCAGGACCCGCTGGGGATGCTGCTGGCCCACACTGTCCGCGAGGCGGGCGCGGGGCTCAACGAGGTGATGACCGTGCAGACCTACCACGTGGCCCTGGCGCTGGCGCACCACGGCGTGGGTGTGGCCATGGTCGAAGGCTGCACGGCTGCGTCGGCCGATCGCGAACGGGTCGACGTGCTCACGCTGGAGCCGGCCATCGCCACCTCGGTGCACATGCTGCGGCCCACGGCCCGGCCCAATTCGCTCACCACGCGCGCCTTCACGCGCTGCATGCAACAGGCGCTGCAGCAACTGGGCTGAACGAGGCCGTGAGTTCGCGCACCACCCGCTCGGCGCTGCCGAAGGCCAGCGTGAAACCCAGCGCGCCGTGACCGGTGTTGAAGAACAGGTTCGCGGGTGAACCGCTCAGGTGGCCCAGCACGGGCAGGCCGGTGGGGGTGGCGGGGCGCAGGCCGGCCCAGGGGCTCACCTCGGTGGCGGGCTCCATCTGCGGAAAGACCTCGCTCACGCTCTCCATCAGCGACTGGATGCGACCGGGATCGATCGTCCTGTCGTGACCCACCAGCTCTGCCATGCCGGCCACGCGCAGGCGCTCGCCGATGCGGGCAAAGACCACCTTGCGCGACACATCGGTGACGTTCACCCGGGGCGCCGCGTCGGTGGCTGGCACGGTGATGCTGTAGCCCTTGAGCGGATACACCGGCACGCTCAGCCCCAGGGGCCGGGCGAGGGCTTGGGAGGACGAACCCAGTGCCACGACGAAGGCGTCGGCCTCGATCGGGCC
This sequence comes from Hydrogenophaga sp. RAC07, assembly GCF_001713375.1. Classification (NCBI taxonomy): domain Bacteria; kingdom Pseudomonadati; phylum Pseudomonadota; class Betaproteobacteria; order Burkholderiales; family Comamonadaceae; genus Hydrogenophaga; species Hydrogenophaga sp. RAC07. The sequence goes on from NZ_CP016449.1 coordinate 1,481,192, forward strand.
GTTCGGGGTGTCGACCGAGTGGATGCGTCCATGGCGACGCACCAGTCGCGTGACCGGGGTGTCGAAGACGAATCGCACGCCGCGCGCCTGCAGCAGTCGCTGCAGTTCCTGGCACACTTTGAAGCAGTCCGCCGCGCACTCGCCCGGGGTGTGAATCGCGCCTGCAAATCGCGCCGCATAGCCTTCGAGGGTGGGTTCAACGGCAACCGCCTCCGTGGGCGACAGGGCGTGCTGCAAGGTGCCCAAAGCGCGCTGCAGCTCCATCTGACGTCGCGCCGATGTAAACCCGGCTTCGTCGGGATACAGCACGAGCTTGCCGGTGGTTGAAAAATCACAATCGATCTTTTCCTGGGCGAGCAGTCGCTCGAAGCCCGCCCGGCTTTCGGCCGCCAGGGTGAGCAACGCTTTCGTGGTGCTGGCCGAAACGCTGGCGCGGCACGCGGCCAGGAACCGCAGACCCCAGGCCCACTGCTGCGGTTCCATCTGCGGCCGCAGTTTCAGCGGGGAGTCGCTGGCCAGCAGAAGCTTGGGCAACTGGCGCCAGATGCCGGGGTCGGCCAGCGGTTGCACGTAGGCATAGCTCAGTTGTGCGCCATTGGCCGCACTCGCGCCGGTTCCGGCCTGCGCGCTGTCGACCACGGTCACGGTGTGGCCGTCGCGCAGCAGTTGCCACGCGGTGGCCAGGCCGACGATGCCTGCACCCAGAACGCAGACCTGCCGGACGGATGGAGAAGTGCTTTGCATGGAGCCCGAATGTAGACACGCGGTGGGTTTCTGAAAAATGCCCACAGCAGAACAACCCATGCCGCAAAGTCATGGGTCGGCACCAAAAAGGCATTTTTCGAAGTGGGGGCCGCTGCCTAAACTGGTCTTCTGCTCAATCCTGCCTGTCTGTTCCATGACCCCCTCCAGCCTGCCCGGTACCCGTGTCTTCCACCGCCAGCTCAGTCACGCCTTGCCCACCGCGGTCAGCGGTCGGGGCATCACGCTCACCGACGCGACTGGCCGTTCTTACCTGGACGCTTCGGGTGGTGCAGCGGTTTCCTGTCTGGGCCACGGCCATCCGGACGTGATCGCCGCCATGCACGCGCAGATCGACAAGCTCGCCTACGCCCACACCAGTTTCTTCACCACCGAGGTGGCCGAGGAACTGGCCGACCTGTTGATCGAGACGGCACCCGCCGGCATGAGCCATGTGTATTTCGTGAGCGGCGGCTCGGAGGCCATGGAAGCAGCACTGAAGATGGCGCGGCAGTATTTCGTGGAGATCGGTCAACCACAGCGTCGGCACTTCATCGCCCGGCATCAGAGTTACCACGGCAACACCCTGGGCGCGCTCGCCGTCGGCGGCAACGCCTGGCGGCGCGAGCAGTTCAAGCCGCTGTTGATCGACGTGACCCATGTGGCGCCGTGTTACGAATACCGCCACCGGCGCGACGACGAAACCGCCGAGCAGTATGGCCAGCGCCTGGTGGCCGAGCTGTCCGATGCCATCGACCGCCTCGGCGGCGAGAACGTCATGGCCTTCGTGGCCGAGACCGTGGGCGGCGCCACGGCGGGCGTGCTCACGCCGGTGCCGGGTTATTTCAAGGGCGTGCGCGAACTGTGCGACCGCCACGGCATCCTGCTGATCCTGGACGAGGTGATGTGCGGCATGGGTCGCACCGGCAGCTTGCACGCCTGCGAACAGGAGGGCGTGATGCCTGATCTGATGGCCATCGCCAAGGGCTTGGGCGGTGGCTATCAGCCCATCGGTGCCGTGCTGGCGCAGGGCAGGGTGGTGGACGCGTTTCGCCAGGGCAGTGGATTGTTTCAGCACGGCCACACCTACCTGGGTCATGCCATCGCCTGTGCTGCCGCGCTCGCCGTGCAACGCGTGATTCAGCGCGATGGTTTGCTGGCGCAGGTGCGCGAGCGCGGGCTGCAACTGCAGGCCCTGCTGCACCAGACATTTGACGACCATCCTCACGTTGGCGACATCCGCGGACGTGGCCTGTTCTGGGGCGTTGAACTCGTGGCCAACCGCGGCAACAAGCAGTGGTTCGACCCCGCGCGCAAGCTGCACGCCCGCATCAAGCGCGAAGCCATGGCCGGTGGCCTGATGGTCTATCCCATGGGTGGCACGGTGGACGGACGCTGCGGCGATCACGTGTTGCTGGCACCGCCCTTCATCAGCACGCCGCAAGAGCTGGAGCAGATCGTGGACCAGCTGGCCGGTGCGATCGACAGGGCGGTGGCCGCCTGATGCAGGGCTTGATACATGACGCATTTGCCTGCCCATCTGGGGTAAACCCCGTCGCCGCGAGGGCGGGTCTGCACGAAGCTTGCTTTTTCCGACAAACACCTTCGTGTCCGCACCGAGTTTGTTCAACCACGTAGAAACCTCCAGGAGCCTTCCGCATGAAAAACATCTCCCTCCGTCTGAGCACACTGGCCGCTGCGACGGCCCTCATGGTTCCCATGGCACCGGCCCAGGCGCAACAGAAATTCATGACCATCGGCACCGGCGGTGTCACCGGCGTGTACTACGCAGCGGGTGGTGCCATCTGCCGGCTGGTGAACAAGGATCGCGCCAAGCACGGCATCCGCTGCTCGGTGGAGTCCACGGGTGGCTCGGTGTTCAACGTCAACACCATCAAGGCCGGTGAACTGGACCTGGGCTTCACCCAGTCGGACGTGCAGTTCAACTCCCTCAAAGGTGTGGGCCAGTTCAAGGACGCAGGAGCCTACGGCGACCTGCGAGCCGTTTTCGCCGTGCACCCCGAGCCCTTCACGGTGGTGGCACGCAAGGAAGCCAACATCACCAAGTTCGAGGACTTCAAAGGCAAGCGCTTCAACGTCGGCAATCCGGGTTCAGGCACACGCTCGTCGATGGAAGAGCTGCTGAGCGCGATGGGCTGGAAAATGGGCGACTTCTCGCTGGCCTCCGAACTCAAGGCCGACGAACACGGCCCGGCGCTGTGTGACGGCAAGATCGACGGTTTCTATTACGCAGTGGGCCACCCGAGCGCCAACATCCAGGATCCGACCACCTCCTGCGGCGCCAAGCTGGTGTCCATCACCGGTCCTGCCATCGACAAGCTCGTGGCCGACAAGCCCTACTACGCCAAGGTCACGCTGCCCGGTGGCCTGTACCCGAACAATCCACAACCGACCAACACCTACGGTGTCATCGCCACCGTGGTGGCCTCCAGCAAGACGCCGACCGACACCGTGTACGCCGTGGTCAAGTCGGTGTTTGAAAACTTCGACGAGTTCAAGAAGCTGCACCCTGCGCTGGCCAACCTCAACCCCGAGAACATGATCAAGGACGGCTTGAGTGCGCCGCTGCACGAAGGTGCGGTGAAGTACTACAAGGAAAAAGGCTGGATGAAGTGATCTGCGCGGGCCTGCAGGCGGGCCTGAAGTGATCTCCATGGCGAAGTGATCTTCGCCATTTTTTTAGCCTTCTCCAGCGGACCTGATGCCATGACAACAGACCTCGAAAAAGCGCCGGAAGCCTTGCAGCAACTCGTGGCCGACAGCGACACGGGTGGTCGAAAGCCCACGGGTGTCACAGCCGGCGTGGTGTTCGCCGTGGCCATGCTGTGGGCCCTGTTCCAGTACTGGTACGCATCGCCCTTGCCGTTCGCGCTGGGCTTCGGCATCCTCAACGACACCGAGGCCCGCGCGATCCACCTGGGCTTTGCCCTGTTCCTCGCCTTTCTGGCCTGGCCTGCGTTCAAGGGTTCTCCGCGCAACCGGGTGCCGGTGGTGGACTGGCTGCTGGCGCTGGTGGCCGCCTTCTGCGGCGCCTACATCATGCTGTTCTACGCAGAGCTGGCCACCCGGCCCGGCCAGCCCAACACCATGGACATCGTGGTCGGGTCCGCCGGTGTTCTGCTGCTGCTGGAGGCCACGCGCCGCGCGGTGGGTTGGCCCATGGCAGCGCTGGCGGTTGTCTTCCTGGCCTACTGCCTGCTCGGACCGTACCTGCCCGAGGTGCTGTCGCACAAGGGCGCGTCGGTCAACCGCCTCATCTCCCACATGTGGCTCACCACCGAGGGTGTCTATGGCATTGCGCTGGGCGTCTCGGCCGGCACCATCTTTGTCTACGTGCTGTTCGGCGCGTTGCTGGACCGCGCGGGCGGTGGCAACTACATGATGCAGGTCAGCTTCGCGGCACTGGGCCACCTGCGCGGCGGCCCGGCCAAGGTGGCCGTGGTGTCTTCGGCGCTCAACGGCATGATTTCCGGCTCGTCGGTGTCCAACGTGGTCTCCGGCGGCATCTTCACCATCCCGCTCATGAAGAAGGCCGGCTACGGCGGCGTGAAGGCCGGCGCGATCGAGACCATGAGCTCGGTCAACGGCCAGATCATGCCGCCGGTGATGGGCGCGGCCGCCTTCCTGATGGTCGAGTACGTGGGCATCCCGTATGCCGACGTCGTCAAGCATGCCTTCCTGCCAGCCACCTTGTCTTACATCGGCCTGCTCTACATCGTGCATCTGGAGGCACTCAAGATGGGCATGCAGCCCATCCTGCAGACCGTGGCCCGGCCATGGCGGGTGCGCGTGCTGCGCAATGCCCTCGGCATTGCCGGCAGCATCGCGGTGGTTGGCGCGGTGTACTACCTGCTCCAGGGCATCAAGGCCGTCATGGGCCCTGTGGCGCCTTACGCGGTGTCGGCGGTGGTGCTGGCGCTTTACCTGTTCTCGGTGTACCAGGCCGCAGGCTGCCCGGACCTGCCCGACGACATCGACATCGACGATCCCAAGCCACTGCAGACCTGGCCCACGGTGCGCGCCGGCTTGCACTACCTGATGCCGATCGCCATGCTGATCTGGTGCCTGATGGTCGAAGAAATGTCGCCATCGCTATCGGCCTTCTGGGCGGTCACGACCTTGATCGTGCTCATGCTCACCCAGCGCCCGCTGATCGCGCTCTTTCGTCGCACCAGTGGTGCCGGCACCTGGCTGCAGGGCTGGCAGTCGGTGGTGGGCGGCTTCAACGATGGCTCGCGCAACATGATCGGTATTGGCGTGGCCACCGCCACGGCAGGCGTGATCGTCGGTGCCATCACGCTCACCGGCCTGGGTCTGCGCATGACCGAGTTCGTCGAATTCGTGGCGCAAGGCAACGTGATGGTGATGCTGCTCTTCATCGCCTTCGTCTGCCTGGTGCTGGGGCTGGGTGTGCCGACCACGGCCAACTACGTGCTTGTGGCCACGCTGATGGCCCCGGTGGTGGTGGAACTGGGCGCGCAATCGGGGCTGATCATTCCGCTGATCGCGGTTCACCTGTTCGTTTTCTACTACGGGATCATGGGTGACATCACGCCCCCCGTGGGATTGGCCACGTTCGCGGCGGCAGCCATTTCGGGTGAGGACGCCATCGAGACCGGCGTCCAGGGCGCGGTGTACGCCTTGCGCACCGTGATCCTTCCCTTCATCTGGATCTTCAATCCGCAGCTGCTGTTGATCGACGTGCACGGTTGGGGCGAGCTCATTCGCCTGGTGGTGGCCTGCACGCTGGCCACGCTGATCTTCGCGGCCGTGACGATGAACTGGTTCCGCGTGAAGAGCCGCTGGTGGGAAACCGCGCTGCTGGCGGTGGCGGTGGTGCTGCTGTTTCGCCCCGACTTCTTCATGGACCGCCTCACACCTCAGTACCGCCAGGTGCCGGCGGCTCAGATCTATGACATCGCTCGTGACACCGCCACCGACGACCGCGTCGTGATGATCATCCAGGGCATGACCATCGAGGGAGACGATGTGGTGAAGACTGTGGCGGTGCAGTTGGGCGAGAAGGGCGAGGACGGACGCAAGCGGCTGACCGAAGCCGGCCTGCAACTAGTGCCCCTGGGTGATGCGGTGCAGATCGGGCAAGTCAAATTCGGCACGCGCGCGGCCAAGTCCGGCTTCGAGCAGGGTTGGGATGTCACGGGCGTGCAGTTGCCCACCGATCGACCCACGCCGCACTGGTTTTACCTGCCGGCCCTGCTGTTGATCCTGCTGGTGTGGTGGAACCAGGGCCGGCGCCTGCCTGCGGCCCGCATTCGGAATGCGATCTGACATGCGAATTGCCCTGATCCACGCATTGGCCCATTCGGTGGCGCCCATCAATGAAGAACTGGAACGCCGTTGGCCCGAAGCGATTCGCATGAACCTGCTCGACGACAGCCTGTCGGCCGATCTGGCGCGCAACGGCGCGGGGCTGGACGCTGCCATGCACCAGCGGTTCGAGGACTTGTCCGCCTATGCCGAACGCGCGGGGGCGCACGGCATCCTGTTCACCTGCTCTGCGTTTGGGCCCTGCATCGAGGCAGCAGCGGCGCGCCGGCGTCACATGGCGGTGCTCAAGCCCAACGAAGCCATGGTGATTGACGCAGCCGCCCACGGAGGGCGCGTGGGCCTGATTGCATCGTTCGGTCCCACGCTCGAATCGATGCCGCCCGAGTTCCCGGCGGGAACCGCGTTGGTCACCCGCCTGGCAGCCGGTGCGCTGGATGCTCTCAACCGCGGTGACACCGCTGAGCACGACGCGCTGGTCGTCGAGGCCGCTCGCTGGCTCGCCAACCAGGGCTGCGATGTGATTGCATTGGCGCAGTTCAGCATGGCACGCGCGCAAATGGCGGTGCACAGGGCCGTGGACCTGCCGGTGCTCACCACACCGGGCAGCGCCGTGCGCATGCTGCGCCACCGCCTGGGCGCCTGAGCGGCGTTCGGACTGCCTGCTGGCAAGGGCTACAATCGAGGGTTGCCGTGAGGAGGACAAGGCGTGGCGCAGACCCAATTGCGCCGAGCCGGAAACCCCAACCAGGCGCGCGGGTGGCGAAATTGGTAGACGCACCAGGTTTAGGTCCTGACGCCAGCAATGGTGTGGGGGTTCGAGTCCCCCCCCGCGCACCACCACAGACACATGCATTCCCCGGTTCGTCCAGGCAGGCTGGCTGAACCGCAATTTTTGGGCATCACCCTTTTGGAGAGAACCATGACCGTGACCGTTGAAACCCTGGAAAAGCTCGAACGCAAGATCACGCTGTCGCTGCCGGCCAATGTGATCCAGAACGAGGTGGCGAACCGCCTCAAGCGCCTGGCTCGTGATGTGAAGATGGACGGTTTCCGTCCCGGCAAGGTGCCCATGAACGTGGTCGCTCAGCGCTACGGTTATTCGGTCCACTACGAAGTGATGAACGACAAGGTCGGTGAGGCTTTCGCCACCGCCGCCAACGAAGCACAACTGCGCGTGGCTGGCCAACCCAAGATCACCGAAAAAGAAGGCGCTCCAGAAGGTGAGCTGACCTTTGACGCCGTGTTCGAGGTCTACCCCGAAGTCAAGATCGGTGACCTGAGCACCGCCGCCGTGGAGAAAGTGTCGGCCGACGTCGACGCTGCCGCCATCGACCGCACCCTGGACATCCTGCGCAAGCAGCGCCGCACCTTCGCGCAACGCGCACAGGACCAGGCCGCTCAGGACGGCGACCGCGCCACCATCGACTTCGCCGGCAAGATCGACGGCGAGCCGTTCGAGGGCGGCAAGGCCGAAGCGTTCCAGTTCATCGTGGGCGACGGCCAGATGCTCAAGGAATTCGAGGACGCCGTGCGTGGCATGAAGCAGGGCGAGAGCAAGACTTTCCCGCTGGCCTTCCCCGAGGATTACCACGGCAAGGACGTGGCCGGCAAGACCGCCGATTTCCTGGTCACGGTCAACAAGCTTGAAGCCGCCCACCTGCCCGAAGTGGACGAAGCCCTGGCCAAGTCGCTCGGCATCGCCGACGGCACAGTTGACGGCCTGCGCGCCGATATCAAGAAAAATCTGGAGCGTGAAGTCAAGTTCCGCCTGCAGGCCCGCAACAAGCAGTCCGTGATGGACGCGCTGGTGGCCGTGTCCGAGCTGGACTTGCCGAAATCCGTGGTGCAGTCCGAACTCGACCGCCTGGTGGAAGGCGCCCGCGCCGACCTCAAGCAGCGCGGTGTGAAGGACGCCGAGAAGGCCCCGATCCCCGAAGAGCTGTTCCGCCCGCAAGCCGAGCGCCGAGTGCGCCTGGGTCTGGTGGTGGCCGAGCTGGTGCGTTCCAACGAACTGCACGCCAAGCCAGAGCAGATCAAGACCCACATCGAAGAACTGGCCGCCTCTTACGAAAAGCCCGCCGACGTGGTGCGCTGGTACCAGGGCGACAACCGCCGCATGGCCGAAGTCGAAGCCATCGTGATCGAGAACAACGTGACCGAGTTCGTGTTGTCCAAGGCCCAGATTTCCGAGAAGGCGGTCAGCTTCGACGAGCTGATGGCACAGAACTGATCGGCCCTCGGGGCAGAAACGCAGAGGGCGGAGTGATCCGCCCTTTTTTTTGCCGGTTTGAGCCCCACGTGCGATCCACTGTGGCTTTTGGGTGGCTCCCGGGCCATCGCCCTTGTGTGAATACGGCCACAGTGGGTTGGTTACAGTAGTGAGACGGCAATGCATCAACACATGGAGAAACGCATGAGCGCAATGGACATTCAAGGCCTGGGCATGGTGCCCATGGTGATCGAAACTTCAGGTCGCGGCGAACGTGCTTACGACATCTACTCGCGCCTGCTCAAGGAGCGCGTGATCTTTTTGGTGGGTGAGGTCAACGACCATTCGGCCAACCTGGTGGTGGCGCAGCTGTTGTTCCTGGAAAGCGAAAACCCCGACAAGGACATTTCGTTCTACATCAACTCGCCCGGTGGTTCGGTGAGCGCCGGCATGGCAATCTTCGACACCATGAACTTCATCAAGCCCGATGTGTCCACGTTGTGCTGCGGTTTTGCGGCCAGCATGGGCGCTTTCCTGCTGGCGGCGGGCACCAAGGGCAAGCGCTTCTCGCTGCCCAACTCCAAGATCATGATCCACCAGCCTTCGGGCGGCAGCCGTGGCCAGGCCACCGAGATCGAGATCCAGGCCCGCGAGATCCTGAAAACCCGCGAGCAACTCAACAAGATCCTGGCCGAACGCACCGGTCAGCCGCTGGACCGCATTGCGCGCGACACCGAGCGCGACTACTACATGTCCGCCGCCGAATCGGCCGAATACGGCCTGATCGACAAAGTCATCGAAAAGCGCCCGAGCGCGACCTGAGGCCAAACGCGGCAGCGAAAAGCGGGAGACAGTGCCCATAAAGGTGCTTTTCCCGGGTTTGGCGCCCGGAAGGCTTGATCTATCATTGTTCTTACTGATTCACCAGACGCCCCTCTATGGCCGACAAAAAAGCGACCTCCAGCGAAAAAGCGCTCTACTGCTCCTTCTGCGGTAAGAGCCAGCACGAGGTCAAAAAGCTCATCGCCGGCCCCTCGGTGTTCATCTGCGACGAGTGCATCGACCTGTGCAACGACATCATCCGTGACGAGTTGCCGGGTCTTGAGTCGGTCAAGGCCGCGGGCGACGACGTGCCCACGCCTGCCGACCTCAAGTCCAACCTCGACAACTACGTGATCGGCCAACAAGGAGCCAAGCGCGCTCTGGCCGTGGCGGTCTACAACCACTACAAACGCTTGCGCCACAAGCAAACCGCCCGCAAGGACGATGTGGAACTCGCGAAGAGCAACATCCTGCTGATCGGGCCCACGGGTTCGGGCAAGACGCTGCTGGCCCAGACCATGGCGCGCATGCTCAACGTACCGTTCGTCATGGCCGACGCCACCACGCTGACCGAAGCTGGCTACGTGGGCGAAGACGTCGAGAACATCGTTGCCAAGTTGCTGCAGAGCTGCAACTACGACGTCGAGCGTGCTCAACAGGGCATCGTCTACATCGACGAAATCGACAAGATCACCCGCAAGTCCGACAACCCCTCGATCACCCGCGACGTGTCGGGCGAGGGCGTGCAGCAGGCGCTGCTCAAGCTCATCGAGGGCACCATGGCCTCGGTGCCCCCCCAAGGTGGTCGCAAGCACCCCAACCAGGACTTCCTGCAGGTCGACACGACCAACATCCTGTTCATCTGCGGCGGCGCGTTTGCGGGCCTGGAAAAGATCATCGAGAACCGCACCGAAGCCTCGGGTATCGGTTTCGGGGCCCTGGTCAAAAGCAAGCAGCAGCGCAGCCTGACTGAAGCGTTCAAGGAAATCGAGCCCGAAGACCTGATCAAGTTCGGCCTGATTCCCGAGCTGGTGGGCCGCGTGCCTGTGATCGCGGCGCTGTCGGAACTCAGCGAGGATGCACTGGTCGAAATCTTGACTGAACCCAAGAATGCGGTCGTCAAACAGTTTTCGCGTTTGCTGGCCATGGAAGGTGCTGAACTGGAGGTGCGTCCAGCCGCACTCAAGGCCATCGCCCGCAAGGCCCTGGCCCGCAAGACCGGTGCGCGCGGCCTGCGCTCGATTCTGGAAAATGCGTTGATCGACACCATGTTCGACCTTCCGAGCATGAACAACGTCGAAAAGGTGGTGGTGGACGAGTCCACCATCGATGAAAACAAGCCTCCTCTGCTGGTTTACCGCGAGGCGGCCAAGCAGGCCTGAACAGGCCTGCGACGACGGGCGCCGCCTGCAGTGCCCCAGCGATGCGTCCGGTTGATATCGCCCGCACCAACCCCAGTTACCCGTTTTAGTCGAGGTTGAAATGTCCGGACAAACTCCTCTCCCCAGCTCCCCGGTGGAACTTCCGCTGCTGCCCCTGCGCGACGTGGTGGTGTTCCCGCACATGGTGATCCCGCTGTTCGTGGGCCGACCCAAGAGCATCAAGGCCCTCGAGTCCGCGATGGAATCCGAGCGCCGCATCATGCTGGTCGCGCAAAAGGCCGCCGCCAAGGACGAGCCCTCCACCGACGACATGTTCGAAATGGGTTGCGTGGCCACCATCCTGCAGATGCTCAAGCTGCCCGACGGCACCGTGAAGGTGCTGGTTGAGGGTGTGCAGCGCGCCAAGGTGCTGGCCATTCGCGACAGTGAGAGCCATTTCATCGCCAGCGTGAGCCCGGTCGACCCGGCGGTTGAGCGTGCGGACACACAGTCCAATGAGCTCGAAGCGCTGCGCCGCGCGGTCATGCAGCAGTTCGACCAATACGTCAAACTCAACAAGAAGATTCCGTCCGAGATCCTCACGTCGATCTCCAGCATCGATGATCCGGGTCGTCTGGCCGACACCATCGCCGCGCACCTGCCGCTCAAGCTCGAATCCAAACAGGTCGTGCTCGACCTCGACCCTGTCAACAAGCGGCTGGAGAACCTGTTCGAGCAGCTCGAGCGCGAAGTCGACATCCTCAACGTCGACAAGAAGATCCGTGGCCGCGTGAAGCGGCAAATGGAAAAGAACCAGCGCGACTTCTACCTGAACGAACAGGTCAAGGCCATCCAGAAAGAACTGGGTGAAGGCGAAGAGGGCGCAGACATCGAAGAGATCGAGAAGAAGATCAAGGCCGCCAAGATGCCCGCCGAAGCGCGCAAGAAGGCCGATGCGGAGTTCAAGAAGCTCAAGCTGATGTCGCCCATGTCGGCCGAAGCCACCGTGGTGCGCAACTACATCGACGCTCTCGTGGCGCTGCCCTGGAGCAAGAAGACCAAGATCAAGCACGACCTCGCGCACGCCGAGGCGGTGCTCAACGAAGACCACTACGGGCTGGAGAAGGTCAAGGACCGCATCCTTGAGTATCTTGCTGTGCAACAGCGCGTGGACAAGGTGAAGGCCCCCATCCTGTGCCTGGTGGGCCCACCCGGTGTGGGCAAGACTTCGCTCGGGCAGTCGGTGGCCAAGGCCACCGGGCGCAAGTACGTCCGCATGGCCCTGGGCGGCATGCGCGACGAGGCCGAGATCCGTGGTCACCGCCGCACCTACATCGGCGCCATGCCCGGCAAGGTGCTGCAAAGCCTCTCCAAGGTCGGCACGCGCAACCCGCTGTTCCTGCTCGACGAGATCGACAAGCTCGGCACCGACTTCCGTGGCGATCCGTCGAGTGCCTTGCTCGAAGTGCTGGACCCGGAACAGAACCACACCTTCGGTGACCACTACGTCGAGGTCGATTTCGATCTGTCCGATGTGATGTTTGTCGCGACCTCGAACTCGATGAACATTCCGCCGGCCCTGCTGGACCGCATGGAAGTGATCCGCCTCTCGGGTTACACCGAAGAGGAAAAGACCAACATTGCAATGCGCTATCTGCTTCCCAAGCAGCTCAAGAACAACGGCCTGAAAGAGGGCGAGCTGGAGGTGAAGGAAGAGGCGGTGCGTGACATCGTGCGTTACTACACCCGCGAAGCCGGCGTGCGTTCACTCGAGCGTGAACTCTCCAAGATCTGCCGCAAGGTGGTCAAGGGTTTGCTGCTCAAGAAGTACACACCGACCGTGGTGGTGGACGCCGAAAATCTGAACGATTTCCTGGGCGTGCGCAAGTACAGCTACGGGCGTGCCGAGGCACAGAACCAGGTGGGCCAGGTGGTCGGTCTGGCCTGGACCGAGGTGGGTGGCGATCTGCTGACCATCGAAGTCGCGATCATGCCGGGCAAGGGCATCATCACCCGCACGGGTTCGCTGGGCGACGTGATGAAGGAGTCGGTCGAGGCCGCACGCACCGTGGTGCGCAGCCGCGCCCGCATGCTGGGCATCAAGGACGAACAGTTCGACAAGCGCGACATCCACATCCACGTGCCGGATGGCGCCACGCCCAAGGACGGCCCGAGCGCGGGCGCGGCCATGACCACAGCCCTGGTGTCGTCCATCACCGGCATCCCGGTGCGGGCCGATGTGGCGATGACCGGTGAAATCACCCTGCGTGGCGAAGTCACGGCGATCGGCGGCCTGAAAGAGAAGTTGCTGGCAGCTTTGCGCGGCGGCATCAAGACGGTGATCATCCCCGAAGAGAACGTCAAGGACCTCGCCGACATTCCCGACAACGTGAAGCAGGGTCTGGAGATCGTGCCGGTGAAATGGATCGACAAAGTGCTGGCGATTGCTCTCGAACGCCAGCCCGTTCCGTTGACCGACGAAGAGGTGGCGGCGCAGATTGCTGCGGCCTCCACACGTGCGTCCACGCCCGGGCAGGACGCGGTGAAACACTGATCAAAAAATTTGAGGGGGCTTGAAAGAGGCCCATTTTTTAGGTTAGAATTTCAGCTTCCGGCAGACAAGCGGAACAGCACTGAAAAGTGTTGAGAAATGCGGGAATAGCTCAGTTGGTAGAGCGCAACCTTGCCAAGGTTGAGGTCGCGAGTTCGAGTCTCGTTTCCCGCTCCAGATTCAAAAAGGGAAGCTCTGCTTCCCTTTTTTGTAGCCTTTTCAGATTGATGCTTCCGGCATCGACCCTGATGGCGCGATAGCAAAGCGGTTATGCCCCGGATTGCAAATCCGGTTAGTCCGGTTCGACTCCGGATCGCGCCTCCAGATCATCAGCAACCCCGCCAACACGTTTGTTGCCGGGGTTGTTTCATTTCAGCCGAGCGCAGCCTGCGAGGGCCGATCTGTGAAGTGTCGACACCTGCGACAATCCACCCTCGGCCTCGATGGTGAAATTGGTAGACACAGCGGACTTAAAATCCGCCGCCATCCCGAAAGGGAGCGTACCGGTTCGACCCCGGTTCGAGGCACCAGGCTAGGTTTTTTCCGGTTTCGCCGGTACAGTGAGTTTTCATGACCCGATACAACGCGCCCTTCGAGATCCACGTGCACGGCGATGTGCCTTTGCGCGACGACGTGGTCTTTGCCCAGATCCAGGACGCACTGAAGCCGCTGTGGGTCTACGCCGGCGCCAAGTCGTTGGCTGCCGCGGCCGAGAGCAGCTACGAAGACGAACCGGGCATCCGTTTCGATGCCGAATCCCATGTGCTGCAGATCTGCTGGACCGTGCCCGGCGACGAAGATTTCCGCCAGGTGATCGAAGAGGCCTGCATGGGTCTCAACGACATTGCATCCACTGGCGCACCGTTGGAGGTCTCGTTCTACGACGCCGAGTTCGACGAGGAAGACGAGTCTTCCGAAGAAGAGGCACGTGACGATTTCCTGATGTGTTTTGTGGGTCCCACGCCCGCGGCCATCATGCAGGTGCAACGCGATTTGCTGGTGCAGGACGTGCTGCACATCATGGAGCGTCACTTCGATGCATCCGAGTTGGGCGACGTGGTCGGGTCGATCGACAAGCTCTTCACCCAGCGCTTCGACGCGCTGGTGAATTCCATGCAACTGGGCAAACCTCCGCGCGGTTACGGCGGCCAGTCGGGCCACGGCGGTCCGCGCAAGCCGCGCCATCTGCACTGATCTCTGGCCGGGGTTTCTCCGGCCCTGACATGACCAGGCACTAGACTGCGCACCACGGCGGAATTCCGAATCCGCCGCCCGGAGCGCCCATGTCTTTCTTTTCCAACGATGCCCTGAACCCCGGCGTGCGCAAGCGCGAGGTGTTTGGCTGGGCGATGTTCGACTTTGCGAACTCGGGCTACACCACTGTGGTGTTGACCGCGGTGTTTGCCGCTTACTTTGTGGGTGCCGTGGCCGATGGTGCCGAATGGGCCGCATTTGCGTGGACCGCGGCCCTGAGCTTGTCGCACCTGATCGTGATGCTGACCATTCCGGCCATGGGCGCCTGGGCCGATCAACACGGCGCGAAGAAGCGGCTTCTGATGATCACCACCGCCGGCTGTGTGCTGGCCACGGCAACGTTGGCCTTGGTGGGGCCAGGCGCGGTGGTGCTGGCCATGGTGCTCATTGTGGTGTCCAACGTGTTCTTTGCCTGGGGCGAGTCGCTGGTAGCGGCCTTCCTGCCTGAGCTGGCCAAGCCCGCGGCCATGGGGCGTGTGAGTGGTTGGGGCTGGAGCCTGGGGTACTGCGGCGGCATGCTGGCGCTCGGCCTGAGCCTGGCCTATGTGTTGTGGGCGCAAGCGCAGGGGCAGAAGGCGGCTCAGTTCGTTCCGGTGACCATGTTGATCACGGCGGCGGTGTTCGCGTTGGCTTCGATCTTCACGCTGGTCTTGTTGCGTGAGCGCGCGCAACCCCTCAAGGGCGTGTCGGGTTCCGCCTGGCGCCAGTCGTTCAGGCAACTGCGCAGCACGTTCCAGCAGGCGCGACGCTACCAGGACTTCATGTGGTTGCTTGCCTGCGCCACGGCCTACCAGGGGGGTGTGGCGGTGGCGATCACGTTGGCAGCGATCTACGCCGAGCAGGTGATCGGCTTTGTGCAGCAGGAAACCATGGTGCTGATCTTCGTGCTCAACATCGCCGCCATGGTGGGTGCGTTCGCGTTCGGCTACTGGCAGGATCGACTGGGCCACAAGCTGGCGTTGGGCATCACCCTGGTGGGATGGGTCGTCACCTGCGTCATCGCGGCCATCACCACCACCAAGGGCGGCTTCTGGTACGCCGCGGCCATCGCCGGCGTGTGCATGGGGTCCAGCCAGTCGTCTGGCCGGGCCATGGCCGGCATGCTGGCACCACCGGCCCAACTGGCCGAGTTCTTTGGCCTGTGGACGTTCGCCACGCGCGTGGCCAGCATCATCGGGCCGCTGAGCTATGGCGCCATCACGTGGATGACCGGGGGCAACCAGCGACTGGCCATCGGGTCCACCGCCGTGTTGTTCGTGATCGGGCTGGTGCTGCTGATCCCGGTCAACATGAAGCGCGGCCGCGCTGCCGCGCTTGAACCGGCGAACGTTTCAGGTCGCTAGTTTCTCTGCGCGGATTTGCAGGCCGAGCCATCGCTGGGCGGCCACAGCCAGTGCGGCGGGATCGCCGGTGGACAACAGCACGGGCGGTGTTGTGTTCGCGTCCATGGTTGCCGTCACGCCCAGCACGTCGCGTGTGCGGCGCGCCACCGCTTCGCCGGTGTCGACCAGTGCCACGCCGGCGCCCAGCAATTGCGTCAGCATGTAGGCGGCAAACGGGTAGTGGGTACAGCCCAGCACCACGGTGTCCATGTCGCCGGGTGCTTCGTCGCGAAGCGCGTGAACGTAGCGCTCGCACAAAGCCTGCTGCGCCTGCAGGTCGCCACGCTCGATCGCGTCGGCCAGACCGTCGCAGGGCTGGCAGGCGAAATGAACGGGACTTGAGGCGGTGTTTTCCAGTTGCGCGCGCAGGCGCGCGAAACGTTTGCTGTTGAGCGTGCCGCGCGTGGCCAGCACCCCGATGTGTCGCGTCCGGCTCGTCGCAGCGGCGGGCTTGAGCGCGGGCTCAACGCCCACGATGGGCAGGTCAGGGTGTGCATCGCGCAAGCTGTCGATGGCGAGTGCTGTGGCGGTGTTGCACGCCACCACCAGGGCGTCAATGTGGTGGGTCTGGCGCAGCCAGGCGGTGATGCGTTCTGATCGCTCGGTGATCTCGGCAACCGTGCGTTCGCCATAGGGCGCGTATGCGCTGTCGGCCACGTAGATGAAACGCACCCCGGGCAATTCGGCCAGCAGGGCGCGCAGCACACTCAGGCCACCGACCCCGCTGTCGAACACCCCGACGGTTTTCAAGCAGCAGCGACGCTGATGCCCTTGAACTCACCGGTGGCGATGCGCTGTTTCCACTCGGCCGGGCCGGTGATGTGCGCGCTGGTGCCGCCCGAGTCCACCGCCACCGTCACCGGCATGTCCACCACGTCGAACTCGTAGATGGCTTCCATGCCCAGGTCTTCAAAGCCCACCACCTTGGCGTGTTTGATGGCCTTGGACACCAGGTAGGCGGCGCCGCCCACGGCCATGAGGTAGGCGCTCTTGTGCTGCTTGATGGATTCGATGGCGACCGGGCCGCGCTCGGCCTTGCCGATCATGGCGATCAGGCCGGTCTGCTCCAGCATCATGTCGGTGAAGCCGTCCATGCGGGTGGCGGTGGTGGGCCCGGCGGGGCCCACCGCTTCGTCGCGCACCGGATCGACCGGGCCCACGTAGTAGATGACGCGGTTCGTGAAGTCCACCGGCAGCTTTTCGCCCTGGGCCAGCATGGTCTGGATGCGCTTGTGCGCGGCGTCGCGGCCGGTGAGCATCTTGCCGTTGAGCAGCAGCGTCTGGCCGGGTTTCCAACTGGCCACCTCGGCCTTGGTGAGTTTGTTCAGGTCCACACGCTGGCTTTTCTGCGTGTCGGGCACCCAGTTCACGTTGGGCCAGAGGTCCAGGCTGGGCGCTTCCAGATACACCGGGCCGCTGCCGTCGAGCACGAAGTGCGCGTGGCGCGTGGCGGCGCAGTTGGGGATCATCGCCACGGGCTTGCTGGCCGCGTGCGTGGGGTACATCTTGATCTTGATGTCGAGCACGGTGGTGAGGCCGCCCAGGCCCTGCGCGCCGATGCCCAGGGCGTTGACCTTCTCGTACAGCTCCAGGCGCAGCTCTTCCACCTGCGTGAGCTTCTCGCCCTTGGACGCCTTGGACTGCAGCTCGTACATGTCGATGTCGTCCATCAGGCTCTCCTTGGCCATGAGCACGGCCTTCTCGGCGGTGCCGCCGATGCCGATGCCCAGCATGCCCGGCGGGCACCAGCCGGCGCCCATGGTGGGCACGGTCTTCATCACCCAGTCGACCACCGAGTCGCCCGGGTTGAGCATGATCATCTTGCTTTTGTTCTCGCTGCCGCCGCCCTTGGCGGCCACGGTCACTTCCACCGTGTCGCCGGGCACGAGCTCGGTGAAGATCACCGCGGGCGTGTTGTCCTTGGTGTTCTTGCGCGCGAACTGCGGGTCGGCCACGACCGAGGCGCGCAGCTGGTTGTCGGGGTGGTTGTAGCCCTGGCGAACGCCTTCATTGATGGCGTCTTCCAGGCTGCCGGTGAAGCCGTCGAGGCGCACGTTCATGCCGACCTTGAGGAACACGTTGACGATGCCGGTGTCCTGGCAGATCGGGCGGTGGCCGGTGGCGCTCATCTTGCTGTTGGTCAGGATCTGCGCGATGGCGTCCTTGGCGGCGGCGCTTTGCTCGCGCTCGTAGGCGCGGGCGAGGTGGGCGATGTAGTCGGCCGGGTGGTAGTAGCTGATGTACTGCAGGGCGGCGGCGACGGATTCGATCAGGTCGTTCTGGCGGATGCTCGTGGTCATGGCGGTGGGGAGGTTGGTGTCGGGGATCTGTTGCCGAGGGGGCCGCACAAGTGCACAGTCTGCTACGGTGGGCCAGCCGGTATTTTGACAGGTCGTCCCAACGCCGGCTGACACAGGAGAGTGCCATGAAGACCCGCATTGAACGCGACACCATGGGCGAGGTGGCGGTGCCCGCCGATCGCCTGTGGGGTGCGCAGACGCAGCGCTCACTGCAGAACTTCGACATCTCGGGCGAGCGCATGCCGCGCGAAATCATCCGCGCGCTGGCGCAGGTCAAGCGCTCATCGGCCGTGGTCAACCTGGCGCTCGGCCTTCAGGATGCGCAGAAGACCGACGCGATCATGGCGGCAGCTGACGAGGTGATCGCCGGGCAGCACGTGGCCGAGTTTCCCCTGGTGGTGTGGCAGACCGGATCGGGCACGCAGACCAACATGAACCTCAACGAGGTGTTGGCCAACCGCGCCAGCGAGTTGCTGGGCGGCGAGCGCGGCGAGGGCCGGCAGGTGCACCCCAACGACGACGTGAACCGCAGCCAGTCGAGCAACGATGTGTTTCCCACCGCCATGCACGTGGCGGCGGTGGACGCGATCGTGCACCGGCTGCTGCCTTCGCTGGCTTTGCTGCGCAGCACCCTGGCGCAGAAGGCCGCCGAGTTCACCGACATCGTGAAGATCGGCCGCACCCACCTGCAGGACGCCACGCCGCTGACCCTGGGGCAGGAGTTCTCGGGTTGGGTGGCCCAGCTCGCACACGGCGAAAAGCACGTGCGCGACGCGTTGCCCCACCTGTGTGAACTGGCCTTGGGCGGCACCGCGGTGGGCACCGGCTTGAACGCCCCCAGGGGCTACGCCGAACAGGTGGCGGCCGAACTGGCGCGGCTCACAGGGCTGCCCCTCGTGACGGCGCCCAACAAGTTCGAGAACATGGCCAGCGTGGATGCCTTGGTGCACGCCCACGGCGCGCTCAAGACCCTGGCCGCCAGCCTGAACAAGATCGCCAACGACGTGCGCTGGCTGGCGAGCGGTCCGCGCAGCGGCATTGGCGAGCTGAGCATCCCCGAGAACGAGCCGGGCTCATCCATCATGCCGGGCAAGGTCAACCCCACGCAAAGCGAAGCGGTGACCATGCTGTGCGCCCAGGTGATGGGCAACGACGTGGCCATCAACATCGGCGGCGCCTCGGGCAACTTCGAACTCAATGTGTTCCGGCCGATGGTGGCGCACAACTTCCTGCAGAGCGTGCGCCTGCTGGCCGACGGCATGAAGAGCTTCAACGACCACTGCGCCGTGGGCATCACGCCCAATCACGAGCGCATCAAGGAACTGGTGGGACGTTCCCTGATGCTGGTGACCGCGCTCAATCCACACATCGGCTACGACAAGGCCGCCCAGATTGCGAAGAAGGCGCACAAGGAAGGCACCAGCCTGCGCGAGGCGGCCCTGGCTTCGGGCCATGTGACGGCCGATCAGTTCGACCAGTGGGTGCACCCTGAAAACATGGTCGGTCGCTGACGCACAGGCGAAAAAAAGCGGCCGTGAAGGCCGCTCTTTCCCGCTGCTGCGGCTCTCAGTGCTTGCTGCCCACCGGGGGTTGCATCAGTTTGTCCGTCATGGCAATCGCCATGGCGCTGAGCAGGAAGACCACGTGGATGATGGTCTGCCACATCAGCACCTGCTCGGTGTAGTTGGCGGCGTTGATGAAGGTCTTGAGCAGGTGGATGGAGCTGATGCCGATGATGGCGGTGGCCAGTTTCACCTTGAGCACCGACGCGTTCACATGGCTCAGCCATTCGGGCTGGTCGGGGTGGTTCTCCAGGTGCATGCGGCTCACGAAGGTCTCGTAGCCGCCGATGATCACCATGATCAGCAGGTTGGAAATCATGACGACGTCGATCAGCGCCAGCACCACCAGCATGATCACCGTCTCGTTGAGACCGGTCAGTTGAACGTCGGTCTTGTAGCCAATGCTGCTGACCAGTTTGTCCAGCGCGATCTGGCTGCCGAAGGCGGCTTCCACCAGATGCACCAACTCCACCCAGAAGTGAAAGACGTAAATACATTGGGCCGCGATCAGGCCGATGTAGAGCGGCAACTGCAGCCAGCGGCTGGCAAAGATCAGGTTGGGCAGGGCGCGGATCGGGGCGGGAGTTTTGACAGGGTCGGTCATGGGGAAAGGGCGATGCGCCGGGTGCCCGGGGCGGGCGGCGGCAAGGTCGGCGTATTGTAGGGTGGCGAGGCCTTCGCACCCGGGTTTGTACCGATGTCCTGCCGCCGTGCGAGGCTGTCCCAATGGGTGCTTGTGTGCCATGTAAGTGGCTCGTAAGAGCCTGTGCCCACAGTCATTGGTTGACCCGAATCCACAACACCTGAGGAGACTGCCCATGTCCGCACCGTCGACGTCCATCGAATCGACCCTGATCGAGAACCGCGTTTTTGAGCCCACCGCGGCCACCGTCAAGGCCGCGCGCGTCTCGGGCATGGCGGCCTACCAGGCGCTCTGTGACGAGGCCGACAAGGACTTTGAAGGTTTCTGGGCCCGACTGGCCCGCGAGACGCTGACCTGGAACAAGCCGTTCACCAAGACGCTGGATTCATCAAACGCGCCGTTCTACAAGTGGTTTGAAGACGGCGAGCTCAACGCCTCGTACAACTGCCTGGACCGCCACATGGGCACGCCGGTCGAGAACAAGACGGCGATCATCTTCGAAGCCGACGGCGGCGAGGTGACCAAGGTCACCTACAAGGAACTGCTCGCCAAGGTGTCGCGCTTTGCCAATGCGCTCAAGGCGCGCGGCGTGAAGAAGGGCGACCGAGTCGTCATCTACATGCCCATGACGGTTGAAGGCGTGGTGGCCATGCAGGCCTGCGCCCGCATCGGCGCCACGCACAGCGTGGTGTTCGGCGGCTTCTCGGCCAAGGCCTTGCAGGAGCGCATTCAGGACGCGGGTGCCGTGGCAGTGATCACCGCCAACTACCAGTTGCGCGGCGGCAAGGAGCTGCCACTCAAGGCCATCGTGGACGACGGTATCGCCATGGGCGGCTGCGAGTGCATCAAGAACGTGATCGTGTTCCAGCGCACGCCCACCGCCTGCAACATGGTGGCCGGGCGCGACAGCTTCATGCACGAGGTGATGGCCAGCGAATCCGACGTGTGCCCGGCCGAGATGGTGAGCGCGGAACACCCATTGTTCGTGCTCTACACCTCCGGCTCCACCGGCAAACCCAAGGGCGTGCAACACAGCACCGGCGGCTATCTGCTGTGGGCCAATCTCACGATGAACTGGACCTTCGACCTGAAGGCCGACGACATCTTCTGGTGCACCGCCGACATCGGCTGGATCACCGGCCACACCTACGTGGCTTACGGCCCGCTGGCCGCTGGCGCCACGCAGATCGTGTTCGAGGGCGTGCCCACCTACCCGAATGCCGGGCGCTTCTGGCAGATGATCGAGAAGCACAAGTGCACCATCTTCTACACCGCGCCCACGGCGATCCGCTCGCTGATCAAGGCCGCCGAGGGCGACGAGAAGGTGCATCCTGCGCGCTCCGACCTGTCGAGCCTGCGCCTGCTCGGCTCGGTGGGCGAACCCATCAACCCCGAAGCCTGGATGTGGTACTACAAGCACGTGGGTGGCGAGCGCTGCCCCATCGTGGACACCTTCTGGCAAACCGAGACCGGCGGCCACATGATCACGCCGCTGCCAGGTGCCACGCCGCTGGTGCCGGGTTCGTGCACGCTGCCGCTGCCGGGCATTGCCGCGGCCATCGTTGACGAAGCCGGCATGGATGTGCCCAACGGCTCGGGCGGCATTCTGGTGGTCAAGAAGCCCTGGCCTTCCATGATCCGCACCATCTGGGGCGACCCGGAGCGTTTCAAGAAGAGCTACTTCCCTGACGAACTCAAGGGCTACTACCTGGCGGGTGACGGCGCGGTGCGCAGCGCCGACCGCGGCTACTTCCGCATCACCGGGCGCATCGACGACGTGCTCAACGTCTCGGGCCACCGCATGGGCACGATGGAGATCGAATCGGCGCTGGTCGGAAAAACCGATCTGGTGGCCGAAGCCGCCGTGGTGGGCCGCCCGGACGACCTGACCGGAGAGGCCATCGTGGCCTTCGTGGTGCTCAAGCGCTCGCGCCCCACCGGCGAAGAAGCCAAGGCCATCGCCAAGGTGCTGCGCGATTGGGTGGGCAAGGAGATCGGCCCGATCGCCAAACCCAAGGACATCCGCTTCGGCGACAACCTGCCCAAGACCCGCAGCGGCAAGATCATGCGGCGTCTGCTGCGCTCCATCGCCAAGGGCGAGGCGATCACGCAGGACACCTCGACGCTGGAGAACCCCGCCATCCTGGATCAGTTGTCGGAGAACAACTGATCGCTCGGGACTCTGGTCCCAATCAGGCAACAAAAAACCCGCTGGACTCCTGAACTGACCCCAATTAGTTGGACGGTTAGAAGTCAGCGGCTCAAGGCCTGAATCCGGTATTGAACTGGACTCAGGCCTTTGAGTTTGAGCTTGATGCGGTGGTGGTTGTAGTAGTGGATGTAGCGATGTAGGCCTTGCTGGAGTTGCTTGATGCTTGCGAATTTGGTCAAGTAGAAGAACTCGCTTTTCAACGTGCCGAAGAAGCTCTCCATCGCTGCGTTGTCCAGACAGTTGCCCTTGCGCGACATGCTTTGGTGCAGTCCATGGTCGATGAGTTGGCGTCTGTAGGCGGGCATCTGGTACTGGGCGGATTCAACTGGTCGTCGCAACACCTTCAACCAGGAGGTGTGTATGGGGCGACCCGCAGGATGGATGAAGCAATTGACAGGGAGAGACGCGATGCGCTCCCCGGGGGCTCCTGCACTTCGGCGAGAGGTCGAGCGCCAGTTCTGGGTACAGATTGCAACCGGAATCACCAGTGAGAGGGCAGCCGAGGCGGTAGGCGTATCGCAGGCGGTGGGCTCGCGCTGGTTCCGGCATCGTGGCGGCATGCCATTGTTCATGTCGAAACCTGTATCTGGAAGATATCTGTCGTTCGCGGAGCGAGAAGAGATTGGACTTCTGCGAGCTCAAGATGTCAGCGTGCGGGAGATCGCTCGTCGTATTGGTCGAAGCCCCTCAACTGTTTCGCGGGAGTTGACGCGCAACGCTGCGACCCGCAGTGGCAAGCTCGAGTACCGGGCCTCAGTAGCGCAGTGGAAGTCGGATCTGGTCGCCAGAAGGCCCAAGCCTGCCAAGCTTGTGACGAATCAGCGTTTGCGCGTCTATGTCCAAGACCGTCTGGATGGCAAGATCCGCGATGCCCAAGGACGGGAGGTGGCTGGACCTCGACAGGCTCCTTTCATCGGCCGCAACAAGCCTCATCGTGGTGACCGCAAATGGGTCAATGGCTGGTCGCCAGAGCAGATTGCAAACCGCCTGCAGGTCGACTTCCCGGATGATCCGTCCATGCGCATCTCTCACGAAGCCATCTACCAAGCGCTCTATATCCAGGGCAGAGGCGCCCTCAAGCGTGAGCTTGTGAGCTACCTGCGTACGGGGCGTGCTTTGCGCACACCCCGGGCCAGGTCCCAAGCCAAGGCATGGGCACATGTCAGTGAAGAGGTGATGATCTCCAGCCGCCCTGCTGAGATAGAAGATCGTGCGGTACCCGGTCACTGGGAAGGGGACCTGATCATCGGCCTGGACAGGTCGGCCATTGGCACGCTGGTGGAACGGTCAAGCCGTTTCACCATGCTCGTGCACCTGCCGCGCGAGGAAGGCTATGGACTGATTCCTCGAACAAAGAATGGTCCTGCGCTGGCAGGTTACGGAGCCATAACCATGGCCAACGCCCTCAAGAGAACAGTGACCAAGCTGCCTACCCAGCTATGGCAGTCATTGACTTGGGATCGTGGCAAGGAGCTATCCGACCATGCACGGTTCACCATCGAGTCCGGGGTGAAGGTCTTCTTTGCCGATCCTCGCAGTCCATGGCAGCGCGGTACGAACGAAAACACAAACGGGCTGCTGCGCCAATACTTCCCCAAAGGCACCGACCTGTCTCGCTGGAGCGAGCAAGAGATTCAAGCCGTGGCACTGACCTTGAACAACAGGCCACGCAAGACGTTGGGTTGGAAGACTCCGGCGGAAGCGCTCAATGACTACCTAAAATCGGCTGACCAACCCGGTGTTGCGACGACCGGTTGAATCCGCCCTGCCAGCCCTGATCGGAGTGAAGCAGCGGCGAATCTTGGTCTGAGAGCCGGGCCAGCGCTTTCTTCAGCATGCGCCCCACCAGCGCGAAGACAGGGCGCTCAAGCATCTCGTAGGCCACAATTTCCCCGTTGTAGAGGTCCATCACCGGGGACAGGTAGAGCTTGTTGCCCCCGACATTGAATTCGGTCACATCAGTCACCCATTTCTGGTTTGCTCCGTTGGCCTCGAATTGGCGATTCAGCAAATTGGGAGCGGCGGCGATCTGTCCACGGTAGGAGCGGTACTTCTTGGGTCGCACCAGAGATTTCAGGCCAAGAGCCTGCATCAGACGCTGAACAGTCTTGTGGTTGATGACCTCGCCTGCATGGCAAAGAGCAGCAGTGATGCGCCGATATCCGTATCGGCCCTTGTGGCGCTCGTAGATGGCACGGATGCGCGTCTTCAGCCCAGCGTACCTGTCGCCGGCTTCAAGCACTTTGGCCTGGTAGTAGAACGTGCTGCGCGACAGCCCTGCGGCCTTGAGCAGCGCGGGTAACGGGTGGTCCTGCCTCAGTCCGATCACGGCTTGCGCTTTTTCTGCGCAGCTTGCCGATTCACTCGAACCAAGGCATCCAATTTTTTTAGGTACGCCACCTCCGCGCGCAGATGTTCGTTTTCCTTGCGCAGCGCGTCCAGCGTGCTTACGTCGTTGGCATGTGGTGGCGGGGGATCGGGTGGCTTGGGCGCTGTCATCAACTTCGGGCCGCGTCGTCGTTTGGGCTTGAGGGCGTCTATACCGCCCTCATGATACTGACGCTCCCAGCCCGATACGACGCCATGCCCACCGCGTATATCGAACAATGCAGTCACCTGGCGGCAGGAAAGCTCCTCTCGCCACATCCGGCACAGCACGTTCATCTTGAACTGCTCGTCGTAGTGGCTGAACTTCTTGCGCAGCCCTTCCACTCCATGAAGGCGATACCCCTCGACCCAGCGGCGCACTGTCCCGTGGTCCAGCCCATATCGCAAGGCTATCGTTCGCGCGCCTGAAGACTCAGAAAGATATTGCTGTACCACTTCGAGCTTGAAGCTCTCATCGTGTCTCGCCATGAAAAACACCCCAAAGGTTGGATTGATGTCCAACTTTTGGGGTGCAGTTCACTCCAGCGGGTTTTTTGTTGGCAGAAGCAGAGCTTACTTCTGGCTCAGAACCCAGGCGGCCAGCTTCTTGGCGTCGGCTTCGCTCACCTGCGTGTTCGCGGGCATGGGGATTGCGCCCCACACGCCCGAACCGCCTTTGACGATCTTGACAGCCAGTGCGTCGACGGCCTTGGCATCGCCCGCGTACTTCTTGGCCACGTCCTTGTACGACGGGCCGACCAGTTTCTTGTCCACCGCGTGACAGGCCATGCAGTTCTTGCTCTTGGCCAGGGCTTCGTCGGCGAAAGCGGGAGCGGCCAGCGTGGTCATGGCGGCCATAATCAAGAGAGCGCGTTTCATGGGGTTGTCCTTGTGAGTGAATGCAGGGGTCAGCACAGGCTGGATTTTAGCGAGGGCGGGGGCCGATGAAACGAACGCTTACAGATTCTTGCCCCACTTTGTCGGACCTTTACTGGAGCGTGTGATGTATTTGCTGATCCTGGGCGTGATCCTGATGCTGATGAAGTACCTCGACGTGGAGGTCATGGCCAACGTCTCGTGGTGGTGGGTGTTGTCCCCGTTTGCGCTGGCCGTGGCCTGGTGGGCCTGGGCCGACAGCACGGGCTACACCAAGCGGCGCGAGATGGACAAGATGGACAAGCGAAAACAGGACCGCATCGACAAACAGCGCGAGAACCTCGGCATCAAGACCAAGCGTCGCTCGCGCTGAAGCCCGTCAATAGTTGTCCAGTACGGCACCCTTGCTGGCGCTGGACGCGTTGAAGGCGAACTTGGCCTGCACGCCGCGCGTGTAGCGCGGAGCCGGTGCCGTCCAGGCGGCGCGGCGCTTTTCGATCTCCGCTTGCGGCACGTTGAGTTCGAGCAGCAGTTTGTGCGCGTCGATGGTGATGCTGTCGCCCTCGTTCACAAACGCGATCGTGCCGCCGGCTGCTGCTTCAGGCGCCACGTGGCCCACCACCATGCCCCAGGTGCCGCCGCTGAAGCGGCCATCGGTGATCAGGCCCACGCTTTCGCCCAGCCCGGCGCCAATCAGTGCTCCGGTGGGCGCCAGCATTTCGGGCATGCCCGGGCCGCCCTTGGGGCCAAGGTAACGCAGCACCATCACGTCGCCCGCCTTGATCTTGCCGTCCAGGATGGCCTGCAGGGCGGACTGCTCGTCGTCGAACACGCGTGCCGGGCCGGTCATCACCGGGTTCTTCAGGCCGGTGATCTTGGCCACCGCACCTTCGGGGCTGAGGTTGCCCTTGAGGATGGCGAGATGCCCGTGTTCGTACATGGGTTTGTCGATCGGGCGGATCACGTCCTGGTCGGCGCGCGGTGCATCGGGCACGTCCTTGAGCACCTCGGCAATCGTCTGACCGCTGATGGTCAGGCAGTCACCGTGCAGCAGGCCGGCGTTCAGCAGCACCTTCATCACTTGCGGAATGCCGCCGGCCTTGTGCAGGTCGACCGCGAGGTACCTGCCGCTGGGTTTCAGGTCGCACAGCACCGGCGTTTTCTGGCGCACGCGCTCGAAGTCGTCGATGGTCCACTCGACATCGGCCGCGTGGGCAATGGCCAGGAAGTGCAACACCGCGTTGGTGGAGCCACCCGTGGCCATGATCACCGCTACCGCGTTCTCGATCGCCTTCTTGGTCACGATGTCGCGCGGCTTGATGTCTTTCTTGATGGCTTCGATCAGCACCTTGGCCGACTCTTTCGCCGAGTTCATCTTCTCGTCGTGCGGGTTGGCCATGGTGCTGGAGTAGGGCAGCGAGATGCCCAGCGCCTCGAACGCCGACGACATGGTGTTGGCGGTGTACATGCCGCCGCACGAGCCCGTGCCGGGAATGGCGCGCATCTCGATCTCGCGCAGGTCTTCGTCGCTCAGGTTGCCGGCCGCGTTCTGGCCCACGGCCTCGAACACGCTGACGATGTTGAGATCCTGGCCCTTCCAGTGACCCGGCAGGATGGTGCCGCCGTACACGTAGATGGCCGGTACGTTGGCGCGCAGCATGCCCATCAGGCCGCCGGGCATGTTCTTGTCGCAGCCACCGACCACCACCACGCCGTCCATCCACTGACCGCCGACACAGGTCTCGATGCAGTCGGAGATGACCTCGCGGCTCACCAGCGAGTACTTCATGCCTTCGGTGCCCATGGCCATGCCGTCGGAGATGGTCGGCGTGCCGAACACCTGCGCGTTGCCACCGGCTTCCTCGATACCCGCGATCGCCGCGTCGGCCAGCTTCTGCAGGCCCGAGTTGCACGGCGTGATCGTGCTGTGGCCGTTGGCCACACCGACCATGGGTTTGACGAAGTCGCCTTCCTCGTAGCCCATGGCGTAGTACATGGAGCGGTTGGGTGCGCGCGACTTGCCCTGCGTGATGTTCGCGCTGCGGCTGTTGATGGGTTTGATCGGGATGGTTTTGCTGTCGGCCATGGGCTTGTCTCGTGGGGTGGGGAAAAGAGCGCCAAGTATGCGGCAGCCCCCGCCCGCTTTCCAATTGCTTTGGGGCAGGTGTTTGATACGCTCGGCGTATGAATGAGGTATCCAGATCGCTGCGCATTGAATTGCGCCAGTGGCGCCAGTTTGTCGCCTTGGCGGAAGAACTGCACTTCGGCCGCGCCGCCGCGCGCCTGCACATCACCCAGCCGCCGCTGACCCAGGCCATCGCGGGCTTGGAGGCTGCGCTGGGTGCGCGGTTGTTCGAACGCAACCAGCGCAGCGTGCAGATCACGCCGGCAGGTGCGGCCTTGTTGCCCGAGGTGCGCGAGTTGCTCGCCCGAGCGCAGGCCCTGCCCGAGCTCGCCCGCGCCGCCGCGGCGGGTGAACTGGGGCGCCTGCGGCTGGCCTTCGTGTCCACGGTCGGTTTTGATCTGCTGCCCCGCTGGGTGCGCGCCTTTCGCGAGCAGTGGCCGCAGGTGTCGCTGGAGCTGATCGAGGCGACGGGAGATGTGCAGCTGGAGATGCTCGCGCGTGGCGAGGTGGACGCCGGCTTTGTGCTGCACTCGCCCGGCTTCATCGCCCCGGGCCTGGCACAGGCGCTGATCGCCAGCGAGCCGCTCTTGGTGGCACTGCCCGAATCACACCCGTTGGCGGCCGAGGAACGACCCATGCTGCGTGAACTCCTGGCCGAGCCGCTGGTGATCTTTCCCCGGCGCATCCTGCCGTCGCTGTTCGACGCGATTTTTGGGCTCTACAACGCGGCCGGGCGCGTGCCGCAGGTGTCGCAAGAGGCCATCCAGATGCAGACCATCGTGAACCTGGTGTCGGCCGGGCTCGGCATGGCCTGGGTGCCGCAGAGCGTGCGGCAGTTCCAGCGGCCTGGCGTGGTGTACCGCGCGGTGGGCTGGCCCAGGGGCCGGGCGGTGCCTGCGTGCGAGACCAGTCTGGTCTGGAGGTCGGGCGCGGTGAGCCCGGCGCTCGCCCATTTCATCAGCTTCGCGAAGGCACAATAGTCCGATGCTCCAACACCCCCAAATCGACCCCGTTGCCTTGCAGCTCGGCCCCCTGGCCATCCACTGGTACGGCCTCACGTACCTCGCGGCCTTCGGCCTCTTCATGTGGCTGGCCAACCTGCGCTTGCGCCACCAGCCCTTTGCCGGCATCACCAACCCGCCGTGGACGCGGCGCGACGTGGAAGACATCCTGTTCCTCGGCGTGCTGGGTGTGGTGGCGGGCGGGCGCATCGGTTACTGCCTGTTCTACAAGCCGGCGTAT
Source organism: Hydrogenophaga sp. RAC07 (assembly GCF_001713375.1). NCBI lineage: Bacteria > Pseudomonadati > Pseudomonadota > Betaproteobacteria > Burkholderiales > Comamonadaceae > Hydrogenophaga > Hydrogenophaga sp. RAC07. The sequence goes on from NZ_CP016449.1 coordinate 1,510,149, forward strand.
TACCTGGCCAATCCGCTGGAGGTGTTTGCCATCTGGCAGGGCGGCATGAGTTTTCATGGTGGCCTGATCGGCGTGATGCTGGCGATGGTCTGGTACGCGCACAGCCGCAAACGCCCCTTCATGGAAGTCATGGACTTCGTGGCGCCGTGCGTGCCCACCGGACTGGCTGCCGGGCGCGCGGGCAACTTCATCAACGGTGAACTCTGGGGCCGCGTGGCCGATCCGTCCTTGCCCTGGGGCATGGTGTTTCGGGGCGCGGGTGACCTGCCGCGCCACCCTTCGCAGGTGTACCAGTTCCTGCTGGAGGGCCTGCTGCTCTTCGTGCTGCTGTGGCTCTATGCGCGCAAGCCGCGCGCGCGTGGCCAGGTGTCGGCCGTATTCCTCATGGGCTACGGTGTGTTCCGTTTCATCGCCGAGTATTTCCGCGAGCCCGACGCCCACCTGGGTCTGCTCTCGCTGGGCATGAGCATGGGGCAGTGGCTGTGTGTGCCCATGATCGGCGCGGGCGCCTTCATGTGGTGGTGGTACGGCCGGCGGAGCTAGGGAAGCTGCCCCCACGCTCCACCGCTTCGCGGGTTGCTGCCCCAGGAAGGGGAGGGCACCGTCCTTCCCGGTTCCTTGGGGCTGAACCTCCTGGGGGCGGACCGGCGGCGGATCTGATCGCCACTCATCGCCTGCAAGGGTAATTCCCCGGTACGAACCGCCGGGGATTTTTTATGATTCTGCGTAATTACAGATCATTACGAACAGATTCCCACCCATGCGACTGGTGCTCAACTCCCTGCACGACGAAGTGGCCGCCAAGCTGCGCGAGCGCATCTTCGACGGCGTGCTGGCGCCCGGCAGCTTCATCGACGAGTTGGGTCTCTGCGGTGAATGGGCCATCTCGCGCACGCCGCTGCGCGAGGCGCTCAAGGTGCTGGCCGCCGAAGGGCTGGTGCGCCACGAGCCGCGGCGCGGGTGTTTCGTCAACCAGATCACCGAGCGCGACCTCGACGAGATCTTTCCCGTGATTGCCTTGCTCGAAGGCCGTTGTGCGTTCGAAGCCGCGAGCAACGCCACCGACGCCGATCTGGTGACGCTGGAGCAGATGCACGACCGCCTGAACCGTTGTGCCAAAAACCGCCGCATCAACGACTATTACCAGGCCAACTTCGCCATCCACGAAGCCATCATCACCCTGGCCAACAACCGCTGGCTGGCGCAGGTGATCGGCGACCTGCGCAAGATCGTCAAGCTGGCCCGCTTGCAGCAACTGCACGCGCCGGGCCGGCTCGACCAGAGCCTGTCCGAGCACATGGCGGTGTTTGCCGCCATCAAGGCGCGCGACGCCGAAGGCGCCGAGGCCGCCATGCGCACCCATCTCACGCGCCAGCGCGTGGCCTTGCGCGAGCTCGCGCGCAGCAACACGTCGAGGATCACCGCATGAACACCGCGCAATGGCTGGAAAAGGGCGCTTCCATGCTGCGCCCCAGTGGCAAGGCGGGGGTGCGCTCCACCCAGGAAAGGCTCAAGGGCGCGCTGCGCCACGATGACGAGGCCATGTCGCCGCGCCAGTTGCGACGCCTGCTCGATCAGCTCAAGGGCATCGTCGATCCCTTGCTCAGCGAAGTGGAGGGCGGCAGCCGCGCGCAGTCCCTGATGGCCTGGTATGCCAAGGCCACGCCACCCGAGCGGCGCGACCTGTGGCTGCTCATGAGCGAGCAGTTCGTGGCCGATGCCGAGCAGATCAAGTCCGCCCAGGCCCAGTTTGCCGCCGCCGTGGGTACGCCGGACGAAGCCGCGGCCGAGGTGCTGTACCGGCGTGCCACCGTGTCGCCGCGCCGGCGCATCCTGCAGCGTTTCAGCGCGCACCCCGAAGGCATCCGTTTTCTGGTCGATGTGCGCGCCGAGATGCAGCCCCACCTCAAGGCCGACAAGCGCCTGCACGCGCTCGACGTGGAGATGGAGTACATGTTCTCCACCTGGTTCGACGTGGGCTTTCTGGAGCTGCGTCGCATCAGCTGGGATTCACCCGCATCGCTGGTGGAAAAGCTCATCAAGTACGAGGCCGTGCACGACATCCGCAGCTGGGCCGATGTGAAAAACCGGCTCGACGGTGACCGCCGTTGCTACGGCTTTTTCCACCCACGCCTGCCCGAGGAGCCCTTGATCTTCGTGGAGGTCGCACTCATGAACGAGATCGCGGACTGCATCACGCCGCTGCTGGACGAAGAGGCCGCTCCGGTCGACATCAGCAAGGCCACCACCGCCATCTTCTATTCGATCAGCAACACGCAGAACGGACTGCGTGGCGTGAGTTTTGGCGATTCGCTCATCAAGCGCGTGGTCGAGACCCTGCACCAGGAATTTCCCAAGCTCAAGGTGTTCGTCACGCTCTCGCCCATACCGGGCCTGCGCAGCTGGCTCAACAAACATGCACCGGCCGAATTGCTCAAGAGCTGGGAGAACCTGGAGCAGCTCACCGAGGCCGCGCCCGAGCGCAAGGCGCTGCTGGGCTGGGCTGCGCGTTACCTGGGCAAGGAAATGCAGGGCGGCAAGCCGCTGGACCCGGTTGCCCGTTTCCACCTGGGCAACGGTGCCCGTGTGGAGCGGCTGAATTGGGGCGGTGATCCGTCCAACAAAGGTTCCAAACAATCCTACGGTTTGATGGTCAATTACCTCTATGACCTTAAACGCCTGGAGAAACACCGCGCCTGGCTGGCGCAGGGAAAGATCCCGATAGCCGCAGCGATCGAAGACCTGTACCTTTGACGCTGCTTTTTTCACAACCACAGGAGACAAACTACATGACCGACAACTTCAACCGCAGGGATGTTCTGCGCGCCGCCGTCGCAGGTGCAGCCGTTTTCGGAACCGGCACTGCGTCCTACGCGCAGTCCACCTGGCCCACCAAGCCGGTGACCATGATCGTGCCGTTCCCCGCCGGTGGCGGCACCGACGCGTTTGCCCGTCCCATGGCCGCGCAGTTCACACGCCTGGCCGGCAAGAGCCTGGTGATCGACAACCGTGGCGGCGCTGGTGGCACGCTGGGCGCCGGCATTGCGGCCAAGGCCTCGCCCGACGGCTACACCCTCTTCATGGGTGCGGTGCACCACACCATCGCCCCGAGCATGTATCCCCGTCTCGACTACAACATCGAGACCGATCTGATCCCGTTGATCCTGGTGGCCAGCGTGCCGCAGGTGCTGGTGGTCAACCCCAAGAACATCCCGGGCGCAGGCTTCAAGGAATTCATGGCGCAGGTCAAGGCCAACCCCGGCAAGCTCAACTACGGTTCGGCCGGTGGCGGCACATCGCACCACCTCGCGGGCGAACTGTTCAAGCAGCAGTCCAACACCTTCATCACCCACATCCCCTACCGTGGCGCAGGCCCCGCGCTCAACGACCTGATCGCTGGCCAGGTCGACATGATGTTCGACGGTCTGGGTTCATCCGCGGCCCACATCAAGGGTGGCCGCATCAAGGCACTGATGGTTTCAGGCCCCAAGCGCAACGCGGCGTTCCCCGACGTGCCATGCGCCGCCGAACTCGGCATGCCTGAATACAACGTGACCACCTGGTACGGCGTGTGGGCGCCCAAGGGCACGCCGGCCGATGCACAGGCCCGTGCGATCGAAGAGATCCGCAAGGCGGTAAGCACCGACGAAGCCAAGGCCGTCTGGGCCAACCAGGGCGCCGAGTTCGCCAACGTGAGCGGTCCGCAGTTCGACACCTTCGTCAAGGCAGAAATCCGCAAATGGGCGGCGGTGGTCAAGGCCTCTGGCGCCAAGCTGGACTGATCACTTGACCTCCGTCACCGGCCGGGTCCACCTGGCCCTGCATGGTCAGGTGGCCCAGGTCATCCTGTCGCATCCCGGGAAGTTCAACGCCATGTCGCGCGCGATGTGGCGTGAGCTCAAGGACGCGTTCGTGGAGCTGCAAGGCCGAAGTGACGTGCGCTGCGTGATCGTGGCGGGCGAGGGCGGTCACTTCTGCGCCGGTGGCGACATCGCCGAGTACCCCGACTTCCGATTCGATGAGGCCGCCTTGCGCGGCTTTCATGAAGACGAGGTGTGGGGCGGCCTGAGCGCCATGCTCGCCTGTGACCTACCGCTTCTCGCGCAGATCGAGGGCAACTGCATGGGTGCGGGCGTCGAGATTGCGAGCTGTTGCGACATCCGCGTGGCGGGCAGTGGCGCGCGCTTTGGTGCGCCGATTGCCAAGCTGGGGTTTCCCATGGCGCCGCGTGAGGCCGCTCTGGTGGCCCGCGAGGCGGGTACCGCCACCGCGCGCGAAATGCTGCTGGAAGCGGCGGTGTTTGACGCCACCGACATGAAGGCGCGCGGTTTTCTCAACACCGTCCTGCCCGACGGCACGCTGACCCCTGCCGTGCTGGCTCGCGCCCAGCGCATCTGTGCTTTGTCGCCCCAGGCCGCGCGCCTGAACAAACAAGCTCTGCGGACCACGCAGGGCGCCATGCCCGCCACGGGCGAAGGTGCTTACCGGTACGCCGACAGTCCGGATCACCGCGAAGGCATCGCGGCCTTCATGTCCAAACGCGCTGCCGTTTTCTGATTTTTTTGTCACACCACTTTGTTGACCAGACCATGAGCAACTCCAACCTCTTTGCCGCCCTGCGCGCGGCGTTTCCGCAAGACCTCGACCGAGTGGCCATCGAGACCGACGATGGTCTGAAATACTCCTGGCGCGACCTCGACCGCGCCTCGGCCATGGTGGCCAACCTGCTGGATTCGCTGGCGCTGCCAACCGCCTCGCGCGTGGCCGTGCAGGTGGAGAAATCGGTCGAAGCGCTGGTGTTGTACCTGGCCACACTGCGCGCCGGCCATGTGTTCCTGCCGCTCAACACCGCCTACCAGAGCGCCGAGATCGAGTACTTCATCGGCAACGCCGAACCCGCCGTGGTGGTGTGCAGCCCGGGCCAGTTCGGCTGGGTCAGCAAGATCGCCTTCACCGCCGGCACCCGCCATGTGTTCACGCTGGGCGACGACCGCACCGGCAGCCTGCTGGAACGCGCGAGCCACATGAGCGACCGGCACACGCCCGCCGCGCGGTCAGACGACGATCTCGCCGCCATTCTGTACACCAGCGGCACCACCGGTCGCAGCAAGGGCGCCATGCTCACGCACGGCAACCTGCGCAGCAACGCCGAGGTGCTCAAGACCTACTGGGGCTGGCAGCCCGACGACGTGCTCATCCACGCGCTGCCGATCTTCCACGTGCACGGCCTCTTCGTGGCCCTGCACGGCGCACTGATCAATGGCAGCAAGATGTTCTGGATGTCGAAGTTCGACCCCAAGCTGGCGATTGCCAAGTTCTCCGAGGCCACGGTGTTCATGGGCGTGCCCACGCTCTACACCCGCATGCTGGCCGAGCCCACGCTGTCCAAAGAGCAGGCGGCTCACATGCGCCTGTTCATCTCGGGCTCGGCGCCACTGCTGATCGAAACCTTCAACGAATGGAAAGAGCGCACCGGCCACACCATCCTGGAGCGTTACGGCATGAGCGAAACCGCGATGCTGACGTCCAACCCCTGCACGGCCGACGCGCGCCACGGTGGCGCCACCGAGCGGCGTGGTGGCACGGTGGGGTTCCCGTTGCCGGGTGTGGAGTTGCGGGTGATGGGCGACGATGGAAAACCGGTGCAGCCGGGTGAGATTGGCGGCATCCAGGTGCGTGGGCCCAACATCTTCAAGGGCTACTGGCGCATGCCGGAGAAGACGGCCGAAGAGTTCACCGCCGACGGCTTCTTCAAGACCGGCGACGTGGGCCGAGTTGACGATCGTGGCTACGTGAACATCGTGGGCCGCAGCAAGGACCTGATCATTTCGGGTGGCTACAACGTGTACCCGGCCGAGATCGAGGGCTACATCAACGAGATGCCGGGTGTGGTCGAGAGTGCGGTGATCGGTGTGCCGCATCCGGACTTTGGCGAGGTGGGTGTGGCGCTGTTGATTGCCAAGCCGGGCGCGCAGGTGGACGCCGCTCAGGTGCTGGCTTCGTTGAAGTCCCGTCTGGCGAACTTCAAGATTCCCAAGCGCTGTTTTGTGGTGAACGAGTTGCCGCGGAACACGATGGGCAAGGTTCAGAAGAATTTGCTGCGTGAAGAGCACAAGGGCTTGTTTGCCTGAGCTTCTGTTGGCGTTGGCTGGCTCCGGTCTTCTGCGACCGGGTTGACCGGCTCCGCGAATGTCCCCCGAGGCGGCTTTGCCGCCTCTCCTCCTTTACTTCGCTGCGCCGGTCAGCCCGGTCGCATAGGACCTTGTTGACGTGCGAAAGGCCTGTTGACAGTGGCGCGCAAGGGAGCTGGCCGCTCGCGGGCGTGGGTGCGCTGCGCAGCGAAGTAAAGGAGGAGGGGCCGCAGGACCCGGGGGACATTCGCGGAGCAGCGCACCCCACGTCCGCGAGTCGAAGAAGCGCAGGCAATCAACAAAAAACTAAGGCGGAGCGAGAACAGAAAAGGTGGCCTCCCGCTCCAACCGCTTGAGCACCCGCCGACTCAACCACAAGCCCACCACCCCGAACACCACCACCCCCAGCCCGTACCCCGCCAACACCCCACGCGCACCGAACCACTGCGCACCGATCCAGATGAAAGGCGCCACCCCCAGCGTGGCGCGGCCCCAGTTGAGGGCCGTGGAGTAGAAGGCAAATCCGAGGTTGTTGAAGGCTGCATTGGCCACGAACAGCGCGCCGTTGAAGAAAAAGCTGCCCGCCACGAACACACAGAAAAACACGATGAGCTCGCGCGCTTCCCCCTGCGCCCCGAACGCGGTGGCGATGAAACCACTGCCCAGCGCCATCAGCAGCCACACCACCAACACATAAACCAGCGTCACCTTCAAACTGTCGCGCACCGTGCTGCGCAGGCGATCGAAGCGGCGCGCACCGAGGTTCTGGCCCAGGATCGGGCCCACCGAACCCGAGAGGGCGAACAAGGCCACGAAGGCCACCGGAATCAGGCGCACGATCACCGCCCAGCCCGCCACCGCGTTGTCGCCGAAGGGCGCGATCGCTGCGGTCACGAAGGCGTTGCCCACCGGTGTGGCGACCTGGGTCAGCACCGCCGGCACACCGATGGCCAGGAACGGCCTGAGGGTGTTGCGCAGCACCGAAGCATTTGGCCAGGCAAAAAGCCCGTGCACGCGCAGCAGCGCGTGCAGTCCGATCACGGCCATGGAGCAGCGCGCCAGCACCGTGGCCACGGCCGCACCGTCCAGCCCCCAGCCCAGGCCGAGGATGAGCAGCGGGTCGAGCACAGCCGAGACCGCGCCGGCGCCCAGCGTGACGTACATCGCCCGGCGGGCGTCACCGAGCGAGCGCAGCAGCGCCGCCAGGCACATGCCCAGGCCCAGCGGCACAGCCGAGGGCAACACCCATTGCGTGAATCCCAGGGCCAGTGTGGCGGTGTCGCCCGTGGCGCCGAGCAGGGCGAGCAGCCTGGCGAGCCACGGGTACACCAGGGCGACCGCGCCGCCCATGAACACGGCCATGAGCACGAGGGAAGCGCCTGCGATCACCTTGGCCGCGTCGCGCTCGCCGCGCCCCAGCGCACGCGAAGCCAGCGCCGTGGCCGCGATCGACAGGCCGATGGCCAGGGAGGTGAGGAAGAACAGCAACGTACCCGCGTAGCCCACGGCGGCGGCCAGCTCCTTTTCGCCCAGCTGCGAGATGTAGAACAGGTTGAGCACGTCCACGAAAAAAACCGCCGCCAGCCCGATGGAGCCGGTGGCGGTCATTCCGATGACGTGTCTGAGCGTGGAGCCGGTGACGAACTTCGGGTCGGCGTGGGATGAGGGTGGCATGCAAGGTGGGCGTGGTGGCGCGCCACTCTACACCGGGCCTCTGCGCCCTGTGAGACCGGGGTCAAGTCAGCGCAGGACCAGCACCGGCGTGTGCGAGTGCGTCAGCACCTGTTGGGTCTCGCTGCCCAGCAGCAGGCGCTTCAAGCCACGGCGACCGTGCGATGCCATCACGATGAGGTCGCACTTGTTGCGTTTGGCCGTGGCGATGATGGCTTCGGCAATCAGGTCCGACTTCACGGTGACCGGCTTGACCTTGACCTCGCGCAGTTGCCCAGCCGACTTCACCGCGTTCACCGCCGTCAGCGCTTCCTCGTTCCACTGCGCTTCGATCCGCGCAATCTCGGCGGCAGCCAGGGCCACGCCGCCTTCAAAGTAGGTTTGTGGATAACGAGGCACCACCTTGAGGGCCACGACTTCGGCGCCGGTGAGATCGGCCAGGTTGATGGCGTGTTCCACCGCCATCGTCGAGAGTTTGGATCCGTCGGTGGCGACCAGAATGCGCTTGTACATGGCTTGCTCCTTCAAGGTTGTTGTTCGAGCCCGCAGGGTAGCGCAGCTGGCCGGCTTGTGGTTGACTTGGATCAAGCCCATGAAGCAAGACCCCGATTACGCTCAAGCCATGAACCAGGCCGTTGCCACGCTCCCGGTGCGGCCCCCGCTTGCCGACCCCGATTCCGTACCGTCGGCCCCCAGCTGGCTGGGCGACCACCGGGGCCCGCTCACCGTCACCGACAACTTTGCGGTGCTCGACGATCCGGTGGAGCAGGAGACCTTCACCCAGCGCATTGAACAGCCCGATGGTGATCTCGCCGAATCGGTATTGATGGTGCAGGGCATGTATTGCGCCGCCTGCGCCGACACGGTGGAGTCGGCCCTGCAAGGCCTGCCCGGCGTGCAGCAGGCCCGGGTGCACGCGGCCACACGCCGGCTGACGCTGCGCTGGGACCCGTCAGCCACGCGCATGTCGAGCCTGGCGCAGGTGGTGGGCGAGCGTGGCTACCGGCTGCTGCCCATGCAACAGGCGCTGGGCATCAGCGAGCGACTGCGCGAAACACGGCAGGGTTTGTGGCGCCTGTTTGTCGCGGGCTTCTGCATGATGCAGGTGATGATGTACGCGTGGCCGGCGTATGTGACCGAGCCGGGCGAGATCCCGGCCGACATCGACCAGTTGCTGCGCTGGGCCAGCTGGGTGATCAGCCTGCCGGTGGTGTTTTTTGCCAGCGGCCCCTTTTTCGAGAGTGCCTGGCGCGACCTCAAGCACGGCCGTGTGGGCATGGACACGCCGGTGTCCATCGGCATCCTCGTCACTTTCCTGGTGAGCTCGGCCGCGACCTTCGACCCCACGGGACCCTGGGGTGCCGAGGTCTGGTTCGACTCGTTGACCATGTTCGTGTTTTTCCTGCTCGGCGGGCGCTACCTCGAGTTCAAGGCGCGCGACCGCACGGCAGGCGCGCTCGACAGTCTGATGAACCGGCTCCCCGAGGTCTGCGAACGCGAGACCGCCCAGGGCCTGGAGACGGTGTCCGTGCGCCGGCTGGTGGTGGGCGACGTGGTTCGGGTGCAGGCGGGCCAGGCCTTTGCGGCCGACGGTGAACTGCTGAGCGAGCGCGCCACGGTGGACGAGGCGCTGCTCACCGGCGAATCGCGCCCGGTCACACGCGAGCAAGGGCAGGGCGTGGTGGCGGGCAGCTTCAATCTGGGTGGTCCCGTGCGCATGCGCGTGATGCAGGTGGGGCGCGACACGCGCTTTGCCCAGATCGTCAAACTGATGGAACAGGCTTCCACCGAGAAGCCCCGCCTGGCCATCCTGGCCGACCGGATCGCGGCGCCGTTTCTGTTGCTGGTGTTGCTGGCAGCGGCGGTGGCCGGGGTGTACTGGTGGCAGATCGACCACACGCGCGCACTCGCAGTGGCGGTGGCCGTGCTCATCGTCACCTGCCCGTGTGCGCTCTCGCTGGCCACGCCGGCGGCCATGCTCAGTTCGGCCGGGGCGCTGGCGCGCCGCGGGGTTCTGGTGCGACGGCTGCAGGCCTTCGAGGTGCTGGCGGGCATCAACGCGGTGGTGTTCGACAAGACCGGCACGCTCACCCACGACCGTCTGGTGTTGCGCGAAGTCGCCACGCGCGCCGGGGTGGGCCGCGATCGTGCGCTGGCCCTGGCCGGCGCACTGGCCGCCGGCTCGCTCCACCCGGTGTCCCGTGCGCTGGCGCAGCATTCCACAGGGCAGCAGCTGGTGGATGTGCGCGAGGTGGCGGGGCAGGGCATGCAGGCACGCCTGCCCGACGGCACCGGGGTGCGGCTGGGCTCGGCCGCGTTCTGCGGGGCGCCCCTGGCCGATGCGATTGAAGACGCGCCGCGCGCGCACCTGAGCGACGACCATGGCTGGATGGCCAGCTTCACGCTGGAAGAAGGCCTGCGCGACGACGCGCGCGAGGCGGTGCTTGCGCTGCGTGCGCTGGGCGTGCGCACCTGGCTGCTCTCGGGTGACAGGGCAAGCGCCGCCGAAGCCGTGGGGCAGGCGGTGGGGGTGGACCACGTGATCGCCGGTGCCACGCCCGAACAGAAGCTGGATGAGGTCACCCGCTTGCAGGCGCAGGGTCTCACCATCGCGATGGTGGGCGACGGGCTCAACGACGGACCGGTGCTCGCGCGCGCCGACACCTCGTTTGCGCTCGGCCATGCCGCGCCACTGGCGCAGGCCCAGTCCGACTACGTGATCCAGGGCGGGCAGGTCATGGATGTGGTGCACACACTCACCCAGGCCCGGGCCACGCTGCGTGTGGTGCGGCAGAACCTCATCTGGGCGGCCGCCTACAACGTGGTCGCCGTGCCGCTGGCGCTGGTGGGGTGGATGCCGCCCTGGCTGGCCGGCCTGGGCATGGCGGGCAGCTCGCTGCTGGTGATCGGCAACGCCTTGCGCCTGGCGGGGAAGACCCCAGCCTCCTCGTCGATCAATCCGGTTTCTGCGCCCGCATCGGCGTAGCATGGCCTCGACCTCCTGGAACACTTCGCGAGCCCGACTTTCATGGACATCCTCTACCTGCTGATTCCCCTGTCCGTGCTGATCGTGTTCGGAATCATCGGCGTGTTCTGGTGGGCGCTGCAGTCGGGGCAGTTCGACAACATCGAGCGCGAAGGTGAGCGGATTCTCAAAAGCGATTGAGTCCGCTTGATGTAGGTCAAGGCGCCGGGCTCCATCGCACAAGACACTTCAACGAGTGACATTTGCGAGGAGTTCTGTATGTCCGTGACAAACCAGGCCAGCCCATCGGCGGTCTACAACGACAAAGTGGTGCGGCAATTCACCATCATGACGGTGGTGTGGGGGGTGGTGGGGATGCTGGTGGGCGTGATCATTGCCGCCCAGCTCACCTGGCCCGAGCTCAACCTGGGCATTGAATGGTTGTCTTACGGGCGCTTGCGCCCGCTGCACACCAACGCGGTGATCTTCGCCTTCGGTGGTTGCGGCCTGTTCGCCGCGAGTTACTACGTGGTGCAACGCACCTGCCAGACGCGGATCTTTTCCGACGGTCTGGCGGCCTTCACCTTCTGGGGCTGGCAACTGGTGATCGTGCTGGCGGCCATCACGCTGCCGCTGGGTCTCACCTCGGGCAAGGAATACGCCGAACTCGAGTGGCCGATCGACCTGCTGATCGCGGTGGTCTGGGTGGCCTACGCGGTGGTGTTCTTCGGCACCATCGGCAAACGCAAGGTGCGCCACATCTACGTGGCCAACTGGTTCTTCGGTGCTTTCATCCTGGCCGTGGCCATGCTGCACATCGTCAACAGCGCGGCACTGCCGGTGGACGGCTTCAAGTCTTACTCCGCTTATGCCGGTGTGCAGGACGCCATGGTGCAGTGGTGGTACGGCCACAACGCGGTGGGCTTCTTCCTCACCGCCGGCTTCCTCGGGATGATGTATTACTTCATTCCCAAGCAGGCCGAGCGCCCCGTGTATTCGTATCGCCTGTCGATCGTGCACTTCTGGGCGCTGATCTTCACCTACATGTGGGCCGGCCCGCACCACCTGCACTACACCGCCCTGCCCGACTGGACACAATCGGTGGGCATGGTGTTCTCGCTCATCCTGCTCGCGCCCAGCTGGGGCGGCATGATCAACGGCATCATGACGCTCTCGGGCGCCTGGCACAAACTGCGCGACGACCCGATCCTGCGATTCCTGATCGTCTCGCTCTCGTTCTACGGCATGTCGACCTTCGAAGGTCCGATGATGTCGATCAAGACGGTCAATGCCCTGAGCCACTACACCGACTGGACCGTGGGCCATGTGCACAGCGGCGCCCTGGGCTGGGTGGGTCTGGTGACCATGGGATCCATGTACTACCTGATCCCGCGCCTCTATGGCCAGAAGAAGATGTACTCGGTGCCCGCCATCGAGATCCACTTCTGGGTCGCCACCATCGGCATCGTGCTCTACATCGCGGCCATGTGGATTGCCGGTGTGATGCAGGGCCTGATGTGGCGCTCGATCAACCCCGACGGCAGCCTGACCTACACCTTCGTGGAGTCCGTCAAGGCCACCTATCCCTTCTACGTGATCCGCCTGCTCGGTGGCCTGCTGTACCTCGGCGGCATGCTGGTCATGGCATGGAACACCTTCATGACGGTCAGGAACGGCCAGGTGCCCGAAGTGCGCATTCCCGCCATCAACCCTGCCCACGCCTGAGGACAACAACATGGCCAACCAAGACAAGCCCCAGGGTTTCACGCACGAGCGGATCGAGACCAACAACTTTCTGATGATTGTGCTCATCGTGCTGGTGATCGCGGTCGGTGGACTGGTGGAGATTGTTCCGCTGTTTTTCCAGAAGTCCACCACCCAGCCGGTGGAGGGCCTCAAGCCCTACACCGCGCTGCAGATCGTCGGACGCGACATTTACGTGCGCGAGGGTTGCTACAACTGCCACTCGCAAATGATCCGGCCGCTGCAGGCCGAGACGCTGCGCTATGGCCACTATTCGCTGGCCGGTGAGTTCGTGTACGACCGGCCCTTCCAGTGGGGCAGCAAGCGCACCGGGCCCGACCTGCACCGGGTGGGCGGACGCTACAGCGACGAATGGCACCGCGTGCACCTGACCAACCCGCGAGACCTGGTGCCCGAGTCGAACATGCCGGCCTACCCATGGCTGGAAAAGAAAACCGTGAACGAGGGCAGTGTGCCGCGGCGCATGGAGGTGCTGCGCACCCTGGGCGCGCCCTACACCGATGAAGAGATCGCAGCGGCCCCCGCCGACGTGAAGGGCAAGACCGAGCTCGACGCGCTGGTGGCCTACCTGCAGGTGCTCGGCACCGCGATCAAGTGAACCCACGGAGGACACCATGGACATCAACGACCTGCGCAGCATCGTCACCCTGGTCAGCCTGCTGACCTTCCTGGGCATCGTGGCCTGGGCTTGGTCCAAGCGCAACAAGGACCGCTTCGAGGAAGCGGCCCAGTTGCCCTTCCAGGACGAGTGAACCCCGCGAACCTGTCAGAACAAGAGAAACATCATGAGTGATTTCACCAGCGAATTCTGGTCCTGGTACGTGGCCGGGCTGACCCTGGTCAGCATCCTGGCCTGCGCGGTCCTGCTCTGGATCAGTGGCACCACCAAGGTCAAGGCACGCGCCGACAACACCACCGGTCATGTGTGGGACGAAGACTTGCAGGAGATGAACAACCCGCTGCCACGCTGGTGGGTGTACCTGTTCATCATCACCGTGATCTTCGCGCTCGTTTACGGTGTGCTGTACCCGACTTTCGGCAAATACGAAGGCGTTCTGGGCTGGTCTTCGCAAGGTCAGCACCAGGCCGAGGTGGACAAGATGCAGCAAGACATTGCGCCCATCTACGCCCGCTTCAACGGTCTCTCGCCCGAACAACTCGCAGGTGACGCACCCGCCATGGCGGTGGGTGAGCGGCTGTACATGAACAACTGCGCACAGTGCCACGGTTCGGACGCCCGCGGTGCCCGCACCTTCCCAAACCTCACCGACGGCGACTGGCTGCATGGCGGCGAACCGGCCGCGATCAAGACCACGCTGACGCAAGGACGCATCGGCATGATGCCGCCGCTGGCCGCCGCTGTGGGCACGCCGGATGACGTGCGCAACGTGGCGCACTATGTGCTCAGCCTCTCGGCCACGCCGCACGACTCGATTCGCGCTGCGCTCGGTCGCACCAAGTTCGCGGTCTGCGCCGCTTGCCACGGTGCGGACGGCAAAGGCAACACCGCACTGGGTGCGCCCAACCTCACCGACGGCATCTGGCTGCACGGCTGGGGTGAAGAGGCCATCGTGCGCGCCGTGACCAACGGCATCACCAACCAGATGCCGGCACAGGCGGGCAAACTCAACGCCGACCAGATCCACGTGTTGACCGCGTATGTCTGGGGAATGTCGAACAAACCCGCGGCCGCGGCGAACTGAGTCCGTTTGAAACCACCCGTGTCCACCACCAAGCCCTCCGCCACCGTCATCCCCATCGTGCCCGCCGCAGTGGACGATGAAGCGATGGTGTCGCTGTACGCGGCCAGCCAGAAGATCCACCCGCGCTCGGTTTCGGGCGTGTTCTCCAACTGGCGCTGGCTCATGGTGTGGATCACGCAGATCGTCTTTTACGGTCTGCCCTGGCTGGAGTGGAACGCACGCCAGGCGGTGCTGTTCGATCTCGAAGTTCGCCGCTTCTACATCTTCAGCCTGGTGCTGTACCCGCAGGACTTCATCTACCTCACGGGTCTGCTGGTCATTTCGGCGCTGTCGCTGTTCCTGTTCACCGCGGTGGCCGGGCGTCTGTGGTGCGGCTTTGCCTGCCCGCAAACGGTCTACACCGAAATCTTCCTGTGGATCGAGAAGAAGGTCGAGGGCGACCGCTCGGCCCGCCTGCGGCTGGACGCGGCCAACATGTCGGCCGCCAAGCTCGGCAAGCGGGTACTCAAGCAGGTACTGTGGATTGCATTTGCGCTCTGGACCGGCTTCACCTTCGTCGGCTACTTCACACCCATCCGCGAACTGGCTGCGCTCTCGCTGGCCGCGTCGCTCGGCCCCTGGCAGACCTTCTGGGTGTTCTTCTACGGCTTCGCCACGTATGGCAACGCCGGCTTTCTGCGCGAGCAGGTGTGCAAGTACATGTGCCCGTATGCGCGGTTCCAGAGCGCCATGTTCGACAAGGACACGATGATCGTGACCTACGACGAGAAGCGCGGCGAACCACGTGGCCCGCGCTCCAAAAAGGCCGACCCGGTGGCGCTGGGGCTGGGCTCCTGCATCGACTGCACCATGTGCGTGCAGGTCTGCCCCACCGGCATCGACATCCGCAAAGGTCTTCAGTACGAGTGCATCGGTTGCGCGGCCTGCGTGGACGTGTGCGACGACGTGATGGACAAGGTGGGCTACCCGCGCGGCCTCATCAAGTTCTCGACGCAGAACGGCATGCAGCAGGGCTGGGACACGAAACAGATGCTCAAGCGCGCCATGCGTCCGCGTGTGCTGGTGTATTCGGCGATTCTGCTCACCATCACGACAGCGGTGGGCGTGAGCCTCTACATGCGAACGCCGCTGCGCGTGGACGTGATGCGAGACCGCGGCTCCATGGCGCGCATGGTGGAGCAGGGCCGCATCGAGAACGTGTACCGACTGCAGATCATGAACGCGACCGAGGAGACGCAGCGTTATGCCATCAGCGTCTCGGGTCTGCCAGGCATCACGCTCGATCCGGTCACCGAGGTCGAGGTGTTGCCCACCGAGGTGCGATCGGCTGCGGTGCGGGTGCAGATCCCGCCCGGCACCGCGTCCACCGGCTCGCACCCGATCCAGTTCGAGATCCGTTCCACCGGCGACGAGGTGGCCCGCGTGACCGAGAAGGCCGCCTTCCTCGTGCCGCGCTGAACCCGCCGTATTTCAGGAGATTCCCATGAGTTCAAACAAAACTTCACCCGACACTGCAGCCGCCTGGTGGCGAACGCCACAGATGTGGCTGGTGGTGGGCGCGCCGCTGGTGGGCGTGGCGGCCAGCCTCACGGCCGCCTTCTTCGCCATCAACGGGGCCGATCCGGTGCTCAACAAGGCCGACTACCAGCGCGACTACAAGGCCGCCCATGCGCTGCAGGGTCAGGCGCGCATCGACGCGCTGGCCAAGCTGCAACCGGCCCACCAGGCGCGCAACAACGCGGCTTCACCGGTGATTCCGGCCGAGTGATTGGCCATCACAACAAGGGGGAGACCAGCCGATGTGGGGAAAACGCCTGATGGTGATTGCCTGGCCCGCCTTTCTGGTGGCGGCCGTGCTCGAGATGGTGGTGTTTGCGCTGGTCGACCCGAGCGACCTGCACTGGTTTGGCGCTCCGCTGGCGCTGTCGCGCGAGGCGGTCTACACACTGGCGTTTTTTGTGTTCTGGGCGCTGACGATGGCGTCGAGTGCGCTCACCACGCTGCTGAGCCTGCCGCCGTCCGAGCTCTGAGCGGCGTAGCGGGGAGCGGGGAGCGGGGTGCGCGATCCGGCGCCGGGCCGCCCCAAGCCGGATCAGCCCCCTCGGGGGGCAGCGACCCGCGCAGCGGCGGAGCGTGGGGGCCTCAAATGCACGTTTGAGGATTGACGATCTGGCGCAGTGCTTCCACGTTCTTGATGTGAACGTGGCGCTGCTTCACGTCGATGATGCCGTCCTCGGCGAACTTCGAGAACGTGCGGCTCACGGTCTCCAGCTTCATGCCCAAATAGCTGCCGATCTCTTCGCGCGTCATGCGCAGAACAAATTCGGACTGCGAGAAGCCGCGCGCATGCAGGCGCTGCACCAGGTTCAGCAGAAAGGCAGCCAGCCGCTCTTCGGCCCGCATGCTGCCCAGCAGCAGCATCACGCTGTGGTCGCGCACGATCTCGCGGCTCAGGATCTTGTGCACGTGGTGCTGCAGCGTGGTGAACTCGCGCGAAAGCTCTTCCACCTGGTCGAACGGCATGATGCAGACCTCGGCGTCTTCCAGTGCCACGGCGTCGCAGGAATGGTGGTCGCTCACGATGCCGTCCATGCCGATGATTTCGCCCGTCATCTGGAAGCCCGTCACCTGGTCGCGGCCATCGGCCGTGGTCACACAGGTCTTGAAGAAGCCCGAGCGCACGGCATAGAGCGACGTGAACTTGTCGCCCACGTTGAACAACGCCTGACCACGCTTGATGCGCTTGCGGGTGGAGATCACGCGGTCCAGCTTGACCATCTCGTCCGCGTTCAAACCCATGGGCAGGCAGAGTTCGCGAAGGTTGCAGCTGGAGCAGGCAACTTTGATCGTGTGGGCATCCATACAGAATCCGGGGAATGTGTGACAGGCCACAGCATACCCCCGTGGGGAGTCGATGGTGGTGTCTTGCGGATCATGCTGCGCTGCTTGATGAAGATCAAGGCCCGCGCGCGGGGCCTGTTGCACAGTGGCTCCCTAGATTGGGAGACACCCCTTGAGCCACACCATTTCCGACGATCTGCTGCGCCGTTTCGACATTCCCGGACCGCGCTACACCTCGTACCCCACAGCCGACCGGTTCGTTGAAGCCTTCACCGAGGACGACTACGTCCAGGCGCTGGAGCAGCGCAAGGCGGGCTCCATGGCGTTGCCGCTCTCGCTCTACGTGCACATACCTTTTTGCGAATCGGTCTGTTACTACTGCGCCTGCAACAAGGTGATCACCAAGCACCACGACCGCGCGGCCGAGTACTTGCGCTACCTGGCGCTGGAGGTCGAGTTGCAGGTGGCGCACGTGGGCCCCGGGCAACACGTGTCGCAGTTGCACCTGGGTGGCGGCACGCCGACTTTCCTGTCGGACGCCGAACTCGAAGACCTCATGAGCATGCTGCGCTCGCACTTCACGCTGGTGCCCGGCGGCGAATATTCGATCGAGGTGGACCCGCGCACCGTGACCGAAGAGCGCCTGCGCACGCTGGCGCGCTTGGGCTTCAACCGCCTGAGTTTCGGTGTGCAGGACTTCGATCCCACGGTGCAGAAGGCGGTGCACCGCATCCAGCCCGCCGAGCAGGTGTTTGCGCTGGTGGCCGCCGCGCGGCGCATCGGCTTCGAGTCCATCAACGTGGACCTGATCTACGGCCTGCCGCTGCAGACGCCCGAGTCGTTTGCGCGCACGCTCGCCCAGGTCAACGACCTGCGGCCCGACCGCATTGCGCTCTACGCCTACGCCCACTTGCCGTCGCGCTTCAAGCCGCAGCGGCGCATCATTGCCGCCGAACTGCCCAGCGGCGGCGCCAAACTGTCCATGCTTTCGGCCTCACTCGACGCCCTGCAGGACGCCGGCTACGTGTACGTGGGCATGGACCACTTTGCACTGCCCACCGACGCGCTGGCCGTGGCCAAGCGCCAGGGCCGGCTGCACCGCAACTTCCAGGGCTACAGCACCCAGCCCGACTGCGACCTGATCGCGCTCGGCGTCTCCGCCATCGGCCGCATCGGCGCCACCTACAGCCAGAACGCCAAGACGCTGGAGGAGTACCGGGACATGCTCGACCAGGGCCGCCTGCCCATCGTGCGTGGCCTGGCGCTCACGCGCGACGATCTGTTGCGCCGCGCGGTGATCATGTCCCTGATGTGCCAGGGCGAGCTGCAGTTCGAGTCGATCGAACTCGGACACCTGATCAACTTCCGGAAGCACTTTGCGCGAGAGCTTGAAGTGCTGGCGGGCCTGGCCGAGCACGGGCTGGTGCGTCTGGACGCCACGGGCGTGCAGGTCACCGAGGCCGGTTGGTACCTGGTGCGGGCGATCGCCATGGTGTTCGACAAGAATCTGCAGGTGGACATGGATCGGGCGCGGTTTTCGAAGATCATCTGATCCATGCAGACCTCGATGGCGATCACGGCCTTGTTCATGGGCGTGGTGGGTGGTCCCCACTGCGTGGCCATGTGCGGTGCCGCGTGCGCCGGCATCAGCCGCGCTGCGGGTGCGCGCAGCACCCAGGCCTTGTGGACCTTCCAGCTCAGCCGCATGGTCGGCTACGCTTTGTTCGGTGCGTTTGCCGCAGGCTCGGTGCAAGGGCTGGCCTGGCTGGGCACCAACACCACGGCGATCCGCCCGGTGTGGACCTCGTTCCACGTGGCCGCATTGTTGCTGGGTGTGGTGCTGATCTGGCGCGCACGCCAGCCCGCCTGGATCGAGACCCTGGGTCAGAACATCTGGCGCAAGGCGCGCCCGGTGCTGACCTCCATGGGTCAGCGCGCGCCGGTGGTGCTGGGCGTGGCATGGGCGCTCATGCCTTGCGGTTTGCTCTATTCGGCTCTGCTGGTGGCGTCACTCTCGGCCAACGCGCTGGAGGGCGCGGCGATCATGGCGCTGTTCTCCATCGGCACATCGATCTCCTTGACCGCCGCGCCCTGGCTGCTGCTGCGCCTGAACGGCGCGCGCTCCGGCTCCTGGGGCATTCGTCTGGCCGGCCTGGCGTTGGCCGCCACGTCCGGCTGGGCCTTGTGGATGGGCATCACACAGCCCACCGGTCTCTGGTGCCTTTGAATCAGGCTTGAGCGGGGCGACGCTGGGGCAGGGTGGCCAGCACGAGCCCGAGCAGCGCGATGCCGAAAGCAACCACCTGCAAGCTTGTCAGGCGCTCGCCCATGAACAGCACACCGATGGCCGCCGCGCTCACCGGCAGCATCACCGTGAACACCCCGGCCTGGGAGGCCGGGACCGTCTTCAAACCGGTCATCCACAGCCACACGGTCCACACACTGGCCGCCAGCGCGTAGAACACCAGCAGCGTCCAGATCGGCAAGCTCACCGTGCCGAAATCGAACGACCATGCGGCCCACAGCCCGAACGGCGTGACCAGCGCAAAGCCCCACAGATTGATGATGGCCGAGATGCGTTTGGGTCCAAGGCCTTCGGTGAGGCGCTTGCCGATCACCACGTAGGAGGCCTCGCACACCACCGCCGCGAACACCAGCAGATTGCCCAGCAGCGCGCGGCTGATGCCCAGCGGACCACTGCTGTCCACCGCCACGCCGGTGTCGACCTTCTGCAGCGAAAACAGGCCGATGCCGAGCGCCGCACACGCGATGCCGGCCGCGCTGCGCCAGCCGATGCGTTCGCGCAAAAAGATCCAGCTCAGCACGGCCACCACCGCCGGAATCGACGACATGACCACGCCGGCCGCCACCGCCGTGGTCATGCTCACGCCAAACAGCATGCAGATGGAGAACAGGAAGTTGCCCAGGAAGGATTCGAGGAACAGCAACCCGCGGGTGTGCGGCGTGATCGGCGGTTCGCCCGGCGGCTTCTTGAGCCAGCGCAACATGGCCAGCCCACCAATGCCGAAGCGCAACCAGGCCAGCAGGAAGATGGGAAACACGAGCACCAGCGGCTTGGACAGGGCCACGTAGCTGCCTACAAGGGACATGCTCAATGCGAGGCAGGCATAAGCCCACCAGCGGTTCAGGGGAGGGATGGGATTCACAAGATCGGCCGGTTCGAAAGTGGGCTGGATCATGCCCCAAGGCTCGGCGCCTTCACTTTTCGGAATGAGGTCACGTGATTCCGCAATACGAAATCATAGAATGCTGCGGTGCAGAAAAATTTCTTGATACAAGAAAAAGAATTTTGCATTGAGAAAGCAGGCAAAGATGTCTTTGATAAACAAGGAAAAATCTTTTCTCTTATATAAGACATAAGAGCTTCTAAAAGTCTTCTATAAGACTTAAAGTCAAGGCACTGGCTGCGGCTTTGCAAGCGAACTTGCTCCAACCCGAAGCCAACCCTGTTCCATCAACCTCACGGAGTATCCCCATGCCTCAATCCCTGACCGAGCAACTGAGCCGCCAGCAGCAAATCGAAGCCCTGGAAAAAGACTGGGCCACCAACCCACGCTGGAAGGGCGTGAAGCGCGGCTACTCCGCGGCCGACGTCGTGCGTCTGCGCGGCAGCATGAACATCGAACACACGCTGGCCAAGCGCGGTGCCGAGAAGCTGTGGGACAAGGTCAATGGCGGCTCCAAGAAGGGCTATGTCAACGCCTTTGGTGCCATCTCCGCCGGCCAGGCCATGCAGCAGGCCAAGGCGGGTCTGGAAGCCGTGTACCTGTCGGGCTGGCAAGTGGCCGCTGACGGCAACACCTCCGAGACTATGTACCCCGACCAGTCGCTCTACGCCTACGACTCGGTGCCCACCATGGTTCGCCGCATCAACAACACCTTCAAGCGCGCTGATGAAATCCAGTGGGGCCGCGGCATCGAGCCGGGCAGCCCGGAATTCATCGACTACTTCCTGCCCATCGTGGCCGACGCCGAAGCCGGTTTCGGCGGCGTGCTCAACGCGTTCGAGCTGATGAAGAACATGATCGCCGCCGGTGCTGCCGGCGTGCACTTCGAAGACCAGCTGGCCGCCGTGAAGAAATGTGGCCACATGGGTGGCAAGGTGCTCGTGCCTACGCAAGAGGCCTGCGAGAAGCTGATCGCCGCGCGATTCGCCGCCGACGTGATGGGTGTTTCCACCATCGTGCTGGCCCGCACCGACGCCGAAGCCGCCAACCTGATCACCAGCGACCACGATGCCAACGACAAGCCTTTCCTGACCGGTGAGCGCACGCAAGAAGGTTTCTACCGCGTCAAGAACGGCCTCGAGCAAGCCATCAGCCGCGGCATCGCCTACGCGCCCTACGCCGATCTGGTGTGGTGCGAAACCGGCGTGCCCGACATCGGCTTTGCCCGCGAGTTCGCACAAGCCGTGCAAGCTGCTTGCCCTGGCAAGTTGCTGTCGTACAACTGCTCGCCGTCGTTCAACTGGAAGAAAAACCTCAACGACAAGCAGATCGCCTCGTTCCAGGAAGACCTGGCCGCACTGGGCTACAAGTACCAGTTCATCACCCTGGCCGGCATCCACATCAACTGGTTCAACACCTTCCAGTTCGCCCACGCCTACGCCCGCGGCGAAGGCATGAAGCACTACGTCAACATGGTGCAGGAACCCGAGTTCGCCGCACGCGACAAGGGCTACACCTTCGTGTCGCACCAGCAGGAAGTGGGCGCCGGTTACTTCGACGACGTGACCACCGTGATCCAGGGCGGCTCCTCCAGCGTGAAGGCCCTGACCGGCTCGACCGAAGAAGAGCAGTTCCACTGAGATCCCCGAGTCCGCCACAGAGCGGTTGGAGGAGACAAGGAGCCCGGGCCAGTCCCGGGCTTTTTTGTGGGAAAATTTGTGCTCTTTGAATCAGCAAGAGCGAGAAAGGCAATCTGGTTATGACACCGCGAACTCAGGAGATCACCCTCCCGGCCTTCTAAGGCCTGCAGTTCGCGCCTGCCCGATTCCCTTTCGACCCCCACCAGCGCGGCCCCTGCCGCGCTTTTTTGTTTTCTGGACCACCCCATGTTGCACATCACGCTCCCCGACGGTTCCCAACGCGAATTTCCCGGCCCGGTCACCGTGGCCGAGGTGGCCGCTTCGATCGGCAGCGGTCTGGCCAAGGCCGCACTGGCTGGCAAGATTGACGGCAAGGTGGTCGACACCAGTTTCCTCATCACGCAGGACAGCCCGCTGTCCATCGTCACCGCCAAGGACGCCGATGGTCTGGAAGTCATCCGCCACTCCACAGCCCACTTGCTCGCCTATGCGGTGAAAGAGCTGTTCCCGGACGCGCAGGTGACCATCGGCCCGGTGATCGAGCACGGTTTCTTCTACGACTTCTCGTACAAGCGACCTTTCACGCCCGACGACCTGGTGGCCATCGAGAAGCGCATGACCGAGCTGGCCAACAAGGACGAGCCCGTGGTGCGCCGCGTGTTGCCGCGCGACGAGGCAGTGGCGCATTTCAAGGGCATGGGCGAGCACTACAAGGCTGAGATCATCGCCAGCATCCCGAGCAATGAAGACGTGTCGCTCTACCGCGAAGGCGCCTTTGAAGACCTGTGCCGCGGCCCGCACGTGCCCAGCACTGGCAAGCTCAAGCACTTCAAGCTCATGAAGGTGGCTGGCGCCTACTGGCGCGGTGACCACCGCAACGAGATGCTGCAACGCATCTACGGCACGGCCTGGGCCACCAAGGACGAGCTCCAGCAGCACCTGACCATGATCGAAGAGGCCGAGAAGCGCGACCACCGCAAGCTCGGTCGCGAACTCGACCTGTTCCACATCGACGAACACGCGCCGGGCCTGGTGTTCTGGCACCCCAAGGGTTGGACGCTGTGGCAGGAGGTGGAGCAGTACATGCGCCGCGTCTACCGCGACAACGGCTACCAGGAGGTCAAAGGCCCGCAGATCATCGACAAGTCGCTGTGGGAGAAGACCGGCCACTGGGACAAGTACCGCGACAACATGTTCACCACCGAGAGTGAAAAGCGCGACTATGCCTTGAAGCCCATGAACTGCCCGGGTCATATCCTGATCTACAAGCAGGGCATCAAGAGCTACCGCGACCTGCCGCTGCGCTACGGTGAATTCGGCCAGTGCCACCGCAACGAGCCCAGCGGTGGCCTGCACGGCATCATGCGTGTGCGCGGTTTCACGCAAGACGATGGCCACATCTTCTGCACCGAAGAGCAGATCCTGCCCGAGTGCCTGGCCTACACGGCGCTGCTGCAGAAGGTCTACGCCGACTTCGGCTTCAAGAACATCATCTACAAGGTCGCCACGCGGCCAGAAGCGCGCATTGGCTCCGACGAAGTGTGGGACAAAGCCGAGCACGCGCTCATGGAAAGCTTGCGCGCTTCGGGCTGCGAATTCGAGATCTCCCCGGGCGACGGTGCGTTCTACGGCCCGAAGATCGAATACACGCTGAAGGACGCAATCGGTCGTCAGTGGCAGTGCGGCACCATGCAGGTCGATTTCTCCATGCCCGAAAGGCTGGACGCCGAATACGTGGGTGAAGACGGCGCCCGTCACCGCCCTGTGATGCTGCACCGTGCCATCGTCGGCAGCCTGGAGCGATTCATCGGCATCCTGATCGAAGAACACGCCGGCGCGCTGCCCACATGGCTCGCTCCGGTGCAGGTGGCGGTGCTCAACATCACCGACGCGCAGGCCGATTACTGTCGGGAAATCGCGAAATCATTGCAAAATCAAGGGCTTAGGGTCATAACCGACCTGCGCAACGAGAAAATTACGTATAAAATACGAGAGCACGCGTTGCAAAAGCTGCCTTTCATCGTTGTCGTGGGCGACAAAGAGAAAGAAGCTGGCGCCGTGGCTGTGCGGGCTCGGGGTAACAAAGACCTCGGTGTCATGCCGCTGGAAGCCTTTTCCAAACTCATTGCGGCAGACGTTTCATCCAAGGTTTGATTTCAAACATCCAGGTTGATGCCCTTGCTGCCGTGGCGCACCTCATGTGCATGCGGGCGGCCGAGGGGCCGCCCTGTCGCCTGAACTGCCCACATCAAGGAAACCACCATAGCTACCAACTTTCGCGACCGCCGCCAACGTGAAGAGCGTGCACACCGACTGAACCGTGAAATCATGGCTCCCGAGGTTCGCCTCAACGGCCCGGAAAACGAGCCGCTCGGCATCGTCAGTCTGTCTGAAGCGCTGCGCATGGCCGGTGAACTGGACGTGGACCTGGTTGAGATCGCGGCCACGGCCGTGCCTCCCGTGTGTCGCCTGATGGACTACGGCAAGTTCAAGTACCAGGAGCAGAAGAAGGCGGCGGAAGCCAAAGCCAAGCAGACGGTCATCGAGATCAAGGAAATCAAATTCCGGCCCGGCACCGACGATGGCGACTACAACATCAAGATGCGCAACATCCGGCGCTTCCTGGACGATGGTGACAAGTGCAAGATCACGCTGCGGTTCCGCGGTCGTGAGATCACCCACCAGGATCTGGGTCTGGCCCTGTTGAACCGCATCCGTGACGAGTTGGCCGATTCGATCATCGTGGAGCAGTTTCCCAAGCTGGAAGGCCGCCAGATGATCATGATGATCGCGCCCGGTCGCAAGAAGACCGGTGGCGGCGCGGCGAAACCCGCCGAAGCGGCGGCAGTGCCTGAGACAGGAAAAACGGCAGCCTGAAGGCCGCTGACCAGAAGAACAGCATTGGACAGGCAGGGTAGTCTCCTGCCGGTCCGAGGCGCTGGCTGAAAAGCCGGACGCCGAACCGGAAGTCCGAAAGGTCTTCCATGAAAAGTGGCTCGGGGCCAACAAGTCTGCGGAAGGTTCGCAGCGCCTCACGAGCACAAACGAAAAGGAGCATGAAGATGCCCAAAATGAAGACCAAGAGCAGCGCGAAGAAGCGTTTTCGCGTTCGTCCCGGTGGCACCGTCAAGCGCGGCCAAGCCTTCAAACGTCACATCTTGACCAAGAAGTCCACCAAGACCAAGCGCCACCTGCGTGGAGCAGTCACTGTGCATGAGACCAACATGGGTCACATGGCGCAGATGCTGCCCGGCATGGGTATTTGATCAACGACGAACAGGAGAACACACATGCCTCGCGTCAAACGTGGTGTCACGGCTCGTGCCCGACACAAAAAAGTACTGGCTCTGGCCAAAGGTTTCCGCGGCCGCCGCGGTAACGTCTTCCGCATCGCCAAACAGGCGGTGATGAAGGCGGGGCAATACGCCTACCGCGATCGCCGCACCAAGAAGCGCGTCTTCCGTCAGTTGTGGATTGCCCGTATCAACGCCGGTGCTCGCGCATGCGGCATGACGTACAGCCAGTTCGCCAACGGTCTGAAGAAAGCTTCGATCGAAATCGACCGCAAGGTTCTGGCCGATCTGGCCGTGAACGACCCGGCTGCCTTTGGCAGCATCGTGGAGCAAGTCAAAGCCAAGCTGGCCGCTTGATTCACGACAGGGACACCGCTTCACAGCGGTGATCTCCGGTCGCTCAAAGGGGTTGAGGCTTGAGGGGAATTCCCTCGCTGGCTTCAACCCCTTTTTTCATTGGCAACGATTCAAGTACACACATGAACGAGTTGGACGCACTGGTCGACAGCGCCCGCGCAGGCTTTGCGCAGGCCACCACCCCGGCCGATCTGGAAAATGCCAAGGCCCAGTACCTGGGCAAGGCCGGCCGTATCACCGAGCTGATGAAGGGCATGGCCGCGCTGCCTGTTGACGAGAAGAAGACCCGTGGCGCTGCGATCAACCTGGCGAAGCAGGCGATTGAAGCCGCGCTGACCGAGCGCCGTCAGGCGTTGGCCGATGCCGAGTTGCAGATCCAGCTCAAGGCCGAGGCGCTGGATGTGACCTTGCCAGGTCGTCAGCGCGGGCAGGGTGGTCTTCACCCGGTGAGCCTCACGCTGGAGCGCATCGAGGCCATCTTCGGCTCCATGGGTTTTGAAGTGGCCGAGGGCCCCGAAATCGAGTCCGACTGGTTCAACTTCACCGCGCTGAACACGCCCGAGGACCACCCGGCGCGTTCGATGCACGACACGTTTTACGTCGAAGGCGGCAGCGAAAAAGCGCCCAACCTGCTGCGCACCCACACCAGCCCGATGCAGATCCGCCATGCGGTGCAACACGTCAAGCGCCACCGAGCTGCGCTGGATGCGGGTCAACCCATGCCCGAGATTCGCGTGATCGCGCCCGGCCGTACCTACCGTGTGGACAGCGACGCCACACACTCGCCCATGTTCCACCAGTGCGAAGGCCTGTGGGTGGGCGAGAACGTGAGCTTCAAGGACCTGAAGTTCGTCTTCACCGATTTCTGCCGCACCTTCTTCGAATCGGACGATCTCGTGCTGCGCTTTCGCCCGAGCTTTTTCCCGTTCACTGAGCCCAGCGCAGAGATCGACATCCAGTTCCAGAGCGGACCGCTGGCCGGCCGCTGGCTGGAAGTGGCGGGCTCCGGCCAGGTGCACCCGAACGTGGTGCGCAACATGGGCCTGGACCCCGAGAAGTACATCGGCTTTGCCTTCGGCATGGGCCCGGACCGCCTGACCATGTTGCGCTACGGCGTGAACGACCTGCGCCTGTTCTTTGACGGCGACGTCCGCTTCCTGTCGCAATTCCGTTGATCCCTCGCGCAAAGACACCGACATGCAATTCCCAGAATCCTGGCTTCGTGCCTTCTGCAATCCGCCCCTGACCAGCCAGCAACTGGCCGACACCCTGACCATGGCCGGTCTGGAAGTGGAAGAGCTGCAGCCTGTGGCACCGCCGTTCTCCAAGATCGTGGTGGGCGAAATCAAGTCCGCCGAGCAACACCCGAATGCCGACCGCTTGCGGGTGTGTCAGGTGGACGTGGGGCAGGGCAGGCTGCTCAACATCGTGTGCGGTGCGCCCAATGCGCGCGTGGGCATCAAGGTCCCGTGCGCTTTGGTGGGCGCCGAGTTGCCGCCGGGTGAAGACGGCAAGCCGTTCCTGATCAATCTGGGCCAACTGCGCGGCGTGGAGAGCCAGGGCATGCTGTGCTCCGCGCGCGAACTCAAGCTGAGTGAAGACCACGGGGGGTTGCTGGAGTTGCCCGCCGATGCGGTGCCGGGTCGCGACATCCGCGAACAGCTGCTGCTCGACGACATGCTGTTCACCCTCAAGCTGACGCCCAACCTTGCGCATTGCCTGAGCGTGTACGGCATCGCGCGCGAAGTGTCGGCGCTCACGGGTTCGCCCTTGGTCGAGCCGACGTTTCCCGCCGCAACGGTGTCGTTGCAGGACCGCTTGCCGGTGCAGGTGCAAGCGCCCGATTTGTGCGGTCGCTTCACCGGCCGCATCGTGCGTGGCGTGAACACCCGCGCCGCCACGCCAGCGTGGATGGTCGATCGTCTGGCGCGATGCGGTCAGCGCAGCGTGACGCCCCTGGTGGACATTTCCAACTATGTGATGTTCGAACTCGGTCGTCCGTCGCACATCTTCGACCTCGACAAGATCCACGGCGGACTGCAGGTGCGCTGGGGTCGCGAGGGAGAGACCCTCAAACTGCTCAACGGCAACACCGTCACGGTCGACTCGTCTGTGGGCGTGATTGCTGATGACCAGGCTGTGGAGTCGCTGGCCGGCATCATGGGCGGCGACGCGACCGCCGTGTCCGACGACACGCAGAACATCTACATCGAGGCCGCGTTCTGGTGGCCCAAAGCGATTGCCGGCCGCTCACGCCGCTACAACTTCTCCACCGACGCCGGGCACCGTTTCGAGCGCGGCGTGGACCCATCGACCACTGTCGAGCACATCGAACGCATCACGCAACTGGTGCTCGAGATCTGCGGCGGTCAGGTCGGGCCAATGGACGACCACGTGGTCAACCTGCCGGTGGCCAAACCGGTGATGTTGCGCGTGGCGCGCGCGAACAAGGTCATCGGCATGCCGCTCACGCAGGCACAGTGCGCGGGCGCCTTGCGCCGGCTCGGGCTGGACCTGGAAGAGGGCGAGGGCACGATCACGGTCACGCCGCCGGCCTACCGTTTCGACATCCAGATCGAGGAAGACCTGATCGAAGAAGTCGCGCGTGTGGTGGGCTACAACCAGTTGCCCGAGACGCCGCCACTGGCGCCGATCACCGCCAAGATCCGCCCTGAAGCCCAACGCGGCCCGTTTGCTGTGCGTCGGCTGCTGGCCCAGCTCGGCTACCAGGAAACCATCAATTTCAGTTTCGTCGAAGAGCGCTGGGAGCATGAGCTCGCTGGCAACGCCAACCCGATCCGCCTGCTCAATCCGATCGCCAGCCAGATGAGCGTGATGCGTTCGTCTCTGATCGGCGGCCTGGTGGCTGTGCTCAAGTTCAACCTGGACCGCCGCGCCGAGCGCGTGCGCCTGTTCGAGGTGGGTCGCGTGTTCCACAAGGACGCTTCGGTTCTCGACAGCGACACCAGTGTGGCCGGGTTCCACCAGCCCATGCGCGTGGCCGGATTGAGCTTTGGTGCGGTGGACACGCTGCAATGGGGCACAACAGAGCGTGTGGCCGATTTCTTCGATGCCAAAGGCGATGTGCAGGCACTGCTCGCGCCGCTGAAGCCCGAGTTTCGCGTCGACGAACACCCGGCCATGCACCCTGGCCGCTGTGCCAGCGTCTGGCTGCAGGGCCGGTGCATCGGCCATGTGGGCGAGTTGCATCCGCGCTGGCGCCAGTCGTACGACTTGGCGCAGGCACCGGTGTTGTTCGAGCTGGAGCTCGACGCCGTGCTGGCACGCGACGTTCCGGTGTATCAGCCGGTGAGCCGTCACCAGGCCGTCGAGCGCGACCTGGCCATCGTGGTCAAGGAGGGCGTGAGCCATGCGGCCTTGGTGGACGCGATTCGCGCGCCTGCCAGTGCCTGGCTGCGCGACGTGGTGCTGTTTGATGTGTACCGGCCCAAGAAGCAGGCAGAAGCGGGTGCCGCAGGTGCCCTGGCGCCCGACGAAAAAAGCCTCGCCGTGCGACTCGTGCTCAACCGTGACGACGCTACACTGACCGACGAAGACATCGAGGCCACCGTCAAGGCGGCACTCGAGTCCCTGCAAACGCGTGTGGCCGCCCGGCTGCGCGCCTGACCGAACGAGGATGGAGAAGCACCGCATGGAACTCGCAGTTGAAAGCCTGGAAACCCCGGCACTGACCAAAGCCCAACTGGCCGAGATGCTGTTTGACCAGATCGGTCTGAACAAGCGGGAGTCCAAGGACATGATCGACGCCTTTTTCGATCTCGTCACCGACAGCCTGGTCGAGGGCACCGATGTGAAGATTTCGGGCTTTGGCAATTTTCAGATCCGCACCAAGGCGCCACGCCCCGGTCGCAACCCGCGCACCGGCGAGCCGGTGGCCATTGAAGCTCGCCGCGTGGTCACCTTCCACGCCAGCCCCAAGCTCAAGGAACAGGTGCAGACCGCCGTGATCGGCGTTTGAACCGCGATTCCTTGTCACTTTGCAGGGCTCTCCGCGAGCTCTCGGAGCGCCGGCCTCGCCCGGGGTTCCTGCATCCGTTCTTGGTTTGGCGCCAAGCGGTCGGCTAGCGCTGCCGAGCGGTCGTATGCGACGCCGCTCGGTGGTGTTTGCAACATTTCACACAGAATTCCGCCCCGCTCCGCGCACGCCCGTGCTTGTTAGAGTAAATTCAAGCTTCGGTCTGTACCGCCTTGATTTTCATGGAAAAAACGCTCCCTCCCATACCTGCAAAACGCTACTTCACCATCGGTGAAGTCGGCGAATTGTGTGGTGTCAAGCCGCACGTGCTGCGTTACTGGGAGCAGGAGTTCACGCAGCTGCGGCCCATGAAACGGCGCGGCAACCGGCGTTACTACCAGCACCACGAGGTGCTGATGATCCGCCGCATCAGGGAGCTGCTGTACGACCAGGGTTTCACCATCAGCGGAGCGCGCAACAAGCTGCAGGAGCTCGTTCAGGCCGAACGGGAAAAGCGCCGCGGCGAAGACGAAGACGAAGCCATCGATGTGATCGATCTGGATGCCGTGATTCACGACGAAGCGCCCACCTCAACCAACGAACGCAGCCACGAAGTGATTGCAGGTACGGGATTGCTGGTCCATGAGGTCCGCCGTGAGTTGCTCGAAATACGCGAGCTTCTTCGTCACACGGTCTGAAAGCCTGTCTTTGGCAGCTATAATTCGAGGCTTGTCGGCGTGTAGCGCAGCCTGGTAGCGCACTTGCATGGGGTGCAAGGGGTCGCGAGTTCGAATCCCGCCACGCCGACCATTGAGATCTGAAAGCCCGCAACCGAAAGGTTGCGGGCTTTTTCAGTTGTCGGCGCCCGAGTTCTTGAATGTCAGCGCGGCCGCGCAAAGCCGGCGGCAATCCATGCTTGCGCGCTGTCGACCGAGAGCTTGAAGGTCGGCGGAGCGGGCACACGGGCCAGTTCCTCGTCAAATTCATTCACCGCACTCAGGGTCGCGGTGGCGCCTTCTTCGTCCGGCACGATGGCCAGAGCGACCCGGATGCGTTGGCCATCGACCGTCACGGTGACGTTCTTGTTGAGCTGCGCATGCAGTTGCTGTTCAGAGCGGCGAATGACTTCCTTGGCGGTTTTCACCAGAGTGTTGAAGGCCGCCGTGTCCAGCGGCTTGGGGTTCTTCTTGTCGCGGCCCATGGTCCAGGGGCCCACGAGGGCAGGTTCGGTAGCGCCGTTCAGGTGCATGGCCACCGCCCAACCGTCGTCGTCTTCGTTCTTGATCACGCGGGCGGTCCAGTGCCCGTCGTCCCAGAGACGGTCTTGGTGAATGGGTTCGTTGGTATCAGAGGTCATGGTGATGGTGAAGCAGGGACAAGTGTTTTCGGAAGTGCGGAAGCAGTCGATACTGTAAGGACTGTCACCACCGTCACGGAGGCCGACCTTGAGCTTCAGATCCGATCCTGGCGCTTCATCTCGCGAGCCGATCTTTGCCACGATGGCCGAGCACATGCCCGGCGCGTTGTTGCAGTATGTGCTGGGGCCCGGGGGAGAGCACCGCATCGGCTGGATGAGCCGGGGCTGCCACGAAATCTGGGAGGTGGCCCCGCAAGCCGCCGAGCAAGACGCCGACCTGCTGTGGTCGCTGGTGGATGCACAGGACCTGGTGGGCATGCGGGCGTCGGTCCTGGCTTCCGCGAGCACGTTGGAGGACTGGGTGCATGAATGGCGCATCACCACGGCGTCGGGCCGTCGCAAGTGGCTGCATGGCACGGGCAGGCCGCAGCGCATGGAAGACGGTGGGGTGTTCTGGAACACCGTCATCGTGGATGTGACCGACAGCAAGCGCTCCGGCGACGCCATGCGCGACAGCGAGGCGCGGTTTCGTCAGCTGCTGGAGTACGTGCCGAATGTGTCGGTGCAGGGCTATGGGCTGGACCTGAGCACCCGCTACTGGAACCAGGCCTCGGAGCGCCTGTACGGCTATTCGGCCACCGAGGCCATTGGAAAGAGCTTGCTGGACCTGATCATTCCGCCCGAAGTGCACGCCGGCGTGGTGGGCGCGGTGACCGAAATGATCGAAAGCGGCCTGCCGATCCCGTCCGCCGATCTCACGCTGCGTCGCAAGGACGGTTCCTCGGTGGAGGTGTATTCCAGCCATGTGTACCTGAACATCCCCGGCCACGAACCCGAGTTCTACTGCATCGACTTTGACCTGACCGAGCGACGGGACTCCGAGGCGATCCGGGCGCAGCTGCAGGCGCAACTGCGCGAGTCGCAAAAGATGGAGGCGCTGGGCACGCTGGCGGGCGGCGTGGCGCACGACTTCAACAACATCGTGGCGGCCATCATCGGCAATGTGGAGCTGGCGCTGGACGATGTGCCCGCCGACAGCCCGGCGCGCACAAGCTTGACGGAGATCCGCAAGGCCAGCCGGCGCGCGCGCGATCTGGTGCAGCAGATCCTCGCCTTCAGCCGACGCCAGCTGCTCGAACGCCAGGTGATCGAACTGGCGCCAGTGGTCGAAGAGTCGGTGCGGTTGTTGCGCGCCACCTTGCCAGCCGGCGTGAACCTGAGCCTGCACATCGGGCCCGACGTGCCGCGTGTGCTGGCCGATGCCACCCAGATCGAACAGGTCCTGCTCAACCTGTGCACCAACGCCTGGCAGGCGGTTCGCGGTGCCGCGCAAGGGCATGTTGCGGTCCGGCTGGAGGCGCATCAAGGCCCTGTGGTGGGCGCGGCGCAGACCGCATGGGCCAGATTGACCGTGAGCGACAACGGGCAGGGCATGAGCGACGAGACGCGTGCGCGCATGTTCGAGCCCTTCTTCACGACCAAGCCGCCCGGGACGGGCACAGGCCTGGGCCTGGCGGTGGTGCATGGCATCTTGCGCGACCACGAAGCGGTGATGGAGATGCAGAGTGCGCCTGGGGAAGGTTCATCCTTTTCGGTCTGCTTTCCGGCCACGGTCGGCGCGGCTTCGGCCCCTCCGGCGCCCATGGTGCAACAACTCCCCCCGAAGCGGGCTGCCGCGCCCCAGGGGGCGCACATTCTGTATGTGGACGACGACGAGATGATCGCGTTCCTCATGAAGCGCCTGCTCCAGCGCGAGGGCTACCGTCTCACGGTGTTCACCCACGCAGGCCAGGCGCTTGCAGCGGTTCGCGACCATGCCGAGCCCTTCGACCTGGTGATCACCGACTACAACATGCCCGGCATGTCGGGGCTGGACTTTGCGCGCGCCGTCAAGGCTCTGCGGCCCGACTCGCCCGTGGCTATCACCTCGGGTTACATCTCCGAAGAACTGCGCGTCCAGGCACCGGCGGCGGGCGTGAGCGAATTGATCTACAAGCCCAACACGGTGGAAGAGTTGTTTGCCGCAGTGGACCGGCTCGCGCGCGCCGTGCTCGGGCCGCCGAGCCATCGATGAAGGTCAGGGCACAAGCCACGCCAGGGTGTTCTGGGTCAGGCGGGCGCGCCGGTGGCCTTCGCGGGCCAGCTCCAGCCAGTCGATGTGTTCGATGCGCGCGGTTACCACGGCCAGGTGGTGCGTGCCCGGTTGGGGGTCTGCAAGGGCATGCAAGGTCGAACCCGGCGCTTGCGGGGCGCGGTAGTCGCTCGCAGCGGTCGACGGGCTGACACGCGCCCAGGCCGCGTCGACCAAAGAACCATCAACGTGTACCTGCGTGCCGACCCGCAGGCGCAGCTGCCAGTTCAAACGGTGGCTCCAGAACACGAAGGCGGCGGTGGGTGTGGCCCGCAGCTCCGCCACCTTGGGGCTGCGGCAGTCGGTGAAAAAGCTGAGTTGTGAAGCCGTGGCATCGGCCGTGCGCAGCACCACGGTACGGGCCTGGGGCAGACCGTCCAGCCCGGTGGTGGCCAGCACCGGCGTGCGCCATTCGTGGTGCCGGTCCACCGTCGCGCGTTGCAGTTCGGTCCAGATGCGGTGGACCAGTTCGGCTTCGGTGACTTGGGGTTCGGTGTTCACGTAGAAGGGATTCAGCGGGAGCGCAGGCGACGCTCGTGTTTGGCGCTGCGGCCTTCGACGCGCCGCCGCCACAGCCTGAACGAGCCCGCTTTCAATGACCGTCTCATGAAACGGATGACGGCGGATTCATCAAGCCCGAACTGGAAGCGGATGGCCTCAAACGAGATCTCGTCGGCCCAGGCCATTTCAATGATGCGCGACTGGTCTCCGGCCGTGAGTTCTGCGGTGTTAGAGGGTGCGGGTGGAACTGGTCGGGCAGCCGTCATGCCCGGTGCTCATCGGGTGCCACATCGGTGTCAGGCGCGGAGGCCTTCTCGACGGCCTGGCGCTGTTTGCGTTCGCGGATCGCCTTCTTAACGTCGATCAACTGCCAGACACCAAACGCCAGGATGACCAGAAAGATGCCGAGTTCGAGCCAGATACCCATGGTGAGCGCCTTGAGGTGTTTGTGCGTTGAAGACGCCCGGATCGTGCCCGAACGCCCATGCCGGAGCAATACAGTGCGGTATGTCCGACCGGGTCTATTTACTTTAGAAAAGCTTTGGGGTATAAATTGAGTATGGACCTAAAACAGTTCACAGACACTTTCGGCACAGAGGGGCAGTGCGTTGAGTACCTCGCACGCTCGCGCTGGCCCCATGGTCCTGTCTGCGACAAATGCGGGTCCATTTCAGACGCTTGGAAGACGGCTCAACCGCGTACCTGGGCATGTCGGGCCTGCCAAAAGCAGTTCAGCGTGACAGCTGGCACGCCCATGGAGCGCACGCACTTGCCGCTGCCGACCTGGTTCATGGCGATCTACCTGATCGCCACTTCGAGCAAAGGCGTGTCGGCAATGGTCATCAGCCGACAGCTCGGCATCTCCTATAAAACCGCCTGGTTCCTGTGTCATCGCATTCGCCAGCTTCTGGCCGACGATGATTCCACCCTCAAGGGCATCGTGGAAGTCGATGAGACCTACATCGGGGGTAAACGCGGCCGCGATGCGAAGAGCAAGCACGACAGCGACGACGATCAACCCAAAGGGCGCGGTGGCTCCCGAAAGATGATGGCGGTCACTGCCGTTGAGCGCGACGGCAACGCCAAAGCTCGCAGGGGCCGCACTCACAGCGAGCGAACCATTGCGGGCGCGGTGTTTGACTGGCTGGACCGAGACGCCGTCCACGTCACCGACGAGCTGCCAGCCTATCGCTGGATCGGCAAGCGTTTTCCAGCACATTTGCGCGTGAACCACAGCAAGGGCGAGTGGTCCAGGCGCGATCCGCTGGCCGTCGTCTGTGCACACACCAACAGCGTTGAGAGCTTCAACGCCACCATCAAACGCGCCATCGCTGGCGTGTGGCAATGGTTCAGCATCAAGCACGCAGACAGGTATCTGCGGGAGCTGGCCGTCCGCTGGGACATGCGCCGGATGAGCCGGATGGAGCGATTCGATGCAGTCCTCGGATCAATGTTCGCCCTCTCCCTGAGCTGGAGGGCCTTGACCGCATGAGCGGGGCCAAGATCACCCGTGCTGCCGTGCTGCGCCTGTACCCGAACCAACAGCAGGCATCATCCCTGCGACGCTGGCAGGGCGGGCTGCGCTACGTCTGGAACGCAGCGCTGGACTGCGTGTTCACTGCGCGCGATATCAACGGCCGTTGGCCCAGCAAGGCCGAGATTCACGCCCTCATCGTCGGCATGAAGAAGATGGCGGGAACCGAATGGATCTCCGACATGCCTGCGCACGCGCTGCTGACGCTGTCCGACGATCTGCACAAGGCCTTGGTGAACTGGTTCAACGGCCTCTCTGGCAAGCGCAAGGGGCCCAAGATTGCGCGCCCGCGTTTCCGGGGCAAGGTCGCCAAGCAGCTTTCAGTCTACATGGTGAACCAGAACACCTCGTTCGGTGATGGCCTGGTCAAATTACCCAAACTTGGAAAGGTGAAGTTCCGGGGATGCGACCTGCCTGCAGGGCGCCTGCTGTCCAGCCGCGTCTACCGCGAAGCGGACAAGTGGTACATGGCCAGCATCTTTGAGTGCGCTGTGCCGCAGATGAATGCTGCGCCCGTTGAATGCGTTGGCATCGACATGGGCCTGAAGACGCTGGCCACGATCTATGACGGACTGAACATCCGCGAGGTGCCAAAGCTCGGCGCTCTGCGAAAGCATGAGCAGCGTCTGAAGCGGTACCAGCGTCGGATGAGTAGAAGGGTCAAGGGCAGCCGCCGCCGCAATCAGGCCAAGCAGGCTGTCGCACGGCTGCACCAGCGCATCGCCAACATCCGCAAGGACTACGCGCACAAGGCAACCGGTGAGATCGTGGCCAGTGCGCAAACCATCAAGGTCGAGACCCTCAACGTCAAGAGTTGGGCGAAGAACCGAAGCATTTCCAAGAGTACCGCCGACGCCAGCGTCGGGATGTTCCTGAGCATGCTGCGCTACAAGGCCGATTGGGCCGGACGAAGCCTCGTTGAGGTTGGCCAATGGGAGCCGACCAGCAAGACCTGCAGTGACTGCGGCGCCCGTGAACCCGGTGTGGTGCTGGGCATCAGCCGGTGGGTGTGCAGGGGCTGTGGCGCGATCCATGACCGCGACCACAATGCGGCTAAGAACATTTATGCGTACGGCGAGGAACGCCGAAACGTGACCGGCAACACGGTCGAAAGCGCGTGGACTGGTGGAGATCAGGCAGGAGCAATCCCGCTAGTGCCCCAGGATGAAACGCGAATCTTGAAACGGATAGGGCGCGAATCAAGTCGCGCGCTTGTTTAAAGTAAATAATTCCGTGTCCGACGAATACCAGATAGAAATCCCCAGCTCTTTCATGGCCCTGTATGTGCTTCCTGGCCGCCAGAAGCCCAGCCTGGCGCGCGATGACCTCGCCGCGCGCTACGAGCTCTGCGAAGACATGGCCCAGCTCCTGACCGAGACCGCTCGCAACATGGAGTTCAGCCTCGGACTGGCCGAGAACGATGTGCTCACCCGCTGCCTGCAAGGCCTGCGCGTGGAGCCTGCGGTCGTCAACGAAGCTGAGTCGGTGTGGGTGGTACGCCGCCTGGCCGAGTTGCTGGGCTGGGGCGACGCAGGCCTGCAGCACTAAGGCCGGGTCTTTGGCGACCCGGCGCGCAGGCACAGCAACGCAGCCAGTGCGCTCAGGCCCAGCCCGCCCGAGATCCACAGCGCGCCCGCCCCCCACCGCTCGATGCAAAGCCCGAACAGCAGTGGCGCAAAGGCCTGCGCCAAGCGCGAAGGCGCCATCATGATCCCCTGCCGCTGGCCGTAGCCCACCGGGCCAAAGAACACCAGCGGCAAGGTGCCCTTGGCAATGGTGAGGATGCCGTTGCCCGCGCCGTGCAGCAGCGCAAACGCCGGTCCGGCCGCCGGCCCGAGCAGCAGCCAGCAGGCCACGCCCACCGGGTGGGCCAGAGCCGCAGCGCGCGCTGAGAGCAAGGGATGGAGCCGGCGCAGAAAGCCGAACTCCAGCATGCGTCCCGCCACCTGCGCCGGGCCCACCAGGGCACCAATGACCACCGCCCCGGCCAGCGTGGCACCGCTGGCCACCAGCAGCTGCGGCAAATGCGCGGCCATGGCGGTGCTGATGAACCAGGTGGCGGCGAACACATAAGACAGAACCCAGGCGGTGTGTCTGGGGGGCGGTGTGTGGGGCTGCAAGGTGGGGTTGTCCGCTTCAACAGCCTGCGGCGGCGTGTGCAGCCCCACTGCGCGCGGAATGCTGGCGTTCAATGGCAGCCCCACCAGCACGTGCAGGCCGGCCCAGGCCAGGCAGGCGCCACGCCAACCGAATTCGGCCTCCAGCAGCGCCGTGAGTGGCCAGCCCACCGTGCTGGCAAAACCCGCGATGAGCGTGATGCCGGTGATGGCCGATCGCGCCTGCGTGCCGTGCAGGCGCACCAAGGCGGCGAACGCTGCTTCGTACAGCCCGCTGCCCATCGCCATGCCGATCAGCAGCCAGGCCAGCATGAGGCTGGTGTTGCCTTGCACTTGCGACAAGCAGCCCAGGCCCAGCGCGAACAGCACACTGGTGCCCATGAGCACCGGGCGGCCACCCCAGCGGTCGATCGCTCGGCCGGCGAACGGGCCCAGCACAGCCGAGGCCAACAAGGCCACGGTGAACGCGATCCAGATCTGCGAGATGGGCAGGCCCAGGCCCTCGGCCATGGGACGGGCGAGCAGGGCGGGCAGGTAGTAGGTGGAGCCCCAGGCCAGGGTCTGCGCCGTGCCCAGGCGCAGCACCAGGGGCCAGGTGCGGGGGGTGGTCATGCCGGCGCGGAGTGGTGACGACCGGGCTGCCCGGTGTCAGGCGATGTCGAAAGCGTGGAAGCTGAAGCGCCCCTGGCGGCGGTCGGCGAAGTAGTGTTCCAGCGTTTCCCGGACGGTGCGAAAAGCGATCTCGTCCCAGGGAATCTGTTCTTCAGTGAACAGCCGCGCCTCGATGGTTTCGTGTCCGGGATCGAAGATGTCGCTGAGCAGGCGGGCGCGGTAATAGATGTGCACCTGACCCACCCGCGAGACGTTCATCAGCGTGAAGATTTCGCCCATTTCAAACTGCGCACCGGCTTCTTCCACGGTCTCGCGGGCTGCGCCTTCGGAGGTGGTTTCGTTGAGTTCCATGAAGCCCGCAGGCAGCGTCCATTTGCCGAAGCGCGGTTCGATGTTGCGCTTGCAGAGCAACACGTACTGGCCACTGTCGCCCCAGACCGGCACGGTGCCCACCACATTGAGCGGGTTGTCGTAGTGCACCAGGTGGCAGGCCGGACAGACCGCGCGCGGCTTGGTGTCGCCATCGTCGGGCAGGCGGATGTCGACAGCTGTGCCGCAATTGCGGCAGTGTTTGGCGGGTGAGCGGAGCATCGGGGCAGTTTAGCGGGCCGCTGTGAAGGCGAAAAAAAACCGGGCTGCAAGGCCCGGCTTTCTGGAGAGTATTGGCTTCAAGCCTTCTTGCCGTGTTTGACGATCAGTGCCTTCGCGGTTTCCAGCAGTTCCTTGCCGTTGAATCCGCGTTTGTCCATGTCCTGCATCCACTCGATTTCCACCAGGCGCGCCTTGCGACGGAACTCCTGGGCTTCGGCCGACGGGATGGTGTAGATCGTGTTGCCCTGTTTGACCGCCGATTCGCGGCCTGCAGCATCACCCGCCTGCTGGGTCTTGCCCAGCCAGCCCGAGGTTTCCATGCCGGAGTTCTTGTCGATCACGGCCTTGAGGTCGGGTGGCAGGCTGGCGTACTTGGCCTTGTTCATGGCCATCACGAAGGTGGTGGTGTAGAGCGCGCCGCCGGCCGGGTCGAACTCGCTGTGGAACTTGGTGAGCTCCTGCACCTTGACCGAGGGCACGACTTCCCATGGAATCACACAGCCGTCGATGACACCTTTGGACAGGGCATCGGGAATCTGCGGCAGCGGCATGCCCACCGGCGTGGCGCCCAGGTAGCCCAGCATCTTGGTGATCTGGCGGGTGGGG
Organism: Hydrogenophaga sp. RAC07; assembly: GCF_001713375.1. Taxonomy (NCBI): domain Bacteria; kingdom Pseudomonadati; phylum Pseudomonadota; class Betaproteobacteria; order Burkholderiales; family Comamonadaceae; genus Hydrogenophaga; species Hydrogenophaga sp. RAC07. Next base: position 1,549,127 of record NZ_CP016449.1, read on the forward strand.
CCGCGCACCTTGGAGCCGCGCAGGTCTTCTGCGGTCTTGATCTGTTTGCTGCGCATGTGGAACATGCCGGGGCCGTGCACCTGCAGCGCGATCGGCTGCACGTCCTTGAACTCGTCTTTGGCCACCGTCTGCACGTATTCCCAGTAGGCCTTGGAGGTGGCTTCGGCGTTGTTCATCATGAACGGCAGCTCGAACACTTCAATGCGCGGGAAGCGGCCTGGCGTGTTGCCCGGCAGGGTCCACACGATGTCCACCACACCGTCGCGCGCCTGGTCGAACAGCTGCACCGGCGAGCCGCCCAGCTGCATGGCCGGGTAGGCCTCGAACTTGATGCGTCCGCCCGAGTCCTTCTCGACCTTGTCCATCCAGGCTTTGTGCATGTTCAGCCACACGTTGGACTGCGGCGCCATGAAGGTATGGAACTTGAGCGTGACGCTTTGCTGGGCAAAGCCCACGAGGGCGGGTGCGCCCAGTGCGATGGCCGCGCCGGACTGGATCAAGGTTCTGCGTTGGATCATGAAGAGGTCTCCTGAGGTCGATGAAAAAGTGAATCGAGGATAGGGTGATGCGGCGCCGGTGTTCAGAGGTCAAACCCGCAAGGGCCTATTGGGGATACTGCGTAGAACCGGCAAGGTGCATCAGCTGATGGCCACGCTGATGGGCGTGAGGCCGTCCACGCCGCCGACCAGCGTGTCGCCGCGCACCACAGCGTTCACGCCTTCGGGTGTGCCGGTGTAGATCAGGTCGCCGGGTTGCAGTTCCCAGGCGGCCGAGAGGTGCTCGATGGTTTCGGCCACGTTCCAGATCAGCTTGTTGACGTTGCTGCGCTGGCGGTCGCTGCCGTTGACCTGCAGCCAGATGGGCGCGTTGTTCACGTCACCGGCGTCGGCTGCCAGCGTGATCGGGCCGATGGGCGCCGAGTGGTCGTATGCCTTGCCGATGCACCACGGGCGGCCCTGCTTCTTCATCTCGCCTTGCAGGTCACGGCGCGTCATGTCCAGGCCCACGGCGTAACCGTAGATGTGTTTCGCAGCGTCGGCCGCCTTGATGTTTTTGCCGACAGTGCCGATGGCCACCACCAGCTCGATCTCGTGGTGCAGGTTGTTGGTGAGGCTGGGGTAGGGTGTGCTGGCGGTCTGGCCCGGCTCGGCCACCACGACGGTGTCGGCCGGCTTCAAAAAGAAGAAGGGTGGCTCGCGGCCGGTGAAGCCCATCTCTTTCGCGTGCTCTTCGTAGTTGCGGCCCACGCAGTAGATGCGGTGAACCGGAAAGCGCTCGGTGCTGCCGACCACGGGTACGGAGACGGTGGCGGGCGGGGTGAAGGCATAGTGCTCGGACATGGTGTGTGGGCTGGGTTGGATGGAATGGGCGCGGTCAGTGTGCCATCAGTGCTGTGAAGCCGGCAGGCGCACCACCAGGCCATCGAGCTCGGCGGTGAGGCGCACCTGGCAGCTCAGGCGGCTCTGCGGCACCACCGGGCTGGAGGCGAAGTCGAGCATGTCGAGCTCGTCGGGCACAGGCGGGGGCAGCAGATCGGACCACGGGGCGTCGATCATCACGTGGCAGGTGGCGCAGGTGAGGCTGCCGCCGCAGTCGGCCTCGATGCCCTTGACATCGGCGTCCACTGCGGCCTTCATGAGGCTGTCGCCCGGGCGGGCCTGGATGTCTTGCTGCGTCTGGTCGGGGTGGATGAAGCGGATGGAGATCATGGCTGTGTTTCAAGTGCGGGCGAAATACTCGCGGCATTCAAAGTCGGTCTTGTCCTCGGCCAGCGCATGGCGCTCGATCTCGCTGCGTTTGACGCGGCAGAAATGGTGCACCACCTCCTGGCCGAGGCCCTTGCACAAGGCCGCGTCGGCTTCCAGCGCCTGCAGACCTTCGGACAACGAGGTCGGTATTTTCTCGCTGCCGTCGGCGTAGGGCGTTTCACTGGCGGGTGGCGGCTGCAGCCGCTGATGCAGACCGTCAAGCCCGGCGTGGATCTGTGCGGCCATGTAGAGATACGGATTGGCCGCAGGTTCGCCAATGCGGTTCTCGATGCGCGTGGCCTGGTCACCCGCACCACCCACCACGCGCAGCATGGCGCCCCGGTTGTCGCGCCCCCAGAGCACGGCTTGCGGCGCCAGCGCGTTGGGACGAAAGCGCGCGAAGCCGTTGATGGTGGGCGTGCACAGCGGGGTCATGCCGCGCGCGTGCGCCAGCAGGCCGGCAAGCCAGTGGCTGGCCACGTCCGACAAGGTGTGCCGCGCGTCCAGCGGCGTGGTGTCGGGTGCGGGAGCGTCGCGCATGCAGGCGTTGCGCCCGGTCTTCAGGTCGACCAGTGACTGGTGCAGGTGCCAGCCGCTGGACATGATGTGCGGAAACGGCGGACGGCACATGAAGGTGGCGTGGTAGCCCGCGCGGCGCAGCGCCTGCCGCACGCCATTGCGAAACAGCACCATCTGGTCGGCTGCGGTCAGCGCGTCGGTGGCGTCGAACACGGCCTCCACCTGGCTCGGACCGAGTTCGATTTCCAGCGATTGCAGCGGCAGGCCCAGCGCCTGCGCAGTGCGCTGCACGATGCGCAGCGGCTCGTCGCTCATGTCCACCATGGCCTCGGCCTGCAGGTTGTAGCCGGGGTGGATCATCTCCACCGTGGGCGGCAGGCCGGGCCATCCAGCCAGCTCGGGGTCGAGCTGGGGCCGCGTGTCGGTGATGCGGTAAATGTGGAACTCGACCTCCAGCCCGGTCTTCAGGCCATGGCCCGCTTCACCCAGTCGGGCCAGTGCGTTCTGCAACACGCGCCGGGTGTCCAGCGGCACCGGCGTGCCGTCGGCAAACCAGGGCTGGCAGCGCAGCCAGCCGGTGTGGGGTGCCCAGGGCAGCTCGGTGAAGCTCTCGGGGTCGGGCAGCAACATGAGGTTGGCCGCACCGGCAAAGCCGGGCAGGTCGTCGGCGCCACCGGGTTCGAACACTTTCCATGCGGTGCGGTCGCCCGTGTCCTTGAGCATGAGCGTGCCCACCATGCCCACACCGCCCTGCAACGCGTGCATGGCGGCCGTGGCGGTGAGGGTTTTGCCGCGCAGCATGCCGTGGGTGTCGCACCAGCCCATGCGCACGAGTTCGACGCCGCTGGCTTCGATGCGCTTGACCAGGCGCACGCAGGCGGCCTCGCGGGCGGCGGTGTGGATGCCGCAGCGTTCGGCGAAACGGGTCATTTCGCCGCCACGGTTTCACCAGCGACGTGGTGCCACGGCGCGCCTTCACGTTTGGCCCGCACCGCGTCTTGCCACCAGGCTTGCCAGCCCTGCGACGGTGCGATGCCGTCCACGGTGTCGGGGCCGCCGATCTGCTCGTGCAAAGCCGGGTCTGCAATGCCCGGGGCGGAGCCACCTTGCTCCACCGTGTCGATGGCTTGCTGGAGCATGCGCCGGTTCGCCATGATCACTTTGTCGGTGGTGCCCAGGTGCTCACGCGTGCGGTCCTGAATGGCGCCCATGCTCTCGCAGGCCCACTGGTCGTGCACGTTGATGTCGTCTTCACCCATGCCCAGGTAGGTGCGGGTCTGCTGTTCTTGCGCGTTGAAACCCCAGTTGTTGTGGCGCCCGGTCTTCGGTTGGTAGTCGGGCAGGGTCACGGCGGCCAGGCGCGGCTTGCGCATGGCGTCCTTGTCCACCGGGGCGGTGAAGCTGGTGAAGAAGGCGAACCAGTAGTTGTGGGTGTCGTCCACCGGCACGTGCATCTGCGTGATCGTCATGGTCTCGGAGAGCGGGATCACGAAGGTCTGCGGGAACACGGCGTTGGTCACGCGCACATGCGTGAGCTCGTCCGTCATGGGGCGCAGCGCGGTGAGCTGCAGGCCGTGGGGTTTGGCTTCGAATGTGATCTGCGGCTGGCCGAATTCGCGCATCACACGCGTCATGGGCCAGCGCTCGCCAGCCACGTCGCCCGCACTCGCGCCACGAAACTGTTTGCCGTAGCTGTCGTCCAGTGAAGCGTCGTTGAAGAACCGGTGCAGGTACGAGGCGTGCGCCGGGTCGATGCCCACCTCGAACGACTGCAGCCAGTTGCAGTTCCACAGACCCTTGAACGCGAAGGTGTGCGAGGCCGGGGCGTTGAAGCAGTCGAGTGCAGGGAAGGGCGGTGGAGTCTGGTCTTCGGGGCCGAACCAGCCGAACAGCACGCCGCTCTTTTGCACCAGCGGGTAGCTGCGCTGTTGGATCCGGGTGCACAGCGTGCTGCCGGCGGGCTCACCCGGGGTCTCGATGCACTGGCCGGTGGTGTCGAACTTCCAGCCGTGAAACGGGCAGCGCAGGCCATCACCTTCGTTGCGGCCAAAGGCGAGGTCGGCACCGCGGTGCGGGCAGTCGCGATCGAGCAGGCCGTAGGTGCCTTGCGCATCACGGAACAGCACGAAGTCCTGCCCGAGCACGCGCACGGCCTTGACGGGGCGAACCGCCATGGCCGGGTCCAGCGCGGGATCGAACTCGTCGAGCAGGGCGACCGGTTGCCAGTAGCGGCGCAGCAGTTCACCCCCGGGGGTGCGGGGCCCGACCTGGGTCAGGCGCTGGTTGAGTTCGGCTTTCATGGGGGCTCCGGTGGGTGCGGTTCAAACGGTATCCCGTTTATATTTTTCAGTGTACAGTTTGCGGCATGAGCCTGCAAGACACCGTTTTGATGCAACTGCGCGACCTGATCCTGAGTGGCCAGTTCGAACCCGGGCACCGCCTGGCCGAGCAGCAACTCGCGGAGCGGCTCGGTGCCTCGCGCACCCCCGTGCGCGCCGCGCTCGTCACGCTGGAGCAGGAGGGTCTGGTCGAAGCCAACGAGACCGGCAAGTACCTGGTGCGCCAGTTCACCGCGCAAGAAGTGACCGACGCCATTGCCGTACGCGGCCACCTTGAAGGCATGGCCGCGCGGCTGGTGGCGGAGCATGGCGTGTCGCGCCAGTTGCAGGGTCAGCTGCAGGCCTGTCTGGACGAAGGCGACCGGCTGCTGGCCAACAGCCCGCTGACCATCGAGAGCTACGCAGCCTATGCGGTGATGAACGACCGGTTTCACGCGCTGCTGCTCGAAGCCTGCGGCAACCGTGCCCTGCAACGCGCCGTCGCCCTCAACGACAAGCTGCCGTTCGCGCCGGCCTCGGCCATGTTGCCCATGCAGGGCACGGTGGCACTCGACCGCGACTGGATGCTCTACGCGCACCGCCAGCACCACATGCTGTTCGCCGCGCTCCTGCGTGGCGAAGGTGCACGCGCCCAGGCGCTGGCGGTGGAGCACACCGAGGTGGCGCAGATGAACATGCGCCTGGCGCTGGAGCGGCGCGCGGAGTCCGAACGTGTGATGCCGGTCATGCGGCTTGTCGTCGGCTGAGGACACGGCCGCGGTGTATCGTCCCGGGCATGTCGCCCACCGCTGAAACAGCTCTCTCCCCCGGTCTCACGCTGCGGCGCGTGGCCATCGACACGTACCACGAGAACGTGGCCTACCTGCACCGCGACTGCGAGGTGGTGCGGGCCGAAGGCTTCCAGGCCTTGTCCAAGGTGGAGGTCAGGGCCAATGGCCGGCGCATCCTGGCCACGCTCAATGTGGTGGACGACAGCAGCATCGTGGGATGCAACGAGATCGGCGTGTCCGAGGACGCCTTTGCCCGGCTGGAAGTTGCCGGGGGGCACCCCGCCTCGGTGTCGCCGGCCGAGCCGCCCGAGTCGATTCCGGCGTTGTTTCGCAAGATCAACGGCGAGCGGCTGGGCCGCGACGACTTCCGCCACATCATTCGCGACATCGCCGAGCTGCGCTATTCCAAGATCGAACTCACCGCTTTTATGGTGGCCTGCAACCGCAGCGAGCTCGACCGCGAGGAGGTCTGCTTTCTGACCGAAGCCATGGTGGCCAGCGGCCGGCGGCTCGATTGGAACGAGCCGCTGGTGGTCGACAAACACTGCATCGGCGGCATCCCGGGCAACCGCACCTCGATGCTGGTCGTGCCCATCGTCGCGGCCCACGGGCTGGTGTTTCCCAAGACCTCGTCGCGCGCCATCACCTCGCCCGCCGGCACCGCCGACACCATGGAAGTGCTGGCCAATGTGGAGCTGCCGTTCGATCAGCTCACCGGCATCGTGCGCCAGCACCACGGTTGCCTGGCCTGGGGCGGCACCGCCCAGCTCTCGCCGGCCGACGACGTGCTGATCTCGGTGGAGCGCCCGCTGTCCATCGACTCGCCCGGGCAGATGGTGGCCTCCATCCTGTCCAAGAAGATCGCCGCCGGTGCGACCCACCTCGTGCTCGACATTCCCATCGGCCCCACGGCCAAGGTGCGGTCCATGCCCGAGGCGCAACGCCTGCGCCGCCTGTTCGAATACGTGGCGCAGCGCCTGCACCTGTCGCTCGATGTGGTGATCACCGACGGCCGCCAGCCGGTAGGCCGTGGCGTGGGCCCGGTGCTCGAAGCGCGCGACGTGATGCAGGTGCTGGAAAACGACCCGCGCGCGCCCGACGACCTGCGCCAGAAATCGCTGCGGCTCGCGGGCCGCCTGATCGAATGCAGCCCCGACGTGCGCGGTGGTGATGGCTTTCGCATCGCGCGCGACATCCTCGACTCGGGCCGTGCGCTGGCGCAGATGCAGGCCATCGTGCAGGCACAGGGCGACCGGGGTTTTGACCACCACCACCCCGACTTGGGCGCGCTCACACTGGCGGTGAGGGCGCCAGCCGCCGGTGTGGTCACCGGCATCGACAACCTGCAGATCGCGCAGATTGCCCGCCTGGCCGGCGCGCCCAAGGTGCGGGGCGCGGGTGTGGACCTGTGCGTCAAACTCGGCGAGCCGGTGGCCGCGGGTGAGGTGCTCTACAGCGTGTACGCCAGCTACCCGGCCGATCTGGAATTCGCGCGTCAGGCCAGCGAGCGCGCCAGCGGTTTCAGCCTGGGCACCGCCGCCGAGGTGCCCCATGTTTTTGTGGAGTTCTGATGTCCCTTTCAAGCAAACTCGCTGCGGGTTGTGTGCTGTGTTTCGACGATGAAGCGGCGCTGGCCGGCCAGGCCGCCAGCGCCCTCGGCATGGCCCTGGCCGTGGTGGAGAGACACCGTTTTCCCGACGGTGAGACGCGCCTGCGCCTGCCCGCCGAGCTGCCCGCGCGCGTAGTGCTCTGGCGCGGTCTGCAGCAGCCCAACGAAAAACTCGTGGAGGTGTTGCTGGCCGCGCAAACCGCCCGCACGCTGGGTGCGCAGCACCTCACGCTGGTTTCGCCCTACCTGGCCTACATGCGCCAGGACATCGCTTTCAACCCCGGCGAGGCCATCAGCCAGCGCATCGTGGGCGGTTTCCTGGCCGGGTTGTTCGACGCCATCATCACCATCGACCCGCACCTGCACCGCGTGGCCACGCTGCATGAAGCGATGCCGGTGAAGGACGCGATCGCGCTCAGCGGCGCGCCGCTGCTGGCCGACCACATTGCCACCCAGCGCCAGAACCCGCTGCTGATGGGGCCGGATGAAGAGGCGCTGCAATGGGTGGCGCTGGCCGCTGCACGCCATGGCTGGGACCATGCCGTGTGCCGCAAGACGCGCCATGGCGACCGGGACGTGGACATCGTGCTGCCCGAACTGCCGGTGGCGGGCCGCGCGGTGGTGCTCATGGACGATGTGGCGAGTTCCGGCCACACGCTGGCGCGCGCAGCCGTGAAGCTGCGCGCGGCGGGTGCGGCTTCGGTCGACGTGGCAGTGACCCATGCACTGTTTGCCCAGGGCGCGGTGCAACTGGTGCGCAGCTCGGGTGTGGGTGAAATCTGGAGCACCGACTGCATCCCGCATGCCTCCAATGCCGTGAGCATCGTTCCCGAGGTCGTGGCCGCGCTGCAGGGCATCCGCTAGACAGTTGCTGCGTTGAGGTTGCTCAACGCCGGATGCGAAGCGCTGCCTAGACTGGCCTTGCAGGGGCGAGACCCCTGGTTGCTCCAAGGAGACTCTCATGCGCACCGTGCTGTCATGTGCCCTCACGCTGTTGGTGTCATCCGGGCTGACCGCCTGTTATGTCGTGCCCGAACGCCAGGCCGACGGGCAGGTGATCTACCAGCACTACCCCCTGCCGCCGGTGGGTACGGTGGTGCCGCCGCGCGCGGCTGTACTGCCCGGTGGTGCGGCCGCGCCTGCCAACCTGCCGGCGCGCCTTTACCCGGTCAACGACATCGCCACCTCCACCGGCATCGTCACCGGATCGGTCACCAACATGATGACCGGCAAGGGGGTCTTCAACGTCTCCTACATGGGTGAGGTGCTCACCGGTGAGGCCACCCGTCTGTCCAACGACGAGCGACGCGGGGTGGCCAGCGCGTTCAGTCCGAAGGGCATGTACATGTCGTGCGAATACCAGATGAACACGCCCTACCAGGGCGCGGGGACCTGCACGTTTTCCAACGGCGCGGCCTACCGCATCCACATCGGTGGCAACTGAGCGGTCCGGGGGCTGCCACGCGTGCGGCGCCAGGGTTCTTGTGCCTTCGAATGGCCGTGCGGCTGGCGGGTTATGAGGCGGCGCCCGGCGCGAGCGCCCGGGGAAGGGGGAATACTCGGGTTTTCCCTTTGTCACTTCCACGGACCGCACCGCTCGCATGACCACCACCTCGCTGTTTTCTCCGTTCACCGCCGGCCAGCTCTCGCTGGCCAACCGCATCGTCATGGCGCCGCTCACGCGCAACCGCGCGCCCAACGCCGTGCCCACGCCGCTCATGGCCACCTACTACCAGCAGCGCGCCAGCGCCGGCCTGCTCATCACCGAAGCCACCGCCATCAGCCACCAGGGCCAGGGCTACGCCGATGTGCCCGGGCTGTACGCCCCTGAGCAAATCGCCGGCTGGAAAGCCGTCACCGCTGCGGTGCACGCCGCGGGCGGCAAGATCGTGACTCAGCTCTGGCACGTGGGCCGTGTGTCGCACATCGACCTGCAGCCCAATGGCGCTTCGCCTGTGGCGCCCTCGGCCATTGCGGCCAAGACCAAGACCGTGCTGCTCAAGGACGGCGCGCCCGTGTTCGTGGAGACCTCGGTACCCCGTGCGCTGGAGACCAGCGAGCTGCCGGGCGTCGTGAACGACTACCGCAAGGCTGCGCTGGCCGCCATCGAAGCCGGTTTTGACGGTGTGGAGATCCACGCGGCCAATGGCTACCTGATCGACCAGTTCCTCAAGACCGGCAGCAACCAGCGCACCGACGCCTACGGTGGCAGCATCGAGAACCGGGCGCGCCTGCTGGTGGAAGTGGTCCAGGCCGTGACCGACGCCATCGGCGCGGGCCGCACCGGCATTCGCCTTTCGCCTGTGACCCCGGCCAACGACGTGATCGATGCCGATCCGCAGCCGCTGTTCACCCACGTGATGAAAGAACTGGCGAAGTTCGACCTGGCCTATGTGCACTTCATCGAAGGCGCCACCGGCGGCCCGCGCGAGCTGGCCGACCGACCGTTCGACTATGACGCCTTGCGCACGGCGTACCACGCAGCGGGCGGCAAGGCGGCCTGGATGGTCAACAACGGCTACGACCTGCCGATGGCCAAGGATGCGGTGAACGACGGCGCCGACCTGGTGGCCTTCGGCAAGACCTACATTGCCAACCCCGATCTGGTGGCGCGCCTGAAGCAAGGTGGCCCGTTCAACGAGCCCGACAACAAGACCTTCTACGGCGGTGGCGCCGAGGGCTATACCGACTACCCCGCACTGGCGGCCTGACGCACCATGCACCGCCACAGCATTGGTGCATGTGCCATTGGGTTCAACGAAGTTTGGCGTTGGCCTGAACCTGTTGTTTGAGCTGCTCGGACAACTGCGCGGCAGCACGCCGTCCCGCCAGGCCGAAATCGCTTTTGAATTCGGCGAACTCGGCGGTCCCGTTGCCCTGGGCCTTCACCGTGGTCACAGCCTTGCCCTCGGCGTCGCTGACCTCACACGTCAGGTCGATCCCGAACTTGGTGGGTGGCCAGGTGAACAACGAAGGCGATTCGGTGGTGGTGGTGATGCTGGGCGAGAACACATGGGTCACACCGAAAGTGGCGATGGCCTCGCGGTCGCTTGCCGACTTCACCACAAACACATCCGAGTACACCGCGCGCAGCGCATCGCGAATTGATTTCTCCAGATCGCGGTAGGGGAAGTAGCTCACCTTGTCGCCCCCGCCACCGGCGGTGATGACTTCCTTGCCCCGGTCGGCGTCGGTCATGACGTAAGCGACCTTCTTCGGATTGAGCCCGGCTTCATTGCGCACAGGCGTTTCAAGTGGGCTGATGCCGATGGGGTGAGCGCAGGCGGTGAGAAGGGCGAGCAGCGTTGCAGCCAGGGGAAGGCGCCAGAAATTCTGAAGGGACATGGATTGCTTTCTTTTCAAGTTCAAGGTTTGACGGCGGTGATGAAGGCGGGATCGGCGTAAATCGTTTGCAGCAGCGTGCGCACCAGTCGGGGGTATTCGCTCTGGCCCTTGGGCACCGCCACCGCAGCGGCAAAGCTCGACTCGAATTGCGTCTTCGCGCTGTAAATCTTGTCGTGGACCGTCTGCCCGCGCTTGATCACGCTCAAGCGCACGTCCATGAATCCTTCGCCGGTGTTGATGCCGGACACATCGATGTCGTTCTTCAGCAGCGTTGCGTCAATGCGCGTCTCGGCCTTCGGGTCGAGCACCTTCAGTTCGGTCAGATCGGAGCGGATGGCATCTTCCAGATATTGGGCAAAGCTGCCGTTGGACGACACAAAGGCCGCGCCGCGCAGCGAAATTTTGTTGACCGGGGCCTCGGGGCTGCGGGGCTGGAATTCGCCCACGGCGACCTTGCCCAGCTGGGCAAGCTTGAGCCGGTCGATGCTGGGGTAGTCGGGGCTGTAGGTGGGCGCCACAAAGGAGGCGCAGCCGGTCAGTGTGACCGCCGTGAGGGCAAGTATGGCCATGCGGAGTTTCATCTTGTCTCTCTTTTTTCTGATCGATGCACATGCACCGCGCTGGACTATAACCAGCAGCCGCAGCTTCGCCGGGATACCTCTCACGGTTTATCCTCGCGGGCATGAAGCTCTACAACTACTTCCGCTCTTCGGCCTCGTTTCGCGTTCGCATCGCGCTCGCCCTCAAGGGCCTCGACTACGAATACCACTCGGTCCACCTGGCCAAGGGCGCGCACAAGCTGCCGGCCTACACCGACATCGCGGTGGAAGGCCTGGTGCCCCTGCTCGAGCTCGATGACGGCACGCGGCTGACGCAGTCCATGGCGATCATCGAATACCTGGACGAACTGCACCCTGAGCCGGCCCTGCTGCCCGCCAATGCGCTGGGCCGCGCACGGGTCCGTGCCCTGGCGCAGATCATTGCCTGCGAGATCCACCCCATCAACAACCTGCGTGTGCTCAAGTACCTGAGCAAGGACCTCAAGGTTGACGAGGACACGAAGAACACCTGGTACCGCCACTGGGTGCGCAGCGGTCTCGAATCGTTCGAGCGTCAGCTGGCCTCGCAAGCGCCGAGCACCTACTGCTTTGGTGAAACCCCCACCCTGGCCGACTGCTGCCTGGTGCCGCAGATCTTCAACGGCCAGCGTTTCAACGTCGACTTCTCGGGCCTGCCGCGCACCATGGCGGCGTTTGAGGCCTGCATGAAGCACCCCGCGTTCCAGAAGGCGCAGCCCTCGGCCTGCCCGGACGCCGAAGCCTGATGTTGCCGGCTGCGGACGCCATCGTTCCCGACTGGCCCGCACCACCCGGTGTGCGGGCACTGTTCACCACGCGGGTGGGCGGCGTGTCGATGGCTCCCTTCGACAGCTTCAACCTCGGCGACCATGTGCGCGACGAGCCGCTGGCCGTGGCGGGCAACCGCGAGCGGCTGGCAGCTCTCACCTCACCCGCGCGCCCTGTGTTTTTGAAGCAGGTGCATGGCACGCAGATCGTGCGGCTGATGCCCGACATGCCCGACGGCGCAGTGGCCGATGCCTGCATGGTTCAAGGCCCGGGCGTGGCCGCCACGATCATGGTGGCGGATTGCCTGCCGGTGCTGTTCGCACACACCTCGGGCACCGCGGTGGCCGCGGCCCACGCGGGCTGGCGCGGACTGGCCGACGGTGTGATCGAGGTCACCGCGCGCGCCTTGCACAATGCCGCAGGCGAAGGCGAGATCATCGCGTGGCTCGGCCCGTGCATCGGGCCGAAAGCGTTTGAAGTCGGCGCCGAGGTGTGCGAGGCATTTGTGGCCGTTGACCACGAAGCCGCAGCGCATTTCTGGCCGCTGGGCAAGGGCAAGTTCATGGCCGATCTGCAAGCCCTGGCGCGCTTGCGCCTTCAGGCGGTGGGCATCACCAACGTGCACGGCAACGACGGCTCGCCACCGTGGTGTACCGTGACACAGACCTCACACTTCTTTTCGCACCGGCGCGACGCCACCATCCTCGGCAGCACCGGGCGCATGGCCGCTTGCGTCTGGATCGACTGAGGCCATTGCCGCAGGCGCTGCGTTCGCAGCCAGCCGTGCCATCTGCGCCTGGTGTTCGGCGGCTTCGCGGGCCTTGATCTGCTTGCGCCTGGCGGGTGTCCTCATCAGGTAAACCACCAGTATCACGGGCAGCAGACCGTAGAGAAAAAAGGTCACAATGGCTCCAAGGACCGAGCCTGTGGTGTTGGTCGCCTCGGCCACCGACATCATCAGAACAACATACATCCAACCAATCACGACCAGGTACACAGCGATCCTTGCAGGCCGGGGGAAAAGCGTCAGTCTGCTGGAAGGCGCCACACAGATACTTGAGAAAAGCCGGACACCCTTTCCCACGCGGGGAATGATAGGCCGCACACAAAAACACAGGAGACCAGCATGACATCGGGCAAAACCCCTCCCACCGACTGGCTGGAAACCGCCAACGCGTTTCAGCAGAACCTCGTCCAGCAGTGGACCCAGATGGCCCAGGCCTTTCCTGGTGCCGCTGCCGCCCCGCAGGCCGGCGCCAGCGATCCGTTTGCGGCGTTCAAGGCTTTCATGCCGCAGGCTGGCGCGGCCAACCCGTTCGGCATGCCCATGCCGGCCGGTGGGGCAGCCTTTCCCGGCATGCCCGCGATGCCGGCCATGCCCGGCATGGGCGACATGTTCAAGAACGCCTCGGGTCAGCAGGTGAGTTTTGACCCCGCGAAGCTGCTGGAGATCCAGAACCAGTATCTGAAGGACGTGACCGCTCTGTGGAACCAGGGTCCATCCGTCAAGCCCGAGGGCGACCGGCGCTTTGCGTCGGAAGCCTGGGCCAGCAACCCGATGGCGGCGTTCTCGGCCGCGGCTTACTTGCTCAACGCACGCACCCTCATGGCCCTGGCCGACGCGGTGCAGGGAGATGCCAAGACACGCACCCGCGTGCGCTTCGCGGTGCAGCAGTGGATCGACGCCAGCGCGCCGAGCAACTTTCTGGCCTTCAACGCCGAAGCGCAGAAAAAGGCCATCGACACCCAGGGCGAGAGCATCGCCAAGGGCATGGCCAACCTGCTGCACGACATGAAGCAGGGCCACGTGTCCATGACCGACGAGAGCGTGTTCGAGGTGGGCAAGAACGTGGCCACCACCGAAGGTGCGGTGGTGTTCGAGAACGAACTGTTCCAGCTGATCGAATACAAACCGCTCACGGCCAAGGTGTATGAGCGGCCGTTCCTGCTGGTGCCGCCCTGCATCAACAAGTTCTACATCCTCGACCTGCAGCCCGAGAACTCGCTCATCCGTTACTGCGTGGAGCAGGGCCACCGCACATTTGTGGTGAGCTGGCGCAACCCCGACGAGTCACTGGCCCAGGCCACCTGGGACCAGTACATCGAAGACGCGGTGATCAAGGCGATCGGCGTCACACAGGACATCACCGGCGCAGAGACCATCAACGCGCTGGGCTTCTGCGTGGGCGGCACCATGCTCGGCACCGCGCTGGCGGTGCTGGCCGCGCGCGGTGAAGAGCCGGTGAACTGCGCCACCTTCCTCACCACGCTGCTCGATTTCACCGACACCGGCATCCTCGATGTGTTCATTGACGAGAACTTCGTCAAGTACCGCGAGGCGCAGTTTGCCCAGGGCGGCCTCATGCCCGGGCGCGACCTGGCCACCACCTTCAGCTTCCTGCGGCCCAACGACCTGGTGTGGAACTACGTGGTGGGCAATTACCTCAAGGGCGAAACACCGCCACCGTTCGACCTGCTGTACTGGAACTCCGACAGCACCAACCTGCCAGGCCCTTACTACACGCGCTATCTGCGCCAGATGTACTTGGAGAACAACCTCATCAAGCCCGGCAAGATGACGGTGTGCGGCGAGAAGATCGACTTCCGCCAGGTCAAGCTGCCGGTCTACATCTACGGCTCGCGCGAAGACCACATCGTGCCCATCGGCGGCGCCTACGCCAGCACCCAGGTGTTCCCGGGCAAGAAGCGCTTCGTCATGGGTGCCTCGGGCCACATCGCCGGCGTGATCAACCCCGCAAGCAAGAAAAAGCGCAGCCACTGGATCGGCTCAAGCACCAAGTTCCCGAAAGACGTGAACGAGTGGATCGCGAGCGCCGATGAACAACCCGGCAGCTGGTGGACCGACTGGGCCGCCTGGCTCAAGCCACAGGCTGGCAAGCAAATTGCTGCGCCCAAAACCTATGGCAAGGGCAAGGCCTACGCCGCCATCGAACCCGCACCTGGCCGCTATGTAAAAGCCAAGGCCTGACCCCATTTTTTGAGCACAACAAGGAGCAAACCCATGGAAGACATCGTCATCGTTTCAGCCGCCCGCACCGCCGTCGGCAAGTTTGGCGGCTCGCTCGCCAAAGTCCCTGCCACCGAGCTCGGCAGCATCGTCATCAAGGCGATGATGGAGCGCAGTGGTCTGCCCGCCGACGTCATCGGTGAGGTGATCATGGGCCAGGTGCTGGCCGCGGGTGTGGGCCAGAACCCCGCCCGCCAGGCCATGATGAAGGCCGGCGTGGCCAAGGAAACCCCGGCGCTGACCATCAACGCCGTCTGCGGCTCCGGCCTCAAGGCCGTGATGCTCGCCGCGCAGGCCGTGGCCTGGGGCGACAGCGAAATCGTGATTGCCGGTGGCCAGGAAAACATGAGCGCCAGCCCGCACGTGCTCAACGGCAGCCGCGACGGCCAGCGCATGGGCGACTGGAAGATGGTCGACACCATGATCGTCGACGGCCTCTGGGACGTCTACAACCAGTACCACATGGGCATCACCGCCGAGAACGTGGCCAAGGTCCACGCCATCACGCGCGACATGCAGGATGCGCTGGCGCTGGGCAGCCAGCAAAAGGCCAGCGCCGCGCAAGACGCCGGCAAGTTCAAGGACGAGATCGTCGGCGTGAGCATTCCACAGCGCAAGGGCGACCCGGTCGTTTTTGACAGCGACGAATTCATCAACAAGAAGACCAACGCCGAAGCGCTGGCCGGCCTGCGCCCCGCGTTCGACAAGGCGGGTTCCGTGACGGCGGGCAATGCGTCTGGCCTGAACGACGGCGCCGCCGCCGTGATGGTGATGACCGCGAAGAAGGCCGCTTCACTGGGCCTGACGCCATTGGCGCGCATTGCTGCCTTCGGCACCAGCGGCCTCGACCCGGCCACCATGGGCATGGGCCCGGTGCCCGCCTCGCAGAAGGCATTGGCACGCGCCGGCTGGAAAGCGTCCGACGTGGACCTGTTCGAGCTCAACGAAGCCTTTGCGGCACAAGCCTGCGCCGTCAACAAGGCGCTGGACATCGACCCCGCGCGCGTGAACGTGAACGGCGGTGCGATCGCCATCGGTCACCCCATCGGTGCGTCCGGATGCCGCATCCTGGTCACGCTTCTGCACGAAATGGTTCGCCGCGACGCGAAAAAGGGCGTGGCGGCCCTCTGTATCGGCGGCGGCATGGGGGTTTCCCTCGCGGTCGAACGCTGATTTGCCGGTAGATTCAAAGTCCTACTGCGGGGCTGCACGCGCCTTGCAGCCCAACACACACAATCCAGAGGAGAACCCCCAATGAGTCAAAAAGTAGCGTACGTCACCGGTGGCATGGGTGGCATCGGAACGGCCATCTGCCAGCGTCTGCACAAAGAGGGCTTCAAGGTCATTGCCGGCTGTGGCCCCACGCGCGATTTCAAGAAGTGGATCGACGAGCAAGCGGCCCTGGGCTTCACGTTTTACGCCTCGGTCGGCAATGTGGGCGCCTGGGATTCGACCGTAGAGGCTTTCGCCAAGACCAAGGCCGAGCACGGCACCATCGACGTGCTGGTGAACAACGCCGGCATCACCCGCGACCGCATGTTCCTGAAGATGTCGCGCGAAGACTGGGACGCCGTCATCGAGACCAACCTCAACTCCATGTTCAACGTGACCAAACAGGTCGTGGCCGACATGGTGGAAAAAGGCTGGGGCCGCATCATCAACATCTCGTCGGTCAACGGCGAGAAGGGCCAGGCCGGCCAGACCAACTACTCCGCCGCCAAGGCCGGCATGCACGGCTTCTCCATGGCGCTGGCGCAGGAGCTGGCCAACAAGGGTGTGACGGTCAACACCGTGAGCCCGGGCTACATCGGCACCGACATGGTCAAGGCCATCCGCCCCGACGTGCTGGAAAAGATCGTGGCCACCGTGCCCGTGAAGCGCCTGGGTGAACCCGGCGAAATCGCGTCCATCATCGCCTGGCTCGCCAGCGAAGACGGCGGCTACGCCACCGGCGCCGACTTCTCGGTCAACGGCGGCCTGCACATGGGCTGAACCCGCCCCATGTCGACGACCAACCCCGCTGCGGCGGGGTTTTTTGTGGGCGTTTCCGGGCGGTTTTCCCCTGATCGCCCCGGCCCGACTGCGGATACATTGCCAGCATGTACAAACCCTTGCCCCTGGAATCCCTGGCGCTCAACCAGCCGGTGCCCGTGAACATCTGGGACCCCAAGGGCGTGCTGTTGCTGCGCAAGGGCGAGCACATCACCTCCGAACAGCACCGCGGCCTGCTCATGCTGCACACGCCCATGGTGCTGGCCGCCGACTGGCAGGCCTGGAGCTACAGCTACACCGAAGCACTCGACCGCATGGTGCGCGGCAACGAATCGCTCAGCCGCATCGCCGCGCTCGACGCCATGGTGCCGGTTCACAGCAAACCCGAGGCCAGCGACGAACTCGCAGCCACCGAGGCCTGGGCCGACACCCATGCCGCGCTCAACACCCTGCTGCACCAGGGCGCCGACGCCAGTCACTTCATCGAGCGCCTGGAGCGCCTGACCGCGCTGACCGACAAGCTTTGGCGCGAGCACCCCGACGACAGCCTGTTGATCCTGGTGCAGCTGCTGTTTGACCCCGGCATGCACTACAGCGCCACGCATGCCTTGCTCACCGCGGGGTTGTGCACGTTGGTCGGACCTTCGGCCGGCACGGCTGCGGGCGACCAACTCGCGCTGGTGCGCGCGGCCCTCACCATGAACATCGGCATGACACGCGCGCACGACGACATGGCCCGCCAGGCGGGTCCGCTGTCGGATGCCCAGCGCAAGACCGTGCGCGAGCACCCGCAGCGCAGCGCGGCAGTGATGCGGCAGCTCGGTGTGGCGGATGCCGCCTGGCTGCAACTGGTGGAAGACCACCACGAGCGCCCCGACGGCCAGGGCTACCCGGCCGGCAAACCCGTCAACAGCACCGCCCACCACCTCCTGCAGATGGCCGATGTGTACGTGGCCTCCATCAGCCCGCGCAAGAGCCGCGGCGGCCTGCTCTCGCAGCAGGTGGCGCGCGAACTCTACCTGGGCCCCGACCTCACACCCGACCCCCTGGGTGCGTTGTTCATCAAGAACATCGGCTTCTACCCACCGGGCAGCTACGTGCGGCTTGCCAGCGGCGAAGTGGCGGTGGTGGCCCGGCGCGGCGCCAAGGCCAATGCACCCACGGTGCTCGCCATCGTCGGCCGCCAGGGCCTGCCACTCGGAGAGCCCACCCTGCGCGACACCAACGATCCGGCTTTTGAAGTCAAGGCCAGCTTGGCGCCGGGCGACGTGAAGGTGCTGGTGGGTGTGGGCAAGCTGCTGGCCCGGCTGTGAAGCAACGAAGGGCGCGGTAAAGTCCCAGGCTGCGTCAGCGAGCCATTTCCCCCAGATGATTGAAGCCAGCCCCACCCACCCACCGTTCAGCCCTTGGCGCCTCTCGGTCGCGCCCATGATGGACTGGACCGACCGGCATTGCCGCTACCTGCACCGCCTGCTGACCAAAAACACCTTGCTCTACACCGAGATGGTGACCACCGGCGCGCTGGCGCACGGCAGTGTGCAGCGCCACCTGCGGTTCAACGCCGAAGAGCATCCCGTGGCCCTGCAGCTCGGTGGCAGCGACGCGGCTGAGCTGGCCATGGCCGCGAAGCTGGGCGAAGACTGGGGCTATGACGAGATCAACCTCAATTGCGGCTGCCCGAGCGACCGTGTGCAGCGCGGTGCGTTTGGTGCCTGCCTCATGGCCGAGCCCAAGACCGTGGCCGATGGCGTGAAGGCCATGGTGGACGCGGTGTCCATTCCGGTGACGGTGAAACACCGCATCGGCATCGACCGCGTGGAGAGCTACGAGTTTGTGCGCGACTTCGTCGGCACGGTGAGCGAAGCGGGGTGCAACGTGTTCATGGTGCACGCCCGCAATGCCTGGCTGGACGGCCTGAGCCCCAAGGAAAACCGCGAAGTGCCGCCGCTGCGCTACGAGCTGGCGTACCGCCTCAAGCGCGACTTTCCCCACCTCACCATCGGCATCAACGGCGGCATCACCACCAACGCGCAGATCACCGATCACCTGCAGCAGGTGGACGGTGTGATGGTGGGGCGCGAGGCGTACCACAACCCCTGGCTGCTCACCTCGTGGGACGAGACCTTTTTCGGCGCCGCACCCAGCACGATCACACGCGAGGCGGTGGAAGAGCAGATGGTGAGCTACATGGAGCGTGCCTTTGCCGAGGACGGTTGCCCCTGGTACGCGATTGCGCGTCACATGCTGGGCCTGCGCCACGGCCTGCGCGGGGCGCGGCGCTGGCGGCAGATCTGGAGCGACCACCGCTTGAAGCCTTTGCCGCCCCGCGAGGTGTGGGCCATGGCGCGGGAGAGCATCGAAGCTGAAAACCGGTCCGTGCCCGCTCCGGTGGCGTGACGCCCATCCCTTCCACAAGGTCCTCATGTCTGCATTGCCCCCCGCGCTGGATGCTGAACGCTTCGAGATCGACACACCAGCGGGCCGCGTGAGCGCCTACCGGGCCTGGCCGCAGTCGGGGGCGGCCAACCTGCCGCCGGTGCTGCTGGTGCACAGCGTCAACGCCTCTGGGTCTGCAGCCGAGGTGAAGCCGATGTTTGAACACTGCCGCCGGCGCCGTGCGGTGTACGCGCTGGACCTCCCGGGCTTCGGTTTCTCCGACCGCAGCGACCGGGTCTACACGCCGCGACTGATGACCGACGCGATCCACGCGATGCTCGCCCACATGCGGGCGGCCCATGGCGTGGAGGCGATCGATGTGCTGGGCGTGTCGCTGGCCAGCGAGTTCGTGGTGCGCGCACAGCAGGAGGCCCCCCACACGGTGCGGCGCATGGCCCTGGTGAGCCCCACCGGGTTCAGCGGCCCCAAGCGGCGCTACGGCCCACCCGGCAGCACCTTGTTCCAGGCCTGGCTGTTCAAGATCCTCTCGTGGCCATTCTGGTCCGAAGGCATCTACCGCAACCTCACCCGCCCGGCGGTGATTCGCTATTTTCTGGAGCGCACCTGGGGATCGAAGCGTATCGACGAAGCGCTGTGGCGCTACGACGTGATCACCACACGCCAGCCCGGTGCGCGCTTTGCGCCGCTGCACTTCGTGGCGGCGGGTATGTTCAGCCGCGACATCAACAGCCTGTACGAGGCCGTGACCTGCCCGGTGTGGGTGAGCATGGCCACGCGGGGCGATTTCACCGACTACCAGGGCAAGGTGACGGTGGAGCAGCGGCCCAACTGGCAGTTCCATGCCATCGAGGGGGGCGCATTGCCGTACTTCGAAGACCTCGCCGCGTTCACCGACAAGCTCGACCCGTTCTGGGGATAAGCGCTGCGAGGCCATTCACGGCCCTGTCAAATTCGATCGCCAAGCTCGCGCCAGCCAGCCTGCTTCGGGTTGGGTCTCGGGGCTTTTCATGGCGATTTCCAATCGGCGCAGTTTCATCATCCGTGTGGCGTCGGCGTCTGCCGCGGTGGCCGCGGGCGGTCTGCTCTCGGCGTGTGGTGGCGGTGATGACGATGCGTCCCCATCCGCGCGCTTCGATTTCGGCGTGGCCAGTGGTGACCCGCTGGCCGACCGGGTGGTGCTGTGGACGCACGCTGCGCCGGCCAACGGCCAGTCGACGGTGAGCCTGACCTGGGAAGTGGCGCGGGACGCCGGCTTCACCCAGGTGGTGTCCAGCGGCCAGGTGCAGGCCACCGCAGCCGCGGGCTTCACCGCCAAGGTGGACGCCACCGGCCTGAGCGCCGGGCAGAGCTACCACTTCCGCTTTCGCGAAGGCCGCAACAACTCGCCCGTGGGCCGCACCCGCACCTTGCCGGCCTCGGGCGTGGGCAGCGTGAAGATGGCGGTGTTCAGCTGCGCCAACTACCCCGCAGGCTTCTTCCATGCCTACAGCGAGGCGGTGAACCAGGGCGCCGAATACGCCGTGCACCTCGGCGACTACATCTACGAATACCCGGCCAACGGCTACGCCTCGCAGGACGCGGTGGCGCTGGGCCGTGTGAGCAGCCCCGCCAACGAGTGCCTGACACTCGCCGACTACCGCGCCCGTTACGCCCAGTACCGCAGCGATCCCGACCTCAAGCGTATGCACGCCAGCCTGCCGCTGATCGCGGTGTGGGACGACCACGAGATCGCGAACGATGCATACGTGACGGGTGCGGAGAACCACACCGAAGGCGCGGAGGGCGCATTCACCGACCGCGTGGCCGCCGCGCTGAAGGTCTGGCACGAGTGGATGCCGGTGCGCACGCCCGACATGACCGATCTGCGCAAGATCTACCGCAGCTTCGACTTTGGCAACCTGCTCTCGCTGCACATGCTGGAGACGCGATTGCTCGGTCGGGACCAGGGCGTCGAGCTGCCCAGTCTGGTGAATCCGGCCACGCAGGCGGCCGCTTTGGCGAGCCTCACATCCGCGTCGCGGCAGATGCTGGGTGGCGTGCAGCAGGCGTGGCTGCAGCAGCAGATGGCAGCGTCCAGCGCCACCTGGCAGGTGCTGGGCCAGCAGGTGCTGATGGCGCGCATGGCGTTCCCGGTGTCCATCCTGCAGGCGCTGGACCCGTCCAACACCGACCCGGCCGCACAAGCCGCCGGGCTGCAGGCCATCACCGACTACCTCACGGCCAAAGCCACCCCGCCGGGTTCACGCACGCCGACGCAACAGTCCTTGCTCGATCCGGCCCTCAACCCGCAGCTGGGCTACAACGTGGACGCGTGGGACGGCTACCCGGTGGCGCGCGAGGTGTTGCTGGGCACGGCGAACACGCTGGGCAAACGGCTGGTGACCCTGGCCGGCGATACCCACAACGCGTGGCACAGCGACCTGACCTTGCTGAACGGCACCAAGGTGGGCGAAGAGTTCGCCACACCGGGCGTGAGCTCGCCGGGGCTGGAGGAATACCTCTCGGCCATCCCGCCTGCCAATGCCGCGAGCATCTTCACCGGTGTGATCGACACGCTGAACTACGCCGACACGGCGCGCCGGGGCTTCCTGCTTATGACCTTCACGCCCACCACCGCCACCGGCGACTGGTGGTTTGTGAGCACGGTGAAGTCGAGGAGCTACACCGCGGTGCTGGGCCACTCCGCCGTGTTCAACGCCTGATTCGGCGCACTCAGGCCGCCGCTTCCAGGCCGCTCTGAAAGTGCTCGCGCATGCGCTGCACCGCCAGCGCGGCGTTGCGCTGCGCCAGCGCGCTCACGATGGCGCGGTGCTCCGCCAACGACTCTTCGATGCGCCCGGTCTTGAGCAGCGAGTTGTGGCGGTTGAGCTTCATGACCTTGCGCAGGTCGGCCACCATCTGCTCGCGCCAGCGGTTGCGCGCCAGTTCCAGTACGCGCATGTGGAACTGTTCGTTGAGCGCGAAGAAACGGTCGCGCTCGCCCACGGCCGCCTCCAGCGCGTCGTGCAGGGTCTGCAGCTCGGCCAGCTCGGCGTCCGTGGCGCGTTCGGCCACCACACCGGCCGCGTCCGATTCGAGCAGCGCCAGCAGGTGGTAGACGTCGGCCAGGTCTTTCTCGGACACTTCGGTCACGTAGGCGCCTCGCCGCACCTTCATCGTTACCAGGCCTTCGGCGGCCAGCACCTTGAGCGCCTCGCGCAGGGGCGTGCGGCTGATCCCGTACTCCTCGGCGAGCTTGAGTTCGTCGATCCAGCTGCCGGGCTCCAGCTCGCGCTGAAAGATGCGCTGGCGCAGCAGTTCGGCTACTTCTTCGTAAAGGGCTCGGGGTGCGAGGGACAGGGCGTACATGGGCAGGATTGTAAGTCGCAAGGAATATTCTGCATCAATAATTATGAATGATATAAAATCCCGGCCGACCCCGTGTCATATCAACCATTGCCTGCCATGAGCTCCAATACGCCCGAATTTCCAACTGTTCCCCTCGAAGCCTGGGCCAAGGCCGCGCAGAAATCGGCACCCGGCGGCGACCTCGGCGCGCTCGACTGGGTCACGCCGGACGGCATCCGCGTCAAACCGCTGTACACCGCCCAAGACACGGCGGGCCTGCCGCACACCAACACGCTGCCCGGATTCGAGCCCTTCATCCGCGGCCCGCAGGCCACCATGTACGCCGTGCGACCGTGGACGATCCGTCAGTACGCCGGGTTCTCCACCGCCGAAGAAAGCAACGCCTTCTACCGCAAGGCGCTGGCCGCCGGCGGGCAGGGCGTGTCGGTCGCGTTCGACCTCGCCACCCACCGCGGCTACGACAGCGACCACCCGCGCGTGACCGGCGACGTGGGCAAGGCCGGCGTGGCGATCGACAGCGTGGAGGACATGAAGGTCTTGTTCGACCAGATCCCGCTGGACAAGGTGTCGGTCTCCATGACCATGAACGGCGCGGTGCTGCCGGTGCTGGCCGGCTACGTGGTGGCGGCCGAAGAGCAGGGCGTGGCGCAGGACCAGCTGAGTGGAACGATCCAGAACGACATCCTCAAGGAGTTCATGGTCCGCAACACCTACATCTACCCGCCCGAGCCGAGCATGAAGATCATCGGCGACATCATCGAGTACACGGCCGGCCACATGCCCAAGTTCAACTCGATCAGCATCAGCGGGTACCACATGCAGGAAGCCGGCGCCAACCAGGCGCTGGAGCTGGCCTTCACGCTGGCCGATGGCCAGGAGTATGTGAAGACCGCGATCGCCAAGGGCATGGACGTGGACGGCTTCGCCGGGCGCCTCAGTTTCTTCTGGGCGATCGGCATGAACTTCTACCTGGAGATCGCCAAGATGCGTGCAGCCCGCCTGCTGTGGACACGCATCATGAAAGGCTTCAATGCGAAGAACCCCAAGAGCCTGATGCTGCGCACCCATTGCCAGACCTCGGGCTGGAGTTTGACCGAGCAGGACCCCTACAACAACGTGGTGCGCACCACGGTGGAGGCCATGGCGGCGGTGTTCGGTGGCACGCAGTCGCTGCACACGAATTCGTTCGATGAAGCTATCGCACTGCCCACCGAGTTCAGCGCCCGCATTGCGCGCAACACGCAGCTGATCATCCAGGAAGAAACGCACATCACCAACGTGGTCGACCCCTGGGCGGGCAGCTACATGATGGAGAGCCTCACGCAGGAAATGGCCGACAAGGCCTGGGCCATCATCGAAGAGGTGCAGGCCATGGGCGGCATGACCAAGGCCGTGGACAGCGGCTGGGCCAAGCTGAAGATCGAGGCCGCCGCGGCTGAAAAGCAGGCGCGCATCGACTCGGGCAAGGACGTGATCGTCGGCGTCAACAAGTACAAGCTCAAGACCGAAGACGCGATCGAATCGCGCGACATCGACAACGTGGCGGTGCGCGACGGTCAGATCGCACGGCTGCAGAAGATCAAGGCCACGCGCGACAGCGCCAAAGTGCAGGCCGCGCTGGACGCGCTGACCGCCGCCGCCGACAGCGGCGAGGGCAACCTGCTCGACCTGTCGATCCAGGCCACGCGCCTGCGCGCCACTGTGGGCGAGGTGAGCGACGCGCTGGAGAAGGTTTTCGGGCGCCACCGCGCCGATACGCAAAAGGTGACCGGTGTGTACGCAGCTGCCTACGATTCCGCCGAGGGCTGGGACGCCCTCAAGACCGAGATCAACGCGTTTGCCGAAGCGCAAGGCCGCCGCCCGCGCGTGATGATCAGCAAGCTTGGCCAGGACGGCCACGACCGCGGTGCCAAGGTGGTGGCCACGGCGTTTGCCGACCTTGGCTTCGACGTGGACATGGGACCGCTGTTCCAGACCCCCGAGGAGTGCGCGCGCCAGGCCATTGAAAACGACGTGCACGCGGTCGGAGTCTCGACGCTGGCCGCCGGCCACAAGACGCTGGTGCCGGCCATCATTGCCGAGCTCAAGAAGCAGGGCGCCGACGACATCATCGTGTTCGTGGGCGGCGTGATCCCGCGCCAGGACTACGAGATGCTCTACGAGGCCGGCGTCAAAGGGATCTATGGTCCGGGTACGCCGATTCCGGCGAGTGCGAAGGACGTTCTGGAGCAGATCAAGAAGGCGCTCGGGTGATCCCCTCGGTGTTGCTGGACGGTGTCGTGCATGGCGAGCCCGCCGGGCAGCGCCGTGCCATGGCCAAAGCCATCACCCTGCTCGAATCCACCCGCGCCGACCACCGCGCGCAGGGGGACGAACTGCTCACCGCCTTGCTGCCCCACACCGGCCAGGCGTTCCGCCTGGGCATCAGCGGCGTGCCGGGCGTGGGCAAGAGCACCTTCATCGAGGTGCTGGGCCTGTACCTCATCGACAAGGGCCACCGCGTGGCGGTGCTGACCGTCGATCCGTCCAGCACGGTGTCGGGCGGCTCGATCCTGGGCGACAAGACGCGCATGGAAAAGCTCTCGGTGCACGAGCAGGCCTACATCCGCCCCAGCCCGAGCAGCGGCACGCTGGGCGGCGTGGCCGAGAAGACGCGCGAGGCCATGCTGGTCTGCGAGGCGGCGGGCTACGACGTGGTGATCGTCGAGACCGTGGGCGTGGGCCAGAGCGAGACCGCGGTGAGCGGCATGACCGACATGTTCGTGCTGATGCAGCTGCCCAACGCGGGCGACGATCTGCAGGCGATCAAGAAGGGCGTGATGGAGCTGGCCGATCTGGTGGTCATCAACAAGGCCGACATCGATCCCGACGCTGCAACCCGCGCAAGGGCGCAGATCACCTCGTCGCTGCGACTGCTGGGTCTTCAAGGCCACCCGGAACACGCCCATCACAACGACGCTGTGTGGCATCCACAGGTGATCCAGCTCAGCGCCTTGCTGGGTCGTGGTGTTGACGCCTTCTGGGCGGAGGTCTCGCGCTTTCGCAGCCTGCAGAGCGCCAACGGTCAGCTGAAGCTGCGCCGTCAACAGCAGGCCCGTGCCTGGATGTGGGAGCGCATCGACGCCGGCCTCAAACAACGTTTTCGAGCGCACCCCCAGGTGCGTGCTGCCCTGGACGACACCACCCAACGCGTGCTGGCCGGCAGCCTGCCCGCCAGCACCGCAGCGCGCCAGCTGCTCGACCTCTTCGACTGAATCTCACGCTTTCCCTGGAGAACAACACCATGCAGGACATCCTTCAACAACTGGAAGAAAAACGCGCCGCGGCCCGACTCGGCGGTGGTGAGAAGCGCATTGCCGCGCAGCACGCCAAGGGCAAGCTGAGCGCGCGCGAGCGGCTGGAGGTGTTGCTGGACGAAGGCACCTTTGAAGAGTGGGACATGTTCGTCGAACACCGCTGCACCGACTTCGGCATGCAGGACAACAAGATCCCCGGCGACGGCGTGGTCACCGGCTACGGGATGATCAATGGCCGCCTGGTGTTTGTGTTCAGCCAGGACTTCACCGTGTTCGGCGGCGCATTGAGCGAAGCACACGCGGAAAAGATCTGCAAGGTGATGGACCAGGCCATGAAGGTCGGCGCACCGGTGATCGGCCTCAACGATTCGGGCGGCGCCCGCATCCAGGAAGGCGTGGCCTCGCTCGGTGGCTATGCCGACGTGTTCCAGCGCAACGTGATGGCCAGCGGCGTGGTGCCGCAGATCAGCATGATCATGGGGCCGTCGGCCGGCGGCGCGGTGTATTCGCCCGCCATGACCGACTTCATCTTCATGGTCAAGGATTCGAGCTACATGTTCGTGACCGGGCCCGAGGTGGTGAAGACCGTGACGCACGAGGAAGTGACGGCCGAGGAGCTCGGTGGCGCCATCACGCACACGACCAAGAGCGGCGTGGCCGACCTCGCGTTCGAGAACGACGTGGAGGCGCTGCTGATGCTGCGCAGGCTCTACAACTACCTGCCGCTGAGCAACCGGGAGAAGGCGCCGGTGCGACCCAGCGGCGACCCGATAGACCGCATGGAGCTCAGCCTGGACACGCTGGTGCCGGAGAACCCGAACAAGCCCTACGACATGAAGGAGCTGATCGTCAAGACGGTGGACGATGGCGACTTCTTCGAGCTGCAGCCCGAGTACGCCAAGAACATCCTGATCGGCTTCGCGCGCATGGACGGCCAGACGGTGGGCATCGTCGCCAACCAGCCGCTGGTGCTGGCCGGGTGCCTGGACATCAAGAGCTCGATCAAGGCCGCGCGCTTCGTGCGCTTCTGCGACGCCTTCAACATCCCCGTGATCACGTTTGTGGACGTGCCCGGCTTCATGCCCGGTACCTCGCAGGAGTATGGCGGCATCATCAAGCACGGTGCCAAGCTGCTCTATGCGTACGCCGAGTGCACCGTGCCCAAGATCACCGTGATCACGCGCAAGGCCTATGGCGGTGCCTACGACGTGATGAGCTCCAAGCACCTGCGCGGCGACGTGAACTTCGCCTGGCCCAACGCCGAGATCGCGGTGATGGGCGCCAAGGGCGCGGTGGAGATCATCTTCCGCGAGGAGAAGAAGGACCCGGCCAAGCTGGCCCTGCGCGAAGCCGAGTACAAGGCCCGCTTTGCCAACCCCTTCGTGGCCGGCGCGCGCGGCTTCATCGACGACGTGATCTTGCCGCACGAGACGCGCAAGCGCATCTGCCGTTCACTGGTGATGCTCAAGGACAAGAAGCTGGAAAACCCGTGGCGCAAGCACGGGAACATACCTTTGTAAGCACCCCCGCGCCGCGCTGCGCGCGTCACCCCCTCAAGGGGGCAGCGCCAGCGGCCCGGCAAAGCCGGTTCCGCGGCACTCTGGAATGTTGCTCCGGAAACGAATCGGTATTGAACAGATTGGACGAATGATGTTTACCAAGATCCTGATTGCCAACCGCGGTGAAATCGCCTGCCGCGTGATCGCCACCGCCAAGAAGATGGGCATCGCTACCGTGGCGGTGTATTCCGAGGCCGACAAGGAAGCGCGCCACGTGCAACTGGCCGACGAGGCCGTGCTGCTGGGCCCGGCGCCTTCGCGCGAGAGCTACCTGGTGGCCGACAAGATCATCGAAGCCGCGAAGCAGACCGGCGCCCAGGCCATCCACCCGGGCTACGGCTTCCTGTCGGAGAACGAAGCCTTTGCCAAGCGCGTGGAAGAGGAGGGCATGGCCTTCATCGGCCCCAAGCACTTCAGCATCGCGGCCATGGGCGACAAGATCGCGTCCAAGAAGCTGGCGAATGCGGCCAAGGTCAACACCATCCCGGGCTGGAACGACGCCATTGAAAGCGCAGAGCGCGCGGTGGAAATTGCCAAGGACATCGGCTACCCGGTGATGATCAAGGCCAGTGCCGGCGGCGGCGGCAAGGGCTTGCGTGTGGCCTTCAACGACAAGGAAGCCTTCGAGGGCTTCACAGCTTGCCAGAACGAGGCGCGCAACAGCTTCGGCGACGACCGCATCTTCATCGAGAAGTTCGTGCAGGAGCCGCGCCACATCGAGATCCAGGTGCTGGGCGATGCGCACGGCAACGTGATCTACCTGAACGAGCGCGAATGCTCGATCCAGCGCCGCCACCAGAAGGTGATCGAGGAGGCGCCGTCGCCTTTCATCAGCGATGCCACGCGCAAGGCCATGGGCGAGCAGGCCGTGGCTCTGGCCAAGGCGGTGAACTACCAGAGCGCGGGCACGGTGGAGTTCGTGGTTGGCAAGGACCAGGACTTTTACTTCCTGGAGATGAACACGCGCCTGCAGGTGGAGCACCCGGTCACCGAGTGCATCACCGGTCTCGATCTGGTGGAGTTGATGATCCGCGTGGCGGCTGGCGAGAAGCTGCCACTGGCCCAGGCCGACGTGAAGCGCGAAGGTTGGGCGATCGAATGCCGCATCAACGCGGAAGACCCGTTCCGCAACTTCCTGCCCAGCACCGGTCGCCTGGTGCGGTTTGCGCCACCGGCCCAGAGCATGTGGCAGGCGAACACGGCCGATCTGCTGGGCGTGCGCGTGGACACCGGCGTGCAGGACGGCGGCGAGATCCCGATGTTCTACGACTCCATGATCGCCAAGCTGATCGTGCACGGCAAGGACCGGGAGGAAGCGATAGCGAAGATGCGCGAAGCGCTCAACGGATTCGTGATCCGGGGTATCAGCAGCAACATTCCGTTCCAGGCGGCGCTGCTGGCGCACCCGAAGTTTGTGGCGGGCGACTTCAACACCGGCTTCATCGCCGAGCACTACGGCCACGGTTTCCGTGCCGAAGACGTGCCGCACGACGATGCCGACTTTCTGGTGGCGCTGGCGGCTTTCGTGCGTCGCAAGTCGCGAGAACGCGCAGCGGGTCTGTCGGGCCAGTTGCCCGGCTATGGTGTCAAGGTCGGTCACGACTTTCGCGTGATCGTGCTGGGATCCACGGGCGAGCACCGCTACAAGCCGGTGCATGTGGACGAGGTGGTGGGCCAGCTCGGCTCCGCCGTGGTCACCGTGGCCGGCAAGCGCTACGCCATCAGCAGCCCTTCGCGGCTGAACGACATCTGCATCACCGGCGAGTGCAATGGCCAGCCGTTCACGGCGCAGATCGAGCGTGGCACGCCGCAAAATCCGCTGGCCTTGGTGGTGCAGCACAACGGCACGCGCATCGAGACCATGGTGGTGTCGCCGCGCATGGCCGAATTGCACGCACTCATGCCGTTCAAGGCGCCGGCCGATATGAGCAAATACGTGTTGTCGCCGATGCCGGGCCTGCTGGTTGACGTGGCGGTTCAGCCGGGCCAGAAGGTGCAGGCGGGCGAGCGCGTGGCCGTGATCGAGGCCATGAAGATGGAGAACGTGTTGTTCGCCGCGGCCGATGGCGTGGTGGGCAAGGTGCTGGCGGCCAAGGGGGAATCCCTGGTGGTGGACCAGCCCATCGTCGAGTTCGAGTGAGCGTGAACCCCGCGGCCGCCCCACGGCCCACCGGCTTCGAATTGCGCTACCCTGTCGTTCATCACGACTCTGAAGGGTTTCGCATGCACCAAGGTCTGGCTTTCGCACTGGGTTACCTGCGCCATCCAAGGCGGGTCGGGGCCATCGCGCCGGCGTCAAAGGCCTTGGCACAAGCCATCCTGAACGAGGTGATGCGTTCTGCGCCCGGCACCCTGATCGAGGTCGGCGCGGGCACGGGTGCCATCACCCGCGCCTTGCTGCCCGCGCTGGACCGGGCAGAGCGCTTCATGGTGATCGAGCGCGACGCGGGCTTCGCCCGGTTGCTCAGCAGACATTTCCCCAACCTGGAAGTCCTCAACCAATGCGCCACCCGGCTGGATGCGCTGGACATCGCGGCGCGAAGCCCGGTCACGGTGGTGTCCTCCCTGCCGCTGCTGTCCATGACACGCGACGAAGCCCACGCCTGTGTGGACGCCATGGTGGCCTTGATCGAGTCCCGCCCCGGCTCGCGGCTCATCCAGTACACCTATGCCTCCCCGCATCTGCGGCCGTTCAAGGACATCCCGGTGGGCTGGCGCTGGCGCCGGGCCACCACCATCTGGGCCAACCTGCCTCCGGCCACCGTGTGGACGCTGGAGCAGGCCAGCCACCCCTCACACACCCACAACGGTTTTCACTGACGCATGAGCACTTCGGCCAACTCCGTCCGACCCTTCAAGGTGCTGGGCATCCAGCAAATCGCCATCGGCGGCCCCGACAAACAACGCCTGCAGAAACTCTGGGTCGACATGCTCGGCCTGGAAGTCACGGGCAGCTTTCGCAGCGAGCGCGAGAACGTGGATGAAGACATCTGCGCGATCGGCACCGGGCCGTTCAAGGTCGAGGTCGACCTGATGCAACCGCTGGACCCCGACAAGAAGCCCGCCGTGCACACCACGCCACTCAACCATGTCGGCCTGTGGATCGACGACCTGCCCACCGCGGTGGATTGGTTGACAGCCCAGGGTGTGCGGTTTGCGCCGGGCGGCATCCGCCAGGGCGCCGCAGGCTTCGACATCACTTTTTTGCACCCCAAGTCCAACGACGAATTTCCGATCGCCGGCGAAGGTGTGCTGATCGAACTGGTGCAGGCGCCGCCCGAGGTGGTCAGCGCGTTTGCCCGGCTCGACGCCCAGCCCGATTGAGTCCGTGCGGAGACGTCACTCCGCGATCATGTAGGTCTTGGTGAGTGCTTCCAGCACCTCGAACTCGCCGGCAAAGCCCGGTGGAATGTAAAGACCTTCGCCGGGCCCCACCTCCTCAAACCCGCCCAGCGCGTCGTGCACGCGGCAGCGCCCCAGCAGCACGGTGAACAGCTCCCGCTCGGTCTCGCCCATGGCGATGCGCCAGCGGCCTGGCTCGCAGCGCCACACGCCGCAATACACCCGCCCGGCAGGCAAGGCGGCATCGACCCGGTTCCAGGTTTCGCGCAACGGATTGCCGTGCACCAGACGATCGGGTTTGGGGTGGTCGGTGTCGGGTGTGCCGGTGGGCTGCGCGGTGAGCTTGATCAGGCGGGGAGCATGGGTGTTCATGGCGGAATTGTGCCGCGAGCCGACGCAGAAACCGGGAGCAAAGCGGGTTTTGACCGGTTGTTCGGAGGAATGCCCCAAGGGCGCCCGGCCTACGCTTGAGGTGTTCGGGGGCCACATGTCTGCGCGTCTGGACACACACCTTCCAGGAGCTCGCCATGAGCACGGTCCCCACACAGCACACGCCCGCCACCGCAAGCCCTCCGGTCGGTCGCCGAACGCCCGACGCTTCGCAGCTCTGGCCCCACGACCTGCTGGAGGCGTTCTGCCTGCGCATGTCGAGCCAGGGCATGTGTGTGAGCCGCGCCCTGATGCAGCACGACCGGCGCTACGGCCTGGAGCAGCTCACCCACGCCCACAACATGGCCGACGATGCCCTGCGCGAGATGGCGGTGCAGCTGTTTCGGCACTTCGAAGCCCGCCAGTCAGGGATTTCCCGGTCCCACTGAGCGCCGGTGGGATCTCAAGCCCACTCGGTTCCGGTCGATACAAGTACATACCCACAGAGGAGATACTCGCGCATGTCCGGCTTCAACCCCTTGTCCCCCGGCGTCTGGCTGATGCGGCGCCTGCGCCTGCGAGGCAAGCTGTTGTTGTTGGCGGCGTCATCCCTTCTGCCCCAGATGTTCATCTGGCTGGTCGCCGGGCCGCCTTCGGCCAGCACCTGGGTGCTGGGCATTGAGCTCGGTGGCGTCGCCGTGCTGGCCTACCTCATGCTCAGTTTCTATGTGAGTTTCATGAGCGACTTCCGGCTGGTGCTCGCCAGCATGGAGCAGACCGCGTCGGGCAACCTGCGCACCGTGTTGAAGGTGCGCGGCGGCGACGAACTGGCCGACCTCACCCGCCTGCTCGACCGCATGGTCGGCAACCTCTCGTCCATGGTGGCCGAGGTCCGCAGCAATTCCGCCTTGGTGGCCCACGCCGGCAAGAGCCTGGCCACCGGCAACCGTGATCTGGCCGACCGCACCGAACAACAAGCCGCCAACCTGGAACAGACCGCCGCCAGCGTGCACGAGCTCTCCAGCACGGTGCAGCAAAACGCCAAGACCGCCGGCGACTCCGACCAGCAGGCCGCGCAGGTGCGCGACGTGGCGGAGTCGGGTGCACAGTCGATGGGACGCGCGGTCGAGTCGGTGGAAGGCATCCAGAAAAGTGCGCAGCAGATGAACGACATCATCGGCGTGATCGACAGCCTGGCGTTCCAGACCAACATCCTCGCGCTCAACGCAGCGGTGGAAGCCGCACGCGCGGGTGAGCAGGGCAGGGGCTTTGCGGTGGTGGCTGCCGAAGTGCGTTCGCTCGCGCAGCGCTCGGCCGCGTCGGCCAAAGAGATCCGCCAGCTCATCGTGGCCTCGGGCCAGCAGGTGGAGGCCAGCGTGAAGCAGATCCGCACCGCCGGCAGCAGCATCCAGCAGATCGCCAACGGCGTGCGCGGCGTGGCGGCCAACATGTCGCTGATCTCGGCCTCGAGTGCCGAGCAGAGCACGGGCCTGAGCGAGATCTCGTCGGCCGTGTCGCAGCTCGACGAAATCACCCAGCGCAATGCGCAGATGGTCGAACGCGCCGTGGCGCAGGCCGACCAGCTGGAGCAGCGCGCGGCCCACCTGTCCAAAGCTGTCTCGTCCTTCATGTTGCAGCAGGGCACGGCCGAAGAGGCCATGCAACTGGTGGACAAGGCACAGGCCATGCGCCAGCAGCGCGGGCGCGACGCCTTCGTGCGTGAGATCACCACGCCGGCCAACAACTTCTTTGATCGCGACATGTACGTGTTCGCACTCGACCAAGCGGGGGTTTACCGCTCGTTCGGCGGCAAGCCCGAGAAGGTCGGCAGCCGCGTGCAGGACATCCCCGGCATCGACGGCGAGGCCTTGCTCGACGCCATCGTGTCGCAGGCCGAGTCCGGCCCGGGCTGGGTGGAATACAACATCGGCAACCCGGCCAACGGCAGCATCCAGGCCAAGATGTCCTACGTGGTGAAGATCGACGATCTGTACGTGGGTTGCGGCGTCTACAAGACCGCCGCTGCGCGCCAGGCGGCCTGATCTCGATCGCAGGCTCAGGCGCTGGTTCGTTTGGCCCTGGCCCGGGCGAGCGCGGCTTCGATCACGGCGCGTTTCTTGTCCAGCAGGGTCTCGTCGGTGATTTGCGAATGTGCGGCCAGGTCGGACAGCTTGTCCTGCGCCTTGGCTTCCAGCCGGTCGTCGTGCTCGCGCTTCTCACGCGTCAGCCGCGCCTGCCGGGCCTCGTAGCGTTCCTTGCCCTGACGCGCCTGCTCGGCGGTCCAGGCCTGCCAGCCCGTCCGCTCCCCACTGACGATCTCCAGTGAAATGCAGTCCACCGGGCACACCGGCAAACACAGCTCGCAACCGGTGCAGACCGGCTCGATCACCGTGTGCATGCGCTTGTTGCTGCCCAGGATTGCGTCGGTGGGGCAGACCTTGATGCACAGCGTGCAGCCGATGCACCAGGCCTCGTCGATCACAGCCACCGTCACCGGGCCTTCAATGCCGTTGTGCGGATTCAGCGGCGTGGCCGGCCGGCCGGTGATGGCGGCCAGTCGTTCGATGCCCTCGCTGCCACCGGGCGGGCATTGGTTGATGTCGGCACGGCCCTCGGCGATGGCCAGCGCATAACTCGCGCAGTCGGGGTAGCCGCAGCGCGTGCACTGGGTTTGCGGCAGGGCGGCGTCAATGCGCCGGGCAAGGTCGTTCATGACGGCCAATATACCGGCGCCCTGGATGCGCGCCGGGCTCCTGGAACCCGGTGTCTCAGGCGGTCGTGGTGCGCGGCTTGCGCGCGGCGGGTGCCTTGGCTGCGGGTCTGGTGGCCTTGGCGACCTTGGCGACCTTGGCGGGTGCGGCCTTCGCGGCGGGTTTGGCTGCGCGCTTGACGGCTGCCTTGGCCAGGGTCTTCACCGTTTTCGGGGCGGCGACCGTGGTCGCCGAAGCGGCCGGCGCCACCGTCGGCTGGTGCACCTTCAGGAAGGTCTTCACCACCGGATGCACGAACTCGCGCCAGCGGCGGCCGCTGAAGATGCCGTAGTGGCCCGCGCCGGCGGCTTCGTAGTGCATGCGGTGCGTCTTGGGAATGCCGGTGCACAGGTCGTGCGCTGCGGCGGTCTGGCCCGAACCCGAAATGTCGTCGAGCTCACCTTCCACCGTCAGCAGGGCGGTGTGCTGAATGTCCTGCGGACGCACCCGCTCCAGCTTGCCCTGCGGGTTCTTCACATCCCAGGTGCCGTTGACCAGCTTGAAGTCCTGGAACACCGTGTCGATGGTTTCCAGGTAGTAGTCCGCGTCCATGTCGAGCACGGCGTTGTACTCGTCGTAAAACTTGCGGTGACTCTCGGCGCTCTCGTTGTCGCCCTTGATCAGGTCTTTGAAGTAGTCGTAGTGGCTGGTCGCGTGGCGGTCCGGGTTCATGGCCACAAAGCCGGTGTGCTGCAGGAAACCGGGGTACACGCGGCGACCGGCGCCGGGGAAGTTGTCGGGCACGCGGTAGATCACGTTGTTCTCGAACCAGCTGTGCGCGCGCTGGGTGGCGAGGTTGTTCACCGCGGTGGGCGATTTGCGGGCGTCGATCGGGCCGCCCATCATGGTCATGGACAGAGGCGTGGTCTCGCCCCGGCTGGCCATGAGCGACACCGCAGCCAGCACCGGCACGGTGGGCTGGCACACGCTGATCACGTGGCAGTTGCCATAGCCCTTTTGCAGGTGGCGGATGAACTCCTGGACGTAGTTCACGTAGTCGTCGAGGTGGAACTCACCTTCGGACAGCGGCACCAGGCGGGCGTTTTTCCAGTCGGTGATGTAGACCTTGTGGTCCTTGAGCATGGTGCGCACCGTGTCGCGCAGCAGCGTGGCGTAGTGGCCGGAGAGGGGCGCCACGATCAGCACCACCGGCTCGCCCTTGAGCTTGGCCAGGGTGCTGGTGTCGTCGGAGAAACGCTTGAACCGTCGCAGTTCGCAGAACGGCTTGTCGATTTCGATGCGTTCGTGGATGGCCACATCGATGCCGTCAATGTCCACCGTGTGGATGCCGAAGACCGGCTTCTCGTAGTCCTTGCCCAGGCGGTGCATGAGGTCGTAGCCGGCCGAAATGCGCTGCGCCATCGGCAACTGGGCCAGGGGCAGGGAAGGGTTGGTGAACAGTTTGGCGGCCACTTCGGCCAGGTCTGAAAACGGCTCCATCATGGAGCGCTGGGTTTCGTAAATCTGGTAGAGCATGGGTGTCCGGCTTCGTTATGTTGCAGTGCAATATATCAGCATGCTCTCAAGAGCGTTAGCGTGATAACACCTAATTTACAGGGGCATCTGTCACCTTCGTGAAAGAATCCGGACCACCGATTCTCACCGCCGGCCAGACGGCGCAGACCCGCGTCACCCCATGTCCGACATATCTTCACCTGCCGCATCCCCCTGGAGCGAACTGCCCGCCACCGAGCGCATGCCCGTGCTGTTCGTGGGCCATGGCAGCCCCATGAACGCCATCGAGGACAACCGCTGGCGCCAGAGTTGGCAGGCGCTGGGCAGCGAGTTGCTGGCGCGCCCACAGCCTCCGCGGTTGATCCTGTGCATTTCGGCCCATTGGCTCACGCCGGGCTGGCAGCTCACCGCCATGGACAAGCCGCGCACCATCCACGACTTCGGAGGTTTCCCCCAGGCACTGTTTGACCAGCAGTACCCTGCGCCGGGCTCGCCCCAGGCAGCGCGTTTCATCAGCCAGTCTGTGCTGCAACCAGGCTCCAACGAGCCTCTGGCGCTGAATGAGGCCGACTGGGGCCTGGACCACGGCGCGTGGTCCATTCTCAAGCCCATGTTCCCGGCCGCGGACATTCCGGTGATCCAGCTCAGCATGGACTACAGCCGGCCCGCCGCCGAACACTTCGCCATCGGCCAGCAGCTTGCAGGTTTGCGCGAACGCAGCGTGCTGATCGTCGGCAGCGGCAACACGGTGCACAACCTGCGCACCATGCGCCGCGACGCCCCCGACAACCAGGCCTACGACTGGGCCATCGAGTTCGATCGCGTCACGGCGGAACACATCTCGCAAAAGCGCCTGCCGTCGTTGTGTGATTTCCAGCAACTGGGCGTTGTCGCTCAGATGGCGCATCCCACCTGGGAGCACTACCTGCCGCTGCTCTATGCGGCGGGCGCCGTGCAGGCGGATGATGTGCCGCGCTTTTTCAACGAGGGTTTCCAGGGCGCTTCGATCTCCATGCGCTCTGTCGTGTGGAGCTGATCCCATGGAAAAGGGCCGCCCGAAGGCGGCCCTTGCTGGCAGGAGCCACGTTGTTCAGACCACCTTGGCGATCGACTGGCAAACGTAGTCGATGTTCTTGCTGTTGAGCGCTGCCACGCACATGCGGCCGGTGTCGGTGCCGTAAACGCCGAACTCGCTGCGAAGGCGCACCATCTGGTCTTTGTTCAGGCCGGAATAGCTGAACATGCCGATCTGGCTGGTGATGAAGCCCATGTCCTGCTTCACGCCGGCGGCCTTGAGCCCGTCCACCAGCTTCTGGCGCATGGCCTTGATACGCACGCGCATCTCGCCCAGTTCTTTTTCCCACAGCGCGCGCAGCTCGGGGTTGTTGAGCACGGCCGCCACCACGGCGCCGCCGTGGATGGGTGGGTTGGAGTAGTTGGTGCGGATGGCGATCTTGAGCTGGGACAGCACGCGC
Organism: Hydrogenophaga sp. RAC07; assembly: GCF_001713375.1. NCBI lineage: Bacteria > Pseudomonadati > Pseudomonadota > Betaproteobacteria > Burkholderiales > Comamonadaceae > Hydrogenophaga > Hydrogenophaga sp. RAC07. The sequence continues at coordinate 1,585,814 of NZ_CP016449.1, forward strand.
GACGCTTCTTCGGCACTCTCGCACAGCACCGACAAGGCGCCCACGCGCTCGCCGTAGAGGCTGAAGCTCTTGGAGAACGAAGTCGAGACGAAAAACACCAGGCCGGCGGCGACGAACTTGGCGATCACGGCGCCGTCTTCGGCAATGCCGTGGCCGAAGCCCTGGTAGGCCATGTCGAGGAACGGGGTGAGGTTGCGAGCTTTCACGACCGCAATCACCTGGTCCCACTGCTCGGGAGTGATGTCGTAGCCGGTGGGGTTGTGGCAGCAGGCGTGCAGCACAACGATGGTGCCGGGCGCGGCCGCGTTCAGGCTGGCCAGCATGGCGTCGAAATTCACGCCGCGCTTTTCAGCGTCGTAGTAGGCGTAGGTGCCCACGGTGAAGCCTGCGTTGGTGAAGAGGGCTCGGTGGTTTTCCCAGCTCGGATCGCTGATCAACACGGTGGCATCCGGGTTCAGGCGTTTCAAAAAATCGGCGCCGATCTTCAGGCCGCCTGTGCCGCCGATGGCCTGCACGGTGGCCACCCGGCCGGACTTCACGGGCTCCGAATCCACGCCGAACACCAGACCTTTGACCGCGGCGTCGTAGGCGGCGATGCCGTCGATGGGGAGGTAGCCACGCGCAGTGGGCTTGTCCATCATGGTTTTTTCAGCGCTTTGCACGCACTGCAGCAGCGGCAGCTTGCCGTTGTCGTCGAAATACACACCCACGCCCAGGTTCACTTTGTTGGGGTTGACGTCGGCGGCAAACTGTTCGTTCAGACCCAGAATCGGGTCGCGCGGCGCCATTTCGACGGCGGTGAAGAGGGACATGCTGAGTTTCCTGAAGGTTGGAGGGCGGGGCAACCCGGGATTTTAATCGGCGGGTCCTTGCCAGCATGCGGCAACGGTGTGCGTTGGTGCGGCAGCGCGCATAAGGACAAGTAAATTTGCTGTAGTGTGCGACCCTCCTCACTTTGGGCACTTCGTCACACATTGCGGGTAGTCATGCCCTGGGGGTGTGCGGTATATTCAAAAAGACCGTTAACTTTTATTAACATTTGACCGTGCTTTTGAGGACCAGGACCATGCAAAAACATACTTCAGAACTCATCCGCACCCTGGCTCGCGGTACCGCTTTGGTGGCCCTGGTGTTGGGTGCGGTGGGTTGTGCCACCCAGAACGCCAGCCCTCCAGCGCCGACCACGGCAGCCAGCGCCACCTACGAATACAAGGTCGGACCTGGTGACACCCTGAACATCAACGTCTGGCGCAATCCCGAGCTGTCCTCCACCGTGCCGGTGCGCCCCGACGGCAAGGTCTCCACCCCGCTGGTGGACGAGCTGGTTGCCCAGGGCAAGACGCCCACCGAAATCGCCCGTGATGTGGAAAAGGCCCTCGGCAAGTTCGTGCGCGACCCGGTCGTCACCGTCATCGTCACCAATTTCGTGGGCCCTTACAGCGAACAGATCCGTGTGGTGGGTGAAGCCGCCAAGCCGCAGTTCCTGCCGTACAAGCAGAAGATGACCGTGATGGACGTGATGATTGCCGTGGGCGGCCTCACCGAGTTTGCCGATGGCAACAAGGCCACCATCATTCGCGCCAGCGAGAACAACAAGCGCTATGGCGTGCGTCTGCAAGACCTGGTCAAGCGCGGCGACATCTCTGCCAACGTTGAGATGCTGCCTGGCGACATCCTGATCATTCCTCAGGGCTGGTTCTGATCCCGCGCCTCTTGAGCTGACCACCGCCGCCCTGCGCACGGTGGTTTCTTTTTCTTTTTGCTGTCACCCACAGTTGCTTGCATGCAAGACCTCATTGATCAAATAACGACCTTCTTGCGGGGGATGTGGAAGTACCGCCGCCTCGGCGTGCTGGTCGCATGGCTGGTGGCCGCTGCCACGGCCACTGTGATTTTCATGATGCCCGACCGCTATGAGGCATCGGCTCGTGTCTATGTGGACACGCAGTCCATCCTGCGGCCCCTGATGTCCGGTCTGGCTGTTCAGCCCAACATCGAGCAGCAGGTCACCATGCTCAGCCGCACCCTGATCAGCCGGCCGACGGTGGAAAAACTCATTCGCATGGCCGATCTGGACCTGGGCGCCAAGACCAAGGAGCAACAGGAAGAGCTCATCACCCAGGTGACGCAGTCGCTGGCCATCCGCTCCACCGGCCGCGACAACCTCTACACCCTGTCCTACCGCGGCGAAAGTCCCGACAAGGCGCTGCGTGTCGTGCAGTCGCTCATGACGATCTTTGTGGAGTCCAGCCTGGGCGACTCCAAGACCGACTCGGACGCGGCCCGCCGCTTCATTGAAGACCAGATCAAGAACTATGAGGCCCGGCTGACGGAAGCCGAAACACGACTCAAGGACTTCCGCCTGCGCAACCTCGATCTTCAGACCCAGGGTGGCATGGACATGGCCGGGCGCATGACGGAGATCGTCAACACCCTGAACCAGGCCAAACTGGAATTGCGCGAAGCCGAAAGCGCCCGCGAAGCCGCACGGCGCCAGCTCGACCAGGCGCGCGCCGCGCAGCGCGCCACGCCAGCCGCCGGTGGCGGCCCCTCGTTTGCAACGCCCGAGCTCGACGCCCGGATCGACCCGCTCAAACGCAACCTCGACAGCTTGCTGCAGCGATTCACCGAGCAGCACCCCGACGTGGTCAACACGCGCCGCCTGATCAAGGAGCTGGAAGAGCAGAAGCGCAAGGAAGTGGCCGAGCTGCAGCGCGCAGCGGCGGCCAATCCCGGCCAGCCGTCCATGGAATCCAACCCCGCCTTGTTCGAGCTCTCGCGCATCAACTCGGCGGCCGAGGTGCAGGTGGCTTCGCTGCGCGCCCGCGTGGCCGAATTCGAGTCGCGCGCCACCCGTGCACGCGAACTGATGCGGGCCGCTCCGCAGATCGAAGCCGAACAGGCACAGCTGAACCGCGACTACGAAATCAACCGCAAGAACTACGAAGACCTGGTGGCGCGGCGCGAGTCCATCACCATGAGTGGTGAGCTGGAAAGCGCCTCCAGCCTGGCCGACTTCCGCGTGATCGATCCACCCCGTGCCGAGCCCAAGCCGGTGGCTCCCAACCGTATTCTGCTGATGCCGCTGGCCTTGTTGGCCGCGCTGGCCGCCGGCCTGGGCTTCACCTTCCTGATGAGCCAGGTCCGCCCGGTGTTCTTTGATGCGAATTCGCTGCGCTCGGCCACCGACATGCCCTTGCTGGGCGTGGTCACCCTGGTCAAGCACGACGCCTTGCGCCAGCGGGAACGCCGCAGCCTGATGCGTTTTGCCGCTTCCGTGTTGGCCCTGGTGGTCGTGTTTGTGATCGGTATCGCGGTGATGTCCTACCGCGCCGGTCTTTGAAGGTGATTGCCCATCATGTCCAGTCTCATTGAAAAGGCCGCCCAGCGGCTCGAGCAGTTGCGCCAGGCGGGTGCCGACATTCCGGCCGATGCTCCTGCCCCGGTTGATGTGCCCGCCAAAGCGGCCGCCGTGCCTTCCAACGCCGCCGTGCAGGCTCGCGCGGTGCCCTCCGAAGCCCACGCGCCCGACAGCATCCAGTCCAAAGCGGTTCAGATGGACCTGGAGACGCTGCGCGTGGCCGGTTTCGTGACGCCCAATGCACCCCGTTCCCCGATTGCCGACCAGTTCCGCGTGATCAAACGCCCTTTGCTGGCCAACGCCACAGGCAAGGGCGCAGCGCCCGTGCCCAACGGCAACCTGATCATGGTCACCAGCGCCATGCCTGGTGAAGGCAAGAGTTTCACCGCCATCAACCTGGCCATGAGCATTGCCATGGAACTGGACTACCGCGTGTTGCTCGTGGACGCCGACGTGGCCCGGCCTTCCTTGCGCCAGGCGTTGGGGCTGGCCGCCGGACCCGGGCTGCTCGATTTGCTGATCGACAGGAAGACCCAGATGTCGGACGTCTTGCTGCGCACCAACGTGGACAAACTCAGCGTGCTGCTCAGCGGCACGCCGCACCCGCGCGCTACCGAACTGCTGGCCAGCGACGCCATGACTTCGCTGATCGAAGAGATGGGCCAACGCTACCCTGATCGCATCATCATTTTTGATTCACCTCCATTGCTGCTGACCACCGAGGCGCGGGTTCTCGCGACCCACATGGGCCAGATCATCATGGTGGTGCAGGCGGAAAAGACCCTGCAATCGCAAGTGAAGCACGCCATGACCACCATCGAAGCCTGCCCGGTCAAACTGATGTTGCTCAACCAGGCACGTGGTGGAGATCAGGACGCTTATGGATACGGTTACGGATATGGCTACGGCTATGGTCAAACCGCCAGCCAGGCCGCCGACGCCAACGTGCCGGTGGCCGCGGCAACATGAATCGCAGCAGCAGGACGCACGCCGTGAAGACCCGCAGCATGACCGTGCCTTCCGCCCTCGCTCAGCGTTCTGCCGTGTTCGCACTGGGTGCCCTGGCCGCCGCTGCCCTGGGCACGGTGGCGCATGCGCAGGACAGCGTCAACGCCGTGGATGCGCCCGGCCCCAAGCCCTCCATCTGGATCGAACGCCGGGTCACGGTGGGGCAGACCTTGTCCACCAACGGCAACCTGTCCACCAACGGGCGAAGCGAGCAGACCACCGAAGTGACTCCCGGCATCCGCGCGGTGTTCAACACACCTCGCGTGCAAGGCTTCATTGACTATTCGCTGAGCGCCTTGTTCTACGCGCAGGGCACCTCGGGCAACCAGTTCCGCAACGCGCTCAACGCCAACGCCAAGGTCAACGCCTGGGACAACCGGGCTTTCATCGACTTGTCGGGTGTGGTGTCCAACCAGGCCATCTCCGCCTTTGGCCCGCGGTCGGTCAACGGCCGGTCCGACACCAACCAGTCCGAAACCGCCAGCTTCCGTTTTTCGCCCTACCTGCGCGGCAGCTTCGCCGGCGACACCGACTACGAACTGCGCTACAGCCTGCAGACCGCCGACACGGATACCGCCGCCAGGTCCGACATCACCGACCAGTCCGTCTCGGTTCGGCTGGGCAGCCGCCCCGTAGGCCAGACCCTGGGGTGGTCGTTCAATGCCTCGTCGGGCGCCACCGACTACAGCCGCGGCCGCGACACGGAGTCAAGCAGCGCACAGGGCGGTTTGATCGTTGCCGTCTCACCGCAGCTGCAGGTGACGCTGCTCGCCGGTGTCGAGTCCAACGACATCATCACGCTGCAGAAAGAGTCGTACAACACGGCCGGCATCAACGTGGAGTGGCGTCCCTCGCCGAACACGCGCGTGTTTGTGGGCGTTGAAGACCGCTACTTCGGCAATGGCCACAACATCGCGCTGCAGCACCGCACGGGTCAGACCTTGTGGAGCTACACCGATACCAAGGGCGTGGTCAACAACCCATTGCAAGACGGCTCTGCGACGCTCGGTACGAACTATGAGTTCTTCGACCAGCAATACCAGCAGCTGATTCCAGACCCCATTCTTCGAGCGAGGTTTGTCAACGAGCTGTTGCGTTTCTATAACCTGCCAGCCGACGCGGTCGCTGTTCAGAATTTCCTGAGTTCATCGGCCACGCTCGACCGGGTGCAGCGCCTCTCGGTCGCGCTGTCGGGCATTCGCAGCGTCTGGACGCTCTCGGTCTTTCGCAGCGACTCCAGCCGCCTGGACACGATTGTCAGCAACGGTGACGACTTCGACTTCAACACCGACATCGAACAACAGGGCTGGAGCCTGAACTACGCGCACCGCCTGACCCCGCGGACATCGCTCAACGCCGGCTTGACCAACCAGAAGAGCTTCGGCAGTTCCGGCCTCAAACTCCGATCCACCACGGCCTCTGTCGGCCTGGGCACCCGCCTGAGTCGCCGCACCTCTGCCAGCGTCCAGCTGCAGCGCGGCAATTACAACGGCTCCACCGGTTCCTACAACGACACCGCCATCTCGGGTTTCATCACCCACCGGTTCTGATCCATGTACGAAGCCTTCTACGGGCTGAGCAGCAAGCCTTTCCAGCTCAACCCAGACCCCCGCTTTTATTACAGCAGCAAGCCGCACCGGCGGGCGCGCTCCTACCTCGTCTACGGCGTCATGCGCGGCGAGGGCTTCATTGTCATCACCGGTGAGGTGGGGGCCGGCAAGACCACCATCGTTCGCGACCTGCTCGACAGCTTGGAAAACGGTTCGGTGGTGGCTGCGCACCTGGTGAGCACCCAGCTCGGCGCTGAAGACGCGCTCAAGCTGGTGTGCGCCGCGTTCGGCGTGCCGGTGCGCGGCACCGGCAAGGCCGACATGCTGATGGCGCTCGAAGCCTTCTTCATCACCCAGACCACGCAGGGCAAACGCTGCCTGCTGATCGTGGATGAAGCGCAGAACCTGCAGCCGCTGGCGGTGGAAGAGCTGCGCATGCTCTCCAATTTCCAGTTTGGTGACCAGGCCTTGCTGCAGACCTTTCTGGTGGGCCAGCCCGAGTTCCGCGAGATCCTGCAAGGCCCGAGCATGCTGCAGCTGCGCCAGCGCATCACCGCGCGTTGCCACCTGGGCCCGCTCGACGAAGAAGACACCCGCGCCTATGTGGAGCACCGCCTCAAGTGCGCGGGCGCCACCGACAAGCCGACGTTCGAGCCCGCCATCTTCCCCGCGCTGTTTCAGCACTCGGGCGGCATTCCGCGGCGCATCAACACCTTGTGCGACCGGCTGCTGCTGCTGGGCTACCTTTCCGAAATGACGCACCTCACGCTGGACGCACTCAACGAGGTGGTGGCCGAAATGCAGGTGGAGAACTCGGTGGCGCCTTCTCGCGTGGCTGAAGACCAGGAGCGCTGGGCGCACCTGCCCAACGCCGGTGCCAGCGTCGCCCCCACCTGGCTGAACGACGACATGGATCTCTCGGAACTGTCACTCGACCCCCATCTGGTGGAAGGCATGAGCGACCAGCTCACCCGCGTCTCGGCCGAGCAGCTCAGCACGCGCCTGTTGCGCATGGAGCGCAGCGTGCTGCGCCAGGAACGCATCAGCCTGGAGATCCTGAGTTCGCTCAAGAAGATCGTGGCCGCCGCCCGCAAGCCCCGCGCCGCAGGCCCCACCACCGACCTGCCCAAGTGACCCCCATGCTCACCCGCGCTCCCATCACCAATGCCCTGACGATCGACGTCGAAGACTACTTTCAGGTCTCCGCGTTTGCGCCCCACATCGACCGTGCCGACTGGGACAAGCGTGAATGCCGCGTCGAGCACAACATCGACCGCATCCTCAAGCTGCTGGACGACAAGCACACCAAGGCCACCTTCTTCACGCTGGGCTGGGTGGCCGAGCGTTACCCGAACATGGTGCGCCGCATCGTGGCCGAAGGCCACGAACTCGCCAGCCACGGCTATGGCCACCAACGCGCGTCCGACCTCACCGAGACCGAGTTCTTCCACGACGTGTCACACGCCAAGGCCTTGCTCGAAGAAATCGGGGGCACCGCAGTGCAGGGCTACCGCGCGCCGAGCTTCTCCATCGGCACCGACAACCTCTGGGCACTCGACACCTTGCTGCGCGCCGGCTACCGCTACAGTTCCAGCATCTACCCCGTCAAGCACGACCACTACGGCATGCCCGACGCGCCGCGCTTCGCCCACCAGATCCGCGACGGCCTGATGGAAGTGCCGCCCACCACGCTGCGCCTGTTCAACCGCAACCTGCCTTCTGGTGGTGGAGGTTATTTCCGCCTGCTGCCCTACGCGCTGTCGCGCTGGATGCTGCAGCAGGTGAACCAGCGCGATGCCGAGTCCGCCATCTTCTATTTCCACCCCTGGGAAATCGACGCCGACCAGCCCCGTATTCCCGGCATCGATCTGAAGACGCGCTTTCGCCACTACGTGAACATTGGCCGCACGGAACAGCGCCTGGCGCGCCTGCTTGACGATTTCCGCTGGGGCCGCATGGACGACATCTTCTTGAAGGAACGTGCACCCGATCGTTTGGCCGAGGTGACCGTTGTCTGAGCGCGGCGCCTTGCACATCAAGCGCCTGGACAGCTCCCAACCCGACCAGGTCGCCCGATGGGAAGCCTTTGTGGCGGCGTGCCCCAAAGCCACGTTTTTTCACCGTGCAGGCTGGCAAACCGTCATCCGTGATGTGTTCCGGCACCCCACGTACTTTCTCTTTGCCGAGCAGGACGGCGAGATCGTTGGCGTGTTGCCGCTCGCCCACGTGAACAGCCGCCTCTTCGGCAACGCGCTGACGGGTTTGCCCTTTGCGGTCTACGGTGGTGTGGCCACCGACTCTGAAACGGCTGCCACCGCGCTGGAAGCCGAAGCACAGCGTCTGGCGGTTGAACTGGGCACCGACCACCTGGAGTTGCGCCACACCGAGCGCCGCCACACCGACTGGCCGGTGCAGGAGCTCTATGTCACCTTCCGCAAGGCGATCCTGCCCAAGGAAGAGGACAACATGCTGGCCATTCCGCGCAAGCAGCGCGCCATGGTGCGCAAGGGCATCAAGAACGGCCTCACCTCGCAGGTGGACAACAACGCCGACCGTTTTTTCGCGCTCTACGCCGACAACGTGCACCGCCACGGCACGCCCGCGTTTTCCAAGCGCTACTTCCAGACCTTGCTCAAGACCTTTGGCAAGGACTGCGAGGTGCTCACCGTGAGCTCTGCCGAAGGCCGGCCGCTGTCCAGCGTGATGAGTTTTTACTTTCGCGACGAGGTGTTGCCTTACTACGCGGGCGACGACGAAGCCGCGCGCGACCTCGCCGCCAACGACTTCAAGTACTGGGAACTCATGCGCATGGCCTGCGCGCGCGGGCTCAAGGTGTTTGACTACGGCCGCAGCAAAGAGGGCACCGGCCCTTATGCGTTCAAGCGCAACTGGGGCTTTGAACCCACGCCGTTGCACTACGAATACCGCCTCTACAAGCGCGAGAGCATTCCGCAGAACAACCCGGCCAACGCGAAGTACAAGTTGCTGATCGCCACGTGGCGCCGCATGCCGCTGGGTCTGGCCAACTGGCTCGGCCCCCACATCGTCCGCAACCTCGGCTGAGCAGTCACACCATGGCGAACCTGCTCTACCTCGTGCACCGCTTGCCGTACCCGCCCAACAAGGGCGACAAGGTGCGTTCGTACCACCTGTTGCGCCATTTGCTGCAGCGCCACCGTGTGTTCCTGGGCACCTTCATCGACGACCCGGACGATGAGCAGCACCTGCCCACGCTGCGCGCCCTGTGCCCCGACCTGCACGTGGAGCGCATCGCTCCCCGCACCGCCAAGATCAAGAGCCTGGGTGGCCTGCTGAGTGGCGAGGCCCTCACGTTGGCGTATTACCGCAGCGCCGGCATGCAACGCTGGGTGCAAGCCACCACCGCCGCGAACGAGCTGCAGGCAAGCGTGGTGTTTTCGTCGGCCATGGCGCAGTACGCGCAGCCCCTGCAGCCGCAGGTGCCCATGCTGGTGGACTTTGTGGACGTTGATTCGGCCAAGTGGACGCAGTACGCGCCCGCGCACCGCTGGCCGCTCTCGATGCTGTACCGCCGCGAAGGCCGGCGCCTGCTGACCTACGAGCGCGAAGTGGCCGCGCAGGCGCGGCGCTCGTACTTCGTCACGCCCAACGAAACCGCGCTGTTCGTCTCGCAAGCTCCCGAGAGCCGCGACAAGGTGCAGTCCCTCAGCAATGGCGTGGACGCGGACTTCTTTGCCCCCGATCCACAGCGGCCCAACCCGTTCGCACCCGGTGAGCAGGCCGTGGTGTTCACCGGCGCCATGGACTACTGGCCCAACATCGACGGCGTGAGCTGGTTTGTGGCCGACATGTTGCCCCGCCTGCGCGCCCACTGGCCGCGCGCACGTTTCTACATCGTGGGCCGCAGTCCGTCGGCCCAGGTGCTCGCGCTGGCGGGTGAACAAGTGGTGGTCACCGGCACCGTGCCCGACGTACGGCCTTACCTGCAGCACGCTGCTGCCGTGGTGGCGCCGTTGCGCGTGGCGCGCGGCATTCAAAACAAGATCTTGGAGGCCATGGCCATGCAGAAGGCCGTGGTCACGGTCAACAGCTGTGCCGACGCGATCGGTGCGGGTGCGGACCAAGGTTTGCTGCGTGCCGAGTCGCCCGACGAATTCATTCAGGCGCTGGCCCCGTTGATGGACCATCCCGGCCACGCCGCCGAGCTGGGCGTGCACGCCCGGGCTTTTGTGGAACAAGGTTTCAGCTGGCAGGCGCACCTGAGCGGCATCGACGCCTGGCTCGGTCCACTGCACGCCAACGACACCGTCACCCTCCCGGAGGCCGCCATCCATGTCTGACGCCGTTCGTTTGTCCACACGATTCCCTGCCCACTGGCGCCTGCCGCTGGCCGCGCTGGTGTTGCTGTTGCTGGCCATCCTGGCGCTGTATGCGCACACGGTGGTGGGCATGGTCACCATCTGGTCCCGCTCGGACACGTATGCCCACGGCTTTGTGGTGCCTGTCATCACGCTCTGGCTGATCTGGCGCATCCGCCACACCCTGGCCGCGCTGGTGCCCAAGCCCAGCCCCCTGGCCTGGGTGATGCTGCTGGGCGCCGCGGGCTTCTGGCTGGCGGGCGACCTGGTGGCGGTGAACGCCGCCACGCAGCTCGCGTTGGTCATGTTGCTGGTGCTGGCCGTGCCGGCCGTGCTGGGCTGGCATCTGGCGAAAGCCATGGCGTTCCCGCTGGGCTTTCTGTTTTTTGCCGTGCCCATTGGCGACTTCATGCTCCCGTACTTCATGGAGTGGACGGCCGACTTCACCGTGCTCGCGCTCCGCGTGAGCGGCATCCCGGTGTACCGCGAAGGCCTGCAGTTCATCATCCCGTCGGGCGCCTGGTCGGTGGTGGAAGCCTGCAGCGGCATCCGCTACATGATCGCTTCGGTCACCGTGGGCTGCCTGTTCGCCTACCTGAGCTACACCAGCCTGAAGAAGCGCCTCATCTTCATTGGCGTGGCCATTCTGGTGCCGCTGGTGGCCAACTGGTTGCGCGCCTACATGATCGTGATGATCGGCCACCTCTCGGGCAACGAGCTGGCCACCGGCGTGGACCACCTCATTTACGGCTGGGTGTTTTTCGGTGTGGTGATCCTCATCATGTTGTTCGTCGGCGCCCGCTGGGCCGATGCTCCGGCGCCACCTGCCGGCCCGCTGGGTGCTGCTGCTTCCGCTGGTGCGCAAGCGCGAGGTATGTCTTCCCGCCGCACGGCCATGGCCGCTGTGGTCGCGTTGCTCATCGTGGCGTCGCCCCACCTGCTCGAACGTCTGCTGGCGCTGGGCACCCAGACCAGCGCTGTCTCCCTGGCCGCACCCGCGGCCCAGGCGCCTTGGCAAAACAACGCGAGTCCGCCGAGCGACTGGGTGCCGGCCTTCCAGTTGCCAGTGGCCACCAGCCACCTGGGCTACAGCGGTCCGCAGGGCGAGGCTGTGGGCCTGCACATTACCTATTACCGCCAGCAAGACTACGAACGCAAGCTCGTCAGTTCACAAAACATGCTGGTCGTGCACGACGACAAGCAGTGGGCGCAGGTGTCGGGCGGCAGCGCGACCACCCAGCTGGCCGGCCAGCCCGTTACCGTGGCTGCTGCCACGTTGCGCAACCAGGCCGGTGGTCTGACCGCGAACACCCAGCGCCTGCAGGTCTGGCGTGTCTACTGGGTCAACAACCGCTTCACGGCGAGCGACGCGCTTGCCAAAATACAGGGCGCCTTGAGCCGGATCACCGGGCAGGGCGACGACGGAGCCATTGTGGTCATCTACACCCCGCTCGATCCGCAGCTCACCGAAGCCGACGCACGCGCGGCCGCCACGGCCGTGCTGCAGAACTTCATGCAGAACCAGGGTGGCGCCATTGAAGCCGCCTTGAAGACCACGCGAGGGGCGCCCTGAATGTGCGGCATTTCCGGCTTGTTCGACACGCTCGGCACGCGCGACTTTGACCGCGCCCTGGCCGCGCGCATCAACAACATCCAGGCCCACCGCGGCCCCGACGAAGACGACCTGCACTTCGAACCCGGCCTGGCCTTGGGCCACCGCCGCCTGTCCGTCATTGACCTCGCCACCGGCCAGCAGCCGCTGTTCAACGAAGACGGCAGCGTGGGCATCGTCTTCAATGGCGAGATCTACAACTTTGAAGAGCTCGTGCCCGAGCTGCAGGCGATGGGCCACATCTTCAAGACGCGCAGCGACACTGAAGTGATCGTGCACGCCTGGGAAGCCTGGGGCCCCGAGTGTGTGCACCGCCTGCGCGGCATGTTTGCGTTTGCTCTGTGGGACCGCAACCAGCAAACCCTGTTCCTCGCGCGCGACCGCATGGGCGTCAAACCCATGCACTACGCGTGGCTCGCTGATGGCACCTTCATTTTCGGCTCCGAGCTGAAGGTCATCACAGCCCACCCCGGCTTTGCGCGCGACATCGACCCGCTGGCCGTGGAAGACTACTTCTCGTTCGGCTACGTGCCCGACCCGCGCTGCATTTACCGCAACGCACACAAGCTGCCGTCTGCCCACACGCTCACGCTGCGCCGCGGCGACGCCGCTCAGGCCCAGCCCGTGCCGTACTGGGACGTGCACTTCAGCAACGACAACCCCATCAACCAGGCCGACGCCGAAGCCGAACTTCGCGATCGCGTGCGCGAATCGGTGAAGCTCCGCCTCAAGGCCGACGTGCCGCTCGGCGCGTTTTTGTCGGGCGGGGTCGATTCGAGCGCCGTGGTTGCCACCATGGCTGGCTTGTCCACCACGCCGGTGCACACCTGCGCCATCGGCTTTGACGACCCGCGTTTCAACGAGTCCGCCTTTGCCCAGCAGGTGGCCGACCGCTACCAGACCGACCACCGCCTGGAAGTGGTCAAGAGTGACGACTTCGACCTCATCGACACCCTGGCCTGGCTCTACGACGAACCTTACGCCGACAGCTCCGCCATTCCCACCTACCGCGTGTGCCAGATGGCGCGCAAACACGTGACCGTGGCGCTCTCGGGCGACGGCGGCGACGAGAGCCTGGGTGGCTACCGGCGCTACCGCATGCACCTGGGCGAAGAGAGCGTGCGCAGCCGTTTGCCGCACGGCCTGCGCAGCCCGCTGTTCGGTTCGCTCGGCCACCTGTATCCCAAGGCCGACTGGGCACCGCGCATGTTCCGCGCCAAGACCACCTTCCAGGCCATAGCCATGGACTCGGTGCAGGCCTACCACCACAGCATGTCGCACCTGCGGGCCGACCAGCGCCAGCGCCTGTTCTCGCCGGCGTTCAACAAAAGCCTGGGTGGCTACAACTCCATCACCGTGTTCCGTGGCCACGCGGAGCGCGCCAACACCGACGACCCGCTCGCACTCATTCAGTACCTCGACTACAAGACCTGGCTGGTCGGCGACATCAACACCAAGGTCGACCGGGCCAGCATGGCCCACTCGCTCGAAGTGCGCGAACCGCTCATGGACCACCAGCTGATCGAATGGCTGGCCACGCTGCCCAGCAGCCTCAAGATCAACGCGGGCGAAGGCAAGTACGTTTTCAAGAAGGCCTTCGAGCCGCTGCTGCCCAACGACATCCTGTACCGCTCCAAGATGGGCTTCTCGGTGCCGCTGGCCAGCTGGCTGCGCGGGCCGCTGGCCGAGCGCATGCGCGAGTCGGTTCTGAGCCCGCGCATGCTGGACTCGGGCTACTTCAACGAAGCCACCTTGCGCACGCTGATTGACCAGCACCTGAGCCGGCAGTTCGACCATTCGACGGCGCTGTGGATGTTGATCATGTTTGATGCGTTTCTGCGCCAGGCCCAGGCGCCCATACAAGCCGCGCCCCCGGTTGCGGCTGCAGCGACCGTCCCGGCATGAACGCTGTGATGCCACGCCGCCGGCGCATCGTCCATGTGGTTTACAGCTTTTCGGTGGGCGGGCTCGAAAACGTCATCGTGCAGCTCATCAACCGCCTGCCTGCCGACCAGTTCGAACACGTGGTCCTGTCACTCACCACCATCAGCGATTTCAAGAACCGCATCACCCAGCCCGGTGTGCGCTTCATCGAGCTGCACAAACAGCCCGGCCACGCCATCCCCCTGTACCCGCGCATCTACCAACTGCTTCGTGAACTGCAACCCGACGTGGTGCACACCTGCAACCTGGCCGCGCTGGAGATCACGCCGCTGGCTTGGCTGGCGCGTGTGCCATTGCGTGTGCACGCCGAGCATGGCTGGGACGCGCACGACCCGCAAGGCCAGAACCCACGCTACCAGCGCTTGCGAAAGCTCTACAAGCCCTTCGTGAGTCACTACGTGTCCGTATCGAAAGATCTGGACGCCTACCTCGCGCGCGCCATTGGCGTGCCGGCGAGCCGCCGCAGCCTGATCGCCAACGGCGTGGACAACGACACCTTTGCTCCGCGTGTGGGCCGCGCCGCGCCCGTGCCCGGTTGCCCGTTTGTGCCCGGCCAGCACTGGCTCGTGGGTACCGTGGGTCGTCTACAAACCGTGAAGAACCAGCCGCTGCTGGCCCGGGCGTTTGTGCGCCTGCTGCGTGAGCACCCCGAGATGGCGGAGCGGGCGCGGCTGGTGATCGTGGGCGAAGGGCCTTTGCGGGGCGAGGTTGAAAGCACGCTGGCTGCTGCCGGTCTGCAAGGCCACGCGTGGCTGCCCGGCGCGCGAGACGACGTGGCCGACGTACTCCGCTCGCTCGACCTTTTTGTGTTGCCTTCGCAAGCCGAAGGCACGTCGTGCACCTTGCAGGAAGCCATGGCCAGCGGGCTGCCCGTGGTGGCCACGGCGGTGGGTGGCACGCCAGACCTGGTGGAAGAGGGCGCCACCGGCCACCTGGTGCCGTCCGACGACGAAGCGGCGCTGGCCGAGGCGATGCACAGGGTGTTCTGCAACGAGGCCGATGCGCAGCGGTTTGCGCACACCGCTCGCACGCGCGCCATCAACCAGTTCGGCCTCGACGCCATGGTGCAGGCCTACGATGCCCTTTTTTCAGGCCCACAGCGCGCTGCGCAGTGGCAAGCCGCCCACTGATCGAGTTCGAATGCGCATCCTGTATCACCACCGCACCGCCTCCAAAGATGGTCAGGCCGTGCACATCGAAGAAATGATCGATGCCTTGCGCAGCGAAGGGCACGAGGTGCGCGTGGTTGCGCCCGGGCAAGATGCAGACGAGGGCGGGGCAGGGCAGATGGGCAGCGACATGGGCTGGGTGCACGGCCTCAAGGCGCGTCTCCCCAAGGCGGTGTACGAACTCATGGAACTGGCCTACAGCCTGGTCGCCTACCGCAAGCTCATGGCCGCGGCCAAAGAGTTCAAGCCCGACGTGATCTACGAGCGCTACAACCTGTTTTTGCTCGCCGGCCTCATGGCCAAGAAGCGCCTGGGTGTGCCGCTGCTGCTGGAGGTGAATTCCCCCCTGGTGTTGGAGCGTTCACAGCACAGCGGTGGCCTGGCGCTCGCCGGCCTGGCCCGCTGGGCCGAAGGCGCCGCCTGGCGAGGCGCAGACCGGGTGTTGCCGGTGACCGAGGTGCTGGCTGGCCATGTGCGCGCCTGCGGAGTGCCTGCCGAGCGCATTCAGGTGGTGCCCAACGGCATCAACCGCGCGCACTTCGCACAGGCGCCAGGACCCGACGAAGCGAAGGCCCGCCTGGGCCTGCAAGGCCGGCTGGTGCTGGGCTTCACCGGCTTTGTGCGCGACTGGCACGGCGTGGACCGCATCGTGGACTGGATGGCCACCCCGCAGGCCCCAGCCCATACCCAGTTGCTGGTGGTTGGAGATGGCCCCGTGCGCGAAGCACTGGAAGCGCAGGCCAAGCAGCTGGGCCTGGCCGACCGCGTGGCTTTCACCGGTGTCATTCACCGCGACCAGGTGCCCGCCCACGTGGCCGCGTTTGACGTGGCCCTGCAACCCGCCGTGACGCCGTACGCCTCGCCACTCAAGCTCATGGAATACCTCGTGTTGGGCAAAGCCATCGTGGCGCCCAGCACACCCAATCTGCTGGAAGTGCTCACGCACGAGACCAACGCCCTCATGTTCGACGAGGCCAGCCCGGGTGGCCTGGAAGGCGCATTGACCCGCCTGTGCAGCGACGGTGACCTGCGCGAACGCCTGGCGCACGGTGCCCGCGACACCATCGACCGGCTCAACCTCACTTGGCTGGGGAATGCGCAGCGGGTGGCAGCCATGGTTGCTATCTCACAATGAGCTTGTGGAGTCCATCATGAGTCGAAACCCGAAATTTCAGCAGCACATACACGTATTTCGGGCAATTGCAATTATATTGATTGTCTCTGCTCATTCGATCCCATCTTTGGATTGGTCTGAATCCCCGCTTCTAGGTCGATTTCTTGATGGCATCGCCAATGAGGCATCCATTTTCTTCTTTTTCATTGCAGGATACCTGTTTCAGCATTTAAGCGAACGATTCAGCTACCAGTCGTATCTGTTGCAGAAGTTCAAGACGGTAATTCTGCCGTATCTCATCATTTCTATACCTTCGTTGTACCTATTCACAATGGTGGTTGAGCGTACAAACATGTGGCCATGGTTCTACGAGCTTCACACTTGGCAGCAAGTTTCGCTCTTCCTCCTGACTGGGAAGCATCTTGCACCTTTGTGGTTTGTGCCTACCATCACGCTCTTTTATCTTGCGGCGCCTGTTTTCATTTATATTGATCGAAAAATCCCCAGGGTTTATTGGTTGATACTGCCACTTTGGATTTTGGCTATTTATAACGGTCGCAATGGGCCAATTGGCCCAATAGAGAAAGCGCTTTATTTGTTGCCTGTATATTTGCTAGGCATGGTGACATCCAGTTACCGTGACCAAGCGGAGGAATTGATCAAGAAATTTTGGATTCCACTGCTGGTAGTTTCGCTGCTTGGATTTGCCGGATATACATTGGACTATAAAGAGCCGCCGTATTTTTTGATGGTAATGAAGCTGCCAATGGCGTTGCTGATGGTGATTGCGCTATTGAAAGTCTACCCTGTGTTCGGAGATCGCTTGAACTACATTGCTGAAATCAGTTTTGGAATCTTTTTCATCCATGCTTACTTCATCTCTTTTGTCAAGGTTGTTGCCACGTATTTTGTAGATGGCCGAGCCTACGACGGTGAAGACGCCTATTTGATTGAAGGCACACTGCTGAATCTCAGCATTTACGTCGTGATCGTGCTCATTGCATCGGTTGGTTCAATATGGGTATGCAAACGTGTATTGGGGAGGCGCAGTCGTTTCGTCGTGGGCGCATGACAGGCCGCCAACTACCTCTATGAAAATCCTGCTGTTTTCGAGCCTGTATCCGAGCTCGACTCGACCCATCCACGGCATCTTTGTGGAAACTCGCCTGCGCGAACTGTTGAAAACCGGGCAGGTGGAAGCCAAGGTGGTTGCGCCCGTACCCTGGTTTCCTTCCACAAGTAAGAGCTTTGGCGAATATGCCCAGTTCGCCGCCACTCCCCGGCAAGAGCAGCGCAACGGCCTGGAGGTGCACCACCCGCGCTACCTGCTGCTGCCCAAGGTGGGCATGAACCTGGCGCCCTACACCATGGCCCTGGGAGCGCTGGCCACCGTGAAGCGCTTGCAGCGCGAAGGCTTTGACTTCGACCTGATCGACGCCCACTATTACTACCCCGACGGCGTGGCTGCCGGCCTGCTGGCCAAGTGGCTCGGCAAACCGTTCTTCGTGACCGCACGCGGCACCGACCTGAACCTGATCCCCGAGTACCCGTTTCCCCGCAAGCTCATCTTGCAAACTGCGGCAAAGGCCAGCGGCTCCATCGGCGTTTGCAAAGCGCTCATGGACACGCTGGAAGGGCTGGGCGCTGAGCCCGGCAAGCTGTACACGCTGCGCAACGGCGTTGACTTGGAGCGCTTCGTGCCCGAGCCACGCGACGTGGCCCGCGCCCGCCTGGGCCTGAAAACTGAAGGTCCTTATCTGCTGTCGGTGGGCCACCTCATCGAGCGCAAGGGCCACCACATCGCCATTGAAGCGTTGGCGCAGTTGCCCGGCGTGACCTTGCTCATTGCCGGCTCAGGCCCGCAAGAGGGTGCCCTCAAGGCCCTGGCCAACCGCCTGGGCGTGGCCGAACGCGTGCACTGGGCGGGTGTCGTGCCGCAGACCGAACTGAAGTGGTGGTACAGCGCTGCCGATGCGCTCACACTGTGCAGCAGCCGTGAAGGCTGGGCCAATGTGCTGCTGGAGGCCATGGCGTGCGGCACCCCGGTGATTGCCACAAATATCTGGGGCACGCCTGAGGTGGTGAGTAGTTCAGCGGCTGGACAGCTAATGAAACAGCGAGACGCAATTTCGTTGGCAGAGTGCTGGAAAGACCTGAATATGTCTTCTCCCTCCAGATCCGACACACGCCAGCATGCAGAGAAATTCAAATGGATCGACACCACGAAAAAAATTGTCAATCTGTTCTCGTCGGAGATAGAAAGCAGCCCGCGCGAATTCTCGTAACTATTCAGATTATTATAGAAATCCTAAATCGAAATGATCGAAGGTATCCTTTACCTGCTCATGCTCTTCGTGGTGGTTTGCATTGCTGGCATCGCCAAGCGCACAGACAGCTTGAATTCAAAGAAACAAAACTCTCATAGATTATTCAGAAACTCTACCGAATAAAAATGAGAGACATCTTTTTTCTTGCTTTCTTTCTTTGGACTTTGCCTCTTGCATTGTCAAGTGGACTGGTTGCATTTCTTCTTTGGACCTGGGCCGACTTGGTCGTAATCAACAATTACGTCTACGGCTTCATGAGTGCAATTAAGTATGTTCAGCTCTATGCACTAGTAACGTTCCTCGTTGTCCTGCTTCAGTATCACAAAAAGATATCCGCCTACAAACTCAACGCAATGATCGGCCTTATGTTGATTCTCCTGTTGCACGGAGCAGTAAGCGCAGTGCTCGCCTATCCAGGGCTTGAGCGGAACTGGGAGATATTTGGGAATTTGGCTAAAATTATCGTCATGTGTGCCTTGATGCCGTTGGTGTTAAAGAATCGAGAAAGTATAAATTTGTATGTTCTTTGTGTCGTGACTGCAATCGGATTTCATGGACTTCTTGATGGTCTTAAGATGGTGGCAAGCGCGGGTGCTCACAACGTGACGGGTATTGGCAAATTCGGCGATAACAATCACTATGCACTCATTCTCTTGATGGTGATGCCACTTGCAATCTATCTTGCCAGATACTTTGAGTCACTATATTTGCGATGGGCAAGCTTCGGACTCTTTATGCTGATGTTGCTGGCCGTCGTCGGGACCAATTCTAGAGGTGCCTTGATAGCTGCAATGGCCGGCTTGCTTTGGTTTACCTTGATAGGTAAGAAGAAGATCAAGCTCCTGCTGTTCGGTCTCAGTCTCTGTTTCGTCGTGTTCATAGCAGCGCCAGACGATTGGTTTTCGCGCATGAGCACCATCCAAGAAGCCCAAGAAGACAGCTCTTTTATGGGAAGAGTTGCGGCTTGGAAACTTGCCACTGCTATTGCAATAGAAAACCCCCTGTTTGGAGGAGGTTTCTACGCTGGTCAAGCAGCATCGACGTTTGAAGTATTTCGAAACTCACAGGGCCTTTTGCCTTTTATAGAAACGCCAGGGCTGTTGCGTCCGACTGCTACTCACAGTATTTATTTTCAAATCCTTGGTGATTTGGGCTTTAATGGCCTTCTATTATTTGTTGCAATATTCGGATATGTGTTCCATGTCAGGGGAGAAATAGCCAAACGAGCGAGGGAAACAGGAGGAATAGCATGGGCAAATGATCTGGCAAATTTGATATCTGTCTCAATTGTTGTATATCTGATTGGCGGGGCTTTGCTGAGCCTTGCTTATTACGAAATTCCCTACTACCTTGCAATTTTAATAAAGCTAATTGATGTTGTATCGCAGGAAGAAGTAAAGAGTGTCACTATTGCTCTGCCCAAGTAATTAGAGAGAGTAGTATTTATATGACTTCAATGTCAGAAGCTTTGGTGGTCGGGAGCTCGTGGTCTATATTGATCAGATGGACTTCGCGCTTTTTGGGAATAATCAGCCTAGCTGTTTGCGCAAGAATATTGACTCCTGCAGACTATGGCTTGGTAAACATGGCAATGGTGATTGTCGCCTTCTCTGCTATCCTCGTTGAATTTGGGATTGATGCCTCACTTATTCGTGAGCAAAATCCAACGAAGGAGACCTACAACACTGCATGGTCTTTGAGGATCATTCAAAGCCTGATTGTTGCGACGATCGTGATCGTTGCTTCGCCTATTGCGGCAAGTTTGTACAAGGATCCTCGGGTAATACCCATCATGATAGCAGTTGCCGTTGCTGGCCTCATTGGGGGGATGCAAAACATTTACGTTGTGCTATACAGAAAGACGTTGAACTTTCGTTCAGACTTCGTTCTATCAATCCTCCCAAAAATTGCCTCATTCACCGCGGCAATTGTTTCGGTCTTGTTGCTTAAATCCTATTGGGGGTTGGTGATAGGGATCTGTGTTGCTGAACTATCAAAAGTACTTGTAAGCTACGTCATGATGCCGAAAAGAGCATCATGGAGTCTTTCTGAATGGCGCAGCCTCACAAGCTTCTCCGGTTGGTACTTTCTGAAAGGGGTTGGAGATTTTTTTACGTATGAGTTTGATAGATTTCTTGTGGGAACTCTCGCAGGCCCTAGACAAACCGGCCTGTATGCAGTAGGTAAAGAGATTGCATCTTTGCCTGCGACCGAAATTATTCTTCCCATCGGTCGAGCATTGCTACCCACATTGTCAAGAATCGTGGATGAAAGGGAACGATTTGGACTAGCCGTCGAGAAAGCGATTGTTGGAACTCTAATTCTTACTGCCCCGGCGGCTGTAGGTTTCGCACTTATCGCACCAGAGTTTGTGCAACTTTTATTTGGATCTGGCTGGAAAGAAGCCGTCATCCTGGTCACCATTTTCAGTATAGGCTCTATATTCTCCGGATTCAAGGTTACCGTGGCGAACGTCCTATTGATAACAGGAAAGATTCGAACGAACGCATTGATTTCATGGATTCAAGCCGGTTTAGCCCTTGGATTTTTCTACCCTGCGTATCTCATGGGTGGTACCGAAGGGATTGCAGTCCTTTACGTGGTCGTAGGCATTTTGACATGTTTGATGTACGGTTTTATCCTGCATTTTAGTAGGCTTGTCAATACTGCGAGCTTGCTAAAAGGCATTGCACGTCCATTGATTGCGAGCGTACTGATGTACTTGTTTGCTGTTTGGCTCATTCAATACTTGAATATCAGTGCTTCATTAATATTGTTAGTTGCGAAGATGCTCATTGGAGTATTGGCATACTCGGCATTTCTGGCGATTCTTTGGTTGCTTGCCGGCTCTCCTCGTTCCAGCGAGCGAGTGATTGCCTCAATTCTTTATGACAAGATCGAGGCGCTAATGCTAAGGAAGTTTTCGGCTCGGTCGTAGAAATAAACCCTACTTGTAATCCAGAATGAATCACCAAGCTATTCCAATATTTGTTATTAGTCTGGAAAGAGCGCCAGAGCGTCGTCATGCGATTACTTCACATTTGGATAGCCTTGGCCTTGAGTACGAAGTTGTCAATGCTGTCGATGGCAAAAAGCTGTCAGAAGAAGAAATCGCTGAGGTAGTCTGCGAAGGTCTCTCCTACGACTGTGGGGTTGTAGGGTGCTATTTGTCGCATATCATGGTCTACAAAATTATTGTAGAAAAAAATATTGCTACAGCATTAATTTTAGAGGACGACGCGATATTGAATCCTGCCATGGTGGAAATGCTTCGAGGTGGCCTAAGTTACGTAGAGTTTGATTATTGTTTGCTTGATTGTGACAATATGAGCGAGAGGAGCGCAGTTTTCTTCGATCCAGATTCAAAGAAAATGTTAGCGCCTGGATTTCCAATATATGAGACAAACATAGGGCCGTCACTGCTCCATGCCTATTTGATGACGAACACTGGTGCAAGAAAAAGACTCGAATGCGCTTTTCCAATTATTAAGCCGGTCGACATATACTCACACCTGCCAGTTGACTTACGGATCCTCGTATGCGTCGATCCAAAAGGGGCATCCGTTTCAGAACTCAGCAGACATTCGTTTACTTCGAATAGAAATGATACAAGTCCACTTCGGTTTCGACGTTTCCGTCGCTCCAAAGTGTATTTTTCTTTTCGTGGATGGTTGAAGTTTAAGCCCATTAAAGATTACTTCATTCGAAGAGAGCTGTTGCGAACAGGCATGCTAACTCGCAATAAACATTGGAGGCCGATGCCGGAGGGGCGTCTGATTCAATAGGTTTGAGTTTTGTGCTTCAAAGACAAACCGTTTGAGCGACTACTTTGAGAACTGCTGAATCGTTTCCAGTATTGAGCTTATTCTGTCGGAATGAACGCTGTTTTTACTTAGGTGGCAACTTTGCGTCTTCAGAATTCTTTCAAAGGCCTTTACAGCTTCTTCATGAGATTCTTGAACATTGGTCTTTGGTATTGGGGGTGACCATGAAGGGTTTGAAATGCCAACGCCATTGAGTAAGCGCTTTGTATTGCTTTTTATAAGATTAAGTTTTGTGCTGTTTCGCTCGATATCCCAAACAGGATTTAGATGGATTGGACTATATTCCAAATCCATGGAGCTGCACCAATCTTGCCATTTAAACGCAAGAATATGATCGTAGCAAACAACCGGAACCCAGGGTATACGCAAGGAATCTGCAACTATCGCAGCATGCATTGCTTCTGCAATTACAAACGTTGAACTTCTTATATCATGAAGTGTTTGATGGATATCTCCTGTGGGATCAAGATAGGTTATTCCTGCGTCAAGACATATCGACCGCCAGTTTGCAAAATGAATGCTTTTATGGTGTGGCATAAACGCTACGCCATTTTTTCTTGTTAATGATGTTTGTTTAAGAATCTCATGTGCCAAAATTGCAGGGTCGGTTAGAGCCACTTTCCTTTCTAGACCTAGTTTTTGTGCTGACAGCGGTCCTCTCACCCACAAAAACTCCCAGCTCGAATCGATTGCTGGGGTCTCGTGATAACCAACACCGGATCCAAAAACGTATTTCTTTACATTTTTGGGGGCTTCACTGTTTATTAGCGTCCCAGCACCCATGAGAATCTCAGAGTCATTGTTGTCAAATAGATTTGGATATAAGCTGTACCAAATCCAGGGATTTAGATCATCTCCAAAGTTTCCGATTTTGTCTTTGTAGTAGAAGAGTTTCATGATATATCTCTCAGTGTGATTTAAGAGCGCTTGCCATACATTTAATTGAGTGAAGGTTTTATATGTTTTATCGTCTTAAGGACTACGTTCGGCGATTAGTTTTCGATTTTCAGATCCAGGATGTACTTAAAGTGCAGCCTGTCAAATTGGATCCAAATTCCAAAGCTGTGGTGCTTACCCAGTTGCAGCATAAAGACATGAGGATGTTTCTGCTTGCATGTAAGACATTTTCAGTTCGCGTCCCTATTTCCAAAGTTTATGTGTTGAGTGACGGTTCATTAACCTTGAGTGACAAGGCAATACTGTCGCATCATATTCCAGGTGTTACTTTCTTTCAACTTAGTGACTTTTCAAGCACAAAGTGTCCACGGGGTGCTTGCTGGGAGCGAATTCTAGCGGTAGCCGAGCTCGTTAAAGAGCATTATGTGATTCAACTGGATGGTGATACTTTAGCGCTTGGAGAGCTTGAAGAAGTAGTGCAGTGCATCTCGACGGACACTTCTTTCACTTTGGGCACAACCGATAATCAAGTTATTGATGAAATGCTGAGCTGTGCGCAAAATGCTAAGGCCTCCATTTCTGGGCAGAAACCTCATATTCAGATGCTCGCAGAAAGTCATTTTGATAAGATAAGAGACTGTAAAAACATGCGGTATGTAAGAGGTTGCGCAGGCTTTGCTGGTTTCTCAAAAGGCTCATTTTCAAGGGAGTATGTTGAAAATTTGTCTTCTGAAATGGAGAGCATTGTTGGACCTCGTTGGAATGAGTGAGGGACTGAACAGGTGATGTCTAATTTGGTTGTTGCCAATTCGCATTCACTTGTGTTACCCCATCCAAAGTATAGCAGCTGCGAGGAGTTGAATAGGGCTGCCCCGTCGTTTGTTCATTTCATTGGATATTGTCGCTTCAATGGTGGCGCGTATGCCCGCCATGGACGAGAGGCTATTCGGGCGTTAAATTAATTGTATATGGACTATTATTTCTGCGGAGCTGTCTGCTTTTCGCCAGCGCAGCAGTTGTAGTCCGCTATATTTGAATTGTTCACTCAATGACCTCATTAAATCTGGCCACGAAGTATGGACTGCGCGCTCTCAGACGTGTAGGTGACATTTACTCTTCGCTTCCGATGAGTAGTGATCGGGTTTGTATTCTTAACTATCATCGTGTGTTGCCTTCTTTGGACTCGATGCTGCCGAATGACCCCGATATCTCAACGTTTCGTTGGCAAATGCAGTTGTTGTCAAGTTTTTTTAACGTCATTCCTCTTGATCTTGCATTGGCAGGTTTAAGAGATGGAACTATTCCGCCTCGTGCTGTTTGTATCACGTTCGATGATGGTTATCGGTCTATTCATGATTTGGCTCTTCCTATACTTCTTGAATATGAGTTGCCAGCAACCGTTTTTGTTTCTAGTGGCTATATAGGTCATGGCGCAATGTGGAATGATCGGATCATTGAGGCTATTCGTGGTTTTGAAGGTGGTTCCTTGGATCTTCCGTCCGTTGATTTCGGTGTATTGTCTTGTGGTACTGTTTTGGATAGGCAAAAGGCATGCGAAACTATCATTGGATCTGCAAAATATCTTGCGCCTGATCTTCGTGAGTCATTGACGCGGGAGATTGAAATGCACTGTAAGGTTTCAATTGAGCCTAACTTGATGTTGACGAAATCTATGCTTCGTGCATTGGTTGGTTCAGGTATTGAGATTGGTGCTCATACTGTCAGTCATCCCATCTTGTCAAACGTGTCTGATGAATCAGCTCGAAGAGAGATTGCCGAGAGCAAGAGGGTCTTGGAGGCCACAATAGACGGTGATGTTCGATATTTTGCATACCCCAATGGGAAGTTTGGTAAGGACTTTGATCTGCGCCACGTCAAAATGGTTAAAGATGCGGGGTTTGAGGCTGCATTTACTTCTTCAAGCGGCGGTGCTGCCATGTTGGGTGACGACTATCAGCTTTGCCGCTGTATGCCGTGGGACCGGTCGCCTGCTGCATTTGGGATTCGTCTTTTTCGTTGGCTCTACGGCGTCTGACTGACCGATGGTTTTACGCACTTTCGGCTGGCGGTGGGCTTCCCCCAGTTTCCCGGACACATCCAATGACATGATGTGTTCAGGAGTGACGTCTCCCCCATATCCGGTCACTTCTAAATTGGAGTTGGACGGCTTTCCAGCTGTTGATCTGACCTCTTTCTGACGAACTCACTCGGGGTCAGGTGGCCGAGTGAGCCATGCGGACGGTGATGGTTGTAGTCATGCTGCCAAGCCTTCAATTTCTCACGCGCATCCTGCATCGTAATGAACTCGTTGACGTTCAGGAACTCATCGCGCAACCGACCGTTGAATGACTCGATGAGCCCGTTATCCGTGGGCTTTCCAGGCCGCGTGTAGTCGAGCTTCACACCGCGGCGCCAGGCCCATTCATCGAGTGCCTTGGATGTGAATTCCGTGCCGTTGTCCACCGTGATTGCTTTGGGCCATCCCCGCTGCAGCGCAGCCTCGTCCAGAGCCTTGCCGACGCACCGGCCAGTGAGCCGGAAGTTGGCCTCTAGAGACACACTCTCGCGACTCCACTGATCGATCACCGTGAGCACCCGAAATGCCCGTCCATCGAGCATCTGATCGTGCACGAAGTCCATGCTCCAGTGCTGATTCGGCCCTGTGGCGGGCATTGGCCGACCACGCTGCAGGCTGATGCGCTTGCGACGTTTGACCTTCATGCGCAACTGCAGTCCTTCCAGCCGGTACAGGCGATAGACGCGCTTCTTGCCGATTTCCCAGCCCTCACGCTTGAGCATGACCAACACGCGCAGGTAACCGAATCGTGGACGGTCCATCGCGATCTCCCGGATGCGCAGGCGCAGCGCACTCTGATCGCGTGCCTCGCTCTCTGCGTACCAGACCGATGGTCGCAGCAGCGCCAGCCGGCACGACCTGCGCACATTCACCTTGAAGCGCTCCTGCATCCAGGCCGCCAGCTCACGCCGCTTGACAGCCTTTAAAGCTTTTTTCGGACGACCTCCTGCAGGATCTGTTTGTCCAGCGTCAGATCGGCCACGATGCGCTTGAGCCTGGCGTTCTCGTCCTCAAGCATCTTCAGGCGCTTGAGCTCGCTCACGCCCAGGTCCCCGAACTTCTTCTTCCATGTGTAGTACGTCGCTTCGGACACGCCGATCTGGCGACACACGTCGACCACCGGTGTGCCTGACTCAGCCAATCGCAGCGCGTACGCGATCTGCTCCTCTGAAAATCTCGATCTCTTCATTGCTTCTCCTTGCGCCCCTTCGGGCTTGCCGGAAAGCAACCGTACCTCTAGTTTTGAAAAGTCCGGAATTCGGGGGAGACGTCAAGGAGATAGGCATGACAAGAACCCGAAGGAGCTTCACGGACGAGTTCAAACGTGAAGCAGTGAAGCTGTGCAAGCAGCCAGGAGCCACGGTCATGAACATTGCGCGGGACCTGGGTATCCAGAACAGCGTGCTCAGACGTTGGGTCACCCAGGAGCGTGGCGGGGTGTTGGACCTCAGGCCGAACCGGCCGCTTCGCAGTGAGGCCGCCGCCGAGGTGGAGCGGTTGCAACGCGAACTGCGACGTGTGACCACGGAGCGCGACATCCTAAAAAAAGCGCTCGGCTACTTTGCCAAGGACCCGCAGTGAAGTACGGCTTCATTGCGCGGCATCGTAGTGTCTGGCCCACCCGCACCATGTGTCGGGTTCTGGCGGTCTCCCACAGCGGCTTCTATGAATGGATGGGCAGAGCGCCGAGCCAGCGCAGCCAGGACGACGCCAGGCTCGCCCGCCTAATCCGAGAGAGCTTCGAGCTCAGCGACCGCACCTACGGTAGTCCACGCGTCTGGCACGACCTTCGAGCGCTGGGCGAGAGTTGCGGGATGAACCGGGTCATCCGGCTGATGCATCTGGCCAAGCTGCAAGCTCGCCACAAGCGACGCAGGCCACCTGGCGATACAGGCAGCAGGCTTGAGAACCACAACGCGCCCAACCATCTGCAGCGCGACTTCCAGGCCAGTGGCCCGAACCAGAAGTGGGTGGCCGACTTCACCTACATCTGGACGGCTGAGGGCTGGCTGTATGCGGCAGCGGTGATGGACCTGTACTCACGCCGTATCGTGGGGTGGTCGATGAGCGACACCATGCAGGCCAAGATGGTGAGCGACGCTTTGTTGATGGCCCTTTGGCGGCGCGGCAAACCCAGCTCGCTGATGCATCAATCGGACCAGGGAAGTCAGTACACCAGCGACGACTTCCAGCAGTTGCTCAAGGCACAGGACATCACCTGCAGCATGAGCCGTCGTGGTGAATGCTGGGACAACGCCGCGATGGAGAGCTTCTTCTCATCCATGAAGACCGAGAGGCTCAGCCGCAAGGTCTACCGGACGAGGGAACAAGCCAGGTCCGACGTGTTCGATTACATTGAGCGCTTCTACAACCCGGTGCGCAAACACTCAAAGCTAGACTTCCTCAGCCCAGTCGACTTTGAGCAAGGCTTAATGGGCTAAGCAAACCGTCCGGGAAACTGGGGGAAGCCCATGGTGGGGAAATTCCCTACTTCCACCTGGTTCAGGTTTTCAAGGGGACTTCAATATCTAGTTTGCAGGTGCTAAGGCCCAAGTTGGATCTTTTTGCATTGCTGCAGGTAGGCTTGGTGTCATCGTTGCCCACGATTTATAAGCCTGCGTAGCGCCCGTCGTTCCAATATCAGCCGCATTGGACAACATGGCTGCACCGTTGGCTGCATAGCCAAGGGCGGAGGACGGATATGCGTCGGCGAGAATACCGGTGGAGCCGCAGGCGACGCCTGGCCAATTCAGCTGAAACAACTCAGTCCATGTTGTTGCTGGCGCGCTATCGTCGTAGCGCACATTTATGTAGTTCGCTGGTGCATGCGTCAGGCAATAACCCTCGGATTGTTTCAAAAACCGTTGGACCTGAAACTTGCTCATCCAATCATGCATTTCTTTGGCCAGCGGGTCTCCGTCTTTTGCAAGCAGACCGATGACGAGAGTGAAAAAGTCTCCTTGCCAGATACTGGCTATTTTTGATCCCGGAACTGCCGTCAGTACGTTCATGGGGGACACCTTGGTGGTGTCGGAGTTGCGTGCGTAGTTAGTCACATACCACGTGAGGTTGTTCTGCAGCCGCTTCTCAAAATAGGGCTTCATCGGGTGGGCATCTGGCAAAGCTCTCGCTGCTTCGCCGATAGAACGCAGACTCCAAGCTTGACCTCGGAGCTGATTCTCTTTGATCAACCCAGCCGTTTGTCCTCTAAGACCTGGATTGACGGCAGCCATGTTCCAACTTGCCCAAAACATCACTTCGTCCAGATAAAACGCGTCTCCCGTGACAAGGTACGGAACGTATGAAAAGGACGGTTGGTGAGCGCTATCCACCGTCCACATGGTTTGCTGGTCTGCCATCGCTGGCAGTGCATCTTGCGGGCACGAGGTGCCGAACACCAATGCAACGCAGGGGTGACGGTCGAGGTCCAGTGGTTGATCGGATGCAAGATCTCGAAAGTGAACGGGTATACCCGCTGCAGCGTCTGCGTTTGCCAACATCGAATCGAGTGCACGCTGATCCTGGGTAGTCAGGTAGAGCGCTGTCCACCTTGGAACGGGTCCAATGTCGGAGCGCCCTCCTGTCATTGGGAAGTAGGGCGTAATGAAAGCCTTACCCATGGGTTTGGTATCTGCTGCAGCCAGCGCCGATGCCTCAGCAGAAAGCACGCTTTCCTTCACGGTGGCAGCTCCCTCATAAAGCTTCTGGTTGTAGTTCCAGATAGCGCCGCTGGCCATGAAGTACGGCATGTGGTGGCGTACCTTCGCGCTCACTTGCGGGCCTGTCCAGAACACCTTGTGCCAACGCGAATGGTGGTTGTGTGTGAACGGTTCTTGGACAAATGTGTTTCCGCCGTGCGTTACCTTCACGTCATAAGTAAGGTTGCCTGGGGCTGCCTCATAGGCCCAGGCGTTTTCGATCACCATGTCTGTGCGGACCTTTTTCCCGTCGGCGAACAGGCGGGTGTGCAGCCTTGCAGTCAGCTGTGGATGTACCACGTTGGTCACTGGGTCCTTCAGACGGGCCACAGTGGTGTACTCCTGCACCGCCGGTCCATCCAGGCGGCGAGCTGCTCCAGAGGAGACGGCAGACTTCAACAGTTGAGCCGAGTCAGACACCAAAGACATGGGGGTCGTGTACGACCTGAGCGTGTTCTGACTGATGGGCGCTGCTCCGCCATAACTGAAGCTGACCGTAAAGGCGCCTGCCTTGGGCGATACGGTGCTGAGCCACATCTTTTCGTAAGCGTCGCCCATGCGGTTGACTTTGTACACCGCGCTATTCGAATTCACGCGTGACATGAATGCGGCTGCGATTTTGCTCAGGGTTTCCCAGCCGCCACCTGCCATCGTGGAATCAACGGTGACGGAATGGCTTTCAGTTGCAGGGCCATTGAGGGTGAGCGTGATGACTTGACCAACAAGAAACGGGGTCCCGGCGGTCTGGCCGTTTCGGTTTCCAAACCTTACTTCGGTGAGTTGCGCGCCGTATACAGTCGCCTGAATCTTGAAA
Organism: Hydrogenophaga sp. RAC07; assembly: GCF_001713375.1. Classification (NCBI taxonomy): domain Bacteria; kingdom Pseudomonadati; phylum Pseudomonadota; class Betaproteobacteria; order Burkholderiales; family Comamonadaceae; genus Hydrogenophaga; species Hydrogenophaga sp. RAC07. The sequence continues at coordinate 1,615,546 of NZ_CP016449.1, forward strand.
TCGTAAAACGAAGGAACCTGAAAACTGCCACTCGAAGGTGCCGCTGCCCCCTTGAACAAGTTGACGACTCTATTTTCGCCGGGCATCAGTTTGGGGATCTGGGCGCTGATCACAGCAAAGCGGGCAGTACCGTCTGGGCGCGTTGAGACTTCGTTGGCCTGAAAGACGACGTTGTTGTTGGAGCTGTCACGAGCGATCAAGCCGGACTCAGCGGGTTTTCAGTCGCCAGCGCGAAACGGTTGGCCCAGCGTGACAGAGGCAGCCTCTTGGGTGCTGGACGCGGTGGATGAGACCTCAAAGCATGTGATTGCGCCTGCGGCACAGGTGAAGGGTCCAGATGCCACTGGGGCAGGTGCTGGAGCTGGAGCAGGAGCTGGAGCTGGAGCTGGAGCTGGAGCAGGAGCAGGAGCAGGAGCAGGAGCAGGAGCAGGAGCAGGAGCAGGAGCAGGAGCAGGTGCAGGTGCAACCACCACCGTGTCGTTGGTCGTGTCCAAGCCTACGTTGATGAGGTTGTTTCCCTTGCCCTGAGAAGGCGACGTCACCTTCTTGGCGTTGCTGGACTCCATGTCGCTGGTGGTGCTGGCTGTACCACCGCCGCCGCCGCAGGCAGCCAGCGCGGCCAGGAGCACCGCACCGGGCACTTGCCGGCACGAGCTGTTGCGGAGACCTTTGAAAATGGTTTTCGAGTTCATGGATGCTTTGGTATTCAGTTTGTCGGCCTGCGGGCTGTTGCTTGTGCAGGCTGGGCAAGGGGACATGGGCAACTTGGACGTGGTCTGGTGTCACGCGTGATTTTTTTCACGCCACCTGTTGCACCTATCTCGACGACAACGGGTTGGACTTTAGGTGGGCAGTCCGTGAATTTCGTCACCAACCGGACGGGACGCCAATTGAGAACGATGTGTGGAAATTGGCATTAATAAGCGGTGCATTTGCGAGGATCAAAGGTCATTCGCTGGCAAGTCGATACGGGCAGGCGAGGAGACCGGTGAGGACGGCCTCGCAAGCTGTTGTGTCGTAAGTGAGTGAGGGAGCAGGCCGCTGCTGGAGCGGACCGCACGAGACACTGGAGGTAAGGCTTGGTGGGCGGCGCGATTCTGCCGGGCAGTTGAAACGAATTCGTCAGGCGCTGTAACGAATTGAAAGCCCGCTCACAATGAAATGGGAATTCTGCTTTGGATTACTACCAATGCAGAATTCCCCTGTGGCCAATTAACGCTTATTGGCTCAATGCGCCAGGCAGGCTGCCGGGAGCCCGCGGCTGGCGGTAAAAGTCGTCCTGGAGGCTTTTGAAGCTGAGTACTCGTTCGGGCGGTTGCCGCCAGTCCAAAAGTAGTCCATCTGTATTCACGAAGGCGCTGCCGTGGTTCAGCGTTTCGTTGAATTCGGCGGTGATCCGGGAGCCGTCCCGGGCTCTTGCAACACCTTCATACAGGTTTCCGTACAGACGTGCCTGCGCCAAAGTGCCTCGCGTGGCCACGCCGCTTGTGTTGATGAGCGTGTTGTGCGCCAGCACGATCTGATTGCTCTGGTTCACATCGAGCCCGGTGTCGTTGCAGTGGGCCACGATGTTGTTGGCGGCCAGGCCCAGACGGTGTTCATAGGCTTGGCAGGTGCCGTCTCTGCACACGGCCGGGCCGGTACCTCCGCCCCCGAACGAAATGCCCACCCGTGCGCCGGGTCGAGAGATGTCATTCGGTGTACAGATGACGAGGTTGCGTTCGATGCGGCCGCCTTCGCTGGCGCCTTTCATGAAGAGGCCGTAAGACACCTTGTTGCCATCGCGCTTGACGAAGTTGCTCACCAGGTTGTCTTGCACCCGCCAGTGGTTCGCACCCACCAAATCAAACGGCACCACGGGTTTGGTGGTGGCGCGCTCGCTGGTGTTGGTGAGCGTGTTGTGGGCCAGCATCCCGTGGTCGGGCCAGTCACCGTTGTAGCCATTCACCTTGATGTGCGTATTGAAGTCGGTGATGCGGTTGTTGCGGATGGTGGTGAAGGCCGCCCGGCCCACCACATGAAAGGCGTGTTCGCAGTCATCGTGGCGCTTGCACACGCCGCGTATGTCCAGGTTCTCAAACGTCCAGTACGGCCGGTCGACCAGGATGCCTTCGACCTGGCCGAACTGAAACCACACTGCGCCGGGCCGCTCGGCACTGAGCACGATGGGTGCGTCCGAACGGCCCTCGTTTCCCAGGCGCATTTTCAAACTGAAGGGGTACAGGCCGGGCGCCACCACGATGCGCGTACCTGCCTTGGCCTGCAGCAGCGCCTGGCGAATGGCCTGTGGGCTGTCCACGTGTATTTGCTGGCTGATTCCTGCAATGGGTTCTTTCAACGCAGTGGCCTGCCGACCCTTACCCAGCGTGGGCAGCGGGCCTGCGGGCGGCTCGCGTTCAAAGTGGCGTTGTGCGGCGTGCAGCGGCGGCAGCAGCACGGCTTCCAGTTTGTTGTGCCCTTCCAGCCGCCGCTTCAGGTACCTGATGATTTCTTGCGGGCTGCGGCTGTTGGCTTCGGCCACCAGGTTCTGGCCGGTGGGCGTGAGGGTCAGCAAGGCTGCCGCAGCTGCGGTGAGCAATAGCGCACACAAAGCGAGCCAGGCTGTCCAGCGGGTCAGACGTCGCATGCGTGTAGTGCCTCGTTGTGTGTCTTTGAATACATAGTGCCTCGCTATGATGCATGGTTCATTCAACCGGCCCAAGCGCCGCATCAATTCAGCACAACATGAAAATCACAGTGGTTGGAACCGGGTACGTGGGCTTGGTCAGTGGGGCGTGTTTGTCGGAGGTGGGCAACGACGTGTTGTGCCTCGACGTGAACCCGGACAAGATCCGCATTCTGGAAGAGGGGGGCATCCCGATCTTCGAACCGGGCCTGCAGGAGATGGTGCAACGCAACGTGGCGGCGGGGCGCCTGCGCTTCACCACCGACGTGTCCCGCGCCGTGCACCACGGCACAATCCAGTTCATTGCCGTGGGCACGCCGCCCGACGAAGACGGCTCGGCCGACATGCAATACGTGCTGGCCGCGGCGCGCAACATCGGCCGCCTCATGACCGACTACAAGGTGGTGGTGGACAAGAGCACGGTGCCGGTGGGCACGGCCGACCGGGTGAACGAAGCCATTGCCGACGAACTGCGCCAGCGCGGTGTGGCCACACCGTATGCCGTGGTGTCCAACCCCGAATTCCTGAAAGAGGGCGCCGCGGTTGAAGACTTCATGCGGCCCGACCGCATCATCGTGGGTGCGAACGACGAGCAGGCCGTTCACCTCATGCGCGCCATTTACGCGCCGTTTCAGCGCAACCGCGAACGCCTCATCGTTACCGATGTGCGCAGCGCCGAACTCACCAAATACGCAGCCAACGCGATGCTGGCCACGCGCATCAGTTTCATGAATGAGCTGGCCAACCTGGCCGAGGCGCTGGGCGCCGACATTGAAATGGTGCGCCAGGGCATGGGCTCCGACCCGCGCATCGGCTATCACTTTCTGTACCCCGGCGCGGGCTACGGCGGCTCGTGTTTCCCCAAAGATGTGAAGGCGCTGATCAAAACCGCGTCCGACCAGGGTGGGCTGGACCTCAAGGTGTTGACCGCCGTGGAAGCCGCCAACGACGCGCAAAAGCATGTGTTGGGGCGCAAGGTGAAGCAGCGCCTGGGTGACGACCTCAAGGGCCGCCACTTCGCCGTGTGGGGCCTGGCCTTCAAGCCCAACACCGACGACATGCGCGAAGCCCCCAGCCTGGAGCTGCTGGCCGACCTGCTGGCCGCCGGCGCTACCGCCACGGTGTACGACCCGGTGGCCATGCACGAAGCCCAGCGCGTGTTGGGCGACGAGCCCCGCATCACCTACGCCAACAACCCCAACGACGCGTTGGTGGACGCCGACGCGCTGGTCATCGTGACCGAGTGGAAGGAATTCCGCAGCCCGGACTTTGACCTGATCAAGCAGCGCCTCAAGCAGCCGCTGATCGTGGACGGCCGCAACCTGTATGACCCGGCGCTGGTGCGCGGCATGGGCTTCGACTACCTGGCCATCGGCCGCTGATTGAGCGGGCGGAGCAGGGCCACTGCGTTTCATGGCCATTGACCTGTTCCAGTCCGAAGCCTGGTTTGCCCACCTGCTGGCGCACGGCTTCGAGCGCCAGCCCCGCCACTTTCCCTTGCCGCTGGCGCCTGGCGTCTGCCTCCAGCTCATGCAGCAGGCAGGCGGTGAGCCGCTGAGCTCGCTGAGCAACTACTACAGCGGCCTCTACGGCCCGCAGGGCGATGCGGGCACTGTGTCGCCCGAGCAATGGCAGGCGGCGGCGCAGGCCATGAAAGCGCTGCCAGGTGGCGCGGTGCTGCGCCTGCAGCCGCTGGACACTTCTGCGGACTGGTTACCACACCTGGAAGGCGGCCTGCGCGCAGCCGGCTACTGGACAGACCGGTACTTTGCCTTCGGCAACTGGTACCAGCCGGTGCCTGAGGGCGGGTTTGAAGCCTACTGGCCGATGCGACCTTCGGCCCTGCGAAATAGTGTCGACCGGGGCCGCCGACGCCTGGGCAAAGCGGGCGCATGGCGCATCGACATCCACAGCCAGGCATCAGACGCGCTGGAAGATGCGATTGCTGCGTACGAGGCGGTGTACGCCAAGAGCTGGAAGACACCCGAGCCTTGTCCCGAATTCATGCCAGGCCTCATTCGCCTGGCTGCCCGCCTGGGCTGGCTGCGCCTGGGTGTGCTCTGGCTCAACGGCGAACCCCTGGCCGCCCAGCTGTGGCTGGTGTGCCAGGGCAAGGCCAACATCTACAAGCTGGCCTACGTGCAGGGGTTCGAAAAGCTGTCCGCCGGCTCGGTGCTCACCACCGCACTCATGCAACACACCATGGACGTGGACGGCGTGGGCGAGGTGGACTATCTGAGTGGTGACGACGCATACAAGGCAGACTGGATGGCGCTGCGGCGTGAGCGGGTGGGGCTGGTGGCGCTTGACAGGCGGAGCCTGTGTGGGGTGGCGGCTGCCGCGCGGCATTTTGCAGCGGTTTGGTGGCGCCGGCACCGCAAGGCTTGAGCTGAGCAGAAATGCAAAAAGGGTGGCAGAGCCACCCTTTTTAATGCATGCGGTTCCGAAGAACGATCAGGCTTGTTTTTGCTTGCGACGCGAAGCTGCGGCCAAGCCGGCGAGGCCAAGGCCCAGCAGTGCGAGCGAGCCTGGCTCGGGCACGCCGACCGGAGGATTGCCGGCAATGACATAGACTTGGTCGATTACCACGTCTTTGGCGGGGACACCATTGGTGTTGAACACGAATTCAACCAGGTAGTTGCCTGCCAGCAGGTCGGCCGCACCGGCAAACGTTTGCCAGGTGGTGACTGGGCCCGTGCTCACGGCATAGTTGGCAAGTTGCACGGTGGCAATCACGCCGGAGAAGGTGGCGTCGTAGAAGTTGGCGTAGCCGTTGGCGGGTGCGTAGGCGCTGAATCCGATTTGGTACATGCCGCCGGTGCTGACCGTGATCGACTGCGACAAGCTCTGGTTGACCGTGCGGTCACTGACAAAGTAGGCAGCGCGATCGCCCACGGCGTCGGGTGAGTTGGTCGGTGCGTTGTTCTGTGGAACGGCTTCGCCGAAGGCGCCGGTGGGGTAGCCCGCGGCGGAGTTGTAGAAGATGGCCACGGGCGGAAAGCCCTGGCTATCGGTCCCACCAATAGTCCAGCCCGTAAGTCCGCTCTCAAAACTGCCGTTGGACACAAGGTTGACAGGGAGGGCGCTGGCCACGCCAGCTGCCAAGGCAAACAACAGGCCTACGGCGGTTTTCGAGATGGATTTCATAATTTCTTTCGGCGGGGTTTCGATGGTGCTTTACAAGCACAGTCTGTGCCAAAGTAAAAAAATCAATGAATTCAATGGCGTTTGTGTGGCTCTGCGCGAGTCAGGCACGAGTATGTCAAGAATGTCGACAGAAAAGCCAGGCTCCCAAAAGCAAAAAGGGTGGCAGAGCCACCCTTTTTGATGTTGACGGTTCCGAAGAACGATCAGGCTTGTTTTTGCTTGCGGCGCGAGGCTGCTGCCAGACCGGCGAGGCCCAGACCCAGCAGGGCAAGGGAGCCTGGCTCGGGAACTGGCTTCACAAGTGTCACGTACACACCCAGGTCGTCGTAGTCCTTGTCCGAGCCAGCGAGTGGCAGATCTTCCCAAGCGAGCAGGTAGCTTTCGCTGCCCCAGAAGCTGTTTGCAGGGGCTCCAGGCAGGCGAATGGTATCGCCGACGCCTTGGTAGGCAACCATGTGGTCATCGCCGCCATTCAGATATGCCTGCGAGTAAAAGATATCGTTGGGAGTCTTGATGTAATAACCAAACGTGCTCGTGGAGAAAGCTGCGCTCGATACATCAAATGCGAAGGGCGGGACCAGTGGGTCAAAGCGGTAGGTGGTGAACAAGTTGCCAAGAGACAGCGTCAGTTCCTTCTTGACACCTGGGCCTGCAGCGCCATTAAACAGTTCCAGCTTCGTGCCGATTGCATTCGGATCGTAGATGCCGAATGTGGTAGTTGGTGCAAAGCCAGCCAGTTCAAACACGATGGAGGCAGAAGCAGTTGCGCTCACCTCGATTTGGAACAGGCCAGACTCAGCCGCTTGGTCCGTCTGCACGTTGGGTGCCGATGAAACCGAGGAAGCGCCAACGCCACCATACAAATTGTTGATCTGGTTCTGCAGGCTGGTGCCGCTCACCGGGGTGGCGAAGGCGGAGGCAGAAACCGCGAGGGCGGCGGCTGCGACAAAAGACTTGATGAAACGCATGAAAAACTCCTTGGAGGGTTAGACCGCAGTTGCGGCTTGTTACGCTACTAAGCGATATCCATGCCAGGCAATGAAATCAAGTACTTACCGGAAAAGTAACAAAAATCTGTAAAGCAATTCGACAGACTTGAAGATGAATCTGGGCGGCTCTGTCGCTCCTAAAGCAGAAGTGTCTGGAGCGGGCCGCATGCCGGGGGTGCTGAACATGGGCTGACTACTTGTCGGGTTTTTTGACAAAGTCCACCCCACTGCCCAGGGTATCCGCGGGAATTTTCAAGAATATCAAGGATGTGTGAACTCTGGCACACCAGATGCTAATCGCTTGGTGCGCGGCAGTCCGCCGGCTTAACCAAGGAGAAGGAAATCATGTTGAAGAAACTCTTGGCATCGGTGTGCGGGGCTGCTGCTCTGTTCGCCTCGACCCCAGCCTCGGCTGTGCCGGTGGGTCTGGAACTTGTGCTGTTGGTCGACGTGTCCGGCAGCGTCAGCAACAGCGAATATTTGTTGCAGCGAAATGGTTACGTGCAGGCGTTCCAGAACGTCAGCGTGCAAAACGCCATCCTGGCCAGCGAGGGTGGTGCGATCGCTGTGACTTACGTGGAATGGTCTTCTGCCACCCAGCAAGCGGTGCAGGTGGGATGGTCGCTGATCAACAGCGCTGCCAGCGCGATCGCATTTGCGAACGACATCGCGGACGAGACCCGAGCCTTCTCGGGAAACACCGGCGTGCAAGCGGCCATTCGTTACGGTGCTGGCCTGTTCGCAAACGGCTTCGAATCCCTGCGTCAGGTGATCGACGTGTCGGGTGACGGCGCTTGCAACAGCGGAGATTGCTCCACCGCCTACGGTCGCGACTACGCGATCAATACCCTGGGCGTCGACACCATCAACGGCTTGGCCATTGGCGGAAGCAGCATCACGAGCTACTACAACAGCGATGTCAAGGGTGGTGGTGGGTTCGTGATCGGCGTTGATAGCTTCAGCGACTTTGCTGCAGCCATCGAAAGAAAGCTGATCAAGGAAATCACGAACGAAACGCCTGAGCCCGTCTCGCTGGCTCTGCTGGGCATCGGTCTGATTGGCGTGGGGGCTGCCCGCCGTCGCGCAGCGAAGGTCTGACACGTCCAACCAGCCTGTCTTGCAGGTGAAAAGGGCTGGCTTTTGCCAGCCCTTTTCTATTGGAGCAGGGGTTTTGGACCCCGGGCCTTGCTCAGGGCAACTGTTGCAACCAGCTGCGGCTCAACTCGCCGCATTGACTGGCCGACTTCAGCGCCGAGCAGGTGTGGTCTGCGAGCGCAAGGGTGTGTTGGTCAAGGCACCTATGGTGATTCCACTCGGCCCACGCTGCGCCAAGGTTGGCGTGTTCCACGAACTCCTGTGCGGTCAGGTCGCGCTCGCTGAGCAGCAGCAGAATGGGTGAGTCAAAGGCGCGCCAGGCATGAGCCATCCGCGCCTGGAAGCTCTGTGTTGCCGGTGGGGCGCCTGACATGCCAAGCACGTTCACCCCCAACTCCTTCAAGGCGTTCCAACTCACGCGGCCCTTGAACAACTTTCGCCAGAACCCAGGCTCCCGCAGTCTCTGCCAGTAGTAATGTTTCACCCGCGCCCGAGCCAGACTCACCTCGCTCCTCACCCAGGGATTGAGCAGCGCCAAACCGGCAACGCGAGCGTCGTGGGTAGCGTCCACATAGAGCAGACTGGCCGAAGCGCCGTCGCACAGGCCCCACAGCACCACGCGTTCAACGCCTGGGTGCCGCTGTTGAAACCCGTCGATGGCCGCAGCGATGTGCGGCGCGGAGTCTTCGAACGAAGGCAGCTCGCCCGGGCTGTCGCCCATGCCGGGCAAGTCGAATCTAAGCACCGGGAAGCCGCCATCGGCGAGATAGCGCGCAAGTTGCACAAATTGGCGGTGGCTGCCGGCGCGGTACTGGGCGCCGCCGACCACGATGACCACGCCGGTGTTTTGCAGGGGCTTGCCTGTGGGCGGCAGGCTGACGATGCCCAGCATGTCGAAGCCTTCGCCGTGCAACCACATGCTGTGTTCGTTGATGCTCATGCTGCGTGCTCCCCATCGGCGCTCATTGCTTGCAGGGTGGCAGCAATCAGGGCGGGGGCTTCGTCGGTGCCGACGGTTTGCCAGAACGCCGGTCCGGTCACGGCTTGGGCGTTCACCGCCCATCCTGCGGCGCGCCAGGTGTCCAGGTGTGCCGTGGCTGCAGGGCCGAGGGCGGGCTCGGGCTGGGTGGATGTTTTCAGCCAGACCAACCGGCCGGGCGCTTCTGTGGCCACTGCTTGCATGCGGGCTGCGCCCATGCCGGTGGCCAGGGACGAGGTGAGGGTGTAGCCGGCAATGTCCACCGATTGGCCAGACGCCAGTGCCTTCGCGGGCGATTCTCCCTTGCTGCCTTCGCCCAGCCACTGGCCGGCGGCGTGCAGCCTCAGAAACTGCTGAAGCATCTGCTGGCCGTTGATGATCGGTTGCCAGAGCAGCAGGTGGGGCGCCTGCGGCAGCCGGGCCGCCAACACGGTGGCGAGCAGGCAACCCCCGCGCATGCCCCAAAGCCAGAGCGGGCCCTGCGCGTGATCGATCAGCCAGTCGTGGGCGTGTTGGGCGTCTTGCAGCCACGCTTCCCAGGTGGCGTCCACCAGTTCACCTTCGCTGTCGCCGCAGCCGAGCAGGTCGATCTGCAACACGGCGAACCCGGCCTGCGCCAAGGCACGCGCTTGTTGTGCCACCGCGCGGCGGGTGGTATTGAGTTCTTCGGCAAACGGGTGCAGGTAAAGCACGCGGCCTTTCGGCGCGCCCTGCGGCGGGTGAAACAGGCAGAAGCGCTGGCCGGTGGGCGTGGGCAGAAAGAACGCCTGGGGCAGGCCTGGGCGTTCGGTGGCGGTAGCTGGAGGACCTTCGCCCTGCAGGTTGAGGTGCGAGCTCGCTTGGGAACGGTCCGGCGCTGCGTTCATGCGCCGGTGCTGCTCAGGTGTTGTTCGACCAGATCGGTGAGGCTGCCGACGGTGGCGAACACGGCGCCGTTGAGTTCGTCGTCTTCAAAGGCGATACCGAAGTGATCCTCAAGCCCGGTGATGAGCGCGAGCACGGCCATGGAGTCGAGCTCGGGCAGGTCGCCGAGCAGGGGTGTGCTGCGGTCGAAGCCGAGGGCGCGGCCCTGCAGGCTGAGGGCTTGGTCGAGCACGCGCAGGACTTGGTCGGTGACGTTCATGAGGGCGATCGGGTGGGCTGACGGAGAAGGGACGGGGCGTGCTGGGATTCTAGAGAAAGGGCGTGCCTGGCGAGCGCGATGCCGTGCGGCCATGGCTTAACATCCGCCGCATGCCCCACGCGCCGGATTTCAGCGAGAGTCTGCCCCCCGTTTTGCTGCACGATCTGCCGGCCCGCGCCGCAGCTCTGTGGCCGACACAGCGCGCATTGACATCGGGCGATCAACACCTCTTGTACGTCGAGCTGCAAGCGCAGGTGAACGCATTCGCCAGCGGGTTGTTGTCCCTGGGGCTGAGCCCGGGTGAACGCGTGGCGGTGTTTCTGGAAAAGCGTGTGGAAGCCGTGGCGGCCAGTTTTGCCGCGCCGGCCGCCGGTGGCGTGCTGGTGCCGGTGAACCCGCTGCTCAAGCCGGCGCAGGTGGTGCACATCCTTCAGGACTCGGGCGCGCGGGTGCTGCTGACTTCTGCTTCACGCCTTGCCCTATTGGGCGCCGCGCTGGACGAATGTCCAACGCTGCGCCATGTGGTGGTGTGCGAGGGAGCCACGACCGTTGCTTCATCGGGCTTCGCCGTGCAGGCGTGGCCCGATCTGCTGCTGACGCCTCCGGCCACCCTGCCGGCGCGGCTTGAATCCGACGTGGCCGCCATCTTCTACACCTCGGGCAGCACCGGGCGGCCCAAGGGGGTGGTGCTGTCGCACCGCAACCTGGTGGCCGGCGCCATCAGCGTGGCGGGCTACCTCAACAACCGCGCGTCGGACACCTTGCTCGCGGCCTTGCCGCTGTCGTTCGACGCCGGCTTCAGCCAGCTGACCACGGCGTTTCTGGTGGGCGCGCGCGTGGTCTTGCTCAACTACCTGCTGCCGCGCGACGTGCTGCAGGCCATGGCGAAAGAACAGGTCACGGGCCTGACGGCGGTACCGCCGCTCTACATGCAACTGGCCGCCCTCGACTGGCCGGCCGAGGCCACGCGCTCGCTGCGCTACTGGGCCAACACGGGTGGGCGCATGCCACGGGCCACGCTCGATCGTTTGCGCGACTGTGTGCCCGAGGCTCAGCCCTTTTTGATGTACGGCTTGACCGAAGCCTTCCGATCCAGTTACCTGCCACCCGCCGAGGTGGACCGGCGGCCCGATTCGATGGGCCGGGCGATCCCGAACGTGCACATTCACGTGCTGCGCGACAACGGCACCGAGTGCGACCCGGATGAGCCCGGCGAACTGGTGCACCGCGGCCCACTGGTGGCCCTGGGTTACTGGAACCGGCCCGATGAGACGGCCCAGCGTTTTCGCCCCCTGCCGCCTGCGCTGTCGGCCGGTCGAGAAGGCCTGGTTTCGACGGAGATCGCGGTGTTCTCGGGCGACACGGTGCGGCGCGATGCCGACGGCTTCCTGTATTTCGTGGGTCGTCGCGACGAGATGATCAAGACCTCGGGCTACCGGGTGAGCCCGACCGAGGTGGAGGAGGCGGTGCACGCCAGCGGGTTGGTGCGCGAAGTGCTGGCCGTGGGTGTGGCGCACGAGACGCTGGGGCAGGTGATCCATGTGGCTGCGGTTGCGGTGGATGCCGGCGACACCGCGGCGCTGCTGGCCCACTGCCGCGCGCAGATGCCCGGCTACATGGTGCCCACCGCCGTGCACTGGTCGACTGAACCCTTGCCGCGCAACCCCAACGGCAAACTGGACCGCCCACGCTGGAAAGCCGAATGGGAACGCAGCCTTCAAAGCCCCCACAACCAAGGCCCGACATGAGACCGACCGATATCTTGAATGGCGAACTGTGCGTGGGCGGTTTGCCGCTGACACGGCTGGCCGAGCGCGTGGGTCAGACGCCTTTTTACGCTTACGACCGCACCTTGCTGGCTTCGCGCGTGGCCTCCGTGCGCGCGGCCTTGCCGGCGGGCATTGGCCTTCACTACGCCGTGAAGGCCAATCCGATGCCGGCACTGGTGGGCTTCATGCGGCCACTGGTGGATGGGCTCGATGTGGCTTCTGCGGGCGAAATGGCGGTGGCGCTCGACGCGGGTGCCGACCCCTTGCACGTGAGCTTTGCAGGACCTGGCAAGCGCGAGGTGGAGTTGGTACAGGCGGTAGCTGCTGGCGTGCTGGTGAACCTGGAGTCGATGCGCGAAGTGGCGCTGCTCGCGAGCGCCTCGCAACGCCTGGGCCTGCCTGCGCGCGTGGCCGTGCGCATCAACCCCGACTTCGACTTGCGCGGCGCCGGCATGCGCATGGGCGGTGGCGCCAAACCCTTCGGTGTGGACACCGAGCAGGTGCCTTCGGTGCTCAAGGCCATCGGCGCTGCGGGCCTGCAGTTCGAAGGCTTTCACCTGTACCCGGGCTCACAAAACCTCAAGGGTGATCTCATCGCGCAGGCGCTGACCCAGAGCCACGAACTGGTGGTGCGTTTGGCGAGCGATGCGCCCACGCCGGTGAAACACGTCAACCTGGGCGGCGGCTGGGGCATTCCGTATTTCCCGGGCGAACAACCGCTGGACCTGGCCCCGGTGAGCGATGCGCTGGCTGGCGTCCTGCAGCGCATGGCGGCTGAGCTGCCCGGCGCCCACGCGGTGCTGGAGCTCGGCCGTTACCTCGTGGGCGAGGCCGGTGTCTACGTGGCCCGTGTGCTCGACCGCAAGGTCTCGCGCGGCCAGGTGTTTCTCGTCACCGATGGCGGCATGCACCACCACCTGGCGGCCTCGGGCAACTTCGGGCAGGTGATCCGGCGCAACTACCCGGTGGCCATCGGCAACCGCATGGCCGCCACGGAGCGTGAAGTGGCGTCGGTGGTCGGTCCGCTGTGCACGCCGCTGGATGTGCTGGCCGAGCGCATGGAGGTGGCCTGTGCCGAGCCGGGCGATCTGGTGGTCGTGTTCCAGTCAGGCGCCTACGGTCCCAGCGCCAGCCCGCAGGCGTTTCTGGGCCACCCGCGCTGCGCGGAAGTGCTGGTCTGAAGCCGCGCATGGCACGGTGGGCGCCGGGCTGGCGGGGTGCGGGCGTGCTGCTGCTGGCGGGTTTGCTGGGGCTGGCCGCACTGAGCTTGTCGACCCGGCATCCCGTGGCCCCGATGGTGGTTTCGGTGGGGATCTTGCTGACTGCGGTGTGGGTGGGCTGGCGGCCCGAAGCGATGTGGTTTCTGCTGCCCGCCTTGCTGCCGGTGATGAGTTTTGCGCCCTGGACCGGTTGGACGCTGATCGACGAGTCGGACCTGCTGGTGATGGCCTGCCTGGTGGGCGGGTTCGTGCGATGTGCGCTGAACGGGAGTTCGCGCGAAGACGATGCAAGAAAATTAGGTGAGCGCGTCTTCGTGGCCCTGTGGTGCTTGCTCGCGCTCACGTTGGTTTGGGGCGTTTGGCTGGGACTGCGTGACGCAGGTGCGGACTGGCCGGCGCTGCTGCGGGACGAGGCCGCACTGTACGCACCGCACGACAGCGCCTGGAACACCCTGCGTGTGGCCAAGAGCCTGGTCTGGGCCCTCCTGCTGGGCGCGCTCATGTGGGCGCACTCGCCGGCGCTCAAGCCAGCCGCCTGGGTGGCGCGCGGCATGGTGGCCGGTTTGGTGCTGGTGTGCCTGGTGGTGCTGTGGGAACGCGTGGTTTACGCCGGCCTGTTCGATTTCAGCCTGCCGTACCGCACCAGCGCCTGGTTCTGGGAAATGCACGTGGGCGGCGGCGCGATCGACGCTTACCTCGCCATGGCGCTGCCCTTTGCCTTCTGGGCCGTGTGGACAGCGCCCACCGCGTGGCGCTGGGCAGCGGCCAATGGCCTGGTGGTGGTGTCGGTGTACACCGTGCTCACCACCTATTCGCGCGGCGTCTACCTCGCGGTGTTGATCTCGCTCGTGTTCATGGCGGTGAGCGCCTGGCGTTTGAAACTGGCGCCCGCCGCGGGGGCGGCCTGGGGCCGGCGCACGCTGGGCAGCCTGCTGCTGGTGTTGGGCCTGGAGGGTCTGCTGGTGTTTGGAGGGGGCTCGTTCATGGCGAACCGGCTCGCGAGTTCGGATGTCGACCTGGTGGGGCGCGTCGTGCACTGGCAGTCCGGCGTGGGCTTGCTCAAGGCGCCGGCTGACTGGGTGCAGGGGCTGGGTGTTGGGCGGTTTTCAGCGCATTACAGCCGCGAAGTGCAGGGCGGTGGGTACCCAGGCCGAGCCGACTGGCAGCGTTCCGCCGCCGGTGTGCCGCAGGTTGCGCTGTCCGGTCCCGCGTCCGAAGGTCAGCGCGAAGGCTACTTTGCGCTGACGCAGCGGGTCGACGTGGGCACGGTGGGCGGCCATCGCGTTCGCTTGCGCGCCCACAGCGATCAGCCGGCGGATCTGTTGGTGAGTGTTTGCGAGCGGCACTTGCTTTACGAGTTTCGGTGTGAGTGGCAGTGGGTCGCCGTGCCCGTGTCCGAGGTCAGCGAAGGCTTCATCGAGGTCGTGCTGGCCGGCGACGCGTTGGATGACCGCAGCGCGCGAGAGCAGCTGCGCCAGGGCGTGCTGGCCGTGGCCCCCGCGCAGGGCGGTTCAACCGTGCACGTGCAGAGCCTAGAGTTGTTCGACGCGGGCGGGCGTCAACTGCTGAAGAACCATGAGTTCGGCGCCGGCCTGCAGCACTGGTTTCCGATGGCCCTGGGCTATTTCCAGCCCTGGCACATCGACAACCTGTATCTGGACGTGCTGATCGAGCGCGGTCTCGTTGGTCTGGCTGTCTTTGCGCTCTGGGTGTTCTGGGTGGGCATTTCGCTGTATGGGGGCTTGCAAAGGCGCAATCCCCTAGCCTGGGTGATGGCCGGCGCCGTGCTTGGAATGTTGAGTCTGGGTTCCGTGATCAGTGTCACGGAAGTGCCGCGTGTTCTGCTGATACTGACCCTGTTGCTGTGGTCAAGCGGCACGATTCGTGGACAAATAGAGGGTGTTTCACGGTGTAACCGGTTGTAGTCATTTGGATTACGCGGTAAGGTACCCGGTGGTGTCAAAAGTCGCTTGACACCATGATTCGAAAATACACATGGACGTTCTGTTTTGATCAAGATTTTTAACCACTATTTCCACCGTCGAACGGTGCTCCAGGTCATGCTTGACATGGGTCTGGTGGTGGGGGCACTGATCGTGGCGATGTTCGTCCAGTCCAATTCCACAGTGCTCAACGCCTCTGTGGTCACCGAAGGATTGAGCCGCGGTGTGCTCATGGCGCTGGGCATGTTGGCCGTGAATTCCGCGCTTGGCTTCTACGAACGCACCCGCAGCAAGACCACCGGTCAGATGCGCGCACGCGCCGTGTTGTCTTTTGTACTGTCTGGCGTCATTGCCGTGGGCGTGTTGTGGTTCCTGCCGCTGGAGCCTTCTTACGATGCCAAATGGGTCGCGCTGGTCGTGTTGGGCACCACGGGGTTCATGTTGACCCACCGGGTTCTGGTGGGCGAGATGCTGCCCAAGTCGCTGACCCGGCGCAAGGTGCTGGTGTACGGCACCGGTGAACGCGCCCAGATGGTGGGCAAGTCCCTGACCCACGCCAGCGCCAACGTCGAGCTGGTGGGCTACTATGCCAGCCCGAATGAAACCGACCACCGCGTGACGTCTTGGGCCACGTTGGGTCCTGGTGAGCGCCTCAACGATCTGGTCACGCGCACCGGCGTGGACGAAATCGTGGTCGCTCTGACCGAACGGCGTGGCGGCAGCATGCCCATGCGCGAGCTGCTCGATTGCAAGCTCCAGGGCGTGCGCGTGTCCGACATCGCCACCTACTTTGAACAAAACCTGGGCCAGATCCGGCTGGAGTCGGCCTCAGCCGGCTGGCTGATCTTTGGTGAAGGCTTCAACCAGGGCTTCGTGCGCACCTCGGTCAAACGCCTGTTCGACATCGCCGGTGCGCTGGTGCTGATCGTGGTCTCGCTGCCCATCATGGTGTTGACCGCGCTGGCCATCAAGCTGGAGAGTCCGGGCCCGATCCTGTACCGCCAGGAGCGCGTGGGCCTGGACAGCAAAACCTTCAACGTGGTGAAGTTCCGCAGCATGCGCACCGACGCCGAAAAAGACGGCGTGCCGCGCTGGGCCACCGCGGCCGACAGCCGCGTCACCCGCATCGGCCGCGTGATCCGCAAACTGCGCATTGACGAGTTGCCTCAGTTGTTCGGCGTGCTCACGGGCGACATGAGCCTCGTGGGCCCGCGCCCCGAGCGGCCTTATTTTGTGGACCAGCTCACGCAGGACATTCCGTTTTACGCGGTTCGTCACAGCGTGAAACCAGGTGTGACTGGCTGGGCGCAGGTCAGTTACCAGTACGGCGCGTCGCGCGAAGACACGGTCGAGAAGCTGCAATACGACCTCTACTACGTGAAGAACCACTCGCTCTTCCTCGATCTGGTGATCCTTTTCGAGACCATCGGCGTGGTGCTGACGGGCAAAGGTGCCCAGTAAAGCGCTCGGACCCGTGACGGCGCGGCAACCGGCATGATCGGCGTCGACAACTCCCTGATGGCCTGGGGCTTTGCTGCCGCGGCCCTGGCCTATGCGCTGCTGGGTTTCCTGGTGGCCCGCCAGGGTTACCTCAAGCGACCGGTGAACCGCCCCGGCGTGGCCATCTTGCTGGCTGCTGTGCTCACCACGACTTGGGCGGGCTTGAGCCTGCTGGCCCTGGCGGCACCCATCTGGTGGGTGTGGGCTGCGGTGGCCGATGTCTGCCGCTACGCCGCGTGGTTTGCTTTCATCGTGTTCCTCTTCCGGGCCAGCGCCGATCAGGGGAGGGCGCTGGATGCTGCGCCCTGGATGGCACCACTGGCCGTGGCGTTGCCACTGTTGAGCCTGCTCAGCCTGGTGTTTTCGGCCATCTGGTTCCAGCCTTCAGGCGGAGCGCCGGTCGGTCTGTTCCTGAGCATGATGCTGCTGTCGGTGCTGGGTCTGGTGCTGGTGGAGCAGCTGTTTCGCAACCTGCCCGAAGACGCGCTCTGGAGCGCCAAGCCGATTTGTCTGGGGCTGGCCGGCATCTTCCTGTTCGACCTGTATCTGTACTCGCAGGCGGTGCTGTTTGCCGGCATCGACCAGGACGCCTGGAACATCCGCGGCATCGTGCACGCGGCCTTGATGCCGCTGCTGCTGCTGTCCACCACGCGGCACCGCAACTGGATCGCCAAGATCCGCGTCTCGCGCAAGGTGGTGTTCCATTCGGCCACGCTGCTCATGGCCGGCGGCTATCTGCTGTTCATTGCCGGCGTTGGTTACTACGTGCGCTATTTCGGCAGCGACTGGGGCCGCGCCTTGCAGCTGGCACTGGTGTTCTTGGCGCTGGTGTTGTTGATTGCACTGGCGCTGTCGCGCTCGTTCCGGGCGCACCTGCGGGTGATGCTGGGCAAACACTTTTTCAGCTACCGGTACGACTACCGCGAAGAGTGGCTCAAGTTCACCCAGACGCTGTCCACCCAGAGCGCACCGGGGGAGACGGGGCTGAACGTGATCCGTGGCCTGGCCGACATGCTGGAAAGCCCGGCCGGAGCACTGTGGCTGCGCCGGCCTGATGAAAAGCTCTACCGCCAGGTGGCGCGCTGGAACCTGCCGCAGCAGTCGCAGACCGAACCGGTGGACTCGGCCTTGCTGGACTTCATGCACCGCACCGGCTGGGTGGTCAACCTCGAGGAATACCGCGTTTCACCCGATCGCTACGAGAACCTCACCTTGCCCGACTGGTTGCAGGCACAAGCGCAGGCCTGGCTTCTGGTGCCGCTGTGGCTGGGCAACGAGCTGCTGGGTTTTGTGGTGCTGGGCAGCCCCCGAACCCGCATGGACGTGAACTGGGAAGTCACCGATCTGCTCAAGACCGCAGGTCGCCAAGCCGCGAGTTTTCTGGCGCAGATGCAGTCGACCGAAGCCTTGCTGGAGGCGCGCAAGTTCGAAGCCTTCAGCCGCATGTCGGCCTTTGTGGTGCACGACCTCAAGAACATCGTGACCCAGCTCTCGCTGATGGTGAAGAACGCCAAGCGGCTGAGCCACAACCCCGAGTTCCAGGCCGACATGCTGATGACGGTGGAGAACTCGCTGGAGCGCATGCGCCAGCTCATGCTGCAGCTGCGCGAGGGGGCTGCTCCGGGCGGAGCGGCGGTGGGGGTCGACCTGGGCCGCATCGCGCAAGGCCTGGCGCAAAGCGTGTCGCGCCGTGGTCGCGAGCTTGAGGTCGATGTGCAGCCCCGTGTGGCCACGCGGGGCCATGAAGACCGGCTTGAGCGCGTCATGGGCCACCTGGTGAACAACGCGCTGGACGCCACCGAATCGCCCCAACGGGTGTGGCTCAAGATCGACCGTTTTGGCAGCCATGCGCGCGTGGAAGTCGGGGACAATGGCATGGGCATGTCCGAGAGCTTCGTGCAGGAGCGGCTGTTCAAGCCGTTCCAGACCACCAAGGAAGCCGGCATGGGCATCGGCGCCTACGAGAGTTTTCAGTACGTGCAGGAGCTGGGGGGCAAGGTGAGCGTCGACAGCAGGGAAGGCGAGGGGACCGTGGTCACGCTCCTGCTGCCGCTGATCGAGTCGTTCCAGGAATCCGACTGGCATCAATTGGGAGAGGCATGAGCGCAGACAAAGGCCCGCAGTTGCTGATCGTGGAAGACGATCTGGCACTGCAGAAACAAATCAAATGGTCGCTCGACCAGTTCGCTTCCGCCACCGCGGACGATCGAGAGAGCGCTCTCACACAACTGCGTCGCCACGCGCCCGCCGTCGTCACCATGGACCTGGGCCTGCCGCCCGACGCGGACGGCACCGACGAGGGCTTCAAGTTGCTGGAGCAGATCGTGGTCTCGTCGCCCGACACCAAGGTGATTGTGCTCACCGGTCAGAACGGCCAGTCCAACGCGCTCAAGGCCATTGCCATGGGTGCCTACGACTTCCTGGCCAAGCCCTTCGAGCCTGAAATGCTCAACCTCACGGTGGAGCGGGCGTTCCGCCTGCACGAGCTGCAAACCGAAAACGCACGCCTGCAGTCCATGCGCCAGGCCGACACCTTGTCCGGCCTGATCACGCGCGATCCCGACGTGCTGCGTGTGTGCCGCACCATCGAAAAGGTGGCCAACACCGGCGCCACCGTGATGCTGCTGGGTGAGAGTGGCACCGGCAAGGAGGTTCTGGCCCGAGGACTGCACCAGTCGTCCAACCGCAGGGCAGGGCGCTTTGTGGCCATCAACTGCGCGGCCATTCCCGAGAATCTGCTGGAGAGCGAGCTCTTCGGCTATGAAAAGGGTTCGTTCACCGGCGCGGCCAAGACCACGCTGGGCAAGATCGAAACCGCCAACGGCGGCACGCTCATGCTCGACGAGATCGGCGACTTGCCCATGCCGTTGCAAGCCAAGCTGTTGCGCTTCTTGCAGGAACGTGTCATCGAACGGGTGGGCGGCCGCCAGGAGATCCCGGTCGATGTGCGTATCGTCTGCGCCACCCACCAGGACCTGAAGCAGCTCACCACCGAAGGCCGCTTCCGCGAAGATCTGTATTACCGGCTGGCCGAGATCGTGGTCAACATCCCCCCGCTGCGCGCGCGTGTGGGCGATGCCGCCTTGCTGGCCCACGCCTTCACCAAGCGTTTTGCAATGGAACAAAACCGGCGCAACCTGTCTCTGTCCGAGGACGCGCTGCGGGCCATCGAGGCGCACACCTGGCCAGGCAACATCCGCGAACTTGAAAACTGCATCAAACGCGCCACCATCATGGCCGACGGCAGCCAGGTCACTGCGGACGACCTGGGGCTGGCGGTCCCGGCGGGCGAAGAGGGTGATGCGTCGCTGGACCTGCGCACCGTGCGTGACGAGGCCGAGAAAAAGGCGGTGATTGCTGCGCTGGCCCGCTCCAACGGGAACGTGCTCAAGGCGGCCGAGCTGCTGGGTGTGAGTCGACCCACCCTGTACGACCTGATGCACCGCCTCGGTTTGAAATGACACCCCGCTTGATCAAGAGGAGCACTCCATGAAACACACAACCAACCCATGGCGCATTGCGCCGGTGGCCTTGTCCATCGCCCTGCTGCTCGCGGCTTGCGGCAACAGCGATCCGCAGAAGATGGTGGAGTCCGCGCGGGAGTACATGGACAAGAAGGACAACGCCGCGGCGATCATCCAGCTCAAGAACGCACTGCAGGAAAAGCCCGACCTCGCCGAAGCGCGCTTCCTGCTGGGCAAGGCACTGCTCGCCAACGGCGATCCGGTGGGTGGCCAGACCGAACTGCAAAAAGCATTGGATCTGGGTCACGCAGCCGACGAAGTCACGCCCTTGCTGGCCCGCAGCCGCTTGATGCAGGGTCAGTTCGCCGGGGTGACCAAAGACTACGCCGCCGTGCAACTGGGCAACGCCGAGTCCAACGCCACCCTCAAGACCCTGGTGGCTGTGGCCTGGCGCCAGCAGGGCAACCAGGATGCCTTCCAGAAAAGTCTGCAAGAGGCGCTCACCGCCAAACCCGACCACGAGCCGGCGCTGATTGAACAGGCCCGGCTCAAGGCGGCCCAGCGCGACTTTGACGGTGCTTTGGGTGTTCTGACGGCGCTGCTGGCCAAATCGCCCAAGAACGAAGACGCGCTCAAGCTGCGCGGCGACATCCTGCTCTACGGCAAGAACGAGCCCGACCAGGCCTTGGCCGCTTACCGCGAATCGGCCGCTGCCCGGCCCAAGTTCCAGGAAGGACAGGGCGGCGTGGTGCGCGTGTTGCTCAGCCAGGGCAAGCTCGACGAAGCTGCCAAGGAAATCGAAACCCTCAAGACCTTCGCGGCCGGCTACCCGCAAACCCTCACCCTGCAGGCCCAGCTGGCGCTGCAGAAGAACGAACTGCCCGCCGCGCGCGAACACGCGCAGCAACTGCTCAAGCTCACGCCGAACAACCCCACTGCGCTGGAGCTCGCCGGCTCGATCGAGTACCAGCTCAACTCCATGGTGCAGGCCGAAGCCCTGCTGGCGCGCGCGGTGCAGGCCGCGCCGCAACTACGCGTGGCGCGCCGGGTGCTGGTGTTGACCTACCTGCGCACCGGTCAGGTGGATCGCGCCATCGCCGCCTTGCCCGCCGACATCGCCACCAACGACTCCGACCCGGCGCTCCTGTCGGTGGCCGGGCAAGCGCACATGGTCAAGGGAGATGTTGAGCTGGCGCAGCAGTTCTTCACCCGCGCCTCCAGGCTCGACCCCACCGACCCCACGAAACGCACCACGCTGGCCCTGAGCCAGATGGCGACGGGCAATGCCGAATCGGCGCTCGGTGAGCTGCAGGACATCGCGTCGTCCGACGCCGGCGTGGTGGCCGACATGGCGTTGATCAACGCCCACATGCGCCGCCGCGACGTGGACAAGGCCTTGGTGGCCATCGACGGACTGCAGAAAAAACGCGCCAACGATCCGCTGCCGCACCAGTTGCGCGGCCGCGCACTGCTGTTGCGCAACGACCGCGCGGCGGCACGCAGCTCGTTCGAGCAAGCCCTCAAGATCGACCCCGGCTACTTTGCCGCCACCGCTGCTCTGGCCGCGCTGGACATCGTGGACCGCAAGCCGCAAGACGCGCAGCAGCGGATGGAGGCGGTGCTCAAGACCAACCCCGCCAACCCCCAGGCCTTGATGGCCCTCGCCGAAATCAAGGCTGGATCGGGCGCGGGCAAGCAGGAGGTCATCGACTTGATCCAGAAAGCGATCGACGCAGCGCCCACCGACAAGACCCCCCGGTTGATGCTGGTCGAGTACCACCTGCGCCAGAACGACGCCAAGGCCGCCTTGACCTCCGCACAAAGCGCGGCTGTGGCCTTGCCCGACGTACCCGAGCTGGTGGATGCGCTGGGTCGCGCCCAGGCCGCCAATGGTGAAAACAACCAGGCCATGAGCAGCTTCAACAAGTTGGTCGGGCTGATGCCGACGTCGCCTTTGCCCTACCTGCGTATGGCCACCGTGCACGTGGCCGCCAAGGACAACTCCGCCGCCATCACCAGCCTGCGCAAGGCACTGGATGCACAACCCAACCTGCTGGCGGCCCAGCGCGGCTTGGCGGAGCTGTTGCTCAAGACCAACCAGGCCAGCGAGGCGGTGGCCATCAGCAAGACCGTGCAGACCCAGCGGCCGAAGGAAAGCGCGGGCTTCCTGCTGGAAGGGGATGTGCAGGCGACCAACAAAAACTGGCCCGCGGCCGCCGCGGCCTACCAGGCCGGCTTGAAAGTGGCTCCTGGGCCCGAACTCGTCATCAAGCTGCACACCGCACTCACGCAAGGCGGCAAGGCCGCCGATGCGCAGCGCCTGACCACCGAATGGCAGCGCTCGAATCCGAACGACGCAGCCGTGCCGCTGTACCTCGGCGACCGCGCCATTGCGAGCAACCAGCTGAACGAAGCGCAGCGCCATTACGACCGCGTGATTGCCCTGCAGCCCAACAACGCGCTCGCCTTGAACAACATGGCATGGGTGGCGGGCAAGCTGGGCCGGGCTGACGCAGTGGCGCTGGCGGAAAAGGCCAACGAGGTGGCTCCGAACCAGCCTGCCTTCATGGACACACTGGCCTTGTTGCTTTCCGAGAAGAACGAACACGCGCGCGCGCTTACCCTGCAGAAGAAGGTGGTGGAACTCCAGCCCAACACGCCTTTGTTCAAGCTCAACCTGGCGAAGATCCACATCAAGGCCGGCGACAAGGCCGCTGCCAAACCGCTGCTGGATGAGTTGACCGCCTTGGGAGACAAGTTTTCCGGTCAAGCGGAAGTCACCCAACTCAAGGGTTCGCTGTGAGACCCGTGCGTCGGCATTCTTTACATCTTGGGTGCCTCAGGCCCGAGGGAAAATCAGCCAGCGCCAATTGCCTCACCAAATCAAGGACTTGTAAGCAGCTGTTAGTTTCGGCAGGATTCTTGCTTGCACCATCCAAAACCCACCTGACGCTCGACCTCACAAGTCTCGACCGCTCGAATCCGCGACACAGACCGACAGCCCGGGAAGCAGGAAGCCTCACATGAACGACAAAAGCACGCCTTCAACGAATCAAACGCCTGCCAAGGCTTCGAACGGTCTCAGCCGTCGGCGATTGGTGCGAGCAGGCCTTGCATCTGCGCCGGTCCTGGCTGCCTTGAAAAGCAATTCCGTATTGGCCGGGGGGAGCGAACACACCTGTATCCGTCCTTCTTCGTTTTCGTCGTTGAAGCT
Source organism: Hydrogenophaga sp. RAC07 (assembly GCF_001713375.1). NCBI lineage: Bacteria > Pseudomonadati > Pseudomonadota > Betaproteobacteria > Burkholderiales > Comamonadaceae > Hydrogenophaga > Hydrogenophaga sp. RAC07. The sequence goes on from NZ_CP016449.1 coordinate 1,638,654, forward strand.
TGCTGAGATGACGGTCAGCAAAGGCCGTGTCATCCGCGACGACTTTGAATGCAAATCCCATGGTTACTGGAAGAATCACAACGGAAACCTGACCTCGACTTTCAAGCAAACGCTGTTTCTGGACTCGTCGGTGACGGGCTTCATTGAGAACCCGGGTGGCGCGTTCACTGGCAAGACGCTGCAAGATGTTCTCGACATGGGAGGCAACCGGAACAACAAGGCCTTGGCGCGTCATGTGGTCGCGGCATTCTTGTCGGCAAAGTCTGTGGGTAACGATTCCGAGCGTGTGCTGTTGACCGTCTCCCAGTGCCAGGCGATCTGGAACGGTCAGGGCAATTGGTCGCCTTTTGCTGGTGCCAATTGGACTCTTGTCGACACCATGAATTATTTCGACAAGGTGTTCGGTCCATCTTTCTTGTGAGGGAAAGTGGCATGCAGGTTCGCTGCCGCTGCCAAAGGCCTCTTGAACTTGCACTCCACGTCTTTGAAGACGGGGTGGCCGTGTTTGATGAACGCGACGGCAGCCTGCATGCACTCAATCCGATCGCCGGTGAAGCGCTAGGGCACCTGATCTGCAACACGGCATTGTCTGACCTTGAGTTGTTGCGCCTGATTCTGGTGGAAGAACCGATCGAATCCGAACTGGAACAGGTTCGCGTCCTGTTGAATGAATTGGTCAGCCTGGGCTTTGCGGAATACACAACGACGTGAGCCAGCCAACGACCCTGAACGTGTTGTCCTTGCCCGATCTGGCCCATCGATTGGCGGAAGATGGGATCGTCCTCAGAGTGCCGCCGTTCGTCATGCAGATCCGCAGTCCCATTCCCGTGGTCGCTGAAGGCTTGCTGGCCTTGTACGGCGAGAATGAATGGCTTGATGAGGTCGGGACCTTTGCTGATTTTCACGTGGCAGTCCTGACGCAGCACTTGTTGTACAAGAAGCTGTGCGTGTTCGAGATGGACGGCTTCAAGCCTTTCACGCCACTGGCCTACGGCGAAGCGTTTGCCTTCCTCGAGTGGGGCATGAACTGGTGCATCACCAGCCATTGCCACAACTGGCTCACCATCCACTCGGCCGTGCTGGAAAAAAATGGTCGTGCCGTGTTGCTGCCAGCGCCCCCCGGATCGGGCAAGAGCACGCTGTGCGCGGCGCTGATGCTGCACGGCTGGCGGCTGTTGTCCGACGAGATGGCTTTGCTGGATCCGGAGACCGGCCTGGTCACGCCTGCGCCCAGGCCCGTGAGCCTGAAGAACGCTTCGATTGAGGTCATCCGGCAGCGTGCCCGCGGCTTGAGCTTCGGCCCCACGGCACACGACACGCTCAAGGGCACCGTCGCACACATGCAAGTGTCGCGCGAGAGCCTGGCGAAGGCACATGTGCCTGCCTTGCCTGCCTGGGTGGTTTTCCCCAAGTACACCAAGGGATCGCCTCTGACGGTGAGCGAGCATCCCAAGTCCCAGGCCTTGGTGGAGTTGGCCTCCAACAGTTTCAACCACCACGTGCATGGCCGCACCGGCTTTGAGGCTCTCGCCGCCTTGGTCGAGCGCTGTGACTGCCACGATCTCGAATACGCGTCGCTGGACGAGGCACTGGCCTGGTTTGACGCCTTGGAGGGTCAGGCATGACGCCCCATTCCGTCGCCGTGTTGCTTGACGCCCTGGTCCGGCCGGCCAGCCTGGCCGAGCTGTCCATGGCGCAGTGGGACTTGCTGGTGCGCCAGGGTCGTCGCGCCGACGTGCTTGCCCGCGTCGGCGAAAACGCCCGCTTTCATGGTGTGTGGGACGACCTGCCATTGCAGCCCCGCAGGCATCTGGAATCGGCCATGAAGCTGGCGCAGCGCCAGCATGTGGAGCTGCGCCACGAGGTGCAGGCGATTGCCCGGGCGTTGGCGCCGTTGGACGAGCCAGTGGTGCTGCTCAAGGGCGCCGCTTACGTGCAGGCGGGGCTGGCCGTTGCGCGTGGGCGCATGGTGTCGGACGTGGACATCCTGGTGCCGCGGGAGCGCCTGACGGAAGTCGAATCTGCCTTGATGATGGCCGGCTGGGTGCAAACCAACCGCGACGCCTACGACCAGCAGTACTACCGCCAATGGATGCACGAGCTCCCACCGTTGCGCCACGTCAAGCGCGGCTCGGTTCTCGACGTGCACCACGCCATCCTGCCGCCGACCGCGCGGCTCAAGCCCGACTCGGCACTGTTGCTTGTGGACTCGGTGGCAGCGGGCGACGATGAGCGCGTTCGTGTGCTCGCCAGACCCGACATGGTGTTGCACAGCGCCGCACACCTGTTTCATGAGGGCGAGCTGGAGATGGGTTTGCGTGGACTGGTTGACCTCGACGCGCTGTTGCGCGAGTTCGGCCGCGACCTGGACTTCTGGCCCGCCTTGCAATCGCGGGCCTTGCGGCTTGATCTGGCCGGGCCGCTGTACCTGGCTTTGCGCTATACGCGCCTGCTGTTGCAGACGCCCGCGCCCGAGGGGTTCGAAACCGAATTGCAGGCGGCTGCGCAACGCCGTGGCGCCGTGATGCCCGAGGGTCTGCAGGATGCGCTGTTCCTGCGCGCGCTGCGTCCCGACCATGCAACCGCTGCCGACCGCTGGACGCCGCTGGCGCGCGCCATGCTGTACCTGCGCGGACACTGGCTGCGCATGCCGCCGGCGTTGCTGGGCTGGCACCTGCTGCGAAAGATGTTCAAAAGCCTGCTCACCCAAAGGACCGCCCCATGATTCGACGCGAATTCCATCTGGCAGGTCTCGCAGGGCTGTTTCTGCTGGCAACGTCTCACGTGCAGGCCGGTTTGGCCGAGGCCATCGTCAAGCTCAAACCCTCGGTGGTGTTGATCGGAACCTTCAAGGCCACCGACAGCCCTCGTTTCCAGCTTCGGGGCACGGGTTTCATCGTGGGCAACGGCCAGTTGGTGGTGACCAACTCGCATGTGCTGCCCGCGCCCGCAGGGGGCGACGCTCCCGCGCTGGTGGTGCAGGTGCGACAGGCCTCGGGCGAATGGCAGATGCGTCCTGCGGTGATGCTGGAAACCAATCCGGCGGTCGATCTGGCCCTGCTGCGCATGGAAGGCGCGCCGGGCACGGCCGCCCGGCTCGGCGATTCGAATTCCGTGCGCGAAGGCGACGATCTGGCCTTCATGGGTTTCCCCATCGGTGGGGTGCTGGGCTTTTCGCCTGTGACGCACCGCGCCACGGTCTCCAGCATCACACCGGCAGCGCTGCCCAGCCCTTCGGCCGGGCGCCTGAGCGAAATGGCCATCCGCGGACTGCGCAATGGCACTTTCAACATCTTTCAGCTCGATGCCACCGCCTACCCCGGCAACAGCGGCGGACCGCTGTTTCACCCCGAGACCGGTGAGGTGCTGGGTGTGCTGAACATGGTGCTGATCAAGGGCACGCGCGAGTCGGCGCTGAGCCAGCCCTCGGGCATTTCGTACGCCATTCCCGGCGTGCATGTGCGCGAGATGCTGGACCGGCATCGCTGAGGCTGACACTGACATGAGCCCGAGTCTGGAAAAGGTCGACGCGCTGGTCATCGGTGCCGGCGTGATCGGGCTTGCGGTGGCGCGCGCGCTGGCGATGGCCGGACGCGAGGTCATGGTGCTGGAGCGCGAGGCCGCGATCGGCACCGGCACCAGCTCGCGCAACAGCGAGGTGATTCACGCGGGCATCTACTACCCGGCCGGGTCGCTGAAGGCACAGCTGTGTGTGCAAGGGCGCGAGGCGCTCTACGCGTACTGCGCCGAGCGCGGCATTGCCCACCGACGCTGCGGCAAGCTGATCGTGGCCAACACGCCGTCCCAACTGGCCAGCCTGCCCGGCATCGTGGCCCAGGCGGCCGCCAACGGTGTGGCGGATCTGGTGTTGCTGAACCAGCAGGAAGCACAGGCCATGGAGGCCCAGCTGCAATGCCTCGGCGCGGTGCATTCGCCATCCACCGGCATCGTGGACAGCCACGCGCTCATGCTCGCACTGCAAGGGGACCTGGAGAACCACGGAGGGCTGGTGGCGTGCCACAGCGGTGTTCGTGAACTGGCGGTGACGCCGCGGGGCATCCAGGTGGAGTCGCTCGACGGCACACGTCTGCTCGCTCGAACCGTCGTCAACTCGGCGGGGCTGCACGCTTGTGACCTGGCCCGCAAGATCCGCGGGTTCAACCCGCGGCTGGTCCCCAAGCCCTGGTATGCCAAGGGCAGCTACTTCACGCTGGCCGGGCGCTCGCCTTTCACGCACCTGATCTACCCGGCACCCGAGCCCGATGCGCATCTGGCCGGACTCGGTGTGCACCTCACGCTGGACCTGGGTGGTCAGGCCAAGTTCGGACCCGACGTGGAGTGGACTGCGTCACCCGACGACCTGCAGGTGAACCCCGCGCGTGCCAATGCCTTCTATGCCGAAGTGCGCCGCTACTGGCCCGCCTTGCCCGAAGGCGCCTTGCAGCCGGGTTACGCGGGCATCCGACCCAAGATCAGCGGGCCACACGAAGCGGCGGCCGACTTCGGCATCCAGGGGGCCGACGAGCACGGCGTGCCCGGTCTGGTGAACCTGTTCGGCATCGAATCGCCCGGCCTCACCAGTTGCCTGGCCATTGCCGACCGGGTGGCGGCACTGAGCTGATCAGGTGCCCATGGCCTGGATGGCCCGGGCGGATTCCCACACCAGCGAGGGGCCCTTGTAGATGAGGCCGGTGTAGATCTGGACCAGGTTGGCGCCCGACTGGACCTTGCTCACGGCATCCGCTGCGCTGAGCACACCGCCCACGCCGATGATGGGGAAGCTCTTGCCCAGGCAGGCGCGCAGCTGGCGGATCACCTGGTTGCTCATCTGCAGCACCGGAGCGCCCGACAGGCCGCCGGCCTCGTTGGCGTGGTCCATGCCTTTCACCGCGTCGCGGCTGAGTGTGGTGTTGGTGGCGATCACGCCCATGGCGTCCGTGGCTCGGCCCTCGCTGTCGGTGCCGTAGCGCATCAGCGTGGCTGCAATCACCTCGATCTGCGTGTTGTCCAGATCGGGCGCGATCTTGAGAAACACCGGGATGCGCCGGCCGTGGCGCTGCGCCAGCAATTCGCGCCGTTCGGCCACCGCACCCAGCAGGGCGTCCAGCGCCGCGTCGCTCTGCAGGCTGCGCAGGTTTTGCGTGTTTGGGCTGGAGATGTTTACGGTCACGTAGTCGGCGTGCGGGTACACACCGTCGAGGCAGGTGAGGTAGTCGTCGGTGGCCCGCTCGATCGGCGTGCTCGCGTTCTTGCCGATGTTCAGACCCAGCACCATGGGACTGGCGCCGCCCTGGCTGCGAAAGCGCGCGCGCTGCACGTTGGCGACAAATGCGTCCAGGCCTTCGTTGTTGAAGCCCAGCCGGTTGATCAGGGCGTTGGCCTTGGGCAGGCGGAACATGCGCGGTTTGGGGTTGCCGCTCTGGCCCAGCGGCGTGACGGTGCCGACCTCCACGAACCCGAAGCCCATGGCCGCGAGTCCGTCGATGCAGCGGGCGTTCTTGTCGAGGCCCGCCGCCAGACCCACGCGGTTGGGAAACTGGATGCCCGCCACCGTGTGGGGGTCGTGAATGCGGGGCTCGCTGTACAGGCAGGTCAACGGCGAACGCTGCAGTTTTGCGATGGCACCGAGGGTCAGTTCGTGGGCGGCTTCGGGGTCCATGCCGAACAGGAAGGGGCGGGCGGCGGCATAGGGCAGAAGCGACATCGGATAATCCAGGGCTGTTGTTTCACCGATTGTCTCAAATGACCCAAGACGAACTCAAAGCACTGGTTGGCCAGGCGGCCCTGCAATACGTGACCCCCGGCGAGATCGTGGGGGTGGGCACCGGCTCCACCGTCAACAAGTTCATCGACGCACTGGCCAGCATCAAGGACCAGATCCCCGGCGCTGTGTCCAGCTCCGAGGCCTCCACCGCGCGCTTGAAAGCCCTGGGCATTGCCGTGTTTGAGGCCAACGAGGTCGGTGAACTGTCGGTCTACATCGACGGCGCCGACGAGATCGACGCCCAGGGCCACATGGTCAAGGGCGGTGGTGCCGCGCTCACGCGCGAGAAGATCGTGGCGGCGCAGTCGCGCCGCTTCGTCTGCATCGCCGACGAATCGAAACTGGTGAAAGCGCTGGGCGCGTTTCCACTGCCCGTGGAAGTCATTCCGATGGCCACCGCGCGTCTGGTGCGCCAGTTCGCTGCCATGGGCGGTCAGGCCCGTGTTCGCATGAAAGACGGCGCGCCGCTGGTGACCGACAACGGCCAGCACATCCTGGACGTGACCGGACTGCAGATCGCCGACCCGCTGGCGTTCGAGAGCCAGGTCAACCAGTGGCCTGGCGTGGTGACCGTGGGCGTGTTCGCCCACCAAAAGGCGAGCGTGTGCCTGTTGGGCACGTCGGATGGCGTGAAGACGCTGACGTTTTAAGTCTAAGTCGGCGCCCGACGCCGGGTCAGAAGCGGATGCCGGCGGGGTTGGTCACCGGGGGCGCCACCGACGGTGCCGGTGCCTCGACCGGTTGCGTCTGCGCCGTGGTGGCTGGTGCAGGTGCTGCAACTGGGGCCACCGCCACCAGGGGTGTGGGGGCAGCGCGCCGGTAGGCGCTGGGCAGGGCCGACTGTTTGGGGTAGCCGGCTGCGTCGAGGAACTGGGTCCACTCGCCGTCCGAATACCCTTTGATCTGCTGGCTGCCGATGGTCACGAAGGGCAACGAACTCTGGCCGCTCAGTCGTTTGAGCGCCTCGGCGTCCTCGAAGGTGGTGATGGTCTTTTCGCTGTAGGGAATGCCGCGCGCGTTGAGCAGGTTGCGCCCGCTGTTGCAAGGTGCGCACTCGGGGCTGGTGTAGAGCACCACGGGGTAGCGGCTGGCGACCTGGCGCAGTTCAAACGGCAACTGGGCACTGGCGCCACCGCCCGCACCGGAAGATCCCGACGCCACCGGGCGCGCGTTGGCTGCGGGCGGTGGCTGGTCCGAATAGCTCACCCGGCCATCGGGCCCGACGATGCGGTACACGCCCTGGGCCAGGGCAGAGACGGACACCAGACCCAGCACGAGACCGAGCGCGGCCATGCGCAAGTGGGGGGGAGTGAAGATGTTCATGTCGACTCCTATCGGCAAGCAAGGAAACAAATCAAGCCATGCCCTGGTGACGCAACAGGGCTTCAATGCTGGGTTCGCGGCCCCGGAAGGCCTTGAACGAGTCCATGGCCGGGCGGCTGCCACCGGCTTCCAGGATCGCTTCACGATAGCGGCGGCCGGTGGCCACGTCCAGCGTGCTGCGGCCGTTTTGCTGTGCGGCTTCCTCGAACGCCGCGTAGGCGTCCGCCGACAGCACCTCGGCCCACTTGTAGCTGTAGTAGCCGGCCGAGTAGCCGCCGGCAAAGATGTGGCTGAAGGTGTGGGGCGAGCGGCTGTAGGCGGGGGGCTGCAACACCGCCACCTCGTCGCGCACCTGTTGTTGCAAAGCGAGGATGGCCTCGCCGCTGGTGGCGGGCTGGGGCAGGCTGTGCAACAGCATGTCGAACAGCGAAAACTCCACCTGGCGCAGCGTTTGCAGCCCGCTCTGGTAGTTCTTGGCGGCCAGCATCTTGTCGAACAGCGCGCGCGGCAGCGGCTCGCCAGTGTCCACGTGGGCCGTCATGTGCTTGAGCACGTCCCACTCCCAGCAGAAGTTCTCCATGAACTGGCTGGGCAATTCCACTGCGTCCCATTCCACGCCGCTGATGCCGGACACATCGCGCTCATTCACTTGCGTGAGCATGTGGTGCAGTCCGTGGCCGAACTCGTGGAAGAGGGTGATCACGTCGTCGTGGGTCAGCAGCGCGGGCTTGCCGTTCACGCCTTCGGCGAAGTTGCAGACCAGGTGCGCCACCGGCGTCTGCAGCGCGCCGGTGTCGGGGCGCAGCCAGCGGGCGCGCACGTCGTCCATCCAGGCGCCGCCGCGCTTGCCGTTGCGCGCAGCCGGGTCCAGGTAGAACTGGCCGACCAGCTCGGTGCCTTGGGGGCCCGAGCGTTCGATACGGTAGAACTCAACGCTCGCGTTCCACACCGGTGCCTGGTCGCGGCGGATGGCCACCTCGAACAGGGTCTCGACGATCTGGAACAGGCCGGCCAGCACCTTGGGCGCTGTGAAATAGGGTTTGACTTCCTGCTCGCTGAAGGCGTAGCGCGCTTCCTTGAGTTTTTCGCCGATGTAGGGCCAATCCCAGGCCTGAGGGTCGCTCAAACCGAGGTCGCTGGCAGCAAAGGCGCGCAGGTCGGCCAGGTCTTTTTCGGCGTGGGGGCGGGCCTTGGTGCCCAGGTCGCGCAGGAAGGCCACCACCTGCTCGGGCGATTCGGCCATCTTGGGCACCAGCGACACGTCGGCGTAGTGCCGGTAACCCAGCAACTGCGCCTCTTCGTGCCGCAGGGCCAGCAGCTCGCCCATGATGGCGGCGTTGTCGAACTTGACCGCATCGCCTTCGGCCTGGTCGCTGGCGCGGGTGGCGTAGGCGCGGTAGAGCTTCTCGCGCAGCGGGCTGCTGTGGGCGAACTGCATCACAGGCAAATAGCACGGCATCTTCAGGGTGAGCTTGTGGCCGGTCTTGCCTTCGGCCAGCGCGGCGGCGGCGGTGGACTGCACCACGTCGTCGGGCACGCCGGCGAGTTCGTCTGTCGTCACATACAGCGCGAAGGCGTCGGTGGCATCGAGGGCGTTTTCGCTGAATTTCTGTCCCAGTTCGGCCTGGCGCTCCTGCAGCCACGCAAAACGGACCTTGGCCTCGCCCTGCAGATCGGCGCCGCCCAGCACGAAGCCGCGCATGGCGTTGTGGTGGGCGCGGGCCTGTTCTCTGGTCAGGCTGGCCGGGTCCATGGACTTGTACTTGGCGTACAGGCGCTCGTCGGCTCCCAGACGGGTCCAGAATTCGGTGACCTTGGGCAGCGCTTCGTTGTACGCGGCGCGCAGTTCGGGGGTGTCGGCCACGCTGTTGAGGTGGCTCACGGCGCCCCAGGCGCGCGACAGGCGCTCGGTCGGCACGTCCAGGGTTTGCGACATGCGCTTCCAGTCGGCGGGGAAGTCGCTGGCCGTCACCGCTTCCAGCGCAACGCTGGAAGCCTGCATCAGTTCGTCAATGGCCGGACCCACCAGCGCAGGCGTGATGGCATCGAACAGGGGCAGGTCGTCGAAGTTGAGCAGGGGGTTTTGGGCGAAGGGGGCGGTACGGTCGTTCATGCGTTCTCAGATGTGGCGCTGGGGGTGAAGTTCAAGCCGCGACGGCATGAACGAACGTCGGGCTTGGCTGTTACTGCGATTGGGCGCTCTTCTTCACGCTCTTTTTCATGACCTTGGCCCGCTTGATCTGGCCGCCGGTGGTCAGGCGCTGGTTGCCCAGCACGCGCACCACCTTCACCTCGGGGCGCTGGCCGCCGCGTTTGCTGAACTTCAGCACCTTCACGTCGCGCGGGCCTGGCATGCGGTCTTCGTCGACCACCTTGACCTTCTCTTCCACAGGGCGCCAGAGCACCAGCAGTTTGCCGATGTGCTGGATGGGTGCGGCGTCGAGCTCGTCGGCCAGGGTGTGCAGCATGGCCTCGCGGGCGACACGGTCATCGCTGAGCACGCGGACCTTGATCAGGCCGTGCGCCTTGAGCGCCGCCCCGATTTCTTTTTTGACGGCGGGGCTCAATCCGTCGTTGCCGATGTGGACAACGGGGTCGAGGTGGTGGGCTTCAGCGCGGTGAACTTTGCGCTGGGCGGGCGTGAGTGTGATCTGGGGCATGGGACAATTATCGTTTACACAGACCTCAGGCAACCCTCATGGGCATGAAAGTCAAAACCCAGAGCAAAAAGGTCAACAAGGCCTGGCTCAACCAGCACGTGAACGACCCGTACGTTCGCCTGGCCAAAAAAGACGGCTACCGTGCGCGCGCTGCCTACAAGCTCAAGGAACTCGACGAAACCCTGGGATTGATCCGCCCGGGTGACTGCGTGGTCGACCTCGGCTCGGCACCCGGCGCCTGGAGCCAGTACGCGCGCCGCCGGCTCAGCCCGCAGGGCGCGGCCGTGGGTGAACTGCACGGCACCATCATTGCGCTGGACATGCTGCCCATGGAAGACGTGGAAGGTGTGCATTTCATCCTGGGCGACTTCCGCGAAGCCGCGGTGCTGGAAGAACTGGAGAAATCCCTGACCGACCGCGGTGTTCACCAGGTTGATGTGGTCATCTCAGACATGGCGCCCAACCTCTCGGGCATCGGCATGACCGACGCCGCCCGCATCACGGATCTGGTCGAGCTGGCGGTGGATTTTTCGATCAAGCACCTCAAGATCGACGGCGCGCTGGTGGTCAAACTCTTCCACGGTGGCGCCTATGACCCCATGGTCGCCCTGTTTCGCCAGACTTTTCGCACGGTGAAGGCGGTCAAACCCAAGGCGTCGCGCGACAAATCGTCTGAAACCTTTCTGGTCGGCATGGGTCTCAAATCCACAGTACGGGGCTGAGTACGGCGCCTCGTGGCCCGCCATAGGCAAAAGCCAACCCTTCCATTGACACAGCCTCGTCACCTGCATGAGGCACCGGCGCTTGAAAGTCCTAGAATGACTCCCACATGCGCATAACCGCCAATACCGACTCCAGGAGCTGCACTTGAACAATCAGTGGTTTTCGAAAATCGCCGTGTGGATGGTGATCGCCATGGTGCTTTTCACCGTCTTCAAGCAGTTCGACACACGTTCTGCCGCCGGCTCCGGCTACGTGGGCTATTCCGAGTTTCTCGATGAGGTGAAAGCCCGACGCATCAAGAGCGCCACCATCCAGGAGGGCCAGGGCGGCACCGAGATCGTGGCCATCACGCAGGACGATCGTCGCGTGCGCACCACGGCCACCTACCTCGACCGCGGCCTCGTGGGCGACCTGATTGCCAACGATGTCAAGTTCGACGTGCGTCCGCGCGAAGAAGGCTCGCTGCTCATGACCTTGCTGGTCAGCTGGGGCCCCATGCTGTTGCTGATTGGCGTGTGGATTTACTTCATGCGGCAGATGCAGGGCGGCGGCAAGGGCGGGGCGTTCAGCTTCGGCAAGAGCAAGGCCCGCATGCTGGACGAGAACAACAACACCGTTACCTTTGCCGATGTCGCAGGCTGCGACGAGGCCAAGGAAGAGGTGAAGGAGGTCGTGGACTTCCTGAAAGACCCGGCCAAGTTCCAGAAACTCGGTGGGCGCATTCCGCGCGGCCTGCTGCTCGTCGGCCCGCCCGGTACCGGCAAGACACTGCTCGCCAAGGGTATTGCGGGTGAAGCCAAGGTGCCGTTCTTCAGCATCTCGGGTTCGGACTTCGTGGAAATGTTCGTGGGCGTGGGCGCGGCCCGTGTGCGCGACATGTTCGAAAACGCCAAGAAGAACGCACCCTGCATCATCTTCATCGACGAGATCGACGCCGTCGGCCGCCAGCGTGGCGCCGGCCTGGGCGGTGGCAACGACGAACGTGAACAGACCCTGAACCAGATGCTGGTCGAGATGGACGGTTTCGAGACCAACCTGGGTGTGATCGTGGTCGCCGCCACGAACCGCCCCGACATCCTGGACGCCGCCTTGCTGCGCCCGGGCCGTTTCGACCGCCAGGTCTACGTGACGCTGCCCGACATCCGCGGCCGCGAGCAGATCCTGAACGTGCACATGCGCAAGGTGCCGCTGGGCACCGACGTGAACCCGAGCGTGATCGCGCGCGGCACGCCCGGCATGAGTGGTGCCGATCTCGCCAACCTGTGCAACGAAGCCGCCCTGATGGCCGCGCGCCGCAACGCACGTGTGGTGGAGATGCAGGACTTCGAGAAGGCCAAGGACAAGATCTTCATGGGCCCCGAGCGCAAGAGCATGGTGATGCCCGAGGAGGAGCGACGCAACACGGCCTACCACGAGTCCGGCCACGCGCTGATCGGCAAACTGCTGCCCAAGTGCGATCCGGTGCACAAGGTCACCATCATCCCGCGCGGCCGTGCGCTGGGCGTGACCATGAGCCTGCCGGCACAGGACCGCTACAGCTACGACAAGGACTACATGCTGAACCAGATCAGCATGCTGTTTGGTGGCCGCATCGCCGAAGAAGTGTTCATGAACCAGATGACCACCGGTGCCAGCAACGACTTCGAGCGTGCAACGACGATTGCCCGCGACATGGTGATGCGTTACGGCATGACCGACGCGCTCGGCCCGATGGTGTACGCCGAAAACGAAGGTGAAGTGTTCCTGGGCCGATCGGTGACCAAAACCACCAACATGAGCGAATCCACCATGCAGAAGGTGGACGCCGAGGTGCGCCGCATCATCGATGCGCAGTACAAACTGGCGCGCGACCTGATCGAAGAGAACAGCGACAAGATGCACGCCATGGCCAAGGCTTTGCTCGAGTGGGAAACCATCGACGCCGAGCAGATTGACGACATCATGGCCGGCAAGCCGCCCCGTCCTCCCAAGGACTGGACGCCGCGCAACCCCTCGGTGGGTGGTGGTGGCGGCAGCGGTGGCTCGCCCGCCGTGGCGGCCGACCCGGCACCCACGGCCGCCTGAGCGGCCCGGGGTTTCCAACCAGACACACGGGGCTTCGGCCCCGTTGTCGTTTCCGATTCGAACACCTTCATGCACTGGCAGACCACCCGCTTCGACATCGACCTCGCCACCCCGCAGGTCATGGGCATCGTCAACGTGACGCCCGATTCCTTTTCCGACGGTGGTCAACACGCAGGCACCTCCGCAGCCCTCAAACACTGCGAGCAGCTCATTCGCGACGGCGCTCACCTGCTGGACATCGGCGGTGAGTCCACCCGACCCGGCAGTCCGGCCGTGCCGCTGGATGAAGAACTTGCGCGGGTGTTGCCTTTGGTCCGCGAGGCGGTGAAGCTGGGTGTGCCGGTCTCGGTGGACACCTACAAGCCCGAGGTGATGCAAGCCGTGCTCGACGCAGGGGCCGACATCGTCAACGACATCTGGGCGCTGCGCCGTGGCCACGCGCTGGACGTGGTGGCGGCGCATCCGCGCTGTGGTGTGTGCCTGATGCACATGCACCGCGACCCGCAGACCATGCAGGTGGCACCGATGGAGGGCGACGTGTTGCCGGCGGTGGCCGATTTCCTTCGCGGGCGGGCTGACGCACTCACGGCACGCGGCATCGCTCATGAGCGCATCGTGCTCGACGCCGGCGTGGGTTTTGGCAAGACCGTGGCGCAGAATTTCAGCCTGCTGGCGCGCCAGAGCGAGTTGATGGCCCTGGGCTGGCCCATGCTGGCGGGGTGGTCGCGCAAATCGTCGTTGGGCGCCGTCACGGGGCGCGAAGTGCCTGCCGATCGGGTGGCCGCCAGCGTCGCCGCGGCCTTGCTGTCGGTGGAGCGCGGCGCGCGCGTGGTGCGTGTGCACGACGTGCGTGAAACAGTGGACGCCTTGAGGATCTGGCAAGCCATCCAGCCCGCGTGAGCGTGTCGCCGCCCCGCGATAATCCAACCCGGTCCTCGCGTTGCGCCACCCGTTGACGCGGCGCCAGCAGGCTCCCCACACAGAACAACACAGAGGACACCCCATGCCCCGCAAATTCTTTGGCACCGACGGCATCCGCGGCACGGTCGGCCAGGCCCCCATCACCCCCGACTTCGTCTTGCGCCTGGCGCACGCCGTGGGCCGCGTGTTGCGCCGCACCGAGGCGCACCCCACGGTGCTCATCGGCAAGGACACCCGCATCTCCGGCTACATGCTGGAGGCCGCGCTCGAATCCGGCTTCAACTCGGCGGGTGTGGACGTGGTGCTGCTCGGCCCCGTGCCCACGCCGGCCGTGGCCTACCTCACGCGCGCCCAGCGCGCCAGCCTGGGCGTGGTGATCTCCGCCAGCCACAACCCGTTTGCCGACAACGGCATCAAGTTTTTCAGCGCCCTGGGCACCAAACTGCCGGACGACTGGGAATACGCGGTGGAAGCCGCGCTGGACGAGCCACCGGTGTGGGCGGCGGCGGCCGATCTCGGCAAGTCGCGCCGTCTGGAAGACGCCGCCGGTCGTTACATCGAGTTCTGCAAGAGCACCTGCTCGCACAACCTCTCGCTCAAGGGCATGAAGATCGTGGTGGACGGCGCCAACGGCGCGGCCTACCAGATCGCACCCGCGGTGTTCCACGAGCTGGGCGCCGAGGTCATCAAGATCGGGTGCACACCCGACGGCCTGAACATCAACCACGGCGTGGGCGCCACGCACCCGCAGGCCATGGTGGAAGCGGTGAAGGCGCACGGCGCGCACTACGGCATTGCGCTCGACGGCGACGCCGACCGCCTGCAGATGGTGGACGCCGACGGCCGCCTGTACAACGGCGACGAGCTGCTGTACCTGATCGTGGCCGACCGGCTGGCCCGCGACCACGACGTGCCTGGTGTGGTGGGCACGCTCATGACCAACATGGCGGTGGAGGTGGCGCTGAAAGCGCGTGGTGTGAAGTTCGTGCGCGCCAAGGTGGGCGACCGTTACGTGCTCGAAGAGCTGGAGAAACACGGCTGGATCCTGGGCGGCGAGGGCTCGGGCCACTTGCTGGTGCTGGACCGCCACACCACCGGCGACGGCCTGGTGTCGGCCTTGCAGGTGTTGCACGCCTGCGTGGACAGCAGCAAGACCATGGCGCAGCAACTGGCCGACGTGACACTGTTCCCGCAGACGCTGATCAACGTGCGCCTGCAGCCCGGGCAGGACTGGAAGACCAACACCTTTCTCGCGCAACAGACACAGGCTGTGGAGGCTGAACTGGGTGACAGCGGCCGGGTGCTCATCCGCGCCAGCGGCACCGAGCCCTTGCTGCGCGTGATGGTCGAAGCGCGGGATCCCCAAAAGGCGCTGGATTGCGCCGAGCGGCTGGTGGCCGCTGTTCGTGCACAGGTGCCCGTGTGAGCGCCGTGACCACCGTTCGCGCCGACTACGCCGATCCCGCACACGCGGCGGCTCTGGTGCTGCTGCTCGACGCGTACGCCAGCGACCCGGCCGGGGGTGGCGAGGGCCTGTCGGACTTTGCCAAGGAAAGCCTCGTGCGCGAACTCGCCGCGCGGCCGCAGGCCTACAGCGTGCTGGCCTTCGACGGCGCGCAGCCGGTGGGTCTGGTGAACTGCATCGAAGGTTTCTCCACCTTCGCCTGCAAGCCGCTGGTGAACGTGCACGACGTGGCGGTGCTCGCCAGCCACCGCGGGCGTGGCATTGCCGAGCAGATGCTGGCGCTCGCCGAAGCGATTGCCGTCGAGCGTGGCGCGGTCAAGATGACGCTGGAAGTGCTTTCGGGCAACCATCCCGCTGTGCGGCTGTACGAGCGCATTGGCTATGCGGGTTACCAGCTGGACCCGGCGATGGGCTCCGCCCGGTTCTTCCAGAAGTGGTTGAGCTGAACCCGCTTCAGTAGAGCAGGAAGGGCGCGCGTTCCGCCGCCCAGGCCGCTTCGTCGGCGGCAGCCGCCGTCTCCAGCACCTCGGGCGCGGCGGTCACATCGTCCACCCATTCGCGCAGCAGCGGCCCGCCGTTGATGAGGTCGATCGCCAGGCGCTCGTGCTCGTACTCGTAGGCGAAATCGCGCCACAGCGGGTACTCGGGCGCCTGCAGGCGCAGCGCGCGAAACGCGAGGGACTGCAGCCGCCAGGGCTTGAAGGCCGCGTGGTCGTAGTGGGTCGGGTCTTCCACATGGATCTGCACACCGGCGCACAACTGCCCCTGGTGTTTGTGGAAGGTCGGCTCGAAGAAACACGGCCGCAGCACGCAGCCCAGCAGCCACTGCGGCGCGATGCGGCGCATGTCGGCCAGCAGGCGCGGCACGTCGATGCCCGGCGCACCAAACAGCTCGAGCGCACGTGTGGTGCCACGGCCTTCGGAGAGCGTCGTCCCCTCCAGCATCACCGTGCCGGCGTAGGCGCGCGCCATGCTCAGGTTAGCGGCGTTCGGGCTGGGGTTGATCCAGCTGCGCTCGGTGGGCCAGCCAAAGCCGGGGGCGGCCTCCGGCTCCCAGCCCGTCATGGTGATCACGCGGTAGTCCACGCGCAGGCCCAGCGTGGCGATGAACCAGTGGCCGAGTTCGCCCATGGTCATGCCGTGGCGCATGGGCATGGGGCCGGCGCCCACAAAACTTTCCCAGCCTTCGCGCAGCGTGAGTCCCTCAATGGGCCGGCCGGCCGGGTTGGGCCGGTCCAGCACCCACACCGCCTTGCCGTGTTGCGCCGCGGCTTCCAGCACGTAGCGCAGCGTGGTGATGAAGGTGTAGATGCGGCAGCCCAGGTCTTGCAGGTCGACCAGCAGCACGTCGAAGCTGGCCATCATCGCGTCGGTCGGTCGGCGCACTTCACCGTAGAGGCTGTACACCGGGATGCCCAGTGTCGGGTCGAGGTAGTCGGGCGACTCGACCATGTTGTCCTGCTTGTCGCCACGCAGACCGTGTTGCGGCCCGAAGGCGGCGCTCAGCGTCACGTCGGGCAGGGCGGCCAGCGCGTCGAGTGCGTGTGTGAGGTCGCGCGTCACCGAGGCCGGGTGGGCCAGCAAGGCCACGCGCTGGCCTTTGAGCGGCGCGCGAATGGCGGGGTCTTGCAGGAAACGATCGAGGCCGAATTGCATGGCGGTCAGTTCGCGGGCAGGGCCAGGCGCAGCGAGTGCCCGGCGGGGTGGTGGAAATCGGGGCGGGCTTGCGGGTGCTGCAGCGCCCAGTAGCTCAGGCGCCCGTCGTGTTCTTCGATCACAGCGCACAGCGCCAGTGCAAGGTGTTGGGCGGGCGAGGGCAGGGCAGCCAGTGGCAGGTGCACGTCCAGCGTGAGACACGTCGGTGTGATGGCGAATTGCATCGCAGGCGCGGGCAGGTCGGGTGCGGGCGAGGTGTCGCGTTGCCGCTCGCCGGCAAAGCGGTAGCCCGCCCACTGGCCCGAGGGCGAGAAGTTGAATTCGCGGTAGGCCGCATCTCCCTCGGCTGCCACAAAGGCTTCGAGGCAGGTGTGCTGCCACAGGCCATCGGCCTGTCCGGGCGTGGTGGCGGAGGGGATGCGCAGTCCGGCAATGTCGCCGCTCAGCGCGTACACCAGGCGCAAGCCCATGCGGGTCGGGCTCACGGTCGCCTTCAATTCCCACGGCGCAGACGCCGGTGTGGCCGGGTGGCAGGTGAGGTCGACGGTCAAGGAGGGCTGGTGGGAAGTCACAGCGCCGTATTGTCTCAGGCGCCCGCGTCCTTCAGCTGCGTGGGATCGGCCGGTCGCCGGGCGTTGACCAGCGCCACCAGCGACAGCATCACCGGCACCTCGACCAAGACACCGACCACCGTGGCCAGCGCCGCGCCGCTGTTCAAGCCGAAGAGTGAAATGGCCACCGCCACAGCCAATTCGAAGAAGTTGGAGGTGCCGATCAGACAGGCCGGGCCGGCGATGTTGTGCGGCAGCTTGAGCCACTTCGCACCCCACCAGGCGATGAAGAAGATGCCGTAGCTCTGCAGCACCAGCGGCACCGCGATGAGCAGGATCACGAGCGGCTGGCGCACGATGGTCTCGGCCTGGAAACCGAACAGCAGCACCACGGTGGCAATCAGCCCGATCACCGACCACGGCTTGAGCGCGGCCACAAACGCCGTCACGGCAGCGGGTCCGCGTCGCAGCAAGAGCTGGCGTGTGAGCATGCCGACCACCAAGGGCATCACCACGTACAGCACGGTGGACAGGAGCAGCGTTTCCCAAGGCACGGTCACGTCGGTCACGCCGAGCAGAAAGGCCGCGATGGGCGCGAACGCCACCACCATGATCAGGTCGTTGATCGACACCTGCACCAGCGTGTAGTTGGCGTCGCCTTTGACGAGCTGGCTCCACACGAACACCATGGCGGTGCAGGGCGCCACGCCCAGCAGGATCATGCCGGCGATGTATTCGCTGGCCGATTGCGGATCGACCCAGGGCGCAAACAAGTGCTGGAAGAACAGCACGCCGAGTGCGGCCATGGTGAACGGCTTGATGAGCCAGTTGACCACCAGGGTGAGCACGAGCCCTTGCGGCTTCTTGCCCACATCGCGCACGGCGTGCCAGTCGATCTGGATCATCATTGGATAAATCATCACCCAGATGAACACAGCCACCACCAGGTTGACCTGCGCAACCTCCATGGCCGCCACGGCCTGAAAGACCAACGGAGCGACCAGGCCCAGCCCCACGCCGGCCACGATGCCGAGTTCCACCCACACGGACAGATAGCGTTCAAACAGTCCCATCAGGCTTTGACCTGGCCGATGCCGGCGAGCTCTTTTTTCAGCGCCAGCTTGTCGAGTTTGTCGATGGGCAGCACGGTGAGCAGCGCGATGCGCCGGTTCATCACGATGAAACAGTCGTTGAACGCGCGCTGGATGACCTCGTTGCTGCCCCTGACCGCGGCGGGATCTTCAACACCCCAGTGGGCCGACATGGGCTGGCCGGGCCAGATGGGGCAGACCTCACCGGCGGCCTTGTTGCACACGGTCAGCACAAAGTCCATGCGCGGCGCATCGATCGCCGCAAATTCGTCCCAGTTCTTGCTGCGCAAGCCGGTGGTCTTGAAGCGGTTGCGCTCCAGCAGTTCGATGGCGTGCGGATTGACCTCGCCTGTGGGGTGGCTGCCCGCGCTCCAGGCGCGAAAGCGGCCCGCTCCCATCTGGTTGAGGATGGCCTCGGCCATGATGCTGCGCGCCGAATTGCCGGTGCAGATGAACAGGACGTTGTAGGTGGACATGGTCATGGAAAGCCTTTCAACAGGCGGTGCAGACAGGAACAGAGGCTGTGACTTCGCAGGGCTCACCCTGGCAGCAATGGGCGGTGAGGAACTGCAGCAAATCGTTCATGGCACCGAACTCGGCGCGGTAGATCAGGTGGCGGCCATCGCGCTCCTGCGACACCAACCCGGCGTGGCTGAGTTCCTTGAGGTGAAACGACAGTGCCGTGCTGGCCACACCGAGCGATTCGC
This sequence comes from Hydrogenophaga sp. RAC07, assembly GCF_001713375.1. Classification (NCBI taxonomy): domain Bacteria; kingdom Pseudomonadati; phylum Pseudomonadota; class Betaproteobacteria; order Burkholderiales; family Comamonadaceae; genus Hydrogenophaga; species Hydrogenophaga sp. RAC07. The sequence goes on from NZ_CP016449.1 coordinate 1,657,579, forward strand.
TGAGCTGACCCGGCGTGAGGCCCTGGGGGCCCTGCGCCACGAGCGCGCGGAAGATGCGCAGGCGCGTCTCTTGCGCCAGGGCACCAAGGGATTTGACGGCGAGGGTTTCGTCCATGGGTTCTCCTTCAGGCGGTGGTGTGTTGCAGGGTGGCTTGGGTGGGCAGCTTGAGCGTGGCCAGCCAGCAAACGATCAACATGAGGGCCGAGCCCAGCAAGGCATAGAGCAACCCGCCCCACTGGTAGAGCAGGCCCGAGAGCAGCGTGCCGCTGAATCGGCCCAGTGCGTTGGCGGCGTAGTAAAAGCCCACGTCTTCGGCCGCTTTCTCCGAGCCGGCGTAGGCCAGCACCAGGTAGGAGTGCACGGACGAGTTCACCGCGAACGCAAAGCCGAAAACGCCCAACCCGCCCACCACCACCCAGGGCAGGTGCGGCACTTTCAGCGCCACGGCTGCAGCCAGGCCGATGGGGACCAAGGCCAGCAGGGCCGACCAGAGCCGCGCGGCCGGCACCTCGGTGCTCAGTCCGTCGGTGCTGCGTTTGACGAACGCCGGTGCCATGGCCTGCACCGCGCCGTAGCCGATGGTCCAGGCGGCCAGAAACGTGCCGACCATGGTGAAGGTCCAGCCCTGTGAATACAGGTACACCGGCACGCCCACCACAAACCACACGTCGCGCGCACCGAACAGCACCACGCGTGCTGCGGCCAGCACGTTCACCCCGGTGTTCTTCGCAAACAGTTCCCTGGCCGATTTCGACGCCTTGCTCTTGCCCATCATCTGCGGCAGCGCGCTCACCACGCCCACCAGCACGAGTGCCAGCAGCGCCGCCATGGCCCACAGCGCCTGCTGGAAACCCAGCGTCTGCAGCAGCAAACCACCCAGGAAGAAACCCACGCCCTTCATGGCGTTCTTGCTGCCGGTGAACCACGCCACCCATTTGAAGAGCTGGCCCGAGCCCTGGTTCTTCGCCTGGTCGGCCGTGACCTTGATGGCCGATTTGCTCGCGGTCTTGGTGAGGTCCTTGGCCACACCGCAGATGCCTTGCGCCAGCACCACCCAGGCCACCGACATGGCCGCGCTCCAGGCGGGGTCGAGGAAAGACAGCACGGTGAAGCCGATGATCTGCGTGACCAGGCCGACGGTGAGCATGCGCGTGATGCCGTAGCGCGTGGCCAGCCAGCCGCCGACGAAGTTGGCCACGATGCCGGCGGCTTCGTACAGCAGAAACAGAAACGCCAGCGTGAACGGCGAGTAGCCCAGGCCGTAGAAGTGCAGCAGCACCAGCATGCGCAGCGCGCCGTCGGTGAGCGTGAACCCCCAATAGGCGGCGGTGACGATGGCGTAGTTGCGTTCGGCGGTGTTCATCTTCAGATGCCAACCTTGTGCATGTGGCAGGCCAGGTCGACCATGCGGCAGGCGTAACCCATCTCGTTGTCGTACCAGGCGTAGACCTTGAGCAGCGTGCCGTCGGTCACCATGGTGGAGGGCGCGTCCACGATGCTGGAGCGTGTGTCCCGCGCGTAGTCCACGCTGACCAGCGGGCGTGTCTCGTAGCCCAGGATGCCGGCCAGAGGCCCCTTCGCAGCGACTTCGAACAAAGCGTTCACCTCGTCCACCGTGGTCTCGCGCTGCAGCTCGAACACGCAGTCGGTCAGCGACGCATTGAGCGCCGGCACCCGCACCGCGTGGCCGTTGAGCTTGCCCTTGAGTTCGGGGTAGATCAGCGCGATGGCGGTGGCGCTGCCGGTGGTCGTGGGCGCCAGGCTCATGAGGGCGCTGCGGGCGCGGCGCAGGTCCTTGTGCGGTGCGTCCACCACCAGGTTGGTGTTGGTCGGGTTGTGCAGCGTGGTGATCTGGCCGTGGCGGATGCCGATGGCCTCATGCACCACCTTCACCACCGGCGCCAGGCAGTTGGTGGTGCACGAGGCGGCGGTCACGATGCGGTCGCGCGCGGGTTCGTACAGCGTTTCGTTCACGCCCACCACGATGTTGAGCACGCCACCGGTCTTCACCGGTGCTGCCACGATGACGCGTTTGGCGCCACGGTCCAGATGGCCCTGGATGGTCTCGGGCGTGAGGAACTTGCCGGTGCACTCCAGGACCAGGTCCACACCCAGGTCACCCCATGGGATATCGCCAGCGGTGGCGTGCGAACTGAACGACATGCGTTGCTGGTCGATGCGGATGGCGTCTTCGCCCTCGGCTTCGATGTCGGCCCGCCACTTGCCTTGCACGCTGTCAAAGGCCAGCAGGTGGGCGGTGGCGGCGGCGCCGCCCTTCAACTCGTTGAGGTGCACCACCTGCAGCCGGTTGCCGGCGCGTGGGTCGGTGGTTTCGCGTTCGGCTGCGCCGAGGGCGGCGCGCAAAGCCAGGCGGCCGATGCGGCCCATGCCGTTGATGCCAACTTTCATGCGGGAATGTCCTGTGGGAAAAGTGCGCGACGCGCTGGTTGATTCAATCTGTATTGAATTGTTGAAGGGCTTCATGACCGCTCTGTGACAGCGCTCTGGCCGGGTCGGGCACCACCACCACCGGCGAGAAGCCGCCGCCCTCGGTGCGGAAGTTGGTGGTCTGCCCGGTCCAGGTGCGCGCGGCCAGCAGCTGCACCTGGCCCCGGTAGGCGTAGGCGCGAATGTCCAGCTTGAGCCGTTGTGTGCCGTCCTGTACCCGAACCAGCCGCTCGCTGGGCGGCACGAGTGCCTGGGCCACGTAGTCGCCCGCCAGGATCTCGCCCCACACGCGGCGGGTGAGCTTGTCGCCGCGGTAGGCCGCGCGCGCGCCGAAGCCGGCGGCTGGTTTGAAGAACAGGCTCCGGCGTCCGGCCCAGAGCGCGTCCGCGTTGTCGGCGCTTACCCGATGCGTGGCGGGCACCACAGCGCTCAGCAAGGCACGGTCTTGCTCGCTCACGCCCCAGCTTGCGAGCAGGTCGGCGTCGGACAGGGCAACGAGGTTGCGCTTGTCGGCGTACAGCGCGTGGGTGCGGGGGTTCGGTGTCAGCACCACCGCACCCGCCTCAAAGGCGAGCCGCAAGGCCTGGTGGGCCTCGTCCTGCAAGTAAAAGTCGGTGAGGCGGTTGTAGACCAGGTCCACCGCAGTTCCGGGCGGCAGGGCTGGGTGGTGCAGCGCGCCGGCGTGCCACTGCAGCTCGGCGGGGTCGGCCACCAGGGCCGTCAGGCCGTGGGAGGCAAAGAGTTCGCGGAACATGTCGAACTCGGGCGCGAGGTACTGCTGCGCGGGCGCGTCGTCCACGATGAGCACGGTGCGCAGGGGGGCATCGCCCCGCTGTGCCGTCCATTCGGCGCGGAACATGTCGGCAAACGCCGCATCGATCGCGCGCAGCGAACCCACCGGGTCAACCACTTCGCCCATGGCTTGGCAGCAGGCGCTGTGCGCGCGGGCCAGGGCCGCGTTGAGCAGTGCGCCCCCCGCGTTGCTGTTGATTTCAATCAGGCGCGGGCCGTGGTCGGTGAGGTGGAAGTCGTAACCCATGAACACGCCCGCCGGGCCGTGGTCCAGCGCGGCGATCGCGGGTGCCCGGGCCAGCGCCTGCTGCTGCCAGGCGGGCAGGGCAATCACGCGTTCGATGGTTGTCACCGAATCCTGGATGCGCTGAGCCATGCCCGGGTCGATGAACACCGCAGTGGCCGAAAAGAGGTGCGGGTGGCTGACGCTCAGGCGCGCGGCCAGGCCGTCGAGCGCAGGGCCGGTTTCCAGCTGTTCCCGCAAGCGGGGCAGGGACAGCGTCTGGCAGGCGCAGCCCAGATTGAGTTGGTCGGCAAGGTTCATGGCAGGGGTGGGGTGTGTCAAGGATTCAATAATACTTGAAGGATAAAAATGACCTCGGGTGAGTGCGGTGTCATCAAAACTTCATGGGACTGCCTTGGGAGGGTCACGACCGGTTTTCAAACTGCAGGGTCATGAACACAGCCTTCCTCCCCCACGCCATTTCCCCAGAGCAGAGCGTTGTGCCCGTTTCCATGGGACCGGGCCCGCACGGCATCGAGGTCTCCTGGGCCCGGCACCAGGGCGAGGTGCAGGAGGCGCAGAAACTGCGGTTCGACGTGTTTGCCACCGAGATGGGTGCGCGCCTGCCCAACACACTGCCCGGCCACGACGTCGACCTGTTCGACGACTTCTGCGAACACCTGCTGGTGCGCGACAAGGCCACCCGCCAGGTGATCGGCACCTGCCGTGTGCTCACGCCGGCCCAGGCCGAACGCGTGGGCAGCACCCACAGCGACACCCAGTTTGACCTCACCCGCCTGCGCGGTGTCCGCGAACGCCTGGTGGAGGTGGGTCGCAGCTGCGTGCACCGAGATCATCGCCAGGGAGCGGTGAGGATGGCGCTGTGGGGCGGGCTGGCCGGTTTCATGGAGCGCAACCAGCTCGACACCTTGATCTGCTGCGCCAGCATCCCCATGCAGCACGAAGGCCGGCATGGCGTGGTGGGTGGTGGCCACGCGGCGGCCAGCATCTGGCGCCAGCTCAAGGCCACGCACCTGGCCCCGATCGACTTCCATGTGCGCCCGCGCCTGCCGCTGCCGGTGGAGCGGCTGGACGACACGCTGGGCGTGCAGCCGCCCGCGCTCATCAGGGACTACTTGCGCCTGGGCGCGAAGGTGATGGGGCCGCCGGCCTGGAATCCGGACTTCAACGCGGCGGATCTGCCCATGCTCATGCGACTGCGCGAGCTGCCGGCACGCTACCGCAAATATTTCCTGGTGGCTTGATGCGAGCCGCCCTCGACGTATTGGGTGGCTGGGCTCTCAAGAGCGGTTTGCCGCCAGGACAAAGTCCAGGCGGGTCGTGGGACGCCGACGGCGGCGGTGATGACGATGGCCCGGGTGAGGGTGGTGAACGGGCCCGTTTTCGGGCCGTTTTCATTTCCGACCTGCACCTGGGCACTGCGGGTTGCCAGGCGCGTCCGCTGCTCGATTTCCTCAAACACCACCCCAGCCACACGCTCTACCTGGTGGGCGACATCATCGACGGCTGGCAGTTGCGCCGCAAATGGTTCTGGCCGCAGGCGCACAACGACGTGGTGCAGAAGCTGCTGCGCCGCTCGCGCAAGGGCTGCCGCGTGGTCTTCGTGCCGGGCAACCACGACGAGTTCGCGCGCCAGTTCGACGGCCACAACTTCGGCGGCATCGAGGTGGCCAACGAAGCGGTGCACACCACCGCCGACGGGCGCCGCCTGTGGGTGGTGCACGGTGACTATTTCGACGGCGTGATCCAGTGCGCGAAGTGGCTGGCCTACCTGGGGGACAACGCCTACGAGTTCACCCTCAAGCTCAACCGCCACCTCAACTCGCTGCGAGCACGCATGGGCCTGCCGTACTGGTCGCTCTCGCAGTACCTCAAGCACAAGGTCAAGAGCGCGCTCAATTACGTGACCGACTTCGAGCGCGCGGTCGCTGCCGAAGCCCGATCGCGCGGTTACCAGGGCGTGGTCTGCGGACACATCCACCGCCCCGAAATGCGCACCATCGACGGCACCCTCTATTGCAACGATGGGGACTGGGTGGAAAGCCTCTCGGCCCTGGTCGAACACATGGACGGTCGCCTGGAACTCGTGCACTGGAGTCCACAGACCGCGGCACCCGTTGGTGCCCAGGGAGACCCACATGAAGATCCTGATCGTGACGGACGCCTGGCAACCCCAGGCGAATTCGGTCGCCACCACGCTGGCTGAACTGGTTCGACAGCTCCAGATCGGCGGCCACGAGGTCGTGGTCATCCAGCCCGGGCAGTTCCGCACCCGGCCGTGTCCGGGCTTTCCGAGCCTCGACATCGCGTGGTTTCCCGGTGCCCGCCTGCGTGAACTGATGGACAGCGCCGACGCACACGCCGTCCACATCGCCACCGAAGGCCCCCTGGGTTGGGCAGCGCGGCGCCACTGCCTGCGGCGTGGCTGGCCATTCACCACCGCGTTCCACACCAGGTTCCCCGAAATCCTCAAGGACACGTTTGGCCTGCCGGTGAGCTGGGGCTATGCCTTGCTGCGCTGGTTTCACAAGCCCGCCAGCGGTGTGATGGCCCCCAGCCAGGGTGTGCTGAACATGCTGCAGACACGCGGCTTTCGCCGCCTGCTCCTGTGGACGCACGGTGTGGACACGCGCCTGTTTGCGCTGTCCGACAGCAGCCAGCCCTGCGCCCCGCTGGGGCCGCTGGCGCACCCGGTGAGCCTGTATGTCGGCCGCATCGCGCGCGAGAAAAACGTCGAGGCCTTTCTGGCGCTGGACGTGCCCGGCAGCAAGGTCGTCTGTGGTGTCGGACCGCTCGCCTCGAGCCTGCGGGCGCGTTACCCCAATGTGCACTGGCTCGGTGTGTTGCCGCGGCACGAACTGGCGCAGGTGTACGCCTGCGCCGACGTGTTTGTGTTTCCGGCCCGAGGGGAGACCTTTGGCCGCACGATGCTGGAGGCCATGTCCAGCGGCGTGCCGGTGGCCGCCTACCCGGTGGACGGCCCGATGCAGGTGCTGGGGCAGAGCCAGGCCGGCGCCATGCGCGAGGACCTGCGGGAAGCCTGGGTCGAGGCGCTCAAAGTCAAACGCCACGAGGCGCGGGACCGCGCGCTGCACTTTGGCTGGGGCAGGGCGAGCGCCTTGTTTCTCTCGCACCTCGTGGTGTTGCCGAGGCACCCCAGGCAGCCAGCGCCCGGGCTTGTGCGTGCCGGGTCGCGACGGGGAATTGCTCGCGAAACTGTCACACAAACGTCATCCGCCCGTTGAATAATCGTCACAGAGTTCGTGGAGGCGGCTGGGCATACTGTCCCGGGCCACAGGACGGACGCCCCCGTCGACAACAAGACCAGACATGAGCGGCAACAACTCCAACAGCAAGTTTCCCTTCCTCGATCGCGATCACAGCATCCTGGCCTTCAACGAACGCGTCATGGACTGGGCACGCCGCCCCGACGTGCCGCTGCTGGAGCGCCTGCGCTACCTCAGCATCGTCTCCAGCAACCTCGACGAGTTTTTCGAGGTTCGTGTCGCGCCCCACCTCACCGCCGCACTGGCCAACGAGCAGCGTGGCCTGTACACCGCGCAGAGCTTCGAGTGGCTGTCGGAAGAAGTCCACAAACTGGTGGCCCAGCAATACGCCATCTACAACGACGAGTTGCTGCCGCTGCTGGAGAAAAAGGGCATCAAGCTGATCTCGCACGGTGAGCGCAACCCGCGCCAGCGCCGCTGGGTGAAGGAGTTTTTTGTCAACGAGGTGCAGCCGCTGCTGATGCCGGTGGGCCTGGACCCCGCACACCCCTTTCCGCAGGTGGCCAACAAGTCACTCAACTTCATCGTGCGTCTGGCGGGCAAGGACGCGTTCGGCCGCGAGAACGAAATCGCCATCGTGAAGGTGCCGCGCATCCTGCCGCGCTTCTTCCGCATGCCACCCATCAAAGGCTCCAAGCAGACGCACTTCGTCTCCATCTCCAGCCTGATCCGCTCGCACCTGGGTGACCTGTTTCCGGGTCGGCAGGTCACGGAGTTTTCGCAGTTCCGCGTCACGCGCCATTCCGATCTGGCGGTGGACGAGGAAGAGGTGAAGAACCTGCGCACCGCGCTGCGCAAGGGCTTGCAGCAGCGCCACTACGGCCAGGCCCTGCGGCTGGAAGTCTCGGCCGGATGCTCCGAGTTCCTGGCCGACTTTTTGCGGGAACAGTTCGCATTGCCCTTCAAGGCGCTCTACCGCGTTCCGGGACCGGTGAACCTGGTTCGACTGAACCAGCTGATCGACAAGGTCGACGCGCCCGCGCTGCGTTTCGAGGCCTACCACGGTGGTTGGCCCGCGCAGCTCACGCCGGGGCAGTCGTACTTTGAGCGGCTGCAACAGGGCGATGTGCTGATCCACCAGCCTTACGAGAGTTTTGACGCCGTGCTGGCCTTTTTGCGCGAGGCGGTGGAAGACCCGGACGTGCTGGCCATCAAGATGACCATCTACCGCACCGGAGCCAAGTCGGAGCTGATGAACCTGCTGCGCGAAGCCGTGCGCCGGGGCAAGGAAGTGACCGCCGTGGTGGAGCTCAAGGCGCGCTTCGACGAAGAAGCCAACATCAACTACGCCGAGCGGCTGGAATCGGTGGGTGCCCAGGTGGTTTATGGCGTGGTGGGCCTCAAGACCCACGCCAAGATGCTGCTGGTGACCCGCCGCGAAGCCAGCGGCCTCAAGCGCTACGCCCACCTGTCCACCGGCAACTACAACCCCGGCACGGCGCGGCTGTACACCGACATCAGCTACCTCACGGCCGACGATGCGCTCACCGCCGATCTGGAGCAGATCTTTCTGCACCTGGCCAGCCAGAACCGCCTGCCCAGGCTCAACAAGGCGCTGATCGCTCCGTTTCATTTGCACAAGGCCATGCTGGACAAGCTGGATGCGGCGGGCGCGGCCGCCAAGGCCGGGCAGGACGCGCGCGTGATCGTGAAGATGAACGCCCTGACCGACGAGCAGCTCGCGCGTGCGCTGGCGGTGGCCTCGCAGCAGGGCGTGAAGATCGACCTCATCATCCGCGGCGCCTGCATCCTGCCGGCGCAGGTGCCCGGCTTCACCGACAACGTGCGCGTTCGCTCGGTGATCGGGCGTTTGCTGGAGCATTCGCGGGTGTTTTATTTCCGCACCGGTGAGGCGGAGGAGCTGTGGCTCTCGAGCGCCGACTGGATGAACCGCAACATGCTGCGCCGCATCGAACTGGCCTGGCCGGTGACCGACCACGCGCTGCGCCACCGCATCATGGACGAGTGCCTCTCGGCCTACCTGCACGACACCAAGGACGCCTGGCTGCTGCAACCCGACGGCCGTTATGTGCCCGCCAGCATCACCGGCAACGGACGCACCCGGGCCGTCATGCACTCAGCGCAGGCCAGCCTGATGGCGCGCTACGGCAGCAAGGGATAGCAATGGAAGCCCGCACCATGGACCTGATCCTCTGGCGACATGCCGAAGCCCATGAGCATCCGGATCCTTTGGCCGGGGTGCCTGGTGATGCCAAAGATCTGGTGCGGCGCCTCACGCCCCGCGGCGAAAAACAGGCCACGCGCATGGCCGCCTGGCTGGACCGGCAATTGCCCGACGGCGCGCGCATTTTCAGCAGCCCCGCCTCACGCTGCGAACAGACCGCGATGGCCCTGGGCCGCAAGTTCAAGCTGCGTGAAGAGTTGTTGCCCGAAGGTGATCCGCTGGCGCTGCTGGAACTGGTGCAGTGGCCGCACGGCAAATCGCCGGTGGTGGTGGTGGGCCACCAGCCCACGCTGGGGCGGGTGATTGCCCGTCTGCTCAACCTGGCCGAGGACGACTGCTCGGTGAAGAAGGGCGCCCTGTGGTGGCTGCGGCACCGTGAGCGCGCCAGCGGCAACCAGACCGTCGTGGTGACGGTTCAAACCCCTGAATTGATCTGAGCACGACCCGGGGCCGTGCCCCGGGTGGACTTCAGACAGCGGCTGTCTTCTTGGCGGGAGCGGCCGCTTTCTTTGCTGCGGGCTTGGTCGCCACCTTTTTGGCGACGGGTCGGGCAGCAGCTTTGGCCGCCGGCTTGGCAGGCGCCTTGGCAGCCACTTTCACTGCGGCTTTCGCAGCGGGAGTGGCAACCTTCTTTGCCGCAGGCTTCACCACCGGTTTCCTGGCAACTTCGGGCTTCTTTTCGGTGCCGGTGGGGCGGCCGGTCTTGAGCGTGGGCACGGCGGACAGCGCGGCCTTGAAGGCTGCGTCGTTCAGGCCTTGCAGAGCCATGAGGCCGGCGCGCAGCAGCTCGCTTTTCTTCACGCTGGTGCCCAGCGCAATGGCGCGGGTCTTCAGCGTTTCAATGGCGGCGAATTCCGCCTTGGGGATGGTGAAGCTGTCGCGCACGAGCTTGGGCTTCTTGTTGCTCTGACTGGCCATGAATGCACTCCGTTGGGCTGTGAAAAGGAGGGCAGTATAAACCGTATAAATCGTTTATACGGTTGTGACCGTACCGTGACAGATGTGTGACGGCGCAAGAAGCGCTTATGTGGCAATGGTTTGCGGAGGGTGGTCCTAGCGGATATCCGCTGTGAACTTCCAGGCCGACTTCTGCCAGGCCACCACCTCTTCACCCAGCAGCCATGCCGACTGCGGGTAGCGCTTGGCCCAGCCCGGCGCCGTGGCCAGCTTGAAGGCGCGCGGCTTGTAGCTCAGCGTGACCGACTCGTGCTCGGGCATCTGGCGCGCGTGGCACAGCAGCACCGCCAGGCGCAGCGCCATGAGTTGCTTGGCAAACAACTCGTCCTGCAACGCGTCCTCGAGCTTGCGCAGCTTGCCACGCTGACCCATCACCAACTGGCTCATGCGGTGCAGTTCGGGCAACGAGAAACCGCGGGCGTCCACGTTGTCCAGGATGTAGGCGCCGTGGTGGTGCGAACGTTCGTGGGAGATGTGGGTGCCGATCTCGTGCAGCCGCGCGGCCCAGGCGAGCTTCTGCGAGTAGCGCTCGTTTTGCGCGTCCAGCGCGGCGATCTGGGCGAAGAGGGCGGTGCTGACCGTGCTCACGCGCTTGCCCTGCGCTTCGTCGGCCGAAAAGCGGTGGGTCAGCCAGTTCACGGTTCGCTCGCGCACGTCGCCGCCGTCGGTGTCGCGGTCGATCAGGTCGTAGAGCGCACCGTGGCGCAGCGCGCCCTGGGCCACCAGCATCTGCTCGATGCCGAACAGGTCAAAAATGGCGCGCAACACGCTCACGCCGCCGCCGATCACCGGACGCCGGTCGTCCTTGAGGCCCTCCAGGCGCAACTGGTCGGCGTTGCCCGCCTTGATCATGCGGTCCTGCAACCAGTCCAGACCGGCGCGGGTGACCAGGCCGGACGCCCAGCCGTTGGCGGCCAGCATGTCCGCCACGGCGCCCACCGTGCCCGACGAGCCGTAGGCCACGGTCCAGTCGGCCGGCGGGAATTTGTCCAGCGCTTCGTCGATCACCGCCTTGGCGGCGACCTCGGCTGTCTTGAAGGCGGCGGCGGTGAACTGTCCGCGCGGGAAGTAGCGCGTGGACCAGGCCACGCTGCCCAGCCGGTACGACTCCATGGTGCGGGCCGAATAGCCCTCGCCGAGGATCATTTCGGTGGAGCGTCCGCCGATGTCGACCACCAGGCGTTTTTCGTCGGAATGCGGCAGCAGGCGCGAAACGCCCTGGTAGATCAGGCGCGCTTCTTCGTAACCGGAGACCACGTCGATGGAAAATCCCAGGATGGCCTGGGCCTGGCGCACAAAATCGTCGCGGTTTTTGGCCTCGCGCAGGGTCTGGGTGGCCACGGCGCGCACCTGCTGGCGCTTGAAGCCGTGCAGCCGTTCGGCAAAACGGGCCAGGCACTCCCAGCCTCGTTCCATGGCCGCCTGGCTCAGGTTTTTTTCCTCGTCCAGCCCGTTGCCCTGGCGCACCGTCTCCTTGAGGTATTCGATGCGCTCGATATGCCCCGAGTGGTAGCGGCCGATTTCGAGCCGAAAACTGTTGGAGCCGAGGTCGATGGCGGCAAGAAGGGTACCGTTTTGCATGCGAAGGGGAGGTCGGCGAGCCGCAACGGCTTCTCGGAGATCGGGGGAGGGCGGGGGGAGTCCGGATTGTGACGCATGCCCGGGCCAGACTCTGTTCGCAATCGTGCCAACGGGCCGCCCAGATCGTTCTGTGACAAGCGGGCGATGTCACGAGCTTGTCACATTGCCTGCCTAGAGTCGCTCTTGTTCTGTTTCCCCAACCGCAAGGAGCTTCCCAATGATCAACAAACGCATCTTCCTCCAGGCCGTCGCTGCTGCGGCCATGGCCACTGCCGGCATGGGCTCGGCCATCGCCGCCGACATCACCGGCGCTGGCGCCACCTTCCCCTTCCCGATCTACGCCAAGTGGGCCGAGGCCTACAAGGCACAGACCGGCACCGGCCTGAACTACCAGTCGATCGGCTCCTCCGGCGGCCTGCGCCAGATTCGCGCCAAGACCGTGGCTTTCGGCGCATCCGACGCGCCTGTGTCCGGTGCCGACCTCGACAAGGACGGCATGGTCCAGTTCCCGGCCATCATCGGCGGCACCGTGCCCGTGATCAACCTCGACGGCTTCAAGCCGGGCGAACTGCGCGTGACCGGTCCCGTGCTGGCCGAGCTGTTCCTGGGCACCATCACCAAGTGGAACGACCCCAAGCTGGCCGCCCTGAACCCCGGCAAAACCCTGCCTGACCAGAACGTGACCGTGATCCACCGCGCTGACGGCTCGGGCACCACCTTCAACTTCACCGACTACCTCAGCGCCGTGAGCAAGCCCTGGGCCGACACCGTTGGCAAGGGCGCTGCCGTGAAGTGGCCAGCACCGTCGTCGGTGGGTGGCAAGGGCAACGAAGGCGTGGCCGCCAACGTGAACCGCGTCAAGGGCGGCGTGGGTTACGTGGAATACGCCTACGTCAAGAAGAACAACATGAACTTCCTGCAGCTGCAAAACGCCGACGGCAAGTACGTGAGCCCGGACGACAAGACCTTCGCCTCGGCCGCCGCCGGCGCCGACTGGTTCAGCGTGCCCGGCATGGGCGTGTCGATGGTGAACGCCAAGGGCGCCGAGAGCTGGCCCATCAGCACCGCCTCGTTCATCCTGATGTACAAGAACCCGGCCGACAAGGCGCAGTCCGCTGAAGTGCTGAAGTTCTTCGACTGGGCTTTCAAGAGTGGCAAGGGCATGGCCGCCGAGCTGGACTACGTGCCGCTGCCTGACAGCCTGACCGCCGACATCCGCTCCAAGGTGTGGTCGCAGATCGCCAAGTAAGTTAGGCTGCTTCCAAGTCGCATCCGCCGGTCGGTTCAGTCGGGCCGGCGGATGTTGACTTGTGGGGCCGGTCAACCACCGGATCGGAGTCACCATGAGCCTGGGAACCACCATGAGTTCGCAACCCGTGTCCATTGAACTGGACAACCCCAACATGGCGTCGATTGCCAAACGGCAACGCTTTCACGACGTCCTGTTTCACCGCATCACACAGAGTTTTTCGCTGCTGGTGCTGGTCGCCTTGATGGGCATCATCGTTTCGCTGTTCATCAACGCCTGGCCCACGTTCCAGAAGTTCGGTTTCAACTTCATCTGGCGCGTCGAGTGGGACATCATCAATGAAGAATTCGGTGCTGCGATCGCCATCGTCGGCACCATCGCCAGCGCGTCGATCGCCATGCTGATCGCCGTGCCGCTGGCCTTCGGCATCGCGCTGTTCCTCACCGAGACCTGCCCCGTGTGGCTGCGCCGCCCGCTGGGAACGGCGGTCGAGCTGCTGGCGGCTGTGCCTTCCATCATTTACGGCATGTTCGGCCTGTTCGTGTTCGCGCCACTGTTCGCCGACTACTTTCAGGTGCCGGTGCAGAACGTGCTCGGCGGCATGCCGCTGGTGGGTTTCCTGTTCGGCGGGAGCACCAACGGCTTCGGCATTCTGGCTGCGGGCATCGTGCTGGCGTTCATGGTGCTGCCTTTTGTGGCGGCGGTGATGCGCGACGTGTTCGAGATCGTTCCACCCATCTTGCGCGAATCGGCCTACGGCCTGGGTTGCACGACCTGGGAGGTGGTGCGCCGCGTGGTGTTGCCCTACACGCAGAAGGGTGTCATCGGCGGCATCATGCTCGGCCTGGGGCGTGCCCTGGGCGAGACCATGGCGGTCACCTTCGTGATCGGCAACGCCAACCGCATGCCCACATCGCTGTTCTCGCCAGGCACCTCGATCGCCTCCACCTTGGCCAACGAATTCGGCGAAGCCGCCGACTTCCACCTCTCCACCTTGTTTGCGCTGGGCTTCCTGCTGTTCGTGATCACCTTCCTGGTGCTCTCGGCGGCCAAGATCCTGATGTTGCGCGCCGAAAAAGCCAAAGGTTTCTGACATGGAACTCGACAACGCCATTTACAAAAGCCGCCAGCGCACCAACGCCATCGGCCTGACCTTGTCCATGGGTGCCATGGTGCTGGGTTTGGTTGTGCTGCTCTGGATCCTGAGCGTTCTGCTGACCAACGGCCTGGCCGCCCTCGACTGGAACATGTTCACGCAGTCCACCCCGGCTCCCGGCAGCGAAGGTGGTGGCCTGGCCAACGCCATCGTGGGCAGCTTGATGATGGTCGGCTTCTCGGTGCTGGTGTCCACGCCCATCGGCGTGTTTGCCGGCGTCTACCTGGCCGAGTACGGCGACACGAGCAAGACCGCCGAACTCACCCGGTTTGTGACCGACATCATGTTGTCGGCGCCGTCCATCGTGCTGGGTCTGTTCGTCTACGCGATCGCCGTGGCCACCGTGGGCAACTTCTCGGGTTGGGCAGGCAGCCTGGCGCTGTCGCTGATCGCCGTGCCGGTGGTCGTGCGCACCACCGAAAACATGCTGCGCCTGGTGCCCGGCAGCCTGCGCGAAGCGGCCTTTGCGCTGGGTGCGCCGCGCTGGAAAGTGGCCACCCTGGTCACGCTGCGCGCGGCCAAGAGCGGCGTCATGACCGGTCTGCTGCTGGCCGTGGCCCGCATCAGCGGCGAAACCGCGCCCCTGCTGTTCACCGCGCTCAACAACCAGTTCTTCAGCACCGACATGGGCGCACCCATGGCCAACCTGCCGGTGGTGATCTTCCAGTTCGCGCTGAGCCCTTACGACAACTGGATCCGCCTGGCCTGGGGTGGCGCGCTGCTCATCACCCTGTCGGTGCTGGTGCTCAACATCGTGGCGCGGGTTTTCCTGCGCGAGAAGACGCCAGGCTGAAGCCGGCGCATCCGTATCCAAACAACCAAAAATCCGGACAGAACCATGCCCAACACCGCTGCCCAACCCGCTGTCGCCGCCAAGAACGCGCTGGAACTGCGCAACCTCAACTTCTTCTACGGCAAGTTCCAGGGCCTGAAGAACGTCAACATGAACATCGAGGAGCGCAAGGTCACCGCCTTCATCGGCCCCTCGGGCTGCGGCAAGTCAACCTTGTTGCGCACGCTCAACCGCATGTACAGCCTGTACCCCGGCCAGCGCGCCGAAGGCCAGATCAATTTCTACGGTCAGAACATCCTGGACGAAAAGCAGGACATCAACCTGCTGCGCGCGCGCATCGGCATGGTGTTCCAGAAGCCCACGCCGTTTCCCATGTCGATCTACGACAACATCGCCTTCGGCGTGAAGCTCTACGAGAACCTGGGCAAGAGCGAGATGGACGACCGCGTGGAGTGGGCACTGTCCAAGGCTGCGCTGTGGAACGAGGTGAAGGACAAACTCAACCAGAGCGGTCTGTCGCTCTCGGGCGGTCAGCAGCAGCGCTTGTGCATTGCGCGCAGCGTGGCGGTGAAGCCGTCGGTGTTGCTGCTGGACGAGCCCACCTCGGCGCTGGACCCGATCTCCACCGGCAAGGTGGAAGAGCTGGTGCACGAACTCAAGCAGGACTACACCATCGCCATCGTCACCCACAACATGCAGCAGGCCGCCCGCTGCAGCGACTACACCGCCTACATGTACCTCGGCGAGCTGGTCGAGTTCGGCTCCACCGAGCAGATCTTCTTCAAGCCTGCCAAGACCGAGACCGAGGACTACATCACCGGGCGCTTCGGCTGATTGCAGCCAACGCTGAAAATCGAGCAGTTCCGAGCCACAACGGGAGATCTTTCATGAGCGACAAACACATTTCCAGCCAGTTCGACGCCGAGTTGAACTCCATCTCTTCCCAGGTCCTTGAAATGGGTGGCCTGGTCGAATCCCAGCTGCACCAGGCGGTGTACGCCCTGGTGCACATGAGCATGGAGTCGGCCGAGCAGGTGATCGAAAACGAGAACCGCATCAACCAGATGGAGCTGCAGATCGATCACGAGATCATCTCCACCATCGGCCGGCGCCAACCCACCGCGCGCGATTTGCGGTTTCTCATGGCGATCTCGCGCACCACGCAGAACCTGGAGCGCGCGGGTGACGAAGTCGCCCGCATCGCACGCATGGTCAAGTCCATCATCGAAAACGGTTCACCGCGCAACCTGCCCAGCTCCGAACTTCGCGTGGCCGCCGACCTGGCCTCGGCCCTGCTGCGCAAGACGCTGGATTCGTTCGCGCGGCTGGACACCACCATGGCCGTGGCCATCATCAAGGGCGACAACGCCATCGACGACGAGTACAACGGTTTCCTGCGCAAGCTCATCACCTACATGATGGAAGATCCCCGAACCATCTCGCCCAGCCTGGACCTGCTGTTCCTGGCCAAGTCGATCGAACGCGTGGGCGACCACGCCAAGAACATCGCCGAGCAGATCATCTTCATTGTCAAAGGTGAAGACGTTCGGCACACCCCCATGTCCCAGGTGGAGTCGGTGGTCGGATGAGGAAGCTGCCCAGAGTCCTCGTGGTCGAGGACGAACCCTCCATCGCCGAGCTGATCGCCGTCAACCTGCGGCACAACGGCTTCGCGCCCACCGTCGTGTTCGACGGGGTGGCCGCGCAGCGCGAGGTGGACGCGGTGTTGCCCGACGTGATCCTGCTCGACTGGATGCTGCCCGGTGAAAGCGGCGCCTCGCTGGCCCGCGGCTGGCGCAAGAACGAGCGCACCAAGACCATCCCCATCCTCATGCTCACCGCGCGCAGCGACGAAAGCGACAAGGTGCAGGGGCTGGACGCAGGTGCGGACGACTACATCACCAAACCGTTTTCAACCCAGGAGCTGCTGGCGCGCATCCGAGCGGTGCTGCGCCGGCGCGCGCCCGAAATCGTCAACGACTCGGTGCAGGTGGGTGAACTGGCCCTGGACGCGGCCACCTACCGCATCACGTTCCGCGGTTCCGAGCTCAAGGTCGGGCCCACCGAATTCAAGCTGCTGCACTACCTCATGAAGCACGCAGAGCGGGTGCACACCCGTGGTACGCTGCTCGACAAGGTCTGGGGAGACCATGTTTTCATCGAGGAGCGGACCGTGGACGTGCATGTCAAACGATTGAGGGAATCACTGGGTGAAGCCTCCGGCATGATCGAAACGGTGCGTGGTGCGGGCTACCGGCTCACGTCGATGAACAACACCGGGCGACCGGCGCAGGGCACCCCCATCTCCGCCACATGACCCGGCGCGCCATCGAGCTGTTGCTCCTGGTCGCACTGGGAGCGGTGCTGGGCTGGACGCAGGATTCACCGGGCTGGACCTTTGCCGGAGCGCTGGTGGGCGCGCTGGCATGGTCGGTGCTGGATGGCCTGCGCGCCCGCAGCTTCCTGCGTTGGCTCAACAAGGCCGACGTCACCCGCCAGCCGCGCCTCTCGGGCACCTGGGGCGAGATGGTGGACCGCTCCCGCAAGCTGATCAAGAAGCTGTAGAAAAAGGCGCAGAACAGCGACGCCCGGCTGGAGGATTTTCTGGCCGCCATCCAGGCCTCGCCCAACGGCGTGGTGTTGCTCGATTCCGCAGGCCGCATCGAGTGGTCCAACCTCACGGCGGCCAACCACCTGGGTTTTGATCCGCAACGCGATCTGGGTCAGTACGTGCGCAACATGGTGCGAAATCCGGCGTTCACCGCCTACCTCGCGGGTGGTGAGTTCAACCACGAGATCCAGATCGACGGCATCGGGCCGCGCCCCTCCCAGCCATCCAAGATCTCGCTGCAGATCCACCCCTACGGCAAAAAGCGCAAGCTCATGATCACGCGCGACGTGACGGCCGTGCAGCTGGCAGAAACCATGCGCCGCGACTTCGTGGCCAACGTCTCGCACGAGATCCGCACACCGCTGACCGTTCTCAGCGGCTTTGTGGAAACCATGCAGAGCATCCCGTTGGAAGAGGCCGATCGCACGCGTTACCTGAGCCTCATGAGCCAACAGGCCCACCGCATGCAGACGCTGGTGAGCGATCTGCTCACTCTCTCGCGGCTGGAAGGCAGCCCCGCACCCGGGCCGGGCGAGTGGATCGACGGCGAAGAACTGCTCACGCACGTGGTGCAGGAGGCCCGGGGTCTGACCCAGGCCATCTCGACGACGCAGCACCGCATCGAACCGGTGCCCGGGCCCGCGATCTGGGTGTCGGGTGCCAAGACTGAACTGCTCAGCGCCATGTCCAACCTGCTCAGCAACGCCGTGCGTTACACGCCAGGCGGTGGACTCATCGAGACCGGCTGGCGATTGCGCAGCGACGGCTGGGTGGAATTCTTTGTGAAAGACACCGGCCCCGGCATTGCGGCTGAACACCTGCCGCGACTGACCGAGCGCTTCTACCGTGTGGACCGCAGCCGTTCGCGGGAAACCGGTGGCACTGGTCTGGGTCTGGCCATCGTGAAACACGTGGCCCAGCGCCATGGTGGCCACATCGACGCCGACAGCACGGTGGGCGAAGGCTCCCGGTTCGCGATCGCCTTGCCGCCCAACCGGGTGCGCGAGCGCGTCACCGGCTGAGCCGGTTTCAGTTGCCCACGCGCTGGTAGACCAGCAGGCTTTCCTTGCTGTCGGTCAGGCGGCTGACCGTGGACTTGAAGGCCCAGTGGGTGAGTTCGACGCGTTGGTGCAACGTGGCCTGGCTCGCGGGGGCCACCACCATGCTTTGGCAATCGGTCCCTGCGTTGCCACCGCTGCGCACCAGCTTCAGTGCACCGTGGTACTGCAGCGCCGCAATCTGCGCTTGGCTCAAGCCGTCCACCACCACGCAGCCTTGCGCCGGCACCAGCGTGGCAATGCGCCGCGACACCGGGCCATAGCTGCGGCCAAAGTCCAGCAGGGGCAGCCACAGTGTCATGAGCAACAACCAGCACAGGGTGCTGCCTGCGGCGGGCAACACCAGGCTCTTCCACAGCGCCTGACGGTGTTTGCCCACGCGCCATGCCACCAACCAGAGCCAGGCACCGGTGGCCACCGCGCCCGCGAGGAACAACCACAGCGAGAACTCCGGCACAAAGCCGGGCGCGAGCTTGGCCACGTTGGCCGCGGGCTTGGCCGGCACACCGGTCTGCATGGCGAACCAGATCACCCAGATGACCAGTGCGCAGCCCGAGAAAAAGAGCAGCGTGAACCAGTCCACCAGGGCCGAAACGCTGCGCCTCAAGGTGGGCAGCGCAAAAGCGGCGAGTGCCGCCAAAGCGGGCAGGGCCAGCAGCAGGGCACGGTCGCGCTCGGGCGAGAGCGCGCTGTCCACCACGCTCACCACGGCCGCCCACAAAGGCAGGGCCACATGGGGCCGCAGCAACTGATGCCGCCAGCGCCACAGCGTCCAGAGCACCAGCGGCCAGGCCGGCCAGGTGAACCAGACCAGCAACTTGCCCCAACTGCGCCACTGCACCTGCGCCAGCGCGGTTTGCAGGGCCGGCACCGGCACCTGCCCGGCCAGCGTCGAGAGAACCAGGATCAGCACCAGCAGCGAGGCGGCCCAAACCAGGGGATCGCGCTGCGAAGGTGCTTCGTCTGAGAGCCACGCTGTGTCGGGTTCGCTGGCGTGGCGGCGTGAGAGCCACAGGATCAGCAGCAGGCCGCCGCCCAGCGTGGTCGCGATCCACGGCGCGCCGCTGAACACCAACGCAAGCAGCGTGACAGCCCACAGGCCGACGCTGCGCAGCGGTTGTCGATGGCCCGTGTGGGCCATTCGAGAGGCCGTCAGGAGCAGCAACGACACCAGCGCGAGCCGTGCCAGGTCGGGCGTGGTCTCATGCGACAGCTGGGCCAGGCCCAGACAGGCCATGAGCGCGAGCAAGCCGGCGTCGGCCAGCGCACGCGCGTAGTCCGTGGGTTTCGCCTCCCCGCCAAATGCAAACTGAACCGGCTGCGCAGCCGGCTGGCGCGCGAGGTGGTAAACCGTGTACCAGGTGCAAACCAGTGTGAGGGCCAGCAGCATCGCAAAAGGAACGCGGACGGCGAACTCGGGCGAGAGGAAGGGCAGCAGCTTGATGAACGCCGCCCCGAGCCAGTAAGGCAGCGGGCCGGCCTCTTCAACCGCCACCCCCAGGACCCGCGGGCTCCACCAGTCGCTGTGGCCCGCGGCCATCTCCAGCATCACACCGAAGGCGGACACGTCGGCGTTCTTCCAGGGTTCGCGCCCCAGAAAGCCCGGCAGCACATAAGCGACGCAGAACAGGAAGAGGGCGATCCGCGGCAAGCGGCGCACGGCCGACTGGGTGACGATGGCGGGGGTAGGCTGGTTCACTGCGGGGAATATACAAGGCGCCCGAGACAGCGGGACGGCAAGGAGGAATGCGCAAGACAGGCGAAAAAAAAGCAGCCGGGCAACCAGCTGCTTTTCTTGTGCAGGACGCAGCGCCCCGCAGGACGCTGACCGGCCAGCCGCTTACTTGGCGGCGGGCGTTGCCTTGCCATAGCGGTTGCGGAAACGCTCCACACGACCACCCATGTTGTCCACGCTTTTCTGCGTGCCGGTGTAGAAGGGGTGCGATTCGCTGGAGGTGTCCAGCTTGTACAGCGGCAGCTCGCGGCCGTCTTCCATCTTGATCATCTCTTTCGTGTTCGCGCACGAGCGGGTCACGAACTTGAAGCCATTGGAGAGGTCCTGGAAGCAGACTTCGCGGTAGTTGGGGTGAATGCCGTCTTTCATGACGTGTCCTTGAGGTTCAGGTGCGGCAGCCGCAGGGAAACCATTTCCCTGTACTTGTCGCAATTAGCAAAGCCTGCGATTTTAGCAGGAATGTCCGAATCAGCCGCCCCGACGCATCATGTCGAAGAATTCGGAATTGTTTTTGGTGGATTTCATGCTCTTGAGCACCATCTCCATCGCCTCGATTTCGTCCATGTTGTACATGAACTGGCGCAGGATTCGGGTCTTTTGCAGGATCTCGGGCTGCAGCAACAACTCTTCGCGACGGGTGCCGCTGCGGTTGAGCTGGATCGAGGGGAACACGCGTTTCTCGTACAGGCGGCGGTCCAGGTGGATCTCGCAGTTGCCGGTGCCCTTGAACTCTTCAAAGATCACCTCGTCCATGCGCGAGCCGGTGTCCACCAGCGCGGTGGCGATGATGGTGAGCGAGCCACCTTCCTCGATCTTGCGGGCCGCACCAAAGAAGCGCTTGGGGCGCTGCAGCGCGTTGGCGTCCACACCGCCGGTGAGCACCTTGCCGCTGGAGGGCAGCACGTTGTTGTAGGCGCGGGCCAGGCGGGTGATGGAGTCGAGCATGATCACCACGTCCTTGCCGAGTTCGACCAGGCGCTTGGCGCGCTCGATCACCATCTCGGCCACGTGCACGTGGCGCGCCGCGGGTTCGTCGAACGTGGAGGCGATGACCTCGCCGCGCACGGTGCGCTGCATCTCGGTCACTTCTTCCGGGCGCTCGTCCACCAGCAGCACCATGAGCACCACCTCGGGGTGGTTGGCGGAAATGGCATGGCAGATGTGCTGCATCATGACCGTCTTGCCGCTCTTGGGCGGCGCCACGATCAGCGCGCGCTGACCACGGCCGATGGGCGCAATGATGTCGATGACACGGCCCGTGATGTTCTCTTCGCTCTTGATGTCGCGTTCCAGGCGCATCTGTTCCTTGGGGAACAGCGGCGTCAGGTTCTCGAACATGATCTTGTGCTTGTTGTCCTCGGGAGGCAGGCCGTTGATCTTGTCAAGCTTGTTGAGCGCGAAGTAGCGCTCGCCGTCCTTGGGAATGCGAACCTCGCCCTCGATCATGTCGCCGGTGTGCAGGTTGAAGCGGCGGATCTGGCTGGGCGAGATGTAGATGTCGTCGGTGCTGGCGGTGTAACTGGTATCGGGTGCACGCAGGAAACCGAAGCCGTCGGGCAGCACTTCGAGCACACCGTCGGCGTACACCAGCTCGCCGCCCTTGGCGCGCTTTTTGATGATGGCGAACATCAGCTCCTGCTTGCGCATGCGGCCGGTGTTTTCGATCTCAAGCGCTTCAGCCTGCTTGAGGACTTCAGACACGTGCAGTGCCTTGAGTTCGTTGAGGTGCATGGAATTCACTCCGGGAGGGAGTTGGGTCGGGAACCGGGGGAGGGGGCGCTGGCGTCCGGATGTCGGACGGTGCGCAGATGAGAGGCGGGGTCTGTCTCGGATCCGCCTGCGGGAAATTATGACAGGAAAAGAATGCCGCTGAAAAGGTGCCCGGGCATTGCACCCAGGCACGCGTCGAAGGAAATCAGGCCAGTTGCTGGTCGATGAATGCGGTGAGCTGGGCCTTGCTCATGGCGCCGACCTTGGTCGCGGCCAGCTGGCCATCTTTGAACAGCATCAGCGTGGGGATGCCGCGGATGCCGAACTTGGCGGGCACGTCGCGGTTGTCGTCGACGTTGAGCTTGGCGATCTTGAGCTTGCCGTCGTAGGAGCCTGCCACTTCATCGAGGATGGGGGCAATCATCTTGCAAGGGCCGCACCACTCGGCCCAGAAGTCGACCAGAACGGGCGCCTGTGCGTCCAGCACGTCGGCCTGGAAGCTTGCATCGGAAACATGTTTGATCAGGTCGCTCGCCATGATTCATCCTAAAAAACGTTGAATGGGGAGGTTAAAGTTTGGGCACATGCGCGGGCTTCAAGAGCTTGAAGGTCACAGCCGGCCAACCGGTCCGCGCCATTGTGACAGAAACCCCCATTTCATGACGCCAGCCAACCCGCCTTCCGAATCCGGTCTTCCCGCCTCGCCCGGGCAAGAAATCGAAGGCGGTGCCAGCGGTTGGTCATCGCTGATCGCAACCCTGTCCCGGATGCTCGCAGAGCGTGGCATCGAGGCCGGCAGCGCGGTGGTTCTGGTGCCCTACGCACAGCTCATGGACGTGGGCCGGCGCGCCTGGTCCACCCACCATCCCGATGGCTTTGCGCCGAGGTTCGAGTCGAGCCGCAACTGGGCGGCATCGCTGCAGCCCTTCATGCCCGGCCCCACCGACCTGACCATGGACATGGCGCGCGACAGCCTCGTGGCCTCGGCCTTCATCGATCGCGTGGCGCCTGCGCGGGCCGACGCCGAGTTGCGCGCGGTCATGGTCACGCGCCTCGTGGAAGCGGCGCGACAACTCGCGCCCCTGGCCGCCGCGCAGCCCCCCGAACACCGCGCAGCCTGGGCCGAATCGTTGCGCCAGGACCTGTTGCCGGGCCCGGCCTCGCTGCAGTGGGAAGGTTTGGTGGCCACACTGGCGCTGACCTGGGCCAGCACATCCGCCTATGCCACCGACGTGTTGTGGAGCCCGCAGGCCCGTCCGGGCTCGGGCGCGCAGGCGCTGGTCATGCTGCAAGGTTTCCAGACCGATCCGCTGGCCGCTGCGCTGGTGAAGCATTGGGGAGCGCGCGTGCTGAACCTGTCGTGGAGCCTTGACCCTTCAGGTGACCCGGATGTCGCCCTGCACGCTTGCGGTGACGCCGAGGACGAGGCGCAGCGGGCTGCTGCCTGCGTGATCGCGCGCATCAACCAGGGCCATCAGCCCGTGGCGCTCATCGCCACCGACCGCCTGCTTATGCGGCGCATCAGCGCGCTGCTGCATGGTGCTGGCGTGGCAGTGCGCGACGAGACCGGCTGGAAACTCTCCACCACCCACGCCGCCGCCCAACTCATGAGCCTGCTGCGCGCGGCGTCACCGCGTGCTTCCATGGACGATGTGCTGGATCTGCTCAAACAAGCGCCACGCTGGCCAGAGGAATCCGTGCTCATGCTGGAGCAACTCGCTCGCGAAGCCGGTGTGTCGCAGTGGCGCGCCGCCGTGCGCACGGCCAGCCTGGCACATGCCTTGCCGGAAGGGCTGACCGACATCCTGGGCGCCCTGCAGGCGCCTCGCAGTCTGGTGCAATGGCTGGATGCGGGGGCGAAAGCCTTGAAGGCCACCGGCTTGTGGGACGCGCTTCAGGCGGACGCGGCAGGTCAACAAGCCTTGCAGGTGCTGCGGCTGGAAGAGGGCGCAGCGCGCGAACTCGCCGACATCGACGAAGCCTCGCTCACGGCTGCGACCAGCCGATCCTCCGGGCGCAAGCCGCTGGCCCCGTTCGCGGCCTGGGTACGCGACGTGCTGGAGGGCGCGACCTTCATGCCGCGCGGCACCGGCGAGGCGTCGGTGGTGATCCTGCCGATGGCGCAGATGCTCGGCCGCACGTTCGCCGCCACGGTGGTGCCCGGTTGTGACGAGGTGCACCTCAACCCCAGCCCCGAGCCGCCGGGCTCGTGGACGGCAGCGCAGCGCGAGTTGCTGGGCCTGCCATCGCGCGAGACCCTGGCCCTGGCGGCAGCGAGCGCCTGGCAGTCGTTGTTGCGCATGCCTCGGCTGGACGTGTTGTGGCGCACACAGGACATGGGTGAGCCGGTGATGCCGAGCGCCTGGGTGCTGGCGCTGCAATCCGAGGTTGCGCACGGCTCAGACGACCCGCGCACACCGACGGCGCTGGTGTCAGCCCCTTCCGTGCGCCCCGGGCCCTCGGCCGCCGACGTGTTGCCCGGCTCGCTGTCGGCCAGCGCCTACCAGGACCTGCGCGATTGCCCCTACAAGTTCTTTGCATTGCGCCAGCTGCGGCTGGTCGATGCACCCGAACTCGCAGCCGAGCCCGACCAGCGGGACATGGGCAACTGGCTGCACGCGGTGCTGCGTGCGTTCCACGAACAACGCGGTGATGCACGACCCGGTGTCGATGCCGACCGTGCGGCGCTCGACCAGCTCGCCCTGGAGACCGCAGCTGCCATGGGGTTGAACGCGGGCGAGGGTGGGGCGGGCTTCCTCCCTTACGAGGTGGTGTGGCCCGCCACGCGCGATGGTTACCTGGAATGGCTGGCCACGTTCGAAGCCACCGCCGATCGGCCAGGTCCACGTTTCGTGGAAGCTGAAGCGGTCATGACATCCAGCGTGGGCCCGTGGAAGCTCTACGGCAAGCTCGACCGCGTGGACGCGCAGGACAGCCCGGAAGGGCCGATCCCGTTCGTGATCGATTACAAGACCGAAAGCCGCAAGACCACCACCGACCGCTTGAAAGAACCGCTGGAGGATGTGCAGCTGGCGTTCTACGCGGCGCTGCTGCCCGACGACACCTTGCGCGCTGCCTATCTGAGCATCAACGACCGGCCCGGCTCGACCGCGAACGACGGCGCCACGAAACTGGTGGAGCACACCGAGGTGCTGGAGGCGCGCGAGCAGTTGCGCGTCGGGCTGTCGCACGACATGGCCCGTGTGGCCGCCGGCCACCCCATGCCCGCGCTGGGCGAAGGCCGCGTGTGCGAGTTCTGCAAGGCGCGTGGCCTGTGCCGCAAAGATTTCTGGAGCCTGGCATGAGCGGGGCGGCCTACCAGATCAACGGCGCACCGGTGTCGCGCGAAGCGTTCTATGCGCTCGCCTGCGACCCCGCGCGCAGCATCGCCGTGGAGGCCTGCGCCGGCGCGGGCAAGACCTGGATGCTGGTCTCTCGCATCCTGCGCGCGCTGCTCGACGGCTGCGCACCGCAAGACATTCTGGCCATCACCTTCACCAAGAAGGCCGCGGGCGAAATGCGCAAGCGCCTGGGCGAAGAGCTGCGGCGCTGGGCCTACCTGTCCGATGCCGAACTGGTCGATGTGTTGCAGCAACGCGGCCTGAGCGCCGCCGACGCCGGGCGCCGTGTGCCCGAGGCCCGCAGCCTGCACGCGCGGGTCACGGCCCTGGGCCGGCCGGTGCAGGTGCGCACCTTCCACAGCTGGTTCGCGGCCCTGCTGCGCGGCGCGCCGCTGTCGGTGCTGCAGGAACTGCAGTTGCCCGTGCTGTACGAACTGCTCGAAGACGACACGCAGGCGGTGGAACAGGTGTGGCCGCGTTTCTACGGTGCACTGGCAGCGAGCGCAGCCGACCGCCAGGACTTTGTGGACGCCGTGACAACGCACGGACGTTTTCAGACGCAGCAGGCGCTGCGAAAGGCCTTGCAGAAACGCGTGGAGTTCGCGTTGGCCGATGCGGCGGGCGTGGTGCAAAGCTCGGTGGATGCGATGGCCGAGCGGTTTCCCGAGTTCGCCGGTTTTGACGATCCGCTTCAATGGCTGGTGGACCACGGACCCTCCCACAGCCTGCTGTCCGGCGCCGCCATCGCACTTGGCCGGGCCAGCGCCGTGACCTTTGCCGCCAAGGGTGTCGAGCTGGAAAAAGCCCTCACCGGCCTGAACGGCGCCGGCGTGATCGACGCGCTGCTCACGCAGAAGAACGAACCGCGCAAATTCAGCGACAAGCTCGCCGGCATCGAGCAGGTGCGCGCCGCGCAAGAGCTGGTCATGCGCGTGCTCGCCGCCCGCTCGCAGCACCAGGCCTGGTTGCACCACCAGCGCATGGCCAGGCTCACGCGGGTCTTGCTCACCAGCTTTGCCGCGCTCAAGCACGAGCGAGGCTGGGTCGACATGAACGATGTGGAGTCCGCCGCGCGCCGCCTGCTGGGCGACGCGGAACTCTCGGGCTGGTTGCAGCAGCGGCTGGACGCGCGCGTGCGCCATGTGCTGATCGACGAGTTCCAGGACACCAACCCGCTGCAGTGGCAGGCGCTCTACGGCTGGCTCTCGGCCTACGCCGGTGCCGGCCCGGGCGAGGCGCCTTGTGTGTTTCTGGTGGGCGACCCCAAGCAGTCCATCTACCGTTTCCGCCGCGCCGAGCCGCAGGTGTTCAAGGCCGCGCAGGCCTTCGTGGTGCAAGGTCTCGCGGGTGCGCTGCTCAGTTGCGACCACACCCGCCGGTGCGCACCCGCCGTGGTGGACGCGCTCAACAGCGCCATGCTCGCTGCCGTGCAGGCTGGGGAATACAGCAGCGACTTCCGCCAGCACACCACCGAGAGCCACGAGCCGGGTGAAGTGGTGGCCTTGCCGCAGGTGCCGCGCAGCGCACGCGAGCGCGACGGCGGCGCTGGCGGTGAAGCCACCTGGCGCGACAGCCTGACCACGCCACGTGTGCTGCTTGAAGACACCATGTCGGCGCTGGAGGCGCGCCAGGCGGCCGACTGGATCGCCGCCGAGATCGGCTCAGGCCGTTTGAGCCCCGACGGCCTGATGGTGCTGGCGCGCCGTCGCGAGCGCCTGGCCTGGATGTTCGAGGCGCTGCGCGAGCGCGGCATTGCCAGCGAACAACCCGAGAAGCTGGACCTGTGTGAATCTCCCGCGGTGCAGGATGTGGTGGCGCTGCTGGATGCGCTCGTGTCGACCCGCCACGACCTGAGTCTGGCGCGCGCGCTGAAGTCGCCTTTGTTCGGCTGGAGCGACGAGGCGCTGGCCTGGGTGGCCCGCTTGCAGCAGCACTGGACCGTGCGGCCCGGCGCAGACGCCAAACCCGTCAAACCCTCGTGGTGGGCTGTGCTGCAGCACTTCGCCGGTTTGCCCGCGCACGAAAGAACCTCCGTACCGTCGGTGCCCGACCCGATGGCGCAGGACTTCACCGACACCGCCGCGCGGCTTCTGCGCTACCGCCAGTGGGTGCACAGCCTGCCGCCGCACGATGCCCTCTCCGCCATTTACGGCCACTGCGACGTGCTCGCGCGTTTTGCCCAGGCCGTGCCCGCCAGCCAGCGCGCCGGCGTGCTGGCGCAACTGCGCGACCTGCTGGCCAACGCACTCGCGCAGGACGGCGGGCGTTTCCTCACCCCCTACCGCTTTGTGCGCGCGCTCAAGGCCGGCGGCATCAAGGCCACGCCCACGCACAACCCCGGCGCTGTGCGCCTGCTCACCATTCACGGCGCCAAGGGCCTGGAAGCCGACACCGTGCTCATGCTCGACACCGACACCGGCTCTTCGCGGCCCGAGAGCATGGGCGTGCTGATCGACTGGCCGGGCGAAGCACCGGTGCCCAAGCGCTTCGTGTTTCTGGCCAGCGAGAAGAACCCGCCGGCTTGCGCCGCCAGTGCGCTTGCGCAGGAACAGCAAGCCCGTTCGCTGGAAGAACTCAATGCCTTGTACGTGGCGCTCACGCGGGCCGAGTCGCGCCTGGTGATCTCCAGCTTCGAACCACACGCACGCGGCAACGCGACCACCTGGTACGAGCGCTTGTTGCCGCTCACACAACCGCTGGAGGCACCGCCTGAAGCAGCAGGGCACGCGCTGGCCGACACGTCAAAGACCGATGCCTTCAGCCTGCTCGCGCTGCCGACGTTGACGCAGGTTGCCGGCACGGCAACTCCCGCGCCTGTCGACCCTCTGCCAGTCGACGACGAGCGCACCCGCATCGGTCTCGCACTGCACCGCCTGCTGCAGTGGCATCCCACACCCGCGCAGGGCTTCGACTGGAGCGCCGCCCACACGCAAGCCGTGGCCCGCGAGTTCGCGCTCAGCCCCGCCCAGGCCACTCAGGCGCAAACCATGGCGCGGCGCATCGTGCAAGGCGAAGCCGCGTGGGCCTGGGACGGTGCCGTGGTCGACACCACCGGCAACGAGGTCGACATCTTTCATGCAGGCGAGCTGCTGCGGCTGGACCGCCTGGTGCGCCGCGCCGACACCGGCGAATGGTGGGTGCTCGATTTCAAGAGCGCGGAGAACCCGGAGCTGCAGCCAGACCTGCTGACGAAAATGCAGCGGTATCGTCAGGCGGTCCAATCCGCTCGGCCGGGCGCCACGGTGCGTCTGGCCTTCATCAACCTGCACGGTCGACTGATCGAACTGCAAGACCCATCGATCACCTCATGAACGACCTCAACGCAAAGCCATCCCTCAACGTGGACGTGGCCATCGTCGGCGGCGGTCCCGCCGGTCTCATGGCCGCCGAAGTGCTGAGCCGTGCCGGCCTCGCCGTGCACCTGTTCGACGCCATGCCTTCGGTCGGGCGCAAGTTTTTGCTGGCCGGCAAGGGCGGCCTGAACCTCACGCACGCCGAACCGCTGGACGACTTCGTCACCCGTTACGGCGCGGCACAAGACCGCGTGCAGCCCCTGCTGCAGCACTGGGGGCCACAAGCCGTGCGCGACTGGGCCACCGGCCTGGGCATCAGCACCTTCGTGGGCACATCCCACCGTGTCTTCCCCACCGACATGAAAGCCGCGCCCCTGTTGCGCGCCTGGTTGCATCGCCTGCGCCATCCCGGCGAAGGTGGTGCGCCTGTGGTGTTCCACATGCGCCACCGTTGGCAAGGCTGGAGCAACGGCAATGGCGGACCCCTGGTGTTCCATGCGCCGTCCGGCCAGGTGCAGGTGCAAGCCCGCGCCACCGTGCTTGCCCTGGGGGGGCCAGCTGGGCGCGCCTGGGTTCGGATGGCGCCTGGCTGCCGTGGCTTGAAGCGGCCGGCGTGTCGGTGAGCCCGCTGCTGCCGAGCAACTGTGGCTTTGAGGTGGCCGGCTCGGCCGCCCACGGTGTGGCGCAGGGCTGGAGCACGCACTTCAGCGAACGCTTCGCCGGTCAACCGTTCAAGTCGGTGGCCATCCGCGCCACCGACAGCCAAGGTCAGCAGTTCCACCGCAAGGGGGAATTCGTGGCCACCGCCACCGGCGTCGAAGGCAGCCTGGTCTACGCCGCCTCCAGCCTGCTGCGCGACGAGATCGCGCGCACCGGCCAAGCCAGCTTCGAACTCGATTTGTTGCCGGACCGCAGCGCCGAGCATGTGCTGGCTCAGGTGCGCCACCCGCGCGGATCGCGCAGCTTGTCAAGCCACCTCAAGAGCCGGCTCGGGCTGGACGGCATCAAGATGGGCATCCTGCACGAGCGGCTGGACAAGGAGGCGATGCACGATCCGGTCAGGCTCGCGCAAGCGATCAAGTCCTTGCCCATCACCGTGAGCGCAACCCGTCCGATCGATGAGGCGATCAGCAGCGCGGGTGGTGTGCGTTGGGAATCCCTGAACCCGGACCTGATGGTCGAGGCGAAGCCCGGCTTGTTTTGCGCGGGTGAAATGCTGGACTGGGAAGCCCCCACCGGTGGTTATCTGCTCACGGCCTGCATGGCCAGTGGTGTGGTGGCGGGGGAAGGCGTGGCGCGCCACCTTCATCAGACCGGCCCACTCTGAAAATAGAAACGCGCCCCGGGGGCGCGTTGGTCGAATAAGGTGACGAGCCTTGACCCCGGCACTGGATTCACAGTTAGGGCTGCTTGGTTCCCCACCTGACCCGGTTGGCCGCTTCACCATGCGGGAAGGCCCGTCGAGGGTGATTGTAGGCGATGCGCTGTGGTGTCGCAGGGCTTGGGCCCACAACCCGCCGCTTAGAATCGACCGCATGTCCTATGTCGTTCTGGCCCGCAAATACCGCCCGCGCAATTTCACCGAAATGGTGGGTCAGGGCCATGTGGTTCAGGCCCTCTCGAACGCACTGACCACCCAGCGGCTGCACCACGCCTACCTGTTCACCGGCACGCGCGGCGTGGGCAAGACCACCGTCTCGCGCATCCTGGCCAAATCGCTCAACTGCCTGGGCACGGACGGGCAGGGCGGCATCACCGCCGAACCTTGCGGTGTGTGCCAGGCCTGCACCGACATCGACAGCGGCCGCTTCGTGGACTACACCGAACTCGACGCCGCCTCCAACCGCGGCGTGGACGAGGTTCAGGCGCTGCTGGAACAGGCGGTCTACAAGCCGGTGCAGGGCCGCTTCAAGGTCTTCATGATCGACGAGGTTCACATGCTGACCAACACGGCGTTCAACGCCATGTTGAAGACGCTGGAAGAACCGCCCGAGTACCTCAAATTCGTGCTGGCCACGACCGACCCGCAAAAAGTGCCGGTCACCGTGCTGTCGCGTTGCCTGCAGTTCAACCTGCGCCCGATGGCGCCCGAGACGGTGCAGCAACACCTGGTGCAGGTGCTGCAGGCCGAGCAGGTGCAGGCAGACACCCAGGCGCTGCGCCTGATATCGCGCGCGGCGCGCGGCTCCATGCGCGACGCGCTGTCGCTCACCGACCAGGCCATCGCCTTTGGTGGCGGCCAGTTGCAGGAGTCCACGGTGCGCCAGATGCTCGGCGCGGTGGATCGCTCGTATGTGTTGCGGCTGATCGATGCTTTGGCGCGCGCCGATGGCGCGACGGTGGTCGACACCATCGACGCCCTGCGCCTCAACGGCCTGAACGCCGCCACCACGCTGGAAGACATGACCGGCGTGCTGCAGCGCATGGCGGTGCTGCAGGCCGTGCCCGGTCGCGCGCCGGCCGATGGTCTGGAAGATCCCGACGAGGTCGAGATCGAGCGCCTGGCGGGCAGCCTGCCGGCGGACGAGACCCAGTTGCTCTACAGCCTGTGCCTGCACGGCCGCGCCGAACTCGGCCTGGCCCCCGACGAATACGCCGGCCTGACCATGGTGCTGTTGCGGCTGCTGGCGTTCAAGCCCACGGGCGCGGCGGTCGCCGCGGCGGAAAAAAAAACTCTGAAAGTCGCTGAAGCTCGGCCGCCGGCGACGGTTGTCGCCGCGCCAGCGAGTGCACCGGCGGCAGCGCCCGACGCACCGGTTGCGGCGGCATCCGCGCCGAAGCCTGCACCGGTCGTGCCTCCCGTTGTTGCCGCGCCGGTGCAAAAATCCGCGCCGGTCGCCGCCCCCGCCAGCGCGGCGTCGGCACCACCCGAGCTGGACGAGGCACCCTGGCCCGACGACGACGGCCCGCCGTGGGAGGAGATCCCCGACACCGCACCGACCCCGAGCCGCACCGTGGCGATTCCGGTGCGCGACGCGGGCGAGCCGGGCCGCGCCGACCAGCCGCAAGTCCGCGTGTCGGCAGCGCCCTCGGGGCTTGCGCCGATCGTGCCGAGCGAGGAGGGCGACTTCTGGTTCGATGCCGTCATGCAACTGGTGCGCGCCGAGGCGATTTCGGCGCTGGTGCGCGAACTCGGCCTGCAGTCGCAACTGGTGGCGCGCGACACCGACCGCTGGGTGCTGCGCGTGGAGCGTGAATCGCTCAACCAGGGCAACAGCCGCGAGCGCCTGGCCACCGCCTTGCAGACGATCGGGCATCAGGTGCGCCTGGTGGTCGAGATCGGCACCGTGTCCGACTCACCGTCTCGGCGCCTGGCGCTGGAGGCCGAGCGGCTGCAGCGCGAGGCCGAGGCGCAGATCCTGGGCGATCCGTTTGTGCAAACCATGATGCGCGACTTTGGCGGCAGAATCGTCCCTGGCACGCTCAAGGCCGTATGCGCCTGAGCTCTCTCATTCCATCCCACACAGAAAGAAACACAGCATGTTCAACAAAGGACAACTCGCCGGCCTCATGAAGCAGGCCCAGGCCATGCAGGACAACCTGAAAAAGGCGCAGGACGAACTGGCTTTCGTTGAAGTCACGGGCGAGTCCGGTGCCGGTCTGGTCAAGGTGCTCATGACCTGCAAGCACGATGTCAAGCGCATCACCATCGACCCCAGCCTGCTCACGGACGACAAGGACATGCTCGAAGACCTGGTGGCCGCGGCCTTCAACGCCGCGGTGCGCAAGGCCGAAGAGACCTCGGCCGAGAAGATGGGCAAGATCACCGCCGGCATGCCGGGCCTGCCCGGTGGCATGAAGTTCCCGTTCTGATCGCCACCGCATTGCATGGCCGAAGCCCATTCCCTTGAGCATCTGGTTCAGGCGTTGCGCCGCCTGCCGGGGGTGGGCGTCAAGTCGGCCCAGCGCATGGCATTTCATTTGCTGCAGCACGACCGCGAGGGGGCGTTGGCCCTGGCGCGGGCACTGGACCACGCGGCCGCCACGGTGCAGCACTGCGCGCTGTGCCACACCTTCACCGAAGACACCCTCTGCCACACCTGCCTGGACCCGCGGCGCGACCGCAGCCAGTTGTGTGTGGTGGAAACGCCGGCCGATCAGGCCGCCATGGAGCGCACGGGCGCGTACAAGGGCCTGTTCTTCGTGCTGATGGGCAAACTCAGCCCGCTGGACAACGTGGGTCCCAAGGACATCGGCCTGCAGAAGCTGTTTGACCGCATCAACGCGCCGGCGCAGACGCCCACCGGGGTGTCCGAGGTGCGTGAGGTGATCCTGGCGACCAACTTCACCGCCGAGGGCGAGACCACCGCACACGTGATCGCCCAGGCGCTCAAGGGGCGCGGGGTGCAGGTGACGCGGCTGGCGCGCGGCGTGCCGGTGGGCAGTGAGCTCGAATACGTGGATCTGGGCACCATTGCCCACGCGCTGGTGGATCGGCGCTGAGCCACAGCGATTCCCTTTCTTGAAAGAACCAACCCATGAAACTGGCGGGACTGACCGTGGCTTATTGGTGCGTGCTGGTGGCATCGCTGTTGCCCATCGTGTGCGCGGGGCTGGCCAAGTGGGGCATGTTCGGCACCCCCAGAAGCAAGGGCGGCTACGACAACCACCATCCGCGCCAGTGGCTCGCCAAACAGACCGACTGGCGCGCCCGTGCCAACGCAGCGCAGGCCAACAGCTTCGAGGCGCTGCCGTTTTTCATCGGCGCGGTGATCATTGCGCACCAGCTCGGCGCCTCGCAGCTGCGGCTGGACGTGCTGGCCTTCCTCTACATCGTGCTGCGCCTGCTCTACATCATGATGTACGTGGCCGACCTGGCCACGGTGCGCAGTGTGTTGTGGACGCTTGCGCTGGTGGCGAACATCGCCATCCTGTTTGCCTGAAGCGCGGCGCCTGTTGGAGCCGTTACATCGGCTTGCAAAAAATACCCTGAAATCGCTCCGTACAAACCCGCTCGGGAATGGTCCCGATGCGGGTTGTTTCTTCGCAAATTAGTCTCTCTGTATTCATAAAGCAATACAGAGAGGATGTTCGGGCATGTTGAATCGGAGAGATTGGGGGCGAGTGGCGGCGGCGATGGCCCTGTCGGCGGGGCTGCCGGATGCGCGCGCCCAACCCGCATCATCGCCGGCGCCCACACCCAATGCGCCGGCTCCACGCAGTGCGCCCAAGCTGGTGATTGCGGTGGACAACCGCCTCGATTTCTCCTGCCTGCCCCTGACCATTGCCGACCGGCTGGGTTATTTCACCAGCGAGGGTCTGGACGTCGAGGTGCGTGATTTTCCCGATGCAGCGCAGGCCCTGCAGGCGCTCGTCTCGGGTGCCGCACACGCGGTGTCGGGCACCTACAGCAGCACCATCGCCGGGCAGATGCGGGGCCAGGCCTTGCAGTCGTTTGTGTTGCAGGGGCGAACGCCGCAGATCGTGGTGGGCGTGTCGACCAAAACCATGGGGCACTACCGGGAACTGCGCGACCTGCGCGGCAAGCGGGTGGGTGTGCAGGATTTCGGAACGCCCGCGCACCGGGTGGCGCGCGCGGTCTTGAGCCGCGGCGGGCTCAAGACCAACGACGTGCAGTTTGTCGCCATGCCCAATGCCTGGGCCGCCATTTCCGCGTTCCGCAACGGCGCGATTGATGCCATCAGCTACACCGACCCGACCATCACGCAGCTGGAGCAGGCGGGTGAATTGCGCATGGTGGCCGATACACGCAGCGTGCGCGGCAATGCCGATGTGTTCGGCGGGCCCATGCCATCGGCCTGCCTGTGCGCCACCAGCGAGTTCCTCAGCCAGTTTCCGCGCGCCAGCCAGTCGATGACCGACGCCATGGTGCACGCGCTCAAGTGGCTGCAGACGGCGGGGCCATCCGACATCATCAAGGTGGTGCCCGAGCGGTTCTTCCAGGGCGATCGCTCGCTCTATGTGGCGGCGTTCAACCGGGCGCGCGAGGCGTGGTCACCTGATGGTGTGATGCCTCAGGAAGGGCCGGAGATCGCAGCCCGCCTCGTGGCCCAGTTCGACGAGCCTGGCTCGATGGAACGGTTCAACCTGCTCGCCACCTACACCAACGTGTTCGCACGCAAGGCCAAGGCGCGTTTTCGGGCCTGAGGCCCGCTGGATCAAGGCCTCTTTTCGGCCTTGGCGGTGGACGCCACGCGCGTCTTGGCGCTGCTGGATGAAGCCGACTTGGTGGTGGACTTTTTCTTGGCCACAGCCGTGGCCTTTGCCTTGGTGGGTTTGCTCGCGCTCTTGGCCACCTTGCGCGTGTTGCCGGAAGTCGCTGCCTGCTTCTTCGAGCTGGAGCCGCCAGAGGCCAACGACACCCGCTTGGGCAGCATCAGCGTCACCTGCTGGCCAGGCTTGAGCGCGGCATTCACCGCCAGTTTGTTCCAGCCCGCCACACTTACGGCGCTGACGCCATAACGCTGCGCCAGGCGAGCCAGGGTGTCGCCCTTGCGGGCTTTGACCACCGAACGGCGCAACACCACGTCGGGCTCCAGGTTGAGCCGGGCGTTGTCGGCGACGTGCAGCGGCACATCGCTGTTGCGCTGGCCGGTGCGCGGCACCAGCAGGCTGGAGCCCGCGCGCAGGCTCATGCGTGGAGGAATGTTGTTGACCTCGCGCAATTCGGATTCGCTCATGCCCACGCGGTCGGCGGCCTGCGCCACCGTCATGGTGCTGGGCACAACCCAGGCGGTCCAGCTCGCCAACGGCCCGGTGTGGGTGCTCAGCTTGTTCTGGAAGATGACCGCGTTGTCCCAGGGCAGCAGGATATTGGGCGTGCCGGACGCCATCACCACCGGCTGTTTCAGTGATGGGTTGAGCGCGCGGAAATCGGCCTCGCTCACCTCGGCCAGACGCGCGATCACGGCCACATCGATGTCGCGGTCGAGCGTGACGGTGTCGAAGAACGGGTGGTTGCCGATCAGGGGCAGCGTGGCGTTGTACGCCTGGGGCCGGGCCATGATGTTCTTGACCGCCTGCAGCTTGGGCACGTAGGTGCGTGTTTCGAGCGGCATGTTGATGTCCAGGTAGCCGGTGGGCAGGCCCTGGCGCTGGTTGTTGGTGATCGCGCGGTTCACATTGCCTTGACCCCAGTTGTAGGCGGCCAGCGCGAGGTGCCAGTCGCCAAAGCGGCGGTGGAGTTGCTGCAAATAGTCGAGTGCAGCACGCGTGGAAGCCAGCACATCGCGGCGGTCGTCGCGGAAGGCGTTCTGCTTCAGGTCGAACGACTGGCCGGTGGCGGGCATGAACTGCCACATGCCCGCAGCGCGAGCGCTGGACACGGCTTGTGGATTGAACGCGCTTTCAATGAAGGGCAGCAGTGCCAGCTCCATGGGCATGTTGCGGCGCTCGATTTCCTCGACGATGTGGAACAGGTAGCGGCTGGAGCGCTCGGTCATGCGCTGGATGTAGTCGGGGCGCGTGGCGTACCAGCGCTCCTGATCGCGCACGAGGTCGTTGTCCAGGTCGGTCATGGCGAAGCCACGGCGAATGCGCTCCCACAGGTCGGCTGGTGCGGCGAGCGACGCCACCGGCGGCACGCTGGTGTCGGCCACGCCGATGTCGCTCAGCGGAATGTTGCCCGGCAGGCGGTACGAGGGCAGGCGTGGGGCGCTGGGGGCACTCGACACGGGCTCGCCCGCCGACGAAGGGCCGCCGGTCGAGCCGGTGTCCACGGTGGCGCAACCGGCGAGAAAAAGGCCAAGGGCAAGTGCTGCGGCGACATGCCAGCGTGGCTGGCGGATGGAAGGAAGAGAGCAGGGAGGCGAGGCGCAGGCTTGGGTCATTTGAAGTTGTTTTTCCAGGTCCGCAAGGTGGCAAAGACCGACACAGCGTCGGTGGTGGTGGCCGGCTCGTGGGCCCGGGCCGACCGCACCACGGCCGCTTCTGCGGTGCGCAGAAAGGGGTTGATGCGTTTCTCCAGCCCGATGGAGCTGGGCAGGGTGGGAAAGTTCAGTGCACGCTGCTCCTGGCAGCGCCGTGTGTAAGCGGTGAGGTCGATGTTGTCGGGCTCGATGGCCTGCGCGAACCTGAGGTTGGACAGCGTGTACTCGTGGGTGCAGCACACCCGCGTGTCCGAGGGCAGGGCCGCCAGCCGGGTCAGGGAGTCCAGCATCTGCGCCGGTGTGCCTTCAAACAAGCGGCCGCAACCACCCGAAAACAGCGTGTCGCCACAGAACAGCAACGGTGTGCCTTCGGCTTCGGCCGCGTAAAAGGCAATGTGCCCGGCGGTGTGGCCCGGCACCTCGATCACCTCGAAGCGCAGGCCCAGCACGTCCACGTGTTCGCCGGCGCCCACACGCTCCAGCGGCTCGGGCATGGGCTCGTACGCCGGGCCGATCACGCGGGCGCCGGTGGCCTCGCGCAGCGCGGCCACGCCGCCGGTGTGGTCGGCGTGGTGGTGGGTGATCAGGATGGTGTCGAGCTGCAGGCCGTGCTGGGCGAGCCAGGCCAGCACACCGTCGGACTCGCCGGGGTCCACCACCAGCGCGCGCTGGCCGTTGTGGAGGGTCCAGATGTAGTTGTCGCTGAAGGCCGGCAGAGGAAAGAGTTCCATGGATCGAAGGGTGCGTCGCAGGGGTTCTGGCGTGTAGAGTGCGGGGGTTTGCCCGAAGGCTTGCAGTGTCGCAGACTTCGCCTGTTTCATTGCCCGCTTGACACCTCCCATGCCCGAAAAATTGACAGGTTTGACCGAATGGTTCCAGACCCCGCCAGGCCAGTACCTGTTGGGCTGGGAGCAGACCCAGTTCGACCTGGCGGTGGCCGATCTGTTTGGCTACAACGCGCTGCAACTTGGTCTGCCCGAGTTGCAGGCCCTGCAGGCCAACCGCATGCCGCACCGCTGGCTGGCTTTGCCCGAGGCCTTGCTGCCCACGCAGGTGGAGGCCTGGGCGCCGGGCGGCAACCGTGTCGGCGGTGATGCTGAGGCACTGCAAGCGATGAAGGTTGCGCTGATCACCGACGCGGCGGCCTTGCCTTTTCCCGCCGCCAGCCTCGACCTGGTGGTGCTGCCTCACACGCTGGAACTCAGCGCCGATCCGCACCAGGTGCTGCGCGAGGTGGAGCGTGTGCTGGTGCCCGAAGGCCGCGTGGTCATCTCGGGTTTCAACCCTGGCAGCCTGTGGGGTCTGCGTCAGGGCCGGGCGAGGCTGTGCGAGCGCATGGGCTTGTCGGTGCTGGGTGCTTCCAACCTGTTCCTGCCCGATGCGGGCGACTTCATCGGTCCCTGGCGTCTGCGCGACTGGCTCCAGCTGTTGAGCTTTGAACTCGAGTCCGACCGCTACGGCTGCTACCGCCCGGCGATGAAGACCGACAAGTGGCTGCAGCGCACCGCGTGGATGGACCGCGCCGGTGCCCGCTGGTGGCCCATTTTCGGTGCGGTGTACTTTGTGGTCGCGGTCAAGCGCGTGCGCGGCATGCGCCTGCTGGGTCCGGCCTGGAAGCCCCGGCGCTCCCCGTCGCCCGCGCCTGTGCCGGTGGCCAACCGGCGCTGAAATTTTTCTCTTTCAATTGTTGTCTGGAGTGAGCGTTTTGAACCATGTGGTGATCTACACCGACGGTGCCTGCAAAGGCAATCCCGGGCCTGGCGGCTGGGGCGTTTTTTTGAAGTCCGAGGGGCACGAGAAGGAACTCTGGGGCGGGGAGCGCGAGACCACCAACAACCGCATGGAGCTGACCGCGGTGATCGAAGCCCTGACGGCGCTCAAGCGGCCGTGCCGCGTGTCGCTGTTTCTGGACAGCGAGTACGTGCGCAAAGGCATCACCGAATGGATCCACGGCTGGAAGCGCAAGGGTTGGACCACCGCCGCCAAACAGCCGGTGAAGAACGCCGACCTCTGGCAGCGGCTGGACGCGCTGGTGCACGGCGGCATCCACCAGATCGAATGGCACTGGGTGAAAGGCCATGCCGGCGACCCGGGCAACGAGCGCGCGGACGCCCTGGCCAACCGGGGCGTGCCTTCGTGAAGAAGGTCCGACCGGGGTGAGGGGCGAAGGGAACTTCGCGCCCTGACCCCCGCTCTGCACTGCTACATTGTCGGATTGTGAGCATGCGATCGATGGGCTGGCATGTGGATTGCTGGCCTGCCACATGCCTCGTTTGACCCTCTTCAGAAACAACCATGGCCCAGAAATCGATCTATGTGCTGGTGGCGATCGCAGGCATCGGCCTGGCGTCCGGCGCGGCCTGGTGGCTGCAGAACAAGCCCGCAGCGCCCACCGCAACGGCGGGCGCCGCTCCCACCGGGGGCGCGCGAGCCGGTGGCAATACGCCTGGCGTCGAGGTCACCCGGGTCAAGGCTGTTCGGCTGCAGGACGATGCCCAGGCGGTGGGCACGCTGCGCTCGCGCCAGAGTGTCACCCTCAAACCCGAGGTGAGCGGCCGTGTGGCCCGCATCGCGTTTGCCGACGGTGCGCAGGTCAAGGCCGGACAGTTGCTGGTGCAGCTCGATGACACCTTGCAGCGCGCCGAGCTCAGCCAGGCGCAGGCCCAGTTGTCGATCGCCCGCGCCAACCTCAAACGCAACCAGGAACTGGTGGCCGAGAACTTCGTGGCCACGCGGGTGGTGGAAGAAAGCCAGGCCAACCTGCAGGTGGCTGAAGCGCAAGTGGCACTGGCCACGGCGCGCATGCAGCGCATGCGCATCACCGCACCGTTCAACGGCACCGTCGGCCTGCGCAGCATCAACCTGGGCCAGTTTGTGGGCGATGGCGACGACCTGGTGAACCTGGAAGACACCTCGCTGCTGACGGTGGATTTCCGCCTGCCCGAGCGTTACCAGAGCAACATCGCTTCAGGGCAAGGCGTGCAGGTGCAGCTCGACGCCTTGCCGGGCAAGACCTTCGAGGCGCAGGTGCTCGCGGTCGACCCGCTGCTGGATGCCAACGGGCGCTCGATCTCGGTGCGTGCGGTCATGCCGCGCACGTCGGGCGCCGACCTGCGCCCAGGCATGTTTGCACGGGTGCTGATCGTCTTCTCGGTGAACGATGCAGCGCTGGTGGTGCCCGAAGAGGCCATGGTGCCCCAGGGTGGCAAGCAGTATGTGTTTCTGCTCGACGAGCAGGGCCAGGGCGACGCGAAGAAACTGGTGTCGCGCCGCGTCGAGGTTGAACCCGGTGTGCGCCGGGGGGCCGAGGTCCAGATCGTCAAGGGTGTGGCCGCGGGCGACACGGTGGTGGTGGCCGGCCAGCAGCGCCTGCAGCGCGACGGCACCGCGGTGCGCGTGGTCAACATGGCCAGCACCAACGATGTCGCCGCACCGGCGCCCAAGCCCGCCACGCCCTGACACCCTGAGCCGAGGGACACCCCATGCAACTGCCTGAAATTTCCATCCGGCGTCCGGTGTTTGCGACCGTGTTGTCGCTGCTGATCCTGCTGGTGGGGTTTGTCGCCTTCAACGGCCTGACCGTGCGCGAGTACCCGCGCATCGACGAGCCCAACGTCAC
This sequence comes from Hydrogenophaga sp. RAC07, assembly GCF_001713375.1. Taxonomy (NCBI): domain Bacteria; kingdom Pseudomonadati; phylum Pseudomonadota; class Betaproteobacteria; order Burkholderiales; family Comamonadaceae; genus Hydrogenophaga; species Hydrogenophaga sp. RAC07. Next base: position 1,697,468 of record NZ_CP016449.1, read on the forward strand.
GGTGAGCACGACGTTTGGCGGAGCGTCCAGTGAAGTCATTGAAACCCAGGTCACCAAGGTGCTGGAAGACTCGCTCGCGGGCATCGAGGGGGTGGACATCATCACGTCCATCAGCCGCCAGGAGCAGAGCCAGATCACGGTGCGCTTCAAGCTGGAGCGCGACCCCGACTCGGCCGCGGCCGACGTGCGCGACAAGGTCAGCCGCGTGCGCCAGCGCCTGCCGCAGGATGTGGACGAACCGGTGATCGCCAAGGTGGAGGCCGATGCGCAGCCGGTGATCTGGCTCGCGCTCACCTCCGACGCCATGACCTCGCTGGAACTCAGCGACCTGGCCAACCGGGTGGTCAAACCGCGCCTGCAAACGGCGCCGGGTGCTGCGGACGTGCGCATTTTCGGCGAGCGGCGTTACTCCATGCGCATCTGGCTCGATGCCGACCGGCTGGCCGCCTACAACCTGACCGTGCAGGACGTGGAAGATGCCTTGCGCCGCTCCAACCTCGAGGTGCCGGCCGGCCGCATCGAGAGTGCGCAGCGCGAATTCAATGTGACCGCGGCGACCGACCTGCAGACGCCGGAGCAGTTTCGAGAGATCGGCGTGCGCACCGTGAACGGCCAGACCATCCGCATCGGCGATGTGGCCCGCGTCGAGCAGGCGCCACAAAACGAGCGCACTTCGGTGCGCTACAACGGGCGCGAGGCCATTTCGCTGGGCGTGATCCGCCAGTCCACCGCCAACCCGCTGGAGTTGTCGGCCGGCGTGCAGGCCATGCTGCCGCGCATCGTGGCCGACCTCCCCGAAGGCGTGCAGGTGGAAGTGGCCAACGACAACTCGATCTTCATCGATCGCTCGATCAAGGCCGTGTACACCACCATCGCGGAGGCCGCGGTGCTGGTGGCGCTGGTGATCTTCGTGTTCCTGCGGACGTTTCGGGCGTCCATCATTCCCTTGGTGACCATCCCGGTCAGTCTGATCGGCTGCTTCGCGCTGATGGCGCTGTTCGGCTTTTCGATCAACACGCTCACGCTGCTGGCGCTGGTGCTGGCCATTGGCCTGGTGGTGGACGACTCCATCGTGGTGCTGGAGAACATTTACCGCCACATCGAAGAGGGCATGAAACCCTTCGAGGCCGCCATCAAGGGCGCGCGCGAGATCGGTTTTGCCGTGGTGGCCATGACGCTGACCCTGGCCGCGGTGTACGCGCCGCTGGCCTTCACGCCCGGGCGCACCGGTCGGCTGTTTGCCGAGTTTGCGCTGGCGCTGGCGGGTGCGGTCGTGGTGTCGGGCTTCGTTGCGCTCACGCTCTCGCCGATGATGTGTTCCAAGCTGCTCAGGCACAACCCCAGCCCGGGACGTTTCGACAGCTTCATGGAGCGCCGCCTCACCGCGCTGAGCGACGGCTACACCCGACTGCTGGGATGGACGCTGACCGTGCGATGGCTGGTGGTGGCGGTGATGCTGGCCAGTGCGGCCGGCAGCTGGTTGCTGCTGCAGAGCACGCGCCAGGAACTCGCGCCCATGGAAGACCGTGGCGTGGTGCTGGCCTCGATCAACGGGCCCGACGGCGCCACGCTGGCCTACACCCGCAAGTACGCCGAAGCCATCGAACGCATGGGCCAGGACATCCCCGAGTTCGAGCGCATCTTCACCATCGTGGGCAACCCCTCGGTGGCGCAGGGCAGTGTGATCATGCGTGGCAAGTCGTGGGAAGAGCGGGACCGCACGACCATGGACATCGCCCGCGAACTCGCCCCCAGGATTGCCGCCTTGCCCGGCATCAGCGCGTTTCCCATCACGCCACCTTCGCTGGGCCAGGGCTTTCGCGAGCGGCCGATCAACTATGTGATCGTGACCGGCGACAGCTATGAAAACCTCTCGCGCGTGGTGCGCCAGTTCCAGGACAAGCTTGCGCAGAACCCGGGCTTTGTGCAGGTGGACACCGACCTGCGCCTGAACAAACCCGAAATCCGCATGGACGTGGACCGCGAGCGAGCAGCCGACATGGGTGTGACGGTGGACGCCATCGCCCGAACAGTGGAAACCATGCTGGGTGGGCGCACCGTGACGCGCTACAAGCGCGATGGTGAACAGTACGACGTGGTGGTGCAGATGGTCTCGGCCAACCGCAGCACGCCCGAAGACATCGACCGCCTCTTCGTGCGAGGTCGTGGCGACGCCATGATCCCGCTGGCCTCGCTGGTGACCACGCGCGAGGTGGTGGTGCCGCGCGAGCTCAACCACTTCGGCCAGCGCCGCAGCGCCTCCATCACGTCCAACCTGTCGCCCGAGTACTCGATGGGCGAGGCGCTGGACTTCATGGACGCCACGGCGCGCGAGCTGCTTCCCGCGGGCTACACGACCGACCTCAACGGCCAGAGCCGCGAGTTCCGCAATTCGTCCGGCTCACTCGCGATCGTGTTCGTGCTGTCGCTGCTGTTCATCTACCTGGTGCTCGCAGCCCAGTTCGAGAGTTTTGTGGATCCTTTCATCATCATGCTCAGCGTGCCGTTGTCCATGCTGGGGGCCTTGCTGGCGCTCAAGTTCACCGGAGGCACGCTCAACGTGTTCAGCCAGATCGGACTGATCACGCTGGTGGGTCTGATCACCAAGCACGGCATCCTGATCGTGGAGTTCGCCAACCAGTTGCGCGAGCAGGGTGTGGAGAAACTGGAGGCGGTGAAGCGCTCGGCGGCGCTGCGTTTGCGCCCCATCCTCATGACCACTGGCGCCATGGTGCTGGGCGCGATACCGTTGGCGCTGGCCAGCGGCGCGGGTGCCGAGAGCCGTCAGCAGATCGGCTGGGTGATCGTGGGTGGCATGAGCGTGGGCACCTTGCTCACCATCTTTGTGGTGCCGACCATGTATTCGCTGTTGTCGCGCATGAAGTCGCATCAACCTCCTGTGCCTGTGGATGGGCATGTTGAGGCTGTGCCTGCCAAGTGAGGTTTTCGAGGGCTCGTGAGTGAGTTCCGCCAAGCGCCCCAGGGTCGACGATGACCGCAACCACAGGTGGGAGAAGACTCAGACCACCCCGGAAAACATCATCACATCCACCGCGTCGCCAACAGCAACGTTGCCTTGAGCGTGGTGCAGGACGATCAGACCATTGGCCTCCACCATGGAGCTCAAAACCCCCGAGCCCTGATTGCCGGTTGTGCGGACCGCGAGCGAACCGTCGGCCGCACGGCTGACGGTGCCGCGCTGGTATTCGGTGCGCCCGGGCTTCTTGCGCAGTGGCTCGAGCGAGTGCGCCTGCAACAACACCGGCGGCGTGGCCGTGCCGCCCATGAGCCGTTGCAGGGCAGGGCGCACGAACGCGAGGAAGGTGACCATCACCGCCACCGGATTGCCGGGCAGTCCAAAAAGAACCGACGACTTCCCGTTCTCCGTGATGCGGCCCACCGCCATGGGACGCCCGGGTCGCATGGCGATGCGCCAGAAGGCCACGTCGCCCAGTTGCTTCATCATGGCCTTGGTGTGGTCGGCCTCGCCCATGCTCACGCCGCCGCTGGTGATGATCGCGTCGGCCTGTTGCGCAGCGCTGCGGAAGGCGGCTTCGAGCAAGGCGGGTTCGTCGCGCACCACGCCCATGTCGATCACGTCCACACCCATTCGCTTGAGCAGACCAAAGACGGTGTAGCGGTTGCTGTCGAACACCGCGCCTTCGCGGATCGGCTCGCCCAGCGTCAGGATCTCGTCACCGGTGGAGAAGTAGGCCACCTTGATACGGCGGAACACGGTGACCGTGGGCAAGCCCAGGCTGGCGATCAGGCCGAGCGCGGCGGGGCCGAGGGTTTGACCTTTGCGCAATGCAGCTTGTCCGGCCATCAGGTCTTCGCCGAGCAGGCGGCGGTTGTCGCCCGCCTTCACCACACGGGGAGGTATCTCGACCATGTCGCCATCAACTTTGACAAACTCCAGTGGCACCACGGTGTCGAGCGCGGCCGGCATGATGGCGCCGGTCATGATCTTCAGGCACTGGTCGGCTTGCAGGGAGCCCGCCCAGGCCTTGCCGGCGAAGGCCGTGCCGGCAACGCGCAGCTTCAGAGTCTGGCCAGGTTGAAGCAGCGCACTGTCGAACGCGAAGCCGTCCATGGCCGAGTTGTCGTGGGGTGGCACGCTGATGGGTGAGGTCACATCCACGGCCAGCACGCGGTCGAGTGCGTCGAACACGCCCACTTCTTCGGTGGCGGTGACGGGCTGCACCAGTTGGGCCAGGAATTCGTTGACGCGGTCGGCGCTCAGGGCCTGTGGGTCGTAGCCCTGCAGTTTGGCCGCGATCTGTTCGATCGTCTTCATGGCGTCAGCCTTTTTCCAGCGTGTGCAGTTCGGCCAGGGTGTTGGTGTTGTGGAAGGCGCGTGGGTCGTCGCCGGGCTGGTTGAACGGCACGATCACGGTCTTGTGCTGCGCGGTCCATTTGTCGATCTTGCGACCACCAGCCTGCGTGAAGGCCACCAGGCTCTCCAGCAACTCGACGCGCATCAGGCAGAACACAGGCTGCGGGCGCAACTGTCCATCCTCTTCCAGCGCAGCCGCCATGGCGATCTCGGTGCCCTCGTCATCAAAAGCCTTGGCCAGTCGCCGGGCGAGGTCGAACGGGAACAGCGGTGTGTCGCAAGGCACGGTGAGCATGTAGGGCGTCTCGCAGCGCTCCAGACCGGTCATGAAGCCCGCCAAGGGTCCGGCGAAGTCGCTCATGGTGTCGGGCCACACCGGCGCACCAAACGCTTCATAGGCGGCCAGGTTGCGGTTGGCGTTGAGCATGAGTTCGCCCACCAGCTCGCCTTCCTGCATCTGCAGGCGCAAGACCGTGTGCAGCGCCAGCGGCGTGCCGTTGAAGTTCTGCAGGCCCTTGTCGAGCCCGCCCATGCGGGAGCCGCGGCCCCCGGCCAGGACCAAGCCTGTGATTTCGTTGGTGTGGATCAAAAGTCGTTCCGATCAAAGTGGTGTCTTGCCCGGCACACGCCGTGGAACCGGCTTTGCCGGGCCACAGGCGTGGTCCTCCCGGGGGGAAGACGCGAAGCGGCGCAGGGGGGCATTTGATCAACCGCCGATGTAGCTCATCTCGACGCGTCGGGTTCCGGTGGAGGAGTCGGGGGGAAGGCTGGCGCGCAGTTCCGAGTACCGGTCGCTGCGCCCCTGCCAGATGGCCGCGATCGCACCGGCCAGTTGTTCGTCGGTGGCGCCGCCGCGAATGAGCGGGCGCAGGTCGTGGCCCTGGCTGGCGAAGAGGCACAGATAGAGCTGGCCTTCGGTGGACAGGCGCGCGCGGTTGCAGTCGCTGCAGAAGGCCTGGGTCACGCTGCTGATCACGCCGATTTCGCCAGAGCCGTCGGCATAGCCCCAGCGCTCGGCGGTCTCGCCCGGCGCAGCCGCACCGAGTTGCACCAGGGGGATCTCACGGTGGATGCGCTGCACCACCTCGGCGCTCGGCAGCACCTCGTCCATGCGCCACCCGTTGGTGGCGCCCACGTCCATGTATTCGATGAAGCGCAACACGATGCCCGTGCCTTTGAAATGGCGCGCCATCGGCAGGATTTGATGGTCGTTGGTGCCGCGCTTGACCACCATGTTGACCTTGATCGGCCCCAGGCCCGCGGCCTGCGCGGCCTCAATGCCCTCCAGCACATCGACCACGGGAAAGTCCACGTCGTTCATGGCGCGGAAGATGGTGTCGTCCAGTGCGTCCAGGCTCACGGTCACACGCTGAAGGCCCGCGGCCTTGAGCGCTGCAGCCTTGCGCTTGAGCAGCGAGCCGTTGGTGGTGAGCGTGATGTCGAGCGGCTGTCCCTCAAGGGTGCGCAACGCCGCCAGTTGTTCGATCAGGATTTCCAGGTTCTTGCGCAGCAGCGGCTCACCACCCGTGAGGCGGATCTTCTGCACGCCGTGTGCCACGAACTGGGTGGCCACACGGGTGATTTCCTCGAAGGTCAACAACGAGCTGTGCGGCAGGTAGGCATAGTCCTTGTCGAAGATTTCCTTGGGCATGCAATAGCTGCAGCGGAAGTTGCATCGGTCGGTCACGCTGATGCGCAGGTCGCGCAGCGGGCGGCCCAGCGCATCGCCGAGCAGGCCTGTGGGTGCCACCGGTGTGGAAGGGATGCGCGCCACGGTGTTGACGAGGCGCTGATCGATCAGGGGAATGACACGTTCGGACATGTCTCCATTATCGGCGACACCCCTCGGGGTAGCGCGGGGGCCGTGGGCTCAACCCGCCCCAACGCGCGTGTACTGCCCGGCGTTGTTGTCGAGCCAGTTGCTCGAGAGTTCGCTCGACTGCTGGTTGGGGTGGAAATCGGGCCGGAAATACGCGCGCCAGGGTTTGAAGCTGCTGCTGAGCAGACCGTCGCGCCCGAGCAAATGGCGGGCCGCGCTGCGCCAGGTGGACCACTGCCACAAGGTGCCGTCCTTGTGCAGGTTGTGCACCGTCTGGCGCATGGCATCGGTGAGGAAGAACACGGTGACGCGGCGCATCCACCTCACGCGCCAGCTGTGGCTGCCACCCAGGGCCTGGTAGAGGTCGAACGCAGTGCATTTGTGCTCGGCTTCTTCGGCGCTGTGCCAGAGCCAGAGGTTCTTCAGGCGCGGCTCGGTGTCCTTGAAAACGTCGGCGTGCGAGAGCATCCACTCGGCGAACAGGGCGGTGAAGTGTTCGTTGGCGGCGGTGATGGCCAGGTGGTGGCGCGGGTCGGCGCCATCGAGCACCTTCATGCGTTTCTCGATGCGTGGCCCCCAGTGGTTCACCAGCCCGTGCTGTTCGATCTGCGCATTGAACAAGGCGTGGATGCGGCGGTGCGTGGCCTCCTGGCCCACGAACCCCTGCACCTCGGCTTGCCATGCGGCCTGCTGCTCTGGCGGCAGGCCTTTGGCGCCGTGGCGCACCGAGTCCAGGAAAAACTGCTCACCGACCGGAAAACTCATCGACAGGGCGTTGAACCACGCGGTGAGAAACGGGTCGTTGGCGCACCAGTGGCGCGCCACTGGTTGTTCCAGATCGATCAGCAGTCGGCGGACGGTGAGGGTGGTCATGGGGCAGGATGGGATGGTGTGAGCGAGTTGGTACGGGACGGTACCAAGAGCGTCGATATTGCGCGCCGACGCGACGTCTGTCAAGGCTGAGCGCCTAAGATTGCGGCACATGAAGTTGAAGAACACCCCCGGCGCCCATGACGCCTCGACCGAACACCGGGCGCGCCTGCTGCAGGCCATGGCACGCGTGGCTGCCGAGCAAGGGCTCGCGGCCACCTCCATTGCCGCGGTGGTGGCCGCAGCAGGGGTGTCCAAGCGCACCTTCTACGAGCACTTTCCCGACAAGGATGCGTGCTTTCTCGAGCTCTACCGAGCCGCCAGCGCCTCGGCCCTGCGCACGCTGCGCGAGTCGGTGCAGCCCGGGCGGCCCTGGCAAGACCAGGTGGAGCACGCACTGGGCGCTTACCTCGCGCACCTCGCGGCCGGGCCGCAACTCATCCGCATGCTGTTCGTTGAAATCCACCACCTCGGCCCCGCCGGTGCGACCGTGCGCCGCGAAGTGATGCAGCACCTGGCCGACTACATGCTGGAGACGATCAACGCGCAGGAATCGGTGCTCACGCCCACCATGGCGATGGCGGCCGTGGGAGGCATCCACGAACTGGTGTTGCAGGCCATCGAGCGGGGCGACGCCGCGCAACTGGAGCGGCTCACGTCAAGTGCCAGCGCGGTGGTGCGCCTGCTCGCGAGCGCTCCAGCTGAGGCCGTCAAAAAGAAAAACGGCCCGCCGAAGCGAGCCGTTTGAACCGAGCAGGCCGGGATCAGGCCGCCATCGGCAGCAGCGGCACGATCAGCAGCGCCACGATGTTGATGATCTTGATCAGCGGGTTCACGGCCGGGCCGGCGGTGTCCTTGTAGGGGTCGCCCACGGTGTCGCCGGTCACGGCGGCTTTGTGTGCCTCACTGCCCTTGCCGCCGTGGTGGCCGTCTTCGATGTACTTCTTGGCGTTGTCCCAGGCACCGCCGCCGGTGCACATGGAGATGGCCACGAAGAGGCCGGTGACGATGGTGCCCATGAGCAAACCACCCAGTGCCTTGGGGCCGAGGAACACGCCCACCAGAATCGGCACCACGACCGGCAGCAGCGACGGAATCACCATTTCCTTGATGGCGGCGGTGGTCAACATGTCGACCGCGCGGCCGTACTCGGGCTTGGCCGTGCCTTCCATGATGCCGGGGATCTCCTTGAACTGGCGGCGCACTTCCACCACCACCGCACCCGCGGCGCGGCCCACGGCTTCCATGGCCATGGCACCGAACAGGTAGGGGATCATGCCGCCGATGAACAGGCCGACGATCACCATCGGGTCGCTCAGATCGAAGCTGACCTGGTGACCGTAGGTTTCCAGCTTGTGGGTGTAGTCCGCAAACAGCACCAACGCGGCCAGACCGGCCGATCCGATGGCGTAGCCCTTGGTCACCGCCTTGGTGGTGTTGCCCACGGCGTCCAGCGGGTCGGTCACATCGCGCACGCTGCTGGGCAGCTCGGCCATCTCGGCGATGCCGCCGGCGTTGTCGGTGATGGGCCCGTAAGCGTCGAGCGCGACCACGATGCCGGCCATGCTCAGCATGGCGGTGGCGGCGGTGGCAATGCCGTAGAGGCCGGCGAGTTGGTAGGCAGCAACGATGGCCATGCACACGAACAGCACCGGCCAGGCGGTGGAGCGCATGGACACGCCCAGGCCGGCAATGATGTTGGTGCCGTGGCCGGTGGTGGAGGCTTGCGCAATGTGTTTGACCGGCGAGTACTGCGTGCCGGTGTAGAACTCGGTGATCCAGACCAGTGCGGCGGTCAGCAGCAAACCAACTGCGCAGGCACCGAACAGGCGCAACTGGCTGCCGGTGGCGGTGATGGCGTTGTCCGGCATGATCCAGGCGGTGACGAACCAGAAGGCGATCAGCGACAACACGCCGGCAATGGCCAGGCCCTTGTAGAGCGCCGGCATCACGTTCTTCATGCCCGGGCTGGCCTTCACGAAGAAGCAGCCCACGATCGACGCGAGGATGGACACGCCACCGAGCACCAGCGGGTAAAGCACCGCCTGCATGGGTGCGGCCGCAACCATCAGCGCGCCGAGCACCATGGTGGCGATCAGCGTGACCGCGTAGGTCTCGAACAGATCGGCCGCCATGCCGGCGCAGTCGCCCACGTTGTCACCCACGTTGTCCGCAATCACGGCCGGGTTGCGTGGGTCGTCTTCGGGAATGCCCGCTTCCACCTTGCCCACCAGGTCGGCGCCCACGTCGGCGCCCTTGGTGAAGATGCCGCCGCCCAGGCGCGCAAAGATGGAAATCAGTGATGAACCGAAGGCAAAGCCGATCAAGGGGTTGAGCAGCGTGGCCAGGCTCTTCACCGGCGTCAGGTTGCCATTGCCCACCAGAAACCAGAAAAAGCCGGCCACACCCAGCAAGCCCAGGCCGACCACCAGCATGCCGGTGATGGCGCCGCCGCGGAAGGCCACGTCGAGTGCCGGGCCAATGCCCTTGGTGGCGGCTTGCGCAGTGCGCACATTGGCGCGCACCGAGATGTTCATGCCGATGAAGCCGCACGCCCCGGAGAGCACCGCGCCCAGCACAAAACCGATGGCGCTCAGCCCATCCAGGAAAAGACCAATGAGGACCGCGAGCACCACGCCCACGATCGTGATCGTTTTGTACTGCCGGGCGAGGTACGCCGCAGCACCTGTTTGAATCGCCCCGGCAATTTCCTGCATGCGGGCGTTGCCCGCGTCCTGCGAAAGAATCCAGCTGCGCGACCAGAAGCCGTACGCCACGGCCACAAGCCCACAGACCAACACGAATATCAGCGCTGATTGACCAACCATTGAATCGCTCCTCGTTGTTTCGACTTGGAAGGGGCAACGCCTCCGGGGTGCCCCCGCTGCGTTGCTTCCTCGCTGCCGGTTGCGCTGCGTTGCACAGCGTTGAAACAGGGCGATTGGCCAACACGGCGAATTTAGCGGCAATTCACGGTGTGCATGTGAAAGTGGGCCGGTAAGTCAGCTTCGAATCAGTAAAATCAGGGTAAATCCTAGGCGTGCAGATCGCATGAGACACGCCAGATGCCTCTCCAGAAGGCAGCGGGCCTGCACCGGCTGCTTCAGTTTTCAACCAACCTCCTCCAACAACATGTCCCTCGACAACGTCACCGCTGGCAAGAACGTGCCCGAATCCTTCAACGTGATCATCGAAATCCCGATGAACGCCGACCCGATCAAGTACGAGGTGGACAAGGAAACCGGCGCGATCTTCGTGGACCGTTTCATGAGCACGGCCATGCACTACCCGACGAACTACGGCTACGTGCCCAAGACCATCTCGGGCGACGGTGATCCGGTCGACGTGCTCGTGATCACACCCGTGCCGCTGATTCCCGGTGTCGTGGTGCCCTGCCGCGCCATCGGCATCCTGAAAATGCAGGACGAAGCCGGTGAAGACGGCAAGGTGCTGGCGGTGCCGATCGACAAGATCCTGTCCATCTACACCCAGTGGCAGAAGCCCGAAGACCTGAACCCAATGCGCCTGAACACCATCCAGCACTTCTTCGAACACTACAAGGACCTGGAGCCGGGCAAGTGGGTCAAGGTGATCGGCTGGGAAGGCAAGGACGCCGCCCACAAGGAAATCGTCGACGGCATGGCCGCCTACGAAGCCCAGAAGGGCTGAACCTACGCTGATCAGCCCGCCGAGGGGTCGGGCAACACGTCGTTCAACACCGGCAGGTTGTCCCCGGGTCCCAGGGTCTTGAAAGGGCCCCGCAGGCTCGCCCCTTCGTAGAGTTGCATCCGCCGCGCCGCGAGCGAGCCGGTGGACACCCCGCTCCTGGCCACGTAGGCCATGCCTTGGCATTCCAGGCTGGTCTCCACCGCGCTGCCGCCGACAGCGCCCAGGTGGCCAAACAGGTACAGATCGCCCAGCACGCGGATGCGTCCGCGCACCACGGCGCCGGTCCAGATGATCAGTGGGCCATTCACGCGGATGTGACCCGACACCTCACCCTGCGCCAGCAGCCCGCCGTTGAATTCCAGTTCGCCGTGCAGCCTGCCACCCACCGCCACGCGGTTGACCACGTTCATCGCCACCGGGTCGATGGTCAGCGTGTCCTGCGGTGTGTTCAGTTCCATGGCCAGCGCTCCATCCAGGCGGCCGGCACCCAGCCGGAAGAGGGCAGCCACACGATGGCCCAGAAAACCGCGCTGCCCAGCAACATCAGCAAGCCCAGCAGGGCGATGATCAGTGAGTGGCGCTCCAGCCAGCGGCGCAGGCGCTTGGGTCTGCGGCGGGGTGTTCCCGCCGGCGTGTCGAGGTGGTCGAGCACGGCCCAGCTCCGCCAGCCCTCGCTCAGGCCCACGCTCCCTTTGGCGAGCGACACTTCCAGTCCTTGTGTCGACGCGTTCGAGGCGCCTTGACGGCGTCCCAGCAGCACCGAGAAGGGCGCACCCACGATGCTGTGTGTGAAGAAGGCGTCGGTTTCGTCCATGGCGACCGAGTTTAGCCAGACCGACGGATCAGAGTTCGGTCACGGGTGGGGCCACGTCCCGCACGGCGAGGCCTGTCTTGAGCGGGGTGCGCTGGGCGAGGTGGTCCATGTACTGGCCGATGCCCTGGTTCTCGCGCTCCAGGAAGCGCTGCACCGCATCGGCAAACGACGGGTGGGCCAGCCAGTGCGCGCTGGTGGTCTTGACCGGGAGCAGGGCGCGCGCCATCTTGTGTTCGCCCTGGGCGCCCCCTTCAAAGCGCTGGAAGCCGTGGTCTATGCACCAGGCCAGCGGCGCGTAGTAACAAGCTTCGAAGTGCAGGCAATCCACGCGCTCCAGCGCGCCCCAGTAGCGCCCATACGCCACACGTTGCACCTCGTCGATGCCGATCAGGCTGCAGGCGATGGCCTGCCCTTCGCGCTCGGCCACGAACAGCAGCCAGTGCTGCGGCATGGTCTGCGCCATGCGCCGGAAGAAGTCGCGGTTGAGGTAGGGCGCGTTGCCGTGTTCGAGGTAGGTGCGCTCGTAACAGCGGTAGAAGAAGTCCCAGTCTGCATCCGAGATATCGGCGCCGCGCGACCAGCGAAACGTGACACCCGCCTCGGCGACCTTGCGCCGCTCCTGGCGGATCTTCTTGCGTTTTTCTTGTTGGAGGCTGGCGAGGAAATGGTCGAAGCTCTTGAAGGGTGAGGGCAGGCCCTCGGCGGAAAGTGCTTCGTTTGTCCAATGGAACTGCACCGTGTGGCGCAGCATCATGCCGGCGTCTTCGCACGCCTTCACGTCTTGTGCTTGTGCAAACAGCAGGTGGACCGATGACAAGTCCTCGTCGCGCACCTGCTGGATCAGTGCTTTCACCAAGGCAGCGCGAGCCGCCGCGTCGCGCGCCAGCAACCGCGCGCCCGGCACCGGCGTGAACGGCACCGCCACCAGTGCCTTGGGGTAGTAGTCCAGTCCGTTCTGCGCATAGGCGTTGGCCCAGGCCCAGTCGAACACGTATTCGCCGTAGGAATTGTTCTTGAGGTACATGGGGCAGGCGGCGTGCAGTTCGTTGCCTCGCCAGAGCGTCATGAACTGCGCTTGCCAGCCCGCGCGGGGTTTCGCGCTTCCGCTCTCGTGCATGGCCAACAGGTATTCGTGGCGCATGAACGGGCTCGGGTCGGCTTCCTGCGCCAGCAGGGTGTTCCATGCGGACTCTGCGATCTGCGACGGGGACGAAAAGACCCGGGTGACATAATCGATTTCACCCACCTGCAGCTCCGACACACAGCGAGCGCAAGGCCCATTTCGCAACGATTTCAGACCCCATGACTCTTTCCATTTGCGTGGCCCAGCTCAACTTTGTGGTGGGCGACATGGCGGGCAACGCCCGGAAGATGATCGATGCCGCCGAAGCCGCCCACGCCCGCGGAGTCAACCTGCTGCTGACCCCGGAGCTGGCCCTGTGCGGCTACGCCGCCGAAGACCTGTATTTGCGGCCAGCATTCATCGATGCCTGTGATGATGCCCTCAAAACCGTGGCGACCGGCACAGCCCACCTCAAAGGCCTGCACATCGTGGTGGGACACCCGGCAAGGCCCGCAGTGGCCGCCGGCCAGCGGCGCGAACGCAGCGTGTCGGTGGCCCATCTGCACAACGCCGCCAGCGTGCTGCACGCCGGCGCCGTGACCCACACCTACGCCAAGCGCGAGCTGCCCAACTACCAGGTGTTCGACGAGCGCCGCTACTTCGTTCCCGGTCACGAGACTTGCGTGTTCGACGTGGCCGGCAGCGACGGCCAGCGCGTGCGCGTGGGCCTGCTGATCTGCGAAGACGCCTGGTTCGACGCACCCGCGGCGGATGCAAAAGCGGCGGGTGCCGAGGTGCTGGCGGTCATCAACGCCTCGCCGTTCCACGCCGGCAAGGGCGGCGACCGCGAAGCCGCCATGCGCGTGCGTTGCCAGGCCACCGGCCTGCCGCTGGTGTACGCGCATTTGGTGGGCGGTCAGGACGAGATCGTGTTCGAAGGCCGCAGCTTCGTGCTGGCGGCCGACGGCGCCTTGGCCGGTCGTGCGGTGAGTTTTGAAGAAACACTGTTCGACGCTGCCTTCTTGCGGCAGGGTGCGAGCTGGCAGATCACCGCCGATACCGACCGCGCGCACAGCCCCGAGGCCGACCTGTGGCACGCGCTGGTGCTGGGCGTGCGCGACTACCTGGGCAAGAACGGCTTTCCCGGCGCCATCCTCGGCCTGTCGGGTGGCATCGACTCGGCCCTGGTGCTGGCGATCGCAGTGGATGCGCTCGGCAAGGACCGCGTGCGCACGGTGATGATGCCCTCGCCCTACACGGCCGACATCTCCTGGATCGACGCGCGCGACATGGCCACGCGCCTGGGCGTGCGCTACGACGAGATCGGCATCGCGCCACAGTTCGAGGCTTTCAAGGCCAGCCTGGCCATCGAGTTTGCCGGCCTGCCCGAGGACACGACGGAAGAGAACCTGCAGGCGCGCATCCGCGGAACACTGCTCATGGCCTTGTCCAACAAGTTCGGCAGCATCGTGCTGACCACCGGCAACAAGAGCGAGATGGCCACCGGCTACTGCACGCTGTACGGCGACATGGCGGGCGGCTTTGCGGTGATCAAGGACGTAGCCAAGACCATGGTCTTCAAGCTCGCTCGCTGGCGCAATGCGCACGACCCGTATGGCACTGGCGCCAACCCGATTCCCGAACGCATCATCGTGCGCCCGCCGAGCGCCGAGTTGCGGCCCGACCAGGTCGACCAGGACAGCCTCCCGCCCTACGAGGTGCTCGATGCGATCATCGAGCGCTACATGGAGAACGACCAGAGCCCCGACAGCATTGTGGCCGCCGGGTTTGATCGCGCGGACGTGGACAAGGTCGTGCGCCTGATCCGCATCAACGAATACAAGCGCCGCCAGGCGCCGGTGGGCATCCGCGTGACCCACCGCAGCTTCGGCAAGGACTGGCGCTATCCCATCACCAGCAAATACAGAGCTTAGGTCGCGCGCAGTTGCAGCACGGCGCGCATCTCGCCGACTTCAATGCCGGCGGCGTTCTTCAGGGGCGGGGGGATCAGGCTGGCCAGGGCCGTGCGGCTGTCGTCATCAAGCCAGCCCAGCTGCTCCATGGCCGAGACGAAGGCAACCATCAAGGGCGGCAACATCCCGTCGCTCACCTTGGCCGCGATGCCGATGCCGCGGCTGAAGCTCGCGAGCACCTGCACGCCGTCGGCCCCCACCTTGCTCACCCAGTCGCCACGTCCGGCGCGCATCAGCGCCAGGTCGTTTCGGCCCTGGCCGCTCACCAGCTCGGGATGCCGGCTCATGGCGCGGGCGATGCGCAGCGGTGCCTTGCCGTAGACCGGGTCAAGTTCCTCCAGCGTCAGGCGGGCAAAGGCGTGCGCCAACGAGCGCAGGGGCAGGGCGTAATTGGGCGCGCTGCAGCCGTCGGTGCCGCGCACGAGCTGGTCCACCGGCACGCCCGAAAAGTGGCTCACGCTGCGGGCGATTTCCAACTGCACCGCGTGCCCGCTGTCGAGATAGCCGCCTTGCGGTGCTCCGAGTGCGTGGGCCAGCAAGAGCATACCGGTGTGTTTGCCCGAGCAGTTGTGGTGCAGCCGGTTGAAGCGGGCACCGGGCTCCGGCAGGATCCCGTTGACCCCGAAGAAGAAGGGCACATGGCTGCCGCACGCCAGGCTGGATTCTCCCGCGCCGATTTTGGCCAGCAGCGCCGCGACGCGCTCCACGTGCATCGGCTCGCCGCTGTGGCTGGCGCACAGCAGGGCCACGTCGGCGTCGCCGAGTTCGTAACGTTCGGCGGCATGCGCGATCAGCGGCATGGCCTGAAAGGGCTTGAGCGACGAACGTGTGAAGAGCGGCGACTCCACGTCGCCCACGCTGGCCAGCAGTTGGCCTTGCGCGTTCACCACGGCCAGCGAACCATGGTGGATGTTTTCGGGATGACCGCCGCGGTACGCGACGGTGACGGGAACGTGGTGGGGCAGGGCGTGGGTATTCATGAGCGTGCGTCCGGGTTGAGCACGCAGTGTACGAACAGCGCCGAGGGCCTTGGGCATAATGAATCGGGAACGACCTTCCCACAAGCCCCGCCCTGGAGACATTGCATGAAACAGATCACCGCCGTCATCAAACCGTTCAAGCTCGAAGAGGTGCGCGAGGCGCTGGCCGAGCAGGGCGTGACCGGTCTCACCGTGACGGAGGTCAAGGGCTTCGGTCGGCAAAAAGGCCACACCGAGCTCTACCGCGGCGCCGAATACGTGGTCGACTTTCTGCCCAAGGTGAAGGTCGAGGTGGTGGTGAAGACCGACGACGTGGAACGCTGCGTCGACGCCATCATCCGGGCGGCGCGCACCGGCAAGATCGGCGACGGCAAGATCTTCGTGACCTCGGTCGAGCGTGTGGTGCGCATCCGCACCGGCGAGGAAGACGAAACCGCGGTCTGACCCGGTCCGGGTTCTAGATCGCTTCGATGCGGGCTTGCGGCGCCATGCCGGCGGCCTGCACGAGCTCAGGCAGCAGGTCGTGAACATCGCTGCCGACACGGATCAATTCCATCTGGGCATCGCTCATGAACTGCTGCTCCACCCCGGTGCGCATGAAGGCCATCAAGCCGTCGTAGTAGCCCGCCACGTTGAGCAGGCCCACTGGTTTGTCGTGGTAGCCCAGCTGGCGCCAGGCCCAGACTTCAAAAAATTCTTCAAACGTGCCGATGCCACCGGGCAAAGCCAGGAAAGCGTCGGCCTTGTCGGCCATCATCCGTTTACGCTCGTGCATGTTGTCCACCACATGCAGTTCGGTGCAACCGTGGTGCGCCCACTCCCGCTCGACCAGCGCTTTCGGAATGATGCCGACGGCCTGGCCACCCGCCGCCATGGTGGCGTCGGCCACGATGCCCATGAGGCCGTTGCGCCCACCGCCGTACACCAGCTGGCCGCCGTGTTCGCCGATCCATCGGCCGACCGCGCGTGCCGTGTCTGCGAAGGCAGGCGTGGCTCCAGGTCGGGAGCCGCAATAAACACACAGCGAAAAGGCGGGCATTGTCATGGCGTGTCTGGTTGGTTCAATGCCAGCGGGCCCAGGCCGCCGCCAGCCAGATGCCCGCGCACAGCAGCAGGCTGAGCAATACCGCAGCGCTGCCCATGTCCTTGGCGCGTTTGGAGAGGTCGTGCCACTCCGGGCCGATGCGGTCGATGGCGGTCTCGATACCGGTGTTGAGCAACTCGACCATCATCACGAGCATCACCGAGCCGGCGAGCAGGGCGGTTTCCACCCAGGACTGTCCGAGCCAGAACGCCAACGGGACCATCACGACGGCAGCAAGCGCCTCCTGGCGGAACGCGGTCTCGCCCCAGCCGGAACGCAAGCCGGCCAACGAATAGCCGAAGGCGTGCCACATGCGGGACGCGCCTGTGCGGAGCTTTTGCGCATTGACCGGTTCACGCTCGGGAGGGTTGCTCACGGTTTCAGCTCCACCAGCGTCGGGGTTTGCTGGTGTCTTCCACCGGCTTGAAGTGCACGAGGCGGGTGCCCGCCAGCGCATCGTGCAGGAACTGGCGCTGGGCATGAAAGCGCGACAGCAGCGCCCAGATGACGACCCAGCCGACGAGCAGCACGGAGAGTTGCTGCCCCGACAGTTGCAGCCACCCCGCCACGGCCAGTGGTGGCAGCAGCCACAGCCACGAAAGCACGTAGCGCCAGAGGGCGCGACCCTGCGTCAAGGCGTTGCCGTGTCGATCGACCACGCGGATGTGCCAGGTCTTCATGGCCAGGGTCTGGCCCTTGGCCCAGAACCAGCCGAAATAAATGCCGAAGGCCACGAACACCAGGGCTTGTTGCAGGTAGCGGTTGTCCAGCGCATTGCCGGATTGGGTGAACGAGGACAGCAGATAGCTGGTGGTGAACAGCACGCCGACAAGAAACACCACGCCGAACATCAAGGTGCCCTCGTACAGCCAGCAGGCCATGCGCCGGCGCAACGAAGGCGCCATGAGCTCGGGTGGAGACGCTGCATCGGGGGAGCGGGACGGATCGGAAAGGGTGGCGGACATGCAGAAGTGAGGTGTTCGGCCCGAGGGGCGCAGGGCTGAATTGTCTCATTGCGGTCATGGCTTGCACTTTTTCAGGGCGTTCGGTCCAGGCCACAGCCGCAAGCCCGTGTTGCAGTGCGATAATTCGCGCTGCACTTCAAAACACGGCAAACGGATCAGGGTCCGGCGGGGTATGTGCCCGCTCATGTCCACTGGTCTCAAGTCTCGACACCACCCCACAAGGGTTGGTCAAGAGGCACCCAAGGTATTTCGTCAGAGAAATTCTCGAAAGGTTCATCATGGAAATCAACAAGGCCGAACTGGCCTCGGCCGCTGCCGCCACCGGCACCGCCACCCAAGAACTCCGCGGCGCAGAAATCCTCGTCAAGGCCCTCCAGGCCGAAGGCGTCAAGTACATCTGGGGCTACCCCGGCGGTGCTGTGCTGCACATCTACGACGCTTTCTACAAGCAGGACACCATCCAGCACGTGCTGGTGCGCCACGAGCAGGCGGCCGTTCACGCGGCCGACGGTTATGCGCGTGCCACCGGCGACGTGGGCGTGGCGCTGGTCACTTCGGGTCCCGGCGTCACCAATGCCATCACCGGCATCGCCACCGCCTACATGGACAGCATCCCCATGGTGATCGTCACCGGCCAGGTGCCCACAGCCGCGATCGGCCTGGACGCTTTCCAGGAATGCGACACCGTCGGCATCACGCGCCCCATCGTCAAGCACAACTTCCTCGTCAAGGATGCGCGCGACATGGCCATGGTGATGAAGAAGGCCTTCCACATCGCGCGCAGCGGCCGTCCCGGCCCCGTGGTGGTGGACATCCCGAAAGACGTGTCGTTCAACAAGGTGCCCTACACCGGCTATCCCGAGTCGGTCGAGATGCGCTCCTACAACCCGGTGCGCAAAGGTCACGGCGGTCAGATCCGCAAGGCGTTGCAGCTGTTGCTGGCGGCCAAGCGGCCCTACATCTACACCGGCGGTGGCGTGTTGCTGAGCAACGCCACCGAAGAGCTGCGCACGCTGGTGAACATGCTCGGCTACCCGGTCACCAACACGCTGATGGGCCTGGGTGCCTACCCGGCATCGGACCGCAAGTTCCTCGGCATGCTGGGCATGCACGGCACGATCGAAGCCAACAACGCGATGCAGAACTGCGACGTGTTGCTGGCCGTGGGCGCGCGCTTTGACGACCGCGTGATCGGCAACCCCAAGCACTTCGCGCAGAACGAACGCAAGATCATCCACATCGACATCGACCCGTCGAGCATTTCCAAGCGCGTGAAAGTGGATGTGCCGATCGTGGGTGATGTGAAGGATGTGCTCACCGAGCTCATCAACATGGTGCGCGAGAGCGCCACCAAGCCCGACGGCAAGGCGCTGGCCGCCTGGTGGGACACCATCGAGACCTGGCGCTCCAAGGACTGCCTGAAGTACGACCGTGGCAACACCGACGTGATCAAGCCGCAGTACGTGGTGGAAACGCTCTGGAACATGACCAAGGACGCCGACACGTACGTCACGTCCGACGTGGGTCAGCACCAGATGTGGGCTGCGCAGTACTACCGCTTTGACGAGCCGCGCCGCTGGATCAACTCGGGTGGCCTGGGCACCATGGGCGTGGGCATTCCCTACGCCATGGGCATCAAGCTCGCCAAGCCCGACAGCGAGGTGTTCTGCGTGACCGGCGAAGGCTCGGTGCAGATGTGCATTCAGGAACTCTCGACCTGCCTGCAGTACAACACCCCGATCAAGATCGTGGCGCTGAACAACAGGTACCTCGGCATGGTTCGCCAATGGCAGGAAATCGACTACGAAGGTCGCTACAGCCACAGCTACATGGACGCACTGCCGAACTTCGTGAAACTGGCCGAGGCCTATGGCCACGTCGGCATGCTCATCGAACGTCCGCAGGACGTGGAAGGCGCTCTTCGCGAGGCGCGCAAGCTCAAGGACCGCACCGTGTTCATGGACTTCCGCACCGACCCGACCGAGAACGTCTTCCCCATGGTCAAGGCCGGCAAGGGCATCACCGAGATGCTGCTGGGCTCCGAAGACCTCTGATCCCCCGCGAAGCGGCGGCCTGCCGTTGCTTCATCCCCTCAGACGAATCTATTGCCCGCCAAGCCTGCGCATTACCGTGCGCGGGGGAGGGCGGCGAAAAGAGGAATCGAACATGAAACACATCATCGCTGTCTTGCTGGAAAACGAACCCGGGGCCCTGTCCCGTGTGGTCGGCCTGTTCTCCGCCCGTGGGTACAACATCGAGTCGCTCACCGTGGCGCCGACCGAAGACCCCAGCCTGTCCCGAATGACGATCCAGACCACCGGGTCGGACGACGTCATCGAACAGATCACCAAACACCTCAACCGCCTGATCGAAGTCGTGAAGGTGGTGGACCTCACCGAGGGCTCCTACACCGAGCGCGAGCTCATGATGGTGAAGGTGCGCGCGGTGGGCAAGGAGCGCGAAGAGATGAAGCGCATGGCCGACATCTTCCGTGGCCGCATCATCGACGTGACCGAGAAGAGCTACACCATCGAGCTCACGGGCGACCAGACCAAGAACGACGCGTTCCTGGAAGCCATCGACCGCTCCGCCATCCTCGAGACGGTGCGCACCGGTGCCAGCGGCATCGGGCGTGGCGAGCGCATCCTGCGCGTGTAAGACAATCCCCCAGTTTTCACTTCCCCCGAACAACACATTTCAACCGGAGCAACCCATGAAAGTTTTCTACGACAAAGACTGTGACCTGTCCCTGATCAAGGGCAAGACCGTGGCCATCCTGGGCTACGGCAGCCAGGGCCACGCACACGCACAGAACCTCAACGACAGCGGCGTCAAGGTCGTGGTCGGCCTGCGCAAGGGCGGCGCCTCGTGGGACAAGGTCGGCAAAGCCGGCCTGACCGTGATGGAAGTCAATGACGCCGTGAAATCGGCCGACGTGGTCATGATCCTGCTGCCCGACGAGCAGATCGCCGAGGTCTACCATCAGAACGTGGCGCCCCACATCAAGCAGGGCGCGTCGCTCGCCTTCGCCCACGGCTTCAACGTGCACTACAACCAGGTCGTTCCCCGTGCCGATCTGGACGTGTGGATGGTCGCGCCCAAGGCCCCCGGCCACACCGTGCGCAACACCTACACCCAGGGTGGTGGCGTGCCCCACCTGGTCGCCATTCACCAGGACAAGAGCGGCAAGGCCCGTGACCTCGCGCTGAGCTACGCCATGGCCAACGGTGGCGGCAAGGCCGGCATCATCGAGACCAACTTCAAGGAAGAGACCGAGACCGACCTGTTCGGTGAGCAGGCCGTGTTGTGCGGCGGCGCGGTCGAGCTGATCAAGATGGGCTACGAGACGCTGGTGGAAGCCGGCTACGCGCCCGAGATGGCTTACTTCGAATGCCTGCACGAGCTCAAGCTCATCGTGGACCTGATCTACGAAGGCGGCATTGCCAACATGAACTACTCGATCTCGAACAACGCCGAGTACGGCGAGTACGTGACCGGTCCTGAAGTGATCAACGCCCAGAGCCGCGAAGCCATGCGCAACGCCTTGAAGCGCATCCAGTCGGGTGAGTACGCCAAGATGTTCATCTCCGAAGGCCGCACCAACTACCCGAGCATGACGGCCCGTCGTCGCCTGACCGCCGATCACCAGATCGAAGTGGTCGGCGCCCAGCTGCGCGCCATGATGCCCTGGATTGCCAAGAACAAGCTGGTGGATCAGACGCGCAACTGATGTAGGCACGCTCGCCCCGGCGAGTTGCAGCTTCTGCAAAGGCCACTTCGGTGGCCTTTGTCGTTTTTGCATGCCAGGTCACTGCCGTACACTGCACCTTTGCACCATGCAAGGGTGTCCTCGGGCACCCTTCCAAACACATCCCCATGCACGACGGTACAGACCCCCAGCACACCCACCACGAAGACCGGCCCAAGCGTTCCAAAGGCATCTACATGGTGCCCAACATGATCACGCTGGCAGCCTTGTTCGGCGGTTTCTACTCGGTGGTGATGGCCATGAACGGCCGCTACGACCTGGCCACGGTGGGCATCTTTGTGGCCATGGTGCTCGACAGCCTGGACGGTCGTGTGGCCCGCATGACCAACACGCAGAGTGCCTTTGGCGAGCAGATGGACTCGCTTTCCGACATGGTGTCCTTCGGCGCTGCGCCTGCTCTGATTGCCTACGAATGGACTCTGCGGGACCTGGGCCGCTGGGGCTGGATTGCAGCGTTCGTGTATTGCGCCTGCGCCGCCCTTCGCCTGGCGCGCTTCAACGTCAACACCGGCGTGGTGGACAAGCGTTACTTCCAGGGGCTGCCGTCGCCCGCTGCCGCCGCCCTTGTCGCCGGTTTCATCTGGCTGATGACCGAGCTCGAGATTCCAGCGCAGGACGTGACCTGGTTCATGTTCGCCCTCACGCTCTACACCGGCCTGACCATGGTGACGAACGTGCCGTTCTACAGTTTCAAGGAGCTGAACCTGCGCAAGAGCGTGCCGTTCGCGGCCATCGTGCTGGTGGCGCTGGCCATCGCGGTGATCAACATCCATCCGCCCACTGTGCTGTTCGGTCTGTTTGTGGTCTACGGCTTGTCGGGCTATGCGGTGTATTTCTGGCGCAAGGCCAAGGGACGCCCGACCAGCGTGATCAGCACGTCCACCGACGAACCAGACGAGCGTGGTCTGCACGACGATTGAGTTGCGCATCGGCCCGATCACCAATGCCAATGGCCCTGTGAGAGGGCTTTGTGCTACATTGCCACACATGTCCAAATTTTCGATCTCGCTACTACTGGGTGTCCTTCACGGGCAGGTTCGGTAACGCGAGAGCGATTCCCTTACAACGGCCCGTTTGCACCCGCAGCGGGCCGTTTTTGTTTTGGACTGCGGGTTTTTTGAAGCGCTGCCCACGAGGCATCCCACTGGAGCATTGAGATGAGCGACAAACTGATCATTTTTGACACCACCTTGCGCGATGGCGAACAGTCGCCTGGCGCGTCCATGACAAAGGACGAAAAGCTGCGCATCGCACGCCAGTTGGAGCGCCTGAAGGTGGACGTGATCGAAGCCGGTTTTGCCGCCAGTTCGAACGGTGATTTCGAGTCCGTCAAGGCCATTGCCGATGTGATCAAGGACTCCACCGTGTGTTCGCTGGCCCGCGCCAACGACCGCGACATCTCGCGGGCCGCCGAGGCGCTCAAGGGTGCGCAACGCGCCCGCATCCACACCTTCATTGCCACCAGCGCGCTGCACATGGAGAAGAAGCTGCGCATGACACCCGAGCAGGTGCTGGAGCAGGCCAAGCAGTCGGTGCGTTTTGCGCGCAACCTGGTGGACGACATCGAGTTCAGCCCCGAAGACGGCTACCGCAGCGACATGGACTATTTGTGCCGTGTGCTGGAAGCGGTGATCAAGGAAGGCGCCACCACGCTCAACATCCCTGACACCGTGGGCTACGCCGTGCCCGAGCTGTACGGCGACTTCATCCGCACCTTGCGTGAGCGTGTGCCGAACTCCGACAAGGCGATCTGGTCCGTGCATTGCCACAACGATCTCGGCATGGCCGTGGCGAACTCGTTGGCTGGCGTGAAGATCGGCGGCGCGCGGCAGGTGGAGTGCACCATCAACGGCCTGGGTGAGCGCGCCGGCAACTGCTCGCTCGAAGAGATCGTGATGGCGGTGCGCACGCGGCGCGACTACTTTGGCCTTGATGTGGGCGTGGACGCCACGCAGATCGTGCCGGCCAGCCGCATGGTCAGCCAGACCACGGGGTTTGTCGTGCAGCCCAACAAAGCGGTGGTGGGCGCCAACGCGTTTGCGCACGCCAGCGGCATCCACCAGGATGGCGTGCTCAAGGCGCGCGACACCTACGAAATCATGCGTGCCGAAGACGTGGGCTGGGCTGCCAACAAGATCGTGCTGGGCAAGCTCAGTGGCCGCAATGCGTTCAAGCAACGCCTTCAGGATCTGGGCATCGAGATGGAGTCCGAAGGCGAGATCAACACCGCGTTCGCGGCCTTCAAGGAATTGGCCGACCGAAAGAGCGAGATCTTCGATGAGGACATTCTGGCGTTGTGCAGCGATGAGAGCGTGACCGCCGAGAAGGAGCAGTACGGTCTCGTGTCGCTCAAGCAGCGCAGCGAAACCGGTGAGCGCCCGCATGCCAGCGTCGTGTTCACGGCGGATGGCCAGGAGGTGCAGGTCGAGAGCGACGGCAATGGCCCGGTGGATGCCTCGCTGAAGGCCATCGAGAACCACGTCAAGAGCGGCGCCGAGTTGGTGCTTTATTCGGTCAATGCCATCACAAGTGGTTCGACCGAGAGCCAAGGTGAGGTGACAGTGCGCTTGCAGCACGGCGGGCGGGTCGTCAACGGTGTGGGGGCCGATCCCGACATCGTCGTGGCCTCCGCCAAAGCCTACTTGAGTGCCTTGAACAAACTGCACAGCAAGTTCGACCGGGTTGCGGCTCAAGGATAAGTTGTTTCAAATCAATGGCTTGGGACAAACTGTGTCTTGATCCTTGGAAATGACACCAAAAGTAGCACCTGTTCGACCGATCATTTAAGAGAATTTCCCAAGCAATTGATATTGCTAGTTTTTTTCTTTGTGCATACACTTCACTCCAGCGCAATTCCTGTTGCTGGAGTGAAGTGATGATCCAAGGCGTTGTTCGCATTCGAAAACTGGTTCTGGCGGCCACAGTCGTCGCCTGGGTGGGCATGAGCGTGTTGCCCACCGTGGTGAGCGCAGCCACCAGTGCGGCCAAGGTCGCCAAGACGCAAAAAGTGCATAAGTCGACGTCCGCCAAGGCGCCGGCCAAACGCACATCCGCATCGGCCAAGAGTCCCACCCGCAAAGTGGTGGCGGCCAAGAGCAGCACCAGACAGGCAGTTCTCGCCAAAACGAGCTCATCGCGCGTCAAGGTTCAAATGGCTTCGGGCAAAAAACCCACCGTCCGCCAGCTGGCCGCTCGAAGCCAGAGCCGGAAGAATGTGAAATCCGCCGTGGAGCGCGTGGCCGCACCGGCACGCTTGTCCATGGGCGAGCAACTCGGTCTGCGCACGAGCAGCGACCGCCTGGACCTCAACTCCAGCGTCGCGCTGGTCATTGACCAGGAAACCAACGAAGTGCTGTTCAGCAAGAACGACGCGGCCGTGCTGCCGATTGCTTCGTTGACCAAGCTCATGACCGGTCTGGTGATCGCCGATGCGAACCTGGACATGAACGAACCCATCACCATCACCCAGGACGACGTCGACACTTACAAGGGCAGCAGTTCGCGGCTGGCGGTGGGCAGCACCTTGTCGCGCGGCGAAATGATGCACCTGGCCTTGATGTCGAGCGAGAACCGGGCGGCCAATGCGCTGGGACGCACCTACCCGGGTGGTCTGAGCGAGTTCGTGCGCTTGATGAATTCCAAAGCCAAGCAGCTCGGCATGACCGACACCCGTTATGTTGAGCCCACGGGTTTGTCGAGCCTGAACCAGTCCAGCGCGCGCGACCTTGCCACGCTGGTGTCGGTGGCGCACGACCGGCCGATTTTGCGGAGTCTGTCCACCTCGCCTGGTCACGAAGTCGAGTTGGGCCGTCGCACGCTGCACTACAACAACTCCAACCGCCTGATCAAAAATCCGGAGTGGGAAATCGGTCTGCAGAAGACCGGCTACATCTCCGAAGCCGGTCGCTGCCTGGTGATGCAGGCCAAGGTGGCGGGTCGTCAACTGATCATGGTGTTCCTGGACTCCACCGGCAAGCTGAGCCGCCTGCAGGACGCCGAGCGTGTGCGTCGTTGGGTCGAGGTGCAGACCGAGCTTGCACGCCCGGCTGTGCGTCCTCAGGGCTGATCAAGCGCCACGCTTCCAACGCAAAAAACGGTCCTCTGCGGACCGTTTTGCGTTGGTGCTTGCCGCTTCAACGACCGGGCAAGCCCGCGGGACGCGAACACCCCAGCGCCGAAGATATTTCAGCGGCGGTGCTCCGGAGTTTCGATACCCAGCTCTCGTCGATGCGGTCCGCCGGCGCCGAGATGGACAGCCCCGCCACCAGTTTGTTCTGGTCGTCGTAGATGCCTGCGGCCATGCAGCGCACGCCCAATTCGAGCTCTTCGTTGTCGCGGGCCAGGCCCGCTTGGCGGCATTGCGCCAGTTCGCGCTCCAGGCTCGGCAATTGGGTGAGGCTGTTGCGCGTGTTGCCCGCCAACCCGGTGCGCGTGGCGTAGGCGCGCACGCGTTGGGGTTCGTCGTCGGCGAGGAAGAGCTTGCCCACCGACGTGAGGTGCAATGGTGCTCGTCCTCCAATGGCGCGCACCACCTGCATGCCGGAGCGTTCGCTGTACGCGCGCTCCACGTACACGATCTCGTCACCCTGGCGCACGCTCAGGTTGACGGGTTGCTGGATCTGTTTGTGCAGTTCGCGCATGGGCAGCAAGGCCGCATCGCGCACGCTCAGGCGCGCTTTGACCAGGTTGCCCAACTCCAGCAACCGCATGCCGAGGCGGTAACTGCCGGCCTCGGGTCGGTCGACGAAGCGGCCAATGGTCAGATCGTTGAGGATGCGGTGTGCCGTGGATGGGTGAAGCCCGGTTTTTTCGCTGATCTCTTTCAGCGACACCGGTTCCTCTTTGGAAGCGAGCACCTCCAGCAGGTTGAACATGCGTTCAATCACCTGGACCGTGGGCGTGGCGGGGAGGGAGTCGGAACGTTTGGTCATGGCGCAAGTGTGACCGAAATTTTACGAGGTGAAATCAGAAGCCGTGTTGCGCACGCGTCACGCGTGCCGATCCGTGCAACTCAAACGCCTGGAACCCAGCGCCCGTCCAGCAGCAATTCATGCGGCTGGAAACCGGCCTTGTAGCTCATCTTGCCGCTTTGGGCGATCCAGTACCCCAGGTAGATGTTCGGCAGGTCCAGCGCCCGGGCCTGCTCGATCTGCCACAGCACGCTGTAGGTGCCGTAGCTGGCTTTGTCTTCCGGTTCGTAAAAGGTGTAGACCGCCGACAGGCCATCGTTGAGCACGTCGACGATGGAGATCATCTTCAGGCGCGAGGGCTGCCCATCGACGCCAGGCTCGTGGAATTCGATCAAGCGCGAGTTGACCCGGCTCTGCAGCAAAAACTGCGTGTACTGGTCGATGCTGTCGTGGTCCATGCCGCCACCCGCGTGCCGGCTGTTCTGGTAGCGCAGATAGAGCTGGTAGTGCTCAGGCACGAAACACAGCTTGAGCACGCGCGTTTGCAGGTGCGCATGCTGCAGCCTTGACCGGCGCTGGCTGCGGCTGGGTTTGAAACTGGCGACCGGCACCCGCAAGGGCACGCAGGCCTGGCAACCGTCGCAGTAGGGCCGGTAAGTGAACATGCCGCTGCGTCGAAAGCCGTGCGTGACCAGATCCGAGTAGGCGTCGTTGTGGATGAGGTGGCTGGGCGTGGCCACCTGCGAGCGGGCCTGGTGTCCCGGCAGATAGCTGCAGGGATAGGGCGCCGTCGCATAAAACTGCAGTGCCTGGAGCGGAAGTTCTTTGAGGTGGGTCACGCTGGCCGACGGTGTTCAGGGATGACGTTTTGCCAGTATATGGGCTGGAATTCCCACCGGGGAGCGGGGCGCGACATGGCCTCGCCCACGTGTCGGCAGAAGGCCTCGCGCGGCATCAATTGCCCGCCCAGGCTGGCCAGGTGCGGCGTGTTTTGCTGGCAATCGATCAGAGGCAGGTCCTTGGCCCGGCAGAAGGCCACGAGCGCGGCCAGCGCGATCTTCGAGGCATCGCTCTGGCGGCTGAACATGGATTCGCCATAGACCATGCCGCCGAGGTTGATGCAATACAAGCCGCCGGCCAGTTCACCATCGATCCAGGTTTCCACGCTGTGCGCCACGCCGGCGTGGTGCAGCCGCGTGTAGGCCTGCACCATGGCCGGCAGGATCCAGGTGCCGTCCTGCCCGTCGCGCGGGGTGTGCGCGCAGGCGCGGATCACACGCTCAAAGTCGTGGTCAAAACGAATGTCCAGTCGGCCTTCGAGGCGCAGTTTCTGGATCGACTTGCGCAGCGACCGGTGCAGGCGGAACGCATGTGTCTGAAGCACCATGCGCGGGTCGGTGCTCCACCACAGGATGGGCTGTCCGGCGCTGAACCAGGGGAAGATGCCGCGCGAGTAGGCCGCGATCAGTGACGGCACATCGAGCACACCACCCGCGGCCAACAGGCCCGGTGCGGGGTCGCTGGGGCCCCAGGCCGATTCCACCGGTGGAAAGGCCTCGCCGGGCTCCAGCCAGGGCAAGGCGCGGTTCGGGGGTGCGTGTGACATGCCGCTATTGTGCGGCTGGCCTCAGGTCTGCGGTGTTGCGAGGCGCCGCACCAGGAGCCAGAGTGCTGCGCCGATCAGGACGCCGACGCCGTCGGCCAGGAAGTCGAGCCATTCGCCGTAGCGCCAGCCTGTGGCCGCCTGCAGGAGTTCGATGACGCCGCCATACGCCAGCAACGCAATGATCATGGTCGAGGGCCTGTGGCTGTAGGCCAGCAGGCCCACCAGCGCCAACCAGCCAAAGCCGAAGGTGTGTTGCCCCTTGTCCCAGATGGTTGCCGCTTGCTGCGGCAACAGATCCACCGGCACCAGCGAGGCGATCGCCAGCACGGTGGCGCTGCACCAGAAGGCGGTTCGGATCAGATGAAGGCCGGAGGGGCGCATGGAAGATGCAAGAACGAGAGAGGCAGAAACAACAAAGGCCTTCGCAAGAAGGCCTTTGAGTGGATGTTGGGTGGCTCCCCGACCTGGACTCGAACCAGGGACCTGCGGATTAACAGTCCGTCGCTCTACCGACTGAGCTATCAGGGAACAGCCTCGAATTATAGCGTTGAATTTTTCGTTTTCTGAGCTGAGGCTTCAGTTGCGAAAAATATCTCGCGTTCAGTCGAGCGCAGGAGGCGTGACGCCGAGCACCCGGTGCAACTGCGTGCTGGTGGTCGTGTACTGAAGCATCACCTTTTTCTCTGGGAACACGATGGGTGCCGCACCGAAGGCCGCGAGTGTGGCTTCGTGAAATCCCGAGAGGATGAGCTTCTTCTTGCCGGGGTAGGTGTTGATGTCACCCACCGCGAAGATGCCGGGCACGCTGGTGGAGAACTTCTCGGTGTCCACCACCAGTTGTTTTCGCTCGATGTCCAGGCCCCAGTCGGCAATGGGTCCCAGCTTGGGTGACAGGCCCAGGAAGACCAGAAACACATCGGCAGGCACGTTGTGCGTCTGGGCCTGCGGGTCGGTGACCTGCAATGCGGTGAGCCGATCGCCATCGGTTGTGAACCCCGTGGGCTGACCGACCATGAAGCGCAGCTTGTCGTGCTCGCAGAGTTCGCGCATGCGCGCGATGTTCGCGGGCGCGGCCTGAAAGGCATCGCGTCGATGGATCAAGGTCACGCTTTTGGCCTTGCCGGGACCTGGCATGGAGAGGGTTGCGGCCCACTCCAGCGCAGTGTCGCCACCGCCCAAGATGACGGTGTTCTGGCCGGCACAAGCGTCGGGCGACGTGATCCGGTAGAAAAGTTGTTTCTGTTCAAACGCTTCGATGCCGTCGAGCTTGAGCGCGCGCGGCTGGAACGCCCCCACTCCCGCCGCGATGAACAAGGTCTTGGTGAGCAGGCGTGTGCCCTGGGAAGTGGCCACAAAGAAGCGGCCATCGACCTGCTGTTCAACGGTGCTCACCTCTTGTCCGAGGTGGAACGTGGCGCCGAAGGGCTCAATCTGCTTGAGCAGGTTGTTGACCAGTTCCTGACCGGTGCAGACCGGGATGGCCGGAATGTCGTAGATCGGCTTGTCGGGGTAGAGCTCTGCGGGTTGACCGCCCGGGAAGGGCAGTGCATCGATCACATGGGCCTTGATCTCCAGCAGGCCCAACTCGAACACTTGGAACAGACCCACCGGGCCTGCACCGATGACGACCGCATCGGCTTCAATGGGACCGTCGCTGACCATGCCGCTCAGCGCAGCAGCTCGGGCAGTTTGCCGGTGCGGTCTTTCCAGTCGTCGGCATCGGGCAGCGGTGCCTTGCGTTTGGTGATGCTCTTCCAGCCCGGCAACTGCGCCAGATCGGCGTTGAGCTGGGTCATGTGCAGCTGGTCCTTGGGCAGGTCTTCTTCTGCGTAAATGGCGCTCACCGGGCATTCAGGAATGCACACCGCACAGTCGATGCACTCATCGGGATCGATGGTGAGGAAGTTGGGGCCTTCGCGGAAGCAGTCCACGGGGCAGACGTCGACACAGTCGGTGTATTTGCAGCGGATGCAGGCTTCGGTGACAACGTGGGTCATGGTGGTCTTGGGAATCGGTGGAAGCCGTGATTTTAGGGTTTCCGGCGAGGGCGGGCCGGGCCATGGCCCTTGCCGTGACACAAGTTAAGGGGAAGCGGGTCGCGTGCGCTTTCGCGCGAGGCTCATTGCACCAGCAACGCGCCCGCCGTGCGGTGGCTCGCGGTGTCCACCAGCACCAGCGATCCCAGGGCCCGGGACTGCGCAAACGGCAGCGTGACCAGCGGCTCCTGCAGTGTCAGTTCAATGTGGCCGATGGCGTTGGGCTCCAGCTGGGTGGCGTCTTCTTCCGCCAGGGTGTGGATGTCCAGGCGGTGCACGATGCGCTTGATCTTGGCCTTGACCCAGCGGTGGCCATGCAGCGCCCAGTACACGCGCCCGGGCACCAGGGTCTCGTCGTCCAGCCAGGCCACGGTGGCGCGGATTTCGCGGTTGCCGGGCAGCGACCCTTCGGTGTCTTCGGCCAGCAGCCAGTCGCCACGCGAGACGTCAACCTCGCGGTCCAGCACGATGCCGGCGCTGTGGCCCGCGAGCACGGCCTGCGGATGGCGCACATGGTTGAGCACCTGGGCGACCACGGCGGTCTGGCCGTTGGGCATGATGCGCACGTTCTGACCGGCCTGCACACCACCGGTGGCCACGCGGCCCCAGAACACGCGGCGGCCCTGTGAGGTGTCGGCCGAGCTGCTGAATTTTTCCACCCACTGCACGGCGAAGGCGAAGGGCAGCGTGCTGTCGGCCGGCGTGACGGGCAGACCTTCGAGGATCTCGAGCAGCGTGGGGCCGCTGTATCCGCACCAGTCAGCCTGTTCGCTGGCGTCGACCACGTTCCAGCCCTTGAGGGCGGACACGGGGACCACGGCCGTGACAGGGATGCCGGCTTGCGCGGCGAATGTGCGCAGTGCGGCGCCGATGTGTTCAAACGCCACGGCGCTGTCTTCAACCGCGTCGAGCTTGTTGATGGCGAACACCACCGAGGGCACGCGCAGCAGCTTGAGCAGCAGGCTGTGGCGGCGCGTCTGCGGCAGCAGTTTGAGCGCGGCATCGGCCCAGGCCAGCTTGGTGGCGTCGACCAGCACCACGGCAGCGTCGGCGCTGGATGCGGCGGTCACCATGTTGCGTGTGTACTGCTCGTGGCCGGGCGCGTCACCGATGATGAATTTGCGCGCTTCGGTGCTGAAGTACCGGTAGGCCACGTCGATGGTGATGCCTTGTTCGCGCTCGGCCGAGAGACCGTCGGTCAACAGGGCCAGATCGGTCTGGCCATGGCGCTGCACGCCGGCCAGGTGGTCTTGCAGCACGGCCTTGCTGTCGACCAGCAAGCGTCCGATGAGAGTGCTCTTGCCGTCGTCGACGCTACCGCAGGTGATGAGGCGCAGGGCGGAGCGCGTGTCCCCCACGAGGGCTTTGACTGGCTCGGTTCGAGCAGCGGTGTTGGAGGCGGTGGTCATCAGAAGTACCCATCTTTCTTGCGTTTTTCCATGGAGGCGTCGGACGTCTTGTCGTCCATGCGCGTGGCGCCGCGCTCGCTCACCTCGGCGGCCAGCGTCTCGATCACGATGTCGTCGGCCGTGGCGGCCAGGCTCTCCACCGGGCAGGTGCAGGTGATGTCACCCACGGTGCGAAAGCGCACGTCGCGCAGCTGCACGGTCTCGCCGTCGCGTGGTGGCGTGAGTTCGGTCACCGGCACGAGCAGGCCGCGGCGGTCCACCACCTCGCGCTGGTGCGTGTAGTAGATCGAGGGCAGGGCGATGTTCTCGCGGGCGATGTACTGCCACACATCGAGCTCGGTCCAGTTGCTGATGGGGAACACGCGAAAGTGCTCGCCGGGTTGCAGCCGGGTGTTGAACAGGGTCCAGAGTTCGGGGCGCTGGGCCTTGGGCTGCCACTGGCCGAAGCCGTCGCGGTGAGAAAAGATGCGCTCCTTGGCGCGGGCCTTTTCCTCGTCGCGACGAGCACCGCCAATGAGTGCGTCAAAGCGGAACTCTTCGATGGCTTCCAGCAAGGTGACCGACTGGTGCACGTTGCGGCTTTCGCCCGGGTGGGCCAGACGCACCGTGCCGCGCGCCATCGAGTCTTCGACGTTGCGCACGATCAACTCGGCGCCGAGCTCTTTGGCGCGCTGGTCGCGGAAGGCAGTGACTTCGGGGAAGTTGTGACCGGTGTCGATCATCAACAGCGGGTAAGGGATGCGGCCCGCGCCAAAGGCCTTCTCGGCGCACTTGAGCATGACCAGCGAATCCTTGCCGCCCGAGAACAGCAGGGTCGGGCGCTCGAAGGCGGCCGCGACTTCGCGCAGGATGAAGATGGTTTCTTCTTCGAGCGCGTCCAGGTGGGCGTTGCTCAGGTGGTGATCACCGGCGTGTTGCAGGGCGGTCTGGATCACGGCGGTTTCGGTGCGGGCGTTCATGAGGGGGTCCGTTCGATGGATGACACGAGGGAAGACGTGGCGGGCTGCACGTGCAGGCCGCATTCCTTGGCGCTTTCCTGTTCCCACCACCAGCGGCCGGCGCGGAAGTCTTCGCCGACGCTGATGGCGCGGGTGCAGGGCGCGCAGCCGATGCTGGGAAAAAACTGGTCGTGCAGGGAGTTGTAGTCCAGGCCGTGCAAGCCGATGAAGTGCCACACGTCGCCCCAGGTCCACTCGACGATGGGGCTGATCTTGACGCGCTCGACTTCCTGGATGACTTCACCCACCTCGGCGCGCGCGTTGGATTGTTCGCGGCGCAAACCGGTGATCCAGCCGTCGTGCCCGGCGAGTGCACGCGCCAGCGGCTCCATCTTGCGGATGTCGCAGCAGGCTTTGCGCAGCTCGATGCTCTGGTACATCGCCTCTTCGCCGTTCTTGCGCACGAAGTGGATGACCGATTCCTGCCGGGGACGGAAAACCTGAACGCTGATTCCGTAGCGCCGCTCGATCCGGGGGATCAACGCAAGCGTCTCGGCGTGCAGCTTGCCGGTCTCGAGCACGAACACACTGGCCTCGATGTCGGCCAGGTGCAGCAGGTGCGTGACCACCATGTCTTCGGCGCCCAGGCTGGAGGCCTGGGTCAACCTGGGGTGGCTGGCGGCGGTTTCGCGCAGCAGACCGATGCTGCGCGCGACCTTGGCAGCAAAGTCGGGCGAGGGCTTGTCGTAGAGGGCTAAAGCGGTCATGGCAACGGCTCTTTTCGCTTTCAGGCGGTGGCGAAATGGGGTGCGGTGTGCACCGCATCGCCCTGGTAGAAGGCGGGGTAGTGCGCCAGCAGCGCCTGGCCGTGGGCCAGGTTCTGGTCGGCTCGCAACACAGCTTGCGTGAAGCCGCTGCGCTGCATCTGCACCAGCTGGTCGATCAGCACATCACCGGTGGCGCGGATCTCGCCGGTGAAGCCGAGGCGGCGGCGCAGCAGGAAAGCCTGGCTGAACGCGCGGCCATCGTTGAACTTGGGAAAGTGCAGCTCGATCACGGTTACGCCGCCGAGGTCGGCCTCGCGCGGGTCGGTGTCGTTGGCGAAAGAGAGGCGCTGAGCCTCGTCCTCGGTGGCCACGAATGCGTCTGCGCTGAAGAGTTGAAGGGTTGTGCTCATGGTCTCGGTCCTCAGGCGGCGGCGCGGGCCGTGCTCGTGCGCACCGCGTTGGCGGCGGTCTTGAACGGATCGGCGCCGGTGCGGCGCAGCGTGGCCACGAAGGTTTCGGTGCCAGTGCGTTGTGCTCGGTAGGTGTCGAGCAGCGCCTCGATCACGTCGGGTACTTCGCTCGCGGCAAACGACGGGCCGATCACCTTGCCCGGGGTGGACTCGCCCGACAGGCGCGTGCCGTCCGAGCCACCGAGCGTGACCTGGTACCACTCCTGGCCGTCCTTGTCGACGCCCAGGATGCCGATGTGCCCGCTGTGGTGGTGGCCGCAGCTGTTGATGCAGCCACTGATGTGCAGGTCGATTTCGCCCAGGTCGTGCAGTTCGTCGAGGTCTTTGTAGCGGCCCAGGATGGCCTGTGCCAAGGGGAGCGAACGCGCGTTGGCGAGGTCGCAAAAATCGCCACCGGGGCAGGCGATCATGTCGGTCAGCAGGCCGATGTTGGGTTTGGCCAGGCCCAGGCGGCGGGCTTCGCGCCAGAGTTCTGGCAGCTGGTCGCAACGCACCCAGGGCAGCAGCAGGTTTTGCTCGTGCGTCACGCGGGCCTCGCCGGCCGAGAAGCGCTCGGCCAGGTCCGCCGCACGCTCCAGTTGTTCGGCCGTGGCGTCGCCGGGGGCCTGGCCGAAGCGCTTGAACGACAAGGTGACCGCGCGCAGGTCGGGGTTCTGGTGCGGCTTCACGTTCTGCGTGAGCCAGCGGCTGAACTCCATGTCGTCCTCGGCCGCAGCCTTGAGGATGTGGGCAATTTTCGCGTCGGCGCTCTTGCGATCGCACTTGAGCTGGGGCGGCACAAAGAAGGCGCTCACGCGGTCGAGCTCGGCCTGGCTGATGGTGTGAGGCGCGCCGTCTTTCTCGATGATGTCGCGGTACTCGGCTTCCACCTGGTCGGTGAAAGCCTGGCCCTCGGCCTTCACCAGGATCTTGATGCGGGCCTTGTAGATGTTGTCGCGGCGGCCGAAGCGGTTGTAGGCGCGCACCACGGCTTCAAGGTAGTTGAGGATCTGGTGCCAGGGCAAAAACTCGCGGATCACGCTGCCGATGATGGGTGTGCGGCCCATGCCGCCGCCCACGCGCACCTGAAAGCCCAGCTCACCGTCCACATCGCGCAGCAGGCGCAGGCCCACGTCGTGCCAGGCGGTGGCGGCACGGTCTTCGCGTGCACCGGTGATGGCGACCTTGAACTTGCGCGGCAGGAAGGCGAACTCGGGGTGCAGTGTGCTCCACTGGCGCATGATTTCGGCAAACGGCCGCGGGTCGGCGACCTCGTCCACGGCGATGCCGGCGAGTGCGTCGGTGGTGATGTTGCGGATGCAGTTGCCGCTGGTCTGGATGCCGTGCATGCCCACGCTGGCCAGCAGGTCCATCACGTCGGCCGAGCGCGCCAGCGGGATCCAGTTGTACTGCACGTTCTGGCGCGTCGTGAAGTGGCCGCAACGGTCGGGCAGGGTGGGCACTTCGGAGAGGCCGGCGTTGGCCTTGGACACGTCGTGCTCTTCCTTGTGGTCGAAGTCGCGAGCGATCTTCGCCAGCACCTTGAGCTGGGCGCTGTTGATCTCGCCGTAGGGCACGGCCACGCGCAGCATGGGCGCGAAGCGCTGCACGTACCAGCCGTTTTGCAGGCGCAGCGGCTTGAACTCGTCTTCCTTCAGCGTGCCGGCCTGCCAGCGGGTGAGCTGGTCGCGGAACTGGTCGGCACGCAACTGGACGAACTGGCGGTCAAAGTCGGAATATTGGTACATCGTGGGTACGTCGTCGTGGGCGGAAAAATCAGAGAGCGATCAATTTGAAGCCGGCGTAGGCCAGCAACACCGAGAGCGCCGAGCGCACCAGGCGCTCGGGTGTGTGACGCATGAGGCGCGTGCCGAGCCAGATGCCGGGCAGCGAGCCCGCGAGCAGCTTGCCCAGCAAAGGCCAGTCCACCGAGCCCATGCTCGCGTGGCCCAGGCCGGCCACCAGCGTGAGCGGCACGGCGTAGGCGATGTCGGCGGCCACGATGCGCGGCAGCGGCAGCAAAGGAAACAACAGCAGCAGCACCGACACACCGATGGCGCCCGCGCCGACCGAGGTGAGCGTGACCAGGGTGCCGATCACCGCGCCAAACAGGACCGGCAAGCTCCAGTGGCGGGCGTGGGTGGCGTTCTCGAGCTGGCCTTCTGCGAGGGTGCGGGGCAGTTGTTTGCCGCGCGCAGCTTTGTAGAGCATGGCGGCGGCCGTGAGCAGCAGGGCCACGCCCAGGGTGGTGGTCATGAGCGACTGCACCAGCGGGCTGGCCGGGCCGAGCTGGTGCAGGGCGCCCAGGGTGATCATTGCCGCAGGGATGCTGCCCGCGCAGAGCTGGCCCACCACGCGCCAGGGGACGAGCTTCTGGCGCGCCAGGCTGACGGTACCGCCCATCTTGGTGAAGGCCGCAAACAGCAGGTCGGTTCCCACCGCAAGGTAGGGTTTGACGCCGAAGAAGAAGATCAGGATGGGCGTCATGAGCGAACCGCCACCCACACCGGTGAGACCCACGATGAGTCCCACGGCGAATCCGGCCAGGATGATGGCGATGTCAGGCATGGGCGCGACTGTACGGAGCCGTGCATATATCCCAAACGATTTTTTCTTCATGGGGGTATGCCCCAGACGAATATAGAAGGCCGCGCGTGTGGCATCACACGACCCGGGCGCTGAGGCGACGCAAGTGCTGCTCCATCAGCATGCAGTGACGTAACATCGCCGCCATGCAAAAACAGCGTGTTCTGGTCAGTGTGGTGGGCTTCTCCGATGTGGAGCGCCACGCCTTGAACACGGTGTTTCGCCTCTCCCAATCCCGCGATCTGTCGTACGCACCTTATGTCCCCTTGACTGCGCCCGGTGTGGCCGCGCCCAAGGGTGTGTCGGAAGTGGCGTTGGTGGACGGCGAAAGTGCCGAAGCGGTCCTGTCTCACGCCAAGGAAATGCCGACCGGACAGCGACTGATCTGGGTCGGCAAGGATGCGCCGGAACACGCCTGGCGCGTGATGGACCGCCCGATCGACTGGGCCGCCGTGCTGCACGACCTGGACGCGGTGTACGCGGCCAACCAGGCCGACTCCGGACTGCTCGACCTGGACGTGACGGCGCCCGCGCCGCTGGATCCGGCCTTTGGCGAAGACGTGATCGGCGTGCGCCGCGCCCTGGTGGTGGGTGCCGACGAGCAGGAGCGCACCTACCTGCGCACCCGGCTGGCGCTGGCGGGCGTGGCCCAGGTGGACGAGGTGACCACCACAGAAGCGGCAATTTCCATCATTGTCCGCAACGACTACATCTGCGGTGTGTTCAACCTTGACGACCCGCAACTGGATGTCTGGTCCTTGATGCGCCTCTTTGCCGAGCACAACCCCAAAGCGCTGACGCTGGCCACCAGTGAACTGGCCGGCCCGCTGGCGGGCTGGTGGAGCCGACGGCGGGTGCGGCGCAACGCCCAGCGCGCCGGCATTTCCGCCTTGCTGGCGCGGCCGATTCAGCCGCCCGAGATTTCCGTCTGGCTCAACCTGCTGTAGACCGCTCCGGCGCGCCGACCTGGCGCCGCGCGTTCTTGATCGCAAACCGCGCCGGGTCAAGAACCGCGATCAGCGCCGGGTCCACGTCAGAGGCCTCTCCGTTGATCTGCATGGCCAATTGCGTGGCGCACCAAGGCGCCAGCGTGATGCCGCGCGAACCCATGGCGCACAGCAAGTGCAGCCCCGGCCAGCGAGGCACTTCGGCCAGCGCCATGCGCTGACGCTGGGCGCGACCTGCTGACAACTGCTGGCTCAGTGCCCGAGCGTCCGGTGCGGCGCCCACCAGCGGCAACCGGTCGAGCGAAGCGCAACGCACCTGTGACCAGCCCAACAATCTGCCTTGCGCCAGCTCGCTGCGCAGGTGTTGCGCTGCCGCCGGGTGGATGGTCTGCAGGCTGCGGGCGTTGCGCTCGTGGGCCTCGGTGGTGACCCTGGTGTCGCGCAGGCCACGCTCGAAGCTTGAACCCATGGCCCAGATCGCACCCGGCCAGGTCGGCGGAAGGCCTTCGTCACGGTATTGCGGAACAAACACCCCATCGTTGCGCCGGGGCCATTCCGCCAAGGCCTCACCTGCCTGCGGACCCAGGCTCATCTGACCCTTGACCGGGTTCAACGGCAGGTCGTCCATCGACATCCAGCCCGTGTTGCCGGTGAGCAGCTCCACGCTGCCCAGCGCGGCGG
This sequence comes from Hydrogenophaga sp. RAC07, assembly GCF_001713375.1. Classification (NCBI taxonomy): domain Bacteria; kingdom Pseudomonadati; phylum Pseudomonadota; class Betaproteobacteria; order Burkholderiales; family Comamonadaceae; genus Hydrogenophaga; species Hydrogenophaga sp. RAC07. The sequence continues at coordinate 1,735,139 of NZ_CP016449.1, forward strand.
CCACGACAACGACAGGTGCCTCGCCCATGCAGCGGCCCTCCGCGTCCCAGGCTTGCCAAAGGGGGGTTGAGTCGTCGCTCGGCACGCTGATCAGGCGCTGCACCGGCGCGTTCCATTGCTGGGTGAGCGCGCCCAGGGCCTCGGATTCCCGGATCATGGCGTGCACCAGCGCAGCCGGACGCACCAGCGTGGCGGGCCAGCGGCCAGGATCGTGTCCGAGGTTGTCCACCTCGCAGGCCTGCCAGCCAGCGCCCTGCGGCACGAGCCGCCGCAGTTCGGCCAGCGTGTGCGCCACGCCGAGGGCTGACAAGCGCGAAAGCGGGGTGGGGGAGCGCGTGACGTGGCGACTGAGCATGCCCACGGGCAGACCCGAGGCGCCGTGGGCCGGGCCACTGGCTGCGTCCAGCAGCGTGACGCGCCAGCCTCGCTGCGCCAGCGCCGATGTGACCGCCGCACCCGCCAGACCGGCGCCGATCACCAGTGCATGGCGAAGGGCGTCAGGCATGGAAGTGCGGTGCGAAGGCAGGGACGGGCGCTCAGGCCGCGGGCGGCGGCACGTAGCCGGCCGCCGCGTCGGCACCTTCGCCGAAGAAGTGCTTTTCCATCTGGCGGGCCAGGTACTGGCGCGCGCGCGCGTCGGCCAGGTTCAGGCGGTTCTCGTTGAGCAGCATGGTCTGGTGCTTGAGCCAGGCGGCCCAGGCTTCCTTGCTCACGCTTTCATAGATGCGCTTGCCCAGCTCGCCGGGGTAGGGCGGGAAGTCCAGGCCTTCGGCTTCCTTGCCGAGCTTGATGCAGTTGACGGTGCGTGCCATGGGGTGTCCTTGGGTAGGGGTCAGATGATTTGGTTATATCGAATGGAAGAAATTATTCGTTCCAGTGGCTTGCGAAGGCCGGCATGATGCGGGCTTCGTGCGGCAGAGGGCGACTGTAGCAACCTTTGATCGACCGCAAAGACTTCAGGGCCGCAGCCCGCATGATCGACCGAGTGCCAAGCCCATGGTGGGCGTGTTGCCTCGGCGCCTTTTTACAATAGACCCCTTCGCCTCCACAGGACCCCCCATGAGTGCATTTCAGGAAGAGCGCGTGCTCAGCGTTCACCATTGGACCGACCGGCTGTTCAGCTTCACCACCACGCGAGACGCGTCGCTGCGCTTCTCCAACGGCCACTTCACCATGATCGGCCTGCGCGTGAACGACAAGCCGCTGCTGCGCGCCTACAGCATCGTCAGCCCCAATTACGCCGACCACCTCGAGTTCCTGAGCATCAAGGTGCCCGACGGCCCGCTCACCTCGCGCCTGCAACACATCCAGGTCGGCGACACCATCATCGTGGGTCGCAAGCCCACCGGCACGCTGCTGATCGACTATTTGCTGCCCGGCAAACGCCTGTATTTGCTGGCCACCGGCACCGGCCTGGCGCCTTTCCTCAGCGTCATCCGCGACCCGGAAACCTACGAGCGTTACGAACAGGTGGTGCTCATCCATGGCGTTCGGCAAGTGAAGGAGCTGGCTTACCGCGAGTACCTCAGCGACACCCTGACCCACGACGAGTTCCTGGGCGAGATGGTCCAGCAGAAGCTGCTGTACTACCCCACGGTCACGCGCGAGCCGTTCGTGCACCAGGGCCGCATTCCGCAACTGCTGGCCGAGGGTCAGGTCGCCAAAGACCTGGGCATTCCCATGCTGAACCCCGCGGAAGACCGCATCATGATCTGTGGCAGCCCCGAGATGCTGCGCGACCTCAAGGCGCTGGCCGAGAAGCTGGGCTTTGAAGAAGGCAACACCAGCCGCCCGGGCGCTTTCGTGATCGAACGGGCGTTCGCCGGAACTTGATCCGGGCTTGTCGGCTCAGTCCCGAAGCTTTCCTTCACCACAGGTCCCGCCTTGATCACCACCATCCCGACCGTCAGTCCCTCGTTTTTTGAACGTTACCCCCGCCAGATCCTGGGCCTGATCGCCCTGGTGTGCATCGGCATGCTGGCGTTTGGCCTGTACCTGCAGCATGTGGTGGGGCTGGAGCCTTGCCCCATGTGCATCGTGCAGCGTTATGCGCTGATCGCGGTGGCACTGGTGGCCGGTGTGTCGGCGTTTCTGCGCAGCCGCTTCTGGGTGTTGGGGGGCATCATCAAGATGGGCGTGCTTGCCCTGTTCGGTGCGTTCGTGGCCGCCCGTCAGAGTTGGTTGCAGTGGAACCCGCCCGAAATCATGAGCTGCGGGCGCGACCTCTTCGGGATGATCGAATCCTTTCCGCTGCGGCGTGCCATCCCCATGATTTTTCGCGGCAGCGGCGATTGCTCGGTGATCGACTGGACCTTCTTGGGCCTGTCGATCGCCAACTGGTCGTTCATCAGCTTCACGGCCATCGCGCTGGCAGCGCTCGCACTCTGGTTCAAGCGCGCGCCAGCCTGAACCCGGGCTGGGCGGTCAGCTCAGCTTCTTCACCAGCACCTGGCTCTTGCGGTCCCAGTTGTACTTGCGCTTGCGGGCTTCGGGCAGCCAGTCGGCATTGACCTGCACGAAACCCCGTTTGATGAACCAGTGCATGGTGCGCGTGGTGAGCACGAAGATGCTTTGCAGGCCCTGGGCCTTGGCCCGCACCTCGATGCGCTTGAGCAGCCGCTCGCCGTCACCCTGGCTCTGCGTGTCGGGTGACACGGTGAGCGCGGCCATTTCGCCCGTGCGTGCTTCCGGGTACGGATAGAGCGCAGCGCAGCCGAAGATCACGCCGTCGTGTTCGATGATGGTGTAGTTGCCGGCGTCGCGTTCGATCTCGGTGCGGTCGCGCTTGACCAGCGTGCCGTCTTTCTCGAACGGCTCGATCAGCGCCACGATGCCGCTCACGTCGTCCATGGTGGCTTCGCGCACGCTCTCCAGTTTTTCGTCCACCACCATGGTGCCGAATCCGTCGTGGGTGTAGATCTCCAGCAGCAGCGCACCGTCCACCGCAAACGGCAGGATGTGGCTGCGCTCCACGCCGCCTTCGCAAGCGCGGATGCAGTGCTGCAGATAAAACGCCGGGTCGGTGGGCTGGGTGGGTGCAGGCAAGCCGGCCAGCAGCTTTTTCGCGTCAGCGAGGGGAATCTCGGTGTCGATGTCGCTGTCGGGGTCGGCGACGTCGGCGCGCAGGCCGGGCACTTCGGTCAGGAACATCAGTTTGTCGGCCTGCAGTGCAATGGCCACCGAGGTCGCCACGTCTTCCATGGTCAGGTTGAAGGCTTCTCCGGTGGGCGAGAAGCCGAAGGGTGAGAGCAGCACCAGCGCGCCCATGTCCAGCGTCCTCTGAATGCCTTCGGTGTCGACCTTGCGCACCAGGCCCGAGTGCTGGAAGTCCACACCGTCCATCAAACCCACCGGACGTGCGGTGATGAAGTTGCCCGAAATCACCCGCACCGTGGCACCGGCCATGGGCGTGTTGGGCAGGCCCTGGCTGAAGGCAGCTTCGATCTCGTAACGCAGCTGGCCGGCGGCTTCCTGGGCGCAATCGAGAGCCACCGAGTCGGTGATGCGCATGCCGTGGGAGTACCTGGGCTCGTGGCCTTTGGCGCGCAGCTGCTCGTTGACTTGCGGACGAAAGCCGTGCACCAGCACGATCTCCACGCCCATGCTCTGGATGAGCGCGAGGTCTTGCGCCACGTTCTGCAGCTTGCCGGCCTCGATGGCTTCGCCCGCGATGCCCACCACCAGCGTGTTGCCGCGGTGTTTGTGGATGTAGGGCGCGACGGAGCGGAACCAGGGGACGAAGGTGAAATTGAAGACGGTGGACATGTTGGGGACTCTAGAGAAACGGATTTTCGACGGTGAGTTTGCCGAAGCGTTGACCGTGCTGACCGTCTTCGCTCACCAGCACATCGGCCTGGGCGCGCAACGCGGCTTCCAGAATGAGGGCGTCCCACCATTGCAACTGGTGCCGTTCGGCGAGCCGGGTGGCTTCAAGCACGCTCATGGCCGAGCTGCCCACCACCTCGAAGCTGGCCAGACGTTCGACCTGAGCCTGGGCGGCCGCGGGCGACAGTGGGGGCTGGAGCTTTTTGGTGGTGACGGCGTAGAACTCCTGCAACACCTGGGCGCTGAGCACAACCGTGTCTTGTTCGCAGGCGCGTGCAAATCGTTCGATGGCCCGGGCCTGCCGGTCCGGATCACCGGCGTCCATGCAGTAGACGAGGACGTTGGTGTCGAAGAAACAGATCATCAACGGCCCGGCGCTTTTCCGGCCGCGCCCGGGTAGGGCCGATCGTGCGCATCTGCCCGGCTCCAGCGCTGGCCGGACCGGTTGGCTTCGCTGCTGCGGGCGGCGGCGATGAACTCCTGAGCTGCGGTTTGCTGAGGCATTCCGCCCTGGGCGTAGACCGCAAGGAAGTCACGCACCTTGGCGCTCACCGAAGTGCCTTCCTGGATGGCGCGCACCCGCGCCTGCCGCACCACGGCTTCGTCGATGGAAATGGTCAGATTGGTCATGTGCAAACTCCCGGCCTTGCAACACGAAAACACGTGCTGCACGTGAACCTGTGCCCTGCGATAATACCGCCGTGAACGACGCTGTCAATTCCCCCATCGCCCCCCGGCCGGCCCAGCCACTGCGCATCGAATTTCCCGACGCGCTGCCTGTTTCGGCGCGCCGGCACGAGATCGAGGCCGCCATGCGCGAGCACCAGGTGGTCATCGTCTGTGGTGAGACCGGCTCCGGCAAGACCACCCAGATTCCGAAAATTGCGCTCGCGATGGGGCGCGGCAAATGCAATGCGAAGCCAGGCCAGCGCGGCCAGATGATCGGCCACACGCAGCCACGGCGCATTGCCGCCTCCAGCGTGGCCAAGCGCATCGCCGAAGAACTGAAGACCCCGCTGGGCGATGTGGTCGGCTTCAAGGTGCGTTTCCAGGACCGGCTCTCCAAGGACGCCTCCGTCAAGCTCATGACCGACGGCATCTTGCTGGCCGAGACGCAGACCGACCCCGACCTGCGCGCCTACGACACCATCATCATCGACGAGGCGCACGAGCGCAGCCTGAACATCGACTTCCTGCTGGGCTACCTGCGCCAGCTGCTGCCGCGCAGGCCCGACCTCAAGGTGGTGGTCACCTCGGCCACCATCGACGCCGACCGCTTCGCGCAGTACTTCGCCTCAAAAAACGGCCCGGCGCCGGTGCTCATGGTCTCGGGCCGCACCTTTCCGGTGGAGGTGCGCTGGCGCCCGTTTGAAGAGAGCCGCGATTACGACCTCAACAGCGCGATCACCGATGCCGTGGACGAACTCTGGCGCGGTCCCGCTGGCGGCGACATTCTGGTGTTCCTGCCTGGTGAGCGCGAAATCCGCGAAGCCGCCGACCACCTGCGCAAGCACCTGAGCCACATCCCCACGCTGCGCAACGCCGAGGTGTTGCCGCTGTTCGCGCGGCTCTCGCAAGCCGAGCAGGACCGCATCTTCCAGGAGCACGGCGGGCGGCGCATCGTGCTCTCGACCAACGTGGCCGAGACTTCGCTCACGGTGCCCGGCATCCGCAACGTGATCGACGTGGGCACCGCGCGTGTGAAGCGCTACAGCTTCCGCCAGAAGGTGGAGCAGCTCATGGTGGAGCCCATCAGCCAGGCGGCGGCCAACCAGCGCGCCGGGCGCTGTGGCCGCGTGGCCGACGGCATCTGCATCCGCCTGTACGACGAGGCCGGTTTCAACGCCCGCCCCAGGTTCACCGACCCAGAGATCCTGCGCAGTTCGCTGGCGGGCGTGATCCTGCGCATGAAGGCGCTGCGCCTGGGCGCGGTGGAAGAGTTCGCCTTCATCGAGGCGCCGCAAAAGCGGGCCATCGTTGATGGTTACCAGTTGCTGGCCGAGCTCGGCGCGGTGGACGACAACAACGAGCTCACGCCGATCGGCCAGACGCTCTCGCGCCTGCCGCTGGACCCGCGCGTGGGTCGCATGATCCTGGAAGCGCAGCAGCGCGGTGCGCTCGACGAGGTGATGGTGATCGCTTCTGCCCTGAGCGTGCAGGACGTGCGCGACCGCCCCCTGGACAAACAGGCCCAGGCCGACCAGGCGCACGCCAAGTTCGACGACGAGAAAAGCGAGTTCAGCGGCACGCTCAAGCTCTGGAAATGGCTGGAAGACAGCAAGGGCGGCCACGGCAAGGACCACAAGCTCAGCCACCGCCAGTACGAGAACCTGCTGCGCGAGAACTTCGTCAACGTGCGCCGCGTGCGCGAGTGGCGCGACATCCACACCCAGCTGCACACCGTGGTGGCCGAGCACAAGTGGCAGATCAACACCGCGCCCGCGAGCTACGAACAGCTGCACCTGGCCATGCTGGCCGGTCTGCTGGGCAACGTGGGCCAGAAGAGCGAAGCGGAAGACTGGTACCTGGGTGCGCGCGGCATCAAGTTCTACCGTCACCCGGGCGCCAACCTCAGCAAGAAGCCCGGGCGCTGGATCGTCTGCGCCGAGCTGGTGGAGACCACGCGCCTGTTTGGCCGCGGCATCGCCGCCATCGAACCGCTGTGGCTGGAGCAGGTGGGCCCGCACCTGCTCAAGAAGCAGCTGCTCGATCCACACTGGGAAAAAAAATCGGCCCAGGTGACGGCGCTGGAGCGCGCCACCCTCTATGGCCTGGTGGTTTACAGCAACCGGCGCACCGACTACGGTCGGGTGGACCCGGTGGGTGCACGCGCCATCTTCATACGCGAAGCGCTGGTGGCCGGGGACTGGGAGACACGCCTGCCGTTTCTCGGCGCCAACCAGAAGCTGGTGAAACAGGTGGCCGAGCTGGAACACAAGTCGCGCCGGCAAGACGTGTTGGTCGACGACGAACTCATCTACGCCTTCTACGACCAGCAGCTCCCCGCGCACGTCTGCAACGGCGCCGCGTTTGAGCGCTGGTACCAGGACGAGGTGCGTCGCAACCCGAAGCTGCTGCTGCTCACGCGCGAAGAGCTCATGCGCCACGAGGCGGCGGGCATCACCACGCAGGCCTTTCCCAAGACGTTGCGTCTGGGCGGTGTGGACTGCGCCTGCGAGTATCTGCACGTGCCCGGCGACCCGCGCGACGGCCTGTCGGTGACGCTGCCGATCTTCGCGCTCAACCAGGCCAGCGACGACCGCTGCGACTGGCTGGTGCCCGGCATGCTCAAGGACAAGCTGCTGGCGCTGCTCAAGACGCTGCACCAGCGCCCACGTTCGCGCCTGGTGCCGCTGCCGGCCACGGCCGAGCGGTTTGCGCAGTCGCTGTGCGAACCCGCCGCGTTCGGTGCCGGCAACCTGATGGACGCGCTGTTGAAACTGGTGCGCGAGGCCACGCAGCTGGACATCCAGCGCAACGACATCAAGGTCGACATGCTCAGCCCGCACCACTTCATGCACCTGCGTGTGGTGGACGAGCACGGCCGCCAGCTGGGCCAGGGCCGCAGCCTGGCAGCGCTGAAGGCCGAGCTGGGCAGCCAGGCGCGGGGGGCGTTTCAGGCATTGGCGTCGCTCAAGTTGGGCTCGCTGTCCGCTGCCGGCGACCGGTCTTCACCCTCTCCCTCTGGGAGAGGGCAGGTTGAGGGCTCGGCGCGCCCACAAAGCCCTCACCCCAACTCTCTCCCAAAGGGAGACGGGGCCAAGCTCGCAAGCGCCGCACAGCGCCACACCACCTGGGACTTCGGCGAATTGCCCGAACTCATGGAGATCCGCAAGGGCCAGCAATCGCTGATCGGTTTTCCCGCGCTCATCGACGACGGTGATGCGGTGCGCCTGGAAGTGTTCGACGAACCCGACGTGGCCAAGGCCCGCCACCGCGAAGGCCTGCGCCGCCTGTGCGCGCTGCAGATCCGCGATGCGCTCAAATACCTGGAGAAAAACCTGCCCGGGCTGCAAACCATGGCCGCGTCCTACATGCAGGTGGGCAAGGAGTCGGGCGGCGGCGGCACGCTGGAAGAACTGCGCACGCAGATCCTCGAACTCGCGCTGGACCGCGCCTTTCTCGCCGAGCCGTTGCCCACCAACGAAGCCGCGTTCAAACAGCGCGTGGACGAAGGAAGAGGGCGGCTCACACTGATTGCCAGCGAGATCTCGCGCAGTGCGGGCACCATCCTCACCGAATACGCTGCCGCTGCGCGCAAGCTCAAGGACAGCAAACCGGCGGCCGATGTGGCCACCGACGTGGGTCAGCAGCTGGCGCGGCTGGTGCCCAGGAAGTTTTTGCTGCAAACGCCTTATGCCCAGTTGCAGCATCTGCCGCGCTACCTCAAGGCGGTGCAGTTGCGGCTGGACAAACTGCGTGCCGACCCGGCGCGCGATGCTTCACGGCTCGCCGAGTTGCGCCCGCAAGACCAGCGTTTCTGGCGCCTCGTCGCAGAGCGCAAGGGGGTGCAGGACGCGCGCCTGCAGGAGCTGCGCTGGCTGCTCGAAGAGCTGCGCGTGAGCTTCTTTGCGCAGGAGTTGCGCACGCCCCAACCCGTCAGCGTGAAACGGCTGGACAAGGCCTGGGCGCAGCTCCAGCTGTGAATTTCAGCGCGTGGCCAAAGCCACCCGGCCGTCGGTCACGCCCAGCGCGGCGTTGGCCTGCAACCGCTTCAACACCACTTCCGCGTCTTCACGCGTGGCGAGCTGGTTGATGCGGACTTCGAATTTGCCGTCCTTGGCCATCACCTCGGCGGGATAGCCAGCGGCCTGCAAGTTGGTGCGCAGTGCGTTGGCCGCAACGCCGCTGGGCATCAGGCCCGCCACGGCGCGCCATTGACCACCTTGCAACACGATGCCCTGGCCGGGCTGCATCTCCGCCTGGCCAATGAACTTGGCCAGTTGGTCCGGCGTGGCCTGACCCGCGGGTTTTTCGGGCTCACCGGTGAAGGAAACCCAGAACGCACCCGGTTTCTCCAGCATGACACCGGGCTTGGCGTCACGCACCACCTCGACCTTGCCTTCAAACATGCACACGGCGTCGTGCGCCGCGTCGGACATGCTCCAGAAATCGGTGCCGCGAATGCCCACGGTGGCGGTGGCCATCTTCAGGTTGATGTCGCGTTTGTTGCCCAGCGCCTTGCTGCTGTAGTCGGTGGCGTAGCGGAACACGCCGGTGACCAGGCGCAGCGTGGCCGAAAGTTCGGAGGGGCCTGCCGCCTGTGGCTGGCGCACCGCCAGGCTCTCGATCACAAATTCGGAGTTCTCGCCGAGCTTGATCGTGCTGCGGTCGGACATGCGCAGCAGCATGCGGGCGTTGCCGGCGGTGATGGCTTTGTCGGTGGCGCGCAATTGCACGCCGGGCTCTGCCGCACGTCGCTGGCCGTTGCGCTCGACCCAGGCGGGCAACTGGATCGCCTCGACCACGGTGCCGGTGGTCGCGGCGCGAGCGGTCCCCTGGCTGGCCCACAGACCTGCGCCGAGCAGCAAAAGTCCCACAGCATGGCGCACAAACGGACGTGAAAAACGGGCGGCGGGGAAGGGGAGCGATACGGCTGACGAAAACATGAGCGACCTTCTCGAGATGGAGGACGGTTGGAGAAAACTTAAGCGATCCTGACTGTAACTACGCTAACCAACCTGTATCGGATGCAGCCCCCGGGCAAACAAGCCCGCAGTGACGGAATTCCGTGAACGAAGTCGCACACAGGGAGCCTGTGTGTCAGGTTGGCTTGTCCCCTGGGTGGGCTGGGACATGTCCGCAGCGGTTGACACCGCGCCCGCCGATGCGTTTCACTGTTCAACCAGTCACGGTTGTGGCTCGTCTTTCAACGCAGCGGGGTCTACCGATGGATCGTCGTGAATTTGTGGAAAGTTGCGCTCTGGGTGCCGGCTCGCTGGCCGCCACGCTGGCCGGCAACACCTGGGCGCTTGACGCCCAAGCCCGCAGCCATGGCCGCGTGCTGCTGGTCGACGCGCTGGGCAAACCGCTCAAGGCCGCGAGCCTGCGGGCTCAGACCAACTACGTTTTTCACTACCCGTTCGAGGCCACGCCGGTGTTCCTGCTCGATCTGGGCAAGGCTGCTGCAGCCACCCAACTGGTCACGCGCGACAAACAGCCCTACGAGTGGCCTGGCGGCGTGGGGCCCCGGCGCAGCCTGGTGGCGTTTTCTGCCATCTGCGCGCACAAGCTGGTGTATCCCACCAAAGACCTGAGCTTCATCAGCTTTCGCAAGGGTGCGGCGGTGAACCCGCAGACGCCAAGCAAGGGCAACGACCTCATCCACTGCTGCGCCGACCACAGCCAGTACGACCCGGCGCGCGGTGCCCAGGTGCTCAGTGGGCCGGCCGAGCAGCCGCTGTGCGCCGTGCTGCTGGAGCACGACGCGAAGTCCGATCAGCTCACTGCCACCGGCACACTGGGAGGCGAGTTGTTCGACGACTTCTTCAAGAAGTACGAAATGAAGCTGAGCCTGGAAGTGGGGCCGCATGCGAAGCAGGCCGTTCTGCGTCAATCCACCGTTCGTGAACTGGATCAGTACTGCCGCAACCCGGTGCGGTGCTGAGAACCTCAACCCTCGAGCGTTTCCAGCAGTTCCGTCTCGATCTCGATCTGACGCTTGTTCATCTGCAGCTGGGCGCCGCAGATGAGAAAGGTGTCTTCCACCCTTTCACCCAGGGTGGTGATCTTGGCCAACTGCACGTTGATGTCGTAGCGCGCGAGCACGCGTGAAATGCCATACAGCAGGCCGGCCCGGTCGCTCGCCGAGACCGAGAGCAGCCAGCGCTGGGCTTTCTCGTCGGGCCGCAGATCCACGCGGGGTGTCACGGGAAAGCTCTTCACCCGGCGCGAGAGACGGCCTTTCATGGGGGCGGGCAAGGGTCCGCACTCGTCGATGGTCTGCGCCAGATTGTTCTCGACCATGGCGATCAGCTCGCGGTAGTGGTCGGAGAGCGAAGGCGCCACCACCTGGAAGGTGTCGAGCGCATGGCCGGTGAGCGTGGTGTGCACCCGCGCATCCAGGATGCTGAAGTTCGAGCTGTCGAAGTAGCCGCAGATGCGGGCGAACAGGTCGTTCTGGTCGGGCGCATACACCAGCACCTGCAGGCCTTCGCCTTCGGGTGAGAGGCGGGCACGCACGATGCAGCGGTCCACGGCGGCTTCGCCTTCGGGCGCCGGCTTGCCGGCGGCCTTGGTGGCCGTCTGGTTGATCTGGCGCGTGAGAACACGGGTGTGCCAGGCGATCTCGTCGGCCTGGTGGCGCATGAAGTAGCTCACGTCCAGCGTGTCCCACAGCGCCTTGTGCGCCATGTGTGGCAGGGCGTGCAGCGCCAGCATGGACAGCGCTTCGCGCTTGCGGGCCTCGATCACCGCACCCGGGTCCGGCGCCCGGCCACCCAGGGCGCGCAGCGTGTAGCGGTACAGGTCTTCCAGCAGCTTGCCCTTCCAGGCGTTCCACACCTTGGGGCTGGTGCCGCGGATGTCGGCCACGGTGAGCAGGTACAGCGCGGTGAGGTAGCGTTCGTTGCCCACGCGTTGGGCAAAGGCGGCGATCACGTCGGGGTCGCTCAGGTCTTCCTTCTGCGCCATGCGGCTCATGGTCAGGTGTTCGGACACCAGGAATTCGATCAGCTTGCTGTCTTCGCGGTCGATGCCGTGCTGGCGGCAAAAGGTGCGCACGTCCCTGGCACCCAGGTCGGAGTGGTCACCGCCGCGGCCCTTGGCAATGTCGTGGAAGATGGCCGCGATGTAGAAGATCCAGGGCTTGTCCCAGCCGGCCGCCAGCTGTGAGCAGAACGGATACTCGTGCGAGTGCTCGGCGATGAAGAAGCGGCGCACATTGCGCAGCACCATCAGGATGTGCTGGTCCACCGTGTACACGTGGAACAGGTCGTGCTGCATCTGGCCCACGATGTGGCGGAACACCCAGAGGTAGCGCCCCAGCACCGAGGTTTCGTTCATCATGCGCAGCGCATGCGTAATGCCTTCGGGCTCCTGCAGGATCTGCAAGAACTGCGCGCGGTTCACCGGATCGGCGCGGAACTTCGCGTTCATGACCGGCCGGGCGTTGTAGAGCGCGCGCAGCGTGCGTGCTGAAAAACCCTTGATGCCCACCGTGGTCTGGTAGATGTGAAAGGTTTCCAGGATGGCGTGGGGTTGCTGCACGTACAGGTCGTCGCTGGCCACCTCCAGCATGCCGCCCTTGTCGAAGAAACGCGCATTCAAGGGACGCAGGCGGTCCACGCCGGCCATGTCGTCCTGCAGGCGTTCCTGGATGTTGAGCAGCAGGATCTGGTTGAGCTGGGTCACGGCCTTGGCGGCCCAGTAGTAGCGCTTCATGAGCGCTTCGCTCGCGCGGCGTGTGCCCTTGGCCGTGGGGGCCACATGCGGCGCCCCGGGCGGGCCAGCCGTGATGACGGCTGGCACCTGCGCCTTGAAACCGAACGACTCGGCCACGGCGGTCTGCAGGTCGAACACCAGGCGGTCTTCGCGCCGGTTGGCCAGCAGGTGCAGGCGGGCGCGGATCAGGCTGAGCAGGGCTTCGTTCGCCTTGATCTGGCGCGCCTCCAGCGGCGTGGCCAGGCCTTTGCGGGCCAGGTCGTCCCAGCTGCGCCCCAGGCCGGCGGCCTTGGAGACCCACAGGATGATCTGCAGGTCGCGCAGGCCACCGGGCGATTCCTTGCAGTTGGGCTCCAGCGAATACGGCGTGTTCTCGTACTTGGTGTGGCGCTGGCGCATCTCCAGCGTCTTGGCGACGAAGAAGGCCTTGGGGTCCATGGCCTCGCCGAGCTGCGTCACCAGACGGTTGAAGGCGTTCTTGCTGCCGCAGATCAGCCGGCTCTCCAGCATGGAGGTCTGCACCGTCACGTCCTTGGCCGCCTCTTCCACGCAGTCGGACACCGAGCGCACGCTGGAGCCGATCTCCAGGCCCAGGTCCCAGCAGGCACCGATGAAGCTTTCGAGCTGCTTCTTCAATTCGGCGTCTTCGTCGGGCAAGGCACCGTCGGGCAGCAGCACCAGCACATCCACGTCGGAGAAGGGGAACAGCTCACCGCGGCCATAGCCGCCCACGGCAATCAGCGAAAAACCGGTGCCGAAGCCGGCTTGGTTCCAGAGTTCGCGCAGGGTCTGGTCGGTCAGGCGCGAGAGCTGCTGCAGCGCCTGGCGCACGCCCCGGGTGGAGGCACCCTGGTCGCGCAGCAGCGCGAAGAGAGCGGTTTTGTCGTCACGGTAGCGCTGGCGCAGCGCGCCGATGTCGCCCGCAGGCGCCAGGAGCGGGTCCATCGGCTCAGGCGGCCACGGCGGCGGTCTGCGTCACAAACGCCGGCGGCGCCAGGCTGCCGGCTGAAAGTGTGAGCACCTCGTAGCCCGTTTCGGTCACGAGCACCGTGTGTTCCCACTGGGCCGAGAGCGAACGGTCGCGCGTGACGATGGTCCAGCCGTCGCCGGCTTCCTTGATGTCGCGCTTGCCCGCGTTGATCATGGGCTCGATCGTGAAGGTCATGCCGGGCTTGAGCTCTTCGAGTGTGCCCGGGCGGCCGTAGTGCAGCACCTGTGGGTCTTCGTGGAACTTCTGGCCGATGCCGTGTCCGCAGAACTCGCGCACCACCGAGAAGCCATTGCTTTCGGCAAAGGTCTGGATGGCGTGGCCGATGTCGCCCAGGCGGATGCCGGGCTTGACCATCACGATGCCTTTCCACATGGCCTCGTACGTCACCTGGGTCAGCCGGCGCGCCTGCACCGAACAGGCGGCTTCGCCACCGATCATGTACATGCGGCTGTTGTCGCCAAACCAGCCGTCCTTGATGACGGTCACGTCCACGTTGAGGATGTCGCCCTTCTTGAGCGGTTTCTCGTTCGGGATGCCGTGGCACACCACGTGGTTGATGGAGGTGCACAGGTGACCGGGGTAGGGCGGATAACCGCTGGGCTGGTAGCCGATGGTGGCCGAGACCGTGCCCTGCTGCTTCATGAACTCGGCCGCGAGGCGGTCGATCTCGAGTGTGGTCACGCCGGGCTGGATCAGCGGCGTGAGGTAATCCAGCACTTCGGAGGCCAGGCGGCAAGCCACCCGCATGCCTTCGATGCCCGCTTCGTCTTTGTAGGTGATGCTCATGGGCGCAGATTATCCCACCGGCCCCTGCGGCGCAGGGTATCGGTGGCGATGACTGGGCGGGCCGCGCGGGTAAAATCGCCACTCCGCCCACCCCCCGGGTCTACGCACCTCAGGCTCCCAACGTGTCCCTGCACCTGCGCACTTTCGATGGCGGCAATGCCATCAGCGACTTCAAAGTCCAGCAATTCCTGCCCCGCCTGGCAGCCCTCTCAGACAAGATCACCGGCCTCTCGGCCCGCTTCGTGCACCTTGCCGCCTTCGACGGCGAGCCCGACGCGGCCACCGTGGCGCGCGTGGGTGAACTGCTGACCTATGGTGAGCCCGCCACCGGGGCCCACCTCAAGCTCGAAGCCGCCGGCGCCCCGGCCCTGCTGGTGATGCCGCGCCTGGGCACGGTCTCGCCCTGGGCTTCCAAGGCCACCGACATCGCCCACAACTGCGGCCTGGCGCTGCACCGGGTGGAGCGCCTGGTCGAATTCCGCCTGCAGCTCAAGAGCGGCCTGCTGGGCAAGGCCAGCCTGTCCACGGAGCAACTGCAAGCCGTGGCCGACCTGCTGCACGACCGCATGACGGAAAACGTCTCGCTCGACCGCACGCAGGCCCAGGCCTTGTTCACCGAGCTGCACGCGTCTCCCATGGAGCAGGTCGATGTGCTCGGCGGTGGCCGTGGTGCGCTGGAGCGGGCCAACACCGACTGGGGCCTGGCCCTGGCCGATGATGAGATCGACTACCTGGTCGCTGCGTTCACCGGTTTGAAGCGCAACCCGACCGACGTCGAGCTCATGATGTTCGCGCAGGCCAACAGCGAGCATTGCCGCCACAAGATCTTCAACGCGCAGTTCACCGTCGACGGGGTGGCGCAGGACAAGAGCCTGTTCGGCATGATCCGCCACACGCACCAGCTGGCACCCCAGCACACGGTGGTGGCGTATTCCGACAACGCTTCCATCATGGAAGGCAGCGTGGTTGAACGCTTCGTGGCGCGCTCCGGTGGCGATGCGTCGCCGGCGTATGTGGCGGAGACCGCCACCCACCACGTGCTGATGAAGGTGGAGACCCACAACCACCCCACCGCCATCTCCCCATTCCCTGGCGCCTCCACCGGCGCGGGCGGTGAAATCCGCGACGAGGGCGCCACGGGCCGGGGCTCGAAGCCCAAGGCGGGCCTGACCGGTTTCACCGTCGGCAAGCTCTGGGGCGGCCTGAGCGACCAACCCGGCGGCAAGCCCGAACACATCGCCAGCCCGCTGCAGATCATGACCGAGGGCCCGCTCGGTGGCGCGGCCTTCAACAACGAGTTTGGCAGGCCCAACCTGCTGGGCTATTTCCGCGAGTACGAGTTGCAGGTGGACGGCGTGCAGCGCGGGTATCACAAGCCCATCATGATCGCCGGCGGTGTCGGCGTGATCGACGCGACGCAGACACAGAAGATCGAGTTCCCCGCCGGCTCGCTGCTGATCCAGCTCGGCGGCCCGGGCATGAAGATCGGCATGGGCGGCAGCGCGGCCAGCTCCATGGCCACCGGCACCAACGCCGCCTCGCTCGACTTCGATTCCGTGCAGCGTGGCAACCCCGAAATCGAGCGCCGGGCGCAGGAGGTCATCAACCACTGCTGGCAGCAAGGCGCGAACAACCCCATCCTGGCGATCCACGACGTGGGTGCGGGCGGCCTTTCGAACGCCTTTCCCGAATTGACCAACGACGCGGGCCGCGGTGCGCGCTTTGATTTGCGTGCCGTGCCGCTGGAAGAAAGTGGCCTCGCGCCCAAGGAAATCTGGTGCAACGAAAGCCAGGAGCGTTATGTGCTGGCGATTGCGCCCGAATCGCTGCCGGTCTTCACGGGTTTCTGCGAGCGCGAACGCTGCCCGTTTGCCGTGATCGGTGTGGCCACCGAGGAGCGCCAGCTGGTGCTGGCCGACGAAGGCCGGCAGAGCCCCGTCGACATGCCGATGAACGTGTTGCTCGGCAAGCCACCCAAGATGCACCGCGACGTGAAGACCGTGGCGCGCGCACCCGCACCGCTGGACCTCACCGGCGTGGACCTGCAGAAGGCCGTGATCGACGTGCTCAGCCACCCCACCGTGGCCTCCAAGCGGTTCCTGATCACCATCGGCGACCGCACCGTGGGCGGCCTGAGCCACCGCGACCAGATGGTTGGCCCCTGGCAGGTGCCGGTGGCCGATTGCGCCGTGACCCTCGCCGACTTCCAGGGCTTTGCGGGCGAGGCCATGAGCATGGGCGAGCGCACGCCGCTGGCCGCGCTGGACGCTGCGGCCTCCGGACGCATGGCGGTGGCCGAGGCCATCACCAACCTGCTGGCCGCGCCGATCGAACTCCCGCGCGTGAAGCTTTCCGCCAACTGGATGGCCGCGTGCGGCGAGCCGGGCGAAGACGCCGCGCTGTACGAAACCGTGAAAGCCGTGGGCATGGAACTCTGCCCCGCGCTGGGCATTTCGATTCCCGTGGGCAAGGACAGCCTGTCCATGCGCACGCAGTGGAAAGAGGGTGCTGACACGAAAAAGGTGACCTCGCCGGTCAGCCTGATCGTGAGCGCCTTCGCCACGCTGGGCGACGTGCGCGGCACGCTCACGCCGCAGTTGAACAACACGCTGGAAGACACCACGCTGGTGCTGGTCGACCTCGGCAAAGGCCGCCACCGCATGGGTGGCAGCGTGCTGGCCCAGGTGCTGGGGCAGGGCGGTGGCGAAGCGCCCGACCTCGACGAAGCGCAGGACCTCATCAGCCTGGTCAAGGCCGTGAACGCGCTGCGCGCCGAAGGCAAGGTCCTGGCCTACCACGACCGCAGTGACGGCGGCCTGCTGGCCGCTGCCGCCGAAATGGCCTTTGCCGGCCACGTGGGCGTGGCGCTCAACGTGGACCTGCTGGTGACCGAAGGCGACGGCATCAGCGACAGCCGCGCCGAGATGGGCGACGCCAAGAACTGGGCCGGCCAGGTGAGCGCGCGGCGCGAGGAGCTCACGCTCAAGGCCCTGTTCAGCGAAGAGCTGGGCGTGCTGCTGCAGGTGAAAACCGAAGACCGCAACGCGGTGATGCAGACCTTGCGCGAGCATGGATTGAGCAAACACAGCCACTTCATCGGCAAGACCCGTCCCGCGTCCTCTGCCATGGATGCCGGCAAAGGCCAGCTGCAGGTCTGGCGCGATACCAAGGCCGTGTTCTCGGCCAGCCTTTTTGATTTGCACCAGGTCTGGGACAGCGTGAGCTGGAAGATCAACCAGCAGCGCGACAACCCGGCCTGCGCCGACGCCGAACACGCGGCCGCCGGGCGCCCCGACGACCCGGGCCTGCATGTCTTCCTCTCTCCCACCCTGGCAGAGGGCAGGGGTGAGGGCCTCTCCGCACCCGCCTTGCATCTCTCCCGCCCCAAGGTCGCCATCCTGCGCGAGCAGGGCGTGAACTCGCATGTGGAGATGGCCTATGCCTTCACCCAGGCCGGCTTCGAGGCCTACGACGTGCACATGACCGATCTGCAGAGCGGCCGCGCGAAATTGACCGACTTCAAGGGCGTGGTCGCCTGCGGCGGCTTCAGCTACGGCGACACGCTGGGCGCGGGCATCGGCTGGGCGCGCAGCATCACCTTCAACCCGGCGCTGTCCGACCAGT
Source organism: Hydrogenophaga sp. RAC07 (assembly GCF_001713375.1). NCBI lineage: Bacteria > Pseudomonadati > Pseudomonadota > Betaproteobacteria > Burkholderiales > Comamonadaceae > Hydrogenophaga > Hydrogenophaga sp. RAC07. The sequence continues at coordinate 1,752,747 of NZ_CP016449.1, forward strand.
TCAAAGCCTTCTTCGCCCGCAACGACACCTTTGGCCTGGGCGTGTGCAACGGCTGCCAGATGTTTGCCGAGCTGGCCGACATCATTCCCGGCGCCGAGGCCTGGCCGCGTTTCACCACCAACCAGAGCGAGCGCTTTGAAGCACGTCTGTCGATGGTGGAAGTGCTTGAATCGCCCAGCCTGTTCCTGCAAGGCATGGCGGGCAGCCGCCTGCCGATTGCGGTGGCCCACGGCGAGGGCTACGCCAACTTCCATCACCGCGGCGATGCGGCGAAGGCGATCGCCGCCATGCGCTTCACCGACAACACGGGTGCGGCCACCGAGGCCTACCCGTTCAACCCCAACGGCAGCCCGGGCGGCCTCACGGCCGTGACCACGCTGGATGGCCGCTTCACGGCCATGATGCCGCACCCCGAGCGCGTGTTCCGCAACATCCAGATGAGCTGGACGGACCAGGACCCGTCGGCTCACAGCGCCTGGATGCAGCTTTGGCGCAATGCGCGCCGGTGGGTGGGGTGAGATGGCGCGCACGCACGCACTGGACGCCGCGACGGTCGAGGCCTACACGGCAGACGGCGCCGTGGTGTTGCGCGGCGTGTTCAACGCCAGCGAGCTCGCCCAGCTCGAACGCGGCATCGAACACAACCTGGCGCACCTGAGTCCGCTCGCACTGGTGGCCAGTGAGACAGATGACCCGGGGCGCTTCGTTGAAGACTTCTGCACCTGGCAGGACAACCCGGCGTACCAGCATATCCTGTGCGATTCCGCTCTGCCGCACATCGCCGCCCAGCTCATGCAGAGCCGCGGCGCGCGGATCTACCACGACCACCTGCTGGTGAAAGAGCCGGGCACGCGTCAGCCCACGCCCTGGCACCAGGACCAGCCTTACTACAACGTGAGTGGTCGCCAGAACGTGAGCTTCTGGATTCCGGTCGACCCGGTGCCGATGGCGAGCACGCTGCGCTTCGTCGCAGGCTCGCACGCCGGCATTTGGTACATGCCGCGCACCTTCCGCGACCAGCAGGCGAAGTGGTTTCCTGAAGGCGCGCTCGCCGAGTTGCCCGCGATCGAAGCCGAGCCCGAGCGTTTTGGCCAGCTGGCGTGGGCGCTGGAGCCCGGCGACTGCGTGGCCTTTCACATGCTCAGCCTGCACGCTTCCAGCGGCGTCGGTCCGGGGCAGCGGCGGCGCGTTTTTTCCGCCCGCTACCTGGGTGACGACGCGCGCCACGCGCCGCGGCCCTGGCGCACCTCGCCTCAGTTTCCCGGCCTGGCCGGGCGTCTGCCCGAGGGCGCCACGCTCGACGATCCCCTTTTCCCATCCGTCTGGCCTGTGCGCTGACACCACCCACTCCCAAGGAACCTACCCATGGCCGCCAGCAGCTTGCTTTTGTTGATCGACGACATTGCCGCCATCCTCGATGACGTTGCGGTGATGACCAAGGTGGCCGCGCGTCAGGGGGTTGCCGCCGCGGATGATGTGGCCGTGATGACCAAACTGGCCGTGAAGAAGACGGCCGGTGTGCTGGGTGACGACCTGGCGCTCAACGCCCAGCAGGTCACCGGCGTGAAGGCCGACCGCGAGCTGCCGGTGGTGTGGGCGGTGGCCAAGGGCTCGATGATCAACAAGGCCATCCTGGTGCCGGCGGCGCTGCTCATCAGCGTGGTCGCGCCCTGGGCCATCACACCGCTGCTCATGCTCGGTGGACTCTTCCTCTGCTACGAAGGCGTTGAAAAACTCGTGCACGCGTTCGGCGCCCACAAGGCCGAAGACGAGGCCGAGCACGCGAAGCTGCTGCAGGCCGTGGCCGACAAAAACGTGGATCTGGTGGCCTTCGAGAAAGAGAAGATCAAGGGTGCCGTGCGCACCGATTTCATCCTCTCGGCCGAGATCATCGTGATCAGCCTGGGCACGGTGGCCGCGGCCAGCATGGGCCAGCGTGTCGCGGTGCTCGTGGGCATTTCACTGCTCATGACGGTGGGCGTGTATGGTCTCGTGGCCGGCATCGTCAAGCTGGACGATCTGGGCCTGTACCTGAACCAGCAGGTGGCCAGCTGGAAGCAGGCGATCGGCCGCGGCATTCTCACCGCTGCGCCCTGGCTCATGAAAACACTCTCGGTGGTCGGTACCGCCGCCATGTTCCTGGTGGGCGGTGGCATCCTGGTGCATGGCGTGCCCGCAGTGGGCCACGGCATCGAGGACTTCGCCGCCACGCTGGGCTGGGTGGCGCCGGTGGTGACCAGCCTGGCCGGTGCGCTGGTGGGTGTGGTGGCCGGTGCGGTGGTGCTGCTGGTGGTGGGTTTCATCGGACGCCTGCGCGGCAAGAAGCCCCAGCCCGCCTGAGGCGCGGATCCCCCGGGTGGGGATGGCACACGCCGGGGCAGCGTCCTAGAATGATCCGGTCGGATCCTGGTGCTTGCAGGTCCGGCACTGGACACCGCTCCGATTGGCGGTGAAACCTGGGGTCTTCGCCACATGGACGGGATCTTCATCAGCTACCGCAGGGACGACTCGGCCGGTTACGCCGGACGGCTGTACGACCGGCTTTCGGCCCACTTCGGCGCCGACCAGGTGTTCATGGATGTGGCGGGGATCGAACTCGGCACCGACTTCGTCACCGCCATCGAACAGGCGGTGGGCTCCTGCAAGGTGCTCATTGTTGTCATCGGAGACGAATGGCTCAGCACCACCGATGCCGCCGCGCGCCGGCGGCTCGACGACCCCCACGACTTTGTGCGCCTGGAAACCAGCGTGGCACTGGAGCGCGAGATCCGCGTGGTGCCGGTGCTCGTGGGTGGCGCCCTCATGCCGCGAAGTGAAGAACTGCCCGCCGAACTCAAGCCGCTGGCGCGGCGCCAGGCCATCGAGATCAGCCACAAACAGTGGGAGGCGTCCACGCGCGAACTGATCCTGGCGCTCACCACCATGCTGGGCAAACGCGCGGACGCCGGCATCACGCGGCCCGCTGCCACGGTGGACACGCCCCGCGAAACCCAGGCACTTGTGGGCTCGACCCACTCAACCGCCGTGACCCCGACCCGCAGCGACGGGCGGTTGCGCTGGGAGGGGCTGGGCGCCGGCGCGCTCGCACTCGGTCTTTGGGCCGTCTGGCCCGGTGATGAAGACCCCGCGCCCGCGGTCGCCTCCACGACCCTGCTCACCGCCGAGGCTGCCCGGGCGCCCGGAGCGCCGGTGGTGGTCGCCGCCGCACCGGTGCCGTCGCCTGCACCTGCACCCGCTGCCGCGCCGGCTCTTGTGACCGCGGCGGCGCCTCCAGCGAAGCCTGCTGTGCTGGCGGCGACGCCGGTGGTGACAGCCCCGGAAACCGTGGCCGCCACACCGACCCGTCCGCGCCCCGCCGCGAACCCGGCCACAGCGGCTCCACCGTCGACCCCCCGGCCCACCCAGCAGGTCGCTGTGACACGTCCACAGCCGATGGAAGTAGCGGCGCCGGCGCCTGCCACGGTCGCTGCGGTGCCGGAGCGTGCACCCGAGGTGGCGCGCGAAGTCAACGCCGCCTTGCCCCGCCCCGGTGAGAGCTGGACCTACCGCACCAGCGGCAAATGGCCCACCAGCCCGCGCCGCGACATCGTGATTTCGGTGCAGTCGGTGCGCGACGGGTTGGTGACCGACGTCCTGCGCGCCGACGCCGAGGCGCGCGTCCTGGGCGACTCGCGCCGCGCCATCGGCAGCCGCCCCGCGTTCCTGAAATGGGAACAGATCGGTCTGGAGTACAGCCCCTATCTGGGCGCCTTCCGCGACCTGGGCACCCTGGGTCCGCTGAGCGATTTCGCCACCCCGGACGTGGACACCTGGGGTCAGTGGTACTCGCAGGCCAAGGTGCTCGGGCGCGAGACGGTGAATGTGCCGGGTGGCCGCTTCGAGGCCTTCAAGGTCGAGGTCTGGAGCAGCCGCAGTGCCACCGGGGGCTCGACCTTGGCCTCCATCGAGCCGGTGCGCATCCACTACCTGGTCTGGTACGCGCCCGAGGTCAAGCGTTACGTGAAGATGCAGCGGCGCGTGATCAGTGCGAACAGCCGGGAGATCGAGAAAGACCTCTTCGAGCTGGTGGCGCACCGCTGATCCCGCAGCGCTTGACCTGTGTCAAGGCACGCGGTTGTGGTCTGCCTAGACTGGCGGCACCCGCCGGGCACTGCCCGGTGAACCGCGAGGAGACCGCATGAGCACCACCACACTCCCAGGCACAGACGCCCCCACACAGGCCGACGCGCCCCTGACCACCTTCACCGATTGCCACGTCGGCATCCTCAAACGCCTGCAATCGCTGGATGCGCTGCCTGCGCTGCTGGCGCCCGCGGCCCAGGCGCGCCAGATCGCAGCGGACTCGCTGTCGTTCTTCCGCGAAGCGATCTTTGAGCACCACCTGGACGAAGAGCGCGACCTGTTTCCGGCCGTGCTCGCCAGCGCCCAGCCCGGCGCCGAGCGTGAGCGTGTGCGGGCCATGACCGAGCGGTTGACCAACGAACACCGCGCCATCGAGACGCTCTGGAAAAGTCTCGAAAAGGCACTCAAGCGCGTGGGCAAGGGGCAAGACGCCGACCTCGATGTGGAGGATCTGCACCAGCTTGTGGCCGCGTATGCGGCCCACGCCGGCTTTGAGGAAGCAGAGTTCCTGCCGCTGTCCGAAACCATTCTGGGCCGCAACAGCAACCACATGGCTGCGCTCGGTTTGTCGCTGCACATGCGGCACGTGCCTCAGCCGAACGCCTACATCTGACGGCGCACCGCCCTCAGGGCAGAATCCGGTGGCGATCACCACCACCGGAGACCAGCCTTGACCGAAGCCGCCAACCCCACACAGACCTCCATCGTGCTTGTGCACGGCGCCTGGCACGGTGCCTGGTGCTGGAGTCGGGTGCTGCCGCTGCTGCGCAGTGCGGGCGTGGACTGCCACGCCGTCACGCTGACCGGGGTGGGTGAACGCGCCCACCTGATGGCGCCCACCATCGATCTGCACACCCACGTTCAGGACGTCATCGGTCTGGTCGAAGCCGAGGAACTGCAGCGAGTGGTGTTGGTGGGGCACAGCTACGCGGGCATGGTGATCACCGGCGTGGCCGATCGCCTGCAAGCCAGCCACCCCGGGCTGCTGGCGCACCTGGTGTACCTGGACGCCGCGTTGCCGTACCCCGGTGACAGCTGGAGCAGCCACCACTCGGAGGAAACGAAACAGGCCCGCATCGCGGCATCGCAGGCCAGCGGTGGCCTGAGTTTTCCGCCGCCCGATGCCAGCCTGTTCGGCCTGAGCGGCGCCGACCGCGACTGGGTCAACCGACGCCAGACACCCCAGCCCTTCAAGCTGTACCAGCAGCCGCTGCCGTTCGACGCCGAGCGGGTGGCGGCCGTGCCGCGCACCTTCATCGACTGCACCCAGCCGGCGCTGGCCACCATCGCGCCCTCGCGGGTGCGGGTGCGCGCCGAGCCCGGGTGGAACGTGGTGGAGATGGCCACCGGCCACGATCCCATGGTCAGCGAGCCAGCGGCGCTCAGCCAGATCCTGCTGGACATCCAGCGCCGTGCCTGACGTGTCCACGAACGCGACCATGACGCAACGCCTGGACCGCATCGACCTGCTGCGCGCCGTCGCCATGCTGTGGATGACGGCGTACCACTTCTGCTTCGACCTCAACTTCTTTCGCCTGATCCGCGAAGACTTCTACCGTGACCCGTTCTGGACCTGGCAGCGCACTGCCATCGTGAGCCTGTTCTTGTTCACCGCCGGCCTCTCCCAGGCGGTGGCGGTGCACCAGGGGCAGACCTGGGCGCGCTTCTGGCGCCGCTGGCTGCAGGTGGCCGGCGCGGCGGTGCTGGTGACCGCCGGTTCGCTGCTGGTCTTCCCGAACAGCTTCATCTACTTCGGCGTGCTGCACGGCATCGCGCTCATGCTCATCGTCGTTCGCCTGACCGCGGGGTGGGGCGCGTGGCTGTGGCTGCTGAGCGGCCTGGCCATCGGACTCAAATTCGCAGCTCCGGCCTTGATCCAGGCAGTTCCCGCGCTGGAGGTGCTCAACACACCCTGGCTCAACTGGCTGGGCCTCATCAGCCGCAAGCCGGAGACCGAGGACTACGTTCCCCTGTTGCCCTGGTTGGGCGTCATGTGGTGGGGCATGGCCGCCGGGCGTTGGGCCGTTCGTGAACGACCGCATTGGCTGGGCAGCGTTGCGCCGGCCAGGGGTGGACACAAAATGCTGGTGTTCCTGGGGCGCTGGAGCCTGAGCTACTACCTGCTGCACCAGCCTGTGTTGATGGCGCTGATCTGGCTGGGAATGCAGCTGGCCTGAAACGAAAAAAGCGCGGAGGTCCGCGCTTTTCTTCAGAACCCGACAGGCCGGGTTATTCGATCTTTGCCTTCTCGCGCAGGGTCTTCTGGAACTCGGTGAGTTTTTGCTGTTGCATCTGTTGGGCGATCTGCGGTTTGATGTCTTCCATCTTGGGCAGCTCGGCCTGGCGGACGTCGTCCACGCGGATGATGTGCCAGCCGAACTGGGTCTTCACCGGCACCGGGGTGGTCTGGCCTTTTTCGAGCTTGACCATGGCCTCTGAGAACTCGGGGACGTAGCTGGCCGCGGCGGCCCAGTCCAGGTCACCACCGTTGGCACCAGACCCTGGGTCCTTGGACTGCTTCTTGGCGATGTCCTCGAACTTGCCCTTGCCCTTGAGCGAGGCAATGATGGCCTTGGCTTCTTCTTCCTTCTCGACCAGGATGTGGCGGGCGCGGTATTCCTTGCCGCCGTTGGCCGCGACGAACTTGTCGTACTCGGCCTTGATGTCGGCGTCGGTCACCGGGTTCTTGGCCTGGAAATCGGCGAACAGCGCGCGGATCATGATGGTCTGGCGGGCCAGCTCAAGCTGGTTCTTGAACTCGTCGGTGGCGCCGATGCCGCGCTTCTGCGCTTCCTGCATGAACACCTCGCGCAGCACCACTTCTTCCTTGAGCTGGGCGCGCACGTTGTCGTCCACCGGACGGCCGCTGGCGGCAATTTGCTGCGCCAGCACGTCCAGGCGCGCGGTCGGCACAGCCTTGCCGTTGACGATGGCGATGTTCTGGGCGGAAGCGCCAAAGGAAGCGGCAACAAGCACGGCCACGGTTAGGGCTGAGCGGGAAAATTTCATGGTGTTCCTCGGGATTGAAAAAGGGTTGGAGCTGCGGGTTCCGGTTCGGTTCGGCAGACTCGTATCAGAACGTAGCCCGTGGCTGGAAAACCGCGTCAAGCCTTGATTTCAATGGCCAGTGCGTGCAGTCCCGCGTCGGTGAATTTTTGCAGCGCATCATACACAAGGCGGTGCCTGGCGACCCGGCTCAGGCCGGCAAAACCGGGCGCTGCGATGCGCACGCGGAAGTGGGTGCCAAAGCCCAAACCGTTGGACCCCGAATGCCCCGCGTGGGACGCACTTTCGTCCAGCACCTCCAGTTCGGTGGGGGTGAGCACGGCGCGCAATTGCGCTTCGATGGCCGCCGCGGTGGGTGTGCAAGCGTCGTTCACGATTTCTCCACCGGGTCGTCCTTGAGGAAGCGCGAGATGTACAGCCCCTGGCCAACGATGAAGACCACCGGGAAGACATAGCCCCAGAGCTTGAAGTTGACCCAGTCTTCGGTGGAGTAGTAGGCCGCCACATAGGCGTTGATGGCCGCCATGAACAGGAAGTAACCCACCCACGCCACCGTGAGCCGGGCCCACACGCCGTCGGGCAGGCTCAGTTGGCTGCCCAGCAGGAGCTTGAGGAAATTCTTCTTCCAGATCCACAACGCGGCAGCCAGCACGATGGCCATGCTCGCGTAGAGCACGGTGGGTTTCCACTTGATGAAGCGCTCGTCCTGCAGGAAGAGGGTGAGGGAGCCGAACACCAGGATGAGCACCAGCGTGACCTTCTGCAGCGTCTGCAGTTTGCGGTCAATGCCGTAGATGATGCTGCTTTGCACCACCGTGGCTGCCATCAACACCGCGGTGGCGGTGTAGATGTCGGCCATCTTGTAGGCGATGACGAACAGGGCGATGGGAAAGAAGTCGATGAGGAAACGCATCGACGGATTATCGGCTCTGCGCTCACCCCTCGCGCCAGTAGACCTTTTGGGGCATGGCGCCCGTGCTCAGGCCGGTGTCCAGGTTCCACGACGGCAGGGCATCCAGGCGGTGGGGGTCGGCGCCGCTGAGCACGGCGTCAAGTTCGCCCCAGAACCGGCTCGCGTTGTCGATGGCCCGGTCCAGCAGCGGGTCGTAGTCCATCGGGCCGAGCGGTGTCGGCAGCGCCTGCACGTACCGGGGGTCGATGTCTTTGGGGTCGGGGTAGTCGAGTTCGGCGTCCACACCCAGGTGGCGCGCGAACGGCAGCAGGTGGTTGGCTTCGCGAATGGCGGACATGACGCGCAGAAAACCGTGGTGCCACAGGCGCGGCGCCGGGGTGTCGCGGGCCGCGGTTTGCGGGTGGGCCTGGCACAGCGCGCGCGTCCACACCTCGGCAACCACCGCGTCGAGCTCGGTGGGGTCGGCGGGCGCGCAGCAGGCGGCCAGGTTGCTGAGCAAATGGTCGCTCAGTCCGACGTCGCCCAGGCCCATCCGTTTGAAGGCCTGGGCGTCCATGTTCATCTCGCAGGCCCGGTGCGCGGCCTTGTTCTGTTCGTAGGGTCCGACCAGTGCGTTGATGACCGGGTGGATCGTCATGTCCGCCACCATGTGCGACGCATAGCCCAACAGCCACGCCACCGCCCGGTCGCGCGGTTCGCCCGCGAGCGTCTGGATCGATTGCAGCGCGGCGTGCAACAAGGCGTTGGTGGCCTCGTGATGCATCAGGTCGGCCCACCCGGTGTGGCCCGCCAGGTAGGGGTAGTCCGGGCTCACGGCCCCCAACTCGGCGTGGCTGCGCGAGGTCGTCACGGCACGCGCCGTGGCCGGGCTCAAGCCGCCATGGCGGGCGGTGGCGTCGATGCAGCTGTGGACCAGGGTGATGTGTGCGTAGGCGCCGGGCATGGTGATCCTTCAGAGTCGGTTGAGGAACACCGAGGCTAGGACGCCGATCCGCAGGCGTCGATCCGCCCGGCAGCCCAGTGCGTCTGAACTTTTCAGTGGCCGCGCAGCTCCATGGGGGTTGTCATCTGTCGCAAGGAAAAAAACGCATGTCCACCGATTCCCAACACGCCATCCTCTCCATTGCCTTGATGGCGGCCTATGCCGATGGGCACCAGGCCGATACCGAACGCGACACCGTGCGCCAGTTGGCGACCTCGCTGGGTGGCAGCGAGGGCCAGGCGCTGGCGCGGGTGGTGCAGGACGTGCTGCTCAAGCGCGTCTCGCTGCTGGATGCGGCGTCCAGCCTGGAAGACGCGGGGCAGCGCCAGTTGGCGTACGAGATGGCGGTGTGCGTGTGTGATGCGGACGGCCGGCAAAGTGATGCCGAGCGGGTTTTTCTGGCCGAACTGAAGGCCCACCTGAAGCTCGATCCTGTGGTGGCCGCCGCGTTCGAGCGTGAGGCGGATGCCATCGTGGATGCGGCGGAGAAGGCGGTGCCGGTGGCGCTACCCGCTGCCGTTGCAGCAGGCCCGGTGGTGGCGGCCAGCGCCGCGTCGGGTGCCGACCTCGACAAGTCCATTCTCAATTACGCGCTGCTCAACGGCGCGCTGGAGCTGCTGCCGCAGTCCTGGGCGTCCATGGCCATCATTCCGCTGCAGGTGAAGATGGTCTACGCCATCGGCAAGGCGCACGGCGTGGAGCTGGACCAGGGCCACATCCGCGAGTTCATCGCAGCGGTGGGCGTGGGCCTGACCTCGCAGTACCTCGAGCAATTCGGTCGCAAGCTGCTGGGCGGTTTGCTCGGCAAGGTGGCGGGCCGGGCCATCGGCGGCATCGGTGGTGCGGCCACCGGCATGGCGTTTTCGTTTGCCACCACCTACGCCCTGGGTCAGGTGGCCAAGCGCTACTACGCGGGTGGGCGCGTCATGAGCACCGCGCTGTTGCAGGAAACCTTTCAAAACCTGCTGGGTCCGGCCAAGCAGATGCAGACGCATTACCTGCCGCAGATCCGCCAGAAGGCTGCGACGCTGGACGCAGGGCAGATCATGCAGATGGTTCGGGGACGCTGACGGTCTGCTCTGCCATCGCCTCGGCCGTGATGGTGAGCGAGCGCAGGCGAAGCGCCGGGTCGAACAGGTCGCTCACGATCATGAACTCGTCGGCGTCCGTGGCCTGGGCCAGCGCCTGCAGACCTTCTCGCACCGTCTCCGGCCCGCCGATCACGGCGGCGGCCAGGAAGTCGGCGATGCCGGCTTGCTCCTGGGGGTGCAGGCGCTGCATGAAGCCCTGCACCGGCGGCGGCAGCTGGCCGCGCTGGCCCGTGAGGATGCCCAGCACGCGCTGGTAGGTACTGGTGGCGAGGAACTCGGCTTCGTCGTCGGTGGGGGCGGCGATCAGCGGCACGCCGATGATCACGTAGGGCTTTGCCAACTGGGCCGAGGGTTTGAAGTGGCTGCGGTACACGTCGAGTGCCTGCAGCAACATGCGTGGCGCAAAGTGCGAGGCAAATGCAAACGGCAACCCGCGCTCGGCCGCCAGGCGCGCCGAGAACAGACTGGAGCCGAGCAGCCAGATCGGCACGTTGGTGCCACTGCCGGGGTTGGCGATCACGCGTTGGCCCGGTTGCACCGGGCCCAGCAGGTGCTGCAGTTCGGCCACGTCGCGCGGAAAGTCGTCTTCGCTTTCGGTTCGGTTGCGGCGCAGGGCGCGCATGGTCATGGGGTCGGTGCCGGGCGCGCGGCCCAGGCCCAGGTCGATGCGGTCGGGGTAGAGCTCGGCCAGCGTGCCGAAGGCCTCGGCCACCACCAGCGGCGCGTGGTTGGGCAGCATCACGCCGCCCGAGCCCACGCGCATGCGCTGGGTGCCACCCGCGATGTGGCCCACCAGCACGGCCGTGGCCGAGCAGGCGATGCCGCTCATGTTGTGGTGCTCGGCCAGCCAGTAGCGGGTGAAGCCCAGCGATTCGGCATGTTGTGCGGTGCGCAGGGCCACTTTGAGCGCGTCGGCCACCGTGCCCCCTTCGCGCACGGCGACCAGGTCGAGCATGGAGAGGCGGATGTCGTTCAGGTGTTTCATGGGGTCAGGCGGGAAGGAAACCGTCCACCGACAAGTAACGCTCGCCGGTGTCGTAGTTGAAGCCCAGCACCACGGCGTTGGCCGGCAGCTCGGGGAGTTTTTGTGCGATGGCAGCCAGCGTGGCGCCCGAAGAAATGCCGACCAGCATGCCTTCTTCACGCGCGCATCGGCGGGCCATGTCGCGCGCTGGCTCGGCCTCGACCTGGATCACGCCGTCGAGCACGCTCACGTCGAGGTTGTTCGGAATGAAGCCCGCGCCGATGCCCTGGATGGGGTGGGGCGAGGGCGCACCGCCGGAGATCACCGGCGAAGCGGCAGGCTCCACCGCGAACACCTTGAGCTGGGGCCAGCGCGCCTTGAGCACACGGGCCACGCCGGTGATGTGGCCGCCGGTGCCCACGCCGGTGATGATGGCGTCCAGACCTTCGGGGAAATCGGCGGCGATCTCCTCGGCCGTGGTCTGCACGTGCACCGCCACGTTGGCCGGGTTGTTGAACTGCTGCGGCATCCAGGCGCCGGGCGTGCTGGCCACGATTTCTTCGGCGCGCGCGATCGAGCCTTTCATGCCCTTCTCGCGGGGCGTGAGGTCGAAGCTGGCGCCATAGGCCAGCATGAGGCGGCGACGCTCGACCGACATGCTGTCGGGCATCACCAGAATGATCTTGTAGCCCTTGACCGCAGCCACCATGGCCAGGCCGATGCCGGTGTTGCCCGAGGTGGGTTCAACGATGGTGCCGCCCGGCTTGAGCGCACCGGTCTGTTCGGCCGCTTCCACCATGGCCAAGGCAATGCGGTCCTTGATGGAGCCGCCCGGATTGCTGCGCTCGGACTTGATCCACACCTGTTGTGTGGCGTCTCCAAACAGCCGCTGGATGCGGATGTGCGGCGTGTTCCCGATGGTCTGCAGGATGGTGCTGGCTTTCATGGCGTGTCCTTCTTGGGTGAGTGTTCCAGTGAAGCCGAGTTCATGCAGTAACGCAAGCCGGTGTCGGTTGGGCCGTCGTCGAACACGTGGCCCAGGTGGGCGCCGCACTGGCTGCACACGGTTTCCACCCGCACCATGCCGTGCGTTCGGTCGGTGATTTCGGTGATGGCGCCGGGCAGTGCCTGCGAGAAGCTCGGCCAGCCGCAACCGGCGTCGAACTTGGTCTTGGCGTCGAACAGCGTGTTGCCGCAGCAGACGCAGTGGTAGCTGCCGTCGGCCCACACCTGCTCGTATTTGCCGGTGTAGGGCCGTTCGGTGTGGGCGTGGCGGGTCACGTCGAAAGCGCGTGGCTCGGCGCCTTTGGCGGCCAGCAGTTCGCGCCACTCGGCGTCGGTTTTCTGAATGGGGAAGTTCATGGGGTGTCCTTCATGACGAGCAGCTGATCTCGATCTGGCTAGCCCAGTCGGGGGGGAAAGCGGCCAGGTCTTCTCGACCGGCGACTTCTTCAAATGGGTGCTCCAGCGCGTTTTGCAACCTGGCAACCTCGCTGAAGTCGCCCTGTTTCGCACGCTGGATGGCGACTTCGCCCAGGTGGTTGCGCAGCACCACATGGGGGTTGGTGCGCAGCATCTGCGCCTGAGTGGCAGCGGCGTCAAAGCCAGGCTGCGCCTGCAGACGCTCTTGCCACTGCACGGCCCAGGCATCGAAGGCCTCGCGCTGCAGGAACAGGTCGCGCACGGGATCCAGGTCACCCGCCACCACGTGGCTCAGCCGGCGCCAGAAGATGGTGAAGTCCACTGCGTCGGCCGCCAGCAGTTTCATCAGCGCTTCGGTCAGTTCGGCATCGCCGTCCTGCACACGCTCCAGGCCCAGCTTGGCGTTCATGCGCCGCTGCAACGCGGCCGGCATGAGCGCCTTGTAGGGCTCCAGCGCATCCAGCGCCTGCTGCTGCTCGTCCATCAGCGGCAGCAGCGCCTGGCCCAGCGCGAACAGGTTCCAGTACGCGATGTTGGGCTGGCGGTTGTAGGCGTAGCGACCGCCGGTGTCGCTGTGGTTGCAGATGTGGCCGGGGACGAAGGCATCGAGGAACTGGAACGGGCCGTAGTCGATGGTCAGGCCCAGGATGCTCATGTTGTCGGTGTTCATCACGCCGTGGCAGAAGCCCACGGCCTGCCATTGCGCCACCATGTCGGCGGTGCGCGCGCTCACGGCTTCGAGCAGCGCGGCATACGGGTTGCCTGGTGCTTGCCGGCAGGCCGGGTAGAAGTGGTCGATGACGAAGTCGGCCAGGATGCGCAACTGCGCGTGTTGACCGCTGTGCGAGAAGTGTTCGAAGTGGCCGAAGCGGATGAAGCTGGGTGCCACACGCGTCACGACCGCAGCGGTCTCGATCTCCTCACGCCGCACCTTGCCGGGTGAGCCGGTGACACAGAGCGCCCGGCTGGTGGGGATGCCCAGCGCGTGCATGGCTTCGCTGCACAGGAATTCGCGGATGGAGCTGCGCAGCACGGCGCGGCCGTCGCCCATGCGCGAATAGGGCGTGAGACCGGCGCCCTTGAGCTGCACTTCCAGCGGACCGGAGGGCCCGGGCAACTCACCCAGCAGGATGGCGCGGCCGTCCCCCAACTGACCCGCCCAGTGGCCGAACTGGTGGCCGCTGTACACGCTGGCCAGGGGCCGCATGCCGGGCAGCACCGCATTGCCGGTGAAGGCCTGCAGGGCCTCCATGCCCTGCATCCAGGCATCGTCGAGTCCGAGCTCCTCTGTCACCGCGCGGCTCTGGCCAACCCAGTGCGGATCGGGCAGGGGGGTGGGCTGCAGTTCGGTGTGGAAATCGGGGCCGAGGTCGGCGAAGCGGTGGGTCCAGGCCAGGGGGAAACTCATGCGGACCATTGTCACCGAGACGACTTGCACCCACTGCCGGGCGGGCTATCCGGGCCAACCCGGGTGGGGTGTTGGTGGTGTCTGCGGCATGATCCGTCGACTGTCCAAAACCGCCAGAACCACCAAAACCACACAGGAGATTCCCATGCTGGGCCAGATGCAAAGCCAACCGCTTTTGATTTCAACGCTGATCGTGCACGCCGAGCGGCACCACGCCAGCGGCGAGATCGTCTCCCGTCGCGTCGAGGGCGACATCCACCGCAGCAACTGGGGCCAGATCGCCGTGCGCTCGCGCAAGGTGGCCAACGCGCTGAACGCGATGAACCTGAGCTTTGGCGACCGCGTGGCCACGCTGGCCTGGAACGGCTATCGCCACCTGGAGCTGTATTTCGGTGTCAGCGGCACCGGCCATGTGCTGCACACGCTCAACCCGCGCCTGCACCCCGAGCAACTCACCTGGATCGTCAACCACGCCGAAGACAAGGTGGTCTGTTTCGACTTGACCTTCCTGCCGCTGGTCAAGGCGGTGGCGGCCAAGTGCCCCACCGTCCAACACTGGATCGCGCTGTGCGACGCCGACAAGCTGCCCGCCGACAGCGGCCTGCCGGGTCTGCAGAGCTACGAGGCCTGGATCGCCAACCAGCCCGATACCTACCACTGGCCCACGTTCGACGAGAACTCGGCGTCCAGCATGTGCTACACGAGCGGCACCACCGGCAACCCCAAGGCCGCGCTGTACTCGCACCGCTCCACCATCCTGCATGCGTTCACCGCGGCGCTGCCCGACGCCCTGAGCCTGAGCGCGCGCGACAGCGTGCTGCCGGTGGTGCCCATGTTCCACGTCAACGCCTGGGGACTGCCGTACTCGGCGGCGGCCACCGGCTGCAAACTGGTGTTCCCCGGGCCTGCGATGGACGGCAAGTCCATCTACGAGCTGCTGGAAAGCGAGAAGGTGACCATGGCCGCAGGCGTGCCCACGGTCTGGCAGATGCTGCTGGGCCACTTGCAGGCCAACAACCTCAAGTTCAGCACGCTCAAAGGCACCGTGATCGGTGGCTCGGCCTGCCCGCCGGCCATGATGAAGGCTTTCAACGACCAGTACGGCGTGGCCGTGATCCACGCCTGGGGCATGACCGAGATGTCGCCCCTGGGCACGGTGTGCTCGCTGAAAAACGCACAGTTGGCGCTGCCGCCCGAAGAGCAGCACAAGATCCTGCTCAAGCAGGGCCGCGCGGTCTACGGCGTGGACATGAAGATCGTCGACGAGAGCGGCGAAGAACTGCCCTGGGACGGCAAGAGCTACGGCGACCTGCTGGTGCGCGGCCCGTGGATCATTTCGAGTTATTACAAAGGCGAGGGCGGCGACCCGCTGCGCTATGACGCACAGGGCCAGGGCTGGTTCCCCACCGGCGACGTGGCCACCATCGACCCCGACGGCTTCATGCAGATCACCGACCGCAGCAAGGACGTGATCAAGTCGGGCGGCGAGTGGATCAGCTCGATCGACGTGGAAAACATCGCCATGGCCCACCCGGCCGTGGCCATGGCGGCCTGCGTGGGCATGCGCCACCCCAAATGGGACGAGCGGCCCATCGTGGTGGTGGTCAAGAAACCGGGCGCCGAGGTCACGCGCGAGGAATTGCTGGCCTTCTTCGAGGGCAAGACCGCCAAATGGCAAATCCCGGACGATGTGGTGTTTGTCGACGCGATCCCGCTGGGCGCGACCGGCAAGATGCAAAAAATGACATTGCGTCAACAGCTCAAGGACTACGTGTTGCCCGGCGTCTGAGTCCCGCGGAGGCATGGTTTCTTCGATGAAAGTCGCCAGTGCGATACCCCCTAGGGGGTATCCCTGAGTGCTGCACCGCAACAGGCTTGTAAGCTGCATGCGCGACCACACCAACCCATTGGAGACAAACAATGCATTTCGCCATCAAGAGCCTCACCGCAGCCACGCTGCTCGCTTGCGCACTCGGCGCACACGCCCAGAAGGGCGAGACCGTCAAGATCGCCCTGATCGACCCGCAGACCGGCCTGATGGGTCCGGTGGGCAACAACCAGCTCAAGAGCTGGCAGTTCTTCGCGGAGAAGTTCACCCAGTCCAACCCGGCTGGTGTGAAGTTCGAGGTGGTCGGTTTCGACAACAAGCTCAGCCCCGCCGAGAGCCTGAACAACTTCAAGGCCGCGCTCGACCAGGGCGTGCGCTACATCGCCCAGGGCAACGGCTCGTCGGTGGCCGGCGCGCTGATCGATGCCGTGAGCAAGCACAACGAACGCAACCCCGGCAAGGAAGTGATCTTCCTGAACTACGCCGCGGTCGACCCCGACTTCACCAACAGCAAGTGCAACTACTGGCACTTCCGTTTTGACGCCGATACCTCCATGAAGATGGAGGCCATGACGACCTTCATGAAGGACCAGCCGGATGTGAAGAACGTCTACCTGCTGAACCAGAACTACTCGCACGGCCAGCAGGTCGCGCGCTTCGCCAAGGAAAACCTGGCCCGCAAGCGCCCCGACGTGAAGATCGTCGGCGAAGACCTGCACCCGCTGGCGCAGGTGCGCGACTTCGCGCCCTATGTGGCGAAGATCAAGGCTTCGGGCGCCGACACCGTGATCACCGGCAACTGGGGCTCCGACCTCGCGCTGCTGGTGAAGGCGGCCAACGAAGGCGGCTACACCGGCAAGTTCTACACCTACTACACCGGCGTGACGGGCACCCCGACCGCTCTCGGAACGGGTGGCGAAGGCCGCGTGTACCAGGTGGCCTACCAGCACTACAACATGGGTGGCCAGATGGGCAAGTGGGCCGACGAGTTCAAGGCCAAGTACAAGGACGACATGTACACCGGCGCCATCCCGCTGGCTTATGCCGCCGTGTCCGAAGCCATGGCCAAGGCCAAGTCCACCGACCCGGTGAAAGTGGCCGCTGCCATGGAAGGCCTCAAGTTCAAGGGCTTCAATGGCGAAGTGGAAGTGCGCAAGCTGGACCACCAGTTGCAGCAGCCGCTGTTCGTTGCGGTCTGGCAGAAAGCCGACAAGAAGTACCCCTACAGCCCCGAGAACACCGGCATGACGCTGGCACCGGTGAAGGAGTACCCCTCCTACGTGTCCAGCACGCCCACCAGCTGCCAGATGAAACGTCCAGGCTGATCGACAGCACCGCCGCGCACGAATCCTGTTTCGTGCACGGTGGTTGCCTTGGGTAGAACCAGCGCCGTTTCAGGCGCTGGTTTGTTTTCACGGTGCTCCGACGGCTGACACACCAGCCACGAAAGGCGAACTCATGGAGTTCTTCATCATCTCCATGCTCAACGGCATCAGCTACGGTCTGTTGCTGTTCATGTTGAGCTCGGGGCTGACCCTCATCTTCAGCATGATGGGCGTCCTCAATTTTGCCCACGCCAGTTTCTACATGGTGGGTGCCTACATGGGCTACACGCTGTCCAACTGGATCGGTTTCTGGCCCGCGCTCATCGTGGCTCCGGTGCTGGTGGGTGCCATGGGCGCGGTGTTCGAGCGCCTCACGCTGCGCAAGGTGCACAAGTTCGGCCACGTGCCCGAACTGCTCGTGACCTTCGGGTTTTCCTACATCCTGCTCGAGGTGGTGCAGCTGATCTGGGGCCGCACAGCACTCGATTTCGCACCACCCGAAGCCCTGCGCGGTCCGGCCTTCACGCTGGTGCACCTGGCCGACGATTCGCTGCAGATGGTCTGGGGCGCGGCATCCAGCGAGGTGTGTTCCGCTGCGAACGTGATCTGCTCCCCGTTCCCCGCCACGCGCGGTTTCATGATGCTGGTGGCCCTGCTGATGCTGCTGGCCCTGTGGCTGCTGCTCACGCGCACCCGCATCGGTCTGGTGATCCAGGCCGCGCTCACCCACCCCGAGACGGTGGAGAGCCTGGGGCACAACGTGCCGCGGGTGTTCATGCTGGTGTTCGGCGCGGGTACCGGTCTGGCCGGCCTCGCCGGTGTCATTGGCGGCAGCACCTTCGTCACCGAGCCGGCCATGGCCGCCACGGTGGGGTCGGTGATCTTCGTGGTGGTGGTCGTCGGCGGCATGGGCTCGCTCTCGGGCGCGTTCCTCGCGTCGCTGCTCATCGGTGTGATCCAGACCTTTGCCGTGGCCTTCGACTACTCCTTCATCAGCCTGGCGCAGCAGCTCGGCATCGAACTCTCGGACGCCACGAAGGAAAACTCGGTGATCAAGCTGACCCTGTCTCAGGTGGCGCCCATCCTGCCCTACCTGTTCCTGGTGCTGATCCTGATCTTCCGCCCCAAGGGCCTCCTCGGCACGCGCGAAGGCTGACCCGACATGACCACCATGCAACACACTTCAAACGGCTTCAACAAAGGCCGCCGGACCGTCTGGTCCCTCTTTGCCGCGTTGCTGCTGGCAGCGCCTTTTGTATTCACCAGCAGCCTCTCGACCAGCATGCTCTCGCAGATGGGCATTGCGATCATCGCGTGCCTGTCCTACAACATCCTGCTGGGACAGGGCGGCATGCTGAGCTTTGGCCACGCGGTCTACACCGGGCTGGGCTCCTATGTGGCCATGCACGCGCTCAATGCCATCACGGATGGACAGTTTCCGATTCCTGTGACCCTGTTGCCTCTGGTGGGCGGCGTGGCCGGGCTGTTCTTCGCGATCCTGTTTGGATATGTGACCACCAAGAAGGCTGGAACCACCTTTGCGATGATCACGCTCGGCATGGCCGAACTGGTGTTCGCCATGTCGCTGATGTTCTCCGAATTCTTCGGCGGTGAAGCGGGGGTGTCGGGCAACCGGGTGGTGGGCGAGGCCTTCTTCGGCATCACCTTCGGGCCGCCGCGGCAGGTGTATTTTCTGGTCGCGGTCTACACCTTCGTCTGTGTGGGGCTCATGTTTGCCTTCACCCGCACCCCGCTGGGCCGCATCCTCAACGCCGTGCGCGACAACCCGGAGCGGGTGGAGTTCATTGGCTACAACACGCAAAAGGTGCGCTACCTGTCCTTCATGATCGCCGGCTTCTTCGCCGGCATCGCAGGCGGTCTGGGGGCGATCGTTTTTGAGATCGTCACGGCGGAGGTGGTGGGCGCCGGGCGCTCGGGCGCCTATCTGCTGTTCACCTTCCTGGGTGGCGCCACCATTTTCTTCGGCCCCATCATCGGCGGCGTCCTGATGGTGCTGGCCTCGGTGCTGCTCTCCGAGCTCACCAAAGCCTGGCTGCTTTATCTGGGCCTGATCTTCCTGTTCATGGTGATGTATGCGCCCGGGGGGGTGGCCAGCCTGATCATGATGAACGTGAGGGTGGCGGCCTACGGTTTGCTCAGGCGAGTGCTGGGCAGCTATGTGCTGCTGGCGCTGTTTGGCGTGGTCATCTTCGCCGGAGCGGGCGCCATGATCGAGATGATGTACCACCTGCAGCTCAATGCCGGGCAGGACACGCTGCTGCGCTTCATGGGCGTGGATCTCGACGCCAAGCGTGCCGCGAGCTGGGTGGGTTCCGTGGTTGTGCTGGTGGTGGGATTCGGTCTGTTCGAGTGGGCCCGTCGACGCTTCATGGTCCAGTGGAACGACATTCAGGTGACGATTGAAAAACACATCCAGCAACGGGAGGCTGCATGAGCGGCAACACATCGACGCCGGCGCTGGAGCTTCGCGACCTGCGCAAGAGCTTCGGCAAGACCGACATCATCCGCGGCGTGAATCTGGTGGTGAACCCCGGTGAACGCGTGGCCATCATCGGCCCCAACGGCGCGGGCAAGTCCACGCTGTTCAACCTGATCTCCGGCCGTTTCGAGCCCAGCAGCGGCGACGTGATGCTGGGCGGCCACCGCATCAACGGCTTGAAGCCGTTCGAGATCAACCGGCTGGGTCTCTCGCGCAGCTTCCAGATCACCAACATCTTCCCCAAGCTCAGCGTGTTCGAGAACCTGCGCTGCGGCGTGCTCTGGAGCCTGGGCTACAAGTACACGTTCCTGAAGTTCCTGGCGAACCTGAAGGACGCGAACGACCGGGCCGAGGAGCTCATGCGCATGATCCACCTGGAGCGCAAGCACGACACGCTGGCCATGAACCTCACCTACGCCGAGCAGCGTGCGCTGGAGATCGGCATCACCATTGCCGGTGGTGCGCAGGTGATCCTGCTGGACGAACCCACGGCCGGCATGAGCAAGAGCGAAACCAGCCGCTTCATCGACCTGATCCGCGAGGTGACGGTGGGCAAGACACTGCTCACCGTGGAACACGACATGGGCGTGGTGTTCGGCCTGGCCGACCGCATCGCGGTGGTGGTGTACGGCGAGGTGATTGCCTTTGACGTGCCCGAAGCCGTGCGCGCCAACCCGCGCGTTCAAGAAGCTTATCTGGGCTCGGTGCTCGCAGATCAACAGGCGGCAGGCCACTGAGGACACACCATGCTTGAGATACAAGACCTACACGCCTACTACGGCAAGAGCCATGTGCTGCACGGGGTGCAGTTTTCGGTGGGCAAGGGCGAGATCGTGGCGCTACTTGGGCGCAACGGCTCGGGCCGCTCCACCACCGCCAAAGCCATCATGGGCCTGGTGGAGGCCACCGGCAGCGTCGCCTGGCAGGGCAAGCCCATCCTGGGCAAGAAGCCTTTTGAGATTGCACACCTCGGCATCGGCCATGTACCGGAGAACCGCGACATCTTCCCCAAGCTCACCGTGCACCAGAACCTGCTGCTCGGCCAGAAGGGCAAGGGGCTGGGTGCGCGCTGGAGCTTCGACGACATGTACGCCATGTTCCCGCGCCTCAAGGAGCGTGAGCACACCGAGGCCGGCGTGCTCTCCGGCGGTGAGCAGCAGATGCTCACGCTGTGCCGCACCCTCATGGGCGACCCCGACCTGATCATCATCGACGAACCCACCGAGGGCCTCGCGCCCAAGATCGTGGAACTGGTGGCCGAGTACCTGCAAAAGCTCAAGAGCCGGGGCGTGTCGGTGCTGCTGATCGAGCAGAAGCTCACCATCGCGCTGAGCATTTCGGACCGTGTGCTGGTGATGGGGCACGGCAGCATCGTGTTCGAGGGAACCCCCGAGACACTTCGCGCAGACGCCCAGATTCGCAAAGAGTGGCTTGAGGTGTGAACGCCCCCCGCGCCGCCTTCGGCGTCACCCCCCACTGGGGGGCGATGCCTGTGGGCCGGCGGAGCCGGACCCACGGCATCCTGGGTTTGGGCACGCGCGCCGGAGAGGGTTCGGTCTTCCACGCGACACCCGGCCCTTGCGGCAGCGCAGCAAGTTCCTAGAATCGAACGATCGTTCTTTTCCGGGAAGAACATCACAGTCAATGCCTCAGGGCACCCGTTTTCCGCCAACAACGAAGGAGATTCCATGACCGCTGAGTACCAGGTCCACGGCGATGTCGCCGTCATCACCATGAACAACCCGCCGGTCAACGGTCTGGGTCTCTCCACCCGCCAGGGCATTGCCGCCGGTCTGGAGAAGGCAGAGGCCGATCCGGCCGTGAAGTCCATCGTGATCACGGGCGCGGGCAAGGCGTTTTCCGGCGGCGCCGACATCCGCGAATTCGGTTCACCCAAGGCCCTGGCCGAACCCAACCTGCTCTCCGTCATCCTCGCGGTGGAAAACACATCCAAGCCCGTGATTGCGGCCATCCACAGCGTGTGCATGGGCGGTGGCCTGGAACTGGCGCTGGGTTGCCACTACCGCATTGCCGCGCCCGGTACCAGCGTGGCGCTGCCCGAGGTCAAGCTCGGCCTGATCCCTGGTGCCGGCGGCACGCAGCGCCTGCCGCGCGCCCTGGGCGTGGAGCCCGCGCTCAACATGATCGTGAGTGGCGAGCCGGTGAAGAGCGAGATGCTGGCCATGCTGCCGGGCCAGAAGCTGTTCGACAAGATGGCAGCCTCTGCCGACAGCCTGGCCGAAGAAGCGCTGGCCCTGGCCCGCGAGATGGCCGCCAAACACGCCGACGGCAGCGCGCTGCCCAAGGTCCGCAACCTGCCGTGCAAGCACCCGCTGGGCGACGCGTACTTCGCCTTCGCCCGCAACATGGTCAAGGGCATGTCGAAGAACTTCCCCGCACCCGCCAAGTGCGTGGACGCGGTGGAAGCCGCCACCAGGAAGAAATTCGACGACGGCATGGCCTTCGAGCGCGAGATCTTCATCAACCTGATGTGGACACCCGAGTGCCGCGCGCTGCGCCACCTGTTCACCGCCGAGCGCGCCGCGAGCAAGATTCCGGATGTGCCCGAAGACACGCCCAAGCGCGAGATCGCCTCGGTGGCCGTCATCGGCGCCGGCACCATGGGTGGCGGCATCGCCATGAACTTCCTCAACGCCGGCATCCCGGTGAAGATGCTGGAGATGAAGCAGGAAGCGCTGGACCGTGGCCTGGCGACCATCCGCAAGAACTACGAAGCCCAGGTGAAAAAGGGCAAGCTCAAGCAGGACAAGTACGAGCAGCGCATGGCGCTCTTGAGCACCACGCTGAGCTACGACGACCTGAGCGCGGCCGACCTCGTGATCGAGGCGGTGTTTGAAGAGATCGGCGTCAAGGAAGCCGTGTTCAAGGAACTCGACCGCGTGATGAAGCCCGGCGCGATCCTGGCCTCCAACACCTCGACACTGGACGTCAACAAGATCGCCAGCTTCACCAAGCGGCCGCAGGACGTGGTGGGCCTGCACTTCTTCAGCCCGGCCAACGTGATGAAGCTGCTGGAAGTGGTGCGTGGCGAAAAGACCGCCAAGGACGTGATGGCCACCGTCATGACCGTGGCCAAGAAGATCAAGAAGACGGCGGTGGTCTCCGGCGTGTGCGACGGCTTCATCGGCAACCGCATGATCGAGCAGTACGGCCGCCAGGGCGGCTTTTTGCTCGACGAGGGCTGCACGCCCGAGCAGGTCGACAAGGCGATGGAGAAGTTCGGCATGGCCATGGGCCCGTTCCGCATGGGCGACCTGGCCGGCAACGACATCGGCTGGGCGATCCGCAAGCGCCGCTACCAGGAAAAGCCGGACATGAAGTACAGCAAGACCGCTGACTTGCTGTGCGAGAAGGGCCGCTACGGCCAGAAGACCGGCGCCGGCTGGTACGACTACGTGCCGGGCAAGCGCGACGCGATCCCGAACGCCGAGGTGGTGAAGATGATCGAGGACCACCGCAAGTCGCTGGGCATCACGCCGCGCAAGATTTCCGACGAGGAGATCGTGCAGCGCCTGGTGTATTCGCTGGTGAACGAAGCCGCGCACATCCTGGAAGAGGGCATTGCCAACAAGGCCAGCGACATCGACGTGGTCTACATCTTCGGCTACGGCTTCCCCGCACACCGCGGCGGCCCGATGATTTACGCCGACACCGTGGGCCTGTTCAACGTGGTGCAGAGCATGAAGCGCTTTGCCAAGAACCCGCTGGACGACGCGAAATTCTGGGAGCCAGCCCCGCTGCTGGCCAGGTTGGTTGCAGAAGGCAAAACCTTCAACGCCTGACCCCACAGCACAAGACCGAACAGGAGAACATTTCATGACCAACGCCGTCATCGTTTCCACCGCCCGCACACCCCTGGCCAAGAGCTGGAAGGGCGCCTTCAACATGACCCACGGAGCCACCCTGGGTGGCCACGCGGTGCAGCACGCGGTTGCCCGCGCCGGCATCGAAGCCGCCGAAGTGGACGACGTCATCATGGGTTGCGCCAACCCCGAGGGCGCCACCGGTGCCAACATCGCGCGCCAGATCGCGCTGCGCGCCGGCCTGCCCATCACCACCTCGGGCATGACCGTCAACCGCTTCTGCTCGTCGGGTCTGCAGACCATCGCCATGGCCGCCCAACGCATCATCGCGGGCGAAGGCGACGTGTATGTGGCCGGTGGCGTGGAAAGCATTTCGTGCGTGCAGCAAGAGATGAACACCCACATGCTGGCCGACCCGTGGCTCGCCAAGAACAAGCCCGAGATCTACTGGAACATGCTGCAGACCGCCGAGCAGGTGGCCAAGCGTTACGGCATTGGCCGCGACGCCATGGACGAGTACGGCGCTGCCAGCCAGCAGAAGGCCACGGCCGCGCTGGAAGCCGGCCTCTTCAAGGCCGAGATCGCCCCCATCACCGTGACCGCCGGCGTGGCAGACAAGGTCATGGGCCTCACGACCAAGCAGGTGACGGTGGAGAACGACGAAGGCATCCGCGCCGGCACCACCTTTGAAGGCATCCACGGCCTGCGTTCGGCGCTGCCGGGCGGCCTGGTTTCGGCCGGCAACGCCAGCCAGTTCAGCGATGGCGGCGGCGCCTGCGTGCTGATGAACGAAACCCTGGCCGAGAAGCGCGGCCTGACCCCGCTGGGCCGTTTCCTCGGCTTTGCCGTGGCCGGCTGCGAGCCCGACGAGATGGGCATCGGCCCGGTGTTCGCCATTCCCAAGGTGCTCGCGCGCCTGGGTCTGAAGGTGAGCGACATCGACCTGTGGGAACTCAACGAAGCCTTCGCGGTGCAGGTGATCTACTGCCGCGACAAGCTGGGCATCCCGGGTGACAGGCTCAACGTCAACGGCGGCGCCATCGCGGTGGGTCACCCCTATGGCGTGTCCGGCCAGCGCCTGACCGGCCACGCGCTGATCGAAGGCAAGCGCCGTGGCGCCAAGCGCGTTTGCGTGACGATGTGCATTGGCGGCGGCATGGGCGCGGCCGGCATTTTTGAAGTTCTCTGACACCGGGGCGCACCATGACTTTGCGCCCGACCGTCGACTTCCTGCTGCACGACTGGCTGCACGTCGAGACGCTGCAGCAGCGTGAGCGTTTTGCGGACCACAGCCGCGAGACGTTTGACGCGGTGCTCGACACCTGTGAGCGCATCGCGCGCGAGAAGTACGCACCCTTCAACCGGCTGGTGGACACGCAGGAGCCGCATTTCGACGGCGAGCGCGTGATCCTGCCGCAGGCCACGCACGATGCGCAGAAGGCCTACGCCGCCAGCGGCATGCTGAGCGCCGCGCAGGACTACGACGTCGGTGGCATGCAGTTGCCCTACACGGTCGAGGCCGCGGCCAACGCCTTCTTTGCCATGGCTTCGGTCAGCATCGGCAGCGGCATGCTCACCACCGGCAACGCCAACCTGCTCATGGTGCACGGCACCGAGGCGCAGAAGCAGGTGTTCGCGCTCAACGAGTTCAGTGGTCGTTTCTCGGGAACCATGTGTTTGTCCGAGCCGCAGGCGGGTTCGAGCCTGAGCGACGTATCCACGCGCGCCGTGCCCGACGGCGCCGAGTTCGCGGACGATCCGCTGGGCCCGCGCTACCGGCTCAAGGGCAACAAGATGTGGATCTCGGCCGGCGAGCACGAGTTGACCGAGAACATCATCCACCTGGTGCTGGCCAAGATTCCGGATGAACACGGCAAGCTGGTGCCCGGCACGCGTGGCATTTCGCTCTTCATCGTGCCCAAGAAGATGGTGAACCCCGCTGGTGAGTTGACCGGCGTGCGCAACGACGTGGCGCTGGCCGGGCTCAACCACAAGTGCGGCTGGCGCGGCACCACCAACACGCTGCTCAATTTCGGCGAAGGCAAGTACCCGGTCGGTGGTGAAGCCGGTGCCGTGGGCTACCTCGTGGGTCAGGCGGGCAAGGGCCTGCACTGCATGTTCCACATGATGAACGAGGCCCGCATCGGTGTGGGCATGGCCGCGACCATGCTGGGCATGGCCGGCTACCTCGCCAGTCTGGATTACGCGAAAAACCGCCCGCAGGGTCGCCCCATGGGCCCGGCCGGCAAAGACCCGGCTCAGCCACCGGTGCGCATCATCGAACACGCGGATGTGAAACGCATGCTGCTGGCGCAGAAGTCGTATTGCGAAGGCGCGCTCGCGCTCGAACTCTATTGCGCGCGCCTGGTGGACGAGCAACACACGGCCGAAGCCGCCGTGGCCGATGACGCGCGCCTGCTGCTCGAGGTGCTCACCCCCATCGCCAAGAGCTGGCCCAGCGAGTGGTGCCTGGAAGCGAACAGCCTGGCCATCCAGATTCATGGCGGCTACGGCTACACGCGCGATTTCCCGGTGGAGCAGTACTGGCGTGACAACCGCCTGAACATGATCCACGAAGGCACGCACGGCATCCAGGCCATGGACCTGCTGGGGCGCAAGGTGCTGATGGAAGGCGGCAAGGGCCTAAGCCTGCTGGCCGGGCGCATCAACGCCACCATCCAGCGCGCTGTTACCGTGCCCGAGTTCGCGGCACACGCCAACGCGCTGGGGCAGGCACTCGCGCAGGTGGGTGCGGCCACCAAAGCCGCCTGGGCCACCGGCGAGCCCACCGACGCTTTGGCAAACGCCGTGCCGTATCTGCAGGCCTTTGGCCACACGGTGCTGGCCTGGGTCTGGCTGGACGTGGCATTGGCCGCGCACGCCGCGCCCGAATCGAACGCGCGCACCGGGCGCCTGGCCGCCATGCGCTTCTTCTTCCACTACGAGCTGCCCAAGATCGGTGCCTGGTTGCAGGTGGTGAGCAACCGAGACCAGACCTGTGCAACCCTGCCCGAAGAGGCGTTCTGATGCTGCACCACATCGTCATGTGGAAGATCAAGGACCTGGGCACCGAGGGCGACAAGGCCAGCAACGTTGCGCAGGCCAAGGCCTTGCTCGACGCCTGTGCACAGCTGGTGCCCGGCATTGAACGCTTCGACGTGGCCACCGCACAGCCCGGCCTGGAGAGCACCTACGACCTCGTGCTCAACAGCACGTTCACCGACCGCGCCGCACTGGCGGCCTACCAGACGCACCCGTCGCACGTGGCGCTCAAGCCCTTCATGAGAAGAGTGGTTCTTGAACGCCAGTGCATGGACTACGAGACCTGACGGATCTGCCCCCACCCCAACCCTCCCCCAGCGGGGGAGGGAGCAACACACCACAAGGAGACACACATGACCCGCACCGTTCCTCAACTTTTTGACCTCAAGGGCAAGACCGCCCTGATCACCGGTGGCTCGCGTGGCCTGGGCCTGCAGATGGCCCATGCGCTGGGCGAAGCCGGCGCCCGCGTGCTGGTGAGCTCGCGCAAGGCCGAAGACCTCGAGGCCGCCACGGCCGAGCTGAAGGCGGCCGGTATCGACGCCAGCTGGATCGCCGCCGACTGCTCGAAGGAAGAGGAAATTCAGCGCCTGGCCGACGAGAGCCTGCAGCGCCTGGGCCACATCGACATCCTGGTCAACAACGCCGGTGCCGCCTGGGGCGCGCCGGCCGAAGACCACCCGGTGGAAGCCTGGGACAAGGTGATGAACCTCAACGTGCGCAGCTACTTCATCCTGAGCCAGATCGTGGCCAAGCGCAGCATGATCGGGCGCAAGAGCGGCCGCATCATCAACACCGCCTCCATCGCCGGCCTGGGTGGCAACCCGTCGGGCATGAACACCATCGCCTACAACACCTCCAAGGGTGCGGTGATCAACTTCACCCGCGCGCTGGCCGCCGAGTGGGGCAAGTACGGCATCACGGTGAACGCCATCTGCCCGGGCTTTTTCCCGAGCAAGATGACGGTGGGCACGCTCAAGGCCATGGGCGAAGAGAAGCTGGCTTCGCACGCTCCCCTGCGTCGGCTGGGCGACGACGAAGACCTGAAGGGCCTGACCGTGTTGTACGCATCGGATGCCGGCAAGCACATCACGGGTCAGTGGCTGGCTGTCGATGGCGGCGTCAGTGTCATCACGGGCGGGTGAGCATGGAGTTTTCCGTCCGCATCCCCTTCGTCGAACTGCTCGGCTTTGAACTGCACAAGTTCGAGAGTGGTGAGGCGGAGATCACGTTCAAGCCCTCCGACGACCACTTGAATTCCTTCGACGTGGTGCACGGCGGCGCGAGCATGACGCTGCTCGACGTGGTGATGGCGCACGCCGCGCGCTCGGTCGAAGTCGACATGGGCTGCGTGACCATCGAGATGAAGACCAGTTTCATGCGCGCAGCCAAGGGGCCGCTCACCGCCAAAGGCAAGCTGCTGCACCGCACCGCCACCATGGCCTTCACCGAAGGCAGCATTTTCGACGCAGCGGGCAAGCTCTGCGCGCACGCCACTGGCACCTTCAAGTTCGTCGCCCGGCTGCCCGTGGGCGCGGGCAGCGTTCAGGCCTTCAACCGCATTTCCACTGACTGACCTTTCAGGAGACACACCATGCCCACCAACCAACAGATCGTGCTCGACAACCGCCCACAGGGCGAAGCCACCGTCGACAACTTCAAGCTCGTGTCCACCGACACGCCCGCCCTCACCGAGAACCAGGTGCTGGTGCGCCACCATTTCCTGAGCCTGGACCCGTACATGCGCGGCCGCATGAACGACAGCAAGAGCTACGCGGCCTCGCAGCCCCTGGGCGAGGTGATGATCGGCGGCACCGTGGGCGAGGTGGTCGAATCGAAGCACCCCAAGTTCCAGCCCGGCGACAAGGTCGTGGGCATGGGCGGCTGGCAGCAGTTCAGCGTGGTCGACGCCGCGCAGCCCGGCGCGCTGCGCAAGGTCGACACCACGCACGTGCCGCTGTCCTACTACCTGGGCGCAGTCGGCATGCCCGGCGTGACCGCCTGGTACGGCCTGGTGAAAATCATCAACCCCAAGGCCGGCGACACCGTGGTGGTGAGCGCGGCCACGGGTGCCGTGGGCAGTGCATTTGGCGCGCTGGCCAAGGCGCGTGGCTGCCGCGCGGTGGGCATCGCCGGCGGCCCCGACAAGTGCAAGTACGCGGTGGAAGAACTCGGCTTCGACGCCTGCATCGACTACAAGCTGCACAAGGACGCGTACTCGCTCGCCAAGGCGCTCAAGGACGTGTGCCCCAAAGGCATCGACGGTTATTTTGAAAACGTCGGTGGCATGGTGCTGGACGCGGTTCTGCTGCGCATGAACGCGTTTGGCCGCATCGCGGTGTGCGGCATGATCGCCGGCTACGACGGCCAGCCACTGCCGTTGGCGAACCCCGCGCTGATCCTGGTGAACCGCCTCAAGATCGAAGGCTTCATCGTCAGCGAGCATATGGAAGTCTGGCCCGAGGCCTTGACCGAACTGGGTACGCTGGTGGCCACTGGCAAGCTGCGCCCGCGTGAGACCGTGGCAGAGGGTTTGGCCGCTGCACCCGAAGCCTTCATGGGTTTGCTCAAGGGCAAAAACTTCGGCAAGCAACTGGTCAAACTGATCTGACCACCCGGAGGCCGGCATGGTGACCACGCATGAAGTGTTCAACCAGCCCGCGCCGCTGGTCGACACCAACCTGTTCAGCGCCAACCGGGCCATGCAGGCCGCGCTGGCGTTCAATGCACCCGCGCTTGACACGGCGCCGCTGCACGCGCTGGGCGCTGTGGTGGGCAGCGGCGAGATGCAGACGCATGCGCGGCTGGCCAACGTGCACACGCCGCAGCTCAAGACGCACAACCGCTTTGGGCAGCGCATCGACCAGGTGGAGTTTCACCCGAGTTACCACGCGCTGATGACCGAGGCGGTGGCAGCAGGTCTGCACGGCACAGCGTTTTCCGCCGAGCAGCAGGCCACCGGCCATGCCCACCAGTTGCGCGC
The DNA here is from genome assembly GCF_001713375.1 of Hydrogenophaga sp. RAC07. NCBI lineage: Bacteria > Pseudomonadati > Pseudomonadota > Betaproteobacteria > Burkholderiales > Comamonadaceae > Hydrogenophaga > Hydrogenophaga sp. RAC07. Next base: position 1,782,157 of record NZ_CP016449.1, read on the forward strand.
CGCCGGCTTCATGCTCTTCACCGAGCTCGAACCTTCCATGCTGTGCCCCATCTCCATGAGCTATGCGGTGGCCCCCGCGCTCAAGGACAACCCGGCCATCTACAAGGACTGGGAAGCGGGCCTCACCAGCCGCGCCTACGACCCGCAACTCAAGGTCTGGCTCGACAAGACCGGGCTGACCATGGGCATGGGCATGACGGAGAAGCAGGGCGGCTCCGACGTGCGCGCGAACACCACGCGCGCCGAACCCGCCGGCACGGACGCCTGGGGCCAGCGCTTCAGCGTCACCGGCCACAAGTGGTTCTTCTCGGCGCCCATGTGCGACGCCTTCCTGATCCTGGCGCAAACCGCCAGCGGTCTGAGCTGCCTGTTTTTGCCGCGCGTGCTGCCCGACGGCTCGATGAACCAGCTCTTCATCCAGCGTCTGAAGGACAAGCTGGGCAACAAGGCCAACGCGAGCTCCGAAGTGGAGTTCGTCGGTGCCAGTGCCTGGCTGGTGGGCGAGGAGGGTCGGGGCATCCCGCAGATCCTGGCCATGGGCACCATGACGCGGCTGGACTGCGCGCTGGGCACCAGCGGCCTGATGCGCCAGGCGCTGAGCCTTGCGCTCAACCACACGGCCCAGCGCAAGGCCTTCGGCAAAACACTGATCGACCAGCCGCTGATGAAGAACGTGCTGGCCGACCTGGCCCTCGAATCGGAAGCCGCGACCGCGCTGGCCCTGCGCCTGGCACGCAGCTTCGACCGCACCGACGATGCCCACGAGCAGGTGATGAACCGCCTGCTCACGCCGGTGGCCAAGTTCTGGATCTGCAAGCGCGGCAGCCACTTTGCGCAGGAGGCCATGGAATGCCTGGGTGGCAACGGCTATGTGGAAGAGGGCGGTGAAGGCGTGATGGCGCGCATCTACCGCGAGATGCCGCTGAACTCCATTTGGGAGGGAGCCGGCAACATCATGGCCATCGACTTGCTGCGCGCGCTGCGCAAGGCCGACGCGGCTGCCGCGCTGGCCCACGAGCTCGCCCCGGCACGCGGCATGCACCCCGCGCTGGACCGCCTCGCCGCGCAACTGCCCATCCGTGTGGAAGAGATGGCCACCGAAATGGAAGCCCGCCGCCTCGCGCAGGACGTGGCGCTGGCCGTGCAGGCCGCGCTGCTCGCGCAGACCGCGCCCGCCGCCGTGTTCGGCGCCTTCTGCGATTCGCGCATCGGCGGCGAGTGGGGCCACAGCTTCGGCTCGCTGGGCGCCGGTGTCGACTTCGACGCCATACTCACCCGCGCCTTGCCGCACTGAACAACGACCCCGGAGACACCATGTCCGACCTCATCCTGCACCACTACCCCACGTCCCCGTTCTCGGAAAAGGTGCGCCTGATCCTGGGCCACAAGAAGCTCGGCTGGCAGAGCGTGAACATCCCGCGCATCATGCCCAAGCCCGATGTGATCACCCTCACGGGCGGCTACCGCCGCACGCCCTTTCTCCAGATCGGAGCCGACATCTATTGCGACACCGCCCTCATCTGCGACGTGCTCGAACACCACCAGCCCGAGCCCACGCTCTACCCCGAGCACCTCAAGGGCATGGCGCGGGTGCTCGCGCAGTGGGCCGACAGCACGCTGTTCTGGGCCGCCATGGGATACAACCTCAGCCCCAAGGGCGCGGCCGCGCTGTTTGCCGGTCAGCCGCCCGAAGCTGCCCAGGCCTTCGCGGCCGACCGTGGCGCGATGCGAACCGGCATGACCAGCCTGCGCCCGGGCGACGCCACCGCCGCCTACAAGAGCTATTTGCGCCGCCTCTCGACCATGGTGGAAATGCACCCCTTCCTGTTGGGTGATGCGCCCTGCGTGGCCGACTTCGCCGCCTACCACCCGCTGTGGTTCAGCCGCGTGGTCAACCCCGCCATGGCGGGCATCCTGGAGGCCACGCCACATGTCGTCGAGTGGATGGACCGCATGGCCGCCATCGGCCACGGCCAGATGAGCAAGCTCACGGCCACCGAGGCCATTGCCATCGCCGCAGCGGCGCAACCCGCACCACACGCCGACGACACCTTCCAGGACGATCACGGCATCGCGCTGGGCAGCCGGGTGACCATCAGCGCCGAGACCTTTGGCCAGGAACCCACCGAAGGCATCCTGCGCGCCGCCACCCGCACCCGCTACACGCTGGAGCGCACCGACGAGCGCGCGGGCTTGCTGCACGTGCACTTTCCGCGCATCGGTTTTGTGCTGAGGGAAGTGCGCGCTTGAGACCCGAAGGACCCACGCACTGGCGCTGCCTCCCGTTCGATGCGCTTTCGGCCCGCGCGCTCTACCGCCTGCTCGAGCTGCGCAGCCAGGTGTTTGTTGTCGAACAGGCCTGTGTGTTTCAGGACATGGACGGCGCCGATGCGCAGTGCATGCACGTGCTCGCCGAATCCCACCAGCCTGGCGGCATCGAGCTGATGGCATACGCGCGGCTGGTGCCTGCGGGACTGAAGTACGCCGAGGCCAGCATCGGCCGCGTGGTCACGAGTCCCGTCACACGTGGCAGCGGCATCGGGCATGTGCTGGTACGCCAGTCGGTGCAGATGCTGTACGGCCTGTGGGGCGTGCAGCCCATCCGCATCGGCGCGCAGGCGCACCTGCAGGGCTTCTACGCACAACACGGCTTCGAGCCCGACGGACCGGTTTACCTTGAAGACGGCATCGACCACATCGAGATGGTGCGAGCCGCCTGAATTTTTCACACACAGGAGACATCCATGATTCAAGACTTCCAAGGCAAAAGCGCCGTGCTCACCGGCGCGGGCTCGGGTTTCGGGCTCGAATGCGCGCGCATCGGCGCAAAGCTCGGCATGAACCTGGTGCTGGTCGACGTGCAACAGGACGCACTCGACGCAGCGACCGCCGAGATCGAGGCCACGGGCGTCAAGGTGCTGTCGCGCAAGGTCGACGTGTCGAGCACCGAGCAGATGGAAGCACTGGCCGCCGATGTGGAGAAGACCTTCGGCGCACCGCACTTCGTCTTCAACAACGCCGGTGTGGGCTCGGGTGGCCTGATCTGGGAAAACTCGGTGAAAGACTGGGAGTGGGTGCTGGGCGTGAACCTCTGGGGCGTGGTGCACGGCGTGCGCCTGTTCACCCCCATGATGCTGGCCGCCGCGAAAAAAGACCCGGCCTGGCGCGGCCACATCGTGAACACCGCCAGCATGGCCGGCCTGCTCACGCCGCCCAACATGGGCATCTACAACGTGAGCAAACACGCGGTGGTGAGCCTCACCGAAACGCTGTACCAGGACCTGAAGCTGGTGAGCGACCAGGTGAGTGCGAGCGTGCTGTGTCCGTACTTCGTGCCCACCGGCATCAGCCAGAGCCACCGCAACAAGCCGGCCGAACTGGCCGACGAGAAGGCCACGCAAAGCCAGCTGATCGGCCAGGCCCAGAGCGACAAGGCTGTGAGCTCCGGCAAGGTCACCGCCGCGCAGGTGGCGCAGCTGGTGTTCGACGCCATCACCGCCGACCAGTTCTACATCTTCAGCCACCCGCGTGCACTGGGCAATGTGCGTGCGCGCATGGAAGGCATCGTGAACATCACCAACCCGGCCGACCCGTTTCATGAGCGGCCGGAAATCGGCGTGGCCTTGCGCGCGGCGCTGCGCGCAGCCTGAACCTGCGATGGGTGAGGGCGGTCACGCGCTGTTCGACACCGCCCTCGGTGTCTGCGGCATCGCGTGGGGGCTGGGTGGCGTGGTGGCGGTGCAGCTGCCCGAATCCGATGACCGGCGCACGCGCGCCCGCTTGCTGACCGGCTTGCCGTTGCTGCCCGAGGTGGCCATGCCGCCCCCAGCGGTGCAAGCCGCCATCGACGGCGTGCAGGCATTGCTCAAAGGCGAATCACGCGACCTGTGCGAGGTGGCACTCGACATGTCGCGCCTCACCCCGTTCCAGCGCGAGGTTTACGCCCTGGCCCGAGCCATTCCACCCGGCCGGACCCGCACCTACGGTGAACTTGCGCGCGAACTGGGCGATGTGGGCTTGTCGCGCGCCGTGGGTCAGGCGCTGGGCCACAACCCGTTCGCGCCCATCGTTCCCTGCCACCGCGTGCTCGCGGCGGGCAACCGGCCGGGCGGTTTCTCGGCCAGTGGGGGTGCGATCACCAAGCTGCGCATGCTGGCAATCGAGGGCGCGCGGCCTTCGGGCACGGCGTCGTTGTTCGACGACACCTGAGCGGTCAGGCCGGGTCCTGGGCCGTCTGGTGCGCGGCGGCCTTCTTCACCTGGTTGCCCAGCACCAGCGCGCGACCGGCAAACAGACCACCCGCGGCTTCCATGTCCATGCGTTCGGCGTCGCGCCGACGCAAATGCTCCATCACCTCGTCGGCTTCTTCCTCCGCGGCACCCAGCGTCAACACAGCCTGGCGCCCCATGGCCATGGCGGACTCGAAGGTTTCGCGCACGAGGTAGCCCACATCGGCCTTGCGCAACTCCAGCACGTGCTCGCGGTCGAAGGCGCGCACCAGCAGTTCGGCCTGGGGGAAATCGGTTCTGGCCAGTTCGGCGATGCGGGTGGCGGCTTCCTTGCTGTCCAGGCAGACCAGGATGGCGCTGGCCGAGTGCGCGCCTGCGGCGTGCAACACATCGGCGCGGCAACCGTCACCGTAATAGACCTTGAAGCCATAGGCCTCGGCGTCGCGGATCATCTGCACGTTGTTGTCGATGATGGTGATGCTGGCGCCGCGCGCGATCACGCCCTGGCTGGCGATCTGGCCGAAACGGCCGAAGCCGATCACCAGCACGCTGGCGGCCTGGCCATTCACCGCCTCGATGCCCTCCATGGACACGCCGGGCTTCGTGGCCAGGCGCCGGTGCACCAGCACCACCAGCGGCGTGAGCGCCATGGACAGCACCACGATGGCGGTCATGTTGGCGTTGACCACCGGGTCGATCACTTTCGCGCCCAAGGCCGCTGCAAACAGCACAAATGCGAACTCGCCGCCCTGCGCCATGAGCACGGCTCGGTCCAGCGCGTCGGCGTGTGAGCTTTTCGCGAAGCGCGCCACACCGTAGATGCACAGCGCCTTGACCACCATCATGGCCACCACACCGGCCACGATCAGCGGCCAGTTGCTGGCCACGGCGGCGAGGTCCAGCGACATGCCCACGCTCAGGAAGAACAGACCCAGCAAGAGCCCGCGGAAGGGCTCGATGTCGGCTTCGAGTTGGTGGCGGAAGGTCGATTCCGACAACAGCACACCGGCCAGAAACGCACCCATGGCCATGGACAGGCCACCCACCTGCATGAGCAGTGCCGCGCCCAGCACCACCAGCAGGGCGGCGGCGGTCATGACCTCGCGCGCCTTGGCGTTGGCCAACACACGGAAGAGGGGGTTGAGCAGCCACACGCCCGCAGCCACGAGCGCAACCAGCGAACCCAGCGCCAGGCCGATGGTGGCCCAGCGCGACGAGGTGGCGGCGACCGTGCCCGCCAGATCGGGCGGCGCCATGAAGGTCACCACGGCGAGCAGCGGCACGATCAGCAGGTCTTCAAACAGCAGGATGGCCACGATCTTCTGCCCGCGCGGCTGTGCCATGTCGCCGCGTTCACCCAACAGCTGCATCACCACGGCCGTGGAGGTGAGCACAAAGCCCATGGCACTCACGAACGACACCGGCAGCGAGAAGCCGAAGGCCAGACCCACGCCGGTGAGCAGCAGGCCGCACACCACCACCTGCAGGCTGCCCAGGCCGAAGATCGCGCGGCGCAGGCTCCACAGGTGCGAAGGCTGCATTTCCAGCCCGATGACAAACAGGTACATGACCACGCCCAGCTCGGCCGTGTGCAGGATGGTCGCGGGGTCGCTGATGAGTGCAAGGCCGAACGGTCCGATGGCCAGGCCTGCGGCCAGGTAACCCAGCACCGAGCCCAGGCCCAGGCGTTTGAACAGGGGCACGGCCACCACGGCAGCGCCGAGCAGGGTCACAACTTTGAGCAGATCGCCTGCACTGCCTTCAACGGCCATGGGGAACTCCGGGTGGGTGGTTCGACGAAAAGCGAAATTGTGACGCACGCGCCCGCCGCCTGCACCAGAGCGTGCCGCCCGTGCACAGGCAATGCCATCGGCCGGCAGAGACAATACGTGGCTATGTTCATTTCCCGCTACCTCAAGATGGCCCTGATCCTGGGCCTGCTCTCCGCCATTGGTCCCTTTGCGATCGACATGTACCTGCCCGCGCTGCCCGACATCGGGCGCAGCCTGGGGGCCGACGTCGGTCCGGTTCAATTCAGCCTGACGGCCTTTTTCCTGGCCCTCGGCGTGGGCCAGTTGCTCTACGGCCCGGTCTCCGACATGGTGGGCCGCAAGCCGCCGCTGTACTTTGGTCTGGGCCTGTTCACGCTGGCCAGCATCGGCTGCGCGCTGGCCACCGACATTGAAACCCTGGTGTTTCTTCGTTTTCTGCAAGGGCTCGGCGCGGCCGCCGGCATGGCGATTCCGCGCGCCGTCGTGCGCGACCTGCACACCGGGGCCGACGCTGCGCGCCTCATGTCGCTGCTGATGCTGGTGTTCAGCGTCTCACCCATCCTGGCGCCGCTGGTGGGCAGCGGGGTGATTGCGCTGACCGGCTGGCGCGGGGTGTTCTGGGCCGTGGCCCTGGCCTCGGTGGCCGGGTTGGCGCTGGTGCATGGCGCTCTGCAGGAAACCCGCAGCGCTGCCGACCGTGTGGAGAGCAGCCTGGGCAGCGCCTTGCGTGCCTATGGTCTGCTGCTGCGCGACTGGCATTACCTGGGCCTTGTGGGCATCGGCAGCACCGCCATGGCGGGCTTCTTTGTCTACCTGGCGGGTTCGCCGTTTGTGCTCATCCACCACTACGGCCTCACGCCCGTGCAGTACAGCCTGGCGTTTTCGTTCAACGCCATGGCCTTCATCGGCGCATCGCAGTTCACCGGGCTGCTGGGCCGGCGCTTTGGACTGGTGCGGCTGGTCAAGGCCGCGGCCAGCGCCTCTGGGCTGGCCATGTCGTTGCTGCTGGTGTACTACCTCGCCGGAGGTGACCAGCTCGCCGTGTTGATTGCCTTGTACTTCGTGGCCAGCGGCTTCATGGGCCTGGTCATTCCCACCACCTCGGTGCTCGCACTGGAAAAACACGGCGCCATCGCCGGCACCGCTTCGGCCTTGCTGGGCACGCTGCAGATGCTGGGCGGCGCAGCGGCCATGGCCATCGTGAGCCTGTTCGCCAACGGCAAGCCCCTGCCCATGGTGGTGGGCATGGCTTCGGGCGCGCTGATCGGTGTGGCGCTGACCTGGATCACGCTGGGTGGTGACGTCCGGTCGCACCTGGCGGCCGAGGCGCGCGGGTGAACCTGCAAGACGGTCTGTCACAACCCCAGCGCGGGCGGGCCGTGCTGGTGATCGTGTCGGGCATCGCCATGGCGGTGATGGACGGCAGCATCGTCAACCTGGCCCTGCCGGGCATCGCGCGCGAACTCAGCGCCCCCGCCTCGCAGGCGATCTGGGTGGTCAATGCCTACCAGATCGCATCACTCGTGATGCTGCTGCCATTGGCCGCGCTGGGCGACCGTTTGGGCTACCGGCGTGTCTACCTGGTGGGCATGCTGCTGTTCGTGCTGTCGTCGGTGCTGGCCATGCTGGCCGACTCGCTGTTGATGTTGACCGCTGCACGCGCACTGCAGGGGCTGGGTGCCGCCGGCATCATGAGCGTGAACACCGCGCTGGTTCGCCTGATCTACCCGAGCGCGCGGCTGGGGCGCGGCATGGCGCTCAATTCCATGGTGGTGGCCACCTCGGCCATGGCCGGGCCGGCGGTGGCCGCGGCCATCCTGTCGGTCGGCTCCTGGCCGTGGCTGTTTGCCCTGAACCTGCCGCTCGGCCTGCTCACGCTGTGGATGGGCCGCCGTGACTTGCCCGCCAACCCGCCGCGCACCGAAGCGGCTCCGCAGTTCTCCTTGATCGACGTGCTGCTCAATGTGCTCATGTTCACACTGGTGTTCATCGGCGCCGAGCAGCTGGGCGTGCGCGGGGCCGCGGCACAGAGCGCGGCGCCGCTGGGCTGGGCTTTGTTGGTGGCCGGGGTGGCGGTGGGGGTGGTTTACCTGCGCCGGCAGTGGCACCTGGCCGCGCCGCTGTTTCCGCTGGACCTGCTGCGCATTCCCGTGTTCGCGTTGTCCATGGGTTCGTCGCTGGGCGCGTTCTGTGCGCAGATGTTGGCGTTTTTGAGTCTGCCGTTTCTGCTGCTCGAAGTGCAGGGCCGCACCCACATGGCGGCCGGCCTGATCCTCACGGCGTGGCCGCTGGCCACCGTGCTGGTGGCGCCCATCGCGGGGCGGCTGATCGGGCGCTACCCGGCCGGCTGGCTGGGCGGCATCGGCATGGTGGTGTTTGCCTGTGGCCTGCTGCTCGTGGGTCTGCGGCCCGAGCACGCCACCAGCCTGGACATGGCCTGGCGCCTGGCGCTGTGCGGCGCCGGTTTTGCGCTCTTCCAGTCGCCCAACAACCACACCATCGTGACCAGCGCACCCCTGCAGCGCAGCGGCGCGGCCAGCGGCATGCTGGGCACGGCCCGGCTCACCGGGCAGACCCTGGGGGCGGTGATGCTGGCGGCGATTTACGCGGTGTGGAACCAGCACGACGGGCGGGGCGAAACGATTGCGTTGTTTCTTGCCGCGGCTTGTGCCTTGCTCGCCGGGGTGAGCAGTTCCCTGCGGGTGCGCGCGGGTCGCTGAGACCGGCGCGCACCCGGGTCTGGACGCTCAGCCGAACAGGCGTTGCAGCCAGGAGCGCGCGCCGGAGATCGGCTTTCGCGCGGCGGTGGGTATCTGGCTCGAAGCCGATGCGAAGTCCAGCTCGAAGTCGAGGTCCTCCGACACCTGCGCCTGGTGGCGTGAGGCGCGCTCGGGCATCGCCAGCAACTGCCGGTGCCGGGTCAAGGCAGAGCGCAGCGTGCGGTTCAAGTACTCGGGACCGGCCGGTTTGGCGATGAAACGGTAGATCTGGCCCTCGTTGATCAGGCGGCCAATGACCACGCTGTCGCGCTCCTGGCTGTAGACCAGCACCACCACTTGCGGCTGGTTGCGGCGCACGGCTCGGATCAGGTCCATCTGCTGCGATTGCGCACCCTGGATGTCGGTGATCAGCACGGCCACCTTCTGACGCGTCAGGTGGCTGACGGCCTCGCCGATGTCGTTCGTGCACAGCAGCTTGCCGGCACCCTTGACCGAGGCCTGCCATTGCGCGCCTGCACTGGCGTCGTTGTCGAACACCAGGACACTTTCATGAAACGCTTCGGAGCCGTCGGCGCTCACGGTGTCCTGGAAATCGACCCAGGACGCCTGCGTCATGCGGACCACTTTGGCCGCATCACCCACGGTCTCCAGCAGCTTCTGGTTGTCCCAGGGTTTGGCCACGAAGCGGAAAACCTCGCTGTCGTTGACCGAGCTCAGCACCGCGTTGAAGTCGGAATAGCCCGTGAGCAAGAGCCGGATGCTGCGCGGCGACACCTCTCTGGCACGCTCCAGAAATTCGGTACCTGTCATGCCGGGCATGCGTTGATCGCTGATGACCACGTCGAAGTCCTCCGCGCTCAGCAGGGCCAAGCCGTCGAACCCGCTGCTGGCCACGGCCACCTCGTACTGGCCGCGCAACAACCAGCGCAGTGAGCGCAGCAGACCGGGTTCGTCGTCGACGCACAGCACCTTGGGAAGTGAAACCTGATTCATGGTCATGCCACCTTGTCCAGAGGCAATCGGACCCGGAACTCGGTGCCGACACCCACTTCGCTGCTGACCTCGATGTCACCGCCGTGCTCGCGCACGATGTCGCGTGCGATCGCCAATCCCAGGCCGGTGCCTTCGCCGACGGCTTTGGTGGTGAAGTAGGCCTCGAAGATGTGGGGCAGCACATCGGCCGAAATGCCGGAGCCCGTGTCACGGATGCTCACGGTGATGAAGCGAGCGTCGGCCCGCGTGGCCACGGTGATCGATCCGGTGTCCTGGATGGCCTGAGCAGCGTTGTTGATCAGGTTGAGGAACACCTGGTTGAGTTGCGACACGTTGCACTCGATGGCGGGCAGGGGCTCGAAGGCCTGCTCCAGACGCACCTTGGTCGAGATCACCGTCTTGGCGATGTAGCACACCGTGCCCAGCGCGGTGTTGAGGTTCACCGACGCGGTCTGGGCCCGGTCCAGGCGGGTGAAGCTGCGCAGGTTGTCCACCAGTTCGTTCATCTGACCCATGCCCATGAGCACGTCGTTCAGCATCTCGCGCGCTTCACGCACTTCCAGCATGGCGCCGGCAAGGCCTTGCGCCACCTGGGCGTCGCTGGCGGAGTCGGTCACGGCGTCCGATCCGACGTGCAAGGCCTCGGCCCGGTAGCTGGAATGGCGGATCTGCCGGTGGACAGCGCCTTCGAGCTGGTCCAGCGCCTGGATCGACATCTGCACGTTGTTCTTGGAGAACGCCAGCGGGGTGTTCAACTGGTGGGCCACACCCGCCACCATCTGCCCCAGCGAGGTCATTTTTTCCGACTGGGCCAGTCGTTGTTTGGTGGCATCGCTTTCGCGGGCCTGGCGCTCGATGACGGTCTGTGCGCGCTGCACGATGCTCAACAGAACGATGTAGAGCAAGGCGAGCAAGCCTGCCACGATCAGCAATTGCCGGTTGGAGCTGCTTTGCACCTGTTGCTGGTCGGAGGCAGCCTGATGGGCAAGTCGGCTCTCGTTGTTGAGTGCCACCAGCTTGAATTCTTCCGATGTGGCCTGGATCTGACTCAGGAACGGCGTCACGTCCGCGTACACCTCGAAAACCCCGACCACCGACTGGCTGCCGGGTTCGATCACCGGCAAATAACTGGCGATCAGGTTGCGGTTTTCCACCACACCCTGCAGTGCGCTGAACTTGTCGCGAAAGGTGAGCTCGCTGATCGCCTTGCCGTCGCGTGCGCTTTTCCAACCCGCGCTGCCCGACTTGTCTTCGCCGATCTGTGCCAACTCGGTCGAATAAACGGTGATGCCGCTCAGGTCGTACACCTTGATCTTGAAGATGGTGCCGCCCTGCATGGCTTCGCGCACCCGCGCATCCAGCGATGCAAACGTCGCCAAGGCCTGCAACTGGCCACCGGCGCTCTTGAAGCAGTCCTTCTTTTCAGGGGTGGCACTGGCTTTGCCCTGCGCATCCACAACATCCGGCATGGCCTTGCAAGTCGAAAAGTCGACCGTGCCGGTCTCGGCCAGGTAAGGGGAGATGTCGCTGGCCCACAAGGCGTTGGAGAACAGGCGCGTCAGGTTGACGTTGCCCTGTTCGTTCACGGCGAGCAGGTCGCGCCGAGCCACGGCATCGGCTCGGGTCACGAAGTCGCTCTGAATGCCGGTGAGCATCTGTGCTCCGCTGGTCTGCACGTTCTGGAAAAAACTGGACTGGCGGTGCTCGAAATACATCAGTGTGGCGGCAACCACACCAAAGGCCACCAGGCTGGTGGCGGTGAAATAACGGGTCAGGCGAAAGTAATGGGTCATGGGATCTCCAGCGGGAACGTTGAAACCGGGGCCAACGTACAAAGGGGGCCAGGAGGGCTCGCAGGCCGACGGCGTCGTTGGGCTGGGAGGGATGCTAGGTAGGGGTATCAAAACGGCCCATACTGCAGCTGGAGTATTTCGTGAGGGAACCCCGAGAGTTCGGTGACATATGTCATGACCGGCTGACATACGTGTGGCGCTGGAGGCCGGCGTTGCGGCCCGAGGGGCGCTGGCGCCATGTGGCACACTCCCCCCGCCTTTTTCAACCCCCAGACCAGACGCCCCAGAGGCGAACAGAGCTCAGATGCAGAACATCGTTGCGCAAATCGCGCAGGAAATCCGGGTGGGTGTCCACCAGGTTCAGGCAGCCGTCGACCTCATCGACGGCGGCGCCACCGTGCCCTTCATCGCGCGTTACCGCAAGGAAGCCACCGGCGGGCTGGACGACATTCAACTGCGCGAACTGGCGTTTCGCCTGGAATACCTGCGTGAACTCGAAGCCCGCCGCGAGACCATCCTCAAGAGCATCGACGAGCAGGGCAAGCTGACCCCCGAACTGCGTGCCGCCGTGCTGCTGGCCGCCACCAAGCAGGAACTGGAAGACCTGTACCTGCCGTTCAAACAGCGCCGGCGCACCAAAGGCCTGATCGCGCGCGAGTTCGGCATCGAACCCCTGGCCGACAAGCTCTGGGCCGATCCCACGCTGGACCCCGCCGCCGAGGCCGCCGCGTTCACGCGCCCGCCCGAGGTGCTGGACGACGGCAAACCGGGCGCCGACTTCTCGACCGTGCCGGCCGTGCTGGACGGTGTGCGCGACATCCTGAGCGAGCGCTGGGCCGAAGACGCCGCGCTGCTGCAGAACCTGCGCGAATGGCTCTGGGCCGAAGGCTTGCTCAAGAGCACGTTGGTGGCGGGCAAGGACGAGAACGCACCCGAGGTGGCGAAGTTTCGCGACTACTTCGACTACGACGAGCCGATCGCACGCGTGCCGTCGCACCGCGCGCTGGCGGTGTTCCGCGGTCGTTCGCTGGAATTACTGGACGCGAAGCTGGTGTTGCCGGAGCCTGTGGACACGCCGGCTTCGACGGGCTCAGCCCGAACGGTGGTGCCGTCGCTCGCCGAAGGCCGCATCGCCCTGCACCTGGGCTGGAGCCACAAGGGCCGCGCGGCCGACGACCTGCTGCGCAAGTGCGTGGCCTGGACCTGGCGCGTCAAGCTCTCGCTTTCCAGCGAGCGCGACCTGTTCGCCCGCCTGCGCGAAAGCGCCGAGGCGGTGGCGATCAAGGTGTTCGCCGACAACCTGCGCGACCTGCTGCTGGCCGCACCTGCCGGCCCCAAGGTGGTGATGGGCCTGGACCCGGGCATCCGCACCGGCGTGAAGGTGGCGGTGGTCGACGCCACCGGCAAGCTGGTCGACACCGCCACGGTCTACCCGCACGAACCCCGGCGCGACTGGGACGGCGCCTTGCACACGCTGCGCCTGCTGAGTGAAAAACACGGCGTGAACCTGATCGCCATCGGCAACGGCACCGCGAGCCGCGAGACCGACAAGCTGGCGGCCGACCTGATGAAGCAGCTGGCCCGGCCCGAGATCCAGAAGGTGGTGGTGAGCGAGGCAGGTGCTTCGGTCTACTCCGCCAGCGAATTCGCCTCACTGGAAATGCCCGACGTGGACGTGAGCCTGCGTGGCGCGGCGAGCATTGCGCGCCGCCTGCAGGATCCGCTGGCCGAGCTGGTGAAGATCGACCCCAAGAGCATCGGCGTGGGGCAGTACCAGCACGACGTGAACCAGAGCGAACTCGCGCGCACGCTGGACGCGGTGGTGGAGGACTGCGTGAACGGTGTGGGTGTGGACCTCAACACCGCCAGCGTGCCCTTGCTTTCCAAGGTGTCGGGCCTCTCGGGCAGCGTGGCCAAGGCCGTGGTGCGCTGGCGCGAGGCGCACGGCGCTTTCAAAAGCCGCCAGCAGCTCATGGAGGTGGCGGGCCTGGGCGCCAAGACCTTCGAGCAGAGCGCGGGCTTCCTGCGCATCCGCGGTGGCGACAACCCGCTGGACATGACCGGCGTGCACCCCGAGACCTACCCGGTGGTCGAGCAGATCATGAAGACCACCGGCAAACCGGTGGCCGAGCTCATGGGCCGCGCCGACATGCTCAAGACCTTGCGCCCGGAGCTGTTTGCCAACGAGCGCTTCGGTGTGATCACGGTCAAGGACATCCTGGGCGAACTGGAAAAGCCGGGCCGCGACCCGCGCCCGGATTTCCAGGTGGCGCGCTTCAACGACGGCGTGGACGACATCAGCGACCTGCGCGAGGGCATGATCCTGGAGGGGACGGTGAGCAACGTGGCCCAGTTCGGCGCCTTCATCGACCTGGGCGTGCACCAGGACGGCCTGGTGCACGTGAGCCAGCTGGCGCACAAGTTCGTGAACGATGCGCGCGAGATCGTCAAGACCGGCGACATCGTCAAGGTCAAGGTGATGGAAGTGGATGTGGCGCGCAAACGCATCGGCCTGTCGATGAAACTGGGCGATGCGCCTGGGCGCGGTGCAGGGCAGGGTGCCGGAGCGCGCGACAACCGGTTCGAGCCGGTGCGCACCGGACGCTCCGACACCCGGAGTGCGCCTGGTGGCTCGGGGGCAGCCGCCCCTTCGGCCATGGCGTCCGCGTTTGCCCGGCTGCAGGGTTCGGGCAAAGACCGCAAGGGTTGAAACCGGCCGGTTGAAACCGACCAGTTCGGAGCCGGGAAGGGGCTCAAGTTGGGAGCATGGGTGCCGATACACCATGGGACGGGCAATCATCAGGTCATTGCCCGCAACGACCATCTGCCGCCACCGGACTTCACCTTATGCAACTCGAAGCCCTGCTGAACTTCCCCCGCGCGCTGCCCGCCATGTCGCGCACCGTGTCCGACCTGCTGGCGGAGATGAACAAGGACGACCCGAACCCCAAGCGGGTGTCCGACCTGATCTCCCAGGACCCGTCGCTCACCACCCGGGTGCTGCGCCTGTCCAACTCGGCTTTTTTCCGGGTCAGCCGCAAGATCGGCAGCGCCGAAGAGGCCGTGGCCATGCTGGGCATGACCCATGTGCGCTCGTTGGTGATGGCCGCGGCCCTGGGATCGAGCTTCAAGAACGTGCCCGGTGTCAACCTGCCGCAGTTCTGGCGCTACAGCCTGCGGGTGGCGGACATTTCCAAGTCGCTGGCGGGTGTGCTGCGCCAGAACGAGAGCAACGCCTTCACCGCCGGCCTCATCCACGCCATCGGCGACCTGATCATGCACATTGCCATGCCCGACCTGATTGGTCCGCTGGACATGGGCACACCTCCGCTGGACCTGAACCGGGCGAAGGCCGAAATGTCGGTGTTCGGCTATACCTACGCCCAAGTGGGTGCAGGCATGGCGGAAAAGTGGCAGTTCCCCACCAACATCGTCTCGGCCCTCAACAACCAGATCAGCCCCTTTGAAGGCGAGGCCTACGACCCGCTGGGTGGGGTGCTGCACATCGCCTCGTGGCGCGCACGCGCCGAAGAGATCCAGCTGGATGAAAACGGGCTGGTCGCCACCTTCCCCGACCTGGTCGGTCTTTCGCTCGGCCTGGACCTGGACAGCGTGCTCGGCAAGGACCCCTCGGAGTGGTCGTTCAGCCAGGCGCTGGGCGCTTTCATTGACTGAAAAGACCTCAAGTGCGCAAGCTTTCAGGCGATACAAAAGGCAGCAGACCCGATTCGGGTGGGCGCACAAGGCGGGGAAAAGACATGCAACTCGAAAAGCTCCTGAAACGGCCCGATGCCCTGCCGTCCGCCCCCAAGGTGGTGCGCAAACTGATCGAAACCTTCGACCAGGAAGACGTCGACGCGATGCAGGCTGCGTCCTACATCGAAGACGACCCGGTGCTCACCGCCAAGCTGCTCAAGACCGCCAACTCGGCCTTCTTCGGCCTGCACCGCTCGGTGTCCAACGCGCGTGAAGCGATCCAGGTGCTGGGGCTCATCAAGGTGCGGGCGCTGGTGATTGCCGCCTCGCTGGGCGAAGGTTTTCACGCCGTGGGTGGCGTCAACCTCAACCAGTTCTGGCGCTACAGCCTCAACACCGCCAACCTCTCGCGCTACATCGCGCTGCCGATCCGCATCGACGAGAACACCGCCTTCACCGCCGGCCTGATCCACGGCGTTGGTGAACTTGTGATGCACGTGGGCATGCCCGAGGCCATGATCGATCTGGACCGCAGCGTGCCCATGCTCGACCTCAAACGATCCACCGCCGAGCGTGGCCTGTTTGGCTACAGCTATGCCGAGGTGGGCGCTGCGCTGGCACGCGAGTGGAATTTTCCGCGCCGCATGATCAACGCCATCGAACACCAGACGGCGCCGTTCGAGAACGAGGTTTACGAGCCCATCGCCGGCGTGATCCACATCGGCTCCTGGCGCGCCCGGGCGGAAGAGCAGGCCATGCGCTCCGAACTGCTCATCAACACCTACCCCGACCCGGTGGGCCTGGTGCTGGGCATTGACCCGGACACCGTGGTGGCCGAAGAGATTCCCTCCATCTCGCGCCACACCGAGATCACCGAAGCCGAGGAGACCCCGGGCGACCAGGTCACGTCGTGAAGGCTGGCTGCGACACAATCGCAGCCCATGAAAGCCCTCCGTCTTTACGCCGGCCCCCGCGCCCGGCAACACATCGCGCAACACGGCCTGCGCCCGCAGGACGTGGGTGTGATCCCCGCAGCCGCCGGCGGACCCAAAGGCCTGATCCTGGGACCACTGGACCGTTTCCTGTTTGGCCAGTGGTTGCCGCAAAGTGCGCAGCCCGTGCACCTGGTGGGTGCCTCCATCGGCGCCTGGCGCATGGCCACGGCCTGCCTTGAGACGCCTGCGGTCGCCTTTGAAAGGCTGGAGCGCGACTACATCGCCCAGCACTACGCCTTGCCCCCCGGCCAGAAGCGCCCCACGCCCGAGCAGGTCAGCGAGCAGTTCGCGGGCAACCTGCAGCTCTTCTACGGCGGTCGCATGGCCGAGGTGCTCAGGCACCCGCGATACCGCTTGCACATCGTCACATCGCGCGGGCGCCACTTGCTGGGGCGCGATGGCCGCGTGCGCACGCCCCTGGGCTACCTGGGCGCCTTTGCCGCCAACGCGCTGCACCGCAAGGCACTGGGTGCGTGGCTCGAACGCGTGGTGTTCTCCACCGCGCCCGATCTGCCGTTCGGCACCGACGATTTCCGCACCCGCCAGGTCCCGCTGAGTGAAGCCAACTTCATGGACGCACTGCAGGCCAGCTGCTCCATTCCGTTTGTGCTGCGCCCGGTGCACGGCATTGCCGGCGCGCCCCCGGGCGCCTACTGGGACGGCGGCATCACCGACTACCACCTGCACCTGCGCTACCAGCCGCCCGCCACCGCGCCCATCGTGCTGTACCCGCATTTCCAGCAAGCGGTGGTGCCGGGCTGGCTCGACAAGGCCTGGAAGGGCCGGCACCGCAGCAGCGCGGCGCTGGACAACATGCTGGTGCTCGCGCCCGATCCCGCCTGGGTGAAGACCTTGCCCAACGCCCGCTTGCCGGACCGCCAGGACTTCACCCGCTATGGCCCCGACCTGGCCGGGCGCATGAAGGCGTGGAACGGTGCGACCGCGGCCAGCCAGCAGCTGTCCGACGAGTTCGCGCAGTGGCTGCGGCAGCCCGACCCGGCCCGGTTGCAACCGCTGTGAAGGGGGCGGGGCAGGGGGATAATTGCGGCCATGTCCGCCGAGCCTTCCGTCCCCATGTACCTCACCGCCGCCCTCTACCAGTTTGTCGATCTGCCCGACTTCGCCGACCTGTGCGCACCGCTGCAGGCGTGCTGCGAGTCGAATGGCGTGAAAGGCACGCTGCTGATCGCGCGCGAAGGCATCAACGGCACCATCGCCGGGCCAGAAGCGGGTGTGCGCGCCGTGCTGGCGCACCTGCGGGCCGATGCGCGTCTGGCCCGCCTGCCCCACAAGGAATCGTGGAGCGATCACCCACCGTTTCACCGCATGAAGGTGCGGCTCAAGAACGAGATCGTCACCCTGCGCGTGCCCGGTCTGGACCCGAACAAGACCGTGGGCCAATACGTGAAACCGCAAGACTGGAACGCCTTGCTGGCCGACCCGGACGTGCTGGTGATCGACACCCGCAACGACTACGAGGTGGCCATTGGCACCTTTGCCGGCGCGGTCAACCCGAACATCAAGACCTTCACCGAACTGCCTGCCTGGCTGGACGCGCAGCCGGCTTTGCAGGATGGCAAGAAGCCCAAGGTGGCGATGTTCTGCACCGGCGGCATCCGCTGCGAAAAATCCACCGCGCTCATGAAGATGCGTGGCTTCGACGAGGTCTACCACCTTGAAGGCGGCATCCTCAAGTACCTCGAAGAGATTGCGCCGGAGCAAAGCACCTGGCAGGGCGACTGTTTCGTGTTTGACGAGCGTGTGAGCGTGGGCCACGGTTTGCAGCCCGGGCCCCACGAGCTGTGCCGCTCGTGCCGCTGGCCGCTGAGTGCCGCGGAGAAGGCATCACCGCACTACGTCAAAGGCGTGAGCTGCCCCCATTGCCACGACCAGCGCAGCGAGCAGGAAAAAGACCGACTCGCCGAGCGCCAGCGGCAGGTGGAGTTGGCCGAGTCACGCGGGCAGCTGCACGTGGGCGCGCGCCAGGTCCGACCCGTCGACGGTCCGCAAGAGCCGGCTTAGCTCCAGGCAGTCCACCGTTCCCCGGCGCAGGCGGGCCGGCTCGGCCCAACCCGCGGCCCGGAAGCCTGCGCGCCGCAGCAGGTGCAGGGACACCAGGTTGTCGATGGCCACCTGGGCGACCAGTTTGGGTGCACCCAACTGTCCCGCCTCCCGGATCAGCTCTTTCACCAGCCGGGTCGCCACGCCGCGCCTCCAGTGCAGCCGGTCGGTCTGGTAGTCCAGCAGTGCGTGCGTCTCGCTGCCAGCGCCGTGCACCGTCAGGCTGCCCTTGGCAAGCCAGCCTGCCTCGCCGCTGGCGACCACCACCCGGGTGAGCACCGCGCCTCCCGGCTGTTCTTCCCTGAGTCTGTCGAACGCCCGCGCGATGCCCGCCTGGGTGTAGTGGGCGCTGTGTCTGGGTTCGTTGAACGCTTCAAAAGCCTGGCGGTTGGCACGTTCAAAGTTGGCCAGCGCCGCGCGGTCGGCCGCGCCCACGGGTCGGGTTTCGAGCGTGCCCATCAGACCGGCATCGGCAGGTGGGTGGCGTAGTGTCCGCCGCGGATGCCCTGCGCCTCCGCCACCTCGTGCGACAGCAATTCGGAGGCCGTGCCCACGCGGGCGGTTTCCCGGTGCTGCGCCAGCGCCCAGTAGGGCTTGTGGATCAGCATCGAGCGGAGGTAGCGGCCTTCCAGCGTGCACTCGACCCACTGACCGGCGGGTGCCAGATGGCCCAGAGACGGATTGCGGCCATCGATCAAGGTGAGCCAGGTGTGGCCCAGCAGCAGGATGCTGGCCATGACGGTGTCGCGGGCCAGTCGCCGCGTCTGCTCAAAATGTGCGAGAGCCTTGCCTGCATTGCCTTGCGCGTACTCGAGCATGCCTTGTGCCGCCAACGCGGTGCACTGGCGCAGCGGCTGGCCACCATGCTCCTGCCTCGCCTGCAAGCGCTGCACAATGGCCTGAGCCGCGCCGCGGCTGTTCGCCACCAATGCGACCTGCAGCACGAACAGCCAGTGGTCTTCAGGCCACCAGAGGGCCAAATCCGCGAGATCGGCCATGGCCTGTTCGGCCAGAGTCAAGGCCGATCTGGCGTCGCCCTGCAGGTGCAACTGCCGCGCTCGCAACCAGCGCCACACCGCCATGCCGAGTGGCGTCTGGCGCTCGTCACCCAGGGCAAGGCCTGCGACGCAGGCCTCCAGCCCGGTCTGGTCGCCACACCGGGCCAGAAAGGTGCCCCACTGGAGTCGGGCATGCAGGCGGGCCAGCGGGGCGCCCGCCTGATCGGCCGTCCGCACAGCCGCTTCAAGATGGCTGCGGCACGCATCGAATCCCCCGCGAGCACAGGCCTGCAGACCGCAAAAAATCCGGACCCACGCCCCCATGGGGGTCATGCCCAGCAGCCGGGAGACTTCCAACGCCTCGGCGTGGCCATCATCTTCAGGGAATCGGCCGCCAGCGCCAGGGTCTTGATCTGCGTGCGGTTGTAGTCGATCGGGCTCTCCACATTGGCGTTGACGATCTGCATCTTGGCGCGCAGGGGCTGCAGTTTGAGCTCCTGTTCCAGCCGGACCGTGGCGTAGGCGGTGGCGGCCTTGTCGACATCAACGCCCACTTCCTGGACCTTCTTCAACAGGTCCTTGGGGTCCAGGCCCATGTTGATGAGTTCCTGCACCGTCATCTCCAGGCTGCGCTTCATGGAGATGAAGGAGTTGAGCGTTTCCTGCGCGGCGTCGATGGGGGTCTGTGCAGCCGAGATGGCCAGCAGGTTGTCCATGACAGCGGGTTCGACGATGCTGCCCAGCACAAGGGAGGGCGAGTAGGGAATGGTGGTCGACATGGGGACTCCTGAATGACGGGGGGGAGGTTGGGGTGAGGGTCAGAACTTGCTGCCCATGGCCGCCTGCGGCGCATCACCGGCGTGCAGCGTGGCCCGGCAGGAGGCCAGTTGCGCGCCGTTGTGCGCACCCAGCTTGCGGCGCAGGTTGTCGCGATGCGTGTTCACGGTGTAGGGGCTGATGTTGAGTTCACGGGCGATCTGTTTGGAGGTGAATCCGCGCGCGATGAAGTCGAGGATTTCGCTCTCGCGCGCGGTCAATGGGGTGTCGGAAGCGTGGAACACATTGGAGAGAGTCATGGGCATCCCTGGTTGAAAGTGGTCTGGGCTGAAGCTCACGCGACCCATCCGGGAGACCTTCCGTGCGGAGGTTGATTCCGGTCGTTGGAGGCAGCAAATTCAGTGGGGCCAGTCTGGTGGAATCACCCGTTGGAGGATTGATGAACGGGTTATGAAACGCTCATGAATCGATGACTGCAGACGTGAACCAAAAGGGAGCGCACGCGCGGTTCGAAAAGGGGCTTTCCAAACGCCGACGGCCCCGGACGCTTGGTGCGTCCGGGGCCGGAAAAAGACCCGAAGAAAGGGGTGCGAGGCCCGTGGGGCCCGGGCTTACAAGGCGGCCTGCAGCATCGCGCGGTAGTCCTCGGCGCTGGCCAGGCGGGGGTTGGTCTTGTGGCAGTGGTCGGCCATCGCGCCTTCAATGACCTTGTCGAACAGGTCGGGCGTCACACCCATGGCGGCCAGGCCGGTGGGCAGGCCCAGCCGGGCGTTCATGTCGGTCACGGCTTCGGCCACATCACTCCCGCTGCCCAGTCCCATGGCGTGGGCCATGCGCTGCAGGCGCTTGTCCTTCTTCATCGACTCGGCCTCGGCGTTGAAGCGGATCACGGCGGGCAGGAACACCGCGTTGAGCGTGCCGTGGTGCAGGCGCGGGTTGACGCCGCCCAGGCTGTGGCTGAGCGAATGCACGCAGCCCAGGCCCTTTTGAAACGCCATGGCGCCCTGCATGCTGGCGCTCATCATGTTCAGGCGCGCGTCGCGGTCCTGGCCGTCTTTGGTGGCGCGCTCGATGTGCGCCCAGCCACGCGCCAGGCCATCGAGACCAATGCCGTCGGCCGGTGGGTTGAACGGCGGCGCCATGAAGGTTTCCATGCAGTGGGCGATGGCGTCCATGCCGGTGGCCGCGGTGAGCATGGGCGGCAGGCCGAGCGTGAGTTCGGGGTCGAGCAGGGCGGTTTTCGGCACGAGGTGCCAGCTGTGGAAACCGAGCTTGCGGCCGTCGTCCACGATCACGATGGCACCGCGTGCCACCTCGCTGCCGGTGCCCGCCGTCGTGGGCACGGCAATCAGCGGAGGGACCCGGTCGGTGATCTTGAGAGAGCCGCCTTCGATGGTGGCGTAGGTCTTGAGCGGGCCTTCGTGGGTGCAGGCAATCGCCACACCTTTGGCGCAGTCGATGGCGCTGCCGCCACCCAGGGCGATGAGCCCGTCACAACCCTGCGACTGGTACACCGCCACGGCAGCGCGCACGGCCGCCTCGGTCGGGTTCGACGGCGTCTGGTCGAACACCGCGGGCTGCAAGCCGGGCAGGGCGGCGGTGGCCTTGTCCAGCAGGCCGGCGGCCTTCACGCCGGCGTCGGTCACGATGAGCGGGCGGCGAATGCCCACGCGCTCGCACTCGGCCTGCAACTGCGAGAGCACACCGAAGTCGATCAGGATGTTGGTGATGTAGAGGATCTGGGCCAAGGCGGTCTCCGGTGCGTGTTGTGGGGGCTGGAAAACTATACGGTGGACACCGCATTCCACCTATGGCGACAACCCGTGCGCCGTCACCCACAAGACAGCTCTCCATGACCGTGGTGTGCGGACCGGTCCCGAGGACCGCGACAATCCACAACCATGTCCCACCAACCCGATCCCCGCTCGCTGCTCACGCCCGCCATGCGCCACGTGCTGGAGCGCATCGCACGCGCCGGGCATGTGCCGCTGCACGCGCTCACGCCGGCCCAGGCTAAGCTGGCCTACGAGGCCGGTGCCGGTGTGCTGGAGATTCCCTCGCACAAACTGGCACGGGTGGAAGACCTGCGTTTCACGGCGCGTGATGGTGCCGGGTTGAGCGCGCAGCTGTTCGCACCGGCCAGCGACACGGCGTTGCCGGTGCTGCTGTACTTTCATGGCGGCGGTTTCACCGTGGGCAGCGTGGCCACCCATGCCGCCTTGTGCCGGCACCTGGCGCACCTCGCGCACTGCGCGGTGGTGTCGGTGGACTACCGGCTGGCGCCCGAATGGACATTTCCGACCGCGGTGTTTGACGCCTGGGACAGCCTGCTGGGCTTGCGGGCCCAGTGCAGCGCACTTGGGCTGGATGCGAACCGCATTGCGGTGGGTGGTGACAGCGCCGGCGGCACGCTGGCCGCGGTAACGGCGATTGCCGCGCGCGATGCGGGTGTGCCGCTGGCGCTGCAGCTGCTTTTCTACCCCGGTTGTGTTGGCCATCAGGACACCGCCTCGCACAAGACCTATGCCCACGGCTTCCTGCTGGAGGAGCCACACATCGGCTACTTCTTCGGCCACTACCTGCGCAGCGCGGCCGACCGCGACGACTGGCGCTTTGCACCGCTGGATGGCGTGGACGAGCAGGGACACGTGCGCGAGCTCGACGACGTGGCGCCGGCCTGGATCGGCCTGGCCGAATGCGACCCGCTGGTCGACGAGGGTGTGATGTACGCCGACCGTTTGCGGCACGCCGGTGTTCCGGTGGACATCGAGATCTACGCCGGTGTGGTGCACGGCTTCATCAACTTTGGTCGGGCCATTCCCCAGGCGCTGACCGCCCACAACGACGCTGCGCGCGCGCTGCGCCACGCGTTCACAGAGAACTGACATGACCTTGAAACGCTCCGACTTCCGCTTCTTTCACCGCCTGCGCGTGCGCTGGGCCGAGGTGGACATGCAGAAGATCGTCTTCAACGCGCATTACCTGATGTACTTCGACACCGCCATCACCGACTACTGGCGCGCGTTGGGCCTGCCGTACCAGGAAAGCATGGCGCAGCTCGGCGGCGACCTGTATGTGGTGAAGGCCACGGTGGAGTTCCACGCCTCGGCGCGGGCGGACGACCAGATCGAGGTGGCCATGAAGTGCAGCCGCATCGGCAACTCGTCCATCACCTTCACCGGCGCGATCTTTCGGGGTGACGAACACCTGATCAGCAGCGAGATCGTCTACGTGTTTGCCGATCCGGCCACACAAACCTCGCGCCCGGTGCCCGCAGCGCTGCGCAACATCCTGACAGGCTACGAGGCGGGTCAGGCCGTGACCGAGGTGCGCGTGGGCCCCTGGAGCGAACTGGGGCCGGACGCCCAGCGCCTGCGCACCGCGGTGTTTGTGGAAGAGCAGCGCATTCCGAAAGAACTGGAGTGGGACACCGCCGACACCACGGCCGTGCACGCCGTGGCCTACAACCGCCTGGGCCGCCCGCTGGCCACCGGCCGGCTGCTGCCGTACGAGCCCGGCAGTTCCAAGGTGGGGCGCATGGCGGTGGACCGCACCGTGCGCGGTGGGCGCCTGGGGCGCGATGTGTTGTACGCGCTGATGGACGCCGCCCGCGAACGCGGTGACGCCGAGGTCGTGCTGCACGCGCAGCGCAGCGCCGAAGGCTTCTACGACCGGCTGGGTTTCACCGTGCTGGGCGAGCCGTTCGAAGAAGCCGGCATCCCGCACGTGACCATGTTCAAACGCCTCTGAGGTTCACCACACCAGGGTCTCGACGCGGGCGCGTTCGGGCGCCAGGCCGGACACCAGCGCGGCCGGATCGTGCGTCCATTCGTGCATGGTCACGGCAAAGCCTTGCGCGGCGGCGCGCACGCTGACCACCTGGCTGGTGCGTGTGCCGTAGGCGCGGTCCGCCATGCGCACGAAGGGGCTGGACAGCGCCCGCTCCAGATCGACCGGCACGCCGGTGTGCGGCAGGTCGGGCTCGGGCACGGGCTGGTCGTGGACCAGGGCGCGCGACAAGGGTGAAAGCCAGTCCGAGCTGCTGGACAGCGATTCGCCGACCGCCGCCTTGAGCCGTTGCGTCTTGGGCCATGGCGTGTCCAGGCTCGCATTGGACAGGCCGTGGATGCCGGCGCCCAGTGGTCGCTGGTGCAGCACGCTGGCCGAGGTGCTGTGCGGTGCCTCGGGGTCGCGGTTGCCCAGCCAGTGCCAGGCACCGGCATGAAAGTCGCCCACCACCAGATTGAACGCGCCGTACTCGGCCGGGGCGATGCCGGCGCCAAACCGCTTGGCGTCACCGTCGCTTTGCAGCCAGCGCGTGACCAGTTCGCCGCGGCTGCGTGCAGCGGGTTCCTGCGTCGGCTGTCGCACGTTGGTCAACATGGCCACGCGGCCTCGCGGGCTGAGGCCGAGCCAGGTGCCGCGGTCGCGCAGGTCGCGCCCGCCGAGCACCTCGGTACCGTCGTCCAGCCGCCAGCGGTGCAGCGGCGCGGTGGGCCGATCAAAAAACTCGTCGCGATTGGCAGCAATCAGCAACGGGCAGGCCGGATCGGCGTTCAGCGCAAAGGCAATCAGGCACATGGCCAGGCCCTGGTCAGATGTCGTCGAGCAAGGGGTAGGGCAGGGGCAGCAGATGGAGCGAAGGGCCGCTGGCGCTGCCGGCGTGCAGGCTGCCATCCAGGGCCGCGCTGGTCTGCATGGAGACGATGGCGTCGAATCCAGCGTCTGGATGGGCGGCGGTTTGCACCACGGTGCCGCAAGGCTGTTCGGCGTCGCTGCTGTGGAACACCTCCTGGCCAACCGTCAAAGGCGCGTCGCTGTGCACAACATAGGCACGGCGCTTGAGCGTGCCGCGGAACTGGCTGCGCGCCACCACCTCCTGGCCGGGGTAGCAACCCTTCTTGAAGTTCACACCGCCGACCGATTCGTAGTTGACCATCTGCGGCACGAAGGCCTCGAACACCGGCTGGCTGAGTGTGGCCACGCCACTCCTCACGTCCAGCCAGTGCCACAGGTCTTCGGCCATGGCGTCACCGGCTGGCGCCGTGGCATTGATGGGGGCCACCCACAAGGCTCGCGGGGTTCCGTTGGCCGGGTACAGACGCACCACACTGGCATCGCCCTCGCGCGCCTGCGACCACGGCGCGGCCGGCAGGGAGCCGGGCACGTCGTTGCCGGCCAGACCCCGGAGGGCGTAGTTGTCGCTGGCGTCGCTCAGTTTGGCTTTGGCGCGCAACACAAACATCGACAAGCGCTTGAGCGTGGCGGGCAGCAGGTCGCGGCTGCAGACCAGCAGGATCTGGTCGTGGCTGCGCTTGAAGCCGACGAAGCTGGCCTGCATGCGGCCCTTGGCCGAACAGAACGCGGCCAGGCGCGCTTCGGACAAACCCAGCAGCGAAAAGTCGTGCGTGAGCTGGCCGTGAAGGAATTTCGCCGCGTCTTCCCCGTCCACCTGGATCACGCCGAGGTGGGTCAGGCGGGCGACGCCGTGGATGGCCGGGGTGGCGACGGGTGTTGCAAGTGCGGTCATGGGTCAGAAGGAAGTGTTCATGTCGGGCGCCGCAGAGGATGCAAGGCGCCGGTGGGCGAGCGAGCGGCGGGCAGTCCTTGAAGAGTGCCCGATTATCATCGTCTGCACCCCGCCGGACGCACCGTCTGCCCCTTCACCCTGCTGAGCACATTCCCTTGCTGCGTCTTCTCAAACTCCTGTTCGTGCTGCCCCTGGTCGCCCTGCTGATCACGGCCGCCTTCGGTGTGTGGTGGGTCGATCAACCCCTGCGTTTTCCCGCCCGCGTGAGCGAACAGCAACCGCTCGACGTCGAAATCCCATCGGGCCAATCGGCACGTGGCGTGGCCGAAAAACTGTCGGCCTCCGGCGTGCAGACACCCTGGGTCTTGCTCTATGGCTGGTTCCGCATCTCCGGCGGCGCGCGCGACATCAAGGCGGGCAGCTACGAATTCGCGCCCGGCACCACGCCGCGCTCGCTGCTGTCCAAGCTCGTTCGGGGCGAGCAGGCGGTTCGCAGCGTCACGCTGCTCGAAGGCTGGAACCACCGTCAGGTCTTTGAATTGCTGCGCGCCTCGCCCGACCTCACGCAAGACCTGGAAGGCCTGAGTTCGGCCGACATCATGGCGCTCATCGGCTACCCCGGGCGCCACCCCGAAGGCCGCTTTTTCCCCGACACCTACCGCGTGGCCAAACGCGCCACCGCCTCCAGCGTGCTGCGCCAGGCGGCGCAGGCCATGGACAAACGTGTGAACGATGCCTGGGCCCAGCGCGACAGCAACGTGCCGCTGCGCACGCCCGAAGAGGCCCTGATCCTGGCCAGCATCATCGAGAAGGAAACGGGCCTGGAGAGCGACCGCCGGCGCATCGGTGGTGTGTTCACCAACCGCCTGCGCATCGGCATGCGCCTGCAGACCGACCCGTCGGTCATCTACGGCCTGGGGGAAAAATTTGACGGCAACCTGCGCCGCGGCGACTTGCAGAACGACACGC
Source organism: Hydrogenophaga sp. RAC07 (assembly GCF_001713375.1). NCBI lineage: Bacteria > Pseudomonadati > Pseudomonadota > Betaproteobacteria > Burkholderiales > Comamonadaceae > Hydrogenophaga > Hydrogenophaga sp. RAC07. Next base: position 1,808,690 of record NZ_CP016449.1, read on the forward strand.
CTTACAACACCTACACCCGCGCCGGGCTGCCGCCCACTCCGATCGCCATGCCGGGTGCCGCGTCGTTGCGCGCAGCCGTGCAGCCGGGCGAGACCAACGCCATCTACTTTGTCGCCCGTGGTGACGGTTCCAGCCAGTTCAGCGCCACGCTCGAAGAGCACAATGCCGCGGTGCGGCGCTACATCCTGGGCCGCTGAACCTCGCCGACCTTCATCACCCTTCATGCAGACCGCCGGACTTTTCATCACCTTTGAAGGCATCGACGGCGCGGGCAAATCCACCCACATCGCCGGCCTCGCGGAGGCCTTTCGCGCTCAGGGCCGCGCTGTTGCGCTCACCCGCGAGCCCGGTGGCACGCCGCTGGCGGAAAAGCTGCGTGAACTCGTGCTCAACGACCCCATGGACCCGCTGTGCGAAGCGCTGCTGATGTTTGCCGCGCGGCGCGACCACCTGCAGCAGGTGATCGAACCCGCGCTGGCGCGGGGCGACGTGGTGCTGTGCGACCGCTTCACCGACGCCACCTTCGCCTACCAGGGCGCGGGACGTGGTTTTGATCTGGACGTGCTGGGCCAGCTCGAACGCTGGGTGCAAGCCATGCCGGAGCAGGGCGGCCGGCTGCGCCAGCCCGATCTGACGGTGTGGTTCGATCTGCCGCCTGCGGTGGCCGCCGAACGCCTGGCCGGCGCCCGTTTGCCGGACCGTTTCGAGTCCCAACCATTGGCCTTTTTTGAACGGGTGGCCACGGGTTACGCCGATCGCATGCGCCAGGAACCGGCGCGGTTCGCCCGTGTGCCGTCCGATCAGGCCAAAGACGCGGTGTGGCGCGATGTGCGCCAGGCCTTCGAGCAACGCGGCTGGCTGCGCGCCGGGGTGGGCGCATGAGCGCCCGGGCGCTCGCGCCGTGGCTGCAAGCCCAGCTGGTCGGCCTGCTGGCCCAGCGTGGTCATGCGCTGCTGCTCGCCGGGCCCTCCGGGCTCGGCCAGTACGACCTGGCCCTGGCGCTGGCGCGCGCCTGGTTGTGCGAGCGGCCCACCGGGCAGGGCGCCTGCGGTGAATGCGCGAGCTGCCACGCCGTTGACGTGCGCACCCACGCCGACCTGTGCGCGCTCATGCCCGAGGTGCTCAGCCTGGAGTTGGGCTGGCCGCTGGATGAGGGCGCGCAAAAAGAGATCGACGACAAGAAGCGCAAGCCCAGCAAGCTGATCCGGGTGGAAGCCGCGCGCGACGCGGTGGCGTTCACCCAGACCACCCGCTCGCGCGGCAACACCAAGGTGATCCTGGTGTACCCGGCCGAGCGCATGAACATGGAGTCGGCCAACACCTTGCTCAAAACGCTGGAAGAGCCGGTGGGCGAGGTGCGCTTCATCCTCGCCAGCGAGTCGGCCCACCTGCTGTTGCCCACCATCCGCAGCCGTTGCCAGACGCACGCCATGGTCTGGCCCCGGGAGCAGGAGGCTCTGGCCTGGTTGGTGGACGAGGTGAGCGCCGCGCAGGCGACCGGCAAGTCGGCAACAACGGCTCCCACGCCGGCTCAGGCGGCTGTCTGGCTGCAGGCAGCCGGTGGACGCCCCGACGACGCACTAGCCTGGGCGGCGAGTGGTTTGAACGCCCAGGCCTGGTCGGGTCTGCCCAAGGCGCTGGCGCGGGGCGACTGGTCGGTGCTGTCCGACTGGCCGGCCGCCCAACAGCTGGCGGTGCTGCAAAAGCTCTGCCACGACCTGATGGCCCACGCCTGCGGTGCGCCGGCCCGTTTTTTTCCGGTCGCTGAACTGCCTGCCGCGCCACGCTGGACCGCGTTGGCTGCCTGGTCCCGCGAACTGATGCAGGCCGCGCGCTCGGTGGAGCATCCCTACAACGCGGGCCTCATGCAGGAAGCCTGGGCGGCGCGCACCCGCCAGGTTCTGGCGGCGCGGCCGCAGTGAGTTCGGTGCCACAGGCGGCCAAAGCCCCGCCATACCGGCGTTTGCAGTGCTGCAACAAGGCGCCCATCGCGGGTGAATGCCGCTAAACTCGACCCGATGAGCACCAACCCTTCTCCCTCGGCAGCCGCAGCGCGCCCGAGCGTGATCCAGCTCTCCATCAAGGAGAAGGCTGCGCTCTATGCGGCCTACATTCCCTTGTTCGCCGACGGAGGCATCTTCATCCCGTCCTCGCGCGAATACCGTCTCGGTGATGACGTGTACGTGCTGCTCAGCCTGCCCGACGATCCACAACGCTATCCCGTCGCGGGCAAGGTGGCCTGGGTCACGCCCGCCAAGGCTTCGGGTGGTCGTACCCAGGGCGTCGGTATCCGTTTCCCGGCCGACGAAAAGTCGCGCATGCTCAAGCTGAAGATCGAAGAAATCCTCGGTGCCAACCTCGGCTCCGATCGCGCCACCCAGACGCTCTGAGTCGGCCTCTCCCGCACGACGTTTGAACTGGCCATTGCAGGCCTTCAAGCCGTTGCCCCCATTCCAGGGTCCGCATGTTCACCGATTCCCACTGCCACCTGAGTTTTGCCGAGCTGAAAAGCCGCTTGCCCGAGATCTTGAGCGCCATGGCCGAAGCGCAGGTGGACCGGGCCCTGTGCATCTGCACCACCCTGGAGGAGTTCGAGGAGGTCCACAGCCTCGCGCGTGACCACGCCAACCTCTGGTCGACCGTGGGCGTGCACCCCGACAACGAAGGCGTGCAGGAACCCACACTGGACGATTTGCTGGAGCGGGCTGCCCGGGCCAAGGTGGTGGGCATCGGCGAAACCGGGCTCGACTACTACCGCCTGGGCGAGCGCAGCGTGGCCGACATGGAATGGCAACGCACCCGCTACCGCACACACATCGAGGCTGCGCGCAGGACCGATCTGCCCCTGGTCATCCACACGCGCAGTGCGTCCGACGACACCCTGGCCATCTTGCGGGAGGCGGGTGGCTTCAAGGGGGACAGTGCCTCGCGGCCAGTGGCCCGCGGCGTGTTTCACTGCTTCACCGAAACGGCCGAAGTGGCGCGCGCCGCGCTGGACCTGGGGTTTTACATCTCGTTCTCGGGCATCCTCACTTTCCGCAGCGCCGGCGACATCCGCGAAGTGGCCGCCTTTGTGCCGCTGGACCGCATGTTGATCGAGACCGACAGCCCTTATCTGGCGCCGGTGCCCCACCGCGGCAAAACCAACTCTCCGGCATACGTGCCCTGGGTGGCCGAGCAGATCGCCCAGATCAAAGGCCTGCCGGTGACCGATGTGGCGCAGGCCACCAGTGACAATTTCGACACCTTGTTCAACCGTGTGGTGTCACCGGCGGCCACAAGTATTGAGAAAACACATGAGAAAACCTAAAAAACACATTGTTTTAAAAGGATTCATGGCATTTTTGCTGGTGGTCTCGACCGCCACATGGGCCGACTCGTTTGACGACTTCTTTTCGGCCGTCAAGCGCGACGACGTGAGGACAGTGCGCCAGCTGGTACAGCGTGGGTTTGACCTGAACACGCGCAACGAAGCGGGCGAACACGCGCTGTTCCTCGCGTTGCGGGACGATGCACCCGAGGTTTCCAGCTTCCTGATCGGGCAGGACACGGTGCAGATCGAAGCGCGCACCGTCCAGGACGAAAGCCCATTGATGATGGCCGCGCTCAAAGGCCGGCTGGGCGTGGCCAAGCGCCTGATCGAACGCAAGGCCGAGGTGAACAAGCCCGGCTGGACGCCGCTGCACTACGCCGCCACGAATGCCGATGCCCAGAGCGTGTCCATGGTGCGCCTGCTGCTGGAGCACCACGCCTACATCGACGCCGAGTCACCCAACGGCAGCACGCCCTTGATGATGGCGGCGCACTATGGCCACCCCACGGTGGTGAAGCTGCTGCTGGAAGAGGGCGCCGATCCCATGCTGAAGAATCAGCAGGGCCTGTCGGCGATCGACTTTGCCAACCGTGCCCAGCGAGCCGAATCGGCCGAGATCATTGCCTCGTTTGTGCGGGCCCGACAACCCAAAGGCCGCTGGTAACGGTGTCGCGCAGGGGATCGAAAGTACCCGCCAAGCCCATCTTGTAGGTGTAACCCACATGGGGCGATTGCCTTGACCGGATCAGAATCGCGACACCCAATATTTGGAGGAGACACTGTGAAGCTGGCAAGTCAAAAAGACTTTTTCTCTGGTTTGATGTTCACCATCGTGGGCGTGTCGTTCGCCGTGGGTGCAACGAACTTCGACGTGGGCAGTGCGGCCCGCATGGGCCCCGGCTATTTCCCGTTGCTGCTGGGCATCCTGCTCTCGGCCCTCGGCATTTTGATCACGGTCCAGTCTTTTCGCAGCAAGGCACCCGACGGTGACCCGATCGGAAAGATCGCCTGGCGCCCGCTGTGCTTCGTGCTCGGTGCCAACCTGGCTTTCGGCGCACTGCTGGTGGGCTTGCCCTCGCTGGGCATTCCGGCCATGGGATTCATCGTAGCCATCTTCGGCCTGGTGATCATTGCCGGCTATGCCCGCCCGAAGTGCGACATCAAGGAATCCCTGATCCTGGCGACCTTGCTCGCAATCGGCAGCTACGGAGCCTTCGTCTACATGCTCAATCTGCAGTTCCCGGTGTGGCCTGCCTTCCTGACCGCCTGACCGGAGACAACCCCCATGGACCTTTTTGACAACCTCGCACTGGGCTTCAGTGTCGCGTTCACTCTCCAGAACCTGATCTACGCATTTGTGGGCTGCCTGCTCGGCACGCTCATCGGCGTGTTGCCGGGTATCGGCCCATTGGCCACCATCGCCATGTTGCTGCCTGTGACCTACGGCCTTGAGCCCGTGGCAGCGCTCATCATGCTGGCCGGCATCTACTACGGCGCGCAGTACGGTGGCTCCACCACCGCCATTCTGGTGAACCTGCCCGGTGAATCCTCGTCGGTGGTGACCGTGATCGACGGCTACCAGATGGCGCGCAAGGGCAGGGCAGGGCCTGCACTCGCCGCCGCTGGCATGGGCTCGTTCTTTGCGGGCTGCGTCGGCACGTTGGTGCTGGCCGCGTTTGCGCCGCCGCTGACCGAAGTGGCGTTGAGCTTCGGTCCTTCCGAGTACTTTGCGCTGATGGTGCTGGGCCTCATCGGTGCCGTGGTGCTGGCCTCGGGCTCGCTGCTCAAGGCGCTGGCCATGATCGTGCTGGGCCTGTTGATCGGCCTGGTCGGCACCGACGTGAACTCCGGCGTGGCCCGCTTCAGTTTCGACATCCCCGAATTGACCGACGGCATCAACTTCGTCGTCATCGCCATGGGCATCTTTGGCTATGGCGAAATCATCAGCAACCTGTCGCAAGACGAGAGCAAGCGCGAGGTGTTCACTGGCAAGGTGCATGGCCTCATGCCCACGAAGGAAGACTTCAAGCGCATGTTGCCTGCCGTCATGCGCGGGACGGCACTGGGATCGGTGCTCGGCATCCTGCCCGGTGGCGGTGCGCTGCTGTCATCGTTCGCGGCGTACACCATCGAGAAAAAGACCAAGCTCAAGCCGGGCGAAGTGCCTTTCGGTCAGGGCAACATACGCGGCGTGGCGGCCCCCGAATCGGCCAACAACGCGGGTTCACAAACCTCGTTCATCCCGCTGCTCACGCTCGGCATTCCCCCCAATGCCGTGATGGCGCTGATGGTCGGTGCCATGACCATCCACAACATCCAGCCCGGCCCGCAGGTCATGACGTCCAACCCCGAACTGTTCTGGGGACTGATTGCCTCGATGTGGATCGGCAACTTGATGCTGATCGTTCTGAACCTGCCGCTGATTGGCGTCTGGGTCAAACTCCTGTCGGTGCCCTACCGTTGGCTCTTCCCGGCCATTCTGATGTTCTGCGCGATCGGTGTTTATTCGACCAACAACAACAGCTTTGACGTCTGGATGGTCGCCGTGTTCGGCCTGATCGGATACAGCTTCATCAAGCTCGGTTGCGAGCCAGCACCTTTGTTGTTGGGACTCATCCTCGGCCCCATGATGGAAGAGTATCTGCGCCGCGCCTTGCTGATCTCGCGCGGTGACTGGTCGGTGTTCGTGACCCGTCCAATTTCCGCCTCATTGCTTGCGGCTGCGTTGCTGCTGCTGGCCATCGTTTTCTTGCCATCGATCAAGAAGAAGCGTGAGGAAGCGTTCGTCGAGGACTGACCGCTGTCCAGACAGCCCGCCATGAAAGCCCGACCGTGAGTCGGGTTTTCCTTTTCTGCCGTGACACATCCACTTCATGACATTCTACGATGTATATTATGTATAGTTAAGTGATCGCATTTGAAACCGCCTTTCGGGCTTGAAGCTTGCTTTGCATCATCTGCCCTTATGGAGGCACTGCCTCCTTGCTATGCGGGGAAACACCAGCAGCCCGGTTTCGGTGCACCCCGAGGCGTCAACCTACAATTCACACGCTTGTCTCAACCTGTTTGGCGATCAACGAGCCGCCATTGAAAGATGTCCATGAAAAACCTCCTTTTGTCCCTGAGCCTGATTGGTGCCGCCGCCTTGGTGGGCTGCGGAAAAACCGAAACCCCGGCTCCGGAAGCCGCACCCGCTGCAGCCCCGGTGGCCGCTCCCGCAGCCGCACCTGCACCGGCCGAACTGCCCGAGCTCAAGGTTGCGATCGACCCCACCTACGAGCCGTTCACCTTCAAGACCGCCGACGGCAAGCCCACCGGGTTTGATGTGGACATCGCCGAAGCGCTGTGCAACGAAATCAAGCGCAAGTGCGTGTATGTGGAACAAGTCTGGGACAGCATGATCCCCGGACTGCAGGCCAAAAAATACGACGTGATCATCAGCTCGATGTCCGTCACCGAAGAACGTCAGCAAGTGGTGGATTTCTCCGACAAGTACTACTTCACACCCAGTCGCATCGTGGTGAAAACCGGCACGGCGTTCACCGACCTGGCCTCCCTCAAGGGCAAGAAGCTTGGCGTGCTCAAGGGCAGCACCCAAGAGAAATACGCCATGGGTGAACTCAAAACTGTCGGCGTGAACGTGGTTCCTTACGAAGCGCAAGACCAGGTTTATCTGGACATCAAATCGGGCCGTCTGGACGGCACTGTGGCCGACCAGGTCGAAGTCAACGGTGGCTTTCTGAGCAAGCCCGAAGGCGCTGGCTACGGCTTCGTAGGCCCGGTGCTGGCCGATGCCAAGTACTTCGGCACGGGCGTGGGTGTGGCGTTGCGCAAGGACGAAACGGCGCTCAAGGAACAGCTGAACGCGGCCATCAAGGCCATCCGCTCCAACGGCGTTTACGAGACGGTCAGCAAGAAGTACTTCGACTTCGACGTGTACGGCAACTGAGCTGCCGCGTTTTGTCCGGCTACTTCAGCTCGATCCTGCAGGGCGCCCTCCTCACGGTGGGCGTATCACTGGCCGCCTTGATGGTGGCCGTGCTGCTGGGTCTGCTGGGTGCTGTGGCCAAACTGTCCGGCCGCCCCATCCTGGTGGGGCTGGCCACGGTTTACACCACGCTGGTGCGGGGTGTGCCCGAGCTGGTGCTCATGCTGCTCATCTATTACGGCGGCACGATCGGCCTGAACAACCTGCTCGAAGCGATGGGCAGCAAGGCTTCGGTCGACATCAACCCGTTTCTCGCCGGCGTGCTCACCATCGGCTTCATTTATGGCGCCTACATGACCGAGACTTTCCGCGGCGCCATCCTCTCGATCCCCAAAGGCCAGATGGAAGCAGCCTGGGCCTTCGGCATGGGACCTGTGCGCACGTTTCTGCGCATCACCGCACCGCAGATGGTCCGTTATGCCCTCCCCGGCTTCACCAACAACTGGCTGGTCCTGATCAAGGCCACCGCGCTCGTCAGCCTGATCGGCCTGCAGGAAATGACCTACCTGGCCAAGCAGGCGAGTGCTGCCACGCGCGAGCCCTTCACCTTCTTCCTCTTCGCCGCGGCGCTGTTCCTGGTCTACACCTCGGTGTCGCTGTGGGCGCTGCGCTGGCTGGACCGACGCTTCAGCCTCGGCGTGAAACGCGCCAACGCCTGAGCCGCTGCACATGAAGTGGGAAGTCATTTTTCGCCCCAGCACCTTGGCCATGTACGGCGAAGGGCTAATCACCACCTTGTGGCTTCTGCTCTCGTCGCTGGGCGTGGGTACGGTGCTCGCCGTGCTGTTTGCGCTGGCCTTGACGAGCCCGATCAAACCCCTGCGCTGGCTCGTCGGCGCCTACACCTACGTCATCCGCGGCACGCCACTGCTGATCCAGCTCTACCTCATTTACTACGGCCTGGCGCAACTGGACTGGATCCAGGACCGCTGGAACGATGTGTGGCCCTGGACGCATTTCAAAGAGCCGTTTTTCTGCGCGCTGCTGGCCTTCAGCCTGAACACCGCGGGCTACACCGCCGAGATGCTGGCGGGAGCGATCCGCGAAACCTCGGCCGGTGAAATTGAAGCGGCTCAGGCCATGGGCATGAGCCCGGCCACCGCCATGCGCCGCATCGTGCTGCCCAGCGCCATCCGCCGCACGCTGCCGGCCTACAGCAACGAGGTGGTGATGATGCTGCACGCCACCAGCCTGGCCAGCACCGTGCCCGCCATGCTGGACGTGACCGCTGCGGCCAGCCGCATCTATTCCGACTTCTACCTGCCCTTCGAGGCCTACATCTTTGCCGCCGCGATCTACCTGACCATCACCTTCAGCCTGGTGGGCTTGTTCAAGCTCGCCGAGCGGCGTTTCCTGGCCCATCTGGCACCGCGCGGCCATTGAGGCGCGTGGCTTCCGTCGAACCATGCAACGCACCGAATACCCTCTGCTGAGCCCGAGCCTGGGCAGCCAGAAAGCCCTGGTGGCTTTTCACTTCGGTACGCCCGGCGCACGGCCCAAGGTCTACATCCAGGCCAGCCTGCACGCCGAAGAGTTGCCCGGCATGCTGGTCGCGCACCACCTGCGTCAGCGGCTGGAGGCGGCCGACGCCGCAGGCCTGCTGCGCGGCGAGGTGATCCTGGTGCCTGCGGCCAATCCGATCGGTCTGAGCCAACGCCTGGACCACCGCGCCATGGGCCGGTTCGAATTCGACACCGCACAAAACTTCAACCGCCACTACCCGGACATGGCTGAAGCGGTGCTGGCCGATGCCCGCTCCCGGCTGGGTCCCGACGCCCAAGCCAATCTGGCCACGGTGCGCCAACTGGTCGGCCAGTGGCTGACCCAGTGGCAACCGGCCAGCGAACTCGACAGCCTGCGCCGGCAGTTGCTGCTGCTCTCGCACGACGCTGACCTCGTGCTTGACCTGCATTGCGACAACGACGCGGTGATGCACCTCTACAGCGAAGACGCCTGCTGGCCTCCGCTTGAACCGCTGGCGCGCCTGCTGGGCTGCCAGGCCGTGCTGCTGGCGCGCGAGTCGGGTGGCGGGCCTTTTGACGAACGCCTCTCGGGCCTGTGGTGGCAGTTGGCCGCCGCCCTGCGCGCATCGGGTGTCAACGCTCCCCTGCCCCAAGGCTGCGCCAGTGCCACGGTGGAACTGCGTGGCGAGGGCGATGTGTCGCACGACCTGGCGCGCAAAGACGCCCAAGCCATCTTCTCGTTCCTGGAACATGCAGGCGCCCTGGCCGCTGCCGCAACACCCTCTTTGCCCCCCTTGGCCTGCAAGCCCACGCCGCTGGCGGGTTCGCAGACCTTGCGCTCGCCGGTGCCGGGTGTGCTGGTGTTTCTGGTGAGACCCGGCGGTCGTGTGGACGTGGGTGACGTGGTGGCCGAGGTGATCGACCCCACAGCCGCGGGGCAGGCCCGGGTGCATGAGGTGCGCGCCGAGGTTCCGGGCGTGCTGTACGCCACCGTGCGCGAACGCTACATCGTTGCAGGCGGCGAGGTCGGCAAGATCGCCGGCGCCACACCGTTCCGCTCCGGCGACCTGCTGGGCGCCTGAGTTTTCATTCCATCGGGCATCGACCATGACTGCAGAAACCACCGCCACCCGAACGCCCGGCCGCCCCTTGCTGGAGGTGCACGACATCCACAAGCGCTTTGGCGCCAACGAAGTGCTCAAGGGTGTGTCGCTGCAGGCGCGCGCCGGCGACGTGATCAGCCTCATCGGCAGTTCCGGCTCGGGCAAGAGCACGCTGCTGCGCTGCATCAACCTGCTGGAGAACCCCAACACCGGTCGCATCGTCCTGGACGGCGAGGAGCTGCAGCTCAAGGCGGACAAACACGGCGAGTTGCGGGCGGTCAACGCCGCGCAACTGCAGCGCCTGCGCACCAAACTCGCCATGGTGTTCCAGCACTTCAACCTCTGGGCCCACATGACGGTGCTGCAGAACATCATCGAAGCGCCGGTGAATGTGTTGGGCATCCCGAAAGACAAGGCGGTGGAGACCGCGCGGCGCTATCTGGAGCGCGTGGGCCTGCGCGGTGTGGAAGACCGCTACCCCTCGCACATGAGTGGCGGTCAGCAGCAGCGTGTGGCCATCGCCCGCGCGTTGGCCGTGGAACCCGACGTGATGCTGTTCGACGAACCCACCAGCGCGCTCGACCCGGAACTGGTGGGCGAGGTGCTGCGCGTGATGAAGCTGCTGGCCGAAGAAGGCCGCACCATGGTGGTGGTCACGCACGAAATGGGCTTTGCGCGCGAGGTGTCATCGCACCTGATCTTCCTGCACAAGGGCTGCATCGAAGAACAAGGTGTGCCCGCCGAGGTGCTGGCCCGTCCCAAGAGCGAGCGCCTGGCCCAGTTCCTCTCAGGCAACCTGAAGTAAGCCCCTCAGGGCACGAGCTCCAGCGTCGAGGCCCACTCGCCGGGCTTCATCGAGAGGGCGCGGTATTCCACCGCGCCCCAGGTCTTGCTCATGTCGCGGTAGCGGCCTGAAAACACGTTGCCGCTCTGCCCGGTCTGGTAGATGAAGCGCGAGTTGTCCATGTCGGCCAGGTCGTAGATGGCGCGCAGGCTGGCCGCATGCCGGTTGGCGAATGGCGCATCGGCCTTGTCCAGGTGGTACTGGCCTACGTTGACCGTGAACGGATCGCCGCCTGTGGGCGTGCGCACCTCAAAGAACGGCGCCAGCGCTTTCACATTGCTCAGGGGCCGGTGGATGGAGATCGCCGGGTGGGCCTCGGCCCAGCGCCAGGCGGTCACGTCGTCGCCGTGCTTCTGCCTCAATTGGTCGAGTGCACGGTCCAAGGCCCGCGTGCTGGCTGCCTCGCAGCCGGCAGCACCGCACCACGATGCGTCGTTGCGCTCCAGGATGCCTTCGACCGCGTTGCGAAACAGCCGTTTGCCGTACAGCGTCTCGAAGCGCGCCTGCCCCAGGCGCTCGCCCACCACCTGGCGCGTGAAGGCATCGACCCAGGCCGTGTAGATCAATGGAGCCGCCAGGCTGCCCCGCATCTCGCCGCTGAAGTCCTTGAGCTGTGCTTGCGCGGCCGCAGCGAGCGCATGGCTCGACGGTGTCTTCCGCAGGTACGGCAGCAGGCGCACGGTGGCGGCCGATTGCAGGTCGCCGTGCATGGCCTGGAACGACGCCACCGTGTGTTGCGGCGTGGCTTCCAGCAACGCTTCGATGCGTTCCTGGCGGTACGGCGCGGCCCAGTCCTGCGTGATGAAGTGGGGGTAGTCGGCGGCGTGGATGCGCTGGTTGGCGGTGGCGATCCAGCCGCGTTCGCCCGCGTCCTGCGGCGTGTCTTCATAGGGGAGCCAGCCCACCCAGTCGTAGCGCGCTTCCCAGCCCGGCGCAGGCGCCACGCCGCGGATGTCGTTGTCGGCCAATCGCAGCGGCACCCGGCCCACCGCCTTGTAGGCAATCACGCCACTGCGGTCGGCCATCAGCACGTTCTGCATGGGCGAGTGGAAATCGGCAAAGGCTTTGGTGAGATCGGCCACCGACTGCGCGCGGTTCGATTCGAGCGTGGCCACCACGTTGCGGTTGTCGGCGTCCAGGGCCGTCCAGCGCAAGGCCAGCACAAACTTGCCGGTGTCGATGACCTCGCCATGGCGCGCCTGCGCGTCGCTGATCACCGGGCCGTGGCGCGTGCTGCGCACCATGTGGCTCACGTCGGGCTGGTTCTTCACGCGGATGGTTTCCATGCGCAGGCTGAAGTCGGCCCAGACAGGCTCGGCAGTGCTGCCCGGCACACGGTACTGCGCCGGGTTGGCCGGGTTGATCTGTTCGATGTAAAGGTCCTGCACGTCGGGGCCGGTGTTGGTGAAACCCCAGGCCACCTGCGCAGTGCGGCCCAGCACCACGAATGGCGTGCCCGGCAGCGTGGCGCCGATCACGTCCATGCCCTTGACGCCGTCTGCGTCGGGCGCCTGCAAGCGCGCGAAGTACCAGATGGCGGGTGCGCTCAAACCCAGGTGCGGGTCGTTGGCCAGCAAGGGCATGCCGGTCTTGCTGCGCGCGCCCGACACCACCCAGTTGTTCGATCCTTTGCCTTCGATGTTGCCCAGCTCCCGGGTCCAGCGCTCCATGTCGCGGCCGATCAGCGCGGCCATGGTCTTGGGTTCGGGTGTGTGGCTGGATGTGCTCACCGGCGCCGGCCGGTACAGGCCGAGGCCGCGGTAAAGACCGGCCAGGTCGGCCGTGGCCGCGGGTGTTTCGCCGGGGTACGGCGGGAACAGTTCCCACAGTGCCGGCGTGTCGATGGATTGCAGCGCCGTGAGGCGCGCAAACTCGTTGCCCCAGTTGCCGCCCAGGTCCAGCGCCATCATGATGGACCAGCCTACGCTGTCCAGCGGATCCCAGTAGCGCCCGGCGCGGGCCTCGGGCCCCGGGTCAGTGCCGAGCAACACGAACTCGGGCGACAGCGCTTGCGAGCTGTGGGCAAAGAAGGCGTTGATCCCGTCGCTGTACGCCTGCAGGGCCAGGCGCGCATCGGGCGGCAGTCCCTCCCACTGCCGTCTGGCGGCTTCGCGGATGCCCAGTGTGCGCATGAGCTTGTCGGTCTCCAGCGTGGCCGGACCCAGCACTTCCGAGAGAGCGCCGCGCATCACGCGGCGATTGAACTCCAGTTGCCAGCCACGCTCCTGCGCATGCACATGGCCCAGGGCTTTCCAGGCATCGGTTGCACGGCTGGCCAGGATGTGCGTGACGTCGCTGGCATCCCGGTGCACCGCCACAGGCGCGGCCAGGCCGCCGAGCTGCAACCGCCCGTCCATCTTCGGCAGGCTGCGTTGTGCGTAAAACGCAGCGGCGGCCACGGCCGCCACGAGCAACACCACCAGCAGCTTGAAAAAACGTTTGATCCAGCGCATGGCGTCTCCTGCGTGTTTTGGGAAAGCGGTTCATCGCCCGCGTTGACAGCGCGGCGGCGCGGCGGGACGCCGTCAGTTTCGAAGCGGCGTGCGCCCCAGCACCATGTTGCCGTTGACCAGCTTGAAGCTCACGGTGGGCGCGCTGAAATCGGTGAAGGGCGCACCCAACGCGATCTCACCATCGCTGTGCAACATGCACTCCTGGCGGCGCAGCGCAATCACGTTGTCGCCACCGGCAAAACGCACCCAGGTGCCGTAGCTGCTGATGTCTTCGAGCACGTAATTGCCCGAGCGCATGTCGATGCGGGTGTGCATGCGCGAGACGCGCGGGTCGCTCACCACAAAGTCGGCCTCGGGCACCCGGCCGATCTTCAGGGGAAGTTCGGTCAGGCCAAAGCTGCGGGTGCTGTCGAGCCAGGCCAGTTCGATGCCACCCATGCCCACGTCTTTCGGTGGCGTCAGCGAATGCAGGTCGGCAGGCAGCGTGAGGAACTCGGAGAGCATTTCCTGCTGCCATTCGATGCGGAACACCTCGCAAGGCTCGGTGCGGCCCTTGATGCGGATGGGACCCAGGCTGCGGCTGCGAACCGGGGTGCGGGGACCGAGCTCCCGCACGACGTTGTCGGTGGCCAGGATCTGTTCGCCACCGGCCAGATCGCTCAGGCGAGAAGCCAGATTGACAGCGTCACCAAAGCAGTCGCCGTCGACCACCACGACCTGGCCGCGGGCCATGCCGATCTGCATCATGAGCTTGAGGCGGTTGGGCCACTGGACCACCCGTTTGGCGTGCTCCTGCTGGATCTGGACCATGGCTTCCACGGCAAGGCGGTTGCTGGTGAACGAGAGCAACACCCCGTCGCCCAACATCTTGACGACGACCCCGCCGTGCTCCATGCCGGTGGCCCCGATCCACTGGGTGAGCTTGGTCACCACCATCGTGGCGCGGTCGTTACCCAGTGTTTCAAACACCGAGACGCTGCCGGTCAGATCCACGAAAGCAATTGTCAGTTCGGCCATAAAGCTGATGAATATCGGCTGGATTAGAGCACACGGTCCAGGGTGCTCTTTGTCACCAGAAAACACGGCTGCAATGACCCGGTTGCCGGGTGTCGCACGCGCGTCAACCCGCCGCCGATCGGGTATTAATCCCCGACACCTCCGGACACCAAAAATGGACTCAAAGGTATTACATACCTCAAGCATGAGATAAAAACACCGCCGTAAACCTTTGATTTCTTTGTTGTTTTTCCACGCTCAAACGACGTGCGGGATTGCACGGTCACGGTAAGAGAACGTATCCTTTGCCTGGATTCATAAAAAGTCGTTGAGGACACACCATGCGCTGGTTCAAACCGAGTATTCGAAACAGCATTTCCGCTTTGCTCAGTCCGGAGGTTCACAAGGACCCCGGTCAGGCCTTGGAGCCTGTGCGAAAAGCGATGCTGGATGTGCTTGGCGACGACGGCGCCCAGATCAATCCTCAATTGGTGCGTCGCCTCAAATACCTGCACGACCCCCACGCCCTGTGGTTCGCACGTGCCGAGATGGTCGCCGTGTTGAGCCAGTTGCATGGCGAAGCGCTCGCGGTGCACCGGGTTCAAAGCCTTTCCCCCGTGTTTGCCGGCCTGGTGCCCAAAAGCCTGATCGACTCTTCGCGCCTGCGCACCCGCTGAGCCGCACCCGGCAACCCGGCGGCGCCGTGCCGCCCGGATTGCCTCAACCCCAGTAAATCAGGGCGTCGCGCCCTTCCACCATCAGGTCGACCTTTTGCCCCACGGGCAACAGCACCTTGGTGGCCACATGCCCGAACGGCAGGCCGGTGAACACCGGGGTCCTGGTCTTCGTGCGCAACCAGTCCACCACCGTTTGCAGTTTGAAGCCACGGTCGTAACCGGGCACCAGCTTGAAGCGGTTGAACGATCCCAGCAGCACCGCCTTCTGGCGCCCGAGGATGCCCGCGTTGAGCAGCTGCGTGAGCTGGCGCTCGATGCGGTAGGGGTGCTCGTGGGTGTCTTCGAGAAACAGGATGCCGCCGGTGATGGCGGGCAGGTGGGGCGTTCCGACCAGCGAGCAGATCACGTTGAGGTTGCCACCCCACAGGGTTGCCGAACGCACCCGCAGCTCGGGCTGCGCGTCTGCTTTGGCAGGCTTCATGAACGGCAGGTCGGAAGCCGGCAGCCGCCAGCCCGCGCCTTCGCCATGCCCGGCCAGCAAGTCGTCAAAACACGCTTCCATGATGTCGTCCGGCGCCTCGGCACCGAAGTCTTCGCCCAAGGCCGGCCCCGCCCAGGTGCAGGCGCCGGTCTTGGCCAGCAGGGCCATCTGCAAGGCGGTGAAGTCGCTCAGACCCACGAACTGCGTGCCACCCTCAATGGCTTTGGTGAGCTTCTTGAATGGCAGCTCGCCCAGGATGCGGGTGAGCCCGTAACCACCGCGCGAAATGAGCGCCACATGGGCGCCACTGGCTGCGGCACGGCCGATGGCCGCGAGCCGGGTCTCGTCGTCACCGGCAAAACGCATGTGGCTGGTGAGCGCCGCTTCGTCGATTTCGACTTCGTGCCCCAGGGCCTTGAGCCGCGCCACACCTCGGCGGTACGCGGCCTTGTCGCGCACAGCGCTGGAGGGGGAGTAGATGTAGATGTGGCTCATGGGTTCGGGTGCGACAAAAGAGCTCGATTATCGAGGCGCTGCGGCGCCGAAATGGCGCACGGCGGCCTGTGCAATGGCTTCGCCGTGTTCCTGCAAAAAATGCCCGGCCTGCGGCAGCAACATCGGCTCGGGGCAGTGGCGGATCGACCGTTGCAAGGCGCGCATCACCGGCTCTCCCAGCACCGGGTCTTGCTGACCGATGGCCATGAAACTCTGCCCCGTCCACTGGCTGGACCAGAAGTCCTGCGCCTGGCGGCTGATGGCCGCACCGTCGTCGTCCAGGTGCTCGGGAACCAAGGCGGGAAATGCCCGCAGGGCCGCGCGGTGCCCTTTGTCGGGAAACGGTGCGTTGTAGGCGGCGCATTCGTCAGCGCCCATCTGCGGATTGCCACGCGCGAACAGGCGTGCCACGTCGAACGCCGGGTTCTGCGCGCACATGGTTCGCCAGGCCAGAAAACCTGGCGACAAAGGCGTCTCGCCAGTGGCCAGGGTGGTGTTCATCACCAGCAGGCCGCGGTAGCGCTCGGGTGCTTCCATGGGCAGCGTGAGGCCCAGCAGGCCACCCCAGTCCTGCACCACCAGCACCACGTTGCGCAGGTCAAGCCGTGCGATGAATTCGAGCAGCACCTGCCGGTGCCAGCTGAAGCTGTGTGCGCTCTCCTTCTTGGGTTTGTCGCTGCGACCAAAACCGATCATGTCGGGCGCCACCACACGGCCGCCGCTGGCCAGCAGCACCGGGATCATCTTGCGGTAGAGGTAACTCCAGGCCGGGTTGCCGTGCAGGCACAGCCAGGTCAGCGGCGCGTCTGGTGGACCTTCGTCCAGGTAGTGCATGCGCCAGCCGTTCAACGTCGGCAGATCGCTCAGGTAATGGGGTTGCCAGGGGTAGCCGGGGAGATCCTGAAAGCAGGCGTCCGGCGCGCGCAGCGCGTCTTCGCGCAGGGGATGCTGGTTCACACGTCGCTCCTTGAAAAATCCGCGCAGCAGTTCCGCTGCCTCGTCGGCGAGCACGCCGCCTTGCACAACGGTCTGGTGGTTGAGTTGTTCGTGTGCAAAGAGGTTGAGCACCGAACCCGCGGCCCCGGTCTTGGGGTCCGCCGCGCCGAACACCACGCGCGCCAGCCGCGCATGCAGCATGGCGCCACTGCACATGGCGCAGGGCTCCAGCGTCACATACAGGGTGCAACCTTCCAGCCTGTAATTGCCCAGTGCCTGCGCTGCAGAGCGCAGGGCCACGACTTCGGCGTGCGCCGTGGGGTCATGGCCTTCGATCGGGGCGTTGCGGCCGATGGCGATCACCTGACCGTCTTTCACCACCACCGCACCCACCGGCACCTCACCGTCGGCCGCTGCCGCCTTGGCCTGGGCCAGCGCCAGGCGCATGAAATCTTCGTCGGTCGGCGTGAGTGCGGGCATGCCGGCGAGTGTAGGACAGCGCCCCTTTGCACCTGGAGACGGCCGTCCCTCTGGCATCATCGCGGGTTGTTCTGGTTTTCCCTATGTCCACGCCCCTCCTCCACCCCTCCAACCGCCGCTGGGAGCTCGACGCCCTGCGGGGTTTGATGCTCGTGCTGATGACGCTGACCCACATGCCGACGAGTTTCTCGTTGCCGTCGGGCCAGCCCTTCGGCTTCGTATCGGCGGCTGAAGGGTTTGTGTTCCTCTCCGCCTACATGGCCGGTCGTGTCTATGGCAAGCGCGCCCGGCGCGACGGTGTGGTGGCCATGCAGAGCGCGTTCCATGAGCGTGCGCTCAAGCTCTACCTGTGCCAGCTGGCCTTGTTGCTGCTCGCCTTCACGGTGATCGCCTGGCTGGGCGTGCACAACCGCCAGGGCGGTGTGACGGGCCTGCTCGAGTTCTTCTTCATCGATCCACAAGCCGCGGTGGTGGGAGCGGCGCTGCTGCTCTACAACCCGCCGCTGCTGGACATCCTGCCGCTGTACATCGCCCTGATGCTGCTGAGCCCCTGGCTGTTGCGCCGTGGTTTGCGCACGGGTTGGCAAGGCGTGCTCATGGTCAGCGCCCTGCTCTGGCTGGCCGAGCAGTGGGGCCTGGGCCAGGTGTTGTACGAACTTGCCGTGAGCGCCACCGGCCTGCCCATCCCCTACAAGGACATGGGCGCTTTCCATTGGCTGGCCTGGCAGGCGCTGTGGGTGGCGGGCCTGTGGCTGGGCGCCCGCGACAAACCGTTGCCGCGTTTCCCGCTGTGGGTGGTGATCCCGGCCGCGGTGTACGCGGCGGGCATGCTGCTGTGGCGTCAGACCGTGGGCCAGGACCCGATGCCCGGCGTGCCGGCGATTGCGATGTTGCTCGACAAATGGACACTGGGCCCGTTGCGCGTGCTCAATTTCGCCAGTGTCTTCGTGCTGCTGGTGACATTTGGCCCGTGGTTGAAACAGGTGCTTCCGCGGCCTCTGCCGCTGGAGCTGCTGGGCCGGCATTCGCTGTCGGTGTTCTGCGCCCACATCGTGATCGCCTTGTTCACGCTGGCCTTTTTCGGCTCCACCCAGGTGGTGCGACCCTGGAGCGCCGACGTGGCGCTGTTGGCCGGTGCATTCGCCGGGCTCTTTGCCGTGGCGATGGCGCTGGAAGCACAGGCGCAAAGCGGTTGGCGCCAGGTGCTCGCGCGGCGTTCAGGGCCGCAGGTGCGCTGAGACGATCTGGCGCCACAGGCCGTAGCCCTCGGCGCTCAGGTGCAGCTGGTCGCGCACGAACAATTCGGGCCGGGGACGGCCGTCGTTGTCCAGCATGGCGGTGTGCACGTCGATGTAGTCCAGGTTGTCGTGCTGCAGCACATGGGTCTGGATGAGCAGGTTGGCTTCGCGCATGGTGGCCATGAACGCCACGCGTGAAGGGCTGGGTTTGATCGCCATGAAGGCCACGCGCGTGGACGGCAAGGCGCCTTGCACCTGCTGCACGAAACGCTGGAAGTGCCCCAGCAGTTCCAGTGGCGTGCTGCCCTCGTGAATGTCGTTTTCCCCCGCGTACAGCACCACCAGGCGAGGCTGGTAGGGCAACACCAGCCGGTGCACCAGGTCGGCACTCTCGGACAGGCGCGAGCCACCAAAGCCGCGCTTGATCACCACGGCCTGGTCGGCGAAGGTGGTTTCCAGAGCGGTCCAGAAACGGATCGACGAGCTGCCGACAAACAACACGCCACCGGGCGGCGGCATCTGCTGGCGGTCTGCCGCGGCAAAGGCGTCAAGTTCCTTTTTCCAGCGCTGTTCGGTCGCCGAGCTCTGGGCCCACAACGACGCCGGCAGCAGCGCCGCCGCCAGCAGCAATGCACGGCGTTTCACGCGCCCTGCCCTGTCAGGCCCAGGCGGCGCATCCAGCCGGCCAGGGCACGCTCGTTTTCATGGCCGGCTTCGTAGGCCGCGACCATCGCGGCATGAGACTCCGGCCGGTGCTGGTTGAGCTTGACCTTGCACTGCAGATCGACCACGCGCAGTTCGAATGCGTGGATGCCGCCCATCATCTTGTGCTGCCAGTCCTCGGGCAGCGCGCGCCACTGCGCGGCGTAGGCCGGGTCGTGGTCGTGGATGAGGTGCTTGAGCAAGCGATCCTTGTCCTCGAACGACTCAATGAAGCTCACCTGCACCCGGGCATGCACCGCCAGGTAGCTCCAGGTCGGCACGCGGATGAGGTCGGGGTAGACGCGCGGTGTCATGTAGGCCTGCGGGCCCTGGAACACCACCAGGGCGGTGCTGCGCTGGCGCAGAAAGCCCGCGTGTGGATTGGGACGCGCCACATGCCCCAACAAGGTCAGGCCAGCGTCTTCTTCCACCAGGTGCAGCGGCAGTGGCGTGACGAACGGGAACCCCTCGTCGTCGGTGGACACCAGGCTGGCGAAGGGGTGCGCGCGCATGAGTTCGCGGGCAATGGCGGGGTCTTTGGCGGCGAACTGCGGGGGCAGGTACATGGCGGCCTCTTTCGGGCGGTGGACGGACAAGTTTCTGGCGGAGCCGCAGTGTATTCCCGCACTGCAAAGCCGTGCCGCGGTGGGATGATGCGCGCATGTCATTCCTGTACCACCCCGCGTTCCAGAGCCTGGTGCTGCCCTTCGTGCTGGCGCTGGCCATCAGCGCGCTGATGCGTCCCCTGGGCCTGCGCTGGGCCGCGCTGGGTGCAGCGATCGGCCTCGTGCTGACCATGGCCGCCTGGCCCGGGTTCGACTGGCCAGCCACTTCGCGCGTGCAGATGCTGCCCTGGCTTGCCCTCGCCAGCACGCTGCTGGCCGCCCTGGCCATTGCGCTGAAGGCGCCGGGCACCCGCGCCGTCGGACGTCGCCATGGTCTGGTGGTCACCGTGCTGCTCACGCTCGCTGCGATGGCGCTGGCCGGCTGGGGTGCACTGGGTGGCTCGCTGCTGCTGGCCCAGCTGGCCTTGATGCTGGCCTCCGTTTGCGCCGTGGCGGTGTTGTGGGCCTGGCGCGCGGCTTCCGTTTCGCCTGTGTCGTTGCTGCCCTTGTTGCTCACCGGCTTCGGCATCGCGCTGTGCCTGGCCTGGCTGCCGGTGGGAGGCGCTGCTGCTTCGGAAGGGGTCGATGCCGACGATCCGTACTACACGCCCAGCTGGAAGTAGACCTCGCACGGGCGCGGCGTCAAGTCGAGGGCTATTCCGGGCTTTGGCCGGATTCTGGCGCCTTGGCGGGGGCTCGATGCGATGATGTTTCGATGCTGACCACCGTGCAAAACCCCACCTCAACGGCCAGTGATCTTGTCCTGGACGTTCCGCAGGACTGGCCGGGCTTGTGGCTGCAGCTGCTGCGGGCACGCGACGGTGCACCCTCCCCGCAACTGACCCACAGCCCCGAGCACGGCTGGGCGATCGATGGATCCATCGGCGCGCGCGCCTCGGCCCTGTTCGGCCTGTACAAACCCCTGCTCGATGCACGTGCGCGCCAGCGCGGGGTACGCAGTCCGAACCCCTGGGTGGTGGCCCAGCTCGGCCAGAGCCTGGACGGTTTTGTTGCCACGCTCACCGGCGACTCCTACTACGTCAACGGCGCGCACTGCCTCCTGCACCTGCACCGCCTGCGCGCGCTGTGTGACGCGGTGCTGGTGGGTGCCGGCACGGTGGCCACCGACAACCCGCAGCTCACCACACGGCGCGTGCCCGGGCCGCAACCGGTGCGCGTGGTGATGGACCCCGCTGCGCGGCTGGACGGCCTTTCTCGTGTGTTCCGCGACGGCCAGGCATCCACGCTGTGGGTCTGCGACAGCCGCCACGCGGCGCAGGCCCGCTCGCGCCTGGGGTCATCGCCTGCGCGCGCCGAGGTGCTGGCGGTGGACGGCTTGCTGGCCACCGAGCCCACCGCGTGTTACCACCCGCAACGTGCCGTGGCTGCGCTGGCCGCACGCGGATTGAACCTCCTGTTCGTCGAGGGCGGCGGCATCACCGTCTCGCGTTTTTTCACCGCCGGCGCGCTGGACCGCCTGCACCTCGTGGTCGCACCGGTGCTGATCGGCAACGGGCGCCGGGGCCTGCAGGCACCCGCCCACGCGGTGATGGCCGACTGCCCGCGCCCCACGGTGCACACCCTGCCTCTCGGGCAGGACATGCTCTGGGATCTGGAGTTGCGTTCGCCTGTTGCCTAAGCGGGCAGCGCCAGCAGGTCGAGGTGACCCACGCGCAGTTGGCTGTGGGCTGCGATGGCGAGGCGGCGTTTACGCCAGGCTTCGATGGAAGCTGTCGTTGCAGGGCTCTGCTCGCAGGCCGCCGCCAGGCCTTCGATCAAAGCGCATTGCATGGACAGCGCCTGCGGGCAAGTGCGGCCATCCACCCACCAGTCGCTGGCGGCCGTGAACACGCGGTAGCCCGCCGCCTCCAGGGACTGCTTCAGTGCGGCCACCGCTCCGGCGCCCAGCGCCGGACCCAGGCCCTTGTCTTGCCGCTGGTGCTCGCCAAACAAACGATCCACCGTCGCGTCCGCCGGGTCCTCGGGCGCCCACACGTGGCGGCCGTCCACATTCAAGCTCATGAGCAAGGCCACGCCGGATGCGGCACTGGCCGACACCAGCCGGTGCAGCCAGGTGGAGCCCACCAGGTCCAACAAGGCCGAGGCGGTGACGAGGTCGGCCGCGTGCCAGGGCAAGCTTTCAAGCCGAGCCATCAGGTCGATCTGTTGCCGCACGATGTCGGCGTCAAACCCCGGACCGGAAAAGGAAAGCGGTTGATGCAGGCCCTTGTCGGGGCCCGTGTGTGTGCCCTCCACCGCGTTCAAGCGTTCGGGCCAGCAGCGCAGCAGATCCGCATCGTGGTCCACCACCAGCCACTGCTGTGCACCGCCCAGCCGGGGCGCGAGCCAGCGCAGGTTGGCGCCGGTGCCACAGGCCAGGTCGATCACACGCAGGGGTTGTGACGCACCCGCCCGCAACGAGGCCAGCCGACGCACCAACTGGAGCTCATCCGCGGCTGCATCGCGCGCTGTTGCGTCAAACGGCTCGCGCAGTTGCAGCCAGTCGGCGCTGAAGGTGGCGGTGCACACCGGCGTAGCTTCGCCCTGCGGGCTGTGGTGCTCGCCTGATTGGGAACGGCCCGGCGCTGCGTTCATTCCACGCCCTCCAGCACGGTTGCGAATTGCGCGGCCTGCATGGGCCAGGTCGGCAAGCCTGCGGCAGCGGCGCGTGCACCGGCAGCCAGGCGCGCTCGCAGCGCGGCGTCGGACAGCACCTGCGCCAGCGCGGCCTGCAGCGGAGCCACCTCCCCGGCCGGCACGTGCAAGCCGGCGTCGACCGGCAGCGTTTGCGCCAGAGCCCCGGCGTCGCTGGCCACCACCGGCAGCCCGTGCGCGAGGGCCTCGGTGACCACCATGCCGAAGCCCTCGTGCAAGGAGGCCAGGACGAACACGTCGGCCGCGGCAAATTGTTCGCTCAGTGCCCGCGCGTCCAACTCGCCGTGCCACTGCACGCGTTCACCCAGTGGCGCGGCCTGGGCCTGCAGTTGGGTCGCGGTGTCGGGGTCGCGCGTGGCGCTGCCCACGTTGTGCAGCGTCCAGTCCAGATGCGTCAATCCTGCCAGCGCCTGCAGCAGCAGCGCGTGGCCTTTGCGGGCGGTGAGCGTGGCCACGCACAGCAGGCGCACCGGACCTGGCTTGTGCGACCTTGTCGAGGGCAGCGGGACGGGATCGGTGCCGGGTTGAACCACGTCGATCCTGGCCTGCGGCACGCCCATGGCCGCCACGTCGGCCGCGGTGCTGGTGCTGGTCACCACGACCCGACGCACATGCCTGAGCGCTTGCGTTTCGCCAGCGAGCAGGTGCTGGCGAACGCTGTCGGACAAGCCGGTTTCCAGGTGCAGGGGGTGGTGCACCAGCGCCACCCAGCGCAGGCGCTCGGCGTGTTGCGCAGCCAGCTCATGGAGCGCACCGAAGCCCAGGCCATCGGCCACCACCAGCGTGTCATCGGGCAGCGAGGCGACCATCTCGCCGGCCGCCGCCAGCGCGGCCGGGTCCGGGTGCGGCCAGGTGCCGGTGAGCGACAGCACGTCGACCCACCAGCCACTCTCGCGCAAGGCCAGCACCAGCCGGCGGTCGTAGGTGTAGCCGCCGGTGGGCAGGTTCCAGTCGCCCGGGATCAGAAAGCAACAGGCGCGCGGGCCGGGCATGGCGCTCACGCGGTGGCGCGCACGGGCACGGCACCTTCGTACGAGGCCCAGGCCACGTGCGATTCGTTGAGCGTCACGCGGATGTGTTGCACACCCGCCGAACCGGCGGACGGCAAGGCGTTGGCGCCCAGCGCGCCCGCGGCCATGCGCGCGGCCACGCGGTCGAAGATCAGGCGGGCCAGAAACTCGGTGGTGGTGTTGCGGCCATTGAACTGGGGCTCTTCGTCGAGGTTGCGGAAATTGAGCGCAGCGAGCTCTTCACGCAGCACCTGGGTGGCCAGGCCGATGTCGACCACGATGCCGTCGGCGTCCAGCGCCTCGCGGCGCAGCTCCAGGTCCACCACGTAGGTGGCGCCGTGCATGCGCTGCGCGGGGCCGAACACGGCACCCTGGAAGCTGTGGGCGATCATGAAATGGTCTCTGACGTTGACGGCGTACATGGGTGGGTTCTCTTTTCTTCAAGCGGGGTAATCGATGCGGTGGCAGAGGGTGTCGCCACCCCCGGTGGCCAGGCGCTCCAGCACGGTCGGCAATTCGTGAAACGGTGCACTGTGCGTGATGAGGCAGTCCAGCGCCGGATCGGTGAGCAGCGACAGCGCGAGCTCAAGGCGGCGGCGGTGGCTCCAGCGACCGCGCTGCGCTGTGGCCACATGCCCGACCTGCGAACTCTTGAGCGTGAGGCGCTGCGAGTGGAACGCCTCGCCCAGCGGCACGCTCACCGCGCGGTTGCCGTACCAGCTGAGTTCCAGCACGGTGGCCTCGAAGGCGGCGAGCCGCAGCGCGGTCGCCAGTCCCGCGCCCTGCCCGCTAGTGTGCACCACCAGGTCGGCGTCAGGTCGCGCATCCGCCGGCAGCGCGAAGCTGGCGCCGAGAGCCTGGGCCACGTCGGCGCGGCCCGCTTCGGTGTCGACCACCTGCACCTCGCAGCCCGGCAGCCGCGCCGCGAGCCAGGCCACCAGCAGGCCCAGTGTTCCGCCGCCCACCACCGCGATGCGCTCGCCCAGGCGCGGTGATGCGTCCCACAGCGCGTTGATGGCGGTTTCCAGGTTGGCGGCGAGCACGGCGCGAGCGGGTGGAACCCCGGCCGGCAGCGGCAGCACGGCGTCGGCCGGCACCTGGAACACGGTCTGGTGCGGGTACAGGCAGAACACAGTCCGCCCCAATAGCTCGGCGGGCCCTGCCTCGACCACGCCCACGTTCACGTAGCCGTATTTCACCGGGCCTGGAAAGTCGCCTTGCTGGAACGGCGCGCGCATGCGCTGCGCCTCGCTGGCCGGCACCTCACCGCGAAACACCAGTCCCTCGGTGCCCCGGCTCACGCCGGTGTGCAGGGTGCGCACGCGCACCTCGCCATCGGCCAGGGCCGGCAAGGCTTGGTTGCGGACCTCGGCCCGGCCGGGCGCCACGGTCCAGCAGGCCTGGGCCGGTGTGTTCGGTGGGGAAGGAGGAGATGCCATGAACGAAAAGGGATATGCCGTGTCAGAGGGTGAGTGCGTGCCATGATCACCGCGACCGCACGGCCATCTTATGTTGCAGACGATGAAAACCGCAGGCAGCCCACCCTTTACGCCCCAGCCCCGTCAGGACATCGCAGACCGCCAGGGCCTCGCACGCGACGCCGCGCGCGACCTCGCGGCGGTGGCTGCGCTGGTGCTGCTTGCGGCCCTGGGTTTGGCCGGTGTGGCGGGCCTGGGTCTCGACTACACCGCCAAGGCACTGTTGGTGCTTGCGGCGGCTGCATGGCTGCTCTGGCGTGGCCTTGGCGCCCATCCGCATGCGCGCTTTGGCCCCGCCAACCGGGTGACGCTCGTCCGCTTGGGGGCCATGGCCTTGATGGCCGCGCTGGTCGGTGAAGCCCTGCCCCGCGCGCCGCTGGGCGCCATGCCCACTGCCGCGTGGTGGCTGGTGGTCGCAGCCACGTTGACGGCGCTGCTCGACGCGGTGGACGGCGCACTGGCGCGGCGCAGCGGCATGGCGAGCGCCTTCGGCGCGCGATTCGACATGGAGACCGACGCCGCTTTCACCCTGGTGCTGTGTGCGCTGGTGGTGCAGGCGGGTCAGGCCGGTCCGTGGATCCTGGCCAGCGGACTCATGCGCTATGGCTTCGTGGCGGCGGCCTCGGCCTGGCCCTGGTTGGACGGACCCTTGCCGCCGAGCAAACGCCGCCAGACCGTGTGCGTGGTTCAGATCACGACGCTCATCGTCTGCCTCGGGCCCACCGTGCCGCCGATGTTGGCCACCGGCCTGGCCGCGGCCAGCCTGGCCTTGTTGACCCTGTCTTTCGCCACCGATGTGCGAACCCTGGCGCGGCAGCGCCCCACCCCACTGGAGACGTGAACCATGCGTGCCAACCCCCTGAAAACCGCCCTCGTCTGGGCCGCCATCGCGGCCAGTTCCCCACTGTGGATGAGCACGGCCCACGCCCAGGCCGCGCGCTACGAACTCGACCCCGACCACATCACCGTGGCCTTTCTGGTCGACCACATCGGCTACGCCAAGGTGCTCGGGATGTTCCGCTCGGCGCGCGGCAGCTACCGTTTTGACGAAGCCACGGCCACGCTCTCCGAGGTGCGCATCGAGGTGGAAACGGGCAGCGTGTTCACCAACCAGCGCAAGCGCGATGACCACCTCAAGGGACCGGATTTTCTGAACAGCGGCGAGTTTCCCCGGATGGTGTTCACTGCCAGCGGTGCCAAACGCACGGGCGACAAGACGTTCGACATCAGCGGCCAGCTGGAACTGCTGGGCAAGTCGCAGCCGCTCACGCTGCAGGCCACCTGGAACAAGAGTGCCGAGTCCCCGCTGGGCGGCCCGCTGGGCAAGCCCTATGTGATGGGCGTGTCGGCGCGCGGCAGCTTCAAGCGCAGCACCTACGGCATGAACTACGCAGTGGCCAACGGCTGGGTCGGCGACGAGGTGCCGCTCATCATTGAATTCGAGGCCGTGCGCAAGTGAGGTCGGCGCCGCCACCGGCGCTGGGCTGGCTGCTGCGGTTTGTCCTGGCCTTCGGGCTGCTCAACACGCTGCTGACGTTTGAGAACCGCTGGCCCGGTTTCGGCGTGGCCTACATGCCGCGTCTGTCGTTCGAGCTCTGCCTGGCCGTGGTGGCGTTGATGGCCTGGGTGGCGTGGCGAGGCGGCCTTTCCCGGCGGGGAGCCTGGGCGTGGACCGCGGGCTTCCTGGTCCTGGTGGTGGTGCGCTACGCCAACGTCACCGCGCCCGCCGTGATGGGTCGACCGGTCAATGTGTATTGGGACGGGCGCCATGCGGGGGAATTGTTCAAGGTCGCGGTGCAGGCCATGCCGGGCTGGCAGCTGGCTGCAGCGATCGGCGCTGCGGTGGTCGGCGTGCTGCTGCTCACGCTGCTCGTCCGCTGGGTCGTCGGTGCGCTCGCGCTGTCCGTGGCCTGGCCAGCCCCCCGCCCCTGGTTGCTGGCGGGCGCAGGCGCCTGCACCTTGAGCTTCGCCGCCTACGTGCCGGACCAGCGCGACACACGCTGGTTTTTCTCGCTGCCGATCACGCCCACCCTGCTGCTGCAGGGTCAGCTGCTGGCGCGTGTGTGGCTGCCCGGTGAGTCGCGTGCGGCGCTTGGTGCTGGCCCGGGTTTCAACGGCGACCTGTCAGGTCTGGTGGGCGTCAACGGTCCAGCCGATGTGCTGCTGGTGTTCGCCGAGTCCTACGGAAGCATCACCTTCGACGACCCGGCGCAAGCCGCCGCTCTGGCCGGGCCACGCGCCGAACTGGCACAGGCCATCGAAAACGGTGGCCGGTTCGTGGTGTCGGCGCGCGTGACCGCCCCCACCTTCGGCGGCTCGTCGTGGCTCTCACACGCTGCGCTGCTCGCCGGCGTGGACACCCGCGACCCGGCCGACCACGACCTGCTGCTGGCCAGTGACCGGCCCACGCTGGTGCGCCACTTCGCGCGCCACGGCTACCGCACGGTGGGCTGGATGCCCGGTCTCAAACGTCCCTGGCCCGAAGGTGCGTTCTACGGCTTCGACCGCCTGGCCGACGACGCCGGCATCGGTTACCAGGGTCCGGACTTCGGCTACTGGCGCATTCCCGACCAGGCCGCCATGGCGCTGCTGCAGGCGCAGGAGCTTGATCGGACACGCGCCCGAGCACCGCGCTTTGCCGTGTTTGCCACCACCAGCACCCATGCGCCCTTTCACCCGATCGCGCCGTTCGTGAGCGACTGGGCTTCGTTGACAGGCCCCCACGCGTATGCAGGGGTCGCCACAGCTCACACCGACAGGTCGTTGGCACAGGCCATCCCGCAGTACCTCGAAGGCATGCGCTACCAGCATGCGTGGATGACCGACCACCTGCGGCGCCAGGCGTCCCGGCCCGTGGTGATGATCGTGGTGGGCGACCACCAGCCGCCCGGCTTGGTGAGTGGCAGCGGTGCGACCTGGGAGGTGCCCGTGCATGTGGTCAGCGACGATCCCGCGCTGTTGCAACGGTTGCTGGGCAGCGGCTTTGTCCCCGGCCTCACGCCGACCTCAAAAACGCTGGGCAGCATGCCTGCACTGACCTCGGTGTTGCTCAACGCCTTCGACGCGCCGGGTGCTCATGAGACGCTGGGCGAAGCGCATGTCGTCACCCCTCCCGATCCGGCCGGCTCACACCATCGAACGCCGCCGGGCTCCTGAACTCAGCGTGTCAACCACGCGTGCACGTCGCCCGACGGGCCATCGGGCGGCATGGCCCGCAGCCAGGCGCGCATGGCGTCGGCCGACTCACCGTCCGGTTTCAACAAACTCAGCCGTTCGCCCAGCGACACGGCGTAGCGGTAGCGCCCTTCCCCGGCCAGGACTTCCAGCCGGTCGATGCAGCCCAGGGCCACATCGCGCACGGCCGGCAGGAACTCGAACGACACGGCGCCAACCGGCTGGCTCAGGCCCATGAGCACCTCCAGTTCGAAGCCCTCCACATCGATCTTCACGAAGTCGGGCTTGCCGTGCGCGGCGATCAAGGCGTCCAGCGTGGTCACGTCCACCAGCGGGCCGTCTTGCCAATGCACGCCGCGAAACGAAGGCGCCGCGCCGGCGCGCTGGACAAAGTCGGTCGAGAGCGTGGCGACCGTGGGCGTGCGTGGGCTGGACATCAAACGCGCCTGTCCCGGTGCGCGACCGAGCGCCTGAGGCAGCAAGGTCACTTGAGCATCTGCACCGAAGCGGCGTTGCAGCAGCCGAATGAAAGCAGGTTGGGGCTCCAGCGCCACCACCCGTGCCCCCAACTGGCGAAATGCCGCCGTCCGGTTGCCGGCGTGCGCGCCGACATCAAACGCGAGCCCGCCAGCGGGCACGAAGCGCCGGTAAAAGCGCCGCAGCTGTGCGCCCCGCCAGGGAATGCCGCGGTAGACCAGCAGCGAGCGCAGCAGGCCGAACTGGCGATCGAACTGCTCGCCCATGAGGCGGACACCTCACTCCAACTCGATTGTCAATAACTCAGCGCTCTTCGCTCTGTACAGAGGAGAAAACCGAGCCTCGGCGAACGCGAATACTGTCATGTTTACCGCCATTTCTAGAAGTCTCGTGTTGTGGGTCGCCGGGCGCAGCGCGCTCAATGCGGTTGACTCTACTGCAGGTGCCTGCAAGCATCAGCTGACGGTAAAAACTGGGGCGATCTGGCTGGAAGTGACGGTAAATGTGGACTGCTCCTCGGCTGGGACGGCCGTTTGGCCGGGTTCTTCGAGCACGAGGATGGGCGCTCGGCGGGGATCATCTGCGCCATCGACTCGATGTACTGGGCGAAGCGGCCCGGCGACATGTGGTTCAGCAACCCCTCGCGCAGAAGATCTTGCTGGGCGTCGTCGAAGCCGGCCCCGAGGAGCGACACCCAGCCGATGGACTAAAGCTTTTGGGCGCTGTTCTGGCTCGCTTCCGCTCTCGAATTGACTATTCTCAACGCTTCACTTGTTTGTCCTGCAAAAATCAATTCGCATCAATATTAGATACCGGAGGCTTTATGTGGCGACTTGCTGGCAAATTTGTCTTTATCGCGGTGCTCCATTGCGTCGGTGGTGGTGTCGCTGCGGCACCAGTGACTTACAGCTTTTCCACGAGTGCAAGCCCATTTGGGACAACTTCAATTGCAGGTCTTTTTAGCTCCGACGCGGTAATCTCAGGAACATTCGACTTCGATTCAGCCGCTCCTTTCATACAAGATGTTGGAACCGGACTTTCTTACGGCGGCCATAACGCCACAACCGGCAATGCCGCTAGCTTTAGTGAACTGTCCGGTTCCGTATCAGGCTTGTCCTTCTCGGACAAACGAGGCGTTGTCATCGTGGGCAATGACAGATCACCCGCTCCCGGCGCGGTTCCCGTTGATTCATTGGCGCTTTCTGCCGACCCTTCACTCACCAGCACCAGTCCACGTAACCTCGTCGGATTCACAATTGGGGACTACACGCTGGTGAATGTGAGATTGTTTTGGCTGGAGGATCAGAGTGTGCCCGACCTAATTACGGATTTCCTCGACAACGAAGCCCTTCCAGCCACACTGCCAACTTTTGACGGAAGGATGGCGCTCGACTTCGTTCGGACGGGCACGACAACCACATCGCTCGCAGGTTCTGTGTTTTTCGACGGGTTGAACGTTGATGCGTCAACACCTGTCTCAGAACCCGAGACACTCGCGCTGCTGCTGACCGGCCTTGGCTCGATGGTCTTTTGCTCCCGGCGCAAAAGACTTACGGTCATCAAAGCGCATAGCAACGTCCGACTGTCTCAGTAAGTCGTGACGTCTCCCCCGAATTCCGGACTTTTCAAAACTAGGGGGTACGGTTGCTTTCCGGCAAGCCCGAAGGGGCGCAAGGAGAAGCAATGAAGAGGTCGAGATTTTCTGAGGAACAAATCGCCTACGCGCTGCGACTGGCTGGGTCAGGCACACCGGTGGTCGACGTGTGCCGCCAAATCGGAGTGTCCGAGGCGACGTACTACACATGGAAGATGAAGTTCGGGGACCTGACTGCGGAAGTGGATTCTGCGACGTCGGTGGTGGTTTCAAACAGCATGACGGCTCCTTTTTGCGCACGCCCGATACCGTCAGAACAGCCTGACGGTACTTTCTCGGGCGGTGTCGAGGCGCCGCAAATTTACCGACTGTTTTACCGTCAGCCTAATTTTGTACCTGTTGAACGATCTTGATCGACACAGACAGATAAGTTGTTGATTCTTTTGAAGAATCGCCGGTTTGCAGAACGTACTTGAATGGTGCAAACCGATCTTCTTTCATTCCCACTCGATGGTGGCGGGGGGCTTGGAGCTCACGTCGTAGGTCACGCGGTTGATGCCGCGCACTTCGTTGATGATGCGGCTGCTGACCTTCTTGAGCAGCGCGTAAGGCAGCTCGGCCCAGTCGGCGGTCATGAAGTCGCTGGTCTGCACCGCACGCAGGGCCACCACATAGTCGTAAGTGCGGCCGTCGCCCATCACGCCCACGCTTTTGACCGGCAGGAACACGGTGAAGGCCTGGCTGGTGAGGTCGTACCAGCTCTTGCCGCTGGGGTGGTCGATGGTGGAGCGCAGTTCTTCGATGAAGATGGCGTCGGCCCGGCGCAGCAGATCGGCGTATTCCTTCTTCACCTCGCCCAGAATCCGCACGCCCAGACCCGGGCCCGGGAACGGGTGGCGGTAGACCATGTCGTGCGGCAGGCCGAGCGCAACACCAAGTTCGCGCACCTCGTCCTTGAACAGATCGCGCAGCGGCTCCAGCAGCTTCAGGCCCAGTTGCTCAGGCAGGCCACCCACGTTGTGGTGGCTCTTGATGGTCACGGCCTTCTTGCTCTTGGCGCCGCCCGATTCGATCACGTCCGGATAAATAGTGCCTTGTGCCAACCACTTGGCGCCTTTTGTTGATGCACCACTTGAGATGAGCTTGGCGGCTTCGGCCTTGAAAACCTCGACGAATTCGCGGCCGATGATCTTGCGCTTGGCCTCCGGCTCGTTCACACCGGCCAGGTGACCGAGGAACTGGTCGGCCGCGTCCACCCGGATCACCTTGGCGTGCAGCTTGCCGACAAACATGTCCATCACCATGTCGCCTTCGTTCAGGCGCAGCAGGCCATGGTCGACGAACACACAGGTCAGCTGGTCGCCGATGGCGCGGTGGATCAGAGCCGCGGCCACCGACGAATCGACACCACCGGACAGGCCGAGGATGACTTCTTCGTCGCCCACCTGCTCGCGGATCTTCTGCACCGCTTCTTCGATGTGGTCGCGCATCACCCAGTCGGCCCGGGTCGCGCAGATGTCGAGCACGAAACGCTCCAGCATCGCCCGGCCCTGCACGGTGTGCGTGACCTCTGGGTGGAACTGCACCGCGTAGAAATGGCGCGCTTCGTCGGCCATGCCGGCGATGGGGCAGCTGTCGGTGCTGGCCATGAGCTTGAAGCCGGGCGGCAGCTCGGTGACCTTGTCGCCGTGGCTCATCCAGACCTTGAGCATGCCGTGGCCTTCGGGTGTGTGGAAGTCGGCAATGTCCTTGAGCAGCGCGGTGTGACCGCGCGCGCGCACCTCGGCGTAGCCGAACTCGCGCGAGTTCGAACCTTCGACCTTGCCGCCAAGATGCTGTGCCATGGTCTGCATGCCGTAGCAAATGCCCAGAACCGGAATGCCCAACTCGTAGACCACATCAGGCGCCTTGTCGTCCACCTCGTACACGCTGGCGTGGCTGCCGGACAGGATCACGCCCTTGAGCTGGCCATCGGCGGCGAACTCACGAATCCAGTCGCTGCTGACATCGCACGGATGCACTTCGCAGTACACATGCGCTTCGCGCACGCGGCGGGCAATCAGCTGGGTGACCTGTGAACCGAAATCGAGGATGAGGATTTTCTGGTGTTGCATGGCGTTGTCTGGCGGGACTGTTCAGAAAGCAAAAAGGCCGTCCATCAGGACGGCCACTGGCGCATGGGCGCTTATTCAGCTCTGTAGTTCGGGGCTTCCTTGGTGATCTGCACGTCGTGCACATGGCTCTCGCGGATGCCGGCCGAGGTGATCTCGACGAACTCCGCCTTGTGGCGCATGTGCTCGATGCTCGGGCAGCCGCAGTAGCCCATGGCCGCGCGCAGGCCGCCGGCCATCTGGAAAATGATGGAGACGACCGAACCTTTGTAGGGCACACGGCCTTCAATGCCTTCGGGCACCAGCTTGTCGGCGTTGGGGTTGCCGGTGCTGCTTTCCTGGAAATAGCGGTCGGCGCTGCCCTGCTGCATGGCACCGATGGAGCCCATGCCGCGGTAACCCTTGTAGCTGCGGCCCTGGTACAGCACGATCTCGCCCGGCGACTCTTCGGTGCCGGCGAACATGCCGCCCATCATCACGGTGTTGGCGCCAGCGGCGATGGCCTTGGCGATGTCGCCGCTGTAGCGGATGCCGCCGTCGGCGATCATGGGCACGCCCGTGCCTTGCAACGCGGTGGCCACGCTGTCGATGGCCATGATCTGCGGCACGCCCACACCGGCCACGATGCGGGTGGTGCAGATGGAGCCCGGGCCAATGCCGACCTTGACCGCGTCCGCGCCGGCTTCCACCAGCGCCATGGCCGCGCCACCGGTGGCGATGTTGCCGCCGATCACGTCGATCTGCGGGTAATTCTGTTTGACCCAGCGCACGCGGTCGATCACGCCCTTGCTGTGACCGTGTGCGGTGTCGACCACGATGGCGTCCACGCCGGCCTTGACCAGGGCCTCCACGCGCTCTTCGGTGCCTTCGCCCACGCCCACCGCGGCGCCCACGCGCAAGCGGCCCGACGGATCGCGTGCGGCGTTGGGAAAGTTCAACTGCTTGGTGATGTCTTTCACCGTGATCAGGCCCTTGAGCTCAAAACCGTCGTTGACCAGCAGCAGGCGCTCCAGCTTGTGCTTGTTCAGCAAGGTCTTGGCTTCGGCCGGCGTGGTGCCGTCGGGCATGGTGATCAGGCGCTCGCGCGGCGTCATGATCTCGCTGACCGGCAGGTCGTAGCGGGTCTCGAAGCGCAGGTCGCGCCCGGTGACGATGCCGACCACGCGGCCTGCTTCGACCACCGGGAAGCCGGAGATGCCCAGCTCGTCCGAGAGCTTCATGACCTGGCGGATGGTGGTCTGCGGCGAGATCACCACCGGGTCGCGCAGCACGCCCGATTCGTAGCGCTTGACCTTGGCCACCTGGGCCGCCTGCTCTTGCGGTGTGAGGTTCTTGTGGATGATGCCGATGCCGCCTTCCTGGGCGATGGCGATCGCCAGACGGGCTTCAGTGACCGTGTCCATGGCCGCGGAGACCAAGGGCAGGTTGAGCTGGATGTTGCGGGAAAACTGGGTGGCGAGAGAGGTGTCCTTGGGCAGGACCTGGGAGTACGCTGGCACCAGCAACACGTCGTCGAAGGTGAGCGCTTTGCCGAGTAGGCGCATGGGAAAGCTCCAAAAGCGTCGATTGTAGCCGCCCGCCCTGCGGGCAAACCCGCAGGTGGGAACGCACCGGTTTGACCGCTCAGTGCGGAAAAACCACCGCTGCGTCTGCTGGTGCGCCGCCCTGCGTGCATGGAGTGAGGCAGCCTGGGAACTCAGGGCTAAACTCGCGAAATGTCACAAGTCACCACCTCCCAACTGCCCTGGCGCGCGCCCCTGTTGACGGTCTTGCTGCTCGCCTGCAGCTCTGTTGCCATGGCGCAGTGGCAATGGGTCGACAGCACCGGGCGCAAGGTGTTCAGCGACACCCCGCCACCAGCCAGCATCCCGGACAAGAGCATCCTCAAGAAGCCCGGTTCGGGCATGGCCCCGCCGGCAGTGACCGCAGAGCCGGCTGCAACCGCCGCGGCCACCGCCGCACCGGCCGCTCCACAGATCCCCGCCCGCGACACCGAACTCGAAGCGAAGAAGAAGCAGGCCGAGCAGGCCGAAGAGGCCAGGAAGAAGGCCGAAGCAGAGCACGTGGCCAAAGCGCGCGCCGACAACTGCGAACGTGCGCGCAAAGCCAAGATCACGATGGACTCCGGCGTGCGTCTGGCGACCACGAACGCCAAGGGCGAGCGCGAGATCATGGACGACAAGGCCAAGGCCGCTGAGACCCAGCGCATGGAAGGCATCATCCGCAACGACTGCGGGCCCCTGCCCAAACAGTGATCCGCCTCAGCGCGGCAAGTCTTCAGTAGCCGGCCTTGGAGCCGGCTTTTCTTCGCGCGAACAAGCCTGTTCCCCGCGCGCCCTGCCCCACAAAACGCTCCCGGCGAGCCACCTTCGGGTCCACGCGCAACGCCCGGTAGACCTCCAGCCGATCGCCATTGCGCAGAGCATGTTCACGACCCACACGCCGACCCCACACGCCCAGCGTGAGTGCGGGCGTTGCGAGTTCGGGGAAAGCCTTGAGCCATCCCGCCAGTTCCAGCGCCCCATGGGCCGTGCATCCCTCCGGCACGTGCAGATCTAGCTCCAGCACCTCACGCGGTGCCGGCGAAAACATCAGGGTGATGTGCATGCCGGGCTCAGTCCGCGCCGTAGACCTGGTCGGCACGTTTGACGAACGCATCCACCAGGTTGCCGGCGATCTTGTCAAACACCGGGCCGACCAGCGCGGCCAGGGCAGAACTGGAGAAACCGTAGCTCAGTGTGAACTCCACCTTGCAGGCACGCAGCGTGCCGTCACCAAGAGGCGTGAATGCCCAGACGCCATCCAGCTGTGAGAAGGGTCCATCGACCAGCTCCATGAGCACCTTGCGGTCGGTCTCGTGGGTGTTGCGGGTGGTGAAGCTCTGGCGCAGGCCACTGATGGCCATGCCCACGCGAGCCAGCATGCCGTCGTCGTTGAGTTCCAGCACTTCGCCGTGGTCGCACCACGGGAGGAACTGAGGGTAGTGCTCGATGTTGGTGACCAGCGCGAACATTTCATGGGCGCTGTGGGAGAGCAAGACAGACTTGTGAATCGTTTTCATACAATCGAACTCATTGTATTGGCCTGAAACGGCCGCACCTCGCGCGTCATGGCCACCAAAAACAGCAAAGCAACCCCCACCAAAGGCCTCGACAGCCGCATCGCCGACAACAAGAAGGCGTTCTTCAATTACGCCATCGAGGAACGTTTTGAAGCCGGCATGGTGCTCGAAGGGTGGGAGGTGAAGGCCCTGCGCGAAGGCAAGGTGCAGCTCACCGACGGTTATGTGGTCATCCGCAGCGGCGAATTGTTCCTGATCGGCTGCCAGATCAACGCGCTGTACACCGCCTCCACCCATGTCAGCCCGGACTCGGTGCGCACCAAGAAACTGCTGCTGCACAAGGACGAGATACGCCGTCTCATCGGCAAGGTCGAGCAGAAGGGCTACACGCTGGTGCCACTCAACCTGCACTGGAAGAACGGCAAGGTCAAATGTGAACTGGCGCTCGCCAAGGGCAAGGCCGAACACGACAAGCGCGACACCATCAAGGACCGCGAAGGCAAGCGCGAGGTCGATCGCGCCATGAAGTCACGCAACCGCTGAGGCGCAGCAGCGTCTTCTGCGCGGGCGTGTTCAGCGAAGGTGCGCGAGCGGGTGAACCTCCGCAGCCCACGGGCTCTCGAAGAACGCGGCCACCTGCCCTCTTCCCACTTCTTCAATGCGTTCGGGGTTCCATCGCGGCTGGTGGTCCTTGTCCACCGCCAGCGCGCGGATGCCTTCCACGGTTTCGCTGGCCGCGCCCGGGCGCAGGTGGAAGCAGCGGTACACCATGCCGCGCTCCATGCGCAGGTTGTCGGCCAGGCCGAGTCCACGCGCACGGCGCACCTGCTCCAGCACCACATGCAGCATCAGCGGTGAGCGGTGGCGCAGCGTGGCGGCCGTGGCCTTGGCCCATTCGCTGTCGTCCGACTCCAGCGTGGAAATGATGGCGTGCACGTCGGGCAAACCGAACACCCGGTCGATCTCTTTGGCAGGCCAACTGCCCGCGGCCACCGTGATGCTCAGGTGGCTGGCGCACCAGCGCTCCACCGCTGCCCCGTTCTCGAACGGCGTTTGAGCCAGTGAATTCCACAAGCCGACCAGGCGGCCCGAATCGATGAAGCCGTCGGCCAGGCCAGCGGCCATGGCGTCGCGCCCGCCGAGCACCTGGCCGGTGAGTGCGAGGTACTCGCCCAGGCGGCCCGGGCAGCGGCTCAGGAAGTAGCCGCCGCCCACATCGGGAAACAGGCCGATGTGGGTCTCGGGCATGGCGAGCTTGCTGCGTTCGGTGACGATGCGCAGGCTCGCGCCCTGGCTGATGCCCATGCCGCCGCCCATGACGATGCCGTCCATGAACGCGATGTAGGGCTTGCGGTACGTGTGGATCAGGTGGTTGAGCGCGTACTCTTCGGTGAAGAATGCCTCCAGCGACGCGTCGCCCGAGAGCGCGGCCTGGTGGAAGTAGCGGATGTCGCCGCCGGCGCAGAAGCTGCCGAACGGGCCTTCCTTGTTGACACCGCGGATCGCAACGGCCAGCACCTCGTCGTCGTCCCTCCAACGCTCGAGTGCCCGCGTGATGCTGCGGATCATGTCGAGCGACAAGGCGTTGAGGGCCTTGGGCCGGTTGAGCGTGATGCAGCCGACGCGGCCCAGCACTTCGGCGATGACAAGGGTTTCAGGCGCAGGGACGTTCATCGTTGTTCTTCCGAAAAATCGTTCATTGGGGTTGCTGGTCGACCGTCTGGATGCGGGGCGTCCCCGCCCGAGAACGCCAGCCCAGCAACTCGTTGATCACCAGGGCGCCGATCACCAGGCTGCCGCCGCGCAGCACCTCGTCGCCCGGCACTTCGTTGGCCCAGATCCAGGCCAGCAGGATGCCGAAGATCACTTCCAGCAGGGCCAGCAGCGAAACTTCAGGCGCCTTGAGCACGCGCGCGCACACCACCGACAGCGCGCAGGGAATCGCCAGTTGCACGAGACCCAACATGGCCAGCCACGCCACGTCACTCGCGGTGGCTGCAAAAGGCAGCGCGAACGGCAGCGTGAGCAGGGAGGAGATCACGGCACCGAGCAGCACCGAGGGCACGAGATCGATCTTTTCGCCGTGGGTCTGGCTGCGTTGCACCACCGTCCAGTTGATGGCGCCGGCGACGGGCACGCACAAGGCGGTGAGCGAACCCAGCACCAGTCCACCGGTGTCGATCTCGGGATGGGCCAGCGCCTGCACGAACTGGCTGCCGTACATGTAGGCGATGCCGGCGCCGGCGGCCAGGATGGCCAACCAGGTGCGCGCGGCCAGCTGTTGGCCGATGAAGATACGCGCCACCAGCGCGGTGAAGAGCGGCCCCACCGACATGATCACCAGCACGTTGGCCACGCTGGTGAAGGTCAGGGCCAGCATGAAGGCGGTGAACATCACCGACCAGCACACGCCCGAGATCCAGAAGGCCGACGATTCGGGAATCAGGCCCCAATGGTGTTTGAGCCAAATCCGCAGCGAGGGTGCGTCTGTTGACGCAACCAGGTGACCTTGGCGTCGGTCGGCCTGCCGCCAGACGGGCAGGATGACCAGCAAGGACAGCGCGGTGAAGGCGCTGCGCCAGAACGTGACCTCGAACCGCGCCGCCGATTCCAGCTGGCGCGACACCACACCGGCGATCGACCACATCAGTGTGACCGCCAGCATGAGAAAAACCGCCTGGGTGTGCGTCAGGCGGTTGAGGGCTTGAAAAGGCATGGCCAGTTCAGGTCGCAGCAGCCGCAGCACAGAGCCGCGGCCCGCCCGGCTCAGCTTTTGGAGGCTCGCTTGCGGTCGCTTTCCTTCAGGAAGCGCTTGCGCAGACGCACGCTCTTGGGCGTGATTTCGACCAGTTCGTCGTCTTCGATGAATTCCACACCGTACTCGAGGTTGAGGTCAACGGGCGGCGTGATCTTGA
The DNA here is from genome assembly GCF_001713375.1 of Hydrogenophaga sp. RAC07. Classification (NCBI taxonomy): domain Bacteria; kingdom Pseudomonadati; phylum Pseudomonadota; class Betaproteobacteria; order Burkholderiales; family Comamonadaceae; genus Hydrogenophaga; species Hydrogenophaga sp. RAC07. Next base: position 1,846,939 of record NZ_CP016449.1, read on the forward strand.
TAGCGTCTTCCTTGCCGCTGACGCGGAAGTTGGTCAGCTGCTTGGTGCGGGTGGCGTTGACGATCAGGTCGTTGTCGCGGTTGTGGATGCCGACGATCATGCCTTCGTACACCGGGTCGCCGGCGCGCACGAACATGCGGCCGCGGTCGTCGAGCTTGCCCAGGGCGTAGGTGAAGATTTCACCGTCGTCCATGGAGATCAGCACGCCGTTCTTGCGACTGGCGATGTCGCCCTTGTGCGGCTCGTAGCCGTCGAAGATGTTGGCGATCAGGCCGGAACCGCGCGTCAGGTTCAGGAACTCGTTGGTGAAACCGATCAGGCCACGCGCCGGAATGCGGTACTCCAGACGCACGCGGCCACGGCCATCGGGTTCCATGTTGGCCAGTTCGCCCTTGCGCTCGCCCAGTGCCTGCATCACGCCGCCCTGGTGCTGTTCTTCGATGTCGGCCGTCACCATCTCGATGGGCTCGTGGCGCACACCGTCGATGTCGCGGAACACCACGCGTGGCTTGGACACCGCGAGTTCGTAGCCTTCGCGGCGCATGTTTTCCAGCAGGATGGTCAGGTGCAATTCACCGCGGCCCATCACTTCGAAGATGCCGTCTTCGTCGGTTTCCTTCACGCGCAGGGCCACGTTGTGCTGCAGCTCTTTCTGCAGGCGGTCCCAGATCTGGCGGCTGGTCACGTACTTGCCTTCGCGGCCGGCCAGCGGACTGGTGTTCACGCAGAAGTTCATGGTCAGCGTCGGCTCGTCGATCTTGAGCATGGGCAACGGAGCGGGGGTCAGCGGATCGGTCACGGTCACGCCGATGCCGATGTCGGGAATGCCGTTGATCAGCACGATGTCGCCCGGGCCGGCTTCGGTCACCTGCACGCGGTCCAGGCCCTGGAACTTCAGCACCTGGTTGACGCGACCCTTGACGACCTTGCCGTCCACGCCTTCCATCACGACCACGTCCATGTTGGGCTTGATCGTGCCCTGGCTGATGCGGCCCACGCCGATGCGGCCAACGAAGGTGGAAAAGTCGAGTGCGGAAACCTGCAACTGCAGTGGCGCTGCCGGGTCACCGTCCTGCGGCTTCACGTGCTTGAGCACGGTGTTGAACAGGGCCGACATGTCGGGTCCCCACTGCTCGCCCGGTGCGCCTTCGACCAGCGAGGTCCAGCCGTTGATGCCCGAGGCGTACACCACGGGGAAGTCGAGCTGTTCGTCGTTGGCACCGAGCTTGTCGAACAGATCGAACGCGGCGTTGATCACGGCGTCCGGGCGCGCGCCCGGCTTGTCGACCTTGTTAACCACCACGATGGGCTTCAGACCCAGGGCCAGCGCCTTCTTGGTCACGAAGCGCGTCTGCGGCATCGGGCCTTCCTGCGCGTCGATCAGAAGCACCACACCGTCCACCATGGACAGGGCGCGCTCGACTTCACCGCCGAAGTCCGCGTGGCCGGGGGTGTCGACGATGTTGATGTGCGTGCCTTCCCAGCTCACGGCGCAGTTCTTGGCCAGGATGGTGATGCCGCGCTCGCGTTCGATGGCGTTGTTGTCCATCACCGTGTCCACGATCTTTTCGTGTTCGGCGAAGGTGCCCGACTGGCGAAGCAGCTGGTCCACCATGGTGGTTTTGCCATGGTCAACGTGGGCAATGATGGCGATGTTGCGGATTTGTTTGCTCATGATGCGAGTTCCGGTGAGGTTTCCAGGATTTGCTGTATTTCGATGGGGCTCAGCAGCCGCCCCGGGATCAGTTCACCCGCTTGGGTGTGCGCGCTGCCCAGCAGCACGGCTTCTTGTGAAAACGATTCATCGCCGGTGGAAACAGGACCGAACACGGCCACACTTTCCTGGTCGGCCCAGGCGCCACGGCGGCGCAGGCCGCTGAGGAAACGCCCCGCATCATCAGCGTCCAGCGTGACGGCCTCGTGGCCTTCCAGCAGGGTCTGCACCGGCAACAACAGCGCCATGCGTTCGCTTTCGTCCAGCGCTTCGAGGGCGTCAAGCGTGATGCACTGCGAGGCGTTGAACGGGCCGGTTTCGATGCGGCGCAACATGCTCAGGTGCCCGCCACAGCCCAGGGCCTCGGCGATGTCTTCACCCAAGGTGCGGATGTAGGTGCCCTTGCTGCAGCGCACGCGCAGATGAAGAAACGGCGCGTCGCCCTGCAGTTGCATGTCCAGCAGGTCGAGGTCGTGGATGGTGACGTGGCGCGCCTCGCGCTCCACCGTCTCACCCTGGCGCGCGTATTCGTAGAGCGGCTTGCCGTCCTTCTTCAAGGCGCTGTGCATCGGCGGCACCTGGGCGATCGGACCCATGAAACCGTCGAGCGCTTCAACCACCTGGCCCGGCGTGCAAACCACGTCGCGGGTCAGGATCACCTCGCCTTCTGCGTCGCCAGTGCTGGTTTTCACGCCCAGGCGCACCACGGTCTCATAGGTCTTGTCGGCGTCGAGGTGGATCTGGCTGAATTTCGTGGCCGCGCCAAAGCACAACGGCAACACACCGCTGGCCAGCGGATCGAGCGTGCCGGTGTGGCCTGCTTTCTCGGCTCGCAGCAACCATTTGGCTTTCTGCAAAGCCTGGTTGCTGGAGAGACCCAGCGGTTTGTCGAGCAACAGCACCCCATGCACAGGGCGCCGCTGCACCCTCGTGCGTGGCGCGTGCATCGTTATTCTTCCTTTGACCGAGAAGAGACAGCCTTGGAAATCAAGGCGTTCATGTCGGCCGCGCGCTCGGTGGTGCGGTCGAACACGAAGTGCAGCGTGGGCACGGTGTGGATGTGCAGCCGCTTGAACAAACCGCTGCGCAGGAAACCCGCCGCGGCATTGAGGCCTTCCAGCGTTTCCGCAGGATCACCCGTGAGCAGGCTGAAGAACACCTTGGCGTGCGCGTAGTCGGGCGTGACCTCGACCGCATTGATCGTGACCATGCCCACCCGCCGATCTTTCAACTCGCGCGCGATCAGCTCGGCCAGATCGCGCTGGATCTGGTCGGCCACGCGGAAACCGCGGTTGGGGACGGATGAAGCTTTGCGAGGCATGGTTTACAGCGTCCGCGCGACTTCCTTGACCTCGAAGAATTCGAGCTGGTCGCCTTCCTTGATGTCGTTGTAGTTCTTCAGCTTGATACCGCACTCGAAGCCTTCCTTGACTTCGCGCACGTCGTCCTTGAGGCGCTTGAGGGTGTCGATCTCGCCGGTGTAGATGACCACGTTGTCGCGCAGCAGGCGGAAATGCGCGCTGCGGGTGACCTGGCCAGCCGTGACCATACAACCGGCAATGGTGCCGATCTTGGTGGCCACGAACACGGTGCGGATCTCGGCCGAGCCGATGACTTCTTCGCGCTTCTCGGGCGCCAGCATGCCGGACATGGCCGCTTTCAACTCATCGACGGCGTCGTAAATGATGTTGTAGTAGCGCAGGTCCACGTCGTTGCCTTCGGCGAGCTTGCGGGCTCCCACGTCGGCACGCACGTTGAAGCCGATGATCACCGCCTTGGAGGCAATGGCCAGGTTCACGTCGGACTCGCTGATGCCGCCGACCCCGGCGAACACCAGTTGCACCTTGACCTCGTCGGTCGAGAGCTTGAGCAGCGACTGGGCCAGCGCTTCCTGCGAACCCTGCACGTCGGACTTGACAATGATGGGCAGCAGCTTGACTTCGCCAGCCGACATGTCGGAGAACATGTTCTCCAGCTTGGCGGCCTGCTGGCGCGCCAGCTTGGTGTTGCGGAACTTGCCGGCACGGTAGGTGGCGATCTCGCGCGCACGGCGCTCGTCGGTCATCACCATGAAGTCGTCGCCGGCCTGGGGCACTTCCGACAGACCTTGAATTTCAACCGGGATGGACGGCCCGGCGGCCTTGATCGGCTTGCCGTTTTCGTCCAGCATGGCACGCACACGACCAGAGGTCTGTCCGACCAGCACCACGTCACCGGTCTTGAGCGTGCCGCTCTGCACCAGCACCGTGGCCACGGCACCGCGGCCTTTGTCCAGACGGGCTTCGATCACCAGGCCCTTGGCCATGGCATCCACAGGCGCCTTCAGTTCCAGCACTTCGGCCTGCAACAACACCTGCTCCAGCAGCGCGTCGATGCCCTGGCCGGTCTTGGCGGACACACCCACGAAGGGCACGTCACCACCGAACTCTTCGGGCACGACTTCTTCGGCCACGAGTTCGGAGCGAACCTTCTCCAGGTTGATGCCGGGCTTGTCGATCTTGGTCAACGCCACGACGATGGGAACGCCCGCCGCCTTGGCGTGTTTGATGGCTTCCTTGGTCTGCGGCATCACGCCGTCGTCTGCCGCGCAGACGAGGATGACGATGTCGGTGGCCTGGGCACCACGGGCACGCATGGCGGTGAAGGCCTCGTGACCGGGGGTGTCGAGGAATGAAATCATGCCGCGCTCGGTCTCGACGTGGTACGCCCCGATGTGCTGCGTGATGCCGCCGGCTTCGCCCGCAGCCACCTTGGCACGGCGGATGTAATCCAGCAGCGAGGTCTTGCCATGGTCCACGTGGCCCATGACGGTGACCACCGGTGCACGCGGCAGCAACTCGTGTTCCTGCTGCGAGGTTTCGTCGTCGGCAAAAGCTTCCGGATCATCCAGCGCCGCCACCACAGCCTTGTGGCCGAGTTCTTCCACCACGATCATGGCGGTGTCCTGGTCCAGCGGCTGGTTGATGGTGACCATCTGACCGAGCTTCATCAACTGCTTGATGACCTCGGACGACTTCAGGCTCATCTTGTGTGCGAGCTCGGCCACCGTGATGGTCTCCGGCACGTGCACTTCAATGACCTTGACTTCGGTCGGTGCCACGAAATTGCTGGCGCCGGTGTCTCGGGAATCGCGCGAGTCGCGGCGACCACGCGGGCCTCCGCGCCAGTTGGAACGCCCGGCACTGGTATCGCCACGCGTCTTGATTTCTTTCTTCTTGGCCGCGTCGTCTTTCCAGGTGGAAGACAGGTTCTCGGACTTGATCTCTTTTTTGCCGGCCACACCGGCCGTGGCGGCGCCAGCTGCGGTGGTGGCGGGTTTGCCGGGCGTGCCGGCAGGCTTGTGCAGCGTGCCCTTGATGCCGGCCTTCGGATCGGCCACGGGAGCCGGTTCGGGCTTCTTCGCGACCAAGGTCTTGGCAGGCGCCGACATCATGGCGCGGATGTTCGCGGCTTCGGCCTCCGCCTTGCGACGGCGCTCCACCAGATCCTGGGCGCGCAGATCGTCGGCGCGTTTGCTCTCGGCGTTGCGGTCCGCGATCACGCGGGCTGCGGAATCGCGTTCCAGCGAGTCGGTCTTGGCCTTGGCGTCTTTGGCGGTGCGTGCCGCAATGGCTTCTGCAATGCCTTCGGGCGAAGCGGCTTCGGCGGCGGCGCGGGCAGCGGCTTCCGCGGCATCCGCAGCGGCCGAAGCAGCACGCTCCTGCTCGACCACGGCTTGCGCCTGGCGGGCTTCCTCGGCCTCGCGGGCCTGGCGCTTCTCGTTGAATTCTTCTTCCTGGCGGCGCAGCAGCTCGGCATGGCGGCGCGCGTCTTCCTCGCGGCGGGCCAGTTCTTCGGTGTCGATCACCGGCGCCGCAGCAACCGGCTCCTCAACCACCTCGGGCACGGCCACCTCGTCGTCGCGCTTGATGAAGGTGCGCTTCTTGCGCACTTCCACCTGGATCGTGCGGGCTCGGCCAGTGGAGTCGGCCTGCTTGATCTCGGAGGTCGATTTCTTCACCAGGGTGATCTTCTTGCGCTCACCGCCGGCCGTGCCATGGCTGGCTTTGAGGTGGCCCAGCAACGATTGCTTGTCGGACTCGGTGACCGGATCGGTCCCGGACGACTTGGGCACGCCCGCTGCGGAGAGTTGCTCCAGCAGGACGGTGGTGGGCTTGTTCAGCTCGGCAGCCAGTTCGGCGACGGTGGTACTTGTCATAGGTCTCTATTCTCCGATGGGCCTCCGCTGGTCAGGTCGTGGATTGCGCTTCGTCACCGGTGAACCAGTGAGCGCGTGCCAGCATGATCAGCGCGGTGGCCTCTTCAGGCGTCTGTGCGGTGATGTCGGTGAGCTCGTCGGTGGCCAGGTCGGCCAGCTCGTCGCGGGTGTGGATGCCGGCGTCGGCCAGCTTGGCGATCAGCTCCGGGGTCACGCCTTCGAGGTCGCGCAAATCTTGCGACACCTCTTCGACGCTCTCTTCGCGAGCGATTTCCATGGTCAGCAGGGCATCCTTGGCGCGGGTGCGCAGCTCATTGACCGTGTCTTCGTCAAAAGACTCGATCTCCAGCATTTCCTGCAGCGGCACATAGGCCACTTCTTCGAGGCTGGTGAAGCCTTCTTCGATCAGGATGTCGGCAATCTCCTGGTCCACGTCCAGCTTGGCCATGAAGATCTTGCGGATGCCGTCGGCCTCTTCGGCCTGCTTCTGGGCCGACTCGTCGGCCGTCATGATGTTGATGCGCCAGCCGGTCAGCTCGGACGCCAGGCGCACGTTCTGGCCACCGCGGCCGATGGCGATGGCGAGGTTTTCCTCGTCGACCACCACGTCCATGGCATGGCGCTCTTCGTCCACCACGATGGAGACCACGTTGGCCGGGGCCAGCGCGCCGATGACGAACTGCGCCGGGTCTTCGGACCACAGCACGATGTCCACACGCTCGCCTGCGAGTTCGTTGGTCACGCCGTTGACGCGCGAACCGCGCACACCGACACAGGTGCCGATGGGGTCGATGCGGCGGTCGTTGGTGTGCACGGCGATCTTGGCGCGCGAACCCGGGTCGCGGGCGCAGGTCTTGATCTCCAGCAGGCCTTGTTCGATTTCGGGCACTTCCTGGCGGAAGAGTTCGATCATGAACGACGGGGCCGAGCGTGACAGCAGGATGGGCGCGCCGCGCAGCGTCAGATCCACGTCCATGATCATGGCGCGCACGCGGTCGCCGGTGCGGAAGTTCTCTTTCGGGATCATCTCGCCGCGCTTCAAGCGACCTTCAACCCGGCCGCTCTCGACGATCAGGTCGCCCTTGTCCATGCGCTTGACGGTGCCCACAAAGATCTTGTCGCCGCGCGACATGAAATCGTTGAGCAGCATCTCGCGCTCGGCGTCGCGGATCTTCTGCAGGATCACCTGCTTGGCAGCCATGGCACCGATGCGGCCGATCGGCACGCTTTCGACCGGCTTCTCGATGAAGTCGCCTTCTTCGATGTCGGCGAGTTCGTCGCGGGCGTCGGTCAGCAGTTCTTCGGCGTCGGGGTTCTGCAGGCCGGCCTCATCGGGCACCACCAGCCAGCGGCGGAAGGTCTCGTAGGCACCGGTGTCCGGGTCCATGGCCACGCGGATGTCCACGTCGCCCTTGTAGAGTTTTTTGGTGGCCGAGGCCAGCGCCAGTTCCACGGCGCCCAACACGACGTCGCGCTCGACGTTCTTCTCGCGCGAGATCGCATCGATCAGCATCAACATTTCGCGGTTCATTTCACTCGCCCACCTTTCCGAATTGCATGTCCTGGGTCACTTTGATTTCTCTCATTCATCGCTGTCTGAAGCGTTGGCTCCAGGGGCCTGACGGCCCTTGAAATTCACGATCGGCGCCAAGCGCGCCTGCTGGATGTCGTCCAGCGAAAAGGTCATGGCCTGCATGGGCACGGGCGCGCGCTTCTTGCTCACCCGCGCGCCGGGCTTGGGTTCGGGCGCATCGCTCCAGACCACCTGCCACTGCACACCATCGTCGGCACGCTCCAGCGTGCCCCTGAATTTCTTGCGGTTCGCCGCCACGTCGGTTCCGGTGGCGCCGATCGGCGCTTTCAAGGTGAGGTCGATCACGTGACCTTCAAACCTCACATAGTCAATTTCACGTTTGAGTGGCCGGTCAATGCCCGGCGAACCCACTTCGAGGCGGCGGTATTCCAGGCCCTCGACTTCCAGCAGGTATTGCAACTGACGCGTGATTTTTTCGCAATCCTCGACCGTGACAAAACGCTCCACCGGCACGGGCTGGCCCGCAACGGGCGCCTCCCACGGCAGATCGATCGTGACCTTCAGCAAGCCACTGCCCGAGCGCTCCAACTCCACCAGGTCAAAACCCAGTCCGGTAACGGTCTGCTCTACGATCTCTTGCCAAGCCATGCTGATGGTGTCTGCCCAGGGTGGACCAAAGAATCAACCCTGTGGATTACCCCAGGGTCAAAAGCGTTCGGCCAAAAAAAATGGGCCGGTAGTTACCCGCCCATTTGGTCGTGAAGCTCGCATTGTAACGCCTGCAACAGGCGATTGGCAACCCTATCAACAGTTCAATGCTGAACACCGTTCAAATACCCAGAACCCATTGAATGAGGTTCTTTGCCAGAAACCCCAACATGCCGAATGACAGGACCAGAAACAGCACGAAGGTGCCGAACTTGCCGGCCTTGGATTCGCGCGCCAGGTTGAACACGATGAAGAGCATGTACAGGATGAAGGCGCCGACGCCGAAGGTCAGGCCGAACTGGGCGATCTGGCCTTCGGTGTAGCCGAACAGGGTGTTGCCCATGGCTCAGCGCCCCATCCGATGGGCGGTCAGGTCGCGGTAGGCGTGCCAGCTGGCGTGGGCCAGCAGCGGGATCAGCACAATGAGCCCGAGCAAGGCGGTGAGCATGCCCAGTCCGACCAGCAGGGCAATCACCACCGCCCACAACGCCATGGGCCCGGGATGGCTGGCCACGGCGCGCCAGCTCTCCGTCACTGCCTCCATCACCGAGACGCGGGTGTCCACCAGCATGGGCAGGGCCACCACGGTGGACGCGAACACGGGCGCTGCGAGCAAGGCGCCGAGCAACAGCCAGACCTCGAACAGGCCGATTTCGCGCACCAGCACGACGTGACGCAGGAAATCCACCGGCTTGAGGATGGGCACGGGCGACCACAGCGTGATGAGTCCGGCCGAGGTCAGCACCCAGCCCGTGCCGGCCAAGCCCAGCAGCAGGCCGAACTTCACCAAACGGCCATCGCCCGAGCGCCAGAGCTCAACCACCTCGCCCAGGCCGGCGCTGCGCTGGCGGCTGACCTGGTAGAGCCCGGTGGCGAGGATGGGCGCGACGATGAGAAAGCCCGAGAAGGCACCGGCCAGCAGCCAGAACTGGTCACGTGCAGCCCAGAGCAGCAGCCAGCCAAAGGCGGTGAGCAGCAAGCCGTGTACCAGGCCCGGTACCGGGTTGCGCCGCAGGTCGGCCCAGCCCAGAGCCAGCCAGCGCCCAGGCGACCGAAGCGAGACAGGGCGTGTGGAAGCGAGAGAGGAATCGGTCATGAGCGTCGGTTATACGCCGCCCATCTCGTCAGCAGCCTGACGCAAGTCAAGCCTTTGAGCGCATCAGGCGGCGGCCTGCACCAAGGTGCGGGTGTAAGGGTGCTCGGGGGCGCGCAGCACCTGCTCAACCGGGCCACTTTCGACCACCTCACCGTCCTTCATCACGATCACATGATGCGCCATGGCCTGGATCACATCCACGTCGTGCGTGATCAGCAAGTAGCTCAGGCCGCGTTCGCGCTGCAGGCGCTGCAGCAGGGCCAGCACCTGCTTCTGAACGGTGACATCCAGCGCGCTGGTGGGCTCATCGAGCACGAGCAGTTGTGGATCGATGATGAGCGCGCGGGCGATGGCCAGTCGCTGACGCTGGCCACCCGAAAATTCGTGCGGGTAGCGCTGCAACCAGTCGCCACCGCGCCGCGGGTCGTCCACCAGGCCCACATCGGCCAGTGCCTTGACCACGCGCTCACGGCGTTGCGCCACGGAAAGCCCAGGCTGGTGCACCAGCAGTCCTTCGCCCACGATCTGTTCGATGGTCATGCGCGGGGACAGCGATGAAAACGGATCCTGGAACACGACTTGCACCCGCTGGCGCAGCGCCCTGCTCTCGCCACTCTTCAAAGCTTGCGTCCAGTCGGATCCTGTGACCTGCAAGTTGCCTTGGTAGGGCAGCAAACCCAGCGCGGCGAGCGCAAGCGTGGACTTGCCCGAGCCCGATTCGCCAATCACGCCCAGCGTCTGACCCGGCGCCACGTCCAGGTCGGCGCCCTGGACCGCGACGAACTCACCTTTCTTGAACCAACCCGTCAGGCCGGGCAGTGGAACGGGATAACCCACGCGCAGGCCGCGGGCTTGCAGCACCGGCGTGGCATCGGCGGCGGGCGGCTGGGCCGGCGCCACGTCGCGCTCGGGTTTGCTCGCCAACAGCATCTGGGTATAGGCGTGCTGCGGCGCGGCAAACACGTCGCTCACTGCGCCCTGCTCCACCAGATGACCCTGCTCCATCACGGCCACGCGGTCGGCGAATCGGCGCACCAGGTTCAGGTCGTGCGTGATCAGCAACACCGCCATGCCGTGCTGGCGCTGCAAATCTGCCAGAAGATCCAATATCTGGCCACGCAGGCTCACATCCAACGCGGTGGTGGGCTCGTCGGCCAGCAGCAGCTTGGGCGCACTGGCCAGGGCCATGGCGATCATGGCGCGCTGGCGCTGGCCGCCGCTGAGCTGGTGCGGGAAGGCATCGGCGCGGCGCGCCGGCTCCGGGATGCCGGTGGAGGCCAGCAGCTCGATGGTGGACGCGAGCGCCTGACGCGGCGTGAGGCCCTTTTTGAGCTGCAAGACCTCGCCGATCTGGTCGCCCACGGTGTAGAGCGGGTTCAGCGCCGTCATGGGTTCCTGAAAAATGATCGCCACCTCGTCACCGCGCACACCGCGCAGCTGGTGTTCGGTCAACTGCAGCAGATCGCGTCCATTGAGCAGCGCCGAGCCACTCACGTCGGCGTTGTGCACCAGGCGCAGCAGCGAGAGCGCCGAGACCGTTTTTCCCGAGCCGGATTCGCCCACCAGCGCGAGCTTTTCGCCCGCCTTGATGGAAAAGTCGATGCCGTGAACGACTTCCTGGCCGCCGAACGAGACGCGCAGGCCTTTGACGTTGAGGAGCGTGGGGCCGGGCCCCGCCGCCGGGCCGCCCCAAGGCCGGGCAGCCCCCTCGGGGGGCAGCGAACCTCGCGAAGCGGGGAGCGTGGGGGCCGTCATTTGTCGGCCTTTCTCGGATCGAGCGCATCGCGCAGCGCATCGCCCATGAAGGTCAGCAGCAGCAGCGTGATCACCAGGACCGCGAAGGTGGAGAGTGAAATCCACCAGGCGTCGATGTTGTTTTTGCCCTGGCTCAGCAGTTCACCCAGCGAGGGCGTGCCGGGCGGCACACCCAGGCCCAGAAAGTCGAGCGAGGTCAGCGCCAGGATCGCCGCGCTCATGCGGAACGGCAGGAAGGTGACCACCGGCGTGAGGCTGTTGGGAAGCACGTGGCGCCAGATGATCTGCCAGTTGGACAGGCCCAGCGCGCGCGCGGCACGCACGTAGTCGAGCTGGCGGTTGCGCAGAAACTCGGCGCGCACGTAGTCACTCAGACCCATCCAGCCGAACAGGCTGAGCAGGATCAACAACAGGCTGATGCTGGGCGCGAACACGGCCGAAAAGATGATGAGCAAATACAACTCCGGCATGGAGCCCCAGATTTCGATGAAGCGCTGGAAGGCGAGATCGGTCTTGCCGCCGAAAAAACCCTGGATGGCGCCGGTGACCACACCCAGCAACACACCGATGACGGTGAGCGCCAGTGCGAACAGCACGCTCACGCGAAAACCGTAGATCAGTTGCGCCAGCAGGTCGCGGCCGCGGTCGTCGGTACCGAACAGGTTGTCCAGCCTCGGCGGCGAAGGATTGGGCAGCTTGGCGAAGTAGTTCAGTGTCTGCGGGCCATACGGATTGGGTGCGTAGATGGCCCAGTTGTCGCCTTGGGTGATCTGCTCGCGGATGAAGGGATCGAGGTAGTCGGTGGTGGTGTCGAAGTCGCCGCCGAACACGGTTTCTGCATAGTCCTTGACCATGGGGAAATAGGTGGTGCCTTCGTAGCGCACGACCAAGGGCCGGTCGTTCGACAGCACCTCGGCGAACAAGCTGCCGACCACCAGCAGGCAGAACAGCACGAGGCTCCAGTAGCCCAGACGGTTGCGCTTGAAGCGCCGCCAGGCGCGCGCGCTCGGGGACAACGACGGTGTCACGGCTTCAGTCGAATTTGACACGCGGGTCCACCCAGACATAACAGAGGTCGGAAATCAGCTTGGTCACCAGGCCGATGAGCGTGAAAAAGAACAAAGTACCGAGCACCACCGGGTAGTCGCGCCGGATCACACTTTCGTAGCTCAGCAAACCCAGACCGTCGAGCGAAAAAAGCGTTTCGATCAACAACGACCCCGCGAAGAAAGCGCCGATGAAGGCCGACGGAAAGCCCGTGACGATGGGAATGAGCGCATTGCGGAAGATGTGTTTCCACAGCACCTGCCGCTCGCTCAGGCCTTTGGCGCGCGCTGTCATCACGTACTGCTTGCGGATCTCTTCCAGGAACGCGTTCTTGGTCAGCATGGCCGTGACCGCAAAACTGCCCAGCACCATGGCGGTGACCGGCAAGGTGATGTGCCACAGGTAGTCGACGATGCGGGCGCCCCAGCTGAGTTCTTCCCAGTTGGAGGACGTGAGGCCGCGCAGCGGGAACCACTGCAACTGCCCGCCAAAGATCACCAGCAGCGCGACACCCAGCACGAAGCCGGGGATGGCGTAGCCAATGAGCACGAGCAAGGTGGTGACCAGATCGAAGCGCGAGCCGGCGCGCACCGCCTTGGCCACGCCCAGCGGCACGGCCACGCCGTAGCTGATGAGGAAGGTCCACAGGCCCAGCGTGATGGAGACCGGCAGTTTCTCCATGATGAGTTCGGACACCGCCTTGTTCTGGAAAAAGCTGGTGCCCAGGTCGAAGCGCGCGAACTGGCCGAGCATCTGGAAGAAGCGCTCATGCGCGGGTTTGTCGAAGCCGTAGAGGGCCTTGATCTGCTCGATGCGTTTGGGGTCAACACCCTGTGCGCCTCGGTACACCGAACCACCTTCGGCCCCCGCTGCGCCGGCACCCGCACGGGCTTCGGCGAGATACTGATCCACCGGCCCACCCGGCACGAACTGGATCACCACGAAGGTCAGCAGCAGCACCCCGAACAGCGTCGGGATCATCAGCAGGAGGCGTTTGAGGATGTAGACCCACATGGTGCGTCAGTCCCTTCGAGGTGAGAGGGCCGCCGCGCCGGGCCGCCCCAAGCAAGGCCAGCCCCCTCGGGGGGCAGCGATCCGCGCAGCGGTGGAGCGAGGGGGCATCATTTCTGAGCCCACCAAGTGTCGATGGCCCACACCTCACCTGATGCGTAAGGCGGCATGTCCTTTGGACGAGCCAGTCGCCACGCGTTGTAAGCCATGCGGTGCGTCGTGGCCGACCACTGCGGGATCAGCACATGGCTGTGGGTGATGGCGCGGTCGAGCGCGCGGCAGGCCGCCAGGAACTCGGGCTGCGTGGGTGCTTCGATCATGCGTTCGATCAACGCGTCCACGGCGGGGTTGGCGATGCCGGTGTGGTTGCCCGAGTCTTCAGTTTTGGCCGCCGCGCTGCCGAACAGGTCAGCGTACTCGGCACCCGGGTTGTTGGTACCGCCATAGGCCAGCGAGACGATGTCGAAATCGAAACTGCGCAGGCGCTGCTGGTAGAGCGCAAAGTCCACCGGGCGAAACTTGAGCTCGACCCCGAGCTTGGTCAGGTTGCGTATCCACGGTGTGACCACACGCGCGCCGGTCTCGTTGCTGTCCAGGTACTCGAGCACCATGGCCTGGCCTTGCGCGTTGCGCAACTGGCCGCCCTGAACCGTCCAGCCGGCCTCGCGCAGCAAGGCCTTCGCACGCTTGAGGTTGCCGCGCAGGGAGTTCGCTCCATCGGTTCGAGGCGCCGCGTACACCGGACCGAACACAGCGGGCGGCAACTGCTTGCGCCAGGGCTCCAGCAAAGCCAGCTCTTCGGGCGATGGCGTGCCCTGCGGCGAACAATCGGTGTTTCCGAACAGGCCCTGCACGCGCTGGTAGGCGTTGTAGAACATCTGCCGGTTCATCCACTCGTAGTCCATCGCCAGGCCCAGCGCCTCTCGCACGCGGATGTCGTCCAACGGCGGGCGGCGCGTGTTGAGCACATAACTTTGAAAGCCGGTGGGCAGACGGTGCGTGAACTCGCCTTTGACGAGTTCACCCGTGTCGAACTTCTTGCCGTTGACGCGGCGCGCCCAGTCGCCGGCCGAGAAAAAGCGCATGAGATCGAACTCGCCGGCCTTCAGGGCTTCGAGCTTGGCCGTGTTGTCCTTGTAGATCTTGACGACGATGCGGTCGAAGTTGGCGGTGCCGCGGCGCACCGGCAAGTCCCGCGCCCAGTAGGCCGGGTCGCGCACATAGGTGATGTCCTTGCCGAATTGCACCGGGCCGATTTTGTAGGGCCCGCTTCCGATGGGAATGTCGGTCACGACCTGGTCGAAGGTCTTGCGTTGTCCGGTCTTGGGATCCACCGAGTTGCCCCAGGCCCGGCTGAACACCGGCAGACCGCCCACGGTCAGCGGCAGTTCGCGGTTGGGCTTCTTGAAGCGGTAACGCACCGTGCGTTCGCCCAGCACGTCCAGCCCGGCCACGTCCTGCAAGACGGTCTTGAAGGCGGGTGAGGTGTGCGGACCCATGAGCGTGTCGAAGCTGTGCTTCACGTCGGCGGCGAGCACCGGATCGCCGTTGTGGAAGCGCGCGGTGTCACGCAACTTGAACGTGACCGACAGGCCATCGGGCGCGGTGGCCACATCTTCGGCAAGCAAACCGTACGCGGCGCCGTTTTCGTCCAGCGCACCGGTGAGCAAGGAGTCGAACATGAGGTCCGACAAATACGCCGGGGCGCTGCCACGCAGCGTGAAGGGGTTGTATTTGTCGAAGGTGGACAGCCGCAGGTTGCTCACCAGCCGCAGCTCTCCGCCCTTGGGAGCGGTGGGGTTGACGTAGTCGAAATGCGTGAAGCCCTCGGGGTACTTGAGCTGGCCCCACAGCGCGTAACCGTGAGCCGCCCAAGCGAGCGGGCTGAGGAGCATCAGCAACGCGGCCAGGGACGTCGAGACGAGTCGGTGGCCGGGGCGGATGCGGGAGAAGTGCATGCGACAATTCTGAAGGATTTTTCATTGGAGACAGAAACATGGGTTTTCTCACTGGCAAGAAATTGCTGATCACGGGCGTGCTGTCCAACCGGTCCATCGCTTACGGCATCGCCAGGGCCTGCCACCAGCAGGGTGCCGAGCTCGCATTCAGCTATGTCGGCGAGCGCTTCAAGGACCGCATCACCGAGTTCGCGGCCGACTTTGACTCCAAACTCATCTTTGACTGCGACGTGGGTGACGATGCCCAGATCGAGAAACTGTTTGCCGACCTGGCGCAGGTGTGGCCCAAGTTCGACGGCTTCGTGCACAGCATCGGCTTCGCCCCGCGCGAAGCCATTGCCGGCGACTTTCTGGATGGTCTGACGCGCGAGAACTTCCGCATCGCCCACGACATCAGCGCCTACAGCTTCCCGGCCATGGCCAAGGCCGCGCTGCCCATGCTCAACGAGAAGTCGGCCCTGCTCACCCTCACCTACCTCGGCGCCCTGCGCGCCGTGCCCAACTACAACACCATGGGCCTGGCCAAGGCCAGCCTGGAAGCCTCGGTGCGTTACCTGGCCGAGTCGCTCGGCCCCAAGGGCATGCGCGTCAACGGCATCAGTGCCGGCCCCATCAAGACCCTGGCCGCCAGCGGCATCAAGGACTTCGGCAAGCTGCTGAACATGGTCGCCAGCGCCTCGCCGATCCGCCGCAATGTGACCATCGAAGACGTGGGCAACGTGGCCGCCTTTTTGCTGAGCGATCTGGCCGGTGGCGTGACCGCCGAGATCACCTATGTGGACGGTGGCTACAGCCACACCACGGGCGTGAGCCGCGACAGCGAAGCGCTGAGCTGATCCCTTTGCGCTTCGGGGAGCGTTGTGAAGCGGCGCGAACTGCTCGGCGTGCTGGGCCTCCTTTGGGCTGGCCTGTCCGGTGCTTCGCGGGCTGGCGACACTCCCGCCTTGATGCTCGCCAAGGTCTACCGACCCGGTGTGCCGCTGCGCGACTACTGGCTGAGTGAAAAATACGACGGCCTGCGCGCCTGCTGGGATGGCCAGCGGCTGCTGACCCGGGGCGGTGAGGCCATCACCGCACCCGACTGGTTCACGGCCGGCTGGTCCGCCGAGTCCATGGACGGTGAACTCTGGATCGGCCGCGGGCGTTTTGAAGAGACGCTCTCCACGGTGCGCCGACTGACCCCTGGCGAAGATGCGTGGCGGCGGGTTCGCTTCATGGTGTTCGACTTGCCCGCCCACCCGGGGCGTTTCACCGAACGCATCCAGGCCTACCAGACGCTTGTGAAAAGACTCAACCAGCCCTGGGTGCAGGCCGTCGCTCAAGAGCGCGTCGCCAGCAACGCCGAGTTGATGGCCCGACTGGACCGTCTGGTGAAAGCCGGCGGCGAGGGTCTGATGCTGCACCGGGGCGATTCGTTCTACCGCGCCGAGTGGAACGACGAGCTGCTGAAGGTGAAGACGCACGAAGACGCCGAGGCCCGCGTGCTGCAGCACCTGCCGGGCCAGGGCCGCCACGCCGGCCGCCTGGGTGCCCTGCTGGTCGAAACGCCCGAGGGCGCCAGGTTCCGCCTGGGCACCGGCTTCTCCGATGCCCAGCGTGACCATCCACCCGCGGTGGGCGAATGGGTCACCTACCGCTTTCGCGGCGTCAATGGGAGCGGCGTGCCGCGCTTCGCCAGTTTCGTGCGGGTGCGGCCTGACGCACCACGCTGATCAGGCCTTGACGCAGTCGGCGAAGTAACGCTTCCTGCCGTCATCGCCGACCATTTCCACCAGACCGTGGATGTCGGTCTCGAAGCCCGGGCACTGGGCGTTGAACTCGCGCGCGAACTTGAGGTAGTCGACGATCTTCTTGTTGAACACCTCGCCCGGGATCAGCAGCGGGATGCCCGGCGGGTACGGCGTGACCAGGCTGGTGGTGATGCGGCCTTCGAGCTCGTCGATCGGCACACGCTCGGTGGTGCGCTGCGCGATGTGCGCGAACGCGTCGGTTGGTTTCATGGCCGGCGTGAGGTCGCTCAGGTACATCTCGGTCGTGAGGCGCGCGATGTCGTAGCGGGCGTAGAGCTCGTGCACGTGCTGGCACAGATCGCGCAGGCCCATCTGCTCGTAGCGCGGGTGCTTCTGGCAGAACTCCGGCAGGATGCGCCACATCGGCTGGTTCTTGGCGTAGTCGTCCTTGAACTGCTGCAGCGCGGTCAGCAGCGTGTTCCAGCGGCCCTTGGTGATGCCGATGGTGAACATGATGAAGAAGCTGTACAGGCCGGTCTTCTCCACCACCACACCGTGCTCGGCGAGAAACTTGGTGACGATGGATGCCGGGATGCCTTCGGGCTCGAAACGGCCGTCCAGGTTCAGGCCCGGGGTGACGATGGTGGCCTTGATCGGGTCCAGCATGTTGAAGCCCGGCGCCATGTCGCCAAAGCCGTGCCATTCCTTGGCGGTGGCCTGTGAGCCCGCCGGATCGGGGTTGAGCACCCAGTCGATGGCCTCGCCCATGCCTTCTTCGGCCAGGTCGTCCGGACCCCAAACCTTGAACCACCAGTCGTCGTCGCCGAACTCGGCGTCGATCTTGCGCATGGCGCGGCGGAAATCGAGCGCTTCAAAGATGCTCTCCTCCACCAGCGCCTTGCCGCCGGGCGGCTCCATCATGGCCGCGGCCACGTCGCAGCTGGCGATGATGGCGTACTGGGGGCTGGTGCTGGTGTGCATCAGGTAAGCCTCGTTGAAGAGGTGGCGGTCGAGCTTGACGTTCTGCGAGTCCTGCACGAGCACGTGGCTGGCCTGGCTGATCCCGGCGAGCAGCTTGTGGATGGACTGGGTGGCGTACACCACCGACTCCATGGGGCGCACGCGCTTTTTGCCCATGGCGTGGAAGTTGCCGTAGAACGGGTGGAAGGCCGCGTGCGGCAACCAGGCTTCGTCAAAGTGCAGGTTGGCCACGTAACCGTCGAGCATCTGCTTGATGGCTTCGGTGTTGTAGAGCACGCCGTCGTAGGTGGACTGGGTGAGTGTGAGCACGCGGGGCTTGACCGCGTCGGCGTCCACGCCGGCCAGCAGCGGGTTGGCGCGGATCTTGGCCTTGATTGCGTCGATCTCGAACTCGCTCTGCGGGATCGGGCCGATGATGCCGTAATGGTTGCGCGTGGGCTTCAGGAAGACGGGGATAGCGCCCGTCATGATGATGCTGTGCAGGATGGACTTGTGGCAGTTGCGGTCCACCACCACCACGTCGCCCGGCGCCACCGTGTGGTGCCAGACCATCTTGTTGCTGGTGCTGGTGCCGTTGGTCACGAAGAAACAGTGGTCGGCGTTGAAGATGCGCGCCGCGTTGCGCTCACTGGCGCCAATGGCGCCGTTGTGGTCCAGCAGCTGACCCAGTTCTTCCACCGCGTTGCACACGTCGGCGCGCAGCATGTTCTCGCCGAAGAACTGGTGGAACATCTGGCCCACTGGACTTTTGAGGAACGCCACGCCACCCGAGTGACCCGGGCAGTGCCATGAATACGAGCCGTCTTCGGCGTAGTCGAGCAAGGCCTTGAAAAACGGCGGCTGGATGCCTTCGAGATAGCTCTTGGCCTCACGGATGATGTGGCGCGCCACGAACTCGGGCGTGTCCTCGAACATGTGGATGAAGCCGTGCAGCTCGCGCAGGATGTCGTTGGGCAGATGCCGGCTGGTCTTGGTCTCGCCGTAGATGTAGATCGGCACGTCCGAGTTCTTGCGCCGCACCTCGTCGATGAAGTTGCGCAGGTTCAGCACCACCGGGTCGAGGTCGGCTCCGTGGCTGAACTCCTCGTCGTCGATCGACAGGATGAAGGCGCTGGCCCGGCTCTGCTGCTGGGCAAACTGGCTCATGTCGCCGTAACTGGTCACCCCCACCACCTCGAAGCCCTCGACCTCGATGGCCTGCGCCAGCGCACGGATGCCCAGGCCCGAGGTGTTTTCGGAGCGGAAGTCCTCGTCGATGATGACGATGGGAAAGCGGAATTTCATGAGGTTCTCCAGCCGCAGGGGGGGTGCGGCCATCAGGCGAAAGAAAGCGCGAAGTGTACGGACAACGTGAGACAGGTTCCCGGTGCGTCCGTTCATTTGCCGCAGAATGTGGCATTGGTCAGACAAACGCCGCCCTCTGCCCCCGCAGAGCGGTCGGCACAACGGCCAGACCATCGATTCAATCAACGGGCGCAAACATGTCGGATTCAACCTTGTGGTGGCTGCTGGCGGGTTCCACCGTCGCACTCGAACTCTTCACAGGCACTTTTTACCTGCTCATGATGGCCGTGGGCATGGCCGCGGGCGCATTGGCCGCCCACGCCGGCCTGGGGATGGTGGGGCAGTTGATCGTTGCGGCGAGCACCGGTTCCGCGGCGGTGGTGGCCTGGTATTTCATCAAGAAGCGGCGCGACAGCGAGCCGTCGGTGCGCGCCCTGCGCAGCGTGAACCTCGATGTGGGCGAAATCCTGCAGATCGACGAATGGAACCCCGACGGCACCGCCAGCGTCAAGTACCGGGGCGCGCAATGGACGGTGATCCACCGCCCGGGCAACACGCCCACGGCAGGCACTTACCGCGTGGCCGAGCTGGTGGGCAGCCGCCTGCTGGTCGACAAGGTCTGACACCCGGCGCTGGTCTGCGCCTGCGCTACCCTCACCCTTCCAACTTATCGAGAACCGCCTGCCATGGAAATCGCCATCCTCCTGCTCATCGTCGCCGCCATCTTCATCACGCGCTCCGTCAAGGTGGTGCCGCAGCAGAACGCCTGGGTGGTCGAGCGCCTGGGCAAATACCATTCGTCGCTGGCGCCGGGCTTGAACTTCCTTGTGCCCTTCATCGACAAGGTGGCCTACAAGCACAGCCTCAAGGAAATTCCGCTCGATGTGCCCAGCCAGGTCTGCATCACGCGCGACAACACCCAACTGCAGGTCGACGGCATCCTCTATTTCCAGGTGACCGATCCCATGCGCGCCAGCTATGGCTCGTCCAACTACATCGTCGCTGTGACCCAGCTCGCCCAGACCTCGCTGCGTTCGGTCATCGGCAAGCTGGAACTCGACAAGACCTTCGAGGAGCGCGACATCATCAACGCCCAGGTGGTGCACGCCATCGACGAAGCCGCGCTGAACTGGGGTGTGAAGGTGCTGCGCTACGAGATCAAGGACCTCACGCCGCCCAAGGAGATCCTGCTGGCCATGCAGGCCCAGATCACCGCCGAACGCGAGAAACGCGCACTGATTGCCGCCTCGGAAGGCCGCCGCCAGGAACAGATCAACATCGCCACCGGCGAGCGTGAAGCCTTCATTGCACGCTCCGAAGGCGAGAAGCAGGCCGAGATCAACAACGCGCAGGGTGAAGCGTCCGCCATCCTCGCCGTGGCCGAAGCCACCGCCGAGGCCATCCGCAAGGTGGCTGAAGCCATTCGCCAGCCAGGTGGCCAGGAAGCCGTGCAACTCAAGGTGGCCGAGCGCGCCGTAGACGCGTACAGCAAGGTCGCCGCAGACGCCACCACCACACTCATCGTGCCGAGCAACATGACCGAGGTGTCTGCCCTGATTGCGTCGGCCATGAAGATGGTCGGCAGCAGCAAGACCGTTTGATCCTTTCGCCCTCGTCGAGAACACCATGACCCTCGCGCGCAATGTCCTGGGCACCGAACTGCTGCCCTGCTCCTACGACCCGCTCACCGGCTTCTACCGGGACGGCTGTTGCGAGACCGGCCCCGATGACCATGGCACCCATGTCGTGTGCGCGCGCGTCACGGCCGCTTTCCTCGAGTTTTCACGCGAACGCGGCAACGACCTGAGCACCCCCCGGCCCGAGTGGCGGTTTGCCGGCCTCAAGCCGGGTGATCGCTGGTGCCTGTGCGTTGAGCGCTGGAAAGAAGCCTTGCAAGCCGGCGTGGCACCGCCCGTGGTGCTGGAGAGCACCAACGCCACCACCTTGCAACACGTTTCGCTGGAGGTGTTGCAACAACACGCCTGGCACAAGACGGCCGACGGCAGCTCGACCGCCTGAGCAGGCCCTCGAGGCTGCTACAATCGCAGGCTTCGCGGAGAGGTGGATGAGCGGTTTAAGTCGCACGCCTGGAAAGCGTGTGTGGGCTAATACCCACCGCGGGTTCGAATCCCGCCCTCTCCGCCAGGGATCAAGCAAACACGGGCCTCACGGCCCGTTTTTCTTTTCTGCAGCGGCCATGTTGGCCGCCACCGCCATCAGGCTTCCACAGCCCGCATGCGCTTCAGGTCGCGCCGGTACTTGCCGGCCAGGCTGCTCTTCTGCCGGTCGCTCAGGATCTTGCCGGAGAGCTGGAAGAACTTGGTTTCTTCTTCCTTCAAATGGTGGTGCACCTCGTGCGACAGTTTTTTGGCCAGCTCGCTCCACACCTCCGGTTTCTTGCGGGCCTTGGCGAGGGCTTCGACACATTCATCGATCTCGTGATGCTCCGCAAGGGCGTGCCTTGAGGGCTTGAGGCCCAGGTCGTCCAGCAGGATGGGCGCATAGAGAAATCGCTCTTCGGCTGCGGCATGGGCCGCGAGTTCGGTGCGCAGTTCCTTGAAAATTTCCTGGGCGCGCGGATCTTCCGGTTTGGTGCGCGCCAGCTGCCGGCAGAGCGTGCGCTGCAGTTCGTGGCTTTCCCTCAGAGCTTCGTAGATGTTGTCCATGCCAATGTCCTTGAGTGTTGGGGTGTCGCTTGATCACCTGGGCCGACCATAGCCTCATTCACCCACCACTGGTGTAGGACATCACCGCACCGGTTCATGTCGAAGGTCTTGCCGTGCAAACCGGCGCCGACAAGCAGGATGGCTCGCGCATGAAAAAGGCCACCCGAGGGTGGCCTTTCAAACAGAACCAGGAAACGCCGATCAGCGGATCACAGCCAGGGTGGTGCGGGCACCGGCCTTGTAGGTCATGAGCGTCAGGGCGCCGTTCTTGATGTCGCCCTTTTCGTCAAAGGCGATGTTGCCGGTCACGCCTTTGTAGTTGGTGGCCTTGAGTGCGGGCAGGTAGACCTTGGGGTCTGCGGAGCCGGCGGTCACCATGGCGTTGGCCATGACTTTGACAGCGTCGTACACGTAGGGGGCATACACCTGGACGTCGGCACCGAACTTGGCCTTGAAGTCGGCGCGGAACTTGTCCATGCCTTCTTTCTGTTCGCCTTCAACACCGCCGGCTTCGGCGCAATACACCTGGTCGTCGGCCATGCCGTCAGCGGCCAGCTTGGGCAGCTCGCTGGAGCAGATGCCGTCGCCGCCCATGAACTTGGCGTTGATGCCCAGTTGCTTCATCTGCTTGAGCATCGGGCCGGCCACGGCGTCCATGCCGCCGAAGAACACGACGTCGGGCTTCTTGGCCTTCAGGGTGGTCAGGATGGCGTTGAAGTCGGTGGCTTTGTCGTTGGTGAACTCACGGCCCACCACGGTACCGCCAGCAGCGGCCACACCTTTTTCAAACTCGTCGGCCACGCCCTGGCCGTAAGCCGTGCGGTCGTCGATCACGGCCACGGTCTTGGCCTTGAGGGTTTCCACGGCGTACTTGCCCAGCGTGCCACCCAGGTGCACGTCGTCAGCCACCATGCGGAACACGCCGGCGTAACCTTGGCGGGTGTACTTGGGGTTGGTGGCCGATGGGGAAATCTGGGGGATGCCGGCGTCGTTGTAGATCTGCGAGGCGGGGATGGTGGTACCGGAGTTCAGGTGACCGATCACACCGGCAACCTTGGCATCCACCAGCTTGGTGGCGGCAGCAGTGCCCTGCTTGGGATCGGCTGCATCGTCTTCAGCCAGCAGTTCGAAGGTGACGGGCGCACCGCCGATGGTCAGGCCAGCAGCGTTGAGTTCCTCGATCGCCATCTTGGCGCCGTTTTCATTGTCCTTGCCAAGGTGGGCAATCGCACCGCTGGTGGGGCCGACGTGACCAATCTTGATGACCTGGGCTGCAGGTGCAGGAGCCGCCGCGGGTGCTGCGACCGGCGCGGCTTCTTCTTTTTTGCCGCAAGCGGCAAGAGCGACGGCCGCCGCAAGAACGGCCAATTTCAGGTTCAGTTGCATGGTTTTCCTCAAAAAGGATTGAAAAAGTTAAGCGATGGGAACTTTTGCCATCACGCTCATAAAGATACTCTAAAAAAGCCGTGAATTTCACATACGTGACAAGGCGAAAGCGCAATCGAGGGTTTTCACAGACCCCATCACCGCAGCGAATGCCGCATTAGCGACGGTCATGCGCCAGCGCGGTGCAACTTCAATCCGAAGGCACCAATTGGAGGTCGTGGCGCTGCGGCTCCAGGCCAAGCGCCCTGTATTGGCGCCATCGCTCGCGTGCTGCGGCGCGGTCTGCCTCGTCCAGCGTCACGACCTCGATCACCCGCTTGAAGGCAACGGGGTCGTCGGGCATGTCGTGATGCAGGTTCACCAGAACCAGGTCACCGCGTTGCCCGGGCAGTTGGTGACCAATCTGGATGGGCGACCGTGCGGTCACGGTCTCGGGGTCGTCGCTGCGGCAATGGGGCACGAACTCGCCCGCGCCCATGGTCCACAGCGCTGTGTCGAGCCGGGCGAGATCGCCTTCAGTCACCCACACGAACAGACGCGCGTTTCGCAAGTAGGCCTTGCGCAGCAAGCGACAGGCATAGCCCACCCGGTCGGGCGCGTTGAAGTGAAAAGCGACGTCGGGCACTCGCGGCCTCAGGCTTTGGTGGAGCGGCGGGCCGATGGCTTGGCCGATGAGACAGCCTTGGCGGGCGCCTCGGCCTGATCAATCAGGTACTGCAGCAACAGGGGCACAGGCCGTCCGGTGGACCCCTTCGCCGCCCCGCTCTTCCACGCCGTGCCCGCGATGTCCAGGTGGGCCCAGGGCAGTTCGGTGGCGAATTTCTGGAGGAACTTGGCGGCCGTGATGGCACCGCCCGCGCGGCCAGCCACGTTGCCCATGTCGGCAAAGTTGGACTTGAGGCCGTCGGCGTACTCGTCGTCCAGCGGCATGCGCCAGCACAGGTCGAGCGACTTGTCACCCGCGCTGGCCAGGGCCTGCGCCAGATCGTCGCGCGCCGAAAACAAGCCCGAGCGCACACCACCCAGAGCGATCACGCAGGCGCCAGTCAACGTGGCGATGTCGACCACGCTGCGCGGTTTGAAACGCGCGGCGTAGGTCAGCGCGTCGCACAGGATGAGCCGGCCTTCGGCGTCGGTGTTGAGAATCTCGATGGTCTGCCCGCTCATGCTGGTGACCACGTCACCGGGCTTCACGGCCTGGCCGTCGGGCATGTTCTCGCAGCTGGGAATGAGGCCCACCACGTTGATGGCGGGCTTGAGTTCGGCCAGCGCCGCGAAGGTGCCCAGCACGCTGGCCGCGCCGCCCATGTCGAACTTCATCTCGTCCATGTCGGCGGCGGGCTTGATGGAGATGCCCCCGGTGTCGAACGTGATGCCCTTGCCCACCAGCACCACGGGCGCGCTGCCCTTGGCGCCGCCGTTGTAGTGCATGACGATGAAGCGCAGTGGCTCCACCGAGCCGCGAGCGACCGACAGGAACGAACCCATGCCCAGCGCTTCCACCTGCTTGGGGCCGAGCACGTCCACCTTGAAGCCGGGGTGCTTGCCAAGCTTGCGCGCGGCTTCGCCCAGCATGGTGGGGGTGGCGTGGTTGGCGGGGCGGTTGGCCCATTCCTTGGCGAACTCCACACCCGCCACTTGTGCCTTGCCGATGTTGAAGCCGCGCTGCGCGTCGGCAGCCTTGGTCACACCCAGCACCACGTGCTTGACGATGCGCGCCTTGGCGCTCGGTTTGGTGGTGGTGTAGCAGTAGGTAGCGTCCGCACAGGCCTGCATGGCGGCGCGCACGGCGTCGTCGGTGGCGTCGATCAGGCTGAACACCACGGCGAGTTTCTGGATGCCGGGTTGTTTGAGCGAGCCCATGCCGGCCGACACGGCCTTGCGAACCGACGCGGCAGAGCCATCCCCGGAGCGCACCAGCGTGACGCGCGAAGCCTTGAAGCCTTCCGGACGGTAGCAGGCCAGCATCTTGGCCACGCCGCTTTCCAGGTCTTTGTGCTCGACCGCCTGGGCCACCAGTCGGGTCAGGGCCTGGTCGGCGGACTTCATGGTCGGGGTCGTGTCGGGCACCAACACCAGCAGCGCGTCGACAGGCAGTTGGGCCGCTTGTGCAGCGCTGAGGGATTTGAGTTCGAAGTCCATAATCGTGTTTTCCTTGTAGCAATCGATGTTATTTCATTCTTCCATCCGCAGAGAGCTGGCGCGCAGCTTCGGGGCCACCCTGGTGGTCCTCTTCACCATCGTGCTGACGATGCTGCTGATCCGCACACTCGGCCTGGCTTCTCGGGGCAGCGTGAACCCGCAAGAGATCGCGCTGGTGCTGGGCTACACCGTCATCGGCCGCATGCCCACCATCCTCACGCTGGCCCTGTTCGTGGCCATCGTCTTCACGCTCTCGCGCATGTACCGCGACAGCGAAATGATCATCTGGTTCTCCAGCGGCCGCTCGCTCGGGGGCTTTCTCGGGCCGGTGCTGCGCTTCTCGTGGCCGATCCTGGCGGTCATCACGCTGATGGTGTTTTTTGTCTGGCCCTGGGCCAACCAGCAAACCGACAACCTGCGCAGCCGTTTCGAGCGCCGCGGCGATCTGGAGCGCGTGGCGCCTGGCCAGTTTCAGGAATCGTCGAGTGGCCGGCGCGTCTTCTTCATCGACAAGGACACGGCCGGTGGCACCGAAGGCCGCAACATCTTCATCTCAAGTACCGAAGACGACGGCCGCGAGACCGTCACATCGGCCCGATCGGGCCGCATTGAATGGGTGAGAGACCAGCAGTTCCTGATGCTCAACAACGGCCAGCGACTGGAAACAGCGGCCGATGGCAGCGGTTTGAAAGTCAGCGAATTCCAGAGCTACGGCACGCAGATCGGATCGAGCGCGATCGGGGAACGGGGCACACAACAACTCAAGTCGCGCAGCACCTTGCTGTTGATCACCGAGCCCGACCGGGCCAACCTGGGTGAACTGGGCTGGCGCATCGGCATGGCACTCACCGCGCTCAACTTTGTGTTGATCGCCCTGGCCACGACCGCGGGCAACCCGCGCGCAGGCCGCGGCGGCAACCTCTTCTTCACCCTGTTCTCGTTCGTGTTTTATTACAACCTGCTCAACCTCGGCCAGAGCTGGGTCGCGGGCGGACTGGTGAGCCTGGGCGCTTTCATGCTGATGCTGCACGGCGGGGTGTTCGTGCTGACCGTGCTGTGGCTGACCAAGCGGCACTACAACGTGAGCCTGCGCAGCTGGATCAACAGCCGGCGCAACGCAGCGGCTCAAGGAGTCGCGGCATGAGGACGATCCGGCGCCTGATCTACGGCGAGATCTTTGTGGCGGTGGGCTTCGTGCTGCTGGCCTTTCTGTCACTGTTTTTCTTCTTCGACTTTGTGGACGAGCTGCCGGCGCTGGGCAAACCGTCGGCGCTGGACGCCAAGGTGGTGTACGAGGTGCCCCACGCCCTGCTGTACGTGGGCCTGCTCATGCCCAACCGCATCTACGAGCTGCTGCCGATCTCGGTGCTGATCGGCGCGGTGTTTGTGCTGGCGCGGCTGGCCCAGGGCTCCGAATACACCATCCTGCGCACCAGCGGGCTCGGGCCATGGCGCGCGCTGCGCACCTTGCTCGGCCTGGGCGTGGTGTTTGTGGCGCTCACCTTTGCCATGGGCGACTACCTGGCCCCGCTGGCGGACCGCACTGCGCAACTGCTCAAGGCACGTTACCAGGGCAACATCAGCATCGGCCAGACGGGGGCCTGGCTCAAGGAGCGCCAGCCTTACAGCAACTTCTCGGTCAACGTGGGTTCCATGTCCTCGCAAGGGGAACTGGGCAACGTGCGCATCTTCGAGTTCAACAACCAGGGTTCGCTGGTGTCCACACTGACCGCGGCCTCCGGACAGATCGAAGTGGACGATTCGTGGACCCTGCGTCAGGTGCAGCGCCGCGAATTCGACACCGCCGGCCAGGCCTCGGCAC
The DNA here is from genome assembly GCF_001713375.1 of Hydrogenophaga sp. RAC07. Classification (NCBI taxonomy): domain Bacteria; kingdom Pseudomonadati; phylum Pseudomonadota; class Betaproteobacteria; order Burkholderiales; family Comamonadaceae; genus Hydrogenophaga; species Hydrogenophaga sp. RAC07. The sequence continues at coordinate 1,873,971 of NZ_CP016449.1, forward strand.
GCATCGTGCGCAGTGCGCTGGAGACCTTCCGCTGGCCCAGCGGCATCAACAGCGAGATGGTGTCGGTGGCGCTGCTCAAGCCCGAGACCATGCGCACGACGGATCTGTTCGGCTACATCCGCCACCTGCAAGCCAACGGGCAGACGGCGCAGCGCTACGAGATCGAGTTCTGGCGCAAGGTGTTCTATCCGCTGAGCTGCCTCGTGATGGTGGTGCTCGCCCTGCCCTTTGCCTACCTGCATTTCCGCTCGGGCAGCATCACCGCCTACGTGTTCGGCGGCGTGATGATCGGCATCAGCTTCTTCCTGCTCAACAACGTGTTTGGCTACATCGGCAACCTCAATGCCTGGCAGCCCTGGCTGGCGGCGGCATCACCCGCGTTGATCTATTCGGTGTTTTCGCTGGCCGCGTTTGGCTGGCTCGTCTTGCGAAGGTAGCGTGTCCATGCTTGGTGTGATCGTGTTTGCCCATGGGTCGCGCGACCCCTTGTGGCGCCTGCCGGTGGAGTCGGTGGCGCAGCAGATTGCGCGCAGCGCCCCGGCGGCGGCTGTGTCGTGCGCCTACCTCGAACTGTGTGAGCCCGACATGGCCACCGCGGTGCGCCAGATGGTCGACGCCGGCGCCACGCGCGTGCGGGTTCTGCCGCTGTTCTTCGGCATGGGCAAACACGCACGCGAAGACCTGCCGGTGCTGATGAAAGACCTGGCCGAGAGCCACCCCCAGGTGCGATTCGAGCAGTTGCCTGCCGCGGGTGAAGACCCGCGCCTGACCGCGCTGCTCGCGCAGATTGCGTTGGAGACCGGGCCATGAACCTGCACCAGTTCCGCTTCGTGCAGGAGGCCGTGCGCCGCAACCTGAACCTGACCGAAGCCGCCAAGGCCCTGCACACCTCGCAACCCGGCGTGTCCAAGGCCATCATCGAACTGGAAGACGAGCTCGGCATCGAGATCTTTGCGCGCCACGGCAAACGCATCAAGCGCGTGACCGAGCCGGGTTTGCAGGTGCTCAAGAGCATCGAGATCATCTTGCGCGAGGTCAACAACCTCAAGCGCATCGGCGAACAGTATTCGGCGCAGGACAGTGGCACGCTCTCCATCGCCACCACCCACACCCAGGCGCGCTATGTGTTGCCCGGCCCGGTGGCCGCGCTTCGCCAGGCCTACCCCAAGGTGGCGATCAGCCTGCACCAGGGCTCGCCCGACCAGGTCGCCAGGATGCTGATGGAAGAAGTGGCCGAGATCGGCATGGCCACAGAGTCGCTGGTGAACTACCCCGAGCTCGTCACCCTGCCCTGCTACGAATGGCAACACGTGCTGGTGTTTCCGTTCGACCACCCGTTGCTGGAGCGCGAGCGCATCACGCACGAAGACCTGGCCCAGGTGCCGCTGATCACCTACCACCCGAGCTACACCGGCCGCACCCGCATCGACCAGGCATTTGCCCTGCGCCACCTGCAGCCCAACATCGTGCTGGAGGCCATCGACTCCGACGTGATCAAGACCTACGTGAAGCTGGGCATGGGCGTGGGCATCGTGGCCGAAATGGCCATGGCCGGCGACAACCAGACACCCGACCTCGTGTCCCGCCCTGCCGCTGATTTGTTTGGCCACAACCTCGCGCGCGTGGCCTTCAAGCGCGGGACCTACCTGCGCCACTTTGTGCTGCGTTTTGCCGAACTGTTGAGTGCACGCCTGACCAGAGACCAAGTGATGCGCGCCATGAGCGGCACCCCCGATGACTACGAGTTGTGAACCCATGAGCCCGAATCCACCCCGCACACCCGCCCTCTCCTCCCGCCTGCCCGACGTGGGCACCACCATCTTCACCGTCATGTCGGCCCTGGCCACCGAGCACAAGGCGGTCAACCTGGGCCAGGGCTTTCCCGACTTTGGTTGCGACCCGGCCTTGCTTGACGCGGTCACCCAGGCCATGCAGGCCGGCCACAACCAGTACCCGCCCATGCCGGGCGTGCCCGCGCTGCGCCAGGCCATGGCGGACAAGATGCTGGCGCTGTACGGCCTCGCTTGCGACCCGGCCACCGAGATCACCGTGACCGCAGGCGCCACCCAGGCCATCCTCACTGCCCTGCTGGCGGTGGTGCACCCCGGCGACGAGGTCATCGTGCTGGAGCCCTGCTACGACAGCTACGTGCCCAACATCGAACTGGCCGGTGGTGTGCCGGTGCGCGTGCCGCTCACAACCGGCAGCTTCCGCCCCGACTTCGACCGCATCGCAGCCGCCATGACACCGCGCACTCGCGCCATCGTCATCAACAGCCCGCACAACCCCAGCGGCACCGTGTGGAGCGCGGCCGACATGCAGCGCCTGCAAGACCTGCTCGCGCCCACCGACGTGCTGCTGATCAGCGACGAGGTGTACGAGCACATGGTGTTCGACGGGCAACAACACCAGAGTGCCGCGCGTTTTCCGGGCCTGGCGGCACGCGCCTTCATCGTCAGCAGCTTCGGCAAGACCTATCACGTGACCGGCTGGAAGGTGGGCACCGTGGTCGCACCCGCCGCGCTCACCGCCGAGTTCCGCAAGGTGCACCAGTTCAACGTGTTCACGGTGAACACACCGGTTCAGCACGCCCTGGCCACCTACATGGCCAACCCCGCGCCCTACCTCGAACTCGGCGCGTTCTACCAACGCAAGCGCGACCTGTTCCGCGAGGGCCTCGCCGCCACGCGTTTTCGCATGCTCGCGGGCGAAGGCACCTACTTCCAGTGCGTCGACATCTCCAGCCTGGCCGTGCCCGAACGCGACCTGCCCGAGGGCGACTTTTGCCAGTGGCTCACCAAGGAAATCGGCGTGGCCGCGATCCCGCTCTCGGCCTTCTACGGCAACGGGTTTGATCAGCGCGTGGTGCGTTTCTGCTTCGCAAAAAGAGACGACACCTTGCAGGAAGCGCTCAAGCGCCTGTCACGCCTGTAGCCGCGCAAGCTCGCGAGCCCGCCAACCCCTAGGCGCGAACAGCCTCCCCGGCGTCAGGGCGAGGTGGCTTGCGACCCAAGAGCCCGGCAAACCAGATCGACACATCGTCGACCAGCGTGAACACCGCCGGGATCACCAAGAGGCTGAGGAAGGTCGATGTGATCAGACCGCCGATGACCGCCACCGCCATCGGTGAGCGGAAACTGCTGTCGGCGGCACCCCAACCAATCGCAATCGGCAACATGCCCGCCCCCATGGCAATCGTCGTCATCACGATCGGGCGCGCGCGCTTGTGGCAGGCGTCCAGGATCGCGTCGAGCCGGTTCATGCCGTGCTCGCGCCGTGCCTCGATGGCGTACTCCACCAGCAGGATCGAGTTCTTCGTGGCCACCCCCATCAACATGATCAGACCGATCAACGAGGGCATGGAGAAGCTCTTGTCCGCCAGCAGCAGCGCCACAAACGCACCGCCCAACGACAGCGGCAGCGCCGCCAGGATGGTGACCGGGTGCAGGAAGGCCTTGAACAGCAACACCAGCACGATGTAGATGCACAGCACACCGGTGAGCATTGCCAGGCCGAAGCTGGCGAACAGCTCGCCCTGCACCTCGGCGTCGCCAATCTCCAGCACCGACACGCCCGGCGGCAGGTTGCGCAGGCTCGGCAACTTCTCCACCGCGTTCTTCATGTCGCCCAGCGCAATGCCGGCCAGCTCCACCTCGAAGTTGATGTTGCGCGCGCGGTCGTAGCGGTCGATCACCGCCGGGCCGCCGCCGAAGCTGAGCGTGGCCACCTGTCCCAGCATCACCGGGCCCTTGCTGCCCGGCACCGCCAGACGGGCCAGCAGATCCAGGTCGCCGCGCGCTGCGGCATCGAGCTTGACCACGATGGGGATCTGCCGCTGCGGCAGGTTCATCTTGGGCAAGGCCGTGTCGTAGTCGCCCACGGTGGCAATCCTCAGCGTCTCGGCGATCGCGCTGCTGGTCACGCCCATGTCGGCGGCGCGGGCCAGGTCGGGCGTGACGCTGATTTCGGTTCGCACCAGCGACGCGGTGGACTGCACGCTGCCCACACCGCCAATGGTGCGCAGGTCGCGTTCGATCGCGGTGGCTGCGGCGGTGAGCGCGGCGGCGTCGTTGCCGGTCAGCGTCAGGATGTATTTTTCACCCGAGCCGCCGAGGCCCACCTTGCTGCGCACGCCCGGCAGGTTGGACATGGCCGCGCGCATCTGGTTTTCGATGATCTGTTTGCGCGGGCGCGTGCCACGCGCATCGAGCTGGATCGTGAGCGCGGCCTTGCGCGACTCGGCCGTGCCCTGCGGCGCAAACGGATCGGAGCCGGCCGAACCCGAACCGATCGTGGTGTAGACCGACTTCACGTGCGGCACATCCATCACCAGCAGCCGCGCCCGCTCAGCCGTCGCCACGGTCTGCTGCAGCGTGGCGCCCGGTGGCAGCTCGATGTAGACCTGCGTCTGCGAGTTGTCGTCGGGCGGAATGAAGCCCTGCGGCAGCAGCGGAATCAGCATCAGCGAGCCCACGAAGAACACCCCGGCGCCGATCATGGTGAACCAGCGGTGGCGGATGCACCACGCCGCCCAGCCTTGGTAGGTGTTGAGCCAGGCCGGTTCGTCCTGGTTGGTCATCCAGCGCCAGAACGCACCGGCCACCCGGTTGCTGCGCGCCCAGCGCGGCATGTCCTTGGCCATCACGACCGGCTTGAGCAGGTAGGCCGCCATCATGGGCGTGAGTGCGCGCGCCACCACCAGCGAGGCGAACACCGCGAACGACGCGGTCCAGCCGAACTGCTTGAAGAACTTGCCCGGAATGCCCGACATGAAGGCCGTGGGCAGGAACACCGCGATCAGCGCAAAAGTCGTCGCAATCACCGCCAGGCCAATCTCGTCGGCAGCCTCCATCGATGCCTGGTACGGCGTCTTGCCCATGCGCATGTGGCGCACGATGTTCTCCACCTCCACGATCGCATCGTCCACCAGAATGCCGATCACCAGCGACATGGCCAGCAGCGTCACCACGTTGATGGTGAAGCCCATGTAGTGCATGCCGATGAAGGCCGGAATGGCCGAGAGCGGCAGCGCCACGGCCGAGACCACGGTGGCCCTGAAATCGCGCAAAAAGAGCCACACCACCAGCACGGCCAGGATGGCGCCTTCGTACAGCAGGATCATCGAACCGTCGAACTCCTCCTGCACCGGGGTGACGAAGTCGAACGATTCGGTGATGCTCAGGTCGGGCCGCGCGGCCTGCAGATCCTTGAGCTTTTCGCGCACGCCGTTGCCCACCTCGATTTCGCTGGCGCCGCGGCTGCGTGCCACTTCAAAGCCCACCACCGGCTTGCCATTCAGAAACGCCGCGGCCGTGGGTTCGGCCACCGTGTCCTTGATGGTGGCGATCTGGTCCAGGCGAACCCGCCGGCCGTCCGACAGCGACAACTCCAGCCGGGACAGCTCCTCAGCCGATTGAAGCGACGACAAGGTGCGCAGCGGCTGCTGGCTGCCGCCCAGGTCCACGCGGCCGCCGGCGCTCTCGATCTGCACCTTGGCCAGCTGCCGCGACACATCGGCCGCGCTCGCGCCCAGCGCCTGCAGCTTCAACGGGTCCAGCAGCACCTGCACCTCGCGGTCCACCCCGCCCACGCGGTTGATGGCGCCCACGCCGCGCACCGAGAGCAGCAGCTTGGAAATGTCGTTCTCGACAAACCACGAGATCGCTTCCGCGTCCATCTTGTCGGACGACACGGTGTAGGCCAGCACCGCACCGCCGGCGAGTTCCACCTTGTTGATGATGGGCTCGCGCAGGTCGGCGGGCAAATCACCGCGCACCTTGGCCACGGCCGAGCGCACATCGTCCAGCGCTTCCTGCGTGTTCTTCTCGATTCGGAATTCGGTGGTGATGGTGACCGCGCCGTCCTGCACCTTGGTGGTGATGTGCTTGATGCCTTGCAGCGAGGCCAGGCTGTTCTCGATGACGCGCGCCACGTCGTTTTCAAGCTGGTTGGGCGCGGCGCCGGGCAGGCTGGCGCTCACCGTGATGTTGGGCACGTCCAGGTCGGGGAAGTTCTGCACCTTCATCTGGCTGAACGAGAACAGGCCCGCCAGCGTCAGCATGAAGAACAGCATCGACGCCGGGATTGGATTCTTGATGGACCAGGCTGAGACGTTCATGGCCCGGTCCTCACTTCACCACTTTGACGAGATCAGCGTCGTTCAGGAAGCCCGCGCCCTGCACCGCCACCGGCTCGTCGGCCTTCACGCCTTCGAGCACCTCGACCCGCTCGCCCACGCGGCGCCCGGTCTGCACCTTGCGCTGGCTGGCTTTGTTCTGCGGGTCGATCACGAACACGTAGTTGCTGCCGTCGCGCACCACGATGGATTCGCCGGGCACGGTGAGCGCGTCGCTCTGCCCCAGTTCGAAGAAGCCCTTGGCAAAGGTGCCCGCCTTCAGCTGGTCGTTGCGAGGCAGGTCCACAAACACCAGGATGTTGCGCGTCTGTGGGTCGGCGCTCGGTGCAATCGCACGCACACGGCCCGAGATCTCCAGCCCGCTGGCCGCCGTGACCTTCACCTCCTGTCCCTTTTGCACGCGCCCCACCTCGCTGGGCGTGACTTCGCCGCGCCATTCCATGCGGCTCTGGCGCACCAGGCGGAACAGCTCCTGCCCCGCACTCACCACCGCGCCCACGGTGGCACCGCGCGCCGAAATCACGCCGTCGTCGGGCGCGAGCACCTTGGTGTTGCCCAGGCGAATTTCGGTCGCGCTCAGCACCGCCTTGGCGGCTTCCAGCTGCGCGCGCGCCACCTTTTCTTGCGTGAGGTACTGCGCCACCTGCGACGCGGAGAGCGCTCCACTGTCCTGGATGGAACGCGCGCGGTCGGCGTCGGCCTTGGCGTTTTCGAAACTGGCCTCGGCCTGCATCAAACTGGCGCGGCTTTGCAGGCTGTCGGCCTGCGTGGTTTCGCGCGCGAACTCGGCCAGCACCTGGCCCTTGCGCACCACATCACCCACGTTCACGTTCACCGACGCCAGCCGCAGGCCGTTGAGTTCGGCGCCCACGCTGGCCTCTTGCCAGGCGGTGATGTTGCCGTTGGCCTGCAGTCGGATCGGCAGGCTGCTGCGCTCGGGCAGGGCCACCGTCACGGTGAGCGAGGGTTTGGGGCCTGCGTCGGCGGCGGGCGCGCCGTCATCGGCCGCCGCGGGCGTCTTGATGAACATCCAGAAGACCACCAGCAATACCAGGGCCAGAGCGATGGCCAGCCAGAGCCAGCGTTTGCGCGATGGGGAAGTTGTGGCGTTCATGCGGGGTCTTTGAGTGCGTTGGGGTTGTTCACGGGATCAAAGCCGCCGCCCAGTGCGACGTAGAGCTGGATCCAGGCGTTGATGCGTTCTTGCTGCAGGCTCACCGCGCTGCTGTCGGCATTGAGCTTGAGGCGGCGCGCTTCTTCCAGCTCGTTGAGGTTGGCCAGTCCCACGCGGTAGCGCGCTTCGGTGCCCTTGAGCGACTGCTCGTAGCCGGCCACCGCGGTCACCGTGGACGCCTCGCGCTCGCGCAAGCTGGAGAGGGTGACCAGGGCCTGCTCCACTTCGGCCACGGCCTGGCGCAGGGTGCTCGCGTACGCGATGGCTGCCGATTCGTAGCGCGCCTGCGCGCTGTCGGTGCTGGCGCGCAGGGCATCACGGCCCAGCAGAGGCAGGCTCAGGCTGATCGGGCCAATGGCCCAGGTGTTGAAGGTGGCCGTGGTGCCACCACCCGAAAGCCGGTTGCGCAACAGGCTGCCGGAGAGCGACAGGCCGGGCAACAACGCAGCCTTGGCCACACCCACGTCTTCGCTCGCGGCCACCAGTTCGCGCTGCGCGCGGTAGACATCGGGCCGCTGGCGGATCACCTCGGCGGGCACGGCACTCACCGTCAACATGTTCTCCAGACGGTCCGACGCCAACAAGGCCGGCGCGCCGGCCAGACGCTGGCGCACCTCGGGCTCGGGCACGCCGGTGAGCGCGGTGAGCGACTTCACCTGCCGCTCGCAGGTCTCTTCCTGTTGCCGGTAGCGCGCAGCACTCTCCGCGCCACTGGCGCGCGCCAGCGCAGCCACCGCCGGTGCGGTGAGGCCGGCGCGCTCGGAGGTGCTGTTGTTCTGCGCCGTGATGGCGCGCGAGTCGCGGTCGCGCAGGGCCACCGCGAGCTGTTCACGGCACAGGCGCTGCGAAAAATAGAGCTGTGCCAGTTCGGACGCCACCAGCACCCGGGCCTCGTGCCAGCCAGCTCCCGCCGCGTCTTGCTGCGCCTGTGCGCTGCCCAGGCGGGCGGTGCTCTCGCCCCAGAGCCCGACCGCCCACGAAGCCTGCAGTCCCGCGCTCAGCGAGGTACCCAGTGGAATGGTCGGGTCGGTGATGCCACGGGTGGCGTTGGCCACCGCGTTCACCTGGGGCCCGTTTTGCGCCTCCACGCCGAACCGCGTCGCGCGGGCAGCAAACACCTGCGCTCTGGCCGTCGCGATCGTCGGGCTCTGAGCTTGTGCGCGGTGAATCCAGTCGGTGAGCACCGGGTCGTCGAACCGGCTCCACCAGGTGGTGAGTGCCTGCGTGCTGCCCTGGTGGGCCAGGGGTGGCGCGTACCAGGTGGACGGCAAGTCCACAGCCATTTCGGCGGGCGGCTTGGTCACGCTGCAGGCGCCGAGCAGTGCCGCGCACGCCGTCACGGCAAGCAAGTGCTTCATGAAAAGGAATCCCAGTTGTTTGGTTTGACCCGGGGCCGACTCTAGTCGATGTGCCCGCCCGAACATGTCAATTCATTTCAATCGCGCGACGGTTTGTTTCAATCGTCTTCGCCGGCATCCAGCCCGGGAAACAGCACCTCGGTGAAGCCAAAGCGCGTGAAGTCGCGCACGCGCATGGGGTAGAGCGTGCCCCAGAGGTGGTCGCACTCGTGCTGCACCACCCGCGCGTGGAAACCCTCGGCCTCGCGGTCGATGACCTGCCCTCGCTCGTCAAATCCCTGGTAACGGATGCGCCGCCAGCGCGGCACCACGCCCCGCAAGCCGGGGACCGACAGACAGCCTTCCCAGCCCTCTTCCTCTTCGTCACCCAAGGGCGTGATGACCGGATTCACCAGCACGGTGCGCGGCACCACCGGCGCATCGGGGTAGCGCGGGTTGGGTGCGCCGCTGCCGAACAGCACCACCTGCAGGTCCACCCCGATCTGCGGCGCGGCCAGGCCGGCACCATTCGCGGCGACCATGGTGTCCTGCAGGTCCACCACCAGCTGGTGCAGCTCGGATGTGTCGAAACGGGTGACGGGCTGGGCGTGGCGCAGCAGGCGCGGATCGCCCATTTTCAGGATGGTGTGAACGGTCATGGGTTGGACAAGCGGAGGAGATGGGTTTAGTTTCGCTGATCACGACACCCCACGCGACCACCCGAGGAGAACCCATGAAGACCACCCTGCTCGCCCTCGCCCTGTTCGTGCCCGCATTGGCGCAGGCCCAGGGCGCCGAGATCTTCAAAGGCGCCGACCTGGCCCTGGGCGCCAAGCTCATCGCAGAAAACAAGTGCACCCAGTGCCACACCGGCAAGGTCGGCGGCGACGGCAGCACCATCTACCGCCCGCAAGGCCGCATCAACAACGCCGGCCTGCTGCGCGGCATGGTGGAGAACTGCAGCACCCAGCTGAACTTGCAGCTCTTCCCCGAAGAAGTCACCGCCATTGCGGCGGTGCTCAACCGGGATTACTACAAGTTCAAGTGATCGAGCCCAGCAAGGCCAGCATGCCGGCCTCGTCCAACACCGAAACACCCAGCTCGTTCGCCTTGTCCAGCTTGCTGCCGGCCTCGGCACCGGCCACCACGTAGTCGGTCTTCTTGCTCACCGAGCCCGCCACCTTGGCGCCGGCGGCTTCCAGCATGGCCTTGGCGTCCTCCCGCTTGAGCGTGGGGAAGGTGCCGGTGAGCACGAAGGTCTTGCCCGCCAGCGGCTGGGGTGCGCGCTCGGCGGGTTCGCCCTCCTCCCAGGTCACCCCGCAGGCGCGCAACTGCTCCACCACCTCGCGGTTGTGCGGCTGGTCGAAGAAGGTGCGGATGCTTTGCGCCACCACCGGGCCCACATCGTTCACCTCGGAAAGGGCTTCGAGGCTGGCGTCCATGATCCGATCGAGCTGGCCGAAATGGCGCGCGAGCTCCTTGGCGGTGGCTTCGCCCACGTGGCGGATGCCCAGGCCGAACAGGAAACGCGGCAGCGTTGTGCGTTTGGACTTCTCCAAGGCCGCCAGGATGTTCTGCGCCGACTTCTCGGCCATGCGGTCCAGCGCCAGCAGCGACGTGAGACCCAGGCGGTACAGGTCGGGCAGGGTCTTGACCACGCCCGCGTCCACCAGCTGCTCCACCAGCTTGTCGCCCAGGCCCTCGATTTCCACCGCGCGGCGCTGGGCGAAGTGCAGCAGGGCCTGCTTGCGCTGGGCGCCGCAGAACAGCCCGCCGGAGCACCGGTAGTCCACCTCGCCTTCTTCGCGCACGGCATCGCTGCCGCACACCGGGCATTGGCGGGGCAGGCTGAAGGGTTCAGGGTCGCCCACGCGCTTGTCAAGCAGCACAGACACCACCTCGGGAATGACATCGCCCGCACGGCGCACGATCACCGTGTCGCCCACGCGCACGTCCTTGCGGCGTGCCTCGTCCTCGTTGTGCAGCGTCGCGTTGGTCACCGTCACGCCGCCCACGAACACCGGCGCCAGTTTGGCCACCGGCGTGAGCTTGCCGGTGCGGCCCACCTGCACGTCGATGGCCAGCACGGTGGTGAGCTGTTCCTGCGCGGGGTATTTGTGCGCCACGGCCCAGCGCGGCTCGCGGGTGACAAAGCCCAGTTGCCGCTGCAGTGCCAACGAATTGACCTTGTAGACCACGCCGTCAATGTCGTAGGGCAGCTGGTCGCGGCTGGCGCCAATGCGCTGGTGAAAAGCAACAAGGGCGTCTGCGCCGCTGCACAGGGCGGTCTGCTCGGCCACCGGGAAACCCCAGCCCTTGAGCTGCATGAGCAGCTCGAAGTGGGTCACGAACGCGGGCCCGCCCTGGTCGGGCGGTGTGATTTCGCCGAGGCCGTAGGCGAAGAAGCTCAAAGGCCGCTGGGCGGCAATGCCGGAGTCGAGCTGCCGCACCGCGCCGGCGGCGGCGTTGCGCGGGTTCACAAACGTCTTTTCACCTTTCGCGCCGGCGGCGATCTTGGCGCGCTGCTTCTCGTTGAGCGCATCGAAGTCGTCGCGCCGCATGTACACCTCGCCGCGCACTTCAAGCACCGCCGGCGCGTCGGCCGGCAGACGAAGCGGCACCTGCTGGATGGTGCGCACATTGGTGGTGACGTCTTCGCCCACCTCACCGTCACCGCGCGTGGCGGCCTGCACCAGCACACCGCCCTCGTAGCGCAGGCTCATGGCCAGTCCGTCGAACTTGAGTTCGGCCACGTAGTCCACCGGCGCATCGGCGTCGGTGAGTCCCAGGGCTCGTCGCACGCGGGTGTCGAAGTTGCGCGCACCGCTGGGCTCGGTGTCTGTTTCCGTGTTGATCGACAGCATGGGCACGCGGTGGCGCACCGGCGTGAACGCATCCAGCACCCGGCCTCCCACGCGCTGGGTCGGGGAGTCGCTGGTCAGCAGCTCGGGGTGCGCGGCCTCGATGGCCTGCAGTTCGCGGAACAACCGGTCGTACTCGGCGTCGGGGATTTCCGGGTCGTCGAGGGTGTAGTAGCGGTGGGCGTGGTGGTGGAGTTGGGCGCGCAGTTGCGCGGCACGCTCGGCCGGCGAGGGCTCGGCGGCGAACAGGTCAGGTGTCATGGATCAGGAGAAGAGTCGTCTGGCCTGGGGCGAGCCAGCTGCGAGATCGCGGCTGTCCAGCGCGTCGTACAGGCTTTCCAGGTCGGCGCCGATGCCGTCCATGGTGTCGGTGGACAGCGGCTGGCCCGCGTCGTCGGTCACCACACCGTCCATGGCCTCGGCCAGCGCCTTGGCCGCCTGGCGCATGCGCACAAAGGGCTGTTCGCTGCGCGGCACGTGTGTGACTTCCAGCGACAACGCCACCTCGCGCAAGGCGCTTTGTTCGGGGTCTTCGGCCATGGCGGCCTGCGGGTCGAACACCAGGCTCAGGATGGGCGCCTGCCCGCTCTCGCTGCCCGACAGCACCATGCGGCCGGGCAAGGCACCCGCCACAAAGCCGAGCTTGGCGGCATGCTGCGCCACATAGCCCGGGCTCCAGGCGGCGCGGCGGGCGCGCAGGGTGAAGCCCAGTTGTGCGTCGTGCCCGCTGGCAAAGGCGTCGAGCTCGCGGGCGCGGGCCACTTCGGCGCGCATGTCGGGGAATTCGGGCGCCGCACCCACCGCGTCGGCAAAGGCCTGGGCCTTCACCACGAACTCGGAGAACTCGATGTCGTTGAGCGCGCCGGCCCGGTTGGCCAGCTGTACACCGGCTTGCAGGGCGCGGTAGCGCTGGCCCAGGCGTGGGGTTTCCCATTCGCCGGTGGCGTCACACAAGCCTTCGACCGCGAACGGCTTGCTGCCCACGCGGCGTGTGCCGGGCAGCGCGGCCAGCAGCGCGTCGCCCGAGACCTGGTGGTCCAGCACCAGCGGCGTGATCACGTCGATCAGCGCGTCCAGGCTGGGTTTGCGCTCGGGCTGGTGCAACAGGGGATTGACGCTCACCGCGGCGGCCGCCACGGCAATCGCGGCCGGGTCGGGCGCCATGGCTGCGCCGGGCACGTCGCCCAGCACGGGGTCGATGCGCTGGATCTCATGGCCGGTGAGGTCTTCGGGCGAGTACGGCACGGTCTCGTCGCTCGCGGCGTCGTCGGAACCGTGGGCCGAACGTTCGCGCGCCAGGCGCGGCGCACTTTTGCGGGTGACCCAGGCGTTGTAGGCCACCACACCCGCGAGCACGAGCCCTCCGATGATGGCCAGGCTGATTTGCAGTGTGCTCATGGTGTTGTTGTTCAGGTGGGTTCGAGCATGCCGGCGGCCGATTCCATGTCCACCGCCACGATGCGGGAGACGCCCTGCTCCTGCATGGTGACGCCGATCAGCTGCTCGGCCATTTCCATGGCGATCTTGTTGTGGCTGATGAACAGGAACTGCGTCTCTTTGGCCATGGCCGTGACCAGCTTGGCGTAGCGCTCGGTGTTGGCATCGTCCAGCGGCGCATCCACCTCGTCGAGCAGACAGAACGGCGCGGGGTTGAGCTGGAAGATGGCGAACACCAGCGCGATCGCGGTGAGGGCCTTCTCGCCACCCGAGAGCAGGTGGATGGTCTGGTTCTTCTTGCCGGGCGGCTGCGCCATCACCTGCACACCGGCGTCCAGGATTTCTTCACCGGTCATCACCAGGCGCGCGTTGCCGCCACCAAACAGCTCGGGGAACATCTTGCCGAAGTGCGTGTTGACGGTCTCGAACGTGCTGCCCAGCAGGTCGCGCGTTTCGTTGTCGATCTTCTTGATCGCGTCTTCCAGCGTGTTCATGGCCTCGACCAGATCGGCCGTCTGCGCATCTAGGAAAGTCTTGCGCTCGCGTGCGGCGGTGAGTTCGTCCAGTGCGGCCAGGTTGACGGCGCCGAGCGCCTGGATTTCGCGGTGCAGGCGGTCGATCTCGCCCTGCATGCCGGGCAGGCGCACGTTGTTCTCCGTGATGCTCTGCGCCACTGCGGCCAGGTCGGCCTGCGCTTCGTCGAGCATCTGGCTGTACTGCTCCACGCCCAGGCGCGCGGCCTGTTCCTTGAGCTGGAAATCGGTGATGCGGTTGCGCAGCGGCTCCAGTTCGCGTTCGAGTTGCAGGCGGCGTTCGTCGCTGGCCCGCAGCTTGGCCGTGAGGTCGTCGTACTGGCTGCGCAGCGCGCCCAGGGCCTGTTCGCGCTCCAGCTTCATGGCCAGCGCGTCCTGCAGGCCGGCCTGCGCGGCCGCGTCGTTGAGGCGGCCCAGTTCGTCGGCGGCGCGTTGTTGTTCGTCCGCGAGCGACTTTTCCTGTGTGGCTGCGGTCTCCAGCGAGCGCTGCAGCTCGGCCTGGCGCGCCTGCAGGCTGCGCAGGGCAAACGTGGCTTCTTGTGCGGTGCGCTCCAGCGAGCGCTGCTGTTCGCGGGCCTGGTTCAGCGAGCGCTCGGCCGCGATCACCGTGTCGTCCAGCTGCGCGTGGCGCTCCTGGCTGTCGGCCAGCTGCATGTCGAGCTCTTCGAACCGCGCTTCGGCGGTCACGCGGCGCTCTTGCAATTCGTCGAGCTGCGCGTCCACCTCGGCCAGGTCGGCCGCGATCTGTTCGCTGCGCGCGCGGGTCTGCTCGGCCAGCTGGGTGAGGCGCAGGGCCTCCACCTGCAACTCGTGCGCGCGGCTGCGCGACTCGGCGGCCTCGCGCCGCGCACTCACCAGCCGCTGCGACGCGTCGGTGTACGCGGCCTCGGCGCGAATCAGGCTGGAGCGCGCCTGCTCGTTGATCAACACCTGCGCCTTGAGCTGCTTGTCGATGTTCTCGATGTCCTGCGCGCGCGCCAGCAGGCCGGCCTGTTCGCTGTCGGGAGCGTAGAAGCTCACGCTGTGCGCTGTGACCGCATGACCGCTAGCCACAAAGATCACCTCGCCGGGCTGCAGCTGCGTGCGCTGCGCCATGGCGTCTTCGAGGCTGGGCGCGGTCAGGCAGCCGTGCAGCCACTCGGCGAGCAGGGCCTGCTGGCCGGCGTCGTTCAGGCGCAGCCAGGAAGCCAGGGGCTTGAGGCCGCCGGTGCTCGCCGGACTGGCCCCGGCCGACGGTGGGTTGTAGAAGGACAGCTTGGCGGGTGGCGCGTCGTTGCCGATGGCACGCACCATGTCCAGGCGAGAAACCTCGAGCGCACCCAGGCGCTCACGCAGCGCGGCCTCCAGCGCGTTTTCCCAGCCGGTCTCGATGTGGATGCGGCTCCACAGGCCTTGCAGGCCGTCGAGCCCGTGTTTGGCCAACCAGGGTTTCAGTTTGCCGTCGGTTTTGACCTTCTCCTGCAGCGCTTTGAGCGCCTCCAGGCGGGCCGACAGGTCGGCCTGTTTGGCCGATTCCTGATTGACGCCCTGCTGCGCACCGCGGCGGGCTTCGTCCAACTGAGGCACGCTGTCCTGCAACTCGTGCAGCACGGCGTCGTTCATTTCGGCCGATTCTTGTGCGCTGGCGAGCTGGGCTTGCGCATTCAGCAGTCGGGCTTCGTCGGGCGCGGCCAGCGCGTTGCGGTCGGCGGTCAGGCGCTCACGGCGCTGGTTGAGCGTGCGGCTCTGTTCCTCGATGCTGCGCTGTTCGGCCGCCAGCACCTGGATCTGCTGCTGCACCTGGGTGACGCTGGCGCGCTGCTCGTTGGCGCGGGCCTGGGCCTGGCGCAGGCTGTCTTCAAGCGCGGGCAAGGCCCCCGACTGTTCTTCGCCCTGCGCGGCCAGCACCACCGACTGGTCCTCGGCCTGCACCATGGATTCGGCCAGCTGCTCCAGTTCCACCGCCGCGTCTTCGCTGCGCGTGGTCCAGGAGGCGATCTGTTCCTTGAGTTGCACCAGGCGCTGTTCCACGCGGGTGCGGCCTTCGACCACAAATCGGATCTCGGCCTCGAGCTTGCCGACCTCGGCACTGGCTTCGTACAGCTTGCCCTGCGCCTGGTTGACCTGGTCACCCGCGGCGTAGTGCGCCTGGCGGATGGTTTCCAGCTCGCTCTCGATGCGGCGCAGATCGGCGGTGCGCGACTCCAGGTCGTTGACCGCCTGGGCCGCGTCGGTTTTGACCTTGACCTGGTCGGCCTCGGCCTCGCTGCGCTTCATGAACCAGAGCTGGTGCTGCTTGAGCGTGACGCCGGCCTGCAGGTTGTTGTATTTCGCGGCCACCTCGGCCTGTTTTTCCAGCTTGTCGAGGTTGGCGTTGAGCTCGCGCAGGATGTCTTCGACCCGGGTGAGGTTCTCGCGCGTGTCGGCCAGGCGGTGCGCGGTCTCGCGCCGGCGTTCCTTGTATTTGGAGACACCCGCGGCTTCTTCGAGGAACAGGCGCAGCTCTTCGGGCTTGCTTTCGATGATGCGGCTGATGGTGCCCTGGCCAATGATGGCGTAGGCACGCGGGCCCAGACCGGTGCCGAGGAAAACGTCCTGCACGTCGCGGCGGCGCACCGGCTGGTTGTTGATGTAATAGCTGCTGGTGCCGTCGCGCGTGAGCACGCGCTTGACCGCGATTTCGCCGAACTGTCCCCACTGGCCACCGGCGCGATGGTCGCTGTTGTCGAACACCAGTTCCACGCTGGAGCGGCTGGCCGGCTTGCGGGTGTTGGTGCCGTTGAAGATGACGTCCTGCATGGACTCGCCGCGCAGCTCGGAGGCCTTGGACTCACCCAGAACCCAGCGCACCGCATCCATGATGTTGGACTTGCCGCAACCATTGGGCCCGACCACGCCCACCAGCTGGCCCGGGAGCATGAAATTGGTCGGTTCGGCGAAGGACTTGAAGCCGGAGAGCTTGATGGAATTGAGACGCACGGCGCTGCCCGATGACTGACTACGAAGGAACGCCCGCCCTTGGCCGACGACGCGAGCGAAATGATACCCCGCGGCCTCGCGGGGCCTGCGGATCGGCGGCCTGGACCCGAAGCCTGCCGAAAAGGCCAAAGACCGAGTCGTTTTTCACAGTGCACGAAGGTTGGCATGCTTACTTTTGTGCCAACAAACCGTATGCTCCGCCCGTCAGCTTGAACCCCGCCATTCCGCGGACGTCGCCTCTTCACCATGAACCCCAACGTCACCGCCGCCTTCGACCCCCTGCTGGTCGCCTTGTCGTTTGCCTTTGCCGTCATCGGCTCCTTTGTTGCGCTCACCGCCGCCGGCCGGGTGAACCAGCGCGGCGGGCGCCAGAGCCTGTCCAACATCGTCACAGTGGGAGTTGCCCTGGGTGGCATCGGCGTGTGGTCCATGCACTTCATCGGCATGCTCGCGCTCGACATGGACGTGGGCAGCAGCTATTCCATGATGGATACCTTCGTATCACTTCTCGTCGTGATCGTGGCCACGTCATGGACGGTGAGCTTTGCCGCCAGATCGCCCGACAAGCTGCTCCGCCTGGTCACGGCCGGCGTGCTCCTGGGCATGAGTGTGGTGGTCATGCACTACCTGGGCATGTTCGGGCTGAAGATCAACGGCTACATCCGCTGGGACTACGGCGTGGTGGTGCTCTCCATCGTGATCGCCGTCGTGGCGGCCACGGCAGCGCTCTGGCTGGCCTTCAACAGCCCCACGCTCAACCGCCGCGTGGCCGCCGCCCTGGCCATGGGCGTGGCGGTTTGCGCCATGCACTACACCGGCATGTACGCAGCCGAGTTCGTGTGCACCACCGAGAGCCGCAACGCGATTCCGCAGGGCACGGGCTACATCAGTTCGTTCCGCCTGCCCACGCTGGTGATCGCCATCACCTTGATGATGACCGCCGTGCTGTCGGTGGACCAGCTGTTCCAGTACCTGCGCAGCAAACCCGCCAAGGCAGTGGCCCGCGCGCGCTGATCAGCGCTTGGCGGGGAGTGCGAACGTCCCCGCAGGCCCGGGGTGTCGCCGGGCACCGGGATAATCGCGGCATGAACCCGCTTTTGTCCCGCCTGCAGCCCTACCCCTTCGAGCGGCTGCGCCGCCTCTTTGCCGACATCACCCCCAACCCCGACCTGCGGCCCATCAGCCTGGGGATCGGTGAGCCCAAACACGCCGCACCCGTGTTTTTGAAACAGGCCCTGGCCGCCGCGCTGGACACCGGCCTGTCCAGCTACCCGGCCACCGCGGGCGAGCCCGCCCTGCGCGAGGCCTGCGCAGCCTGGGTGCAGCGGCGCTACGGCGTGGCGGTGAACCCGGCCACGCAGGTGCTGCCGGTCAATGGCTCGCGCGAAGCGCTCTTTGCCTTCGCGCAGACCGTGATCGACCCGACCCGCCCGGGCGCCACAGTGGTGTTCCCCAACCCGTTCTACCAAATCTACGAAGGCGCGGCCCTGCTGGGCGGCGCAGAGCCGTTCTATGTGGCCAGTGACCCGGCGCGCAACTTCGCGGCCGACTGGGACAGCGTGCCGGCCGAGGTCTGGGCCCGCACCCAGCTGCTGTTTGTGTGTTCACCCGGCAACCCGGCCGGCGCGGTGATGCCGCTGGACGAGTGGCGCAAGCTGTTTGAACTCAGCGACCGGCACGGCTTCGTGATCGCATCCGATGAGTGCTACAGCGAGATCTATTTCCGCGACGAACCGCCGCTGGGCGGGTTGCAGGCCGCGCAGGCGCTGGGTCGCACCGATTTCCGCAACCTGCTGAGCTTCACCAGCCTGTCCAAGCGCAGCAACGTGCCCGGCCTGCGCAGTGGTTTTGTGGCGGGTGACGCCGCGCTGGTCAAGCCCTTTCTGCTCTACCGCACCTACCACGGTGGCGCCATGAGCCCGGTGGTGCAGGCCGCCAGCAAGGCCGCCTGGGAAGACGAAGCGCACGTGGTGGACAACCGGCGCCAATACCGCGAAAAGTTCGCCCAGGTCACACCGTTGCTGGCCGAGGTGCTGGATGTGGCCCTGCCCGACGCTTCGTTTTACCTCTGGGCCGGCGTGCCGGCGTCGTATGCAGACGTCGCCGCGGGACTGAGCGCTGATGAAGCCTTCGCCCGCGCCCTGCTGGCTCAATACAATGTGACGGTTCTGCCCGGCAGTTATCTGGCGCGCGACTTCAACGGATCGAACCCCGGCACGGGCCGTGTGCGCATGGCCCTGGTGGCCGAGCCCGCCGAATGCCTGGAAGCGGCGCACCGCATCCGGGCTTTCATGGCCGGGCGCGCCTGACCCCCTCTCCTCTCAATTCCCTTCTCCGACCAGCCTCATGACACAACAACTGCAAACCCTGATCGACAACGCCTGGGACAACCGCGCCGAACTCTCCCCCGCCTCCGCGCCGAAGGAAGTGCTGGATGCCGTGGAACACGTGATCGCCGAGCTGAACAAGGGCCGCCTGCGCGTGGCCACGCGCCAGGCGGTGGGCCAGTGGACGGTGCACCAGTGGATCAAGAAGGCGGTGCTGCTGTCGTTCCGCCTGAAGGACAACGAACTCATGCGCGCCGGTGACCTGGGCTTCTTCGACAAGGTCAAGACCAAGTTCTCGCACCTGAGCGAATCCGAAATGAAGGCCACCGGCGTGCGCGTGGTGCCGCCCGCCGTGGCGCGTCGCGGCAGCTTTGTGGCCAAGGGCGCGATCCTGATGCCCAGCTATGTGAACATCGGCGCGTACGTGGACGAAAACACCATGGTCGACACCTGGGCCACGGTCGGCTCGTGTGCCCAGATCGGCAAGAACGTGCACCTCTCGGGCGGTGTCGGCATTGGCGGCGTGCTGGAGCCGTTGCAGGCCGGCCCCACCATCATCGAAGACAACTGCTTCATCGGCGCGCGCTCCGAAGTCGTTGAAGGCGTGGTCGTCGAAGAAAACTCCGTGCTCGGCATGGGCGTGTACCTCGGCCAGAGCACACCCATCTTCAACCGCGACACCGGCGAGGTGGTGTTTGGCCGCGTGCCGAGCGGCAGCGTGGTGATCAGTGGCAGCCTGCCCAAGAAAACGGCATCGGGCAAGGACTACAGCACCTACGCGGCCATCATCGTCAAGACGGTGGACGCGCAGACGCGCTCCAAGACCAGCTTGAACGATCTCCTCAGAGACTGAACATGGTGCCCCCACGCTCCACCGCTTCGCGGGTCGCTGCCCCCCAAGGGGGCTGGCCTTGCTTGGGGCGGCCCGGCGCGGCGGCCTGCCTCACTGTACGAATTCACTTGAAGGGATCAGCATGAGCAGCGGAACAATGGAGCGCATCCTGCGCCTGATGGCCGACAAGAAGGCCTCGGACGTGTATTTGACGGCGCATGCGCCGGCCATGATCAAGATCAATGGCCAGACCATCCCGATCAACAGCCAGGTGCTGCCTCCCGAGGCGCCGCGCAACCTGCTCTCGGAGATCGTGCCGTCCACACGCATGGAAGAGCTGCAGGAAACCGGCGAGCTCAACATGGCGGTGCCGCTGGAGGCGCTGGGCAATTTCCGCGTGAGCGCTTTCCGCCAGCGCGGCAACATCGCGGTGGTGATCCGTTTCATCCCGGGCGACATTCCCGCGCTCGACTCGCTCAATGTGGCGCCGGTGCTGGCCGATCTGGTGATGGAAAAGCGCGGTCTGGTGCTCATGGTGGGTGCCACCGGCGCCGGCAAGAGCACCACGCTGGCGGCCATGATCGACCACCGCAACGAGTCGGCCAGCGGTCACGTGCTCACCATCGAGGACCCGATCGAGTACGTCTACAAGAACAAGAAATCGGTGGTGAACCAGCGCGAGATCGGGCCGGACACCGCGTCGCTGCAGATCGCGCTGAAGAACGCGCTGCGCCAGGCGCCCGACGTGATCCTGATCGGTGAGATTCGCGACCGCGAAACCATGTCGGCCGCCATCGCTTATGCGCAGTCGGGCCACCTGTGCCTGGCCACACTGCACGCCAACAACAGCTACCAGGCGCTCAACCGCATCCTGAGCTTCTACCCGGTGGAAGTGCGTCCCACCATGCTGGGTGACCTGGCCGCTGCGCTGCGCGCGATCGTGTCGCAGCGCCTGCTGCGCACCCACACCGGCAGCCGCGTGCCCGCCATGGAAGTGCTGCTCAACACCTCGCTGATCGCCGACCTGATCCAGAAGGCCGACTTCTCCGGCGTGCGCGAGGCCATGGAGAAGTCGCTGGCCGATGGGTCGCAGAGCTTCGAGCAGGATCTGGCCCGGCTCATAAACGACGGCCTCGTCACACGCAACGAAGGTCTGGCCCAGGCCGATTCGCCCAACAACCTGCTGTGGCGCTTGCAAAACGACTTCAATGCCATCAAGGCCAACGACGCCGCCAACTCCAACGACGAAGACGCGGCCGAGAACGCCACCTTCACCGAGTTCACGCTCGACGTGAAACATTGATCCCATGACCGACACCCTGCGCCTGACCGAACAGCTCATCGCCCGTGCTTCCGTCACGCCGCGCGATGAAGGCTGCCAGTCGGTCATTGCGCAGCGTCTGGAGGCCCTGGGCTTCCGCTGCGAAACCATCGAAAGCGGCCCCGACGATTTCCGCGTGACCAACCTCTGGGCGCGCCTGGGCACGGGCCAGCAGCCCACGCTGATCTTTGCCGGCCACACCGACGTGGTGCCCACGGGCCCCGCCACCGCGTGGAGCAGCGACCCCTTCGCCCCCACGCACCGCGACGGCAAGCTCTATGGCCGCGGTGCGAGCGACATGAAAGCCTCGCTGGCGGCCATGGTGGTGGCTTGCGAAGAGTTTGTGGCGGCGCATCCCGAGCCGACCATCGACATCGCCTTTCTGCTCACCAGCGACGAAGAAGGCCCGGCGCTGGACGGCACGGTGGTGGTCTGCGAGCGCCTGAAACAACGCGGCGAGCGGCTCGACTGGTGCATCGTGGGTGAACCCACCTCGGTCGAGCGCACCGGCGACATGATCAAGAACGGCCGCCGCGGCACGCTGAGCGGCAAGCTCACTGTCAAGGGCATCCAGGGCCACATCGCTTATCCGCACCTCGCCAGAAACCCGATACACCAGGCGGCGCCCGCGCTGGCCGAACTGGTCGCGACCACCTGGGACGCGGGCAACGCGTTTTTCCCGCCCACCAGCTGGCAGATCAGCAACATCCACGGCGGCACGGGCGCGAGCAATGTGATCCCAGGCACCGTGGTGATTGATTTCAACTTCCGTTTCTCCACCGAGTCCACGCCCGAGGGTTTGCAGCAGCGCGTGGCCGACATCCTCGCAGGCCACGGTCTGCAACCCGGCAACGACTACGAGCTCGCCTGGACGCTGGGCGGGCGGCCCTTTCTCACACCTCCCGGCACGCTGGTGGAGGCCGTGCGTGCGGCCATCCACAAAGAAACCGGCATCACGACCGAGCTCTCCACCACCGGCGGCACCAGCGACGGGCGATTCATCGCCCAGGTCTGCCCGCAGGTGATCGAACTCGGCCCACCCAACGCCACCATCCACAAGATCGACGAGCATGTGGCCGTGGCCGACATCGAACCGCTCAAGAACATTTACCGCCGCACGCTGGACAACCTGTCCCGCCTTGCCGGCTCTCCCGACTGAGCGCACTGTGAAACTGAAAGAACTGCTGGCCGCGGCCACCCGCCGCCTGGACGCGGCCAGACTGGCCTATGGCCACGGCACCACCAACGCGCGCGACGAAGCCATCTGGCTCGTGCTGTGGCAGCTTGGCCTGCCGCTGGACAGCGACCTCGACACCCTCGCCCGCCACCCGGTGACGCCCGAGCAGCAGGCCGAGGTGAACGCCTTGATCCAGCGGCGCATCGACACCCGCGAACCCGCCGCCTACCTCACTGGTGAAGCCTGGCTGCAGGGCGTGTCTTTCCACGTGGACCGCCGCGCCATCGTGCCGCGCAGCTTCATTGCCGAGCTGCTGGCCGAAGGTTCCATCGACCCCTGGCTGGACGAAAGAACCCGCGACGTGCTGGACCTGTGCACCGGCAACGGCAGCCTGGCCGTGCTCGCGGCCCTGGCCTACCCCGATGTGCGCGTGACCGGCGCCGACATCTCCGCCGAGGCGCTCGAAGTTGCCCGCATCAACGTGGCGCGCCACGAACTGCAGCACCGCATCCGGCTGGTGGAGTCCGACGGCCTGCAGAACTGTCCTGGCCCCTGGGACCTGGTGCTGTGCAACCCACCTTACGTGAACGCGCGCAGCATGGCCGCGCTGCCACCCGAATACCGCGCCGAGCCGGCCCTTGCGCTGGACGGCAACACCGCCGGCAACGTCGACGGCATGGACTTCGTGCGCGCCCTGATCCGCGACCTGCCCCGCCGCCTGAAACCCCAAGGCGTGCTGGTGCTGGAAATCGGCAATGAACGCGAGCACTTTGAAGCCGCGTTTCCCCACCTCGAAGTTGTCTGGATGGCCACCAGCGCCGGCGACGACCAGGTACTTTTGCTCACCCTTGAATCCCTCACGGCGACGCCCACCTCAACGACGCCCGCTCCATGATCACCTTGAAAAACCTTGTCCTTCGCCGCGGCGTGAAGGTCCTGCTCGACAACGCGTCCTGCACCATCAACCCGGGTGAAAAAGTCGGCCTCGTCGGACGCAACGGCGCGGGCAAGTCCAGCCTGTTCGGCTTGCTCAACCACACCCTCCACGAAGACAAGGGCGACTTCTACGTGCCACCACAGTGGCGCATGGCGCAGGTGGCGCAGGACATGCCCGAGACCGAACAATCGGCCACGCAGTTCGTGATCGAGGGCGATGTGACCCTGCTCGCAGCCCAGCAGGAAGTGACCGCATCGGAAGACAGCGGCGACGGCGAGCGCATGGCGCACGCCTACATGGCGCTGCACGACGCCGGCGCGCACGACGCGCCCGCCCGCGCGCAAGCACTGATTCTCGGCCTGGGTTTTCGCACCGACGAACTCGAGCGCCCGGTCAACAGTTTCTCGGGTGGCTGGCGCATGCGCCTGCAACTGGCCCGCGCGCTGATGTGCCCCAGCGAACTTCTGCTGCTCGACGAACCCACCAACCACCTGGACCTCGATGCATTGGTCTGGCTGGAAGCCTGGCTCAAACGCTACGAAGGCACCATGCTGGTCATCAGCCACGACCGCGAGTTTCTGGACGCGGTGACCAACGTCACCATCCACATCCACACCGCGCAGCTCACCCGCTACGGCGGCAACTACAGCCGCTTTGAAGACATGCGCGCCGAGCAGATGGCCCTGCAGCAGTCGGCCTATTCGCGCCAGCAGGACAAGATGGCGCACCTGCAGAAGTTCATCGACCGCTTCAAGGCCAAGGCCAGCAAGGCCAAGCAGGCGCAAAGCCGCGTGAAGGCCCTGGAGCGCATGGAAAAAATCGGCCCGGTGCTGGC
This sequence comes from Hydrogenophaga sp. RAC07, assembly GCF_001713375.1. Classification (NCBI taxonomy): domain Bacteria; kingdom Pseudomonadati; phylum Pseudomonadota; class Betaproteobacteria; order Burkholderiales; family Comamonadaceae; genus Hydrogenophaga; species Hydrogenophaga sp. RAC07. The sequence goes on from NZ_CP016449.1 coordinate 1,897,836, forward strand.
CGATGCCGACTTCACCTTCGAGTTCACCGAGCCGCAGAACCTGCCGAACCCGATGCTGGCCATGAGCGACGCGAGCTTTGGTTACCCGCCGCCCGACGAAGGCAGCGAGCCCACCGTGATCGTGCGCAACATCAGCCGCTCAGTGCTGGCGGGCCAGCGCATCGGCATCCTGGGCGCCAACGGCCAGGGCAAGTCCACTGTGGTCAAGACCATCGCGCGCGATCTGCAGCCGATTGCCGGCGAGATCACCGAGGGCAAGGGCCTCAACATCGGATACTTCGCACAGCAAGAGCTCGACGTGCTCCGCCCGGCCGACACACCGCTCGAACACATGATCCGCTTGGTGCGCGAGTGCACAGCCGAAGGCCGTCTGAGCGGCCAGCCCACACGCGAGCAGGACCTTCGGAGCTTCCTGGGCAACTTCAACTTCACCGGCGACCAGGTCAAACAAAGCGTGGGCAGCATGAGCGGCGGCGAAAAGGCCCGCCTGGTGCTGTGCATGATTGTCTGGCAGCGCCCCAACCTGCTGCTGCTCGACGAGCCCACCAACCACCTGGACCTCGCCACGCGCGAGGCCCTGTCGGTGGCACTCAACGAGTTCGAAGGCACCGTCATGCTGGTCAGCCACGACCGTGCGCTGCTGCGCGCCGTGTGCGACGAGTTCTGGCTGGTCTCGCGCGGCGGCATCGAGCCGTTTGACGGCGACCTTGACGACTACCAGCGCTACCTGCTCGACATGGCCAAGCAGTCACGCGAGGCACAGCGCCAGGAACAGCGCGATGCGCAACGCGCTCCGGCCGTGCTCGCCGTGGCAGCGCCCGAGCAAAAGCGCAACGATGCCCAGCGCCGACAGCAGCTGGCCGAAAAGACCAAGCCGCTCAAGAAAGAGCTGGAGCAGACCGAGAAACGCATGGCACAACTGGCGCAGGACAAAGCGCGCCTGGAAGCCGCCATGGGACAGCCACTCAGCCCGGCCGACCTCGCAAAGAACGGCAAACAGCTCAAGGCCGTCAACGACGAAAACGAAGCGCTCGAAGCCCGTTGGCTGGAGCTCACCGAAGCCATCGAGGCTGTGAGCGCCTGAGTTTTCGCTTCGGCTGTGGGTTCGCAAACTGAGCGAAACGTGGAAAACAGCTAGAGTGCGGTCTCTAGTGCTTTTGTATCCACCTCAACGCTCAGGAGTTTTTCGAATGATGTCCATTCTCGGCACCCTCTTCATCGGCCTCATCGCCGGTTTCATCGCACGCGCGCTCAAACCCGGCAACGACAGCATGGGCTGGATCATGACTGCCCTGCTGGGCGTGGCCGGTGCTTTCCTGGCCGGCTATCTGGGCGCAGCGCTGGGCCTCTACCGACAGGGCGACCTGGTCGGCTTCATCGCATCGGTGATCGGCGCGATCATCCTGCTGGTGATCTACGGCTTCTTCAAGAAACGCTGAGCTCTTGCGATGCACCTTGCCCGCTGCTGCGCATGCAGCGGGCAACAAAAAAGCCCTGATCTTTCGATCAGGGCTTCACGTGTTTTGGTGGGACGTGCGGGGGTCGAACCCACGACAAACGGATTAAAAGTCCGCTGCTCTACCAACTGAGCTAACGTCCCATCAGGGCTTCACATTCGACACTCTGTTTGCACATTGTGTATCCCGCGAAGCCTCAAATTATAGCTTCTTTTTCGGGCCCTTTTGAAGACCTCTTCAAGATTGCTTGCACATCTTTCGCCAGGTTGTTCATCACCCACCCGGCAGCACAAAAGCCGAACGCTGCAGTGACGCTCACCACCGAGCCGTAGCCGTGGCAGTTCAGCGAGCCATCCACGTCTTCGATGTTGCACGACGCGTCGGGTGGCGCCACGGTCTCACGGCTGAAAACACAGCCCACGCCCATGCGCCCTGTGCGGGCGCCGCCGTGATGTTTGCGCAGGCGGTAACGCAGCTGCGCCAACAGAGGATCGTGCGTGACCTCACTCAGGTCTGCAACATCGACCGCGTGCGTGAGCCGCTTGCCGCCCGCAGCACCCACCGTGACAAAGGGAATGGCGTGCGCTGCAGCCCAGGCGGCCAGGGTGGTCTTGGCACGCACCTGGTCGCATGCATCGATGACCGCCGAGGGCAAGCCCTCACGACCCGACACACTGTGCAGCAAGGCGGGCCAGTTGTCCGGCGTCACAAAATCATCGACCACATCCACCACGCAATCGGCGTGAAAGAGCGCGATGCGATCACGCATGGCTTCGGCTTTGGCCTGACCCAAGGTGGGTTCCAGCGCGTGGATCTGCCGGTTGATGTTGGACTCGGACACGTGATCAAGATCGATCAAGGTGAGGCGCCGCACGCCGCTGCGCGCCAGGGCCTCCACCGCCCACGAACCCACCCCGCCGATGCCCACCACCACCACGTGCGCGTCGAAGATGCGCTGCGCCCCGTCGACACCGTAGAGTCGGCGCAGCCCGCCGAAACGGCGCTCGAAGCGTTCGTTGATTTCCTGCGTCACTCGCGGTCCAGCAACCATATCTGGAACCGGAAACCACCGATGGCACCGAGCACGATGCCGGTCACCGCGATGATGCTGGTGAGGCTCAAGGTGGACAGCCCCGACATGCCCTGGCCGACCGTGCAGCCCAGCGCCGTGACGCCGCCCACGCCCATGCACACGCCACCGGCCATGTGCAACGCCGTGTCCTGGGTGGTGCGGAATCCCTCCCAGCGGAAGCTGCCTTCCAGCACAGCGCACACAAACGCGCCGACCACCATGCCGGCCACGGTGACGGTTCCGAAGGTCAGTACCTTGGACGTGTCGCTGAAAAAGATGAGCCAGTCCAGGGTGTAGGCCATGGGTGCGGTGAAGGTCAGTGCGTCCATGCGCCCGGAGTTGCTGCCCAGAAAGACCGCTTCCAGCGTTTCGGGATGTTCGGCCACAAAACCCAGGCGGCCACTCACCCACCACATGGCGGTCACCACCAGCCCGAGTCCGATGCCCGCCAGCAGGTTGTTGCCGGTGCGGAAATCACGCCCCAGCAATGCCCAAAGCACCAATGCACCACCGACCACCAGTGCAAACAACAGTCCGGTGAGCGCAGGCGCAGTGCCCGATACCGTGGCCAGCCAGGCCGGCAGCGCCGAGCCCGACGCCATTGTGAAGGAGACGGTGTCCACCGTGTTCACGCGAAGCACAGCGGTCACGCCACGCAGCGTGGCAAACGCGGCAACCCCCATGACGACAAAGACCACCAGCGACTTCAGGCTCCCTGCACCGATGCGCACCAGCGTTTTGCTGCCGCACCCGGAGGCCAGCACCATGCCGAAGCCGAACAAGGCCCCGCCCGACACGGCAGAAAGCCAGACGACGCGAGGACCGGTGTAGATGCTCTGGGTGGGATCGATCCAGCCCAGCCAGGCCATGACGTAAAAGCCGATCATCGCGATGCCCACCGCCATGCCCCACATGCGCATGCGGGTCCAGTCGCCCATGTTCACGATGTCGCTGATGGCGCCCATGGTGCAGAAGTGCGTGCGTTGCGCGATGAACCCGAAAACAAGGGCCACTGCGAAAGCAGCCCAAAGGACGAGGGTGTTGAGTCTGGCGAGGTCGGCGATTTCCATGGCCGCCATTGTAGGAGGCGAGCCCTGCCCCCGATGGCCGCGCGCCGGAACACGCGGCTCACATCAACGCAGGCGGGCCAGGCGCTCGCGCGCCGCGGCAGCGGCTTCGGAGTTCGGATGTGCTTTGACCAGGTTTTCGAGCGTGCTCTTGGCGGTGCGCGCGTCTTTCAGTTCGACATGGCTGTTGGCCATGGCGAGCATGGCCTCGGGCGTGCGCATGTGGGCCGGGAACTCGCGCACCAGCCGGCCGTGGGTGGCCACAGCTTCCTTGTAGGCGCGGTTGGCGTACTGCGCATTGCCCAGCCAGTAGAGAACCGACGGCGTGTAGCCGCTGGCCGGGTAACGCTGCAGGAACGTTGCGTACGAAGCCGACGCGGGCTGGAATTCCGACTTGCGCAGCTGCGCCATGGCGGCTTCGAAGTCGGCCTTCTCGGCTGGCGCGGCGGTGAAGGTCTGGCCGTCAAACTCGATGCGAAGCGGTTCCACCTGACGCAGGCGCTCGTCGATGCCGACCTGCACGTCTTTCTGCTGGCGCTGCAACTCCGACACCTCACGCGCCAGCTGCTCGTTCTGGCCCCGGAGACGCGCCAGCTCGGCCCGCAATTGCTCGATCTGGTTGGACAGCTCCAGCAGGCTGCGGCGCGTGCTCGCATCGCCCTCGCGCGCTTCGGCAGCAGCGGCGTCGGCGGCCTGCTTGTTGGCGTCGACTTTCTGCCGCAACTCGATGATGGCCTTGCGCGCCTCGTCGTCGCCGAACAAGGCGTGCGCCTGCAAGGGCCACAGCGTGGCCAGACAAAGCGCCCAGGGCGCGGCGGCGGTGAGCTTCATGTTCAACGGTAGGTCAGTTCAACACGGCGGTTTTTGGCGAACGATGCTTCGTCAAGACCGACCTGGGCGGGCTTCTCTTCACCAAAGCTCACGGCTTCCATCTGTGCTTCGGTCACGCCCAGCAAACCCAGCGCACGGCGCACGGCTTCGGCGCGCTTCTGACCCAGCGCCAGGTTGTATTCGCGGCCACCGCGCTCGTCGGTGTGCCCTTCGAGGTTCACACGGCGGGTGCGGTTGGCATTGAGGTAACGCGCGTTGGCTTCCAGCGTGGCGGCCGAGTCGGCCTTGACTTCGAAACTGTCGTAGTCGAAGTAGATGATGCGGGCCACGGCAGCGGGTTGCGCCGAATCGGCACCACCCACGGACACGCCGGACACGCCACGAGGATCGACCGCGCCGCCTTGCCCACCGGCCGCAGCACCGGAGTTCAGCGCCGAGCCCGAGCGGTCTTCAACCGGCACGTCGTCAAGCTTCACACCCGAGCTGCAGGCGGCCAGCACGGCCGCCAGGCCAAGGCCGGCCACCAGGCGCAGACCACGCTGAAGGCGCGTGTTTCGAATGGTGGAGGGAATGTGGATGGTGTTCATGAGAAGTTCCTAAAGATGAAAAGTGTGCGGGATTGGGGCGGGAGTCCGCGGACTCCCGGAGAAGGATCAACGCAGGAACGGGCCCCACTCGGGCTCGCGGATGTCACCCTGCGCGCCAGCCAGTCGGGTCTTGATGCGACCGTCCACCGTGGTGGTCATGAGCGCTTCCTGGCCCTTGTCGCGGGTGGCGTAAATGATCATGCGGCTGTTGGGCGCGAAGCTGGGACTCTCGTCGGCACTCGACTCGGTGAGTGCCGTCACGGTACCACTGGCCAGCTCCATCACATGCAGGCGGAACGCCCCATTGACGCGGGAGATGAAGGCCAGCCAGCGCCCGTCCGGGCTGGGTGCGGGCGAGATGTTGTAGTTGCCGGCGAAGGTCAGGCGCTGGGCGCTGCCGCCTTGTGCACCCATGCGGTACACCTGTGGCGAACCACCGCGGTCGCTCACGAAATAGATGGACTTGCCGTCGGGGCTGAACACCGGCTCGGTGTCGATGCTGGCCGACTGGCTCAAGCGCCGCGGGTCGCCACCGGTGGCGTCCATCGCATACACCTGCGCGTTGCCCGAGAGCGAAAGCGTGGCGACCACCGAGCGGCCATCGGGCGACCACGACGGCGCGCTGTTGGAGCCCTTGAAGTTGGCCAGCAAGCGGCGGCGGCCCGAGGCCACGTCGTGCGCATAGATCACGGGCTTGCGCGCTTCGAAAGACACATAGGCGAGCTGCGCGCCACCGGGCGCCCAGCTCGGCGAGATGATGGGTTCGGGACTGGTGAGGGCCGCGCGCGCGTTTTCACCATCGGCGTCGGCCACCCAGAGGTTGTGGCGTTGCGCCGTTTTGGTGACGTAGGCGATGCGCGTGGAGAACACCCCTTTTTCGCCGGTGATCTTCTCGTAGATGAAGTCGGCCACGCGGTGGGCCGCCAGGCGCAGGTCTTGTGCGCCCACCGGATAGCTCAGGCCACCGAGGTCTTGCCCGCGCACCACGTCCCAGAGGCGGAAGCGCACGTCAAATCGGCCATCGGCCAGTTTGGTGACGCTGCCGGTGAGCAGGGAGTCGGTTCGGCGCTCGCGCCAGGGGCCGAGGTCGGGGCGGGAGGTCTCGTCCAGCCCGCCGGCAATGGGGTCCACGAAGCGGAACTGGCCGCTGCGTTCGAGGTCAGCGCGCACAATGGCCGCGATGTTTTCACTGGCCGCGTCGTTGCCGCGGAAACCCACGGCAGAAAACGGAAACTGGGTGAGGCCGACGCCCGCCACCTCGACCCGGAACTGGGCCTGGGAGGCAAGTGGCCAGCCCAGCAGCGGGAGGGTGGAAACCAGGCCGAGCGCGCGGCGTCTCGGAATCAGGGGCAGCGCGTTGTGTCGGTTCAAATCCAGCATGCTGAGTGTGTCGCTTGTCCTGAGGTGGCAGCAGGGACGAAGCGCCCTGCACAGCCAACCGATAATAACGGAGCCATCCGGCCCTCCCGTGACAAGATGTGTGCACGCAAGGCCGCCGCTCGTGGTGCAAGGCAGACTCGCCACAGCGCGGAATGTTCCGCAAGCCGGCACACTTTGGGACCGATCCGCTTTTGACCGCATCCAACCACTCCAACCCGCCACTGGCCGGCACACTGACCCAGCGCCTGCTGCGCCTGTGGCCCTATTTCCGCTCGGCCAAGACCGGGATTGCCCTGGCAGCAGTCAGCACCCTGATCGGCGCGCTGACCGAGCCTTTGATCCCGGCCCTGCTCAAGACACTGCTGGACCGTGGGTTTGCCGAAGGCAACATCGAACTCTGGATGGTGCCGGTGGCGCTCATGGGCCTGTTCGGCATCCGTGGCCTCGCGGGTTTTGTGGCGCAGTACACGCTCTCGTACACCGCCAGCCTGGGCCTGCTCAACCTGCGCCGGGCCATGTTCGTCAAGCTCAATGACGCGCAGATGACGCTGTTTGCCCGCCAGAGCGCGAGCAAACTGTCGAACACGCTGGTCTACGAGGTGCAGACCGGCTCGCAGATGCTGGTGTCGGCCTTCCTCACGCTCACCAAGGACAGCCTCACCGTGCTGGCGCTGCTGGGCTATTTGTTCTACCTTAACTGGAAACTCACACTGATCGTGATGCTGGTGTTTCCCGGGCTGATCCTGATCATGCGGGTGCTCTCGCGTCGCCTCTACAAGCTCACCCGCGACAGCCAGACCGCCACCGACGAGCTCGCCTACGTGGTGGAAGAAAACGCGCTGGCGCACCGCATGGTGCGCCTGCACGGCGCGCAGGCGCGCCAGACAGAGCGCTTCGACGTGCTCAGCCTGGCGCTGCGCCGGCTGGCGCTCAAGTCCACCGTTGCCATGGCGGCCATGACGCCGCTCACGCAACTGCTCGCCTCGGCAGCCCTGTCGGCGGTGATCGCCGTGGCGCTGTGGCAGAGCAGCAGCAGCGGCGTCACGGTGGGCAACTTCGTGGCCTTCGTCACCGCCATGCTGATGCTGATCACACCCATCAGGCACCTGGCCGAGATCACCGCGCCGATCACGCGCGGGCTGGCCGCGCTGGAGCGCGGATTGGAACTCATCGAAAACACACCCGAACAATCCAGCGGGACGCACACGGCCGAGCGGGTAAACGGCTCAATCACGTTGAGCGGTGTGTGGGTGCGCTACCCGGCCAAGGACGACCAAGTCGTGCAAAGCGACGATGACAGCCTGGTCGCCTTGCGTGGCGTTTCGCTGGACATCCACCCGGGTGAGGTGGTGGCCTTTGTGGGGCCGTCGGGATCGGGCAAGACCACCCTGGTCAACCTGTTGCCGCGTTTCGTGGAGATCGAACGCGGCGACATCCTGCTCGACGGCGTGCCGCTGGCCGACTGGAACCTCACCAGCCTGCGTCGGCAGTACGCCATGGTGAGCCAGGACGTGGTGATGCTCAACGACACCCTGGCCGCCAACGTCGCGCTGGGCGCACTGGGCAATGCGGTCGATGAAGACCGCGTGCGCGCTGCGCTTGTCTCGGCCAATCTGGGCGAGCTGGTCGAACGCTTGCCCCAGGGCATTCACAGCAATGTGGGCCACAACGCGGCCGAACTCTCGGGCGGCCAGCGCCAGCGGCTGGCGATTGCGCGGGCGATCTACAAAGACGCCCCCATCCTGATCCTGGACGAAGCCACCTCGGCGCTGGACAACGAATCAGAGCGGTTGGTGCAGGACGCGCTGGCCCGACTGATGAAAGGCCGCACCACGCTGGTGATTGCGCACCGCCTCTCCACCATCGAACATGCCGACCGCGTGGTGGTGCTGGCCGACGGCCGCATCAGCGAACAAGGCACGCACCGGGAACTGCTGCAGGCAGACGGGATTTACGCGCGGCTGCACTCACAAAGCTTCAGACCGGAGGCAGAGGCCTGAACAGCCGGACTACAGCAAGACGATGTCGTACTGCTCCTGCGTCATCGAACCCTCGCTTTGAAGTGAAATGGGCTTGCCGATGAAGTCCGACAAACCCGCGAGGTGGGCCCGCTCTTCGTCGAGGAACAGCTCCACCACCTTGGCCGAGGCCACCACGCGAAATTCGCGCGGGTTGAATGCGCGGGCTTCGCGCAGGATCTCGCGCAGGATGTCGTAGCACACGCTGCGGGCGGTCTTCACCACGCCCTTGCCACTGCAGGCCTCGCAGGGTTCGCTGAGCATGTGGGCCAGCGACTCGCGCGTGCGCTTGCGTGTCATCTCCACCAGACCGAGCTGCGAAAAGCCGCCGGTCATGGTTTTCACGCGGTCGCGCGCCAGCTGTTTGCGAAATTCGCCGAGCACGGAGTCGCGGTGGTCTTCGCGCACCATGTCGATGAAATCCACAATCACGATGCCGCCCAGGTTGCGCAGTCGAAGCTGCCGCGCAATTGCTTGCGCCGCTTCGAGGTTGGTGCGGAACACCGTGTCGTCGAAATTGCGCGCGCCCACAAAACCGCCGGTGTTCACGTCCACCGTGGTCAGCGCCTCGGTCTGGTCGATCACCAGATAGCCTCCCGATTTCAGGTCGACGCGCCGGCTGAGGGCGCGCACGATGTCTTCGTCCACGTTGAACAGGTCAAAGATCGGGCGCTCGCCGCTGTAGTGCTGCAGCTTGGTCACGGTGTCGGGCATGAACTCCGCGGCGAACGCGGTGAGCAGGCCATGCTGCTCGCGCGAATCGATGCGGATGGAATGCGTGTCGGCGCCCACCAGATCGCGCAACACGCGCTGCATCAGGTTCAGGTCTTCGTGCAGCAGGGTGGCCGAGGGCTGGCGGGTGGCCGCCTCCTTGATCCGCAACCAGGTCTTGCGCAGATACGCCGTGTCCTCGGCCAGCTCTTCGTCGGTCGCGTCTTCGGCGTTGGTGCGCAGGATGAAGCCACCCGCGGCGCTGCCGTCGGTGGTGGCGGTGAGCTGCAGCAGGCGCTGGCGCAGGGCTTCGCGTTGCGCTGGTGGAATCTTCTGCGACACGCCGATGTGGTTGTCCTGCGGCAGGAACACCAGCAGACGCCCCGCAATGCTGATCTGCGCAGTGAGCCGAGCGCCCTTGGTGCCGATCGGGTCCTTGAGCACCTGCACCATCAGCGCCTGGCCCTCGAAGATCTGGCGCTCGATCGGCAGCACCGGGTTGGGGGTGAGCAGCTTGCCGTTGGCGCCTGGCGCGGGCTCGGTGTCGCCTGTTGCGGGCACGTTCCCACGCGGTGCGGCATGTTTGGCCGCGATGTTCGGCATGAGGTCGGCCACGTGCAGAAAGGCGGCGCGGTCCAGACCGATGTCGATGAAGGCCGATTGCATGCCCGGCAACACACGCGAGACCTTGCCCAGGTAAATGTTGCCGACCAGGCCCCGTTCCAGCGTGCGCTCCAGGTGCACCTCCTGCACCGACCCCTGCTCCACCACCGCCACCCGCGTTTCCTGTGGTGACCAATTGATCAGAATGTCCTGGCTCATGGGGCCCTTCTCCGTGGCGTGCTGCGGTTCAGATCAGTTGCACGCCGGCGGCGTGCAACACCTGCGCTGTCTCGTGCGCGGGCAGGCCCATGATGCCCGAATAGCTGCCGCTGATGTGGCTCACCCAGAGGCTTGCACGCCCCTGGATCGCATAGGCACCGGCCTTGCCCATGGGCTCGCCGCTGGCCACGTAACGTGCGATCTGTCGAGGCGTCAAAGGCTCGAACGTCACCCACGAGGTGGACAAGGCCGCGTGGACACGCGGGCTGCGTTTTCCGGGCACCCCCACCGCCACGGCGGTGAGCACGCGGTGGCGTTGGCCTGCAAGGATGGCGAGCATGTGGTGTGCCTCGGCGGCATCGGCCGGCTTGCCCAGGATGCGCCGGCCCAGCGCCACGGTGGTGTCGGCGCACAACACGGGCGCGGGCGGCAGGCCGCGGCGCTTCAAGCGCGCCAGCGAAGCCTGCAACTTCAAGCCCGTCACACGTTGCACGTAAGTCGCCGGCGCTTCATTCGGCAACACGATTTCGAGCGACTCGGCATCCTCTTCAACATCAGGAAGCAGCAGTTCACAACGAACGCCCCACTGCTCAAGAAGCTGTTTGCGTCGGGGGCTCTGGGAAGCGAGATAGATGAAGTCGCTCATTCGCGGTGATAGGGGTGGTTGGCGTTGACGGACCACGCGCGGTAGAGCTGCTCGATGAGGAGCACGCGCACCATGGCGTGCGGCAAGGTCAGGTCGGACAAGCGGATGCGCTGGTGCGCCGCAGCCCGAAAGCCTGGGTCCAGGCCGTCGGGGCCACCGATCACCAGGGCCACATCGTCACTCTCCAGCTGCCACTCGTTCAACTGCTGCGCCAATGCCTTGGTGGTGAGCGTGGTACCGCGCTCGTCGAGGGCCACGATGCGCGAGCCACGCGGGATCGCGGCCTCGATGCGCTCGCGCTCGGCCGACAGCAGGGTCTCCAAGGTTTTGGAGCCGCGGGGCTCGGTCTTGACGGCTTTGAGTTCCACCCGAAGCTCGGGTGGGAAGCGCTTGGCGTAATCGTCGTAGGCGGTCTGGGCCCAGTCGGGCACCCTTTGCCCGACCGCGACGATCAGCAGCTTCATGCCTTGCGGGGGGCTGCGGCCTTGGTGGTTTTGCGCGCCGGCGTCTTGGCGGCGGGTTTGGCCACGGCCTTCAGTGCGGTCTTGGCGGCCGCTTTGGGAGCCGACTTGACGGCCGGCTTCGCACTCGGCGCCACACGGGGTTTGACCACCAGTTTCTGCAGCGCGGTCTTGGGAGCGGCTGCGGGTTTGCGGGTGGTCTTGGCGGCCGTGGATTTGGCCGGTGCCGACTTGGCGGCCGACTTCACCGCGGGCTTTTTGCTCGCGGTTTTGGCCACGGGTTGGGCCGGCGCTGTGGCCGCTGTGCGGGCTGCCGACTGTGCAGCCTTGCGCGCCGTGCTCTTGGCGGGCTGAGCGGCAGCGGTGGCCACCGGCTTCTTGCGGCTCTTGGCAGCGGGCTTGGCTTCAGCCACCACGGGCTTCTCGGCGCCGTGCTTCAGGCGGATCGGCTTGGCGCCCCAGATCTCTTCCAGACGGTAGTACTGGCGGATCACGGGCTGCATCACATGGGCCACGGCCGCGCCGCAGTCCACGATGATCCATTCGCCGTTGTCTTCACCCTCGATGCGGGGTTTGTCGAAGCCGGCTTCACGCACGGCATCGCGCACGCTGGCGGCCAGGGCTTTGGTCTGGCGGTTCGAGGTGCCGCTGGCAACGATCACACGTTCGAAGAGCGGTGAGAGGTGTTCGGTGTTGAAAACCACGATGTCCTGACCCTTGACGTCCTCCAGCCCGTCGACGATGGCGCGCTGGAGTCTCTGGATGTCTTTTTTGGCAATGGTTTCGCTGGTCATGAAGGATTCTGATAAAGGTGATGGGTTGAAATGTAGCCTGCGACGGCCTCGGGCACCAGAACCTCCAGGGCGGCGGTGCTTTGCGCCGCCTGTCCCAGCCGGGCCCGCACGTCGGTCGCGCTGATGTTCTTGAGCGGCATGTCCAGCCGCTCGAAAGGCAGATCAACCCGCGACAGATCGGTCTCCACCGCCTGGTCCAGCGGGGCGTCGGCGCCGATGTTGGTGGCGCGGTTGGCCACCGCCAACGTGGCCAGGTCCAGCACTTCCTGCCAGCGTACCCAGGTTCGAAACGCCAGCAACTGGTCGGCGCCCAGCACGAGAAAGAGCTGCGCGCCCGGGTATTCCCGAGCGAGTTCGCGCAGCGTGTCGGCGGTGTAGCTCGGGCCTTCGCGGTGGATTTCCCGCTCGTCGATCTTCACGCGGGCCAGATCGTCAAACGCGAGATGGCACATGGCCACACGATCGGCGGCGGGCGACAGCACCCGGGTTTTGTGCCACGCGTGGCCGGTGGGCAGGATGTGCAGTGCATCCAGCCTGAGTTGCTTGAGCGCGGTTTCGGCCAGCGCGCGGTGGGCCCAATGGGGTGGGTCAAACGCCCCACCGAACATGCCCACGCGCTGCAGGCTCGCGTTGCCATGCTTCAAAGCCAGTCCTTGCGCACCAGGAAGTCCTTGTAAAGCCGCTCTTCGGGCGTGCCCTTTTTCGTCTTGCGGTTGTAGGCCCAGCTAACCAGCGGTGGCATGGACAGCAGAATGGACTCGCTGCGCCCGCCCGACTGCAGGCCGAAATGCGTGCCGCGGTCCCACACCAGGTTGAATTCGACGTAGCGGCCGCGGCGGTAGAGCTGGAAGCTGCGCTCGCGTTCGCCATAAGGCGTGTTCTTGCGGCGGTCGACGATGGGCAGGTAGGCGTCGAGGAAGGCGTCGCCCACCGAACTCATCATGGCGAAACTGCCGTCGAAGCCGAGTTCGGAAAAATCATCGAAGAAGACACCGCCAATGCCGCGCTGCTCGTCGCGGTGCTTCAGATAGAAATACTCGTCGCACCAGGTCTTGAAGCGGGGGTACTTGTCCACGCCGAACGGGTCGAGCGCGTTCTTCGTCGCGCGGTGGAAGTGCACCGCGTCCTCCTCGAAGCCGTAGTAGGGCGTCAAGTCCATGCCACCGCCGAACCAGCACACCGGCTCGCCGCCCGCCGGCGTGGCCGCGAGCATGCGCACGTTCATATGCACGGTGGGCACGTACGGGTTGCGCGGGTGGAACACCAGCGACACGCCCATGGCCTCAAACGGCGCGCCGTTGAGCTCGGGCCGGTGTGCGGTGGCCGAGGGTGGCAGGCGCGGGCCGGTCACGTGCGAGAAGCCACAGCCTGCGCGCTCGAACACCGCGCCGTCTTCCAGGATCTGCGTGATGCCGTTGCCCTGCAGGACTTCGCCCGCGGGTTTCGTCCAACGGTCCACCACGAAGCTGCCACCATCCACCATGGCCACGGTGGAGGTGATGCGGTCCTGCAGGTCGATGAGGAACTCACGCACGGAAGACAGGGAAGTCTGTTTCATGGTCTGGCCGAATCGTCGGAAAAAAGGGCGCTGTGCTGGCGGTTCGGCCCGGGGGACCGGCTGCGCTCAGAGTGCACGGTAACCGATGTCGCGGCGGCACTGCATGCCGTCGAAGCGGATGCCGTCCACCACCGCATAAGCACGCTGCCGGGCAAGGGCCACGGTTTCGGCGAGGGCAGTCACGCACAACACACGGCCACCCGACACCTGCACCTCGTTGCCGGCAGAGACCGTTCCGGCGTGGAACACCATGTGGTCGGCGGCATCGGCGGGCAAACCGGTGATGGCGTCGCCTTTGCGCGGGCTCAGCGGATAACCGGCAGCGGCCAGCACCACGCCCAGCGCCACCCGCGGGTCCCAGTCGAGCGCCACGCGGTCGAGTTCGGCGCGTGTGGCAGCCAGCAGCACCTGCGTGAGGTTGCTCTTCAGACGCATCATGATGGGCTGGGTTTCCGGGTCTCCCATGCGGCAGTTGAACTCCAGCGTCTTCACACGGCCATCGGGCGTGATCATCAGGCCCGCGTACAGGAAACCGGTGTACGGAATGCCGTCGGCGGCCATGCCGCGCAGTGTGGGCAGGATCACCTCGTTCATGGCGCGCTCGTGCACCGCAGGCGTGACCACCGGCGCGGGCGAATAAGCACCCATGCCGCCGGTGTTGGGGCCCTGGTCGGCGTCGAGCAGGCGCTTGTGGTCCTGGCTGGTGGCCAGCGCCAGCGCGTGTTCACCGTCGCACAGCACGATGAAGCTGGCTTCTTCGCCTTCGAGGAACTCTTCAATGACCACGCGCGCGCCGCCCTCGTTGTGCGCCACGCCCAGGGTGTTGTCGAGCAGCATGAAGTCGATGGCTTCGTGCGCTTCGGCCACGGTCATGGCGACCACCACGCCTTTGCCGGCGGCCAGACCGTCGGCCTTGACGACGATGGGCGCACCTTCGGCATCCACGTACGCGTGGGCCAGGGCCGGGTCGGTGAAGGCCTGGTACTTGGCCGTGGGGATGCCGTGGCGCTGCATGAAGGCCTTGGAAAACGCCTTCGAGCTTTCCAGCTGCGCAGCGGCCCTGGTGGGGCCAAAGATCGGCAGGCCGTGCGCGCGGAATTCGTCCACCACACCGGCGGCCAGAGGCGCTTCGGGCCCCACCACGGTGAGTGCCACCGCCTGGGCCTGCGCCCATTCGCGCAACGCCACCTTGTCGGTGATATCGAGGTTGATCAGGTCCGGATCGCGTGCGGTGCCGGCGTTGCCAGGTGCCACAAAGACCTGGCTCACGCCCTCGTCGTGCTTGAGTTTCCAGGCCAGGGCGTGTTCGCGGCCACCGCCGCCGATGACGAGAACTTTCATGCGTGAATTTCAGCGTTGTGGAACACAGCCTGCACATCGTCCAGGTCTTCCAGCACATCCAGCAGCTTCTGCATGCGCACAGCGTCGTCACCGGTGAGTTCCACCGTGTTTTCGGCGCGCATCGTGACCTCGGCAATCTCGGGCGTGAGGCCGGCGGCTTCCAGCGCGTTCTTGACGGCTTCGAATTCGGTGGGCGAGGTCAGCACCTCGATGGCGCCGTCGGCGTCGGTGATCACGTCGTCGGCGCCGGCTTCCAGCGCCACTTCCATCACCTTGTCTTCCGACGTGCCGGGCGCAAACACCAGTTGCCCGCAGTGCTTGAACTGGAACGACACCGAGCCGTCCGTGCCCAGGTTGCCCCCGTGCTTGCTGAAGGCGTGGCGCACTTCGGCCACGGTGCGGACCTTGTTGTCGGTCATGGTGTCGATGATCACCGCCGCGCCAGCGATGCCGTAACCCTCGTAGCGGATTTCTTCCAGGCTCACACCTTCGAGCGTGCCGGAGGCCTTCTCCACGTTGTACTTGATGCGGTCGGCCGGCATGTTGGCGGCCTTGGCCTTGTCGATGGCCAGGCGCAAGCGCGGGTTCATGGCGGGGTCGCCGCCGCCCTGGCGCGCGGCCACGGTGATCTCACGGATGACGCGCGTCCAGATCTTTCCGCGCTTTTCGTCCTGGCGACCCTTGCGGTGCTGAATGTTTGCCCATTTGCTGTGTCCGGCCACGAAATTGTCCTTTTGCCTGCTTGGGCTTTGATCTAATAAGCCTGCGATTTTACGTTTTCACCCGCCCTGCCCCGAACCCGCACACAAGGAAGCTCCGCCATGGCCGAACCGATGCTGATCGCCCAGAACGCCACCACCACCTGCCAGCTGTTGCCGGGTCTGGCCAACCGCCATGGCCTGATCACCGGCGCCACCGGCACCGGCAAGACGGTGACGCTGCAAACCCTGGCCGAGCAGTTCTCCAACATCGGCGTGCCCGTGTTCATGGCCGATGTGAAAGGCGACCTCTCCGGTATCAGCCAGAAAGGCAGTTTCGGCGAAAAGATCAGCAAGGTCCTGCAAGAACGCGGCATCACCCTGCCCGCTTCCCAGGCCTGCCCGACGACGCTGTGGGACGTGTTTGGCGAGTTGGGCCACCCGGTGCGCGCCACGGTCAGCGACATGGGCCCGCTGCTGCTCGCGCGCATGCTCAACCTGAACGACACGCAGGCCGGCGTGTTGAATCTGGTGTTCAAGATCGCCGACGACAACGGCCTGTTGCTGCTGGACATGAAAGACCTGCGGGCCATGCTGCAGCACATCGGCGACAACGCCAAACAATTCACCACGGAATACGGCAACATCAGCGCCGCCAGCATTGGCGCCATCCAGCGCGGCCTGATGCAGGTCGAACAACAGGGCGGCGACAAATTCTTTGGCGAGCCCATGCTCGACATCACCGACTTCATGCAGACGGTGGACGGCAAGGGCGTGATCAACATCCTGGCGGCCGACAAGCTGATGAACGCGCCGCGCCTGTACGCGACCTTCCTGCTGTGGATGCTATCCGAGCTGTTCGAGACCCTGCCGGAGATCGGCGACCCCGAGAAGCCCAAGCTGGTGTTCTTCTTCGATGAGGCGCACCTGCTGTTCAACGAAGCGCCCAAGGTGCTGATCGAGCGCATCGAGCTGGTGGTGCGACTGGTGCGCTCCAAGGGCGTCGGCGTCTACTTCGTGACCCAGAACCCGTTGGACATCCCGGACAGCGTGCTCGGCCAGCTTGGCAACCGTGTGCAGCACGCACTGCGGGCATTCACGCCGCGGGACCAGAAGGCGGTGAAGTCCACCGCGCAGACCATGCGGCCCAAGGCCGGCCTGGACATCGAAGCCGCCATCACCGAGCTGGCCGTGGGCGAAGCGCTGGTGAGCCTGCTCGACGCCAAAGGCCGGCCGAGCGAGACCGAGCGCGTGTTCGTGGTACCGCCGGGCAGCCAGCTCGGGCCCATCACCGACGCCCAGCGCCAGCAGCTGCGCCAGGAGTCTCTGGTGGCCGGGGTCTACGAAAAGCTGCTCGACCGCGAAAGCGCCTACGAAATGTTTGCCAACCATGCAGGCAAACGGGGCGCGCAAGCCGAACCTGAGACCGCAAAGGACGCGCCCAAGACGCCCCGCATTCCCGGCGCAGCGAAACAGGAGGCCGAAGCCGGCGGTGGCGGTTTCGGGGGCATGGTGAACGAAGCCCTGTTCGGCCGCACCGGCCCGCGTGGCGGCCAGTACGACGGCCTGGTGCAGACCATGGCCAAAACGGCGGCGCGCAGCGTGGCCAGCGGCCTGGGGCGGCAGATCGTGCGCGGCGTGCTGGGCAGCCTGCTCGGCGGCAAACGCTGAGCGGACGAAGCACCATGAAGATCGCTTTCTACATCGTCCTGGCCGCCATCGTGCTGGCCCTGGTGGCCGCGCAGGTCGGCTTGTTGAGCGGGCAGCGGCCCGCCGACCTTGGCGTGAAGGACGGCCGTCTCAAGCCGCCTTCTGTCACCCGCAACAGCGTGAGCAGCCAGGCCGCGCTGTCGCCCGACCACCCGCAGCGCGCCTACGCGTCCATCGAGCCCCTGCCCTTCAAGGCGGGCGGCGCGGCAGCGTCGATGAAGGCGCTGGAGGCAACCCTGGACACCATGCCCGGCGTGACCCTGATCGAGCAGCGTCCGGAATACCTGTACGCCCAAGCGCACACGCGCTGGCTCAAGTTTGTGGACGACATGGAGTTCTGGGCCAACCCCGCCAGCGGTGTGATCGAACTGCGCAGCGCCAGCCGGCTCGGGCGAGAGGACTTCGGCGTGAACCGCCAGCGGGTCGAGAAGATTCGCGCGGCTTACCTCGCCCAGCCCTGAACCGCAAGACACGACCCCAAGCAAAAGGCCCGGCATGACCGGGCCTTTTGTCTGAAGGAGCCGAAGCTCAACCCGCCGTGGCTTCCTCGGGCTTGGCCTTGCCTTCCTTCTTCGGCAGCGGCTGGATGTCCAGATCGACTTCCTGCACCTCCTTGCCGGCGTCGTCGGTCTTGGTGACGATGTCCACCGTGAGGCGGCCGCCTTCGGTCAAGCGTCCGAACAGCAGCTCGTCGGCCAAGGCACGTCGAATCGTGTCCTGGATCAGGCGCTGCATCGGGCGCGCACCCATGAGCGGGTCAAAGCCCTTCTTGGCCAGGTGCTTGCGCAAGGCATCGGTGAACGTGACCTCGACTTTCTTCTCGCCGAGCTGCGTCTCCAGCTGCAGCAGGAACTTGTCCACCACCCGCATGATGACGTTTTCATCCAGCGCCTTGAAGCTCACGGTGGCGTCCAGGCGGTTGCGGAACTCGGGCGTGAACAGGCGCTTGATGTCGGCCATCTCGTCGCCCGCTTCGCGCGGGTTGGTGAAGCCGATGGTCGCCTTGTTCATGGTCTCGGCGCCCGCGTTCGTCGTCATGATGATGATGACGTTGCGGAAGTCGGCCTTGCGCCCGTTGTTGTCGGTGAGCGTGCCGTGGTCCATCACCTGCAGCAAAACGTTGAAGATGTCCGGGTGCGCCTTTTCGATTTCGTCGAGCAGCAGCACGCAATGCGGCTTCTTGGTCACGGCTTCGGTCAGCAGGCCACCCTGGTCAAAACCCACGTAACCCGGAGGCGCGCCAATCAGGCGGCTCACCGCATGGCGCTCCATGTACTCCGACATGTCGAAGCGGATCAGGTCGATGCCCATGATGTAGGCCAGCTGTTTGGCGGCTTCGGTCTTGCCCACGCCGGTGGGGCCGCTGAACAGGAAGGCGCCGATCGGCTTGTCGCTCTTGCCCAGGCCCGAGCGCGCCATCTTGACGGAAGAGGCGAGGATTTCCAGCGCCTTGTCCTGACCGAACACCACGCTCTTCAAGTCGCGTTCCAGCGTCTGCAGCTTGCTGCGGTCGTCGTTGGACACGTTGGCCGGGGGAATGCGCGCGATCTTCGCCACGATTTCCTCGACCTCGGTCTTGCTGATGGTCTTCTTGCGTTTGGACACCGGCAGGATGCGCTGGGCAGCGCCCGCCTCATCGATCACGTCGATGGCCTTGTCGGGCAGGTGGCGGTCGTTGATGTACTTGGCGCTGAGCTCGGCCGCCGCCTGCAGGGCGGCCACGGCGTACTTCACGCCGTGGTGCTCTTCAAAGCGCGACTTCAGGCCCTTGAGGATGTCCACGGTTTCCTGCACGGTCGGCTCGACCACGTCCACCTTCTGGAAACGGCGGCTGAGCGCCGCGTCTTTCTCGAAGATGCCGCGGTATTCGGTGAAAGTGGTCGCGCCGATGCACTTGAGCTGGCCGCTGGACAGCGCCGGCTTGAGCAGATTGGACGCGTCCAGCGTGCCGCCCGAAGCTGCACCCGCGCCGATGAGGGTGTGGATCTCGTCGATGAATAGGATGGCGTTGGGACGGTCCTTGAGCGACTTGAGAACGCCTTTGAGGCGCTGCTCGAAATCACCGCGGTACTTGGTGCCGGCCAGCAAGGCGCCCATGTCGAGCGAAAACACGCTCGAATCGGCCAGGATCTCGGGCACTTCGCCCTGGGTGATGCGCCAGGCCAGGCCCTCGGCGATGGCGGTCTTGCCCACGCCGGCTTCGCCCACCAGCAGCGGGTTGTTCTTGCGGCGGCGGCACAGGATCTGGATCACACGTTCCACTTCGTACTCGCGCCCGATGAGTGGATCGATCTTGCCGTCCTTGGCCATCTGGTTGAGGTTCTGCGTGAACTGCTCCAGCGGCGAGGCCTTCTCGTTGCTCTTGGCTTCGCCAGCCTCTTCGTTCTCGGCCGCGCTTTCGCCGGGCTTGGCAGCCTCGGGCGGGTCGCTCTTGCGGATGCCGTGGGCGATGAAATTCACCACGTCCAGGCGGGTCACGCCCTGCTGGTGGAGGTAGTACACGGCATGCGAATCCTTCTCGCCGAAGATGGCGACCAGCACGTTCGCGCCGGTCACTTCCTTCTTGCCATTGCCGGTGGATTGCACATGCATGATGGCGCGCTGGATCACACGCTGGAATCCCAGCGTGGGCTGCGTGTCCACCTCGTCGGTACCGGCCACCTGGGGGGTGTTGTCCTTGATGAAGTTCGTCAAGGATTTGCGGAGGTCGTCGATGTTGGCGGAGCAGGCGCGCAACACCTCGGCGGCGCTGGGGTTGTCCAGCAGCGCGAGCAACAGGTGCTCGACCGTGATGAATTCGTGCCGCTGCTGCCGGGCCTCGACAAAGGCCATATGCAAGCTGACTTCAAGTTCCTGGGCAATCATGGGGCACGTCCTTTGGGCTGGGATGATCGGGAAAGCAAATGTCTGAAAAAAGAACAGAACAGGTTCGTGGGCTCAGATAAGGCGGTTTGGGCGTTATTCAACCGGCTCGCTCATGCACTGCAAAGGATGGCCGGCGGCACGCGCCGCCTGGAGGACCTGATCGACCTTGGTGCTGGCCACGTCGCGTGAATAGACCCCGCAGATGCCTTTTCCTTCCAGATGGATCTTGAGCATGATCTGGGTGGCGGTTTCGCGGTCCTTGCTGAAGAACTCCTGGATGACGTGCACCACAAACTCCATGGGCGTGAAGTCATCGTTGAGCAGCACCACCTGGAACATCTGGGGAGGCTTGGTGCGCTGGGCACGCCGTTCGAGCACCACCGACTCGTCGTTGCCGACGCTGGGTGGCGCCGTCGGGTTTTCGGGTTTTTTGGGGTTCTGGGTGGCCATGAAAACCATTCTAGCGGCGCGTATCCGCCCACATCACCATGCGGGATTAGGTGTCGACCGGAGCGCACAACCCGGCCCAGGTCCGCGGGCGGAGCCGACGTGCAGGGCATGGTTTTTTCCATGCCTCATTGTGAGGGGAAAGGTGAAAACAAAACCGCAGAGCAAGCGGTTTTTGGGGGTGTAGTTCGCAATATCGGGCGACGGATGGAGCCGGCGGGAATGCAACCGGTGCCGATGCCTCACATGTGGTCGATCATGACCTGTCCAAAACCGGAGCAGCTGACCTGGGTGGCCCCCTCCATCTGGCGCGCAAAGTCGTACGTGACCTTCTTGCTCAGAATGGATTTTTCGAGCGAGCTGATGATCAGGTCCGCGGCCTCCTTCCAGCCCATGTGGCGCAGCATCATCTCGGCCGAGAGGATTTCGGAACCGGGGTTCACGTAATCCTTGCCCGCGTATTTGGGCGCGGTACCGTGGGTGGCCTCGAAGCAGGCCACGGAATCCGACAGGTTGGCCCCCGGAGCGATGCCGATACCACCCACCTGCGCGGCCAGCGCGTCGGAGATGTAGTCGCCATTGAGGTTGAGCGTGGCGATCACCGAATACTCGGCCGGGCGCAGCAGGATCTGCTGCAGGAAGGCGTCGGCGATGCTGTCCTTCACGATGATGTCCCGGCCCGTTTTGGGGTTCCTGAACCTGCACCACGGGCCGTCATCGATCAGCACGGCGCCGAACTCCCTGCGGGCCAGCGCGTAGGCCCAGTCGCGAAATCCCCCTTCGGTGTATTTCATGATGTTGCCCTTGTGCACGATGGTCACGTTGGGCTTGTCGTTGTCGATCGCGTACTGGATGGCCTTGCGTACCAAGCGCTCCGTGCCCTCGATCGACACCGGCTTGATACCGATGCCCGAGGTGTTCGGGAAACGGATCTTGGTCACACCCATCTCGTCCACCAGGAATTTGATGAGTTTTTTCGCCTTGTCGGACTCGGCCTCGTACTCGATGCCGGCATAGATGTCTTCCGAGTTCTCGCGGAAGACCACCATGTTGGTCTTTTCGGGCTCTTTCAGCGGCGACGGCACACCTTTGAAGTACTGCACAGGTCGCAGGCAGACGTAGAGATCGAGCTCCTGGCGCAGTGCCACGTTGAGCGAGCGGATGCCGCCGCCCACCGGCGTGGTGAGCGGGCCCTTGATCGAGACGACGTACTCGCGCAGCACGGCCAGGGTTTCTTCGGGCAGCCAGACATCGGGGCCGTAGATCCGGGTCGCCTTTTCACCCGCGTAGACCTCCATCCAGTGGATCTTCTTCTGACCGCCGTAGGCTTTGGCCACAGCCGCGTCCACCACCTTGAGCATCACGGGCGTGATGTCCAGGCCCGTGCCGTCACCCTCGATGTACGGCACGATGGGCTGGTCCGGCACGTTGAGCGACATGTCGCCATTGACGGTGATTTTCTGGCCCTCGGCGGGCACCTGGATGTGTTGGTACATGGCCGAAATTCTCGCACGACCCACCCCGAGCGGACGGATGGCGGAGAATGGGCCATCGATTTGAACCACCCGACCACACGCATGAAAAATCTGTCTGTTCGCCTGCTGTGCCTGTGGGTTCTTTTCACCGGCACGGCCTGGTCCCAGGAATCGCCCCAGCTTCAGTTGCCCAGGGTCACCTTGTCCGCCGGCATGCACCTCATCAACGCCCAAGTGGCGGCCACCCCGCAGCAGCGAGCAGTGGGTCTCATGTTCCGCAGGGAGATGCCGGTGAATGAGGGCATGCTGTTCGCCTTCGAGCAGGCGTCCGAGCAGTGCTTCTGGATGAAGAACACCCTGCTCCCGCTGACGGCGGCCTTCGTCGCGGATGACGGCACCATCGTCAACCTGGCCGACATGCAGCCGCAGAGCCTGGCCTCGCACTGCTCCACCCAACCGGTGCGCTTTGTGCTGGAGATGAACAAGGGCTGGTTCGACAAGCGCGGCCTGAAGGCCGGCTCCAAACTGAGCGGCCCACCGTTCACACGGTAGGCCGCCTCATCGAATCACGCGCAGATTTCAGGCCTGCACCGACGCCAGCGCCGCGTTGAAGGTCTTGCTGGGTCGCATGATGGCTTCGAGCTTGTCGAAGTCGGGCTTGTAGTACCCGCCGATGTCCACCGGATGGCCCTGCACGGCGGCCAGCTCGGCCACGATGGTCTGCTCGCTGTCGGTGAGTTGCTTCGCCAGCGGCGCGAACTTCGCGGCCAGCGCCGGATCTTCACTTTGTGCAGCCAGCGCCTGCGCCCAGTACAGCGCCAGGTAGAACTGACTGCCGCGGTTGTCGAGCTGGCCGGTCTTGGGCGAAGGATTTTTGTTGTTGTCCAGCAGCTTGCCGGTGGCAACGTCCAGCGTTTTGGCCAGCACCTTGGCCTGCAGGTTGCCCGTCTTCAGACCCAGGTCTTCCATGGACACCGCCAGCGCCAGGAATTCACCCAGGGAGTCCCAACGCAGGTGGTTTTCTTCCACCAGTTGCTGCACGTGTTTGGGTGCCGAGCCGCCGGCGCCCGTCTCGTACATGCCGCCACCGGCCATGAGCGGCACGATGGACAGCATCTTGGCGCTCGTGCCCAGCTCCATGATGGGGAACAGGTCGGTGAGGTAGTCGCGCAGGATGTTGCCGGTGGCGCTGATGGTGTCCAGACCGCGGGCCACGCGCTCAAGCGTGTAGCGCATGGCGCGCACCTGGCTCATGATCTGGATGTCCAGACCAGCCGTGTTGTGCTCGTGCAGGTACATCTTGACCTTGGTGATCATCTGCGCTTCGTGCGGGCGGTACTGGTCGAGCCAGAACACCACCGGCATGCCCGAGTTGCGCGCGCGGGTCACTGCCAGCTTGACCCAGTCCCGGATGGCGGCGTCCTTGACCTGGCACATGCGCCAGATGTCGCCCTGCTCCACGTTCTGGCTCAGCAACACTTCGCCCGTCGCCAGGTCGGTGATGTTGGCCACGCCGTCTTCGGTGATCTCGAAGGTCTTGTCGTGTGAGCCGTACTCCTCGGCCTGCTGCGCCATCAGGCCCACGTTGGGCACCGTGCCCATGGTCTTGGGGTCGAAGGCACCGTGCCATTTGCAGAAGTTGATGATCTCCTGGTAGATGCGGGCGAAGGTGGACTCGGGCATCACGGCCTTCACATCCTTCAGGCGGCCGTCAGCGCCCCACATCTTGCCGCTGTTGCGGATCATGGCGGGCATGGACGCGTCCACGATCACATCGTTGGGTGAATGGAAGTTGGTGATGCCCTTGGCGGAATCGACCATGGCCAGCTCGGGCCGGCCTTCGTGGCAGGCGTGCAGATCGCGCTTGATCTCGTCCTGCTTGCTCTGCGGCAGCGCGGCGATCTTGTTGTACAGATCGACCATGCCGTTGTTGACGTTCACACCCAATTCGTCGAACAGCTTGCCGTGTTTTTCAAAGGCGTCCTTGTAGAAAATCTTCACGCAGTGACCGAACACGATCGGGTGCGAGACCTTCATCATGGTGGCCTTCACATGCAGCGAGAACATCACGCCGGTCTTGTGGGCGTCTTCGATCTCCTTTTCGTAGAACTCCAGCAAAGCCTTCTTGCTCATGAACATGGAGTCGATGATTTCGCGGTCAAGCAGCGGCACTTTGGACTTGAGCACGATGGTCTTGCCACTCTTGGTGATCAGCTCCATCTTCACGTCGCGCGCCTTGTCCAGCGTCATGGACTTTTCACCGTGGTAGAAGTCGCCAGCGTGCATGTGCGACACATGCGAGCGCGATGCCTGACTCCATTCGCCCATGCTGTGCGGGTTCTTGCGGGCGTACTCCTTCACGGCGCGCGGCGCGCGGCGGTCCGAGTTGCCTTCGCGCAGGACGGGGTTCACGGCGCTGCCGGTGCACTTGGAATAGCGCGCGCGCAGCGCCTTCTCTTCCTCAGTCTTGGGGTTTTCCGGGTAGTCCGGGATCTTGTAGCCCTTGGCCTGCAGTTCCTTGATGCAGGCGACCAGCTGCGACACCGACGCGCTGATGTTGGGCAGTTTGATGATGTTGGCTTCGGGCTTGAGCGTGAGCTTGCCGAGCTCGGCCAGGTAGTCGGGCACGCGTTGCTCTTCGGTCAGGCACTCGGGGAAAGCCGCCAGCACGCGGGCAGCCACCGAGATGTCGCTGGTGGCCACGTTGATGCCGGCGGGCGCCGCGAACGTGCGGATGATGGGCAGGAACGCACTGGTCGCCAGCAAAGGGGCTTCGTCCGTCAGGGTGTAAATGATGGTGGGTTGCTGGCTGCTCATCGCGTATCTCCAAAATTGTTGGGGTGTGGCCGGTTCGACCGCTCTGTGCAGGTTATGCCGAAGCGCTGGATCAGACCACCCGTGATTTTGCTTTCCGGGCTTCACGCCAAGCCCCGTTTTTTGAACGCTTATCTCACAATGCAAAAAGCGGTGCGAAATTTGTGTGTTCTTTTCTGTGCAGCGACCAACAAAAAGGGCCCGAAGCTTGCGCTTCGAGCCCTGTCACCTGGCCGCTGGGGCTCAGGCGAAGTTGGCTTCGGCGAACGACCAGTTCACCAGCTTGTCGAGGAAGGTCTCCACGAACTTGGGGCGGGCGTTGCGGTAGTCGATGTAGTAGGCATGCTCCCACACGTCCACGGTCAGCAGAGCCTTGTCGCCGGTGGTCAGCGGGGTGCCGGCGGCGCCCATGTTGACGATGTCGACCGAACCGTCGGCTTTCTTCACCAGCCAGGTCCAGCCAGAACCGAAGTTGCCCACGGCGGACTTCACGAAAGCTTCCTTGAAGGCTGCATAGCTGCCCCACTTGGCGGTGATGGCCGCGGCCAACGCGCCGGCCGGCTCGCCGCCGCCGTTGGGCTTCATGCAGTTCCAGAAGAAGGTGTGGTTCCAGATCTGCGCGGAGTTGTTGTAGATGCCACCGCTGGATTTCTTGACGATGGACTCGAGGTCCATGGCTTCGAATTCGGTGCCTTTTTGCAGGTTGTTGAGGTTGACCACGTACGCGTTGTGGTGCTTGCCGTGGTGAAACTCCAGCGTTTCGCGGCTGTAGTGGGGAGCCAGTGCGTCCAGTGCGTAGGGCAATGCGGGCAGGGTGTGTTCCATGGGGTTCCTCGTGAGTGCTGTTGTGGAAAGTCTTGCCGTCTGGGTGGTCTCACCAGCGGACAGGCGGCCATTGTAGGCACGCGACTGTGCAGCGAAGGTGTCAGGGTCTCTGAATGTCGGGCTCCACGCGAACGTCCAAGGTGCCGTCGGCCAGCGTGGCGGTGAGCGCCTGACCAGCTTGCGCCTGCGCTGCCCGCGTTACCGCCACCCCTTGCGCGTCGGTGAGAAACGCGTAGCCGCGCTCCAGCACCAGCTGGGGATCAAGAAGCCCCAGTGACAGTTCGCAGCGTTGCAGCCGCCGCTGCTGCGCGTCCATTGCGCGGCGCAAGGCCAGCGGCAGCTGCGTCTGCAACACAGCCAATCGGTTGCGCCGCTGCTGGGTGGTCAACATCCAGCCGCCCTGCAAGCGGTGCTGCAGGCGCCCGAGTTGCTGCGCGCTGTCGTGCAGTCGCGACGAGGGGCGACCCATGCGCTGGGCCAACCGGTCGAGGCGCTGGCCCCGCTGGTCGATGTTGGACCAGGCGCCCGCATCCAGCCGCTCCTGCAAGTAATCCAGCTCCCCCACCCGCTGCTCGCGCGCGGGAGCGCAAAGCTCGGCCGCGGCGGTGGGCGTGGGCGCCCGCAGGTCGGCCACGAAGTCGGCCAGGGTGAAGTCGGTTTCATGGCCCACGCCGCAGACCACGGGCATGGGCGCGCGCGCCATCAGGCGAACCAGCTCGGGATCGTTGAACGACCACAAGTCTTCCAGCGAGCCCCCGCCCCGGACCAGCAGCAGAACCTCGCTTTCACCCGTCTCGGCGTGGCGGCTGTAGGCGCTCTGCAGGGCGGCGCGCAGTTCGCTCGGAGCTTGTGCGCCCTGGACGGAGGCGGGGTAGATCACCACCGGCAGGTGCGGCACGCGCCGGCGCAGGGCGGTGACCACGTCGCGCAAGGCCGCCGCACCCAGCGAAGTGACCACGCCAATGCTGCGAGGCTGGGCGGGCAGAGGCCGTTTGCGCGCTGCCTCGAACAAGCCCTCGGCCTCCAGTTGGGCCTTGAGGCGCAAGAACTGCTCGAACAGCGCGCCCTGCCCGGCTGGCTGAAGGGACTCCACAATGAGTTGCAGCTCGCCGCGCGCGCCATACACGTCGAGCTTGCCGCGGGCTTCCACGAGTTGTCCATCGCGCGGGTTGAAGGTGAGCTGTTCGGCCGCGCGGCGAAACAGCGCGCAGCGCACCTGACCCGTTTCGTCCTTCAGCGCGAAATAACAATGGCCGCTGGCCGCGCGCGAAAAGCCCGAAATCTCGCCGCGCACCGCGACCGGATTGAACCGGGCGGCCAGGGTGTCTGCCACGGCGCGCATCAGCGGCCCAACCGCCCACACACGCCCCGCCGCCGGGGCCTGCGACGGTGAAAACGCGTCAACCATGCGTGTCTCCCGCGCAAAAGTGTCCACAGGCCGCATGGATACTGGTGATCGGGTGAACGCAGCCTGTGTGTGCAGGGTCGGGTGAATAGCGCATTGATTCGAAAGCGTTTTGCAGTGCCTGTTTGCTGATCGATCTGATGAAGCCCAAGCCCGGCGCGGGCCCGCACCACTTGCTCGTCGGGTTCTTCACAAAGTTATCCACAGAATCTGTGCACGAAGTGCATGTGTCGTGCGGAGCATGGGGTGGGGGGTTGGGAAGCCATCGCCGGGAGCGCGCCACCCCTGAGACATAATCGGTCGACCGACTAGCGCCGAGCAACCCAACGGCACACGCCTGGAGTTCAGACTTGCTTTCCATCATACAAGCCGCAGGATGGCCCATCTGGCCCCTGATCATCTGTTCCGTTCTCGGATTGGCCCTGGTCATCGAACGGTTCGTCAGCCTCAAAACCGCCAAGATCATTCCGCCCAAACTGCTGGACGAAGCCATCATGGTGTCGCGCAACGGGGTGCCGGGCCCGGACGTGGTGACCCAACTCGAGCAGAACTCGGTGCTCGGCGCCGTGCTGGCCAGCGGCTTTCGCACCTTCAACAGCAACCCGCGCGCCAGCGAAGACGACCTGCGCGCCAGCCTGGAAGGCGCCGGGCGTCAGGCGGCGGCGCAATTGCAGCGTTACCTTGGCGCGCTCGCCACCATCGCATCGGCTGCGCCGCTGCTGGGTTTGCTGGGCACCGTCATCGGCATGATCGAGATCTTTGGCTCGCAGGGCGCCAGCGGCGCTGGCGGCGTGCCCGGCATGGGGGACCCGGCACAACTGGCGCGGGGCATCTCGATTGCCCTCTACAACACCGCCTTCGGCCTGATCGTGGCGATCCCCGCCTTGATCTTCTGGCGCTATTTCCGCGGCCGGGTGGACGGCTACCTGTTGGCCCTGGAACTGGCCGCCGAACGTTTTGCCCGTCACCTGCTGAACCTGCGCAAGCACTGAAGCCATGAACTTCCGTCCCGGCACGCGCGACGAGCCCGAGATCAACCTGATCCCGTTCATCGACATCTTGCTGGTGGTGCTCATCTTCCTGATGCTCACCACCACCTACAGCAAGTTCACCGAACTCAACGTCAACCTGCCGGTGGCCGACGCGCAGGCGCCCAAGACCAACAAGCGCGAAGTGGTGGTGGCGGTCGGCAACGACGGGCGTTACGCCATCAACAAACAGGTGCTGGAGGGCACCAGCGTCGAACTGCTCACCAGCGCCCTGGCCGGCGCCTCCGAAGGCAACGCCGAGACGGTGATCATCATCAGCGCCGATGCCGCGGCCACGCACCAGTCGGTGATCAATGTGATGGATGCCGCGCGACGAGCCGGTCTCGTGCAGATCACGTTCGCCACGCAACAGACCGGCGCTGCTGCTGCCCGTGGCAAGCCCTGAGCGGCGTCTCCTCCTGAACCGATGAGTGAGGCCCGCTGGCAGGCTCTCTGGCTGCGCAATTCGCTGCGGCGCGGCGGGATGGCCCGTTTGCTATGGCCCGTGTCGCTGGTGTACGGCGCACTCATGGCCCTGCGCCGGGGCCTTTACCAGATGGGTCTCAAACAAAGCCACTCCGTTGGCGTTCCGGTGGTTGTCATCGGCAACGTGGTGGTCGGTGGCGCCGGCAAAACGCCCACGGTGATCGGCGTGGTCAACCACCTGAAAACCCAGGGTTGGCAGCCCGGGGTGGTTTCACGCGGCCATGGCCGGCAGAGTCAACACGTGGTGCTCGTTCACGCCGACACGGCACTCGCCGACAGCGGCGATGAGCCGGCCCTGATCCACCGTCGCACCCAGGTCCCTGTCTGCGTGGCAGCCCAACGCGTGGCCGCAGCCCGGGCACTGCTGGCCGCACACCCGGAGGTCAACATCCTCGTCTGCGACGACGGCCTGCAGCACCTGGCATTGCACAGAGATGTTCAGATCATCGTGTTCGACGAGCGGGGCACGGGCAACGGCTGGCTGCTGCCGGCGGGGCTGCTGCGTGAACCCTGGCCGCGGGAAACCAAGACCTCCGCGTCTGACCTGGTGCTGCACCAGCGTCGGGATGACACGCCCAACCCTGCGCTGATTCGTGCACCCGGCGTGCCGGTGTTCGGTGCGGTGCGCAGGCTGGCCGACCACGCGGTGGGACCCACGGGCGAACAGATGTCGCTGGACCAGCTGCGCGGGCAACGCGTGACGGCGGTGGCCGGTACCGCCAGGCCCGGCGTGTTCTTCGACATGCTGCGTGCGCGCGGGATTGAGCCCGCGGCAGAGGTGGGCTTGCCCGACCACGCGACCTTGCCCGACTACGCAGCCCTGATGCAGGACAGCTCGATCACCCTGCTCTGCACCGAAAAAGACGCGGTCAAGCTGTTTCCCACGCTCATCGACAGCCCTGCGGATCAGCGCCCTCAGGTCTGGGCCGTGCCGCTGGAACTGACGCCAGACCCCGCATTCTTCAATGCGCTGGACGGGCGCCTGGAACGCCTGAAAAGCCGCGCCTGAACCGCAAAGCCGGCCAACCGCGCGACTATCATTCCCCCATGGACACCAAACTGCTCGAACTCCTGGTCTGCCCCGTGACCAAAGGGCCCCTGATCTTCAACCGCGACAGCCAGGAGCTTGTGTCGCGCAGCGCGCGTCTGGCCTACCCGGTGCGCGACGGCATTCCGATCTTGCTGGAGCACGAAGCCCGCCCCCTGACCGACGAAGAAGCCACCCGGCCCAACGCCCCCACCCCGCAGCCATGAGCCTGCACGAGGTTCCCGGGCGCTTCACGGTCCTGATTCCGGCGCGTCTGGCCTCCACCCGGCTGCCCGACAAACCCTTGGCCGACATCGGCGGCCTGCCCATGGTGGTGCGGGTGGCGCGCCGAGCGCAGCTGAGCGCTGCACACCGCTGTGTGGTGGCGGCCGACGATGCACGCATCGTGCAGGCCTGCGAAGCTCACG
This sequence comes from Hydrogenophaga sp. RAC07, assembly GCF_001713375.1. Taxonomy (NCBI): domain Bacteria; kingdom Pseudomonadati; phylum Pseudomonadota; class Betaproteobacteria; order Burkholderiales; family Comamonadaceae; genus Hydrogenophaga; species Hydrogenophaga sp. RAC07. The sequence goes on from NZ_CP016449.1 coordinate 1,927,789, forward strand.
GCGTGAGCGCCATCCTGACCCGAGGCGACCACCTCAGTGGCAGCGACCGCCTGGCCGAAGCCTGCACCCTGCTTGGCCTGGCCGATTCGGAGGTGGTGGTCAATGTGCAGGGCGACGAACCCCTGATCGACCCCGGTCTCATCAACGCCGTGGCACAGGAGCTGCACGCCAGGCCCGATTGCGTCATGAGCACGGCGGCACATGCCATCGACGAGCTGGCCGACTTTCTCAATCCCAATGTGGTCAAGGTGGTGCTGGACCGGCAGCTGACCGCCCTGTATTTCAGCCGTGCGCCCATTCCCTGGTGGCGGGACGGCATGGCCGGCGGAGCGGCGTCCGCACTGCCGTCACCCCGCCCTCTGCGCCACGTCGGCGTGTATGGCTACCGCGCCGGTTTTCTGAGGCGCTTTCCCGAGCTCGAACCCGCACCGCTGGAAGCCACGGAGTCGCTGGAACAGCTGCGGGTGCTGTGGCATGGCGAACGCATTGCCGTGCACGTGAGCGCGGCTGCACCGGGTGCCGGCGTGGACACCCCGGAGGACCTCGAGCGGGTCCGCCAGGTGCTGGCACAAGACTGAATCCATACCCTGCGGGGCAGGCTTTCTGGGGTGGCGCTCTGTAAGCCGGGCGCGAGGATGCGCATGCTATCCTCAAATGGTCGCCCCGGCCCCACGCCCAGGGGCCGCCGCTCGAGACAAGCGGCCAAGCCATTGAAACATCAAAGAAGGAAAGCGATGAGACTGATTTTGTTGGGCGCGCCGGGAGCCGGCAAAGGAACGCAGGCGACGTTCATTTGCCAGAAGTACGGCATTCCCCAGATTTCCACCGGCGACATGCTGCGTGCCGCCGTCAAGGCCGGCACGCCGCTGGGCCTGCAGGCCAAGGCGGTGATGGAGTCCGGTGCGCTGGTCAGCGACGACCTGATCATCAACCTGGTGAAAGAACGCATCGCCCAGCCCGATTGCAACGGCGGCTTTCTGTTCGACGGCTTCCCCCGCACCATCCCCCAGGCCGACGCGATGAAATCAGCCGGCGTCAAGCTCGACTATGTGCTGGAGATCGACGTTCCGTTCGACGCCATCATCGAGCGCATGAGTGGTCGCCGCTCGCATCCGGCGTCGGGCCGCACTTATCACGTCAAGTTCAATCCACCCAAGGTGGAAGGCAAGGACGACGTGACCGGCGAGCCGCTGATCCAGCGCGATGACGACAAGGAAGAAACCGTGAAGAAGCGTTTGGAGGTCTACAGCGCGCAGACCCGTCCGCTGGTGGACTATTACAGCAGTTGGGCGCGCAACGACGCTGCGGCGGCACCCAAGTACCGCGCCATCAGCGGCATGGGTTCGGTGGATGACATCACGGCACGAGCCTTTGAAGCGCTGTCGAAATAAGCGGTCTGCACCCAACAAAAAAACCGGCCTGCGAGCCGGTTTTTTTGTTGGAGTCTTGGCGCAAGCGCATCAAGCCGGACTGGAACGCAACCCGTATACCTTGCCACCCAGGAACACATACTCGGCGCGCACGATCGCCTCCCCGGCTTCGTCTTTGAAGGTGAATCCCACCAACGAGAGCGATTCACCGTTCTTGATTTCGGGCATCTGCCACTGGCCCAGGCGGAACAAGGGCGCCAGCTCGATTTCCCAGCGTCGATCACGCCGCGTAGGTACCACCGCCCTGGACAAGAGCGCAGACCCGTCGACGCCCGCGGTCTGGGCTGGCAGGGCGCGCTGGGCCAGATCGGCGGGCACACGCAGGTTCTCGGGCAGCTCCAGCGACAGTTCCACGTGTGGGTTGCGCCACCTCACATTGACAGCCTTGCCCTCCAGGTAGATCGGCCGCCCCTGGTCAAAGCTGCTCCAGCCGTGGTGCGCCAGCGCACCCGTGGCGACGCCTCCCCAACCCAGGGCAGCGGCCACCTGAACAAATTCACGTCGTTGCATGCGGTTCTCCTTCAAACATAGGCAATCCAGCGTCCACAGGTGACCACGAGCATCCAGATCACCATCGACAAGAGCATGCTCACACGGGCGGTGGTGTCCTGGAGCTGCAACGAACGGCGCGCATGGAACCAGCCGGCATTGCAGCCCGCCAGCATGATCAACGCCATCTTCGCTGTGAACACGCGGTTGGCCAACAGTTCCCCGGGTTGCGTGCCGAACATCAACAAACCTGTCACGACGGCCAGGCCAAACCCGATGCCCACCAAGCCCAGGCTCAACCGCGCCAGTGGTTCGATAGGCAGGGTCGACGCCCAACCGAACACGCGCATCTCCAGCAACACCAGGTTACCCAGGATCAAGGCCACACCGATCAGGTGCACCACCTCCAGCATGGGATACGCCCAAGGGTGGGCGCCGAGTGCCTCCAGCACCTCAGGCCTCCAGCAACTGCAACGCCAGCGCCAGGCGCGCTTTCACAGGCGACAGGCCGGCCGAATCCGGCAACGGCTGGCCCGGGTGTGGCACCACGCGACCGTGCGCGCAGCGGCTGGCCACCACCACCTCGACGCCGCTGGCCTGTGCCTGTTTCAACGCTGCCAGCAGATCGTCGTGCACGGTGCCGTTGCCGGTGCCGGCCACCACGATGCCGCGCAGCGGCTCCGCGGCGGCGGTTTGGCCCAGCAAAGCGCGCACCACCTCCCCATCGGCATTGGCGTGACTGAAGATCAGCTCCACGCGCGGCAGCGCGGCGGCGCCCTTCAGTCGTCGCAGCGCTGCGGCGTCGAAGGCGCCCTCGGGCACCGCCTGAGGCCAGGGCCTGAACACGCGCAACTGCGCCTCTTCCACACAACCGAGCTCGCCCGCGTCACCCGAGTCGAACGGGTCTGTTCTGTAGGGATGCACCTTGGCCACGTCGATCGCACCGTGAATTCGACCAGCGCACACCACCACCACGCCACGGGCCTCAGGATGCAACGCCACCGCCACCGCATCGCTCAGGTTCTGCGGCCCGTCGGGCACCAGCGCCGTGGCCGGCCGCATCGCACACGTGAGCACCACCGGCTTGGATGGTTTCAGCACGGTCTGCAACAGAAAGGCGGTCTCCTCGATCGTGTCGGTGCCGTGGGTGATCACGATACCGGCCACCTCGGGCCGATCGAGGTGCTCAGCCACCCGCGCGGCGAGCGCATGCCACACGCTCAGCACCATGTCCTTGCTGTTGATCTGCGCCACCTGCTCCACGTCCAGCGGACAAGTCGCCAGGGCGGGCACCATGGCCACGAGCTCGCTCACCGCCACCTGCCCGGCCACATAGCCCACGTTGTCGTTCGCCCGGTTGGCGCGTCCGGCAATCGTGCCGCCCGTGCCCAAAACCACGAGGCGGCGCGCCTGGTTTGCATTCACCACTTGCCAAGTCCTTTGAACTGGTTAAAAATACAGCCACTGGATAAGAAAACAGTGACCCGCCGTTCGGATACCCCGCCCGGTGAGGCATACACCCCGAAGAGGTCCACATGCTCGACATGCCCGCCACCACGCCCAAGCTCACCGCCCGGCAGCAGCAGATTCTGGAGCTCATCCAGACCGCCATTGCCCGCACCGGTTCGCCGCCCACGCGGGCTGAAATTGCCAGCGAACTCGGCTTCAAGTCGGCCAACGCGGCCGAGGAGCACTTGCAGGCCCTGGCACGCAAAGGGGTCATCGAACTGGTCAGCGGCACCTCGCGCGGCATTCGCCTGCGCAGCGAAGATCTCCGCTCCATCAACGATTCGCGCGGGCGCCAGCTTACACTCCCGCTCCCCAGCCTGGCCCAGCTCATGCTCCCCCTGATTGGCCGCGTGGCCGCCGGCTCACCCATCCTGGCGCAAGAGCATGTGGACCAGACCTACCACGTCGAGCGCAGCCTGTTCCAGCGCGAGCCCGACTACCTGCTCAAGGTGCGCGGCATGTCCATGCGCGACGTCGGCATCATCGACGGCGACCTGCTGGCCGTGAAGTCTGCCAAGGAAGCCAAGAACGGCCAGATCGTGGTGGCCCGCCTGGGTGACGATGTGACCGTCAAGCGGTTCATGCGCCGCCAAAACGTCATCGAGCTTCACGCCGAGAACCCCGACTACAAGACCATCGTGGTCGAGCCCGGCGAACCGTTTGAAATCGAAGGCCTCGCGGTCGGCCTCATCCGCAACAGTTTCCAACTCTGACCCCTCGGGTCACGTTGCCTCAGCAGGTGGCGGGCGTTTGGTCCGACGGGCGTACCGCTCGTCTTTGGACACATCCCTGCGTTGGCGACTTCCTTGCAATCCTGCCTGTGTTCAACCCCTCGTCTGGAGTTTCGCATGGGAAAAATCTTCAATACCAACACGTGGCGCGCCCCTCTGCAGCTGATCGACTGCTGGCTGCCGCTTCCGTCCGACCGTCCGGCCCGTCCGGCCGCTTCGTTCATGGCGGCCAAAGCCGTGCAACGTTTTGCGCGAGCCGGTTGGCTCAACCGAGAGGCGGCGAACGGGCCTGCCATGCAGGCGAGGCAGCCGGTCGCGACCCAGGCGGGTTCACCTCCCGCATGCCGCGTGAGAGTACTGCGCCAGGCCGAAGCCCACCGAACCCAGAGCCGGGACATGCGCCTGGTCATCTCCGGCCCCATTGGCGATGTGTGCGCGGAGCTTGATCGGCTCGCGGCACTGGAGCAGGCCTCCATGGCACGCGCTGCCTGATCCACGCGACCCGGCCGGGCACTGCAGCGGCGAGGCTTCGTTCAGCGCAGGGCACGAACGGCCCGGGCCCAGGTCGCGAGGGAAAAAGTGGCGAAGGCACAATAGGCGCATGAATATTGTGATTCTTGACGACTATCAGGACGCGGTTCGCAAGCTGAAGTGCGCGGAGAAACTGGAGCCTTATCCGGCCAAGGTGTTCACGAACACGGTCAAGGGCGTGGGTCAGTTGTCGGTGCGGCTCAGAGATGCCGACGTATTGGTTCTGATCCGCGAACGCACCCAGATCTCGCGCCAGCTCATCGAAAAGCTGCCCCGCCTCAAGCTGATTGCGCAGACCGGACGCGCAGGCAGTCACCTCGATGTGGCGGCCTGCACGGAGCGCGGCATTGCGGTGGCCGAGGGTGTGGGTTCGCCCGTGTCAACGGCCGAGCTCACCTGGGCCTTGATCATGGCGTCGATGCGGCGCATTCCGCAGTACGTCTCCAACCTCAAACACGGAGCCTGGCAGCAAGCGGGGCTGAAATCGTCGGCCATGCCGATCAACTTTGGTGTGGGCATGGTGCTGCGCGGCAAGACACTGGGCCTGTGGGGCTATGGCCGAATCGGCCAACTGGTCGCGGGTTACGGGCGCGCTTTCGGCATGCAGGTGGTGGTCTGGGGCAGCGAAGCCTCGCGCGCCCGGGTGGTGGCCGATGGCTTTGAAGCCGCGGAAAGTCGCGAGGCGTTTTTTGCTTCGGCCGATGTGCTGTCGCTGCACTTGCGCCTGAGCGAAACAAGCGCCGGATGTGTCACGCTGGAAGACCTCGGCCGCATGAAACCCACGTCCCTGCTGGTCAACACCTCGCGTGCGGAGCTGATCGAGCCGGAGGCCTTGCTCGCTGCGCTCAACCGAGGTCGCCCCGGCATGGCCGCAGTCGATGTTTTTGAATCGGAGCCGATTCTTCAAGGGCATGCCTTGTTGCGGCTGGAGAACTGCATCTGCACGCCCCACATCGGGTATGTGGAGCAGGACAGCTATGAGCAGTATTTCGCCTCGGCCTTCGACAACGTGGTCAATTTCATCAAGGGAACGCCGACCAACATCGTGAACCCTGGCGCACTTCAAGTCCGCCGGTAGAAGCAGCTCCCAATGAAAAAAGAACGCCGCATCAGCGGCGTTCTTTTCTTTGGGGTTCAGCTTTTGGATCCGCGTCGGCCTTCAGGTTTTCCGTCGTCGGCCAGGTCCGGCGGCGGATCGAAGTCGATCACCTCGAAGTCGATGAAGTTGTCCTCGCCGGGCTGGATGTCGAAGTCTGCAGGTTGTGTGAGCTTGGCCGACGCCTCTACCGCCACATTCACGTCGGGCAGTGACGCTTCAAACCGGGCCATCTCGGAAAGATCGTCCAGGTTGATGTCCAGGCCGAGCCGGGAAGACGCAGGTGGCATCTCGCCCAGACCCATGGGCTGGGTGTGCTGGTGGTCCGGTGCCGCGGCCGGCTGTCTGCTCACGACTGGAGCGACCTTGCCAGCAGCCTTCAATGGCTGCATGGCCGTGTGCTGAAAGTCACTGTTCGCGCGTGGCGCGCTGCCGTCGCGCTGGATGAGGTCCTTGGCGATCGCGTGCAGCATGAGCAGCTCACGGTAAGCCTCCAGATCGAACACCTCGGTGCTGCTGTCGGTGGAGTCGCGGAAGATCGACTGTTCGATCAGATCAAGCACCCGCGGCTGCGGCCAGAGGGCCTGGATGCGGCTGAATGCGGTTTCGTACGACTCCAGCCCCAGGCCCCGCTGCGAATAGCTGTCGAACGGCGGCGCGCCGGCGTTGAACACATGGTTGAACTCGTCGCGCAGGCTCTCGTAGTCCTGGCGGCGCCCGAGACGGTGGTAAATGTGGAACAGGTCGAGGTAGGTCAGTGCACTGGGTTCGTGGCTTTCGGTGAGGTGGTCCTTGAGCACCTGGATGGCCTGCTCGTCCTCCCCCAACGACACGAAGAAATCGGCCTGCTGCTGCACGTCGAACAGCTCTTCGGTGGCCACGGAGCGTGACACGCCGATGGCGCTGGTTGAAAATTCACGCCGGTCGCGGGCAGCAATGGGGCTCTCCGCCAACGACGTTGCCGGCATGGGCTGGGTCACTGCAGGCCTGCCCGAGCGGTCGTCCAGCCCATCAAAGGAAGAGTCCTGGTCCAGATCGAAATCCAGGTCGACATCCGGGCCATCGCCCCTCGGCGTCAACGGGGTCAAGTCGGACGATTTTCCGGCGACGGGATCGTCGCCATCCAGAGGAACGCGCACCGTCTTCTCTTCATCCTCCGGCGCCCACCAGGCCCGCGAGGCCTCGGAGCCCTGCACCACCACCTCTTGCCGCCGCCGCCACACCATCAAAACCGCCAACAGGGCCAACAGCAGGCATGCGCCCAGCAGGTAGACCAACCAGTTCTGGAACCGTTGAGCCTGCGATTGTTCAAGCTGGGCATTGAGGTCGCCCAAGGCGGCCTGGGACCGGGTCTGTTCCTCGCGAAGTTTTGCCACCTCGGATTCGAGCGCAGCGAGCTTCTGCGCATCGCGCAGGATGTCTTCCGGAGTGGCGTTGATGCTTTTCCAGAGTTGCACGGCGGCTGCGCGCGTTTCTTCAGAAGTGCTGGGTTCGCTCAGCAGCAGGGGGGAGAGTTTGAGCGTGGGGTCGCGTTCGATGCCGGTGGTCAGGTCGATCGGATCCAGCTGCAGCCTCGGTACAGGGGGCGCTGCAGGTGGCTTGGACGGCGCGCGGCGAACCACCGAAGGCGGCCGGCTTGCCGGGGCGGCTGCACGTGCAGGCGTTGAAGGTCTAGCCTGTGAAGCAGCAGAAACGGGCGCGGCAGCACCGCCACCCGATGCCGACGAAGAAGCCGCACCGGAAGCGCCGGGCGCCACGGTCACACGAGGCAGCGCCGAGGGATCCGCAGCCGCAGCCGCCGCCACCGCCGGGGCTGCCGAAGGCTGCGAGGCAGCGGTCAGGGGCTCATTGACCAGATCGGCGAGCAAGACAAAGCGGCGCGTGAACTGGGTGCCGCAACCGGCTTTGACGTAGAGGGTGACGAAGGGCTCGTTGACCGGCAAACTGGACTGCACCCGCACCGAAGATTCAACGTCGGGCGTGGTGCGCTGGGGCGACGTGCGAACCAGGTTGGCCGCAACCTGGGTATCGCCGTAAAACACATCGGTCTGAATGCACAGATTGCTCAGGTCTTCGCCCGGGGCGAGCAAAACCTGAACGCGAACGTCCAGCGGGCGGCCGATCATGGCAGCACCACTGTGCCGACCCAAGGTGACGGCAGAACTGCTCAAGGCAGTTGATAGCAAAATACAACCTGTCCAGTACTTGCGCACGCCAGATTTCCTTCTTTCGTTCGTTGGTTGATTCTGTCATAGCTCCAGAAGCTCTCATTCCAAATACAACACACTTATGCACCCGATCTTTCAGAACACCGGCGTTGTAGGCACCGGCGCCATGGGCCGCGGCATTGCACAAATGGCCGCTCAGGCCGGCAGCCAGGTCTGGTTGTTTGATGTTCAGGCCGGCGCGGCCCAGGCCGCGCGTGACGCACTGCACGCCACCTGGCAAACGTTGGTGAACAAGAACAAGATGACGGCCGAGCAGATGCAGGCCTGCCTGGACCGGCTCAAGCTCGCCGATGCCCTGGGTGATCTCGCACCTTGCGATCTGGTGATCGAGGCCATCGTCGAGCGGCTCGACGTCAAGCAGCGTCTCTTCGCCGAACTCGAAGGCATCGTCGGACCGGAGGCGGTTCTGGCCACCAACACCTCATCGCTGTCGGTCACGGCGATTGCCGCGCAGCTCAAACGCCCCGCACAACTGGCCGGATTCCACTTCTTCAACCCGGTACCGTTGATGCGCGTGGTGGAAGTCATTGCCGGTCTGAAAACCAGCGCTTCGGTGTGCCAGCGGCTGACCGACTTCACCCGCCAGTTCGGCCACACGCCCGTGACCGCGCAGGACACGCCCGGCTTCATCGTGAACCACGCCGGGCGTGGCTATGGCACCGAAGCATTGCGGGTGGTGGGCGAGCGTGTGGCGGACTTCGCCACCATCGACCGCATCCTGAAAGACCAGATGGGGTTTCGTCTTGGTCCGTTCGAGCTGATGGACCTCACTGCGCTGGACGTTTCGCACCCGGTGATGGAATCGATTTACCACCAGTACTTTGAAGAACCCCGCTACCGCCCCAGTGTGATCACCGCACAGAGGCTGGCCGGCGGCGTGGTGGGCAAGAAGGTGGGCGAAGGCTTCTACGCGTACGACAAAGGCTTGGCCCAGGTGCCGGCCGAGCCCTCCGTGCCGGCAGTGGCCGAGATGCCGCCGGTGTGGGTGTCGCCCAAGGCGGCGCGGCGCGCCGAGTTGTACCAGCTGCTCAAAGACCTGGGCGCCCAGATCGAGACCGCAGCGGCACCCTCTTCCACCGCGCTGATCCTGGTGGCTCCGCTGGGCCTGGATGTCACCACGCTGGCCGCGGTGGAGCGCCTGGACGCCACGCGCACGGTGGGCATCGACATGATGCTGGACGACGCCTCTGTGAAGCGCCGGGTGCTCGCCACCAACCCCGCTACGCGGCCCGACATGGCGCAGGCCGCCCACGCGCTGTTTGCACGCGACGGCAAGGCGGTGAGCGTGATACGCGACAGCGGTGGCTTCGTCACCCAGCGTGTGGTGGCCACCATCGTCAACATCGCGGCCGACATGTGCCAGCAAGGCGTGTGCTCACCGGCCGATCTGGACGTGGCCGTGACGCTCGGACTGGGTTACCCCATGGGTCCGCTGGCCATGGGCGACCGCATCGGCCCGACCAACATGCTGGAAATCCTGTTCAATCTGCAGACGGTCTATGGCGATCCGCGTTACCGTCCTTCCCCCTGGCTGCGCCGCCGCGGTGCGCTCGGCCTGAGCCTCACGCACGAGGAAGCTTGAACATGACCGCGAGTCTCAAGAGCCACAGCCATGGCCAGACCATGGTGCTCACCATCAGCAACCCCGAGCACCGCAACGCACTCGGCCCCGACATGTACGCCGCCGGCGTGGAAGCGCTCAACGTGGCCGAGAGCAGCCCCGAGGTGCGCAGCGTGGTGATCACCGGCGAGGGCAACCACTTCTGCGCCGGGGGCAACCTGCAGCGGCTGATGGCCAACCGCCAGCAGCCGCCCGAGGTGCAGTCGCAAAGCATTGAAGGCCTGCACAACTGGATCGAGACCATCCGCGCGTTTCCCAAACCGGTGGTGGCGGCCGTGGAGGGCTCGTGCGCCGGTGCCGGCTTTTCGCTCGCGCTGGCCTGCGACATGGTGGTGGCCGCGCACAGCAGCGTGTTCGTGATGGCCTACAGCAACGTGGGCCTGTCGCCCGACGGCGGCGCCAGCTGGAGCCTCATGCGCGCCCTGCCCCGCGCCACGGCCCTGCAGTTGCTGATGTGCGGCGACCGCATCGGCGCCGAACGCCTGCAGCAGCTCGGCGTGATCAACACCGTGAGCGCCACCGGCGAGGCGCTCACGGAGGCGCTCGCGCTGTGCGAGCGGCTCAACGCGCGCGCCCCGAACGCGCTGGCCAGCATCAAGGAGCTGGCCAACGACGCACCCACTGTGCCGCTGCACGCGCAACTGGGCGCCGAGCGTGATCACTTCGTGCGCAACCTGCACCACGCCAATGCGGGCGAAGGCATCGACGCCTTCATCAACAAGCGTCCCGCGCAATACCGTTGAAAAGCGGCCCGCGCGGAGCATCTGCGCGCATACCCTGACCCTGTTGCCACGTCCCAGTGGCGACAATCATTGACTTTCCAGTCACTCAAAAGACAGCCCATGGACGAACCGATTCTGACAATGGAAGAACGCGAGGCGATCAACAGTGGTCGCTGGTTCTCCAGCCTTTCTCCCTCCCTGCGGCACGACATACTCCGATGCGCTTACGTCAAGCGATTCAAGGACAGCGACCTGATCGTTGCCCGAGGCGATCCGCCCTCCGAATGGACGGCGGTGGCCAAGGGCGCCGTGCGCGTGAGTTCCACCTCGCTCTCGGGCAAACAGATCACCTTGACGTATGTGGAGCCGGGTGTGTGGTTTGGCGACGTGGCGATGTTCGATGGAGACCAGCGCACGCACGACGCGTATGCCCACGGCCCCACCACGCTCCTGTGCGTGGCGCGCACCGATTTTCAGAAGATCCTCAGCTCGCACGTGGAACTGTACGAAGCGCTGATGCGCCTGCAGGCGCGCCGCATCCGCACGCTGTTCGGTCTGGTGGAAGACCTCAACACCCTGCCCCTGCGCGCGCGCCTGGCCAAACAGCTGCTGCACCTGGTGCGCAGCTACGGCGTGCCTTGTCTGTCCGACGGCAACGAGATGCGCATCGGCCTGCAGCTGGCGCAGGAAGAACTGGCCCAGCTGCTGGGCGCTTCGCGCCAGCGGGTCAACCAGGAACTCAAGTCGATGGAGCGGGACGATGCGATCCGCATCGAACAGGGAGGGCTGGTGGTGCGCAACCGCGACATGCTGATGCGCATCGCGGAAGCCGAATCCTGAGGCCGCGCGTGATGGCCTCTCCCCTCAACTCCCACCCAGGCCTTCACGCATGAGCGACACCCAGAACTTCACCGGCACCCGGGCCGTATCGGGCCAACACACGTTCGACGAAACCGCGCTGGACTCCTGGCTTCAAGCCCGCCTGCCCGGGTTTGAAGGCCCGCTCACGGTGGAGATGTTCAAGGGCGGCCAGTCCAACCCCACCTACAAGCTCATCACGCCGCAGCGCGCCTATGTGATGCGCGCCAAGCCGGGCCCCGTGGCCAAGCTGCTGCCCTCGGCCCACGCCATTGAGCGCGAGTTCCGCGTGATGAGCGCGCTGCACGGCACCGGCGTGCCGGTGGCGCAGATGCATGTGTTGTGCGAAGACGAATCGGTGATTGGCCGCGCCTTCTACATCATGGAGTGCGTCAACGGCCGTGTGCTGTGGGACCAGTCGCTGCCCGGCCTCAGCAATGAGGAGCGAGGTGCGATCTACAACGAGATGAACCGCGTCATCGCGGCGTTGCACACGGTCAAGCCACTGGAGATCGGCCTGGACGGCTACGGAAAGCCGGGCAATTACTTCGAACGCCAGATCGGTCGCTGGAGCAAACAGTACGTGGCCTCCATCACCCAGACCATCCCCGAGATGGACCGGCTCATGGCATGGCTGCCCAACAACATCCCGGCCATGGCGCGCGACGAGTCCATGCTCTCGGTGGTGCACGGCGACTTCCGGCTCGACAACCTGATGTTCCATGCAGAAGAGGCGCGCGTGCTCGCGGTGCTCGACTGGGAGCTCTCCACCCTCGGCCATCCGCTGGCGGACTTCAGCTACCACTGCATGTCCTGGCACATCCCGCCGGGCATGTTCCGTGGCATCGGCGGGCTCGACGTGAAAGCCCTCGGCATTCCGACCGAAGACGAGTACATCGCGATGTACTGCGAGCGCACCGGCATCGCACAGCCCGCGCAGCTCAAGGCCGACTGGAACTTTTACCTCGCCTACAACATGTTCCGCCTGGCGGCCATCCTGCAAGGCATTGCCAAGCGGGTCGAGGCCGGCACGGCATCGAGCGAACAGGCGGTCAAGTCTGCCGCCGGCGCCCGCCCCATGGCCGAGATGGCGTGGCGATTCGCCAGCGGCGCCTGACCCGTTTCATATCCCCGATCACCCACAGGAGACACCATGAATTTCGACTACACCGACAAGGTCAAGGCCATGCGCGAACGCCTCCTGGCGTTCATGGACGAGCACATTTATCCGAACGAAGCGCGCTTCTTCGCCGAAATCGCGGCCAACCGCGCCAAAGGCAATGCATGGATCCCGACCGAGATCATTGAAGAACTCAAGCCCAAGGCCCAGGCCGCCGGCCTGTGGAACCTCTTCCTGCCGCGCAGTCCGCGCGCACCACAAGGTTTGTCGAACCTCGAATACGCACCCATGTGCGAAATCATGGGCCGCGTGCCGTTTGCGGCCGAGGTGTTCAACTGCTCGGCGCCCGACACCGGCAACATGGAAACCTTCGAGCGCTATGCGAGCGAAGAACTGAAAGACCAGTGGCTGGAGCCGCTGCTGCGCGGCGAGATCCGCTCGGCCTTCCTCATGACGGAGCCCGAAGTGGCGTCGTCGGACGCGACCAACATCGAATGCCGCATCGAGCGCGACGGTGACGAGTACGTGATCAACGGTCGCAAATGGTGGTCGTCGGGTGCCGGCGATCCACGCTGCGCGGTCTACATCGTCATGGGCAAGAGCAACCCCGACGCACCGCGCCATTCGCAGCAGTCCATGATCATCGTGCCGGCCAACAGCCAGGGCGTGACCATCGTGCGTCCGCTCTCGGTGTTCGGCTACGACGACGCACCGCACGGCCACATGGAGGTGCTGCTCAAGAACGTGCGCGTGCCGGTGGGCAACCTGTTGCTGGGCGAAGGCCGTGGTTTCGAAATTGCACAAGGCCGTTTGGGCCCGGGCCGCATTCACCACTGCATGCGCTCCATCGGCGCGGCCGAGCGCGCCATGGAACTCATGTGCAAGCGTCTGAACAGCCGCGTTGCGTTCGGCAAGCCGGTGTCGGCCCAGTCGGTGTGGCACGAGCGCCTGGCCGATGCCCGCTGCCGCATCGAAATGGCGCGCCTGCTCACGCTCAAAGCGGCCTACATGATGGACACCGTGGGCAACAAGGTCGCCAAGGCCGAGATCGCCATGATCAAGGTGGTGGCACCCAACATGGCCTGCGACATCATCGACATGGCCATCCAGGCCCACGGCGGTGGCGGTGTGAGCGACGATTTCCCGCTCGCCTATGCCTACGCGAACCAGCGAACCCTGCGCCTGGCCGACGGTCCGGACGAGGTGCACCGCATGTCGATCGCCAAGCTGGAACTGGCCAAACACATGCTCGTGAAAACCGAGGTGGAGATGCCGATCACGCGCGGCTCCTGAAGCCGCCAGGCTTCGGATTCAGTCGGCCGCCATGTCCATGGCGCGCTGGCTGAGCCGCTTGAACAGGTCCAGCGCATGCACCGCCGTGGCGGTGTCGCGGGTCTGGTCGATCTGCAGGCGCATGTAGGTCTTTCCCCGCTGCAGCATGAACATCATGGGTGTGGCGATGTTCACCGTCTCTGGCCAGGCCATCAGCTGCTGTTCAGATTCGCTGCCGACCCAGCGGCGTGCGAGTTCGGGCGCGTCGGTCAACACGGCGTAGCGGCTCCAGAAGCGGTGGTCCGGCCCGACCCAGCCCGCGTCCCGATACATGGACAACCACCGGACCTCATCGGGCACCACCCCCGCCATGGTCCGCAGCTCGTCGGTGTACTGTGAATACAGCGCGCGCGACTGGGCTTCGAGCACCTCTTTCAGCGCGCGGTTCATCACCACCACGTTGCCCTCTGGCCGCAGGCCCAGATCGGCACGCGCCATCAACTCCATCCCCTGGATGAACGGGCGGGATGGCGCCAGGCACTGGATGCGAACCGCCCGACCTTGCCACTTGCCAGCCAAGAGGTAGGCACCGCCCACCATCGGCGCGAAGCTCAGCGCATGGTCGTCTGCCCACTGGGCCAGGGGCGCCGACCGGGAGCGCAACCACGTGTTCGGTGACAAGGCATTTTTCAGGCGTTTGTACATGGTGTCGTGTTTTACCTTAGAGTGCGGCAGCTTCTGAAGGCACCACTCGATACAAAGGTGAAATTGATGATCCAAGTCCACTCCTGGCCCACACCCAACGGCCACAAGGTCCACGTCATGCTCGAAGAGTGTGGTCTGCGGCTCGGCCGCGACTGGCAGGTGCACGCCGTCAACATCGGTCAGGGCGACCAGTTCCAGCCCGAGTTCCTGAAGATCAGCCCGAACAACAAGATCCCCGCCCTGGTTGATCCCAACGGGCCGGACGGCAAACCCATCAGCCTGTTCGAATCGGGCGCCATCCTGCTCTACCTCGCCGCCAAGACCGGCAAGTTCCTGCCCAGCTCGGACCGCGCGAAATTCAAGGTGCTGGAGTGGCTGATGTTCCAGATGGGGGGTGTGGGCCCCATGCTGGGCCAGGCGCATCACTTCCGCATCTACGCGCCCGAGAAAATCGAGTACGCCGTCGACCGCTACACCAACGAGGCCAGGCGTCTCTACGGTGTGATGAACAAGCAACTGGAAAACCACAAGTACATCGCCGGCAACCAGTACACCATTGCCGACATCGCCATCTTTCCCTGGCTGCGCAGCTGGCAGAACCAGGGCATCGATTGGGCGGACTACCCGCATCTCAAGCAATGGTTCGACGCAATCGCTGCGCGGCCCGCGGTGCAACGCGGCGTGGCCGTGCTCGCCGATGCCCGCAAACCGCTCACCGACAACAAGTCGCGCGACATCCTGTTTGGCAAGACGCAGTACGAAAAACGCTGAAAGTTGGGGTCGGCTCCAGAACCCACCGTTTCAGCAGGTACAATTCGCAGCTTAGTCGGAGCGTAGCGCAGCCTGGTAGCGCATCTGCTTTGGGAGCAGAGGGTCGCGAGTTCGAATCCCGCCGCTCCGACCATTCATCAAAAAAAGAAAAAGGCCCACTCTGTGGGCCTTTCTTCTATGTGCTGCCGGTCACCTGTCTGCCCGTAGCTCAACCGGATAGAGCAGCTGCCTTCTAAGCAGCAGGTCGGGGGTTCGAGTCCCTCCGGGCAGGCCAAAACAAAGGCACCCCAGGTTAACAACAACTGACTTGTTGGTTGCTTTTTGACTTTTGGTGCACCTGGAGTGTCACCAGGTTGGCTGGCTCTGGCCCGCCTTCGTCCCCCGCTGTCCCCGCCGCAGGCGCTCGCGGCCCACTCCTTGGTTGCCGCATGGTCCAACAGGGGTGCCAACGAAGGTGAAGAAGCGATCCGGCAACAAGGCTGACCCGCCATCCATACCCGCAGCCGGCCTCTAGTTCACGCAGACAAAGGATGCAGCGGCGTTCACGTCGCCCGCGCCCGAGTAGCGCGGCCACTGGGGGTAGTCGCACAAGGGCCGCGAGCGTCCGGGCACACCGACCGTGTCCACCGTCGTCTGGCCCGATGGCGCGGTGTCGCGCTCGGCCCACTGTTCCAGCGCCGTGAGGGAATCCCAGGTGGCGTTGAAGACGGTGCTGACCGCGTGTCCCAGACCCGGCACCTCGTAGTAGCGCGTGAACCTGTCGACGTTGGCCGCCCCCATCTGCGTCTGCAGGCGCTGGTAGTAGACCTCCGTCGCACGCGAGCTGACCAGCACGTCGGCCAGGCCATGCGCGAGCAGCAGCTTGCCGCCCCGCGCGGCGAAGGCCGAGATGTCGGTGGCGGTGTCGAGTTGCTCGCTGAGCTGGCTGATGCGTCCTGCCCACGGACCCGGGTTTTGTGGGTCCAGCGTCAGCGAATCAAAGGCCGGATCGCGCGTGATCGAGTACTTGATCCACTGGTCCACGAGCACGCTGATGTAGGGCGCGCTGCGCGGCATCGGCGTGGCCGGCTGGCTGGTGCCCAGGGCCAGAAAGGTCACCACGGGTTGCAGGGGCGACGGGTTCGAGGTGATGCCCAGATCGGCGCCCCACACGTTGTAGCCCGGGTAATGGGTTTCGCCGCTGGCCAGCGGGAAATTGAACACCGTGGGCGAGTCCATGACCTTCAGCGCGGTGATCTGCGCGTCCGACAGGCAGGCATCTCCGGCCTCCACGCCGCCGGGGCATCGCAGGGGTGTTCCGTTGAGGCTGGCCGTGGCGGGATCGAAGATGGCGTTGCACTGTTTCTGGTCGCTGATGAGGCCGTCCACCACGCCGTCCAGCGCATCGCAGGCTTCCATCGCCGCGTCGTAGATCAGGACACGCTTGGCGGTGTTCGGATAGGCACCGGGCTGGGCCAGGGCGATGTTCGTCCGGTGCCCGCCCAGCAGTGCTGCGGCGTCGTTCCAGGCGGGATACCAGGCAATGGCACCGTCCCAGTCCTGAGGCCAGCGCTGGATGGCCGCCAGCGCCTCGCGCCCGCCTGTGGAGCCGCCGGCAAAGTACGACTGGGTCGGGCGCCTGGCATAGCGTGCGTTGACGAGGGACACCGCCGCATCGCGTGTCTTCTTGAGCGCGTCGCCCCCGAAGTTGCGCACCGCTTCGTCGTTGGTGCCCCACGAGCCATCCTGCGAACCGAAGCTGTTCGACTGGTGGCCCGAGTCGCTCGCAAAGGTGGCGTAGCCGCGCCCCACGGGGGTGGGCTGATCCGCAGGTCCGTTGGACACATTGCCCCTGACATTGGGAATGGAGCCGTTGAAGCCACCACCGCCCATCATCAACACCTTGTTGTTCCAGACCGTGGGCAGCACCAGGTTGAAGCGGATGTCGGGCGCCGCGGGATCCACCGGTGCGATGCGCCCCGTGACCAGACAGTGCTCGGGAATGAGCGCTGCGCCGCTGCCACTGGCGGCCACCACGACGGCGGTCAACACGTTCGCGCCCGAGGTCGGCAAACCGATCTCGGCTGCCGGGATGGTTCGCCCGGCCAGCTGTTCGCAGGTCAAGGGTGTGGGCGTGGGCGCGGCACCCACGCTCTCGTCCCCACCGCCTCCGCCTCCGCATGCGATCAGCAGGGAAGAAGCCACCAGGCATCCCCATCGGCCGCGGTGGCCGATGTTGTTCACGTTGTTCATCTTGTCTCCTTTTGGTTTGATGTCGAGCGGCCCGTCAGCGGGTCGCTCCAAACCAGTGTGGGCTTTGTCTGGCGCAAGACCTATGTGCGCGATGGACATCCCCGGGAGCAGATTCATGTGTGCGTCATCGGTGCCAAAACCGGGAGGCACGCCCTCAACCATCAGACGGGATCGGCCACCTCGTCGGTCAGTCCGGCCTTGGACAACTCAAGCTGGTATTGCTCCCAGCCCGAGGCAGGCACCACCTCGGCACCGCGCGCCTGAATGTCGTGAATGCGCGAGCGCACCTCACCCGCCGGGTCGCTCGCATCGCCCACAAAAATGCCTTGTGTCATCGTCACGTGGGCGCACTCGAAGCTGCCTGCACCGGCCAGCAAAATCATGCGGGTCGGCGCGTCGTCCGCCACCAGCGCGATCAGTCCCGGGCTCACCTTCTCGGGCGCCAGGCCCGCCAGCGCGCTCTCGGGCAACACGTCCGCCGTCATGCCGGTGGCCGCACTCGGCGCCAGGCAGTTCACGCGGATGTCGTGCTTGATGCCTTCCAGCGCCAGCGTCTGCATGAGGCCCACCAGCGCCATCTTGGCCGCGCCGTAGTTGGCCTGGCCAAAGCTGCCGTAGAGGCCCGACGACGAGGTCGTCATGACGATGCGGCCATGCTTCTGCGTGCGCATCCGTTCCCACACCGCCTTGGTGCAGTTCACCGCCCCCATGACGTGCACCTCCATCACCAGACGGAAGTCGTCCAGCGGCATCTTGGCAAACGATTTGTCGCGCAGGATGCCGGCGTTGTTGACGAGGATGTCGATGCGGCCCCACGTCGCCACGGTGTTCGCCACCATGCGCTCCATGCGCGCCGCATCGGTCACGTCCCCGCCGTCGACGATGGCTTCGCCGCCCAGGCGCGTGATCTCGTCGGCCACGCGCTGCGCCGCAGACCCTTCGCGGTCACCACCGATGTCGTTGACCACCACACGTGCGCCGTGCCTGGCCAGCTCCAGCGCATGCGCGCGCCCCAGACCACCGCCGGCCCCGGTCACGATGGCCAACTTGTTCTGCAAAACCTTGTTCATGTGTTTCCTTTAAAAAATCGTTGCGCCCCGGCTCAACAGGCCACCGCGTGCGAACCCTTGAGCCCGAGCATGGTGCGCGCCTCTGCGGGTGTGGCGATCTCCAGCGAGAGCTCGTCGAGGATGCGGCGGATCTTGCGCACTTGCTCGGCGCACGAGGTGGCGAGCTGGCCCTTGCCCAGAAAGAGGCTGTCCTCCAGGCCCACACGCACGTGGCTGCCCATGACCGCGCCCAGGGTGAGCAGCGGCATCTGGTGGCGCCCGGCGCCCAGCACCGAGAAGCGGTACCCGTTGCGCCCGAACAGGCGGTCGGCCGTGCTGCGCATGACGAAGAGGTTCTCCGGGTCCGGCCCCAGGCCACCGAGCACACCGAAGATGCACTGGATGAAGAGCGGACCCTTGACCAGGCCCTCGTCCACAAAGTGGGCCAGGTTGTGCAGGTGGCCCACGTCGTAACACTCGAACTCGAAGCGCGTGCCGCAGTCCTCGCCCAGCACCTTCAGGATGTGTTTGATGTCGGCAAACGTGTTGCGGAAGATCAGGTCTTCCATGCCCTCGATGTAGGGCTTCTCCCAGGCGTGCTTCCACTCCTGGATCTTGCGCGCGGCGGGGTGGATGGAGAAGTTCATCGAGCCCATGTTGAGCGAACACATCTCGGGCTTGAGCTGCAGCGGATAGGCCAGGCGCTCGGCCAGCGTCATGCGGGTGCTGCCGCCGGTGGTGATGTTGATCACGGCGTCGGTGGCGGCGCGGATGCGCGGCACGAATTCATCAAAGACTCGGGGGTCGGCCGTGGGAGAGCCGTCGGCCGGGTTGCGCGCGTGCAGGTGCAGGATGGCCGCACCCGCCTGGGCTGCCTCAATGGATTGCTGCGCAATCTCCTCGGGCGTGAGCGCCAGGTGGGGCGACATGCTGGGCGTGTGCACCGAGCCGGTGACGGCGCACGAGATGATGACTTTGTCTTGCGTGGGTTTCATGGTGGTGGCGGTTGGGGGGATGTTGGGCGGCTGGCCTCAGACCGCCAGCCACTCGGCCAGCAGCTTCTCGTCGGCCTTGAGGGCCTGCGGCGTGCCTTCGAAGACGATGCGCCCGTGCCCCATCACGCAGACGCGGGTGGAGACCTTGAGCGCAATGGCCAGCTTCTGCTCCACCAGCACCACCGACACGCCACGGCGGTGCATGTCCTGGATGCACTCGCCCACGGCGGTGACGATCTTGGGTGCCAGGCCTTCGGTGGGCTCGTCGATCAGCAGCACCAAGGGGTTGCCCAGCAAGGAGCGGCAGATGGTGAGCATCTGCTGCTCACCGCCGGAGAGGCTGCCGGCCTTGGTGTTGCGCCGCTCCTTCAGACGCGGGAAGTAGTCGAAGGCCTGCTCCACCGTCCACTGCACCGCCCCGCCGGCTGCGGGCTGTTCCCCCATGCGCAGGTTCTCGTCCACCGTGAGGTTGGCAAACACCTCGCGCTCCTCGGGCACGTAGCCCAGGCCCGCGCGGCAGATGGTGAAGGGCCGCTGGCCGGCCAGCTCGCGCCCCTGCAGGCGCACGCTGCCCCCGGTGGGCGGCACCAGGCCCATGAGGGCCTTCAGGGTGGTGGAGCGCCCCGAGCCATTGCGCCCCAGCAGGCTGAGCACCTCGTTCTGGCGCACCTCGAAGGACACGCCGTGCAGGATGTGGCTCTTGCCGTAGTGGGCGTGCAGGCGGTCCACGCCGAGCAATGCCGATGCTTCGCTCATGCCGCCACCTCTTCGCCCAGATAGGCTTCCTTCACGGCCGCGTTCTCGCGAATCTCGGCCGGCGTTCCGGTGGCAATCACCTGGCCGTAGACCAGCACGCTGATGCGGTCGCTGATGGAGAAGACCACCTGCATGTCGTGCTCCACGATGAACAGCGCGCGCCCGCGCGTGACCTCGCCGATCAGCTCGGCGGTGTAGGCCGTCTCTTCGTTGGACATGCCCGCCATGGGCTCGTCCAGCAGGATCACCTGCGGGTCGCAAGCCAGGGTCATGGCAATCTCCAGCGAACGCTGCTCGGAGTAGGCCAGCTCGGCGGCCAGCTGCCGGGCCTTGCCCTGCAGGCGCACCTGTTCGAGCAGGCGCTCGGTCTGCTCGAGCAGGCGCCGGTTGCTGTCGATGAAGCGCCAGAAGTTGTATTGCAGGCCATGCGAGCGCATCACCGCCAGGCGCAGGTTCTCGAACACGCAGAGCTTGGGGAAGATGTTGGTGATCTGGAACGAGCGCGCCAGGCCCTGGCGGTTGATCGCCTGGGGCGACAGGCCGTCGATGCGCTGCCCCTGGAACACGATCTCGCCGGCCGTGGGTTTGAGGTTGCCCGAGATCAGGTGGAACAGGGTGGACTTGCCCGCGCCGTTGGGGCCGATGAGCGCGTGGCGTTCGTCGGCGCGCAGCTCCAGGTCCACGCCACGGATGATCTCGGTGGGTCCGAAGGATTTCTTCAGCCCGCGCAGGGACAGGATGGTCTCGCTCATGGGGTGTCCTTGGCCGGTTGGTCGTTGAGGGTCTGGAGTTGGCGCCGTGCGATCTTCACCAGCACGCCCCCCACCACCAGCAGCAGCAAGGGCGTGACCCAGGTCAGCAGCGCGCCGGGCGCCCAGTCCACCCCGTACAGCGTCACCGGTGGCCAGGCCACTGCGGGGTCGGTGCTCAACAGGGCGCGGTAGTCGCGCGAGAACAGCACGCGCAGCGTCTCCACCGTGAACGCGGTGCCGTTGGCCAGCAGGAAGGCCGCGCCGCCAAACGACACCATCACCGGCAGCAGCCGCCAGAGACCGCAGCGGCGCCAGAGCGCGGCGGTGGTGCCGATCAGCCCGGCAATGCCCTGGGGCATGAACATCATCACCAGCACGAACAGCAGGCCCTGGTACAGCAGCCACGACTGCGTGAGGTCGGAGACCGCGTAGCCGAAGAAGGTCATGAGCGCAGCGCCCAGCGCCGGCCCCAGGAAGATGCCCACGCCGCCGATGTAGGTGTTGAGCACGGCAGCGGCCGACAGCCCACTCTCGAAGAGCACGTAGTTGGCGGCTTCGTTGTTGATGACCTGCAGGCCACCGGCGATGCCCGAGAACATGGCGGAGACCGAGAACACCAGCACGCCGAGCTTGTGCGTGTCGTAACCGAGGAAGGCCAGGCGGTGACGGTTCTCCCGCAAGCCCAGGGCCAGGCGGCCCAGCGGGGTGCGCGTGTACAGGAAGAGCAGCAGCAACGAGACCAGCACCCAGGCCAGGGTGAGGAAGTACACCTCGGTGGTCGAGCCGAAGGTCAAGCCCATCGAGGGCATGCGCATGCTGGAGACACCGGCCTCGCCACCGAACACGCTCTTAAGGTGGGGCGCGATGGCGTGCAGCAGCTCCGCGATCGCCAGGGTGATCATGGCGAAGTAGGTGCCGGTGCGCTGGGTGGAGAACCAGCCGGCGATCGCCCCCACCAGCAGGCCTCCGAGCGCACCGGCCAAGGGCAGCAGCGGTGTCGGCACGATGCCGGCGCCGCCCAGCGCGTTCATGGCGTGCACGGTGGCAAAGGCGCCCACGCCGAAGTAGGCGGCGTGGCCGAAGGAGAGCATGCCGGCCTGACCGCACACCACGTTGTAGGCCGAGGCAAAGAGCGCGGCGATCAGCATCTGGATGGCCGCGTTGAGCAAGCCCATGGAGAGCAGCCAGGGCAAGGCCAGCAGGATGAGCAGGCCCAGGCCCAGGCTCAGGAGAATGGAAGTGCGTGTCCTCATGGCATCAGGCCTTCTCACCCATCAGGCCGGAGGGCCGTACCAGCAGCACCAGCAGCATCAGCGCAAACGGCAAGGTGGCCGCCAGGCTGGAGAGCTTGAGCGTGAGCAGCCCACCGATGCTCTGGGCCAGCTCGCGCGCACCGAACACCGCCATGAGGTCGGCCAGGCTGGCATCGATCGACACCGCCAGCGAGGTGATCACGCCGATCAACAGCGAGGCCAGCATGGCGCCTTCCAGCGAGCCCAGCCCGCCGACCACCACCACCACGAAGACCATCACGCCCAGCTCCAGCGCCATGTTGGGGTTGGTGGTGTAGAAGGCACCGGCCACCGCACCGGCCAGGCCGGCCAACGCCGCGCCCACGCCGAACACGCTCATGAAGACCAGCGGCACGTTGTGCCCCAGGGCCTCGGCCATGTGCGGCCTGTAGATGGCCGAGCGCACCACGATGCCCACGCGGGTGCGGGTGAGCAGCAGGTAGATGACCACGAACATGGCCACGGCCACGGCGCCCATGAAGACGCGGTAGACGGGGTAGTTCGCCACGCCGATGGTGAAGGCGGAGAAGTCCAGGCTCGCGGGCACCCGGTAGTTGACCGGGTAGTTGCCGAAGAACAGCTTGATCAGCTCGGCAATGATGAAGGACAGGCCGAAGGTGAGCAGCAGCTCGTGGGCGTGGCCGTGGTGGTGCACGCGGCGCAGGAAGAAGCGCTCGACGACCACGCCGACGAAGCCCACCAGCACGGTGGCGGCCACCAACGCCAGCCAGAAACCCAGCACATCACCCAGCGAGTACGCGAAGTACGCCCCCAGCATGTAGAACGAGGCATGCGCGAAATTGAGCACGCCCATCATCCCGAAGATGAGCGTGAGACCGGCGGAGACCATGAACAGCAGCAGGCCGTAGATGGTGCCGTTGAGCAACGAGACAATGAGGGTGTCCATACGGAGGGCTTTGCAGGCAAGGGAGAGCCGCGGCGAAGCAAAAACTCGCTCGCCGGGCTCTCGGACAAGGGGACTTCAATGGGGACTTCAGAAGGCGCCGCGGGGGCGCCCGTCCATCACGAAGGTCGTTGCATCTTGCAGCTGGCCTGCACCGGCGTGGCGGCCTCTTGCGCCGGGAAGAGCTTCACCAGCTTGAAGCCCATGTCGGTGTTGTCGGCCTTGTACTTCGCGTCCCTGGAGACGGTGGACACCACCATCGGCAGCATGGCCTGGTGGTCGTCTGCACGCATGCTGATCTCGCCGATGGGCGTGGTGATGCGGGTGGTTTCCAGTGCCTGCGCAAATGCGTTCACGTTGAACTTGCCGGCCTGGGGTTTCACACGTTTGAGCGCATCGCCCACCATGAGCAGGCCAAAGACGGTCTGCGGGTCGGTGGCCACCGGGTTGGTGCCGGTTCTGGAGCGGTAGTCGCTGACGAACTTGTCGCCTTCGGCGCCACCGGCTTCGGGGTTGAAGGTGTGCGCGATGAAGTGGCCGAGCGCCAGGTCGCCTGCGTTGGCGATGTTGCCGGGCTGGTCGAGGAAGATGGTGCCGAAGCGCGCCTTGAGACCCGCGGCCTTGGTGGCCTTCATCAGCAAGAGCAGATCGTTGGACCAGTTGCCCGTGACCACGGTGTCCACCTTGGCGGCACCGATCTTGGCCACATACGGGGCAAAGTCCTGGATCTTGTTGACGTCGTGCAGCGTCTTTTCAACCACCTCGTAGCCTCCGCGCGCAGCGTTGTCCACGGTGGCCTTCTCCATGTCCTGGCCCCACGAGTAGTTCTGGTTGATGGCGTAGACGCGGTTGCCCAGCGTGCCCGCATCCTTCATGGCTTGCACCAGCGCCTTGGTGCGCACCTGTGCGTTGCCGCTGAAGCGGAAGTGGTGGAAGTGGCACTTCTCGCCAGTGAGTTCGAGCGCTTCGGCACCCACGTTGATGTAGACGATTTCCTTGCCCGGGTTGCGCAGGTTGTGTTTGCGCACGTCTTCGGTGAGTTGTCCGCCCACGGCCGACGAGGCGCCCTGGACAATGAGGTGAACCCCATCGGAGATGGCCGTCTTGAGCTTGTCGGCGGCACCGGTGGGGCCGCCCTGGTTGTCGTACTCCAGCAGCTGCACCGGCTGGCCATTCCAGCCGCCTTCGGCGTTGATGCGGTCGATGGCGTATCGCGATGCCGCACGGTAGGCCAGACCCGAGGCGGCCTGGGGGCCCGAGAGGGTCTCGATCACGCCGATCTTGACGGTCTGGGCGGAGGCGGCACCGCTGGCCATGCCGGCGGCCACGACGGTGGCAAAACACACGGATTGAATCGATTTCATGAAGTCTCCTTTTGTTGAAATGGGCTACGTACCTGCTCCAGGTGCGTCACAGGTACTCGAGGTTGCCGTCCACGCTGATGGCCTGGCCGGTGATGTTCCGCGCGGCGGGTGAGCCGAGGAACAGCGCGGTGGCCGCCACGTCCTCGGCCGTCACCATGCGGCGCATCGAAATCTTGCGGATGTATTCGTCGCGCATGGCCTCGACGCTGACACCCAGGGCCGCGGCGCGGGCCGCGATCACGCCGCTCATGCGTTCGCCTTCCACGGTGCCCGGCAGGATGGCGTTCACGCGGATGCCTTGCGGGCCAAGCTCGATGGCCAGCGATTTCATGAACCCGACCACGCCCCACTTGGAGGTTGCATAGGGCGTGCGGTACGCATAGCCGAGCCGCCCGGCCACCGAGCTCATGGCGATGATGGTGGGGTGGTTCACCGAATCCTTGAGGATGGGAACCGCGCGCCGCGCAAAGAGGAACTGCCCGCCGAGATTGACCTCGACCGTGCGGTTCCACTGGTCAACGCTCATGTCCTCGATCGGACCCGTGGGCCCGGCAATGCCGACGTTGTTGACCAGCACATCCAGGCCACCGAGCGTGCCCAGCACGTCTTCAAACACCAGGTCCACCTCGCGTTCGACCGAGGCATCGGCCAGGCTGGCGGTGATCTCCGGCGCCTCGCTGGCCAGGCGGTCGATGGCGGCGCGGTCGATGTCACAGACGTGGACGCTGGCCCCCGCCTCGCTGAAGGCGCGGGCAATGGCCGCACCAATGCCGCTGGCGCCGGCGGTCACCAGCACCCGAAGACCGGGCGCTGGTGCAAGTGATTTGACGATGCTCATGTTGGTTTGCTTTGTTCTGGAGGACGGCGTGCCGTGTTCAGGACGTGACTGTCCCGGATTCAAGCGGCCAAACCTATGTGGTCAACCCACACCGCACACCGGTGTCAGGTGTGGTTTGCGCACTCCGTAGTTACCCTGTGAAGGCGCGCCAATCGTCTGCGTTCTGTTAGCCTGCACCCCCATTGACAGGCCCGCTCGAGTCGCCTGGAGGGCCCGCTGATGGAGAGTGAAATGGATACCCTGCCGACCGAACGGATCGGCCACGCGCTGGTCGATCTGCTGCATCGGAGCGCCTCGTCGGCAGAGTTCGCAGCGCGCCTGGCGCAGGCGCAGGCCTGGCCCGACGAGACCCCCGACAAGCACGAGCAGATCGAACTGGTGCACAAGGCCATGGCGATTCACGACCGCCTCGATGTGCGACAGCAGCGCGAGATCGGCATGCTGGCGGTGATCGAGTCGGCGCGCGACCTCTCCAGCCGCCTGGACCTCCCCGAAACGCTCAGCCTCGTGGTGTCCCGGGCGAAACGCCTGCTCGGCTCGCAGGTCGCCTGGCTGTCCGCCTACGACGCCAGCCTGGATGGCTTTCATGTGCTCACCAGCGATGGCGCGCTCTCGCATGGCACTGGCAACATGCTGGCCGGACGCGGCCTGGGCATCGTGAGCGTGGTCGTCAAGACCCGGCTGCCCTTCACGACCGCGGACTACCTGCACGACACCCGGTTTCCGCACGATCCCCAACTGGACGCCACCTTCAGGGACGAAGGCATCGCCGCGGTGGTGGGCGTGCCGCTGCTCTGGGAAGACGAGGTGATCGGCCTGCTCTTTGTGGCCGACCGCTTCCACCGGACCCACACGGCCCAGAACATCTCCATCCTCAGCACCCTGGCCACGCACGCAGCCGTTGCCATCAAGAACGCCATGGCCTTCGAGCAGGCGAACGCCGCCCTGAGAAGCGCCGAGGCAGCGCACGCTGCACTGGAGCACCACGTGCGCAACGTGCAGGCCGCCGCCGAGGCCCACGACCGGATGACGAGCTTGCTGGCCAAGGGCGCCACGCTGGCCACCATCTGCCAGTCGGTCACGCAGTTTCTGGAGGGCAGCGTGCTCGTGCTGGACGAGGCCGGCCAGGTGATTGCCCGCGCATCGACCGATGGGTACGGCGGGACCGCTGCCGCGACCTACGAACCGCACGGACAGCGCAGCGACGAAACCCTGCTGGCGATCGGCAACAGCCGCCGGATCGGCCGCTCGGTGCTGGCCTTCGAGGCGCACGGCGAATCGTGCCGGGTCAATGCCGTGATCGGCGGAAACGACGTTCTGGGCGCCATGCTGCTGTTTCGCCAGGAACCCCTGGACGACATGGCCATACGCACCTTCGAACGAAGCGCGACCATCGTCGGCATCGTTCTGTTGTCGCGCGAGCGTGCGGACGCCACCCAGCGGCGCGATCTTTCAAGCCTGTTGCGCGACCTGCTCTCACCCCGGCAAGACGACCTGGCCCTGCTGTGCGAAAGGGCGGAGCGTTTCGGTCTGGACCTGATGCGTCCCACTTCCATGCTGCTGCTGGAGACGCACGCGCACGACGCGGGCTATGTGGTGCGCCGCCTGCGCGCCACCCAGCTGTTGCCGAACACCTTGTTCGACGAGATCAACGGGGTGCTCACCATCCTGTGCGCGACGACCCAGGCCGACGATGTGCGCCGCTCGCTGGAAGAGCTGGCCCGTCAAAGCTTCGGGGTCGGGTACCGGGGCGTGATCTCGCGCCCCATTCCACAACCCGCCGAGCTCCCCACCTTGCACGCCTCGCTGCGGCGCGCCCTGCCGGTGCTTGCCAGAATCGGCATCCAGGGCCACGTGGTGGCGCAGAACGAACTGGCGCTGTACTCGACGCTGTTCGAAACACACGACCAAGCCAGCCTGTCGGCCTTTCTGGAGGCCACCATCGGAACGCTGGCGTCCTACGACCAGAAGCGGGGATCGGAGCTGATCAGCACCTTGCTGGAATACTTCAACAGCAACCAGAACGCCAAGCTGACCGCCGAACGACTGGGCATCCACGTCAACACGGTGAGGCAGCGGCTCACCACCATCGAGGGACTCATCGGACACTGGGGAAATGCCCTGCGTTCGCTGGAGATCCATGTGGCTCTTCGTCTTTGGGTTCTCAGCAAAGGGGCCTGACAGCAATCCTCACAGGCGTCATCGGTCCGGACAGCAATGGGGGATGGTCCTTGACACCCGCAACAAGGGCAGACGCAAGTTTCCCGGACTATTGCCCCGAGTCTGTGCTGCGGCTGACTGGCTTCCAGGACGCGGAGGCGCGGCGCGGCCGTCGCATCAAGCGGTAAACCACCGGCACCACCAGCAGAGACAGCAGCGGTGCGCTGATCATCCCGCCGATCATGGGTGCCGCGATGCGCTGCATCACCTCGCTGCCGGTGCCCATGCCCCAGAACAGCGGCAGCAGCCCGGCCACGATGGTCGCCACCGTCATGGCCTTGGGCCTCACCCGCAGCACCGCGCCTTCGCGGATGGCTTCCAGCAGCGACGGTTCGTCGGTGCGCCCGGCGTCCAGGCGTTCCTGCCACGCCTGCTTGAGGTAGATCAGCATGATCACGCCGAACTCGGCCGCCACCCCGGCCAACGCGATGAAGCCCACCACGCTGGCCACCGACAGGTTGTGCCCGAGCAGCCAGAGGAACCACACGCCGCCCACCAGGGCGAATGGCAGTGTGGCCATGATCAGCAAGGCTTCGTCGAAGCGGCGGAAGATCAGGTACAGCAGCACGAAGATGATCAGCAGCGTGACCGGCACCACCAGCTTGAGCTTGGCGGTGGCGCGCTCCAGGAATTCGAACTGCCCCGACCACGCCACCGAGTACCCGGCGGGCAGTGCCACCTCCTGTGCCACCGCGCGCTGCATGTCCAGCACCGCGCCGCGCAGGTCGCGTCCTCGAATGTCCACGTACACAAAGCCGGCGAGGCGCGCGTTTTCGCTGCGCAGCATGGGAGGCCCGTCGGTGATGCGCAGGTCGGCCACGTCGGACAGCACCAGGCGCTGGCCACCCGGCGCCACGATGGGCAACGCGCGCAGCTCGGGCAATGAGTCGCGCAGCTCGCGCGGGTAGCGCAGGTTGATCGGGAAACGCTGCAGGCCCTCCACCGTCTCGCCGATGTTCATGCCGCCCAGTCCGCCGGCCACGATGTCCTGCACGTCGGCGATGTTCAGGCCATAACGCGAGGCGTCCGCGCGGCGGATGTCCACGTCGATGTAGCGCCCACCCGTGAGGCGCTCGGCCAGCGCGCTGCTCACACCGGGCACGTCTTTCACTGCCTTCTCGATCTCGCCGGTCAGGCGGTCGATGGTGGCCAGGTCGGGCCCGGCCACCTTCACACCCACGGGGCTCTTGATGCCCGTGGCCAGCATGTCGATGCGGTTGCGGATCGGCGGCACCCAGATGTTGGACAGGCCCGGCACGCGCACAGCACGGTCGAGCTCTTCGATCAGCGCTTCGGGTGTCAGGCCGGCGCGCCACTCGTCACGCGGCTTGAACTGGATCGTGGTCTCGAACATCTCCAGCGGCGCCGGGTCGGTGGCGGTCTCGGCACGCCCGGCCTTGCCGTACACGCTCTGCACCTCGGGAATGGTCTTGATCAGGCGGTCGGTCTGCTGCAGCAGCTCGGCCGCCTTGGCGGCGGACAAGCCGGGCAGCGCCGTGGGCATGTAGAGCAGATCGCCTTCGTCCAGCGGCGGCATGAACTCGCTGCCCAGCTGGCGCAACGGCCACAGGCTGGCCACAAGCACCAGCGCCGCCACCACCAGCGTGAGCTTCGGCGCCTTCAGCACCGCGTCCAGCACCGGGCGGTACAGCGCAATGAGCGCGCGGTTCAGCGGGTTGGCGGTCTCGGCCGGGATGCGCCCGCGGATCAGGTAACCCATGAGCACCGGGATCAGCGTCACCGCCAGACCCGCGGAGGCCGCCATGGCGTAGGTCTTGGTGAAGGCCAGCGGTGCGAACAGCCGACCCTCTTGCGCCTCCAGCGTGAACACCGGGATGAAGCTCAGCGTGATGATGAGCAGCGAGAAGAACAGCGCCGGTCCCACCTCGGCCGCGGCGTCACCGATCACCCGCCAGCGTGGCTCGCCCTGCAGCGTTTCGTCCGGGTGCTGGTGCGCCCAGCGCTCCAGGTGCTTGTGCGCGTTTTCGATCATCACGATGGCCGCGTCCACCATGGCGCCGATGGCAATCGCAATGCCACCCAGGGACATCACGTTGGCGTTGATGCCCTGTTGCTGCATCACGATGAAGGCCATCAGCACACCCAGCGGCAGCGAGATGCTGGCCACCAGCGCACTGCGCAGGTGGAACAGAAAGGCCAGGCACACCAGCGCCACCACGATGAACTCCTCCACCAGCTTCTCACCCAGGTTCTTCACCGCTCGTTCGATCAGGCCCGAGCGGTCGTACACCGGCACGATCTCCACGCCTGTGGGCAGGCTGCGCTGCAGCTCGGTCAGGCGGGCCTTCACCGCTTCGATGGTCTGCAGCGCGTTCTTGCCCGAGCGCATCACCACCACACCGCCCACGGCCTCACCCTCGCCGTTGAGCTCACCGATGCCGCGCCGCATCTCGGGCCCGGTCTGCACCCGCGCCACGTCACCCAGGCGCACCGACACACCGCTGGCGCTGGTGATGAGCGGGATCGCGCGGAAGTCGTCGAGTGTCTTCAGGTAGCCATTGGCGCGCACCGCGTACTCGGCCTCGCCCAGCTCCAGCATCGAACCGCCGGCCTCCTGGTTGCCGCGCGCCACCGCCTCGGCCACCATGGCCTGCGTCACGCGGTAGGCGGCCATCTTGTCCGGGTCGAGCACGATCTGGTACTGCCTGACCATGCCACCCACGCTGGCCACCTCGGCCACATCGGGCACGGTCTTGAGCTCGAAACGCACGAACCAGTCCTGCAGGGCGCGCAGCTGCGCCACGTCCTGCCCGCCGGTGCGGTCGATCAGGGCGTACTGGTAGATCCAGCCCACGCCGGTGGCATCGGGCCCGATGGATGAGGTGGCACCGCGCGGCAGCCGCGCCTGCACCTGGTTGAGGTATTCGAGCACCCGCGAGCGCGCCCAGTACGGGTCCACATCGTCTTCAAACAGCACGTACACAAAGCTGTCACCGAACATCGAGAAGCCGCGCACCGCGCGCGCACCCGGCACCGACAGCATGGTGGTGGTCAGCGGGTAGGTGACCTGGTTCTCCACTATCTGCGGCGCCTGCCCCGGCCAGGTGGTGCGGATGATCACTTGCGTGTCCGAGAGGTCGGGCAGCGCGTCCAGCGGCGTGCGCTGCAGGGCCACCACGCCCCAGGCGCTCAGCAACGCCGTCGCCAGCAGCACCAGAAAGCGGTTGGCGATGCTCCAGCGGATCAGGCCGGCGATCATTTGCCGGGCTCCGGTGCCACCCGCTGCAGGCTGGTGATGCGCGGCACATCGCCGTCCTGCATTTCAAACTCGATCTGCAGCCGGTCTCCGGCCTCCAGATCGCGTGGCTGCTGCGCGCGCGGCGGCAGCTTGAAGTCCATCTGCATCTGCGGCCACTTCAGTGCCGCAATGGGCGGGTGCGTGAGCGTGACCGTGTCGCCACTGAGCGCATCGATCACCGCATCGGTGGTGTAGCGCTGTTGACTGGAAGGAGGCGCCGGCTCCTGGTTGAGACGTGCTTCGAGCCCGCGCAGGCTGGCTTCGGAGTCGATCAGGAACTGGCCCGAGAGCACCACGCGCTGGCCCACTTGCAGCCCCGCGCTGATCTCGGTCTGGCCCCCCACTTCCAGGCCCGCCGTCACCTCCACCGGGCGGAAGCGCCCGCCGTCTTCGGCCACCATCACCACGCTGCGCCGCCCGGTGTGGATCACCGCGTCGCTGGGCACCAGCAGCGTGGCGGCGGCCTTCGGGCGGTCCAGCCGCATGCTCACCAGCATGCCGGGTACCAGCCGTCCCTGTGGATTGGCCAGCTCGACCCGTGCGCGGATGGTGCGCGTGACGGCGTCCACCTCGGGCAGCAGGGCCTGCACCTGGCCCTCGAAGGTCTGACCCGGCGCGCCGGGGCTGGTGGTGCGTACGCGCGCACCCGGTTGCAGCAGCGCGGCCTGGCTCTCCGGCACCGCGCCTTCGGCCCACACGGTGCGCGTGCCCTGCAGGCGCATCAGCGTCATGCCCGGCATCGCGGTGGCGCCTTCGCGCACCATGAGTTCGCTCACGATGCCGGCGATGGGCGCGGTCAGCGTGAAACGCGGATGCACTGCGCCTGAAGCCACCACGCGCTGGATGTGCGCGGGCGTCATTCCGGCCTGGCGCATGCGCTGGCGCGCGGCGTCCTGCAGCGCGTCGGTACCGTCGCCACTCAGGCGCGCCAGCGCCAGGTATTCCTCCTGCGCGGCCACCCAGTCGGGCACGTACAACTCGGCCAGCGGCGCACCGGCCGCCACGCGGTCCAGCGCCGCTTTCACATGCAGCTTCTCCACGAAGCCCATGGCGCGCGAACTCAGCTCCACCCGCTCGCGCTCGTTCCAGGCCACGTTGCCCACCGCCGTCACTTCCGACACCAGCGAGCCCTCCACCACCGGCGCCGTGCGCAGGCCCAGGTTCTGCTGGATGCGCGGGCTCACCGTGACGCTGCTGGCGTCCGCCGCATCGCTGCCGGCGTAACGCGGCACCAGCATCATGTCCATGAAGGGCGACTTGGCCGGCGCCTCGAAGTTCTTGCCCGGCACCATGGGGTCGTGGTAGTTCAGGATGCGCCGGCCCGTGGCCGGGTCCACGTCTCCCGCCTTGAGCGATTCGCGGATGTGCCGGCGCGTGGCTTCTTCACCTTGCGGGATGCTCCACAGCGACGGATCGTCGCTGGTGGTGGTGGCCGCAACCGCCTGCGGCACCGGTGTCGCGTGGCCCATGCCCTGCTGCATGCCCAGCCACCAGGCGCCACCGCCCACGGCAACGAGCACGGCCACAGCGGCCAGCGCAATGAGGGACCTTGTCTTGTTCATGGTTTCACTCCTGTCGAGGTGTCGGGGAACAGGTATTCGAGCTGCGCCCACAGGCCAGCGGTTTCACGCTCGAGCGCGAGGCGCTCCAAGGCCAGGCTCAGTGCATCGCGGCGCGCCTGCAGCACGACGCCCAGACCTTCGCCCCCGCCCCGGTAAGCGGCCAAGGCAACCTCGGTGCGCTGCCTGGCCAGCGGCTCGCGCTGCGCATCCAGGTGTGCGAGCCGGGCCAGTCCCGCCTGCCAGTCCTGCCGCCAGCGCTGCACCTGCAACACCCGCTCGCGGGTCTGCTCCTCGCGCTCGGCCTCCAGTTCGTTCACACGCGCCAGGCGCGCGGCGAATTCGCGTTGCTGGCGCTGGGGCCGGTCCCATTGCAAGGGCACCGACACGCCGATCGACACCATGTTGGAAAACTGCGAGCCACGCTGGCTGAACATGACCTCGGCGCTCCAGTCGGGCTTGAGCTCCTGGCGGGCCACTTCGGCCTCGGCCCGGGCCACAGCCTCGCGCGCCTGCAGCGCAACGAGATCGGGCAGCTTGCGCAGGGGGTCCGTTTCATCCACCGCTGCGGCGGTCTGCCGCATGGGCGGTGGGTTGGCCAGCGGCTGGTCGGGCGGACCACCGGTGAAGCGCGCCAGCGTGAGGCGGGCGTTGGCGCGATCGGCCTGCGCGCCGATCAAGCCCTGCTCCATTTGCGCCAGCGCCTCGCGCGCGCCCAGTGCGTCCGAAGCGGTGCCGCGACCACCGCGAAGAGCCGCCTCGGTGGTCTGCACCAGCACACGCGCCTCGGTGATCTGCGCCTGCAGCAACAACCAACGCTGCTCTTGCATGTACCGCTCCAGCCAGGCCTGCGCCACCTCGGTCTGCAGCCTGGCCACCCGCTGCGCGCGTTCGCTCAGGGCGGCATCGGCTTCGCGCTCGAAGCGCTCGCCTCGCGCGCGGCGCTTGTCCGCGCCGGGCAGGGTCTGCATGAGGGCGATCGAACGCATGCTCATGAAGTCGCGCGTGGTGCTGAAGCGCTCGGGCCCGTCCACCGGCAGGTTGTCCAGCGAGAGGCGCAGCACCGGGTCGGGCCGCTGCGCGGCCGCCACCGCCATCTCGCGAGCGCCCTGCGCGGCGGCGCTCAGGGCATCGAGGCTGCGCGAGCGGGCCACAGCTGCGCTCACTGCGGCGCTCAGGCTCAGGGGCTCATCGGCAATGGCGGGCGGGAGCACGGCGAGAAAGCCCGCGAGGGCCAGCACGGCGCGTGCGAAAAGAATCGAAAGGTGTTCCATGGCTGAGCTCCGGAGCAGGCACGCCCGGGCGCAAAGACCCTGGCAACGTGCGACAGCAGCACCACCGGGCGGTGGCCTGCACTGTGCGGGGGTTCAGACGGAAGTGGGAGGGCGCCAGAGGCGCGTGGTCGCGCCCGGAGGAAGGCTGCGCCAGGCGGGCGCTTGAGGGTCCAGGGTGGCCGGCGTCTGGGCCACGAGGGATGGGATGGAAAGCAGGCCGGCCGCGGGCGCGGCGCAGCTCTGTACGCTCTTGCAGGGCTGGCCCGTGAGCTCAAAGGTGGCCATGTCGTTGCAGCAGTCTTCCATGGCCTCGGCCAAGGCGTCTGCCGTCTCACCGACCTCCTCCACCATGGCCATCATGTCCTGCATGGGGCATGGTGACGCAGGTGCCTGCCAGACCGCAAAGCCCTGCAGGGGCAGCAGCAGGCACAGGACGAGGATGATCAGGCGGCGCATGGCTGGATTCTAGGGTGCACACACCGACCGCGCTTGCCAGGTCGGGAAGTCTGCCCGCAAGGCGGCCAGGTTCGACCCCGGATCCATCTCCGTGGGCAAAGAACGCATACACGTTGAACATGCATACCGCCAGCAGGGCATGCCGCACGCCTTCTGGTCGCGTGCGTTCTCACGTCCCTTTGATGTGCGTGCCGAGCCTTCGCATCACCTCCATGCCGCGGCGGAGACAGCCGACGCTGAACAAGCTCCACGCGGCGCTTGTTGCCGTCGAAGCCCCCTTTTCGAATCAGGTCATGGCGCGCATGTGAGAGCGGCTGTCCAGCAGGGCAGCTGGGAGCGCAGGATGCGAAGGGCAGGCGCCTCCTGACGCTTCGCTGAAGTGACCAGCCCGAACCGCGCCGTGGCATCGAGACTGGGTGACACCTCCAGCCGGATCAGATCGACCGCCGCTGCGTTGACGGTGAGCACGATGGCGTTGCTGCGTCGCGCCACGTCGACGATGCTCATGGTCTCGTCGCAGCGCAGCGTAACCATGTCGTCCGGGTTGGCTTGCGGGCCGTAGCGGGCAATCAGCATGCGGGCAACCTCGTCACTCAAGGGCGTGGATGCCACCGGGTAGGCCATGACATCCTCGAGGCCCACCGGACCGCCTCGTTGCGCCAGGGGGTGGTTCGGCCTCACCAGAAATCCTGCGCTCAGTTCAAACGCCAGCGACACCTTCAGTTCGGCCGAAGGACGCATGTCGCGGATGTCGACGATCGCCGCGTCCAGTTGTTGTTCGCGTAGTGCATGGAGCAGCACGGCGGTGTTGCCGCGAGAGATCTGAAGCTGCAACCGGGGGTGGTGCTCGGCCATGTGCAGCATCAGCGGGGTGCTCAGCAGCGCGCCTGGCGCCGAGCTCAGGCCCACACGAAGCTGCCCGATGAGACCCGCGTGCAGCCCCTGGCCAGCCTGTTTGAGCGCCTCGGCGTCGCTCACCAGACGCCTTGCGCGTACCAGCACCTCGTCACCGAAAGGGGTCAGCGAAATGCGCCGCCCAAGGCGGTCGAACAAGGCGCCGCCCAACTCTTCCTCCAGCGCATGGATGCTGCGGGTGAGCGCAGGCTGGGTCAAGAACAGGGCCGCCGCTGCCTGCACAAACGTTCCGACCTCGGCCAGCACCACGAAATGCCTGAGCTGCACCAGCGTCATGTCAAGCCCTCAGTGAAAGTTATTGATCATTGATCTGCAATGCATTGGACTTTAAGCCCATCGCTTTCTAGCATCCAGCAAAGTTCATGAAACCTGGTCGCCAGCGGCTTTGAATGCCGCTTCCCACGACCCCTCAGCCGGAGCACCTGCCTTGGAACGTCTCAGCGATCTTGCAGTTCAGGAGTTCGTCGCACTGCGGCGCGACATCCACCGCCATCCCGAACTGGCCTTCGACGAGCACCGCACCAGTGCCCTGGTGGCGCAGAAGCTGCAGGCCTGGGGTTACGCGGTGATTACCGGCCTGGGCGGCACCGGGGTGGTGGGCCAGCTGCGCCGCGGCAGCTCCACGCGGGTCATCGGACTGCGCGCGGACATGGACGCGCTGCCCATCGTCGAGGACAGCGGCACCGACTGGTCCAGTTGCCACCACGGCGTGATGCACGCCTGCGGTCACGACGGCCACACCGCCATGCTGCTGGCCGCCGCGCAGCACCTGGCCACACAAGGCAGGTTCGACGGCACACTCAACCTGATCTTCCAGCCCGCCGAAGAAGGCGGTGGTGGCGCCCTGAAGATGATGGAGGACGGCCTGTTCGAGCGTTTCCCCTGCGACGCCATCTTTGCCATGCACAACATGCCCGGCTTCGCGCAGGGCCAGCTGGTGTTTCGCAGCGGAGCGACGATGGCCTCTTCCGACTACGCCACCGTCACGCTGCACGGCATGGGCGGCCATGGCGCCATGCCCCACAAGGCGACCGACGTGGTGGTCGCGGCGGCGTCCATCGTCATGGCGCTGCAGACCATCGTCTCGCGCCATGTGGACCCGATGCAGCCGGCCGTGGTCACCGTGGGCGCCGTGCACGCGGGCCAGGCCAACAACGTGATTCCCGCCTCGGCCCGGCTGGAGCTGAGCGTGCGTGCCCTGGACCCGCAGGTGCGTCGCAGCGTCGAGCAACGCATCCGCGACCTGGTTCGCCTGCAGGCCGAGAGCTTCGGTGTGCGCGCCGAGATCGACTGGCGCCCCGGCTACGCGGTGCTGGTCAACGACGCTCGGCAGACCGAGCTGGCCCTCGCGGTGGCACAGGCGCATTTTCCGCCCGAGCAGGTGGTGGCCCAGGGCCCCATGCTCACCGGCAGCGAAGACTTTGCCTTCATGTTGGAGCGTGTGCCGGGCAGCTATTTGTTCATCGGCAACGGCGCCGGCCAGGAGCCCGGCGCCTGCATGGTGCACAACCCCGCCTACGACTTCAACGACCACAACATCGCCACCGGCGCCGCGTACTGGATCGCGCTGGTCAACACGCTGCTTTCCCCCAACCCACCCTGAACAACCCACTGGAGACACCCATGAACAGCCCCTTCAAAACCCTGGTGGCCGCGGCGGCCATCGCCCTGGCCAGCGTATCCGGCGCAGCACAGGCGCAGAGCTACCCCACCCGGCCGGTGACGCTGATGGTGCCCTACCCGGCTGGTGGCCTGTCGGACGTGATCGCGCGCTCGGTCAACAACACCCTGGGCAAACAACTGGGCCAGCCGGTCGTCATTGAGAACCTGGGTGGAGCCAGCGGGTCGATTGCCGCGCAGAAAGTGCTCAACGGTGCCAGCGACGGCTACACCGTGTTCCAGGGTTCACCCAACGAACTCATCCTCGCGCCCTTGGCCATTGCGTCCATCAAGTTCAAGAGCGAGGACTTCCGTCTGGTGCAGATGATCGCCACCGCGCAGATCGCGTTTCTCGCCCGCAAGGACTTCCCCGCCAGCACCGTGGACGAGTTCCTGGACCAGGCCCGCAAGGCGGCGCAGCAGGGCCGGCCCCTGACCTACGCCAGCGTCGGCCCCGGCTCGTTCTACCACCTGCTCGGCGAGCACCTGTCCAAGGTCACCGGCATTCCCATGGTGCATGTGCCGTACAAGGGCGCAGCGCCGGCCGAGCAGGACCTGCTGGCCAGCCAGGTCGACTTTTTCCTGGCGCCCTACGGCAAGAAGTACGACGACATGCACAAGAGCGGCCGCGTCAAGGTGCTGGCCATGCTCAACAGCGAGCGGCTCGAGAACGTGAAGAGCTACCCCGCCATCACCGAGAGCACCCAGCTCAAGAACTTCACCTTCAACATCTGGACCGGCTACTTCGTGAAGAAGGACACCCCGGAGCCGGTGGTGACCACGCTGCACAAGGCCATCACCGAAACGCTGGCCGATCCCGGCGTGCACCAGGCGCTGGAAGCGAACAGCCAGCTGCTGGCCAAGCCGCTGTCACTCAAGGCGGTGGACCAGGCCTACGCCGACGGCATCCAGCAGTTCCGCGCCATCGCGAAGTCGATCCAGCTGCAGGCACAATAAGCGCCTCAAACACGTCGACCGGGAGAGACTGGCCTGAAAAGCAGGCTGGCGCCGAAGGAGCAACCGCCCCGGAAACTCTCAGGCAAAAGGACCGGTCGACACGCAACACACTCTGAAGAGTGGCCGGGATTCGTCCCCCGGCCCACCGCAGGAGCAAGCCAGCCCCAGGGGCCGGTGAATCTCTCAGGTCACAAACAGAGGGGGTCATGGTCCGCACACGGTGTGCGGACTGTGTCCTCCATTGTTTGACGACTCTGCAAGCGAGATTCCCATGGCACACCTCATCGTCATCGGCGGCGGCATCACCGGCGTCACCAGCGCCTACGCCCTGGCCCGTCAGGGCCACCAGGTCACCCTGATTGAAAAACACCGCTACGCGGGCATGGAAACCAGCCATGCCAACGGCGGCCAGCTCTCGGCCTCCAACGCCGAGGTCTGGACCCATCCTTCCACCCTGCTCAAGGGCCTGAAGTGGATGTTCAAGGCCGACGCACCGCTGCTCGTCAACCCCACCCCGAGCTGGCACAAGCTCAGCTGGTTCGCCGAGTTCGTCGCGTCCATCCCCAAGTACCGCAGCAACACCGTGGCCACCACGCGCCTGGCCATCGCGGCACGCGAGCACCTGTTCGGCTGGGCACGGGCCGAGGGCATCGACTTCGACCTGAAGCGCCAAGGCATCCTGCACATCTACCGCGACCGCGCCGGCTTCGAGCACGCGGGCGAAGTCTCCAGGCTGCTGGCCGAAGGCGGCCTGCCGCGCCGCGCCGTCACGCCCGACGAGATGCGCGCCATCGAGCCCACCCTGCAAGGCGACTACTTCGGCGGCTACTACACCGAGAGCGACAGCACCGGCGACATCCACAAGTTCACCCACGGCCTGAGCAAGGCCTGTGCACGGATGGGCGTGCATCTCATGACCGGCCAGACGGTGGCCCGCGTGCGCAGCACCGGCACCAACGCGAAGGTGACGCTGTCCGACGGGCAGGTGGTGAATGCCGACGCCGTGGTGATCAGTGCCGGCGTGCACAGCCGCGCGCTCGGCGCCCAGCTCGGCGACCGGCTCAACGTGTATCCGGTCAAGGGCTACTCCATCACCGTGATGCTGAACGACGAACAGAGTCAGGCCGCCGCGCCGCAGGTGAGCTTGCTGGACGACGAGACCAAGCTGGTGACCAGCCGCCTCGGTGTGGACCGATTCCGTGTGGCCGGCACGGCCGAGTTCAACGGCATCAACCTCGACATCCGCGCCGACCGCATCCGGCCGCTGGTGAACTGGGTGAACCAGTGTTTCCCGGGTGTGAGCACCCGCAGGGTGGAACCCTGGGCCGGCCTGCGGCCCATGATGCCCGACATGATGCCGCGCGTGGGCGCGGGCAGACAGGCCAACGTGTTCTACAACACCGGCCATGGCCACCTGGGCTGGACACTCTCGGCCATCACGGCGCACCAGCTCGGCGAGCATGTGGCGCAGTGGGAACGCATGCGCTCAGGCTTGGCGGTGCCTGTGGCGGCCTTGGGGTGACCGAGCTGCCCGGTTCATGGAGCGCTGTGGCGCCTGGCCCCGCTGCACCCGGCACCCGACGCCAACGCGCCCGATGTCACACAACACGAATCGGTTCCGGTTGGAAACAGGTTGGGTGCAAGAAGCGGGCGGCAGCGAGACGGACGAGGACGGCTGGCGCTGGATGTCCTGCAGGAAACGCAGCAGGGCCGGATCGCGCTGGCATTGCGGCACCGCGCGTTCGGTCAGGGCCAGTCGTGAACGAGGACCGTACGTACCCGAGAACGCCCTGTCGCGGGTTGCGGTCCTGGATGCGCTCCAGGTCTTCGTGGCAGCGGGCCGCGATCTGCCGGGCCACGAATTCGGTATGACCGCTGAGGGAGTAATAAACCACGAGGATGCGGCTCACGACGGTGCTCCTTTCCAACGGCGGATTCACTTGACCAGCAGTCTGTGCGGTGCGGCAAACAACCCGCTTGAGCGCGCTCAATGCCGACGCACCTGGTTGCGCGGACGTTTGTCCCGGCATGGAATGACCTCTGCGGTGTGGGTTCTCGCGGGTACCGGATGGTTGGCACTGGATGTGAACTTTCAGCAGGCTGTTCATCCGACCCGGATTTGGGAAGCTGTGGTGACGAGGCCACCAGCAACTTGACTCTGGAAAACGCATGTACAACCCACTGAAACGTCCCAACCAACCCGCACGGGTAGCGCCGGGCCAGCCACCCAAAGCGAAGGGTTTTCCCGGATGGCCGGCGGAAAAACATGAAGTATATTGCCTGTACCCCCTATGAGCACCCCTTCAAAACTCCTCATCCTGGTCGGCACCATGACCAACACGGCCGAGTACGTGGCACAGGCCATCGAGATGGATTGCGTGGATCTCGTCCCGTCCATCGAGGTCCGCATGATGGATGGGCTGGACATCTCGGTGTTTGACGAAGATGCACTTTACGTCATCTGTTCCTCCACCTACGGCGCGGGCGACGTGCCCGACAACGCCCGCCATCTCTACGAATCCCTGGCCAGCCAACCCAAATTCCTGGGCAGCGTGCGTTATGGCGTGATCGCGCTGGGCGACAGCGTCTACCCCCAGACCTTCTGCAACGGCGGCCTGCGCTTC
This sequence comes from Hydrogenophaga sp. RAC07, assembly GCF_001713375.1. Classification (NCBI taxonomy): domain Bacteria; kingdom Pseudomonadati; phylum Pseudomonadota; class Betaproteobacteria; order Burkholderiales; family Comamonadaceae; genus Hydrogenophaga; species Hydrogenophaga sp. RAC07. Next base: position 1,967,977 of record NZ_CP016449.1, read on the forward strand.
GATGAACGCCTGGCCGACCTGGGCGCGGTGCGCATCGGCGAGGTGTTCCGCCACGACGCTTCCGCCGGCACCGAACCCGAGGTGGTGTGCACGGCCTGGGCGCGCGATTGGCTGGCACTGGCACTGCCCGCAACCGCCTGACCCGGCGTTCGCCGATTCATATATAAATAGTTCAAGCCTCAAGTACGGGTTATTCTGTATCGCCAATCGATACCCCGCCGTCTACATTCCCCCTGCACCTCATCGCTTTCCGCCAACCCACCTGGAGATCCCCAATGACCACTCGCCGACTTGTCCTGACCCGAAGCGCTGCCGTGATCGGCGCCGCGTCCACCGGCCTGTTGTTGCCCGAATTCGCGCGCGCACAGTCGGACAAGGTCCGCGTGGGTTTCATGCTGCCCTACACCGGCACCTTCGCCCAGCTGGGCGTGGCGATTGAAAACGGCTTCCGCATGGCACTCAACGAACAGGGCGGCAAGCTCGGCGGCCGAGAGGTCGAGTTCTTCAAGGTCGACGACGAGTCGAACCCGGCCAAGGGCATCGAGAACGCCACCCGCCTGGTGCAGCGCGACAAGGTCGACGTGCTCGTGGGCACGGTCCACTCCGGCGTGCAGATGGGCATCCACAAGGTGGCACGCGACAGCGGCGTGCTCAGCCTGATCCCCAACGCCGGCGTGCACGTGGCCACCCGTGCGCAGTGCTCGCCCAACGTCTTCCGCACCTCGTTCACCAACTCCCAACCCACGCTGGCGCTGGGCAAGGCCATGATGGAGCGCGGCCACAAGAAGGCCGTGTGGATCACCTGGAACTACGCGGCCGGCGAAGAGGCCTTTGAAGGCTTCGAGAAGAGCTACACCGAAGCCGGCGGCACCATCATCAAGAAGCTGGGCCTGCCCTTCCCCAACGTGGAATTCCAGGCCCTGCTGACCGAGATTGCCTCGCTCAACCCCGATGCCGTGGCCTGCTTCTTTGCCGGTGGCGGCGCGGCCAAGTTCCTGCGCGACTTCGCAGCCGCTGGCCTGAACAAGAACATCCAGCTCTACGGCTCGGGCTTCCTGACCGAGGGCGTGCTCGATGCCGCCGGTGATGCCGCCAACGGCGTGCTGACCACCATGCACTACAGCGACTCGCTGGACACGCCGCGCAACAAGAAATTCCGCCTCGAGTACGCCAAGACCTTCCGCATGCAGCCTGACGTGTATGCGGTGCAGGGCTACGACACGGGTCTGCTGCTCATCAAGGGCGCCAACGCGGTCAAGGGCGACCTGAACAACAAGCAGGCGTTGTACGCGGCCATGAACAGCGCCGAGATCGACAGCCCGCGCGGCAAGTGGAAGATGAGCGCGGCCCACAACCCGATCCAGGACATGTACCTGCGCAAGGTCGAGAACAAGGAAAACAAGGTGATCGGCATTGCGCAGAAAGCCGTGGCCGATCCGGCCACCGGCTGCCGCATGGCATAAGGTTCACAAAACGATCGCACCCCGACCGGGCCCGTCGATCCGCAGGCCGGCGTCTTACGGGCGCTGGCCTGTTTTTTGCACGCTACCCGGCTCCGTCCACCCATCTGCCCGCCCATGGATTTCGCCAACTTCCTCATCCAGTTGCTCAACAGCCTGCAATACGGCCTGTTGCTGTTCATGCTGGCCGCCGGCCTCACGCTGATCTTCGGGATCATGGGTGTGGTCAACCTGGCGCACGGCAGCTTCTACATGCTGGGCGCCTACCTCGCCTGGTTCCTGGTCGGGCAACTGGACAGCCTGGTGCTGGCCATCGTGCTTGGGACGGTGATCGCCGTGGCGCTGGGCTGGTTGCTGGAGTGGTCGCTGTTCCGGCACTTCTACCACCGCGACCACCTCGACCAGGTGCTGCTCACCTTCGGCCTGATCTACATCTTTGAAGAAGTGCGCTCCATCCTCTGGGGCGACGATGTGCACGCGGTGCAGGTGCCCGAGGTGCTGAACTGGTCGATCCCGCTGACCGAGAACCTCTCGTACCCGGTGTACCGCCTCGTGATGTCGGGCGTGTGCATTGCGCTCGCCCTCGGCCTGTACCTGCTGATCTCCAGGACCCGCCTGGGCATGAAGATCCGCGCCGGAGCTTTCAACCGCGAGATGACCGAGTCGCTCGGCATCAACATCCGCCTCATCCATGGCGTGGTGTTCGCGCTGGGTGTGGCGCTGGCCGCCATCGCCGGCATGATCGCCTCGCCCATTGCCAGCGTCTACCCCGGCATGGGCAGCTCGGTGCTGATCATGTGTTTTGTGGTGGTGGTCATTGGCGGCATCGGCTCGGTGCGCGGTGCCCTGGTGGCTGCACTGCTGGTGGGCCTGGTCGACACCTTCGGCAAGGTGCTGGTGCCGCAGATCGCCGGCATGGCGGTCTACATGTTGATGGCACTCGTGCTGCTCTACAAGCCCGAAGGGCTGTTCAAACAATGAGTTCTCCGAAAGCCCAACTCGAGAAGCTGCCGCGCAGCATCCAGGCCATCCTGGTGCTGGGCGCCATCGCGCTCGCTGCGTTTCCGCTCATCCCGGTCACGGGTGGCGAGTTCTACCTGCAGATGCTCTCGCAGATGATGATCCTGGCGATCTTTGCCATGAGCCTCGATCTGTTGCAGGGCGTGAGCGGTCTGGTGTCGCTCGGTCACGCGGCCTACTTCGGCCTCGCCGGCTATGCGCTGGCTTTCCTCACGCCGGCCGACACCCCCATCAGCCTGTGGTGGGCCCTGCCCGTCTCGGCGCTGGGCGCGGGTCTGGCCGCACTGATCATCGGTTTCTTCGTGGTGCGCACCCACGGCATCTACTTCATCATGGTCACCATGGCGTTCGCGCAGATGGTGTTTTTCCTGTTCTTCGACAACAAGGCTCTCGGCGGCTCGGACGGTGTGTACGTGAACTTCCGCCCCGACGCTTCGGTGTTCGGCTGGACCGGCATCGACCTCGAGAACAAGACCACGTTCTACTACTTCACGCTGTTGCTGCTGGTGCTGGTCTATGCCTTCCTGCGCCGGCTGTTGTTCTCGCCGTTTGGCCGCGTGCTCGCCGGCATTCGCGTGAACGAACACCGCATGCGCGCGGTGGGCTATGGCACCTTTGGCTACAAACTCGCGGCCTTCACCCTGGCCGGTGCGCTCGCCGGTGTGGCGGGCTTCCTGTGGGCCGCGCAAACCGGCTATGTGAACCCGGAGCTGATGGGTTTCCACATGAGCGCACACGCGATCATGATGGTCATCCTGGGCGGCATGGGCAACTTCGCCGGGGCCATCGTGGGCGCCTTCGCGTTTGAATACGTGATGCACTTCTTCAAGGACCTCACCAAACACTGGCAGCTGCTCATGGGCACGTTCATCGTGCTGGTGGTGGTGTTGGCGCCGCGCGGCCTGCTGGGCCTGGTCGGTCAAATGACGAAGAAGCGAGGTGCGCCATGAGCGAACTCCTGCTTTCTGCGCGCAACCTCACCAAGCGCTTCGGCGGTCTGGCCGCCGTCAACGACGTGTCGGTCGACCTGCACCGCGACCGCATCCACGCGGTCATCGGGCCCAACGGCGCGGGCAAGTCCACGCTGACCAACCTGCTTTCGGGCGACCTGCCGCCCACCTCGGGCCGCATCACGCTCAACGGCGTCGAGACCGCCGGCAAGAGCCCCGAAAAAATCTCGCGTCTGGGCCTGGGCCGCAGCTACCAGAAGACCAACATCTTCCTGCCCTTCACCGTGTGGGACAACGTGCGACTGGCCGCGCAGTCGCGCGAGCGGCACGCCCCCTGGAACCCGCTGCGCTGGGTGTCTTCCGCCGCCGCCATGGGTGCTGTGAACCAACGCTGTGAACGAGCTCTGGAACTCGCCGGCCTCACCGGCCGCATCGGCGTGGTGGCCGGCACCACCAGCCACGGCGAGCAGCGCCAGCTGGAGATCGCCATGACGCTGGCCACCGAGCCCACCGTGCTGCTGCTCGACGAGCCCCTGGCCGGCATGGGACAGGCCGAAGCCGAAAGCATGGTGGCGCTGCTGCTGCGTTTGAAAAAGGACCACGCCATCATGCTGGTGGAGCACGACATGGACGCCGTCTTCACGCTGGCCGACCAGCTCACCGTGATGGTGAACGGCCAGGTGATCGCCAGCGGCACGCCGGCGCAGGTGCGCGCCGACGCATCGGTGCAAGCGGCCTATCTGGGTGAGGAACACTGATGAGCGCCTTGACGAACGCACTGGTTGAGGCCAAGGGCCTGAACACCCACTACGGCGCGAGCCACATCCTGCGCGGCATCGACTTCACCGTCGGCGCGGGCCAGACGATCGGTCTGATGGGACGCAACGGCATGGGCAAATCCACGCTGCTCAAATCCATCATGGGCATCGTCAAGCCCAGTGGTGGCAAGGTGCATGTGAAGGGCCGCGACATGACCGGCGCGCCCACCTTCGAGATTGCCCGCCAGGGCCTGGCCTACGTGCCCGAAGGCCGCGGCATCTTCGGCAATCTGAGCGTGCGCGAGAACCTGGTGATGTCGGCGCGCGCCGGCACCAAGGGTCAGCGCGACTGGACGTACGAACGGGTGCTGGAGACTTTCCCGCGCCTGGCCGAACGCCTGAACCACGGCGGGCAGCAGCTCAGCGGCGGCGAGCAACAAATGCTCACCATCGGCCGCGCGCTCATGACCAACCCCGACCTGCTGATCCTGGACGAAGCCACCGAGGGATTGGCGCCTTTGATCGCGCGCGAGATATGGCGCATCTGCGGCCTGATCCGCGAGAGCGGCATCAGCAGCATCATCGTGGACAAGAACTGGAAACACGTCACCCCGATCACCGACCGCAACGTGATCCTGGTCAAAGGTGAAGTGGTGTTCGAGGGCAGCTCCGGGGAGCTCCTGTCGAAGCCCGAACTGCTGGAGCAGTACCTGGGCGTGTGACAGCGCTCCACCTCAGGATTCGCCCTTCATCAGCGCCTCGCCGTACTGCGCTTCGGTGATGAGGCCTCCGTGGTGCATGGCCTGGCCCTCGTCCACGGGTTTGAGCGACCCTTGCAGATCCTCGATGCGTTTCCACGCCGGGAACGGCTGGCTGCCGTCGTCGGCGGGTACGTACCTTGATGTGCCCAGGCGCCGGTGGGGGTGGATGTAGCGCGCGCAGTTCAGGAACACCTTGTCGATGTGGGCGCGAACCACCATGAAAGCACCCGGGTACTCGGCCAGCAGCGGATCGTCGGTGTGCAGCGTGGCGGTGGCCTGTGCGCGGATGCGGTTGGGTGTTTCGAAGTCGATGAACAGCAAACCGACCTTGGCCGTGTCGCTGATGTTGCCCCACGACAGCATCATGCCGTTGCCGTCATAAGCGGGAAACGCCAGCGTCTTGTTGTCGATCACCTTGACCGTGCCGACGTTGCCGCCCTTGTAGGACACGGTGGGCTCGCCCGCCGCATTGACCGTGCTGAGAAAAAAGAAGTCGCGGGACGCGATGAACGCAATGTGACGATCGTCCAGTTCGTCGGTCACGATCGCTCTCTCCACGGCATCGGCCAGGCGACGGCTCTCGAACTGTTCCTGAATCTTGCGTTGGGGTTCGGTGTAGAAGGCCACGGCATGTTCCTTTCAGAGAGGTTGCTGCGCGAAGCCGCGGACTGCGGCGCCACTGCATCCCAACCTTAGTCAGCGCAAGGCGCCTGCGCTGTGCTGCCACCGACGGGGAACTTGACTGGAGCCGTCTGGAGCCAGGCGCTGCCGTCAGAGCAGGGGACGCAGTTCGCGCGCGGCGTCTTGCAGCAGCGGCAGCATGTCGCGCTGGAACTGTGGCGAATCCATGCGCTCGGCGGAGGACACCACGTTCAGCGCCGCCACCGCCTTGCCCTGCATGTTGCGCAGCGGCACCGCGAGCGCGAACACGCCCAGCTCGTGCTCTTCGCGCGCGATCGACACGTCCTGGCTGCGCACCTCGGCAATGAGGGCTCTGAACGCCTTGTGATCGACCGCGGTGTGTGGCGTCAGCCGGGGCAGCTCGCGCCCCTTGAGCCAGGTGGTGAATTCCGCGCGGGGCATGGCGGCCAGCAGGACACGCCCGGTGGAGGTGGCGTGAGCGGGCAGCCTGGCGCCCAGATGCAGCCCATAGGCCATGAGGCGCTGCCCGCCCATGGACACGTTGCGCGCGATGATCACCACCTCGTCGCCATCCAGCACAGCCGCTGAAAACGAGTCCCGCGTGAGCGCGGCGAGTCGGTTGAGTGTGGGCTGCAACAGGCGCGGCAGGCGCGCCGAGGCCAGATAGCTCCCTGAGAAGCGCAGCACCTTCGCTGAAAGCCAGTAGTGGCTGCCGTCGGTGTCCAGATAGCCCAGGTGCGCCAGTGTGAGCAGGTGGCGCCGGGCGGCTGCGCGCGTGAGGCCGGCCCGCTCGGCGGCCTGGGTCGCGTTGAGCCGCTGACGCTGGGTGTCAAAACTCTCCAGCACCGCCATGCCCTTGGCCATGCCTTCGATGAAATCGGCCTTGGCGATGGCGTGTTCGGGTGCGTTCATGGCCGGATTATGCGCCGTGCACCCCATATTGCGCGGTGATCGCACAAGCCGTCCGATCATCGCGCAAGGTCGAACGGACACGGTTGTGTTCAAGGCGCGAGGTTTTTACGCTTGTCCATTCCCATCAGGAGACAAGACATGAGAACCCAGGTCGCCATCATCGGCGCCGGCCCGTCGGGCCTGCTGCTCGGCCAGTTGCTGCACAAGGCCGGCATCGACAACATCATCATCGAGCGCCAGAGCGGTGACTACGTGTTGAGCCGCATCCGCGCCGGCATCCTGGAGCAGATCACGGTGGACTTGCTGGCCGAGGCCGGCGTGGGCGAGCGCGTCAAGGCCGAGGGCACGGTGCACCACAGCATCGAGCTGGTGTTTGCCAATCAGCGCCACGCCATCGACGTGCACGGCCTCACCGGCGGCAAGGTGGTCACGGCCTACGGCCAGACCGAGGTGACCCGCGACCTGATGGACGCGCGCAGCGCCGCCGGCCTGACCACCGTCTACAGCGCGGCCAACGTGACGGTGAACGACTTCGACACCGACCATCCGGTGGTGCGATACGAGAAGGATGGCCAGACGCACGAGGTGAGTTGCGACTTCATCGCCGGCTGCGATGGTTTTCACGGCGTGTGCCGCGCCAGCGTGCCCAAGGGCGCCATCACCGAGTACGAGAAGGTCTACCCCTTCGGCTGGCTCGGTGTGCTGGCCGATGTGCCGCCGGTGTCCACCCACGCCATCGTCTACGCCAACAGCGAGCGCGGATTCGGCCTGTGTTCCATGCGCAGCCTCACGCGCAGCCGCTACTACGTGCAGTGCCCCATCGACGACAAGGTCGAGGCCTGGAGCGACGACCGTTTCTGGGACGAACTGCGCCGCCGCCTGGACCCCGAAATGGCCGAGCGCATGATCACCGGCCCCAGCATCGAAAAGAGCATCGCGCCGCTGCGCAGCTTCGTGGCCGAGCCCATGCGCTTCGGACGGATGTTCCTCGCGGGCGACGCGGCGCACATCGTGCCGCCCACGGGCGCCAAGGGTCTGAACCTGGCGGCCAGCGACGTGAAGTACCTCTCCAGCGCCTTCATCGACCACTACATCGAAAAGTCCAGCGCGGGCATCGACAACTACTCGCAGCAGGCCCTGGCCCGCGTCTGGCGCGCCGAGCGTTTCAGCTGGTGGCTGACCTCGCTCATGCACCAGTTCCCCGACACGGCCGGCTTCGGCCAGAAGGTGCAGGAAGCCGAGCTCGACTATCTGGTGAATTCCGAGGCGCTGTCGCGTTCACTCGCCGAGAACTACGTGGGGCTGCCGCTGGACTTCGGTCGCCGCTGAGGTCCTGCGACGGGGTTCAAACGGGCGACGCTGTCGCCCGTTTGCGCTTCAGGCGGCAAGCGCGGCAGTACAGTGCAGCGACCGCACCCACCCGAGCGCCCATGACCGCCACCACCCGCCCTGCCCCAACCCTCAAACCCCTGCGCGGCGTGCGCGTGCTCAGCCTCGCGCTCAACCTGCCGGGGCCAGCCGCGCTCATGCGCCTCAAAGCCCTGGGCGCCACCTGCCTCAAGGCCGAGCCGCCCGCGCCCAAGAGCGCAGCCAGCGGCGACCCCATGGGCCAGTACAACCCCAAGGCCTACGCCACCCTGCACGACGGCATCAAGATCGTGAGCGTCGACCTCAAGACCGACAAAGGCCAGGCCGCGCTGCACAAGGCGCTGGCGCGTAGCGACCTGCTGCTCACCTCGTTCCGCCCGTCGGCACTCACCAAACTGAACCTGGGTTGGAAGACGCTGCACAAACAGCACCCCGCGCTCAGCGTGGTCGCCATCGTGGGTGCGCCGGGTGCGCGCGCCGAAGAACCCGGCCACGACCTCACCTACCTGGCGGACGCCGGCCTGGTGCCCGGACTGGAACTGCCCGCCACCCTGTTTGCCGACATGGGCGGTGCGCTCATGGCCAGCGAAGCCGCGCTCAAAGCGGTGATGGTTCAGAAATCCACCGGCAAGGGCGTGTTTCAGGAAGTCGCCTTGTCGGACGCCGCCAACTGGCTCGCCCTGCCGCGCAGCTGGGGGCTGACCATGCCCACCGGCGCCGTGGGCGGCGCGCACGCGGGCTACCGGGTGTACCCCTGCAAGGACGGCCGCGTGGCCGTGGCCGCGCTGGAGCCGCATTTCGCCGCGGCCCTGTGCACGGCGGCGGGCCTGGCCGTGAGCGACATGCGCACGCTGTTCAAGCCAGAGACGCACGCCGCCATCGCCGCTTTCCTGAAGGGGATGACGCGCAAGCAGCTGGATCAACTTGCGGTGGCCAAGGACATCCCGCTGCACACACTGGCCTGAGCGTCAGCCAGCCAGCACACCAGCAGCCCAGGCGGGCAACTTGCCTGCAACCACCGGAGGCAGGCCACGCCGACAGTGAGCCACCAGCCGCGGCGGCTGGATGGCGGTGCCCGAGGTGTCGTAGAGCAATGCCAGATCGGCCAGGCGCACGGCGCCTTTCAGGTGCTCAAGGGTGCGCGGGTAGCGCGCGAGGATGCGGTCGGGCGGCACCGCATGACCACCTTCTCGCACCCGCTGCGCCACCCGGCGCACGAGTTGCTGCGCATCGTCCACGCACACCACCAGCAGCACGGTGCGAAACCGCGCCGCCTGCGCATCGGCCAGGAGTTGCAGTTTGGAGGGATGGGAGAACACGGTTTCGCTCACGAACGATCTGCCCGCAGCCAGCAGCGTGGCGCGGCGCCGGTCCGCCCAAAGCCGCGCCTGCTCGGAGCGCGCCTTCGGATCGACCACCTGCGTCAACTCGGCCGCCTCGAACAGATCGGCGTTGACAAACTCGATGTCGGCCGGGATCAGGCCCTCGGCCACGGCAGCGCGGTACAACGTGGATTTGCCGGCCCCGTTGGGCCCCGCAAGCAAGTAGAAAACCGGGGGCGTCACGCAGCGCGGCGGGCGGCGGGGGCCTTGCTGCGGTTGTCCTGCACGGTCTGACGAACCGCCTGCGCCAGGCGGCCGCTGGATTCAGCCGCCAGAAAGCGCGCCTCGATCGCGTCCATCGGATCGGCCGGCACCGCGTGCCGCGCAGCAGCGTCGTAACGGGCGATGGCCTCGCGCGCCTCCTGCACCGTGAGGCCGGTCTCTTCGGCAATGCGTCCCAGCGTGGCCCAGTACTCGATTTGCCCGGCGATCGAGCGCCGTTGTGGCTGCGCCGCCTCACGTGCCTGCTGAACCAGCCCGGAGGGCAACTTGACAGAGGAAAATGCGGAACCGGTGGTGGACATGAAACATCTCCTGTTTGGCGCATTTTGCGCCATTCCGGAGAATCGGACAAGCCACCGCCCTCCTTCGACCCATCACTCAACATCATGCGAAAACAGGGAACCGTGGTGCGCTGGGATCCAGCCAAGGCGTTCGGCTTCATCCGCAGCGAGCAGACCGCCGCCGACATCTTTTTCCACGTGCGGGATTTCAGTGGTCACCAGCCGCCCAGCGAGGGCCTGCCGGTCACGTTCCAGGAAATCCACGTGGGCGGCAAAGGGCCACGTGCCTTGTCGGTGGAGCCTTTGCGCAACGAGGTGAAGGCGCCGTTTGAAACGCCCAAGCCCTTGACCCCTCCCGAGGCCGAATTGCTGCCCCGCGCAGCACCCGCCAGGCGATCCCCCTTGCCGCGCGAGAGGCGCCGCGAAGAACTGCCGCTGTGGATCGGCCTGGGGCTGATTGCGTTCTGGCTGCTGCTGTTGCTGGTGGGCATCGGCCTGGGCCGCTTTCCGTGGGTGATCCTCACGGCGGTGGTGCTGATCAACCTGGGCACGTTCTACATGTACTGGCGCGACAAGGACGCCGCCAGCAACGAGACCCAGCGCACGCCCGAAGACCAGCTGCACGCGCTGGCACTCGCGGGGGGTTGGCCGGGGGCGTGGTTTGCGCAGCAGATCCTGCGCCACAAGACGAGCAAGCAGCCGTTCAGGCTGTATTACTGGATGACGGTCGCTGTGAACACGCTGGCGCTGCTGGCCTGGATCGTGTGGCCGGCCTTCACCGACGCTCCCCCGCCGCCGCCGTCGACCTGAAACTCAGCGGGCCTTGCGCTTGCCCGCACCCACGGGCGAGCCCGGTCGCCCGGCACCCGTCACGCGCGGCGGCAAACCGGTGTGCTGCGTGAGCAGGCGGCCGGCGGCTGGCTGCACCGCCTTGCCCACCGGCGTGCTGTTCTTGCGCCGTGCGCTCTGGTAGCTGCCATCCGTCACGGGCTGGAAGGTGGGGATCAGGTGGTGCTTGCCGTTGCCGATCAGATCCGCACGGCCCATGGTTTTCAGCGCTTCGCGCAGCAGCGGCCAGTTGTTCGAATCGTGGTACCGCAGGAACGCCTTGTGCAGGCGGCGGCGCTTGTCGCCGCGCACGATGTCCACCCGCTCTGCGCGTTGCGCATCGCGGCTGATGCCCTTGAGCGGGTTCAGGTTGGTGTGGTACATGGCCGTGGCCGTGGCCATGGGGCTGGGGTAGAAGGTCTGCACCTGGTCGGCGCGGAATCCGTTCTTCTTCAACCAGACCGCGAGGTTCATCATGTCTTCGTCGCTGGTGCCCGGGTGGGCGGCGATGAAGTAAGGGATGAGGTACTGCTTCTTGCCCGCCTCTTCGCTGAACCTCTCGAACAGCTGCTTGAACTTGTCGTAGCTGCCGATGCCCGGCTTCATCATCTTGGACAGCGGACCACCCTCGGTGTGCTCGGGCGCGATCTTGAGGTAGCCGCCCACGTGGTGCTGCACCAGTTCCTTCACGTACTCCGGGCTCTTGATGGCCAGGTCGTAACGCAGGCCGGAGCCGATCAGCACCTTCTTGATGCCGCGCAGTTCGCGCGCCCGCTTGTAGATCTTGATCAGCGGGCCGTGGTCGGTGGTGAGGTTGGAGCAGATGCCGGGGTAGACGCAGCTGGGCTTGCGGCAGGCCGCTTCGATCTCGGGCGTCTTGCAGCCCAGGCGGTACATGTTGGCCGTGGGGCCGCCGAGGTCGGACACCACGCCGGTGAAGCCCTCCACCTTGTCGCGGATGTCTTCCACTTCCTTGATGATCGATTCTTCCGAGCGGCTCTGGATGATGCGGCCCTCGTGCTCGGTGATCGAGCAGAAGGTGCAGCCGCCGAAACAGCCGCGCATGATGTTCACGCTGAAGCGGATCATTTCCCAGGCCGGGATCTTGGTCGCGCCATCGTGCTTGCCGTGTTCGTCGGCGTAGGCCGGGTGCGGGCTGCGGGCGTACGGCAGGTCGAAGACAAAGTCCATCTCGGCCGTGGTCAGCGGAATCGGCGGTGGGTTGATCCACACGTCGCGCGCCGTGCTGCCTTCACCGTGCGCCTGCACCAGCGCGCGGGCATTGCCGGGATTGGTTTCCAGGTGCAGCACGCGGTTGGCGTGGGCGTAGAGCACGGCATCGCTCTTGACCCGCTCGTAGCTGGGCAGGCGGATCACGCTGCGGTCGCGCGCGGGAGGCTTGCGTTTGCTTTGCAGGGCGGGGTTGGGCACGAACTTCAGTGGCTGGATGGCCGGGTTGGCCACTGCGGGCTCGGCATTGCCATCGTCTTTCGAGCAGGTCTCGCCCTGCGCCTGCGCCTGCTCGCTGGTCGTCAGGTAGGGATTGATGTGGTCTTCCACGCGGCCCGGCATGTCGACCTCGGTGGAGTCGATCTCGATCCAGCCCTCGGCAGTGGGGTCTCCCGGGCGGCGCACGAAGGCGGTGCCGCGCACATCGGTGATGCGCTCGATCGGCTCGCGCGCCGCGATGCGGTGAGCCACTTCGACCAGCGCTCGTTCGGCATTGCCGTAGAGCAGCAGGTCGCACTTGCTGTCCACCACGATGCTGCGGCGCACCTTGTCGCTCCAGTAGTCGTAGTGCGCGATCCGGCGCAGGCTGCCTTCAATGCCGCCGAGCACGATGGGCACGTCCTTGAAGGCTTCGCGGCAGCGCTGGCTGTAGACGATGGCTGCGCGGTCGGGCCGTTTGCCGCCCACGTCGCCCGGTGTGTAGGCGTCGTCGCTGCGGATCTTGCGGTCCGCCGTGTAGCGGTTGATCATGGAATCCATGTTCCCGGCCGTCACGCCCCAGAACAGGTTGGGCTTGCCCAGGGCCTTGAAGGCCTCGGCGCTGGTCCAGTCGGGTTGGGCAATGATGCCCACGCGAAAGCCCTGTGCTTCCAGCACACGCCCCACCACCGCCATGCCGAAGCTGGGGTGGTCCACATAGGCGTCACCCGTCACCAGGATGATGTCGCAGCTGTCCCAGCCGAGCTTCTCCATCTCGGCACGGCTCATGGGCAGCAGGGGCGCCACGCCGAACCGCTTGGCCCAGTACGGGCGGTAGCTGGTGATCGGCTTGGCGGCGCGAGCGAAAAAGGAGACGTCGACGGGAGCGTTCATGGGGTGACACGGACCCGGAGCGCGGGTGGGTGGAAAACCCGTGATTTTACGGGTTACCCCTGATTTCAGGGGCTGGCAGGGCTACTGCCCTCAGCTTGGGCCTCTGCATGGGCAATGAGCCGGTCGAACATGGCCTGCAACTGGCGCCGTTCGGCCTTCGAGAGGCAGCCAAAGATGTCCGCGTTGCGCTGCTCGATCAGGTGCATCACCCGCTTCCACAACGGCCGGCCGGTGCGGGTGAGCGTGAGCACCACGCCGCGCGCGTCGGTTTCGCTGGCGGATTTGAGCACCAGATTGCGGTCCACCAGCATCTGCGCGGCCCGGCTGGCCTGGGCCTTGTCCAGGTTGGCCTGCGCCGCGAGGTCTTTCACCGACAGCGGCGCGAACTGCCCGATGGCGGCCAGACACCGCGCTTCGCCCACGCCCAGCCCGAAGACGTTGGCGTAAGCGTCGGTGGACCGGCGGTCGGTGAGTTTGGCCAGCCGGTGCAGCCGCCAGGTCAGGAAATCCTGCAGTGCAGGCGGGGAGGTTTCAACAGACATCGCCGGCTCCCTCGGCGCACTGGCGCTCGGCATGTGCCATCAGGGGCAACACCTCGTCAGCCTGCTGCAGGCGGCTGATGAGCGACAGGCAGAGCATGGAGAGGAAGAGCGGTGCCTTGTCTTCGCCCACGCGGGTGAGGGCTTCGCACAGGGCGCTGTAGCTGCGGTCCAGGTCGGCGTCGGTCATGCGAGCACTCCGGTGGTGTGGAGGGTCTGGAGCACGGGCGCCGGGTCGTGGCTGTGCCAGCGGCCCATCACGTAGCCGTCGGGCCGCACGAGCACGAGGGCCTTGTCCTCCGGACCGGACAGGCCGTAGCGTTGCCATGCCTGGCCATGCACATCCATGGCGGGATCGATGGCCAGCATCTCCGCTTCAGGAACGGTCGGCAAACACCGACCCCCAGGCCCAAAGGCAAGCACCAGAAAGCCCCGCCCGAAGCGGCTGCTGAGGTGAAAAGCGCCCTGCCCGTCCTGCAACTGTGCTTCGGGTGCGGGGGCCCCGGACGCGGCCAGATCGTTGCTCCAGCCGCCGGTGGCGTCGGCATTCAGAGGCGAACCCACGTAGGTGATGGGGGTGGACTGGCGCGGGTTGATGAGCGACCTCACCTGCGCATCGCCCTGCGCCAGGCGCAGCGTGGCCTCGCGCATGAGCCGATAGGCAAAGTTGGGCGGTGCCATGAATTCGGTGCTCTTGGCTCCGTACGCAATGTTCTCGCGCGTGGCGTGCACCCGTTCGGTGGAATACGAATCCAGCAGCGTGTGCGGCGACTGGCCGCGCACCACCCGCGCCAGCTTCCACGCGAGATTGCCCGCGTCGTCCAGTCCGGAGTTGAGGCCGCGCACGCCGAAGATGGGCACCAGGTGCGCAGCATCGCCGGCGAACATCACAGGCCCGTGCCGGTAGCTCGGCAAGGTGAGGCATTTGGCGTTGTAGATCGAGATCCACAGCGGCTCCCAGGGCTCGGTCTCGCCAATCATGGCCAGGTGGCTCTGCACGCGCGGCAACACGTTCTCAGGCTTGACCGCCTCCAGCGGGTCCTCGTCGTCGCGGATCTGGTAATCGATGCGCCATACGTCGTCGGGCTGGCGGTGCATGAGGATGGTGGACCCCGGGTTGGACGGCGGGTCGAACCAGGCCAGTCGCTCCACCGCGCGCCGCGTTTTCTGCACAACGTCGACGATCACATACTTGCCGTCGTACTGCGTGCCTTCGAGCTGCAGGCCAAGTTGCTCGCGCACGGTGCTGCGGCCGCCGTCGCAGGCCACCAGCCAGTCGGCGTGCACGGTCTGAACGCCCTCGGGCATGTTCACCTCGACCTCGACTCCGTCAGACCCAGGCTTCACGGTGCTCACACGACTGCTCCATTGCACCTGCGAGGAGCCAGCCGATTGCGCCGCGCGGTGAGCAAACGCCTCCACATGAAACTGCTGGATGTTGACCATGGGTGCGAAGCGCTGCGTGGGTTCGCTCGGCATCTGGAAGTGCAGCACCTCGGTGTGGCGCCAGTAACTGCGCCCGCCCACCCAGCTCAGGCCTTTGTCAATGAGTGGCTTGTCAGCGCCGACCCACGCCAGGATCTCCTGCGAGCGGCGCGACATGCAGATGGCTCGACTGCCCGTGCAGTAACTCTCGTCGGCCTCGATCACGAGGTTGGCAATGCCCTGGGCCGAGAGCAAGGCCGAGAGCGTGAGGCCAACAGGGCCCCCGCCGGCAATCAACACAGGGACATGGGCAGGCACGGTCATGGGCATCGGCTTCAATTTGGTTGCGTGCGCAACTATATGCCAGATGCGCCCGCGAGAGAAGCACCGACAAGGCAACCCGAAGAATTGAAACAGCGTGTACGGTTCATCTCGTTACCCCTCTTACCGAACTACCCCGAATGTAAGCACCGCCGCACTTAGCATGACTGCTTCACTTTTTGAAGGAGCTGGCATGGCACTGCACTTTGGCAAACGCGACATCGATCAACCCAAAACCCTGAACCAGGGCATGGCCACACCTCGCTACGGACAGAGCACGGGCGGCACTGCGACGCCATCGCAGCCGTCCGCAGCCACCCCGACCACCCCCGACGTCGAGTTGCCCTCCACCCCTTCCATGGCCCAGTCGGCTTCCTCCGGCGCTCCCGAAGGCGGCAGCAAGCTGACCGTGGGACCGAACATCAAGCTCAAGGGCGTGGAGATCACCGATTGCGACACGCTGGTGGTCGAAGGCATGGTGGAAGCCACGATGGACTCGCGCGTGATCCAGATCGCCCAGCAGGGTGAATTCAAGGGCTCGGCCGAGATCGACATTGCCGAGATTCGCGGCGTGTTCGACGGCAACCTGACCGTGCGCAACAAGCTGGTGATCTATTCCACCGGCAAGGTGACCGGACGCATTCGCTACGGCAAAGTGGTCATCGAAGAAGGCGGCCAGCTCTCCGGCGACATCGAGTGCTCGGTGAATGCCGGCAGCAAGGTGGGCAGCAAACACGCCATGGCCTTGGCAGCCTGATCGCACTCTCGCATCCAGCGCTGGGCCACCATGGCCCGGTGTCTGGTCCTGCGCCTTTGCCGGCGCAGGAGGGCGGCGGTATGCTCGGGTGCATGTACGCCGAGTTTTTCGGGCTCAAACAGAGCCCGTTTTCCATTGCACCGGACCCCCGCTACCTCTTCATGAGCGAGCGTCACCGGGAAGCACTGGCGCATTTGCTCTACGGCATCCGGGGCGGTGGTGGTTTCGTGTTGCTGAGCGGCGAAATCGGCGCCGGCAAGACCACGGTGTGCCGCTGCTTCCTCGAACAGCTGCCCGAGAACTGCCGGGTGGCCTACATCTTCAACCCCAAGCTGACCGTCAGCGACCTGCTCAAGACGATCTGCAGCGAGTTTCACATCGAGGTGAAGCACGAGGGCATCGGCCCGGCCACCATCAAGGACCATCTCGACCCGCTCAACGCCTACCTGCTGGCCAGCCACGCCCGGGGCGAGCGCAATGTGCTCATCATCGACGAGGCCCAGAACCTCACCCCCTATGTGTTGGAGCAGCTGCGCCTGCTGACCAACCTGGAGACCAGCGAGCGCAAGCTGCTGCAGATCATCCTGATCGGCCAGCCCGAGCTGCGCACCATCCTCGCCAAACCCGAACTCGAACAACTTGCCCAACGGGTGATCGCGCGTTTTCACCTCGGCACGCTCGACAAGGCCGAAACCCTGCAGTACATCCAGCACCGCATGCAGGTGGCCGGCCTTCGCGGGCCGCTGCCTTTCTCCAAACAGGCGGTGGCGCGCATCCACGACCTGGCCCGCGGCGTGCCCCGGCGCATCAACCTGCTGTGCGACCGCGCGCTGCTCGGTGCCTACGCCGGTGGCGTGCCGCAGGTGGTGGTCGCGGTGGTCGACAAGGCCGCGCGCGAAGTGTTCGAAGGCGAGCTGCCCGGCACCACCCCGCGGAAGTCACCCAACCGCCTGCAGGCCCTGCCCGCCTGGTTGGGCACGCTGGGCGCCGGAGCGCTGGGCGGCGCGCTGGTGGCCGGCGCCATGTTCTGGTGGTGGAGCACATCGCAGCCTGTTGCCCTGCCGCTGGAGACGGGCGCTGCGACGATGAACACCCCACCCGTTGCCGCGCCAACCGCAGCCCCACCCGAAGCGAACACCCCCGCGGTTGCCAGCACACCCGCTCCAGCCCCGGCCCCGGCCGATCCGCCACCCGACACGACCCGCCCCGTGACGGAAGGTGCGCCGCCATCGGGGGCCCTCATCAACAACGAGACCGCCGCGTGGCGCGAACTCGGCCCGCTCTGGGGGCAGTCGCTGAGCGACAGCGACGCCTGCGCCAACGCGCTGGAGCACCAGCTGCAGTGCTACCGCACGAACCGCATGACGCTCAATGGACTGCGCCAGCTCAACCGTCCCGGCATCCTGATGCTGCGCGCCGCCGGCCAGCCCGCCGGACGCGCACTGATCACCGGCATGGCTGGCGACAGCGTGATCCTGCAGGCCGGCGAACAACGCTGGCGCCTGTCCCTGAGCGCGCTGGCGGACCTGTGGCGCGGCGAATTTGCCACCCTCTGGCGCACGCCCCCCGGACACAGTGGACGACTGGTCGACGGTCTGGAAGGCCCGGCAGCCTTGTGGTTGGGCGAACGCATCGCCAGCCTGCAGGCCCAAGGCCGCGTGCCAGCCTCGGCCAGCGGCCTGGATGCGCGTGTCAAGGCGTTTCAACGATCACAAGGTGTGGACGCCGCCGGGGTGGCCGGGCCTGTGACCTTCATGCAGGTCAACCTCGCCAGCGGTGTCGATGAGCCCCGGCTCTTCGCACCCAAGCCCTGAGACGCCCCAAACCGCATGTCCTACATCCTTGACGCACTGCAACGGGCCGAAGCCGAGCGAGAGCGCGGGCGTGTGCCCGGTCTGAAGAGCCAGCTCGTGCCCCCCGCCGGGCGCGGCCGCGCGAACGGCGCGCGCTTTCGCCCTTGGCACGCGCTGGTGGGCCTCCTGGTGTTCTTGCTGGCACTGGTTGCGCTGGGCGCCTGGTGGTGGGCGGGCAATGAGGAGATGACCCCGGCCGCCAGCGCGCCGATCGCTGCGCAGCCCGACACCGCGATCGTTGCAGCACCTGCACCAGCCGCGCCCGTTCAGCCCCCGGCACCCACCAGCACCCCGGAGCGCATCACCCCGCCCCCCCAACCGGTGCAGCCCATCCTGGCGCCGCCGCGTCCCGCACCTTCGCCGCCTGCAGCGCCTGCAGCAGCGGCCTCCAGCGCTGCAGCGCCGGCTGCGTCCCCGGCGCCCGCGGTGGCAGCAAAAGGCACCACGCCGCCCGCCTCACCGCCAGCCAGCACCGCAGTGCCCAGCTTTGGCGAACTCAGCGCCGAAGCGCGCGCGCAGTTGCCAGCCGTCAACCTGAGTGGCTCCACCTACTCGCAGAACCCGGCGCTGCGCATGCTGATCGCCAACGGCAAGGTGGTGCAGGAGGGCCAGGACATCGCGCCCGGTCTGCGGCTGGAAACCATCGGCCCCCGCAGCGCGGTGCTCAACCACCAGGGCCTTCGCTACAGCATCGGTTATTGAGGCATGGGACATCTCACCCAGGGCACCGTGCTGGAGGTTCGAGCGCTGTGCTTCAGCTGGCCCGGCGTGCCGCTGTTTGACCACCTGAACCTGGTGCTGCCCGCCGGCCTGTCGGTGGTCTCTGGCGAAGAAAGCTGCGGAAAGACCACGCTCTTGCGCCTGCTCGCAGGCGATCTGTCTCCCGACAGCGGATCCATCGAGTTGAACGGCTCTGATGATCAACCGCCGGGCACGCAGGTGTTTCGCACCGAGCCGCGCAGCGACGCGCTCGATGCGATCAGTGCCCAGACCTGGTGGGACGGCCTGCCAGCGCGCTACCCGAACTTCAATGTGCGCCAGGCACGTGAGCTGGCTCACGGCTTTGCGCTGGAGCCTCACATCGAAAAGCCGATGTACATGCTCTCTGCCGGCAGCAAACGCAAGGTCTGGCTGTGTGCGGCCTTTGCCGCCGGCACCCCCCTCACCTTGATCGACGAACCTTTTGCTGCGCTGGACATGGTCTCCATCCGCTTTCTGAACGGCCTGCTGGAGGAAGCGTCCAGCCATCGCGACCGCGCCTGGGTGCTGGCCGATCACGCGCCGCCCGAGGGGCTTGTGCTGAGGACACAACTGGTTCTGCCTGCGCCCGATTGATTTTCCCTATTCAGTTCTACGACATGGGTATCGCCAAACTCGACATGGACGCCAGCCCGCTGAACTTTTAAATTTTTCTCCATCGACAAAACGGTCAACGGAGGAAGTCCATGTCACCCAAACAACCCGCTCGCAACCCCTGGCGCACCAACGCGCTGCCCTCGCCCGCACACACATTCCATTCAACCAAAGCCCCCAACAGCGCTTTCAACACCGGCTTTCGCGAATGGCTGCGCAAGATCACGTCCACCACGGATGACGCCACCAGATTGGCCTGTGAACAGCTCCGGCTGGAACAGGTGAAAAAGATGATCGGTGACCTGCTCGGGGCGCACGTGTCCGACATGTCGGCTCGCGACCTCAGGGTCTACCTGCGGATCGTGCTGGCCTCGCAAATCGACAGTGTTCGCGAGGTGCGCTTTGAGTGTTTTGACCTGATGTGCCGCAAGATCAGCGAGCAGGTGGCTGTGCGCCAGCTGCAGCAGCTGGACAACCTGATCGCCTGTGGCGCAAGGCGGCCCGCCTCAGCGGGTGCCCTGCCCCACAGCGCCCAGCGGACTGTGCGCAGCGCCACTGGCCACCGGCTCTTCGGCCACCGCCGAAAGAAATTCCCGCAGTTGCAAACGCAGCCACCGGTGCGGCTTGCTGTTGTGGGTTCGTTGGTGCCAGATCATGTTGACCGGCATCGTGGGCCATTCAAAGTCGGTGGGCAGGGGCACCGAGCGGATGCGCGGATTGCTGCGCTCCAGCTGTCTGGCCTGCTGGCGGCTGGTGGTCACCAGCCGGTCGGTGCGGGCGAGCAGCTCCGAACACAGGTGCCAGGAATTCACGATGGTGGTCTTGCGCGGGGGGAAACCGCGCGCTTCCAGTTCCAGGTCGATGGGGCTGCGGCGTCCCCCATGGCGCTTGAGGAAGGTGATCAGCAAATGCTCCTCGGCCTGGTACTGCGCCAGTGAGAGCGTGTCTCCGATGCGGGGATGGTCCACGGCCACGCAGCAGTGGGTGATGTGGAAATGTTTGACGGTCTCGCGGTACAGATCGCGCGCATCGGCGGGCGGCTCGTAGTGGCTGCACACCACATCGACCGCGCCTGCGCGCAGCGCGTCCACATCGGCCGGCCCATTGGCGGGCGCGTGGATGTCCAGTCCCAGCTTGGGCGCCTTGCGGGTGATGCTGCGGTAGAGCTCGGCGAGTTCGGTCTCACCAAACGCGTCGTAGCACGACATGATGATGTGCGAGTCGCACTCCAGCGGATTGAACATCCAGGCGTTGTTGCTCACGTCTTTCCACAGCTCGACCATCTGCTGAAACACGCCGTAAGCGCCGTCGGCGTAGGGGGTGAGTTGGTAGCGGTTTTTCTCGCGCACGCACAGGTCGTCGTTGAGCACGTTGCGCAAGCGGGTGAGCGCCTGGCTGGCGGCCGAGGGCGTGATGTTCATGCGCGATGCCGCTTCGGTCAGGCTCTGGCTCTCGATCAGTTCGCAGAACAAGGCCAGCTGTTTGATGTCGACGTTTTTCATGAATCCACCCTCCCGTTGCGAAACAGGGGCGGATCATACTTTTTAACTACTGGAGGTCAACATAGGTGCGGGACACGCGGCCAAATAAATACGTTCGGTGGTGTAAGGAGCGGGCGCAACCGTCGACTACCGCACAGGTGGTTGCACGGTGCACCACCGCTGTCACACCCACCGAAAGGCCTCCTCCCATGAAACCTCTGTTGCTTGCTGCCGCAGCGTCCGCTGCCCTGGGCAGTTCCCTGCTGATTCCCACCGCATTCGCACAAACGTCGCTCGCTGAAAGCCAGGTCAACGCGCTCGAAGGCCTGGCCGGCCCACAGCCGGGCTCGCGCCGCTCGGGCGCCAAAGGCATTTGCGCCAGCGGCCACTTCATCGGCAACGCCGCCGGACGCGAACTCTCGCGCGCGTCGGTCTTCAAGGGCGACAAAATTCCCGTGGTGGCACGTTTCTCGGTCGGTGGCGGCAGCCCCAAGGCGAGCGACAAGGCCAAATCGGTGCGCGGCCTGGCGCTGCAGTTCCAGTTGCCCGGCGGCGAGCAGTGGCAGATGGCGAACATCTCGGCGCCGGTGTTCTTCGTGAGCAAGCCCGAGCAGTTCGCGCCTTTTGTGCAGGCCCGCACCGCAGACCCGGCCACCGGCAAGGCCGACCCGGAAAAGATCAAGGCCTTCAGTGCGGCCAACCCCGACACCACGCGCCAGGGCGCCTATCTCGCGCAAGCGCCGGTGCCGGCCAGTTACGGCACGGTGAACTACTGGGGTGTGAACGCGTTTGAATTCGAAGCCGCGCCCGGCAAGAGCCGCTTCGCGCGCTGGCAGTTCGTGCCTGAGGCAGGTGTGCTCGGGCTCAGCGAAGACCAGCTGAAATCCATGGGCGACGAGTTCCTGGCCGGCGAGCTGCGCGAGCGCGTGGGCAAGGCCCCGGTGTCGTTTGACTTCCGGCTGCAACTGGCCGAAGCCGGCGACAACCTGACCGACCCCACGCTGACCTGGCCCGACGCACGCCCGGTGGTCTCGGCCGGCAAGCTGGTGATCGACAAGGTGAGCGAGGGCATGGGCGGCGCCTGCGACACCATGACCTTCAACCCGCTGGTGCTGCCCGCCGGCATCAAACCGTCGGCCGACCCGGTGCTGAATGCACGGGCCGCGCCCTACGCGATTTCGCTCGGCCGCCGCCTGGGCGAGGCCGCGAAGAAGTAAGACGGGTCAAAGGTGGGCGGGTGTTCAGCGCCCGCCCAGTCCCATGGCGCGCGAGATCACCTCTTTCATGATCTCGTTGGTGCCGCCGTAGATGCGCTGCACACGCGCGTCGGCATAGGCCCTTGTGATCGGGTATTCCCACATGTAGCCGTAGCCGCCGAAGAGCTGCACGCACTCGTCCATCACCTTGCACTGCAGGTCGGAGCACCAGTACTTGGCCATGCTGGCGGTGGCGGTGTCCAGTTTGTCGATGTTCACCAGCTCGCAGCACTTGTCCACAAACACGCGCGCCACCTGCACCTCGGTCTGCAACTCGGCGAGCTTGTATCGCGTGTTCTGGAACGCCGCCACGGCCTGGCCGAACACCTTGCGGTCCTTGGTGTATTCGACCGTCCAGTCGATCGCGGCCTGCGCTGCGGCCACGGCTCCGATGGCAATCTGCAGCCGCTCCCAGGGCAACTGCTCCATCAGACAGATGAAGCCCTTGCCTTCGCCGCCCAGCAGGTTCTCCGCCGGCACCTTCACGTTGTCGAAAAACAGCTCGGAGGTGTCCTGCGCCTTCATGCCGAGCTTCTTCAGGCGTTTGCCTTTTTCGAAGCCCGGCATGCCGCGCTCCACGAGCAACAAGCTGGTGCCCTTGGCGCCCGCACCCGGGTCGGTCTTGGCGACCACGATCACCAGATCGGCGTGCCAGCCGTTGGTGATGAAGGTCTTGCTGCCGTTGAGCAGATAACTGCCGTCGGCCTGTTTGATGGCTGTGCTCTTCACACCTTGCAGGTCGCTGCCGGCCGCAGGCTCGCTCATGGCGATGGCACCCACCAGCTCGCCGCTGGCGAGCCTGGGCAGGTACTTTTTCTTCTGTTCTTCGGTGCCG
Source organism: Hydrogenophaga sp. RAC07 (assembly GCF_001713375.1). NCBI lineage: Bacteria > Pseudomonadati > Pseudomonadota > Betaproteobacteria > Burkholderiales > Comamonadaceae > Hydrogenophaga > Hydrogenophaga sp. RAC07. The sequence continues at coordinate 1,990,703 of NZ_CP016449.1, forward strand.
TAGTGCAGGATGTACGGCGCCACGATCTCGCTGTGCAGACCGAAGCCGATGCCGGTGAAACCGGTGCGCGCGATCTCCTCCATCTGCACCACCGAATACAGCTTGTCGGCCTCCGAACCGCCGTATGCCTCGGGCAGCGTCATGCACAGGAAACCGTTCTCACCCGCCTTGCTCCACACCGCGCGGTCCACATAGCCCTGCTCTTCCCAGGCCTCGTGGTGCGGTGCGATTTCCTTGTCGACGAACTTGCGGAAGCTGTCGCGAAAGGCTTCGTGGTCGGCGTTGAAGAGGGTGCGTTCGATCATGGTGTCACCTATCAGACTGAGGGCAGGAATTTGACAAAGCAAATGCTTGGCAAAAGTCTATACTGATTCGCGGCATCCGCCTTCCCCCAGGAGACACCATGAGCGAAGCATTTCTTTTTGATGCCGTGCGCACACCGCGCGGCAAGGGCAAGAAAGACGGCAGCCTGCACGAGGTCAAGCCGATCGACCTGCTCGCAGGCGTGTTGACCCATCTGCAGCAGCGCAACGGCTTCGACACCGCGGCGGTGGACGACGTGGTGATGGGCGTGGTCTCGCCCATTGGCGAACAAGGCTCGGTGATTGCCAAGGTGGCCGCGCTCAAGGCCGGCTGGGACTGGCGCTGCTCCGGCGTGCAGCTCAACCGCTTTTGTGCCTCGGGCCTCGAGGCGGTGAACATGGCGGCCATGAAGGTCAAAAGCGGCTGGGAAGACCTGGTGGTCGCCGGCGGCGTGGAAAGCATGAGCCGCGTGCCCATCGGCTCCGACGGCGGCGCCTGGGCGCAGGATCCGGCCACCAACAGCGACACCCTGTTCGTACCGCAAGGCATTGGTGCGGACCTGATCGCCACGCTCGATGGCTTCACCCGCGACGACGTGGACGCCTTCGCCCTCGAATCGCAGAGGCGCGCGGCGGCCGCGCGCGCCGCGGGTTACTTCAAGGGCTCGATCGTGCCCGTCACCGACTTCCTCGGCCAGACCATCCTGGACGAGGACGAGTTCATCAAGCCACACACCACCCTGGAAGGCCTCGCCGCGCTCAAGCCCGCCTTCGAACAACTCGGCGGCATGGGCTTTGACGCGGTGGCGCTGCAGCGTTACCCGCAGGTCGAGCGCATCCACCACGTGCACCACGCGGGCAACTCGTCCGGCATCGTCGACGGCGCCACCGCGGTGCTGATCGGCAGCGAGGTTGCGGGCAAGACGCACGGCCTCACGCCGCGCGCGCGCATCGTCTCGGTGGCGCTCTCGGGCGCCGACCCCACCATCATGCTCACCGGGCCCATGCCGGCGGCGCGCAAGGCGCTGGCCAAGGCGGGACTCACCATTGACCAGATCGACCTGTTCGAGGTTAACGAGGCCTTTGCCGCCGTGCCCATGAAGTTCATGAAAGAGCTGGGCGTGCCGCACGAAAAGGTGAACGTGAACGGCGGCGCGATCGCCATGGGGCATCCACTCGGCGCCACGGGCGCGATGATCCTCGGCACCTTGGTGGATGAGTTGCACCGCCGCCAGTTGCGCTACGGCCTGGCCACGCTGTGTGTGGGCGGCGGCATGGGCATCGCAACCATCGTTGAGCGCGTCTGAACTGGAATCCGAAACCCCATGAAAACCATCCGCTACGAACTGCACGACGGCATTGCCACCCTCACCTTCGACGAGCCCGGCTCCCCGGTGAACACCATGTGCGCCGACTGGCAGCGCGACCTGAGCACTGCCACCGGCCTGGTGGTGCGCGACAAAGGTTTGATCGAGGGCATCGTCCTGGCCTCAGCCAAGAGCACCTTCTTCGCCGGCGCCGACCTCAAGAGCACCATGCGCCTCACGCCGGCCGATGCGCCGCGCGTTTTCGCCGAGATCGAGCAGACCAAGAAAAACTTCCGCACGCTGGAAACCCTGGGTGTGCCCGTGGTGAGCTGCATCAACGGCGCAGCTCTGGGCGGCGGCTGGGAAGTGGCGCTGGTGGGTCACCACCGCGTCGCGGTGGACAACCCCAAGATCCAGCTGGGCCTGCCCGAAATCACGCTGGGGTTGATCCCCGGCGCCACCGGCATCACCAAGATGACGCGTCTTCTGGGATTGATGGGCGCGCAGCCCTACATCCTGGAGAGCAAGCTGTTCAACCCGCGCGAGGCACTCGACCTCGGCCTGGTGCACGCGCTGGTGCCGGCCAATGGCGACGACGTGGCGGCCTCGTTGCGCACCGCGGCGTTGTTGTGGATCGCGGCCAACCCCCAAGCCCAGCACCCCTGGGACGCCAAGGACTACAAGATCCCGGGCGGCACACCGGCCAACCCCAAGATCGCCGGCATGTTGACCGTGGCGCCGGCCATGCTCAAGCAGAAAACGCGCGGCCTGTACCCTGCCCCCGAAGCCGCGCTGGCGGCCATGGCCGAGGGCGCGATGGTGGACTACGACACAGCCACGCGGATCGAAAGCCGCTACCTCGCCAAGCTCATCGTGAGCCCGGTGGCGCGCAACATGATCAACACGTTCTTCTTCAACATGAACGCGATCAAAAGCGGGCAGTCGCGCCCGAAAGACGTGCCGCGCTACAAGCCGAAAAAGGTCGGCATCCTCGGCGCCGGCATGATGGGCGCGGGCATCGCCTACGTCCAGGCCAGCCGCGGCATCGAGACCGTGCTGGAAGACGTGAGCCTGGAGAACGCGCAGCGCGGCAAGGCCTACAGCGCCAAGCTCACCCAGCCACGCGTCGACAAAGCGCGCATGAGTCCGCACGACCAGCAGGCGCTGCTGGAGCGCATCACGCCCACCGCGCACCCGGCCGATCTGCAAGGCTGCGACCTGATCATCGAGGCCGTGTTCGAGAACCGCGAGCTCAAGGCTGCGGTGACGCGCGAGGCCGAGCCCATGCTGGCCGAAGGCGGCTTCTTTGCCAGCAACACGTCCACCCTGCCCATCTCCGGCCTGGCGCAGGCCAGCACCCACCCGGCCAAGTTCATCGGCATCCACTTCTTCAGCCCGGTGGACAAGATGAAGCTGGTGGAGATCATCCGCGGCAAGGAAACGGACGACGAAACGGTGGCTCGCGCGTACGACTACGTGCAGGCGCTTGGCAAGCTGCCGATTGTGGTGAACGACTCGCGCGGTTTCTACACCAGCCGCACGTTTGGCACCTTCGTGATGGAAGGCGCGGCGATGCTGGGCGAAGGCATCCCCGCTCCCGTGATCGAAAACGCCTCCATGCAGGCCGGCATGCCGGTGGGACCGCTGGCCGTGCTGGACGAAACCGCGCTGTCGCTCTCGGTCCACGTGCTGGACCAGACCCGCGATGACTTCCAGTCCGAGGGCAAGACCTATGAGGCCACGCCAGGCGAGCTGCTGGTCGAGCGCATGGTGAAGGAGCTCCACCGCGCTGGCCGGGCGGCCGGCGGGGGCTTTTACGACTACCCGGCCGGGCAGAAGAAAGCGCTGTGGCCCGAGCTCAAACCCCTGTTTGAGAAACCCGGACACGCCTGGGAGCTGCAGGAGGTGAAAGACCGCCTGCTCTACCGCCAGGCGGTGGAGACCGCGCGCTGCCTGGCCGAAGGCGTGCTCACCAGCGTGCACGACGGCAACATCGGCTCCATCTTCGGCATCGGCTTTCCGGCCTGGACCGGGGGCGCGCTGCAGTTCATCTACGGCATGGGCATCGACGCGTTCGAAGCGCGCTGCGCCCAGCTGGCTCACAAGTTCGGTCCCGGGTTTGCGCTCAGCGAAGTCGTGAAACGCACCATCCGCCACCACCAACCCGTCTACTGAACATGAAACGCCTCGAAGGAAAGATCAGCCTCATCACCGGCGCCGCCCAGGGCATAGGCCTGGCCTCCGCCATCAAGTTTGCCCAGGAAGGCGCTGTCGTCATCGTCTGCGACGTGAAGCAGTCCGCCGTGGACGCGGCGGTGCAGCAGTGCGTTGCGCTGGGCGCCCAGGCCGTGGGCTTTGTGATGGACGTGACGCAGCGCGAGATGGTCGACGCCGTGGTGGCGCGTGTGATGGAGCGCTTTGGCCGCATCGACGTGTTGGTGAACAACGCCGGCATCACGCAGGACGCACGGCTGCAGAAGATGACGCTGGAGCAATTCGACCGCGTGATCGACGTCAACCTGCGCGGTGTCTTCCACTGCGCCCAGGCCGTGGCCGAACACATGACCGCGCAGGGCAGCGGCGCGATCCTCAACGCATCGTCGGTGGTGGGCATCTACGGCAACTTTGGCCAGACCAACTACGCCGCGAGCAAGTTCGGTGTCATCGGCTTCACCAAGACCTGGAGCCGCGAACTCGGGCCCAAAGGCATCCGCGTCAACGCGGTGGCACCCGGCTTCATTGCCACGCCCATCCTCTCCACCATTCCCGAGAAAGTGATCACCGAGATGGAGCACCGCGTGCCCCTGCGCCGCCTGGGCCAGCCCGAGGAGATCGCGAACGTCTATGCGTTCCTGGCGAGCGACGAGGCCAGCTACATCAACGGTGCGGTGATCGAGGTCTCGGGCGGCATGTCGGTCTGAGGCCTGCACCAGACCAACATCGGTCACTTTGGCGGCCGTGAGCGGCGTCACAGCGGCCAGCGCGGAGGATGTGTCGAAGTGGACAGGGTGGGGTATATCCATCCGCAGAACGTATGCAAAACAAGGGGCTGTGTTACAACTTGCCGACCCTTGATACGCGCACCATGCAGACTTCTCCGATTCCCGCCAACGAAGCCCAACGACTGGTCAGACTCCAGGAGTTGGGCATCCTCGACACCTTGCCGCAAAAGGCGTTCGACGACATTTCTGCCCTCGCGCAAATGATCTGCGGCACACCGGTGGCGCTCATCACGCTCATCGATCAGGACCGCCAGTGGTTCAAGTCACGCATTGGTGTTGAAGAGCGGGAAACGCCGCGGGAAGTGGCCTTTTGTTCTCACGCCATCCTCGATCCGGATCACGTGATGGTGGTTGAAGACCTCAGCCTGGACCCCCGTTTCAGCGACAACCCGTTGGTGGCCAACGCACCCGACGCCCGCTTTTACGCTGGCGCCCCCATCGTCACCCACGATGGGCTTGCATTGGGCACGGTGTGTGTGGTCGACATGAAAGCCCGCTCGCTCAACGCGGACCAGCTCGACGCCCTGCGCCGTCTGGCCAGCCTCGTTGTCAACTTGCTGGAACACGAATCGGTGCGCATCGAAGAAGCCACGCGCAACAGCGAGGCCTGGCGCCTGCAGCACGAAGAGCTCACGGCCATGGCCATTGCCGGTCTGGACTTGCAGGTCTACATCGACCCCAACTACCTCATCCAGCACGTCAACGACACCTTCCTCGCCTATTGGGGCGGTACACGAAAAGAAGTCATCGGGCACAACATCGCCTCACTCGTGGGCGAGGACGCTTTTCGTCACATCATCCAGCCCCAGCTCGACCGCGCCCTCGCGGGCGAGACCGTGTCGTACACCCGCAAGACCGACTTTCCCGCGCGCGGCACCCGCTATGTGGAAGTGGCCTTGCTGCCCGTGCGCAACGCGCGGGGGGACATCGCCGGGGCCGTGATGCGAGCGCAGGACGTGCAGGAGACCCGGGCCCGGGAAGCGCAACTGCAGCAGACGGTGGCGTTGCTGGAACAACGCACGATGGAGCAGGAACGCTTCATCCACATCATTTCGCACGACCTGCGCGAACCCATCAACACCGTCAACAACTTCACATCCCTGCTGGTCGCCGACCACCAGGACGAGCTGTCGCCTTCAGCGCAGCAGTACCTCTCGTTCGTGCAATCGGGCGGGCAACGCATGAGCTTTCTGCTCGACGATTTGCTGCATTTCGTGCGGCTGGACAACCGCTCCGTGAAGCTGCGCCCGGTCGAGATTGGCCGTCTGATGCAGCAGATCGAAAGCGATCTCGGCCCCCTGCTCTCCCGCACCGATGGCCGCATGGAATGCGGCACCCAGCCCATGGTGATCGCCGACGAGTCGCTGCTGCGCATCGTGCTGAAAAACCTGGCTTCCAACGGCCTGAAGTTCTCGCGCCGGGGTGTGCCGCCCGTGGTGCGCATCACGGTGGAAGAGGCCGATGGCGGCCACCAGATTCACGTGAGCGACAACGGCATTGGCATCGCAACCGAGCACCTGCACGACATCTTCGACATGTTCAAGCGCCTGCACACGCGCAAACATTACGAAGGCACGGGCCTGGGTCTGTCGGTGTGCCGCCGCATCGCGCAGCTGCACGGGGGCAGCATCTCCGTGCAGTCCACTCCCGATGAAGGCAGCCGTTTCACCCTGCACCTGCCTGCGGCCCCCGCAGCGCCCCACCTGGAATGACCATGACCGCACCCGAGCGTTTCATCCTGATCGACGACAACGAGGCCGACAACGTCTTCCACGAGATCATGATCCGGCGTGCCGGTTTCAAGGGTGAAATCCTGGTCTTCGAAAGCGGTATTGAGGCACTGGCCTACCTCAAGACCGATCCCCTCACCATCCCCACCTGCATCTACCTCGACATCAACATGCCGCTGATGGATGGCTTCGAATTCGCGCTGGAAGCCACGCCCCTGCTGAAGGGAAAACCCACGGTCATGCTGGTGATGCTCACCTCGTCGGGATCACCCAAGGACCGCGAACGGGTGGGCGAGATTCCCGTCATCCAGGGATTCGTCACCAAACCCTTGCTGGTGGACGCGGTTCGCGACATGCTGCAGCGTGGCTGAAGAAACCCCCGCTCAACCCCAGTCCAAAACCGACCTCTTCCTCGCCTTCACCTGGCTGGCCCTGCAAGGTTTTGGCGGCGTGCTGGCGGTGGTCCAGCGCGAGTTGGTGGAGAAGAAGCGCTGGATGACACGCGAACAGTTCGTCGAAGACTGGGCCGTCGCGCAGATCATGCCGGGCCCCAACGTCGTCAACCTGTCCATGATGATCGGCGGGCGTTATTTCGGCCTGCCGGGCGCACTCGCCGCACTGGCCGGCATGCTGGCCGCGCCGATGGTGGTGGTGCTGTTGCTGGCCGTGGCATACGGCAGCGTGGCCGACAACCCCATGGCACAAAACGCCCTGCGCGGCATGGGCGCCGTGGCCGCCGGCCTGATCACCGCCACCGGCATCAAGCTGATTGCAGCCCTCGACAAAAATGCCATGGGCATGGCCGTGTGCATCGGTCTGGCCGTGCTCACCTTCATCGCCATCGGTCTTCTGCGCTGGCCCCTGCTCTGGGTGTTGCTGGGCATTGGCGGCGTGGCGTGCGTTTGGGCGTACCGCGTGCTCGATCGCCTTGAGGAGCCCCGCGCATGACCGCCATGACGCCCGACGCGGCAAGCTGGCTCAACCTGTTCACGCACTTCGCGTCGCTGTCGTTGCTGGGTGTGGGCGGCGCCATCACCACCGCGCCCGACATGCACCGCTACCTGGTCTACCAGAACGCCTGGCTCAGCGACGCGCAGTTCACCTCGTCGATCGCGCTCTCGCAAGCAGCACCAGGCCCCAATGTGCTGTTTGTCGCCCTGCTCGGCTGGAACGTGGGCCTCAACGCAGGCGGCGGCCCCGGCGCCGGCTGGACCGCCTGGGCGCTCGCGCTGCTGGGTGTGGTGGTCACCATGGTGGCCATCATGCTGCCCTCGTCGGTGCTCACCTACACCGCCACCCGCTGGGCCCACAAGAACCGGGAACTGCGCGCCGTGCGCGCCTTCAAGACCGGCATGGCCCCGATCGTGATCGCCCTGCTGATCGCCACCGGCTGGCTCCTCACCGGCTCCCATGACCACCCAGCACGCGACTGGCCTCTGTGGTTGCTGACGGCGGTGGCCACGCTGCTGGTGTGGCGAACGAAGATCCACCTGCTGTGGATGATCGGGGTGGGGGCGGTGTTGGGGGCGTTGGGCTTCGTTTGACCAGCCAGGTCAATGAAGTCAGGCCAACAAGGCTGGAAGGCACACAGCCGCTGGCTCATGGAGACACAACTGAGCCACCACATCGAGCGGTGTGGCCTCGGGATTGATGACCACCACGCGGGCACCACTCTGGTGTGCCGTGAAGGCCAGACCCGCTGCGGGATAGACCTCACCCGAGGTGCCGATGACCAGCATCAGATCGCAATGACGGGCAGCGAGCTCAGCGGCCTCGAGTGCAGCGGCCGGCAGGCTTTCCCCAAACCACACCACCCCAGGACGGCGCAGGTTGCCGCACACCGGGCAACGCGGTGGACGACCGGCCTCGATGCTTTGCTTGCTGCAGCAGCTGCGTGCCGCGTTCAGCCACTGGTCTTCTGCGATGTTGCCATGCAGGGCCAAGGCATCGGTCTGCCCGGCACGCTGGTGCAATCCATCCACGTTCTGGGTGATGAGGGTCAAGCGGCCGGGGTGCCCTTCCGCGAAACTGGCGAGCGCCCTGTGGCCTGCATTGGGTTGCACGGCAGCGATCATCTCTCTGCGATGGACATACCAATCCCACACTCGCTGGGGATGGGCGCGAAACGCGGTTTCGGTCGCCAGGTATTGAGGGTTGAATTTTGACCACAAACCCGTCTGCGTATCGCGAAACGTCGGCACGCCGGATTCGGCGCTCATGCCAGCGCCCGTGAGCACAGCGATGTGGCGCGCCTCACGAATCCAGCCACGCACCGTCTCGTACATTGGCTTCAACTGCGCTGTCGCAGCGCCTCGTACAGACACACACCGCTGGCCACCGACACGTTCAAGCTCTCCACCGCGCCATGCATGGGGATGCGCACCAGTTCGTCGCAGGTCTTGCGGGTGAGCTGGCGCATGCCCGCGCCTTCGGCACCGAGCACCAGCGCCACCGGGCCCTTGAGGTCCACTTGGTACAGCGTCTTGGGTGCGTCGTCGCTGGTGCCGATGATCCAGATGTTGCGTTCCTTGAGTTCGCCCAGGGTGCGCGCCAGGTTGGTCACCATGAAGTAAGGCATGGTCTCGGCCGCACCACTGGCCACCTTGGCCACGGTGGCGTTGATGCCGGCGGCGTGGTCCTTGGGCGCGATCACGGCGTGTGCGCCGGCACCGTCGGCCACCCGCAGGCAGGCGCCCAGGTTGTGCGGGTCGGTGATGCCGTCGAGCACCAGCAGCAAGGGCGGCACGCCGGTAGCCTCGAGTTGTTCCAGCAACTCGTCGAGCGAGTGCACCTGCTTGATCTCTTCCACGCGCGCGGCCACACCCTGGTGGCCGTGGCTGCCGGCGAGTTTGGCGATGCGCAGGCCATCGGCCTCGATCAGGCGGGCGTTGGCCTCGCGGGCCTTGTCGAGAAACTGGCGCATGCGCGCGTCGCGACGCGTGGGCTCGTAGTAGATCTCGATGATGGATTGGGGCGCGGTTTTCAGGCGCACGCCCACGGCGTGAAAGCCGAAAAGCACTTTGGGGGAAGACATGCCCGGATTATCCCCTCCGGGCGCGGGCAGCCTCAGGCGACGGCCGCGGTCTCTTTCACTTCGGGCACCACCTGCCCGGCCTCGATGGTGATGCGGCGCACGCAGCGTTGTGCGATGCCGCGGTCGTGCGTGACCAGCACAAGCGTGGTGCCCTGCTCGCGGTTCAGGTCGAACATGAGCTCCATGATCTTGCCGCCGGTGGCGAAGTCGAGGCTGCCGGTGGGCTCGTCGGCCAACAGCACGGCGGGCTGCACCACGAAGGCACGCGCCAGCGCCACGCGCTGCTGTTCGCCGCCCGAGAGCACCTTGGGGTAGCTGGAGAGACGTTCGCCCAGGCCCACGCGTTTCAACATGTGGGTGGCGGTGGCGCGGGCATCGCGCCGGCCGGCCAACTCCAGCGGCAGCATCACGTTTTCCAGCGCGGTGAGGTTGCCCAGCAGCTGGAAGCTCTGGAACACAAAGCCGACCTTTTGCGAACGCAGCGCGGCGCGCTGGTCTTCGTCCATGGCGAACAAATCGACGCCATCGATGTGAACTGTGCCGCTGGTGGGTGTGTCCAACCCGGCCACGATGGACAGCAGCGTGCTCTTGCCCGACCCGGACGCACCCACGATCGCAGCGGTTTCCCCTTTGTTCAGGGTGAAATCGATGTCGCGCAGAATGGTCAGCGACCCGGTGGAGTCGGTGACCGACTTGAACACATGCTGGACCGCAATCATCACATCGGACATGGAAGGACTTCTCAAGTTGAAACGCCGTCACTTTAACGCGCTGGTCTGCAGCGTGTGCGCGCTCGCCGCCGCAGGGTCTTTGGGCACCGCACTGGCACAGGCACCCGCACAGGCCGCCAGCAGCCACCCGCCGGTGGTTCTGGTGGTGGGCGACTCGCTCAGCGCCGAATACGGCCTCAAGCGCGGCACCGGCTGGGTGGCCCTCTTGAGCGAAACCATGGCCAAAGAGAAAGTGAAGGCGCGCGTGGTCAACGCCAGCATCAGCGGCGACACCACCTCGGGCGGGCGCTCGCGCATCGCGGCCCTGCTCAAGCAGCACCAACCCAAGTGGGTGGTGATCGAACTGGGCGGCAACGACGCGCTTCGCGGCCTGCCACTCAACATGACACGCGACAACCTCGCCACCATGGCGCGGCTGTCTCGTGAAGCGGGCGCGCAGGTGCTGCTGTTGGGCATGGAGATGCCGCCCAACTACGGCGCGAAATACGCACAGGAATTCCGCGAGGTGTTCACCGCCGTGGCCAAGGCCGAGAAAACCGCGCTGGTGCCGTTTTTCCTGAAGGACGTGGCCGACACCAAGGACCCCACGGCGCTGTTCCAGAACGATCGCATCCACCCCAACGAAGCGGCCCAGCCCACCATGCGCGACAACGTGTGGCCCGAACTGCGAAAACTGATTGCCCGTCGATAATCGGGCATGCCCGTCCACACCCTGAATGCCACCGAGGCGCTGAGCCGCCTGGCCGAATTCGACCTGATCATCGACGCCCGCACCGAAGACGAGCACGCGCTCGACCACGTGCCTGGCGCGGTGAACTGGCCCACGCTCAACAACGAAGAGCGCATCACCATCGGCACGATGTACAAGCAGGTCAACCCGTTCGAGGCCAAGAAGCGCGGCGCGGCCCTGTCGGCGCGCAACATCGCGGCCCACATCGAACGCGAAGTGATCGACAAACCGCGCACCTGGAAGCCGCTGGTGTACTGCTGGCGCGGCGGCAACCGCAGCGGAGCGCTGGCCACCATCCTGGGCGCCATCGGCTTCCACGTCACCCTCATCGAAGGCGGGTACAAGGCCTGGCGCGCAGCGCTGGTGGAGTCGCTGCCGGCGCTGGCCGAGCGCCTGCACTACCGCGTCGTCTGCGGCCCCACCGGCAGCGGCAAGACGCGCCTGCTGCAGGCCCTGGCTGCACAAGGCGCGCAGGTGCTCGATCTGGAAGCCTTGGCCAGCCACCGCAGCTCGGTGCTGGGTCACATTCCCGGCCAGCCGCAACCGAGCCAGAAGCGCTTTGATTCGATGGTGTGGTCTGCCCTGCGGGGCTTTGACCCGACGCGCGTGGTGTACGTGGAGAGCGAGAGCAAGAAGGTGGGCAATGTGCGCGTGCCCGATGCGCTGATCGACGCCATGCGGGCCAGCCCCTGCATCGACCTGCGCCTGTCGGATGAGGAGCGTGTGGCGCTGCTGCTGGAGGACTACGACTTCTTCGTGGAAGACCCGGCGTCGTTCTGTTCACGCCTGGAAGCGCTGACCGAACTGCGTGGCAAGGAGGTGGTGTCGGGCTGGACGGACAAGGTGAAGAATGGTCAGACACCGGCGGTGGTGCTGGAGCTGCTGACCAGCCACTACGACCCCATGTACGCCCAGTCCATCGGGCGCAACTTCAAACAATTTGCGCAGGCCCTGCCCTGTGAGCTGCGGGACCGTTCAGCCGGGTCGCTGAACGAGGCTGCGCGATCCTTGATCGCCAGCGAAAACACGGCCTGAGCGCTGGGCCCAGGCCGCTGGCAAGACCCCTGGGGTCAGTTGCCGGCGCCAGCGCCGTCGCCGCCCGCCGCGCTGTCCGGTGCATCGGTGCCCGGCTCTTGCGGCGCATCCGTGTCGTCATGGCGGCGGCCTTCGGCTTTGGCCTTGAGCTTTTCCTCTTTCTTTTTCTTCTTGGCAAGCTCGCGCTGGCGTTTTTCGTATCCGTAGTTGGGAGTAGCCAAATCAGTCTTTCAGGTCTGTTGAAACGAAGGGGTCAGGCTTGCAAGGCGCCCAGGGCCTGTGCAAGGTCGGCACGCAGATCGTGCACGGATTCCAGACCGACCGCAAAGCGTACCAGACCACCGGTGTGTGGCCAGGCCCGGGTGCGAATGGAGGCCATGTCGTACGGGGCACACAGGCTGATCGGCCCGGCCCAGCTCCAGCCCAGGCGGAAGAGCTTCAGGCTGTCGCAAAACGCGTCGATGCGCGACTGAGGAATCGAGGGGTCGAACACGGCGCTGAACAGGCAGGCCGCGGCTGTGGCGTCGCGTTTCCAGGTGGCGTGACCAGGAGAGTCGGGCAAAGCCGGGTGCAGCACCTTGACCACGCCGGGCTGAGCCTGCATCCACTGCGCCAGCTCGCGGGCGGCGGTGTCCTGCGCTTCATAGCGCAGGGCCATGGTCGGCAGGTTGCGCAGCACCAGTTCGGCGTCGTTGGCGGCCACGGCCAGGCCCAGGCGCATGTGGGTGAGCAGCACCTGGCGGTGCAAGGACTCGTCGCGCGTGACCACCGAGCCCATCAACACATCGGCACCACCGCTGGGGTACTTGGTGAGCGCCTGCATGGAGATGTCCACGCCCAGATCAAATGCGTTGAAGGCGACACCCGCGCCCCAGGTGTTGTCGAGCACGGTGACGATGGGCCGTTGTCCGGCGCGAGCTTGGTTGGCCTGCTGCACTCGGGCCACCAGTGCGGGAATGTCGGGAAACTCCAGCGTGATGGAACCCGGCGCTTCCAGCCAGACCAGTCGTGTGGCGGGCGAGAGCTGCCGCGCCAGATCGTCGGGGTCCATGGCGTCGAAGTAGCGGTGGGTGATGCCCCAGGCAGCGAGTTCAACCGCAGCAAACGACTTGCCGGGGCCGTAGGCGTTGTCGGGGATCAGCACCTCGTCGCCACTGCGCAAGAAGGCCATGTCGACCAGCGTCACGGCCGACAGACCGCTGGGCACCAGCACGCAATGTTTGCCACCTTCGATGGTGGCGATGCGCTCTTCCAGCGTGAAGGTGGTCGGCGTGCCGTGCAGGCCGTAGGTGTAGCCGCTCTTGTCTTTCCAGTCGTAGGTGCGCAGCGCCTGGACGTTGGGGAAAAAGACGGTGGACGCTTTGTGCACACCCGGCGCCACCGCCTCGAAACCCTCGGGGGGTTTGTAGGGGTGGTGAATCAGGCGGGTGGACAGGTCTTTCACAGCTTCCACTTCTCCAGCAGTTGTGCAGGCCGCATGCTGTCGTAGCCCTCAAAGGGCTGGTGGATCCACGGATTGGTCGGCAGGAACTCCACCGAATAGTCGGGCGTGAAGGCCGAGAGCTGTTTGGTCCAGATCACCGCGCTGCGCATCTCGGTGATGGGCGCGTAGTTGTTCTTGAGCATGTCGATCACCGCCTTGAGCGTGTGACCGGAGTCGGCCAGATCGTCGACCAGCAGCACCTTGCCGGCGATCTCGCCTTTGGGCGTGGTGATGTAGCGCGCGATGTCCAGGTTGCCCTGCTGGGTACCGGCGGCGGCGCGGTAGGAGCTGGTCGACATGATGGCCAGCGGCTTGTCGAAGATCCGCGAGAGGATGTCGCCGGGGCGCATGCCGCCTCGCGCCAGGCACAGGATGGTGTCGAATTCCCAGCCGGACTGGTGAACCCTGAGCGCGAGCTTCTCGATCAGGTTGTGGTACTCGTCGTAGGAGACGTAGAGGTGTTTGCCGTCTTCGGTGAGCATGCGGACTCCGGGTGGGGGTATCGGTCGGGATTCTTGCACGGTGCGCGGCCGGGTGGGCCGCAGATGCACCGCTCAGCCGTGCTTAGCCGTGATAGGGGTGGTGCAGCAGGATGGTGTGGTCGCGGTCGGGGCTGGTCGACACCACGTGGATCGGCACGCCGGTGGTTTCCTGAATGCGCTGCAGATAACGGCGCGCGTTCTCGGGCAACTTGTCGTACTGCGTCACACCCACCGACGAATCGCTCCAGCCCGGCAGGGTTTCGTAGATTGGCGTGCAACGCGCGATGTCTTCGGCGCCCAGGGGCAGGATGTCGATGGTTTCGCCGTCGAGCTCGTAGCCGGTGCAGAGCTTGAGTTCGGTCAAGCCGTCGAGCACGTCGAGCTTGGTGATGCACAGACCGGTGAGGCCATTGACCTGCGCCGAGCGCTTGAGCAGCGCCGCGTCGAACCAGCCACAGCGGCGGCTGCGACCGGTGGTCACGCCCTTCTCGGCGCCCACGGTGGCCATGTGCCAGCCCGGTGTGCCTTCTTTTTCCCAGTCGAGTTCGGTCGGGAACGGGCCACCACCCACGCGGGTGCAGTAGGCCTTGGTGATGCCCAGCACGTAATGCAGCAGGCCCGGGCCCACGCCGGAGCCTGCAGCAGCGTTGCCCGCCACGCAGTTGCTCGACGTGACGAAGGGGTAGGTGCCGTGGTCGATGTCGAGCAGCGTGCCCTGCGCGCCTTCAAACAGCAGGTTGGCGCCGGCCTTGTGGGCCTCGTTGAGCTCGCGCGACACGTCGGCGATCATGGGCTTGAGCAGCTCGGCCTGTTGCATGGCTTCGGCATACACCGGCTCGAACTGGATCGCGCCGTCTTTCATGTAGGCGGCGATCTTTTCGTCCCAGACCATGTCGGCCGAATGCAGGTAGCTGGTGAGCAGGTGGTTGTGCAGGTCGAGCAGCTCGCGCAGCTTGGCGGCGAAGCGCTCGGGGTATCGCAGGTCCTGCACGCGCAACGCGCGGCGGGCGATCTTGTCTTCGTAGGCCGGGCCGATGCCGCGGCCGGTGGTACCGATCTTCTCGGTGCCGGCCTTGACCTTGGCGGCTTCGCGCGCGATGTCGATCGCAGCGTGGAACGGCAGGATCAGCGGGCAGCCTTCACTCACGCGCAGGCGCGAGCGCACTTCGACACCGGCCTTTTCCAGCCCGGTGATCTCTTCAAACAACTTGCCCACCGAGAGCACGACGCCGTTGCCGATGTAGCACTTGACGCCCGCGCGCATGATGCCGCTGGGGATGAGATGCAGCGCGGTCTTCACGCCGTTGATGACCAGCGTGTGGCCCGCGTTGTGGCCCCCCTGGAAACGCACCACACCGGTGGCGGTCTCGGTCAACCAGTCGACCAGCTTGCCTTTGCCCTCGTCGCCCCACTGGGTCCCCACCACCACCACGTTGCGACCGGGTGTCACGGCGCTGCTGCTGTTCGTCATTGGCTGATTTCCGTTTGAATGTTCTTCACTGTCCATGCGCCTGCCTGGGCCGCGTCGGGCACCAGTTCGCGGTCGCAATGGAATTCGTCGACTTCGTGTTCATGGCCGGGCAGCACGCACACCACCGTGTGGCCCTGCGCCCGCAGGTTGACCACGGCGCTGCGCAGGCTGGCGTCCATGCCCCAGGGCGCACGGATCGCGGCGACCAGGGACCGAGGCGCCACGGCGGCCACGAGTTCTTTCAGGTCCAGGCTGAAACCCACCGCCGGGCGGTTGCGGCCGAACACGGCGCCCACCTCGTCGTAGCGGCCACCCCGGGCCAGCTCCAGCGACTGCCCCGCACTGCCCTGCCCCGCCTGGGCAAACAAGGCGAAGCGCATGCCGGTGTAGTAGGCGTAGCCGCGCAGATCGGCGAGGTCGATGGACACCGCCATGTCTTGCGCTTGCGCAGCGAGCCAGCGCAGGTTGTCCAGGGCCGCGTGCAAGGCGGGCGACGCCTGCAGCGTGTGCTTCGCTTCATCGAGCACCGCCACATCGCCGAAGAGGCGCGGCAGCGCGCACAGATCGCGGCGCACGTTGGCCGGCAGGTCGCGCGCCAGCACCTGGAGTTCGGCCACGTCCTTCGCATTGAGGGCTGCATGGATACGGGCCTCCTGCGGCGCGGTCAACGTCACCGGCGCGAGCACGGCGTCGATCACGCGCACGTCGGCCATGTCGAGCTGCAGACCCTTCACACCGGCCACGCGCAGGCAGGCCTGGGCCAGCTCGATCACCTCGAGGTCGGCCTCCAGCCCTGCATGTCCGTAGATCTCGGCGCCGAACTGCAGCGGTTCGCGACTGGCCAGCGGGCGGTCAATGCGCGTGTGCACCACCGGACCGCAGTAGCTCAGACGCGCCACGCCCTGGCGGTTGAGCAGGTGCGCGTCGATGCGCGCCACCTGCGGCGTGCTGTCGGCACGCAGGCCCAGCGTCCGGCCCGACAACTGGTCGACGAGTTTGAAAGTTTGCAGGTCGAGCGCTTCACCGGTGCCGGTGAGCAGCGATTCAAGATGCTCCAGCAAGGGCGGCATCACCAGCTCGTAGCCATAGCCACGGGCGGTATCGAGCAAGCTCCTGCGCAATTCTTCGATGTGGCGGGCCTCGGAAGGCAAGACATCGGCTATGTGATCCGGGAGGACCCAGGCAGACATGGGCATTTTCAGGAGCTGTTAAAACCGCGATTTTACCGGGGTGCGGAAGGGTATCCGCCGGGTGATCGCGCAAGGTGCCGGGAGCGGGCGATTCCAACGCCCGCCTGGCGAGGGAAATTCAGCCGAGCAGCCAGACCATCAGCACGCCGATGGCCACGCAGATCAGGCCGAAGAAACGCAGCTGTCCGTCGCGCAGCCCGAGCATTTCAGAGAACACCCGGCGCCACAACTTCGGTGCCACCAAGGGAAGGATGCCTTCGAACACCAGCACGAGGGCCAGTGCGGTCCAGATCGGTTCCACGCCACAAGGGCCGCGCGCTCAGCGCTGGCGGAAGGAACAAGCGCCGCGCGACATACGGCTCACCTGCTCGGCGCCAGGTTGCTGCTGCGCAGCGACTTGAAGAAGTCGGACGAAGGATCGACCACCAGCACGTCGGACTTGCTGGCGAAGCTCGACTTGTAGGCTTCCAGGCTGCGGTAGAACTGCGCAAAGGCCGGGTCGCGACCGAACGCTTCGGAGAACGACGCAGCGGCTTTGGCATCGCCCTCACCCTTGATGAGCTGAGCGTCGCGGTAGGCCTCGGACACGATCACTTCGCGCTGGCGGTCTGCATCGGCGCGGATCTTCTCGCCTTCGGCAAAACCGGTGGAGCGCAGTTCGTTGGCCACGCGTTTGCGCTCGGCTTCCATCCGCTGGTACACCGAGGCGGTGATGCTTTCGGCGTAGTCCACGCGGGTGATGCGGACATCGACCACATCCATGCCCCAGGGCTTGTCGGCGCTGCGCACCGCGGCCAGCACCTCGCGCTTGACGTCGGCCATCAGCTCTTCACGACGGGTTGACAGCAGCTCGTTGACGGTGCGCTTGTTCACTTCCTGCTGAAACGAGTTGCGCACCACACGGTTGAGCTGCAAGGCGCCCGCGCGCTCGGTGATACCCACGTTGCGGATGTACTCCTGCGGCTCGGCGATGCGCCAGCGCACGTACCAGTCGATCACAACACGTTGCTTCTCGGCGGTGAGCGTCGGTTCGGTGTCGGTGCTCTCCAGCGTGAGCAGGCGCTTGTCGATGTAGGACACGTTCTGGAACGGCGGGGGCAGTTTGAAGTTCAGGCCCGGCTCGGTGACGACCTGCTTGATCTGGCCTAACTGGAAGACCACGCCGAACTGGCGCTGGTCGACCACGAACAGCATGGAACTGGCGATGGCCAGCGCCACGACGAGGCTGGTGAGGATGAAACCCAATTTGTTCATGTGCGTTGCTCTTTGGTCTCGTTTGCGGCGCTCAGCGGCTCTCGCGTTCGCGCGAGCGGGCTGCGTTGTCGAGGCTGCGGCTGGCCGGCGTGGACGCCGTGCCCGCGCTGGGCGGTGGAGTGACGGTCGAGGGGCTGGTCGTTGGTGACTGGGCCGTCATCTGCATGATCTTGTCCAGCGGCAGGTACAGCAGGTTGTTGCCGGCCTTGGAGTCCACCAGCACCTTTGTCACGTTGCTGTAGATCTCCTGCATCGCGTCCGTGTACATGCGCTCGCGGGTGACCTGCGGCGCCTTCTGGTACTCGGTCAGCACCGAGGCGAAACGTTGCGAATCACCTTGCGCCTGCGCCACGATGCGGGCGCGGTAGCCTTCGGCTTCTTCGGTCAGGCGGGAGGCGGCACCACGGGCGCGCGGCACCACGTCGTTGGCGTAGGCCTCGGCTTCGTTCTTGGCGCGCTCGCGCTCCTGGCCAGCCTTGAGCACGTCGTCAAAAGAGGCCTGCACCTGCTCGGGTGGACGAACGCCGCCTTGTTGCAGGTTGATGCCGACCACCTCGATGCCCACGCTGTAGCGGTCCAGAATGGTCTGCATGAGCGCGCGCACGCGGGGTGCAATCTGATCACGCTCTTCGGCCAGGGCGGCGTCCATCTTCATCTTGCCGACCACTTCACGCACTGCGGTCTCGGCCACCTTGACCACCGACGCATCGGGGTCGCGGCTCTCGAACAGGAAGGCGCGCGCGTCGTTCAAACGGTACTGCACCGCAAACTTGATCTCGACGATGTTCTCGTCTTCGGTGAGCATGGCCGACTCGCGCAGGCCGGTGGCGGGCACGATGTTGTCGCGCCCCACGTCAACCGAGCGGATCTGCGTCACGAACACGGTTTCATGGCGCTGGATCGGGTACGGCAGGCGCCAGTTGAAACCAGCGCCCACGGTGCTGTTGTACTTGCCGAACTGCGTGATGACGGCCTGCTGGCCCTCTTGCACGATGAAGAATCCGGTGCCCAGCCAGATGAGCGCCGCTACACCGACAATGAGGCCCGCACCGATCCCGGTGGTCTTGGGGCTGGGGTTGAAGCCCGGCATGCCGCCGCCGCCCGATCCGTTGCCGCCACCCTGGCCACCACCCTTCTTGCCCAGCAAACCACCGAGCTTGCGGTTGAAGTCGCGCCACAGTTCGTCGAGATCCGGCGGACCCTGGTTGGGGCCTTGACCCCGCGGACGCTGCGGCGTGCGGTTGTCGTCGTTGCGCTCGGGTTCCTGGCCGTCCTTGGAACCTTCGTTGCGTGGAGCGTCATCGCCCCGGCCCCAGCGCGGGTCATTGAGATTGAACATGCCCAACACCTTGTGCCAGGCCCGTCGTGGGGCGGCGCGTGAGCCATGCTCGGCAGGGCGGGCGGGGGTTTGCAGATTCACATCCATGTGTTGCCAACTCTTTGTCAATTTCAAAACCATCACATTGTGCCCAATCAGCAGGGCGAACTTTCATTTTCGGGGAACGCCCCCGGGCTCTCGGGGCCTTGCCCGCCCCCGGCAGCCAACACCTGCGCCGCCAACAGAGCCCTGAGGGCAGGCAAACCCTCGCCCGTTTGGGCACTCACGTAAATTCGAGGCACCGTTTGCCCATCCAGTTCCATTTGATCGGCGAGAACGAGCGGAATGTGGACTTCGTCGATCGCGTCCAATTTGTTGAACACCAGGATTTGAGGCACATGCTCGGCCCCGATGTCCTTGAGCACGCCCATCACCGAGGCCATCTGTTCGGGATGCGAAGGGTTCGAGGCGTCCACGATGTGCAGCAGCAGGTCGGCATCGGCCGCCTCCTGCAAGGTGGCGGCAAAAGCGTCGACCAGGCCATGCGGGAGGTCGCGAATGAAACCCACCGTGTCCGACAAGGACACCGAGCGGCCCGCCTCGCCCAGGTAGAGCTGCCGCGTGGTGGTGTCCAGCGTGGCGAACAGCTGATCGGCCGCGTAGGCCCGCGCCTTGACGAGGCCGTTGAACAGGGACGATTTGCCCGCGTTGGTGTAGCCGACCAGCGAGATGGAAAAAGTGTCGCGGCGCTCCCGCTGGCGGCGCTGCGTGGCGCGCTGCTTCTTCACCTTTTCCAGTCGCTCCTTGGTCCGCTTGATCGACTCGCCGATCATGCGGCGGTCCAGTTCGATCTGGGTCTCACCCGGACCGCCGCGCATGCCGATGCCGCCACTTTGCCGCTCCAGGTGCGACCAGCGCCGCACAAGCCGGGTGGAAAGGTATTGGAGCCGCGCGAGTTCGACTTGGAGCTTGCCCTCGTGGCTGCGCGCACGCTGGGCAAAGATTTCCAGGATCAACAGCGTGCGGTCGTTGACCGGCATCCCGAGATGCCGCTCAAGATTGCGTTGCTGCGCAGGGCTGAGCGATTGATCGAAGAGGACTTCCGCAGCACCGGTCGCCTGCGCCAGCAGTTTGATCTCGTCTGCCTTGCCGGAGCCGACAAACAGGGCCGGGTCGGGCGCACGGCGTTTGCAGGTGACGCGGTCGGCCACGCTGTAACCCGCGGTCTGGGCCAGCAAGCCGAGTTCCTCCAACGGAGCGTCGAAATGGGGCGTGCCAAAGTCCACCCCCACCAGAATGACCGATGGGGTGGACGTGGCGGCGTGTTCGGGAGATTTCAAATCGCTTCAGCGGTGATGCGCCGGGCGATGCGAACCGGACGGCGCATCGGCACCGCGCCGGTTTCAAGGGGAAAGACGTTCAAGGAGCGGCGGACTCGTCCGCAGGTGCGGCGGAGAACTGCACGGGGCGGCCCGGAACGATGGTGGAAATGGCGTGCTTGTAGACCATTTGCGTGACGGTGTTCCGCAAGAGAACCACGTACTGGTCGAACGACTCGATCTGACCCTGCAACTTGATGCCATTGACCAGGTAAATCGACACGGGCACGTGCTCCCGGCGCAGCTGGTTCAGAAAGGGGTCTTGCAAGAGTTGGCCTTTGTTATTGCTCACGATATGCTCCGTGTTCAGAAAAAAGTGGATAAGGAAAGCACCATACCACAGGGCTTGTACTGCTCAAGCCTGCCGGGCAATTCCTATTCCTTGAAGGGATTGGTTGAGGTTTTGAGTTCGATCCGCAACGGCGTGCCGACCAGATCGAAGGCCTTGCGGAAACGCCCTTCGAGGAATCGCTTGTAGGAATCGGGCACGTGTTCCAGCGAATTGCCATGGATCACGATCACGGGTGGATTCATGCCGCCTTGGTGCGCGTAGCGCATCTTGGGCCGGAACATGCCACCGCGTGTGGGCGCCTGGAACGCCACCGCCTCGGCCAGCAGCCGGGTCAGCACCGGGGTCGACATCTTGCGCGTGGCCGACGCCTGGGCCTGGATGATCGATTTCCACACCGGGGCCAACCCCTGGCGCTTCTGCGCAGAGATCAGGTGCAAGGACGCAAACTTCAGGAAGGCCAGCCGGGTTTCGATCTGGCGCTCGACCTGTTCTCGCTGGTAGGCATCCACCGCGTCCCATTTGTTGATGGCCACCACCACCGCGCGGCCGCTTTCCAGGATGTAGCCTGCGATGTGCGCGTCCTGGTCGGTCACGCCTTGTGTGGCGTCCAGCAGCAGCAGCACGACATTCGCGTTTTCAATGGCCTGCAGCGTCTTGACCACCGAAAACTTCTCGATTGCCTCGAACACCCGTCCCTTGCGGCGAATGCCGGCCGTGTCGATCAACTCGAACTTCTGGCCGTTGCGCTCGAACGGCACCGAGATGGTGTCGCGCGTGGTGCCGGGCAGATCGAAGGCGACCAGGCGCTCTTCGCCCAGCCATGCGTTGATCAGGGTGGACTTGCCCACGTTGGGCCGGCCTGCCACCGCCAGGCGGATCACGCCGGCCGGCGCGGGTTCTTCCTCTTCATCTTCCGGCGGCAAGCCGGGAATGCGCTCCATGGCCAACTCGACCATGGAACGAATGCCCTGCCCGTGGGCGCCGGAGACCGGCAGCACTTCGCCCAGTCCCAGCTCGTAGAACTCGACCAGCTGCAAACCCTGGGTCATGCCCTCGGCCTTGTTGGCCACCAGCACGCAAGGTTTGCCCAGCCTGCGCAGGTAAACCGCGATCTCGTGGTCTTGCGCGCTGATGCCGGCGCGTGCATCCACCACGAACAGCACCACATCGGACTCGGCCACGGCCTGCCGCGTCTGCTTGGCCATCTCCTTGTAGATGCCCTCGGTGGCATCGGGCTCGAAACCGCCGGTGTCGATGACGATGTATTCACGTGCACCGAGGCGGCCATTCCCGTAGTGTCGATCACGGGTGAGGCCGGCAAAGTCGGCCACGATGGCGTCGCGAGAACTCGTCAGGCGGTTGAACAGGGTGGACTTGCCCACATTGGGGCGGCCCACCAGGGCGATGACGGGTTTCAAGGAAAGCTGCTTTCGTTCAAGAGGCGGTTCGGCTCAGCCGTTATTGGGGGCGCCAGGCGTACAGGCCGCCATTGCGCGTCTGTACCACGAGCGCGTCGCCCGAGAGCACAGGTGCCACCAGGATGGGTGAACCGTCGGTGCTCAGTCGTGTCATTTCGCTGCCGTCTTCGCGCGAGACCAGGTGCACCAGGCCAGTGTTGTCGCCCACGGCGACCACGCGACCCAATGCCACCGGAGCGCTGAGGCCGCGGTATTTCAAGCGGTCAATGCTCCAGGCGGGCTCGCCGGAGGCGCGTTGCCAGGCCTGGAAGCGGCCTTCGCCATCGGCGCCGAACACCAGGCGATCGTCACCGTGCACACCAGTGGTGCCTTGGTTGGCGCGGGACCAGATCACGTTGCCACGCGCAGCATCGACGCACCCCACGGCGGCTGAGTAGGCCCGCGCGCAGACGTTGTCACCAATCCGGCTCACGGGGCCGACGATGTCCACCAGACGCTCCACCTCGTTGGTGCCGCGCGGCGTGGCGATCGGGGCTTCCCAGCGCACCGAGCCGTTGGTCGGGTTGAGACCCACCAATCGACCCGACAGGCCCGCCACCAAGGTGTCGCCCACCGCCAGCAAGGCGCCGCTCTGGCTGAGCACCAGCGGTTCGGCGGTGCGCGACTGGGCCCACAAACGGGCCCCGTTGCGCGCGTCAAAAGCGGTGACGGTGCGGTCGGCCGTGAGCACGAACACGCGGGCACCGGCCACCAGCGGCGCCGTGAAGGCGCGCGCGGGCAGGCGCACCCGCCAGAGTTCGCGACCATCGGCCAGCGCCACGAGGTGGTTGCTCTGGGTGACCACCGCAGCGGTCTGCCCGTCGGAGCCCACGCCGGCGGCGATGGGTGTGCCCAGGTTCAAGCGCCACACGTCCTGACCGGTGGCACCATTGAGCGCGACCACCGTGCCGGCGGTGCTGGCAGCGAACACGCGGCCGCCCGCGACCAGTGGAGTCAGGGACTCGGTGGTGGCGCCCACCTGCGCGGTCCAGGCTGCACGCGTGCCCATGAGGGCAGCAACCGGGGGCAGCTCGGTGGGCTGGGGCTTCTTGGCGCCCGACGAGCAGGCCGACAGACCCGCCAGCGCCAGCACACCCAGGCAGGCGGCGCGCACCATCCAAGCTGTGGAAGAAGGTTTGATGGAATTGAGAACTGGGTTCAACGGGCGACCTCGGTTGTGGGGGCCAGGGTGGAAACATCCACGCCCAGCGAAGCCAGCTTCACCTCGACCAGGCGGCGGTATTCGGTGCGGTTGGTCAAGCCCTTCCAGGCGGTCTGGTACTGGGCCTTGGCTTCATCGGCCTTGCCCTGCGCCATCAACACATCGCCGCGGCGATCGGCCACCAGCGGCTCGAACGACTTGGGCACCGGGGCTTCCAGGGTCTTGAGTGCCTGGTCATAGGCTTGCGCCTCGATGTCCAGCGCCGCGAGCCGCAAGCGGGCGACGGCTTTGTAAGCGTCATCGGACGACTTTTCAGCAGCCCAGGCCAGCGCAGCGCGTGCCTCGGGCAGCTTGCCCGCATCGAACAGCGTCTTGCCGGCCTGCAGAGCGGCTTGGCTGGCGAAGGTAGTGCTGGCGAACTGGGCCTGCATGTCGGCCAATGCACGCTGCATGCGGTCTGCGTCTTTGGCGAGTGCGGCGCGGTCGACTTCATCGTACAAGGCCGCAGCCTTCGCGGCCTGGTTGCGCTGCCAGTAGTTCCAGCCGTTCCAGGCGGCAAACGAACCGAAGACCACGATCAGCACCCAGCTGATGAGGTTGCCGTACTGGCTCCAGAAGTGTTTGATCTGATCGAGCTGTTCCTGCTCTTCAAGGTCGAGGTGTTTGGCCATGCTGCAAATTCGATTCGGGTTCGGGCGCCGGGAGCGCAACGCTCGATTGTAGGCGGGTGGCTGCGGCTTCCCCGCCTCTGCAAGCCGGGAAGGCCGGGTGGGTTCAGTGGCTGCGCAGACTGGCGGCCCATTCGGCCACCTGCGCGATCGGCAGCAGGCGCTGCGCGGTTTCCTGCGAGGGTGCATCGGTGTCGGGCCGCGGGCCGCGCAAAGGCTTCACAGCCACACTGCCTTGCTGCAGCTCTTGCTCGCCAAAGATCAGCGCAAAGCGGGCGCCGCTGGCGTCGGCCTTCTTGAACTGCGACTTCATGCTGCCCATGCCATCGGCGCCGCCCGCGTGCATCTGCACGTTCACACCGTGCTGTCGCAGAGCCCGCAACACCGGCATGACCTGGGGCACATGGGCCGCGTCGGGCACCACGGCATACGCGTCGGGCACAGGTTGTTCAGGCAACTTGCCCTGCTCTTTCAGCAGCTCGAGAATGCGCTCCATGCCCAGCGCCCAGCCCACGGCCGGCGCGGCTTTGCCGCCGATCTGTTCGAACAGACCGTCGTAGCGGCCGCCGGCGCACACGGTGCCTTGTGAGCCCAGTTGCGTGGTGACGAACTCGAACACCGAGAGGTTGTAGTAGTCCATGCCGCGCACCAGGCGCGGGTTGATGCGGTAGGCAATGCCGTGCGCATCGAGCAGGCCGCGCAGGCGGTTGAAGTGATCGAGTGATTCGGCACCCAGGTGGTCCATCAGGCGCGGCGCGGCGTTCACCAGGGCCTGCATGGCCGGATTCTTGGTATCCAGGATCCGCAGCGGGTTGCTGTGCAAGCGGCGTTTGGCCTCCTCGTCGAGCTGGTCCGCATGGGCTTCCAGGTAGGCGATGAGGGCCTGGCGGTGCGCCAGCCGCTCGGTGGGTTGGCCCAGGCTGTTGATTTCGAGTTCGATGCCGGTGAGACCGAGCTCGGCCCAGAGATCGCAAGCCAGCACGATGAGCTCGGCGTCCACGTCGGGCCCGGCAAAGCCCAGGGCCTCGGCACCGAACTGGTGGAACTGGCGGTAGCGACCGCGCTGCGGGCGCTCGTGGCGGAACATCGGCCCCATGTAGTACAGGCGCTTGCCACCGTCGTACAGCAGCGAATGTTCGAGCGCGGCGCGAACCACGCCCGCCGTGTTTTCGGGGCGCAGCGTGAGCTGCTCGCCGTTGAGCCGGTCTTCAAAGGAGTACATCTCCTTCTCGACGATGTCGGTCACCTCGCCCAGGCCGCGCACGAACAACGCGGTCGGCTCCACGATGGGCGTGCGCAGGTTGCGATAGCTGTAGCGGCGCATCAGCGTGCGCAGCGTGTCTTCGAGCCATTCCCAGTGCGCGGACGCGGGAGGGGCGATGTCGTTCATGCCTTTGACGGCGGTTAGTTTTTCTGCCATGTGCTGGAAGTCGGTGCGTTCAGCGCAAGCCGGGCAATTGCCCAACCTCAAGCGGTGACGCCAAACTTTTTCTCGATGTAGTTGTCCACGATCACCTGGAACTCGCGCACGATGTCGTCGCCGCGCAAGGTCAGTGCTTTCTGTCCGTCGATGAAGACCGGTGCGGCCGGTGCTTCGCCGGTGCCGGGCAGGCTGATGCCGATGTCGGCATGTTTGCTTTCGCCGGGGCCGTTGACGATGCAGCCCATCACCGCCACCTTGAGGTTTTCCACCCCGGGGTAGCGCACGCGCCAGACCGGCATGGAGCCGCGCAGGTAGTCGTCGATCTGCTTGGCCAGCTCCTGGAATGTGGTGCTGGTGGTGCGGCCGCAGCCCGGGCAGGCGGTGACCGAGGGCACAAACGCTCGCATGCCGAGCGCCTGCAGGATCTCCAGCGCGATCACCACCTCTTGCGTGCGGGCTTCGCCCGGCTGTGGCGTGAGCGAGACGCGGATGGTGTCACCAATGCCTTGTTGCAGCAGCACCGAGAGTGCCGCGGCCGATGCCACCGCGCCTTTGGTGCCCATGCCGGCTTCGGTCAGGCCGAGGTGCAGCGCGTAGTTGCAGCGTTGCGCCAGCGCCTGATACACCGCGATCAGGTCCTGCACTGCGCTGACCTTGCATGACAGGAAGATGTTGTTGCCATTGAGGCCGATCTCTTCAGCCTTCTTGGCAGACTCGAGCGCCGAGGTGATCAGCGCCTCGTACATCACCTGCTTGGCCTCCCAGGGTTCGCGGCGGCCGGCGTTCTCGTCCATCAGACGGGCCAGCAGGTCCTGGTCCAGGCTGCCCCAGTTCACGCCGATGCGGATGGCCTTGTCGTGGCGCGCGGCGATCTCCACCATCTGGGCAAACTGGCGGTCACCCTTGTCACCTCGGCCCACGTTGCCGGGGTTGATGCGGTACTTGGAGAGTGCTTCGGCGCAGGCCGGGTGGTCGGCGAGCAGGCGGTGGCCGTTGTAGTGGAAGTCGCCGACCAGGGGCACATCAACGCCCATGCGGTCAAGCTGCTCACGAATGTAGGGAACGGCCTTGGCGGCTTCGTCGTTGTTCACGGTGATGCGCACCAGCTCGGAGCCGGCCAGCGCCAGCTCTTTCACCTGGATCGCCGTGCCCACCGCGTCGGCTGTGTCGGTGTTGGTCATGGACTGCACACGCACCGGCGCGTCGCCACCCACCGTCACCCGGTTGCTGCCCCACGCCACCACGCCCTGGCGGGTGCGGCGCGCTCGTGCGGCGGTCAAGGCGATGGGCTGAGATGCAAGGTCCATGGTCATTTCACCTCGAAGCGAGCCACGTTGCTGCGCGCAAAGGGCGTCGTGTCAAAGGGCTTGCCGCGAACGCTCACCTGCGCGGCATCGGCCTTGCCCAGAACCACGGTGTAGGGTGGGGCTGCGGAAAAATCGATCACGTCGCCGGCCTGCAGCAGGCGTTGGGCCACCACAGTTCCGCTGCCGTTGACCACTTCCACCCAGGACTCGCCCGTGGCGGCAATGCTCAGCAAGCTGCCCGCACCGGGGACAGCGACGGGAGCTACCGGCGTGGCAACGGGCAGCGCCGCCGTATCCGTCGGCACGGCCGCTGGGTCCGTGTTCGCTGGCGCCACGGCGGGCAATGCCTGGTCGTTGCTCACGGGCAAAACGCCTTCCTGCAAGGCAGCACCAGCGGGCTCCTGAGCGGCCACGGGTTCGACCACCACCACAGGTTCGGCCATGACCGGCTCCGCCACGCTTGCCACGGCCGGAGGGCTTTCGGCCCGGGGCAGAAACACAATGACCAGCGCACCCAGCAAGAGGGCAATGGCCGCCAGCAAGGCAGGCCGGGAGAGCCAGTTCAGCGGGTTGATCGGCTCTTCGTCGCGGCCCGAATTGAAAGGCGCGTTGAGCGCCTGCCCGTGGTCACCCAGCTTGGGTGAGCTGCCGAGCGGAATCTGCTGGAGGATGGGAGCCGGATCGACCTTGAGCTGTCGGCAGGCGCTGGACGCCAGCGCGCGCGCAAAGGTGAGGTCGGGCAGTTCGCTGTATCGCCCGGCCTCCAACGCCTCCAGCTTCTTGACCGGCACCTTCAAGGCGGCGGCCAGGGCCGCGATGTGCAGACCCGCGGCTTCGCGGGCCTCCTTCAGCCGGATCGGCCGCGAAACGGGCTCACCCGACAGGCCATTGCCATCCACCACCGCTTCACTCATCAAACTCTCCGCGCTGAAAACGCGCCCACTGGGCGGAATCCGGGTAACGGCGACCCAGTTGCTGGGCCAGTTGTGCCATGGCTTCGCGGTTGCGAAGCCGCCGCTCCACCTTGATGCCCAGCCACAGCGTCTCGGCATTGGCCAGGTCGGTGTTGTTGAGGCGTCGAATGGTGAACTGGGCCTTGGCGTCATCACCCCGCCGGAACTGCAGCGAGGCGAGGTTGTAGGCCACGATGGGGTTGGCCGGATCGAGTTCGTAAGAGCGCGCAAGGCTGGCTTCGGCCTCCACGAACTGCCCGGCCCGGATCTGACAGATGCCCATGGCCAGCAAGGTTCTGGCCTGACCGCCGTAAACAGGGCTGACCAACGCGCGCTGGAACAGTTCGGTGGACTGGGCGTAGCGACCGCGCTGGCAGGCGTACCAGCCGTAGTTGTGCAGGGCGTCGGGGTCGCGCGGATTGAGCTGCATGGCGCGCTGGAAGCTCTCTTCGGCCAGCGGGTCGTTGTTCATGCCCATGTAGACCAGGCCGCGCAGCACATAGGCCGGCGCGTAGGTCGGGTCGGCCTGAAGCGCCAGCTTGATCTCGTCCAGCGCCACCGTGTTCTGACCTTCACCAAAGTAGCCGGCGGCCAGCTCGATGCGGATGCGCGCGCGCTTGCGCGCCTCGGGTTCGTCGGAATCGGTGATCGGCTCAGCGGTGGGCGTGCTGGCTGCAGCACCGCGTTGCGCACATCCCGCCGACAACAACAGCAAGCACGTCAGCAATGCCAGCAACCCCCACATGGCGCCTGAAAACCGGGCTGGGAATCGAGTGGCTGAAGTCATGCCTGCCTTTCCTTGTGGACGATGCGGATGGGATGCTCGGTGGCGCTGCGGCGCTTGGCCAGGCGGCTGGCGGCGTTGGTGCGGTCGAGCACGTCGCCGGCCAGTTGACCACAGGCCGCGTCGATGTCGTCGCCCCGCGTCTTGCGCACCGTTGTCACCAAACCACCCTCGCTGAGGATGCGGGCGAACTGCTGCACCACCGGCCGTGGCGAACAGAGCAGCCCGGAGCCGGGAAACGGGTTGAAAGGAATCAGGTTGATCTTGCACGGCACACCACGCCCCGCGTGGCCCCGCACCAGAGCCAGCAGCTCTTGCGCGTGGTGCGGCTGGTCGTTCACACCGTCGAGCATGCAGTACTCGAAGGTGATGAAGTCGCGCGGCGCGGCGGGCAAGTAGCGCAGGCAGGCGTCGAGCAGTTCGGCAATCGGGTACTTGAGGTTGAGCGGCACGAGGTCGCTGCGCAAGGCATCAACGGGTGCGTGCAGCGACACGGCCAGCGCCACGGGACAGTCTTGAGCGAGGCGGTCCATCATGGGCACCACGCCCGAGGTGGACACGGTGACGCGGCGGCGCGACAGGCCGTAGCCGTGGTCGTCGAGCATCACGCGCAGTGCCGGCACCAGCGCGTTGTAGTTCTGCAAAGGTTCGCCCATGCCCATCATCACCACGTTGGTGATCACGCGCTCGTCGCGCTTGAGGTGCTTGCGCAGAAAGAACTCGGCCTGCCACAGCTGGGCGAGGATCTCACCGGTGGTGAGGTTGCGCGAGAAACCCTGGTGGCCGGTGGAACAGAAGCGGCAACCCACGGCACAACCCGCCTGCGACGAGATGCACAAGGTGCCTCGGTCTTCTTCGGGGATGAACACGGTCTCGACCGCGTTGCCGCCACCCACGTCGAACAGCCACTTGATGGTGCCGTCGGCCGAGTCCTGGCGCGACAGCACCGGCAGGCCGGTGATGGAGCAGGCACCCGGCAGCTTCTCGCGCAGGCTGCGCGCGAGGTCGGTCATCTCGGTGAAGTCCGACGCCCCTTTTTGATGGATCCAGCGAAACAGCTGAACGGCGCGAAAGCGCTTTTCGCCCAGCTGCTCGCACCAGGCGGCCAAACCCTCAAGATCGAAGTCGAGCAGGTTGACCGTCATGGCATGGTCAGCGCGCTGGCTCAGCGCGAGTAGACGTTGAGGCCGGCGAAGAAGAACGCGATTTCAGCGGCAGCGGTCTCGGGCGCGTCGGAGCCGTGCACGGCGTTGGCGTCGATGCTGTCGGCGAAGTCGGCGCGGATCGTGCCGGCGTCGGCCTTCTTCGGGTCGGTGGCGCCCATCAGGTCGCGGTTCTTGGCAATCGCGCCTTCACCCTCAAGGGCCTGGATCATCACGGGGCCGGAGATCATGAAGTCGACCAGGTCCTTGAAGAAAGGACGGGCCTTGTGCACAGCGTAAAACGCTTCAGCTTCGCCGCGCGACAGGTGGGCCATGCGGGCCGCCACGACCTTCAGGCCGGCAGCTTCAAAGCGGGCGTAGATCTGGCCGATCACGTTTTTGGCAACGGCGTCGGGCTTGATGATGGAGAGGGTGCGTTCGATGGCCATGGAAATCCTGAAGTTTTGTGGGTCAATTTGCCGAGGTTTGGGGCACCTCGAAAAGCCCATGATTCTACATTGCCCGTGTCACGCCACGGTGACGCCCGGGCACGACCCGAGCGGGCTCAACGGCTGCCGGTGCGGCCACCGCCGCCGTTGCCGTTGCCTCCACCGCGGCGGCGTGCGCCACCGGGTGCGCTGCCGCGGCCGGCTTCCTGCTCGCGTCGGCGTTGAAGGGCGTCTTGCCCGATGTAGCCGAACGAGGTCTTCATGGGATCGGGCTGCGACGCTCCGCCACCTGGCCCGCGACCGCCCGTGCTGGTACCGGGCTTGGCGCCCCGGCCTTTGCCACCGGGGCCCGTCGGTGCTCCGCCCATGCCGTAACCGCTGCTGCGCCGGTCGCCAAAGCCGGGGCTCTCGCTGCGGCTGCCCGGTGGTTTGCCTTGCGTGCGGCCCGATCGGGGGCCCTGTTTTCCACGCTGCGCCGGGTGGCGACCTCCCGGACGGGGCGGGCGTGCGCCCTCCTCGTCGGCGCCGGGCATGCCGGCCGCGGCCGTCAGACGCCCGATGTCGCGCTCGTCGAGCTCGATCCAGGCACCGCGCTTGAGGCCGCGCGGCAGCATCATGGCGCCGTAGCGGATGCGGATCAGGCGACTGACCGCATGACCCACAGCCTCGAACATGCGGCGCACCTCGCGGTTGCGACCTTCACCAATCGTCACGCGGTACCAGCAGTTGGCGCCCTCGCCGCCACCGTCTTCGATGGAAGCGAACTGGGCCATGCCGTCGTCCAGCCGCACACCGTCGAGCAGACGGGCTTTCTCGTCGTTCGACAGCGCGCCCAGCACCCGCACGGCGTATTCGCGTTGCAGTCCAAAGCGCGGGTGCATCAGGCGGTTGGCCAACTCACCCGAGCTGGTGAGCAACAGCAGGCCTTCGGTGTTCAGATCGAGCCGGCCGACCGACTGCCACTTGCCCTGCATCAGCTTGGGCAGGCGGCGAAACACCGTGGGCCGGTTTTGCGGGTCGTCGTGCGACACCACCTCGCCCGCGGGCTTGTGGTACGCCAGCACGCGCGGCGGCGGCGGCGTCATGCGCACACGGACCGGCTTGCCGTTGACCTTGATCACGTCGCCGAACTGGATGCGCTGACCCACGTGGGCCGGCTCGCCGTTCACCGAGATGCGACCCTCCAGGATCAGCTGCTCCATCTCCAGCCGCGAACCCATGCCGGCCTGCGCCAGCACCTTGTGCAGCTTGGGCGACTCGGCCTGGGGCGCCAGCACGCGCTTGGTGGGCAGCGGAAGGTCTTGCTCCTGCTCGGCGTCGAATGCACCGCTGACCACGTCGTCGAAACGCAGCACCTCGGGCGCGGGCTCCGGTTGGGCCTGCACTGCCGTGGGCTGAACCGCGGGCACGTCGGCGGTGGGGTCGAGTTCAGGTGGGTTGGGTGGGGTTTGATCCGGGGTCATGGTCTTCCTGGGTGGACGGTTCCAACAACTGCGGGTCGGAGGGCGGGGAAATCGGGTCGGTGGTCACGGGGTCGGCCACCACGAACAGGTCTGATTCGGGCACGTCCAGATCGGGCGGATCGGACGGCAGGCTGTTGGCCAGGGATTCAAAGTCGAGGCGGTCCAGCGCGGACTCCTGCACCTCACTCCCGTCCAGGGGCGGCAACTGGTCGAGCGACGCCAGACCCAGGTCGTCCAGAAACTGGCGCGTGGTGGCAAACAGGGCCGGACGGCCCACGGTTTCGCGGTGGCCAATGACTTCGATCCAGCCGCGGTCCTCGAGCTGCTTGATGATGAGCGAATTGATGGTGACACCGCGGATGTCTTCCATGTCGCCACGCGTCACGGGCTGGCGGTACGCAATGATGGCCAGCGTTTCCATGGCGGCGCGGCTGTAGCGCGGTGGTTTTTCGGGATGCAGGCGGTCCAGGTAGGGCCGCAGCTCGGGCCGGCTCTGAAAACGCCAGCCCGTGGCAACCTGCACCAGCTCCACGCCGCGCCCGGTCCATTCAAGCTGCAGGTCGGCCAACAGAGTCTTGAGCGTGTCGGCCGACACTTCCATGTCGAACAGCGTGCCGAGCTCGCGCACGGACAGCGGCTGGGGCGCGCAGATCAATGCCGTCTCGAGGACACGCTTGGCATCCGTTGTGTTCATGGTGTCTGTCAGTCAAAAACCGGTGGGTGGCCGGGACGGTGCGAAAGGCGAACGGTGCGATGGAGCCGCGGGCCAGGTGGCATGCGGGCGCGACCGTCGGGTCGGGGCGAATCGGCTGGATCCTGCAGAGCCCGGACAAGGGCTCTCGGTCGGGCATTGAAATCGGGTGGCTGGTCGAAGGTCGGGGTGAAGGGTGTTGCGCAACCCCTCCGCGTCGGAGGGTGCGGCTTCAGGCCACCGGTTCGCTGTCCCAGCATTGCGCATTGTAATGGAGCCCGCTGGAATCAACCGCCAGCAGCATGTCGGCCGGCGGTGTGGACCGAAACAGCAAGGGCTGGCCCGTGATCGGGTGCTTGAGTTCCAGGCGCGCCGCGTGCAGCGATTGGCGGGCCATGCCCCACAGCGCTCGCCCGCCGTACAGCGTGTCGCCCACCAGCGGATGACCCAGCCAGGCCATGTGGACCCGGATCTGGTGGGTGCGCCCGGTGTGCAGCTTGCAGGCCACCAGGCTGGCCTGGTCGCAGGTATCGAGCACGCGGACCGTGGTCTGCGCGGTCTTGCTGCTGCCGCCTTCGACCCGCACCACCGCCATGCGCAGGCGGTTGTGCACATCGCGCCCTATGGGCTGGTCCACATGCTGGTCCTCCATGCCTTTCCAGCGACCGTGCGCCAGGGCCAGGTATTGCCGGCTCACCTCGCGCGCGGCGATGGCGCGCACCAGCGCTTCCACGGCCTGGCGGCTCTTGCCCACCAGCATCAGGCCCGAGGTGTCCTTGTCGAGCCGGTGCACGATGCCTGCGCGCGGCAAGCTGGCTGCGCCGGCGTGGTGTGCCAGCAAGCCGTTGAGCAAGGTGCCGGTCCAGTTGCCTGCGGCGGGGTGCACCACCAGCCCGGCCGGCTTGTGAATGACCATCAGGTCGGCGTCTTCAAACACCACGTCCAGCGCCATCGCCTCCGGCACAAAGGCCTGGGCCTGCTGCGTGGGCCGCAGTTCCACGTGCAGCTGGTCACCGGCGGCGATGCGCGCCGACGGTTTGCACTGGGGCACGCCGCGCACTTCCACTGCGCCATCGGCCATGAGCTGCTGCAGGTAGGAGCGCGAGAACTCGGGAATCAGCTGGGCCAGTGCGCGATCGATGCGCCAGCCGTGCATGCCGACCGGCACCGCGCAAATGCGTTTTTCCACCTCAAGCGCCCATTCGTCGGCGCCCGTTGCCACATCCTGCGCCGTGTCTGCTGCCAGACCGAGCGACTCACCCCCCGTCGATATACTTTGCGCTTTCAATCCGTCGTTCCGTTGTGAAGGTAAGTTCGTTATGTTGACGTTCAGATTATCGGCCCTGACCGCTGGTGCATTGGGCACAGCGTTGCTGCTGAGCGCTTGTGGCAGCACCAAGCCCAAAGACGAAACCGCGAACTGGAGCCCCAACCGCATTTACAGCGAGGCCACCGACGAGCGCTCCGCAGGCAACTTCGAACGCTCGGTGACCTTGCTTGAAAAGCTCGAAGGCCGCGCAGCCGGTACCCCGCTGGCGCAGCAGGCCCAGCTCGACAAGGCCTACACACACTACAAGGCGAGCGAGCCAGCACAGGCACTGGCCGCCATCGAGCGTTTCCAGAAGCTGCATCCGGCCAGCCCGGCCATGGACTACGCGCTCTACCTCAAGGGCCTGGTGAACTTCAACGACAACCTCGGTCTGTTCGGCGCCATCGCGCGGCAAGACCTGTCGGAACGTGACCAGAAGGCCGCCAAGGAATCGTTCGAAGCCTTCCGCGAACTGACCACCCGCTTCCCGGATTCGCGCTACTCGCCGGACGCCCGCCTGCGCATGACCTACATCGTCAACTCGTTGGCGCAGTACGAAGTGCATGTGGCCCGTTATTACCTGAGCCGCGGCGCCCATGTGGCGGCCATCAACCGTGCGCAGACCGCGTTGAACGAGTACACCGACGCACCCGCGCTGGAAGAAGCCTTGTTCATCATGGTCCAGTCGTACGACGCGCTGGGCATGACCCAGTTGCGCGACGACGCCCGCCGCGTGATGCAGGCCAACTATCCGAAGAGCGAATTCCTGAGCCAGGGCTTCAAGAGCAAGGACGAGCCCTGGTGGAAGATCTGGTGAGCACCAGCGCGTCCAGCGCTGCGCTCATGTCGGCCTCATCCACCACACGGCGCATGGGTGGCAGGCTGTCCAGCATCTGAAGGCCGTAGCTGCGGGTGAGCAGGCGGCGATCGCCGATCACCAGCACGCCCCTGTCGGTTTCGGTTCGGATCAACCGTCCGGCGCCCTGCTTCAAGGCCATGGTGGCCTCGGGCAGGTAAGCATCGCCAAACGCTTTCAGACCCAGTGCTTCCAGTCGCGCGCCACGCGCAGCGGTCAGAGGATCATCGGGTGACGGAAACGGCAGCTTGTCGATGACGAGCAGCTGAAGCGCATCGCCAGGCAAATCCACCCCTTCCCAGAACGAGGCCGACGCCACCAGGATGGCGCCGTGCGGTGTTGACGCGGCCGTCCGGAAGCGGGCCAACAGCGCCGCGCGCGACAGGCTCCCCTGGGCCAACACCTGCACCGGGGCGCAGCGGCCCTGCAGCACCTGCTCATTCAAGGCCTCGGCCATGCGGGCGACCGCCCGCAGCGTGGTGGTGAGCACCAGCGTGCGACCACCGAGTCGGTTCGCCCACTGCGCCACCCGTGCCGCCAGTTCGGGCGTGTGTGCGGCCTCGGACGGCTCCGGCAGGTCGTGTGGCACAAAAAGCGAGGCTTGCTCGCCGTGGTCGAACGGGCTGGCCACCCGCAGGGTGCGCACGGTGGGGTGGTCCGCCAGGCCCAGGCCCCGGGTGAACCAGCCCAGTGTGTCGTCGTGACCGAGCGTGGCCGAGGCAAAGATCCAGCTCCGGGCGCCGGGCTCGGCGTTCTGCACCAGGCGGCCGAAGCGCTCAGCGCTGTCCAACGGCGCGCGCACCATCCGCCAGGAGCGGTCGGCGCCCCACTCCATCCAGCGAACACTGGTGGCATCCACGGGGCTGGTGCTGCCTGGCGCCAGTTGGCGCCAGGTGTTCTGCAGGACCTTGATGCGATCGAGCAGGCGCACGAGTTCGGCCGCACTCTGGGCGGTGGCCGACACGGCCTCCAGGGCGGCCGTCAGCGCCTGGTCGAGGCCAGCGACAGCCACCCGCCAGGCAGCCGGTGCCAGACCTTCGGGCGTGATGTCGTTCCACGCGCTGCGGCTTCGGATCGCGACTTCGCGGGGCAGCGAGCCCACGGCGCGGCAGGCCTGTTCCAGATTGAGCGCGAGGTGCGCCCAGGGTCGCAACCCGCGCGCCCGGGCATGGCCCTGCACGCGGAGTTCGCGCGCCAAGTCGCGCAGGTTGTCCGAGGCGATGGACCGGGACAACAGCTGCACGCCGGTGTCGTTGAGCTGGTGCGCCTCGTCCAACACCACCACCCCGGTCTCCGGCAACCAGTCCACCGCTTCGGCTTCGCGAATGATCTGGTCGGCAAAGAACAGGTGGTGGTTGATCACCACCCAGTCGGCTTCGCGCGCCTGGCGACGGGCGAGGTTGACGTGGCACGCTGCGGCC
The DNA here is from genome assembly GCF_001713375.1 of Hydrogenophaga sp. RAC07. Classification (NCBI taxonomy): domain Bacteria; kingdom Pseudomonadati; phylum Pseudomonadota; class Betaproteobacteria; order Burkholderiales; family Comamonadaceae; genus Hydrogenophaga; species Hydrogenophaga sp. RAC07. The sequence goes on from NZ_CP016449.1 coordinate 2,026,528, forward strand.
TGCGGACACGTGGTGCCCTCACAGTTGTGGCGCGTGGACGTGATCAGGGGGCGCAGCGGCGAGCGTTCGTCCAGACCGTCCAGCTCGCCCACATCACCGCTGCGGGTGAGCCGCGCCCAGCGCTGCACCTGCTCCAGGCCGGCAGCCACCGCCGGATCGCGTTGCGCGGACGACCCAGCCGTTCTGGCCAGCTCCAGCCGGTGCAGGCACAGGTAGCTGGAACGCCCCTTGAGCAGGGCTGCGCGCACCGGCAGACCCAACGCGCGCGACACCGCCGGTATGTCTTGCGTGAACAGCTGGTCCTGCAAAGCCTGTGTGGCGGTCGACAGCAGCGCGCGTTGCCCGCTCAGCAACACGGGCACGAGGTAGGCAAAGGTCTTGCCCACACCCGTGCCGGCCTCAACCGCCAGGTGTTCGCCTGCCTGCAATGCCTTCGCCACGGCCAGCGCCATGGCCAGCTGGCCCGGCCGGGGACGAAGGCCGGGGCGCGCCACCGAGAGTGGGCCGTCGGCGGCGAAGGCGGCCGCCACGCCCTGGACCAGATCAACCACGCCAACGGTGTGCAAAGGCGCACGGGCGGTGGGGTCCCAATGCAACATAACTGGATACCATTGCGTGCAACGAATGGCACCCGAACAACGACTGATTCATATGTCCAAAGGCTACCGCATCCAGGCATCCACCGGCATCCACCGCGGAGACCGCGACTATCAGCAAGATCAGGTGTGCCTGCTGAACCATCCGCGCCACAGCAGCTGCATGCTGGCCGTGCTGGCCGACGGCATGGGCGGGCGCAGCGGGGGGCGCAAGGCATCGGATCAGGTGATGCTCACGGCGCGTCAGCTGTTCGAGCGCTACGACCCCGACACCGACGACGCATCGGCCCTGCTGCGCCAGATCGTTGAAGAATCGCACCTGGTGATCAAACTCACCGCCGTGTCGGCCGAACAGGAACCGCACAGCACCATCGCCGCCTTCCTGATTGACCCCGACGGTGAGAGCCACTGGGTGCACGCCGGAGATTCGCGGGTCTACCACTTCCGCAACGGTCGCATGGTGTTCCGGACCATGGACCATTCGTATGTGCAGACCCTGGTCAACCAGGGCGAGTTGAGCGAGCAGGACGCGCTGGACCACCCGCACGCCAACATCCTCATGGGCTGCCTGGGCACCGAGAACGACCCACCGGTGGACCTGCACGTGGTGCCGCAACTCACCCCGGGTGAAGCGCTCATGGCCTGCAGCGACGGGGTGTGGCACTACTTCACCCCCGAAGAACTGGCCAGCACGATCGCCATGCTGTCGCCGCGCGAGGCTTGCGAGTTTCTGATCCAGAAGGCGCGCACACGCGCCAAGGGCGCGGGCGACAACCTGTCGATCGTGATCGTGAAACTGGAGCCGCTGAGCTGAAGTCCGCTCAGCGGGCTTCGTTTTCAACGCAGACGTTCAGGTCAGCCCGGTGTCCACCACCCGGTGTTCCAGCGCCAGAAACTCGGCCGACTGCATCTCGCCCAAGCGCGACACAGTTCGCGGGAATTCGTGCGACATGGGTCCTTCGAGGTACAGCTCTTCCGGCGGCACAGCCGCCGACATCACCAGCTTGACGCGGCGGTCGTACAGCACGTCGATGAGCCAGGTGAAGCGCCTTGCTTCGGACGCCTGGCGCACCTGCATCTGCGGCACGTTGGACAGCATCACCGTGTGGAACTGGGTGGCGATTTCCAGGTAGTCGTTCTGTGAACGCGGCCCGCCGCACAAGGTGCGGAAATCGAACCAGATCACACCACCGGCGCGGCGCACCGCGTTGATCTGGCGCGACTCGATCTGCATCACCGGGTCCTGGTCGCCCGCCTCGGCCAGTTCGTTGAACGTAGCCTCCATCGACGCATCGGCCTGCGGCCCCAGCGGGCAGTGGTAGAGCTCGATGTGGTTGAGCGTGCGCTGCCGGTAGTCGGTGCCGTTGTCCACGCTCAACACCTCCAGCCGATCCTTGAGCAGCTCGATCGCGGGCAGGATGCGGTCGCGGTGCAGGCCGTCGGGGTACAGGTTGTCCGGGTGGAAGTTCGACGTGGTGACAAAGCCCACGCCGGCCTTGAACAAGGCGTCCAGCAACCGGTGCAGGATCATCGCGTCGGTCACATCGGCCACGTGAAACTCGTCGAAACAGATCAGTTTGTAGCGCTTGGCAATGCGCAAGCCGAGTTCGTCCAGCGGGTTGACGGTGCCCTGCAGTTCGCGCAGTTCGCGGTGCACCTCGCGCATGAACTCGTGAAAGTGCAGACGCGTCTTGCGCTTGAGTGGAACCGCGTTGAAGAAGCAGTCCATCAAAAAACTCTTGCCCCGGCCCACGCCGCCAAACATGTACACGCCGCGTGGGATGTCGGGTTTGATGAAGAGCTTCTTGAGTGAGTTGGAGCGGCGCTGCTTGTACGCCGTCCACTCTGTTGCGCACCGCTCCAGCGCGTCGATGGCCCGCTGCTGGGCGGGGTCGGTGGTGTAGCCGCGCTCTTTCAGCGCGGCTTCGTAGGTGCTGCGAACGCTCAAGACGGGTGCCGGTTCAGAAGTTCAGCGTGCGCTTGTCCACCGCGAGCGCGGCTTCTTTCGTGGCCTCCGACAGCGAGGGGTGCGCATGGCAGATGCGCGCGATGTCTTCGGCGCTGGCCTTGAACTCCATGGCCACCACGGCCTCGGCGATCAACTCGCTGGCCATGGGGCCGACGATGTGCACGCCCAGGATCTCGTCGGAAACCGCATCGGCCAGAAACTTCACCATGCCGGTGGTGTCACCCAATGCACGCGCGCGGCCGTTGGCCAGGAACGGGAAGGTGCCGGCCTTGTACGCGGCGCCACGGGCCTTGAGCTGCTGCTCGGTCTCGCCGACCCACGCGATCTCGGGGCTGGTGTAAATCACCCAGGGGATGGTGTTGAAGTTCACATGGCCGTGCTGGCCGGCGATGCGCTCGGCCACCGCCACGCCCTCTTCTTCCGCCTTGTGCGCCAGCATGGGGCCGCGCACCACGTCGCCCACCGCCCACACACCCTTGAGGTTGGTGCGGCATTCAGCGTCGACCACGATGGCGCCGCGCTCGTCAAGCTGCAGGCCCACCGCTTCGGCGTTGAGGCCGATGGTGTTGGGCACGCGGCCGATGGAGACGATGAGCTTGTCGGCGTCCAGCGACTGGGCTTCGCCCTTGGCGTTGGTGTAGGCCACGCTCACGCCTTTTTTGGAGGTCTTGATCTCGCCGACCTTCACACCCAGTTCGATCTTCAGGCCCTGCTTGTCGAACGCCTTCTTGGCTTCCTTGGCGATCTGCTCGTCCACCGCACCCAGGAACGTGGGCAGGCCCTCCAAGATGGTCACGTCCGACCCGAGCCGGCGCCAGACCGAGCCCATTTCCAGGCCGATCACGCCGGAGCCGATCAGCACCATTTTCTTGGGCACGGCGCCCAGGCGCAGCGCGCCGTCGTTGGACAGCACCATTTCTTCGTCGAACGGCGTGCCGGGCAAGGCGCGTGCGTTGGAACCGGTGGCCACGATGATCTGGCGCGCGGTCAGCAGCTCCTCTTTGGCACCCGTGACCTGGATTTCGTAGCCGGCTTCCACCGCCTTGGCGAACGAGCCCCGGCCATGGAAGAAGGTGACCTTGTTCTTCTTGAACAGGTACAGGATGCCGTCGTTGTTCTGCTTCACCACCGTGTCTTTGCGGCCGATCATCTTGGCGATGTCGATCTTGACGTTGGTGGCGGTGATGCCGTGGTCGGCGAAGTGGTGGTTGGCGTGGTCGAAATGTTCCGACGATTGCAGCAGCGCCTTGGACGGGATGCAACCAACGTTGGTGCAAGTGCCGCCCGGGGCCGGGCCTCCGGCAGCGTTTTTCCACTCGTCGATGCAGGCGACCTTGAAACCGAGTTGGGCTGCGCGGATGGCGGCGATGTAGCCACCGGGGCCGCCGCCGATGACGACGACGTCAAATGTTTGGGACATGTTGTGCTTTCAATGAGGTTCTTCAAAGCCCGGAAGGAACGTCATTGCAGGAACGCGACGCCACAACTTCCAGAAATCCCGCGGAACCGGCTTTGCCGGGCCGCAGGGATTGCCCCCTTGAGGGGGGATTCGGCTACACGAGGTGAGCAAGAAAGGGGGTGAATCCAATCTATTCAGATGTCGAAGAGCAGACGGGCCGGGTCTTCCAGCGCCTCTTTCATGGCCACCAGGCCCAGCACGGCTTCGCGGCCGTCGATGATGCGGTGGTCGTAGGACATGGCGAAGTAGTTCATGGGGCGAACGACGACCTGGCCGTTTTCCACCATGGCGCGGTCCTTGGTGGCGTGCACGCCCAGGATGGCCGACTGGGGCGGGTTGATGATGGGGGTGGACATCATCGAGCCGAAGGTGCCGCCGTTGGAAATGGAGAAGGTGCCCCCGGTCATTTCGTCGATGCCCAGCTTGCCGTCCTTGGCTTTCTGGCCGTACTCGGCGATCTTTTTCTCGATGTCGGCAAAGCTCATCTGATCGGCGTTGCGCAGGATGGGCACCACCAGGCCGCGCGGCGAACCCACCGCGATGCCGATGTCGAAGAAGCCGTGGTAGACGATGTCGTTGCCATCCACCGAGGCGTTTAGGATGGGGTACTTCTTGAGCGCGTGCACCGCGGCCTTGACGAAGAAGCTCATGAAGCCGAGCTTCACGCCGTGTTCCTTCTCGAACTTCTCCTGGAACTTCTTGCGCATCTCCATGACCGGGGCCATGTTGATTTCGTTGAAGGTGGTCAGGATGGCGTTGGTCGACTGCGATTGCAGCAGGCGCTCGGCCACGCGGGCGCGCAGGCGGGTCATGGGCACGCGCTCTTGCGGGCGGTCACCCAGATCGGGCGCGACCACGGGCACCTGCGGCAGCACCTTGGCGGGTGCGCCGGTAGGGATCGCCACGGGCGCGGCCACGGCGGCAGGCTTGGGTGCGGCCACGGCCGACAACACGTCGCCCTTGGTCACGCGGCCGTCTTTGCCGGTGCCGGCCACCGAGCCGGAGGCCAGGTTGTTGTCGGCCATCAGCTTGGCGGCGGCGGGCATGGCCACGCCGGCTTTGCTGGTGGAGGCGACGGCGGCAGCCACTGCGGCAGGGGCCGGAGCGGCTGCGGGCGTTGCAGCAGCTGCGGGTGCGGCAGCACCGGCCACGGCGGCCGTGTCGATGCGCGCAATCAACTGCTCGGCCGCCACGGTGGCGCCGTCGGCCTGCAGGATTTCAACCAGCACGCCGGCCGAAGGAGCCGGCACTTCCAGCACGACCTTGTCAGTCTCGATCTCGATCAGGATCTCGTCGACCGCCACCGCGTCGCCGACCTTTTTCTTCCACTGCAGCATGGTGGCTTCGGCCACCGATTCGGAGAGCTGCGGAACTTTGACTTCTACGATTGCCATGTTTCTTCTACCTGTTTGTTTCGGACTGCGCTGAGCCAGCCGACCCACGATGCAACGTCACGGGTCGGGCGGCGCGAGCGGCTTACTTGGTGAGGATGTAGCCCTTGAGCTTGCCGAAGGCGGCGTCGATCAGGTTCTTCTGCTGTTCCTGGTGCAGGTGCGAATAACCCACGGCTGGCGAGGCGGACGCGGCGCGTCCGGCGTAGCCGAGCTTCTGACCGTCGAGCATGTTCTCGTGGATGTAGTGCTGCACGAAGAACCACGCGCCCTGGTTTTGCGGCTCGTCCTGGCACCACACGATGTCGGTGGCGTTGGGGTACTTGCGCAGTTCTGCACCAAACACCTTGTGCGGGAACGGATAGAGCTGTTCCACGCGCAGGATCGCCACGTCGTCGGACTCGCGCTCCTCGCGCTTTTTCACCAGGTCGTAGTACACCTTGCCCGAGCAGCAGATGACGCGCTTGACCTTGTCGGCCTTCTTCGCCACGTCGGCGTTCTGGTCGGGGATCACGGTCTGGAAGCCGCCCTTGGTGAACTCGGACAACGGCGAGGTCGCGTCCTTGTTGCGCAGCAGCGACTTGGGCGTGAAGATGATCAGCGGCTTGCGCAGTCCGCGGATCATCTGGCGGCGCAGCACATGGAAGATCTGGCTGGCCGTGGTCGGCTGCACGATCTGCATGTTGGTGTCGGCGGCCATCTGCATGAAGCGCTCCAGACGCGCCGAGCTGTGCTCGGGGCCCTGGCCTTCGTAGCCGTGCGGCAGCATCAGCGTGATGCCGTTGACGCGGCCCCACTTCACTTCGCCGGACGCGATGAACTGGTCGATCACCACCTGGGCGCCGTTGACGAAGTCGCCGAACTGCGCTTCCCAGATCACCAGCGTGTTCGGGTCGTTGGAGGCGTAGCCGTACTCGAAGGCCAGCACGGCTTCTTCGGACAGGATCGAGTCGATCACCACGAACGGGGCCTGGTTGTCGGCCACGTTCTGCAGCGGCACATAGGTGCCCTCGTCGAACTTCTCGCGGTTCTGGTCGTGGATCACGGCGTGGCGGTGCGTGAACGTGCCGCGGCCGCAGTCTTCGCCCGACAGGCGCACCGGGAAGCCGCTGGCCACCAGCGAGGCGAACGCCATGTGCTCGCCCATGCCCCAGTCCACCGGAATCTCGCCACGGCCCATGGCCGCACGGTCGGCGTACACCTTCTTCACCAGCTGGTGCGGCGAGATGGTGTCGGGGATCGTGGTGAGGCGTTCCGAGAGGCGCTTCCACTCGGCCATGGGAATGGCGGAGTCTGAGCTGTCGGTCCACTTCTTGTTGAGGTACGGGCTCCAGTCGACCGCGAACTTGCTCTTGAAGTTGGTCAGCACCGGGTCCACCGTGTGGCGACCGTCGTCGAGTGCGGCGCGGTAGGCCTTGACCATGTCGTCACCGATCGTCTCGCCCAGGCCCTGCGCGACCAGCTTGTCGGCGTACAGCTTGCGCGTTCCGGGGTGGGACGCGATCTTCTTGTACATCAGTGGCTGGGTCAGGCTCGGGGTGTCCTGCTCGTTGTGGCCCAGCTTGCGGAAGCACACGATGTCGACGACCACGTCCTTCTGGAAAGCCATGCGGAATTCGAGCGCGAGCTGCGTGGCGTACACCACGGCTTCGGGATCGTCACCGTTCACGTGCAGCACCGGCGACTCGATCATCTTGACGACATCGGAGCAGTACAGCGTGGAACGGCTGTCGCGCGGGTCTGAGGTGGTGAAGCCAATCTGGTTGTTGATCACCAGGTGCACCGTGCCGCCGGTCGAATAACCGCGCGTTTCGGCCAGCGCCAGCGTTTCCATCACCACGCCCTGGCCTGCAAAGGCGGCATCGCCGTGCACCAGCACCGGCAGCACCTGCTTGCCCAGCGGATCGCCGCGGCGGTCCATGCGGGCGCGCACCGAGCCTTCAACCACGGGGTTGACGATCTCCAGATGCGAGGGGTTGAAGGCCAGCGACAGGTGGACCGGGCCGCCGGGGGTGGTCACATCGGAGCTGAAGCCCTGGTGGTACTTCACGTCGCCTGAAGGCAGGTCTTCGGGGGCGGTGTGGTCGAACTCGGCAAACAGGTCCTTGGGCATCTTGCCCAGGGTGTTGACCAGCACGTTCAGACGGCCGCGGTGGGCCATGCCGATCACGATTTCCTGGATACCGACCTGTCCGGCCTGACGGATCAGTTCGTCCATGGACGCGATGAAGCTCTCGCCACCTTCGAGCGAGAAGCGCTTCTGGCCCACGTATTTCGTGTGCAGGAAACGCTCGAGGCCTTCGGCGGCGGTCAGGCGGTCGAGGATGTGTTTTTTCTTTTCGGCGTTGTAGGCCGGCTTGGAGCGCGTGCTCTCCAGGCGCTCCTGCCACCAGCGCTTCTGGCTCTGGTCGGTGATGTACATGTACTCGGCACCGATGGAGCCGCAGTAGGTTTCACGCAGGGCATTGAGCAACTCGCGCAGGGACATCGTCTCCTTGCCGAAGAAGGTGTTGCTCGTGTTGAAGATCATTTCCAGATCGGCGTCGGCAAAGCCGTAGAACGCCAGATCGAGCTCGGGAATGTTGTCGCGCTCGGCGCGCTTGAGCGGATCGAGGTCGGCCCAGCGGGCACCCACGTTGCGGTAGGCCGCGATCAGCTGCTGAACGGCGACGCGCTTGCGGCCCAGGTCGGAGTCGGCGCCAGCGGCGATGACGACCTTGGTCCCGCCCTGCTTGGCACGGTCGGCAAAGGCGTTGATGACGGGCTGGTGCGGAACGTCGCGGGCGTCTGATCCGTCGCCGGCAGGCACGTTCTGGAGGGCGTCGAAGTAACCACGCCAGTTGTCCGGCACGCTGCCGGGGTTGGCAAGGTAGTTCTCGTACATCTCTTCCACGTACGGCGCGTTGCCGCCGAAGAGGTACGAGTTGGTCTTGTAGGCAACATAGACGTTGCCCCCATTGGCTTGGGAATCGCTCATAAATCCGCTGACCTCCGTTTCCCTGCAGGAAACATTAGCTGGTTAGAAAAACCTTCCGCTGCACGGCTTGACCGTTATGCGGATGCGACAGTGACTGTGGAAGGACCTGACTGCAACCCAGGATTGTGCCACCTTGGGCTGCGCGTGCTGAAAAAGTTTGGCGACAGTGCAATGACGTCAGGATGTCACGCGGGGAGACAGGCGCTCCGACGGTGGTACGGCGCTGGGCTCGTCGATCTCGATGGCGATCTGCGTGCACACCGTGCGGCACAACATCACCGCCTTCTCGCTCTGCACCCGGTAAATCACCTGCGTGCCCTCCTTGCGCTTGGCGAGCACGCCCGAGCGGTAGAGCAGGTTCAGGTGTTGCGACAGGTTGGGCTGGGTGGTGTCGATCTCCTGCAGCAACTGCGAAACCGACTTTTCGCGGTCGCACAGCGCACTGAGGATGCGCAGCCGCATGGGCGTAGCCAGCACACCAAAGAGCTCGGCCGCGAGTTCAAACACCCGCACCCGTTCCACCTGGCCTTCGGATTCGATCATCTTGTCCATGGCACCCATCGCTCGTGTGAATATAAGCATGGATCATACTTAGAAAGCACCGAAACCGCGATGCACCCGGCTGCGCATCGAGCACCTGCGCGGCCCTCAGGCCAGCAGGTCCTTGATCTGCTGCAGCGCGGCCGGATCGTCCATGGTGGTCAGGTCGCCGGGGTCGCGGCCTTCGCACACCGCCTGGATGGCCCGGCGCAGCAGCTTGCCGCTGCGGGTCTTGGGCAGCACCGAGACGAAGCGCACGCGGGCCGGGCGCGCCACGGCGCCCAGTTGTTCGTCCACCAGTTTCATCACCTCGCCTTCGAGCTTCAGCCTGGCTGCGTCGTCGGTGAGTGTCGAGGCGTCCTTGACCACGGCAAAAGCCATGGCCACCTGTCCCTTGAGCTGGTCGGCCACCCCGACCACCGCCACCTCGGCAATGCGAGGGTGGCTGGAAATGCTTTCCTCGATCTCACGCGTGCCCAGGCGGTGCCCGGCCACGTTGATCACATCGTCGGTGCGGCCCAGGATGAAGAAGTAGCCGTCCTCGTCCTTGATGCCCCAGTCGAAGGTGCTGTAGACCAGCTTGCCGGGCACGCTGGACCAGTAGGTCTTGACGAAACGGTCGTCGTCGCGCCACACGGTCTGCATGCAGCCGGGCGGCAGCGGGCCTTCGATGGCCACCACGCCTTTTTGGCCCGGTTCGGTGAGCTCAGCGCCGGTCTGATCGTCGAGGAGCTTGACGTTGTAGCCGTACACCGCGCGCCCGGGCGAGCCGAACTTGCTGTTGGCCGGCTCCACGCCGTTGCACAGCGACAGGATGGGCCAGCCGGTTTCGGTTTGCCAGTAGTTGTCGATGATGGGCTTGCCCAGCGCGTCGGCGATCCACTGAGCCGTGGGCTCGTCCAGCGGTTCACCAGCGAGAAACAGGGCCTTGAGGCTGGAGAGGTCGTGGTCCTTGATGAACGAGGCGTCGTACTTCTTGAGCACCCGCACCGCCGTGGGCGCGCTGAACATGACGCTGACCTTGTACTTCTCGACCAGGTGCCACCAGATACCGGCATCGGGCCGGATCGGCAGGCCCTCGTACATGATGGTGGCCATGCCGGCGATCAACGGGCCGTAGACGATGTAGCTGTGACCCACGACCCAGCCGATGTCGCTGGTGGAGAAGTACGTTTCGCCCGGCTCGCCCATGAACACGTGCTTCATGCTCGCGGCCAAGGCCACGGCGTAACCGCCGGTGTCGCGCTGCACGCCTTTGGGTTTGCCGGTGGTGCCGCTGGTGTAGAGCGTGTAGCTCGGGTGGGTGGCATCCACCCATTCGCAGGGCACCACGGTGTCCAGGTGCTGTCCGCGCGCACTGGCGTAGTCCACATCACGCCCGGCGGTGAGCTTCATGGGCGCCAGACCGCGGTTGACCATCAGCACCTGTGCCGGCTTGTGGGTGGAGAGGCGGATGGCCTCGTCCAGCAGCGGCTTGTATTCGACCACCTTGCCACCGCGCGAGCCGGCATCGGCACTCACGACGACGACAGGGGAGGCGTCTTCAATGCGGCTGGCCAGCGAGTGGCTGGCAAAGCCGCCGAACACCACCGAATGGATGGCGCCGATGCGCGCACAGGCCAGCATGGCAAAGGCCGCCTCGGGAATCATCGGCATGTAGATCAGCACGCGCTCGCCCTTCTTCACCCCCAGGCTGAGCAAGACCGCGGCCATGCGCTGCACCTCGGCGTGCAGTTCGCGAAAGCTGTAGCTGCGCTCCACATCGGTTTCGGTGGAAACGAAGATCAGCGCGTTCTGGTCGGCCCGGTCCTTCAGGTGACGGTCCACCGCGTTGTGGCACAGGTTGGTGAGCCCGCCTTCGAACCAGCGGGCGAACGGCGGGTTGTCGTGATTGCAGACCCGGTCAAACGGCTTTTTCCAGTCCACCAGGGCGGCCTGCTCGGTCCAGAACGCGTCGCAGTCTTCGATGGATCGGCGGTAGAACTCGGCGTAACCCTGCGTCTGGCTCATGAACGTCTCCTGCTGGCGTGGTAGTGGTCTGCACTCAAACTGAATTCATAATTATGAGCAGCCGGCTTGCGACAGGCTGACATGCGCCGGGACCATCCCCCGCACATGTTCCTCGGGCTTACTTGATCAACGCCTGCACGTCGCGAAACAGCGGGTGGTCCGCCGTGCGCAGCCACTCGAAGGCCACCATCTCGGTGGTCACCAGTTCGGCGCCGGCGCTGGCCAGACGGTCAAAGGCGGCATCGCGGTTGCGCTCGGTGCGAGAACCGCAGGCATCGGTGACCACCCAGACATCAAACTCCTGTTCGATCAGCTCCAGCGCGGTCTGCAACAAACAGACGTGTGCCTCGCAGCCTGCCAGCACCACCGTCTGGCGCTCGGCGGCGGGCGCCGCCGCGGGTTTCTGCAGGTGCTTGGGCAGGCTGCGCGCGTTGCCGCCACCCTGCGCCGGGCGGGCGGGTGGGCGCAGCCAGTCGCCCAGGCCATCAGACACGGCACCGAAGTGCATCTTCGACAATGTCTTGCGGCACAGCTCGCGCAACTCCGGCGGAATGGAGCCGAGTTTTTCGGGATTCTGTTCGGTGCCCCAGATCGGCACCTCCATCAACTGGGCCATGCGGGCCAGGCGCACGGCATTGGCGAGCACCTGCGGGCCTTCAAAAATGGCGGGCATCAGGCGAGCCTGGTAGTCCACCAGCACCAGTTGGGAGTCGTCAGCGTCCAGCAGCATTCGTGTCTTTCGTGTGTCGTTCAAGGAGTCGGGATGGGGGATTTTCGCAGCGCGGCGCGCGCCACTGCTCCGCCGTGCCTCAAAGACCGAACAAATCCGCCTGGTCCAGTCGCCGGGATGTTGCCGGTGCACCGGGGTTGAGCCGCTCGACCAACTGCTCCACATAGGTCACGAACAGCGCTTCGGCCGACTGTCCGAACAGCCCGAGGCGGCCGGTGTGCTGCAGCAGCAGCAGACCCACACCGTGGGCAAACAGCGCGGTGTTTTCGCGCATGGCCACGTCCAGCGACAGTCCCATGGCCTGCAACGCCACCTCGCAGGGGCGCAGTGCGTCCTGCAATCGGCCGTTGAGCTGTTGGTTGAGGTCGCCGGCGAGCCCGTGCGCCGACAGCCCCTGCACCAGATAAAAGCCCAGATCCAGATCGCGCGGGCTGCGGGCATAGAAACCGAACCACGCTTGCGCCTTGGACGTCAACGTCAATTGGGGTTGCGACTTGAACGACCGGGCACCAGCCACCTCGGCGTTGAGCCGCTCCAGCGACTCGGCGAGCAGCGCGGCATAGATCGCCTCTTTGCTGTCGAAATAACTGTAGATCGCCCCCGGCGTGTAGCCGGCGCGGCGTGCGATCTCGCGGATGCTGGCGCCCTCCACGCCCCGCTCCGCAAACACGCTTCGCGCCGCATCCAGGACCAGCGCCCGCCGCGTGTCGGACATGGCGAGCTGGCGCTGCTGGCGTTGCTGCTGTTGGCGCTCGGTGGCCTCACGCTCGGCAGCCGACAAGACCGGGGTGAGTTCGTGCAACTGGACTTCCATGACCGCAGTGTAGCCGGGCATTTTGACCCGTTGATTTTTTTGAACAACCCGTCATTTGTTTGAACTGCGTTCAATTCATGAGCCATCCGTCGCTTGTTTGAACGTGCCCTTGGCGATTTGCTCGGCGCCAAAGCTCTGAACGGTCGTTCAACGCCTCCACGCGGAAGAATGTCTGCTCGAGCACCCCAAACACCAACAAAATCAAGCATTTGCGGACCATTTCTCGCTTGACTTGCCAAGGTATCGCCGATACCCTGCGCGGCATGCGTCACATCCTCCCTGTTATTCTGGTCAGCCTGTCGGCTGCGGTACACGCCGCTCCGCCAGACTCCGCGTTCGAGGACATGGACGCTTTGCTGGTGGAAAAGGGCCTCATGGCCCGCCTGGGCAACCAGCTGCAAAACGCCCGTCACAGCGTGGGCGACCAGGCCTCCAGCCTGGTGATCAACGCCATGGCGTTCCTGGGCGTGCCTTACAAATACGGCGGCAACACGGTGGAGACCGGCTTCGATTGCAGCGGCTTTGTTCGCGCGGTCTACGAACAATCGCTGGGCAAGATCCTGCCGCGCCGCTCCGACGAGCAAGCCGCCGCCACCGAGGTGATCGACCGCAGCGAACTCAAGCCCGGCGACCTGGTGTTTTTCAACACCATGCGCCGCGCGTTCAGCCACGTGGGCATCTACGTGGGTGACGGCAAGTTCATCCACTCGCCACGCTCGGGATCGCACGTGCGCATGGAAGACATGCGCATGGCTTACTGGAACACCCGCTTTAACGGGGCGCGCCGCGTGCCCATGGCCACCAACAGCGCTGCACCAGCTTCACCCTGAATTCATCCCCCAAAAAAAGCCCGCAGGTTGATGCAACCTGCGGGCTTTTTGCTGTGCGACCCAGACTATTTGCGGGCCGGCGGCACGTCGGTGCAGCTCCCGTGTGCGATTTCAGCCGCCATGCCGATGCTCTCGCCCAGCGTGGGGTGCGGGTGGATGGTCTTGCCAATGTCCACAGCGTCGGCGCCCATCTCGATGGCAAGTGCGACTTCACCGATCATGTCGCCCGCGTGCGTGCCGACCATGCCGCCACCCAGGATCTTGCCGTGGCCGTGCGCCTCGGGTGAGTCGTCAAACAGCAGCTTGGTCACGCCTTCGTCGCGCCCGTTGGCAATGGCGCGGCCAGAGGCCGTCCACGGGAACAGGCCCTTCTTGACCTTGATGCCTTGGGCCTTGGCCTGGTCTTCGGTGAGGCCCACCCAGGCCACCTCGGGGTCGGTGTAAGCCACGCTGGGGATCACGCGGGCGTTGAACGCGGCCGAGGCCAGCTCCTGGTTGCCCTGCAGTTCCCCTGCGATCACCTCGGCCGCCACATGCGCTTCGTGCACCGCCTTGTGCGCCAGCATGGGCTGCCCCACGATGTCGCCGATGGCGAAGATGTGCGGCACGTTGGTGCGCATCTGGATGTCGACATTGATGAAGCCACGGTCCGTCACCGCCACGCCGGCCTTCTCGGCCGCGATCTTCTTGCCGTTGGGCGTGCGGCCCACGGCCTGCAGCACCAGGTCGTACACCTGTGGCGCGGGCGCCGTGCCGCCTTCTTCGGCGGCGGCAAACGTCACCTCGATGCCCTCCGCAGTGGCCTTGGCCCCCACCGTCTTGGTCTTGAGCATGATGTTGTCGAAGCGCTTGGCGTTCATCTTTTGCCAGATCTTCACGAGGTCGCGGTCGGCGCCCTGCATCAGGCCGTCGAGCATTTCCACCACGTCCAGGCGCGCGCCCAGCGTGCTGTAGACGGTGCCCATCTCCAGGCCGATGATGCCGCCGCCCAGAATCAGCATGCGCTTGGGCACTTCCTTGAGTGCCAGCGCACCGGTGCTGTCCACCACACGCGGATCCTCGGGCATGAAGGGCAGGCGCACAGCTTGCGAACCGGCCGCGATGATGGCCTTCTTGAACGCAATCACCTGCTTCTTGCCGGTCTTGTCCTGCGCCGTGCCACTGGTTTCTTCCACCTCCAGGTGGTTGGCACCGACGAAGGCACCGTAGCCACGCACCGTGGTGACCTTGCGCATCTTGGCCATGGCGGCCAGGCCGCCGGTGAGCTTGCCGATGACCTTTTCCTTGTGGCCGCGCAGCTTCTCGATGTTGACCACCGGGCGGCCGAAGTCCACTCCGAGGTCGGCCATGTGGCTGACCTCGTCCATGACCGCCGCCACGTGCAGCAGTGCCTTGGACGGAATGCAACCCACGTTCAGGCACACACCACCCAAGGTGGCGTAGCGCTCGACCAGCACGACCTTGAGGCCGAGGTCGGCGGCGCGGAAGGCTGCGCTGTAGCCACCGGGGCCGCCGCCGAGCACGAGCACGTCGCAGTCGAGGTCGGCGGAGCCGGCGAAAGCAGAACCGGTTGGCGCAGCTGCGGCCGGTGCGGCGGCAACGGGCGCTGGGGAGGCCGCAGGGGCGGCCGTGGGTGCAGGCGCCGCAGCGGCGACACCCGCCGCCTCCAGCGTCAACACCACACTGCCCTGCTTGACCTTGTCGCCCAGCTTGACCTTGAGTTCCTTCACCACACCCGCAGCGCTGGAGGGAATCTCCATCGAGGCCTTGTCGCTTTCCACCGTGATGAGCGATTGCTCCGCCTTCACTGTATCGCCGGGTTTCACCAGGAGTTCGATCACCGCGACTTCGTCGAAGTCGCCAATGTCGGGCACTTGTATTTCAATGATCGCCATAAATTTCCCTATTCGGTTGGGGTCAGAGCACCGCTGTGCGGTGGTCTGACCCACAAGGCATCAGAGGAGCACACGACGGAAGTCGCCGAGGATCTGGCCGAGGTACGCGTTGAAACGCGCGGCCGCAGCGCCGTCGATCACGCGGTGGTCCCAGGTCAGCGAGAGCGGCAGCATCAGGCGAGGCACGAATTGCTTGCCGTCCCACACCGGTTCCATGTTGCTCTTGCAGACACCGAGGATGGCCACCTCGGGCGCATTGATGATGGGCGTGAAGTAGCGCCCGCCAATGCCGCCCAGGCTGGAGATGGTGAAGGTCGCACCGCTCATCTCGGCCGGGCTCAGCTTGCCTTCGCGCGCTTTGGCGGCGAGCTCGCCCATCTCCTTGCTGATTTGCAGCACGCCTTTTTTGTCGGCGTCCTTGATCACCGGAACCATCAGGCCGTTGGGCGTGTCGGCCGCAAAGCCGATGTGCCAGAACTGCTTGTAGACCAGCGCATCGCCGTCCAGCGAGCTGTTGAACTCGGGGAATTTCTTGAGCGCGGCCACGCAGGCCTTGATCAGGAAAGCGAGCATGGTCACCTTGACACCGCTCTTCTCGTTTTCCTTGTTGGTGGACACACGGAAAGCTTCGAGGTCGGTGATGTCGGCGTCGTCGAAGTTGGTGACGGCCGGGATCATGATCGCGTTGCGCAGCAGGTTGGCGCCGCTGATCTTCTTGATGCGGCCCATCTCCTTGCGTTCGATCGGGCCGAACTTGGCGAAGTCGACCTTGGGCCAGGGGATCAGGCCCAGCTCGGAGCCACCACCGCCGGTCGACGCGGGTGCCTTGGCCGCTTGCGCGGCGGTCTGCACCGCCCCGGCCATCACGGACTTCGTGAACGACTGGATGTCTTCGGCGGTGATGCGGCCCTTGAGGCCTGAGCCTTTGATTTCAGCCAGCGGAACACCGAGTTCGCGAGCGAACTTGCGCACCGACGGCGAGGCGTGCGGCAAACCCACAGGCGCTGAGGCGGTGGGGTTGTGAGCGGGAGCAGCAGGCGCTGAAACCGTGGCCGCCTGAGGTGCCGACGCAGCAGCTGGAGCGGCTGCGGCAGGAGCGGGCTTGGCCCCCTCGCCCCCTTGGGCAGCGGGCTGAGGGACGCTCGCCGCAGCAGAACCTTCCAGAATCGCCAGCAAGTCCCCGATGTTGACCGTGTCACCCACCTTGACCTTGAGTTCCTTGAGCACGCCGGCGTGCGACGACGGAATCTCCATCGACGCCTTGTCGGACTCCACCGTGATCAGGCTTTGTTCCAGCGCGATCTTGTCGCCGGGCTTGACCAGGACCTCGATCACCGCGACGTCCTTGAAGTCGCCGATGTCGGGCACGAGCACCTGGACCGGGCCGCTGGCCGCAGGGGCCGCTGCGGCCGGGGCAGGAGCGGCCACTGGGGCCGCCGCCGCTGGGGCTGGGGCTGCTGCGGCCACCGGAGCTGGAGCTGCGGCTTCACCCGCAGCCTCCACCACCAACACCACCGAACCCTCTTTCACCTTGTCGCCCAGCGCGACCTTGAGTTCCTTCACCACACCGGCCGTGCTCGACGGAATTTCCATCGACGCCTTGTCGGACTCCACCGTGATCAGCGACTGCTCGGCCTTGACCGTGTCGCCCACTTTCACCAGCAGTTCGATCACCGCCACCTCGTCGAAGTCGCCGATGTCCGGGACCTTCACATCTATGAGTGCCATGTTCTTGTCTCCTCGCCGTATCAGGCGTACAGCGGGTTGATCTTGTCGGCCTTGATGCCGTACTTGGCAATGGCTTCGGCCACCTTGGCCACCGGCACCGTGCCCTCTTCGCTCAGCGCCTTGAGTGCGGCCACCACGATGTAGTGGCGGTTGATCTCGAAGTGCTCACGCAGCTTGCTGCGGAAGTCGCTGCGACCGAATCCGTCGGTGCCCAATACCTTGTAGGTGCGGCCTTTGGGAATGAATGGGCGGATCTGCTCGGCGTAGTTCTTCATGTAGTCGGTGGACGCCACCACGGGGCCGGTGTGTTTTTCCAGCTGCTGCGCCACGAACGACACACGCTGCGGCTCGGTGGGGTGCAGCAGGTTCCAGCGCTCGGCGTCCTGGCCGTCGCGGGTGAGCTCGTTGAAGCTCGGGCAGCTCCACACGTTGGCGGCCACGCCCCAGTCTTTTTCCAGCAGTTCCTGCGCGGCAATCGATTCGCGCAGGATGGTGCCGGAGCCGAGAAGCTGAACGCGCGGCGTGAGCTTGGCACCCTCCCTGCAGAGGTACATGCCCTTGATGATCTGGTCTTCGGTGCCGGGCGTGAGGCCGGGCATGGCGTAGTTCTCGTTCAGCAGGGTCAGGTAGTAGAAGACGTTGTCCTGCTTCTCCACCATGCGCTTCAAACCGTGGTGCAGGATCACGCCGACTTCGTGTGCAAACGTCGGGTCGTAGCTGATGCAGTTGGGGATCGTGCCGGCCAGGATGTGGCTGTGGCCGTCTTCGTGCTGCAGGCCTTCGCCGTTGAGCGTCGTGCGCCCGGAAGTGCCGCCCAGCAGGAAACCGCGCGCCTGCATGTCGCCCGCCGCCCAGGCCAGGTCTCCGATGCGCTGGAAACCGAACATCGAGTAGTACACGTAGAACGGCACCATGATGCGGTTGCTCGTGCTGTAGCTCGTGGCGGCTGCGATCCAGCTGCTCATGCCGCCGGCCTCGTTGATGCCTTCCTGCAGGATCTGCCCGGCCTTGTCTTCCTTGTAGTACATGACCTGGTCCTTGTCGACCGGTGTGTAGTTCTGACCTGCGGGGTTGTAGATGCCGATCTGGCGGAACAGGCCTTCCATGCCGAAGGTGCGCGCCTCGTCGACCAGGATGGGCACGATGCGCGGACCCAGGGCCTGGTCGCGCAGCAGCTGGGTGAGGAAGCGCACGTAGGCCTGCGTGGTCGAGATCTCACGGCCTTCCACGGTCGGCTCCATCACGGCCTTGAAGGTCTCGATGGAGGGCACGGTGAAGCTCTCGTCGGCCTTCACGCGGCGCTTGGGCAGGTACCCGCCCAGGGCCTGGCGGCGCTCGTGCAGGTAGCGCATTTCCGGCGTGTCGTCGGCCGGCTTGTAGAACGGGATCTTCGACAGTTCACTGTCCGGGATCGGCAGGTTGAAGCGGTCGCGGAAGATCTTGATGTCTTCGTCGGTGAGCTTCTTGGTCTGGTGCACCGTGTTCTTGCCTTCGCCCGACTTGCCCATGCCGAAGCCCTTGACGGTCTTGATCAGCAGCACGGTCGGCTGGCCCTTGTGGTTGACCGCCTTGTGGTACGCCGCGTAGACCTTTTGTGGGTCGTGGCCGCCGCGCTTGAGGTTCCAGATGTCGTTGTCGCTGAGGTGGGCCACCATTTCCAGCGTCTTCGGATCACGGCCGAAGAAGTGCTTGCGCACGTAGGCACCGTCGTTGGCCTTGAAGGCCTGGTAATCGCCATCGACCGTGTCCATCATGATCTTGCGCAGCGCACCGTCCTTGTCTCGCGCCAGCAGCGAGTCCCACTCGCTGCCCCACAGCAGCTTGATCACGTTCCAGCCGGAGCCCCGGAACTCACCTTCGAGTTCCTGGATGATCTTGCCGTTGCCGCGCACCGGACCGTCCAGGCGCTGCAGGTTGCAGTTCACCACGAAGATCAGGTTGTCGAGGTTCTCGCGTGCGGCCAGGCTGATCGCGCCCAACGACTCGACTTCGTCCATTTCACCGTCACCGCAGAACACCCAGACCTTGCGGTTTTCGGTGTTGGCGATACCGCGGGCGTGCAGGTACTTGAGGAAACGCGCCTGGTAGATCGCCATCAGCGGGCCCAGGCCCATGGACACCGTGGGGAACTGCCAGAACTCGGGCATCAGCTTGGGGTGCGGGTAGCTGGAAAGGCCCTTGCCATCCACCTCCTGGCGGAAGTTGAGCAGTTGCTCCTCGCTCAGGCGGCCTTCCAGGTAGGCGCGGGCATAAACGCCGGGCGACACGTGGCCCTGGATGTAGAGGCAGTCGCCGCCGTGGTTCTCGCTCTCGGCGTGCCAGAAATGGTTGAAGCCCGCGCCGAACATGTGGGCCAGAGACGCAAACGAACCGATGTGGCCGCCGAGGTCACCACCGTCTTCGGGGTTGTGGCGGTTGGCCTTGACCACCATGGCCATGGCGTTCCAGCGCATGTAGGCGCGCAGGCGCTCTTCGATCTCGATGTTGCCGGGGCAACGCTCTTCCTGGTTGGGCTCGATGGTGTTCACATAGCCCGTGGTGGCCGAGAACGGCAGGTCGATGCTGTGCTGGCGGGCTTCT
This sequence comes from Hydrogenophaga sp. RAC07, assembly GCF_001713375.1. Lineage (NCBI taxonomy): Bacteria > Pseudomonadati > Pseudomonadota > Betaproteobacteria > Burkholderiales > Comamonadaceae > Hydrogenophaga > Hydrogenophaga sp. RAC07. Next base: position 2,046,047 of record NZ_CP016449.1, read on the forward strand.
TCGAGCAACTGCTCCAGCAGGAAGTGGGCGCGTTCCGGGCCCTCCCGCTCGATCACGGCGCCCAGCGCCTCCATCCATTCGCGGGTTTCCTGGGTATCCAGGTCGCCGGCGCCGCGGCCGTCCTGCGCGTTGTTCGCTGCCATATTTGTCTCCTGTTGATTGAAATCGAGCTTACGGGGGGCGTTCCGTGCTGTCACGGAGTTTCCCACAATGTTTTCCAGATTTCAATATGTGCTTTTACTTTCTACATTATGAAATCTATGCGGCGCGCAAAAACGCGATGGCAACGCCCGGGCGCTTCACAAATCGGAGCAAACAGGGCCTGCTCACTTAGACTCGGTGGGGTATGAGTCCAGCCCCCTCCTCGCCGTCGTCAACCACGCCCCAAGCCGCCCAGAGCCCTTGGTGGAAACGCTGGTGGCGCCGCCTTCCGCCTTCGCGCCAGGATCGCTTTGCCACGTTGGCGCCGCTGCTGTCGGTGCTGCTGTTCCTCTCGGCCATCGTCGTGGCCATCACCTACCTGCGGTTCGAGGAACTGGAGCGAGAACAGGAAGCCGTCACGCGCGACGTGGAGTACGCACAGCAGCGGCTGCGGCTGCGGCTGCTGGAGCGTCAGGAACAGCTGATGCGCCTGGCCCGCGAAATCGACAACCGGGACATCGACACGGAAGAGTTCGTGTTTCAGGTCGAGGCCTTGGTGAGCCAGTTCCCCGAGCTGCAGGCTGTGACCTGGGTCGACGCCCGTCGCAACGTGCTCGCAAGCTACGCATCGCCCAGTGCACCGCTGCGCCTGATGCGGCCCACCGGCAGCACGCTCTCGCCCAACGAAACCGACGGCACCTTCGACCTCGCACGTGACCTGCGCCAGCCCACCTATTCGCGCCCGCTGGAAACGCAGGACCCGCGCAACGCCACGCTGATGTTGCATGTGCCGCTGAGCGAACAAGGGCGCTTTGCCGGCACCGTCATGGGCGAGTACGCCATCGACGGCCTCATGCGCTTCGGCATGCCGCCGGAGATCATGGCGCGCTACGCCGTCGCGTTGGTGGACGACCGCGGCCAGGTGCTCGCGGGCAGCCTGCAGGCGCCGAGCGAAGTGCTGCGCCTGCTGCCGTGGTCGAATCCGCCGTTGGAACACGAGGTGCCCGTCTCGCCAGTGGGGAACGGCCTGATCGTGAAGGCCCAGGGCTACCGCACCTCGCAGGACATCGTCGGCAGCGGCTTCTTCTGGGTGATCGGCGCGCTGTCCGCGCTCACCGTGTGGATGCTGCTGGGCACCTGGCGCCACACGCGCCGCCGCGTTCAGGCGCAGCAGGCATTGGTGTCCGAAACCAACTTCCGCCGAGCCATGGAAAACTCCATGCTCACCGGCATGCGTGCGCTCGACATGCAGGGCCGCATCACCTACGTGAACCCGGCTTTCTGCTCCATGACGGGGTGGACCGAAGGCGAACTGGTGGGGCGCACCGCTCCGTTCCCCTACTGGCCCGACGAAGACCACGACCAGCTCACCGCCCGCCTGGAAGACGAACTCCGTGGACGGTCCACGCCCGGCGGCTTCGAGGTGCGCGTGCAAAGGCGCGACGGCAGCATCTTCGATGCACGCATGTATGTGTCGCCCCTGATCGACCCCAAGGGCCACCAGACCGGCTGGATGACCTCGATGACCGACATCACCGAGCCCAAGCGCATCCGCGAAGAGCTCTCGGCGTCCTATGAACGCTTCACCACGGTGCTGGAGTCGCTCGACTCCGCCGTTTCGGTGGCACCGCTGGGCAGCGACGAGATGCTGTTCGCCAACAAGATGTACCGCATGTGGTTCGGCACCCGCGGCCAGGGTCACCGCCACCTGGTGGACCTGGCGGGCAACCAGCCCACACCCAGCCCCGACGACGGTGATGCGGTGGACGCGTTTGCGGGCATGCCCACCGAAACCTTGACGGATGCCGGCGCGGAAAACGCCGAGGTGTTCGTGGAAGAGCTCGACCGCTGGCTGGAGGTGCGCACGCGTTACCTGACCTGGGTCGACGGGCGTCTGGCCCAGATGGTGATCGCCAGTGACATCACGCCGCGCCGTTATGCCGAAGAGCAGGCTTCGCGCCAGGCCGAACGCGCGCAAACCGCCAGCCGCCTGATCACCATGGGGGAGATGGCATCGAGCGTGGCGCACGAACTCAACCAGCCTCTCACCGCCATCAGCAACTATTGCAACGGCATGATCACGCGCGTCAACGAAAACAAGATCAGCACACAAGACCTGCTGGGCGCGCTGGAGAAAACTGCGCGCCAGGCGCAGCGCGCAGGCCAGATCATCCAGCGCATCAAGGCCTTCGTGAAGCGCAGCGAACCCAACCCCGCGCCCTCCGACGTGGCGCAGATGGTGAGCAACGCGATCGAACTGGCCGACATCGAGCTGCGACGCCACCAGGTGCGCTTGTCCCCCTATGTGGCTGCACGCCTGCCCAGCCTCATGGTCGATCCGATCCTGATCGAACAGGTGCTGATCAATCTGTTGAAGAACGCGGGCGAAGCCATCATGCAGGCGGGGCGTGCGCCCGGGGAGCGCTACGTGGAATTGCGCGTGGGACCACGCCGCCAGGACGATGTGGAGGTGGTCGAATTCTCTGTGCGCGATTCGGGCAACGGCGTGCCCGACGAGATGATCGAACGCATCTACGAAGCCTTCTACAGCACCAAGAGCGAGGGCATGGGCATCGGCCTCAAGCTGTGCCGCAGCATCGTCGAATCCCACCACGGAAGGATGCAAGTGCACAACATCTACAATGGGGAAGAGGTTGTGGGTTGCTGCTTCAGTTTCTGGATCCCCGTGGTGTCCAGATTGAAAGTTGGCGACGCATCAACCGGACCTGCCACAGAGCCGGTGACGGACACAGAAAGAGCGAGATGAGTTTGATCCCGAAAAAAGGCACTGTTTATGTCGTTGATGACGACGAGGCGGTGCGCGACTCACTTCAATGGTTGCTCGAGGGCAAGGACTTCCGGGTCCGCTGCTTCGAATCGGCCGAAGCTTTCCTCAGCCGGTACGACGCCCGTGAGGTCGCTTGTTTGATCGCCGACATCCGCATGGGCGGCATGACCGGCATGGAGCTGCAAGAGCGGCTGATCGAACGCCAGTCGCCTTTGCCCATCGTCTTCATCACCGGCCACGGCGACGTGCCCATGGCGGTGGAATCGATGAAGAAGGGCGCGCTCGACTTCATCCAGAAGCCGTTCAAGGAAGACCAGTTGGTCACGCTGGTGGAGCGCATGCTCGAACGTGCCCGCGAAGCCTTCACCACCCACCAGCAGGCGGTGAGCCGCGACGCCCTGCTCTCCAAGCTCACCAGCCGGGAAGCCCAGGTGCTGGAACGCATCGTGGCTGGCCGGCTCAACAAACAGATCGCCGACGACCTGGGCATCAGCATCAAGACGGTGGAGGCGCACCGCGCCAACATCATGGAAAAACTCGGCGCCAACACCGTGGCCGACCTGCTCAAGATCGCGCTGGGGCAGACCCCGGCCAAGGCCTGACACTCCGACCCACAGACCCGATCAACGCCCGCCCTTCCCGGCGGGCGTTTCCATTTCAACCGCAGCCCGCTCACCCCATGACCGCACAACTCATCGACGGCAACGCCCTTTCCCGCCAACTTCGCGCCGACGTGACTGCGCGCGTCACCGCCTTGAAAGCCAAAGGCATCACACCCGGCCTGGCGGTGATCCTGGTGGGTGAAAACGCAGCATCGCAGGTGTACGTGCGCAACAAGGTCAAGGCCTGCGAAGACACCGGCATGCACTCGGTGCTGGAGCGCTGGCCCGCCACCATGACCGAAGCCGAGCTGCTTGCGCGTGTGGACGCGCTCAATGCCGACGCCACCATCCACGGCATCCTGGTACAGCTGCCGCTGCCCGCGCACATCGACGCGCAGAAGGTGATCGAAGCGATCTCACCGGCCAAGGATGTGGATGGTTTCCACATTGCCAGCGCCGGTGCGCTCATGACCGGCATGCCCGGCTTCTGGCCCTGCACGCCCTACGGCTGCATGAAGATGCTGGAGAGCATCGGCTGCGAGCTCAAGGGCAAGCACGCGGTGGTGATCGGTCGCAGCAACATCGTGGGCAAGCCCATGGCGCTCATGCTGCTGCAGCAGAACGCCACCGTCACCATCTGCCACAGCGCTACGAAAGACCTGAAAGCGCTGACACTGCAGGCCGATGTGATCGTCGCAGCAGTGGGCAAGCGCAACGTGCTCACCGCCGACATGGTCAAACCCGGCGCCGTGGTGCTCGACGTCGGCATGAACCGCAACGACGAAGGCAAGCTGTGCGGCGATGTGGACTTTGACGGCGTGAAAGACGTCGCGGGCTACATCACGCCCGTGCCCGGCGGTGTGGGCCCCATGACCATCACCATGCTGATGGTCAACACCCTCGAATCCGCCGAACGCCTCGTGGCCTAAACCTGTTCGCTGCGTGGCGCGCTGAGACGCCACAAGACGGCACCGGCACACAGCCACTGCCCGAGCACCATCACCGTGCCCACCCCGTGCCACAGGCGCAGGTTGCCGCCGCTGGCGCGCGCGGTGACGATGTTCTGGGCCACGCCGAATTCCTGCACCAGCGCGAGCAGCATCGCGAACAGCACAAAGCCCATGGTGGTGAGTGCGGAGGGCGCGATGGCGACGCCTTCGCCACGCCAGCGGCGCAGCATCAGCAGCAGCGCCATGCCCAGCACAAGGCCGGCCCAGCATTGCAGCGAAAAGATCCTTGCCGCCACCGGGCCGGCCATGGCCGGGCTGCCCAAGCTGGCAAAAAGCAAAGGCACTGCCAGAAAACTCAGTGCCGAAATGCCGCCCCACCACAGGGCGGCGACGAACACAGCCAACCGTTGCTGCGGCATCAGGCGTAGCGCACGGCCACAATCTCGAAGCGCTTGGTCCCGCCCGGGGCCTGCACCTCGGCCACATCGCCCTCTTCCTTGCCAATCAAGGCACGCGCAATCGGGCTGCCAATGTTCACCAGCCCCAGTTTGAGGTCGGCCTCGTCTTCACCCACGATCTGGTAGGTCACGGCCGCGCCGCTGGCTTCGTCTTCCAGCTCCACCGTGGCGCCGAACACCACCTTGCCACCCGCGTCCACGGCCGTCGGATCGATGATCTGCGCGGCAGAGAGCTTGCCTTCGATCTCGGCGATACGGCCTTCGATGAAACCCTGGCGGTCCTTGGCGGCGTCGTACTCCGCGTTTTCGCTCAGGTCGCCCTGCGCACGTGCTTCGGCGATCGCGTTGATCACCCAGGGGCGGTCCACGGTCTTCAAGCGGTGCAGCTCTTCCTTGAGTTTTTCAGCGCCGCGTTTGGTGATGGGCATGGTGGCCATGGGATCCTCCGGAAATCGGGTTGCAGCCGTCTGTGCGTCTGCGTCAATACAAAAGGAAACCGCCGAGCGTTGCCGGTCGGCGGTGTACTGGAATCGATTATGCCCCGGTCGAGCCGATGGGCTCAACCGGGATGAACCCGCACCGGGCTCAGAGCTGCGCGTGCATTTCCTGCACCGAAATCACACCCAGGCTGTCGATGTACTGCATGCCTTCCACAGCCGCTTCTGCGCCGGCGATGGTGGTGAAGGTGGTCACCCGGGCCAGCAGGGCCGAGGTGCGGATGGCGCGGGAATCGGTGATGGCGTTGCGGCGCTCTTCCACCGTGTTGACCACCAGCGCGATGTCGCCGTTCTTGATCATGTCGACAATGTGCGGGCGGCCTTCGGTGACCTTGTTCACCGTCTGCACCGCCACACCAGCGGCGCTGATGGCCGCCGCCGTGCCACGCGTGGCCACCAGCTCGAAGCCCATGGCCACAAGCTGACGACCAATCTCGACCGCGCGCGGCTTGTCGCTGTTCTTCACAGTGAGGAACACCTTGCCCGAGGTCGGAAGCTTGGTGCCGGCACCCAGCTGGCTCTTCACGAAGGCCTCACCAAAGGTCTTGCCCACGCCCATGACCTCACCGGTGGACTTCATCTCCGGGCCGAGGATGGTGTCCACGCCCGGGAACTTCACGAACGGGAACACGGCCTCCTTGACACTGAAATACGGCGGCGTGACTTCAGCACCGATGCCCTGGTCGTCAAGCGACTGGCCGGCCATGCAGCGCGCGGCCACCTTGGCCAGCTGGATGCCGGTGGCCTTGGAGACAAAGGGCACGGTGCGCGAGGCGCGTGGATTCACCTCCAGCACGTAGATGACGTCCTGGCCGTCCACCTCTTGAATGGCGAACTGCACGTTCATCAGGCCGATCACGTTCAGGCCTGCTGCCATGGCTGCGGTCTGGCGCTTGAGCTCGTCCACCGTGGCCTTGCTCAGGTAGTAAGGTGGCAGCGAGCAGGCGGAGTCACCGCTGTGCACGCCGGCCTGTTCGATGTGCTCCATCACGCCGCCGATGAACACGCGTCCGGTGTGGTCGCGGATCGCATCCACGTCGCACTCGATGGCGTCGTTCAGGAACCGGTCGAGCAGCACTGGCGAATCGTGGCTCACCTTGACCGCTTCGCGCATGTAGCGCTCCAGGTCGCGCTGCTCGTGCACGATTTCCATCGCACGGCCACCCAGCACATAGCTGGGGCGCACCACCAGCGGGTAGCCCAGCGCGGCGGCTTTTTCAAGCGCCTCGGGCTCGGCACGTGCGGTGGCATTGGGTGGCTGGCGCAGGCCCAGCGTGTGCAGCAGTTGCTGGAAACGCTCGCGGTCTTCGGCGGCGTCGATCATGTCGGGGCTGGTGCCGATGATGGGCACGCCGGCTGCTTCGAGACCCAGCGCGAGCTTCAAGGGCGTCTGGCCGCCGTACTGCACGATCACGCCCAGCGGCTTTTCCTTGTCCACGATTTCCAGCACGTCTTCGAGCGTGAGCGGCTCGAAGTACAGGCGGTCCGAGGTGTCGTAGTCGGTCGACACGGTTTCGGGGTTGCAGTTGACCATGATGGTCTCAAAGCCGTCTTCGCGCATGGCGAGCGCGGCGTGCACGCAGCAGTAGTCGAACTCGATGCCCTGGCCGATGCGGTTGGGGCCACCGCCCAGCACCATGATCTTCTTGTTGTTCGTTGGCTCGGCTTCACACTCGCCGTCGCCGTGGCCTTCGTACGTGGAGTACAGGTAGGCGGTGTCGGTGGCGAATTCCGCCGCGCAGGTGTCCACGCGCTTGTAGACCGGGCGGATGTTTTCGGCGATGCGGCGCTCGCGCACGGACTGGTCGTTGGTCTTGAGCAGCTTGGCCAGGCGGCGGTCGGAGAAGCCCTTCTTCTTCAGCCCGCGCAGTGTTTCGGCGTCGATCGCTTCCAGGCTGGTTTTCTCCAGCGCGAGCTCGATCTTCACGATCTCTTCGATCTGCACCAGGAACCACGGATCGATCTTGGTGAACTGGTGGACTTCTTCCATGGTCCAGCCGGCGGCAAACGCGTCGCCCACGTACCAGATGCGGTCGGGGCCGGGCTCGCCGAGTTCGCGCTCCAGCGTCTCGCGGTCCTGCGTCTTCTCGTTCATGCCGTCCACGCCCACTTCAAGACCACGCAAGGCCTTCTGGAACGATTCCTGGAAGGTGCGGCCCATGGCCATGACCTCGCCCACGCTCTTCATCTGCGTGGTCAGGCGGCTGTCGGCGGTGGGGAATTTTTCGAAGGCAAAACGCGGGATCTTGGTGACCACGTAGTCGATCGACGGCTCGAACGACGCCGGCGTGGCGCCGCCCGTGATTTCGTTGCGCAGTTCGTCCAGCGTGTAGCCGATGGCCAGCTTGGCCGCCACCTTGGCGATGGGAAAACCCGTGGCCTTGGAAGCCAGTGCCGAGGAGCGCGACACGCGCGGGTTCATCTCGATCACCACCATGCGGCCGTCGGCCGGGTTGATGGAGAACTGCACGTTGGAGCCGCCGGTGTCCACACCGATCTCGCGCAGCACGGCCAGCGAGGCGTTGCGCAGGATCTGGTATTCCTTGTCGGTCAGCGTCTGCGCGGGTGCAACGGTGATGGAGTCACCGGTGTGCACGCCCATGGGGTCCAGGTTCTCGATCGAGCAGACGATGATGCAGTTGTCCGCCTTGTCGCGCACCACTTCCATCTCGTACTCCTTCCACCCGAGCAGCGACTCTTCGATCAGCAGCTCGTTGGTGGGCGAGGCTTCCAGGCCGCGCTTGCAGATGGTCTCGAACTCTTCGGGGTTGTAGGCAATGCCGCCACCGGTGCCACCCAGCGTGAAGCTGGGGCGGATCACCACGGGGAAGCCCACGGTCTTCTGCACGCCCCAGGCCTCTTCCAGGCTGTGGGCAATGCCCGAGCGCGCCGAACCCAGACCGATCTTGGTCATGGCGTCCTTGAACTTCAGGCGGTCTTCGGCCTTGTCGATCGCTTCGGGCGTGGCGCCGATCAGCTCCACGTCGTACTTCGCCAGCACGCCGTTGCGCCAGAGATCGAGCGCGCAGTTCAGCGCCGTTTGGCCACCCATGGTGGGCAGGATGGCGAAACCGCCTTGGGCGAGCGGACGCTCCTTGGCAATGATCTTCTCCACCGTCTGCCAGGTGATGGGCTCGATGTAGGTGACGTCGGCGGTGGCCGGGTCCGTCATGATGGTCGCGGGATTGCTGTTGATCAGCACGACCTTGTAGCCCTCTTCGCGCAGGGCCTTGCAAGCCTGCACGCCGGAGTAGTCGAACTCACAGGCCTGGCCAATGATGATCGGGCCAGCGCCGATGATGAGGACGGTTTGGATGTCGGTTCTTTTGGGCATGGGGTTCGCTGTGTTTGCGTCGGCCGGGAGCGTGCGCTCAGGCCTGACGCTGGGTGTCCAGTGTGTTCAGCAAGGCCTGCAATCGCTCGGCCGGCACGTTTTTCTGCATCAGCTGCAGCAGGCCGTCGCCTTCGATCAGGGGGCGCAGCACTTCAATCTCTGCGTCGTAAAAACGCGCGTCCCAGGCCGCCAGCTCGGTGTTGAAGGTCTCGTCGTCCCAGGTCTTGCCCTTGGCCAGCAGCGTCACCAGCGGCATGGCCTTGTTCTCCAGAAACGCCTTGCGGTAGGGCTTTTGCGCCCAGCGCTGGGCAAACCAGTCCTTGTGCGGCGCCTCCAGCGTCAACATGCGTTTGCCGATGGCTTTCTCGATGGCGAACACAGGAAAACTGAAGAGCTTCATGGCGATGGCCTCAGACGGTGGCGCTCACGCGGGCTTGCATGAGGTCGATGAAACGGTCGAACAGATAACCGATGTCGTGCGGGCCGGGCGATGCCTCGGGGTGACCCTGGAAGCAGAAGGCCGGCTTGTCGGTGCGGGCCAGGCCTTGCAGCGTGCCGTCGAACAGGCTCACGTGGGTGGCACGCAGTGTGGCGGGCAGGTCCTTCTCATCCACCGCAAAACCGTGGTTCTGGCTGGTGATGGAGACGCGGCCGTTGTCCAGGTCTTTCACCGGGTGGTTGGCGCCGTGGTGGCCGAACTTCATCTTGAAGGTCTTGGCACCGCTGGCCAGCGCCAGGATCTGGTGGCCCAGGCAGATGCCGAAGGTGGGCACACCGGCTTCGACGATCTCGCGCGTGGCCGCAATGGCGTAGTCGCAAGGCTCAGGGTCGCCCGGGCCGTTGGAGAGGAACACGCCGTTGGGCTTGAGCTTGAACACGTCGGATGCGGGCGTCTGCGCGGGCACCACGGTGATCTTGCAGCCGCGCTGCGCCAACATGCGCAGGATGTTGTTCTTCACGCCGAAGTCGTACGCCACCACATGGAAACGCGGCGCGATCTGCTCGCCGTAACCAAAGCCGAGTTGCCACTCGGTCTGCGTCCAGGCGTAGGGCTCGGTGGCCGAGACCACCTTGGCCAGGTCTTGACCGGCCATGTTGGGCGCGGCCTTCGCAGCGGCCACGGCCGCTGCGCGGTGCGCGTCGGTGATCGCCTCGCCAGCCGGCAGCGCGACGATGCAGCCGTTTTGCGCGCCGTGGGTTCGCAGGCGGCGCGTGAGGGCGCGGGTGTCGAGGTCGGCAATGGCCACCGTGCCTTCGCGCTGCAGGTAGTGCGAGAGCGTTTCGGTGCTGCGGAAGTTGGAGGCCAGCAGGGGCAGGTCTTTGATGATCAGGCCGGCGGCGTGAATGCGGCTGGCTTCGACGTCTTCGGCGTTGATGCCGGTGTTGCCGATATGCGGATACGTGAGGGTCACGATCTGCTGGCAGTAACTCGGATCGGTGAGGATTTCCTGGTAGCCGGTGAGCGAGGTGTTGAACACCACCTCACCCGTGGTCTGACCGGTGGCGCCGATGGAGACGCCTGTAAAGACCGTGCCGTCGGCGAGCGCGAGAAGGGCTTTCGGGTGGACGGGAAGCACGGATGGGACTCCAGAAGTGGGGCGAAACACAGGCCACCGGCGGTTGGTGCCGCGCAGGCTTCGCACCCGCCCTGCCCCTCACTTGCTGGGGACTCGGACGGAAGGAAGCCTGGGGTGAGGAACCGGGGTGAGCGCGCGTTGCGCTGATTGCGGGTAAACCCCGGAATTATATGTCGTCCCCCAAGCTCCCCCGCTTCGCGAGGTCCGCTGCCCCCGAGGGGGCTGATCCGGCTTGGGGCGGCCCGGCGCCGGATCTGCAGGCCCCACGTTCACCTCATGGCCGTTGCGCTCGCGTGCAGACAGACGGCGGCGGCAGCCGCCACGTTGAGCGACTCTTCCCCGCCCGGCTGTGCAATGCGCACCGACTGCGCGGCCATGGCTTCCAGTCCAGAACTCACGCCCTGCCCTTCGTGCCCCAGCACCCAGGCGCATGGCCATGGCAAAACGGCCTTGTGCAGCAGATCACCCTGGTGTGAGCTGGTCACCAGCAATGGCACTTCGAGCGCGACCAGGTCTTCGACCGACAGGCCTTCCACCAAACGCAGGGCAAAGTGCGCACCCATGCCCGCACGCAACACCTTGGGCGACCAGAGGGCGGCTGTGCCCTTGAGTGCGAGCACCTGGCCAAAGCCGAAGGCCGCCGCACTGCGCAGGATCGAACCCACGTTGCCGGCGTCCTGCAGGCAGTCCAGCACCACGGCGGACTGTCCCGTGTTCAGCCCCGTGGCCTTGGGCAGATCCCAAACAAACCCCACACCGGCCGGGGACTCGAGCCCGCTGATGGAGGCCATGAGCGCGCGAGGCACGGTGACGATGTGGTCGGACGCGTCGCGCAGGTCGTGCGGCGCCTGCACCCAGAAATCGTCGGTGAACACAGCCATGGCGGGCCGGTGGCCGCGTGCCAGCAAGGCCCGGCAGAGGTGATCACCTTCCAGCCAGACCTGCCCCTGCTTGCGGTAGGCGGTGTTGTCCTGCGCCAGCACACGCAGGCGTTTGAGCAGCGCGTTGTCGCGCGAAGTGATGACGGTGGGTTCGCTCATGCGGGTGCGTTCTGTTGCTGGCTGGCAAGGGCCAGCGCCCGGGCCACGGGGGCAAACGAGCGCCGATGCATGGGCAGGGCCCCATGGGTCTGCAGCGCGCGCAAATGTTCGGCCGTGCCGTAACCCTTGTGCCGGTTGAAGCCGTACTCGGGGTGCTGCAAATGCAGTTCACACAGCATGCGGTCGCGCGTGACTTTGGCGAGGATGGAGGCGGCAGAGATGCTGGGCACCAGCGCATCACCCGACACGATGGCCTCGGCCAGCACGTCCAGCGCCGGCAGGCGGTTGCCGTCCACCAGCACCTTGGTCGGTTTCAACCGCAAGCCAAGCACCGCGCGGCGCATGGCCAGCATGGTGGCTTGCAGGATGTTGAGTTCGTCAATTTCTTCCACCGACGCCAGTGCGATGCTGCAGCACAGCGCCTTGGCGCGGATCTCGTCGTACAGGCGCTCACGGCGCATTGCGGTGAGCTGTTTCGAGTCGGCCAGGCCTTTGATCGGCTTGAGATCGTCCAGGATCACGGCCGCCGCCACCACCGGCCCGGCCAGCGGTCCGCGCCCGGCTTCGTCCACGCCGGCCACCAGCCCGGGCACATCCCAGACCAGACTGGCCTGCTCAGCCTTCAAGAACTTTTTCGATCGCATCGGTGGCCAGTTGGGCGGTGTCGCGCCGCAGGGTGTGGTGCAGCTCGGAGAAGCGCTGCTGCAAAGCGTCGATTCTCTCAGGCGCGTCGATCCACTCCAGCACACCTTGGGCCAACGCTTGCGGCGTGGCCGCCTCCTGCAAAAGCTCAGGCACCACAAAGTCGTTGCACAGGATGTTGGGCAGGCCCACCCAGGGCTGCAACTGCTTGCGCCGCATGATCTGCCACGACAACCAGTTCATGTTGTAGGCAATCACCATGGGACGTTTGAACAGCGCGGCTTCCAGTGTGGCCGTTCCGCTGGCGATCAAGGTCACATCGCAGGCGGCCAGCGCGGTGTGGGACTGGCCCGCGATCACCTGCAGTTCGGCGCCCAGGCCCGCGCTGCGGGCCGCGGCCTCGACGCGCTCGCGCAGCGCCGGCACGGCCGGCACCACAAACCGGATGCCTGGGCACGCACTGCGCAAACGCACAGCGGCTTCAAAAAACACCTGCGCCAGGTACTGCACCTCGGACGCCCGACTGCCCGGCAGGATGGCGACCACGGTGTCTTCATTGCGCAGCCCCAGGGCAACTCTGGCCGCAGCCCGGTCGGGCTCCAATGGAATCACATTGGCCAGCGGGTGCCCCACGTAGGTGGCGGCAATGTTGTGCCGGGCGAGCAGCTCGGGTTCGAACGGAAAGATGCACAACACATGGTCGGCACTGCGCTGGATCTTCTCGACCCGTTCGGCACGCCAGGCCCAGATGGACGGACAGACGAAATGCACGGTGCGCACGCCGCCCGCCTTCAGGTTGGCCTCCAGGTCGAGATTGAAATCGGGTGCATCGACACCGATGAACACGTCGGGCCGGTCGGTGGACAACAGGCGCTGCTGCAGCTGCGCACGGATGCCGACGATCTCGCGGTAATGGCGCAACACCTCGACATAGCCGCGCACCGCGAGCTTCTCGCTGGGCCACCAGGCCTTGAAGCCTTGCGCCGCCATTTGCGAGCCACCGATGCCGAACGACTGCAGATCGGGCCAGCGCTGCCGCACACCGCCGAGCAAAAGGCCCGCGAGCAGATCGCCCGACGTTTCGCCCGCCACCAGGGCAAAACGTTTGGAAGACGTCATGCCGGGATCAGCGCACGATGCCGCGCTGGGGCGACACCTGGCCCAGGAAATTCAACATCATCTCGACGTCGGGGGCGGCTTCGGGCGTCTTCCCGGTCAGCGCACGGATGCGCTCCACCGACTGTTCCAGCTTCAGGTCCTCGCGGTACAGCGCCTTGTGCATGCCCTTCACGGCTGCGATGCGCTCGGGCGAAAAACCCCGGCGGCGCAGGCCTTCGAAGTTCATCGAACGGGCCTGGGCCGGCTGGCCCTGGCACATCACAAACGGCGGCAGATCGGCAAACAGCAGCGAACACATGGCCGTCATGGCGTGCGCGCCCACACGCACGAACTGGTGCACGACCGTGAAGCCACCGAGGATCACCCAGTCGTCCACCACCACATGGCCTGCGAGCTGGGAGTTGTTGGCGAAGATGGTGTGGTTGCCCACCACGCAGTCGTGCGCCAGGTGCACGTAGGCCATGATCCAGTTGTCGTTGCCGATCTGGGTCACGGCGCGGTCGCCGGGTGAGCCGATGTTGAAGGTACAGAACTCTCGCACTGTGTTGCGGTCGCCAATGACCAGCTCGCACGGTTCGCCGGCGTACTTTTTGTCCTGCGGCACGGCACCCAGCGAGTTGAACTGGAAGATGCGGTTGTCGCGCCCGATGGTGGTGTGACCTTCGATCACGCAATGTGCGCCAATGGTGGTGCCCGCACCGACCTTCACGTTCGGACCGATCACGGTGTAAGGACCCACCGCTACCGAGCTGTCGAGTTCGGCGGCCGGGTCCACCAGCGCAGTGGGATGGATCAGAGACACAGAGCGCCCTCCCCCACCGTCAGGCGATGGTGCGCATGGTGCACATCAACTCGGCTTCGCAAGCCACCTGCTCGCCCACGCGGGTGATGCCCTTGAACTTGAAGATGCCGGCCTTCATGCGGTCCAGCGTCACGTCCATCACGAGCTGATCGCCCGGCTCCACCGGACGCTTGAATCGCGCACCGTCGATGCCGGCGAAGTAGTAAACCGTCTTGTCGTCGGGCGTCACACCCAGCGTGTCGAATGCCAGCAGGGCCGCGACTTGCGCCATGGCCTCCAGCATCAGCACACCCGGCATCACCGGGCGGTGGGGAAAGTGGCCCACGAAAAACGGCTCGTTGATGGTCACGTTTTTCAGCGCCTTGATGCGCTTGCCCTTTTCAAGCTCCAGCACCCGGTCCACCAGCAGGAACGGATAGCGGTGGGGCAATTGCTTGAGAATCTGGTGAATGTCCATCATGGCTTTGTGTTGTTCTGGAGGGCTTGTTCGATCGCGTTTTCGGCGGCCTTGAGGCGTTCGCGGATGCGGTTGAGCTGCTTGAGAGACGCAGCATTTTTTTCCCAGGTCGCATTGTCGTCGATGGGAAACATGCCGGTGTAGTGCCCGGGCTTGAGCAGCGAGCGGGTGACCACCGAGGCCGCCGACACGTGCACGCCATCTGCGATCTTCAAATGCCCCAACACCACCGCACCACCACCGATGGTGCAGCCAGAGCCGATGTTGGCGCTGCCCGCCACACCCACGCAGCCGGCCATGGCTGTGTGAGCACCGACATGAACGTTGTGGCCGATCTGGATCAGGTTGTCGAGCTTCACCCCCTCTTCGATCACGGTGTCGTCCAGCGCACCGCGGTCGATGCAGGTGTTGGCCCCGATTTCAACGTCGTTGCCGATGCGCACGGCACCCAGTTGCTCGATCTTGATCCACGCACCCTGGTGTGGCGCAAAGCCGAAACCGTCCGCGCCGATGACCACACCCGAATGGAGCACGCAGCGTTCACCCAAGGAGCAGCGTTCGCCCACAGTCACACGGGAATGAAGCAGGGTTTGCGCACCCACCTGCACATGTTCGCCAAGCACGCAGTGCGCACCCACGCGCGCACCAACACCGATGCGCACGCCGGCTCCGATGACAGCAAACGCACCCACGTCGACATCCTGGGCCAGCTCTGCGGTGGGGTGCACCGACGCAGTCGGGTGTATGGCTGCCGGCGACACAGCAGCGTGCTCGCGCCGCCACCACTGGGTGAGTCGGGCGAAGTACAGATAGGGGTCGTCGGTGACGATGCACGCGCCGCGCTTGCTGGCCGCCTCGCGCAGCAAGGGCGGAACGATCAGGCAGGCCGCCCGGGTGGTGGCAATCTGAGCCGTGTACCGCGCGTTCGCGATGAAAGCCAGCGCATCGGGCTCGGCCGACGCCAGCGGAGCCAACCGCTGGATGGGGGTGTCGGGCGCGCCAACAAGCTCACCACCGAGGGCTTCGACAATGGAGCCCAGTGGCCGCGACACACCCGGATCCTGCGGCTTACTTGCTGCCGTTCAAGCCGCTGAGCACCTTGTCGGTGATGTCGTGCTTGGGGTTGATGTAGACGGCTTCCTGGATGACCAGGTCGAACTTCTCGGCCTCGGCCACCTGGCGGATCACGCGATTGGCGCGCTCCAGTACGCTTTGCAGTTCTTCGTTCTTGCGCATGTTCAGGTCTTCCTGAAACTCACGCTGCTTGCGCTGGAAATCGCGGTCTTGCTCGACCAGTTGGCGCTGGCGAGTGGTGCGCTGGCTTTCGGGCAAGGTGGGCGCTTCGCGCTCGAACTTCTCCGACGCCGACTTCAGCTGGGCCGCAAGGCCCTGCACTTCTTTCTCGCGCCGGGAGAACTCCTGCTCCAGCTTGGTCTGGGCGGCCTTGGCCGAGTTGGAGTCGCGCAGGATGCGCTCCAGATTCACAAAACCGATGCGCAGGTCTTGCGCTGCGACGCCCAGCGTTGCGAGCCCCAGGGCCACGGCAACGAGCGTCTTGCGGTTGAACAGGCTGGATAGTGTCTTCATCAAAAGGAGGTTCCGATCTGAAACTGGAATTTCTGGATTTTATCGCCGGTGAATTTCCGGATGGGGTTGGCGATGGCGAATCTGAGTGGGCCGACCGGCGAGATCCAGCTCAGACCCACGCCGACGGACGCACGAAGGTCTTTGGCGTTGGGCCGGGAGTCGTTCTCGCCGAACACGTTGCCGACATCCACAAACCCGAACATGCGCAGGCTGCGGTCGTTGCCGGCACCGGGGAACGGGGTGATGAACTCGGCATTGAGTGCGATGCTGCGGTTGCCGCCGATGTTGACGGTGTCCGCAGAGCCCGAGACGGGTGAACTCGGGCCCAGGGTGCCTTGCTCGAAGCCGCGCACCGAACCCAGGCCACCGCCAAAAAAGTTCTTGAACACGGGGTAAGGGCGCCCGCCCAGGCCTTTGCCAAAGCCCAGCTCGCTGTTCAACGCCAGCGTGTACTGCTTGCTCAACGGGAAGTACTGCTGGAACTGGTAGTTCGCCTTGACGTAGCGTGCGTCGCCGGCCACGCCGAGCTCGGTGTTGAAACGCTGCAGGCGGCCGCGGGTGGGCACCAGGGCGCTGTCGCGCGTGTCGCGCGCCCAGCCCACGGTCAATGGAACGGTGTTGCTGGTCTCGCCAAATTCGCGGGCGTAGTCACGGTAAGCGTCTGGCAAGAAAATGCCGGTTTCGATCGTTGTCTGCTCGATACCTGCGCCGAAGAAAACCGTGTCCGCCTCCGTGAACGGCACGCCAAATCGCAAGGACATGCCCTTGGTGATGAGGCGGTAGTCACCCGTGTCGGTGGTGGACTGGGTGTCGTAAGGGCGCGTGGTTCGGTAGTAGGCGTCGATGCTGCGCGAAATACCGTCGGGTGTGAAGTACGGATCCACCGTGCTGACCACCAGCTGGCGGTTGAACTTGCTGGTGTTGACGTCGATGCCGAGGTAATTGCCCGAGCCGAACACGTTCTCCTGGCGGATGCCCGCGATGATGGAAAGCTCTTCGGCTTGCGAGTATCCAGCGCCCAGCGAGAGGTTGCCTGTCGGCTTCTCCACCACCGAGATGGTGAGATCCACCTGGTCGGGCGAGCCCGCAACCGGCTGCGTGTCAATGCCGACCTCGGTGAAGAAACCCAGGCGGTCCACGCGGTCGCGGGACAGGCGAATGCGGTCGCTGTCGTACCAGGCCGATTCGAGTTGGCGGAACTCACGGCGCACAACTTCGTCTCGCGTGCGGTTGTTGCCTTCGACGTTGATGCGGCGCACATAAACGCGCCGAGCGGGCTGGCTGCGCACGATGAACGACACCCGCTTGTTGACGCGGTCGATCTCGGGCGTGGCTTCAACCTGGGCGAAGGCGTAACCGAAGGCACCGAAGTAGTCGGTGAAAGCCTTCACCGTGCTCGTGACGTCTTCGGAGTTGTAGGCCTCTCCGGCGCGCAGGGTGATGAGCGACTTGAACTCTTCTTCCTTGCCCAGGTACTCACCTTCCAGCGCCACCGACGACACCACGTAGCGGTTGCCCTCGGTGATGTTCAGGGTGATCGACATGTCTTGCTTGTCGGGCGAGATCGCCACCTGCGTGGAATCGATGCGGAACTCGAGGTAGCCACGGGTGAGGTAGTAGGAGCGCAGCGTCTCGATGTCGGCGTTGAGCTTGGCGCGCGAGTAGCGGTCGGACTTGGTGTACCAGCTCAGCCAACCGCCTGTGTCCAGATCGAACAGGTTGCGCAAGGTGGATTCGGAGAAGGCCTGGTTGCCCACGATCCGGATGTCCTTGATCTTCGCCACATCGCCTTCGACCACGCTGAAGTTGAGGTTGACCCGGTTGCGCTCGCCCGGCGTGACGGTGGTGACCACCTGCGCGGCGTACATGCTCTTGCTGATGTACTGGCGCTTGAGTTCCTGCTCGGCCCGGTCGGCCAGCGCCTTGTCGAAAGGGCGGCCTTCGGTCAGGCCGATGTCACGCAACGCCTTGATGAGGACCTCGTCGTCGAACTCCTTCATGCCGGAAAAGCTCACGTCGGCGACCGTGGGACGCTCTTCCACGATCACGACCAGCACATCACCATTGATCTGCAGGCGGATATCACTGAACAGACCCAAACCGAACAGCGAACGGATGGCGGTTGAGCCCTTGTCGTCGCTGTACTGATCGCCGATGCGAAACGGCAGCGAGGCGAACACCGTGCCCGGCTCCACGCGCTGCAGGCCTTCGACCCGGATGTCGCGCAAGGTGAATGGATCAACGGCCCAGGCGGGCAATGCGCCGAGCATGGCGGCCGCGAGCGCTGAAAGGGTCAGGCCGCGCAGACCGTTTTTGTTTTTTGTCATGGAAAAAGTGTTCAGCCAGCCAAGCGGGCCACATCATTGAACAAGGCAACGGACATGAGCGCCATGAGAACCACGACACCACCGCGCTGAAGGCGCTCCATCCAGACGTCAGACACGCTGCGACCGGTCACACCCTCCCAAAGATAATACATCAGGTGTCCTCCGTCCAAGACCGGCAGCGGCAGCAGGTTCAGCACGCCGAGACTCACACTGATGAGGGCCAGAAACAGGATGTAAGAGGTGATGCCCAGGCTGGCCGATTTGCCCGCGTAATCTGCAATCGTGAGTGGTCCACTGAGGTTCTTGATCGACGCTTCACCGATCACCATGCGCCCCATCATCTTGAGCGTGAGCCAGGACACTTCCCAGGTGCGGACCACGCCATTGAGCAAGCCGTCCACCGGCCCATGGCGCACGGTCATCATCTGAGGCGCGGCACCGATGTAGGCGCCCACGCGTCCCACCCACACATCGCCCTGCTTCTCGGGCACAGGTTTCACCGCCAGGGTGATGCGCTGCCCATTGCGGTCAACCGACCATTGCTGCTCACGCGCTTCCCCCGCGGGGCCGGTGGACGCACGGATGAGCGCTCGCAACCGTTGACCGTCCGGCACGGTCGTCCCGTCGACGCTGCGCACGGTGTCGCCGGCGATCAGCCCGGCTGCTTCCGCCGCTCCACCCGCCAACACCTCGCCCACCACAGGCTGTGTCCATGGGCCAGTGATGCCGATCTTCTGAAACAACGACGCATCGGCTTCGCGCACATCGAGCCCTGCGAGTGGCAACACGACCGACCGCGGTACGCCCCCCTCGTCGTTGCTCACCCGCAGCGTCATGTCTTCGTTGGACAGCGCCGCCTGGGTCAGGCGCCAGCGCAGGTCTTCAAAGGAGCCCACATCGGCAAGGTTGTCCTCGTCAGGACCTGCCTGCGAGACCCATTCCCCCCCGCGCAATCCCGCCGCCTCGGCGAGCGAGCCAATGGACGGACTGGCCAGAACGGGCTTCGGCTCTTCGATACCGCTCCAGTTCACCACGGCGTAAAGGACGACCGCCAGCAACAGGTTGGCCGCCGGGCCGGCTGCCACGATGGCTGCGCGCGAACGCAGTGGCTGGGTGTTGAAAGCCAGATGGCGCTCGGACGCATCGACCGGTGCCTCCCGCTCGTCGAGCATGCGCACGTAGCCGCCCAGCGGCAGGGCGCACAACACAAACTCGGTCGAGCTGCCCTTTTTGCGCCAGGTCAGCAGCGGCTTGCCAAAGCCCACCGAGAAGCGCAACACCTTCACGCCGCAAGCCACCGCCACGCGGTAGTGGCCGTATTCGTGCACGGCGATCAGGAGGCCGAGAGCAACCACAAAAGCAACGAGAGTGAGCATGGTGGGCGGGTCGTGAAGGTGTGGATGTCGCTTCAGCGCCTGGGGCCGGGCGAATCAGCGGGCGAGTCGCTCGACCTGGGTCTGTGCCAGGCGACGGGCCTGCTGATCGATGACCAACAAGTCCGACAAGTCGTTGGGCTTGGAGGGGATCAAGGCCTGCAAAGTTGCATCGTTGATGGCGTGAATCTGGTCAAAGCGCAGGCGCTGGTCGAGAAAAGCCGCCACCGCTACCTCGTTGGCCGCGTTGAGCACTGCGGTGGTACCCGTCGGGCCCAGCAACGCGTCCCAGGCCAGCTGCAGCCCGGGAAAGCGCAAACCGTCGGGCTTCTCGAACGTCAGGGCGCCCAGGGTGCCGAAGTCCAGGGGCGCGGCCCCGGACGCGATCCGCTCCGGCCAGGCCAGGCCGTAGGCGATTGGTACACGCATGTCGGGCGTGCCGAGCTGGGCCACCACCGAACCGTCGGTGTACTGCACCATGGAATGGATCACGCTCTGGGGGTGGATCACCACCTCGATCTGCGCCGGTGGCAGGCCAAAGAGGTAACAGGCCTCGATGACCTCCAGAGCCTTGTTCATCATGGTGGCCGAGTCCACCGAAATCTTGCGCCCCATCACCCAGTTGGGGTGCGCGCAAGCTTCGTTGGGCGTGACCTGGGCCAGCGTTTGTGGATCGCGTGTGCGAAACGGTCCGCCCGAGGCGGTCAACACGATCTTTTCCACGCGACGCGACCACGCGGCCGGATCTTCGGGCAAGGACTGGAACACGGCGGAATGTTCACTGTCGATGGGCAGCAGCGTCGCGCCACCGTCGCGCACCGCCTGCATGAACAGCGCGCCGCCCACCACCAGCGCTTCCTTGTTGGCCAGCAAGAGCTTCTTGCCCGCCTGGGCAGCGGCCAGACTGGGGGCCAGACCCGCCGCTCCCACGATGGCAGCCATCACCGCATCGACCTCGGGATCGGTACACACCTCACACAGCGCCTGCTCACCCGAGAGCACCTGCACCGCCAGCCCCAGCTCGCGTGCGCGCTCGGCCAGTTGCTTCGCGTGCACCGCACTCACCATCACCGCGTAGCGGGGTGAGAACTGCTGGCACTGCGCCAGCATCAGGTCGACCTGGGTGGACGCGGTGAGCGCGAAGACCCGGTAACGATCGGGGTGGCGCGCCAGCACGTCGAGCGTGTTTTTGCCGATGGACCCGGTGGAGCCGAGGACGGTGATGGACTGCGTGGAACTCATGGCGTCAAAGGGTTGTGAGCATCATTGCCAGTGGCAACACCGGCAGCAAGGCGTCGACCCGGTCGAGCACCCCGCCGTGGCCGGGCAACAGGCCGCTGGAGTCCTTGACACCCGCGCTGCGTTTCACCAGCGACTCCACCAGGTCACCGACCACACTCATCGCGACCAGAAAGGCCAGCGACAACACGGCCAGAAGCGGGCCAAAGGCCCAGAGCCGTGCATACAGGCTGTTCGCGCTGGACATGCCCTGGGCATCGGCCCAGAGCCAGCATGCAGCCAACACGAACACACCGATGAAACCGCTGATGGCGCCCTCCCAGGTCTTGCCCGGGCTGATGCCCGGTGCCAGCTTGCGCCGTCCCATCGCCTTGCCCCCGAAGTAGGCCGCGATGTCCGCCATCCAGACCAGCAGCAGCACCGACAACAGAAATCCAAGACCGGTGAGCCGTGCCTGCACCATGGCAACCCATGCGCAACTGATGAGCACCAGGCCCATCCAGAGTCGCACGCCCTTGGGCCATGCACCCCAGCCCGACACGCCGCGGGCCAGCATGGCCACCGCCAGCACAACCCACAGCAAGCCGACACCCATCCAGATGTTTCTCCAGGATTGGTCGAGCCCACCCGACAGCCAAATGGCCACCATGACCACGCCCAGTCCCAAGCCCAGGGCCAACGCCGAGCGCGAACCGACGCCGTTCAGACGGGCCCACTCCCAACCCGCAGCCACGATCAGCAGCAGGGTGAGCGCGGCAAACGGTTCGATGGCGGGATAAAACAGGGCGGGCAACAGGACCGCCAGCAGCAGCAAGGCGGTGATGACGCGCTGTCTAAGCATGTCGATCGCCGCCCACGGCCAGCAGCGGCTCGGCCTGGCCCACCTGCTCGGCCGTCTGCCCGAAGCGGCGTTCGCGGTTGGCGTATTCCTGCAAGGCACGGTCCAGGTCTGCAGGCCCAAAGTCTGGCCACAGACATTCGGTGAACACCAGTTCGGTGTAAGCGGCCTGCCACAGCAGGAAATTGCTGATGCGCAGTTCACCGCCGGTACGGATCAGCAGGTCGGGGTCGGGCACATGCGCCAGCGCCAACTGGCCATTCAGGCTTTCTTCGGTGATCTCGAGCCCCTGGGCAGCCAGCTTGCGCGCAGCCTGAGCAATGTCCCAGCGACCGCCATAGTTGAAGCAGACGTTGAGCACCAGTTTGTGGTTGTGGGCGGTGTCGCGCTCGGCCGCCACCAGGCCTTGAACCACGCGCTTGGAGAGTCCGTGGCGATCACCCGGAAAGTGCAGACGGACGCCGTTACCTTCCAGCGAAGGCACTTCGCGCGACAGCGCGAGCACCAGCAGGTCCATGAGGCTGGAAACCTCTTCCACCGGGCGGTTCCAGTTTTCCGACGAGAACGCAAATACCGTCAACACCGGTATTTCGCGTTCGAGGCAGGCCTTCACAACGCGTCGCAGGGCTTCAACGCCTTGTTTGTGACCCGCCACACGTGGCAGCCAGCGCTTTTGCGCCCAACGGCCATTGCCGTCCATCACGATGGCGACATGGCGGGGCAGCGAGCCTGCAAGTGCGTCCTGGTTGGGCATGGGTGGGGACATTGGTGGCAGGGCGTCGCGTGCGGTTATCAAAGGCGGTCAGACCGCCATGATGTCCTGTTCCTTGCCCGCGACGAGGCGGTCCACCTCGTTGATGACCCGGTCGGTGAGCTTCTGTATGTCTTCCTGCGAACGGCGATCGTCGTCCTCGGAAGCCAGCTTTTCCTTCACCAGCTTCTTCACCTGTTCGTTGGCGTCGCGTCGCAAGTTGCGGATGGCGATCTTGGCGGCTTCGCCGTCACCACGAACGACCTTGGTGAGTTCCTTGCGGCGCTCTTCGGTCATGGGGGGCATGGGAACGCGGATCAGATCACCCTGGCTCGAAGGATTCAAGCCGAGGTCGGACTCGCGAATGGCTTTCTCGATCTTGGCGCCCATGCCCTTCTCCCACGGCGCCACGCCAATGGTGCGCGAGTCGAGCAAGGTGAGGTTGGCCACCTGCGACAGTGGCAACATTGCGCCGTAGTAATCCACGTGCACCGTGTCGAGCAGTGCCGGGTTCGGGCGGCCGGTGCGGATCTTGGTCAGCCCGTTCTTGAACGCTTCGACCGACTGCATCATCTTGTGCTCGGCGGTTTTGCGAATGTCATCAACGCTCATGAAAACTCCTCATTTCTGCAAGGGGTGAGCGCCTTGGCGCGTCACACATGAACCAATGTGCCTTCGTCCTTGCCCATCACCACATCGCGCAGCGCACCGGGCTTGAAGATCGAAAACACCTTGACCGGCAGCTTCTGGTCACGGCACAAGGCAAATGCCGTGGCGTCCATCACCTGCAGGTTCTTTTGCATCGCCTCATCAAACGTGATCGAAGCGTAGCGTGTGGCGGTGGGGTCCTTGTTCGGGTCGGCGCTGTACACACCGTCCACCTTGGTGGCCTTGAGCACGATTTCCGCACCGATCTCCGCCCCGCGCAAGGCGGCGGCCGTGTCGGTGGTGAAGAACGGGTTGCCCGTGCCGGCGGCAAACACCACAACCTTGCCCTCTTCGAGGTACTGCAGGGCCTTGGGGCGCACGTAAGGTTCGACCACCTGCTCGATGGCGATGGCCGACATGACCCGGGCCACCAGCCCGGCCTTGTCCATGGTGTCGGCCAGCGCCAGCGAATTCATCACCGTGGCCAACATGCCCATGTAGTCGGCGGTGGCGCGGTCCATGCCCACCGATCCGCCGGCCACACCGCGAAAGATGTTGCCGCCACCGATGACGATGGCCACCTGCACACCCAGACGCGTGACGTCCGCGATCTCTTCCACCATGCGCACGATGGTGGCCCGGTTGATGCCGAAGGCGTCGTCGCCCATGAGGGCTTCACCCGACAGCTTCAGCAGAATCCGTTTGTAGGCAGGCATGTGGCAACTTTCAGGAGGCAAAAACACAAAATTCAGCCCGCAAGTGTACCGAGGAGCGCTGACTCCTCGGTGCCGGTGTCACACAAGACAACGGGCCTTTCGGCCCGTTGTCTTGTTCAGGGCGGCAACGGCGGCCGCCTGCGGGCGCTCAGGCGCCTTTGGCAGCGGCCACCTGGGCAGCGACTTCGGCGGCGAAGTCATCCACCTTCTTCTCGATGCCCTCGCCCACCACGTACAGGGTGAAACCCTTGACGGTGGTGCCGGCGGCCTTGAGCATGGCTTCGACAGTCTGCTTGTCGTTCTTCACGAAAGACTGGTTGAACAGCGACACTTCCTTGAGGTACTTCTGCACAGCGCCGTCGATGCGCTTGGCCACGATCTCGGCGCTTTGTGCCGGCTTGCCGGCGGCCACGAGTTCCTTGTTGGCTTCGTCGGCCTTGGCCGTGGCCACCGAGCGTTCACGCTCGATGAACTCGGCAGGCACGTCGTTGCTGGTCAGGGACACGGGCTTCATGGCAGCCACGTGCATGGCGACGTCCTTGGCAGCCGTCTCGTCACCGTCAAACTCCACCACCACACCGATGCGCGTGCCGTGCAGGTAGCCGGCCAGCTTGGAGGCACCGCTCCAGGCCTTGAAGCGGCGGAACGACATGTTCTCGCCGATCTTGCCGATCAGGCCCTTGCGCACGTCTTCCAGCGTGGGGCCGAAGCCGTCCTGGCTGTACGGCAGCGCGCCCAGCGCGGCCGCATCGGCGGGCTGGTGCTTGGCCACGAGTTGGGCTGCCGCGCTGGCCAGAGCCAGGAAGCTGTCGTTCTTGGTGACGAAGTCCGTTTCGCAGTTCACTTCGATCAGGCCACCGGTGGTGCCTTCGATGAAGCTGGCGACCACGCCTTCGGCGGTCACGCGGCTGGCGGCCTTGCCGGCCTTGGTGCCCAGCTTGACGCGCAGCAGCTCTTCGGCCTTGGCCATGTCGCCGTCGGCTTCGGTCAGGGCTTTCTTGCACTCCATCATGGGGGCGTCGGTCTTGGCGCGCAGTTCAGCGACCATGCTTGCGGTAATTGCCATCTGTGTTCTCCTTGGCGCCGCTTCGTCCCGTGGGCTGAAGTCGGCCATGTTCAATGATCGGTTTTCGGTGCGAAAAAGGGGCTCACGAGCCCCTCTTTCATGGGAACAGCGCCTTCAAGCAGCGGTGTTTTCCTTGACTTCGACGAACTCGTCGGCGCCTTCGGCGGCGACAGCTTTCACGACGTCGTTGACGGCGTTGCTGCGGCCTTCCAGGATGGCGTCGGCAATGCCACGGGCGTACAGCGCCACGGCGCGCGCCGAGTCGTCGTTGCCGGGGATCACGTAGTCAATGCCCACCGGCGAGTGGTTGGTGTCAACCACGCCGACCAGCGGGATGCCCAGCTTCTGCGCTTCGAGCACGGCGATCTTGTGGAAGCCCACATCGATCACGAAGATGGCGTCGGGCAGCGCAGTCATGTCCTGAATGCCGCCGATGTCTTTTTCCAGCTTCTCCATTTCGCGGGAGAAGGTCAGCTGCTCTTTCTTGGTCATGCTGTCCAGGCCGCCTTCTTTCTGGGCCTGCATGTCCTTCAGACGCTTGATCGAGGTCTTGACCGTCTTGAAGTTGGTCAGCATGCCGCCGAGCCAGCGCTGGTCCACGAAAGGCACGCCGGCACGGCGGGCTTCCTGGGCCACGATGTCGCGCGACTGGCGCTTGGTACCCACCATCAGGATGGTGCCGCGGTTGGCGGAGAGTTGACGCACGAACTTGGCTGCGTCTTCGAACAGGGGCAGCGTCTTCTCGAGGTTGACGATGTGGATTTTGTTGCGGTGACCGAAGATGTACGGAGCCATCTTGGGGTTCCAGAAGCGGGTTTGGTGACCGAAATGGACACCAGCTTCCAGCATTTCGCGCATGGAGATTGACATGAGTTAACTTTCCAGAGGTTGAGTCTAAAATCCAGCCCCGATCGCCTGTTGGCCCTCAAATCGCCAGTTTTCACTGGCCATTCGATCGCCGCAGGCAACACCCGGTTGGGCTGGTTTGCGATTTGCCTTGCAGCGTTGGCGAAACAGCCGTTCCACCACCACCTGCAAAGCCAGTCGATTATAGCAGTCCGTCTCCTCCCCTCCGCCTTTGTCGTCGGGTGTGCCGAATCAGCGCACACGCCGGCTTTTTGTCTCGCCGGCCTTTCAGGCCGCCTGCCGCCGCCCGGCACAATGCAGCTTTCTGGGAGCACGGTTTGAAAATCGCGGTGGTCGGAGCAGGGGTGGTGGGCATCGCCTGCGCGCATGAGTTGTCGCTGGACGGTCACGAGGTGACGGTGTTCGAGCGGCGCAGCACAGTGGCCGAAGAAGCCAGTTTTGCCAGCGGAGCGCTCATGGCCCCGGGTTGGACCGCCCCCTGGAATCCGGACGAGCGGAAACTAGGATGGCCCTGGTCGACGGGGAGCGACGGACTCCAGCTCGCCCGCCTGCCCCGAGGCAGCGAATGGAGCTGGCTCTGGCAGTGGCGTCAGGCGCACCAGGGCGCGCAACTCGCGGCCGTCCAGGAACAGATCCACCGCCTGGTGCGTTACAACCAGGAGCGGCTGCAAGACATCACGGACCAGTACCAGCTGGAACACGACCGCAGCCACGGCATGCTGGTGCTGCTGAGAACCCAACACGATGCCAGCCTGGCACAAGCGCCCCTGCAGCAATTGCGCGATTTGGGGCTGCCTGTCAAGGCACTCACGGCCGACGAAGCGCGTGCGCTTGAGCCCGCGCTCAGCACCGACACCGCCTTGCATGGCGCCATCGAACTGGGTGGTGCAGCGGTGGCCAATTGCCGCGAATTTGCGGTGTTGCTGCGCGCGCAGGCCCAACAATCGGGTTGCCACTTCGAGTTCAACACCATCGTGAGCCGCGTGGAAGCGCTGGCACCGGCAGGCTTCAAGCTGGAGCTGGTGCACACCTCATCTCACCCCGACAACGGCGGCGCCGCCGCGCAAGCTCAGCGGTTTGACGCCGTGGTGATTTGCGCCGGAGCCGCCAGCGCAGGTTTGCTGACCCCGCTGGGCCTGAAGGTGCCGCTTCAATCCGTGCGGGGTCATTCGCTGAGCGCAGCGGTGCGGGAACCGATGGACGCACCCCAATCTGCGGTGCTCGACGCACGCCACGGGGTGTCGATTGCCCGCCTGGGCCAACGTGTGCGCGTGGCGGGCGGCCGCGAATGGGGCCGCGAATCCAGCATGCCTTCCAAAGCCGGGCTGCAGCGCCTCTACCGTGCGTTGTCCGACTGGTTTCCTGGCGCGGTTCGGCTGGGTGGGCCCGCAGGCAACGTTCAGGAATGGTGCGGTGCCCAGGCCACGCTGCCCGACGGCGCCCCCCTGATCGGCGCGAGTCGGCTGCCAGGCCTCTGGTTGAACCTGGGTCACGGCCCGTGTGGCTGGTCCATGGCCTGCGGCGCAGGCCGCGTGCTGGCGGACCAGATCGGCGGGCGCGCCCCCGACCTCACGCTCATCCAGTGTTCGCCCCAACGCTACGGCATCTGAGCCAGACTCTGGCCATGCGATCCATCAACGGCCACCAACGCGAACTCCTGCACGGAACCACCGCCACGCGAAGCTTGGAACGTGCGGCGCAGGCGGCTCTGCCTGCGCACACCCTGATGGCGCGTGCTGGTCTGGCCGTGGCCCGGCTCGCGCGGGCGCTGGCGCCGCACGCGCGTTGCATCTGGGTGGCCTGCGGACCGGGCAACAACGGCGGAGACGGCCTGGTCGCGGCCACGCACCTGCACCGCTGGGCCGAGAGCACCGGCCTGCAGGTGGTCGTCACCCATCCGCCTGGAGCGCAGGTCGATGCAATCCAGTTGCCGCCAGACGCGGCGCAGGCCTTGTCCGACGCTCGATCCGCTGGCGTGCTCATCCAGCCCGGACCGCCTGCGTCGTTCGATCTCGCCATCGATGCCTTGCTGGGCATCGGCGTCACGCGTCCCCTGGAGGGAACCCTGGCCCTCTGGACACGGATGTTGCGCACCACCAGCGCGCCCGTGTTGTGCGTGGATCTGCCCAGCGGGCTGCAGGCCGACACCGGAGCGCTGATGGCCGTTGACGACGCCGTGCCGAGAACCTTCGAGACCCCGCAACCTGGCCCGCGCCACACCCTCTCGCTGCTGACGCTGAAGCCCGGTCTGTTCACCCACCAGGGCCGGGATGCTGCTGGTCGGGTGTGGTTTGATGAACTGGGTGTCGCCCCCGACGACACAGTGCATGTGACCGCCTGGCTCGCTGGCCAGGCACCACCCACCGATGCCCGCGCACGCAGAGCGCATGCCAGCCACAAAGGCAGCTTTGGCGATGTGGTCGTGGTGGGCGGCCAGGGCATTGCCTCCCACGGCGCCGGCATGACCGGGGCTGCGGTGCTGGCGGCGCGCGCGGCGCTGCACGCAGGTGCCGGGCGGGTGTTCGTCGGCCTACTGGAAGCCGGGTCGACGAACGAAACCGCCTGGGACCCGGTGTGTCCGGAACTGATGTTTCGCCGGCCAGCCGCTGTGTTGGACGCAGCATGGCTGCAACAGGCCAGCGTGGTCTGCGGTTGCGGCGGTGGCACCTCGGTGGCGGCGGTGTTGCCACATTTGCTGTCCATCGCCACCCAGTTGGTGCTGGATGCCGATGCACTCAATGCGGTGGCCAACGACGAGGCACTGCACAGCCAGCTGGCCCATCGGCAGAGCCGAGGCTGGTCCACCGTGCTCACGCCCCACCCACTGGAAGCCGCCCGGCTCCTGGGCTGCAGCACGAGGCAGATCATGGCCGACCGCTTGCTGGCGGCGCAAACCATCGCCGACCGGTTTCAAGTGGTGTGTGTGCTGAAGGGGTCGGGCACGGTGGTGACGGCCCCGCGCGAGATTCCCCGCATCAACCCCACTGGCAACGCTGCGCTGTCCACGGCAGGCACGGGCGATGTGCTGGCGGGCATGATCGGCGCCGCACTGGCCGGATCGGCCATGTCACCAGCCAACGTGCTGGACCGGGTGTGCAGCGCCGTTTTTCAACACGGCTGGCTGGCAGACCATTGGACAGGTCCAAGCCTGGTGGCAGGCGAACTGGCCCGCCGTGTCAGTCCCGTGGCCTGACAGGCGCAGGTTCAGCCCAGCAACATCAAGCCGACCTGCAGCAGGATGATGAGCACCAGCACCGACAAGTCGACGCCCCCCACCAGGGGAATCACGCGCCGTATCGGGCGCAGCAAAGGCGACACCAACCGATCCAGCGTGGCCATCACCGGCGACTGAGGCTGCACCCACGACAGGATCGCGTAGCCGATCAGCAAGATCATCAGACCTTGCAGCACGGTGCGCACCAGAATGCGCAACGCCATCGTGAGGATGGTGATCACCCAGGTGGCGGGCGACACGGAAAGCTCCGACACCCCGGTCGCCAGCATCAACCAGATGCCGCCGTAGGCCAGGGCCAGCAGGACTGCCGACAACAGGCTGCCCCAATCGACCCGGCTTTGCGCCAGCGCGCGCGGCAGGATGCGTCGCACCGGCTGAACCAGCCAGTCGGTCACAGCGATGGCAAAGCGCCCCGGCTGGGCCGACATGTGCACTCGCAAGTGGTTCATCCAGGCGCGCAACAGGGCCATCGCCATCAAAAAGAAGAACAGGGTTTCGAGCAGAAAAAAGACGATGCGCATGCGGTGCAGGTCCAGTGGGGATGTGGGTGGGGGTGAACGCAGCGGGGTGGGGTCAAACGCCCAGTCGCAACGGCGGCTTGGGCGCGCGGGGATCCGGCTCCAGCCCGGCGGCCAGACGGATCATGGCCGCCTCGCGTGAAGCCTCCAGGAAGTCCAGCATGATGGGCGAGCTGTCGGCCAAGGCATGCCGCCCGTGGTGGAACTCCGGGTGCCACTGCACGCCGCGCGCATAGGCATCGCCCGTCCAGCGGATCGCTTCCACCAATCCGTCCAGCGTCGACACCGCCTCCACCACCATGCCTTTGCCCAGCTCCGCCACCGCCTGGTGGTGGATGCTGGTCACGCGCAATTGCGACGCTTGGGGATAGAGCTTGGTCAATGCCGTGCCTTGCAGGAAGGTCACGTCGTGTTCAAGCTGGTCGTACAGATCGGTGTCCACGTGGGCGTGGGCGGCCGGGCACTGCGTGGGAATGTCCTGGTAGAGCGTGCCGCCGAACGCCACATTGAGCAGCTGCGCACCGCGGCACACGCCCAGCACCGGCTTTTTCTGCGCAAGAAACGTTCTGAGCAGGGCCAGTTCGTACTTGTCGCGCACCACATCGCCCTGCCAACGCGGGTCGATGGGAGCCTGTCCGTAAGTTTGTGGAGCCACATCGGCCCCTCCCTGCAACACCAGCGCATCGAGCTCCTGCACCACATGCTCCACCTTGAGGTGGCGTGCCGCGTGTTTGCTGTCGTGCGCGACCGCAGGCACCATGAAGGCGATGGCGCCGTGTTCCATGATCCAGTGCGCCAGCGACTGCTCGATGTACTGCAGGTTCTTGTTGCGAAACCCCAGCTCCGAGGGCACCTGATACAGCAAGCGTGCCGACACGCCGATGCGCAGCGGACGCTCGGTGGGCAACGAGGCGCCTTTGGCCACACGCTTCTTCACCGGGACCGACCTCACCCGCCTCACTGAAGGGGCTTCCAACGCGGCCGACGATGACGAAGTCTTTTTCAATGCAGTGCTCACGACGTTCGTGACGCTCAACGCCGGCTTTTGCGGGGCTGGTTGGCGGTGCTGCGGGCAGCCCCCCGGTCCGACTTCTTGCTTGCAGCCTTCTTGCCCGTCGTTTTGGCTTCCGAGACAGGGGCACGAGGTGCCCGATCGGGACGGCCCGCAACGACGGTTTCGGTGGCACGGCCTCGGTGGGCCTTGCCGCCACGCCCTGCACCAGCAGCGCCTTCCGCAGCACCGGTCTGACCTGTCTTGTCGCGCATCGCGCGCAACACCAGGTCGTCGTCACCACTCACCAAACGGAAGTCGATGCGCCGACCGTCCAGATCCACACGGCTCACCTGCACCTGCACGCGGCTGCCCAACGCGTAACGGATACCGGTGCGTTCACCGCGCAATTCCTGGCGCGCTTCGTCAAAGCGGAAATACTCGCCACCGAGTTCGGTGATGTGAACCAGGCCTTCAACGTACATGGCGTCCAGCGTGACGAAAAGACCAAAGCTGGTGACCGAACTCACGACACCACTGAATTCCTCGCCCAGGTGCTCGCGCATGTATTTGCACTTGAGCCAGGCTTCCACATCCCTGCTGGCCTCGTCGGCGCGGCGTTCGTTGGCACTGCAGTGCAGGCCAGCGGCCTGCCACGCCAGCGTGTCCACCGAGGGCTTCTTTGCAACCTCGCCCACCGCCAGCGGTTTGGCGCGGCTGGCCAGGCGTTTGCTCAGCTTGGCGTGCGCCTCACCCGGCGTGGGCAAGGCCGGCAATTCGTAGCGTTTGCGCGCCAGGATCGCCTTGATCACGCGGTGCACCAGCAGGTCCGGGTAGCGGCGGATCGGGCTGGTGAAGTGGGTGTAGGCCTCGAACGCCAGCCCGAAGTGGCCGCTGTTGATCGGGGTGTAGATCGCCTGCTGCATGGAGCGCAGCAGCATCGTGTGGATCTGTTGCGACTCGGGACGGTCCTTCGTGGCTGCCGCGATCTTCTGGAAATCGGCCGGCTTGGGGTTGTCGCCAATGGTCTGCGAAACACCCATGGCCTTCAGGTAGTTGCGCAGGATCTCCTGCTTCTCGGGCGTGGGGCCTTCGTGCACACGGAAAAGTCCGGTGTGTTTGCCTTCGCTGATGAAATCCGCCGAGCAGACGTTGGCCGCCAGCATCGCTTCTTCAATCACCTTGTGCGCATCGTTGCGGGTGCGCGGAATGATCTTCTCGATGCGGCCCGACTCGTCACAAACGATCTGTGTTTCGGTGGTCTCGAAGTCCACCGCGCCGCGTTCGCCACGCGCCGCCAGCAGCGCACGGTACACGTCGTGCAGGTTGAGAAGGTAAGGCACGAGCGCCTTGCGCTGGCTGGCCTCGGGGCCGCGCGTGTTCTGCAGGATGGCCGCGACTTCGGTGTATGTGAATCGCGCGTGGCTGAACATCACCGCTGGATAGAACTGGTAGGCGTGCACCTCGCCCTTGGCATTGACCAGCATGTCGCACACCATGCACAGTCGCTCAACTCCGGGGTTGAGCGAACACAGACCGTTGGAGAGTTTTTCCGGCAGCATGGGAATCACACGGCGCGGAAAATACACCGACGTGGCGCGGTCGTAGGCGTCGATGTCGATCGCAGAGCCGGTCTGCACATAGTTGCTCACGTCAGCGATCGCCACCAGCAAACGCCAGCCCTTGCCTTTGCCCACCTTGGCCGGCTCGCAGTACACGGCATCGTCAAAATCGCGCGCATCTTCGCCGTCGATGGTGACCAGGGGCACATCGCGCAGGTCCACACGGCCTTTGTGGTCCGCTGCCCGCACATGGTCGGGCAGTGCGCGGGCCTGGGCCATCGCTGCGTCGGAAAACTCGTGTGGCACGCCATACTTGCGAACGGCAATTTCGATTTCCATGCCGGGGTCGTCGATCTCGCCCAGCACCTCTTTCACACGCCCCACAGGCTGCCCGTACAGCGCGGGCGGCTCGGTGAGTTGCACCACCACCACCTGGCCCGGCTTGGCCGAACCGGTGGCGCCTTTGGGGATCAACACATCCTGCCCGTAGCGTTTGTCCTCGGGCGCCACCAGCCACACACCGCTCTCTTGCAGCAGGCGGCCAATGATCGGCGAATCGGAGCGTTCGACGATTTCCGTGACGCGTCCTTCGGGACGGCCCTTGCGGTCAAGGCGCACGATACGGGCCTTGACCCGGTCCTTGTGCAACACCGCCCGCATCTCGTTGGAAGGCAGATAAATATCGGCCTGACCATCGTCACGGATCACAAAACCATGGCCGTCCCGATGACCGGAGACGACACCTTCATATTCGGCCAACAGGCTGTTTTTTTCGTTCACTTTTTCTCTGCTATAATTGCGTTTTTCCTGAAATGCCCAGGTGGCGGAATTGGTAGACGCACTAGTTTCAGGTACTAGCGCTGAGAGGCGTGGAGGTTCGAGTCCTCTCCTGGGCACCAATCATAAAGGCTTGCAAACGTGATGTTTGCAAGCCTTTTTCTTTTGTCTCAACGCAAGCAAGCGAAGAATCGCTCGCCGACGCGCTGATCACATGCTGCGAAATTCGCAGCATGCATGGCTGAACAGTTGCCGCGCTGCCTGGGGTCACCAAGAGGCGGGCCTGCGTCATCAAATCGGGACCGCCAACAGATCGTGTCCCTGCGCTGCAACGATTCTTGCCTTGGTGAAGTCACCGACCTTCAAGGTCTTGCTGATCTTCTCGGGCGGCAGCAAACGCACCACGCCATCGATCTCGGGCGCATCTGCATAGCTGCGGCCAATGCCACCCTTCTTGCCCATGCCCGGCGCCGAATCCACGAGCACCTGCATCGTCGCGCCGACGCGTTGCTGCAGCTTGTCGGCGGATACCGATTCGGCCACCGCCATGAAGCGCGCACGGCGCTCCTCGCGCAGGGCATCGGGCACAGCATCAGGCAAGTCGTTGGCCACAGCGCCCGTCACCGGTGAGTAGGCAAAACAACCCGCTCGATCGATGCGCGCTTCGCGCAGAAACCCGAGCAGGTGATCGAACTCGGCCTCGGTCTCGCCCGGGAACCCGGCGATGAAGGTGCTGCGCACCACGATCTCCGGACACAACTCGCGCCATCGCGCAATGCGTTCCAGATTCTTCTCACCACTGGCCGGGCGCTTCATGCGGCGCAGCACATCGGGATGGCTGTGCTGCAGCGGCACGTCGAGGTACGGCAAGCACAGGCCTTCGGCCATGAGCGGAATGATCTCGTCCACGTGGGGGTACGGATACACATAGTGCAAACGCACCCAGGCGCCATAACCCTTGGCGAGTTCGCCCAGTGAGCGCACCAGGTCGAACATGCGCGTCTTCACCGGCTTGCCGTCCCAGAAGCCGGTGCGGTACTTCACATCCACACCATAGGCCGAGGTGTCCTGACTCACCACCAGCAACTCCTTCACACCCGACTCGAACAACTTGCGCGCTTCAGTAAGCACATCGCCAATGGGGCGGCTCACCAAATCGCCGCGCATGGACGGGATGATGCAGAACGTGCAGCGGTGGTTGCAGCCTTCGCTGATCTTCAAATAAGCGTAGTGGCGAGGCGTGAGCTTGATGCCCTGAGGCGGCACGAGGTCCACGAAAGGGTCGTGCGGCTTGGGCAGATGTTCATGCACGGCGGTCATCACCTCGTGCGTGGCGTGCGGGCCGGTCACCGCCAGCACGCTCGGGTGCATCTGTCGCACCAGGTTGCCGCCGCCCTCGCCTTCGCGCGCACCCAGGCAACCGGTGACGATGACCTTGCCGTTCTCGGCCAGGGCTTCGCCGATGGTCTCCAGGCTTTCGCGCACGGCATCGTCGATGAAGCCGCAGGTGTTGACGATCACCAGATCGGCACCGGCAAAAGTCTTGGAGGTTTGATAGCCCTCGGCGCTGAGTTGCGTGAGGATGAGTTCGGAGTCGGTCAGCGCCTTGGGGCAACCCAGGCTGACAAATCCGACTTTGGGGGCCGCGTTGGCGACCGGGACAAGCGTTTCAGACATGGCCCGATTGTCTCAGACCCGACCGAACGGCGCAGATGCCCAGCCTATCGCTTGAGACCGAGTGCTGCCAGCATCTGCTCACTGTTCTTCTGCATCTGCTCCTGCATCTGCGTGAACGCGCTGCGAGACTGCTCCAGATAGGTACCCATCATGCCCTGCATCATGGGCGACTGCACATTCATGAACTGCTTCCAGGCCTCGGGGTTCGCGCCGCTGGACTGCTCGGTCATCTTGTGCTGCAGGTCCATGAAGATCTGCACGTTCTTTTCGAGGTAGGCACCCATGAAGTCCTGCATGGCGTGGCCATAAAAGCGAATGATGTTGGCCAGCACCTGCTCGGTGAAGATCGGTACACCTGCCGTCTCTTCTTCCAGAATGATCTGCAGCAGGATGCTGCGTGTGAGATCGTCGTTGGACTTGGCATCCCGCACCACGAAGGGCTCGTTGTCCATCACCAGCGTCTTGACCTCGGCCAGCGTGATGTACGACGAGGTGTCGGTGTCGTACAGACGCCGGTTCGGGTACTTCTTGATGACGCGCACAGCGGGTTGGCTGCCACTCTCGGCCTTGTTCTTTTGCACTGATGAATCTCTCTGGAAAACAGCGGATGAACCCCGGAATACGCCACGGGGTTCGCTGACCCATTCTAGAAACGCTTGAACACCCCCGCAGCATGGGTTTTCCCTGTGCATGGCAGCGAACAAAGCGCCTTGCAGAAGCCACTTCCGGGCAAGGCACAAAAAAGCCCGACTCAGGGTCGGGCTTGGTTGCGGGATGCCTGGCATCCGGAAAAAGTTTGGTAGGCGCGATTGGACTCGAACCAACGACCCCCACCATGTCAAGGTGGTGCTCTAACCAGCTGAGCTACGCGCCTACAAACGATTCGAAGCTGCGAAGTATAGCAGCACTGGAAGGCTCTTTTTCAGCGGCGGCGCACCTCACGCACACCGGCCACGTCCCCCACCACCGCCATGGCCCTGGCCACCTGCCTGGCGTCGGCCACTTCGATGGTGAACGTCATCCACGCCACGCCTTTCACCGACTGCGTCTGCACCCCGATCACGTTCATTTTTTCGCGCGCAAACACATCGGAAATGTCCCGCAACAACCCCTGCCTGTCCTGGGCCTCGATGCCCACGTCCACGGGGTACACGGCGGCCTGGCCGTCGCGCCCTGCGCTCCCCTGCCCGCTCCACTGCACGTCGATCACGCGATCCGGGTTCTTGCGTTGGAGGTGGGCGAAGTCGGTGCAGTCGGCGCGGTGGATGCTCACACCCTTTCCGCGCGTGATGAACCCGCCGATCTCGTCGGGCGGTGCGGGTTTGCAGCATTTGGCGAGTTGCGTCATGAGCGAGTCCACGCCCACCACCAACACCCCACCAGCCGTTGCGCCCGTGCTCTTGCGCGGCTTCTTGAGCCACACCGGTGTCTCGTCCGGCGCGGCCACTTCGGGTGGCCGCAAATGCAGTTCGATGGCGCGCAACGAAAGCTCATCCTTGCCCACCTGCTCGAACAGCTCTTGCGCCGACGCCAGTCCCATCGCCAGGGCCAGATCGTCCAGCTTCAGCGCGGTCCTGCCTTCGCGCTGCAGCAGCTTCTCCACCGCCTCGCGCCCGCGCGCCATGGTTTCTTCCATGGCCTGCGCGTTGAACCAGGCGCGCACCTTGCTCTTGGCGCGGTGGCTGACCAGATAACCCAGCTCGCCATTGAGCCAGTCGCGCGAGGGTCCGCCTTCTTTGGCCGCGGTGATCTCCACCGTCTGGCCGTTCTGCAGCGGGGTGTTGAGCGTGACCATGGCGCCGTCAACACGTGCACCTCGGCAGCGGTGACCCAGGCTGGTGTGCACGGTGTAGGCGAAGTCCACCGCAGTGGCGCCCTGCGGCAGTTCAACAATGGCTGCGTCGGGTGTGAGAACGTAGATGCGGTCGTCGAACAAGCCTTGCGCCGAACCACTCAGGTCGCGCTCCCAGGCCAGCAGCTGGCGCAGCACCGCGATCTTGGCGTCGTAGTCGGAGCTGGCCGACACACCCGCGTAGCCCTTGGCGCCCGCCTCCTTGTACGCCCAGTGTGCGGCCACGCCATGTTCGGCGTGGTCGTGCATGGCCTGGGTGCGGATCTGGATCTCGAACGCCCGACCCTGATCGTCTCGCACCACCGTGTGCAGGGACTGGTAGCCGTTGGGTTTGGGCTTGGCGATGTAATCGTCGAACTCGTCGGTCACCGGCACGAACTGCGCGTGCACGTGGGCCAGCACCGCATAACAGTCGTCCACCTGCGGCACGATCACGCGCAACGCGCGGATGTCGAACACCTGGTCAAAGTCGAGCGACTTGCCACGCATCTTCTTGACGATGCTGTAGATGTGTTTGGGTCGACCCTGCACCGAGGCCCTCACGCCTTGCTGATGGAGGTCGTCTTCCAGCTGCTGGCGTACCTGTTCGACGTGGGCTTCGCGCTCGGCGCGCTTCTCGTCCAGCAGGCGCGCAACGTCCTTGTAGGTGTGGGGTTCCAGGAATCGGAACGCCAGGTCTTCCATCTCCCACTTGATCTGCCAGATGCCCAGGCGGTTGGCCAGCGGCGCAAACACATGCAACGATTCGCTGGCAAGCGCCTGTCCGGGGTCTGCCTTGCTGGCGGCAAAGTGGCGAAGGGTCTGCAGGCGCGAGGCCAGGCGCAGCATGACCACGCGCAGGTCGCGCGAGAACGCCAGCAGCATCTTGCGCACGTTCTCGGTCTGGCTGGCCGCGAGTTCGGACACCGGTCCCTTGCTGGTGACCGGCGCGGCAGGGTCCAGCGCGGCGAGTCGCTCTTCCTCTTTCTTGGCCTGCACCTCGGCGGTCTTGATGCGCGCCTGGCGCTGCAGCTGCACCAGCTTGGTGGTCTCCAGGGCGAGAGCA
Organism: Hydrogenophaga sp. RAC07; assembly: GCF_001713375.1. Lineage (NCBI taxonomy): Bacteria > Pseudomonadati > Pseudomonadota > Betaproteobacteria > Burkholderiales > Comamonadaceae > Hydrogenophaga > Hydrogenophaga sp. RAC07. Next base: position 2,083,523 of record NZ_CP016449.1, read on the forward strand.
GCGAAGTTCTCGCCAAAGGCCTTGGTGATCACCTCCTGCGGGCGGTTCAGGTACTGGCAGGCATACACAAGATAGGCCGCAGCCTGCATGGGCTCCGAGCCACCAATGTCGTTCAGGATGCTGGCCACGGCGTCGGCGTGTGCGAGGATGTTCTCGCCGGTGTCGAGCTCTTCGTGGGCCAGCAAAGGCTCCGCAAATGCCCTGGCGCGCACCAGCGCCTGCGCCTGGTGGGGCAGGCTGGCAGCCGTGGCGGCGACGATGGCCGACGGAACGGCCGTCGACGTTTCGATGGCTTCCGCTGACCCGGTGGACGACGTTCTTTTCATGTCGGTGGTCAGGTCAGTTCGTCCACAGGAAATCCCGAACGGCGGCGACCTGGTCGTCGGCCACCAGCGTGGGCGCGTGCCCCACGCCCTCAAACGTGACGAGCCGGGCCTTTGGACCGCGCTGGGTCATCAATTGGGCTGTCGCGGCGTTCAGCAGGTCGGACTGTGCACCGCGCAGCAGCAAGGTGGGCGAGCGGATCGCGTCGAACAGGCCCCAGAGCGCGGCCTCACCCGCCTGGACGATCTGTTGCGCGGTGGCCTCGTCGGCCGTGGCCGTCATGGCAGTGAAAGGCATTGCGATCGCAGGGTCGTAGTGCAGCCACCAGCGCCCGTCGCGCTCGCGCAGCAGCGGCAGCGACAGGGCGCGCCATTGCTCGGGCGTGTGGGGACCAAAGCCGGTGGAGATGGACGCCAGGTACGTCACGGCAGCCTGTTCGCTGTCAAAAGACGGGTTTTGCCCCAGGTAGGTGCCGATGCGTTGCAGCGCTTCCCACTGGATCACCGGACCCACGTCGTTGAGCACGAGGCGGCGCAGCGCCATTTGCGGCTGGGCCGCCAGTGCCATGCCGATGAGACCACCCATGCTGGTGCCCACCCAGTCGATCTGCAGGTCGGGCTTGCTTGCGCGCAGGTGCCCCACGAGTGCGGCCAGATCGGCTGCGTAGGTGGGAATTTGATAGCCCATGGGGTCGGCCAGCCAGTCGCTGTGCCCGCGGCCCGCCACATCCACTGCAATCACGCGCGAACGCTGGCGCAGCGTCCGGGCCAGCGTGTCGAAATCCAATCCCTGACGTGACAGGCCATGCACACACAACACCACACCGGTGTCGCCGGCCGCCTCGCAGGACCAATCCCACCAGGCCAGGCGGCGGGGTTCGCCCGATGCGGCGGCCGCGCCGCCCACGGTGAGATGCTGGAGTTGGGGAGCTGACATGGTGCGAGGAGATGAGGCGGCAGGATGTGTCCGTGATAATGGTCCGGACACCGTTCAATCAATCGTAATGGAAGTGGGGATTTCACATGCTTGCCAACAAAACCGCCCTCGTCACCGGCTCCACCAGCGGCATCGGCCTGGGCATCGCCAAGGCCCTGGCGCGCCAGGGCGCCAACATCGTGCTCAACGGGTTTGGTGATGCCGAGGGCCCCAAGGCCGAGATTGCAGCGCTGGGCGCCAAGGTGGCCTACCACGGTGCCGACATGAGCAAGCCCGCCGAGATCGAAGCCATGATGGCGTTTGCGGCGGCCACCTTCGGACAGGTGGACATCCTGGTGAACAACGCCGGCATCCAGCACGTGGCCCGCATCGAAGACTTTCCAGTCGACCGCTGGGACGCGATCATCGCGATCAACCTCACCAGTGCCTTCCACGCCAGCCGCCTGGCCCTGCCCGCGATGCAGAAGTCCGGCTGGGGCCGCATCATCAACGTCGCCTCGGTGCACGGACTGGTGGGCTCTGCTGAAAAATCGGCCTACGTGGCGGCCAAGCACGGCATCGTGGGTCTGACCAAGGTCACCGCACTGGAAAACGCCACCAGCGGCGTCACCTGCAACGCCATCTGTCCGGGCTGGGTGCTCACGCCCCTGGTGCAAAAACAGGTGGATGCCAAGGCCGCTGCGCTAGGCATCTCCAACGAAGATGCCAAGAAACAGCTTCTGGGCGAAAAAGAGCCTTCGATGCAGTTCACCACGCCCGAAGAACTCGGGGAGCTGGCGGTGTTTTTCTGTTCCCCCGCCGGCAACAACGTGCGCGGCGTGGCATGGAACATGGACGGCGGCTGGACCGCCCAATAACGCTGTCTGCTCAAGAAAGCAAAAAGGCCCGCACGTTGAACTGCACCCCAAAAGTTGGACATCAATCCAACCTTTGGGGTGTTTTTCATGGCGAGACACGATGAGAGCTTCAAGCTCGAAGTGGTACAGCAATATCTTTCTGAGTCTTCAGGCGCGCGAACGATAGCCTTGCGATATGGGCTGGACCACGGGACAGTGCGCCGCTGGGTCGAGGGGTATCGCCTTCATGGAGTGGAAGGGCTGCGCAAGAAGTTCAGCCACTACGACGAGCAGTTCAAGATGAACGTGCTGTGCCGGATGTGGCGAGAGGAGCTTTCCTGCCGCCAGGTGACTGCATTGTTCGATATACGCGGTGGGCATGGCGTCGTATCGGGCTGGGAGCGTCAGTATCATGAGGGCGGTATAGACGCCCTCAAGCCCAAACGACGACGCGGCCCGAAGTTGATGACAGCGCCCAAGCCACCCGATCCCCCGCCACCACATGCCAACGACGTAAGCACGCTGGACGCGCTGCGCAAGGAAAACGAACATCTGCGCGCGGAGGTGGCGTACCTAAAAAAATTGGATGCCTTGGTTCGAGTGAATCGGCAAGCTGCGCAGAAAAAGCGCAAGCCGTGATCGGACTGAGGCAGGACCACCCGTTACCCGCGCTGCTCAAGGCCGCAGGGCTGTCGCGCAGCACGTTCTACTACCAGGCCAAAGTGCTTGAAGCCGGCGACAGGTACGCTGGGCTGAAGACGCGCATCCGTGCCATCTACGAGCGCCACAAGGGCCGATACGGATATCGGCGCATCACTGCTGCTCTTTGCCATGCAGGCGAGGTCATCAACCACAAGACTGTTCAGCGTCTGATGCAGGCTCTTGGCCTGAAATCTCTGGTGCGACCCAAGAAGTACCGCTCCTACCGTGGACAGATCGCCGCCGCTCCCAATTTGCTGAATCGCCAATTCGAGGCCAACGGAGCAAACCAGAAATGGGTGACTGATGTGACCGAATTCAATGTCGGGGGCAACAAGCTCTACCTGTCCCCGGTGATGGACCTCTACAACGGGGAAATTGTGGCCTACGAGATGCTTGAGCGCCCTGTCTTCGCGCTGGTGGGGCGCATGCTGAAGAAAGCGCTGGCCCGGCTCTCAGACCAAGATTCGCCGCTGCTTCACTCCGATCAGGGCTGGCAGTACCAGATGCCCGCCTACAGACGCCAACTCATCGACCATGGACTGCACCAAAGCATGTCGCGCAAGGGCAACTGTCTGGACAACGCAGCGATGGAGAGCTTCTTCGGCACGTTGAAAAGCGAGTTCTTCTACTTGACCAAATTCGCAAGCATCAAGCAACTCCAGCAAGGCCTACATCGCTACATCCACTACTACAACCACCACCGCATCAAGCTCAAACTCAAAGGCCTGAGTCCAGTTCAATACCGGATTCAGGCCTTGAGCCGCTGACTTCTAACCGTCCAACTAATTGGGGTCAGTTCACGTTGCGGGCCTTTTTGTTGGGGGCGCGCTGCGCGTTCGATCAACGCAGTTGCACAGATCCGGACACGGTCACATTGACAGTTGATTTTCCCGGCTCCACCGGCACCGCCGCGTCCGACATGGCGGCCTTGGCTTCCATGGCCATGGCACGCGGCTGGAACGGACGGCCTTCCTGGTCGGCCGAACTCACCGACACCTCTCGCAAGCTGTAGCCGGCAAAACCAAAGCCTTTGGCCACCTCACCGGCCTTCACCTTGAAGCGCTCGATGGCCATGGCCTGCACGTCGGACTCCAGCTTCTGGCGCGCTTCGCGCGAGAGTGAAAAGCCCATGTTGCTCATGGTGAGCGTCTGGATCTTGCCTGCGGTGGTGCTGATGCGCGCGAAGTCACGGCCTTCCAACACCAGTTCGGTGCTGCCCTGCCAGCCGCTGATCTTGCCCTTGTCGGTGTAGCGCGGGTAGATGCTGAACTGCCCGGTGCGCACTTCAAGCTGCTGAGGCTGGGCGCTGGCGCGAGCCACCGCCAGAGCGGCGTCGAGCGCCACCTTGAGCTGGTTCTGCACGGTCACCGCATCGGTGCCTTCGCGCGTGGTGCTCAGGCTCATGCTCAGCCAGTCTTGCGGCACTTCGAGGAAGCCGCTGGCCGAGAGGTTGACCACATTGACGGGCGCTGGTGGCGCGACCTGGGCGTTTGCCAGGGTACCGACAGCGATGAGGGAGGAGAGAAGTAAGGCGCGGAATCGAAAAGGACTGGAGAGGCGTTGAGCGGACGGGGTCATTGTTTGAATTTGTACTCTTGAGGTGGTTGGCCGCGCAGCTGCTCACGCAGCCGTTGGCGCTCTTCAACGGACAAGCGATAAGGCTTGCCGTTGTCCTCCATGTCGTCAAAGGGTTGCCGCAACACATCGCGCAGACGCATGGCGTGACGCGGTTCACCCTCATCCACCGATATGGGCATGACCATCACGGTTGCGTTGGAAGGCATCGGATGGGTTCGTTGATCACCCGGCCCGGCATGCGCCGAACCGAATGTCAACAGGATCAAGCCCAGAGGCAAATGCGTTTTCATGGTGGTTCGAGTATCAACAATCCGGTCATTGTGGGATGTGTCACCGGTGAAGCGTTCGAGCGCCGGGGCAACATCTGTAACAGCATGTCAGGAAAATAAAAATCCAGTGCTGACAACCACTTGGCGCTGCCACAATCGCGTTTGTTACATATTCAAGAAGTTGCCAACATGCCACAAAACAACACACGCGCCAACAAGATCCTGGTGGTCGACGACGATGTCCGCATCCGCGACCTGCTGCGCCGCTACCTCATGCAGGAAGGTTTTGAAGTGATGCTGGCCGAAGACGGCAAGTCGCTCAACCGTGTGCTGCAGCGCGATTCGGTCGACCTCATCGTGCTCGATCTCATGATGCCCGGCGAAGACGGCCTCTCCATTTGCCGCCGGTTGCGCGCCAACGGCGACCGCACCCCGATCATCATGCTCACCGCCAAAAGCGAAGACGTGGACCGCATCGTGGGTCTGGAAGTCGGCGCCGATGACTACCTGGGCAAGCCTTTCAACCCGCGCGAACTGCTGGCCCGCATTCACGCGGTGCTGCGCCGCCGCCCGCCCACCGAAGTGCCCGGCGCGCCGTCGCAAGACCAGGAAGTCGTGAAGTTCGGTCCGTTCGAGTTCGACCTCAGCCTGCGCACCCTGCGCAAGGAAGGCGCCGACCTGCCACTGACCACCGGCGAGTTCGCCATGCTCAAGGCCTTGGTGCGCCATCCGCGCCAACCGCTGTCACGCGAAAAACTGGCCCAGCTGGCGCGGGGTCGTGAGTTCGAGCCCTTCGACCGCAGCCTGGACGTGCAGGTCTCGCGGCTGCGCAAGCTGATTGAAGAAGACGCTGCCTCGCCCCGCTACCTGCAGACCGTGTGGGGCGTGGGCTATGTGTTCGTGCCGGACGGCAACGCTTGATGTCGGAAGAGTCGCGGGTTCCATTCGAGACCCACCCCACCTCGTTGGAGACGGCGCCTGCACCGCTGGAGCTGCGTCCCAACCGGGGGGTCAGCCTGTTCTGGCGCACCTTTTTCTTTCTGGCGTTGTTGCTCGTGGGCTGCATCGTGGCCTGGCTGCAAACCTTTCGGGCGCTGGAATACGAGCCGCGCGCCCTGCAGAGCGCCAACCAGCTGGCCTCGCTGGTCAACCTGAGCCGCGCTGCGCTGGTGCACTCGGACTCGATCGCCCGCGTCTCGCTCATCAAGACCCTGGCCGACGAAGAAGGACTGCGCATCGCGCCCCGCGAGCCCAACGACACGTTCCGCCTCTACGACACCGATGTGCTCAGCCGCAACGTGGCGGAACGCCTGAGTGGCCGGCTCGGACCCGACACCCTGGTGGCGCGGGAAGTCAACGGCGCGCCGGGTTTGTGGATCGGCTTCACCATCGATGGCGACCCCTATTGGCTGCTCACCGACCCGTCGCGCATCGGTCCGGTGGCAGGCACAACCTGGTTGATCTGGCTGGGCACGGCCGCCCTGCTCTCTCTCACTGGTGCGGCGCTGATTGCACGCTTGATCAACCACCCGCTGAAGAAGCTGTCGTTTGCCGCGAGCCGGGTGCGCGAAGGTGACTTCAATGCCAGCCAGCTCAACGAGACCGTGGCCACCAGCGAGATCCGCGAAGTCAACATCGGCTTCAACCGAATGGCGCAGCGCTTGTCCAAGATCGAGCAGGACCGCGCGTTGATGCTGGCCGGCATTTCACACGATTTGCGCACGCCGCTTTCGCGCCTGCGGCTCGAAACCGAAATGAGCGTGGCCGACCCGCAAGCGCGCGAACACATGGCCGCAGACATCGAACAGGTGAATTCGATCATCGACAAGTTCCTGGACTACGCCCGGCCGGATCACATCAAGCCCGAGCGGGTGAGCCTGAACCAGGTGGTGGACGCGGCGGTGTTTGCGCTGGGCGACAACGAAAACAACGTGTTCACCACCAACATCCCGCCCGACACCGCTGTGATGGGCGATGCGGTGGAGTTGCAGCGTGTGTTCGCCAACCTGCTGGAAAACGCGTGCCGTTATGGTCGCGACCCCGGCACCGGGGTGGCCCGCGTGGAGATCGCCGCCAAGCCCAAGGACGACTGGGTGCTGATCAAGTTGCGCGACCATGGGCAGGGAGTGGACCCCGACATTCTTGAGCAGCTCACGCAGCCCTTCTTTCGCGGCGATGTCTCTCGAACGTCGGCCACGGGGACCGGACTGGGTCTCGCGATCGTCGACCGGGCCATCGGCCGCATGGGCGGGCGATTTGCGCTGGCCAACAGCAGCACGGGCGGCCTCTCGGCCCACATCAAGCTGCAGCGCGCGCCCAGTTGAAACGCGGGTTCAGGCGGGCTTGAACAGCATGGCCACCGCGCGAGCTTCGATCGACAAGCCCTGCCCCACCGGGCCGATCTTCTCGGCGGTTTTGGCTTTCACGTTCACCTGCGCGGGCGTCAAGTCCAGCGTGCGGGCGATGCCCTCCACCATGGACAGGATGTGCGGCGCGAGCTTGGGCGCTTGCGCGATCACGGTGCTGTCGACATTGCCGATCTCGAAGCCCGCTTCGCGCACACGCCGAGCGGCTTCCTTCAACAACACGCTCGAATCGGCGCCCTTGAAGCGCTCGTCGGTGTCGGGGAAATGGCGACCGATGTCGCCAAGTGCGGCGGCACCCAGCAAGGCGTCGGTGATGGCGTGCAGCAGCACGTCGGCATCGGAATGGCCGAGCAGACCTTGCGGGTGCGGGATGTGCACGCCTCCGATGATGAGCTTGCGGCCGGGCACGAGCGCGTGCACATCCCACCCCTCGCCGATGCGAAACGTCGGGGTGGTCTTCATGCGCGGCTCCTGAAAATGGCTTCGGCCAGCGCGAAGTCGTCGGGGTAGGTGATCTTGAAATTGCGCGCACTGCCGGGCACCAGCAGCGGTCGATGGCCAGCCATTTCCATGGCACTGGCTTCGTCGGTCACGCCAGCAAAGTCCTGCCCAGCCGTGGCCGCCAGCGCTGCGTGCAGCACGCCCAGGCGAAACATCTGGGGCGTTTGTGCGAGCCACTTGTCCGAACGGTCCACGGTGGCGACCGCGCGCCCGTCAGCCTCGGCCTTGAGCGTGTCGGGCAGGGGAATGGCCAGCAGGCCACCCACCGGGTCGTGCTGGCAGGCATCGATCAGCGCATCGACCATGGGCGGTGTGACCAGGCAGCGCGCAGCGTCATGCACCAACACCCAGTCGTTCGGGTTCGTGCCCTGGTCCAGCAGGGCCTGCAAGCCGTTGAACACGCTCTCGGCGCGTGTTCCGCCACCACAGCGCAGCGCGGTGACGCCGGGGTAGCCCGTGGTCCAGAAGGCGTCACCGGGAGCGGCCACCACCACGATGCGATCCAGCCGCGTCACCGCACGCAAGGCCTCCAGCGTGTGCAAGACCATCGGCAAATCGAGGATGGGTTGGTACTGCTTGGGGACTTCGGTGCCTGCGCGCGAACCGGTGCCAGCGCATGGCAGCAAGGCGTGGCAGTGGATGCCGACCTCTGGAGGGGGGTGGGGGGTCAATTCGTGGGCGGCATCGGACATGGGTGGCTGCATTCTAAAATCAGAGCTCACACACCCCCTGTTCTCCTGGACCGGGGGTGTTCGTCATGGAAACACCGCCCGTCATGGACCTCCCCAAACTCTCCCCCGGCAAACGCTTCACCCTGCCCCACCCCGGCGGTTCGGCCGACGCGTTGCTGCTGGCCAAACTCGCCGCACGCGACAAGGCCGCAGGACGTCTCACGGCGATCATCACGTCGGACGCCAACGACGCGCAGCGACTCATTGAAGAAATGGCGTTCTTCGCGCCCGAGCTGCGCTGCGCGCTGTTTCCCGACTGGGAGACCCTGCCCTACGACACCTTCTCGCCGCACCAGGACCTGATCAGCGAACGGCTGGCCACGCTGTGGCGCATCTCCCAGCGGGACAAGGACACCGGCGCCGACGTGGTGCTGGTGCCGGCCACCACCGCGCTGTACCGCGTGGCGCCGCCGGCGTTTCTGGCTGGCTACACCTTCCAGTTCAAGGTCAAGCAAAAGCTGGACGAAGCACGCCTGAAAAGCCAGCTCACGCTCGCGGGCTACCAGCACGTGACCCAGGTGGTGAGCCCGGGCGAGTACGCGGTGCGCGGCGGTTTGATCGACCTCTTCCCCATGGGCAGCCTGGTGCCCTACCGCGTGGACCTGTTCGACGACGAGATCGACAGCATCCGCACCTTCGACCCCGACAGCCAGCGCAGCCTGTACCCAGTGCCCGAGGTGCGGCTGCTGCCCGGGCGCGAGTTCCCCATGGACGATGGTGCGCGCGCCAAATTCCGCAGCCGCTGGCGCGAACTGCTCGATGGCGACCCCACCAAGAGCCGCATCTACAAGGACATGGGCAACGGCGTGGCCACCGCCGGCATCGAGTACTACCTGCCCCTGTTCTTCGACGACACGGCCACGGTGTTCGACTACCTCGGTGCCGACGCCACGGTGGTGTTGCACGGCGATCTGGAACCGGCCTTCCAGCGTTTCTGGCAAGACACCAAAGACCGCTACCGCCTGGTGCATGGCGACCCGGAACGCCCGGTGTTGCCGCCCGATTCGCTGTTCCTGAGCGTGGAGCAGTTTTATGCGCGGGCCAACGCGCATGCGCAGCTCTCGGTGCGCCCGGTGCAGGCCGAGCAGGAGCACAGCGCTTTCGCGCAGAAGCTGGGCGACCTCTCGGTGGTGCGCGGCGCCGAAGACCCGCTCTCGCGCCTGCAAGGCCACATCCGCAACACCGCGCAACGCGTGCTGCTGCTGGCCGAGAGCGATGGCCGGCGCGAGAGCCTGCTCGACTTCTTGCGTGCCAGCGGCGTCAGTCCGCCAGCCTTCGATTCGCTGCTCGAGTTTCAGACCAGCAGCGAAAAGCTGGGCATCGCCACCGCTGCGCTCTCCACCGGTTTCTCGTGGCTCGAAGACGGCATCGACTTCGTCACCGAAACCGAGCTCTTCGCGGCCGGCCCCACCACGCGTCGGCGCAAGAAACAGGAACAGGTCAGCGACGTCGATGCGCTGATCAAGGACCTCTCGGAGCTCAACCTGGGCGACCCGGTGGTTCACATCGCCCACGGCATCGGGCGCTACCGCGGCCTGATCAACCTGGACATGGGCGAGAAAAACGCCGACGGCACGCCAGCGCTGATGGAGTTCCTGCACCTCGAGTACGCCGACAAGGCCGTGCTCTACGTGCCGGTGAGCCAGCTGCAATTGATCGGCCGCTACACCGGCGTGAGCGCCGATGAGGCGCCTTTGCACCGCCTGGGCAGCGGCCAGTGGGAGAAGGCCAAGCGCAAGGCGGCCGAGCAGGTGCGCGATGCGGCGGCCGAGTTGCTCAACATCTACGCGCGCCGCGCCGCGCGCCAGGGCCACGCCTTCCGCTACTCCGCGCAGGACTACGAGGTGTTCGCCAACGACTTCGGCTTCGAGGAAACCGCGGACCAGCGCGCGGCCATCCACGCCGTGATCCAGGACATGATCAGCCCGCGCCCGATGGACCGGCTGGTGTGCGGCGACGTGGGTTTCGGCAAGACCGAAGTCGCCCTGCGCGCGGCCTTCGTGGCGGTGACCGGTGGGCGTCAGGTGGCCCTGCTGGCACCCACCACGCTGCTCGCCGAACAGCACTACCAGACGCTGGTGGACCGCTTTGCCAAGTGGCCGGTGAAGATCGCCGAGATGAGCCGCTTTCGCTCGGCAAAAGAGATCACCCTGGCAGCGAAAGGCCTGGCCGACGGTTCGGTGGACATCGTGGTCGGCACACACAAGCTGCTGAGCGAAAGTGTGAAGTTCAAGGACCTGGGCCTGCTCATCATCGACGAGGAACACCGCTTCGGCGTGCGCCACAAGGAACAGATGAAGGCGCTGCGCGCCGAGGTGGATGTGCTCACGCTGACCGCCACGCCGATCCCGCGCACGCTGGGCATGGCGCTCGAAGGCCTGCGCGATCTGAGCGTGATCGCCACCGCGCCGCAGCGCCGTCTGGCCATCAAGACCTTCGTGCGCAACGAAGGCAACGGCGTGATCCGCGAAGCGGTGCTGCGCGAGCTCAAGCGCGGCGGGCAGGTGTACTTTCTGCACAACGAGGTCGACACCATCGAGAACCGCCGGCAGAAGCTCGAAGAAATATTGCCCGAGGCACGCATTGCCATTGCCCACGGCCAGATGCCCGAGCGCGAGCTGGAGCGCGTGATGCGCGACTTTGTGGCGCAGCGCTTCAACGTGCTGCTGTGCTCCACCATCATCGAAACCGGCATCGACGTGCCCACCGCCAACACCATCGTGATGGCGCGCGCCGACAAGTTCGGTCTGGCGCAGCTGCACCAGCTGCGCGGACGCGTGGGCCGCAGCCACCACCAGGCTTATGCCTACCTCATGGTCCCCGACATCGAGGGTCTGACCAAACAGGCCGCCCAGCGCCTGGACGCGATCCAGCAGATGGAAGAGCTCGGCAGCGGCTTCTATCTGGCCATGCACGACCTCGAGATCCGAGGTGCCGGCGAGGTGCTGGGCGAGAACCAGAGCGGCAACATGCTCGAAGTCGGCTTCCAGCTCTACAACGAGATGCTGAGTGAAGCCGTGCGTTCACTCAAAGCCGGCCGCGAACCCGACCTGCTCTCGCCGCTCTCGGTCACGACCGACATCAACCTGCATGCGCCCGCCCTGCTGCCCAGCGACTACTGCGGCGACGTGCACCTGCGCCTCTCGTTCTACAAGAAGCTCGCCACCGCGCAGACCACCGACCAGGTGGACGGCTTGCTCGAAGAGATCGTGGACCGCTTCGGCAAACTGCCGCCCCAGGCGCAGACGCTGGTGGACGTGCACCGCCTGCGTGTTCTCAGCGCACCTTACGGCGTGGTGAAGGTGGACGCGGCACCCGGTGTGATCCAGATCACCTTCCGCCCCAACCCGCCGTTTGACTCCATGCGCATCATCGAACTGATCCAGAAGAACCGCCACATCAAACTCGCCGGCAACGAGAAGCTGCGCATCGAGCGCGCACTGCCCGAAGTGAAGGATCGCGTGCAGCTGGTGCGCGACGTGCTGCGTTCGCTCGGCCAACCGACACAACAACCCACCACCGTTTGACCCTCATCCCATGACCACCGCCACCGAATTCGCCCCCGGCCTCACCGTTCAAGGCTTCACGCCCCCGCTCAAGCTCAGCGATTTCAAGCTGATCGCCTTCGACATGGACTCCACGCTCATCAGCATCGAGTGCGTGGACGAGATTGCCGACGCGGTGGGCAAGAAAGCCGAGGTCGCCGCGATCACCGAAGCGGCCATGCGCGGTGAAATTGCCGACTACAAGGACAGCCTGCGCCAGCGCGTGGCGCTGTTGCGTGGCGTGACCATCGCCGACATGGAGAAGGTCTACACCGAGCGCCTGCGCATCAATCCCGGAGCGGCCGAGCTCATCACCGCCTGCAAGGCGGCGGGCTTGAAGGTGCTGCTGGTTTCTGGCGGCTTCACCTTTTTCAGCGAGCGTGTGCGTGAGCGCCTGGGCATCGACTTCACGCGCGCCAACGTGCTCGAAGTGGAGAGCGGTCCGAACTGCGGCCAGCTCACCGGCCGCATGGTCGACCAGCCCTGGGGCGACATTTGCGACGGTGCCGAGAAGCGCCGCACCCTGCTCGAAGTGGCCTCGTTGCTGGGCATCGAGCCCGCACAGTGCATCGCCATGGGCGACGGCGCCAACGACCTGCCCATGATGGGCGTGGCGGGTCTTTCGGTGGCTTACCACGCCAAGCCCGCGGTGCGCGCCCAGGCCATGGTGGCGATCAACGAAGGTGGTCTGGACCGCCTGCTCGGCGTGTTGCGCTGAGGCCGATTCGTCGGTCAGGTCTGGGTGCGTCAGCGCACAGACGGGTGTGAAATGTCCTTTTAGAGTCAACACATTGGCGCCGGAACACCCTGTTCTGCGCCATGCGGTGACCTTGCGAACTCGTTGGGCCACGCGTCCCAACCACTCCAAGGAACTCCATGAAAACACGTCAATTTTTCCCCGTCCTGATGCTCGCCGTGGCCGCTTCGGTCGTCACCCTGGCTGGCTGCGGTTCGACCGCCACCCAGTCCGGCACCGGTCAGTACCTGGACGACACCGCCATCACCGGCAAGGTGAAGGCCGCGATCTTCAACGACGCTTCGCTGAAGTCCGCCGAGATCAACGTCGAGACCTTCAAGGGTGCTGTGCAGCTGAGCGGCTTTGTGAACTCGCAAGCCGACATCCAGCGCGCCGTGGCCGTGGCACAAGGCGTTGCCGGTGTGAAGTCGGTCAAGAACGACATGCGCATGAAGTGAACTGAGCCTCAACGCTCGGTTTTTCACCCACCCAGACCCAGGAGATCACCATGAAATCCATTGCAACGCGCTCAATGACGATCGCAGCTTCCATCGCCCTGTTGGCCGGCCTCACGGCCTGCAGCGGCATGTCCCGTCAGGACCAGAACACCGCCATCGGCGCGGGTGCTGGTGCGGTCGGCGGCGCTGTGCTGACCGGTGGCAGCACCATGGGCACACTGGGTGGCGCCGCCATCGGTGGCCTGATCGGCAACCAGGTCGGCAAGTGACCCAGGAGCCGGCGCAAGCCGGCTTCTGATTCATTGTTTTCTCTTCAAGAAGGACGCTCATGATCACGAACGACAAAACCGTCGGAGATGAAATCTCCAAGTTTGCAAACACCGCAGAGCGCGCCGCCAGCACGGCACGCAAAGGCTTCGACCAGGGTCTGCACGACGTGTCCAACGGACTCGAGCACGCACGTTCGGAAACCGGCAATGCCCTGCGCCAGCTCGCGTCCGAATCGGACGCCCTGCTGCACCGCGGCCTGGACAAGGTGCGCGACGCCTCTGGCCAACTGCGCGAGAAATCGCTGTACGCCAAAGACGCTGCATCGACCTACATCCAGCACGAACCCATGAAGTCGGTGCTCATGGCCGCTGCCGTGGGCGCTGGTCTGATGGCGCTGGTCGCGCTGTTCAGCCGCAACAGCCACAACGGCCGCTGATCGCGGACCCGGCTCCCATGCTCCACCCCGTGTTCCGCCTGGCGGCGTCACAACCGCAGCTGCTGGCCGAGCACGCAGCCGGCTACGCCGGTTTGCTGGCCGAAGAAGTGGCCAGCAGCGGTGCGCACATCAAACGGCGCATCACCTTGCAGATCGTCGGGCTCCTGAGCCTGATGGTCGCCAGCATCCTGGCTGGCGTGGCGGTGTTGCTGTGGGCTTCGTTGCCCCCGGCCTCGCTGCAGCAGCCCTGGCTGCTGTGGTTCACCCCGTTGATTCCCACGGCATTGGGCATTTTCGCCATCGTGTTGGCCAGTAACCGCGAAGCGCCGCCCGCGTTTGCCACCCTGCGTGAGCAGTTTGCGCAAGACGCGTCGTTGCTGCGCAGGACGACCGCGCCATGACCCCATCTGAATCTTCCGTGCAGCGCCTCGCGCGCAGCCGCGCCCAGGTGGTGCAATGGCTGGACAAAGACCAGACCCGTCGAGACGCCTTCTCGCACAGCGGCCTGGGGCAACTCACGGCCCTGCCGTGGATCCGGCGCATCGGCAGCCATCCGCTGGCCAGTTTGGCCTTGGGTGCGGTCACGAAATGGTGGATGAAGCCGCGTGCAACGCAATCGTCGGCCACAGGGGTGCTTGCGCTGGGCACGGGCCTCGGCCTGCTGCGCCGCCGTCCGGTGCTGACGCTGGCCACCGTGGCGGTGATCGGTGCCGTGACCTGGTGGACCCAGTTCCGCAAGCGTCCGGCCATCTCGACAAACGCCCCTCCCAGCTTCCGATAGAAACAAGGAAAACCCATGCTCTACACCATCGCCGTCGTTCTGCTCGTTCTCTGGCTGCTTGGCCTGGTCACCTCCACCACCCTGGGCGGCTTCGTCCACGTGTTGCTGGTGATCGCCGTGGTCATGGTGCTGTTGCGCCTGATCAGCGGACGCAAGCCCTTCTGATGTGGACGCGGGCGCTCAGCCGCCCGCTCGTTTCACGGTGTGGCCTTGCGCCTGGAGCGCGGCCACCACCTTGTCCACGTGATCGCCCTGGATCTCGATCACGCCGTCCTTGACGGTGCCCCCCGATCCACAAGCCGCCTTCAGCCGCTTGCCCAGTTCAGCCAGCTCCAGGCTTGCAAGCGCCACACCCTTCACCAGCGTCACGGCCTTGCCGCCGCGGCCCTTGGTCTCGCGCGACACCCGCACCACACCGTCACCCGCAGGCACAACAGCCTGTTTGCACACGCATTGCGCCATCGGCTGACGGCACACCGGGCACATGCGGCCCGCTTCGGTGGAATACACCAGACCCCCGGTGGAAAGCTTGTTTTTCATGGGGCTGGATCGTAGCCTGCCCAAGGTTCTCCAGCACGCCCGACCGGTACACTGGCCCGAACCACTCGAACACCATGCCATTCCACGCCCTGGGCCTTGCGCCCGCCCTCGCCCAAGCCGCTGCCGAACTCGGCTTCACCACCCCCACACCCATTCAAAAGGCGGCCGTTCCCGCAGTACTGAGCGGAAGTGACGTGCTCGCCACTGCCCAGACGGGTTCCGGCAAGACCGCGGCTTACGTGCTGCCGCTGCTGCAGCGGCTGATGGCGGGTACCGACCACACCCCACGGCGTGTGCGCGCGCTGGTGCTGGTGCCCACGCGCGAGCTGGCAGCGCAGGTGGGCGAAGTCGTGCGCAGCCTGGCGCAACACCTGCCCACCAGAACCAAAACCGCCGTGTTGTTTGGCGGCGTGTCCATCAACCCGCAGATGCTTGCGCTGCGTGGCGGCGCCGACGTGGTGGTGGCCACACCGGGGCGGCTGCTCGACCTGGTGGAGCACAACGCCCTGAAACTCGCCAGCGTGGACCTGCTGGTGCTCGACGAAGCCGACCGCCTGCTCGACCTCGGCTTTGCCGACGAACTGGCCCGCGTGCTGGCGCTGCTGCCCGCCGCGCGGCAGAACCTCTTTTTCTCGGCCACCTTCCCACCCGCAGTGCAGGAGCTGGCCAACACCCTGTTGCACGAGCCGCAACGCATCGACGTGCCCAGGGTCGAGGTGCAGGAAGCGGTGGTGCTGCAACAGGCTTACCTAGTGGACACCACACGCCGCACGCAGCTGCTGCGCCAGCTCATCAAGACCCAGGGGTGGCAGCGCGTGCTGGTCTTCGTGGCCACGCAGTACCTGGCCGAGCGCGTGGCCTCCAAACTGCACCAGGGCGACCTCTACGCAACATCGTTCCACGGCGGCTTGAGCCAGGGTGCGCGCAAGCAGGCGCTGGACGAGTTCAAGGAAAAGCGCTGGGACGTGATCGTGACCACCGACCTGGCCGCGCGCGGCATCGACATCAGCGAGCTGCCGGTGGTGGTGAACTACGACCTGCCCCGCTCGGCCGTGGACTATGTGCACCGCATCGGCCGCACCGGCCGTGCCGGCGCCAACGGACTGGCGGTGAGCTTTGTGACGCCGGCCTCCCAGGCGCATTGGCACCTGATTGAAAAACGCCAGGGCCTGAGCCTGCCGCTGGAGGTGGTGCCCGGTCTGGAGCCCCTTGAGGTCGCACCGGTGAGCGAGGCTGGCGGGGGCGTCAAAGGCAAACGACCGAGCAAAAAGGACAAGTTGCGCGCGGCGGCCGCGCGGGACGCGTCTTCGGATCCTTCGACATCCTGAGCCGCCGGGCTGTGCATGCGCACGCCTGATCGCCACGCGTGGCCACGAGGCCTCGGTCTGGGTGGCAAAGCTTCGGGACCTTCCTGAACGCGCGGAAGCAACTCCCGCTGCGCAAGCGACGCGCATGCTTGCGGGCCCGGTTCTGGGCAATGCCGAACATCGAGGTCAATTCATCGGCCTCAGTGCCAAATCAAGTGCCCGCTCTCTGAGCAACTCGACTGGTTGCGAGCCGGACCAGAGCACAGGCGCCCTGAATCCCATCGATTCCTTGTCAAAGACTCCAACGGGTTGCCCTCGCGTGCCCCTACAGCCGCATGTGCCCCTTGGCGCCCGACCCGGCAACGTCCTGAAATCAAATTCGGGGGAGAAATCACCGGAATTGAGCATGCTCAATGCCACCCCATCAGGAGAGCGCAGCATCCAAACGAAGCATTTGACCGATACCTTCGTACACGGGAATGCTTGTTGCAGCAGGAGTTGGACATGAAACCCAGAAAAATCCTGAGACACCTTGGAAACAGTGCGCTGGTCTCTGCTTTGTTGGCGTTCAGTTCGGCGTCAGACGCCGCCCTGGTGACCCAGCTCATTCACTTCGACGACGCGGGCAATGGATGGAAGTGGTACAGCGATGTTGATACCAATTTCCTCTTCAACCCGACCAACCTCCAGTCCTCGACGCAATGCGCCGATTCGACCAATGGCGGCAACGGCAGTTGCGTTATCGAAAGCAACCAGGGCGTACTTCCCCTCATGACGCGCCCGGCTGTTGGTCCAACTTCGCAGGGTTCCGCCAACCAGGACCCGGACGCATCGGGCCTATTGGCGTTCACGCTGGATTCGTTCTACTTCCTTCTAACGGGCAATGGGACGGGCTCGGAAAATGCGATCAGTGTCTCGGGCAGCAACGGTGCCAATTACACGTTTCAGTTGGGCGGCAACTACGATGCAGCTGGCGCACCCGACGTTGCCTTCTACGAGGGTGTCAATGCGGGTGACCCGGCGGGAGATCTGGGCAAGAACATTGGGTACGTTGCATCGTTTGACAATCTGTTCGAAGGGGTCAGCTGGATTCAGTTTTCAGCTCCTTCTTCCGCTCAAGTCCGACTCGACTGTGTCGTCGCCACGTTCGAAGGCACGACGACACAACCCCGTTCGTCCTTCAACGGGGGTTGTGGTGGCGGCCAGATCCCTGAGCCCGGAACACTTGCGCTGTTGGGCTTTGGCCTGTTGGGCGTGATGCGCCTGGCAGGACGCAGAAGGTGAGCCCGAGTTCCTTCAAACGCCGGACTCTGCGTCGCCAAAGTGCTGGCGAAACAGCCCGGCGAAGCGAGCCGGTCAAGAGTTGCGTACGGACGGCAAACACGCAAGAAAAAAGCCCTTGCGATCGCTCGCAAGGGCTTGGTTCACAGCTGTGTGCTGGTGGGCGGTGCAGGGTTCGAACCTGCGACCCCTGCCGTGTGAAGGCAGTGCTCTACCACTGAGCTAACCGCCCGAAAAATCGGATCCGTTTGTTGGTTCGATCTGTCGGAAGCCTCAGATTATAGCCAGGTTTTGCGGCGCTTCAGGCCGCTTGCAGCGAACGCCACACGGTTTTTCCTTTGCTGGCCTTGTCGAGGTCGGCCAACACGCCGTCGTGCGCCTGCGCCTCCTGTTCATTGGCGAGCAGCACCGGCAGTTCGAAGCTGCTCAAGTCCAGCGATTCCGTGAGTCCATTCTCGTCGGGCGCATCGCCCAGGTCCATGAGCAGCGCGTCCTGGCCACGCGTCATGTTGATATAGACATCCGCCAGCAACTCGGCATCGAGCAGCGCGCCGTGCAGCGTGCGCCCCGAGTTGTCCACGCCCAGGCGGTCGCACAGCGCGTCCAGGCCGTTGCGCTTGCCGGGAAACATTTCCTTGGCCATCACCAGGCTGTCGGTCACCTGGCCTATGACCGTATTGATGCGTGGACGTCCGAGACGCTCCAGCTCCTTGTTGAGGAAACTGATGTCGAACGGCGCGTTGTGGATGATCAGTTCGGCGTCGCGCAGGTACTCGAGCAGCTCGTCGGCAATCGCCGCGAACTTGGGCTTGTCGCGCAGGAACTCGTTGCTGATGCCGTGCACCTTGAGCGCGTCCTCGTGGCTGTCGCGCTCGGGGTTCACATAAAAGTGCAGGTTGTTGCCGGTGAGCTTGCGGTTGAGCAGCTCCACACAGCCAATCTCGATGATGCGGTCGCCGTTGTCGGCGGACAGGCCGGTGGTTTCCGTGTCAAGGACGATCTGGCGCATCAGTGCAGTTCCTTCGCGTGGTTGATCGAGTACTTGGGAATTTCCACCGTCACGTCGTCCTGCGCGAGGATGGCCTGGCACGACAACCGCGAGTTGGGTTCCAGACCCCAGGCACGGTCGAGCAGGTCTTCTTCCGTCTCGTCGAGTTCGTTGAGGCTGTTGAAGCCTTCGCGCACGATGACGTGGCAGGTGGTGCAGGCCGCGCTCATGTCGCAGGCGTGTTCGATGTTGATCTTGTTGTCGAGCAAGGCTTCACAGATCGAGGTGCCCGCGGGTGCCGTGATGCTGGCGCCTTGGGGGCAGTATTCGGGATGGGGCAGGATCTTGATGATGGGCATGGGGTTCAGACTTCTTCGAGTTTCTTGCCGGACAAGGCTTGCTGGATGCCGCGGTTCATGCGCAGTGCGGCAAAGGGTTCGGTGGCTTTGGCCAGGGCGCTGGTGGCGGCTTCGATCGCCTGGGCGTCGTCGCCCGCTGCGGTGGCCCCCAGTGCAGCGACAAGGGCGTCGATCTGCTCGCGCTCACCGGCCTCCAACAGGTCGGCGTCGGCCGCGAGCGCGGTGCGTGTGGCAGCAATCATGCGGTCAGCGTCCACGCGGGCCTCGACCAGCGCGCGCGCCTTGATGTCTTGTTCTGCGGTGGCGAAGCTGTCCTGCAACATGGCGGCGATCTGCTCGTCGGACAAGCCGTAGGCAGGCTTCACGTCCACGCGCGCCTCCACGCCACTGCCCTGCTCTTTCGCGCTGACCGACAGCAGGCCGTCGGCGTCCACGGTGAAGGTCACGCGGATGCGCGCCGCGCCGGCCACCATGGGCGGAATGCCGCGCAGCTCGAAGCGCGCGAGGCTGCGGCAATCGGCCACCAGATCGCGTTCGCCCTGCACCACGTGCAGCGCGAGCGCGGTCTGGCCATCCTGGTAGGTGGTGAAGTCCTGCGCCAGCGCAGTGGGAATGGCGCTGTTGCGCGGCACGATGCGCTCGACCAGGCCGCCCATGGTCTCGATGCCGAGCGAGAGCGGAATCACGTCCAGCAGCAGCAGGTCACCATCGCGGCTGTTGCCTGCCAAGGCGTTTGCCTGGATGGCGGCGCCCAGCGCCACCACCTCGTCGGGATTGAGGTTGGTCAGCGGCTCCTGACCGAAGAATTCCCCCACGGTGCGGCGCACCACCGGCATGCGGGTCGAACCACCGACCATGACGACGCCCTGGACTTCCTCTTTGGTGATGCCGGCGTCGCGCAAAACCTTGCGCACCGCAGTCATGGTCCGGGCGGTCAACGCGGCGGTGCAGGTCTCGAAGTCGGCGGGCGTGACGATCTGCTCAACGGCAGTGCCCGCCACAGCGGCGCGGAAGGTTTCACTCGCGGAGGACGACAGCGCCTCTTTCACGCGACGCGCCTCGGCGTGCACAGCGGCGCGTTCCGAGGCGTTGAGCGAAGCGCTCACGCCGGTCTGAGCGAGCACCCAGGCGGCCAGCGCCTGGTCGTAGTCGTCACCGCCCAGCGCCGAGTCGCCGCCGGTGGCCATGACCTCGAAGACGCCCTTGGTGAGGCGCAAGATGGAAATGTCGAAGGTGCCACCACCCAGATCGTAAATGGCGTAGACGCCTTCGGAGCTGTTGTCCAGGCCGTAGGCAATGGCCGCAGCGGTGGGTTCGTTGATCAGGCGCAGCACGTTGATGCCGGCGAGTTGGGCGGCATCTTTGGTGGCCTGGCGTTGTGCGTCGTCGAAGTACGCGGGCACGGTGATCACCGCGCCGTAGAGTTCGTCGTCGAAACTGTCCTCGGCGCGAAACCGCAATGTGGCCAGGATTTCGGCGCTCACCTCCATCGGTGTCTTGCGGCCGGCCACGGTCTCGATCACGGCCATGCCGTCCTGCTCGACCACGGTGTACGGCAGCTTGTCCACGTCAACCACCTGCGCACGGCCGCGGCCCATGAGGCGCTTGACCGAACTCACCGTGTTGGCGGGATCCTGCACCTGCGCGGCCAGCGCGTCAAAACCGATCTGCCGGCCGGAGCCGCCCGGGGCCGGATCGAGGTACCGCACCACGCTGGGCAGGATCACGCGGCCATCGGTGGCAGGCAGGCATTCGGCGATGCCGTGACGCACTGCGGCCACCAGGGAATGGGTGGTGCCCAGGTCGATGCCCACCGCCACACGGCGTTGGTGTGGGTCGAGGGACTGGCCGGGTTCGGAAATCTGCAGAAGCGCCATGGGTCACGATCGGTTCAAAAACAACCGCCTATTGTCCCAGCAGATCGATGCGGCTTTCCACATCGCGCGCAAAGCGCTCAACGAACATAAGGGCTCTGACCTGCTGGGCCAGCGCGGGCCAGTCGCGCGAGTCGTCGGCGGTGGCCTGCAAGCCTTGCAACATGGTGCGGCGCGCCTGGGCCACGTCGTCTGCCATGCGCTCCAGATCGTCCAGCCCACTGGCCTCTTCCAGGTCTTCGCGCCACTGCATCTGCTGCATGAGGAACGCCGTGGGCATGGCGGTGTTGTTCTCAGCCTGGATGGGCGCGCCGTTCAGCTCGCACAGGTAGGCCGCGCGCTTGAGCGGATCTTTCAGGCGCTGGTAGGCCTCGTTGATGCGCACAGACCATTGCATGGCCTGGCGCTGGGCCGGTGCGTCGGCGGTGGCAAACCGGTCAGGGTGGGCTTCGCGCTGCAGGTCTTTCCAGCGTGCGTCCAGCGCGTCGCGGTCCACCGCAAAGCCGGGCTCAATGCCGAATATCTCGAAGTCGTTGGATTGCAGGTTCAGATTCATAAAACAAAAGCCGCCGACGCTGTGACGCGCGGGCGGCTTGAATGGGAGCCACTAAAACATCAAACCCGGAAGCTCTCACCGCAACCGCAACGGTCGCGTTCGTTCGGGTTGTTGAAACGGAAGCCCTCGTTGAGGCCTTCGCGCACAAAGTCGAGCTGTGTGCCGTCGATGTAGGCCAGGCTCTTGGGATCGACCAGCACCTTCACGCCGTTGTCCTCGAACACCACGTCTTCCGGTGCGATCTCGTCGGCATATTCCAGCTTGTAGGCCATGCCGGAGCAACCCGTGGTCTTCACGCCCAGGCGCACACCCACACCCTTGCCACGCTTGGCAATGTAGCGGGTCACGTGGCGCGCTGCGGCTTCAGAAATGGAAATGGACATGGCGCCTCGAACTCAGTGGCTGTGCTTTTTGCGGTAGTCGTCCACCGCGGCCTTGATCGCGTCTTCGGCCAGGATGGAGCAATGGATCTTGACCGGCGGCAAGGCCAGCTCTTCGGCGATCTGGCTGTTCTTCAGCGCAGCCGCTTCATCCAGCGTTTTGCCCTTGACCCATTCGGTCACGAGCGAGCTGGAGGCAATGGCAGAGCCGCAGCCGTAGGTCTTGAAGCGCGCATCTTCGATCACGCCCGTGGTCGGGTTGACCTTGATCTGCAGCTTCATCACGTCGCCGCATGCGGGCGCGCCCACCATGCCGGTGCCGACGCTGTCATCGCCCTTTTCGAACGAACCCACATTGCGGGGGTTTTCATAGTGGTCAACCACTTTTTCTGAATAAGCCATGATCTTTCTCCTTCAGTGTGCTGCCCACTGGATGGTGGACAGGTCGATACCGTCTTTGAACATTTCCCACAAGGGGGACAACTCGCGCAACTTGGCCACGTTCTCCTTGATCGTGGCAATCGCGTAGTCAACTTCTTCTTCGGTCGTCCAGCGGCCAATCGTCATGCGCAGGCTGCTGTGGGCGAGTTCGTCGCTGCGGCCCAGGGCGCGCAGCACATAGCTGGGCTCCAGGCTGGCCGAGGTGCAGGCCGAGCCCGACGACACCGCCAGGCCCTTGATGCCCATGATCAGCGACTCGCCCTCAACGTAGTTGAAGCTCATGTTGAGGTTGTGCGGCACGCGCCTGGACTCGTGACCGTTGATGAAGACTTCTTCCACGTCCTTCAGGCCCGCCAGCATGCGGTCGTGCAGGGCCTGGATGCGCTGGTTTTCTTCATGCATCTCGGCCTTGGCAATGCGGTAGGCCTCTCCCATGCCCACGCACTGGTGGGTCGGCAGCGTGCCCGAGCGCATGCCGCGCTCGTGACCACCACCGTGCATTTGCGCTTCGATGCGGATGCGTGGCTTGCGGCGCACGTACAGGGCACCGATGCCCTTGGGGCCATAGGTCTTGTGCGAGGTCAAGCTCATCAGATCGACCGGCAGCGTCTGCAGGTCGATGTCGACACGGCCGGTGGCCTGGGCAGCATCCACGTGGAAGATGACGCCCTTCTCGCGGCAGATCGCTCCGATGGCGGCGATGTCCTGGATCACACCGATTTCGTTGTTCACGAACATGACCGAAGCCAGGATGGTGTCGGGGCGGATCGCGGCCTTGAAGGCCTCCAGATCGAGCAAACCATCGGCCTGCACGTCCAGGTAGGTCACCTCAAAACCCTGGCGCTCCAGTTCGCGCATGGTGTCGAGCACCGCCTTGTGCTCGGTCTTCACCGTGATGAGGTGCTTGCCCTTGGTCTTGTAAAAATGGGCCGCGCCTTTGAGCGCGAGGTTGTTCGACTCTGTCGCACCGCTGGTCCACACGATTTCGCGAGGGTCGGCGTTGATCAGGGCCGCCACTTGCTCACGCGCGGTTTCCACCGCTTTCTCGGCTTCCCAACCCCATGCGTGGCTGCGCGACGCCGGGTTGCCGAAGTGTTCGCGCAGCCAGGGAATCATGGCGTCCACCACCCGCGGATCGCAGGGGTTGGTGGCGCTGTAGTCCATGTAGATGGGGAAGTGGGGAGTGCTCATGACTGACGGTCTCGGGGCTTGCTGAAGGAATCAGGAAAACAATGGTGCCGGGGCTGGCTGACGCACAACCTGCGCTTGCCCGGAGCCAGGCTCCGGGCCTGCAGGCTCATTTGGAGAACGCAGCCCCGCCCAGTGCGAACACCGAGTTGGGCGCGTTCACGCGAATGGGCTTGACCACCGGGGCGCTGGAGATGGCGCGCTTGATCATGGGCGCGTTCTCCACCACCACGCCTTTGGCGAGCTGATCGTCCACCAACGACTGGAGGGACACGGAGTCCAGGAAATCCACCATCTTGGTGTTGAGCGCGGCCCACAGTTCGTGGGTCATGCAGCGGTGTCCTTCACCCAGGCAGTTCTCCTTGCCACCGCATTGCGTGGCGTCGATCGGCTCGTCCACCGACACGATGATGTCGGCCACGGTGATCTCGGATGCCTTGCGGCCCAGGGTATAGCCACCGCCCGGCCCACGCGTCGATTCGACGAGTTCGTGGCGGCGCAGCTTGCCGAACAGCTGTTCGAGGTAAGACAACGAAATCTGCTGGCGCTGGCTGATGGCGGCGAGCGTGACAGGTCCGTTGTTCTGGCGCAGGGCCAGATCAATCATGGCTGTGACCGCAAAGCGGCCTTTGGACGTGAGGCGCATTTTTCAAGCTCCTTGAATGTTGGCTTGACTGTCGTTGACTGGCCCACGGGTGTGACCCCCTGAACCCCTTCTCCGCCCACCCTGACCAGTGCTGGTCGCTTCATCGAAGGCTTTCCCGACTGTTTTCGTCGAGTATAGCGTAAAAGCCTAGTGATTTGCTCAGCATCTTAAACCACAAACGTCATTTGTCCATGACAAACAGCGTTTATGACCACAAAGACCAGAAAGATACTGATCGGTCTCCCGTGACCAGGCAGAGCCTTGTGTGTGACCGGGTTTCACCCACTTCGTTCAAGCACAAGGAGAAAACAACGTCATTCCGGGCGCGAAGCGTCGAAATGATCGATCAAACGGGCCAGGCACCGCGCACAGTTCAGGCGATGTTGTCCATGCCAGACGAGCCAAACACCGAGGCCTTGAGTCGGCCCAACTGGTCGCGCACGCTGGCCGCTTTTTCGAATTCCAGGTTGCGCGCGTGCTCCAGCATGAGCTTTTCCAGCCGCTTGATCTCGCGCGCCACGTCCTTCTCGCTCATCTCGTCGATGCTGGCGCGGTGCGCACTCTCGGCGGCCAGGCGATCGGCTTCCTTGCCCGCCTTCTCGCTGTAGACGCCATCGATCAGGTCCTTGATGCGTTTGTTGATGCTGCGCGGCTCGATGCCCATGGCCAGGTTGTGCGCCACCTGTTTGGTGCGACGGCGGTTGGTCTCGTCCATCGCCTTTTTCATCGACTCGGTGATGCGATCGGCATACAGAATGGCGCGGCCATTGAGGTTGCGCGCGGCGCGGCCGATGGTCTGGATCAGGCTGCGCTCGGAACGCAGAAAGCCTTCCTTGTCGGCGTCCAGGATGGCCACCAGCGAGACTTCGGGAATGTCCAGACCCTCGCGCAGCAGGTTGATGCCGACCAGCACGTCGAAGGCGCCCAGGCGCAGGTCGCGCAAGATTTCCACCCGCTCCACCGTGTCCACGTCGCTGTGCAGGTAACGCACCTTCACGCCGTTTTCGGTCAGGTAGTCGGTGAGCTGCTCGGCCATGCGTTTGGTGAGCGTGGTGATCAGCACGCGCTCGTTCTTCTCCACACGGATGCGGATTTCCTGCAGCACGTCGTCCACCTGGTGGGTGGCCGGGCGCACCTCGAGTTCGGGGTCCACCAGGCCGGTGGGGCGCACGAGTTGTTCCACCACCTGGCCGGCGTGCGTCTTCTCATAGTCTGCCGGTGTGGCCGACACGAACACCACCTGGCGCATGCGCTGCTCGAACTCGTCGAACTTCAGCGGCCGGTTGTCCAGCGCGCTGGGCAGGCGAAAGCCGTATTCCACCAGCGTGGTCTTGCGCGCGCGGTCGCCGTTGTACATGCCACCGAACTGGCCGATGAGAACGTGGCTCTCGTCCAGGAACATCATCGCGTCCTTGGGCAGATAGTCGGTCAAGGTGGACGGCGGCTCACCCGGCAGGCTGCCCGAAAGGTGGCGCGAGTAGTTCTCGATGCCTTTGCAGTGGCCGACCTCGCTGAGCATTTCCAGGTCGAAGCGGGTGCGCTGCTCCAGGCGCTGCGCCTCCACCAGCTTGCCCATGCTCACCAGTTCCTTGAGGCGATCGGACAGCTCCAGCTTGATCGCTTCGACCGCGCTGAGCACCTGCTCGCGCGGCGTCACGTAGTGGCTGCTGGGATAGACCGTGAAACGCGGGATCTTCTGGCGCACCTTGCCAGTGAGCGGATCGAACAGCTGCAGGGTCTCGACCTCGTCGTCGAACAGCTCAATGCGGATCGCCATCTCGGAGTGTTCCGCCGGGAACACGTCGATGGTGTCGCCGCGCACGCGGAACTTGCCGCGCGAAAAATCCTGCTCGTTGCGCGCGTACTGCATGCGCACCAGCTGCGCAATCAGATCGCGCTGGCCCACCTTGTCGCCCACCCGAAGCGTCATCACCATCTGGTGGTAACTCTCGGGCTTGCCGATACCGTAAATGGCCGACACGGTGGCCACGATGATCACGTCGCGCCGCTCCAGGATGCTCTTGGTGCAAGACAGGCGCATCTGCTCGATGTGCTCGTTGATCGCGCTGTCCTTCTCGATGAACAGGTCGCGCTGCGGCACGTAGGCCTCGGGCTGGTAGTAGTCGTAGTAGCTGACGAAGTACTCAACCGCGTTCTTGGGAAAGAACTCGCGGAACTCGCTGTAGAGCTGCGCCGCCAGCGTCTTGTTGGGCGCGAACACGATGGCCGGGCGGCCCAGCCGCGCGATCACGTTGGCCATGGTGAAGGTCTTGCCCGAACCGGTCACGCCCAGCAGGGTCTGGAACACCTCGCCGTCGTTCACCCCCTCCACCAGCTGGCGGATCGCCTCGGGCTGGTCACCGGCCGGGGGATACGGCAAAAACAGCTCGAACGGCGAGCCGGGAAATCGAACGAACTCACCCTCGGCGGGTGGCCCGTTGTCCACCTCAAGGAGCGGGGTCTTCGGGGGCGGGGGCAATGTGATCGGGGGCATCGGCAGATTGTGCCGGATGGTCTTCTTTGGCGCTGGTGCCGGGCGGACGGGCCTGGCGAACGCCGGGCTTGGCCAGGATCTCCACATAGGCCTCTGTCGCGCCCTCTTTGGCCACGGCGTCCAGGCTCGCCATCAGGGCGGAGAGGTGCACCACCTCGGCGCTGTCTTTCGTGGCACCGCAGCGGCAGTCGAAGTCCAGAAAATCCACCCCTTCGGGCAGGTCGCGGCGGCGCTCGCGCTTGAGGTATTTTCGGATCTCGTGTTTGACGGCTTCGAGCACGCGGTCGCGGTGACGGCCCTCTTGGGTCAGCTGGAAGGTTTTTCTCATGGCAGTCGGGCGCGTGCAGCGCGAAGTCAGGGAACAAGTCCGGGAATGAAGGGCGCGATTATGCGCGCCGGGGTATCCTGCGTCGCACATGACACCCCGCGAACAACACCCCACGCCCAGCAAGGACGAGATCGCCCTGCTCGAGCCGTTCGACCGCCTGGGCATGGACCGCATCGTGCTGGTCAACACCGCCCGGCAGGCGCGTGAGGCCTGTGCCGAGTTGATCGACAGCGCCGTCTGGGGCTTCGACACCGAGTCCAAGCCCACCTTTTTCAAGGACCAGCTCTCCGACGGGCCACACATCGTGCAACTCGCCAATCTGCAGCGCGCCTGGGTGTTCCAGTTGCACGACCCGGCCTGCCGTGAGCAGGTGGCGGCCCTGCTGGCAGATGCTCACCACACCAAGGCCGGCTTTGGCCTTGGCGACGACACCAAACGCATCGTCTCCAAACTGGCGGTGGAGCCAGCGTCGGTGCTGGAGCTCAACACGGTGTTTCGCGAACGCGGCTACCGCAAGGACATGGGCGTGAAGGGAGCCGTGGCGGTGTTGTTCAACCGGCGCTTCCTCAAATCGAAGAAGGCCGCCACGTCGAACTGGGCCAACCCGCACCTGAGCGAGTCGCAGCTGGTCTACGCGGCCAATGATGCTTACGCCGCAGCGCGCGTGTTTGACGCTCTCGGTCTGCGCTGACCGAACTCAGCGCCGCCGCAACGGCGTGAGCAGATCGCCCAGGCCGTTGTGGTCGATCTCGTGCATGAGCTGCAGAAGACGCCCCACCTCGCTCTTGGGAAAGCCCTCACGCGCAAACCAGTTGAGGTAGTTGCCCGGCAGGTCCGCGATCACGCGGCCCTTGTGTTTGCCGAACGGCATTTCCACCGTGAGCAGTCGCTCCAGATCTTCGGGTTTCATGCGGTGGCATCGTACCGCCGAGCCTGCGCCCGTCGCCGATACTTCGTGCCATGCAACGCACGATCTTCACCACACCCGTCGTCAACACGCTCTTGCGCGCCTTCTCGATCGGGTTCCTGAAACTCACCGGCTGGCGCGTGGAAGGCGCCCTGCCCGCCCACGCCGACCGCAGCGTGCTGATCGCAGCACCCCACACCAGCAACTGGGACCTGCCCTACACCTTGATGGTGGCCTTTGCCTTGCGGCTCAACATCCGGTGGATGGGCAAACAGAGCCTTTTCCGTGCGCCGTTTGGCGGCGTCATGCGCTGGCTCGGCGGCATCGCGGTCAACCGGGCGCAGTCCACCAACCTGGTGGCGGCATCGGCCCAGGCGATCCGCGAGGCCGACGGGCCGCTGCAGCTCATCGTGCCGCCCGAGGGCACACGCAGCAAGACGCGCTACTGGAAGACCGGCTTCTACTACATCGCCCGCGAGGCGCAGGTGCCCATCGTGATGGCCTACATGGACTACGAGCGCAAGATCAGCGGCCTGGGTCCGCTGTTCGAACCCACCGGCGATGTGGAGGCCGACATGGCGGCCATCAAGGCGTTCTACGCGCCGTTCAAAGGCAAGAACGCCGCGCAGTTCGAGTCGACCGACCCCAGCTGAGCCGCTGGATCAGAGTGCCTGGGCCAGCCGTCCCACGCCCTCTTCGATCTTGTCCAGCCCCACGGTGGCAAAGCTCAGGCGCAGCGTGGCGGGGTCGGGATTGCGGGCGTAGAACGGTGCGCCCGGCACAAACGCCACTCCTTTGTCGATCGCGCGTTTGGCCAGCTCGGCGCCACCGGCCACCTTGCCACCCGCGCCGGTGAGCCGCGCCCAGATGAACAGGCCGCCTTGCGGCTGCACGAACTCGATGGCCTCACCCAGTTCGCGCCGCAGCGCATGGCCCATGGTGGTGGCACGCTCGGCATACACCTGCCGCACCCTGGCCAGCGTGGCGGGCATGCGCCCGGCCTTGAGGTACTGCGCAGCCGTGGCCTGCGCAAAGGTGCTGGTGTGTGCATCGCTGAATTGTTTGCACATGGTGGCCTTGGCCAGCAGTTCGGCCGGGCCCACCATCCAGCCCACGCGCAGGCCGGGGCTGAGCACCTTGCTCAGGCTGCCGCAATGCACCAGCCGCTCGCGGCTGCCGGGCACCCCGGCGCTCAGGGCCAGCAGGCTGGGCGGCGGCGCCTCGCCAAAGTACAGATCGCCGTACGGATCGTCTTCCACGATCAGCGTGTCGTGCCTGACCGCCATCTCGAGCACCGCCTGGCGCCGCGCCTGGCTCATGAGCGCGCCGCTGGGGTTGCCGAAGGTGGGGATGAGGTAGACGAACTTTGGCTTGTGCTCGGCAATCAGCTGCTCCAGCTTGTCGGTCTGCGTGCCTTCGCCGTCCACCGGAACCGTGATGAGTTCGGCGCCATACAGGCGGAAGCACTGGATGGTGGCGAGAAAGGTGGGGCCTTCCACGATCACCTTGTCGCCGGGCGAGATCAGCGTTTTGCCCAGCAGGTCCAGACCCTGCTGGCTGCCGGTGGTGACGATGAGGTCGTTGGCCGCTACGCCGCTCACGCCTTTGCCGGCCATGAAGCTGGCGATCTGCTCGCGCAGCGGCTGGTGGCCTTCGGTGGCGCCGTACTGCAGTGCCGCGCCTGGCTCCTCGGAAAGCGCGGTGTTCACCGCTTCGCGAATGCCGTCCACATCGAACAGCGCGCTGTCGGGGAAGCCGCCAGCAAAACTGATGATGCCGGGCCGGCCCAGCAGCTTGAAGAGTTCGCGGATGGCGGAGGTTTCTACGTTGTTGAGGCGGTCGGCAAAGGGAATGGTGAAGGGCATGGTGGCGGTTTCCGTGAGAGCGTGGACAACGGCCACCATTCTCGCGCACTGGCTGCGCGTGGCTCCGCGGCTCCGCTCAGGCGCAACACCGAGTCTTTCAGTGCATAGGCGATCACACGCTGCTGCGGCCGCGTGGTGAAGACCTCGCCGGGCTGCAGCACCACGTCGCGCTGCTCGTGGTCCAGCGTGATCCAGACACTGCCCTCGCGGCAGACCAGGCGCAGCGCGCCCCGGGGAATGACCTGCAAGGCCTTGTGGGGCATGTTGAGGTCGACGGTCAAGGTTTCGGTTTTCATGGAACGCTCCTTTCACATCAGGGATGTGCATGACTGTACGGAGCGGTCCTATACTGCGCAAACGCTCTTTTTGAATGTCTGGTATGCCATTTGAGAATGTGAAAACCCTCCCCCCGCCGATGCCGAGATCGCAGATGCTGCGGCTGGACCTGCTGCCCTGCTTCGACGTTGCCGCGCGAACGCTGAGCTTCACCCAGGCGGCGCAGGAACTGAGCCTCACGCAGTCGGCGGTGAGCCGGCAGATCCAGTTGCTGGAAGAGAGCCTGGGCGTGGCGCTGTTCGAGCGCGGACACCGCTCGCTCACGCTCACCGAGGCCGGCGAGGTGATGCAGCGCGCCACGCGCGACGCGCTGGAGCGCCTGCGCGATGCTTCGGCGCGCGTGCGGCCCGGCCCGGGCCTGCGACAGGTCGCCATGACCTGCACGCACGGCTTTGCCTCGTTGTGGCTGATCCCGCGGCTCGCGCGCTTCACCGCCAGCCACCCGCAGGTGGACGTGCGCATCTCGGCATCGATGGAGATCATGGACCTGGAGCGACAGCGGCTCGACGTGGCGGTGCGTTTTGTGCCGTCCAGCGTGGGCCGGGGGCAGGCGCTGTTCGAGGAAATGGTGCAGCCCCTGTGCGCGCCCGCGCTGCTGCGCGACAAGACAGCTCCGCTGCGCCAGCCCGCCGACCTCGCCCGGCACACCCTGCTCACGATGGAGAAGCCCGCCGGTTTTGCGCTCACCTCGGACTGGGACCCCTGGTTCCAGGTGATGGGCCTGCAGGACATGCGCATGAAGAACACCATGCATTTCACCCAGTACGCCGACGCAGTCGCCGCCGCCGTGGCCGGGCAAGGCGTGGTGATCGGCCGGCTTCCGCTGCTGCAGTCGCTGGTGAACGAGAAAAAACTCGTGGCGCCATTCCGCAGCGGCGCGGCGGCCACGCGCCGGGGCTACTACCTGGAGGTCGCGGCCCACGCCGACCGCAACGCCGACGCGCAGGACTTCGCGCGCTGGCTGCGCGCCGAGGCCGAGCGGCCCTGAGCGCATGTGAGAATCCGCGCATGAAAACCGCCCAGATCGAAGCCTTCTTCGCCACGCTCCAGGCCGCCAATCCCACCCCGCAGACCGAGCTCGAATACACCAGCGTGTTCGAGCTGCTGGCCGCCGTGCTGCTCTCGGCCCAGGCGACCGATGTGGGCGTGAACAAGGCCACGCGCAGGCTGTTTCCGGTGGCGAACACGCCGCAAAAAATCCTGGACCTCGGGCTCGAAGGACTGGAGGGCTACATCAAGACCATCGGCCTGTACCGCAGCAAGGCCAGGCACCTCATGGAAGCCTGCCGCATGCTCGTGGAGCAACACGGCGGCGAGGTACCGCGCACGCGCGAAGCGCTCGAAGCCCTGCCCGGCGTGGGCCGCAAGACCGCCAACGTGGTGCTCAACGTGGCCTTTGGCCAGCCCACCATGGCGGTGGACACGCACATTTTTCGCGTGAGCAACCGCACCGGCCTGGCGCCCGGCAAGACGCCGCTGGCGGTGGAGCAGCAGTTGTTGAAGCGTGTGCCACCCGCCTACGCGGTGGATTCGCACCACTGGCTGATCCTGCACGGGCGCTATGTGTGCCAGGCGCGCAAGCCGCTGTGCCCGAAGTGCGCGGTGATCGCGTACTGCGATTTCAGGGACAAGACCCCGGCCTGACAGCGCCTGCTCACCGCACCAGCGGCAATACACAGCCTGTGCCAAGCACGGTCCGACCCGACAACAAGGCGAACCGGGTGCCTGTCGTGAGCTGGGCCATGGCCAACTCGGGGCGCAGGAACTGAACCTCCAGCGTGCAAGGCACTTCGGGCACCGGTTCCCCATCCGAGGGCACCGCCAGGCGGGTGGTGAATCCTTCGGAGCCCACCACCAGGGCGCCATCGAAGTGACCCGCGCGGATCGGACGGCTGAGGCGGGGCGTGTCGGCCGCCAGCAAGGTGAGTTCGATGCGGGCATGGGGCTCGAAAGGAGTGCCGGCCACGAAGCCTTGCAACTGGTGCCTGGGCGCCCGCGCGCGCTGCATCAACCACCCGATGACGTTGCCCACGATGGGCAGCCACAGCACCATCAGCAGGGAGCCCACATCGCGCGCCAGCGAGGGCTGTGGCGCGAACCAGCGCACCAGGCCTCCGATGAGGGCCAGCACCAGCATCATCACAGCCATGATCTGGCGGCGGGAGGACATGGAAGTCGGGGTCATGGTGTGGTGGTGGGGGGATGTTTCAGAAAGACAGC
Organism: Hydrogenophaga sp. RAC07; assembly: GCF_001713375.1. NCBI lineage: Bacteria > Pseudomonadati > Pseudomonadota > Betaproteobacteria > Burkholderiales > Comamonadaceae > Hydrogenophaga > Hydrogenophaga sp. RAC07. The sequence continues at coordinate 2,115,702 of NZ_CP016449.1, forward strand.
GAGGTCCAGCCACCCGGCTCGGGCGCGTCCTTGGGCCACTGGGCAGCATCACCGATGTGGGCGCCGCCCGTGGCCACGATGTGGCGCACCGCGCGGATCACGCCGGCGTGCGTGACCCACACGACGTCGGTGCTGGTCGCAGACCGCACGTCGTCCAGCGCGGCGGCCACACGGTAGAGCAGCATCTGCGTGCTCTCGACGCCACCAAAGCGGTGGTGCGCGAAGTCGGCCATCCACTCATCAAACGCGCTTCGCGGCATGCTGTCCCAGCGCTGCAACTCCCAGGCGCCAAAGTCCATTTCGTTCAGCCGTGTGTCCATTCGCGCTGCGCCCAGTTCGGGCCGCGCGGCCTGCAGCGCGCTGACCATCTGCTGCGCGCGCAACAGGCCCGACACCCACACCGGCGTGCCCGGTGGCGGCAGTGGGGCAAAGGCGTTTGCGGCCTCGCGCGTGAGCACGGCGTCGGCCGGCACGTCGCTCGAGCCGTAACACAGGCCGTCGGGCAGCAACACGCGCGCGTGGCGCAGCAGCCAGAGTTTCATGAGAGCGCAAGGGCCAGGCCCAGGTAGAACAGCACTTCGCTCACCTGTTGCGTGGCGCCCAGGCCATCGCCAGTGAAGCCTTGCAGCCGGCGCTGCAGCAAGCGCCACATCCAGGCCAGGCCGATCGCGGCGCCGAGCACGGCCTGTGCCCACGGCACATCAGGCAGCAGCCACACCACGAGCACCATGGCCAGCGCCCACCACAGCAGGCCCGCAGCCAGCGCGCCATTCGACAGACTCTCGGCCAGCGGTTTGCTTTTGGACTGCGGTGTGTCCCCCACGTGCGGCAACGTGCGGATCACGAACAACGGCGCCGTGCGCGAGGTGACATGGGCAGCGAACAGCGCCACCACCGCGAGCCAGGCGTCCGTTTGCGCCAGCAGCGCGAGCAGCGCTACCTTGGCGAGCACCACCAGCACCAGCGCGATCGCGCCATAGCTGCCGATGCGCGAGTCCTTCATGATCTCCAACGCCCGGCCGCGGTCCATGCTGCCGCCCAGCCCGTCGGCCAGATCGGCCAGCCCGTCCTCGTGAAAGGCGCCGGTGAGCAGCACGCCGAACACAGTGCTGGCAATCGCCGCCACCCAGGGCGCTGCGGGCACTGGCGGCAGGGCCAGCAGCAGACCCCACAACACCGCCGCCGTGAGCACACCCACGATCCAGCCCACACCCGGGAAATGCGCGGCGCTGGCGCGCAGCATGGCGGGACTGAAGCCCACCCAGTCGGCCAGGCGCCCTGTCACCGGGATGCGGGTGAAGAACTGCAGGGCCAACAGGAAATGACGGACGAACTGCGTCATGCGCGCGCTGGAGCTGCCTCGTCGCTGCGCGACACACCCGCCGCCTCGAAGCTCGCCATCTCGCGCAGCAACGCACACGCGCTCACCAGCAGCGGCCAGGCCAGTGCTGCGCCCGAGCCTTCGCCCAGGCGCAGGCCCAGGTCCAGCAGCGGCTGCGCCTTGAGGTGGGCGAGCATCAACACATGGCCACGCTCGCCCGAGCGGTGCGAGAACACACAGCGCTGCAACACGTGCGGTTGCATGTGCGCAGCCACCAGCACGGCAGACGTCGCGATGAAGCCGTCGACCACGATCACGCGCCGCTCCTCCGCGGCCTGCAGCACGGCGCCCACCAGCGTGGCGATCTCGAAACCACCGAAGGCCGCGAGCGCGTCCAGTGGCGTCTTCGCGTCGGCGTGACGCGCGAGCACATCGCCCAGGATGCCGATCTTGCGCTGGACGGCCGACGCATCGAGCCCCGTGCCGGCACCGGTGACCTCGGCCACGTCCAACCCGACCAGGCGCGCGAGCAGCATGGACGCGGCCGAGGTGTTGCCAATGCCCATTTCACCGAGCAGCAAGGCGTTGCCCGGCAGGCCCTGCAACACCTCGCGGCCGTTGTTGATGGCCTGCGCGCACTGCTCCGCGCTCATGGCCGGGCCTTCGAGCGCGTCGGCCGTGCCGTGTGCGATCTTGCGGATGACCAGTCCGTCGCGTTCAGCGAAGTCGTGCTTCACGCCGCAGTCCACCACCGTGAGGCCGATGCCGTGCTGGCGCGCGAGCACGCTCACCGCCGCGCCGCCGGCCAGAAAGTTCTCCACCATCTGCCAGGTCACGTCGCTGGGATACGCCGACACACCGCGCGCGGCCAGCCCGTGGTCGCCCGCGCACACCAGCATTTGTGGCGACCGCAGCTCGGGCGCCGTGGTGCCGAGAATCAGGCCGATGCGCTGCGCCAGCGCTTCAATGCGGCCAAGCGAGCCCAGCGGCTTGGTCTTGTTGTCCAGCGCGCGCTGCAAGGCTCGGGCGAGTTCGGGTTGGGAGATGTCGGCAATGTTCGTGTTCATGGTGCGATGAGTTGATCGAGCACGCCGGGCTCGAAGTGGGTTTTGATGAAATCGGCCAGGCCGTTGAACACGGTGTCCAGCGTGGGTGCGGTGGCGCCGAACAGCGCGTGCAGCACGCGCGGGTCTTCAAACAAGCCGTGCAGGTAGACGCCGAGCACGTTGCCCGCCGCGTTCTGCCAGCCCAGGCCGTTGGGCAGCACTTCTCGCGCGATGTCGCCACCCGCCGCCATGGCGGGATGCTGGGCGGTCTGGCCGTGGTGGATCTCGTAGCCGGCAGCGGCCACACCCGAGAGCGCGGTCCACGCGCCATGCAGGGTGCCGAACGTGGTGTGGGTGTGGCGCACGGTCTTTTGCAGATCGAACTGCGTCACCAGCGGCAGCAGGCCGAGACCGGGTGCGTTGCCGTCGATGCCGTGCGTGTCGATCAGCGCCTCGCCCAGCATCTGCAGTCCGCCGCACACGCCCAGCACCGCCCCGCCCTGCGCGGCGTGTGCGGCGATCGCGCGGTCCAGCCCCTGCGTGCGCAGCCAGGCCAGGTCGGCGGCGGTGGCCTTGCTGCCGGGCAGCACGAGCCAGTCGGCGCCGGCGCAGTCGGCCGGTGCGCGCGCCCAGACCAGGCGCACGCCCGGCACGTTCTTGAGTGGCTGGAATTCGTCGAGGTTGCTGATGCGGGGGTAGGCAATGACCGCCACCGTCTTGCTCACGGTGCCCGAAGCGCGTGTCCTGTCATCGAAGACGCCATCTTCTTCGGGCAGGCCGTGCTGCCACCACATCGGCAGCGTGGCCACCGTGGGCACACCGGTCAGGTCCTGCAGCATCTGCGGCGCGGGTGCCAGCAGGCTGGCGTCACCGCGGAACTTGTTGAGCACGAAGCCGTGGATCAGCGCGCGCTCTTCTTCGGGCAACAGCGCCCAGGTGCCGTAAAGGTGGGCGAAGGCGCCGCCGCGGTCGATGTCGCTCACGAGCAGGCAGCGCGCGTTTGCGTGCAGCGCCACGCGCATGTTCACGATGTCGCTGGCGTGCAGGTTGATCTCGGCCGGCGAACCCGCACCCTCGATCACCACCACGTCGTTCTCCGCCATCAGGGCTTCAAGCGCGGCGGCGATCTGCGGCCACACGTGCAGGCTGCGGCCGCGCCACGGCATGCTGGAAAGCGCTTCGTTCACCTGTCCCATCAACACCACCTGGCTGCGCGTATCGGCCTCGGGCTTGAGCAGCAGCGGGTTCATGCGCACCTCGGGTTCGGCGCGCGCGGCGAGCGACTGGAAGTACTGGGCAGAGCCGATCTCACCACCGGCCACCACCCTTGCGTTGTTGCTCATGTTTTGAGCCTTGAACGGAGCGACCTTGAGGCCCTGCCGCGCGTAATGCCGGCACAGCGCGGTGGTGAGCCAGCTCTTGCCGGCGCCGCTGGTGGTGCCCAGCACCATCACACAACGCGCGGTCATTGCATCACCTCTGCGTGGGCCAGTGCCTGACCCAAGGCCCGCTGCGCTTCGGGCGGCAGCACACCCAGGCGCCAGTGGCTCGGCAGGCCGAACGACGTGGTGTCGCGCAGCTTGATGCCGGTCGCGCGCAGGGCCGGCGCGTCGAGCGGGCGCCGCGGCGCGGCGCAGACATAGTTCGCTTCGCTGGGCAATGCCTGCCAGCCCAACTCGGCCAGCAGGTCCAGCTGTTCACGCTTCCAGCCGCGCAAGGTCTGCAGGCTCAGCGCCAGCCAGTCTTGCGCGGCGGGTGATACCCAGGCTCCCAGCAGCGCCACGGCGTGCGCGCCCAGGGGCCACGAGGGCGCGAGCTGGTCCAGCGCACGCGCCTCGGCCCCGGCGCGCTCGGGCGCGATGGCATACGCACCGCGCACCCCCGTGAGGCCCATCGCCTTGTTGGGTGTCCAGAGTTGCCACACGCCTTGCAGCGTGGCGGGGTCCAGGCTGCAGCGCCCGCTCAGGCGCAGCGGTTCGTAGGCGCGGTCCAGCACCACGGGCGCACCCGACGCCGCCACACGCTGCGCCATCGGCTCGGCCTGGCCCAGCGGGCTCGAAGGCTCGCACAACCAGGCCAGCTGGGCACGCGCCGGGTCGTGCACGACCTCGAACTGCCAGGCTTGCGCGGCGTGGGCGTAGTCGCCATAGGCCAGTGCCGGCAGCCAGACCTGCTGTCCGCCTTCGCGCGCCACCCAGGCGGTGAAGCGGCCGATGAATTCGCTCGCGCTGCCGGCCAGCACGATGCGCGCAGCGTCCACCGCATGAAACGCGGCGAGGGATTCGCGCAGGGCCGTGTACGCGGGGTCGGGGTAATGGCGCGCATCCGCCTGCTGCACAGCGTTGAGCGCGCTCGGACAGGGACCACAGGCGTTGACGTTGGTGGAGAAGTCCCACCGGGGAACACCCTGGGCGTCGGGCCCGCCGTGTGTGATCGTCATGGCGCATACCTCCAGGCCAGCACGCCCCACAGCACCGCAGCCACCGTGAGCAGGGACACCACGCGGCCGGCCAGCCGCAGCGCCTGCGCGGTGTCGGCGGCCTGCGGGCTGCGACCCGCACCATGCAGTTCATACACGCCGGGTTTGCCCAGCCGCACGTCCAGCGCCAGCGCCATCGCAGCCATGGGCCAGCCGCTGTTGGGCGACGGGGTGCGCCGCGCTTGCGCCGCCAGCGTGTGCATGCCGCTCGCCGCACCCAACAGGCCCAGCAAGGCGCCGGTGAGGCGCGCGGGCAGCCACGACAACACGTCGTCGGCGCGCGCGGCCCACTTGCCAGCCCAGGTCCAGTCGCGACCGCCACGCTCGCCACGGTAACCCCACATGGCGTCGGCCGTGTTGGCAAAGCGGTAGAGCGCAGCACCCGGCAGACCGGCGATGGCAAACCAGAACAGGGGTGCCACCACCGAATCGTTGAGGTTTTCGGCCAGCGATTCGATGGCGCTTTCGCGCACCTGCGCGGCTTCGAGCGCGCTCACGTCGCGGCTCACCAGCCAGGCCAGTCGTGCCCGCCCGGCCGGCAGCGACTCCATCAGCGCGGCTTCCACTGCCCTCACCTCGTCTCGCAACATGCGCCAGGCCAGCAGGGGTTTGAGCAGGACACCAAGCACCAGCGCCTGCGCCCACCACAGCCAGCCGGCCATGGCGCCCACCAGCACGATCGCAAGGACCACCACCAGCACCGCACCGAAGCTCCAGGCCAGCGCACCCCCGACGAAGGCGCGCGCGGCGTGCGGCGGGGCGTCCACCGCGGGTGCCACGCGCGAACCCATGAAGTCCAGGTACCGCCCCATGGCCACCACCGGGTGCCAGCGCGCGGGCGGTTCACCCAGCGCACGGTCCAGCGCGAGCGCCACCAGCACCGCGAGCGGTGCGGCAATGGCCGGCAAGAGGGGTTCGAGCATGGTGGTCAGGCCTCGACCGGCGCCATCGATGCGGTGGCAGGTCGCATGCCCAAGGCGCGGGCCGCGCTGCGCAGCGCGCGCAACAGCGTGTCCACATCCTCGGGCTGATGCGCAGCCGACAGCGCAATGCGCAGCCGCGCCGTGCCCGCCGGCACGGTGGGCGGGCGGATCGCCGGAACCCACAAGCCCTGTTCGCGCAGGGCCGTCATCACCGCCAGCGCGGCGGCGTTGTCGCCGATCACCAGGGGCTGGATGGCCGTGTCCGAGGGCATCAGGGTCCAGCCGGCGGCATCAACCGCGGCATCGGCGCCGGGCGCCAGGCCATCGCGCAGCTGTGCGATGCACGCCTGCAAATGCTGGCGCCGGTGCTCGCCATCGACCCCCAGCACGCAGCGCAGGCTGGCGCGCACCGCCTCGGCCAGCAGGGCTGGTGCCGCGGTGGCGTAGGTGTAGCTGCGGGTTTTCTGCAGCAACCACTCCACCAGCCGATCGGGCCCGGCCACAAAGGCGCCGGCCACGCCCAGGGCCTTGCCCAGCGTGGCCATGTAGAGCACCCGCGGCGAGGCGTGTGCCCCGGTGAGGCCGGTGGCGGCCAGCGCGCCGCGGCCTTGCGGGCCGAGCACGCCGAAACCGTGAGCGTCGTCCAGCAAGAGCAGCGCGTCGTGCCGCTCGCACAACGCGTGCAGGCCCGCGATGTCGGCGATGTCGCCGTCCATGCTGAACACGGCGTCGCTGATCACCAGCTTGCGGCGGGCCGGGCAGGCCGCCAGCAGCGCGTCGAGTTGCGGCAGATCGGCATGTCGGTAGCGGTGCACCAGGGCTTTGGACAGCCGGGCACCATCGATCAGGCAGGCGTGGTTGAGCGCGTCGGAAAACAAGGCATCACCCTCGCCCACCAGCGCGGGCACCATGCTCGCGTTGGTGGCATAGCCGGCGTAAAAGTACAGCGCGCGCGGCAGGCCCACGGCCTCGGCCAGTTCGCGCTCCAGCGCCGCGTTGGCCACGCTGTGGCCACTGACCATGGGCGACGCGCCCGCCCCCACGCCGTAGCGGTCCACCGCGGCGTGCACCGCTTCGCGCAGCGCGGGCGCCTGCGACAGACCCAGGTAGTCGTTGCTGCAGAAGGCCAGCAGGGATTCGCCATCGACCAAGAGCCGGGCGCCCTGCGCCGGCACCACCTCGCGCCGGCGGCGGCGTAGCGCCTGGGCGTCCAGCGCGGCCAGGCGGTCATCGAATTCGTTCAACCAGCTCATCGTGTTTCCTCTACCGCCAGGCCGCGGGCAGGTCCAGTGCGATCTCGCCGGGCCGGGGGGTGGGTGTGTGCCAGGGCACGCTGCCCAGCAGGGGCGCTGGCAACCAGCGGCGCAGGGTGTCGATGTTTTCGTCGCGACAGGCCATGTCGGGGTCGATGGCGTTGGCCACCCAGCCGGCCAGTTGCAGACCGTCGGCGCGGATGGCTTCGGCGCTCAGCAGGGCGTGGTTCAAGCACCCCAGGCGCACGCCCACCACCAGCACCACGGGCGCGCCGATGGCTTTGGCGAGATCGGCCAGGGTTTCGCGCTCGTTGACCGGCACACGCCAGCCGCCGGCTCCTTCGACCACCACCACGTCCGCATGCTCTTTCAGCGCGCGGTGTGCGATCAACAGGTCGGCCACGGCCACGGATCGCCCGGCGCGCTCGGCCGCGAGGTGCGGCGCCATGGCATCGGGCAGGGCCACCGGGTTGTCGAATTCGGCGGGCACGGCCACGCTGGAGGCTTCGCGCAGCGCCAACACGTCCTCGCTGATCCATTGCCCCTGGTGATCGATCAGGCCCGCCGCCACCGGCTTCATGCCGACCACGCGTCGGTGGTGCTGCGCCAGCGCGCGCAAGAGCGCCGCACTCACCAGCGTCTTGCCCACGCCGGTGTCGGTGCCGGTGACGAAGCAACCGTCAAACGCCATCGCAGACCCCGTCCAGCGCGAGCGCGATGAACGGCTCTTCTTCGGCCAGCGTGGCCTGCAGCGCGGCGAGCGCGCCCGTGGCCAGAAAGGCCCCCTCGGCTTCGTCGATCACATACGGCGGCATGGCGTACAGCGTGTGGCCGATGGGCCGCAGCAGCAGACCTTGGTCGAGCGCATGGCGTGCGTATCGGCGGGCGAAGTCGGGCAGGCTGCTGGACACGTCCCACGCGAAGATCATTCCGGAGCGGCGCGCGTGGCGCACACGCGGGTGGGCAGACAGGGGCGCAAACTGCGCGGCCAGACGCTCGCCGGTGGCCACGTTGTGCCGCAGCGCGTCGGTCTGGTCGAACAGGTCCAGCGTGGCCAGGGCCGCACGGCAGGCCAGCGGGTTGCCGGTGTAGCTGTGCGAATGCAGGAAACCGCGCGCAACCTGGTCATCAAAGAAGGCGGCGTAGACCTCGTCGGTGGTGAGCACCACCGACAGCGGCAGCGTGCCGCCGGTCAGGCCCTTGGACAGGCACAGGAAGTCGGGCCGGATGCCGGCCTGCTGGTGCGCGAACAGCGTGCCGGTGCGTCCAAAGCCGACCGCGATCTCGTCGAGCACCAGGTGCACCTGGTAGCGGTCGCAGAGTTCGCGCGCGCGCCGCAGGTACACGACGTCGTGCATGGCCATGCCGGCGGCGCACTGCACCAGCGGCTCGACGATGAGGGCGGCCGTGTCCTCGTGGTGTTCGGCCAGCCAGTCGGCCAGCGCCGCCGCCGCACGCTCGGCCACGTCGGCGTTTGATTCACCGGGCGCGGCCGCGCGGGCATCGGGACTGGGCACGGTGGCGCCCAGGCGCACCAGCGGCGCGTAGGCCTCGCGAAACAGCGCGATGTCGGTCACGGCCAGCGCGCCCACGGTCTCGCCGTGGTAGCCCCCGGCCACACCGACGAAACGGTTCTTGCGCGCGCGTCCGGCGTTGCGCCAATGGTGTGCGCTCATCTTGAGCGCGATCTCGGTGGCGCTCGCGCCGTCGCTGCCATAGAACGCGTGGCCCAGGCCGGTGAGCGCTGACAGGCGCTCCGACAGCTCCACCACCGGCGCGTGGGTGAAGCCGGCGAGCATCACGTGGTCCAGCGTGTTGAGCTGGTCGACCAGCGCGGCGCGGATGGCGGGGTGGTTGTGCCCGAACAGGTTGACCCACCAGGAGCTGATCGCATCGAGGTAGCGCCGGCCTTCGTGGTCGTGCAGCCACACGCCCTCGGCCCGCGCCACGGGAATCAGCGGCAAGGCCGCGCCGTCGGGCGCGTGCAGCTTCATCTGCGTGCACGGGTGCCACACCGCCGCGAGGCTGCGCTGGCGCCAGGCTTCGTTGACGGACATCGCAGTAACCTCAGGCGCGGCGCGCCTGCATGCCCAGCTTGGCCAACAGGTTCATGTCGGCCGCCACGTCGGGGTTGCCGGTGGTGAGCAGCTTCTCACCGTAAAAGATGGAGTTGGCGCCGCCCAGGAAACACAGGGCCTGCACCGCCTCGCTCATCTGCTGGCGTCCGGCCGAGAGGCGCACGCGGGCGCGCGGCATGGTGATGCGCGCCACGGCGATGGTGCGCACGAACTCCAGCAGGTCCAGGTCGGGCTGGTCCGCCAGCGGCGTGCCCTGCACCTTCACCAGGTTGTTGATCGGCACCGACTCCGGGTAGTCGGGCGCAAGGTTGGCGAGCTGGGCCACGAGCGCGGCGCGCTGGCGGCGCGACTCGCCCATGCCCACGATGCCGCCGCAGCAGACCTTCACGCCCGCGCCGCGCACGCGCTCCAGCGTGTCCAGGCGGTCCTGGTAGTCGCGCGTGGTGATCACTTCGCCGTAAAAATCAGGCGCGCTGTCCAGGTTGTGGTTGTAGTAATCCAGGCCGGCATCGCGCAGGGTTTCGGCATGGCCGTCATTGAGCATGCCCAGCGTGGCGCACGCCTCCAGGCCTTCTTCCTTCACGGCGCGCACGAGTTCGGCCACGGCGTCCACGTCGCGGTCCTTCGGCGCGCGCCAGGCCGCGCCCATGCAGAAGCGGGTTGCGCCTGCCTGCTTCGCGCGCTGCGCGGCCTCGCGCACGGCGGCCACGCCCATGAGCTTGCCGGCTTCCAGACCGGTGTCGAAATGCACCGACTGCGGGCAGTAGCCGCAGTCCTCGGGGCAGCCGCCGGTCTTCACCGACAACAAGGTGGCGAGCTCGACTTCGGTCGGGTCGAAGTGCTCGCGGTGCACGGTCTGCGCGCGGTGGATCAGCTCGGAGAACGGCAGGTCGAACAGCGCGGCCACATCGTCGACCGACCAGCGTTCGGTGGTGGCGGGAGCCGCGGAGGGGCGTGGCACGAGGCGCACAGGTTGTTCGTTCAGGGTGGTCGTGGTCATGGCTCTCTTCTTTCGGGAACAAGTTCAATCTTCAATGCCGCGCTGGGCGGGAATGCCCGCCTTGAACGCGTGTTTCACCAGGGTCATCTCGGTCACGGTGTCGGCCAACTCGATGATCTCGGGCGGGCAGCGCCGCCCGGTGATGACCACGTGCACATGGCGCGGGCGCTCACGCAAGGTCTGCAACACGTCGTCGAGCGGCAGCCAGCCATAGATCAGCGGGTAGGTCAGCTCGTCGAGCGTGACCATGAAATATTCACCCCCGAGGATAGCCGCGCGTGCTTTCTGCCAGCCGTCGCGCGCCAGCTGGGCCGAATGCTCCAGATCCTGGCTCTTCCAGCTGAAACCGTCCCCAAGTCCTTCAATGGGCAAACCGAGTTGCTCGAAGATGCGGTGCTCACCAAAACGCGCCGAAGGGACCTTCATGAACTGGAAGATCTTCACCAGCTTGCCATGCACGTGGGTGCGGCCAAACGCCCGCAGCGCAAGCCCGAAGGCAGCGGTGCTTTTGCCCTTGCCATCACCGGTGTGCACGATCACCAGGCCGCGGCGTTCACCCTCGGGCTTCTCGTAGCGTTTGTCGGTGGGGGGGGATTCGATCTGCATCAACAGTCTCCAAAAATTCAACGGGGCAGTGCCACCCACTGGTCGCCCAGCGGGTGGATGGCGATGCGGTGGTCAAAAACGTCTTCCAGCGCCAGGTGGGTCACGGGGTCCGCGCAAGCGCCCTGGTGCACCACGCGGCCTTGCGCCATCACCACCATCTGGTCGGCATGCAGCGCCATGCCGATCTCGTGCAGCACGCTCACCACCGTCTTGCCCTGCGCCACCAGCTCGCGCACCAGCAGCAGCCAGTCGGCCTGGTGCGGTGGGTCGAGGTTGGCCAGGGGTTCGTCCATCAGCAGCACGTCGGCGTCCACCGCGAGCAGGCGCGCCAGCAGCACACGCTGGCGTTCACCGCCCGAGAGAGCGCCCAGCGGCCGTTCGCGCCAGTCCCACGCCTGGGTGGCGCGCAAGGCCTGCTCCACGGCCACGCGGTCGGCGTGCGAAGGCGGCACCAGCCAGGGCTGGTGCGGCAGGCGCCCGAGCATGGCCACGTCCCACACGCTGAGGTCGTCCGCGCCCTGCTCGCCCTGCCCCAGCCAGGCCAGGCAGCGCGCACGTTCGCGGCCGCGCCATTGGCCCAAGGGCCGGTCCATCAGCTGCACCTGGCCGCTGTGCGGCAGCAGTCCGGCCAGCACCTTGAGCAGGGTGGACTTGCCGGCGCCGTTGGGCCCGACCACGCTGGTCCAGCGCGAAGCTTCAAAAGCCACATCGACGCTGTGCAGCACCGGCGTGCCGCCCAGCGACACACCAATCCCGGTGGTGTGAAGAGCGTGCTTCACAGCGCACTCCCCGGCCGGCGGCGCCGGTGCATCAGCCACAACAAATAGCTGCCACCCAGCACCGCGGTGAGCACGCCCACGGGCAGTTCCTGCGGCGCGATGATCCAGCGCGCCAACACGTCGGCGGCCATCAGCAGCAGGCCGCCCATCAAGGCGCTCAGCACCAGCAGCCGGGCGTGCGTGGTCTTGACGATGGAGCGCACCAGATGCGGCGAGGCCAGGCCCACGAAAGCGATCAAACCGGTCTGCGCCACGGCCGCGCCGGTGGCCAGCGCCAGCACCGCCACCAGCACGCCGCGCACGGCGCCCAGGGGCAGGCCCAGGCTCAGCGCCGTGGATTCGCCCAGGGCCAGACCGTCGAGCACACGGCCCAGCGAGGCCGCCACCAGCACGGCCACCAGCAACATGGCCGCCATCACGCCGCACGCCGCCCAGCCCACAAAACCGGTGCTGCCCAGCATGAAGCCCTGCATGGCCTGCAAGGTGTCGGGCGAAGCGATGGTGACCAGATCGCGCCCGGCGCCCAGCACCACACCCACGATCACGCCGGCCAGCAGCAGGCGCAGCGTGTGCTGAACGCCCTTGGCCAGGGCCAGCGTGAGCACCACGCCGAGCACCGCGCCGGCGAACGCGGCGCTGGTGAGTCCCAGGCGCACCAGCCACTGGGTGGCAAACGGTGAGGTGCCGAACAAGGCCAGCGCCAGCGCCACACCAAGCGCCGCGCCCGAGGCACTGCCCAGCAGGTACGGATCGGCCAGCGGGTTGCGAAACAGGCCCTGTGCCACCGCACCGGCCAGGCCCAGCAACCCACCGGCCACCCAGGCGCCCAGCGTGCGCGGCAAACGGATGTCCCACAGGATCTGCCAGGCCACCGGGTCGTTGTGCGCGTTCAGCACGCTGTCAAACCCGGTGCTGCCCACCCCGGCGCCCAGCAGCAGCACGGCCGCCGCCGCCACCAGCAAAGCACAGGCGAGCCAGAGGCTGTGGCGGGCTCCGCTCACCGGAGCCCCTTTTCGCTGATGCAGCGCGCCATCACCCGCGCGGCTTCGGCCATGCGCGGGCCCGGGCGCACCAGCACGTCGGACTCTTCGGCGGTGAACACGCACACGCGCTGCTCGCGCAGGGCGCGCATGCCGCTCCAGCCCGGGCGCTGCGCCATGCCATGCACGTTGCGGGCGCCGATCATGATCAGGTCGGGGTTGGCGCGCACCACGTACTCGGGGTTGATGCGCGGAAACGGGCCGAGATCGGGTGTGACGATGTTCTGCACGCCCAGGCGCGCCATCAGTTCGCCAATGAACGACTGCGTGCCGGCGGCGTAACCACCCGCGCTGACCTCGTAGTACACGCGCAGCGAACGTGCTCCGGGCGGCAACGACTGCGCCGCCGCCATCACGCCGGCGTCGATGGCGCGCCAGATGCGCTGGGCATCGGGCACTTCCAGCAACTGGCCCAGCTTGCCCATGACACGTTGCGCGTCGGCCGAGCTCTTGGGCTCCATCGCCAGCACCTTCAGACCCAGCGCTTCGAGCCGCTGCACACCGCGCGACGACGTGGCCATCAGCACCACGTCGGGTTTGAGCGCCACGATGGCTTCGATGTTGGGATCGATGCCGCCGCCCGCCTTGGGCAGCGCGCGCACCGACGCAGGGTGGTTGGAATACCGGTCCACGCCCACCAGCCGGTGGCACTGACCGAGTTCGCACACCGTCTCGGTGAGCGATGGCAAGAGCGAGACGATGCGCTGCGGCGACTGCGGCAGCGACACCACAACGCCGCGGTCGTCGGTCACCTGCAGGCCCGCCGCGTGCAATGCGCCGGCCCAGCAGAGCAAGGCGACGGCACTCAGCCAGCGTCCGATGAGCATGTGTTTCACCCGGGTTCCTTCAATGTCAGCGGCAGGCCGGCGGCCATCAAGGTGACACGCAAACAGACCGCCGCCACCGCCTGGTTCAGACCCCCCAGCGCATCCACAAAGGAACGCACTTCGCGCCCCATCGGAATCACACCCAGGCCGATTTCATTGCCCACCAGCACCACCGGGCCCTTGGCCTGTTCGATGGCGCGGCACAGTTCCCTGATCGGCAGCTCCGCGTCCAGCGGCGCACCTTGCGCGGGCATCAACAGGTTGGTCAGCCACAGCGTGAGGCAGTCCACCACCACCAGGGTGTGGGGCGCGCTGTGCCGCTGCAGCACCTCGGCGAGAGCCAGAGGTTCTTCCAACGTGACCATGCCGGGCACACGCACCATGCGATCGCGCTGGTGCCTGGCGATGCGCTCGCGCATCTCGTCGTCCCAGGCCTGTCCGGTGGCGATCAGCAACGCGCGGTGCGCCACGGTGGCGTCCAACCACTGTTTGGCGATCATCTCGGCGCGGCGCGACTTGCCGCTTTTCTGGCCACCGAGGATGAATTCGCTGCGCGCGATCTCAACCATGCTCGTGCATCCAGTCAGACACGATGCGGTGCATCCGGGCCACCCCGTCGGTGAGTGCCGCCGGACCCGGCTGCAGGATGTCGGCCGACTTGATCTCGAACAACTGCCCGGTCTTCACGGCGGCCACGTCCTGCCAGCCGGCGCGCGCGGCCACCTTCTCGGGCCGGAACTTCTTGCCGCACCACGAGCCGATGATGATGTCGGGGTTGCGGCGCACGATCTCGGCACCGTCGGCAATGATGCGGTGCTTGCCCAGCGACTGCGTGGCCAGCTCGGGAAAACAGTCGTCGCCGCCAGCGATGCCCAGCAGCTCCGACACCCAGCGGATGCCGCTGATGTGCGGCTCGTCCCATTCTTCAAAGAACACACGCGGGCGGCGCTTGCCCTGCGCCTGCAATGACTCCACCGATTGGCGAATGCCGTCCAGCCGCACCCGGTTGGCCTCGATCCACGCCAGGCCGGCATCAGCGCAACCCACCATGGCCGCCACCTGGAACAGCATGGAATGGATCTCGTCCACGCTGCGCTGGTTGAACACCGTCACCTGCACGCCGGCACGGATCAGCAGCGCCGCGATGTCGGCCTGCAGATCCGAAAAACCGAACACGCAGTCCGGCTGCAGCGCCAGGATCTTGTCGATCTTCGCGCTGAGGAAGGCACTGACCTTGGGTTTTTCTTCGCGCGCCCGGCGCGGGCGCACCGTGTAGCCCGAGATGCCGACGATGCGGCTCTCCTGCCCCAGCAGGTAAAGCCACTCGGTGGTCTCTTCGGTGAGGCAGACGATGCGCTGCGGGCCGAGGGTGTTGGTCAATCGGTGCCTCCTGGCAGGAACAGCGACGCTGTGGCCGCCGGGCTGGATGCAAACCAGGCGTGGAAGTACGTCGCCTGCACGGAACCCAGACGGTACATCGCTTCGCCCGCGCCGCTGGCACCGCCGCGCGCGGGCTCGGTGCGCCGCACCGGCTCCAGGCTGGACTCGCACCGCGAGTAATGAAACGTGTGGCCGCGCAGTTCGCCGGCGGGGAGCGTGAGCCGCTGCGGCCCGAGCGCGGCCAGGCGCTTCTGCATGGCCACGGTCCCTGGCAGCAAGCCCCACATCGCATGGGTCTCGCCCTCGAGCGTCACCAAGGTGTCGAACAACAGCATCATGCCGCCGCACTCCGCCCACAAGGGCCGACCCGCCTTCACATGCGCGCTCAGGCCGGCTCGGCAGGCGGTGCCCGAGGACAGCGTGGTCGCGTGCAATTCGGGATAGCCACCGGGCAACCACACCGCATCGCACGGCGGCAGCGGATCGTCGGCCAGCGGCGAGAAAAAGACCAGCTCGGCACCCAGACCACGCAGCACGTCAAGGTTGGCCGGGTAAACGAAGCAGAAGGCGGCGTCTTTTGCCACCGCGATGGTCTTGCCCGACAGCGAAGGTGTTTGCGCGGGCGGCACCGAAGGTGACGCAAAAGACACCGACCACTGCGCCAGCGCCGCAGTGTCCATACGCCCCAGGGGCGTGCCCGCGAGGGCATCGGCCGCTGCGTCCAGCCGTGCCAACGCATCAGGGATTTCAGACGCCACGGTAAGTCCAAGGTGCCGTTCGGGCAGCGAGAACGCAGCATCGCGCATGACCGCACCCAGAAAGAACGAGTCCGTTCGCGTGCCGTCACCCACCAGCGCGTCCTGCAGCATCTGCGCATGGCGCGCACTGGCCACCCGGTTGGCCAGCACCCCGGCCCAGGGCAAGCCGGGACGGAAATGCTGCAATCCAAACGCCAGTGCACCGAAGGTGCCCGCCATGGCCGAAGCATCGATCACCGCCAGCACCGGCAAACCAAAGCACTGCGCGAGGTCGGCAGCGCTGGGCTCTCCGTCGAACAAGCCCATCACGCCTTCAACAACGATTAGGTCGGACTCCGCCGCAGCGGCATGCAGGCGTGCCCGGGCGTCGTCTTCACCGGTCATCCACAGGTCGAGGTTGTGCACCGGCTGCCCGGTGGCCAGTGCGAGCCAGTGCGGGTCCAGAAAGTCGGGCCCGCACTTGAAAGCCCGCACGCGCCGACCGGCCCGCGCATGCAGGCGCGCCAGCGCCGACGCCACGGTGGTCTTGCCCTGGCCGGAGGCCGGGGCCGCCACCAGGATGGCCGGGCACATCGCGGTCATTTCATCGGCCGCCAGTCCAGCGTGACGTAAGCCGCCCGGCCAGGCTGGTTGTAGCCGCGAGCGGTCTCGTACACCTTGTCGGCCAGGTTGTTCAAGCGCAGGTTGAGCGACCAGTCTTTGGCAACGCGCACACCCGTGTGGAGGTCCAGCGTCGCAAAACCAGGCAGGCGCAAGGTGTTCGCAGCGTTGTCAAAACGGTCGGACTGGGCGAGTAGCGAAGCCCCCCAGGTCCAGGCGCCGACGCGGTGGTCGAGGTTCAGGGTGAGCACCTCATCCGAACGGCGTTGCAGCTTCAGGCCGTTGGTCAGGTTGCGAGCGTCCAGCAGCTCCAGGTTCGCGTTCCACGCCCACGCGCCCACTGAGCCGGTGTAGCCCAGCGACCAGCCTTCCATGCGGGCCCTGGGCACGTTGGTCACCACCGGCTGGGTGGTGATGAAGCCACGCACCCGGTTGTCGAACCGGGTGAGCTTCACCTCGTGCATGCCGCGGCTGTAGGTCAGACCCACCTCACGGTTCTTGCCGCGCTCGGGTTGGGTGCTCGGGTTGCCGTTGAACGTGGGAGACACCCAGTACAGCGTGTTGAACGACGGCATCTTGAACGAAGTGCCATAAGCGATGTGCGGGCGCCACTGCGGCGTGATCTGGTAACCATAGCTGGCGAAGCCGGTGGTGGCGCCACCGAACTGCGAGTTGCTGTCGCGCCGCAGGTTGGCCTGCCACAGGTGTTGGCCGCCCTGGCCCTGCACCCCGACGAAGCCGGCGTTGGTGGTGCGGCTGTTCACAGAGTAGGTCTGCGTGCCAGACACCGCCTCCTTGATCGACTCCAGGCCCACGATCACGTTGCCAACGACAGTGTCCCAGTCGTGCTGCAGGGTGGCCTGGGTCTGCGCCGTGTTGAAGCGCGAGGTCGAGGTCGATGTCAGGCTGGTGGCGTTGTCGTCGCTGCGTGCCAGCTTGAACTTCGTGCGCGAATCGGCCGACCAATGGCGCTCCAGCCCCCAGGCGGCCACGCGGGTGGTCACGTCGGTGCGAACCTCGAACGGGTTGAGCCCCTGGTCATACTCGGTGGTGCCGTCGGCCTGGGTGAACTGCAGGTCGGTCGACCAGCCCGGCGCCAGCGTCCAACGCATCGAAGCCGAAACACTGTCCTGATCGAAGCCGTCGTCGTCGGGGTTGTGCCCGTTCGAAGCAACTTTCGGATTGGTCGCCGAAAACCCGGTCTCACGCAGCGTGCTGGCGTTGAGCGAGTATGTGAAGCTGTCGGTGCCACCACTCAGGCCGGCAGATGCGGCGCGGTGGCCGTAGCTGCCCAGCGTCACGCTGGCGCCGGGGTGAAATCCTTTGGTGCCACGTTTGGTGAAGATCTGCACCACGCCACCCACCGCATCGCTGCCGTAGAGCGCAGAGGCCGGTCCCTTGAGGACCTCGATGCGGTCGATGATGCCCAGCGGGATGTTGTCCAGGCTGGCCGAGCCAGCGGTTGAGGAACCGTAACGAACGCCGTCAACCAGCAGCAGCACGTGGCGCGTTTCGGTCCCCCGCACAAACAGACCGGACTGTTTGCCCAGGCCGCCGTTGGCCGACATCTGCAAGCCGGCGTTGCGTGAGAGCACTTCGGAGAGCGAACGGCCAGCCGATCGCTTAAGAACCTCGGCTTCGATCACCACGACGTCGCTGAGCACGGCATCGGTGCGTGTTTCGACGCGGGTTGCCGTCACCACGGTTTCTTTCAGCAGCGCGTAGGTGTCGGTTTGGGCGTGCGAGGGCAAAGCTGCCAGAACGGCCAGCGGCAGCGCGGCCAGAGGCGCGCGCAGTTTTTGGATTTTCATGATGAAGAAACAAGAGACAAAGCCCTCACCGCCTTCCCCGACGGTGCCTGAGCGTCACGGCAACGCGCCTGTCGCCAGACGCACCACCACCTTGTTGGCCGGTATCCGGGCTGACAGAACAACCTTCATCGCCTTCCCAGTCGACACGGTGTGTCGTCCAGTGGCTGCGTGATGAAAGCGGAGTGGCCCGATCTGCGTCGGGTCTCTCGTCTGCTTACCGTTGCGGGGGCAGCGCAGGTTAGGTTCGCCCTTGTGGACTCGCCCTCCTGCTTCCCGTTGAACTGCGGCATGTGAACCACACCGCGAGCACCAACAAGCGGCATTCTAAGCCGCACCCGCCTGGGCCAACCCTACAATGTGAAAACTGCGAGTCCCCACCATGGCCGATCCCAAGCACCTTGACCAGATCACCGAACGTGTCGAACGCCTGCTGTTGCGACACGAAGAACTGCAGCGCACCAATGCCCTGCTGGTCGAGCAGGTGCACTCGTTGCAGGCCGAGCGCGATTCGCTCAAATCCCGACTGATGGCAGCGCGCGCCCGCATCGATGCACTGCTCGAACGCCTGGCCCCCAGCCCGGTCGACACGGCCCGGTCGCCGTCCGACATCCACAAGGACCACACGTGAACAAGCCCGGCAGCAAACAGATCGAGGTTCAGATCATGGGCCAGAGCTACCTGCTCTCGTGCCCACCCGGTGGCGAGTCGTCCTTGCTCGACGCGGTGGAGCGTGTGGACACGGCCATGTGCCGCATCCGCGACGCGGGCAAGGTGAAAGCGCGCGACCGCATCGCGGTGCTGGCGTCACTCAACCTGGCATTTGAACTCTCGCAGAAAGAAGCCGAACGACTCGAAGCCGAGAGCTTCCAGGCATCGTCGTTCGGCCAGGCTGACAACAGCGCGTTTGCCGAAGCCGGTGGCGCGTTTGATCACGATCCGCTGGACCCGCACACGCAAGCGCGCGTGGACGAACTCATGCGTCGGCTCGACCAGACACTCGACAAGGACGGTCGTCTGATTTGACCCTGTCGCGTGTGCTTTGGCACCGTCCGTCACTGCGGCTTCTTTTCTTTCCCCCCAGCCCGCGCAGGCCATGCGCAGCACCTACAATTTGCTCGTCTGCAGTGCGCGCCGGGCTTTATATTTCCTTGAACCAATGCTCATAGAGCCCGGGCTTGGTACATTGCGTGGCTGGCGTGAGCGTCTCGCGTCAGACGATCCCGAAGCCACGCTGCCCTTGCCCACCTGAACCCCGGTTCAGGATGCCGGTCCGGCGGCACTTGCAGACACCTTTCATGCCTCTAGATCCCCTGTTGATTCTTGAATTGGCCGCGCTCGGCCTGGGTACCGGCTTCCTCGCCGGCTTGTTGGGAATCGGAGGCGGCATGCTCATGGTGCCCTTCATCACCTTCATCCTCTCGACCCGGGGTGTGGAGGCGGACCTCGCGGTCAAGATGGCCATCGCCACCTCCATGGCCACCATCATCTTCACGTCCATCTCCAGCGTGCGCGCCCACCACAAACGCGGCGCCGTGCGATGGGACATCGTCAAAGGCCTGGCCCCCGGTATCGTGCTGGGCTCCATGATTGCCAGCCTGGGCGTGTTTGCCTTGCTCAAAGGCAGTTGGCTCGCGTTCTTCTTCGCCGGCTTCGTGAGCTTCTCGGCCACGCAGATGCTGCTCGACAAGAAACCCAAGCCCACGCGCACCATTCCGGGCACGCCGGGCTTGCTTGGTGCGGGCGGCGTCATCGGTTTTCTCTCGGGCCTGGTCGGCGCAGGTGGCGGCTTCGTGAGCGTGCCCTTCATGACCTGGTGCAACGTCGCCATCCACAACGCCGTGGCCACCAGCGCAGCGCTGGGTTTTCCGATTGCGCTGGCCAACGCGGTGGGCTACATCGTGGCCGGCCAGAACGTGCAGAACCTGCCCGCCGGCGCGGTGGGCTACATCTACCTGCCAGCGCTGGTGGTGATCGCCTGCGTGAGCGTGCTCATGGCACCACTGGGTGTGAAGGCAGCGCACGCGCTGCCGGTGAAATCGCTCAAGCGCGTGTTCGCCGGCCTGCTCTACATGCTGGCGGCGTACATGCTCCACAAAGGCATCACGGCCTAACCACCAAGCGGCGCGGGTCGCTGATCCCAAGGGGGCTGGCCTTGCCTGGGGCGGCCCAGCGAAGCGACCGCCTAGTTGAGCGCTCGGTCGGCGACCACGATGCCGTCTTCATCGGCATAGAGCCAGTCGCCCGGCCTCACCCACACACCCTGGATCTGCACCGCCACATCGCGCTGGCCTTCGTTGCGTTTCTCGGTGGGCAGCGGCATGGAGGCCAGCGCGCGGATGCCGGTGTTGCTTGCGGCCAGTTCGGCCACATCGCGCACACAACCATCGATCACCACACCGGCCCAGCCGTTGCGCGCAGCAGCTGCAGCCAGATTGCCGCCGAGCAGTGCGCGGCGCAGCGAGCCACCACCGTCCACCACGAGTACTCGACCCTCGCCCGCGCTGTCCACCGCAGCCTTCACCAGCGAGTTGTCTTCAAAACATTTGACGGTGACCACCGACCCACAAAACCGCTGCACCGCACCGAAGTCGCGGAACACCGGCGGCAGCACACGAAACGCGCCGGAGCTGTCGTTCTTGTGAACGTCGCACAGATCGCAGGTGGCAAAAGCAGGTGTGTCGGTCATGGTGTGTCCTCTGAAAAGTGGTTCGCGCGCAATGAGCAAGGCTGCGCCGCATTGGAGCAGATGCGCCCGCAAGCCCCGCCGCGCTTGGCTTCGGGCGCATCGAAGTGTTGTTTTCCCCGCCAAAAAGCCGCGTTCCCCCTCTCAAAACGGAGAAAAAACCGCGTTGCCCACCTTGGATTGCACAGGCATCTCCATTAGCATCCGAGACACCAGTGTGAAAGCGCGTTTTCCACTGGGAAGTCAGTCAACTTCTAGAAGGAAATTCAACCATGGCAACTGCGAAGAAAGCTCCCGCTAAAAAAGCGGCTCCGGCCAAGAAGGCTGCTGCTCCGGCAAAGAAGGCCGCTCCGGCCAAGAAAGCCGCGGCACCTGCCAAGAAGGCTGCGCCTGCGAAGAAAGCGGCTCCTGCGAAGAAAGCTGCTCCGGCCAAAAAAGCCGCTCCAGCCAAAAAGGCTGCTCCCGCCAAGAAGGTCGCCGCCAAGAAAGCCGCCCCAGCCAAGAAGCGCACGCCCAACGCCGCGTTCATGAAAGCGCTGACCCCCAGCGCCGCTCTGGCCGCCATCGTGGGTGCCAGCCCCCTGCCGCGCACCGAAGTCACCAAGAAGATCTGGGACTACATCAAGAAGAACAAGCTGCAGGACTCGGTCAACCGTCGCATGATCAATGCCGACGCCAAGCTCAAGGAAATCTTCAAGAAGGCCCAGGCCTCCATGTTCGAGATGACCAAGCTGGTCAACGACCACCTGAAGTGATCCGGGCCCTCGCACCCCATCGGGTGTGACCGCCAGCAAAGCCGACGCGAGTCGGCTTTGCTGTTTTTGGCTATCGCACTGACGGCATCCAGGGTCAGTTGTGAGAAACTGCAACGCAACCCGCATACCCCCACCGGCATGAACAGCAGCTCCCAATCCAGCACTCCGGCCCAAGCGGTCAACGGTGCCATGGCGACAGCGCCCGCCCTGCCCCAGCAACTGCACAAGGTGGTGCTGGTGATGGATCTGGTGGAGTCGGTGCGGCTCATGGCCGCCAACGAGGCGGCGGTGGTCAACCAGTGGCGCGGCTTCGTGCACCACGCCACCACCGTGGTGCTGCCCGAATGCAAGGGTCGCATGGTCAAGAGCCTGGGCGACGGCATGCTGGTGGAGTTTGACCAGCCCACCGACGCGGTGCGCGCGGCCCTGACGCTGCACAAGTACTTTGCCCCGCTCAATGACACCTTGCCTGCGAGCCAGCGTCTCTACCTTCGGGCGGGACTCAACGCCACCAATCTGTATGCCGACGAAAACGATGTTTACGGCCACGGGGTGAATCTCGCTGCCCGCGTGGCCGACCTGGCCGCACCGGGCGAGACCATCATCACCGCCAGCGTGTTCGACGGCATCGTGGTCGGCATGGACGCTGAGGTGGAAGACCGTGGTGAAAACTACCTGAAGCACTGGCCCGAGCCGGTTCGCACCTGGGCCATCCATTCGGTCACCGCAGGGTCGTCTGCGCTCCGCGCGCAGGTGCCCGAAGGCACTGCGCTGGACTTCCGCCCGTCCATTGCCGTGGTGCCGTTCGAAACGCGCAGCCACGCGGCCGAGCAGTTCGTCATCGGTGAGTTGATTGCAGACGGGGTCATCGCACAACTCGCCCGCAGTCCTGACCTCCGCGTGATTTCCCGCCTGTCCACCACGGCGTTCCGGGGTCGCACCTCGTCCGCGGGCGAGATCGGTCGGCACCTCGAGGCCACCTTTGTGCTGGGCGGCAGCTACGTGACCTACGGCGACAAGGTCGTGATCATGGCCCAGCTGACCGACAACCGCCGCGAAGAAGTGATCTGGGCCGATCGGCTCACCGGCGACGTGCGCGACCTGATGGAAGTTCAGAGCGCCCTGCTGGATGCCTTGTGCTCGGCCTGCTCCAGGGCGTTGCTGCACGATGTGGTGCAACGCACGCTGGTGCTGCCCTTGCCTCAACTGGACAGCAACGCATTGCTGCTCGGTGGCATCACGCTGATGCACCGCTCCACGCCGAGAGACCTGCAGCGCAGCCACCAGTTGCTGGAGGCGGTGGTGGATCGTCACAAGCGCGTGGCCACACCCTGGGCCTGGCTGGCCAAGTGGCACATCATGCAGGTGGTGCAAGGGCTCTCAAGCGAACCCGCGCGAGACTTTCAACGCGCCATCGACACCGCCGACCGCGCGCTCGATCTGGAGCCCGCCAGCTCCCTGGCCATGGCCATCAAGGGGCATGCGCTCTGCCACCTGGGTGAAGACGTGGATGCATCGCATCGGCTGCTCCAGGAAGCTACGCAGAGCAACCCGAACGATCCGATGGCCTGGCTGTACAACAGCGTGTGGTCAACCATGTGGGGCACACCCGAGGATTCGATGGTGGAAGCCGAGAATGCCCTGCATCTCTCGCCACTGGATCCGCAGAAGTACTATTTCGAAATGATGCTGGCAACGAGCTGTGCAGCCATGGAACAGTGGGAGAGAGCCGTCGAGATTTGTCGCTCATCGCTCTCGAAGAATCGATATCACCTACCGACGATCCGATGCTTGATCGTTGCCCAACTGGAAAGTGGTGGTGTCGCAGCAGCAAAGGAAGCATTTGAACTGATGCGTGCGCTTCAGCCCGATCTGACGATTGCAAAGTACATGGCCGCGGGCGGACACAGCCCACTGCGCAAGCGCGTAGCAAGTGCCCTGACCCAGTTGGGACTTCCCGTTCACTAATAGTCAAGGAGCTGATATGAGTGGTGGCATGAGCGGCGGCATGAGTGGTGGCATGAGCGGTGGCATGAGTGGTGGCATGAGCGGTGGCATGAGCGGTGGCATGAGCGGTGGCATGAGCGGTGGCATGAGCGGGTCCATCGTGTCGGCCGACGCCCTCATCCTGAGCCGTGCCGCCATCGTCGGCCCCTTCGTCGGCGCGAACCTTCATGTCAACGAGCCCGCCTTCGACAAGGCAGTCAACCTGGCCCTGTGGGCCGACGGCCCCCGCGTCGAAGCCTGCTTCTCGGATCTCGTCGAAGGCCTGCTCTTCAGAACACGCAGCGGCCCCAAGGAAGCGATGCTGGAGTTCGCCAACCTGCAGGCCAGCAACATCCAGCGCAAGCCCCTGGTGAAGCTGCGCGCGCCCACCAAGCAGCAGTTCAAGAAGCAGCTCGATCTGACGGCCGCCTACGCCGACCTGCGCGCCGATCGCGCCGCCGAAATCGTGGCGCAAACGGGGCTGCCCGTGGCGTTCTGGTCTTCCGTGGTGGGGCTCACAGCACACCGCCACAAGAAGACCCTGCAGCTCATGGACCTCATGTTCTCGCTGTGTGTGCATGTGGAGATGCGCTTCAAGCACATCTTCGCCAGCCTGCGCCCGGTGGCGATGTCGCCGCAGATCCAGCCCATGATCGAAACACCGGGGCACGGCAGCTGGCCGAGCGGCCACGCCACCGAAGCGTTTGCTTTTGCCGTGTTGCTGGAGGCACTGCTCAACGCAGCGTCGCCCACGAACGGCACGCCCAACGGCACCGAGAGCCGCGAACAGCTGCAGCGACTGGCCGCACGCATTGCCACCAACCGTGTGGTGGCCGGTGTGCATTTTCCGGTGGACAGCGCGGCCGGACGCCTGCTCGGCACGGCACTCGCCGAATTCCTGGTGGCGCGTGCCACCGGCACCAAGGTGCACGAGCGCGGTTTCGACGGCCGCCTGTTCGAAGGCCCCAACGGCGAACCGCTGGACTTCAACCTGCACCAGTCGATGGACCACACCAGCGGCCACGCCTGCACCCGATCGGCCAGTGCCACGGGCGTGGGCAATGCACCTCTGGTGGCCTGGCTGTGGGAGGAAGCGCTCAAGGAGTGGGCATGAGCGCGGCGCCGGGCCGCCCCAAGCAAGCTCGCCCCGCCGTGCGCAGCACGAAGGGACCTCGAATGACCGCGGGTTGGTCCCCGCTGCCCACCGGCGAATTCACCGGCATTCACTGGAGCGCGCCGGGCGCGATTGACGGACAAGACCCTTACCTGGCCTGGGCCGAGGCCGACAGGTTCGCGGGCTACCGCGTGGAACCCCAAGGCAAACCGCCGAAGTGGTTGCCCATCGTCATTGAACTCGCACCGGACGCCAATGTGCCGGCGCTGGTGGACGCCTCGAACGTCAGGTGGCTCCAGATCCCGCGCGTGTACCTCAACCTGCCGGCGCTGCGCTTTTGCACCGCGCATGCGAAACCCAAGTTCTTCAAGAAGCTGCGCACAGACCCGCAGCTGCGCGGCTTGATCCAGCGCTATGAGCTGGGCCTGCCGGTGGGTCACCACACGCAGCCGATCCACGACCCCTGCACGCCGGGATCGGACCCCGTGGTGGCGCCCGATCGGCTCAGCGGCAAGGTGCTGGGTGTGATCGACGGCGGACTCGCGTTTGCCAACCAGGTGTTTCTCAATCCACAAGGCCGCACGCGGGTCCAACACTTCTGGCGCCAGGACGATACCGATGACGGCAACTGGCCGGGCAACGAGCCTCACCACCAGACGCCGCTGGACCCGGCCCGCGCCGGCCCGCGGCCACGCGACATGGGCTATGGCCACGAGCTCTCGGGCGCTGCGATCAACGACGCCATGGCCGAGTACACACACGGAGGACGGTTGGACGAAGACGCGCTCTACCAACACCTCCAGCTCTGGGACCTGAGCAAACCCGTCAACCACGGCACGCACGTGATGAGCCTGGCCTGCGGCAAAGGCAATCAGTTGAACCCGACGGACGACGTGGCCAGCCGCTGCGATCTGATCGCGGTGCAGCTGGATTGGTCCAACGTGCTCGACACCTCGGGCGGCGCCATGAACGTGAGCGTGCTCGACGCACTCATGTACATCCTGGCGCGCTGCACGCCGCAAGCCCAACTGGTGGTGAACATCAGCTGGGGCACGCTGGCCGGCCCACACGACGGCAGCTCCATCCTGGAGGCTGCGATGGACCAACTG
The DNA here is from genome assembly GCF_001713375.1 of Hydrogenophaga sp. RAC07. Lineage (NCBI taxonomy): Bacteria > Pseudomonadati > Pseudomonadota > Betaproteobacteria > Burkholderiales > Comamonadaceae > Hydrogenophaga > Hydrogenophaga sp. RAC07. Next base: position 2,141,250 of record NZ_CP016449.1, read on the forward strand.
ATCGATCTGTACGGGGGGCGTCTGCAGGTAACGGTGCCCGCGGGCAACGCCTACCAAAGCCGCACCCACGCCAACGACACGCTCGCACCGGGCGCATCGGTGCCCTTGCACTGGCGCATACAACCTGACGACCACACGCAAAGTTTTTTGGAGATCTGGATACCCTACGGGGCACAGGGTGTGACGATCAGCGTTGCGCCACCGGGCCATGCGCAGGCCCTGCCGCCGCTGCACAAAGGCCAGTCCGGCTTGTGGCTGGGAGCCGATGACCTCCCTGTGTGCGGCCTGATCTTTCCGAACGATTCGGCACTCGGCACGGGCAGCACCTGTGCGCTGCTCGCACTGGCGCCCACCTTCAGCCGCCACGCCAAGGCAGCCACCGCGCCCTTCGGTGCCTGGCAAGTGACGCTCACCAACACCGGCACCGAACCGGTGGTGTTCGACGCTTACGTGGAGCGCGACGACGTGGCGCTGGGCCAGAACACCGGGGCCCGGCAGTCGTACTTTGAAGACGCGTGGTACGACACCAGCGGCAACATCGGCAGCTTCGTGGACCACCCGGACAACCCCACCCCCATCCGCCGCAGCGGCACCTTCAACAGCCTCTCGACCGGGCAGAACACGGTGAGTGTGGGCGGTACCCGCCGACAGGCTTCACCCGGCGGGCACTTTGCGCGCTACTCGCCGCGCAAGCCCGACCCGGACGCGAGCCGCCCGCAACGCGCTGGCGTGAAGAAAGTGCCCGACACGCTGGCGGTGAGCGACGACAACCCGGCGTTGTGGGGTGTGCTGGGCGCCGGCAGTTTGAGTGGCAGCGTGGTGCGGCTGGCGGGCACCAGTTCGGCTGCACCGCAGGAAGCGCGGCGCCTGATCAACAGGCCTTGACTGTTACCAGCGCGCGGGCAGGTTTTTGAGCAACCAGATCCAGCGCTCGCGCACGGCGATGTAGCCGCCGGTCTCGAGGTCCTTCAGCAAGCGGCTCACCATCTCGCGTGAGCAGGCCAGGTGCTGCGCCATCTGCTGGTGGGTCAGGCGCTCCTTGAGCGCGCGTTCACCCTGCTCGTTGGGCATTTGCGCCATGCTGTTGAGCAGGCGCACGAGGCGGCCGTACACGTCGATGAGCGCCACGCTGCGCGCACTCTCGGTGGCCAGCCGCGCACGGCGGATCAGGCGGGCCATGAGCTCCAGCGCGAATTCAGGGTGTTCGGCGATGTAGGCCAGCAGCGTGGCGCGGGTCACCACCGCGCAGATGCTGGGCTCGGCCGCCTCCACGTTGGCCGAGCGCGGCCCGCCGTCCAGCGACATCTCGCCCACGTACTCCAGCGGGCCGTACAGGCCCAGGGTCAGTTCACGGCCATTGTTGTCCGACAGAAAGGCCCGCAGGCGCCCCTGCAGCACGATGTAGAGGGTGTCGCCGGTCTCACCTTCCTGGATCAGCAGCGTGCCGCGGCGGTAACGGCGCTGCACGCCCTGGGCGGCCAGCGCTTCAATGTGTTGGTTGGGATGGGCAAAGGCAACAGGCAGAGTGACCGGCATTCAGGCTCACGGGTGGATGGAATCCGAAGAATTGTGGGGCATGGGCATGACGATGCGCAAGGCGGGCACCACGGGGGGCAGGCTGTTGATGCGCTGGAGCAGGCGGCGAATGCTGGGCGAGCCCGCCTTCTCGCGCAGGGTCTTGATCTGGCTGCGGATGGTGGACGGGGCCACACCGTGCTCGGCCGCAATCTCCGGAATCTCCAGGCCGCGGCACAGACCCATGAGCACCGCTTCTTCGCTCGGGCTCAGGCCAATGGTGCGCGCGAACATGCGCACAGCGAGGTTGTCGCAGGCGCTCTGGCGCGAGAGCATCACCAGCACCGTGGGCGTGTCGGCCTCGAGTGGGTGGCTCAGAGGCGTGAACGCCAGCGAGAGTTCCCGCTCGCCCTTGTTCAACAACACCAGGCGGCGCTGCCCGCGGAACGCGGCTTCCGTGGCGTTCTGCAACTGCGAGGTGAAATCGGCGTTGCTGCCAAGCAAGCTGTTGCCGTAGGACATGAGCATGCGCCCGCTGGCGAGCTCGTGCCGCGCGAGGTGGTTGGCGTGCAGGATCGTGCCCTGCGCATCGATGATCAGGACGCCGTAGTCGACCTCGTCGAGCGCCCTGAGCAGGTGTGTACGGCCCAGCGGGTGCTGCGTGCCGAGATCAAACGCGTCGTCTGAGCCCGAAAACCTCGCCGTTCCTGTGGACAGAGCCATGACCGTTCTCCTTCTGATTGGATGAACCAGTCTAGGCAGCCCTGCCCTTCAGGCGGTGTACGGAAGTGCCAGCGCATTTGTGATGTATTCACCAAGCACCCTGGCCGCCAAGGCCGCCAAGGCCGCAGGGTCAGGCCTGGGCGCGCGCCCGGATGGCGCTCAGCGTGCCACGGGTGGTGATCACGTCCACATCGATCATCACCTCGATCACGCTGCCGCCGGGTGCGGCCAGCGCGCGTTGCAGCGCGGGCTCGAACTCCGCGGTATGGGTGATGCGTTCGGCCGCGTAACCATAGGCACGGGCCAGCGCGCAGAAGTCCGGATTGGACAAACCCGAGCCGCTCACGTGGGCCGGGTACTCGCGCTCCTGGTGCATGCGGATGGTGCCGAAGCTGCCGTTGTTGAGCAGCAGCACGATGCTCTTCGCGCCGTGCTGCACCGCGGTGGCCAGTTCCTGGCCGTTCATGAGGAAATCGCCGTCACCCGCGATGGTGAAGGCCGTGCGCCCGGTGAGGATGGCCGCACCGATGCCGGCCGGCACACCGTAGCCCATGGCGCCATTGGTGGGTGCCAGTTGCGTCTTGTGGCCCTTGACCAGGCCGTGGTAGCGGAAGAAGCGGTGCAGCCAGCTCGCAAAGTTGCCCGCGCCGTTGGTGAGCACGGCGTCTGCCGGCAAGTGCTGCTGGAGCGTGTTGATGATGGCCGGCATGTCGATGGTGCCGGGCAAGGTGATGCCGCCGTTGGCGGGGTCGATGTTGGCCAGGTAGTCGGCATGGCAAGCCTGCGCCCAGCCGCTCCATGGCACGGTGGGCGGTGCGGTGAGCACCTCGAGGCTGCGCGCCGCCGCGTTCATGGTGGCGTTGATCGCCAGGGTGGGCTGGTACACCCGGCCCAGCTCTTCGGCGCTGGCGTGGATGTGCACCAGCTTCTGCTTCGGCACCGGTGCTTCGATCAGCGTGTAGCCGCCGGTGGTGGATTCGCCCAGGCGCGGGCCGATGGCGATGAGCAGGTCGCTCTCGCGCACGCGCGCGGCCAGTGCGGGGTTGATGCCCAGACCCACGTCGCCCGCATACAGCGCGTGGTGGTTGTCAAAGGTGTCCTGGAAGCGGAAGGCGTTGGTCACCGGCAGTTGCCAGTTCTCGGCAAAACGCTGCAGCGCGGCGGCGGACTGCGGCGTCCAGCCGCCGCCACCCGCGATCACCAGTGGCCGCTCGCTGGCCAGCAGCAGCGTGCGCAGCTCGCGCAACGCACCCGGGTCGCTCCAGGCCTGCACCGGCTCCACGCGCGGCAGGGGCTGCGCCTCCACGGTCTGCGTGAGCATGTCTTCGGGCAGCACCAGAACCACCGGGCCGGGCCGGCCATTCATGGCGGTGGCGAAGGCACGCGCCACGTATTCGGGAATGCGGCGCGCGTCGTCGATGCGCTCCACGCGTTTGGCCATGCCCTTGGTGGACGGGCCGAAGAACGACAAATAGTCGACCTCCTGAAAGGCCTCGCGGTCGCGCGCGTCGCTGGCCACATCGCCGATGAACAGCACCATGGGCGTGCTGTCCTGAAACGCGGTGTGCAGACCGATGGACGCGTTGGTGGCACCGGGCCCTCGCGTCACGAAACACACGCCGGGGCGCCCGTTGAGCTTGCCCTGGGCCTCGGCCATGAAGGCCGCGCCGCCTTCCTGCCGGTTGGTGACGAAACGGATGCGGTCGGCGCGTGCGTGAAAGCCGTCGAGCACGGCGAGGTAACTCTCACCCGGAACCCCGAAAGCGTGGGTCACGCCCTGGGCGATCAGGCAGTCAATCAGCAGGTGTCCAGCAATTTTTGAAGTCATGGCGGCATTGTGCCGCGCTCGCTAGCGCCCCGCTGCCGTGCGCTGGCCCACGCCCACCGCAGCATACACCGAGACCATCAACACCAGCGCGGCTCCCGCCAGCGTAAGCCCGTACCAGCCGCGGTCCATGGTCAGGCCGAAGATCAGCGGCGACAGGGCAAAGCCCACATCGAGTCCCGAGTACACCGTGCCATACACACGGCCGGTGGCGCCTTTGGGGGTCGCCTTCTTGATCATCATGTCGCGGCTGGGCCCGCCCACGCCCACGGCGAAACCGGTGGCGGCCAGCGCCACCATGGTGCCCACGGCACCGAGCCAACCGGTGGCGCACACCAGCAGCAGCAACGCACCCCCGGTCATGGCGATGGCCACCACACGGTCGCTGGACCAGCGATGGCTCTGGCCATAGGCCGCCACAAAACCGCCCACCAGCATGCCCAGCGCCGAGCACAGCATGTAGGCGCTGATGGTCAATGTGGCCATCTCCACGCTCACACCGTGCACCACGTTGAGAATGGACGGTGCGAAGGTCTGCACGACGGCCAGCGTCATGGTGGAGAGCAGAAAGAACGCGAAGCACCACCACACCACCGGCAGCTTGAGAAAGGCCAGATCGCCTCCCCGGGGCGCATCGGCGTGGCGGACCACCACCTCGGTCAGCAGCTTGTCGCGTTGCCAGAACAGCACCGCCAGCACAACGACGTACAACAACGCCGCACCCAGGTAAGCGGTTCGCCAATCGGACAGCGCGGTGATGCCGATCAGAAACGCCGGCGCCAGCGCCCAGCCGAGGTTGCCGGTGAGACCATGAGCACTGAAGGCATGGCCCAGCCGGGGCGTGGACACGCGCTGGTTGAGGATGGTGAAGTCGGCCGGGTGAAACGGCGCGTTGCCCAGGCCGGCCAGCATGGCCACCAGCACCAGGCCGGTGTAGCCGGTGGCCTGCGAAGCGGCCAGCGCTGCCAGCAAAAAGCAGCTGATGGCAGCGAACAGCACCGGCCGCGCGCCGATGCGGTCCACCAGGAAACCCGAGAGTGCCTGGCCGCTTCCCGAAATGACAAAGAACAGGCTCATCAAAAGCCCGACATCGGAATAGCTCAGACCAAAATCGCGAATGAACACCGGAAACAGCGGTGCGAGCAGCAGGTGGGAAAAGTGTGATGTGGCGTGCGCCAGGCCCACCAAGCCGATGACGGTGGCGTCCTGCTTGAGGGGAACGGGATTGGCGGGCGCAAGGGCACCCAGGGCAGCTGTGTTCATGCAGGTGATCGTACGGCGCCAGGGGCATGCAAAATGGCGATGGAACGACAAGATTCATCGCAAACCAGCCAAGCTCCTCCGCCATGCCGCCTGCTCGCCGCCGCCCTGCCCCTCGCGCCCTGCCGCTGGGCGACACCGATCCCTACCGTCCCACGCCAGAGCACCCGGTGCGGTGCCGGGCGCGCCAGATCGACAGCGACAACCAGTTCGAGCCCCACAACCACGCCTGGGGCCAATTGGCCTACTGCACCAGCGGCCTGATGCAGGTGACGGTGCTGCAGGCACCCGAGACCACCACCATCGTGCCGCCCTCGCGCGCCGTGTGGATACCGCCGGGTGCACGCCACGCGGTGACCATCGTCGAGGCTGCCCATTTGCTCACGCTCTACATCGACGAGGGTGCCGTGCCGGCGCACTGGACCCAGTCGCGCGTGATGGTGGTCTCGCCCCTGCTGCGCGAACTCGTGCACACGCTGGACCGGCCCCAGCCACCCACGCCGGACGCCGAGCGTGCACTGCTGACTTTGCTGCTGCACGAAATGGAGCTCGCCGACACCCAACCGCTGGGCGTGCCCATGCCGAGTGCCAGCGGTGGCGACCGCCGGCTGCGCAACCTGTGCGAGGCCGTGATGCAGTCGCCGGCCCAACATGCCACGCTGGCAGCCTGGGCGGCGCATGCGGGCGCGAGCGAACGCACGCTGGCGCGGCTGTTTCGCGACGAGCTGGGCACGAGCTTTGCGCGCTGGCGCCAGCAGGTGGTGCTGGCGCACGCCATGCCCATGCTGGCGCGCGGTGTGTCGGTGGGTCGCGTGGCGCAGGCCAGTGGTTATGCGAGCGAGAGCGCGTTTTCAGCCATGTTCAAGTCGGCCATGGGCTTGCCGCCCACCCGGCTGCTGGCCCGGAGCCAGGCCAGACCTCAGGCGGCCACAGCGTCTTCGATGCGGGCCTGATCGGCCGCAATGGCCTCGATGGCCTTGCGTACCACGCTCTGGCCGTCCACCGGGCGCAGCAGGCGGTTGGCGATCAGCCGTTCGCAGCTGCGCTTGGTCATGGAGTGCGGACGGCCGCCCCGGCTCACAAACATGAACAGCGTGCCGCGCGTGCTGGCCCAGATCAGCTGCGCACGCAGCCATTCGCGGTGCGAGTACAGGTCGACCCAGTCGCCTTCGCGCAGGCCGGCGAGCAGGGTTATGGCGTCGAACGGAATGTCCTCTTCGCTCTCCGCTTCGCTGAAGCTCGACACCACGGCCTGCTCGGCACCACCGGCGGCTCGGCCCTCGGTGAGCTCGGAGAAATCGGTGGGCAAGGTGTCCTCGAAGCCCGCCGCTTCCAGCTCCACGCGTCCGAGCCAGGGCTGGGCTGCCTTGCGCGGTTTGCGTTGTTCGGGCGTGGCCGGCAAGGTTTCGTCCAGCTCCATCGACATGGACGAGGTGTCCAGCGGCACCGGATCCGAGGCGCTCGCATCGGCCCTGGCGCGCGCGCGCCGCAGACCCAGCACCGGTTGGTGCAGGCGCATGAGCGCGTCGAAGAACGGTTTGGTCTCGTCGCGCGTTTTGCCCAGCGACTCCAGGCCGGCGTGCAGCGTCTTGAGCATGCCGGGCACCATCTCCAGCAACTGGGACGGCAGGCGCAGCGTGACTTCTTTCTTGGTGCTCCAGAGCAGGTTGGACACCACCTTGCGGTAACCGCCCGGATCGGTCTCACCGCGCGGCGCATTGAGCTGGGCCGAAGCGATGGCGAGCGCCCACGGGCCGTAGAGGAAATCGAGGATGAAGCCCGGCGCGTGGTCCACATCGGGGCGCTGGCTCAGATCCCACGCCACCTGGTCGGCGAGCGTCTGGCGCGCTTCGGCGTGACGGATCGCCTGCAGGTTGCTGCCTTTGGCGGCCTCGTCGTCGCGGTCCTGGGTTTCCCACTCCTGCAGCAGCTCGTCCAGCGCGATGGCAAAGGCCTGCGGGTCCTCGGTCTCCAGCTCGTTGAGCGCATTGAACGCCTGCTGCACCGGACCGAAGAACTCGGCGAACTCGCTGGCGAACTCGTCGTTGTACCGGAAACTGCGTTGTGCCACGCACTCCACCAGGCGGCGCGCCGGGTGGGCGTCTTCGCTGAAGAAACGCGGGTTGGCCATGGCCAGGCGCAACAGCGAAGGCTCCAGCGCCACCACCGCTTCGCGCACCGGCGCCAGCAGCAGCGGATCTTGCGCGACCTGGTTGACCAGCTTGCGCACCACGTCCAGGCCCATGGCCTGCGCCACGCGTTCGGCCTTCTGCTTGAGCTGCATGAGCACGCGGGCGCGCTCGTGGGCGGCGGCAAAGTCGCCCCAGGTCTTCTGGCTGAGCTGGGTGCCGATGTCCACCGCGCGCGCGGGACGGTCCACCACCGGCAGCGCCTTGTACTGCTGGCTGCGTTGCACCACCATCGACTCGTCGAGCGTGGGGATGGCGGCAAAGGCCTCGATGGCCGCGAGCTCCTCGCTCACCTGCTCGTAGTACTCCGGCGCGAGCGACTGCTCGTAACGCTGGCCACCCCGCTCCAGGAAGTTGTGCAGGTACTGGTTGTCCACCGGCGTCTGCAGGCGGGCCAACTGCGGCATGTCGGGCACGAAATCACCAAAGTGCGCCTCGCCCGTGCTGTCGCCCCGGTATTCCAGAGGCGCCTGGCCCGAGGGGTTCCATTCGGTGGCCGCCGGGCCGGCGCCGCGGGCCGCACGCGCCGAGCTGGCGGCCGACCGCGACGCCGCACCCGGCGCTTCGGCCAGCAGGCGCACGCGGTAGCCCGCTTCCTGCACGTTGGCGCGTTGCAGCACCAGCGTCAGGCGGGCATAGAGCCCTTTGAGTTCATGGCCGATGGCCTTGCCGCAGTGGCGCAGCCAGAGTGCGCGCAGCTGCGAGTCGGATTCGTCCAGCGCCATCATCTCGCGCAGCGCCCGCACAAACACCGCGGGACGCAGTGGGTTCATGTCGGCCTGCACGGTGGCCAGGCCCTGCAGCGAGCTCATGAGCGCATCCAGCACCTTGAGCTCCTGCTCCAGCGGGGGCAGCAGGCTCTGCAGCAAGCGGGCGGATTCAATCGATTCGGTGACGGTGTCGTCTTCCACCAGCGAGAGGTAGGCCGATTCGCTCAGCAATGTGGTGCGGGACGAGGTGGGCGCATCGGTGGGCACGGCAAAGGCTTCGCGCAAGCGTTGCGGGTAGTCGGCCACCCAGCCCTCTTTTTCCTGGCGCATGCGCCACCAGGCGGTGGCCAGGCGGTCGCGCTGGGCCACGTCCATGCATTGTTTTTCGGCCTCTTGCAGGCCGACCACGGCCGCGTCGATGCAACGCCCCAGCATCGCGGGGGCGTCTTCAAGGGCCTCGGCAAGGCACTGTTGCAACAATCTGGGGGGTACTGTCATCGCCTGGTTGCGGAAGTCGGCCGCTCGGTCGGGGTGTGAGACAAGTCACGGTTATACCCGTGCCGCCGATCGGAAGCATGCCAGCGCGGAGATAAGGCCCTTATCGCTCCCTGAACGGTCAACCGGGCCGTCCGGTGGCGAAATCCCCGGGCCAGACGCCGGAGCGTCAACGTCGTGTCACATCTGGCATGCAACATGCAAGCGAGGCTGTCACTGCCTTTGCTCAGGCTTCAGGGAACACAAGAATGGGAAGTATTCGGCGCTACGCCAAAACCGCCATGGCATGGGAGGCCCTGTCACGCCCCGATGCCGTGGGCCGGGAGGTCCACACCTTGCTGCTCATGGCCAACGGCCGGCGCAGCGAACAAGAGTTGTCGCTGCTGCTGGGCGCCGATGTCTCGGAGCTGGCCTATGGCCTGATGGAAAAGGGTTATCTGCAAAAGACAGGCGCCCTGTTTCTGCCCGAAGCCGACGACGACGCGCAGGCCAGCGCCTGAACGCGCTCAGGCGCGGTTCACAACCAGCGCTTGAGCAAGCCCATGATCTGGTCGAAGCGCCGACCGTAGGGTGGGTAGAACAAATGCCCCATGGAGAAGCGTGACTGCACCAGAACGGGCTTTTGCTGGGTGAACCGCAGGAACCCGGTTTCGCCGTGGTACGCGCCCCAGCCACTCTCACCCACGCCGCCGAACGGCAGGCCTTCGTGGGCCACGTGCATCAGCGTGTCGTTGACGCTCACGCCGCCGCTCACCGTGTTGGCCATGACCCGGTCGCGCGCGGCGGTGTCGGTGCCAAACCAGTAGAGCGCCAGCGGCCGCGGGCGCGCGTTGATGTAGCGGATGGCTTCGTCCAGGGCGTCGTACACCACCACCGGCAGGATGGGGCCGAAGATTTCTTCATCCATCAGCTTCAAGCCCGGGCTGGGGTTGAACACCAGGGTGGGTTTCATCTGGCGCGCCGAGCCGGATTCGTTGGTGCTTGCCGGGGGCGCCACATCCACCACACGAGCCCCCAGGGCGTTGGCTTCGTTCAGCAGAGCCTGCAGGCGGGCCTGGTGGCGGTCACTCACGATGGCGGCGTAGTCGGGGTTGCCGGCGATGGTGGGGAACAGGCGGGCCACGGAGGCGGTGTAGGCACGTTCGAACGCGGCTTCCTGGCCGCGCGGCAGCAACACATAGTCGGGTGCGATGCAGGTCTGCCCCGCATTGAGCAGCTTGCCGTGGGCGATCTTGACCGCTGCCTCGTCCAGGTTGCACGACGCGTCCACGATGCAGGGCGACTTGCCACCCAGCTCCAGCGTGGTGGGCGTGAGGTTGGCCGCAGCGGCTGCGGCGACTTTGCGGCCCACGGCGGTGGAGCCGGTGAAGAACAGGTGGTCGAACGGCAGGCAGGCGAAATCGTGGGCCACGTCGGCGCCACCGAGCACCACGCTGAACTCGTCGGCCGAAAACGCGCCCTGCACCAGCGAGGCCATGAGCGCCGAACTGTGGGGTGTGAGTTCGCTGGGTTTGAGCATCACGCGGTTGCCCGCAGCCAGCGCGGTGGCGGCCGGGCCCAGGTTGAGCTGCAGCGGGTAATTCCAGGGGCCGATGACGCCGACCACCCCCAACGGCTGGCGCTGGATGTGCGCACTGGCGGGCTGCAGGTACAGCGGCGTGGCCACGCGGCGGGTTTTCATCCAGTGCGGCAGTTCCTTGTGGAGCTGTCCGATGGCCGCGCGCAGGACAAAGAGGTCGGCCACCTCGGTGAGCTGGCGCGAGCGCACGCCGAAGTCGGCCTGCACCGCCTCGGACAACGCGGCCCCGTGCTGGTCGATCAGGTTCTTCAACCGCCCCAGGCGGTCCCGGCGCAAGGCCAGCGGCACGTCGATCTGCTGACGGCTGGCGCTGTGCTGCGCGTCAAACAGCGCGCGCAGGGGAAGGGTCGGGGGTATCTGGGTCATGGCGCCATGATAGGACTGGCAACCTTGGTCGGGTAGAGGCGCAGCCCCATCCCGACGGATGGGGCTGCACCTTCCCGATGCCGGCTCAGGCCTCGGCCACCGCGTCGCCGAACTGGAACACGCCCGGGTTCTGCACCGGGTCCACGTTCACCGGAATCGCCGACTTCGGCGGGTAACGGCCTTCGAGCAAGAACTTCGAGAGCGGGTTCTCGATGCGCTGCTGGATGGCGCGCTTCAGGGGCCGCGCGCCGAACACCGGGTCGAAGCCGACCTTGGCCAGTTCGGCCAGGGCCGCCGGCGACACCTGCAAGTGCAGGTCCATCTTGGCCAGGCGTGCTTCGAGCACCTTGAGCTGGATCGCGGCGATCGACTCGATGTGCTGCGCGTCCAGCGCGTGGAACACCACCGTCTCGTCGATGCGGTTCAAGAACTCCGGTCGGAAATGGTTCTTGAGCTCACCCCACACCGCTTCCTTCACGTCTTCGTACGGCTCTCCAACCATGGCCTGGATCATGTGCGAGCCGATGTTGCTCGTCATGACGATGACGGTGTTCTTGAAGTCCACGGTGCGGCCCTGGCCGTCGGTCAGGCGACCGTCGTCGAGCACCTGCAGCAACACGTTGAAGACGTCGGGGTGGGCTTTCTCCACCTCGTCGAGCAGCAGCACGCTGTAGGGCTTGCGGCGCACGGCTTCGGTGAGGTAACCGCCCTCCTCGTAACCCACGTAGCCGGGCGGCGCGCCGATGAGCCGCGCCACGGAGTGTTTCTCCATGAACTCGCTCATGTCGATGCGCACCAGGTGGTCTTCGCTGTCGAACAGGAAACCGGCCAACGCCTTGCACAGCTCGGTCTTGCCCACGCCGGTGGGGCCGAGGAACAGGAAGGAGCCGGTCGGGCGGTTCGGATCGGACAGGCCCGAGCGCGAGCGGCGGATGGCGTTGGCCACGGCGCCGATGGCCTCGTCCTGGCCGACCACACGCTCGTGCAACTTGCCTTCCATCATCAGCAGCTTGTCGCGCTCACCCTGCATGAGCTTGCTCACCGGGATGCCGGTGGCGCGCGCCACCACTTCGGCGATTTCTTCCGCACCCACTTGCGTGCGCAGCAGCTGCGGGCGGCCCTTGCCGTCCTTGTTGAGCGCCTTGCCCGACTCGGCGGCCTGCGCGTCTTTCAGGCGCTTCTCCAGCTCGGGCAGCTTGCCGTACTGCAGCTCGGCGACCTTGTTGAAGTCGCCCTTGTCGGTGAAGGTCTTGATCTGCGAGCGGATGCGGTCCATCTCTTCCATCACGTCCTTCGATCCGAGCGCTGCCGCCTTTTCCGCCTTCCAGATCTCGTCGTAGTCCGAGATCTCCTTGGTCAGGCGGGCGATCTCTTCCTCGATCAGGCCAAAGCGTTTTTGCGAGGCTTCGTCCTTCTCGCGGCGCACGGCTTCGCGCTCGATCTGCAGCTGGATCAGGCGGCGGTCGAGCCGGTCCATCACCTCGGGCTTGGAGTCGAGTTCGATCTTGATCTTGGACGCGGCTTCGTCGATCAGGTCGATCGCCTTGTCGGGCAGGAACCGGTCGGTGATGTAGCGGTGGCTGAGCTCGGCCGCGGCCACGATGGCCGGGTCGGTGATCTGCACGCCATGGTGCACCTCGTATTTTTCCTGCAGGCCGCGCAGGATGGCGATGGTCGCCTCGACACTCGGCTCACCCACCAGGATCTTCTGGAAGCGGCGCTCCAGCGCAGCGTCTTTCTCGATGTACTTGCGGTATTCGTCCAGCGTGGTCGCGCCCACGCAGTGCAGTTCACCACGCGCCAGCGCCGGCTTGAGCATGTTGCCCGCGTCCATCGCGCCTTCGGCCTTGCCGGCGCCCACCATGGTGTGCAGCTCGTCGATGAAGACGATGGTCTGGCCTTCGTCTTTCGCCAGTTCATTCAGCACGGTCTTGAGGCGTTCCTCGAACTCGCCCCGGAACTTCGCACCGGCCAGCAGCGCCGCCATGTCGAGGCTGAGCACGCGCTTGCCCTTGAGCGAATCGGGCACCTCGCCCGCGACGATGCGCTGTGCCAGGCCTTCGACGATGGCGGTCTTGCCGACGCCGGGTTCACCAATGAGCACCGGGTTGTTCTTGGTGCGGCGTTGCAGCACCTGGATGGCGCGGCGGATCTCGTCGTCGCGGCCAATCACCGGGTCAAGCTTGCCCAGGCGGGCGCGCTCGGTGAGGTCCATGGTGTATTTCTTCAGCGCCTCGCGCTGGCCTTCGGCCTCGGGGCTGTCCATGTTCTGGCCGCCGCGCACCGCGGTGATGGCGCTCTCCAGGCTCTTGCGGTTCAAGCCGTTTTCGTTGGCCAGTCGACCCAGCTCACCCTTGCTGTCGGCCACGGCGAGCAGAAAGAGCTCGCTGGCGATGAACTGGTCACCGCGTTTGATGGCCTCCTTTTCGGTGGCCTGCAACAGCTTGCCCAACTCCTGCCCCACTTGGACCTGGTCTTGCCCCTGCACCTCGGGCAGGCGCTTGACGGCCGCTTCGGCAGCCTTGGCCAGGCCAGGCACATTGACACCCGCGCGCTGCAGCAGCGATTGCGGGCCATCGGCCTGGCGCAGCAGGGCCAGGAGCAGGTGGGATGGCTCGATGTAGGCGTGGTCGGCGCCCAGCGCCAGGGTCTGCGCCTCGCTCAGCGCTTCCTGGAATTTGGTGGTGAACTTGTCGATTCGCATGAGGGGTACTCCCGGAAAGGTGACTACGTCCTACATGGAGCTGACGCGCGGGCTTTCAAGCCATTGTTTGCAATGGGGTCTTGCCCACCCTCAGCTCTTCAGGGCTTCGAGCGAAAAGCCGGCGATCTTCTTGTAGCTGTCGGAAATCTCTCGCAGTTCGGCCTGGCTGATGAGGTCGTCGATGTGGCGAAACGGTTTGTCGCCACTGAGTTCGTCCACCTTGATGTTGATGAAGTCGGGCGGCACGTTGCGGTTGGTCTGCACCACCCGGCTGGTGGCCTCGCGTCGCTGGGCTTCGTAGGCGTTCAGCGCGGCAACAGCGTCGGGTTGGCGCGCCAGTTCGGTGGCCAGGGTGCGGGCATCGATCAGGGCCTGGGCCGAACCGTTCGAACCCCGCGGGTACATGGGGTGCGCGGCATCACCCATCAAGGTCACGCGGCCAAACGTCCACTGGTCCAGCGGATCCTTGTCCACCATCGGGTACTCCAGCACCTGCTCCGCGCCGCGGATCAGCGCAGGCACATCCAGCCAGTCGAACCGCCAGTCTTCAAAGATGCCCACGAAGTCGTTCACCTGGCCGCCCTGGTTCCAGTCGTTCATGGCGTCGCCCGGTCGCTGGATCTCGGCCATCCAGTTGATGAGCTGGTTGCCCTGCCCGTCCACGTTGTCCACGATGGGGTAAATCACCATCTTGCCGGTCTTGATGGAACCCACGCGCATGTAACTCTTGCCGCCCAGGATGGGCTTGTGGCGGGTCACGCCGCGCCAAGTGTTGATGCCGGCGAAGGCCAGCTTGTCCTGGGGGTGGAACTGCTTGCGCACGGCCGAATGGATGCCGTCGCAGGCCACCACGATGTCGGCCTGCACCGGCTCGCGGGCCGCGCCCTGGGCATCGGTGAAATGCACCGTTGCGCCAAGGGCGTCTTGCGTGACGTGCGTGCAGCGGTGTCCCGTGTGGATGCGCTCGGCCCCCAGGCGCTGCAGGGCCGCGTCGAACAGGATACGGTGCAACTTGCCGCGGTGGATGCCGATTTCGGGGACGGCGTAACCCGCGTGGCGCCCACGCGGTTCGCGGTAGATGTACTGACCGAAGCGGTTGAAGAACACGCTCTCCAGGTTTTCGATGCCCACCGCTTCCAGCGCGGGCTGCAGTCCCAGCGCGGCGAGTTCACGCATGGCGTGGGGCAGCAAGGTGATGCCCACGCCGAGTTCGCGCACTTCGGGCACGCTCTCGTACACGTCGCAGGCCATGCCCCGCTGGTGCAGATTCAACGCCAGCGACAGGCCGGCGATGCCGCCGCCCACCACGGCCACACGGGGCTGGGTCATGACCCCGCCCTCACTCGGGCTTGACGCCGTTGCGCCGGATCACATCGCCCCAGCGCGGGTAGTCCTTGGCGACCAGGGCGGTGAGTTCGTCGGTGGTGGAAGCGGCGGCGTCCATGCCGGCACGGCCCAGCAAGTCCTTGATTTCGGGCAAACGCATGATGGTGGCGATCTCGGTGTTGAGCTTGCTCACCACCGGCGCGGGCGTCTTGGAAGGGGAGAAGAAGGCGTACCAGAGGTCGACTTCCACGTCCTTCACGCCCAGCTCGCCGAAGGTGGCCACCTCGGGCGCCACCGGGTGCCGCTTCGGACTGCCGACGGCCAGTGCGTTGAGCCGGCCGGCCTTCACGAAGCCCTGCGCAATGTGCACTGGCAGAAAGCCCACCATGATTTCGCCGCCCAGCAGATCGTTGGTGTAACCGGCGGTGCCACGGTAGGGCACGTGCAGCATGAACAGGCCGGTGCGGGCCTTGAACAGCTCCATGGCCATGTGGTGCGGCGTGCCGACGCCTGGCGAGCCGAACGTGACCGATCCCGGCTTGGCCTTGGCCGCTGTCACGAGCTCGGACATCGTGCGCAGGTTGGTCTTGGGATTGGCGACCAACATCAGCGTGCCCCAGGCGGCCAGGGACACCGACGAGAAGTCCTTCACCGGGTCAAACGGCACGTTCTTGTAGATCTGCGAGGCCATCAACATGGTGTTGGCGCCCATCAACAGGGTGTGGCCGTCCGGGTTCGACTTGGCCACCGCATCGGCGCCGATGTTGCCGCTGGCGCCGGGCGTGTTCTGCACGATCACCGGTTGGCCGAGCCGTTCGCTCAGGCGTGGGCCGACGGCGCGGGCAATGGTGTCCATGCCGGTGCCGGGTGTGAACGGCACGATGATCTTGATGGGCTGGCTGGGCCAGGTCTGCGCCTGCAGACCCAGCGAACCGGCCAGCAGCACCAGTCCGGCCATCAGTTTGAGCGACGTTGTTTTCATGTTTTGTCTCCTGGGATGTCTCTGTTGTTGAAAGAAAACCGGATCGCTCAGCGCGGAGGGATCTTGAACACGGTCTCTGCGTTCGTCTGGAAAAAGCGCTTCTTGTGCTCGGGGCTCATGGTCATGCCATCCAGCGCGATCACCTCATCCACCGCGTGCTGGTAAGGGTAGTCCATCGCATAGAGCACGCGGTCGGCGCCCAGGAAATCCTGACTGAACTTGATGGCCGGCTCCCACGCCACGCCGCTGTTGGTGATGTACACGTTTTCGCGCAGGTAGTCGCTGGGCTGGCGGCGCAGCGGTTTCACGCTGTCGTAGCGCTGCGACTTCACCGTGGCGCGGTGCATGTAGTCCAGCCGGTAAGCCCAGAACGGCAAGGCCTCGCCCATGTGACCCAGGATCAGGCGCAGCTTGGGAAAGCGATCGAAGACACCTGCCGTGATGATGCGCAAGGCATGCAAACCGGTCTCCACGCCAAAGCCATAGATCGCGCCGTCCAGCCCGGCTTCCATAAAGGGCTCGTACATGCCCGGTGGCAACGAATTGGGGTGCAGGTAAATCGGCGCGTCGTGGGCTTCGGCGGCGGCGAAGATGTCCCAGAACTTGGTGTCCGACAGGTATTCGCCCTGGGTGTGCGAGTTGATCACCACGGCGTTCATGCCGAGCTGGCTCACGCCGCGCTCGATTTCCTTGGCCGCGGCCTGCGGGTCTTGCGGCGCCACGGCGATCATGCCGGCGAAGCGCGTCGGGTGGCGGCGGATTGCGTCGGCCAGGTAGTCGTTGGCAATGCGGGCGAACGACACCGCGGTGGCCTTGTCCATGACCTGCACGCCCGGCGACGTCAGCGCGAGCACCTGCATGTCCACGCCACAGTCGTCCATGTGCTTCAGCCGCAGTGCGTCCATGTCGGTCAGGCACCGCATGATGTGCTGGGCGCGCTCGCTCGGGCTGCTCATGTAAAAGCCCATCAGACCCCGGAAGCCGGGGTCCACGTTGGCGCCGCTGAGGATGCGCCGGTAGATCTCCAGCATCTCGGGCGGGGCAAACGCCTCTTCGGTGGCAATGCGCAAATAGGGCGCGGGTCCCGGGTGGCGGGTGGACGATGGGTCCGGCAGCTGCATGCTTGTCTCCTTGGTGTGTGGACAAATCTTAATTTGCTGCGGTTTGCACAACAACATCAAAATCACGGGCTCACCTTTTCCAGATCGCGATCAATCATGGACACACTGGCCAACCTCAAAGCGTTCGTGGCAAGCGCCGAAACGGGCAGCTTCTCGGCTGCTGCGCGGCAGTTCGACCTCGTTCCCTCGGTCATCAGCAAACGGGTCGAGCAGCTGGAGTGGCGCATCCGGGCGCCCCTCTTCACGCGAACCACCCGCAAGCTCACCTTGACCGACGTGGGCGAGCGCTACTTGCCCGTGGTGCGGGCGCTGGTGCGCCAGGTGGACGACGCGCTGGCCGGCATGGCCCAGGCCAGTGGCGAATTGGAGGGGCACATCCGCATCAAGATCCCGACCACGCTGGGTGTGTTGAACCTGAGCGACCTGCTCAGCCGCTTTCTGGCCGAACAACCCCTGGTCAGCATGGAGATCGTGCTGGCGGACCGCTCGGTCAATCCGCTGGAAGAAGGCTTCGACATCGCCATCGGTGCCCGCCCCGAGTCCTACGGCCAAGTGAAGGACCTCCCGCTGTGCCCCGTCCGCCGCCAGCTGTGTGCCGCACCCGCGTACCTGCAGCGCCGGGGCACGCCCCAGCGTCCGGCCGACCTGATGGATCACGACTGCCTGGCGTTTGCCACCTCGGGAACGCGCTGGGAGTTCCAAGGGCCGCAGGGGCTGGTGGGGGTGGATGTGCGCGCCAAGCTCAAAAGCAACGACGGCATGGCGCTGCGCCAGGCCGCGCTGGACGGCATGGGCATCACGCTGCTGGCGGACTACCTCGTAGCCCCTTCTTTGGCCACCAGCAGCCTGCAGGTGGTGCTGCCGGACTACAAGTTGCCCGACCTGTGGCTCAAGGCGCTGGTGCCGGCCAACCGCATCGACCTTCCCCGCATCCGAAGCCTGCTGCATTGGCTCACCTTGCAACTGCAGTCGACTTCGCTGGGGAGCGCACCGGCCATTCAGTCCGATGCCTGGCGCCAGTAGGCGTAGCGCCATGCCACGGTGAGGCCGGCGCGGCGGTACAGGGCCAGTGCGGGCTGGTTGCTCGCATCGACCTGCAAGAAGACGCATGTCAGACCCCGACGCGCCGCCTCGGCGGCCATGGCGATCAGCACGCGCCCAGCCAGACCCTGACCGCGCCGGGCCGCCGCCGTGCGCATGCCGTGCACACCCAGCCACCCATGGCCGAACGAAGCAGCGCCGCAGGCCACCATTTGCCCCCGCTCACGCACCGAGGCAAACAGGGTGCCGGTGGCACGGCCAAGCGTTCGCGAGCGGCTGGCACCATCGGCGGGGTCCAGGCCCTCGCCCAGGAACATGGCCATCCACTCGGCATCCGGCGTGGTGTCCAGGTCCGCCGGCGGGCCGGCCGGCAAATCCAGCAAACGCTGAACTTCGCCGGTCATGGTCAGGGTGGGCTGTTCGCGCCGCCAGCCGCGCAGTGTCAGGGCGTCAAACCAGGGCTGAAAGGACGCCAGATCGGGCAGGCGCAAACGCGGCTCGAATCCCAGTGCGGCGTAACGCGCCATGATGGCAGGCAGCAGTTCGGGGTCGTGCTGTCCGTGGTGCAGCGGCACGGCGCTGCGGGCGCGGCCCACGGTGCCGTGGTCCATGGGCAGCAGCCAGCCGGGCAGCGACTCCACCACCTCGGGTGCCACCGCCTGCAGCGTGGCGCGTTCGATGGCGTCGATGTCGGCTGCGTCGAGCATGGACACGCCGCCGGCCGGTCAGCTGTTGGTGGCGGCGATGCCCCAGCGCGCCAACGCAGCGTCGTCGCTCACGCGTGCGTCCACCCAGCGCGCGCCCTCGGGCGTCTGCTCTTTTTTCCAGAACGGCGCCTGGGTCTTGAGGTAGTCCATGAGGAATTCGCAGGCCTGGAAGCTTTGGCCGCGGTGCGCCGAACTCACGGCCACCAGCACGATCTGGTCCAGCGGCTGCAACAACCCCACGCGATGGATGACGCGTGCGCCGAAGATGTCGAAACGGCGGTGCGCCTCGTCGATCATGGCCTCGATGGATTTTTCGGTCATGCCCGGATAGTGCTCCAGCTCCATGGTGCTGACGCTCAGACCGTCATTGCGATCCCTGACCGTGCCGATGAAGCTGCAGACCGCGCCAATGCCCTTTTCCGCTTCGCGCAGATGGGCAACCTCGGTGCTGAGGTCGAAGTCTTCGGTCTGGATGCTGACGCGAGCGCTCATGTCAGCCCCCAGTCACAGGCGGAAAGAAACCCACCTCGGCGCCCTCGCTGAGCACAGCGGTTTCGTCGCTCATGGTCTGGTTCAAGGCCACACGCACCGAATTGCCAGGCGCGAGCGCCTCGGCATAAGCGCCGCCGCGCGCCACGAGCTCGGCCCGCAGCTCGGCCAGCGTGCGGGCCTGGGTGTCGAGGGCTTCGCTGCCGGTGCCCAGGGCCTCGCGGATGGAAGCGAAATAACGCAGCTGGACTTTCATGCGAGCAGGTCCGACAAAGAAATGAATGAAACCGGATCGCCGTGGGCGATCGTGCTGCCGGCCGGGTTGTCCACCAGACCGTCGGCCCACACCACCGAAGTCAGCACTCCCGAGCTCTGGTTGGGGAACAGATCGAGGCCACCCGCAGCATTGCGGCGCACGCGCAGGAACTCGCGGCGTTTGTCGGCTTTGGCCAGCGTGAAATGAGCAGGCAGCGTGGTGGCTTTCAGCGCCGTTGCTTCGACGCCTTGCAAACGCAACAGAAAAGGCCGCACCAGGAGCAGGAAGGTCACGAAGCTGGACACCGGGTTGCCGGGCAGACCGATGAAGTGGCAAGGCTTGGCCGCATCGGCGCCGGCCCCGGCGTCGCGCTTCACGGTACCGTAGGCAAACGGCTTGCCCGGCTTCATGGCGATCTGCCAGAGGTCCAGGCTGCCGAGCTGCTGCACGGCGGGTTTGATGTGGTCTTCTTCGCCCACCGACACACCGCCGCTGGTGAGGATGAGGTCGTGGTGATCGGCCGCCGTCTTGAGCGCGGCCAGCGTCGCGTCGCGCTTGTCCGGCACGATGCCCAGGTCGCTCACCTCACAGCCCAGGCGGTGCAGCAGCGCGCGCAGGAAAAAGCGGTTGGAGTTGTAGATGGCGCCGGGCTTCATGGCCTCGGGCGGCACATCGCCCGGCATCACGAGTTCGTCGCCAGTGGAAAACAGCGCCACGCGCGGGCGCGCCACCACGCTGAGGTGCGCCAGGCCCAGGCTGGCGGCCAGACCCAGGCTCGCGGGCGACAGGCGTTCGCCTTTCGCCAGCACCACGGCGCCTCGCAGGACGTCTTCGCCCGCTCGTCGCACCCACTGCCCCGGCTGGGGAACGGCCTGGATGTGCACTCCGTGGATACTGCCACCCACCTCGATGGTGTCTTCCTGCATCACCACCGCATCGGCACCAGCGGGCATGGGTGCACCGGTGAAGATGCGCGCGCAGGTGCCGGGCTCCAGCGGTTCGCCTGCGTGGCCGGCGGCAATGCGCTGCGTCACGGCCAGCACCTTGCCGGGCTCGGTCACGTCGGCTGCCCGCAGGGCATAACCGTCCATGGACGAGTTGTCATTGGGCGGCACCTGCAGCGCAGACACCAGATCCTGCGCCAGCACACGGCCATCCGCCGCGAAGCTGGTCACGGTCTCGACGCCGGTCAAGGGGCGCGCGTGAGCGAGCAGATTGACCAAAGCGTCGTCCAGCGACTTCAGGGGTGCGCGGTGTTGGGGAGGTTGGGACGAAGTCATAGGCTCAACGGGGTGCGGTATTCAAACCGCTCCGCATTGTCGACCAACCACGCAGCCACGTCATCGGCCACGTTCAAATCCAGCACAGGGCAATGGGCAGCCACCGGCAGCGCACCGGCGTCATCGGTGGCGATGGCCACGATGTGTTGATCGCCCGGAAAGCGCAGCGGCTTGCCGTGACTCTGACGCCAGACCTCGACCTTGGGCAGGTTGCTCTGCTTGAAGCCCTCGACCAGCACCCAGTCGACATCGGCGCGCAGCTGGGCCAGCAGGTCGTGCACCGAATGCTCGGCGACGGCTTCGAGTTCGCGCATCAGCACCAGCCGTCTGGGCGAAGCGGCCAGCACCTCGAAGGCGCCGGCTTCGCGGTGGCGCCAGGTGTCCTTGCCCGGGTGGTCGATGTCGAAGCTGTGGTGCGCGTGCTTGACCACCGACACGCGCTGGCCACGCAGCTTGAGCGCAGGAATCAGCTGTTCGACCAGTGTGGTTTTGCCCGATCCCGAAAAGCCGGCGAATCCAACGACCCTCATGCGCGGGCGCACTGCTCGGCCACAAAGGCCTGCACGGCGGCGGTGCTTGCCAGCATCACGCGCACGCGCTTGGGCAGGTCTTCAATGCCTTCAAACTGCGGCGGGCGGTGCGGCTGCTGCCCCAACGCTTCCACGATGGTCTCGGCGAACTTGATCGGCAGCGCGGTCTCCAGAACGATCATGGACACGCCGGGCTGCAGGTGTTCGCGCGCCACTTTCACACCATCGGCGGTGTGGGTGTCGATCATCACGCCGTGGCGCTTGAACACATCGCGGATCGTATCGAGGCGGTCCTGGTGCGTGCTCTTGCCGCTGCGAAAACCATAGCGGGCGGCGGCGTCTGCAAATGCCGGGTCGGCACCCAGGTCAAAGCGACCTTCGCGTGCCAGCGCGTCCCCGAACAGCGCTTTGACGCGGGCGCCGTCACGGCCGAGCAGGTCGAACATGAAGCGCTCGAAGTTGCTGGCCTTGGAGATGTCCATTGACGGGCTCGACGTCTCGTGCGTGTCGGCGCTGGCGCGCACGCGGTACACGCCGGTGCGAAAGAACTCGTCGAGCACGTCGTTCTCGTTGGTGGCCACCACCAGCTGATCGATCGGCAGGCCCATCTGGCGCGCCACGTGGCCGGCACACACGTTGCCGAAGTTCCCGCTGGGCACGGTGAAGGAGACGCGCTCGGTGTCGTGGCTGGTCGCCTGGAAGTAGCCGGCAAAGTAATAGACCACCTGCGCCAACAGCCGCGCCCAGTTGATCGAGTTCACGGTGCCGATCTTGTGCGCGCGCTTGAACGCCAGGTCGTTGCTCACGTTCTTGACGATGTCCTGACAGTCGTCGAACACGCCTTCGATCGCGATGTTGTGGATGTTCTCGTCCATCAGGCTGAACATCTGCGCTTGCTGGAACGGGCTCATGCGCCCGTGCGGGCTGAGCATGAACACACGCACACCCTTCTTGCCGCGCATGGCGTATTCGGCCGCGCTGCCGGTGTCGCCCGAGGTGGCACCAAGGATGTTGAGTTCTTCGCCGCGGCGCGCCAGTTCGTACTCGAAAAGATTGCCCAGCAACTGCATCGCCATGTCCTTGAAGGCCAGCGTGGGGCCGTTGGACAGGGCTTCCAGGTAGAACCCTGACTCCAGCTTCTTCAGCGGCACGATCTGCGGGGTGCCGTAGACCGCTTCGGTGTAGGTCCTCTGGCACAGCGCGCGCAGGTGCGCGGGGGGAATGTCGTCGATGTAGAGCGAGAGGACTTCGAAGGCCAGCGCCGCGTAGCCACCGGCCGCCCCCTGGTTGAACACTTCGCGCCAGCGCGCCAGCGTGGCGGCATCGACCTGCGGGTAACGCTCGGGCAGGTACAGACCTCCATCGGGCGCGAGGCCTTCGAGCAGGATTTCGCAGAAGTGCTTGCGCGCCGGGTCGCCGCGCGTGGAGAGGTACAGCATCAGTTCAGCTCTTCCTTGCGGATGCGCACGATGGGTGCGAGCACGGTGGGCAGCTTCTGCAGCTGTGCCAGGGCGTCGTTCATGGTGCCTTCGCGGGTGTTGTGCGTGAGGATGATCAGATCCGTGGACGTGCCGCCTTCGCCACTCACCTCGTCGGCCTCGCGCTGCAGCACCGCGTCGATGCTGATGCCCGAGCCCGCCAGCAGACCGGTGACCTGGGCGAGCACGCCGGCCTCGTCGGCCACGCGCAGGCGCAGGTAATAGCTCGTCACCACCTCGCTCATGGGCAGCACGCTCAAATCGCTCATCGCATCGGGCTGGAAGGCCAGGTGCGGCACGCGGTGGTGCGGGTCGGCGGTGTGCAGGCGCGTGATGTCGACCAGGTCGGCGATCACGGCGCTGGCGGTGGGCTCGCTGCCCGCACCCTTGCCGTAGTACAGCGTGGTGCCCACGGCATCGCCCTGCACCACCACCGCGTTCATCGCGCCTTCCACATTGGCGATCAGGCGCTTGGCCGGCACCAGACTGGGATGCACACGCAGCTCGATGCCCTGGGCTGTGCGCTTGGTGATGCCCAGCAGCTTGATGCGGTAGCCGAGCTGTTCGGCGTACTTGATGTCGGTGGCGCTCAGCTGGGTGATGCCTTCCACATAGGCCTTGTCGAATTGCACCGGGATGCCGAAGGCGATCGCGCTCATGAGCGTGACCTTGTGTGCAGCGTCCACACCCTCGATGTCGAAGGTCGGGTCGGTCTCGGCGTAGCCCAGCCGCTGTGCCTCCTTGAGCACGACGGCAAAGTCCAGGCCTTTGTCGCGCATTTCGGAGAGGATGAAGTTGGTTGTGCCGTTGATGATGCCGGCGATCCACTGGATGCTGTTGGCCGTGAGGCCCTCACGCAGCGCCTTGATGATGGGAATGCCACCGGCCACCGCCGCTTCAAACGCCACCATCACACCTTTGGCCGAGGCCGCGGCAAAAATCTCGGTGCCGTGCACCGCCAGCAGCGCCTTGTTGGCCGTGACCACGTGTTTGCCGGCGGCGATGGCTTCCATCACCAGCGACTTCGCGATGCCGTAGCCGCCGATGAGCTCGATCACGATGTCGATGTCGGGGTTCGCAATGACCGCACGGGCATCGTTCACCACCTGCACGTTCGGGCCCACGATGGACTGCGCACGTGCGGTGTCGAGGTCGGCCACCATGGTGATCTCGATGCCACGGCCGGCGCGCCGGCGGATCTCTTCCTGGTTGCGCTGCAGCACGTTGAATGTGCCGCTGCCCACGGTGCCTATGCCCAGAAGGCCTACTTGGATCGGTTTCATGTCGGTCATGGTTGGGAGAAAAATCAGGTGCCGTGGCGTTTTCGCCAGCCCTCGAAGAACCGGGCGACGCGGTTGATGGCTTCACGCAGGTCGTCTTCGTGCGGCAGGAACACGATGCGGAAGTGCTGGTTATCGGGGTAGTTGAAGCCGGAACCCTGCACCAGCATCACGCGCGTTTCCTGCAGCAGTTCCAGGAACATCTGCTGGTCGTCCTCGATCGGGTAGATCTTTGGGTCGAGCTTGGGGAACATGTAGAGCGCGGCCGATGGCTTGACGCAGCTCACCCCCGGAATGGCGGTGATGAGCTCGTGGGCCAGATCGCGCTGACGGCGCAGCCGTCCGCCTTCGCCCACCAGATCGTTGATGCTCTGGTAACCGCCAAGCGCGGTTTGAATCGCCCACTGGCCCGGCACGTTGGCGCACAGGCGCATGTTCGAGAGCATGTTCAGGCCCTCGATGTAGTCCTTGGCCGGCTTTTTGTCGCCCGAGACGATGAGCCAGCCGGCTCGGTAACCGCACGAGCGGTAACTCTTGGAGAGCGAGTTGAAGGTCAGCGTGAGCACGTCGTCCGACAAGCTGGCAATCGCCGTGTGTTTGACGCCGTCGTACAGCACCTTGTCGTAGACCTCGTCGGCAAAGATCACCAGGCCATGCTCACGTGCAATCTCGACGATGGCCTTGAGCAGCTCGTCGGAGTACAGCGCGCCGGTCGGGTTGTTGGGGTTGATGACCACGATGCCCTTGGTGGCCGGTGTGATCTTGCGGCGGATGTCGTCCAGATCCGGCATCCAGCCGTTGGACTCGTCGCACATGTAGTGCACCGGCGTCCCACCCGAGAGACTCACGGCGGCTGTCCACAGCGGGTAGTCGGGTGCGGGCAGCAGCAGCTCGTCGCCGTCGTCCAGCAGCGCGTTGGTCGCCATCACGATCAGTTCGCTCGCGCCGTTTCCGAGGTAAATGTCGTCGAGCGTCACGCCCTTGATGCCCTGCGTCTGCGTCTCGTGCATCACCGCCTTGCGTGCGCCGAAGATGCCCTTGCTGTCCGAATAACCCGCCGAGTTCGGCAGGTTGCGGATCATGTCCTGCTGGATCTCCTCGGGCGCATCGAACCCAAACACCGCCAGGTTGCCGATGTTCAGGCGAATGATCTTGTGACCCTCGTCTTCCATCTTCCGCGCGGCGTCCATGATGGGCCCGCGAATGTCGTAGCACACGTTGGCCAGCTTGGCGGATTTCTGGATGGTCTTCAAAGTCGCTCCCTGGGGGTTCTGGGGTCGTGCGGCACGGTGTTCCCCGTGCACTGCACCGGGCGTTATATTCGGTCTCGTCTGCAGGGAAAACCTGCAATTTGACCACAGTTCTGCACCCCGTCCGATCGGCCACCGCCCCATGAAACTGCACTCCGACAAGCTGGATATCCAGTCCGTCACCGGCTATGGCGACGGCTGGATCGCGGTGAACGGGCAGCGCCATTTCAACAGCCTGGTGCTCACGCCCAAAGGCGCGTTGTTGCCGTGGCCCTGCGACCGCTTCGAATTGCTCGAAGCCTCGCACTTCGACCTGCTCGTCGAGCAGTCCACCGAGGCACCCGAACTCGTCGTTTTCGGCAGCGGTTCGAAGTTGCGCTTTGCACCACCGGCCTTGCTGCGGAGCTTGATGGCCCGGCGCATCGGTGTTGAAACCATGGACACGGCAGCCGCCTGCCGCACCTACAACATCCTGGCAGGCGAAGGCCGGCGCGTGGTGGCGGCTTTGCTGCTGGAGACCTGAAGCGCTGGCCGACGCCGGGGGCCTCCCGCATGACGGACGGGCCCAATCAGGGTAAAATAGCCGATTGTTTCCTGCCACGGGTCCCATTGCTGCAACGCAGGGCTCGCCGTGAAACAGCCGGGAAGCCAACGCATCACCACCAACTTACGTCAGGGGTCCACGCAGTATGGCAGTCGTTGTCAATAAACCCATTCCCGAATTCGAATCGATGGCCACCGGTGGCATCAAGGTTAGCAACCAGACACATCTGGGCCAGACCATCGTCTTGTACTTTTACCCCAAGGACAACACGCCCGGCTGCACCACCGAGGCCATGCAGTTCCGCGACAAGTACAAGGACTTCGTGAAGGCCGGCGCCCAGGTGTTCGGTGTCTCCCGCGACAACATGAAATCGCACGACGAATTCAAGACCAAGCTCGAGCTGCCGTTCGAGTTGATCGCCGACACCGAAGAAAAAATGTGCCACATGTTCGGCGTGGTCAAAAACAAGATCATGTACGGCAAGAAGGTCAAGGGCATTGAGCGCAGCACCTTCCTGATCGGCCCCGACGGTGTGTTGAAGGAAGAGTGGCGCGGCCTGAAAGTGCCGGGTCATGTGGAAGACGTGCTCAAGGCCGTCAAGACCCTCAAGAAAGCCGCCTGATTGGTGATCGGCAGTCTGGGCTGCTGACCTGAGGGGAGCCCGTCACGGGAGTCATGCATAATGATTTCATGACGCCGGGAAGCCTCTCATCCCCACCCCTTCTGCCCACTTCAAGCAGACTCCAAAGCCGCCCGGTCACCCCGGCGGCTTTTTGTTTTACAGCCTCGCGCTGAACACACAAGCCCACATGCCACTGCCCCCCGCCCCTTCCAAACGCGCCGCCCTCCTGTCACCCGAAGCCTACAGCCTCAAAGCGGCCGAAGAGCCTTTCGAGCTGGAGGTCGTCACAGCACCCGTTGTGGTCTTGCCTGAGGCCCAACCCGCACGATTGCCAGAGCGCGAAGCCGTGGCCCTGGCGCCACCCCCAGCAGCCAAAACCGCCGGTCGTGCAGGTGGCCGCGGACGCAAGCCGGCAGTGGCAACCCCTGTGGTGGCCGAGCGCTCGGAAACCGCACCCGTGCTGCAGAAAGCCACGACACCAGTGATTCCGGCTCCGCGAAGCCCACAGTCGGCGCAGGTCACGGCCTCGTCGGGTAGCCGCCGTCGTACTGCGGGCAAGGCAGGCAACGGCCCAGCCAGGCTGTTCGTGCTGGACACCAACGTATTGCTGCACGACCCGATGAGCCTGTTCCGCTTTGAGGAACACAACATCTTCCTGCCCATGATCGTGCTCGAAGAGCTTGATGGTCACAAGAAGGGCATGACGGAAGTGGCGCGCAATGGGCGCCAGACCAGCCGCACGCTCGACGCCCTGGTGGCGCAGCAAGGAGGTGACATGACCAAGGGCCTCAAGCTCTCGGCCACCGGTCACCACGGCGCGCGCGGCCTGCTGTTCTTCCAGACCGAACCGCTGGAAAGCAGCCTGCCATCCAGCCTGCCGCAAGGCAAGGCCGACAACCAGATCCTGGGTGTGGTGCATTCGCTGCGCCAGCGCCATCCCGAACGTGAGGTCATCCTGGTGTCGAAAGACATCAACATGCGCGTGAAAGCGCGCGCGCTCGGCCTGGCAGCAGAAGACTACCAAAACGACAAGACGCTGGACGACGGCGAACTGCTGTACGCGGGCGCGCTGGCGCTGCCGCAGGACTTCTGGACGCGCCAGAGCAAGACCATTGAGAGCTGGCAGAGCGGCAGCCACACCTTCTACCGCGTCAGCGGTCCGGCGGTGGGGCAGTTCTACATCAACCAGTTTGTGTATTTCGAAGCGCCGGGCGAGCCTTCGCTGTACGCCCGTGTGACCGAAATCCGCGACAAGACAGCGGTTCTCAAGACACTCAAGGACTACACCCACCTGAAAAATGCCGTGTGGGGCGTGACCAGCCGCAACCGCGAACAGAACTTCGCGCTCAACCTCCTGATGGACCCCGAGATCGACTTCGTCACGCTGGCCGGCACAGCCGGCACCGGCAAGACGCTGATGGCCTTGGCCAGCGGTCTCACCCAGGTCCTCGACGACCGCCGCTACACCGAGATCATCATGACCCGTGCCACCGTGAGCGTGGGCGAGGACATCGGCTTCCTGCCCGGCACCGAAGAGGAAAAGATGGGTCCCTGGATGGGTGCGCTCGACGACAACCTGGAGTTCCTGGCCAAGGGTGACGGTGGCAACGCAGGCGAATGGGGCCGCGCGGCCACCAACGAGCTGATCCGCAGCCGCATCAAGGTCAAGAGCATGAACTTCATGCGCGGCCGCACCTTCATGAACAAGTACGTGATCATCGACGAGGCGCAGAACCTGACGCCCAAGCAGATGAAAACGCTGATCACGCGAGCCGGCCCGGGCACCAAGATCATCTGCATGGGCAACCTGGCACAGATCGACACGCCTTACCTGACCGAAGGCTCGTCAGGCCTCACGTTCGCAGTGGACCGCTTCAAGGGCTGGCCGCACGGTGGGCACATCACGCTGGCGCGCGGTGAGCGTTCACGCCTGGCCGATTTCGCTTCCGAGGTGCTTTGATTCGAAGGCTCAAGATGCCAACAAAAAACCCGGCCACGTGAACTGCACCCCAAAAGTTGGACATCAATCCAACCTTTGGGGTGTTTTTCATGGCGAGACACGATGAGAGCTTCAAGCTCGAAGTGGTACAGCAATATCTTTCTGAGTCTTCAGGCGCGCGAACGATAGCCTTGCGATATGGGCTGGACCACGGGACAGTGCGCCGCTGGGTCGAGGGGTATCGCCTTCATGGAGTGGAAGGGCTGCGCAAGAAGTTCAGCCACTACGACGAGCAGTTCAAGATGAACGTGCTGTGCCGGATGTGGCGAGAGGAGCTTTCCTGCCGCCAGGTGACTGCATTGTTCGATATACGCGGTGGGCATGGCGTCGTATCGGGCTGGGAGCGTCAGTATCATGAGGGCGGTATAGACGCCCTCAAGCCCAAACGACGACGCGGCCCGAAGTTGATGACAGCGCCCAAGCCACCCGATCCCCCGCCACCACATGCCAACGACGTAAGCACGCTGGACGCGCTGCGCAAGGAAAACGAACATCTGCGCGCGGAGGTGGCGTACCTAAAAAAATTGGATGCCTTGGTTCGAGTGAATCGGCAAGCTGCGCAGAAAAAGCGCAAGCCGTGATCGGACTGAGGCAGGACCACCCGTTACCCGCGCTGCTCAAGGCCGCAGGGCTGTCGCGCAGCACGTTCTACTACCAGGCCAAAGTGCTTGAAGCCGGCGACAGGTACGCTGGGCTGAAGACGCGCATCCGTGCCATCTACGAGCGCCACAAGGGCCGATACGGATATCGGCGCATCACTGCTGCTCTTTGCCATGCAGGCGAGGTCATCAACCACAAGACTGTTCAGCGTCTGATGCAGGCTCTTGGCCTGAAATCTCTGGTGCGACCCAAGAAGTACCGCTCCTACCGTGGACAGATCGCCGCCGCTCCCAATTTGCTGAATCGCCAATTCGAGGCCAACGGAGCAAACCAGAAATGGGTGACTGATGTGACCGAATTCAATGTCGGGGGCAACAAGCTCTACCTGTCCCCGGTGATGGACCTCTACAACGGGGAAATTGTGGCCTACGAGATGCTTGAGCGCCCTGTCTTCGCGCTGGTGGGGCGCATGCTGAAGAAAGCGCTGGCCCGGCTCTCAGACCAAGATTCGCCGCTGCTTCACTCCGATCAGGGCTGGCAGTACCAGATGCCCGCCTACAGACGCCAACTCATCGACCATGGACTGCACCAAAGCATGTCGCGCAAGGGCAACTGTCTGGACAACGCAGCGATGGAGAGCTTCTTCGGCACGTTGAAAAGCGAGTTCTTCTACTTGACCAAATTCGCAAGCATCAAGCAACTCCAGCAAGGCCTACATCGCTACATCCACTACTACAACCACCACCGCATCAAGCTCAAACTCAAAGGCCTGAGTCCAGTTCAATACCGGATTCAGGCCTTGAGCCGCTGACTTCTAACCGTCCAACTAATTGGGGTCAGTTCACACGGCCGGGTTTTTTGTTGTGCACCATCTGATCAGAAGTCGCCACCGCCGGCCAGACTCTCGAAGCGCGTGAGCATGTTCAGGAAGGCCAGCTTCACCGTGCCCGTTGGGCCGTTTCGCTGCTTGCCGATGATGATCTCGGCCACACCGGGTTCCTTGCACGCGTCCTTGGTGTAGTACTCGTCGCGGTAGATGAACATGATGATGTCCGCATCCTGCTCGATGGCGCCCGATTCGCGCAGGTCGCTCATCATGGGGCGTTTGTCGGTACGGGTCTCCACACTTCGGTTGAGCTGCGAGAGCGCAATCACAGGACACTGCAATTCCTTGGCCAGCATCTTCAGGCCACGCGAGATCTCGCCCAGCTCGGAAGCTCGGTTGTCACCGTCGCCACCGCTGCCGCTCATGAGCTGCAAGTAGTCCACCACGATCAGGCCGAGCTTGCCGCACTGGCGCGAGAGGCGTCGTGCGTTGGCG
Source organism: Hydrogenophaga sp. RAC07 (assembly GCF_001713375.1). Lineage (NCBI taxonomy): Bacteria > Pseudomonadati > Pseudomonadota > Betaproteobacteria > Burkholderiales > Comamonadaceae > Hydrogenophaga > Hydrogenophaga sp. RAC07. The sequence continues at coordinate 2,171,442 of NZ_CP016449.1, forward strand.
CGCAGCACGCTGGCGGTGAGACCCGGGGTTTCGTCGATGTGCAGCGACACGTTGCGCAGCTTCTCGATGGCTTCGGTCAAGCGCGGCCACTCGTCGTCGGTGAGTTTGCCGTTGCGCAGGTGGGACTGGTTGATCCGGCCGATCGAGCCGACGATACGCACCGCCAACTGCGAGGCACCCATCTCCATGGAAAACACCGCCACCGGCAGGCCTTCGTTGAGCGCCACGTGTTCGGCGATGTTGATCGCAAACGCGGTCTTGCCCATGGACGGGCGCGCGGCCAACACGACCAGATCACCGGCTTGCAGGCCTGAAGTCATGCGGTCCAGATCGACGAATCCGGTGGGCACGCCGGTGATGTCGTTGGGGTTGTCGGCCATTTCCTGCACGCGGTCGAGCAGCTCGACCACCAGCGTGTCCATGCCCTGGAAGCCCTCCTTCATCCGCGAACCTTCTTCGCCGATGTTGAAGATCTTCTGCTCAGCCTCGTCGAGGATCTTGTCGACCGACTTGCCCTGCGTGTTGAAGGCTGCGGTGGCGATCTCGTCGCTGGCAGCCACCAGTTTGCGCAGGATGGCGCGCTCACGCACGATCTCGGCGTAACGTCGGATGTTGGCCGCGCTCGGCACGTACTGCGCCAGCGAGTTCAAGTAAGCCAGACCCCCGGCTTCCTCGGCTTTCCCGAGGTTCTGCAAGTGCTCGAAAACGGTCACCACGTCGGCGGGCTTGCTGGCGTTGACCATCGTGGCGATGGCCGAGTACGTCAGGCGGTGTTCGTAACGGTAGAAGTCGGAGTCGTTGACAAGATCCGCCACCCGGTCCCACGCGCCGTTGTCGAGCAGCAGGCCACCGAGCACGCTGGACTCGGCTTCGATGGAGTGCGGGGGAACACGCAACTGAGCGACCTGGCGGTCAGCTCCGCCGGCCTCGTCCAGGCCGGCATCAAAGGAGGAGAAGGAACTGGAAAAAACGGCGGACATCGGCGTGCAAAAAGTAAAGGGCCATGGTACGCGCTGGACCGTGGGAAGTCATGGGACAAGTCTGTGGACAAGTCCGGTAAAAGGGGTGGATGACGGACGGCCGGGCGGGCCTTTGGCGCAGCACCATACGCACACAAAAAAAAGCCGCAGCCCGAAGGGCGGCGGCTTTCGAGCGAAGCGCCTGAGCGCTCGCGCGGGACTCAGGCGGTTTCGCCGAGCACCGTGACGTTGACGTCGACCGTCACGTCGGTGTGCAGGTTCACGCTCACCGTGTAGTCGCCCACGTTCTTCAGGGGACCATTGGGCATGCGCACTTGCGACTTCGCAACCTTGAAGCCTTGTTTGTTCAGCTCTTCGGACACGTCGTGGTTGGTGACAGAGCCGAACAGGCGACCGTCAACACCGGCTTTTTGCGACAGCTTGACCGTCACAGCGGCAAGCTTCTCGCCCAAAGCCTGGGCTTCGGCGTGTTTGGCAGCGGCCACTTTTTCGAGTTCGACGCGGCGTGCTTCGAATTCGGCGATGGCGTTTTGCGTGGCGCGGCGGGCGCGGCCGGACGGAATCAGGAAGTTGCGGGCGTAGCCGTCCTTGACCTTGACCACATCGCCGAGGGCGCCGAGATTGACAACTTTGTCGAGCAGGATGATTTGCATGTCAGGCTCTCTTTCAGACGCGGTGCTGGTCGCTGTAAGGCAACATGCCGAGGAAGCGCGCACGCTTGATGGCGGTGTTGACCTGACGCTGGTAGAAGGCACGCGTGCCGGTCAGGCGCGCGGGGATGATCTTGCCGTTTTCGGCGATGAAGTCGCGCAGGACATCCACGTCCTTGTAGTCGACTTCTTCGACGTTGGCCACGGTGAAGCGGCAGAAGCGCTTGCGCTTGAACAGCAGCGATTGGGTGTTGCGCTTGGGGCGCTTGTCTTTGTTGAAACGTTTGGGTGACGCCATGATGGGCCTTCCTATGTCTTGCTGAAATCTTGGATGTGGAACACCACGCCTTTGCCGTTGCGCGCGTTGGTCAGGAAGCCGTGAAACTCACAAACCGAATCGAGACCCTGTCGGGAGAGGATTTCGGCGTGCGACCCGAAGGCGATGGCCCTGAGTTGCAGTTTCACTTGCCTGGGGGTGTCCAGTTCGACAATCTGCGACTCGTGTTCGAGCACGAGGTTGACGGCCGGTATGCCTGCCGGTGTGTACCGCAGGCTCTGCACCTGCACCACCACGGCCGACAATTGAGTCTGGTTCACCCGTTGACGTTAACGCGCACCGGGCATCATGCCTGGGCCTGTTCCTGCGGTTGGTGCTGCTGGGGGCGCTGCTCTGGCTGCTGAAGCTTGCGGGCTTCTTCGCGCTCGACCGACTTCATCATGGACGAAGGACCGGTGTCGGCTTTTTTGCGCAGCACGGTGAGGTGGCGCAGCACGGCGTCGTTGAACTTGAAGGCGTGCTCCAGTTCGGCCATCACGGCCTGATCGGCCTCGATGTTGACGCACAGGTAGTGGGCCTTGGACAGCTTGTTGATCTGGTAAGCCATCTGGCGACGACCCCAGTCTTCAACGCGGTGGATCTTGCCGCCGCCGGCGGTGATCATGCCCTTGTAGCGCTCCAGCATGGCTGGAACTTGTTCGCTTTGATCCGGATGGATCAGCAAAACGATTTCGTAATGACGCATGGACTCTCCTTGTGGATTCGCCCACCTGCAAAGGCGGGCTTGGGTTGGAGCTGCCCCCAGCGTCAGATGGGGTGCAGCAAGGCAAGCCCACGATTCTAGCAAAAAACCCGGCCAGTCGTGAAACTGGCCGGGTTCCTGGGCTCACCGGCCGCCGAAGCGGGCAGTGAGCAGGGTGACTGAGGCTGCGCTCAGTTCATGCGCAGGCTGGGGTAACGCACGTGTTCCACCAGCTGCTGGACCTTGCGGCTCGGGGCCGGGGTGACCAGGCTCAGCAGGATGATCACGGCAAAACCGACCGGCACGCCAAACACGCCGGCCGAGATCGGCAGGATGCCGAACCACAGCTCGATGGGCGAGGTCACGCCGAAGATGCCGCGCATCCAGGGCTGGGTGGTCACCATGTAGTACACGGTGATGCCCAGACCGGCGACCATGCCGGCGGAGGCGGCAATGCCGGTGGCGCGCTTCCAGAAGATGCCGAGCACCAGCGCCGGGAAGAACGCTGCCGCCGCGAACGAGAACGCCGCAGAGACCAGGAACAGGATGTCCGCCGGTTTCTGCGCCGCCACATACGCCGCACACAGGGCCACGATCAGCAGCAGCATCTTGGAGATGGTGACGCGGCGGGCCGTGGATGCGTTGGGGTCGATCATCTTGTAGTACAGGTCGTGCGACAGCGCGTTGGCGATGGTGAGCAGCAAACCATCGGCCGTGGACAGCGCAGCGGCCAGGCCACCGGCGGCCACCAGACCCGAGATCACGTACGGCAAGCCACCAATTTCAGGCGTGGCCAGCACGATGATGTCGCCACCGATGGTCATCTCGTTGAGCTGCAGCAGGCCGTCCTTGTTGATATCGGTGATCGACATCAGCGAAGGATCCACCTTGTTCCACGAAGCCACCCAGGCGGGCAACTGGTCAAACGGCGTGCCGACCAGCACATGGAACACCTCGTATTTCACCAGCACGGCCAAAGCCGGGGCGGTGAAGTACAGCAGGAAGATGAAGAACAGCGACCATGTGACCGACTCGCGCGCTTCCCGCACGCTGGGCACCGTGTAGTAGCGCATCAGGATGTGCGGCAGCGCGGCCGTGCCGATCATCAGGCAGAAGATCAGCGCCAGGAAGTTCAGCCGCGAGGTGTCGTAGGCCGCCACGGCGGCTGCATCACCATTGGGATCTCCCGAGAACTGCTGCGCGTGCGGCGGCATGCCGTTGAGCGGTCGCGCCTTGGTGTCGGCAGCGGCTTTGGCGCGCGTCCAGGCGGCCTTGGCTGCAGCTTCGTCCTTGGGCAGATCCGCAATCGCCTTTTCAGCAGCGGAGAGCTCGGCCGACGGTGCATTGGCAGCGCGCAACTGGGCCAGCTTGGCTTCGGCGGCGGCCTTGTCGGCAGCCAGCGCAGCGGCGGGGTTCTTGAGCTTCTCAGCCAGTGCGGCCGAACGCTGCTTGAAGATCTCGCGAACTTCCAGCTCTTTCGGATCGGCTGCCAGCAGCTTTTCCTTGGCCGTGACCTTCTCCAGCTGGAAGCCGTAGATGGCCTGCGGCACCGGCACGCTGGTCTGTTTTACCGACAACCACACCACCGGGATCATGTAAGCCACGATCAGGATGATGTACTGCGCCACCTGCGTCCAGGTCACGGCGCGCATGCCGCCCAGGAACGAGCACACCAGAATGCCGCCCAGCCCCAGGAAGATCCCGAGTTCGAAAGCCACGCCGGTCAGGCGCGAGGTGATCAGGCCCACGCCATAGATCTGCGCGACCACGTAGGTGAACGAGCAGAGAATGGCCGCAAAGATGCCGATGAAACGAGGCAGGTTGCCGCCGTAGCGCTCACCCAGGAAGTCGGGAATGGTGAACTGACCGAACTTGCGCAGGTAGGGTGCGAGGAACAGCGCCACCAGGCAGTAACCACCGGTCCAGCCCATGATGAAGGCCAGGCCGCTGTAGCCGGTCAGGTAGAGCGTACCGGCCATGCCGATGAACGACGCGGCAGACATCCAGTCCGCGCCCGTGGCCATGCCGTTGTAGACCGCTGGAACCCGTCGCCCCGCCACGTAGTACTCGGCGGCGTCGGTGGTGCGACTCATGATGCCGATGCCGGCGTACAGGCCGATGGTGGCGAGCAGAAAGATGAAGCCGATCCATTCGCGCGACAACCCCATTTGCTCGAGGATGGCCAGGGCCACCACGAACACGAAGAAGCCACCGGTGTACCACTTGTACACCTTGTTGAGCTGCTGTTTGAATGCCTTGTTGCTGCCGGAGCCGCCGGCGCCCGTTTCGAACATGCCTGCCATGGTGTTATTCCTCGGTCTCTTCGACACCGTGTTCGATGTCGAGTTTGTTCATGTACCAGGCGTAGTACCCAATGATCACGCAGTACACAGCCAAGGCGCCTTGTGCACCCACCCAGAAGCTGAACGGCCAACCGAAGAAGTTGAAGCTCAGTTCACGTGCGAAGTAGCTCACCACGAACGTCACGACGAACCATATTGCGAGCAATATGGCGGTGACGTTGAGGTTTTTCCGCCAGTAGCGGCGGTGCTTGTCAGTCAGTTCCATGCGATCGACCTCCATCAAGAACACCCTCTCGGGCACATCACGGACACCACCCCAGTCCCCCCGGGCAGCCTGCAACCCGTCCGCGTTTCTCGGCAACCGGCTCCCACCGGCTCCCCCTTTTGGCGGCTGCGCAGCAGCAGCGTGAAATCAGGCCTGGGCTTGTTGCCCAAGACCGGTCTCACGCTCCAGCTGAGCGGCCACTTTCGGCTCGAACTTTTGGAGGTGGCGAATGATCTTCGCGGCCTCGTCGGGTTCTTGCCGGTCCACATGAACCCGGGCCAGCTGGTACCAGCCGTAGGGGCTCATCGGTTGCAGTTCGGTGTTCTTGCGCAGGGCGGTGACGGCTTCGTCGAAGCGGCGCTGGCGGATGAGACTCAGGGCCAGGCCGTACCAGGCCCGGTCGAGTTGCGGATCGAGTTCGGTGGCGCGCCGGAAAGCCGCTTCGGCTTGTTCCAGGTGGCCCATTTCTTCGCTGAGGTAACCCAGGTTGAACCAGCCCGCGGGCTGGGTGGGCTGGGCGGCCACCAGTTGCTGCAAAGCCTGCTGTGCGCCGGCCTTGTCGCCGAGCTCGGCCAGCAGGTGGGCTCGGGTGGCCAGCGCGTAGGGATCGGTCGCGTGTGTGTCGAGCAGGTCACCCACCCGCTCCAGTGCTCGCTCGCGCTGACCAAACAGCACCAGCGCGCGAATCTGCAGCTGGACGAACTTGCGGTTGAGCGTACGGTTCATTGACACAGCGCCACCCCGATCTTCAAACAATGGTTGACCTTGGTCAGCGTCACCGCCACCCAGATGAAGGCCAGAAGGAAGAACGCCACCAGAGGCAGGTGGCGTTCGAGCACAAACTTTGGCGTCACCAGACGGGCCACCTGCACAAACGGTTTTCCCATTTGTTGAAGCACCTGGTAGAAGAGATTGGTGTCCCTGCGCTTGCCGGCGAGCAAGCCCAGCACCCATTGGCCGACGAGCGCCAGCAGGGCGATTTCGGTGATCAGCTTGACCGCGGAAATGAAGAACAGCATGGGCACTTCGATTGTTTGGCGCCATTCTGGATTTGCAACTTACCGCTTTCTTACAGAAGCTCCTGCAGCCCGTTTGAGGCAGGTCAAACCCTCTAAGTGTTTACCCGCACCGCTATATGAATGAGGGATATACGATGAAGAACGGATTCTTAAGTCCTACAACACACATCACCATGGACCCGAACAACTGGACAAACGAAGCGGGCGTCCCCTCGGGCGACGCTGCGCTCAACCTCATGAGCACGCCGGTGAGCGCGTTGATCAACCGCGCGCCGATCACCCTGCCGCCGCACACCAGCATTCGCGCCGCTGCGCAACTCATGAGCGAGCAGCGCGTGTCGTCGGTGCTGATCGCGGAGCAAGGCCTTCTCTTTGGCCTGATCACCGACCGCGACCTGCGCAACCGCGTGATCGCTGCCGGGTTGGACACGCAACGGCCGATCATGGACATCGCCACACTCGCGCCTTTTTTTGTGAACCTGCACGACCCGGCGTTCAACGCGTTGCTGCTCATGGCGCGCCACAACATCCACCATGTACCGGTGCTCGACGGCCAGCGCATCGCCGGCATGATCACCGCCACCGACCTCACCGAGCAGCACAGCACGTCTGCCGTGTACCTGGCGGGCGACATCTACAAACAGACCGCGGTGGAGGGTCTGCAGCGCGCCAGCACCCGCATACGCGCACTGCAGCAAAGCCTGGCAGCGGCCGACGCAACCGCCTACAACACAGGCCACATCATCACCGTCATCACCGACGCCATCACCACCCGGTTGTTGCAGCTGGGCGAAGCGCAATTGGGTCCGGCGCCGGTGGACTATGTGTGGGTGGCGGCCGGTTCACAGGCCCGCAGCGAACAGACCGCCAAGTCCGACCAGGACAACTGCCTGGTGCTCGACGATGCGTTCGACGAAAGCGTGCACGGCGCGTACTTCCGTGAACTCACGCGCTTCGTCTGCACCGGCCTGGACGCCTGTGGCTACGTGTTCTGCCCGGGCGAGATGATGGCCATGACCGACACCTGGCGCCAACCCCGCGCGCGCTGGGCGGAGTATTTCCGGCGCTGGACCAGCCAGCCCGAGCCCAAGGCGCTCATGCTGACCTGCGTGTTCTTCGACCTGCGCGCCATCCATGGCCAGGCCAGCCTGCTCGACGGACTGCGGCGCGACGTGTTGCAAAACACCCGGGGCAACACCCTCTTCCTGGCCCACATGGTGGGCAACGCCCTGACCCACCAGCCCCCGTTGGGTTTGTTCAAAGGGCTGTCGCCCGCGCGCAGCGGCGAGCACAAGGGCACCATCGACCTCAAACACACCGGCGTGGTGCCCATCGTCGATCTGGCCCGGGTGTACGCGCTGGCCGGCGGCCACGCCGAAGTCAACACCCACGACCGGCTGCTCACCGCGGGCGAAGGCGGCGACATCAGCGCACAGAGCGCACGCGACCTGCGCGATGCGCTGGAGTTTCTGGCGTCCTTGCGCATCCGGCACCAGGCGCAACAGATCGCACAAGGGCTGGCGCCCGACAACTTTCTGGACCCCGCGGAAATCTCCAACTTTGAACGCACGCAACTTAGAGACGCGTTCCAGGTCGTTCAGACCTTGCAATCGGTCCTGTCCAACCGCTACAAATTCTGAACCATCCCTGCGGCGCCAGGGGCATCGTCTCAATACTTCAAGCGGGAGAAGTGGGTCTTCTGCGCAGCTTCACGCGCCTGTCCCAGCGTGTGAATGCCCTGCTGCGCCAGCAGCGGGATCAGCTTGATGAAGATCTCGGCTGTGACCATGGCGTCGCCCATGGCCGTGTGACGCCCGATCACCGGCACGTCAAAGCGTTCAGCAATCGCCTCCAGCCGGTGGGAGTCCTGGTTGGGGTGGATCACCGCCGAGAGCAGCAGTGTGTCGAGCACCGGCTGGTCGAACACCACGCCGGTGGACTTCTCCTTGAGTTGCAGAAAACGCATGTCGAAAGCGGCGTTGTGCGCCACCAGCACAGTGTCCTGCGCAAAGGCGTGGAAGGCTGGCAGCACCTCGCCGATCCTGGGCTGGCCCACCACCATCGCCGGCTGAATGCCGTGGATGGGAATCGAGGCCGCCGGAATGCTGCGTTGCGGATCCACCAGCTGTTCAAAACACTCCTGGTGCAGCAGCTTGCCGTTGACGATGCGCGCCGCGCCGATCTGGATGATCTCGTCGCCTTGCGAGGGCTCCAGTCCGGTGGTTTCGGTGTCGAACACGGTATAGACCAGATCAACCAGCCGGCGCTCGTCGAGCGAGCGGGTCTGCTCACTGCTCTTGAAGAGATCAAAGTCGTAGTACTCGGGCCGGCTTTCGCTGCGCACGAAATTGAGGGCTTCGGCCTGGTCGCGCGGATCGGCCAGCGGCAGCAGGATGCGAAAAAACGCCTGGTGGCGCGCACGCTCGCGCTCGAACCAGAAGGCGCCGCCATGGCGCTCCACCACGTCGCGCACCGTGAGTCCGGTGGATTCGCTCCCCGAGGTCATGGTGTCCATTTCCCAGCTCATCACGGTCTCGTTGCTCATGGCCTGGCCCGACCACACCAGATCGAGTTGGGCTTTGCCCGCACTGCCCGTGGCCGGCTCCAGACGCACCTGCACAAAACGCACCGCGAACTCGTCCTTCAGCCGCCCCGCCAGATAGACCAGGGCCTGCAGCAGCGAAAAGCTCTCGACCTTGAGCCACAGCGTGGGGTTCACCTCCAGCGCAGAAACTGGCAGACCGGTCACGATCTCAATGCGGCGCAGCGCGGCGGACACCAGATCGGCGCCCAGCATGTCTTCGAGCGGCCAGCGGGTCTTGAGGCTTTGCGCCGCGTCCGCCTCGATGCTGGCGATGCGCCGACCCAAGGCGCTGGTTTCTTCGCGGATCACCCGCAGAAAGCGTTCGCGCGCGGCCGGCTCCAGATCGGGGTGGTCCAGCACGTCGAGTGCCGCCTGCGTGTTGGCCAAGGCCGAGCGCGTGCCTTCGGTGAGCGTGTGCAGCACCTGGTCGCGCGCCGACTCGGCTTCAAACTCGCGGGTGATGTTGTCGAGCATGAGCACAAAGCCGGTGAGTTCGGCACGGTCCGCCGGGTCTTCGGCGGCCTGGGCCTGGCTGGAACGCACGGGGGCCATCTGCACGCGCAACAACTGGCCCACCGACGTGGACGTGACGAACTGGGCCGAGGGCTGGGTTGCGCCCGAGAGCATGCGCTGCTGGATGTTCTCCAGCGCGTGCGCCACCAGCTTGCGGTCGAACACCGCGTAGATCGAGCGGCCCAGGCCGATCAACTCGGCACCTCCGGCCACCTCGGGTGCTTGCGAAAGCGCACGGAACTGCAGACGTGCGCGCTGGTTGTAGAGCAGGATGCGACCATCCAGGTTGCACACCACCACACTCTGCGTGAGCTCGGCCATGAGCGCGGCCAGCCGGCTCTTTTCCAGCTCGATGTTGTGGCTGGCCTCCTGCACGCGCGCGTCCATGTCGTCGCGCAGGCGCGTGCGCTGCGCCACCAGCTGGTTGATCACGCCGGTGACGGCGCGGTTCTCGGGGCTGCCCTGGGCCGGCAGGCTGCGGGCCACGTCGGTGCGCACCAGCACCATGCCCTCTTCGGCCAACTGGGCCACTGGCTCGACAAAATGGCCCACCAGGGCGCGCACCGCAAAGGCCAATGCGCCGAACAGCACCACGATCATCATGGCCACCAGCGTGCTGCGGGGGTTCAGCAGGTCGGACAACAAGCGTCGCTCCTGTGCATCCAGCGTGGACCAGACAATGCCCGCAGTCAGCCCCATCCACACCAGCATCGCCGCGCCCGCCACCGCCACGCCCAGCCACACCCGACGGTCCACGCCCCGGCGGCTCATGAGGTACCTCCGCCCTGAGGGCTGCGGTGCGAGCTTGCTTGGGAACGGCCCGGCGCTGCGCTCATGCGGAAGGCTCCAGCAGATCGCGCACCTTCTGCACCAGATCCTTGGTGGAAAACGGTTTGGTCATGTACGCGTTGGCGCCCAGCGCCAGGCCCTTGGCCACGTCGGTGTCGCGCCCCTTGGCGGTGAGCATCACGATCAGGGTGCTGCTCACGGCCTCGTTGGCGCGAACCTCGCTGCACACATCGAATCCGGTCTTGATCGGCATCATCACGTCGAGCAACACCAGCGCCGGGCGCTCACGCACGATGGCATCCATCGCCTCCTGCCCATCGCGCGCCAGCACCACCTCGAAACCTTCGCGCTTCATCAGGAACTCCAGCGAAATCAGGATGTTGGGCTCGTCGTCTGCGATCAGGATCTTGTGGCTCATGGCTGGTCTCCTTGCGTTGTTGTCGGTCTCTGGCGTGGCAGCGAAAAACCGAACACCGCCCCCTGCCCCTCCCCGGAGCGCAGCCACATGCGCCCCCCGAAGTGCGCCACGATCTGTCGGCTGATCGGCAAACCCAGGCCGGTGCCCCCGGGCCGGTAGTGGGCGTCGCCGCCCACCTGGCGGAACTTCTCGAACACCATGGCTTGCTGGTCGGGCGCGATGCCCGGGCCGTTGTCCTGCACCTCGACGTCCACGCCTTCGTCCCCTTCCCGAAGTCTCATCACCACAAGACCTGTGTCGCGCGGCGCGTACTTGGCCGCGTTCGACAACAGGTTGAGCACCACCTGCATCAACCGGTCGGCGTCCGCGTGCAGGGGCTGCACCTGCGCGGGCAGCTCCAGCACCATCTTCACACCGCGCTCGCGCAGCGGCTCGGCCATGGTGCTGGCGGCTTGCTGCAGCAAGGCTTTCATGTCCACTTCGTCGTCGTGCCACTCGGCGTGCCCCGACTCGATCTTGGCCATGTCCAGCACCTGGTTCACGAGGCGGCTGAGCCGTTCGGTCTCGCCCACGATGATGCCCACAAACTGTTGTCGTTGCACAGTGTCCATTTCTTCATCGTCGCGCATCAGCTCGGCCAGGGCCCTGATCGAAGTCAAAGGCGTGCGCAGTTCGTGCGTCACCGACGACATGAAATCGTCCTTGAGCCGATCCAGGCTCTTGAGCTGTTCGTTGGCCTGGCGAAGGTCGGCCGTGGCGCGCTCCAGCGACTGCGACTTCTCTTCCAGCGCGTGGGAATACGCGCGCAACTGCGAAGCTTCGTCCAGGATGCGCATCACGTCATCCAGGTCCAGCGCCTCCTCTTCCACCACCGAAGCCACCATCACCCGCGCCGACGCACTGCCAATCGCCCCCGCCAATTGGGTTTCCACAAAGTGCACCAGCCGCGCATCGGCCGGGATCTGGTCGATCTGCCGCACGCCCACGCGCAGCGCGTAGTCGGCAAACAGGCGCTGCGCCGCCTCCACGCCGAGGAAACGCCCCACCAGCGGCAGCAGTGCCGACACCTGCGCCTTGCCCTGCCAGAACACCGGGCGCGAGGCCGCCGTGCGGTGAAACACATCCACAAACAGCAGGGCCTGGCTGGTCTCGCGCGCGGTGGGCGCGCGCCAGAGGGACACACCCACATAAGCCGCCACATTGGCCAGCAGGCTCCAGATCAGCGAATGCGTGAGGTTGTCCAGCCCGGCCAGGCCCAGAAAGGCCTCGGGCTTGAGCAGCCACCAGCCAAAGGGCCCCTGCTCCATGAAACCGGCGGTGAGCCAGCCCGACTTCACCAGCGAGGGCAGCATGAGCGTGTAGGCCCAGAAGGCAAAGCCCAGCAGCAAGCCCGCCAGGGCACCACGCTGCGTGCCGCCCTTCCAGTACATGCCACCCAGCAGCGCGGGCGCAAACTGCGCCACCGCCGCAAAGCTGATGAGACCGATGCTCACCAGCGCGTAGGCCTCGCCGGCCAGGTGGAAATACAGATACCCCAACAACAGGATGCCCAGGATGGCCAGGCGCCGGATGCGCAGCAGCACCGCGGTGAGGTCGCCGCTGGCACGTGCGCCAAAGCGCCGCATGCGCAGCAGCAGCGGCATCACCAGGTCGTTGCACACCATGGTGGACACCGCGATCGCCTCCACGATCACCATGCCGGTGGCCGCCGAGAGCCCACCCACAAACGCGAACAAGGCCAGCGCGCCCTGCCCTTGCGACAACGGCAGCGACAGCACGAAGGTCTCGGGGTCCATGCGCCCGGGCCCGAAGTGCAGCAGGCCGCCCAAGGCGATCGGCAACACAAACAGGTTGATCAGCAGCAGGTACAGCGGGAACGCCCAGACCGCGCGCCGCAGGTGGTTCTCGTCCACGTTCTCCACCACCATCACCTGGAACTGGCGCGGCAAGAAGATCACCGACAACATGGCCAGCAAGGTCAGGCCCAGCCACTGCGCATAGGCAAACGGTTGGCCTTGGCCGAACTGCATCAGGCGACGCAATTCGTCCACCGCGTGGGCCTGGTCGAACAGCGCTGCCGGGCTCGCGAAAAGGCCGAAGCAGACGAACAGGCCCACCGCCATGAACGCCACCAGCTTGACCACCGATTCAAACGCGATCGCTGCCACCATGCCTTCGTGGCGCTCGGTGCTGTCCAGGTGGCGCGCACCGAACACGATGGTGAAGCCGGCCAGGGCCAGGGCCACGTACAGCGTGCTGTCGCTCCACCAGTCCGCACTCTGCACCGCCGGCATGCCCAGCGGCGAGGTGAGCACTGCGTAGCCGCTGGCAATGGCCTTGAGCTGCAAGGCGATGTAGGGAACGATGCCCACCACCGTGATCAGCGTCACCAGGCCGGCGAGCAGCGGGCTCTTGCCGTAGCGGCTGGCGATGAAGTCGGCAATGGAGGTGATGCGCCAGGTCTTGGCGATGCGGATCATCTTGCGCACCACCATCCAGGCCAGCAGCATGGCCAGCATGGGCCCGAGGTAGATGGGCAGGAACCACACGCCCGAGTTGGCCGCACGCCCCACGCTGCCGAAGTAGGTCCACGCGGTGCAGTACACCGCCATGGACAGCGCATACACCCACGGGCTCGAGATCACCGAGCGGCCCTGCGCAGCCCGCCGGTCGCCCCAGTACGCCACCGCAAACAGCAGCAGCAGGTACGCAAATGAGACACCGATGACCAGCGGGGCCGAGAGCATGTTCAGTCGGGTTGTGAGACGTTGCTGTGGTGCTCCACCACCCAGGCCAGCACGGCGATCAAACCCGCCCAGATGACGAACAGCGCCAGCGGAAACAGCGGCAGCCCCCACACACGGGCATCGTGGTCCCACAGCGCCAGCAAGGGGAAGTTGAACAACGCCGCGGCGGCGAAGAACAGGGCCACCAGTCGTTGGGCAGCAAGGCCTTTGAACATGTTTGTCTCCTCGATCGTCCCCCGCAGCGTGTGGCCGGCGGTGGCCGTTCGATTGTGCGCCATGCACTGACCACGGCCTGACGGCGAAAGCCATGAAAAAAGCGGCAGGGTTGCCCGCTGCCGCCTTGCATCAAACGCCGAAGCGTTGACCGGTCACTTCTGGCTGGACGACAACAACTGCCAGGTGTCGACCACCGAATCCGGGTTCAGCGAGATCGAGCTGATGCCCTCGTCGCGCAGCCACTGCGCGAAGTCGGGGTGGTCGCTGGGGCCCTGGCCGCAGATGCCCACGTACTTGCCCTCGGCCCGGCAGGCGCTGATGGCCATCTGCAGCAGCGCCTTGACGGCCGGGTCGCGTTCGTCGAAGTCGTGCGCCAGCAGCTCCAGGCCGGAATCGCGGTCCAGGCCCAGGGTAAGCTGGGTCAGGTCGTTGGAGCCGATCGAGAAGCCGTCGAAGTACTGCAGGAAGTCCTTGGCCAGCACCGCGTTGCTCGGGATCTCGCACATCATGATGACCTTGAGACCGTTGTCGCCGCGCTTCAGACCCTTGTCGGCCATGAGCTCGGTCACGCGCCTGGCCTGCGCCAGCGTGCGCACAAACGGCACCATCACCTGCACGTTGTCCAGGCCCATGTCTTCACGCACACGCTTCAGGGCCTCGCATTCCATGGCGAAGGCTTCGCGGAAGTCTTCGCTGATGTAGCGCGCCGCACCGCGAAAGCCCAGCATCGGGTTTTCCTCTTCGGGCTCGTAGCGCGAGCCACCCACCAGCTTGCGGTACTCGTTGCTCTTGAAGTCCGACAGTCGCACGATCACCGGCTTGGGCCAGAAGGCTGCGGCGATGGTGGCCACACCCTCGGCGACCTTGTCCACGTAGAAAGCGCGCGGCGACGCATGGCCACGGGCCACGGACTCCACCGCCTTCTTCAGGTCGGCATCCACTGCCGGGTAGTCCAGGATCGCCTTGGGGTGCACGCCGATGTTGTTGTTGATGATGAACTCCAACCGCGCCAGGCCCACGCCGGCGTTGGGGATCTGGCAGAAGTCAAAGGCCAGCTGGGGGTTGCCCACGTTCATCATGATCTTCACGTCCAGCGGGGGCATTTCGCCGCGCTGCACTTCGGTGATCTCGGTTTCCAGCAGGCCGTCGTAAATGTTGCCGGTGTCGCCCTCGGCGCAGCTCACCGTGACCAGCGTGCCTTCTTTCAGCAGCTCGGTCGCGTCGCCACAACCGACCACCGCCGGAATGCCCAGTTCACGCGCGATGATGGCCGCGTGGCAGGTGCGCCCGCCGCGGTTGGTCACGATGGCACTCGCGCGCTTCATCACCGGTTCCCAGTTCGGGTCGGTCATGTCGGTCACCAGCACGTCACCGGGCTGCACCTTGTCCATCTCGCTGATGTTGTGCACCAGGCGCACCGGACCCGTGCCCACCTTCTGGCCGATGGCGCGGCCACTGGCCAGCACGGCGCCCTTGCCCTTGAGCTTGTAGCGCACCTCGGTCTTGCCGGCACTCTGGCTCTTCACCGTCTCGGGACGGGCCTGCAGGATGTAGAGCTCTCCGTCAACACCGTCCTTGCCCCATTCGATGTCCATGGCACGGCCGTAGTGCTGCTCGATCACCATCGCGTAGCGCGCGAGTTGCTCCACGTCGGCGTCGGTCAGGCTGTAGCGGTTGCGCAGCTCCACCGGCACATCGGTGGTTTTCACCAGCTTGCCCTTGAGCGCGCCCGTGCCCGATTTTTCCGCGTCGGTGGTGAAACCCATCTGGATCAGCTTGCTGCCCAGGTTGCGGCGGATCAGTGCGCGTTTGCCGGCCTTGAGCATGGGCTTGTGCACGTAGAACTCGTCGGGGTTCACGGCGCCCTGCACCACCGTTTCGCCCAGACCGTAGCTGCTGGTGATGAAGACCACGTCTTCAAAACCGCTCTCGGTGTCGATGGTGAACATCACGCCGGCAGCGCCCAGGTCGGAGCGCACCATGCGCTGCACACCGGCGCTCAATGCCACGTCGGCATGCGCAAAGCCCTTGTGCACGCGGTAGCTGATGGCACGGTCGTTGTAGAGGGAGGCGAACACCTCCTTCATCTTGTGCAGCACTTCTTCAATGCCGATCACGTTGAGAAAGGTTTCCTGCTGGCCGGCGAACGACGCGTCGGGCAGGTCTTCGGCCGTGGCCGAGGAGCGCACTGCGAACGACGCGGTGTCGTTGCCGCTGGTCAGCGTGATGAAGGCTTCGCGGATGGCCTTTTCAAGGTCGGCCGGGAAGGGCTGGTTTTCCACCATGGCACGGATCTCGGCGCCGGCTTGCGCCAGCGCGCGCACGTCTTCGGTATCCAGCGCATCCAGGCGCGCGTTGATGCGCTCGGTCAGGCCGTCGTGTTTGAGGAATTCCCGGAAGGCGTGTGCCGTGGTGGCAAAGCCGGTCGGCACTTTCACGCCGGTGGGCAGTTGCGAAATCATCTCGCCGAGGCTGGCGTTCTTGCCGCCGACCGACTCGACGTCGCTCATCCGCAATTTTTCGAAAGGCACGACCAGATCGGTCGCTCCAAACAGGTGGGACATGGGAAAACTCCTAAGGTTGAAAAACCGGGGGTTCCACGCGGGGGCTGGCGACCTGTTGTTCTGTTGTGGGTCTGGCACCGGGCAGGGAGGCAAATGAGACGGCAGGGCGATTGATAATGGCCCCGACACAACACCCGGTATTGTAAGGACGCGCCCCATGCCCAACCGAACGGTCTTCTTCATCTCCGACGGCACCGGCATCACCGCCGAAACCTTCGGCAACGCCATCCTGAACCAGTTCGAGACTCCCATGCGCCGGGTGCGTCTACCGTTTCTGGACGATGTGGACAAGGCCCACCAGGCCGTGCGCCAGATCAACCACGTGGCCGATCTGGAAGGCAACCGCCCGCTGGTCTTCACCACCGTGGTCGACATGGACGTGCTCAACGTGTTCCGCACCCAGTGCAAAGGTGTCTTGCTGGACATGTTCGGCACCTTCATCGCGCCGCTGGAGCATGAGCTGGGCATCAAGTCCAACCACCGCGTGGGCCGCTTCTCCGATGCTTCCAAGAGCCAGGCCTACAACGCCCGCATCGAGGCGATCAATTTTTCACTGGCGCACGACGACGGCCAAAGCCACAAGGACCTGCAGGGGTCCGACGTGATCCTGGTGGGGGTGAGCCGCAGCGGCAAGACGCCCACCTCGCTCTACCTGGCCATGCAATACGGCCTGAAGGCCTCGAACTACCCATTGATTCCCGAGGACTTCGAGCGCCGGCAGCTCCCGCCCGCGCTGGTGCCGCACCGCAAGAAGATCTTTGGTCTCACGATCGGACCCGAGCGCCTGTGCGAGATCCGCAACGAGCGCCGCCCCAACTCGCGTTACGCCAGCCTGGAAAACTGCCGCATGGAGGTGAGTGAAGCCGAGAGCATGATGCGGCGCGAAGGGATCCGTTGGTTGTCAACGACCACCAAGTCGATCGAAGAAATCGCGACCACCATCCTGCAAGAGATCCGGCCCGAGCGCCTCGAATACTGAAACGGCGACGGGTCGCTCTGGAGGTCAACTCCTCTTGCGTCCAGGCCCCAGGCCATGCGCCTGGCGACCCAGCGCAAACGACGCCAGCAGCTTCGTCCACAGCGTCACGCCGGCCACGGCAATCCAGTCTTCCGAGGCGAGGGCCTGAAAGCCGAGCACGGCCACCAGCACGCCCACCAGCACGATGCCCCCCACCAGATTGAACGCCATCTCGTAGGGCGCGTACTTTTCTGCGTTGGGGGGTGGCATGCCCTTTTTCAGCGCCACCTCGGAGAAGTCGCGCTTGACGAGGATGCGGTACGCACGGCGCAGCCAGAAGAACGCCACCGGAAACAGGGCAAGCAGGAAGATCCAGTTGAAGATGAAGACGCTGGGCAGGTTCATGGTGGGCCGTGTGTTGATGCCGGATTGTCCTCCAGCGCTCTCCAGAAACGCCAAACCCCGCCGGCGGACCGACGGGGTCTGGCTCACGAGCAGACCGGGCAGGCGCCCGGTCCGTGTGGATTCAAGCCATCAGTGGCCGGTAGCAACGCCCGCGCCCTTGGGCACGCGCACCGACTCCACCAGTTCCACGATGTGCTGCGGCACCGGCTTGGAGACCTTGCTCACCAGGTAGGCGACCACGAAGTTCACGATCGCGCCCACGGTGCCGAAGGCCTCGGGGGTGATGGTGAAGAAGCCGTTCACGCCACCGACCATGTTCACGTAGTCGGTGCCCTTGATGAAGAAGATGCCCTTGTGTGCGAACACATAGAACAGCGTCACGGCCAGGCCCGCCAACATGCCGGCGATGGCGCCCTTGTCGGTCACGGTGCGGCTGAAAATGCCCATCATCAACGCAGGGAAGATGGTGGAAGCAGCAATACCGAAGGCCAGGGCCACGGTACCGGCGGCAAAGCCCGGCGGGTTCAAGCCCAGCCAGCCCGCCACAAAGATGGCCACGGCCATGGCGATCTTGCCGGCCATGAGTTCACCCTTTTCGCTGATGTCGGGCTTGATGGCGCCCTTGATCAGGTCGTGCGAGACGGCCGACGAGATGGCCAGCAACAAACCGGCAGCGGTGGACAGCGCAGCGGCCAGGCCACCGGCGGCCACCAGCGCGATCACCCAGTTGGGCAGCAGAGCGATTTCCGGGTTGGCCAGCACGATGATGTCGGCGTTCACGGTCAACTCGTTGCCCTTCCAGCCGGCCGCTTCGGCCTTGCCCTTGGCAACGGCGTTCTTGGTCGCGTCGTTGTAGTACTGGATGCGGCCGTCCGCGTTCTTGTCTTCCCACTTCAGCAGACCGGTTTTTTCCCAGCGCTTCATCCACTCGGGACGCTGGTCATACACCAGGCTGGCTTCGGTGGCGTAGAGGTCGCCATTGGCCTTGACGGTGTCGGCATTCACGCCGATGCCGCCTTCAGCACTGCGAACGAGACCCACAGCCGAGTTCACCGTGCCGTGCAGGTTCAGCTTGGCCATGGCGCCCACCGCGGGTGCGGTGGTGTACAGCAAGGCGATGAAGATCAGCGCCCAGCCGGCAGTGGAGCGTGCATCGGCCACTTTGGGCACGGTGAAGAAGCGAACGATCACGTGGGGCAGGCCCGCGGTACCGATCATCAGCGACACGGTGTAGAAGAACATGTTCAGCGTCGAACCCGCGCTGGTGGTCGTGTACTGGCCAAAGCCGAGGTCGGTCACCACCTGGTCAAGCTTGGTCAGCAGCGACACGTCGGTGCCCGCCATGTCGGAGCCCAGACCCAGCTGCGGCAGGAAGTTGCCGGTCAGGTTGAGCGAGATGAAGAAGGCCGGCACGAGGTAGGCAGCGATCAGCACGATGTACTGCGCCACCTGCGTGTAGGTGATGCCCTTCATGCCGCCGAACACCGCGTACATGAACACGATGGCCATGCCGATGTAGATGCCCTGGTCGCTGGAGACACCCAGGAAACGCGCGAAGGTCACGCCCACGCCGGTCATCTGGCCAATGATGTAGGTCAGCGAGATGATCAGCAGGCACAACACGGCCACGTTGCGCGCGGCCTTCGAGTAGAAACGGTCACCGATGAACTCCGGCACGGTGAACTTGCCGAACTTGCGCAGGTACGGTGCCAGCAGCATGGCCAGCAGCACGAAGCCGCCGGTCCAGCCCATCAGGAACACAGCACCGCCGTAGCCCATGTTGGAGATCAGGCCGGCCATGGAGATGAAGGACGCGGCCGACATCCAGTCGGCGGCCGTGGCCATGCCGTTGGTGATGGGGTGGACCCCGCCGCCGGCCACATAAAACTCGGACGTGCTGCCCGCGCGTGCCCAGTAGGCGATGCCGAGGTACAGCGCGAAGCTGAGTCCGACGAACAGATAGATGGTGGTTTGAAGTGCCATGGTGTTCTCGTGTGTCTCAGTCTTCCTGCATGCCGAACTTGCGATCGATCTGGCCCATCTTGTGGGCGTAATAGAAGATCAATGCAATGAACACGTAGATGGAGCCTTGCTGCGCAAACCAGAAGCCCAGCGGATAACCGCCAAGCGTGATGCCATTGAGCATGGGGGCGAACAAAATGCCCGCGCCGTAGGAAACCAGGAACCACACGACCAATACCTTGGTCAGCAGGCCCAGCGTGGCGGACCAATAGGCCTTTGCGTTGCTGTCGCTGTTCATGAAAGTCATCTCCATTGAATGAAGCTTGCCGAGAAAGGCGGCCGTGGCCACCTGCTTGTGCACTCCACAAAAGCCCTGGCTTTGTGGCACTACGGGGCGGACTTTGTTATCGCTTTCTTACAGCTAAATTGCAGCGCCACCTGAAAGGCCCAAAACCGAGGGTATGCCCTTACAAGACAGCGCGGATGATCACGCGCAGCTTTCAAAACGAGAGCGAATCGGCCCCGCCGCGTTCACCAACGAACTGACAGCTTGTCAGCGCGGCTTCAGATTCGGGTCAGTGCTTGGTAAGAGCCCAGGCCTACGCTGAGGGCTCCACTTCACAACCGAGGAGACCCCATGCAAGACGACATGGTCCAGCGCATCCTAAGCCATCCCAAATACCGGGAGCTCAAGGCGAAACGATCCCGCTTTGGCTGGTGGCTGACCCTGGCGATGATGGTCGTGTACTACGGCTTCATCCTGCTGGTGGCCTTCAACAAGGAGTTCCTCTCGCAACGGATGGGCGACGGCGTGATGACGATCGGCATACCGATCGGCTTCGGCGTGATCGTGTTCACCATCGTCATCACGGCGATCTACGTGAAGCGCGCCAACACCGAGTTCGACGAACTGTCCAACGCCGTGGCGCAGGCGGTGATGAAATGAAACACCG
The DNA here is from genome assembly GCF_001713375.1 of Hydrogenophaga sp. RAC07. Taxonomy (NCBI): domain Bacteria; kingdom Pseudomonadati; phylum Pseudomonadota; class Betaproteobacteria; order Burkholderiales; family Comamonadaceae; genus Hydrogenophaga; species Hydrogenophaga sp. RAC07. The sequence continues at coordinate 2,191,787 of NZ_CP016449.1, forward strand.
CACACCCACCCTGCGCCGCCTGCTCACGCTGCTGGCCCTCTTCGGTGTGTCGGCGGCTGTCTGGGCCGCCGGTGCCGACCTCGGCCAATCCGAGAAACAGGCCACCAACTGGACCGCCATCGGCATGTTCGGCGCCTTTGTGCTGTTCACGCTGTTCATCACCAAATGGGCCGCGGCCAAGACCAAGTCGGCCTCGGACTTCTACACCGCCGGTGGTGGCATCACCGGCTTTCAGAACGGCCTGGCGATCGCGGGCGACTACATGTCGGCCGCGTCTTTCCTCGGCATTTCCGCCGCGGTGATGGCCAGCGGTTTTGACGGCCTGATCTACTCCATCGGCTTCCTGGTGGGCTGGCCCGTCATCACCTTTCTGATGGCCGAGCGACTGCGCAACCTGGGCAAGTTCACCTTCGCCGACGTGGCCGCGTTCCGCTTCGAGCAGACGCCGATCCGCATCTTCGCGGCCTCGGGCACGCTGGTGGTGGTGGCCTTCTATCTCATCGCGCAGATGGTGGGCGCGGGCCAGCTGATCAAGCTGCTGTTTGGCCTGGAATACTGGATCGCGGTGGTGATCGTGGGCGCGCTGATGATGATGTACGTGCTCTTCGGCGGCATGACGGCCACCACCTGGGTGCAGATCATCAAGGCCTGCCTGCTGCTGGGCGGTGCTTCGTTCATGGCGCTGTCGGTGCTGTGGCACTTCGGCTTCAGCCCCGAGGCCATGTTCGCCGGCGCGGTGAAGATCAAGACCGACCTGGCCCTGAAGGACGGCAAGACCGCCGAGGTGGCGGCCTCGCTGGGCCAATCCATCATGGGGCCGGGCAACTTCGTCAAGGACCCGATCTCGGCCATCAGCTTCGGCATGGCGCTGATGTTCGGCACCGCGGGTCTGCCGCACATCCTCATGCGCTTCTTCACCGTGCCCAGCGCCAAGGAAGCACGCAAGTCGGTGATGTGGGCCACCGGCTGGATCGGCTACTTCTACCTGCTGACCTTCATCATCGGTTTCGGTGCCATCACCTTCGTGTTGACCAATCCCCAATTCCTCGACGCCAAGGGCGCGCTGCTGGGTGGCAACAACATGGCGGCGGTGCACCTGTCCAACGCGGTGGGCGGCAACGTGTTCCTCGGTTTCATCTCGGCCGTGGCGTTCGCCACCATCCTCGCGGTGGTGGCCGGTCTCACGCTCTCGGGTGCCTCGGCGGTCTCGCACGACCTGTATGCCACCGTGATCAAGAAGGGCAAGGCCGACAGCACCTCCGAGCTGCGGGTGTCCAAGATCACCACCATTGCACTCGGCGTGGTGGCCGTGGTGCTGGGCATCGCGTTCGAGAAGCAGAACATCGCCTTCATGGTGTCACTGGCGTTTGCCATCGCGGCGTCGGCCAACTTCCCCGTGTTGTTCATGAGCGTGCTGTGGAAAGACTGCACGACCAAGGGCGCGGTCATCGGTGGCTTCCTGGGCCTCATCTCTTCGGTGGCGCTCACCGTCGTGTCGCCCTCGGTGTGGGAAGTGACGCTGGGCAACCCCAAAGGCTCGGCGCTGTTCCCCTACACTTCGCCCGCCCTCTTCTCCATGACCATCGGCTTTTTGGGCATCTGGTTCTTCTCCATCCTCGACACCAGCCGGCGCGCCAAGATCGATCGGGCAGGTTTCCTCGCACAACAGGTGCGCTCCGAGACCGGCATCGGCGCATCGGGAGCCTCTGGCCACTGAACCATCGATGCAGACATGAGGGGGCCTGGATCGTGGTGCGATCCAGGCCCCTTTTTGTCCATGGGAATGCCGCGAACCAACGCATTCACTGTTAATTCAAAAGCACCCAGAAAAGACATTCACTTACAACTTGAGGTTTGCTTCATAATGACAAACTCCCCAGAATTTGTGACGGATTGCACAGTTCAAACAATTTGAAACAGCCACCGCGGGGGAGTTCAAATGGCCAGCAAAGCATCTGCCACCCAGGCGAAAAGGCCGCAAGGTCTGTCGCTGCACATCGGCATCAACGAGGTCAGCGCCGCCCACTACGAGGGCTGGACCGGGCCCCTGGCCGCGTGTGAATTCGACGCCCACGACATGGCGGCACTTGCCCAGTCGCAAGGCCTGAAGAGCACGCTGCTGATCACCAAAAAAGCCACCCGCGCCAACCTGCTGGCAGCGCTGCGCAAAGCAGCGAAAGCGCTGGGCGATGGTGACTTTTTCTTCATGAGTTTTTCCGGCCACGGCGGCCAGGTGCCCGACGTGAGCGGCGAAGAGGACGACAAGCAGGACGAGACCTGGTGCCTGTTCGACGGCCAGCTCATCGACGACGAGCTGTACTACGAGCTGAGCAAATTCAAGAGCGGTGTACGCATCTTCGTGGTCTCGGACAGCTGCCACAGCGGCACCGTGGTGCGCGCCGCGCGTCCACCACCCGGCACACCCGCGCAGCGCCCGCGCATCATGCCGCCGGCCGTGGGCATGCGCGTGTACACGGCGCACAAGGCCTTCTACGACAAGCTGCAGAACGACGTGGCCAAGGTGGCTGGCGGGCGCGTGACCGATCCCGACACCGCGCTGGCCAACGTCACCGTGAGCAACCGGCTCACCGGCATCGTCAAGGACTTCAAGCCCGCGCTCATCCTCATCTCGGGCTGCCAGGACAACCAGTTTTCCATGGACGGCGACCACAACGGCGCCTTCACCGAACAAATGCTGCGTGTGTGGAACAACGGCGCGTTCAAAGGCAGCTACGCCAGCTTTCATGCGCACATCCGCGCGGGCCTGCCGCCCAGCCAGTCGCCCAACCTGTTCACGCTCGGCCCGGCAGCGCCGTTCCTCAAACAGGCGCCGTTGAGCGTCTGACCGGTGGGCGCCCCGGCTGGCGCCTTGTCTGCAGCGGCAACCCAAGGGAGGGTTTCACATGCTCGGCATCCAGAACCACCGCCTCACCGGCCCCGACGTGAGCTTTCGCGCCACACCCAATGTGGGCGGCGCCATGCGCCCGCGCTTTGTGGTGCTGCACTACACGGCCGGGCGCACGCTGGAGAGTTCGGTCGAGTCGCTCTGCACCAAAAAGCCGCAGGGCAACGCGTCGTCGCACATCGTGCTCGGGCGCGACGGGCGCATCGTGCAGCTCGCGCCGTTCAACACCGTGACCTGGCACGCCGGCGTGAGCCAGTGGAACGGGCTCGACGGTCTGAACCACCACGCCATCGGCATCGAGATGGACAACGCCGGCCTGCTGCACCGCGAAGGCGAGCGCTGCGTGTCGTGGTTCGGCAAGGCTTACCCCGACAACGAGGTGGTGATGGCTGAACACCGCCACGGCGGCGGCGTTCGGCCGTGGCACCACTTCACCGAGGTGCAGATCGAACGCGCTCTGGCGCTGTGCGAGGTGCTGGTGGCGCACTACGGCCTGCAGGACGTGCTGGGCCACGAAGACATTGCGCGCGGGCGCAAGGTCGACCCGGGTCCGGCCTTCCCCCTGGCTGCGGTGCGCAGCCGCGCGCTGGGCCGCGGGGCCGATGTGCCGGTGCGCCTGGTGGTGAACGCCGCCAGCCTCAACATCCGCAGCGGCCCGGCGGCCGAGTTTCCCAAGGTCGCGCCCGCCCTCAAGCGCGGCACCGAGCTGGTGCTGCTTGAACCTCAAGACCGCTGGAGCCGCGTGGCGGTGGTGGGCGCCACCGACCTCGAAGGCTGGGTCTGCAACGACTTCGTGACGCGCCAGGCAGCCCCACGGTCCGGGCCCACGGTGCTCTCGCGCACGCAGCGCGCCGTGCCGCTGGCCACCCGCTCACGCGCCACACCCCAACCCACCGCCGCGCCGGCCAGAAAGCGCGCAACACCCACGAAAAAAAGCACCCCCCGCGCCGCGCGCTGAACCCGGCCACACCGCCGTCGCAGAAAGGCCCCCATGAGCACCGCCGCCACCGCTCCGATCACCTTCATCGTCCGCGGTCAACCGCAGGCTCCGGGCGTCACACGCGGCGGGGGCTCTGCTGCGGCAGCGACCTTCGGCGGGCGCGGGCAGACGGTGCAACGGGTGCAGGTGGGCGCCACGCGCGGCAGCAGCGACGCGGTGCGCCTCACAGCCCGGCCGGGCTTGGATGCGGTGGTGCTGCACATCAGCAACGGCCCCTCGCTCATGTTGCACCCCGAGACCGCGCGCGACCTGATGCTGGCGCAGTCGGGCATCACGCGCAGCGGCCTGGCGGCGCAGCCGCGCAGCCGCTCCGCCACCGAGGTGCAGGTGCCCGCGCAACTCGGCTGGCAGGGCCTGGAGCAGGCCGGCGCCACCCGTGGTGCCACGCGCGGGCGGCTGGGCGATGTGCTGCTCTCGGCCGTCGAGGTGGTCACCGGCCTGCTGCTGGAGCCGGCCTCGCGCATCACCGCCGCCAAGATCGCCGCGCGGGTGGACGACCAGGTGGACGCCGGCCTGTACGCGCTGTCGGCACACAGTTTTGCCACCACGCTCAAGGGCAGCGGCAAGCCGCTTGTGAAGATTCCGCCCACCGCCAGCCCCGACGAACCGGTGCTGGTGCTGTTGCACGGCACCTTCTCCAACACCCACGGCACCTTCGGCAAGCTGTGGCAACACCACCCGCAAAAGGTGCGCGAGCTGTTCGCGCGCCACGGCGACCGGGTCTACGGCTTCGACCACCCCACGCTGATGGCCAGCCCGATCGACAACGCGCTGATGCTCGCACGCGCGCTGCCCGACGGCGCGCGGCTGCACCTGCTGACGCACTCGCGCGGCGGTCTGGTGGCCGAAGTACTGGCCCGCGTGTGCGCCAAGCCCGAACTCGATGAAAAGTCGCTCGCGCCGTTCAAGGCGCCCGGTCACCGCAACCAGCTCCAGGCATTGCGCGATCTGGCCGCCGAACTCAAGGGCCGCAACATCCGCGTGGCGCGGGTGGTGCGGGTGGCCTGCCCGGCGCGCGGCACGTTGCTGGCCTCCAAACGCCTCGACGCCTATGTGTCGGTGCTCAAGTGGTCGCTCGAACTCGCGGCCATTCCGGTGGCACCCACGCTGATCGACTTCATTGGTGAAGTGGCCAGCCAGCGCTGCGACCCGGCGCTCATGCCAGGCCTCGAATGCATGATGCCCGAGAGCCCCCTGGTGCAATGGCTGCATGCCACCGAAGGCGCCGACGGCGGCACGCTGCCGGGCCAGCTGCGCGTGGTGGCGGGCGACATCCAGGGCGACTCGATCACCTCGTGGGTGAAGACGCTGCTGGCCGACGCCTTCTACTGGACGGACAACGACCTGGTGGTGCAGACGCGCTCGATGTACGGCGGCGCGCCGCGCTCCCCGGCGGGCGGGCACGCGGCGGCCACGTTTGTGCTGGAGCGCGGTGGCAAGGTCTCGCACTTCAGCTATTTCAGCGAACCACGCTCGGCCGAAGCCATCTGCAACGCGCTGGTGCAGGACGCACCGGCGGGCTTCCGCCCGATCGGGCCGATGTCGTGGGCCGGCAGCTCCAGCGACGGCCTGCGCGGCATGCCCCGCGCGGCCGGCGCACCTCCGACCTCGGACCGCCCGGCGGTGATCATGCTGCCGGGCATCCTGGGCAGCCACCTCGCGGTGGACGGCAAACGCATCTGGCTGAGCGCGCGCATCCTCGGCGGTCTGGGGCGCCTGGCCTACCCCGACAGCGGCGGGCGCGTGCTGCCCGACGGCGCCATCGGCAGCGTCTACGATGATCTGGCTGCGTTCCTCTCGGGCAGCCACGAGGTGATCGAGTTTTCGTTCGACTGGCGCCGCCCCATCGAAGAAGAAGCCGCGCGCCTGGCCGAGGTGATGGACGTGGCCTTGTCCGCGCGCGCGGCCAGCGGCCAGCCGGTGCGCCTGCTCACACACTCCATGGGCGGTCTGGTGGCGCGCACGGTGCAGCTGGAATGCCCCGCTGTGTGGCAACGCTGGCTGGAGCGCCCGGGCTCGCGCCTGCTGATGCTGGGCACGCCCAACGGGGGCTCGTTCGCGCCCATGCAGGTGCTTTCGGGCGACGACACCATGGGCAACGCGCTGGCCGCCTTCGGCCTGCCGTTCCAGGACCACAAGGCGCGCCGCCTCATGGCCGCCATGCCGGGTTTCATGCAACTGCAGATGGGTCTTCTCGACCCCGCGCTGGGTCTCGCGCAGAGCGAGCGCTGGCAGGCCCTGGCCGAGCAGGACATGAAGGCGCTGGAAGAGGCCAACTTCTGGCACGACCCGGGCAGCCAGCGCGCCATCTACCGCTGGGGCGTGCCGACGCAAGAGGTGCTCGACCGCGCCGTGGCGCTGCGCCGCCGCCTGGACCAGCAGCGCGACACGGCCCTGCCCGGTTTCAGCGACCGGCTGGTGATGGTGGTGGGCCATGCACGCTTCACCCCGGCGGGCTTCGAGATGGATGCGCGCGAAGGGCTGGTGTACCTGGACCAACCCGAAGGCGGCGACGGTCGTGTGACGCTGGAGAGCGCCTTGCTGCCCGGCGTGCGCGCCTGGCGGGTGGACAGCTCACACGGTGACCTGCCCGATGTGGAGGCCGCATTCCCGGCCTACCTGGAGTTGCTGCAGAACGGAGACACGCAGCGCCTGCCGCTGGTGGGCTCAGCCGGCTTGCGCGGAGGCCCTGCGTCCGCCGCGGTGCCTGCCGCCGCGCTGGTGCGCAACCGTCCCTCGCGCCAGCGCAGCCCGGTGGTGGTGCCGCCCACCGGGCTGGGTGAACTGCTGGCCCCCGTGGCCGAGCCATCCACCACCAGCGAGACGCCCCGCGGTGCGCTGCACATCAGCGTGCACAACACCAACCTCAAGTTCACAAGCCAGCCGCTGATGGTGGGCCACTACTTCGCCTCCACGCTGAGCGGAACCGAGGCCGTGGTCGACCATTTCATCGGTGGCGTGATGTCGGCCTCGCTGGCCGCCGGCCTCTACCCGGAAGCGCCCGGCACCCACCAGATCTTCATCAACAACCGCCAGGACCCGGACAGCCCGCTCGCCCTGCCCCGGCCGCCGCATGTGGTGGTGGTCGGGCTGGGCTCCGAGGGCAAGCTCAAGAGCATGTCCATCACACACACCGTCCGCCAGGCCTCGCTGGCCTGGGCGCAGCGGGTGGCCGAGGCACCGGGCGGTGGCCCGACCCAGTTTGAACTGGCCGCCACGTTGATCGGCAGCGGCGGCACCGGCATCAGCGTGAGCACCTCGGCGCAGGCGCTGGCCCAGGGCGTGCGCGAAGCCAATGAAAAGCTCGGCGCGGGCGGCTGGCCGCGGGTGAGCCACCTGCACATCGTGGAGCTCTACCTCGATCGCGCCACCGATGCCTGGAATGCCCTGACGCTGCTCTGCGCCGCAGCGCCCGACCATTTCACACTCGCGCCCACCATCCTCTCGGGCGTGGGTGCGCTGCGCCGGCCGCTGGACCGCGGCTACCGAGGCACGGCCTACGACTTCATCAGCGCCGTGACCGTCACGGACGACACCGGCGAACCCAGCATCGTCTACACGCTCGACACCCAGCGCGCGCGCGCCGAGGTGCGCGCACAGGCCACGCAGGCGCGGCTGGTGGGCGAACTGGTGCGCCGGGCGTCGAACGACGCCAACCGCGACCGCAACATCGGCCGCACCCTCTTCCAACTGCTGGTGCCGGTGGAAATGGAGGCCAGCCTGGGCGGCACCACCGAGCTGTTGCTCGAACTCGATGACGGCACTGCCGCCATTCCGTGGGAGCTGCTGGACGCACCCGACGACGGCCGCGGTGGCCCGGACGCACCCTGGGCCATCCGCAACAAGCTGCTGCGCCGCCTGCGCACCGCTGCGTTTCGCACGCAGGTCAGCGATGCCCGTCCCGACGACTGCGTGCTGGTGATCGGCGAACCGCTGTGCGACCCGGCCCTCTACCCGCCGCTGCCAGCCGCGCGCGCCGAGGCCGAGGCGGTGGTGGAGGCCCTCAGCGGGCAGCTCGGGCTTGATCCTTCGCGCGTGCACGCGCTGATCGCGCCCGACGACAACCTCGGCCCCGATGCGGCCGCGGTGACCACCGCACTGCTCGCGCGGCGCTACCGCATCGTGCACATCGCCGGCCACGGCGAGCCCGAGCTGCTGCGGCTGGGCAAGCCGCCATTGCTGCGCGGCGTGGTGCTCAGCGACAACACCTTTCTGGGCCCGCGCGAGGTGCAGGCGATGCGTGTGGTCCCGGAGCTGGTGTTTCTGAACTGCTGCCACCTCGCGGCCGACCCGGACAAATTGCTCAAGGGCGGCTACGACCGCGCGCAGTTCGCCGCTGGTGTGGCCAAGCAGCTGATCCGCATCGGCGTGCGCTGTGTGGTGGCGGCGGGCTGGGCGGTGGAGGACGAGCCGGCCAACCAGTTCGCCACCGCGTTCTACCGCGCCTTGCTCTCGGGCCAGCGCTTCATGGACGCGGTGCAGGCCGGCCGCATTGCCGCGTACAACGCCAACCCGCTGGGCAACACCTGGGCCGCCTACCAGTGCTACGGCGATCCCGACTGGGTGTGGCAACGCAACGAGGTCGACACGCGTCGTGCGCCGCCCTCGCTGGCCAAAATTTACGGGGGCATTGCATCCCCCGTGGCGCTGGCACTTGCGCTGGAAACGCTGGCCGTGCAAAGCGCCACCCAGGGTGCAGGGGCCGAGTCACAGCGCGAAAAGATCCGCTACCTCGAAGCCCGCTTCGAGGGCGAATGGGGCAGCATGGGCGCGGTGGCCGAGGCCTATGGCGTGGCCTGGGCCGCGGCGCGCGACATCGACCGCGCGCTGCACTGGTACCGCCGCGCCGTGGCGGCGAACGACGGCAGCGCCTCGGTGAAGGCCAACGAACAACTGGCCAACCTGGGTGCGCGCCAGGCCTGGACACGGCTGCAAAACGCGGCCGCCCAAGGGGCCAGGCCCGCCGCATTGAAAGCCCTCGTGGCACAAGGGCGCGCGGAGCTCACCGAGGCGGTGAGGCTGCTGGACGCGCTGGTGGCCTTGTCCCCCACGGTCGAGCGCGAGAGCCTGCTCGGCTCCACCTGGAAACGGCTGGTGCGGCTCGAAGGCGTGGCCGCTGCGGGCACGCCTTCTGTGGCGGACACGCAAGCCATCCAACAAGCCATTGAGCACATGGCCAATCACTACCGGCGGGCCGAAACACTGGCGCTGCAGACCGGCCAGTCCGACCTGTTCTACCCGGCCATGAACCTGGTGGCGGCCGAGTTGCTGGCGCGCGCCAGCGACCGGCGCTGGGCTGGTTTCGAGCCCGAACGCATCCAGCGGGTGCGCCAGAGCCTGGAGCGCCAACGGCGCGAAGACCCCGATTTCTGGAGCGTGGTGGGCCTGCCCGAGCTCAGCGTGTATGAGGCCCTGGCCAGCCACACGCTGGCGCAGCAGTTGCCCGCGGTGCTCGCCAGCTTTGACGACATGCACCAGCGCGCCGGAACGCCGTGGATGTGGGCCTCGGTGGCCGACCAGCTCTGCTTCGTGGTGGAGCACCTGCGCGGCATGTCGCCCACCGACCAGCAGGCCGCGAAAGAACTGCTCGACGTGCTGCGCAGCTACGCCGCTCCATGAACCGCATCTTCATCAGCTACCGGTCGTCCGACGGCAAGAAGGACGCCGACCGGCTGTGCGCCGACCTCAGCCGGCTTTATGGCGCCGACCAGGTGTTCTTCGACAAACAGGACCTCAAAGGTGGGCACTCGTGGCGCAGTGCGATCACCGGCACGCTGGGCACCAGGCCGGTGGTGCTGTTGCTGGTCACACCCGAGCTGCTGGGCATGGAGCACCCCGAGGGCGGGCGGCGCATCGACCGCGACGACGACCCCATCCGCGGCGAGGTGCTGACCGCGCAGGCACACGGCGTCACCATCGTGCCGCTGCTCACCGAAGGCATGTTGATGCCGGCGACCGCCGACATACCGGCGCCGCTGCGGTTTCTGAAGGAATCGCATGCACTCAAGCTGCGCACCGAAGACTGGGCCGACGACCTCGACAAGATCGTGGCCGACCTCGCCAGCCACGGTATCCACCCGCTCAAACAACGCGGCAACGAGCCCACCCCACGAAGCTGGATGCAGCGCGTGCAGCGCGGCTTCATGTGGATCGGCGGCATCTTTGTGGGCCTCATCGTGATCGGACTTCTGGTTCCCGATGACGAGGAGGCCATGCCGCCTTCTGCGCCCCCGTACGCGGCGGCAACACCCCCACCCGCGCCGGCTCAGGGCACCCGCGATGTCTCCGGCCTGTGGTGGTCCATCGACGAAGACAACCGCCGCCTGCGGGTGCAGCTCACCGTGAACAACGGTGCGATCCAGCTGCAGACGGACGCATTCCCCATTGCCTGGTACCCGCGCTGGCAGGCCTATGCCCAGGGTGTTCGGGAGATGGGCCTGATCGTCAACGACGTGCGCTACGTCGGCCAGGGTGTGCTCACCGATGTGATGGGCACGCCCCGCATCGAGATCCCGGTTCAGGCCGTCACCGGCGACGGCCGTGGACCGCTGGACACCGGCAGCGTGGTGCTCACGGCGAGTGCCGACGGACGCGAACTCACCGGCCGGCTCTGGAGCAACGGCGAGCAAGCCGAAACCCCGCTGCGGCTCGTGCGCCAACCCTGACCACCCACCACCAAGACCTGAGGAGATCCCCATGTCCAAACTCGTTCATGTCTGCACCCAGCGCCTGCTGCCCGCCGAACTCATGCAGTTCCAGCCCACCGTGCGCAGCCGCGGGCGCACGCGCGCGATCATGCCGCTGGGCAAACTCTGGATGAACGGCAGCACGCTGCGCGTGCGCTTCATCGGCGGCACCCCAGCACAACAGGCGACGGTGCGCGAGCAGGCGTCGTGGTGGACGGCGCACGCGAACCTCCAGTTCGACTTCAACAACGCGGCCGACGCCGAGATCCGCATCGGCTTCGACCCGGCCAAGGGCGCCTGGTCGTACGTGGGCACCGACAACCGCAGCATTCCACTGGACCAGCCCACCATGAACCTGGGCTTCATGGACGGCGGCACCGTGGCACACGAGTTCGGCCACGCCATCGGGCTCATGCACGAACACCAGAACCCGGCAGGCGGTATCCAGTGGAACGAGGCCGCCGTGATCCGCGACCTCTCTGGCCCACCCAACAACTGGAGCGAGGCCACCATCCGCCACAACGTGCTCAACAAGTACCGCGCCGACCAGATCAACGGCACGACCTTCGACCCCGATTCGGTGATGCTGTATTTCTTTCCGGGCAGCTGGGTACAAAACGGCGTGGGCACGCGCGCCAACCCGATCCTCTCCGCGCTGGACAAGGCCTTCATCGGCGGCGCAAAGGCCTATCCCAAGACCGCGCCCACGCTGGTGGACGCCAAAGAGCTCGTGATCGGCGCCACGCGCCGCACCTCGGCCGCCATTGGCAAAGCCGGTGAAGAAGACCTGTTCCAGTTCACCGTGAAAACCGGCGGCCCCCACATCATCGACACGCGAGGTCCCACCGATGTGGTGATGAAACTCTTTGGCCCCGACAGCCCCACCGCCGTGATTGCCGAAGACGACGACAGTGGCGTGGACACCAACGCACGGATCCACGCCAACCTCATCCCGGGCCGCTACTTCGTGCAGGTGCGTCACTACAACCGGGCCACCGGCATGGGCAACTACACGGTGAAGGTCCGCAAGGCCTGAGCCTGTTGCGCCCGCCAGAAACAAAAAAGGCTTCGGTTTCCCGAAGCCTTTTTCATGGGTCGAACCCGTTCAGGCCGCGACAGCCTCTTCGGCTCTTGCAGCCACCACCGGCTGGCGGATCAGGTAGTCGAAGGCGCTGAGCGCGGCCTTGGAACCATCACCCGCGGCGATCACGATCTGCTTGTACGGCACGGTGGTGCAGTCACCCGCAGCAAACACGCCGGGCACGTTGGTGTGGCCCTTGGCGTCGATCTCGATCTCGCCGTAGCGGCTCAGGTCCACGGTGCCCTTGAGCCACTCGGTGTTGGGCACCAGGCCGATCTGCACGAACACGCCTTCCAGCGCGACGTGTTTCACCTCGCCACTCACACGGTCCTTGAAACTCATGCCGTTGACCTTGCCGCCAGCGCCCGTGATCTCAGTCGTCTGCGCATTCACGTTGATGGTCACGTTGGGCAGGCTTTTGAGCTTGCTCACCAGCACCGCATCGGCCTTGAGCGCGTCGGCAAACTCGACCAGCGTCACGTGCTTCACGATGCCGGCCAGGTCGATCGCGGCCTCCACGCCGGAGTTGCCACCACCGATCACCGCCACGTCCTTGCCCTTGAAGAGGGGGCCGTCGCAGTGCGGGCAGTAGGCCACGCCCTTGTTCTTGTACTCGGCCTCGCCGGGCACGTTCACGTTGCGCCAGCGCGCACCGGTGGACAGGATCACGCTGCGCGAATGCAGCACCGCGCCATTGGCCATCTGCACCTGCACCAGACCGCCCGCTTCCTTGGCCGGAATGATCTTGTCGGCGCGCTGCAGGTTCATGATGTCCACGTCGTAGTGGCGCACCTGCGCTTCGAGCGCGGCGGCGAATTTGGGGCCGTCGGTTTCCAGCACGCTGATGTAGTTCTCGATCGCCATGGTGTCGTTGGTCTGGCCACCGAAGCGCTCGGCGGCCACACCCACGCGGATGCCCTTGCGGGCGGCGTACACGGCCGCAGCAGCACCCGCCGGGCCACCGCCGACGATCAACACGTCGTAGGGGTCCTTGGCGTTGAGCTTGGCGGCTTCGCGCTCGTCGGACTTCACGTCCAGCTTGGCCACGATCTCTTCGAGCAGCATGCGGCCCGAGCCGAACAGCTCACCATTGAGGAAGACCATGGGCACGGCCAGGATCTGGCGCTCTTCCACCTCGGCCTGGTAGAGACCACCGTCGATGACGGTGGCTTTCACGGCCGGGTTGAGGATGGACATCAGCGTGAGCGCCTGCACCACGTCCGGGCAGTTGTGGCACGAGAGGCTCATGTACATCTCGAAGTTGAAGTCGCCTTCCAGGCCCTTGATTTGATCGATCACGGCGGCCTCGACCTTGGGCGGATGGCCACCCGTCCACAGCAGAGCCAGCACCAGCGAGGTGAACTCGTGACCCAGCGGAATGGCCGCAAAACGCACGCCGGTGGATTCACCGTCGCGGGCAATCACAAACGAAGGCTTGCGCGCATCGGTGCCGCTCTCGTCGAAGCTCACCAGGTCGGACAGCCCGGCAACTTCCTGCAGCAACTCCTTCATCTCGGCCGCGCCGGCGCTGGCGTCCAGCGAAGCGATCAAACGGATCGGACGCTGCAGCTTGCCGAGGTAAGCCTGCAGTTGCGTCTTGAGGTTGGTGTCGAGCATGAAATTCTCCTGAATGGGGTTGAGGCATCAATGCCGCCGGTGGATGGGCCCAAAGGCCCATCGGTCTGCGGTACTAAAGACTGCGGGGGACGATCAGATCTTGCCGACCAGGTCCAGCGAAGGCGTGATGGTCTTGGCGCCTTCGTTCCACTTGGCTGGGCAGACCTGGCCTGGGTTGTTGGCCACGAACTGGGCAGCCTTGAGCTTGCGCAGGGTTTCCTTGACGTCGCGAGCGATCGCGTTGTCGTGGATTTCAGCGGTCTTGATCACGCCTTCGGGGTTGATGATGAAGGTGCCGCGCAGCGCCAGACCTTCTTCTTCGATGTGCACGCCGAACGCGCGGGTCAGCGCGTGGGTCGGGTCACCGATCAGCGGGAACTTGGCCTTGCCCACGGCGGGCGAGGTCTCGTGCCACACCTTGTGCGCGAAGTGGGTGTCGGTGGTCACGATGTAGACCTCGGCACCGGCCTTCTGGAACTCGGCGTAGTTGTCGGCTGCGTCTTCCACTTCGGTCGGGCAGTTGAAGGTGAAGGCAGCGGGCATGAAGATCAGGACCGACCACTCACCGCGCAGGCTGGCGTCGGACACGGGCACGAATTTGCCGTTGTGGAAGGCTTGGGCCTGGAAGGGCTGAACGGTGGTGTTGATCAGGGACATGGTGTTTCCTTGGAGGTGAAGTTGCGGGAATGGTGAACGGGGTACTGCTGTCGCAGCGCTGGCTCGAACTATAGCTCATGTCTATCAGCAATCTTTATTGATAGTCACTATCTGGTCGATAGCCAGACTGTTGCAGCGCAACACATCGGGCGTTCAAGGCCTTACATTTTAATGCGAATCGTTCTCGTTCGATATACAATCCACGCTTCAAGCCAGCCAGGACGCCGTCGCGTGCAGCCAGCCGAAAACCTCTTCAGCTTGTTGCCACCATGTCCCAACGGAAATCCCACCGGCGTCCCGCCACCCTCCGCCCCACGCCTTCGAGGCCCCTGCCCGCTTCCACCGCCATGCTGCCCCTGGGCGCCATGCTCCTGGCCGGTTCCCTGAGCGCCATGGCGCAAACCACGCCGTCCAACACGCTGCCCACGGTGACGGTGCGGGAACAGGCCGAGGCGCCGGAAGGCAAGGACGCACTGCGTGCGACGGAAACAGGCATCGGCAAAGGCCGTCAGAAATTGCGCGACATTCCGCAATCGGTGACCGTGGTGACCGAGAAGCTCATCGACGACCGCAACCTCGACACGGTCAAGGAAGCCCTGAAAAACACGGCAGGCATCACCTTCCTGGCGGCTGAAGGCGCCGAAGAAGACATCCGGCTGCGAGGGTTCTCACTGCAGGCCACGGGCGACCTGTTCATTGACGGGATGCGCGATCCTGCCTTCTACGAACGCGACACGTTCAACCTCGACCGCATGGAAGTGCTGCGGGGTTCTGCCTCCATGCTGTTTGGGCGTGGTTCCACCGGCGGCGCGGTCAACCAGGTCAGCAAGGTGCCGCGTCTGATCACCGAGCACCAGGTCGACCTGACCCTGGGCAGCCACGCCTACCGCCGCGTGCAGGGCGATTTCAACATCCAGACCGGTGAGAGTTCGGCCCTGCGCCTCAACGCCATGGTGACCAAGGCCGACAACAACGGCTCGGGCGCCAGCCTCGACAAAAACGGCGTGGCTCTGGCCTACCGCTGGGGCATCGGCGAGCGCAACGAGTTCCAGGCCAGCATCTACAACCTGGACAACAACAACGGCATCAACTACGGCATCCCGTTTATTGCGCCCTACGCAGGCGCGCCCAACACCGAGCGCGTGCTGCTGCCGCTGGATCCCAAGAACTACTACGGCCTGGCCAGCGACTACAACGACAGCAGCGCGACCATTGCCGGCTTCAGCCACATCCACCGCTTTGACCGCGAGAGCGAGATCAAGACCCAGGTCCGGGTGGGCCAGTTCAAGCGCGACCAACGCTCGGGTGCGATCCGCTTCGCTGCGGCAGGGCTCCAACCCGGTGGTGTGGCCGCCAACCTGACCAACTTTGGTCCCGATACGGTTCTGCAGCGCAACCTGCATCTCAAAATCCAGGACATGGACAACGTCCATGTGCAGAGCGACTACAACGGCAAGTTCGAGGCGCTCGGCTTCAAGCACGACATCCTGGCCGGCGTGGACGCGTCGCGCGAGGAAAAGACGGTCTACGCGGCACGCAACGCCAACCAGGGTGGCGTGGTGCCGACCAAACCCACCACCACCATCGGAACGCCCAACGACGGGGCTTCCGTGAACGAAGCCCTGCGGGTGCTTCGCATCAGCAACCAGTACGCGTCAACCGGCTGGGGCGCCTATGTGCAGGACGTGGTTCAAATCACCCCCACCTGGAAGCTGGTCGGTGGACTGCGCTACGACAACCTCACGGGCGACTACGACGCCTTCTCGATTCCGAACGGTGCGCCAGGGCCGGTCACAACCAACAGCTACCGCATGAAGGTGTCCGAGGTGAGTCAGCGCGTGGGCGCTCTGTGGCAGCCCAACGCACTGCAATCGTTCCATGCCTCCGCGGGCACCTCGTTCAACACCTCGGGCGATGCCTATTCGCTCGGCGCAAGCAACGTGGACACGCCGCCCGAGAAGAGCATCAACCTTGAAATCGGCGCCAAGCTGGATTCGGCTGACAAACGCTTCACGACGCGCCTGGCTGTGTTCCGCTCGACCAAGCTCAACGAGCGCAACACCGACCCCGATCTGCCGGTGGTCACGCTCTCGGGCAAGCGCCATGTGGCCGGCTTCGAGGCCGACATTTCCGGACGCCTTTCGCCGACCTGGGAGGTCTACGGCTCCTACATGTGGATCCCCATCGCCAAGGTGGACAAAGCTGCGCCCTGCCCACCATCGGGCGGTTGCACGCAAAACACGCCCGGTGAGCGCGTCGGCGACCGCCCGACCCTCACACCCGAGCACAGCGGCACGGTGTGGAGCACCTGGCAGCTCACGCCCAAGTTCCGCTTTGGTGCCGGCCTGAACTTCCGCAGCAAGCAGAAACCCCTTCGCTCCGAGTTCCATGTGCCCAGCTACGTGACAGCCGACCTCATGGCCGAGTACCGCTTTGACTTCGAAAACCTGATCCTCAAGGCCAACCTCACCAACGTGACCAACAAGCTTTACGCCGACGCCCTCTACCCCGCGCACTATGTGCCGGGTGCGGGCCGCACGCTGCAGGTGACTGCCAGCCTGAAGTTCTGACAACGCACCGCTCCCAGGCTTTCGCCGCCCCACCTGCGTGGGGCGGCTTTTTGCCTTATCCAATGACACCAACACAAGAACTCCCATGCTGTTGACCTTGCCCGACATCCTGAGCCAAGACGACCTGCGCAAGGTCCACCAGGCGCTGACCAACGCGCCCTGGTCCGACGGCGGCGAGAGCGCAGGCACCCAGGCCCGCGCGGTCAAGAACAACCTGCAACTGCCGCACGACTGCGACGCGGCCCAGGCCATCCGCGCCCAGGTGCTGCGGGGCCTTGACAGCAGCCCGCGGTTCTTTTCAGCGGTGCTGCCACTCAAGGTGTTCACGCCGCGCATCAACCGCTATGCAGGGGAGAGCAACGCCTACGGCAACCACATCGACAACGCTGTGCGCGTGTTGCCCGGTGGTCAACGCGTGCGAACCGATGTCTCATGCACCGTCTTCCTGAACGATCCGACCGACTACGACGGTGGTGAACTGGTGGTCGCCGACACGTACGGTGAACACAGCGTCAAGCTGCCCGCCGGGCATGCCGTGATTTACCCTGGCACCAGCGTGCACCAGGTCAAGCCCGTCACGCGTGGCGAGCGCCTGGCCTGTTTCTTCTGGGTCCAGAGCATGGTGCGCAGCGACGAACACAGACGCATCTTGTTCGACCTCGACATGAACCTGCTCGCGCTGCGCCAGCGCCACGGTGAAACCGCCGAGACCACCGCCCTCACGGGGACGTATCACAACCTGCTGCGCCTGTGGGCCGACACATGAGCTCCGCGTCCACCACTGCGCAAACGCTGCCCGATGGCGTGGTGACGCTGGCCGACCACGAATTCCACGCTCGCGGCCTGCTCGACGAAGCGGTGTGGGCCTATTTCAATGGCGGAGCCGCCGACGAGCTCACCTTGCGTGCCAATGCGCAGGCCTGGCAAACCATCGAGCTGCTGCCGCGCGTGATGCGCCAGTTGAGCGGCGGCCACACCCGCGTGAACCTCCTGGGCCGCGAATGGCCCCACCCCATCCTGGTCGCGCCCATGGCCTACCAGCGGCTGGCCCATCCCCACGCCGAGCAAGCCACCGCGCTCGCCGCTGCGGCGCTGGGGGCCGGGCTCGTGCTCAGCACACAGGCCAGCACACTGCTTGAAGACGTGGCCAGGACCGTCCTGCCCGAGCCAGACCGTGGCCCACTCTGGTTTCAGCTCTACCTGCTGCCCGACCGCGGCTTCATGAAAACACTGGTGCAGCGCGCGGAAGCTGCCGGCTTCGACGCCCTGGTGCTCACGGTCGACGCGCCCGTGCAAGGAGCTCGCGACCGGGAGCGCCGCGCCGGCTTTCGACGGCCGGCAGACATCACGGCGGTCAACCTGGTCGGGCGTGTGGCGCCCTCGCCGCTTTCCCTGCGGCCAGGCCAGAGCAGGCTGTTCGACGACCTCATGACCCACGCCCCCACCTGGGACGACATCGCCTGGCTGCGCTCCATCACCCGCCTCCCCGTGCTGCTCAAAGGGGTCGTGCACCCGCTGGATGCGCGGCAGGCGCTGAGCTGCGGCGCAGCCGGCGTGATCGTCTCCAACCACGGAGGGCGCACGCTCGACACCATGCCCGCCACCGCCACGCTGCTGCCGCGGGTGATGCAGGCGGTTGCGGGTGATGCGCCTGTGTTGGTGGACGGCGGCATCCGCCGCGGCACCGACGTGCTCAAGGCCATGGCGCTGGGCGCCTCGGCTGTGCTGGTGGGCCGCCCGGTGCTGCACGGCCTGGCCAACGCCGGTGCCACCGGGGTGGCCCATGTGCTGCGCCTCTTGCGCGACGAGCTCGAGATCTCCATGGCACTCACCGGCTGCCGGACCCTGTCCCATGCAGCTGCGACCCTGAGCCACGCCTGACCTCCGTCAGGAAGTGATGGAACACCCGCCTGCCAGCGGGATCTCAGCCCAGAGGCGGCGGTGGTCCGGCCCAATCGCCGCCCAAGGCCTTGTACAAGTCGAGCGCCGCCGTGAGGCGCGACAGGCTCTGTGTGGCCAGCGCGTCGAGCGCGGCAAACAAGGTGCGCTGCGCATCCAGCACCGACAGCAGATCGCCACTGCCCTCGCGGTAACGCAGCTCGGCGAGTTGCAGCGAACGCCGCGCCTGCGCCACCACCTCGCGCTGCAGCGCTTCCTGGCGCTGGCTGCGGTCCACGTTGCCCAGCCCGTCGTCGACTTCCTTGAGCGCGGTGCGGATGGCCTTGCCGTAGTTCTCGATCAACACCAAGCGTTGCGACTCGGTGCTGCGGATCTGCAGGCGCTGGCGCCCGCCGTCAAAGATGGACTGCGCGAGCGACAGGCCGATCGAAATGCCGCGCGTGGGATCGGCCAGGCTCAACAAGGCCGAGGTGCCCAGGCTGCCCGAGGCCGACAGCGACAGGCTGGGCAGCAGTGCCGCGCGCGCGGCGTCCACGTTGGCATCGGCCGCGGCGAGCTGCGCCTCGGCCGATGCCAGGTCGGGCCGGCGCGTGAGCAAGGACGAGGGCAGGCCCGGCGACAGCGCGGGCACACGCAGTTGTGCGAATTCGCCCGCCTCGGGCGTGTAGCCCTGCGGCACGCGGCCCAGCAGCAGCGCCAGCGCCGTGCCGGTCTGGCGCTGCTGCAGCTCCAGCGGCAGCAAGGCCGTGCGTTGCGACAGCACCGTGGTGCGCTGCTGCGACACCTCCAGCGCGGTGGCCACGCCGTTGCGCTGGCGCGCCTCAACGATGGCGAGCACACGCTCGGCAATGGCCAGGTTCTCGCGCGCGATGCGCAGGCGTTCGGCGGTGTTGAGCCACAGGAAATAGTTGTTGGCCACGCCGGTCAGCAGCGTGAGGCGCGCGGTCTTCCAGTCGAACTCGCTGGCCTGCAACGAGGCCTCGCCAGCGCGCACGCCGGCGGCAACCCGGCCCCAGAGGTCGACCTCGTAGCTCACGGACAAACCCACGCTGCTCGACTCGCGCGAAGTGGCCGGCACACCGGGCCCGTCGCTGCGGTTGGCCGACACACCCGCGTTTCCATTCACCGACGGCAGGCGCGACACGCCGGCCTGCTGCAAGGCCAGGTCGGCCTGGCGGATGCGTTCGATGGCAATGCGCAGATCGGGGCTGCCGGCCTGGGCTTCTTCAATCAGGCGCTCCAGCGGCTCCGAGCCGAAGGACTGCCACCACGCGGTGGTGAGCTGCGCGGCCTCTGAAGACGGGGTCGCCGGGCTCCAGGCCGCCGGCATCTCGACCACCGGCGCGCGCGCCGGGTCGGTGGTGGCGCAGGCCTGCAGCGCGAGCGCGATGGCCAGCACCAGCGGTTTGGCGAAAGGAAATGCAAACGGTTTCATGACAGTGCTCATTCGGAGGAAAGGGCCACCACAGGGTCCAGCCGGGCGGCCTTGCGCGCCGGCAAGTAGCCAAAGATCAGGCCGGTGGCAAACGCGCAGCCAAAGGCCAGCACCACCGGGGCCACGGAGTACTGCACCGCGGTGCCGGTCGCGCCGATCACAAAGGCCACGCCCAGGCCGATGACCACACCAATGAGGCCGCCCAGCGCAGAGACCACCAGCGCCTCGATCAGGAACTGCTGCAGGATGTTGCGCGTGCGCGCGCCCGTGGCCATGCGGATGCCGATCTCGCGGGTGCGCTCGGTCACGCTGACCAGCATGATGTTCATCACCCCGATGCCACCCACCAGCAGCGAGATGGCGGCAATCGAGCCCAGCAGGATGGTCATGGTGTTCTGGGTTTCGGTGGCGGTGTCGATGATGGACGCCATGTTGCGGATCTGGAAATCGATCACGCCATGGCGCTCGGCAAGCAGCGACTCCACCGCCGACTGCGTCTCGTCGATGCGGCTCACGTCGTCCACCGCCACCGTCACGTTGCGCAGAAATCGCTGGCCCGACAGGCGCAGCTGGCTGGTGGCATACGGCACCAGCACCACGTCGTCCTGGTCCTGCCCGCTGGGCGAGGCACCGCGCGAGCTCATCACGCCCACCACCTGGAAGATCAGGTTGTTGACCAGCACGAACTTGCCCAGCGGCTCCTCTCCGCCGGGAAACAAGGCCTTGGCCACGGTCTGGCCGAGCACCGCCACGGTGGCGTACTCCTGCTCGTCTTCGTCGGTGAAAAAGGTGCCGTGCTGCACGCGCCATTGGCGTGCCAGCGGAAATTTCGCCGAGGTGCCCAGGATGCTGCTGGAGTAGTCGGCGTCACCAAACCGCAGCGTGGCCGTGCTGCTCTGTTCGGGCACGGCGGCCACCACGTTGGGCACTTCCTTGTCGATCGCGTTCACATCGGCCAGCACCAGCGTGGCGGTGTTTGAGAAACCGCGCTGGTTGGGTGCGCCCGGGCGCACCAGCAGCAGGTTGGAGCCCATCGCGCTGATGCGGTCGATCACCACCTGCTTGGCGCCGTCGCCAATGGCCAGCATGGTGATCACCGACGCCACGCCGATCACGATGCCGAGCAAGGTGAGGATGGCGCGGAACACATTGGCACGCAACGCACGCAACGCCGTGCGCGCGGCCTCCACCACATCGCCCAGTTGCGAGATCTTGCCGCCACGGGCCTGCCACGTCAGTGCGGCCTGGGCCGATTCACCCTCGGGCGGGCGTGGACCGGGATCGGACACGATGTCGCCGTCCTTGATCTCGATCACGCGGTTGGCGTGCGCGGCCACCTCGGCCGCGTGTGTGATCAGGATCACCGTGTGACCTTTGGCGGCCAGGTCCTTGAGCAAGACCATCACGTCGGCGCCGCTCTTGCTGTCCAGCGCACCGGTGGGTTCGTCCGCCAGGATCACGCGGCCGCCGTTCATGAGCGCACGCGCAATCGACACGCGCTGCTGCTGCCCGCCCGACAGCTGGTTGGGCCGGTGGTGCATGCGCTCGCCCAGGCCGAGCGAGCCCAGCAGCTCGGCCGCGCGCGCGTGGCGCTCGGCCGGCGGAATGCCGGCGTACACCGCGGGCACTTCCACGTTGTCGGCCGCGGTGCCGGTGGCGATCAGGTTGTAGCTCTGGAACACAAAGCCGAAGGCGTCGCGCCGCAGTTCGGCAAGCTCGTCGCGCTCGAACTCCGACACGTCACGGCCCATGAACAGATAGCGGCCGGTGGTGGGTTTGTCCAGGCAACCCAGGATGTTCATCAGGGTCGATTTGCCCGAGCCCGAGGCGCCCATGATGGCCACCAGCTCACCGGGGTAGATCTTGAGGTCGATGCCGTGCAGCACCTCCACCGCGAGGTCGCCATTGCGGTAGGTCTTGGTGATGCCGCTCAGGTCGATCAGCGGCACGCCCAGCCCGGGCGCTGCGGCGCCAGGCCGGGGTGCTGCTGCGCCAAGCTGGGGTGCTGCTGCGCGCAGTGCCTCGGCGTCGGGGGTGTGGGGCAACTGGCTCATCGCCGTGCCCCACCTGCAGCGCCACCGGGCATGCCGCCCGGCCCGCCCATGGCCTGACCGACACCCGCGCCCTGCTGCGCCGCGGTGGTGCGGCGCTCCGGTTCACGCACACCGGCAACCACGCGCTCGCCTTCCTTCAGACCCGACAACACCTCGGCGTGCACGCGGTTGCTCACGCCGATGGTCACGTCGCGCTCCTTGATGCTGCTGTCCTCGGCCATCACCTTGGCTTTGGCCTGGCGCGGTCCACGCACGGGGCGCGCAGCGGCTTCGTTGCGCGGCATGCCGCTGCTGACCGCGGGACGGGTGCGGGCAGGCTCGCCTGCACCTGGTGTGCCTGCAGCAGGCGCACTGGCCGCTGGCGCGCCCGGAGCAACGGCCGCACCCGCCGCGGGCGGCCCACCCTGCACACCCCGGTTGCCCTGCGCGGCACTGCGCTGGATCGTCAGGGCCGACATCGGCACCATCAACACGTCTTTGGCATCCGACACTACAAAGAACACCTGCGCCGTCATCTGCGTCATCAGGCTGCGGTTGTTGTTGGGCACTTCAAACAGCGCGTTGTAGAGCACCACGTTGTTGGTCACGGTGGGGGTGGGCTCGATCTTCTTGAGTTCGCCGTACCAACGCCTTCCCTGGCCACCGAGGGTGGTGAAGTACACCGGCATGCCGCCGCGGAGCTTGCTCACGTCGGCCTCCGACACCTGCGTCTGCACCGTCATCACCGACAGGTCGGCAATGCGCATCAGCGTGGGTGCGGACTGGTTGGTGTTGAGCGTCTGGCCCTGGCGCGCGGTGATGCTCACCACCGTGCCACCCATGGGGGCGTAGATCTTGGTGAACTTGAGGTTGGCCTCTTCCACCCGCATGCTGGCCTGCAGCTGTTCCATCGACGCCTTGAGCGACTGGATCTGGGCGCGCGCGGTGCGCACCGTGGTCTCTGCGTTCTGCAAGGTCTCGGTGGTGGTGGCTTCTTCGAGCATCAGGTTCTTCTGGCGCTGCAGGTCGCGCTCGGCCTTGCCCAACGCAAGTTCGCGCTCGGTCATCTGGGCCGCCTGTGAACGCAGCTGGGCACGGCTGGCTTCCACGCGCGCCATCGATGTTTCGGCGTCGATCTCGGCCAGCAGGTCGCCCTCTTTGACCTCGCTGCCCACCTCCACCAGGATCTTGCGCAACTGGCCCGACACCTGCGCGCCCACGTCCACATAGTCGCGCGGCTGCAGCGAACCGGTGGCGCTGACCTGGTCTTCTATGTCGCCGCGCTGCACGGTGGCCGTGATGTAGGCGCTCTCGGCTTTCGCGCCCGGGCCATACCGGACCCAGGCCAGCCCGCCGCCCAACACGGCCAGCGCGACCAGTGCGATCACGGCCAGTTGCCAGGGGCTTCGTTTGCGGACGGCAGTGGAAGAAACTTGGTTCATATCGGTGTGTGTCGTGCCAGGCGTTGGTTCAGGTGATGCCGCATGGTGCACGGCAAATATGGAAAGAATGCGCAAGATACGAAGCCGCGCGTGCACAAAGTTTGAAAGATTTGGGCTTACGCTCCACGACACCATGCCTTCAGACCGCACCACACCGACCTCAACCCTGCCCCGCTCCCGCGCCTGGCTCTCGCGCTTCGACACCTTGCGCGTCAAGCTCTTCCTGGCGATTGCAGGTGCCAACGTGGTGCTGGTCATGTCGGCCTACCTGATCTACAGCTGGAGCTTTGACAAAGGCCTGGTCGAGTACCTGAACAAGGCAGACGAGGCCCGGCTGCAACCCCTGATCGTGCGACTCGCCGAGGGCCACCGCCTGCACGGCAACTGGGACTGGATCACCAACGACCGTCAGCGCTGGCAAGACCTTTCGCGCGAGGTGCTGGGCAGCGGCCGCATGGCGCGCCGCGCAGCAGAAGGTCAGCCTGCGGCACTGCCCGGGGAAGGTGCACCCCCACCCGAACCACCACCGGACAACACCGCGCCCGTCGTCACGGGACCGCCCCCGCCCGCCGTGCCCCCCACGCTCACCATCGACCCTCGACTGCTCCTCCTGGACCCGCAGCACCAGTTGCTCATGGGACCCGAAGGCCGCACCGAACAGGCCGTGCTCAAACCCATCGAGGTCGACAGCCAGTTGGTGGGTTACCTGGGCTACGTGCCGCGGTTGAAGATGGTGGCCTCGCTGGAGCGCGTGTTCCTCGCGCAGCAGACCCGCACCTTTGCCGCGATTGCGCTGGGCATGCTCGCCGCCGTGCTGCTCAACGCCGCGCTGATCGCGCGCTGGCTCTCGCGGCGCCTGCGGGTGCTCGGCGAAGGCACGGCCGCGGTGGCGCAAGGCGACTACAGCGTGCGTCTGCCCGCGCGCGGCCACGACGAACTCGCCCAGCTTGCCGATGCCTTCAACCACATGGCCACCTCGTTGCAGGCGGCGCAACAGGCGCGCCAGCAATGGATCGCCGACATCGCGCACGAGCTGCGCACGCCGCTGGCCACGCTGCGCGCCGAGATCGAAGCCCTGCAGGACGGCGTGCGAAAGCCCGACATGGCCAACCTCGACTCGCTGGCGCAGGAAGTGCACCGCCTCACCCGGCTGGTGGAAGACCTGCGGCTGCTCTCGCTCTCCGACCTGGGTGCGCTGGACTACCGGCTGGCCACCGTGGACCTCGGCCGTTTTGTGGGTCACCACCTGAGCGACGCCACCGGCCTGCAGGGCGAAGCCCTGAAGGTTCGGAGCGAACTCGATGACGGTGTGCAGATTCGCGCCGACGGCGACCGGCTGGACCAGGTGCTCTCGAACCTGCTGCAGAACACACAGCGCTACAGCAGCGCCCCGACCACGCTGAGCGTGCAGGTGCGCCGCGACGGTACCGAAGCGCGGCTGACCTGGGAGGACACCGGACCGGGCGTGCCGCCCGAGGCCTTGCCCCGCCTGACCGAGCGGCTCTACCGCGTGGACGCTTCGCGCTCGAGCGACAGCGGCGGCTCGGGCCTGGGGCTGGCCATCGCACACGCCATTGTTGAAGGCCATGGCGGGCGCATGCAGGCCTCGGCCAGCGCGCTCGGTGGCCTGCGCTGGGACATCTGGTTGCCCCTGCACGCGGAAGCCGCCCATGACTGAAACACGCCCACGCATCCTCATCGTCGAAGATGAAAACAAGATCGCCGGCGTGCTGCTGGACTACCTCGCCCAGGCGGGCTATGACTCGCACCACCTCACGCGGGGCGACGAAGTGGAGCCCTGGCTGGACAAGCACCCGGTCGATCTGTTGCTGCTCGACCTGATGCTGCCCGGCAAGAACGGGCTGGACATCTGCAAGGCCTTGCGCGCCGGCATGCCCGGACGCCCGGCACCGGCCATCATCATGGTCACGGCGCGCGTGGAAGAGATCGACCGCCTGCTCGGGCTGGAGCTCGGCGCCGACGACTACATCTGCAAACCCTTCAGCCCGCGCGAGGTGATCGCGCGCATCAAGGCCGTGTTGCGCCGGGGCACGCACACCGCCTCAGCCGCGAGCGAAGAACCGTCCGGCGGCTTGACGATGGAGGATGGCGCGTGGCGCGCCACCATCGCCGGCCACGATCTGGGTCTGACTGCGGTGGAGTACCAGCTGCTCAAGGTCTTGAGCGCACGGCCCGGTCGCATCTTTTCGCGCGAACAACTGATGGACCTGATGTACCGCGACGAACGCATCGTCTCCGACCGCACGGTGGACAGCCACATCAAGAAGTTGCGCCGCAAGATCCAGGAACAGCTGCCGGAACACGAGCTGATCCACTCGGTCTACGGGCTCGGCTACCGGTTCGACCCGCTCCCCTAAGACCCGCCCTTGTGCGCGACGCACCAAGGCCCCGGGGTGCCTGCGGCGCCAAGCGCCCGCGCTCCTATTCTTTTTCGTCGTTTATACAAATGCGACGTATTCTTGTTTAGAATT
Source organism: Hydrogenophaga sp. RAC07 (assembly GCF_001713375.1). NCBI lineage: Bacteria > Pseudomonadati > Pseudomonadota > Betaproteobacteria > Burkholderiales > Comamonadaceae > Hydrogenophaga > Hydrogenophaga sp. RAC07. The sequence goes on from NZ_CP016449.1 coordinate 2,217,604, forward strand.
GGCGCTTCACGCAGCCCCACACAGTGGCGCAGTCAGCACCACCGAAAGGACACGCCATGACCACCGGAATCGCCGCCCTCGGCACCAGCCTGATCGTGTTGTTGTGCGCCCTGTGGTGGATCTTTCGCAACTGATGCACAAACAGCCCACGCCGCTAAACTGATGAACTCTTTCAGCGCCACCCTGGCGCCGCCCCTCACGCCCATGCTTGCTGTCGCGCCTTCACGCCTGCACCGCCGTCTGGCCATCGTGCTCGCAGTGGTCGTGTTTCACGTGGGGGCGCTCTGGGCCTTGCAAAGCGGCTTGCTCAAGCGCGCGGTGGAGCTGGTGATCCCGGTGCAAGTGATGGCCGAGTTCATCACGCCGCCGCAGCCGCAGATCGAGCCGCCGCCGCCCGCCCCGCCGGTGGCCAAGCCCACACCGCCAAAGCCGAAACCCAGGCCGGTGCCCCAGCCCCTGCCACAACCGGTGGCCAGGCCCACGCCCGAACCGTCCACGCTCGCACCGGTGGTGCCGCCCAGCCCACCCGCACCACCGGCCCCCCCCGAGCCCGTGGTGGCCGCCGCACCGCCGGCCCCGCCCGCGCCGCCCGCACCACCACGCATCGAGCTGCCGTCCAGCAGTGCCGACTACCTCAACAACCCACGCCCGCCCTACCCGCCGCTGTCCAAGCGCCTGGGTGAACAAGGCAGGGTGGTGGTGCGCGTCTTCATCGAAGCGGATGGAACCGCCTCACGAGCCGAGGTGCGCCAGTCCAGCGGCTTCGAGCGACTGGACCAGACCGCGGTGCAAACGGTGATGCGCTGGCGCTATGTGCCCGGCAAACGCGCCGGTGTGCCCGAGGCCATGTGGTTCAACGTGCCGATCAATTTCGTTTTGGAATAAACCCCGTCAGCAGGAGTCAGAAAAATCATGGAACCACAACTCGCCACTTCGGGCATCGCCCACGTCTGGGCCCAGGGCGACTGGGTCACCCGTTCGGTGGCCATCGTGCTGCTGGTCATGTCCCTGGCCACCTGGATCATCATCCTGTGGAAGGCGCTGGACCAACGCGCCCAACGCGCACAGGCCAAGGGCGTTGAAGGTTTCTGGCACAGCGCCGACTTCGCAGAAGGCCTGGACAAGCTGGGCTCGCCAGAAGGCAACCCGTTTCGGGCCGTGGCCCTGGAAGGCCGCGAATCCACACGCCACATCCTGCACAAGGACGGCCACAACGGTTCGCCGCCGCAGCGCCAGTTGCACGACAGCCTCGACGTGAGCGACTGGGTCGAGCGTTCGTTGCGCAAGAGCGTGGACGACCACACCGCACGCGCGCAGAGCGGGCTGTCGGTGCTGGCCTCGGTGGCGTCCACCGCGCCCTTCGTGGGCCTGTTCGGCACGGTCTGGGGCATCTACCACGCGCTCTTGAGCATCGGCGCGGCGGGCCAGGTCAGCATCGACCAGGTGGCCGGGCCGATCGGCGAGGCGCTGATCATGACGGCGCTGGGCCTGCTGGTGGCCATTCCCGCGGTGCTGGGCTACAACGCCCTGGTGCGCGGCAACAAGGGCATCAGCCACCAGCTCAACCGTTTCGCGCACGACCTGCACGCCTACTTCGTCACCGGCGCCCGCGTCACCGCAGGTGGTGACGGCAAGGTGCTGCCGATGAAGAAAACCCTGTAAGGAGCCCCCATGGCCATTGGAACCTCCCAGGACAACGACGACATGATGAGCGAGATCAACATGATCCCGTTCATCGACGTGATGCTGGTGCTGCTGATCATCTTCATCATCACGGTGCCGGTGATCAAACACGCAGTCAACATCGAACTGCCGCAAGCCAGCATGGAGAAGGTGCTGGACAAGCCGGAGAACATCCGCCTCTCGGTGGACGCCGACGGTGTGTACTTCTGGAACGACCAGCGCGTGGAAGACGCCGACTTCGCCATCCGCCTGACGGCTGCTGCCGCGCAAGAGCCGCAGCCCGAGCTGCACATCCGCGGCGACAAGGCGGTGCGCTACGAACGTGTGGCGCAAGCCATGGCCACCGCGCAGCGCAGCGGCGTGCGCAAGATCGGCTTCATCACCGAACCCGCACCATGAACACGCAAGCTCGCCCGGACCCCGAACGGGAAGCTTTCCCGGCGGTGGAAGAAACCGAACCGAAGGAAGGCACTTTTCCGTCCGTGCCCAGCGAGTCGCTGCTGCGCGGCCAGAAGGCCGTGACGATCAGCCACAACGGATCGATCTACCGCCTGCACGCCACGCGCCAAGGCAAGCTGATCCTGACCAAGTAGTTTTGAATCGTGGGGCGACCTCGGAGATTTCACCGTCTCCGGGCGTCGTTTTTGACCAGCCAAGGGGCGTTGTGCCCGGTTAGCCAGGTCTTTTTTCGTTCGCCCCGGTTCAGGGCTTACAGCCCGATGGCGGCAATGCCTGCGCGCGCAATCTGCGCGTCTTCGGTCGACTTCACGCCGCTCACACCCACCGCACCCAGGCACTGGCCGTCTTTCATGATCGGCACGCCGCCTTCCAGCATGCCTGAGAGGAACGGAGCGCTCAGGAACGATGTGCGGCCCTGGTTGATCACGTCCTCGTAGACCTTGCTCTCGCGCCGTCCCATGGCCGCCGTGTGGGCCTTGGCCGGGGCAATGTGCGAGGAGATCGCGGCTGCGCCGTCCAGCCGCTGCAGGCCCAGCAAATGCCCGCCGTCGTCCACGATGGCGATCGTGACCGCCCAGTTGTTCTTCAGCGCTTCGGCCTCGGCCGCCGCAGCGATCAGTTTGACGTCGGCGCTTTCCAGCATGGGTTTGTTTTTCATGAACTTAAGTCCTGTTGGGGTGTCAGAGAAAGGTTGCAAGTCGGGATTGAGACGATCCGCGTGCCCAGGGCGAACGATACCGCGACCATTGAGGGTCATGAGGTCACAAGTGACCTTACCAAAATTGCGGTTTCTGGCCCCCTGTGTGCCGGGCAGGGCATCACCCTACAATGCATTTCCACCGGTCGGGTGCCATTCCGGCGCCCGGGTACCGGCCCCCACGTGTCAGATGATGAAGGAGATCACCACCATGACCGATCAAGTCCACACCAGCGGCCGCTTCGGCACCGCGGTATCGAGCGATGCGCAGCGCAACAAAGTCATGCGCAACACCTACTGGCTGCTGGCCCTGTCCATGCTGCCGACCGTACTGGGCGCCTGGATCGGCGTGCAGACCGGCATCACGGCCGCGCTCACGGGTGGCATCGGACTGATCGTCTTTCTGGGCGGCGCCTTCGGCTTCATGTACGCCATCGAGAAGACCAAGAACTCCGCCGCCGGCGTGCCGGTGCTGCTGGGCTTCACCTTCTTCATGGGCCTGATGCTCTCGCGCCTGCTGGCCTCGGTGCTTGGCTTCAGCAACGGCTCCAGCCTGATCATGACGGCCTTCGGCGGCACCGCCGGCGTGTTCTTCGTCATGGCGAACCTGTCGACCGTGATCAAGCGCGACATCTCGGGCATGGGCAAGTGGCTCTTCGTGGGCGCCCTGGCCATCATGATCGGCGCGATCATCAACGTGTTCGTGGGCAGCCCGGCCGCCATGGCCGCCATTGCCACCCTGGCCATCGTGGTGTTCAGCATGTACCTGCTGTACGACCTGAAGCGCATCGTGGACGGCGGCGAGACCAACTACATCACCGCCACCCTGGGCCTGTACCTGAGCGTCTTCAACATCTTCCAGAGCCTGTTGATGCTGTTGGGCATGTTCGGCGGCGACCGCGAATAAGCGGCTTCGCGAGCTCCACGAAAAAAGGACCTTCGGGTCCTTTTTTCATGTCGGTACTTTTCCCTGGCCAAACAGGTGTCAAGTTCCTGATTCAAAAGCCGAAACAACAGGGAACCCACACCGACGACCATGCGACACACCGCCCTCTCCGCCTGCCTTCTTGGTGCCGCCAGCCTGCTGGCGGGTTGCGATGCGCTCGGCATCGAGAGCGCCGTCGACGTCGCGGCCAAGAAGGAAGCCGAAGGCAAGGCCATCGGCAGCGCCTGCCGCCACGCGGTGCGCAGCATCGAGGACTGTTTCGGCGGCTACCCGCGCGCGGGCAAGGCCGCCGTGTTCGCCGGCTGGAAAGAGATGGACGAGTACATGCGCGAGAACGCCATCGTGGGCATGCCGGCCGAGCCCGCGCCGGCGGGTGCGGCCCCTGCGGCCAGCCCGACTGCCCCCGACGGCGACAAGGCCGCCAGCGCCTCGCGCAACTCCTGATCCGCCGCCCCGCCCGGTTTACTCCGGCGTCGGGTCCTCGCCCGGCACGCGGGTGGGATCGAGTTCGAACACCGCCATGCTTTCCACGTGCGCCGTGTGCGCGAACATGTTGACCACGCCCGCCGCCACGCAGCGGTAGCCCGCCTGGTGCACCAGCAAACCCGCGTCGCGCGCCAGCGTGGCGGGATTGCAGCTCACATACACAATGCGCTGCGGCGGCGTCCAGCCACCGCGCTGGGCCGGGTTCTGGTGCAGATCCGCCAAGGCCTTGGCCAGCGCAAAAGCGCCTTCGCGCGGTGGGTCCACCAGCCATTTCTGCGCCGTGCCGTCGGACACCAGCAGGCCCGGCGTCATCTCGAACAGGTTGCGCGCGGCAAAGGCCGTGGGCGCCAGCGGGCGGTCGCGGCCGGCCTGGTTGAGCGCGAGGTTGTCGCGCGAGCGCGCCACCAGGGTCTCGCTGCCTTCAATGCCCAGCACCTCGCCCGCCGTGGTGGCAATGGGCAGGGTGAAGTTGCCCAGGCCACAGAACCAGTCGATCACGCGCTCGTCCTTCTTCGCATCCAGCAGGCGCAGGGCCCGCGTGACCAGCACCCGGTTGATGGCGGGATTGACCTGGGTGAAGTCGGTTGGCTTGAACGGCATGGTGATGCCGAACTCGGGCAAGGCGTAAGACAGCTGCGGACCATCGGTGTCGAGCAGCTTGACCGTGTCCGGCCCCTTGGCCTGCAACCACCACTGCACGCCGTGCTGCTGCGCGAACGCACGCAGGCGGCTGATGTCGTCGTCGCTCAGCGGCTCCAGGTGGCGCAGCACCATGGCCGTCACCGAGTCGCCACAGGCCAGCTCGATCTGCGGGCAGGTTTCGCGCGCGTCCATGCCGAAAATGAGTTCGCGCAGCGGCATGAGCATTTCGCTGACGTGTGGCGGCAGCACCGGGCAGACCCGCATGTCGGCCACGTACCGGCTCTTGCGCTCGTGAAAACCGATCAGCACCTCGCCTTTTTTGTGCACATGGCGCACCGACAGGCGCGCGCGGTAGCGGTAGCCCCAGGCCGGCCCTTCGATCGGGCGCAGCATCATCTCGGCGCGCACCTTGCCCAGGTGCCAGAGGTTGTCTTCGAGCACCCGCTGCTTCACGGCCACCTGGGCCGATTCGTGCAGGTGCTGCATCTTGCAGCCGCCACAGGCGCCGGCGTGCAGGCCGAAATGCGGGCAGCCGGGGCGCACCCGTTGGGACGACTCGTGATGCACCGCCGTCACCACACCGGCTTCCCAGTTGTTCTTCTTGCGGTGCACGTTGACGCTGACCTGCTCGAACGGCAGTGCGCCTTCAATGAAGACCACCTTGCCATCGGGCCGGCGGGCGATGCCCTGGGCATCGATGTCGAGGGATTCCACCGCGAGCCAGCCGTCGGGCAGAGGGCTCTCGGGCGCGTCGTGGGCCGCGGCGTTGGCGGTGGTGAGGAGGCTGTTTACGTGAAGGGTGGCTGCGGTTGTCATGCTCCGATTGTCTCAGGCCGCGTTTCGCCGCCGGGCCGCCACTAGGCGAAACAGCCCCCATGGGGGGCAGCGACCCGCGAAGCGGTGGAGCGTGGGGGCTCTGCTCTCAGGCCCAGGCCTTGAGATATTCGCCCCAGTGAGCCTCTTCAGGCGCCAGATTGCCCAGCGTCTCCTTCACCATCACGATCTCCTGTTCGTACTCGGCTTCGGTCAGGCCGCCGCGCATCTTCTGGAAACGGCAGTACACGAGGTAGGTGTTCATCACGTCGGTCTCGCAGTAGCGCCGGATGTCCTCGGTCTGCCCGGCAAGGTACTGCGCATACACCTGCGAACCGTCCATGCCGAGCTTGCCGGGAAAGCCGCAGAGCTTGGCCATAGCGTCCAGCGGCGCGTTGTTCTTGGGCGAGTACATGGCCAGCAGGTCCATCAGATCCAAGTGGCGCATGTGGTAGCGGCTGATGTAGTTGTTCCACTTGAACTCGCGGTCGTCTTCGCCGAGGTCCCAGTACTTGCTGGCCTCCACGCCATGGCGCAGGCCGCGGTAGTGCAGCACCGGCAGATCAAACCCGCCGCCATTCCAGCTCACCAGTTGCGGCGTGTGTTTCTCCACCGCTTGAAAGAAGGTCTGCACCACCTTGCCTTCGCTCTGGCCGTCGCGGTCCACAAAGGAGTGGATGCGCAGGCCCTCGGCGTTGCGGAACACACAGCTGATGACCAGCACGCGCTGCAGGTGCAGCGGCATGAAGTCGCTCTGGCCTTTGTCCTTGCGTTCGGCCAGCCAGGCCGCGTACACCTGCTCGTCGCTGTGGTCGGCCGGCGCACCACGCAAGGCGCGCAGGCCATCGACGTCGGGAATGGACTCGATGTCGAAAACGAGCACCGGCCAGGCCATGGTGGCCCTGGCTCAGCGTTTGGGCAGATAACCGATCGGATCGACCGGTTTGCCCAGGCGGCGCACCTCGAAATGCAACTTCACGCGGTCGGTGTCGCTGCTGCCCATCTCGGCGATCTTCTGGCCCTGGCGCACGGCCTGGTCTTCGCGCACCAGCAAAGCCTGGTTGTGCGCGTAAGCCGTGAGGTAGGTGTTGTTGTGCTTCAAGATGATGAGGTTGCCGTAGCCCCGCAGACCGGCTCCGGCGTACACCACCCGGCCGTCAGCGGCGGCCACCACCGGGTCACCGATCTTGCCGGCGATCGACACACCCTTGTTCGTCGCCTCATCGAAGTTGGACACCACCGTGCCCTGGGCCGGCCACACGAAATTGAGTTCGTCCGCACCTGCCGAGGCGGGTGCAGGTGCGGGGGCCGGGGCGGGAATGGGCGCGGCGGCGGGCGCCACGGGCGCGGTGTCGGTGAGCGGACGCGACACCACACCGGCCGGGTTGACCGGCGTGCTGGCCACACCGGTGGCGGGTGCTGGCTGGGCCACGATCGGTGCCGGCGGTTGCACACGCAGCACCTGGCCGACTTCGATGGCATTGGCATTGGCCAGGCTGTTCCAGGCCTGGAGATCGCGCCAGTTCTGGCCGCTGTCCAGCGCAATGCGGTAGAGCGTGTCGCCGGGTTTCACGGTGTAGTAGCCAGGTTTGCCGGCATTTTCGGCACCAGGCAGCACCACGGCAGCCGGGGGACGGGCCAAACCCCGGTCTTCCACCGGCGCGGGGCCGGACACGCGGCGGGTCGAACAGCCGGCCGTGACCAGCACAACCGCGGCAACAGCGGCCACGGCAGCCACCTGCCATGGAGAACGGCGCTGTTCGCGGGGCACGGTCGGTGCCAGGGGAAAACGCATGGACATGAAAACTCCCAACCTGTGAACGGAGCAAGCCTGGGGGCGGCTCCGGTATGAAAAACGCCCCGCTGCCAACGGCAGGGGGAAACTCATGCGATGCCCGATTTTAGAGGCACAAAAAACACGGCCTCCAGCTCGGTGCGAACGGTGCCGGTGGCGGTTTTGTCCACCACCACCAGGTTTTGTTTGCCCGCCGCGGTGACCGCCGGCGCCACCAGGCGGCCACCCACGGCCAGCTGGTCGATCCAGGCCTGGGGAATGTCGTTGCCCCCGGCGGCGGCAATGATGGCGGCATAAGGAGCCCCCTTGGCGTACCCGAGCATGCCGTCGCCGAACAACAGGTGCAGATTGGAGATGCGGAAGGCGCGAAGGTTCTCGCGCGCTTTTTCGTGCAGGCCGCGCAGGCGTTCGATGCTGTAGACCTCGCGCGCCACATGGGCCAGCACCGCCGCCTGGTAGCCGCAGCCGGTGCCGATTTCCAGCACACGGCCCAGTTTGCCGGTGTGACCGGCACACAGCAGCTCGATCATGCGGGCCACGACGCCGGGCTTGGAAATGGTCTGCCCCAGGCCGATCGGCAAGCTGGTGTCCTCGTAGGCCTGGTTGACCAGCGCGGTGTCGACAAACCGGTGCCGCTCCACCGCCTGCAAGGCCGCAAGCACGCCGGCGTGGCTCACGCCCTGCGCCTGGATCTTGCGCACCATGGCCGCACGCACCGCCACAGAGTCCATGCCCACGCCACTGGGCACCACCGACCGCACCGGGGGGGCGGTTTTGATGGCCGGGCGCGGCGCGGGTTTGACGTTGGCCAGCGCAGGCTGTGAAACACGCGCAACCGACGGGCGAACGCTGGGCGGCTGAGGTGCGGCCGGCAGCCGGGCCGGGAACGTGGGACGGGCTTTGCCGCCGTCCTTCAAGAGCCTGCTCCCCCGGCAACCACCGCCTCGGGCGGCGCCGACAGGCTGGCGGCTGTGGGTGCCCAGTAGGCCAGGCGCTCGTGGTCGGTGAGGTCGACCTTCAGCGGCGTGATGGTGGCGTAACCCTGCACGGCGGCATGGAAATCGGTGCCGTCCGCATCGTCCTTGGCCTTGCCGGCGCTGCCGATCCAATACATGGTGTCGCCGCGCGGGTTGGTCTGCGAAATCACCTGCTCGGCCGCGTGGCGCCGGCCCAGGCGCGCGACCTTGAAGCCCTTGATGGCGGCGATGGGTCGGTTGGGGATGTTCACGTTGAGCAGCCAGGGCTCCACCGGCGCGCCGTTCTCCAGCGAGGGCAGCAGCTGCGCCACCAGGCGCGCAGCCATCTGGCCCGCATCGTCCAGGTGCCCCCAGCCCTTTTCGGTCTGCGAAAACGCAATGGCCGGAATGCCGAAGAGGTAACCCTCCATGGCAGCGCCCACCGTGCCCGAATAAATGGTGTCGTCGCCCATGTTGGCGCCGTTGTTGATGCCCGAAACCACCAGATCGGGCCGGTAGCCCAGCAGGCCGGTGAGCGCGATGTGCACGCAATCGGCCGGCGTGCCGTTGACGTAGCGGAAACCGTTGTGCGCAGTGTGCACATACAGCGGGGAATGCAGGGTCAGCGCGTTGGATTTGGCACTGTTGTTGTGCTCGGGCGCCACCACCTCCACCTCGGCCAGCCCCTTGAGGGCTTCATACAGCGCCACGAGGCCGGGCGCCTGGTAACCATCGTCGTTGGAGATGAGAATTTTCATCAAGCGATTTTAGGTGGCTTCGCATTGGTCACGCTTGAGACAGACAACGGGCTTACCCGCTGCAATGGGGGCCTCTGCCCTGCCTATCATGGTCCGACCCACCCCCAACAACCGAGGAGACGGCATGCACGCCTGGCTTTGTGAAAACCCCGTGGGCGTTGACGCCCTGACCTGGAAAGAACTGCCCACGCCCGAGCCCAAGGCGGGCGAGGTGCTGATCGAGATCCAGGCCGCCAGCCTGAACTTTCCCGACCTGCTCATCGTGCAGAACAAGTACCAGATGAAGCCTCCCCTGCCCTTTGTGCCGGGCTCCGAATACGCCGGCGTCGTGCGCGCCGTGGGCGAAGGCGTGAAACACCTGCAGGTGGGCCAGAGCGTGGCCTGCCTGAGCGGCACCGGTGGTTTCGGCACGCACACCATCGCACCGGCGGCCTTGTGCATGCCGCTGCCGGCCGGTTTCCCGGCGGTGGACGCCGCCGCCTTCATCATGATCTACGCCACCTCGTGGCACGCGCTCATGGACCGCGCCGCGCTCAAGGCCGGCGAGACCGTGCTGATCCTCGGCGCGGCCGGCGGCGTGGGCACGGCGGCCATCCAGATCGCCAAGGCTGCGGGTGCGCGCGTGATCGCGGCGGCATCGAGTGACGAGAAGTGCGATCTCTGCAAACAGCTCGGCGCGGATGCCACCATCAACTACAGCGTGCACACGCCCAAGGAAGGTTTGCGCGACGCCATCAAACAACTCACCGACGGCAAGGGCCCCGACGTGATCTACGACCCGGTCGGCGGCGATTTCGCCGAGCCCGCGTTCCGCTCCATCGCCTGGCGCGGCCGCTACCTGGTGGTCGGTTTTGCCAGCGGCCCCATTCCGGCGCTGCCGCTGAACCTCACCCTGCTCAAGGGCGCGAGCATCGTGGGTGTGTTCTGGGGCGACTTCGCGCGCCGCGAGCCCAAGGCCAACGCCGAGATGATGCAGGCCCTGGCCGTGATGTACGCCAAGGGCCAGGTCAAACCGGTGATCGACCAGACCCTGCCCATGAACGAGCTGCACAAGGCCTACGCCATCATGGGTTCGCGCTCGGTCAAGGGTAAGCTCGTGATGGTCAACACCCCCACCTGAACGTTCCCGGATCCATGTGAAACCCACCTCGCCCCCCGGCACCAGCGGCCGCCCCGCCCACCCGAAGTACCTGGGCAGGTACGAACTGCGCGAGGTGTTGGGCAAAGGCGTGCACGCCACGGTGTGGCTGGCCCACGACCCCCGACTGGACCGGCAGGTCGCCATCAAGGTGATGCAGGCGGTGCGGCCGGGCGCGGGCGCCGCCATGGAACCCTGGCTGCGCGAAGCGCGCCACGTGGCCCGGCTCTCGCACCCCCACATTGCCACCCTCTTTGAAGCCGACGTGATCGACGGCCAGCCTTCGCTGGTGTTCGAGTACGTGGCGGGCCAGACCCTGGCGGCCCACCTGCTGGACAAGGGAGCCATGCCCGCCACCGACGCCGTGGCCCTGATGCTGTCGGTGCTCGATGCGCTGCAGTCGGCGCACGCGGCCGGGGTGGTGCACCGCGACCTCAAGCCCTCGAACATCCTGCTCGACCGCAACCTGCGTCCCAAGGTCACCGACTTCGGCATCGCAGCGCGCATGGGCACCGCCGAGGTGGACGCCGCCACGGTGCAGGGCACGCCGGGGTATTTGTCGCCCGAAGCCGCCACCGGACAGGCGGCCACCGACACCAGCGACGTCTTCAGCGCCGCGCTGGTGCTCGCTGAAATGCTGTTCGGTCAAGCCTTGGTGGATGGTCGCGACACCTACCGTGCGATCTACCGCGTGACCCATGAAGACCTGGCGCTGCCGCAGGACGGCGTGCACGACGTGGACGACGCGCTGCGCACCCTGCTCATGCGCGCACTCGCGCGCGACGCACGCCGGCGCATCGCCAGCGCAGAAGCGCTGGCCCAGGCGCTGCGCGAGTGGCAAGGCCAACAGCAGGACAGCAGCACCCCCGAGCCGCAGGCCAGCCACGCCACGCTGGGATTTCTGCTGCGGCGCATGCGCCACAAAAGCGATTTCCCCGCCATGTCCGAATCCATCGGGCGCGTGCAGAGCATGGCCTCGTCCGAAAACGAAAGCCTGAATTCACTGACCAGCGAAATCCTCAAGGATGTGGCGCTCACCAACAAGCTGCTGCGCCTGGTCAACACCCCGCAGTTCGCGCACGCCGGTGGCGGCAGCATCAGCACGGTGTCGCGCGCGGTGAGCCTCATCGGTTTTGTGGGCATCCGCAACATGGCCATGAGCCTTGTACTGCTCGAACACATGCAGAACAAGGCCCACGCCAACCTGCTCAAGGTCGAGTTCCTGCGCGCGCTGCTGGCGGGTTCGCTGGCCAGCGACCTGTGCGCCCTCTCGCGCGAAGGCGAAGAGGTGTTCATCGGTTCGTTGTTCCAGAACCTGGGCCGCCTGCTCACCGAGTTCTACTTTCCCGAAGAAGCGCAAGAGATGCGCAAGGGTGTGGCCAGCGGCAAGAGCGAAGACGTGGCGGCACTCGGTGTACTCGGTATGACCTGCGAAGACCTGGGCCTGGGCGTGGCCCGCGTGTGGGACCTGCCCGCAAGCATCCAGCGCCTGATGCGCAAACCCGCGGGCAACCCGCCCACGCGCGCACCGGCCGACACCGAAGAGCGCCTGCGCTGGCTGTGTCTGGCGGCCAACGACATGGCCGATGCCTTCCTGCACAAGGAAGGCGATGCACTGGCGCGCGAACTGGCCCGCTTGTCCAGCCGCTACGCCGGCGGCCTGGGCCTGGAGGGCAAACACATCCAGACCGTGGCCCTGGCCGCGCGGGAAAAACTAGCGCAGACCGCCGAGGCCATGGGCGTGCACGTGAGCAGCGATTCGCCCGCCGCCCGGCTGCTGCGCCCGGCGCAGATCAAGGAGCTGCCCGTCGACTCCTTGCAGCCCCTGGAGCTCACGGCCGAGCCCGCACCGGACGAGCCCGAGACCGCGCAGCCCTCGCCTCCGCCACGCGCCGTGTCGGCCGATCTGCTGGCCACCGGCATCCAGGACATCACCAACGCCATGGTGGAAGACTTTGAACTCAACGACGTCTTGCGCATGGTGCTGGAGACCATGTACCGTGCCCTGGGATTTCGCCGCGTGCTGTTCTGCCTGCGCGACGCGGCCACACAAAGCCTCACGGGCCGTTTTGGCCTGGGCGAAGACGCGGCCTCGGTGGCCAAGCTGTTTCGCGTGCCGCTCAAGGATGCGCAGGACCTCTTCGGCATGGTGTGCAACAAAGGGCTGGACACGCTGATCCGCGATGCCGGTGTGCCCAACGTGGCGCAGAAGCTGCCTGTCTGGTACCGCAGCCAGATCAACGCGCCGGCCTTCCTGCTGCTACCCCTGCAGCTCAAGGGCACGCCCTTCGGCCTGATCTACGCCGACAAGGCCAGCGCCTCCGACATCGCGCTCGACGAGAAAGAGCTCGCGCTGCTCAAGACGCTGCGCAACCAGGCGGTGATGGCGTTTCGCCAGTCACGGCCGTAGGGCCTAACCCAGACCCAGCATGTGCGCCAGCCCGTGCGGCTCGGCGGGACGCTCCAGCATCAGGTGGCGCTCCAGGTCGCGCAGGTGCTGGTCCATCAGGGCCACGGCCTCATCGGCGTCGCCGCGCGCGATGCAGTCCACGATGCGTTCGTGTTCGTCGTGCTCGCAGGCCGCGTTGCCCGGCGGCTGGTGCACCGCCACGATGAGCGAGCAGCGCGAGACGATCTCGATCAGGTAGCGCTGCAGGATGGCGTTGCCCGAGAGCTCGGCCAGGCGCAGGTGGTAGGCGCTGGCCAGGCGCGCCCACGACGGTTGGTCGAAACGGTGCATCACCTGGTGTTCTTCTTTCAACTGCTTGCGCAGCGCCTTCAGGTCGGCCGGCGTGGCGCGTTCGGCCACCAGCCGCACGATGGCGGCTTCCAGCGCGCGGCGCGCTTCAAAGATCTGCTGCGTTTCCTCGCGCGTGGGCACGGCCACGATGGCGCCACGGTTGGGCCGCAGCTGCACGATGTGGTCGTGCGCAAGCTTCTGCAGCACCTTGCGCACCACCGCGCGGCTCACGCCGAACAGCTCGCACAGCGGCGCCTCGGGCAGCTTGGTGCCGGGCGCCAGGCGCTGGCTCATGACGCTGTCGAACACGGCGCGGTAGATGCGCTCTTCCACGTCGTCGTCGGCGGCTTCGGGAGCCGGGGGTTCAGCGGTTCTGGCCATTCAGCGCTCCTTGCAGTTGCACCGCCAGTTTGATGAGTTCAAGGTCGCTGCCGGCCGGACCGAGCAGCGAGACGCCCAGCACGGTGCCGTCTGCCAACGTGAGCGGCAAACTCACCTGCGGCAATCCGGCCAGGCCGGCGATGCAGGTGATGGCCATGGTGCGCAGGCGCACCGCGTCCACGTCGGCGGGGTCGGCATCGCGGCGTGGTGCCAGGCTCGCGGCCGACGGCAGCACGGCCACGCCGTCGCTGCCCAGCAGCGCCCTCACCTGCTGGCGAACCGTGGCGGCCTGCGCCCGCGCGGCAGCGGCGGCCTCGCCGGTCACGGCACTGGCCGCTTTCCAGCGCGCCCCGATGGCCGCACCGAACACCGGCTGGTGCTCGGTGATCCAGGCACCGTGCGTGGCCCAGCCCTCAAAGGCGCCGGCGGTGGCGTAGGTCTGGCGCCACTCGGCGAGCGGACTGTCGCCGGCCACGCGCAAGGTCTGCGGCTCGGTGTGGAGCAGCGAGGCCAGCGCATCGCGGGCGCGCTGCAGCGGCTCGGCGAACACCGGGTCGGCCAGGTCCCAGGCGTCTTGCGGCACCAGCACGCGCGTGGGTGCGAAGTCGCTGCGCGGCAGCAGCACGGCGGCCACGCGCTCGAAGGTGGTGGCATCAAACGCCAGCCAGGTCACGGTGTCGAACGCAGGATGCAAGGGCACCAGGCCCTCGGCCGACACCAGGCCGTGGGTGGTGCGCAGGCCCCAGAGCCCGGCGTAGCTCGCCGGCACGCGGGTGGAGCCTCCCGTGTCGGTTCCCAGCGCAAAGTCCACCAGGCGCGCGGCCACCGCGGCACACGAGCCGCTGGACGAGCCGCCCGTCACACGTTCAGGCGCGGCGCTGTTGACGGGTGTGCCGTAGTGCGCGTTGTCGCCGTGCAGGCTGTAGGCCAGCTCGTCGGTGAGCACCTTGCCCATGAGCGTGGCGCCGGCTCCCAGCAGCCGCGCCACCACGGGGCTGTGCGCCGTGGGCACAGCGTGCGTGGCCAGCCAGGTGGGGTTGCCGGCGCCGGTGGGGTGGCCCGCCACGTGGAACACGTCCTTGGCGGCGAACGTCAGGCCGTCCAGCGGGCCGCTGGCGCCGGGCTCGATCACGAAACGGCCGTGGGGCACCCAGGCGCCCACGGTGTCAACAAGGGGGAAACTCATGTCGGCTTTCATGCAAAGGAAGAGGGGTCGTTCAGCGCCAGGCCGTTCACGTGCTCGCAGATCGCACCCGGCGTGGTGAACCAGACCTCGCCGCGGTCGCGCGCGGCGCACAGGTGTTGCAGCGCGCGGCGCAGGTGGCGCAGGCGGTAGGGTTGACCCACCAGATAAGGGTGCAGCGCGATGCCTTGCACCAGCGGCTGCGTGCGCGCCTGCTCCAGCATCTCGTCGGTGTTGTCGATGATCATCTGCGCGAAGTCCTTGCCGTCCATCTGGCGCGCCACGATCATGGGAATGTCGTTGAGCTCCTGCGGATAGGGCACGGCCCACAGGCCCTGACCGCCTCGCGTGCGCATGCGCATGGGCTGGTCGTCGTGGCACCAGTTCAGCGTGTAGGTGTAGCCGGTCTCGGCGAGCAGATCCGGCGTGCTGCGGCTCTCGGAAATCCAGGGCGAGAGCCAGCCTTTCACGTCCGCACCGCTTGCGGCTTGCATGCGATCGCGGCACAGCACGAGCAGCTCACGCTCGGCCGCTTCGGGCAGCACGCCTTGGCGCTCGGCGTTGCTGTGGCCGTGGCCCACCAGCTCGTCGCCGCGCGCGACGAAGGCCGCCACCAGCTCGGGGCAGTGGTCGTAAAGCGCGGTGTTGATGAGCGCGGCCGTGGGCAGGCCGAGCTGGTCGAAGAGTTCGAGGCAGCGCCAGGCGCCCACGCGGTTGCCGTATTCGCGCCAGCTGTGATTGAGCACATCGGGCTGCGGCGAGGCCGGGCCGATGCCGGCGCCCAGGCCTTCACCGAACGCGAAGTGCTCGATGTTGAAGCCGAGGTACACGGCCAGGCGTGCACCGTTGGGCCAACGGTAGTCGGCCCGGCGCGTGATCGGGCGGTAGTCGAAGCGCCCGTGATCGGGCAAAGGGCCGAGGTATTGAGCTGACATGGCGGTGGCCGTCATAGGGTGGCGAGACCGGCGCGCACCAGCAGCCATTCGGCGCTGTCGTTCCACACTTCCATCTGCGTGATGAGGCCGTGGCTCACCACGTAGCGGTCCACGTAGCGGTTGCCCTCGAACGGCGTGCCGTCGGGCCACTCGCCATGCAGCGTGCCGATGCTGTAAACGACGGTCTCCACCTCGGTGCCACCGGCCACCGTCTCGGTGCGCTCGATGCGTTTTTTCACCCAGCGGTAACGCGTGGCGTTGAAGGCCGAGCACTCGGCCGGGTCGCTCATGGCGCGCCCGCCGGTGAAGCGGATGCGCAGACCGGGCGCGACAAAGCGGCGAGCGCCGGCGGGGTCGGGAATCATGATAACGCGCAGGAATTCGTCGACCACCTGGGCCGGCGAGAGGGACTGCAGGGACGCTTCGGACATCGGCTTCTCCACAAAAATGCACCGTGTTGAGGATTCGTGCACCGCTTTGGCCAGTGCCTGGCGTCGGGTGCATGCACGCTCAAAGTGCGTGCAAGACACGTGCCAGATTGTCAACAATCCAATTGTCCCAGTGTCTACATACAGGAGCAAGACTTGCCGACACGGTTGGCACGCCCCTTGCAAACGGAGTCCGGCAAAGACGGCAGCCATGCCGCCCGAATCACCGCCGCCCTTCCCTCACCTCATCCGGAGTCCTGCCATGTCCTCTTCTGTCTTCTCCACCCGCCGCACCCTGCTCGCCGCCGGCTTCGCGCTCGCCAGCACCACGCTCGCCGGCCAGGCCCTGGCCCAGTCGGGTGAGCCCATCAAGCTCGGACTGGTCACCGCGTTGT
Organism: Hydrogenophaga sp. RAC07; assembly: GCF_001713375.1. NCBI lineage: Bacteria > Pseudomonadati > Pseudomonadota > Betaproteobacteria > Burkholderiales > Comamonadaceae > Hydrogenophaga > Hydrogenophaga sp. RAC07. Next base: position 2,234,039 of record NZ_CP016449.1, read on the forward strand.
CGGGCCAGTCGGCCCTGGCCGGTGAATCCATCACACGCGGCATGCAGATCGCCATCGACGAGATCAACGCCAAGGGCGGCCTGCTCGGCGGCCGCAAGCTGGAGCTGGTGCGCCGCGACGACGAGGCCAACCCGGCCAAGGGCGTGATCGCCGCGCGCGAACTGATCTACCGCGAGAAGGTGGCGGTGGTGTTTGGTGGCCTGGACACCCCGGTGTCCATGGCCATCGTGCCGCTGATCAACCAGGAAAAGGTGCCGTTCATGGGCCCTTGGGCCGCAGGCACCGGCATCACCAAGAACGGTGCCGAAGCCAACTACGCCTTCCGCGTCTCGGCGGTGGACGAGATCGTGGACGTGGGCATGCTGGCCTACGCGCAGAAGACCTTCAGCGCCAAGAAGCCCGGCCTGATCCTCGTGAACAACCCCTGGGGCGAGAGCAACGAAAAAGGCCTGAAGGCCGCGATGGCGGCCAAGGGTGTGGTGCCCGCCGGTGTGGAGAAATTTGAAGCCAACGACGTGGACATGGTCCCGCAGCTCACGCGCCTGAAGGCCGCCGGCGCCGACGCCCTGTTCATGGTCGGCAACGTCGGCCCATCGGCGCAGGTGGTCAAGTCGCTCGACCGCATGGGCTGGAAGGTGCCGGTGGTCTCGCATTGGGGCCCCGCCGGTGGCCGCTTCACCGAACTCGCCGGCCCGAACGCCAAGGAAGTCCACTTCGTGCAGACCTACAGCTTCTTCGGCAAGCAGGGCCCGGTGGGCGAGCGTGTGATCAAGGCCATGATGGCCAAGTACCCCAACGTGAAAACCCCGGCCGACATTTCGCCGGCCGTGGGTGTGGCCAACGCCTACGACGCCACCCACCTCGCCGCCCTCGCCATCCAGGCCGCCGGCTCCACGCAGGGTGAGGCGGTGCGCCAGGGCTTCTACAAGATCGAGAAGTACGAAGGCCTGATCAAGACCTACAACAAGCCGTTCACCCCGGCCGTGCACGACGCGGTGACCTCCAACGACTATGTGTGGGCGCAGTTCATCGACAACCGCATCGTGCCTGTGGGCACTGTGAACTGAGGACTTCGGATGTTGGAGTTGTCAGCGCTGGTCAGCGGCCTCGGCCTGGGCAGCATGTATGGGTTGATGGCGCTCGGGTTCTACGTGACCTACGCTGTCTCGGGCACGGTCAACTTCGCGCAGGGCAGCTCCATGATGCTCGGCGCGGTGTTGACCTTCACCTTCGCGCAGACCTTCGGCTGGCCCGGCTGGGCCGCGGTGATCCTGGCGCTGGCCCTGTGTGCGCTCTACGGCCTGCTGGTCGAGGTGCTCGCGGTGCGGCCCTTTGTCAACCGCGGCTCGGACGCCTGGCTCATGGCCACGGTGGCCATGGGCATGGTGCTCGACAACGTGGTGATGTTCACCTACGGCAAGGAGCCGCGCAGCCTGCCGTCGCCGCTGGCGCAGGCGCCGCTGGAGATCGCGGGCAACAACCTTGGCGTCTACCCGCTGCAGTTGCTGATTCCGGTGGTGGGCCTGGCATTGGCCGCGGTGCTGCACACGCTCTCGCGCCGCACGCGCTGGGGCGTGGCCATGCTGGCCGTGGTGCAGAACCGCTCGGCCGCGCGGCTCATGGGCATCCCGATCCGGCGCGCAGTGGCCATTGCCTTTGCGCTCTCCACCTTGTTCGCCGGCGTGGCCGGCGTGCTCATTGCGCCGCTGTTCAACGTGCATTCCGACATGGGCACGCTCTTCGGCCTCAAGGCCTTTGCCGTGGCCATCCTGGGCGGCATCACCAGCGCCTGGGGCGTGATGATCGCCGGCCTGTTGTTCGGCGTGGTCGAGGCCATGATCACCTCCACGCTGGGCTCGGGCTACACGCAGATCATCACCTTCGCGCTGGTGATCGTGGCGCTGGCCTGGCGGCCCAACGGCCTGTTCGGCCGCGCGGAGGTGAAGAAGGTATGAGCACGTTCCACCCCTCCAAACCGCTCCTGGGTCTGGGCAGCGGCTGGCAGATCACCGCGGTGGTCGCGGTGCTCGCCCTGGGCGCCGTGCTCGCGCTCACGCTCAACGGCTACTGGGTCTTCGTGCTGGCCAACGTGGCGCTGCTGGCCATCGTCGGCGTGGGGCTGAACGTGCTGGTCGGCCTGACAGGTCAGGTGTCGTTCGGCCACGTGGGCTTCTACGCCATCGGGGCCTACACCATGGCCATCCTCACCACCAAGACCGGTTTGAGTTTCTGGCTGGTGTGGCCGATCGCCGCATTCATCGGCGGTGTGTTCGGCGCACTGGTCGCTCTGCCCGCGCTGCGCGTGAAGGGCCCGTACCTCGCCATGATCACCATCGCGTTCGGCCTGATCGTGGAGCACAGCATCGTCGAGGCCAGCGGCCTCACCGGCGGGCAGAACGGCATCATGGGTCTCACCGCGCCGTCGCTCGGCAGCCTGGCCCAGGGCGAACGTGCCATGGCGCTGCTGGCCATCGGCGCGGCAGCCCTGGCGCTGGCGGGTTACGCCTGGCTCTCGCGCGGCACCTGGGGCGCGGCCATGCGCGCCGTGCGCGACGCCGAGACCGCCGCCGAGTCGGTGGGCCTGAACCCGCTGGCCATCAAGACCGTGGCGTTTGCCGTGTCGGCCCTGTGTGCGGCGGCGGCCGGTGCGCTGTTCGCGCCGCTCTCGGGATTCGTCACGCCGCACACCTTCGGCTTCGTGCAGTCCATCCTGTTCGTGCTCGTGGTCATGATCGGCGGCGCGGGTTCGGTGGCTGGCCCGCTGGTGGGCGCCATCGTGGTGGGCCTGCTGCCCGAGCTGCTCTCGGGCCTGGAGGAATACCGCCTGCTCTTCTTCGGCGCCATGCTGCTGCTGGTGCTGTGGGTCGCGCCCGACGGCGTGGCCGGCCTGGTTCGTCGCCTGCGCGAGCGCCTGTGGCCACGCAGCGCTGCCGTAGTTCCGGCGCCTTCCAGCGCGACCCTGGCCCTGCCCACCCGCGCGCGCCAACCCATCGCAGCGCAGGGCCTCACCATGCAGTTCGGTGGCGTGCGCGCCGTGTCCGACCTGCACTTCACCGCACACGCCGGTCAGGTCACCAGCCTGATCGGACCCAACGGCGCGGGCAAGTCCACCGCGCTCAACATGCTGGGCGGTTTCTACCTGCCCACGGCGGGCGGCTTCGCACTCGGCGGCCAGGCCTTGCAGGGACAGAACGCCATGCGGATCTCGCGCCGCGGTGTGGCCCGCACCTACCAGACCTCGCAGCTCTTCGGGTCGCTCAGCGTGCAGGACAACGTGGTGATCGCCATGCAGCGCGGCGCGCTCGGCCCGCTGCTCGGCAGCGCACGGCGCAACGCCCCGGCACTCACCGAACGGGCGCGCCAGCTGCTGGCCTTTTGCGGCTACACCGGTCACCCCGACACGCTGGCCGGCGACCTGCCCCACGTGGACCGGCGGCTGGTGGAGATCGCGCGCTCGCTCGCCACCGACCCCGACGCCCTGCTGCTCGACGAGCCTGCCGCCGGCCTCTCGCGCGAAGACAAGCTGCGCCTGGGCACGCTGCTGCAGCGCATCGCCGACGCGGGCCTGACCGTGCTGCTGGTGGAACACGACATGACCCTGGTGATGGACATCAGCCACCAGGTGGTGGTGCTCGATGCCGGGGTGCGGCTGGCGGTGGGCACTGCCGCAGAAGTGCAAGCCGACCCTGCGGTGCAACTGGCATACCTTGGTGAGGCCCTGGAGACGGAAGCTTCGGCACCGCGCGACACCACCGCCAACCGACCCGAGATGCTCGGCGTGGGCTCACTGGTCGCGGGCTACGGCGCCGAGCCTGTGCTGCACGGCATCGACCTGCAGGTGCGGCGCGGCGAGGTGGTGGCGCTGCTGGGGGCCAACGGCGCGGGCAAGTCCACGCTGATGAAGGCGCTGGCGGGCCTGCACCGCCCCATTCAGGGCGGCATCCACCTCGAAGGGCGTGAACTCATGAACATGGGCGCCGAGCAGGTGGTGGCGCAAGGTGTGGTGCTGGTGCCCGAAGGCCGGCAGGTGTTTGCGGAGCTCAGCGTGCTCGACAACATCCGCCTGGGCGCATTCCTGCAGACCAACGAGCGCGAGGCGCGGGTCGAAGAACAGCTGCAGCGCTTTCCACGGCTGCGCGAGCGCCTGCACCAGCGTGCGGGTCTGCTCTCGGGCGGTGAGCAGCAGATGCTCGCGATCGCGCGCGCCCTCATGTCGCGCCCGCGCATCCTGTTGCTTGACGAGCCGTCGCTGGGTCTGGCGCCCAAGGTGATCGCCGAGCTGTTCGCCGCGCTGGACGGGCTGCGCCGCGAAGGCATGACGTTGCTGCTGGTGGACCAGATGGCGGGCCTGGCGCTTGCGCTGGCCGACCGTGCGTATGTGATGGAAGAAGGGCGTATCGTCGCGCAAGGCACCTCGGCCGAGATCGCGGCCAATGGCGCGCTCGCGCAGGCCTACCTGGGCGAGTCGGGTGCCGATCACCCACACCCTGCTCTTCAACCTGCATGAACCACGAAACCGACTACCACGCCGAACCCTGCCGACAAGCCCGAACCGATCTGGCGCTGGCCCTGCGTGCCGCCGCGCATTTCGGCCTGTCCGAAGGCGTCTGCAACCACTTCAGCGTCGAGCTGCCCGACGGCTCGGGCCGCTTTCTGCTCAACCCGCGCGGCCTGCTGTGGAGCGAGGTGCAGGCCGACGACATCGTGATGGTGGACGTGCACGGCGAGGCGCTGGCCGGGCGGCACCCGGTGGAGTCCACCGCCATGCACATCCACAGCGGCATCCACCGGGTGGCGCGCCAGGCGGTGGTGTTGCACACCCACATGCCCTACGCCACCGCGCTCACGCTCACGCAGGACCGCGCGCTGGACACCACGCTGTCGCAGAACGCCATGCGTTTCCATGGCCGCGTGGCCATCGACCCGCACTACAACGGCCTGGCGCTGGACGCGGGCGAAGGCGAACGCATCGCACGCGCCATGGGCACGGCCGGCATCGCCTTTCTCGCCAACCACGGCGTGGTGGTGTGCGGCCCCCGCATCGACCATGCGTTTGACGACCTCTACTACCTGGAACGCGCCTGCATGGCGCAGGTGCTGGCCCAGTCCACCGGGCGGCCGCTGAAGCCGGCCGACAAGGACACCGCGGCACACGTGGCCAGCCAGATGCAGAGCGAGCGCCTGCAGTCCGAGCTGTTCTTCGAGGCCTTGCGCCGCACCGTCTGACCCGGCCGCCGGGTCAGCGCCTGCGGGCTGGCGGTGCGGGTCACCGGCCGGACACCGCCACAGGGCAAACCCCATGCGCGAGCCACCGGCGTTCATGCCCAATGCACACGGGCCCGAAACCTTCGGCGCCGACCAGGAGTTGACCGATGACCCAGCTGATCCTCGACCATGTCTACCAGCACGAGCGCGAGCGTCGGAACGAGCCCTTTCTCACGCAACCGATCGGCCAGGGCGAGGTCGTGACCTTCACCTGGGGCGAGACCATGGACCAGGCGCGGCGCATGGCTGCCCACCTGCGTGCTCAGGGGTTTGAACCGGGCGCGCGCATCGCCATGCTGGCCAAGAACAGCGCCCACTTCTTCATGGTCGACCTGGCGGTGTGGATGGCCGGCGGCACCACGGTGGCGATCTTCCCCACCGAATCGGCCCACAACATTGCCTACGTGCTCGAACACAGCGAAGCCCGTCTGCTCTTCGTGGGCAAGCTTGACGACTGGGAGCGGCAGGCACCGGGCGTGCCCGCCACGCTGCCCTGCATCGCGTTGCCGCTGGCGCCGGACACCGGCTTGGAGCGCTGGGACGAGATCGTCGCCCGCACAGAACCCCTGACCGGTGAACCCATGCGCGCGGCCGACGAGCTTGCGCTGCTGCTCTACACCTCCGGCTCCACCGGCCAGCCCAAGGGCGTGATGCAGACCTTCGGCAGCGTGAGCGCGGCCGCGCAATGCATCGTGGAAGAAATGCGCCACCGCTTTCCCGAAGGCACGGAACTGCGCGTGTTGTCCTACCTGCCGCTGGCGCACTGCTTCGAGCGCGCCTGGGTGGAATGCCAGGCCTTCGTGCGCGGCGACATGCAGGTGTACTTCACCGACACCGCCGCCACCTTCATGCAGGACCTGCAGCGCGCCCGGCCCACGCTGTTCATCTCGGTGCCGCGGCTGTGGACCAAGTTCCAACAGGGCGTGCTGGCCAAGATGCCGGCGGCCCAGCTCGACGCGATGCTCGACAACCCCGCCACCGCGGCCGCGGTGGGCGCCAAGGTGCTGGCCAGCCTGGGGCTGGACCAGGTGAAGAACGCCGGCAGCGGCTCCGCGCCGCTGCCGGCCGAACTGCTGGTGTGGTACCGGCGCCTGGGCCTGAACCTGTTCGAGGGCTACGGCATGACCGAAGACTTCGCTTACTCGCATGGAGGCGACGGCGACGCCTCGCTGCCCGGCCATGTCGGCCGGCCCTACCCCGGCGTGCAGGCCCGCCTGGCCGACGATGGCGAGATCCTCGTCAAGTCGCCCGGGCGCATGGCGGGCTACTACAAACAGCCCGAACTCAATGCCGAGGCCTTCACCGACGACGGCTTCTTCCACACCGGCGATCTCGGCGTGCTCAACGAGCAGGGGGTGCTGCGCATCACCGGGCGCAAGAAGGAGCTCTTCAAGACCGCCAAGGGCAAGTACGTGGCCCCGGTGCCGATCGAGAACCTGCTCAACGCCCACCCGATGGTGGAGCTGGCCCTGGTCTCGGGCGTGGGCCAGGCCACGCCGTACGCGGTGCTGGTGCTCGACGAAGCGCTGCGCCCGCGACTGGCCGACCCCGCCGTGCAAGCCGAAGCACAGGCCTCACTGACAGCGCTGCTGCAGCAGGTGAATGCGCAGCTCGCGAGCTACGAGAAATTGCAGTTCCTGGTCGTGGCCAGCGAGCCCTGGAGCATCGAAAACGGATGCCTCACACCCACCATGAAGATCAAGCGCAGCCGCATTGAGGCCGCGTTGGAGCCGCACCTGCCGCGTTGGTACGAGCAGCCGCAAGCGGTGATCTGGGCCTGAGGGTCTGATTGCACTGGCGAAAGCGAACACACGCTGGCCCACATCGAGGCCGTGATGACCCAGCTGCAGGGCAACGACTTCCACCGCGAGTTCTGGAAGCGCGACGTGGCCCTGGAGCGCTGGGCTTCCTCTGCTACTGAGCCTGCCGGACACTTTCGGGCTGGCCGATCAGGTCCGCCGCCATGTCGGGCGTGAGCGGTTTGACCAGGTAGTGCTGGATGAGACCGATGGACTCCGCCGTGGCCTTGTCCACCGACCACGCCGACGAGGTGAGCATGTTCAGCTGCAGCTCGGCCTGCGGCCGCAGCTGGTCGCTGAGCGCGCGCGCCACTTCGAAGCCGTTCATGCCGGGCATGTTGATGTCGAGAAAGACCACGGTGGGCACGCTCACCCGGTCCTGCAACAGAAAGTCGAGCGCACTTTCGCCGCTCTCGAAGATGCGCACTTCGCCGCCAAATCCGGCCTTGCGCAGCGCGATCTCGTGGAAGAAGTTGTCGTTCTCGCTGTCGTCGATCAGAACGACGCGTTGCACGTGGTGGTGTGTGTTCATGCGGAAGGCGCCGCCGAGGCGGGCACGGTTGCCCGGGCATGGCCGGGCAGGATCACGGAATAGCTGTTGCTGCCGTCGGATTTGAGTTCGATCTGCAGCTCTCCCTGGTGCAGATCGATGATGTGGGACGCGATGGACAGGCCCAGACCCAGTTCGCGCACATCGCTCATGGCGCGCTTGCGGGCCCGGCGGGTCGACACCGGGCGGATCGAGCCGCCAGACAAGTCGGCCGGGGAAAGTGGGTGGGCCAGTCGCCGGGTGGTGATGTCCACGCGGTGGGTGAACAACTCCTCATGCGACCGGATGGACACCAGCCAATCGCCCGCCGAATCCTGGCGCTGCGCGGAACCGAGCAGGTTTTCCAGAATGCTGCGGATGGCCAGGCTCAGCAGCGGTGCGTCCGCGCGGATGCTGCCCTCCACCGAGAGTTCAACCTCCGCGCCGGCGGACTCGAGCTCACCACCGATCGCCAACACGGCTTCGGCATAAATGCTGCGCGCCGGGTGCGGCTTCATGCGCATGTCGCTGGTGTCCACCTCGCTGTAGAGGCGCAGGTCTTCCAGCACCCGCGACAGCTTGGCGCTGGCTTCCCCGGCAATGCGCAGGCAGCGCGTCTCCAGCGGGTCGGCGCGTTCCCGGGCGCCCTCGGCCAGCAGGCGCGTGGCGTTGGTGATGGCGTTGACCGGCTCCTTGAGATCGTGGGACACGCTGTAGACGTACTTGCGGTTGGCCAGCCGTTTGGCCTGCAACTCCTTGACGGCTTCGTCGAGTTGCCGCTCGCTCTGTTTGCGCAAGGTGATGTCCCGCGTGCGCTCGACCACGCCGTGCACCACACCCGCTTCGCGTGCCGGCGTGTGCGTGACCTCGAGGTACCGCGTGCCCATGCCGGGAAAATCCAGCTCGATTTCGAACTGCGATTCGAGACCTGCCAGCGCCTGGTTGATGCTGGGCTTGAACAGGGCACGGTAATGGGTGGTGGCCATCAGGTCCTGCACCCGCATGCCCATGATCTCCTGCGGCTCCAGGATCCAGTAGCGCTGGAACGCAGGGTTCACAAACAGGTAGCAGTGCTCGCGGTCGATGAAGGCGGCCATGTCGCGGCCCTCGTTGAGCACATCGCGCACCACCTGCTGGCCTTTGACGATCTGCTGGACCATCACCTCCGAATGGTCGCGGCGGCTGCGTTCGTGTTCGATCAGCTGCATGGCCAGAGTGGCCAGGTGCTTGAGCATGCTCAGCTGCTCGTCGTTGAGCTCACGCGGCAATGTGTCAAGCACACACACCGTGCCCAACGCAGCCCCGCCCGAGGTGACGATGGGCGCGCCGGCATAAAACACCAGCTCGCCACGGCGCACCATGGGAAAGTCCTGAAACCGTTCATCGTGGGTGGCGTCGTTCACCACCAGCACGTCGCTGGGCTCCATGATGGTGTGGGCACAAAAGGCCTCGCTGCGCGAGGTTTGCATGAGCTCCACACCCTGACGCGACTTGAACCACTGCCGGTTCGAATCCACCAGCGAAATCAGCGCCATGGGTGTGCCGCAGATGCCGGCCGCCAGCGCCGTGATGCTGTCAAAGGCCTTCTGCGGCAAGGTGTCCAGAATCTGAAGGCGCCGCAGCGCGGCCAGGCGATCGCTTTCGTTGGCCGGAATCGGGATGGGCATGTCTTGAAGCAGCGTTGCGGTGGTCACGACAGATCGATCAGCGCAGCCGCCGTCTCGCGCGTCAGTGGTTTGACGAGGTAGCTCTGGATCAGCCCGATCGAATCCGCCGTGGCCTTGTCGACCGACCAGGACGACGAGGTGAGCATGTGCAACTGCAGCGGCACACCGGGCTCCAGCTGCTCCTCCAGGGTGCGGGCCAGCTCGAAGCCGCCCATGCCGGCCATGTTGATGTCCATGAACACCATGGTGGGCACGCTCACGCGGTCGTTCAAGAGAAAGTCCAGTGCGTCTTCGCCCTTGTCGAAGATCTTGATCTCGCCAGCGAAGCCGCACTTGCGCACGGCGATATCGTGGAAAAAGTTGTCGTTGTCGCTGTCATCCACCAGGATGACGCGTTGGGTGTGTGGCATGTGGAAGCTCTCGCTGTGTTCGGTCGGCACTCTTTTGGAGTGCACCTGTATCGCGGAGCAAAGGCGGGGGCCTGCTCTGGGACCCAATGTAGGCAGTGGTACCTGCGTCGTCGGTGTCTTAAGACACAGTCCCGGAGGGATTGGTTCAATCCTCCGTGGCTTCGGTCACGCAAAGGCCGGCCGCATGGCCACCGGCTGCGGTTTCGAGGCGTTTAGATGAAGCGCTCTATATAGATCAACGCGCCTTCGTCGAAGTGGTCGAAGTTGCGGTGGATCGCGTGGGCGGCGCGAATGAGATCGGCTTCCGCGAAACGGGGGCAATCGATGGCCCAGAGCTGCAACGGAATGTTCGCCGCCGCCGCCAGCATCGGGCCGCTGGGCGCCCAGAACAGCGTGCCGCTGTCGTGACCGACCCGCAGGTCCTGGTAGTTGTATTGGTAGCGGCGCGTGAACATGACCGCCACGAAGCGCAGGGCGGCCGCCATGGCCACCGCCTGTGGCTGCCCGGCCGACACGAACTGGTGCTGGATGTACTGCATGCCCAGCTCCAGCGTGGGCAGGTCTTCAATGCCCGGGATCACCGGGTAGGGCTCCAGGGCCTGCAGATCGGTCTGCAGCTTGTTGCCCATGAGTTTCAAGGCACGGCGCGAGGCCTCCACAAACAGCAGGCGCGGCACCGGCTGGCAGGCCGCGTCCAGGTCGATCTTCACCGCAGGCTCGGTGCCCTGGGGTTTGTCGTGTTCGTTGCCCGGTTCGGCGTTCATGGCGTCTGGTGCGTCGAACAGGGTTCAGGCCAGCAGATTGAGCTGCGTGCCGACATGGCCCGTGGTGGCCAGCGGCAGGTTGCCGGTGACGCTCTGCAGCAGCGACAGCGCGCCCGAGCCCTGCATGTCCATGGCTTTTTTCATGACGGCCAGCTGCACTTCCTGCGCGGTGCTGGCCTGTTGGGTGGCGACGACGGCGCCAACCATTGCGGCGGGAGAAACGTCCACGGTGTTTCCTGGTGGTTGGAGATGCTCTCTTTATCGGTCGGTGAAAGGGGATCTTGATGGCCGTCTACCTCAAGGATCGGTGGGCGCCCCCTTCAACGTCAACGTCGCCGTGAATGCATGGTCGACATTTGTCAGTCCTTTCGAGCCTTGGATGCGCAACCGGTCGGGCACAACGGCCGCGGTCATGCTGGACGCCTCGTGTGAGACGAACAGGTCAACGCCGCCAGACAGCGCCATCACCGGGCCCAGGGGCTCACAGTGGTTCATCTCCCAGCGAATCGAAAACGGCACGGTTGGAATCGGGCTGCCCGGTACCAGCGGCTCACCATCCACGAGAACGCGCGTTGCGTCATCACACATGAAGTCCAGCGCCACGTCGGTCCATCGTCCGGGCTCGGCGTCATCGATGAGCGGAGCCAGCAGCGCATTGAGCGCAAACCGGCGCAAGTGGACCGGCCGGATCATGTCGTCGACGTCTTCGGCCGCAGCAGACACGGCGGGTGGCGCCACAATAATCGAGCGCGAAACCCGCCTGGCGGGTTCAACGGTCAGCTGCATCCACACAGCGGTGAGCGCTGCCGTCAGCGCCAATGCCAGCGCTGCGGCACCTGCCCACCAGAGCATTCGGTCAAGAGGTCGTTCGTTGTTGTCACACATGCTGGTCGGGCTCCGCTGTGTCCGCGTCGGACCCTGACCAGTGTGAAGGACAAGCCCGGCATCAAGCCGGGCCGCGAAACCGTAGGCTGTGGCGGCGATGGACGCTCACGGCTGAGCAAACACCCTTTCCATTTCACGGCGGAATTTCACCGCGGTGGCGTCGGCATCAAACGCCACATCGTTCCAGCCCACGGCCTGCCCGGCTTTCACGGGTCTGAGCAGCTTCACCCCATGGGCCAGGCCCAGCGGCAATCCGCCCAGGGCGAGCGATTCCTGTGCGGGGAGCAGCTTGCCGTACACGGTGTAGCCCCCTTCGCCGTCGAGCATTTCACCCGCCTGCAAGTCGCGTTTGGCCGTGGCCACCACATCACCGTGCCAGCACACCGGCGCACCCGTCGATTCAGTGCGCACACCGATGGACGCCACCGTGATGCCCAGTTCCAGGCCGATGAGGTGGAAGGGCTTGTACATGCTCGAATACTGTCCGCTGGGGTCGGTGATCAGGCCGTATTCCTTGAAGCAACGAGCCACGTACTCGCTGTCGGCGGCGAAGGTCACGTACACACCCCAGCGCAGGTCGCGAAACACCGGGCGGGTGTCGCGCTCCACACTGGAGATCACCTCCACCTGCCCGCGCTGGTCCAGGATGCCGCCGTGTTCCCGGGGCTTGAGCACGCGCGCCAGGTCGTCCACGCCCACGGCTGGAAATTTCAGACCGCTGGGCGCGCTCAGGCCGGTGGCGTTGGCCACGGCAGCCATCTCGATGGCGCTCTTGGTGCCGTCCAGAAAGCTGTTGAACATCTGTGCGTTCATGCCTCCCTTCGCGGCGTCTTCGGCGGTGAGGCCGTAGTGGTTCCACACCGTGTCGGGCGTGCTCTCGTGGTACGACGGCAGGTACTTGGTGCCCTTGCCCGCCGCCACCACCGAGAACCCCGCGGCCCGCGCCCAGTCGACCATTTCACAGATCAGCGCGGGCTGGTCGCCATACGCCAGCGAATACACGATGCCCGCCTCGTCGGCCTTGCGTTTCAGCAGGGGCCCGGCCAGCGCATCGGCCTCCACATTCACCATCACGATGTGCTTCTTGTGCTCGCAGCACGCGAGCACATGGGCGATGCCCACGGCCGGGTTGCCCGTGGCGTCGATGACGATGTCCACGAAAGGCGACTGGATGAGCAGCATGCTGTCTTCAATGACCGCGGTGTTGCCCAGTTTGGCCGCCTGCTCCAGCGACGTGGCGCTGCAGGCCTCTTCGGTCCAGCCCACGTTTCTGAGCGCGGCCTTGGCGCGCACGGGCGACAGATCGGCAATGCCCACCATGTGGATGCCCGGCGTGCGCGGCACCTGCGACAGGTACATGGAGCCGAATTTGCCGGCGCCGATCATGCCGACGCGAAGTGGCTTGCCTTCTGCGGCGCGCTGCTGCAGTTTGGAGAACAGATTCATGGTGGCCTTGTGGGTTGGGTGGGAGGTGGCCGCCAGAATACTGCAGTGGTCCAGCGCAATGCGGGCACAAGACCGCTGTGCCACCGGGGCTTGCGTGGCCACCCGCAGCCGGGTCCGGTGAGGGGTCCTACAATCCACGCATGGCCTTCCCACTCCCCTCCACTGCGCACACAGCAGCTCTCATGCCTCTCGCGGCAAGCAGCGCTGTGGCCCGTCGCAAGCTGATGGGCTCGGCGGGACTGCGCCAGCCGGCCGCACATTCCTGAGCCCGGCGATACCCCTTCCTCTTTTTGCGCAAACCAACATCGCCGGGCCCCCGCCCAGCGCGATCGCGGGCGCCGCTCTTTCGCAGCGGTCCCGCACCAGTTGGAGTGCCCCATGTACAAGAACCTTGCGGCTGAGCGGCTGCTCACCGAAATCGACCACGCGCGTCTGAACAAGCTGCACGGCGTGCAACTTCCGCCCGAGTTGATCGAGACACTCGACTCCCTCGATCTCGTGCCCTCGCGCGAGATCCCGCCCGACGTAGTGACGATGTACTCGCAGGTCATGGTCGAAGACCTCGACTCCCACCAGCGCCAGAAGCTCACGCTGTGCTACCCCGAAGACGCCGAGCCGCACCTGGGCTTCATCTCCGTACTTTCACCCGTGGGCGCCAGCCTGCTCGGGCAGCGCGTGGGCGCCACCGCCCGCTGGCGCACACCCAATGGGGATGCGTGCGCGGCCGACATCGTGGCGCTGCTGTTCCAGCCCGAAGCCAGCGGCGACTTCACCACCTAGCGGCTCCACGGCCCTGTGCTGCGGGACGCCTCAGGCAGAGAAACGCACCAGCCCAGGGCATTGATGGTCTCCCCATGCGACGGGCAGACAATGCCATGCACACTTTTAGAGCATGAATCCATGAAATACACATCGGCCCACCACTTCCTCGAACACGTCGCCACCCGCAACCCCGGACAAACCGAATTCCACCAAGCCGTCTCGGAGGTGTTGGAAAGCCTCTGGCCCTTCATCCAGACGCACCCGAAATACGCCGAACAAGGCCTGCTGGACCGGCTGGTGGAACCGGAGCGGGTGTTGATGTTCCGCATCTCCTGGGTCAACGACCACGGCGATGTGCAGGTCAACCGGGGCTACCGCATCCAGCACAGCTCGGCCATCGGTCCGTACAAGGGCGGCATGCGCTTCCACCCCTCGGTCAACCTGTCGATCCTGAAATTCCTGGCCTTCGAGCAGACCTTCAAGAACGCACTCACCACCCTGCCCATGGGCGGTGGCAAGGGCGGCTCCGACTTCGACCCCAAGGGCAAGAGCCCGGGTGAGGTGATGCGCTTCTGCCAGGCCTTGATGAGCGAGTTGTTCCGCCATGTCGGGTCCGACACCGACGTGCCTGCGGGCGACATCGGTGTGGGCGCCCGGGAGGTCGGCTTCATGGCCGGCATGATGAAAAAACTGAGCAACCGCTCCGACTGCGTGTTCACCGGCAAAGGCCTGTCGTTCGGCGGCTCGCTGGTGCGGCCCGAGGCCACCGGCTACGGCACGGTGTACTTCGCGCAGGAAATGCTCAAGCAGAAGGGGCGCAGTTTCGACGGCCTGCGGGTGAGTGTGTCGGGCTCGGGCAACGTGGCCCAGTACGCGGTGGAGAAAGCCATGGCACTCGGCGCCAAGGTGGTCACCGTGTCCGACTCCAGCGGTACCGTGATCGACGAAGACGGCTTCACCCCGGAGAAGCTCGCCGAGCTGATGGAGGTGAAGAACCACCTGTACGGGCGCGTGAGCGACTACGCCACCCGCACCCACAGCCGCTTCGAGGCCGGCGTGCGCCCCTGGGGCGTGCCGGTGGATGTGGCGCTGCCCTGCGCCACGCAGAACGAACTGGACGCGGCCGACGCCGACACGCTCATCAAGAACGGCGTGGTCTGCGTGGCCGAGGGGGCCAACATGCCGACCACCATGCAAGCCGTGGAGCGTTTTGAAGCGGCGGGCGTGCTGTACGCGCCCGGCAAGGCCAGCAACGCCGGTGGCGTGGCCACCTCGGGTCTGGAGATGAGCCAGAACGCAATGCGCCTTTCATGGCCGCGCGCCGAAGTCGACGACCGCCTGCACACCATCATGGTGGGCATCCACGAAGCCTGCTTGCTGCACGGCCGACGCACCGACGGCTCGGTGAGTTATGTGGACGGCGCCAACATCGCGGGCTTCGTCAAGGTGGCCGACGCGATGCTCGCGCAGGGCGTGATCTAGCCCTGCTGTTTCCTGAGCAGAAACAGAACGATCCAGCCAAACACGGCGCTCACCACGGCGGTCGCTTCCAGCCCCATGCCGGCGGCCATGCCGACCGCCGCCGTGAGCCAGATGCCCGCCGCCGTGGTGAGGCCTTTGATCGACTCGTCCTTCAACTTCATGATGGCGCCGGCCCCCAAAAATCCGATGCCGGCGATCACGCCCTGCATGACCCTGGACACATCTTCGATCCGCATGCCGGCTTGGTGCGGAATGACCATGAAGAGCGCCGCACCGAGGGCCACCAGCATGTGGGTCCGCAGGCCGGCCGCAGCACCGACCGACTCGCGCTCGTAGCCCAGCAAGGCACCAAGCGCCAGCGCGACGGTGAGTCGAAGGCAGATTTTCGTCAGGTCTTCAGCGTTGCCGATGTCCGAGAACTCCTGTTGAACCGTCGTCCAGATTTCCAGCCACATCGTTGATCCATTTCATGGTTTTCGCGGGATTCCGGAATTGCCGTCAGGCGTCACCCGAACGCAGGGCCTTCAAACCCACCAGCGCAGGGCATCGATGAACTCCAGCCGCTCAATGCGCCTGGCGAGTTCATGCGGGGGCATCTTCATCTTGAGTTCGCGCATGCACGTTGCCACACGACCGTCGCTCTCCAGCAGAATGGCCTTCGCGCGCACGAACGCCGTGTCGATGCCATTTTGGTACACCTTGCGCGCCTTGGTCACGCCCGCCGGCGACAGGATGCCGTCGGTGGCCAGCATGGCCAGGTCGATGATGTCGCGGCTCATGAAGGAATCGTCCCCATAACGGTCGGTGTTGGCCATCAGCCGGGTGGCCACGAGGTCCTCCTCGGCCAGACTCCAGACGCCCTCGATCGCGGCTTCGGGCAGGCATGCCGCGAACGGGATTCGGTTCTCCAGCAGGATTTCGATCTTGACGGGGGTGCCATCGAGCAGGACCGCCAGGCGTATGCCGTGGCGATGGAAGTTGGGCTCCCGCAGCATCTGCACCGGCTCCCGGAACAGCCAGCCGGGATCCTGCGCGTCCACGGCCCGGCGGATCTCCCGGTACACCTCGGCCGAGTTGCAGCAGAGCTCGATGTGAATCGCTTCGCGGTACTCGTCGCGCGCGAGCACGATGGCCGTGCCCCCGCCGAGCAGGCAGTGGTTCTTGAGGAGCCTGGGCCCGTCAAGACATCTCAGGACCGCCGAGATGCGCTGGTGATTCGCTCGTTCAAACACGCCGAAATCCGTTTCTGATCGCTCCGGGTGAACTGCATCACCCGGACCTGGCTTCAGGTGGACATGTCCTGCCCGAACGGAGAGACGCGCGGTGGTTGCACCTGCAGCACCGCGTCGTTGGTGAGTCGGGCGTAGGCAGCGCGAATCACACCGTGGCATTCGCAACTGTGGGCCTCCAGGCCCTCGCGGTCGATCACGGAAATCTGGCCACGCCCATAACGGACCACCCCCGCCTTTTGCAAGCGCAGGGCGCCGTTGGTCACGCCTTCGCGGCGAACGCCCAGCATGCTGGAGATGCGCTCCTGGGTGATCTGCAGTTCACCATCGGCCTGCCGGTCGAGGTGCACCAACAACCACCTCGCGAGTTGTTGGTCCAAGGAGTGGTGGCGGTTGCAGGCCGAGGTCTGCGACATGTGCAGAAACAGCGTGCGGGCGTAGTTGAGCAGGTGGTGCATCACCGGGGCAGAACGTTTGGCTTGAAGGGCGATGGACTGGGCACTCATGCGGTACCCATGGCCGCTGCGCAGCACCAGGGCCGTGTTCTGCGACATCACGGTGCCGCTGGCGGACGTGCTGACGTTCGCGTTGCTGCTGCCCATGAAGGCGTCCACGCCCAACATGCCTTCGTTGCCCACGGCAACCACCTCGACCGTGGCGCCGTCCCGCATGGTGGTGACCAGCGACGTGTCGCCCGCCAGCATTTCGACCCATTCCAGCTGGGACTCGATATACCGCCAGTCGTCAAAGGGCATGGCCGCCAGCAGCTGGTTCTGTTCGCGGTGGGAGATGTTGGAGGGTGACATTCGAAATTCTTGTTGTTGCTCTGTGTCGACTGCCACGCAACCCCATGACCAACAGGCACAGGACATGCCCTGCGAATGGCCTTGGCAATGCGACGGGGGGAATGTAATTCGGCACATCCCGAGGCAACCATGTCAAAAGACACAGATTCGCTGGGCAGGCTCGACGCCCCGCCGCCCGGGCGGGGAGCGGCCTCAGCGATCCAGCCAGAGCGCTCCGGCTTCCAGCGTCACTTCATCGCAATTCCCCTGCGCCGCCGGCCCACCGCGGTCGATCACCAGAAAATCGCCCGGCGCATCCAGCGCGATCAACGGGTGGTGCCAGGTGCCGCGAGCGTAGTTCACGCCCTGTCCGGCTGCCGCCAGAAAACAGCGGATGTCGCCCGGCCCCGGCGCCTCTCCCGCCCGAGCCACCACCACCAGAAACGGCAAGGGCGCCAGCGCCACGAACGCCTGGCTGCCCAGCGGGTGGCGCTCCATCAACGTGATGGCCATGGGGAAACTCCGCGGCAAGGCCTTGAAGATGCTGACGGCGGTGTGGCCGCCCTCGCCTGAGGTGTCAATGCGCGCGAGGTCGTGGTAACGCTCGGCAAAGCCCTCGTTGATGGTGAAGTGGCGCGCGGCCTCGCTGGCTTCGATCACGTCGCCGAACGGACGGAAGGCCTCGGCGGTGAGGGGCTCGATGGTCAGCGTGGTGCGCAAGGTCGTCATGCGGTTCTCAGCAGTCGATGCCCTGCAGGTCGGGCGCGGTGGGCCGGTCTTTGCCACCCGTGCTTTTGCCGCCAGCGCGTTTGCCGCGCTGGGTGCGTTTGCTGAAGGCCAGGCCCATGGCCAGCGTCTGCGCCAGGCACAGGGCCGAGGTGAGCGAGCGAAAGCCCAGCAATTCGGCGTCGTTCACCTCGAGTGTCAGGTCGGCATCCTTGGCGATCGGACTCAGGAAGGCGTTGGTGATGGCCAGGCGCTTGGCGCCTTGCTGCCGCACCTGCTCGCACACCTCGAGCGTGTCGCCCGCGTAGGGCGGGAAGCTGATGGCGATCAGCAGGTCTTGCGCGTTGGCGCCGAAGGCCTGCTCGCCGATGGCGCCGCCGAGGCCGTTGAGCTGCACCGCAGGCTGGCCCACGCGGTTGAGCGCGTAGGCCAGGTACGCGGCCACGGCGTACGAGCGGCGCAGGCCCACCACGTAAACCATGCGCGCGTTCTGGATCAGGTCGATGGCCTGCTTCAAGGGCAGCGCGCCGGCGTCGGCGGCCAGGTGTTCGAGCGAGACGATGTTGGCCTGGCTGAAGGCGTGCAGCACCTCGGCGGGGTCGGACGGGTTGTCCAGCGTCTGCTCACCGCCGTAGTGGCGGATGCGTTCGCGAAACGTGGGCTTCACCGCGTCCTGCAGCGGCGCGATGAACAGGCGCTGCAGATCGGAGTAGCCATCGAAGCCGAGCGCCTTGGCCATGCGCACAAAGGCCGACGGCGCCATGCCGGCGGCGGCGGCCACCGTGGCAATGGGACTCAGGGCCACGTCGTTAGGGTGTTCCAGCGCATGGCGGGCGGCATCGCGCATGCGCGGGGTGAGGCGTTCGCTCTCGCGCGCGATCAGCTCGCGCAACTCTTCGAGGTTGCCGGGTTTGGGGGCTGTTGCGCTGGCCAGGGTCGCCATGTCCATGGGGTGTGTTGGGAATGGGGGTGGCCCGCCCTCAGAAAGCACGGACCTCGCCGCGCGGCACAAAGCGTCCCATGCCTTCGCGGCCGTGCCACTGCCGACCGTCGACGATCAGCTGGCCACGCAGGAACACCTTCTCGACGCGCCCCTGCAATGTACGGCCTTCGAGCAGCGTGTAATCCACGTTGCTGTGCAGTTCGCTGGCGGTGATGGTCTGGCTCACCGCCGGGTTGAACAGCACCACGTCGGCGTCGCTGCCCACGGCGATGGTGCCCTTCTTCGGAAACAGGCCGAAGAGTTTGGCCGGTGTGGTGGACGTGAGTTCCACAAAACGGTTGAGCGAGAGCTTGCCGCGCATCACGCCGATGTCGAACAGGCTCACCAGCCGCGTCTCGATGCCGGGGGCGCCGTTCGGGATCAGCGAGAAGTCGTCCTTGCCGCGCATCTTCTGCAGCTGGTAGCCCAGGTGGCCTTCCTTCATGCAGAAGGGGCAGTGGTCGGTGGCGATCACCTGCAGGTCGTCGTAGCGCAACGCGCGCCACAGGTGCTTCTGGTCGTCGGGCGTGCGCAGCGGCGGCGTCATCACGTATTTCGCAGTCGCAAAGTCGTCGTTGTTGTAGACGGTGTCGTCGAACAGCAGGTAGTGCGGGCAGGTCTCGGCAAACACCGGAATGCCCTCGGCCCGCGCGGTGACGATGTGTTTGAGCGCCTGGTTGCTCGAGACGTGCACGAAGTAGATGGGTGCTTCGGCCAGCTCGGCCAGGCGGATGCCGCGGTGCGTGGCCTCACCTTCCAGGATGGCGGGGCGCGTGAGCGCGTGGTAGCGCGGCGAAGTGTGGCCGGCCTCCAGTGCTTCCTTGATCAGCAGGTCGATCACGGTGCCGTTTTCGGCGTGCAGCGCCACCATGCCGCCTTCGGCCCCCACCTGGCGCAGCATGCGGAAGATGGCGGCGTCGTCGGCCATCATCACGCCGGGGTAGGCCATGAACATCTTGAAGCTGGTCACGCCCTCGTGGCGCATGGCGTGGCGCACGTCGTGCAGCACCTGGTCGTCCACGCGGGTCACGATCACGTGCAGGCTGTAGTCCACATTGACCTGCGGGTCGGCGCTGCGCTGCGCGCGCTCGATCGCGCCCAGCGGCGAGTCGGTGGCGTTCTGCAGCGCGAAGTCCACCACCGTAGTGGTGCCGCCAAAGGCCGCGGCCTTGGTGCCGCTGGCGAAGGTGTCGCAGGTGATGGTGGGGCCGATCACGTTTTCCATGTGCACGTGCGTGTCCACGCCGCCGGGCAACACATACAGGCCGGTGGCGTCGATCACGGCCACATCGGGCCCCACGGCGATGTGTTGACCAATGGTGTCGATCACGCCACCCCGCAGCAACACGTCGGCCACGTAGTCGTCGGTGGCGGTGATCACGCGCCCGCCGCGGATCAGCACCGGGCTGCCGTGCGCGAGTGTGGCCTTGGCCGAGGTGGCCACCGCAGCCACGCTGGGCGGCTGCGCGTGGCCGTGGGCGGCATCGTTGCAGGCCGGGTCGACGCAGGCGTAGGGGCGTGGGCTCATTGAATGGCCTCGTCCAGGTGCGTGATCAAACGATCGATTTCACCCACCGTGTTGTAGTGAGCGATGGACACGCGCACCACGCCACCCTGCGCGTGCAGGCCCAGGGTTTCAATGAGGCGCTTGGCGTAGAAGTCGCCGAAGCGGATGCCGATGCCGTGCTGGTCCACGTGGCGCACGATGCTCTCGGAGGCTTGCTCACCCGCCATGAAGGCGATGGTGGGCACGCGGCTGCCATCGGTGGCGCCGGTGTGACCGATCACGCGCACCGACTTCTTGCTGCGCAGGTAGGCCAGCAGGCGCTCGGCCAGCAGGTTCTCGTGCACCTCGAACGCGTCGAACGCGGCCTGCATCTTTTGCCGGTCGCTGCCCGTCGCACCCAGCGTGTTGCCCACGTGCACCAAGTAGTCGTTGATGCCCATGCAACCGTATGAGAGCTCGTAGTTCACGTTGCCGGGTTGCAGCTTGTAGGGCACCACGTCGGTGCCGATGAAGTAGTGGTTCAGGCTGGGCAGGCCCAGCAGCAGGTCGCGCTGGATCCACATCACCGCGTAGTGCGGACCGAACACCTTGTAGAAGCTGAACACGTAGGCGTCGGCACCGCTGGCCTGCACGTCCACCAGGCGGTGTGGTGCGTAGGCCACCGCGTCCACACACAGGCGACCGCCCACGGCGTGCACACGCTTTGCCACCTCTGCCACCGGGTTCACCGTGCCCAGGATGTTCGACGCATGGGTCATGGCCACCCAGGTGGTCCTGGGCGAGAGCAGACGGTCCAGGTCGGCCAGGTCGAGTTCCAGCGTCTGGTGGTTCACTTCCCACACCTTCACCACCGCGCCGGCGCTGCGCAGGCGCATCCAGCAGCCGATGTTGGCTTCGTGGTCGGTGTTGGTGACGACGATCTCGTCGCCCGGTTTCACACCCGGCAGCAGCGCCTGGGTGAAGAGGTACATGAGCGAGGTGGTGGCGCTGCCCATCACCACCTCGTCGTCCGCCGGGGCGTTGATGAGCTGCGCCACCGCGCGGCGCGCGGCCAGCACACGCTCGCCGGCCGCCTGGCTCTGCGCGTAGCTGGCGCCCAGCTGCACGCTGCTGGTGAGCAGATAGTCGCTCACGCGGTCGGCCACGCGCTGGAGCACCTGGGAGCCACCGGCGTTGTCGAGGTAGACGCAGCCGTCTTGCAGCGCGGGAAATTCGGCGCGGATCAGGTCGAGGTTCAGGGGATGCAAGGACATGTTGAGGAAGGGATGTCAGTGTGAAAGGATGGCCTGCAGGAAGGCCTGGGTGCGGGGTTCGCGCGGCGCGTCGAAAAACACGTCGGGCGCGGCCTGCTCCACCACGGCGCCGGCCTCCATGAAGATCACGCGGTCGGCCACGCGGCGGGCAAAGCCCATCTCGTGCGTGACCACCACCATGGTCACGCCGGTGCGCGCCAGGTCCTGCATCACGTCGAGCACCTCGCCCACCATTTCGGGGTCGAGCGCGGAAGTGGGTTCGTCGAACAGCAGCACCTTGGGCTCCATGGCCAGCGCACGCGCAATGGCCACGCGCTGCTGCTGGCCGCCCGAGAGCTGGCCGGGAAACTTGTGCGCGTGTTCGGCCAGGCCCACCTTGGCCAGCAGGCCGCGGGCGCGCTCTTCGGCATCGCGCTTGAGCAGGCCGCGCACGCGCAGCGGGCCCAGCGCCACATTGGCCAGGGCCGTGAGGTGGGGAAACAGGTTGAAGCTCTGGAACACCATGCCGACCTCGGCGCGCACCTTGGCAAGGCCTTTGCCGCGCACGACCTTTTCGCCGTCCACCGTCACGTCGCCGTGCTGGTAGTCCTCCAGCAAATTGAGGCAGCGGATGAGGGTGGACTTGCCCGAGCCCGAGGGCCCGATGACCACGACCACTTCGCCGAGCTCGATGTCGAGGTCGATGCCCTTGAGGGCTTCGAAGTTGCCATAGGACTTGCGCAAGCCCCGGATCTGGATCAGTGCGGCCATGGGTGGGTGTCTTGAGAGGAGCGAGGCATCAGCGCAGGCTGGCGCGGTGCCGGGTTTCGAAGTAGCCGACCAGCCGCACCAGCGGCAGCAGCAGGATGAGGTAGAGCACGGCCGCGCCAATGAGCGGTGTGGGGTTCGCGGCGAGCGCCTGGGCCTGCGTGGCCTGCTTGAGCAGGTCGGGCATGGCCACCACCGAGGCCAGCGCGGTGTCCTTGAGCACGTTGATGCAGTTGCTGGTGAGCGGCGGCACGACGATGCGGAACGCCTGCGGCAGGATCACATCGCGCATGCTGCTGAAGAAGCTGAGGCCAATGGCGTCGGCCGCCTCGAACTGGCCCTTGGGAATGGCTTCGATGCCGGCGCGAAAGATCTCGGCCGTGTAGGCGCACGACACCATGGACAGCGCGAGCGCCGCCGCCGTGAAGGACGTGAAGCGCACCCCCACGAAGGGGAGTGCGTAGTACACCAGGACCAGCAGCACCAGCAGCGGGATGGAGCGGAACACGTCGATGTAGACGCGCGCCAGCATGCGCAGCGGAAGCGGGCCGTACAGGCGCAACAGCGCCATGAGCAGGCCCGACACCAGCCCCGACACGATGCTGACCAGCCCCAGCAACACGGTGACCCCCAGGCCCTCCAGCAGCAGCGGGAAAGCCCCTTTGAAAACGGGCCAGTTGAAGAAGGTGGCGGTCAGGTCCATGGGGTCGGGGCGTTGGTCTCGGCAGCAGGGATCAGAGCTTGGGAACGGGCATCACCTTGACGGTGGACGAGGTGTCGGGCGGGGTCGTGCCGAACCACTTCTTGTGGGTGGCCGAAATGAAGCCCTCCTTCTTGAGCGTGGTCAGGATGTCGTTGATCTTGCCGGCATCGGCAAAGGTCTTGGAGAACATGAACGAATAGCGCTCGGCCGTGGGAATGCGCGATGCGATGCGGTATTGCGGCTTGTCCTTGATGTAGTACTCCACGGCCGGGATGTCGCTGATGTAGCCATCGATGCGGCCGGCGGCCAGGTCGAGCATGGCGGGGGCCAGGCCTTCGTAGCGGCTGATCTTGGCGATCTTGAGCTTGGCGGTGTTCTCGGTGGCATAGATGTCGCCGGTGGACGCGGTGTCCACACCCACGGTCTTGCCGCCCAGGTCTTCAAGCTTGTTGATGGAGGCGGTTTTCAGCACGGCGAGCGACTGGTCGCTGTCGTAGTAGGGCTGGGCAAAGGCCAGCGACTCCAGGCGCTTGGGCGTGATGGTGATGGAGGAGATGGCGATCTGGATGCGGTTGGACTGCACAGCGGGGAACAGGCCGTTGAACGGGATGTTCTCGATCTGCACGGTCTTGCCGGCGCGCTTGGCCACCTCGTTGACGAGATCGATCTCGAAGCCGACGAACTTGCCCGAAGCGTCCTGGAACTCCCACGGCACGTTGCCGATGTTGGCACCGACCACCCAGTCGGCCGCCCAGGCGGGGGTGGCGGCGGCAGTGGCCGCGGCGAAGGTGAACGCAAGCCTTGCGGCCAGTGATTTCAGTTTCATGGTGAGGTACTCCGGGTTGTGAAGAGGTGGGCTGGGTCGCCGGGCCTGTGCACCCACGGTGGTCGGTGCGCGTTGTGCGGCTGTTGCACGATATCAAAATGGAATGAACAAATCAATATTCTTTGGAATGAAATGTTTGTTCCATTGTGGTGCGCCATGCCCGTATTTGTGCCCTCTTGCGCACTCGAATGGGGTGCGCACGAATCGCCTCGCGTTGCGCATGCTCAATGTGCCGGGACCACCCTCACCAACAATGGCCCCACCCACCCACTCACGCGTTGTCCGGAACAAGGCACCTGCATGTCGACCCTGCTCATGACCGAACCCGTGCAGCTCGGCAGCCTTGCCCTGCCGGGTGATCTGGTGATCCCGCCCCAGGCGCTGGGTGTGGTGATGTTCGTGCACGGCAGCGGCAGCGGGCGACGCAGTCCACGCAACCGATGGATGGCCAGCGCGTTCCAGAAGCACCACCTCGCCACCTTGCTGTTCGACCTGCTCACCGAAGAGGAAGCGCAGGACCCCCGACTGGTGTTCAACATCGCACTGCTGGGGCAGCGCGTGGTCGAAGCCATCCACTGGGCCGATCACCACCCCGACCTGGCGCAGTTGCGCCTCGGCTTGTTCGGCGCGAGCACGGGCGCGGCCGCCGCGCTGGTGGCGGCCGCCGCGCGGCCCGACCGAGTGGCAGCGGTGGTCAGCCGCGGCGGTCGCCCGGACCTGGCCCTGGCCACCCTGCCGCGGGTGCAGGCGCCCACGCTGCTGATCGTGGGCGGGCTGGACACCGAGGTGCTGGCACTCAACCGCATGGCTCTGCGCCAGCTGCATGCGCACAAGCGGCTGGAGGTGGTGCCCCACGCGAGCCATCTGTTCGAGGAGCCCGGCGCGCTGGGCAGCGTGGCGGTGTTTGCCACGAGCTGGTTCGAGCAGCACCTGTGTGCCGGGAGACACGCATGAATGCCTTGTGGTGGACCGACAGCGACCTGCCGCTGCGCTCACGCGGCTGTGCCTTGCTCTACCCGGGCGCGACCATGCCCCGCGCGCCCTTTGAAAACCGCACACAGGCCGGGCGCGAACTGGCCGACGCGCTGCGCGCCATGGGTCCGACGGGACCGCTGGTGGTGCTGGCCCTGCCGCGTGGCGGTGTGCCGGTGGCCGCCGAGGTCGCGCGCGCGCTGAACGCCCCGCTGGACCTGCTGCTGGTGCGCAAGATCGGCGCCCCCTTCGAGCCGGAGCTGGCCGTGGCGGCGGTGGTTGAAGGCACGCCACCCGATGTGGTGCGCAACGAGGAAATCTCCAACCTGCCCGGAGTGGACGAGGCCTGGATCGAGGCCAACCTGCCCGTTGCACTGAGCGAGATCGAGCGCCGCCGTGGCGTGTACATGGGGGGCCGACCACCGCAGCCGGTGGCGGGCGCCACGGTGATCGTGGTTGACGACGGCATCGCCACCGGCACCACGATGAAGGCCGCGCTCCGGGCGCTGCGCCGACGCCAACCGGCCCGCCTGATCGTGGCGGTGCCGGTGGGGCCCCATGCCACCATCGCCGAGCTGAGCGACGAAGTCGACGAGGTGATCTGCCTGCAGGAGCCACGGCCATTTCGCGCCATCGGCCTGCACTACCTCGACTTCCACCAGCTGAGCGACGACGAGGTCTGCGCCGCGCTGACCCCGTTCAGGCCGGTGGTGCAGGCTCGGCGGCAAAGCTGACCAGAACCAGCTCGGCGACACCGCTGCGGCCGGCCACGCGGCGCGTGCGCACGCGCAGGTGCTGCAGGCCGATGCCGGCAAAGTCGTGGCTCACAAGGCGGTCTTCGCCCGGGCCCTCGCCAGGAGCGGGGCCGTCGAGCAGTTCGTGCATGGCGGCAAAGTCCCACTGCCGCTGGCCAATGTCGTAGAAGGCGCGGCCCAGCGTGTCGGCGGCCTGCCCGCCGAACAGGTGGAGAAAGGCGCGGTTGGCGGTGAGCACCTGGAGCTGCCGGTCCAGCACCACCAGCGGCTCGTAGGCGGTGTCCACCACCGCTTCGGCTAGGTCGCGCGCCTGACGCATGGCCAGGGCCAGCACGCGCTCGGTCACATCGTTGAAGGTCAGCACCACGCCGTCAATGACGTTGTCCGTGGTGCGGTAGGGTTTGATGCGCGCCAGGTACCAGGTGTTGCTGGCGGTGCGCACCTCGCGTTCCACGGGCGTGAGCGTGTCCAGCACGGCCTGCGCGTCGGTGAGCAGGTCCACGTCCTGCAGTTCGCAGCGGATGTCCGACAACGGGCGACCCACGTCGGACGGCATGAGGCGGTAGACCGCCGTGGCATCGCGCGTGAAGCGGCGGATCAGCAAGCGGCGGTCGAGAAAGATCGAACCCACGCTGATGTTGTCCAGCAGGTTCTTCATGTCGTCCTGCATGCCGGTGAGCTGCTCCACCTTGGTCTGCAGCTCCGAGTTCACCGTGACCAGTTCCTCGTTGACCGACTGCAGTTCTTCCTTCGAGGTTTCCAGCTCTTCGTTGGTGGACTGCAGCTCCTCGTTGGTGGACTGCAACTCCTCGTTGGTGGACTGCAGCTCCTCGTTCGAAATCTGCTGCTCCTCCACCATGGCGCCCAGTGTCTGTTTGCTGAGCATGAGCTCATGCTCAAGCTCCTGCACCCGCTGCGCTTCGGAGCTGGCACCGGCCTTGCGCCGGCGCGCCGGGCCGCGTGTGGACGGGTGCTCCTGCTCCTGGAAACTGAAGAGCAGCAGGTTGCGGCTGGGCGCATGGCCGGCGAGCGCGCGCACGCTCAGGGTCACGGTGCGCACATCTCCACCCAGCTTGAGCGCCACGTCGTGGCTGAAATTGGTCAGGCCACCGGCAGCTGCTTTCTGCAGGGCCTCGCGCACCTCCATCTGCAGACCTTCGATGGCCATGTCCACCACGTTGTGCGTGGGCTGGCCTGGCGCCAGGCGCAGGTAGTGCCCGGTCTCACCGTGCACGAACAGGATGTCGCCCTGCAAGTCGGTCAACACCGAGGCCGGGGCAAAGGTCTGCAGCAGCGTGCGCCGCGCCAGGTCGGCCGCAGCGGTTTCGCGCGGTTTGACCACCGCCGCCGGCACCACAGCGCCCTGCCCGTCCGTGGTCCATGACAAACGGCTGCTGATCACCGCGCGCCGGGATGCCACGGTGGGCCGGGCGCGGTAGATGTTGAGCCGGCGGTCCAGGGCCTCAAACAGTTCACCGTGGCTGCCGATGCTCTCGGAGGGCGAGAGGCACAACACGCCGCCGGGACGCAGCGCGTAGTGAAAGATGGGCACCAGCCGCTCCTGCAGTTCGGGCTCCAGGTAGATCAGCAGGTTGCGGCAGGTCAGCAGGTCCAGGCGGGTGAACGGCGGGTCCTTGATCACGCTCTGCACCGCGAACACCACCATCTCGCGGATCTCCTTGCGCACGCGGTAACCACTCTCTTCCTTGACGAAGAAACGGCGCAGCCGCTCGGGCGTCACGTCCTGGGCGATGTTGGGCGGATACAGGCCGGCGCGGGCCACGGTGACCGCATCGGCGTCGATGTCGGTGCCGTAGATCAGCACCGGCCAGTCGCGCTTGTGCTCGTCTGCCAGCTCGCGCAGCAGCATGGCCACCGAGTAGGCCTCTTCCCCCGTGGCACAACCGGCCACCCACACGCGCAGGGCTTCGTTCTCGGGGCGGTGGGCCAGCAGCGCGGGCAAGACGTCGCGCTTGAGCATGTCGAACACGGCCGTGTCGCGGAAGAAGCTGGTCACGTTGATCAGCAGCTCGCGAAACAAGGCCTGCACCTCGGGTGGGTGTTCCTTGAGAAACCGCTCGTAGGTGGCCATGTCGTCGATGCCCTGCTGCATCATGCGCCGCTCGATGCGCCGGCCCAGCGTGCTCTTTTTGTACTGCGAGAAGTCGTGCCCGGTGCCCAGGCGCAGCTGCATGAGCACGCCCGTGAGCCGGCGCGAGGCTTCGTCGCCGTCGGCAACCACGGGGCGCGAGCCCAGGCGCCGCGCATGCGCCTGCAGCAAGGCAGGCATGGCCTCCACCGCCAGCGCCTGCGTCGCAAAACCCGACCTGAGCGCGCTGGAGGGCATGCCGTCAAAACGCGCGGTGGACGGCTCCTGCACCAGACCCAGACCGCCCGCTCCGTGAATGGCTCGGATGCCCAACGTGCCGTCGGTGCCGGTGCCCGAGAGGATGATGCCCACCGCCGCTTCGGCGCGGTCGGCGGCCAGCGCACGGAAGAAGCTGTCGATGGGCAGGTGGCGCCCGCGCGGCTCGCTCGGCAAGCTCAGTCCCAGCACGCCGTGTGTGATCACCATGTCGCGGTTGGGCGGGATCACGTGCACGCGGTTGGGCAACACGGCCATGCCGTCGGCCGCCTCCACCACAGGCATGGCGGTGCTGCGCTGCAGGATCTCGGCCAGGATGCTGGGGTGCGTGGGATCGAGGTGCTGCACCAGCACAAAGCCCATGCCGCTGTCTCCGGGCATGGCACGCAGGAATTGTTCGAACGCCTCCAGCCCGCCGGCCGACGCGCCCAATGCCACCACCGGACATCCCGCGTCCACCGCCTCTGCATTCGCCGGGGTGTGCACACCCCCATTGCCGCCGGGTGGCGTTTGCTGCTTTTTTTTCGTGACCATGTCCGCTCCTCGATGCCCGGTATTGTCACCCGGGCATGCCGGCCGCTGGCTCAACCCCGCTCGGGTGCGGTCCCGAGTTCGGCGTTGCCGATCTGGTGCTCCAGACCAAAGCGGATCAGCGCGGCCGTGCTGTCGAGCTGGAGCTTTTCCAGGATGCGCGTCTTGTGAGTGCTCACCGTCTTGATGGACAGGTGCAAGGCCTCGGCAATGTCGACCAGGCGCTCGCCCGCCACGATGCGCTGCATGATCTCGAGCTCGCGGTTGGACAGGGCACCGAGATCGCTCGCGGTGCGCCGCCCGTTGAGCTGCTGCACCACGCGCTCGGCCAGCACCGAGGTGACGAACACCCCGCCCGAAGCCACCTTGCGCACGGCAGACACCAGTTCGTCGCTGGCGCTGTCCTTGGTCACATAACCCCTGGCGCCGGCCTGGAAGGCGCGCAACGCGTACTGCTCCTCGCTGTGCATGGTGAGCACGAGCACGGCCACGTCGGGAAAACCTTCCTTGATGCGGTGCACGAGATCGAGCCCGCTCATGCCGGGCAGCGACAGGTCGGCAATGACCAGATCAAACGGCTCGCGGCGTAGACATTCCAGCGCCTGGAACCCGGTGCCCGCTTCGGTGATGGTCCACTGGTTGCCCTGCGGGTCGAGCAGGCGCTTGAGCCCCTCGCGCACCACGGTGTGGTCGTCCACCAGCAGCAGGCGCAGATGGGTCTGCTCAGGGGCCTCGGTCATGTCGGTCGTCCCGCCCGGTCGACCGGGGTTTCCTTCAGGTCCAGGTTCTGCGTCAGCCGCAGGCCGATCCAGCCCGAGGGATCGGGCGTGGCGTCGAACTCCAGCCGCCCACCCGCCAGGCGGGCCCGGTGTTCGAGGATCAGGGAAGGCTCCGAGCGCACGTCCAGATGCCACGGCGCCTTCATCTCGCCGCCCCGCGCGCGCAGGTTGAGGATGAACTGCCCCAGCGGGCGCTGCACATCGATGACGAGTTCCGAGGCCTTGGTCTCGTGCAGCAGGTACGAGAGCGATTCCTGGAAAAAGCGGTAAAGCGCCAGCGACACTGCGCGGCCCAGCGGCGGCAGGTCGTTGTCCATGCGCAGGGACAGTTTCAGGTTCAGCCGGCGCGCTGTGTCCTTGGCCAGCCAGTCGAGGGCGGCATGCAGCCCCAGATCGTTCAGCATGGGCGGGCGCAGGTCGAAGGTGATGCGCCGCACCAGCGCGAGCGCCTGGTCGATCTCGTTGGCCACCTCGCTGCTTTCGGGCAGGTTCGCGACGCGGATCTTGATCGCACTCAGGCGCTGGCCCAGGTCTTCGTGCAGCTCCAGCGCCATGCGCCGGCGCTCCGATTCGCGGGCGTCGGCGTCGATCGCGGCAATGCGCCTTTCCACCTCGGAACGCATGCGGTCGGTGACATCGGTGATGGACACCCGCAAGGTGGGCGCTCCATCGTCCGCCAACACCCGAACGCTGTTGATGGCGGCGAACCAGTGCAGGGTACCGTCGGCAAAGTTCATCGTCAGGTCGATGCGCTGCGGCGTTTCGCGCGCCAGGGCCCAGCGCAGGTAGAGGTGCCAGCGATCGGCTTCGTTCGAACTCACAAAACGCGCCAGCGGCTTGCCCAGCAACGCAGCGCGCGGCTGGCCCAACAGGCCGGCGCCGGTGAGGTTGATTTTGGTGATGCAGCCCTGAGCGTCCAGCGTGCAGTAGCCCACCGGCGCAAAGTCGTACAGGTCGCGGTAGCGGTCGTGCGCGGCGGCCAGGTCGGACTGGGTGCGCTGCAGCTCCTCGTTCTGCTGCACCAGTTCGACCTGGTGCACATGCAGTTCGTGTTCCAGCGACTCACGACTGGTGGTGGATGAGTTGGTTGACTCACTCATGGATTCTTCTCCTTTGAACAACAGCCTCAATCCAGATGGCCTCGCGTGGAATCGTCGAACAACGGCTCGCCCGCGTCCTTGTCGAAATCATCCTCCGCCGGGGCCGGTGGCTGTGCCAGAGGCACATGCACCACCAGCCGGGCGCCGCCCTCGGGCACATTGCCCACCGACAGGCGTCCGCCCAGCATCAGAACCCGCTCCCGGATGCCCAGTAGGCCGAAGGAGCCCTGGCCGTGCGAACGAAAGCCGCGGGCAAAGCCTACTCCATTGTCCTGAATGGTGAGCAGCAGTTCGTGGTCGCGGCCCTGCAGCCCGATCGACACGCGGGTGGCCCTCGCATGGCGCGTGATGTTGGTCAAGGCCTCCTGCACGATGCGGTAGAGCGTGGTGGCCAGGGGGGGCGGCAGTTCGCGCAGCCCCTCGCCCAGCCGGGTGTCGACCTCGATGCCAGTGCGGCGCTTGAACTCCTGCACCAACCAGTCGATGGCCTCGGGCAGGCCGAGGTCGTCCAGCATCAGCGGGCGCAGGTCCATGGCGATGCGCCGCGCCGAGGCCACGGTCTCGTCCAGCATGTCCAGCATGAGCTGCGCGCGCTCGCCCACAGCCAGGTCCGGGTGGTCGCGCTGGCAGGCAATCATTTCCAGCTTGAGCGCGGTGAGCCGCTGGCCCAGTTCGTCGTGCAGCTCGCGGGCGATGCGCCTGCGCTCCTCTTCGCGCGCCTCCACCAGGCTGGCCGAGAGTTCGCGCAGGGTACGGCGCGAGCGCAGCAGGTCTTTCTTTTCACGCGAGCGCTGGGTGATGTCGTTGATGACCATCTGCACAAAACTGCGTTCGTGGTCGGGCAGCACCGCCACCACCAACTCGACATCGCGCACCGAACCGTCGGCGTGCTGGATGGATCCCACCACCATCGACACGCCTTCGTCCCGCTCGATGTCCCGCAGCTTGCTGCGCACCTGCTCGTGCGACGGCGGCGAGAGCACCTCGAAGATCGAACGACCGATCAGGTGCGCCGGGTCCGGCAAACCGATCAGCTGCGCGCAGGCCTGGTTGGCGAACACCACCCGGTCCCGCTCGGTGATCCAGATCGCCACCGGGGCACGCTCGAAGAGGGCGCGCAGGCGCTGGTTGAGCTGCTCGATCACCGAGCTCATGCGGCTCAACTCACTGAGATCGCGCAGCAGCGCGGTGTAGTAGGTCTGGTTGCCCGATGGCTGGGCCACCTCGCTCTTGAAGATGGCCGCCTCCAGCGGGAATTCTTCACCGCTGGCGCGAACGCCCATCACCCGACCGCGTTGGCCCATCGCGCGCTCTGTCTCACCGGAAGCGCCAAACTGCCGCACATGGTCCGCGTGCGCCTCGCGCAGGCGCTGCGGAATGAGGCGAGCGAGATCCATGCCCAGCGCCTGCTCGCGGGTCAGGCCGAACATGCTGAGGCCGGCGGGGTTGATCATGACGATGCGCTGCTGCTGGTCCACCGTGATCACGCCTTCGAGCGCGGCGTGGGCCAGTCGGGGCTCCGCCAGCGCTTCCGGGGAAACGGAAGGGCGAAGGGTCTTGGCATGGGGCGCGGATGAAGTCACGGAATTGGTGCTCGCGGGATACCTCTGGGGGCATCTTAGGAAGGTTTGGCCGGAACGAACAGCCCCGCGCGGCAGCCGGACTTGATCCACATCAAACCGCCCATCCATGGGGTAGGAATTGTCCGAGTCGCGGGTGGGAATCGCGCCCATCGCGCAGCGCAGCAATCCGAGCACAGGTCGCGGAGGAATCCGATGGTGCCGCCGCCAGCACCGGCGCATTCTTGCGCTCGACCCGGAAGAACGCACGAGGAGACTGTTTTGAACCCACCCAACCACACCCCGGCATGCAACGCACCAACCCCCATCAGCCGCGGCTCAACACCCGGACGCAGCAGCCTGGCCGACCTGTTGCGCATGCTGGGCAACGACACCATGAACACGCCGGAGACGGCACTTGCCGCCAGCCGCATGGTGCTCTGCCTGCGCCGGGTGCCCGCTGGCGACCCCCTGTTCCACATGGGGGCGCCCAGCGATGCGCTGTACTTTGTGTGCAGCGGCACGTTCAAGATCTTCCGCACCGACGAAGATGGCTACGAACAGATGCTGGCCTTTGCCGGACGCCGGGAGGTGCTGGCCTTCGACGCGCTGTGCATGGACTTCCACCCCACCGCCGCCACCGCGCTGGAAGACGCCACCGTGTATGTGGTCCCCAAGGCCGATCTGCCTGCCCTGAGCCGGGCGGCGCCGGCCTTGGAGCAGGAACTGCGGCGGGCTGGCAGCCAGGCGCTCACCCGCACGCGGGAACTGGTGGACGTGATGGCGGCCGTGGCCTCGGAGGTCCGGCTCGCACGCTTCCTGTTGCAGCTCTCGAACCAGATGGCCGCCAGCGGCCAGTCGCCGCGGCGCTTCCACCTGCGCATGGGCCGGCGCGACATCGCCAGCATGCTCGGCGTGGCGCACGAAACCGTGAGCCGCTCCTTCACCGCGCTGGCCATGGCCCGCCTCATCCATGTCAACGACCGCGACGTGGAAATCCTGGACATGGCGGGTCTCCAGGCCTACTCGCGCAGCACCCGCCGAGCCATGGACGACCTGGGGGCAGCGTCTGCGCGCCGCTCCCTGCACCAGCGCGGTGGCGCCGGCAAGTCCGCCCGCCTGCAAGCCCTGCCCGCTTGAACGGATCGACACCATGCAACTCACCCTGCCCTCCCTGATCGAGTCGCGCATCGGCCAACTCTCGCGCCCGCTGGCGCTGCAGTGGCCCGGTGGCCGCGCGGGCGCCGCCGACGCACCGGTGCGGCTCAAAGTGAACGACTCCCAGCAACTCAAGTGGCTGGTCAGCGGCCAGATCGGCACCCTGGCCGACGCTTACGTGCGCGGCGACCTGGAGATCGAAGGCAACCTGCGCGAAGCGGTGGAGATCGCCGCCGAACTGGCCGGCGATCCGGTGGGCCAGGGACATGCCCACCTGGGCGCCCAGCTGCTGCAACACCTGCGCTCGCGCTGGTTGCACCGCCCGCACAAGGACGCCGAGCAGGTGCGCTTTCACTACGACCTGAGCGACGACTTCTTCGCGCTCTGGCTGGACCCGCTGCGCGTGTACTCGTGCGCCTACTACGAGCACAACGACATGACGCTGGCGCAAGCGCAGGAGGCCAAGCTCGAACACATCTGCCGCAAGCTTCAGCTGGAGCCCGGCCAGTTGCTGCTGGACATCGGCGCGGGTTGGGGCGGGCTGCTGCTGTGGGCCGCCGAGCACCACGGCGTGCACGCCATGGGCATCACGCTCTCGCGCCACCAGCACGCCCACGTGAACCGCCTCATCGACGAGAAAGGCCTGCGCGACCGGGTCACCATGCGCCTGCTCGACTACCGCGATTTGCCGCCCCTGGCGCGTTTTGACCGCATCGCCTCGGTCGGCATGTTCGAGCACGTGGGCAGCGCCCAGCTCGACAACTACTTCGGCCGGCTGCAACGCCTGCTCAAACCTGGTGGCCTGCTGCTCAACCACGGCATCACCGCTGGCGGCGTCGACAACCCCCAGCTCGGCGCCGGCCTGGGCGACTTCATCGGCAAACACATCTTCCCCGGCGGCGAACTGGTGCACGTGTCGCGCGTGGCGCGCAGCCTGAGTGCATGCGGCCTGGAGCTTCTGGATGCCGAGAACCTGCGACCGCACTACGCCCGCACCTTGTGGGCCTGGTCAGACGCGCTGGAAAGCCAGCTGGAGCGCGCACGCGAAATCACCAGCGAGGCCACGGTGCGCGCGTACCGGCTGTACCTCGCCGGCTGTGCCGTGGCGTTCGAACGTGGCTGGATCTCGATCCACCAGTTGCTGGCCTCGCGTCCCACCGGCGTGGTGAACAACACGCCGCTGCGGGGAGCGCAGTCGGACTACCCCTTCAACCGGCGCCACATCTACGCGGCAGAGCCCGCGTGAGGCATCCGAGCAGACCAACACCATGAAAACCGCTGAACCACCCAAGGAGGCGTGCTGACGAAAGCCACACCGAAACCGATCTTCCTCACCCGCCGAATCTGGGCACCCGCCCCGTCAAGCGATCCAGAAAACTTAGGTTTTTTGCCTGGGCTGGACTACCCTTCACTTTCGCTATCAGAATCTACAACTTGGTCAGTCATGCGAATCATGGATGGTCTCATTATCCTGACTTCTATGCTGTGGGTGGCGACTGTGCTTTGTGCGGTCTCTCCATCGCACGCCGACTCTCTGGCTGCCCCGGTGTCGGTCATCGAAGTCATCACGGCGGAAGTCCCCGCGAACCTCCTGGCCGAAGAAGAACACCCGGACCATGATTCCACGGCCCAGGCCCATCCCTCCTCGAATGAGGCCCCCCATACAGAGGAAAAATCCGAGCTCGGCTCGGCGATCTTCAACCCGTTTTCGCAGGCAGCACGCCAGCGTTCCGGGGCGTCCAGCCAGGGCCCGCCTTCCGACTTCGGCGCCCGGTTCGCATGGGAAGCGGTCACCCTGGTTGCGGTGCTGGCCGGCGTCGTCGCTGTTGTCCTGCTGGCGCGCACGCAAGAGCCCGGGTCAGATTCCTGATGCCCAGTGGGGCGGACGTCTGTGCGTTTTTTATTTTTCATATCTTTCTTACAAAGTTAAGCTTTTTTAAGAAATGACTTGCACCCTTTTTACGTTTCCCATACATTTGTCGACCTGGTGACAACACTGCCAGAGAGTCGACCACCGATCAGCCGAGCTCCCCGGAGCCAACGACCCCACGGCGCGCCGATGTTCATTTCGCGTTGAGAAGAACGACGGAGGAGCATATGCAAGGCCCGAATCTGAAGCCCATGTCGCACCTGGCGCAATCGACCTGTGCCGACATGCCGCGCGAGTTGCCGACCACCATCCACCCCCCTCTGCGCGGCGTTCGCAAGACGGCCGCCTTCACCCGCGCGCGCGTGCGACGACGGGCACCCCTCTGAGATCACAGCCCCCGGCTTGACCCGCGTCTTCTCACCGAGAAGACCTCAGGGTCGCGCTGTGCATCTCTCCTTTTCTCCCGACAGGTTTTCTGGCTGGCGCCCGCCAGCCGCTCGCTTGCCTTGGCCCGACGCCAGGAGGCAACGCCTCCATGGGTCGCATCCCGGGCAGATTGTTTGACGTCATTTGAGGGGAACACCATGGCCAGCTTGATACGGTCCGATCTTGAATTCATCCTCCAGCAGATCCTGATTTCCGAGGCGCACGTTGCCGGCGCCGACCTGACGAGTCTGTTGCCGAACACCTTCGCGCCCTTCGGACTGCGCACGGTTGATGGCACTTACAACAACCTGATGCCCGGACAAACCGACTACGGCGCCGCGGACCAGCCCTTCCCGCAGATGGTCGACGCGGTGTATCCGGACGATGCTGATGGGGACACGTTCGGACCGGTCACCAACACGGACTACGGTACGAGCGGCAACGTGGCAGACGCCGACCCGCGCATCATCAGCAATCTGATTGCCGACATGTCCAGCAACAACCCGGCTGCGGTCACAGCATTTGTGGAGGCCGGTCTGGGAAGCATCCGCGACAGCGACGGCGCCCTGCTGGACCTGGATGGCAACGTGATTCCTCCCGGCACGCTGTTGACCATTCCGAACGTGGCGCCCGACGAAGGTCTCTCGGCGCCGTTCAACTCGTGGTTCACCTTCTTCGGCCAGTTCTTCGACCACGGCCTGGACCTGGTCAACAAGAGCAGCGTGGAGAACATCTTCATTCCGCTGCAGCCCGACGACCCGCTGTACGTCGAGGGCAGCCCGACCAACTTCATGGTCGTCTCGCGTGCCACGCGGGACGCCAACGGCGACCAGACCAACCAGACGACGCCTTTCGTCGACCAGAACCAGACCTACACCTCGCACGCGTCTCACCAGGTCTTTCTGCGCGAGTACGCAGTGGATGCGAGCGGCCGGCCGGTGAGCACCGGCAGCCTGCTCGACGGCGCTGACGGGGGCCTGGCCAACTGGGCCGAGGTCAAGGCGCAGGCACAGGCGATGCTCGGCATCGCGCTCGACGACACCGACGTGCTCGACCTGCCGCTTCTGGCCACCGACGTCTATGGCAAGTTCATTCCCGACCCGGTCACCGGCTTCGCGCAGATCGTGCTGCGGCCCGATCAGGTCGGCGGGCCTCTGGATCCGGACGGCAACGGGCTAGCCTCGGGCACGCCAGGCGCGCCCATCGACGCCAGCGTCGGCGTGCGCACCGGCCACGCTTTTCTGAACGACATCGCGCACAACGCCGCCCCCAACCCCGGCCTCGTGGCCGATGCCGACGGGGTCATCAACGACCCCGGTTCACAACCCGCCGGCACCTACGACAACGAGTTGCTCGACCGGCACTTCATCACCGGCGACGGGCGTGGCAACGAGAACATCGCGCTGACTGCCGTGCACCACGTCTTCCATTCCGAGCACAACCGCCAATCCGAGGAGATCAAGGCCACCGTGCTGGCCACTGGCGACGCGGCGTTCATCGCCTCGTGGCAGTTGCCCGACGGCTCCTGGAACGGCGAACGCATTTTCCAGGCTGCCCGCTTCGCGACCGAAATGCAATACCAGCACCTGGTGTTCGAGGAGTTCGCCCGCAAGATGCAGCCGGCCATCGACGCCTTCCTGCCGGAGACCAACTACGACACCACGATCAACCCGGCCATCGTTGCCGAGTTCGCGCACGCAGTCTTCCGCGTCGGTCACTCGATGTTGACCGAATCGGTGGACCGGCTCTCGCCAGACTTCGTACCGAACGACATCTCGCTGCTCAACGCTTTCCTCAACCCGCTGGAGTTCAACGAAGACGGCGCCCTGAGCCCCGAAGAGGCAGCCGGTGCCATCGTGCGCGGCATGACGCGGCAGGTGGGCAATGCGATCGACGAATTCGTGACCGATGCCCTGCGCAACAGCCTGCTGGGCCTGCCACTGGATCTGGCGGCGATCAACCTCGCGCGCGGACGCGACACCGGCGTTCCCACGCTCAACGCCGCGCGGCGCGAGTTCTACCAGACCACCGCCGACCCGCAACTCAAGCCCTATACGAGCTGGGTCGACCTGACCCAGAACCTCAAGCACGAAGCCTCCGTGCTCAACTTCATCGCCGCCTATGGCGTGCATGTGGCGCTCAGCGCGGCCGATGTCGACACGCTGGCAGAGAAGCGCGCGGTGGCTGCCGCACTGGTGTTTGGCGGCGAGGCGGTCATCAACGAAGGCACGCCCGAGGAGCGGACGTTCATCGCCGATGAAGAGGATCGTCTCGCATTCCTCAACAGCACCGGCGCCTATGCGAGCGACGCGAACGGGGTGACCATCACCGGCGTCGATGCCATCGACCTGTGGATCGGCGGCCTGGCCGAGAAGACCATGCCGTTCGGCGGCATGCTGGGCTCGACCTTCAACTTCGTCTTCGAGACCCAGATGGAGGCCCTGCAGAACGGCGACCGCTTCTACTATCTCTCGCGCCTGGCGGGCATGAACTTCCTCACCGAGATGGAGAACAACTCGTTCGCCAAGCTGGTGATGCTCAACACCGACAACACCCACCTGCCCGCCGACATCTTCTCGGCCCCGGGCTTCATCCTGGAGATCAACCAGGCCAACCAGTTCACCGGACTGGGTGCCGACCTCAACGACGATCCCGTGGGCGACGGCTCCTCCCTCATTCCGCTGGTGATCCGCGACAACCCCGGCACGCCGGGTGCCGATGCGAACTACCTCCAGTACACCGGAGGCGACCACGTCGTACTCGGCGGGACCGCCGGCAACGACACGCTGATCGCCAGCATCGGTGACGACACCCTGTGGGGCGACGGCGGCAACGACCGGCTCGAAGGTGGCGACGGCAACGACAACGTCGAGGGTGGCGCGGGCGACGACATCATCACCGACCGTGGCGGCGACGACGTGCTCAAGGGCAACGAGGGC
This sequence comes from Hydrogenophaga sp. RAC07, assembly GCF_001713375.1. NCBI lineage: Bacteria > Pseudomonadati > Pseudomonadota > Betaproteobacteria > Burkholderiales > Comamonadaceae > Hydrogenophaga > Hydrogenophaga sp. RAC07. The sequence goes on from NZ_CP016449.1 coordinate 2,272,260, forward strand.
AACGACGTGATCCACGGCGGCAACGGCTTCAACCTGATCATCGCGGGCAGCGGCAGCGACTTCGTCATCACGGGCGAGGATGTGTCGGAGGTCTTCGCCGGCCAGGGCAACGACTTCGTCCTGGGCAGCAAGGGCAACCTGCCCACCCTGGGCAACGAAGGCCACGACTGGATCGAACTCGGCACCCAGGACGGCACCACCGGTGACAGCTCCGACCCGCTCGGGCGGGACAACATCATCGGCCACGACGTCTTGATCTCCGGCGGCGGCTTCGACGAACTCATCGGCGAGGGCGGCGACGACATCTTCGTCGGCTCCGACGGCGAGGACCACTTCGACGGCGGCTCCGGCTTTGATTGGGCCAGCTACAAGTTCGACAAATACGGCGTGACGGCCAACATGATCGTCAACGACCTGATCGAGCCGCCCGTGGCACCCTCGGCCGCCGGCATCATGGACCGCTTCGCGTTCACCGAGGGCCTCTCGGGCTCGGGATTTGCCGACGTGCTGCGCGGCGACGACGCCGACGCCACTGAGATCCTGCAGGCCGGCGCCTACGGCAGCGTGCTCACCAACATCGCCCTGATCAACGGACTGCAGGCCATCCTGCCCGAGGGCATGACCACGTTTGGCGGCGGCAACATCATCCTCGGCGGTGACGGCAGCGACATCATCGAAGGGCGCGGCGGCAACGAAATCATCGACGGCGACGCCTGGCTCAACGTGCGCATCGCCATCAGCAACCCGGCGCCCGGCCTGCCCGACACGGTGGACAGCATGAAAGACCTCATGCCCTACATGCTCTCCGGCCAGATCAACCCGAGCCAGCTGAGCATCGTGCGTGAAGTCAACATGGCCGACGGCCCGGACTTCGACACGGCCGTGTTCTCCGGGCCGCGTGCCAACTACACCGTCACCACGTCCCTCGACGGCACCACCACCGTCACGGACAACGTCGGGACGAACGACGGCAGCGATGGCACCGACACGCTGCGCAACATTGAGCGGCTGCAGTTCTCCGACGAATCGGTCGTGCTGGTGCCCGGGCTCAACAGCGAACCCGTGGGCTCACTCACCGTGAGCGACGACACGCCCTCCGTCAACCAGTTGTTGACGGTGTCGGCCGCCGGCATCGCCGATGCCGACATTGCCGGTGGAACACTGGCCGGGCGTCCGGTGGCCTACGTCTGGCAGGTTGAGTCGGACCCGGTTCGAGCGCCCGGCGTCTTCCGCGACATCGTCGACGTGGGCGGCAACCAGCCCGCCACCGCCGACGGCACGTCCTTCCGGGTGACGCCGGAGCTCAGCGGGCTGGCACTGCGCGTGCGGGCGGTGTACCAGGACGACAACGGCGTGCTGGAGAACGTGTTCTCGGCGCCCACCGCGCCGGTCACCGGCAGCGTCGTCGTGACGCCTCCGGCTCCGCTGCCAGCCGAGGGACTGGTGGCCAGCGAAGGTGTGCGCTTCATCCGCTCCGACCTCCAGTTCATCCTCGACCAGATCGTCATCTCTGAGCGGCACGCGGGCGGCGAGGCCCTGTCCGACATCCTGCCCAACTCGCGCGTGGCCTTCGGCCTGCGCACGGTCGACGGCAGCTACAACAACCTGGTGCAGGGCCAGACCGATTTCGGTGCGGCGGACACGCTCTTCCCCCGGCTGGTCGACCCGGTCTTCCTGAACGACCAGGACGGTGACCAGATCAACCTCGGCCCCGGCGGCCTGCTCACCAACACCGACTACGGCAGCAACTCCAACGTGGTGGATGCCGACCCGCGGATCATCTCGAACCTGATCGTTGACCAGACCGCCAACAACCCGGCGGCGGCCGGCCTGGGTGCCGAGACCGTCATGAGTCCCGGCCTGGACGGCATCTTCGGCACCGCCGACGACAAGGAGGTGTTCTTCATCCCGAACACCGCGCCCGACGAAGGCCTGTCGGCCCCGTTCAACCCGTTCATGACCTTCTTCGGTCAGTTCTTTGACCACGGTCTGGACCTGGTGAGCAAGGGCGGCAACGGCACCATCTTCGTGCCACTGGAGCCCGACGACCCGCTGTACAACCCGACACCCGGCGCACCCAACTTCCTGGTGCTCACGCGCACCACCCAGTTCAACGGCCCGGGCGCCGACGGCGTGCTCGGCGACGATCCGCTCACGCTGGACGTGGACGAGAGCCTGGACGACACCACGCACGAGGCCAACAACGGCACCACGCCCTTTGTTGACCAGAACCAGACCTACACCTCGCACCCCTCGCACCAGGTCTTCCTGCGCGAGTACACGTTCAACGCCGCTGGCGACCCTGTCTCCACCGGCCGCCTCATCACCAACCGCGACCTGGTGGACGGCGTCTTCGGCAACGGCAACGACGTCGACCTCGGCGGCATGTCCACCTGGGCCATCGTCAAGGCGCAGGCCCGCGACATGCTCGGCATCGAGCTCGACGATCTGGACGTGCTCAACCTGCCGCTGCTGGCCACCGACGCCTACGGCAAGTTCATCCCCGACCCGATCACCGGCTTCCCGCAACTTGTGTTGAGGGCCGACCAGATCGGCGGGCCGCTGGACCCCGACGGGAATGGCCTGGCCTCGGGTTCACCTGGCGCGCCGGTGGATGCGAGTGCTGCCGTGCGCACCGGCCATGCCTTCCTGGACGACATCGCTCACAACGCCCACCCGGTCAACGGACAGACCGGCGCTCCGCTGACCGCCGATGCCGACTCGGTCATTGGTGGCACACCCGCGGCGGGGACCTACGACGACGAACTGCTGGACGCGCACTACATGGCGGGCGACGGACGGGTCAACGAAAACATCGCGCTGACCGCCGTGCACCACGTGTTCCACGCCGAGCACAACCGGCTGGTGGAACACACGAAGGCCGTGATCCTGGCCTCGGGCGACCCGGCCTTCATCGCCCACTGGCAGCTGCCCGACGGTTCGTGGAACGGCGAGCGCCTGTTCCAGGCCGCCCGCTTCGGCACCGAGATGCAATACCAGCACCTGGTGTTCGAGGAATTTGCGCGCAAGGTGCAGCCCCAGGTGGACATCTTCTTTGCCGCCACGCAGGTCTACGACACCGAGATCGATCCGTCCATCGTCGCCGAGTTCGCCCACACGGTGTACCGCTTCGGCCACTCGATGCTGACCGAGACGGTGGACCGCTTTGATCCCAGCTTCAACGTGATCGGCGACCCCAACTCGGCGGACCCACAACAGCAACTCGGGCTGGTCGCGGCCTTCCTGAACCCGCTCGAATTCGCCGCCAGCGGCCCGACCGCGGACGAAGCGGCCGGTGCGCTGGTTCGCGGCCTGACGCGGCAGCAGGGCAACGAGATCGACGAGTTCGTGACCGAAGCCCTGCGCAACAACCTGCTGGGCCTGCCGCTGGACCTCGCGGCCATCAACATCATGCGGGGCCGTGACACCGGCGTGCCGACCTTGAACGCGGCGCGCCGCGACTTCTACAACGTGACCGGCGACAGCCAGCTCAAGCCCTACACCAGTTGGATCGATCTCACCCACAACCTCAAACACGAGGCCTCGGTGATCAACTTCATCGCCGCCTACGGCACGCACACGACCATCCTGAACGCAACGTCGCTGGAGGCCAAGCGCGCAGCGGCCATGAACCTCGTGTTCGGCGACCCGACCCTGACCGGGGCCGAGGCCACCGCCTTCAACGCCGACCGCATGGCCTTCCTCAACAGCACCGGCGACTACGCCGCCGGGCCCGGCGGGGTCACCATCACCGGGGTGGACGCCATCGACCTCTGGATCGGTGGCCTGGCCGAGAAGCAGATGCCCTTCGGCGGCTTGCTGGGTTCGACCTTCAACTTCGTCTTCGAAGAACAGATGGAGAAGCTGCAGGACGGCGACCGGTTCTACTACCTGGAGCGCACCCAGGGCCTGAACTTCCTCACCGAGCTGGAGAACAACTCCTTCGCCCGCATGGTCATGGCCAACACCGACGCGACCCACCTGCCCGGCGACGTCTTCTCGGCTCCCGGTCTGATCCTCGAGGTGGACGAAACCAAGCAGTTCACTGGACTGGGACCGGAGGGACGCGATGACCCGGTCGGCGACGTGATCCGCAACAACCCCGGCACGGAAATCCCCGACCCGAATTACCTCCATTACATTGGCGACGAGCACGTGGTGCTGGGCGGCACCGAGGGCAACGACACCTTGATTGCCAGCCTGGGCGATGACACGCTCTACGGCGACGGCGGACGCGACCGGCTCGAAGGTGGCGACGGCAACGACTTCGTGCTCGGTGGCGCCGGCGACGACATCATGACGGACCGGGGTGGCGACGACAACATGCAGGGCGGCGACGGCAACGACGCCATCCACGGCGGCAACGGTGCCAACCTGATCCTCGGTGGCTTCGGCAGTGACTTCATCGTCACGGGCGAAGACCCGTCCGAGGCCTTCGGTGGTCCGGGCAACGACTTCATCCTGGGCGCGCGCGGCAACGAGTTCGTGTTCGGCAACGAAGGCGACGACTGGATCGAGTTCGGCATGGCCGACGGCAGCGCCGGTGAGAACTTCGACGCGTTCTCGCGCGACGAGACGGTGGGTCACGACGTCTTCATCGGCAACACCATCTCCGACCGCATGGACGGTGAAGGCGGCGACGACATCATGGTGGGCAACGGTGGCCAGGTCGATCGCTACGAAGGCGGCTCCGGCTTCGACTGGGCCAGCTTCAAGGACGACCAGTTCGGCGTCAACGCCGACCTGCTGCTGCGCGCCTTCGACGAAACCCCGGTGCCCCTGTCCAACGCCACCGTGCTCGCACGCTTCACATCGATCGAAGGCATGTCGGGCTCGGCGTTCGGCGACCTGCTGCGCGGTGACAACAATGACGCTGCCGCCATGGCGCTGTCCGGTGCCACCGGCAGCGTGCTGACCAACATGGCACTGATCGACGGTCTGCAAGGCTTCCTCGACACCGCGCTGGGTGGCCCGGTGACCTCGTTTGCCGGCAACGTCATCCTGGGTGGCGGCGGCAGCGACATTCTCGAAGGGCGTGGCGGAGACGACGTTCTGGACGGCGACGCGTGGCTCAACGTGCAACTGGAAGCCCCCGGGGTCGGTGGCGTGGGCACGGTGCGTGCCAACAGCATGACCGAGCTGCAGGCACGCGTGTTCTCGGGTGAACTCAATCCGGGCGACATCCGGATCGTGCGCGAGATCACCACCGCACCCGATGCCGACTTCGACACCGCCGTGTTCTCCGATGTGCTGGCCAACTACGACATCTTCACCAACGACGCGGGGCAGCTCGTGGTGAGCCACGTGGTGGACGGTGCGCCCGGCTCGGACGGCAGCGACGTGGTGATGAACATCGAGCGTTTGCAGTTCTCCGACCAGGCCCTGGTGCTGGGTGGCCTGAACGCGGACCCGGATGGCTTCCTCACCATCGACGACACCACACCGACCGAAGACCAGGTGCTGAGCGTCTCGGCGCTGGGCATCACGGACGCCGACAACATCAGCCCGACCAACCCGACCGGCGCGATCACCGGACCCGTCACCTACGTCTGGCAGGCGGAGGTGCGTCCCGGCATCTTCGAGGACATCCTGATCCCGAACGCAGGCGGTGAGGTGGCGCGCGCGACCGGACCCACCTTCACGCCCAGCGGCTTCGAGGTCGGCCTCGCCTTGCGGGTGCACGCCATCTACAAGGACGCCAACGACGTGCTGGAGAACGTCTACTCGGCCGCGACCGCGCCGGTGGAGAGCAACAACAACCTGGCCGCCGGGCAGGTGCTGGTCTCGGACGTGACGCCCACCGAAACGCAGACGCTGCAGGCGATCAACCAGATCACCGATCTGGACGGCTTGCCTGCCGTTGACGGCTTCAGCTTCCAGTGGCAGCAAAGTGCGTTGGGCGGCGGCGCCGTGTTCACCGACATCGCGGGGGCCACCGACGCCAGCTTCACGCCGGGCCAGGATCAGGTCAACCGCCAGCTGCGCGTGGTGGTGAGCTTCACCGACCTGCAGGGCCACCCGGAAAGCGTGATCTCGGCACCGACCATCGTGGTGGGCGACTTCATCGCGCCCAACGATGCGGGGCAGATCCTCAACGGCAACGCCGGCCAGGACATGATCTTTGGCGGCGGCGGGGCGGACACGCTCAACGGCAACGCCGAGGACGACCTGCTGGACGGCGGTGACGGAGCAGACTCGGTCAACGGCGGCTCCGGCAACGACACGGTGCTGGGCGGTGCAGGCGCCGACGCACTCAACGGCGGCACGGAAGCGGACACCATGACCGGCGGCGCGGACGGCGACAACGTGAACGGCGCAGCCGGCGATGACCGTTTCATCGCCACGGTGGGCGACGGCAACGACGCCTACATCGGTGGCGTGGGCATCGACACCTACGACCTGTCCGCCACAGCAGCGGGGGCCACGGTCACCGCCGCGTCGTCGAGCAGCGCCGAGACCGGCGCCGACACCCTGAACACCATCGAAAACGTGGTCGGCAGCCAGGGCAACGACAGCATCACCCTCGATGGTGGCAACAACGTGATCGACGGCCAGGGCGGCGACGACCTGCTCAACGCCGGGGCGGGAACGGACACGGTGCACGGCGGCCTGGGCGACGACACCATCACCGGCGGTCTCGGCAACGACACGCTCAACGGCGACGACGGGGACGACACCTTCGTTTACACCATCGGCCACGGGGCGGACGCGATCGACGGTGGTGCGGGCAGCAACGACCGGGTGAACATCCTCGGTGGTCCCGGCGCTGGCGCCCAGACGCTGACGGTGGTGCTGGCCGGCACGGCGATCGCGGCCTTTGCGGGCAGCGAGGCGGTCAACGTCGAATCGTTCACGGCCGATCTGGAAGGCGGGCTCGACACCCTGAGCTATGGAGCGACGACCACCGCCGTCGCGGTCGACCTGGCCACCGGCTCCGCTACCGGCTTCGTATCGATCGCCAACATCGAGAACGTGACCGGCGGCGCCGGCAACGACACGCTGCTGGGCAGTGCGGGCGCGAATGCGCTGGTCGGCGGCGCGGGCAACGACGCGATCACCGGTGGCGCCGGCGCGGACGCAATCAACGGCGGCGTCGGCAACGACACCTTCTTCGCGATCGTGGGCGACGGCAACGACGCCTACGTGGGCGCCGGTGGCACCGACGACACCTACGACCTCTCGGGCACGAGCGCAGCGGCCACCGTCAACCTCGCCACCGGCCTGGCCAGCAGCGCCCAGATCGGCAACGACACCGTGGCCACCATCGAGCACGTGGTGGGCAGCTCGGCCGGCGACACGCTGACCGGCAGCGTGGGCAACAACACCCTCGACGGGGGAGACGGCAACGATCTGATCAACGCCGGCAACGGTGCGGACATGCTCAATGGCGGTGCCGGCAACGACACCCTCAACGGGGAGGCCGGCAACGACGTCATCACCGGCGGCCTGGGCAACGACACGGCCAACGGCGGCAACGGCAACGACAGCTTCGTGGCGCAGGTGGGTGACGGCAACGACAGCTACACCGGTGGCACTGGCACCGACACCCTGGACCTGTCCGCCACCGCGGCGGGTGCGACCGTCACCGCCGCGTCGGCCACCAGCGCGGAGATCGGGGTGGACACGCTCAACACCATCGAGAACCTCATCGGCAGCCAGGGCAACGACATCATCACGTTTGCGGCCGGCGCAAACCGCGTCGATGGCCAGGACGGCAACGACACCATCGACACCGGTGCCGGGAACGACGTGGTCATCGGCGGCCTGGGCGACGACAGCATGAACGGCGGCGCGGGCAACGACATCTTCGAGTTCGCGCCGGGCATCGGCAACGACACGATCATCGGCTTCGACGCCAGCCCGGACGGGCTCAACAACCAGGACCGGCTCGACATCTCGGGACTCGGCATCAACGCGGGCAACTTCGCCACCTCGGTGACCATCACCGACCTGGGCAACGACACGCTGATCGAGTTTGGGGATCTGAGCTCCATCCTGCTCACGGGCGTGAACGGCGTCGGCGTGAACACCATCACGCAGGCGGACTTCCTGCTCGCGGCCTGAGCAGCCACACCACCCGGCAGCATCGAGACCGTCCACCTGGAGGAAACGCTCATGAAACCCCTGTGGAGCGAACTTCGACCGCTGCTGGGCTACATCGCGGCGTTCTCCTTCGTGATCAACCTGCTGTTTCTCGTGCCGGCGTTTTTCACCTTGCAGGTGTTCGACCGCGTCATCTCCAGCAACAGCCTGGAAACACTGGTGGTGCTGCTCATCGGGACCGGCGTGGCGCTGCTGATCCTGCTGCTGCTGGACTACGTGCGCACCCGACTGCAGAACGTGCTGGGCAATCTGGTGGAGGAACGCCTCTCGCCGCCGGTGGTCAACGCCATCGTGCAGCGCGCGGCGCGCGCCCCCGGCAGCGCTAGGACTGAGGGCATCCGTGATGTGGCGGCGCTGCGCAACGTGTTCTCCGCCAACGGCCTGATCGCGGTGTTCGACGCCCCCTGGGTGGTGGTCTACGTGGGGGTGATCTGGATGTTCCACCCCGCCCTGGGCCTGGGCGCCGCGTTCTCCGCGCTGCTGATGCTGGCGCTGGCATGGCTCAACGACCGCATCAGCCGCCGAGCGCTGGAAGACTTGCAGCACGAAGGGCGCCGCGCGTCGCAGTACGTGGAGAGTTCGCTGCGCAACGCCGAGGTTCTGCAGGCGCTGGGCATGACGCAGCGCCTGCTCAAACGCTGGCGCGCGCTGCAGGACCAGATCGCCGCCACGCAGACCAGCGCGAGCCGCAGCACGGTGGCCTTCACCGCTGCGACCAAGGCGGTGCGCCAGGCAATCCAGATCCTCATGCTGGCGCTGGGCGCCTGGCTGGTGCTGAGCCAGCAGGCCTCGGCCGGCGTGATGATTGCCACCAGCATCCTGCTGGGTCGGGCCGTGCAACCGGTGGAGCAGCTGGTGGGCAGCTGGCGCCTGCTGATCGAGGGCCGGGCCGCCTACCAGCGCCTGTTCGAGTTGTCACGCGACTTCGATCGCGGCGAGCCCGGCGTGGTGATGCCGCGCCCCGAGGGCCGCCTCACGGTAGAGAACATGGCGTTTCTCCCGCCGGGCGCGGACAACCAGGTGCTGAGCAACATCGCCTTCTCGCTGGCGGCCGGCGAGGCGCTGGCCGTCATCGGGCCAAGCGCAGCCGGCAAGTCCACCCTCGCCCGCCTGCTCACCGGCGTGTGGAAACCCACGGCCGGGCGGGTGCGGCTTGACGGGGTGGACGTGGCGACCTGGCCGCGCGAGCAGATCGGCCCCTACATCGGCTATGTGCCGCAGGACGTCGAGCTGTTTGACGGCACCGTGGCGGACAACATCGCCCGCCTGGACAAGATCAACTCGGAGGCGGTGGTGGACGCCGCCATGCGCGCCAACGCGCACGAGATGATCCTGACCCTGCCCAAGGGCTACGACACGCCGGTGGGAGAACTCGGATCGCGACTGTCACCGGGCCAGCGCCAGCGCGTTGCGCTGGCGCGTGCGCTCTACGGCAACCCGCAGCTGGTGGTTCTGGACGAGCCGAACTCCAACCTGGATGGTGACGGCGAGATTGCGCTGGCCCAGGCGATGGGCGCGCTGCGCCGCGCAGGCGTGACCTCGATCGTCGTCACGCACCGGCCTTCGCTCATTGCCCATGTGGACAAGATCCTCGTACTGGCCGCCGGACGGATCCAGCAGTTCGGCCCCTCGGGCGAGGTCATGAAGGGCATGCAGCGCCAGGCCCAGGTGATGGTGGACCAGAAGGCCGCCTGACGGCCTGAAGCAAACAAGAGCAGGACACACGGTCATGAACACCTCTGCAACGCTCACCATGACCGCCGCGTCCGGATCGCGCAGCAACGAGGACCATGCCCGGCGCCTGGTGCGCACCGGCTGCTGGATCGTGATCGTGGCGGTGGTGCCGATCACCCTGTGGATGGGATTCGCCCCGCTGTCCATGGCGGTGGTGGCGCCCGCGTTCGTCAAAGTGGATCTCAATCGCCGCCCGGTGCAACACCTTGAAGGCGGCACAGTGCGCGAGGTGCTGGTGCGCGACGGCCAGCATGTGAATGCCGGCGATGCGGTGCTGGTGCTGGGCGATGTGCGCGTGGACGCCGACCGCAACCGCCTGGGTTACCGCGTCTATGTGGAGCGGGCCACACTGGAGCGGCTGGAAGCCGAACATTCCTTTGCGCGAACGCTCACGTTCTCCGAAGAACTGTCCAGGGCCGCGCAACAGGACAAGCGCATTCAGAACGCGCTGCACAAGGAAAGCGCGCTGTTCCGGGCGCAGCGCCATTCGCTGGACAGCGCCACCACGCTGATGAGGACTCAGCGGGACCGTGTCGAGCAGGAGATCATTGCGGTCGAGGCGCAGATCGCACAGGCGCAAAACTCGCTCACCCTGCAGCGCAGCGATCTGGAGGCAAACCGGGAGTTGATCAAACAAGGCTTCATCTCGTCGAGCCGCATCTCGCAGCTGGATTCGGTGGTGCTGGAGTACGCCGCCAAGCTCGAAGAGCGCCGCACCGAACTTGCGCGCGCCGCGCAACGGCTGGTGGAAATCGACCTGAAGATCCAGTCGATCCGCAACGACTATGTGAAGTCCGCGAGCGATCAACTCAAGGCCACCGCCCAGCGCCTGGGCGAGATTGAACAGGAGCAGCGCAAGTCGGACGACGCCGCCATGCGCCAGGTCGTGACCGCACCGGCCAGCGGCGAAATCATCGACCTGAAGTTCACTTCGCCCGGTGCGGTTGTGGGGCCCGGCGAGGCCATCGCGGACATCGTGCCGAGCAACACGCAACTCCTGATCGAGGCGCGCATCCGGCCCGAAGACGTGAGCAACGTGCAGCTGAACCAGCGCGCTCGCGTGAAATTCACCGCCTTCAAGTACCGCAACACCACGATGGTGGCCGGGAAAGTCACCTACGTCTCCGGCGACCGCCTGATCGACCGCCAGACCAACCTGCCCTACTACAACGTGATGATCCTCGCCGATGCCGAGGCGCTCAAGTCGATCGGCGAGTTCAAGCTCCAGGCCGGCATGCCCGCCGAGGTCTACATCGAAGGCTCGAAACAGACCGCGCTGCAGTACCTCGCCGAACCCATCACGTCCACCCTGCGCAGGGCAGGCAGACAGATGTGAACCGCTTGAATCCCTTCAACCAGGAGATGTGACATGAGCCAGCATTTCAACCCGCAACGCGGCGAAGCGACCGCGAGACCCCGCGTCGATGGCGGACGACGCAGCTTGCTGAAAGCCTCGATCACCGCCACCGTGGGCACACCCATGGTGCTGACGCCCCGCAAGACCGACGCACAGCCCACCCCGCTGCCACCGAGTCCGCCCACGACGCCGTGGGTGGAGGAACTGCCCATCCAGATCACGCCGCTGGCGCCGGTGGCCGGCGGGCTGAGCCCAGCTCCGACGGTCACGAACAACGGGGCCAACGGGGAGTGTGGACGGGCAGAGCACCAGCGCTATTACGAACTCTGTGGACCCGGCGGCCCGACCGGGACACCACTGCAGTACCAGCTCACCGCCAAAGAGAACCCAGCCTGGCTGTTCAACGGCAACAACCCGTACTACCCCCCGCAACCCATCTGGGGCTTTGAGGGCAACATGCCGGGTGCGTCCACACCGGGGCCCACGATCTTTGCGCGCTACGGGCAGTCGATGATCCTGCGCATCCGCAACGAGCTGCCAGCCAATCACACGGGTTTCGGCTCGCCGGAGATCAGCACCCACCTGCACAACATGCACACGCCGTCGGAAAGCGACGGTTATCCGGGCGACTACTACAGCGCTGCGCAGTACGGCCCCACGCTGACGGCCCCGGGATGGTTCCAGGACCATTTCTACCCGAACGTGTACGCAGGGCTCGACGAGTTCGGCGGCATCGGCGACCCGCGTGAAGCTCTGGGCACGCTCTTCTATCACGACCACACCGAGGGCGTGACCGCGCCCAACGTACTCAAGGGAATGGTGGGTTTCTATCTGATCCACGACAACCTTGACACCGGCAACGAGATGACCGGGCTGCGGCTGCCAAGCCACCCTTACGACTACCCGCTCGCGTTTTCGGACAAGCGTTTCGACTCCGGCGGGCGCCTGACCTTCGACGAACTGAACCCCGAGGGCGTGCTGGGCGACAAGGTCGTGGTGAACGGCAAGATCGAGCCGGTGCTTCGCGTGGCACGCCGCAAATACCGGCTGCGCCTGCTCAACGCCGGACCCTCGCGCTTCTACGAGTTCTATCTGCAGAACGCAGGCGGCAACACCCTATACACCTTCGCCCACATCGCCAACGACGGCAACCTGCTGCCCAATGCGCTGGCGAACCAGTTCCGGGTTCGCCTGGCCGTGGCCGAGCGCGCCGACATCGTGGTGGATTTCTCCCGTTTCCCGATCGGCACCACGCTGTACCTGGTGAACCAGCTGCTGCAGACCGACACGCGCCAACCCGACCGGGTGCAGGCGCCGGGCACCCGGGTGCTCAAGTTCGTGGTCGACCGCAACCCGCCCACGCCCGACCAGAGCGTGGTGCCGACCGTGTTGCGCCCGCTGCGGCCCCTGCCCACCGCGGCGCAGCTCGCGGCATTGCCGGTGCGAACCTGGCTGTTCGAGCGCTCCAGCGGTATGTGGTCGGTGAACGGGCAGTTCTTCAACATGTTCACCCCGAGGGCCGCACCCGCCCGGGGCAGCGCGGAGATCTGGGAGTTCATCAACATCGACAACGGCTGGCAACACCCCATCCACGTGCACTTCGAGGAAGGTCGCATCCTGAGCAAGACGGCTGGCGGTGTCAACGTGGCGATCCCGCTGCACGAACGCGGTCGCAAGGACGTCTTCAACCTGGGTCCGCGCTCGACGATGCGGGTGCTGTTCCGCTTCCGCGACTTCAGCGGCAAGTACGTCATGCACTGCCACAACCTCACCCACGAAGACCACTCGATGATGGTTCGCTTCGACATTGTGTGAGACACAGCACCCCTGTGAACGATGCCTTCAAGGTACGAAAGGAGACGGTATGAACACCCGCAGACACCTGCTGGCCGGCCTGGGCGTCGCCGCCCTCGGCGCGCTCGGCACACGCACCGCGTTCGCTGCCCCCAGCGCAGCGAAACCCACTGCCGCACAGCGCATTCCGAATGTTGCACTGCGCACCCACACCGGCGCCACGGTCAAGTTCTACGACGATCTGGTGCGCGGCAAGATCGTCGTCATCAACATGATGTACGCCGACTGCGAAGGCCTGTGTCCACCGATGACCAACAACCTGGTGCGCGTGCAGCAGCTGCTCGGCAAGCGTGTGGGCAAGGACATCTTCATGTACTCGATCACACTGCGGCCCGAGCAGGACACGCCGGAGGATCTCGCCGACTACGCGGAGATGCACGGCGTCGAGCCGGGCTGGACATTCCTCACCGGTGCCCCGCAGGATATCGAGCGCTTGCGCTATGCGCTCGGTTTCTACGATCCCGATCCGAACGTCGACAAGCAGGCTGCACGGCATGTGGGCATGGTGCGCATCGGCAACGACGCGTTCAACCGCTGGTCCATGGCGCCCGCGCTGGCACTGCCCGAACAGATTGTGAGTTCCATTCTGCACGTTGATCGAAGGACCGCCGCGTCCCCCCGGGCTCGGTGAGCCTGTCGCACTCCGCTGGTCGGCCGATCTCCCCTGGTGCGGGTCGTCAAAAAATGTTGCAGTGCGTCACAAACCCCTGGGGAAATGCGACATACCGTTCCGGACAGGCGGGGAAAACATCCCCCGGATGGGGGATGACAGCGGTGAGAAAACGCTCTGTTTTCGGTCATTGACCGCGAACGGCTCCAGCGTTCGCCGACGCTGGTGACCGGACGAATCGTTGCATCTGCGAACAGATGATCCGGCGGGAAGTGAAGACATTAGCGTTGAGGCTTTGGTACGTCCACCAGGCCTTGGGACCCGCTTCTGTCGGGTCAGACCTCGACCCACTTCACCGGAAAACTCACATGGAATTTGAATTCACGCGGATGGGACTCGTCTACGCCCACCTGATTGCATGCTGCGCGGCCATCGGCCTGATCCTCATGAGCGACATCGCCATGGTCAGACAACTCATCTCGGGAGATCCCCGCGAGCGCATGGACCCCCATCACCTGCAGGAACTGCAGAACACCGTGGCCATGGCCCTGGCCGCACTCTGGGCCACCGGCGTCGCCATCGTTGCGCTGGACACATCCTTCAAGGGCTGGGAGTACTTCGCCAATCCCAAGCTGCAGGCCAAGATCACCGTGGTCTGTCTGTTGACGCTCAACGGCGTGCTGCTGCACCACCGTGTGTTGCCCCTGATGATGAAGGCCGGCTCTCTGCTCAACCTGTCGTTCTCGCAGCGCAGCTTCGCTGTGTTTGCCGGCGCAGTGTCGGGTGTGTCGTGGTTCTACGCGGCGCTGCTGGGCGTGGGACGACCGCTGAACTGGAAGTATTCCCTCCCCCAGATTCTGGCGGCCTACCCGGCGCTGATTGCCGGCAGTTTCGTCGGACTCATGCTCTTGCTGGCTTGGGCGCAGTACCGCGCCAGCGGCGACCAGCTGGCGTTTGAAGGCACCCGCTTCGTCGGCGCCCACTGAACCCACTTCCCTTCACACGCGCCACCCTGTCCTGGCCACCACAAACGCCGTGATCCGCTCCAGGGCGCGTGCCGCTTCGGGCAGGAAGCCGGCGAGCTGGAAGGCATGGGGCACGCCGGGCCAGAGTTCCACCTCCACATCCACTCCTGCGGCATGGGCCTTGTCGGCCACGCGCAGGGCCTCGTCGCGCAGCATCTCGGTGCTGCCGGCCTGCATGAACATCGGCGGGAAGCCGGTGTAGTCGGCAAAGTACGGCGACACATCGGGGTGGCGGTAGAGCTCGGGATCGGGCACATACCCCTGCCGCAGTGCCACCAGCCGCGGCAGGCTGAGCACCGCGTCAAAGCGGTGGTTGTCGGTCAGGCTGGGGCTGCCCAGGGTGCAGTCCACCGCGGGTGAAAGCAGCACGGCGCAGGCGGGCAGCGGCTGGTGGTGACGCAAGCTGCGGTTGAGCGTGACCAGGCTCAGTGTGCCGCCGGCGGATTCGCCCACAAACACGGTTTGGGCAGGCTGGCAACCGTGGGCCAGGGCCCACTGCCAGGCGCGCAGGCAGTCGTCGGGCGCGGCGGGAAACGGGTGCTCGGGGGCGAGCCGGTAGTCGGGCACCAGGGCGCTGGCGCGCAGCTGCCGGCACAACCGCGCGGCAAACGCGGTCTGGGCGTTGGGAAACCGGAAGGCGAACGAGCCGCCGTGCAGGTAGAACAGCGTGCGCCCAGGCAGGCTCTGCGGCACGCTCACCCAATGCGCGGGCACACCGTCGCAGTCCACCGCCTCGCGGCGCACCGACCGGTGCAGTGGAAAGCAACGCGCGTCGAGTCGCTCGTAACGCTCACGCAGCGCGGCCACATCGGCGTCGGGATTCAAGGTACTGCCCGAGGCCAGGCGCAACACCAGGTTCAGGGCGCGCGTGCGCCAACTGCCCGGACCTTCGATGGTGAACACGCGGGGTTCGGTGGCGCTGCTGCTCACGGCGCACCTTCGGTTCGGTGGACCAGCGCACACGACTGGCACCGGCACGCACCGGTGTGCGCGAAACCATCGACGGTGATCAGGACCTTGAACATGGTGGGGGCGTGGTGTGTGACAGGCCCATCAGTCTGCAAGCCACGGCGCCGCGCGTGCTTGAGCGTGCTCAATGCCCGCGCTCGCGGGCGCGCCCCGAACCGCGCAAGGCCCTGCGTCCGGGTTGATCGAACTCAACATCGCATGCCACCGGCGGTCCTAGAGTGGGCGCCCTCAACCCGAAAGGACCATCATGAAAATGCAGTGGATTCTGGTCGCCAACGGGTCACTCGCCCGCATCTTCAACCGCGCCGGCGTGGGTGATCCCCTGGTGCCCCTGGAGACCATCGACTATCCCGAAGGCCGCCTCAAGGACAGCGAGCTCGAGCGCGACCGCCAGGGCCACGAGCGCAGCGACCACAGCAGCGCCGCCACGCACTTCGAACCGCGCACGGACACACGCCACAAGGTGATGCACCAGTTCGCGCGCGAGCTGGCCGAGCGGCTCGAAGAAGGCCTGGTGGACGGTGAGTACGAGACGCTGTGGCTGACGGCATCACACCCCTTCCTGGGCGAACTCAAGGCCGCCCTGAGCCGGGCCGTGAGCGCGCGGCTTCAGTGGACGCACGACGCCGACTTCACCGGCCTGGATGTGGGAACGCTGGAGAGCCGTCTGCGCGAATTGCGCAGGCCCGAGCGCTGAGGGGAACGGGCCGGGGCCCGGCGAGCCGGTGATTTACCTGCGGAACGCTTGAGGTTGGTCAATGGGGGGCGCGCGACGGGGCGCGAACATGGACCCACAAACAACCCTCAGGAGATCGCCATGAAATTCGCTCACACCTCACGCTGGCTCGCGCTGGGCCTCGTGGTGCTGGCCGGCCAGGCGCTGGCCCAGGCCCGGCCCGCAGCGGTCGACCCCGGCAAGCGCGAGTTCGATGCCAACTGCGCGAGTTGCCATGGCAGCACCGGCAAGGGCAACGGCGCGCTGGTGCCGTTCCTGACCAGGAGCCCGCCCGACCTCACGCAACTGGCAAAGAAGAACGGTGGCGTCCTGCCCATGAGCCGGCTCTACGACGTGATCGATGGCGCGGCGGTGCCGGCCCATGGCGCGCGCGACATGCCGGTGTGGGGACGGGACTACCGCATCAAGGACGCGGAGTACTTCATGGAGGCGCCCTACGACGCCGAGGCCCATGTGCGCGCGCGCATCCTGGGCCTGCTGGAGTACATCAACCGCATCCAGACCCAGTGACCAACCTGCGCTGGCGGCTGTCCGCCCTGCTGTTGCTGGCCTGCGCGCTGGCGGCGTCCGCGGCCGAACCCGGGGGCGCAGCGGCGCCGCTGCCGGGCGGCTTCGTGCCCAACCACCGCGCGATCGTCGAGCTGGCGGGGCTGGCGGTGGTCGGTGTGGAGGTGGTGGGCATGCGCACGCTCTCGGCATCGACCTGGGAGCCCGGCGACGACACCTCCGCGCGGCCGTTCAGGGGCCAGCTGCCCTTTCATGGTCAGGGTTCGGGCTTCTTCATCAGCAGCGACGGCCTGCTGCTCACCAGCGCCCACGTGATCGCGGGCGCGCGCCGCATCACGGTGCGCCTGAGCGACCGGCGTCAGTTCCGGGCACAGGTGGTGGGCAGCGACCCCACGACCGACGTGGCGGTGTTGCGCGTGAAGGCCACCGGCCTGCCGGTGGTGCGCCTGGGTCGGGCAGACCTGCTGCAGGTGGGCGACCCGGTGGTGGTGATCGGTTCGCCCTTCGGGCTGGAGCAAAGCGTCTCGCAAGGCATTGTCAGCGCCAAGGGCCGCGCGCTGCCGGGTTATGCGGCGGTGCCGCACATCCAGACCGACGCATCGGTCAACCCGGGGCACTCGGGTGGACCGCTGCTGGATGCGAGCGCCTCGGTGGTCGGCATCAACTCGCAGATCTACAGCCTCTCGGGCGGCTACGAGGGGTTGTCGTTCGCGGTGCCGATCGACGTGGCGCTGAAGGTCAAGGACCATCTGCTTTCCCACGGCCGCATGCAGCATGGATACCTGGGCGTGACCATCCAGAACCTGGACCTCACGCTGGCCGACGCTTTCGGCATGGACCGTCCCCGCGGCGCACTGGTGGCCGGTGTGGACCCGGGCAGTGCCGCCGAAGCCGCGGGCTTGCGCGTGGGCGATGTGATCACCGCTTTCAATGGCGCGTCACTGGGTCGCGCGGGGGAACTTTCGAGCCACCTGGGCATGGCATTGGAGGGCGAGCGGGTGCGCCTGACCGTGTGGCGAAACCGGCAGGGCCTCGAGCTGGTGGTGAAACTGGGCCAGGCCACCGAGCTGGAAGGTTCCTTGGCACCCGATCCCACGCCTTCGGCGCCGGAAAAGCCGGAGCTGGGCTGGCGCCTGCGCCCGATGACGGTGCAAGAGCGCAGCCTGCTGGGCACCCAGAGCGGTGTCTGGGTGGAGGCGGTGAGTGCGCTCACCGCGCAGGCCGGGGTGCTCGCCGGTGACGCGCTGCTGGCCATCAACCTCACGCCGGTGCATTCGCAGGATGATGTGCGCAGGCTCCTGCGCGACCTGCCGCGCAGCGTGGCCCTGCTGGTGGACCGCGACGGTGAACGCATGTACATCCCGCTGGAGCGGGAATGACACCACGAACCGCCCGGCCAGACACATGGCCCACAATGGCCGATGTCCCACACCCGTCACAACCGCCGCCCTCCTTCAACGATTCCGGGCCGCTGGCTCATGGGCCTGCTGCTGGCCACCAGCCTGTTCACGCAAGCCCAGGCCGCTTCACCCGACACCTTGCGCGCGCAGTTCGCCGAGCTGCGCGACAAGGGCACGGGCCAGCTGGCCGGGCAATCGATCTACCTGCGCTCCAGCGAATCGGCCGAGCGCATGCAGGGCGAGGTGCATGCGCTGATCGACCAACCCTTTGATCGGCTGCGCCAGGAACTGGCCAAGGCCGACCGCTGGTGCGATGTGTTGATCCTGCACATCAACGTCAAGTACTGCCGCGCCCTGCGCACACCGAGCGGAGACGAACTGGTCTCGGGCGTGGGCCGCAAGTTCGACCAACCGCTGTCGGACGTGTACTGGGTGCGATTTGGTTTCAAGGCCACGGTGGACCGCAGCGACCATTTGCTGGTCGAGCTCAGTGCCCCGACAGGCCCGCTGTCCACGCGCAACTACCGCATCGTGGTGGAGGCCGTGCCCCAAGCCAGCGGGCAGTCGCTGGTGCGCATGACGTATTCGTATGGCTTCGGCACCGCGGCGCGCTGGGCCATGAAGACGTACCTGGCCACGCTGGGTCGCGGCAAGTCGGGCTTCAGCGTGGTGGACACCACGGCCGATGGCCGACCGGTCCGGGTGGAAGGCGTGCGCGGTGTGGTCGAGCGCAACACCTTGCGCTACTACCTCGCGCTGCAGTCGCACCTGCAGTCCAGCGAGGCACCGGGCACCGCCCGGCTGCAGCGCAGCCTCGAGCTCTGGTTCAGCGCCACCGAACGCTACGCCGAGCAACTCCATGAGATGGAGCGCGCCGACTACGTGACCATGAAGCTCAAGGAAGTGCAGCGCCAGGCGACGGTGGCGCCACCACCACCTGGCTGAAGGCCAGGTGGTGCATGAGCTCGCGCAGGATGAGCAGGGCGGCAGCCGCCTCCCGGCCGCTGGGCAAACCCTTGAGCGCGGACGGATCACCCAGCGCGCCTGAGGCCAGCCGCTGGAACAGGGCCTCCACCGCATCCCGCTGCACCACCGCCCCGGGCTGCGCCAGGCCGAGCACCAGCGGGTGCTCCGTGGCCAGGGTCGAGCGCCCGGCGGCCCAGGCCACCGCGCGCATCAGCTCGTCTTCAACATGGTCGATGGCGCGTTCGAGTTCCTGTGGTCGGGGCAGGTCGGCGCGGAAGAAGAGCCGGGCCGTGCTGTCGGTGCCCAGGTCCAACGACAGGGAAGACGCACCGCTGTCGTTGCCCTCGCGCACCAGCCACAAGGTATCGGCACCCAGGTGCAGCCACACCAGCGGCGCGTGCGCGGCCCGCTTCGCGCGCTCAAAGGCGTTCAGCACGGCAGCAGGCAGGCTCATGGCGGGGTCCTTCTTGGTGCAGGCACCGATCGACAGAAACGATCCGGCTCAGTGTACGGCGCCGAACACAAATGCGTCCATCGACAACACACCGTGCGTGATGCCACCGTCGATCACGCGCGCGGGCACCGCATCGCCCCCAGCAGCGGCAGCCACCAGCAGCGGCAGGAAGTGCTCGGTGGTCGGGTGGGCGCGCTGCGCGTGCGGTGCGAGCTCCAGCGTGCGCTGCAGGCGCGCACCGTCGCCCTGCCGCACGGCTTCGCGCACCCAGGCCACAAATTCGGTGGCGTAGGCCTCCTCATGCCCGTGCCCGGCACGGAACTCGTACAGGTTGTGCGTGAGGCTGCCCGAGCCGACGATGAGCACGCCCTCTTCGGCCAGCGGCGCCAGCGCCCGGCCGAACGCCCAGGCACCGGCGGAATCCAGCGTGGCGGGCAGCGAGACCTGGAACACCGGCACATCGGCCTCGGGGTACAGGTACAGCAGCGGCACCCAGGCGCCGTGGTCCAGACCGCGGCGCTCGTCACCATGGGCACTCCAGCCGGCTTGCCGCAACACGTCCAGCGTGCGCTGGGCCAGCTCGGGATGGCCGTGGGCCGGGTAGCTGATCTCGTACAGCGGCTGCGGGAAGCCGCCGAAGTCGTGGATGGTGGCGGGCTGTGCCGAGAGACCCACGCGCGCACCCTGCGTCATCCAGTGCGGGGAGACGACCAGCACGGCTTGGGGCCGGGGCAAGGCGCGGCCCAGTGCACTGAGTTGTGGCCCGGCCAGGCCGGGCTCCAGCGCAAAGGTGGGCGCACCGTGGGACACAAAAACGGTGGGCAGGCGGGTCATGCGTTTCTCCTGCGGCGCCAGGCGCCGTGCGTTCAATGAATCTCAGTCGGCGCGGCGGGCCAGCGTGGCGTCCACCGAGCCCTTGCCGGCGCCACTGAAGAGCAGCGAGACCGCCACGGCGAGCAGGGCCAGCGCGAATTCGTAGCCGTTGTTGGCCATGAAGAGGCCTTTGTCCAGGTGCACGGTGACGATCGCCACCACCATGGTCACGGCCAGCACGGCGGCGGCCGGGCGCACCAGCAGACCCAGCAGCAAGGCCAGGCCACCGAAGAACTCGGCGGCACCCGCCAGCAGCGCCATGAGGTAGCCCGGGCTCAGGCCCAGCGAGTCCATGAACTGTCCCGTGCCTTCCAGGCCGTAGCCGCCGAAGGCGCCAAACAGTTTCTGCGCGCCGTGCGCCACGAAGACGATGCCGATGGGAATGCGCAGGGCCAGCGGTGCCCAGCCTGCGCTGGTGGTCATGAGACGTTGCAGGGGGGAAGCGGAAGCGGTGTTCATGGTGGGTTCCTCAAAAAGGGGGTTGAAAGTGAAGCGATGGGTGGACTTTAAAAGTCCCACCAGGAAAGATAAACATGCTCCAATGAGACTGACTATTCCTCTTTTTGAGACAAAACGCCATGGACCGGTTTGAAGAGATGCGGGTATTTGCGGCGGTGGTGGACGCGGGCAGCTTCGTGGGCGCGTCCGACGCGTTGCCCATGTCCAAGGCCGCGGTGTCGCGCCACTTGGCCGAGCTCGAGGCGCGCCTGGGTGTGCGTCTGTTGCACCGAACCACGCGCAAGCTTTCGCTCACGGCCGAGGGCGAGGTGTTTCACGCGCGCTGCAGGGAAGTGCTGTCCACCGTGGACGAAGCGGAGGCCGAGATCACCTCGCGCAGCGGCGAGGCCAGTGGCCTGCTGCGCATCAACGCGCCCTTCACCTTCGGCCTGCTCCACCTGGCGCCGCTGTGGGTGGAGTTCATGGCCATGCACCCCAAGGTCACGCTGGACGTGACCCTGGCCGACCGCATGGTCGATCTGGTGGACGAAGGTTTTGACCTCGCGGTGCGCATCGCCCGCCTGCCCGACTCCACCCTCATCAGCCGCCAGCTCACCACCACGCGCCTGGTGCTGTGCGCTTCGCCCGCCTACCTTCGCGAACACGGGACGCCCCGGCACCCGTCGGAACTCGTGCACCACGCGGTGGCGGCCTACAGCCTGTTTTCCATGGGCGAGAACTGGGTGTTCGATGGCCCCGACGGTCCGGTGGCGGTGAAGGTGTCACCGCGCCTGCGCAGCAACAACGGCGACACCTGCCGCATGGCCGCGCTGCGCCACCTGGGCATCGTGCTGCAGCCCTCGTTTCTGGTCGGGCCCGACCTGCAGGCCGGCACGCTGGTGGAGGTGCTGCCCGAGTTCCATTCGCTGGAGCTCGGTGTTTACGCGGTCTATCCCTCGCGCAAGTTCGTCTCGCCCAAGGTGCGCGTGTTGATCGACTTTCTGGCCGACGCCTTCAAGATGCAGGCTTGGCCGGTGACCCGGCCAGGCTCATGAATCAGCGCACCTTGCCCAGCGCTCGCAACACCTTCTGCGGCGTGATGGGCTGCGAGAACACATGCGCAGCGAACGGCGCCATCGCGTCGTTGATCGCGTTCATCACCGCCGCCGGTGCGCCCGCCGTGCCGGCCTCGCCCGCGCCCTTGGCGCCGAGCTTCGATGTGGCGGTGGGCGTCTGGATGTGGGCCACCTCGATGTCGGGCATCTCGGCCGACATGGGCACCAGATAGTCGGCCATGCTGGCGTTCACCATCAGGCCACTCTCGTCGTAGAGGCACTCTTCGAGCAGCGCGCCGCCGATGCCCTGCACGATGGCGCCGCGCATCTGCTCGTCCACCAGCATGGGGTTGAGCACGCGGCCGCAGTCTTCCACCGCCCAGTGCTTGAGCAGCTTCACAAAACCGGTGTCGGTGTCCACCTCCACGTAGGACGCCTGCACGCCGTTGGTGAAGATGAAGGGGAAGTCGCGCTGCGCGTAGTGCCGCGTGACCATGAGTTCGGGCGTGAACTCGGCAGGCAGCGTGTCGGAGCGGAAGTACGCAATGCGGCCCAGCTCGGCCAGCGGCAGCAGTTCTTCGCCGGTGCTGGCGTCCACGATGCGGTCGCGCCGCACCGCGAGCGTGGCGCCGTCGCGCTTGAGGATGATGGCTGCCACCTTCACGATGTTCTCGCGCAGCGCCTGGCCGGCGAGCAACACGGCTTCGCCACCAATGCCCGCGCCGCGCGAAGCCCAGGTGCCACCGCCATACGGCGTGGCGTCGGTGTCGCCGGTGACCACGCGCACCTTGGCGATGTCCACGCCCACCGCGTCGGCCGCGATCTGCTGGTAAATGCCTTCGGTGCCCTGGCCCTGCTCGCCCACGCCGATGAGCACGGTGATGTGGCCTTCGGGGTCCAGCCGCACGGTGGCGCCGTCCTGCGAGGCGATGCGCGCGCCGCCCACGCCGTAGAACGCGGCACTGGGGTTGGTGAGTTCGATCACGGTGGCGAAGCCGATGCCGCGGTGAATGCCCTGCTGGCGCAGCGCGGCCTGCTCGGCGCGCAGCGCGTCGTAGTTCATCAGCTCGCGCAGCTTTTTCAGGCTGGCCTCGTGCGAGAGCACTTCCAGCTTGATGCCCGAGATGCCGGCCGTGGGGTAGGCGTCGTCGGGGATCACGTTGAGTTCGCGGATCTTCAGCGGGTCCATGCCGATCTTCTGCGCCGCCAGGTCCACCAGCGCTTCGGTCACGGCGCAGGCAATGGGGTGCCCCACGCCGCGGTACTGGCAGGTCGGCGTCTTGTTCTGGAACACCACGTCGAGCCTGGCGCGGTAGTGCTTGTGCTTGTAGGGACCACCCACGAGGTTGACCACCTGGTTGCCTTCGATGGCGCTGGTGCGCGGGAACATGGAGTACGGGCCGATGCCGGTGAGGTCCTTCATGTCGAAGCCGAGGATCTCGCCGTCGCGGTTGACCGCGATGCGCGCCTGGATGTGGTGATGGCGCGCGTGGATGTCGCTGGTGAAACTCTCCAGCCGGTCGGCCACGAACTTCACCGGGCGGCCGAGCATGATCGAGAGCGCCACGGTGGCGAAGTCGTCGGGATACGCGTGCACCTTGATGCCGAACGAGCCGCCCACGTCCTTGCAGACCACGCGGATGGCGCTGGCCGGCAGGTCGAACTGGCGGCCGTAGAGGTCCTGCATCATGTGCGGCGCCTGGCACGAGTGGTGCACGGTGAGGCGCCGGTCGGCCGGGCTCCAGTGCGCGATCTGCGCGCGCGGCTCCAGCGTCACGCCGGTGTGGCGGCCAAACTCGAACTCGATGTCGGCCACCACGTCGGCCTGGGCAAAGGTCTCGTCGACCTGGCCCACGTCCAGCGTGCGGGTGAAGCAGAGGTTGTCGCCCAGCTCGGGGTGGATCAGCGGCGTGGACGGGTCCAGCGCGGTGAGCATGTCGGTGGCGGCGGGCAGTTCTTCCCAGTCCACCTCGATGTAGGCCAGCGCGTCCTCGGCCTCGGCACGCGTCTCGGCCACCACGGCCACCACCGGCTCGCCCTGCCAGCAGGCGCGGTCCAGCGCCAGCGCGTACTGGGGTGCCGACTTCATGCCTGCCAGGTGGCCCAACGTCGCCACCCAGGGCTTGCAGACCTTGGCCAGGTCTTGTCCGTCGGCCACCAGCAGCACGCCGGGCATGGCGCGGGCAAAGTCGGCGTTCACCGACTTGATGCGCATGTGCGCCACCGGGCTGCGCCAATAGACCACGTGGGCCATGCGCGGCAGCTCGATGTCGTCCAGGTACTGACCCAGACCCTGGGTGAGGCGCTCGATGCCGCCGCGCGGCACCGAAGCGCCGATGTAACGCTGGTCGTCGTTGACCGGGGTCAGGGGACGGCTGAGGTCCACACCGGGTTCGAGGTTGACGGTGTCGCGTTTCATGCGGCCTCCTTGCGTTGTTGCAGCACGTCGCAGATCGCGTCCACGATCGCGTGGTAACCGGTGCAGCGGCAGTAATTGCCCGAGATCCACTCGCGCACCTCGGCACGGTTGGCGTGGGGCATCTGCTCCACCAGTTCCTTGGCTGCCATCAACATGCCCGAGGTGCAGAAGCCGCACTGCAGGGCGTTGCGGCGCACAAAGGCGTCTTGCAGATCGCGGATCACGCCGGAGGCGCTCACACCTTCGATGGTCTGCACGGTGCCGCCATCGGCCTGCACGGCCAGGGTGAGGCAGCCGCGCACGATCTGGCCGTTGAGCTCCACGGTGCAGGCGCCGCACACGCCGTGTTCGCACCCGAGGTGGCTGCCTTTGAGGCCGAGGTCGTCGCGCAGGAAGTCCACCAGGTGGGTGCGCGGTTGCACGCTGCACTGGTGCGGTTTGCCGTTGACGGTGAGTTTGATCGGGTACAGGTCTGCCATGGGGGTTCCTTGGGGGCTCAGGCGGTGGCGGTCGTTGCGGTGGCCGCGGTGGGCAACATGCGGTGCAGCAGCACGCCTGCCAGATGCCGTTTGGTGTCGGGGGTGTTGGTCAGGTCGGGCAGCGGGTCGATCTCGCTGCGCAGGCTGGCCACGGCCTGGGTCACGGTGGCCATGTCGAGCGCACGGGCCTCCAGCAGCGTTTCGGTCTGGCGCGCGCGCACTGGCGTGGCGTCCACACCCAGCAGCACGATGCGCAGACCGTGCAAGGCATCGCCTTCGCGCCGCGCGGTGGCGGCCATGCCCACGATGGCGTAGTCGCCGTGGCGGCGCGCGAGCTCGCTGAAGCCGAACCAGTGGTCGGCACCAGCCAGCGGAATCTCGCACGCGGTCAGCAGTTCGTCGGGCTGCAGCGCGGTGCTGTAGAGGCCGGTGAAGAAATCGTCGGCAGCGATGCGGCGTTCGCCTTTCGGTCCGCGCGCCACCACGGTGCCCCCCAGCGCCAGCAGGCAGGTGGGCCACTCGGCGGCCGGGTCGGCGTAGGCGATGGAGCCGCCAAAGGTGCCGCTGTTGCGGATGGCGCGGTGCGCGATGTGGGGCGCGGCCGCCTTGAGCAGCGGCGCGTGGCGCGCCACCAGCGGGCTGAACTCGATGTCGGTGTGCGTGGCCAAGGCGCCGATGCGCAGCACCGGGCCCTGCACGCTGATGCCGCGCAGCGATTCGATGCCGGTGATGTCGACCACCAGCTGCGGCTCGGACAGGCGCATGTTCAGGGTGGCCATGAGCGTCTGGCCACCGGCGAGCAGGCGGGCGTCGTCGCCGTGTTCCTGCAGCAGCGCAATCACCTGGTCGATGCTGGCGGGTTTGACATAGTCGAAGGCAGCGGCTTTCATGGGGCGGTCCTCACACAGTCAACAGGGAAGCAATCCACACGCCGAAGCCGGTGGACAAGGAACCGAGCACGAACCACAACACGCGCACGCCTTCGCCGCTGGCCGCGGGCTGGGGTGCGTGAACGGTGCGCGGCACGAAGGGGGCGGGCGCGGCGGCAGTGGCGGGGGAAGCCGCTTCAGCGGGTGCCGACTCAGCGACCTCCGTCACCGGCACACCGACCATCTGTTCGTTGAACGCGGTGAAGAACTGATCGGCCATCTGCTTGGAGGCAGCGTCGATCATGCGGCCGCCCACCTGGCCCAGTTTGCCGCCGATGGCGGCCTGTGCGGTGTAGCTCAGGCGCGTGCCGCCGGCCTCGTCGGTGAGATCGACATTCGAATGCCCCTTGGCCATGCCGGCCGCGCCGCCGGAGCCTTGGAAGCGCAGCACACAGCCTTCATTGGGGCGGATGTCTTCCATGCGCACATGGCCCACGAAGCGCGCCCGCACCGGGCCGATCTTCACGGCCACGCGGGCGGTGCGTTCGGTCGGGCTGGTGGCTTCCATGGCTTCGCAGCCGGGGATGCAGCGCGTCAGGATCTCCGGGTCGTTGAGCCCGGCCCAGACCTTTTCGCGCGGTGCGCCGATCAGGATGTCTCCAGTCAATTCCATGCCTTGAATCCTCGGGTTTTCACGGGTGTTTTTGTTTACCAGTCGGTTAACAATGGTACGAATCATTGACCGATCGGTAAATAGCGTGCGCATCCAGACAAACCCTGACAAGGCCGAAGTTGCCGAAAAGCCGGAGCCGGAAGCGCCGGCGCGCCGGCGCATGGGTGTGGTGGAGCGCGAGCGCCAGATCCTCGACGGCGCGATCCAGTTCTTCTCGGTGCACGGCTTCAACGGCCAGCTGCGCGACCTGGCCAAAAGCATCGGTGTGACCCACGCCCTGCTCTACCACTACTTCCCCACCAAACAGGCGCTGGTGGACCGCGTGTACCTGGAGGTGTTCGAAGGCCGCTGGCGCGCCGAGTGGGACGCCCTGCTCGACAACCCCGACACTGCGGTCGAAGACAAGCTCACCGCCTTCTACTGGGAGTACGTGACCATCACGCTCACGCAGGAGTTCGTGCGCATCCTGGTGTTTTCTGGCCTGACCGACCACACCATCACCGACCGCTTCTTTGCCATGCTGCGCGCGCGGCTGTTCCCGCGCCTGATCCGCGAGACGCGCCGCTTTCGCGGTGTGGTCAGCCGCGCCAAGCCCAGCGAGCGCGAGATGGAGCTGCTCATGGGCCTGCACGGCGGCTTCTTCTACATCACCATGCGCCGCTGGATTTACGCGCAGGACGTGTACAGCGAAAGCGCCCACGAGGGCTACGACGAGACCCTGGTGCGCGACCGTGTGCGCGCCTACCTGAACGCCAGCCGCGACCTGTTTGCCGACACCACCGGGAGCACGCGCAAGCGCACTGCCGCGCGCTGAACCACCCTTTTTGATGAAGCCGGTGCGGGGGCACCGGCACCCTGCCCACCCGGCTGACCCTGCAGCCATGACACCCACCGAGGAGACACCATGAAACTCAAGAGAATCGCGTTTGCAACCCTGGTCGCCATGGGCGCCACACTGACCGTTGGTTCGGCCATGGCGCAGCAACGCGTCACGGTCAACATCGGCTCCAGCCACCCCACCACCAACATCTGGGCCTTCGCGATGAAGGAAGTGTTCCAGCCCGAGGTGGACCGCTTGCTGAAAGAAGGTGGCGCCAAGTACGAGGTGCGCTGGCGTGAAAACTACGGCGGCACGCTCTACAAGTTCACCGACACCCGCGCCGCCGTGCGCGACGGCATCGTGGACGTGGGCATGGTCGGCACGGTGTGGGAGAACTCCGCCATGCCGCTGCAGAACGTGACCTACTTCACCCCGTTCGCCACCACCAACCACGAGCAACTGATCGAGATCTTCGACAAGCTCAACGCCACCGTGCCGGCGCTGCGCGACAGCTGGGCCGCACAAAACATGGTGCCGCTGTCCTCGCTGATCACCGACAGCTACGACATCTA
The DNA here is from genome assembly GCF_001713375.1 of Hydrogenophaga sp. RAC07. Lineage (NCBI taxonomy): Bacteria > Pseudomonadati > Pseudomonadota > Betaproteobacteria > Burkholderiales > Comamonadaceae > Hydrogenophaga > Hydrogenophaga sp. RAC07. The sequence continues at coordinate 2,300,173 of NZ_CP016449.1, forward strand.
CGCCACCTTCCCGGTGAAGGACATGGCCAGCCTGAAGAACAAACGCATCAACGCGCCCGGCACCTCGGCCAACTGGCTGCGCGAGACCGGCGCCACGCCGGTGGACGGCGCACTGACCACCTACTACACCAACATCCAGACCGGCGTGACCGATGGCGCGCTGTCGTTCGCCAGCGGCATCGGTCCGGCCCGTGTGTACGAGGTGGCGAAGAACCTGACCCGCATCGACATCGGCGCCATGTACTTCGGCAGCGTGGCGGTGAACAAGAAGGTGTTCGACGGTCTGCCCAAGGAAGTGCAGGACGCGATGCTCAAGGCCGGCAAGGCCACTTCGGTCGCACACGGCAAACACGTCACCAAGACCGCCAACGCGGCGCTCGACACCATGAAGGCCGCCGGCTTGCAGATCACCGACCTGCCGCAAGCCGAGAAGACCAAGTGGGTCAACGGCCTGCCCAACATCGTGGCGCCCTGGCTGCAAGGCACGGGTGACGCGGGCAAACAGGTGCTCAAGGCCTACTTTGACGAACTGCGTGCCCGTGGCGTGAAGCCCCTGCGCGACTGGGACCTGCAGAACCGCTGATCGGCCACCAGCCGTCTTGTCCACCCGGTGGCGCGGTGCGCTGCCGGGTGGTGTTCCTTCCAGCCTTCACAGGTGACCTGTGCACAACGAACCCGACTTCGCCAGCGAAACCCCCGCGGTCGCCGGCCTCTCCAACCCGCTGCAGGGCGTGGCCAACGCGCTGGCCGCCGTGGGCACGGTGTGGATCTTTCTCATGATGCTGCTGATCGTGGCCGATGTGCTGGGCCGCAACTTCTTCGACGCACCCATCACCGGCGTGGCCGAGTTCGCCGCCCGATCGGTGGCCTCCATCGTCTTCCTGCAGCTGGCCGCGGCCGTCTGCTCCGGTCGCATGACGCGCAGCGACTTCCTGCTGCGCATCATCGGCAAACGTTCACCCGCCGCCTTCAAGGCGCTGGAGGTGTTGAACGTCGTCGTCGGCGCCCTGCTCTTCTTCGCGCTGGCCTTCATCGCCTGGCCCGAGCTGGTCGAGGCCATGAAGATCCAGGAGTACTTCGGCGTGCAGGGTGTCTTCACCGTGGTCACCTGGCCGTTCCGCGCGCTCATCGTGCTGGGCTCTGTGGTGGCTGCCGTGGCCTACCTTGCCTGCATTCCTTCGCTGCTGCGCCAGCCCCCTTTCATCGGAGCACACGCATGAGCGAACTGGCCATGGGCGGGCTCCTGATCGGAGCCCTGGTGTTTCTGGTGTTGTTCGGCCTGCACATCGCGGTGGCGCTGACTGCGGTGGGTTTTGCCGGCATCTGGCTGATCCGCGAAGACGTGGACATGGCCATGCGGCTCATGTACCTCTCCGCCTACAACGGTGTGGCCGACTACATCTTTGCCACCATCCCGCTCTTCGTGTTGATGGGCCTGCTGGTGTCGATATCGAACGTCGGCAAGGACACCTTCGACGTGGCCGAAACCCTGCTGCGGCGTCTGCGCGGCGGCCTGGGCGTGGCCACCGTGGCGGCCAACACCGTGTTCGCCGCCGTCACCGGCGTGTCCATCGCCTCGGCGGCGGTGTTCACCCGCGTGGCCGTGCCCGAGATGGTGAACCACGGCTACCGCGCGAGCTTCGCTGCGGGGACCGTGGCGGGCAGCTCGGTGCTGGGCATGATGATCCCGCCCAGCCTGCTGCTCATCATCTACGGGGTGCTGGCCGAACAATCCATCGGCACCCTGTTCATTGCCGGCATCATCCCCGGCTTTGCCATGGCAGCGTCCTTCGCCGCCATGATCATGCTCATGGCCAGGTTCACACCCGGCCTGGTGTTCGACCTCAAGCGCCAGGCCGAGTTGGCGGCCGAACGCAGCACGGCGCGCCTGCTCACCGCCACCGAGATGCTGAGCAAGCTGGTGCCCATCGCCGCACTTGTGGCACTGGTGCTGGGCGGCTTGTACTCGGGTTTCTTCACACCCACCGAAGCCGGTGGCGTGGGCGCCTTCGGTGCCTTCGTCATCGCCATCCTGCGGCGCAAGCTGGGCGGCGGCAACCTGTGGCGCGTGCTCACCGAAACCGGCGCGGTGTCGGTCGGCATCCTGATCCTGCTGGTGGCCGCGGGCTTCTACAGCCGCATGCTGTCGGTGGCGGGTGTGCCCATGGCCATCAGCGACCTGGTGCAGGACGCGGGACTCGGCCCCTACGGCTTCCTGTTCCTGTACGTCGTGATCCTGCTGCTGCTGGGCATGATCCTGGACTCCAGTTCCATCCTGTTGATCATGACGCCGGTGGCGGTGCCGATCGCCGCGGCGCTGGACTTCAACCTGATCCACTTCGGCATCATCACCGTCATCGCGGTGGAAATCGGCCTGCTCACGCCGCCCTTCGGCATCTCGGTATTCACCGTCAAATCCACGCTCAACGACCCCAGGGTGTCCGTGGAAAGCATCTTTGCCGGCACCATGCCCTACGTGGTCGTGATGCTGGTGGTGTTGCTGCTGATCGCCATCTTCCCGGTGATGGCGCTGGCCCTGACCTGATCACGGGTCAAGGCCAGTACGCACCGGGCGCTTCAGTCGGCCTTGAAACCCACGGCCTTCACGATGGGGCCCCAGCGCTCGTGGTCGCGGCGCTGCATGGTGGCCAGCTCGGCCTGGGTTGACGACTTCGCTTCAAGTCCCATGTCGGCCAGTCCTTGAACGACCTCGGGTCTGGCCAGCGCCGTGCGCAGGGCGGCATTGGCCTGCTGCGCAATGGCTGCGGGCGTGCCACCGGGCAAGTAGAAAGCAAACCACTCGTCGGTGACGATGTCCTTCATGCCCTGCTCGACATAGGTGGGCACCTGCGGCACGAACCGGCTGCGCGTGGAGCCGGACACACCCAGCAACCGGATGCGCCCGGCCCCCAGGTGCGGCAGGAAATCTCCGATGGGGCCGCTGACGGCGGCGATCTGTCCGGCGGCCAGATCCAGGATCGCGGCCTGGGTGCCGCGGTAAGGCACATGGCGCATCGCGACGTTGCCTGCGCGGCTGATCATTTCGCCGGTGAAGTGCGGCGTCGAGCCGGCCGCGGGTGAACCGAAGTTGGCTTGCTGCGGGTTGGCTTTCACCCAGGCCAGGAATTCCGGAACCGTGGTGACGGACGCCGGCACGACGGGGCCGACACCCAGGCCGAACTCGAAGCTGCAGGCCAGCGACACCGGCACCAGGTCGGTGAACGGGTCGTAGGGGAGCTTGGAGTAGATGTGCGGATAGATGGTGAGCATCGAGGCCGGGGTCTGCAGCAGCACGCTCCCGTCCGGGGGGGAGGCCTTGACGGTCGAAATGGCGATCTGTCCACCGGCACCGGTCTTGTTCTCCACCACCACGGCACGGGCGTACAGGCCGCGGACCGCTTCGGCGACCCGCCGGCACACGGTGTCCGAGGTGCCGCCTGCGGCAAAGCCGGTCACGATCTTCAGCGTGTCGACGGGCGTCTGCGCGTGGAGCGGGCCGACGCCGAGCACGGCGGGCACGGACAGCGTGGCGGCGCCTCGCTGGATGAAGTCACGTCGATTGAATGGCATCGGAAGTCTCCTTGGGGTTGAGGTGCTGGGCACCCTGGGTGGGGACGGTTGAAAGCCGTCAGGAAATGGAACTCGCCAGCGACAGGGCCGCTCTGTGCACCAGCTGCGGCACCGTGCCGTCGTGCCGGAACCCTGCAGCATCCGCGCGCGGTGTGGACAAGGGTGGAAGGCTGCCGAACTGCGCCTCCAGCGAGGGATCGGGCCGGTACGTCACACGCTGCGCGGCGCCGGGGTGGTCGGCTTCGAAAGCCCGCACGAGCGCTTCAATGCTCACCCTGAGCGCCGGCAACGTCCACACGGTCTGGCCCGCCAGTTGTTCGTCGCTGGCCTCCGCCGCGTGCAACAGGTTGTCGATGCACGTCTGCAAGGACAGCAGCCACAAGGTGGCCCCGGGTGATACGGGACACACAAAGGGCTGGCGCGCCACCAGTGCGCGGATGAGTTCACTGGAAAACGCCGACAAGGCACCCGTGGGTGTTGGCGGCCGCGCGACGATGCCCGGCAGGCGAACCGACCGGGCCTTGACGAAGCCGCGGCGTGTGCAGTCGCTCAGGTGGATTTCCATCATCTGCTTCGCCGCGCCGTAGCTCAGGCTGGGCGACAAGGGCGTGTCGTCGTCGATGCGCGGCGGCAGCGGCGCGCCAAACACGGCGATGGAACTGGTGAACACCACGGTGGGCGGCGCACCTTCGCGGCGCAGGGCTTCGACCAGGGCCATGGTCGCGTGCACGTTCACGCCCAGGCCAAGCTCGTGGGCCGCCTCGGACTGTCCGCTCGGCACGCTGGCCAGGTGGAAAACCACATCGGGGTCATGCCGGGTGATGGCCTTGATCACGGCCAGGTCCGCAACGCTGCCTTCAATGGTCTCCACGTGGGCGCCCGGGGGTGCCAGCGGCAGCCGGAGATCGCACAGCACGAGCTTCTCGACCAGCTTTCCCTGAAGCCTCGCACCCGATGCGGCCAGCCGCTGCGACAACGCCCGGCCAATGTAGCCGTCGGCTCCGGTGATGAGGACCTTCATGACGATGGCCCGGCGCGCACGATCTGCGACAGGTCGGCCTCACCCAGGCCCTGCGCCTGTGCTTGGCGAAAGCGCTCCTGGACGGCCCGCATCACCGGCGCGTGCACCTCGGCAGCCTGCGCGGCCCGAACGACGTTGTCCACATCCTTGAGCATGGTGGACAGTGCGCCGATGCCGGGACCGGGTGTCGAGGTCATGCGGGGCACAAAGATCTGGAGCAGCACGGAATCGGCCCAGCCCCCGGCCAGTGCCGTGGTCAAAGCCGAGGCATCGATGCCGCTGCGCTGCGCCAGGCAGACCGCTTCGGCAATGGCGCACAGCGTGGTGGCCACGATGGTCTGGTTGCACAACTTGGCCACCTGTCCGGCGCCCGTGGGGCCCATGGCGGTGACGGTGCGCGCATAGGCCCGCATGGTCCCGGCGCAGTGTTCAACGGCCACGGGATCACCGCCTGCCATCACGGCCAGCGTGCCGTTGGCCGCGCCGACCACCCCACCGGAGACGGGCGCATCCACCCAGGTGGCGCCGGCATCCGTGCGCAAACGCTGCGCCATCTCACGCGTGGCGTCGGGCGAAATGCTGGAGTGGTCCACCACGTGACGCAGCGCGCCACCCTGGCTCAGTCCGTGGGGGCCAAAGACGACCTCGCGCACGGCGTCTTCATGGGTCAGGCACAGGATGACCAGTTCACACTCGCGGGCCATCTCCGCCGGGTCGGCGGCCACCCGCGCACCCTGTTGTTCGAACGCATGCGCCTTCACCGGCGTGCGGTTCCAGACCATCACGTTATGGCCCGACTGCAGCAGCCGGCCCACCATCGCGCCGCCCATCAATCCGAGGCCGCAGAAGCCCACCGTGCCTGCGTGCGTCATGACCGGGCCTCGCCTTCGTAGGGCCAGTCGACGGCGCCCGAGTGGGTCACGGCGCCCTGGCGCGCGGGCCGCACGACGATGGCGTATTTTTCGAGCACACCGCCCAGCCGGTTGGCCACGCGCGGCGTCCAGCGGGCCTGGCGGCTGGCCAGTTCGTCGGCAGGCACATCGAGCTCGAGCACACCGGAGGCCGCGTCAATGCGGATCACGTCACCGTTCTGCACCAGCGCAATCGGGCCGCCCAGCACGGCTTCGGGACCCACGTAACCGATGCACAGGCCACGGGTGGCGCCCGAGAAGCGCCCGTCCGTGATCAAGGCCACCGTCTCACCCATGCCCTGCCCGTACAGCGCCGCCGTCACGCTCAGCATTTCCCGCATGCCGGGTCCACCCTTGGGTCCTTCGTTGCGGATCACCAGCACCTCGCCGGCCTGGTAGCTGCGCTCACCCACCGCGCGCATGCAGTCTTCTTCGCTCTCGAACACCCGCGCTGGGCCGGTGAACTGCAACGATCTCAAGCCCGCGACTTTGAGCAAGGCACCGTCGGGGCACAGGTTGCCCCGCAACACCGTGACACCACCCGTGGCATGGATGACTTGCCCGACCGCACGCACGATGGTGCCGTCGGCATCGGGCCAGGCTTGCAGCGCATCGGCCAATGGCGTGCCGTCCAGCGTGAGCACGTCGCCATGGAGATGGCCGGACTGCAGCAAGGTCTTGAGCACCATGGGCGTCCCGCCCGCTTCGTGAAGGTCGCGGGCCAGGTACCGGCCGCCTGGCTGGAGGTCGGCGATCAGCGGCGTGCGCTCGAAAACCGTGGCCACATCGTCCAGCGTGAAGTCGATGCCGGCCTCGTGGGCAATGGCCGGTATGTGCAAGGCCGCGTTGGTGGAGCCGCCCGTGGCGGCCACGGCTGCGCAGGCGTTTTCGAGGCTCTTGCGCGTCACCAGTTCGCGCGGCAAGGGCCCGCCCTGGGCAATCGTGCGCATCACCGTTTCGCCAGCGCGCTGGGCAATGGCCAGCCGCTCGCTGTAGACGGCGGGCATCATGGACGACCCCAGCGGCGACAGGCCCAAAGCCTCGCCCACCATGGCCATGGTGTTGGCCGTGAATTGCCCGGGGCAGGAGCCCGCGGTGGGCGTGCAGGTCCGTTCGATCGCCTGCAGTTGTGCGGGCGACATGGCGCCGGTCTGCACGGCACCCACGGCTTCGATCGCCGTCAGGATGGTGGCTGGCGCGCCCAGGGCATGGCCCGGCAAGGTGGCGCCGCCATACACAAAGGCTGCGGGCACGTTGAGCCTGACGATGGCCATCATCATGGCCGGCAGCGTCTTGTCGCAGCCTGCGAACGCCACCAGACCGTCGTAGGCATGACCACGCACAGCCACCTCCACGCTGTCGGCGATGACCTCTCTTGAAACCAGGCTCATGCGCATGCCGCTGTGGTTCATCGACGTGCCGTCCGACACCGAAATGGTGGTGAACGTCACGGGCACGCCGCCGCCAGCGGCCACGCCCAGCCGGGCACGGTCGGCCTGAGGAGCCAGTGCCATCGAACAGGGTGTGTTTTCACCCTGGGTGCTGACGATGCCCACGATGGATTTGCCGAGCGCGGCATCGTCAAATCCGGTGGCGCGCAGGAACGCCCGGTGGGGCGCGCGCGCGATGCCGTCGGTGACGGCGCTCGAACGGTGTTTGTGCAGGGAAGCGCGTTGGGGTGGGGTCATGGTTCGGTGAAGAGGTGGCTGGCTCAGGCAGCGATGGAAAGTTTGTCGGGCACCGCGCGCAGGCGATCGAATGCCCAGGCAATGTCTTGCTCGATGGCCACTTGTGCCGCAGGTGCATCGCGGTCGACGAGAGCCTGCAGGATGCGGTCGTGCAGGGCGAGGTCGGGACCTTGGGCCCGGTGCATCAACTCACGCGATGCCCTCAGATAAGGACCGGACTGGAGCCACAGACTCTCCACCATGGACAGCAGGGTCGGCGAGCTGGCGGCCTGGTAAATCGTGAAATGAAAGGCTTGGTTGTGGACGAGGCCCTGATCGATCGTTGATGGCGTCTTCAAAGCCCGGGCAATCTTGCGCGCCAGGTCTTTGAGCAGATCCAGGTCGGACGGGTTGAGCCGTGGCGTCGCCCAGGCCGTGAGCGCGCCCTCCAGCAACAGGCGGCTGCGGCGAATGTCTTCGAGCCGTTCCAGGGTCAAGAGCGGCACCTGCATGGAACGGCTTTTGTTGCGCTCCAGGACGCGCTGCTCCGCCAGCCGGTTCAGGGCCGCCCTCACCGGCATCGTGCTGGTGTTCATCGCCAGGGCGATTTCTTCGATGCCCAGGCACTGGCCCGCGGCAAATTCGCCGCGCATCAGTTGGTCGCGCAACGCGCGGTACACCGCTTCGTTGATGGCAACAGGCTGCAAGAGATTCATGCGATCGGATTCGGTCGCCCGTCAACTTTGATCAAAGATCAAAGTCCTGGCCGTGCCGATCGTACCGCCGTCCATGGGGACGGGAACCGGGGTTATCCCTGTGCAGGGTCCGCGCAGGCCCAATAACCGCGCTCCGCATCAAGGCCAGAAACGACAAAGCCCGGTCGAAACCGGGCTTTGTACTTGGATTTTTTGGGGTGGCTGATGGGGCTCGAACCCACGACAACAGGAATCACAATCCTGGACTCTACCAACTGAGCTACAGCCACCGCAAGCCGCAGATTATAGCCCGAAGTGGCGCGACTCCCGCCTCTGCGGGAGCCGAAATGCTCAGCGGGCGGCCACCGCAGCCGTTGCCGGCTCGGCAACCAGGATCTTGGCCTTGAAGCGCTCCTTGAGTGTGTCGTAATAGGCCAAGCTCTCCGCGGTGGCCCACCACTGGCTGTATTGCTGCACCTCCTGACCGAGGGCTTGCGCTTCGCGCGTGGTGCGAGGAAGCACTTTTTCAACCTTCACGACCGCGTAGCCTTCGGCGCCAAGCGGCACACCCACCCAGGCCGGCAGGCTCTTGGGATCGGCACTGAGCGCAGCCAACAACACGGTCTGAGGCAGGCCTTGCGGGTTCTCGCGCGAGACGGTCTGAGCGGGGGAAAGGCCTGTTGCGGCGCCGCCGGCCTTCCAGGCCTGCAGCTGCTTGTCGCCTTCTTCACGCGCCAGCTCGGCGGAGCGCTGTGCCACCAGACGGGTCCGCACGGACTCGCGAACTTCGTCCAGCGGTCGAGTGCGCGCCGGCGAGTGCTTCACCACGCGGGCCGAGACCAGCTGGTTGGAGCCGGTTTCGATGGCTTCGGTGTTGCGCTTCTGGTCCACCGCATCGGGCGCGAACACAGCGGCCAGCAAACGCTCGTTGGCCAGCACGCCCGTTGACCCTGTTTGTGGCTGGCGTTGCACGCCCTGGGCAGTGCGAATCTCGAGCTTGAGCCGATCGGCTGCAGGCTTGAGACTGTCGGCCTGTTCGTACACCAGGTTGCTGAAGGTCTCTGCAGCCTCGGCAAACTGCTTCTGCGCCTGCTGCTGCCGGAGCTCGGCTTCGATCTCGGGCTTCATGGCTTCAAAGCTGCGCTGCGGAGGGCTTTTGATGTCGGTGAGCTGGATGATGTGAAAGCCGAATTCGGTCTCCACCAGATCCGAGATGCCGCCCTTGGGGAGCGCATACACCACGTCTTCGAACGGCTTGACCATGGCGCCGCGCGAGAAGAAGTCGAGGTCACCGCCATTGACGGCCGAGCCGGGGTCTTGTGAGTTCGCCTTGGCCACCTCGGCAAAGCTCGCGGGGTTCTTGCGCACCTGCTCCAGCAGGGTGGCGGCCTTGGCGCGAATGGCTTCCTTGTCTGCTGCGGGGGCGCCGGCGGGCACGGTCAGCAGGATGTGGCTGGCGCGCCGTTCTTCGGTGCCGGCGAGTCGTCCGGCGTTCTGGTCGTAGTAGGCACGCACGTCGGCTTCGTTGAGCGTGAGCGACGCCTGCAGGGCGCTCGCATCGAGCACCAGGTATTCGATGTCGGCCTGCTCGGGCGCCTGGAACAGCGGCCCGTTGGCGTTGTAGAAAGCTTCAATCTCGGCATCGGTGGGCTTCACGCGAGCCGCGTAGTCGGTTGCGCTGAAGCGAGCCACCTGCACTTCGCGGCGCTCGAAGAATGCGTTCAGCGACACATTGGCCAGGCCCGCGGGTGCAAAGCCCGAGCCCACAATGGACTGGGACACCTGGCGCTGCGACAGGTCGGCCCGAACGCGGGCTTCGAACATCTCGGGCGTCATGTTCTGGCGGGCCACCAGGGCGCGGTAAGCCTCCACGTCCAGCGTGCCGTCGGGTTTGCGCAGGGCAGCAATGGCCTCGTTCTGCTGAAGTTCACGGGCCAGGCGCTGGTCGCTGGTGAACAGGTTGAGCTTTTGGGCAGCGGTGGCCAGCACGCGATCGCGCACCAGGCGCTCAAGCGTGGCGTAACGCGCTTCGGGGCTGTCCAGCAGTTTGGCATCGAGCGTGGGCATGGCCTCGCGCAGTCGTTGCGACTCCACCTGGTGCGCCTGATCCCATTCAACCTGGGTGATCTCCGTGCCATCGACCGTGGCCACGGCTTCGCCGGCACCGTCCAGTCTGGTGTAACCCTCGATGCCGAACAGAACGAACGAGGGAATGATCAGGATCATCAAGAAGCCCATGAGGTACTTCTTGTGGTTGCGGATGGAATCGAACATGCCTGGAACCCTGCTGCTTCAAGTGGAATGAAAAGTGTTGCCGCTGCCGACAACAAAAAAGGCGAACCCGGGTTCGCCTTTTCGATGGTGGTGGGTGCTGACGGGGTCGAACCGCCGACCTACTCCGTGTAAAGGAGCCGCTCTGCCAACTGAGCTAAGCACCCCACCGGGAAAGAGGCGTCACCTTCAGTTCAGTGCGTCTTTGAGGGCCTTGCCCGGACGGAACTTCGGCACCTTGGCGGCCTTGATTTTAATCTCGTCGCCGGTGCGCGGGTTGCGGCCCTTGCGAGCGGGGCGCTTGGTCACGGCAAACGAGCCAAAGCCCACGAGCGACACGGTGCCGCCTTTCTTGAGCGTGGTGCGGATCGCGGTGATGGTCGAGTCGAGTGCGCGCGTGGCGGCGGCCTTGGAGATGTCGGCGTTCTTGGCGATGTGTTCGACGAGTTCTGTTTTGTTCACAAATGGCCCCTCTTGAAATGAGATGAGTTGTTCCGAAGGTACAAAGCTTGTCCTGGAACGGCGCGGTTGGATGCCGTGGGACTGGTTCTGTTGATCGCTGGACGAGGTGATGACCACGACGCGCGAAAAGTGATTAGACCCATGGGCCGCAACCCCTGTCAATACACGAGGGTCGCGCGCCCGATCCCGGCGGCACAAGGGGCAGGATTCTAGACGCTTTCAACGGGCGTCCCGTCGCGCACAGCGCCCCGGATCACCCCTTGATCGCCTGCGCAATCGCGCGTCCGACATCGGTGGTACTCGCCGTTCCACCCAGGTCGGCTGTGCGGGGCGCGCCGCTGCCAGGTTGCAGCACCGCTTCGATGGCGTTCATCATCGCATCGTGCGCCGAGCGGTATCCCAGGAAGTCGAGCATGAGCGCACCGCACCAGATCTGACCGATCGGGTTCGCAATGCCCCTGCCTGCAATGTCGGGTGCCGATCCGTGTACGGGCTCGAACAAAGAGGGGTGTTGACGCGTGGGGTTGAGGTTGGCACTGGGTGCAATGCCGATGGTGCCGGTGCAGGCCGGGCCCAGGTCGGACAGGATGTCGCCGAACAGGTTGCTGCCCACCACCACATCGAAGAAGTCGGGGCGCTGCACGAAGTGCGCGGTGAGGATGTCGATGTGGAACTTGTCGACCCGCACGTCCGGGTACTCCTTGGCCATTTCGGCCACGCGTTCGTCCCAGTAAGGCATGGTGATGGCGATGCCGTTGCTCTTGGTGGCGCTGGTCAGGTGTTTCTTGGGCCGCGAGCGCGCGGTCTCGAAGGCGTAGCGCAGCACGCGGTCCACACCGATGCGCGACATCACGGTTTCCTGCATCACGATCTCGCGCTCGGTGCCGGGGTACATGCGCCCCCCGATGCTGGAGTACTCACCCTCGGTGTTCTCGCGCACGATCACCATGTCGATTTCGCCCGGCGCGCGAGCGCTGCCGTCGCGCCGAACCACCGGCGCGATCACACCGGGCATGAGGCGCGCGGGCCGCACGTTGACGTACTGGTCGAACTCGCGGCGAAACAACAGCAGCGAACCCCACAACGAGATGTGGTCGGGCACCTTGTCGGGCCAGCCCACCGCACCGAAGTAGATGGCTTCGTGCCCGCCGATCTGGTCTTTCCAGTCGTCGGGCAGCATCTTGCCGTGGCGCTCGAAGTAGTTGCAGCTGGAGAAGTCGAAGTGGTCGAACTGCAGATCGATGCCGAACTTCGTTGCCGCAGCTTCGAGCACGCGGATGCCCTCGGGCATGACTTCGGTGCCGATGCCGTCTCCGGCGATGACGGCGATGCGGTGCTGGCTCATGGATGCTCCTTCGGTCAGGTCTTGGAAAGTCGCCAGCATAGCCCGCGCCGAAGCAATAATCCGGCAATTGATTCAATCCAGAAAGGAAACAATTGGACCGCCCCGATCTGGAACTCGTGCTCGCCGTGCGCCAACACGGCAGCTTGGTGATGGCCGCCCGCGCGCTGCGCGTGGCCCCCTCGGCCGTGACGAAGCGCCTGGCCGCGCTGGAGGCGGGTCTGGGTCTGAAACTGTTCCAGCGCACCACGCGGCGCGTGAGCCCCACGGCCGAAGGCGACACGCTGTGCGAACGCGCGGTGCACCTGCTGCGCGCGTTCGACGACGTGCAGGCCGAATTGCGCGAACGCCAGGCCGAACCCGCCGGACCGGTGCGCCTGGCGGCCACCTTCGGGTTTGGCCGCCTCTGGGTGGGCCCGGCGATTGCCGATTTCCAGGCGGGGCACCCCGGTGTGCAGGTGCAGTTGCAGCTCACCGAACAGCTGCCCGACCTGGCGGTGGACGGGTTTGATGGCGCCATCTGGCTCTGGAATGCACCGAACGAACGCGCGGCTGAATGGGTGTCGCGGCGACTCGCCGGCAACCAGCGCGTGCTGGTGGCCGCACCCGGTTATTTGCAGCAACACGGCACACCCCGCACGCTGCAAGACCTCGCCAGCCACAGCTGTCTGGTGGTGCGCGAAAACGGTGGCGGGCCTGGCCGGCGTTTCGACCACTGGCGGCTGCAGAGTACGGGTGAAACGCAGGTGAAACATGTGCCGGTGAACGGTCCGCTCTCCAGCAACTCGGGCGAGATGGTGCGTGACTGGTGCCTGGCAGGTCGCGGCATCATGTTGCGCAGCCTGTGGGACATTGCGCCGCAGCTGGCCAGCGGAGAACTCGTGCGGGTCCTGCCCGATCAGGCGATGGCGGACGCCGACATCCACTGGCTCGCGCCCTTCCGCTCCCAGACCCCGCGGCGCATCCGCCTGTTGGTGGACTTTCTGGCGGAGCGCTTCCGCAAGGAACCCTGGAAACCCGCTCGGCGTGCCCCTAGCGCGAAGCGCGCACCACCAGGCTCACGCCAAAAGCGGTGAGCGCGGTGCCGGCCAGCGTGACGGCGGTGATGGGCTCGGCGAACAGCACCCACGCGATCAGCGCGGTGCACGGAGGCACGAGGTACATGAGGCTGGTGACACTGGCCGCAGCACCGCGCTGGATCAGCAGGTACAGCAGCGAGCTGCCGCCCAGCGTGAGGCCCAGCACACTCCAGGCCATGGCGCCCACCAGTTCACCGTTCCAGCGCATCGACTCCGCTTCCAGCAAAGTCAGCGGCAGCGTGACGAGCAGTGCAGCGAGCAGCTGCACCGCATTGGCGGTGCGCACATCGCAAGCCGCCACAAAACGCTTCTGGTAAAGCGTGCCGATGGTGATGGCAAACAGGGCCATGACCGCCAGCGACAGGTTGAACCAGTTGGCCTGATCGCCCGGCCCACCGGCGCCGAACTTGCGCGAGACCACCAGCACCAGGCCGGCGAATCCCAACACCAGACCGAGCCACTGGCGCTTGCTCACCTTGGAGCCGGTGCCGGAGAGCCAGATCGCGGTGAGCACCGGCTGCAGGCCGACGATGAGCGAAGACAGGCCCGAGCCCATGCCCGCCTTGACCGCTGCCCACACACCACCCAGATAACCCGCGTGCATCAGCACACCGGTCACCGCGAGGTGGAACCACTGCGTGCGGGTGGTGGGCCACTTCACACCGGCGAGCACGATCCAGGGCAGGAAACAGGCGATGGAGAGCGCATAGCGCACCGCGAGGAACTTCATGGGCGGAGCGTGCGGCATGCCGTAGCGCGCCACGATGAAACCGGTGCTCCAGATCAGCACGAACACCCAGGGCATGGCGCGCAGCCACGCATTGTCTTGCGTCGGGGAATGCATCGCCAAGGCCTCAGCGCGACTTCGCCCGGATTTCGGGAATGGCCTTCTGCAGGTAGTACACCATCGACCACACCGTGAGCACGGCCGAGATCCAGATCAGCCAGGTGCCCCAGAGCCGCGTGTCGATCAGCTGGAACAGCGTGCCGTCGAACAGCAGGAACGGAATCGCCACCATCTGCACGGTGGTCTTGATCTTGCCGATCATGTGCACCGCCACACTCTTGGTGGCGCCAATGATGGCCATCCACTCGCGCAGGGACGAGATGGCGATCTCGCGGCCGATGATGATGAGTGCGACAAACACATCGGCACGGTCCAGGTGCACCAGCACCAGCAGCGCCGCGCACACCAGGAACTTGTCGGCCACCGGATCAAGAAATGCCCCGAAAGCCGAGGTCTGGTTGAGCCTGCGCGCGAGATAGCCGTCGGCCCAGTCGGTCAGTGCGAACACGACAAACATCACCGTGGCGATCAGGTTCTGCTGCGCCACGCTCATGTCTTCCAGATAGAACACCCCCACGATCAGCGGGATGGCCACGATGCGTGCCCAGGTGAGCAGGGTGGGGAGGTTGAAAAACATAGCGCGATTATGCGGGCTGGGTCAAGCAGCCCCGCTGCGTTGCCATACGCGGCCTCTGCGCAGGCTGCGTGCCGCAGCTTGGGCAGTGAGCGGGAACAGGCTCGCGGACTTTCTCACGGAGGCCCCGACTTCATGCCGTTTTTCCCACCGTCAAAAGCATTCCAAACAATTACTTGAAAGACAATCAATCGACCAAAAAAGAATCCTTTGGAATGCATTTCAACCATCCGCGCAGCGCGGATCCCACACCCGAGCAGGAGCCTGACCATGCACACGACGCACCACCTTCAAGCACCGCAACTCACCGGACAAGCCAATCGCATCGGCGAGGCGTTTGGCGCGGCCGTTTGGCTCTGGATGCAAGTGCCCCGCCACCGACAACTCTCCATCAAGAACCTGGAAAAGCGCCTGCTGGAGCCGATCCGGCAAGGTCAGTATGTGCTGGTCTGCACCGGCAAGCACAACCAACAGCGGGACCCGGTGGCCTTGCTGCTCTACGCCTGTCTGAACGCACAGGCCGAGAGCCGTTTCATCAAGGACCCCTCCACCCCCTTGGCGCCAGCCGACTGGCGAAGCGGTGACCGGCTCTGGCTGATCGATTGGGTCTCGCCCTTCGGTCAATCGCTGCAGCTGCGCCACCGGATGCTGGAGCTGTTTGCACGCCAGACCGCACGCAGCCTGCGCCGGCGCCCAGAATGGAGCTCGAGCCGGGTCAAGACGTGGCTGGGTGACACATGCTCGGGTGACGCGGCGAAGGCCTGGTGGGCCGAACGTCCGATCCTGAGTGGTCCCAGAAGCACACCGTCATTGCCCTGCGCTTCGCCATGGGCAGCCACCGTTCCAGCCGAACTGCTTCACCACGGCATGCACGGCAGCACGTTCGCCTGATCCGCCGGGTCAATGCAGGGCGCGGTAGATGGCGTCGGCCAGCTCGGCCGAGATGCCTTCCACGGTGCACAGGTCGTCCACGCTGGCTGACGCCACGCCACGCACACCGCCGAAACGCTGCAGCAAACGCGCCCGTTTCTTCGGCCCCACACCCGGGATGTCTTCGAGCTTGCTGCCGCCGGTGCGCACCTTGGCGCGCTGGGCGCGCATGCCGGTGATGGCAAAACGGTGCGCTTCGTCGCGGATCTGTGCCACCAGCATCAACGCCGCGGAGTCGTGGCCCAGGTAGACCTTCTCGCGGCCATCGGCGAACACCAACTCTTCCAGACCGACCTTGCGGCCCTCGCCTTTTTCCACACCCACGATGAGTGAGAGGTCCAGGCCCAGTTGCTGGAACACCTCGCGCGCCATGCTCACCTGCCCTTTGCCTCCGTCGATGAGCACCAGGTCGGGCATGCGCGGGCCGGTGATGGACTCCGCGGTGGGTTCGGCAGACAAAGCATCCGATGCGTCCTGGTCAGCACGCCGATCGTCCTGAGCCTGTCCAAGGGCGGGCTCAGCCGGAACGGTGAGGTCCGGCGGCGGTACGTCGTCCGAGCGCATCGCCTCGGCGATCTTGCCGTAGCGCCGCAGCAGCACCTGCTTCATGGCGGCGTAGTCGTCGCCGCCGGTGATGCCTTCGATCTTGTAGCGGCGGTACTGGCTGTTTTGCATCTTGTGGCCTTCGAACACCACACACGAGGCCTGGGTGGATTCACCGGCCGTGTGCGAAATGTCGAAGCACTCGATGCGCAGGGTATCGAGCTGGTCGTCGGGCAGCTGCAGGGCATCGGCCAGTGCGCGGGTGCGCGCCTGCTGGCTGCCCTCTTCGGCCAGCAGCCGCGCCAGCGCGATGTCGGCGTTCTTCTGCGCCATCTCCAGCCAGCTGCGGCGGTGCTCGCGCGGGTTGTGCACCGCGCTCACCTTGGCACCTGTTTGTTCGGACAACGCGTCCAGCAGCGGCCGGCCCACCGCGTGGCTGGTCACCAGGATCTGGGGCATGGCAATGCCCAGGTAGTGCTGGGCAATGAAGGCTTCGAGCACCTGCACGGCCACGCGCTCGGCCGGGTCGCCGGTGGGCGCATCGCCTTCTTCAGAAAGCGCGTTGTCGATCGCGGTGGCGTCGTCCACATGCGCGGGAAAATACGGCCGGTCGCCGAGGTGGCGCCCGCCGCGCACCATGGCCAGGTTCACGCAGGCGCGTCCACCATGCACCTTGACCGCCAGCACGTCTACGTCCTTGTCGGACAGGTTGTCCATGGTCTGCTGGTGCAACACGCGCGAGAGCGCGGTCATCTGGTTGCGCAGCTCGGCGGCCTGTTCAAACTCGAGTTTTTCGGCGTGCCCCAGCATGCGCTGTTCCAGCGCATCGAGCACGGCCTGCGTTTCACCCCGCAGAAAACGCTCGGCGTCCTGCACGTCGCGCGCGTAGTCCTCGCTGTCGACCAAGTCCACACAGGGGCCGCTGCAGCGCTTGATCTGGTAGAGCAGGCAAGGCCGCGTGCGGTTGGCAAACACCGTGTCTTCGCAGGTGCGCAGGCGAAACACCTTCTGCAGCAGCGTGATGGATTCCTTGACCGCCCAGGCGCTGGGATAGGGCCCGTAATAGCTGTGACGCCGGTCCACCACGCCGCGGTAGTACGCCATGCGTGGAAACGCGAGCGAGGGCACCGGCATCCTGGCCGAGGTGCGGAAGGTTTCGCGCGTGCCCGTGATCTTGAGGTATGGGTAGCTCTTGTCGTCGCGGAACAGGATGTTGAACTTGGGGTTCAACGTCTTGATGAGGTTGTTCTCCAGCAGCAACGCCTCGGCCTCGGAGCGCACCACCGTGGTCTCCATGCGCACGATCTTGCTGATCATGTGGCCGATGCGCGTGCCGTCGTGGCTCTTCTGGAAATAACTCGACACGCGCTTCCTCAGGTTGCGCGCCTTGCCCACGTAGAGCAGCTGGCCCTGCGCGTCGAAATAGCGGTACACGCCGGGCAGCCCGGGGAGTGCGGCCACTTCGCTGAGCAGTTGGTCGGAATGGCTGGCTGGGATGGGCGTGCTGGACATGGGCGCGTATTGTGCGCGGCCTTGAAAGCCATGCCGCGACAATGGCGGTCATGCGTTGGGACATTTTCTGCAGGGTGATCGACAACTTCGGCGACGTGGGCGTGTGCTGGCGGCTCTCGGCCGAACTCGCACGCCGCGGCGAACACGTGCGCCTGTGGCTCGACGATCCGCAGGCGCTGGCCTGGATGGCGCCCGGCGCACTCGAAGGCCAGGTGGAAGGCATCGAGGTGCTGCACTGGAGCACACCACTGCCCGACGGACAAGCAACCCGGTTGCCCCTGGCCGACGTCTGGATCGAGGCCTTTGGCTGCGAGCCACCGCCCGAATGCATCGACAACCTCGCCACGCGCCTGGCCGGCGGTGCGCGCCCGCCGGTGTGGATCAACCTCGAATACCTGAGCGCCGAGCCCTACGTGGAGCGCTCGCACCGCCTGCCCTCGCCGGTCATGAGCGGCCCGCTGCGAGGACTCACCAAGTGGTTTTTCTACCCCGGCTTCACCGAACGCACCGGTGGCCTGCTGCGCGAGCCCGACCTGCTGCAGCGGCAGGCCACGTTTGACGCCCAAGCCTGGCTGCACGGCCTGGGCCTGCCATCCGCGCAACCCCGCGCCAGCCTGTTCTGCTACGAACCCGCCGGCCTGCCCGAGGTGCTGCGCCAGTCAGCGCAAGCGTCATGGCAATGGCTGGTCACGCCCGGGCGCGCCTGGCGCGCGGCGCAGGCTTCCCCGACCGGCCAGCTGCACGCCCTGCCGCTGCTCACCCAACCCGACTTCGACCACCTGCTCTGGGCGTGCGACCTCAACTTCGTGCGCGGCGAAGACTCGCTGGTGCGCGCGCTCTGGGCCGGCCAGCCCTTCGTCTGGCAGATCTACCCGCAGCACGACGACGCGCACCACGCCAAGCTCGACGCCTTCCTCGACTGGCTGCAGGCACCGCCCACGCTGCGTGCCCTGCACCGCGCCTGGAACGGCATCGGCAGCGCCGCCCCGGTGTGGCCCGACGCCGCGACGCTGGTCGAATGGCGAGCCTGCGTGCTGTCTGCGCGCCAGCGCCTGCTCGCCCAGCCCGACCTGGCCAGCCAGCTGGGCCGCTTCGCACAGGAAAAGCGATAAAATTCGAGGCTTTGCGGAAATCCGGCCCGGACAACACGTCGGCCACCGCTTCCGCCAGCCGTCTGCCTCGCCGCACAGATCGCAGCCATCAGCTAAGTTCCCGGGTGTCCAGCCCACGCCGGGAGCACGCGGCCCAACCGTTGGAACCCTTATGAAAATCGCTCAAGAACTCCGCGCCGGCAACGTCATCATGCACGGCAAGGACCCGATGATCGTCCTGAAAACCGAATACAGCCGCGGCGGCCGTGGTGCCGCCACCGTGCGCCTGAAGCTCAAGGCCCTGCTCAACAACATGGCCACCGAAGTCGTCTGCAAGGCCGACGACAAGATGGACCAGATCATTCTGGACAAGAAGGAGTGCACCTACTCCTACTTCGCCGACCCGATGTACGTCTGCATGGACGCCGACTTCAACCAGTACGAGGTGGAAGCCGAGAACATGGGCGACGCACTGAACTACCTCGAAGACGGCATGACCGTGGAAGTGGTGTTCTACGACGGCAAGGCCATCTCGGTCGAACTGCCCACCAGCGTCGAGCGCGTGATCACCTGGACCGAACCCGCCGTCAAGGGCGACACGTCCGGCAAGGTGCTCAAGCCCGCCAAGATCGCCACCGGCTTTGAAGTGTCGGTGCCTTTGTTCGTTGCGCAGGACGACAAGATCGAGATCGACACCCGCACCGGCGAATACCGCAAACGGGTCTGATCACACGCTGATCGTTCGGTTCAAGAGGCTCCTGCGGGAGCCTCTTTCGTTTGTACCCAACACCCCGCGCCATGGACCTGATCGCCCGCATCACCGACGTCATCATCCCGGTCTTCCTGATCGTGGTCATCGGCTACGGCTACGCGCGCCGAAGCGTGCCCGACATGTCGGTGTTCAACCGCATCGCGCTCGACGTGCTGGCGCCGCTGCTGGTGTATTCGGCATTGGCCTCGCGCGACTTCCGCATGGCCGACCACACCGCGCTGCTGTTCGGCGGCACCGTGCTCATCCTGCTCAGTGGCCTGCTGGCCTGGCCGCTGGCCAAAGCATTCGGCGCACAGCCGCGCACCCTGGTGCCGGTGGTGATGTTCAACAACTGCGGCAACATGGGCCTGCCGCTGGCGCTGCTGGCCTTCGGCCCGGCCAACTTCGGCGCGTCCGTGGCGCTGTTTTCGGTCAGCAACCTGCTGCACTTCTCGCTGGGCGCGCGCATCACCAGCCGCCTGGCGCGCACACGCGACCTGCTCACCAGCCCACTCATGATCGGAACCGCGCTGGGCTTCATCAGCGCACTCACCGAGGTGCGCCCACCCGACGTGGTGCTCTCGGGTTTGAAGCTGCTGGGCGACGCGCTGCTGCCCATGATGCTGTTCGCACTGGGCGTGCGGCTCACCGCCCTCACCCGCTCGGGCCTGGCGCTGGGTTTGCTCGGCGCCCTGGCGCGGCCCATCATTGGACTGGCCATCGGCATTCCGCTGGCCTGGGCACTCGGCCTGGAGGGTGCGGCGCGCGGACAGCTGCTGCTGTTCGCCGCCCTGCCCCCGGCGGTGATGCAGTTCATGCTCGCCGAGCGTTACCACCAGGAGCCCGACAAGGTGGGCGCCATGATCATGCTGGGCAATGCGCTGGCCATCCTGTTCGTGCCGCTGGCCCTGGCGCTCGGACTGTAGTCACACAAGTCACCGACACTGACGATTCAAGGAGCCTCTCATGGAAACCAAACAGAACCTCAACGAACGGCGCCTGGCCGATGCCTGGGCCGAGCTGCAAACCCACGCCAACGAAGGCAATGCCCTGCACGCCGACGCCTACCGCCTCGCCTTTGCCGACCCCGAATTTCTGCTGCGCCGCGAAACACGGGGCATCCGCTTTCAGCTGGAGATGCTCAAGCCCGACCTGGCACAACGTGACGCCGGCATTGAAAACACGGTGGTGGTGTTCGGCAGCGCGCGCTTTCGCGAAGCCAGCGAAGCGCAAGAGATGCTGGTGCGTGCAGAGCGCAGTGGTGAGGCGGCAGATATCGCACGCGCCAAAGCCATGGTGCGCAATGCGCCTTACTACGACCACGCCCGCGAATTCGCCCGCACGGTGGCACGCTACAGCGCCAGCTGCCCCACGGCCGACCAGCTGTACATCTGCACGGGCGGCGGCCCCGGCATCATGGAAGCCGCCAGCCGCGGTGCACACGACGAAGGCGCGCTCAACGTGGGCCTGAACATCGCGCTGCCGCACGAGCAAGCGGCCAACCCGTATGTGTCACCCGAGCTGAGTTTCAAGTTCCACTACTTCGCGCTGCGCAAGATGCATTTCATGATGCGCGCCAAGGCCCTCCTCGCCTTCCCCGGTGGCTTTGGCACGCTCGACGAGCTGTTCGAGGTGATCACGCTGGTGCAATGCAAGAAGGCCAAGCCGGTGCCGATCCTGCTGTTCGGCTCAAGCTACTGGAAGCGCCTGATCAACCTCGATGTGCTGGTGGAAGAAGGCGCGATCTCACCCGACGACCTGGAGCTTTTCCAGTACGTGGACGATCCACAGGTGGCGTGGCAACACATCGTGAAGTTCTACGATTTGAAGACATAACCCCCCGCCGCGCTTCGCGCGTCCCCCCTTGAAAGGGGGGCGCACCCTGGGACCGGCGGAGCCGGATCCTCGGGTGCCTTGGGCAAGACACAGCACTCCGGAGCCAGTCGATCCGGCGCCGGGCCGCCCCAAGCCGGATCAGCCCCCCCCCTGGGGCGCAGCGGACCTCGCACAGCGGGGGAGCGTGGGGGCCAGTTACTCTGTCCAGCCGCCACCCAGGGCTTTGTACAAAGCCACCCGGTTTTGCTGTTGCGCCAGCCGCGTTTGCGCCAGCGCCTGCTGCGTCGTGAACAGCGAACGCTGCGCGTCCAGCACGTCCAGGAAACTCGACACCCCGTTGCGGTAGCGCAGTTCTGCCAGGCGGAAACGCTCGGCCTCGGCCGTGGCCTGCAGCTGCTGGGCCGTGAGCTGGTCGCCCAGCGTGGCGCTGCCGGCCAGCGCATCCGCCACCTCGCGGAACGCGGTCTGGATCGATTTCTCGTACTGAGCCACCGCGATGTCGCGCGCGGCCTTGGCGGAGCCGAGGTTGGCGTTGTTGCGCCCGGCATCAAAGATCGGCAACAGCGCCTGTGGCGCGAGCGTGAAGCCCCAGGAGCCGCTTTCAAACAAGCCCGAAAGACTGCTGCTGGCCGTGCCCGCGCTGGCGGTGAGCGAGATGCGCGGGAAGAACGCCGCGCGCGCCGCACCGATGTTGGCGTTGGCCGCGATCAGCTGCTGCTCGGCCTGACGGATGTCCGGGCGGCGCGTGAGCAGGTCGGACGGCAGGCCCGCCGGCACATCGCGCAGCATGGCTGCGGCGGGCACGGGCGCCACCGGCACAGCAACCGCGTTGTTGGCCGTGATGGCTTCGGGCACGGTGGGAGGCGCGGGCAGCAGTGAGGGTGGCGGCGTCTGGCCCACCAGCAGCGTGAGCGCGTTGAGGTCGAGCGCACGCGCTCTGCGCTGCTGGGCCAGCGCGGACTGCGCGGCAGCCGTGAGCGACTCGGCCTGGCGCAGGTCCAGCGCGGAAGTGGCGCCGTTGTCAAAGCGCAGCTGGCTCAGTCGCAAGGAGTCCTGGCGGGTGGCGACGGTGCGCTGGGTCAGGGCCAGCAGCTCGTCGTTGGTCTGCAGGCTCAGCCAGGTGCTGGCCACGGCCGCCACCAGACTGGTTTGCGCAGCGTGGCGCGCCTCTTCGCTGGCGAGGTACTGGGCCAGCGCCGCCTCTTTGAGACTGCCGAGGCGTCCGAAGAAATCGATCTCCCAGCTGCTCAGGGCCAGGCCCACGCTGTAGGTGCTGGCGATGCCGCCATTGCCATCGGGCTGGCGGTTGCCGGCTGCGGCCAGGCCCACCGACGGGAACTGGTCGGCGCGGCGGATCTGGTACTGCGCACGCACCTGCTCGATGTTGAGCGTGGCCACGCGCAGGTCGCGGTTGTTGGCCAGCGCCAGCGCGATCAGGTCGCGCAAGCGGGCATCGCCCACGAACTCGCGCCAGGCCATGTTGTCGCCTTGGGCCGCGACGGGTGCGGCTTGACCGGGGAAGGTGGCGGCCACGGGTGCGGCGGGGCGCTCGTACCTGGGCGTGAACGAACAGGCGGAGAGCGCAAGAACCGCGAGGCTCAGGGCTCCGAAGCGAAGGTGGCTCATCTCAGTGCACTCCGTGTTGTTGCGCCTGCTCGGCATCACGCTGGCGTTGTCGCTCGCTGCCTTTGAACAGCGTGCGCACCACCACAAAGAAGATCGGCACGAACACGACCGCCAGCACCGTGCCGGTGAGCATGCCGCCGATCACGCCGGTGCCGATGGCGCGCTGGCTGGCCGAGCCTGCGCCGGAGGCCAGGGCCAGCGGCAACACGCCCAGGGTGAACGCCAGCGAGGTCATGACGATGGGGCGGAAACGCAGGTGGGCTGCGGCCAGCGCCGACTCGATCACGCCCTTGCCCTGCGCCTGCAGGTCTTTCGCAAACTCGATGATCAGGATCGCGTTTTTCGCCGACAGACCGATGATGGTGATCAGCCCCACCTGGAAATACACGTCGTTCGAGTACCCGCGGAACAAGGTGGCCAGCAGCACTCCGATGACACCCAGCGGCACCACCAGAATCACCGACAGCGGGATCGTCCAGCTCTCGTAGAGCGCGGCCAGGCACAGGAACACCGCCAGGATGGCGAAGGCGTAGAGGACGATGGCTTGTGAACCTGCCAGCTTTTCCTCACGCGTCTGACCGGTCCACTCGTAGCCAATGCCTTGCGGCAGCTGGGCCGCCAGCCGTTCCATCTCGGCGATGGCGTCGCCGGTGCTGGCGCCGGGCGCTGCGCTGCCGCTGATGCGCATGGACGGGTAGCCGTTGTAGCGCACCGTCTGCATCGGACCGGTGATCCATTTGGTGGAGGCAAACGCCGAAAGGGGCACGGCCTGCGCCTTGTTGTTGACCACGTTCAGGCGCAGCAGGTCGTCGGGTTGCATGCGCGCCGGCGCGTCGGCCTGCACCACCACGCGTTGAAGGCGCCCCGCATTGGGGAAGTCGTTCACGTAGGTCGAGCCCAGCGCGGTACCGATGGCCGCGTTGATCGCATCGAACCCCACGCCCAGCGCATTGGCCTTGTCACGGTCGATATCGATCTGCAACTGCGGCGCGTCTTCCAGTCCGTCCGGGCGCACCTGGGCCAGCACCTTGCTTTGCGACACCAGGCCCAACAGCTGGTTGCGCGCGCCCAGCAGCGCCTCACGACCCAGACCTCCCCGGTCTTGCAGGCGGAAGCTGAAGCCGGAAGACGAACCCAGTTCGGGAATGGGAGGCGGGCTCAGCGGCAAGATGAACGCATCGCGCACACCCGAGAGCGCGCCGAACGCCCGGCCGGCCACCGCCTGCGCCGAGCTGCCCTCTGCCGTCCGTTCCTTCCAGTCCTTGAGCGTGATGAAGGCCAGCGCGGCGTTCTGGCCCTGGCCGGAGAAGCTGAAGCCGAGCACGCCGACCATGCTCTGCACCTCGGGCTGCTTGAGGATGAAGCCCTCCACCTGTTTGATGACTTCGAGCGTGCGCTCCTGCGTGGCGCCGGGCGGCAGCTGCACATTGACCAGCATCGTGCCCTGGTCTTCACCGGGCAGGAACGAGGTGGGCAGGCGCATGTAGACCACCACCGCAGCGGCGACGATGGCCAGGTAGATGACCAGGGTGCGGCCGGCGCGCGGCAGCAGCTTGGCCACGCCCCCTTCGTAGCCCTTGGCGGTGCGCGCAAAGCCGCGGTTGAACCAGCCGAAGAAGCCCTTCTTCTCGTGGTGGTGACCGGCTTCCACCGGCTTGAGCAGCGTGGCGCACAGGGCGGGTGTGAGCGAGAGAGCAAGAAACGCCGAAAACGCGATCGACACACCCATGACCGCCGAGAACTGGCGGTAGATGTTGCCCACCGAACCGGCAAAGAAGGCCAGCGGCACAAACACCGAGATCAGCACCACCGTCACACCGATGATGGCGCCGGAGATCTGGGTCATGGCCTTGCGCGTGGCTTCCAGCGGCGGCAAACCTTCCTCGCTCATGATGCGCTCGACGTTCTCCACCACCACGATCGCATCGTCCACCACGATGCCGATCACGAGCACCATGCCGAACATGGTGAGCACGTTGATGGAGAAGCCCATGGCCAGCAGCACGGCGAACGTGCCCAGCAGCGCCACCGGCACCACGATGGTGGGGATGATGGTGTAGCGGATGTTCTGCAGGAACAGGAACATCACCAGGAACACCAGCAGCATGGCTTCGGCCAGCGTGATGGCCACCTGCTCGATGGAGATCCTCACGAAGCGCGAGCTGTCGTAGGGGATCGCCCAGGTCATGCCGGCGGGGAAAAAGCGCTCCAGCTCGGTCATCTTGGCGCGCACCGCGTCGGCCGTGGCCAGCGCGTTGCCGCTCGGCGAGAGCTGCACACCGATGCCGGTGGACGGCTTGCCGTTCAGGCGCGCCGAGGTGGCGTAGGCCTGCGCACCCAGCTCAATGCGGGCCACGTCTTTCAGGCGCACGGTGGCGCCGTCGGCCGTGGCGCGCAGCACCACGTTGCCGAACTGTTCCACATTGGCCAGCTGGCCGTTGACCACCACGGTGGCCGCGATGCTCTGGCCGCCCACGTTGGGCAAGGCGCCGATCTCACCCGCCGAGACCTGCGCGTTTTGCGCGCGGATGGCATTGGTGACATCGGCCGCGCTCAGGTTGTAGCCGAGCAGCTTGGCCGGGTCGATCCAGATGCGCATGGCGCGCTCGGTGCCGAACAGCTGCGCCTGACCCACGCCGGGCAGGCGTTGCAGCTCGGGCACCACGCTGCGCGATGCGTAGTCGCCCAGGGCCACCGGATTCCAGGCGGGGTCGTCGCTGGACAGGATGGCGAACAGCAGGAAGTTGCTGCGCGAGCGGTCCACGCGCACGCCCTGCTGCGTCACGGCAGCGGGCAGGCGTGGCGATGCGCGCGAAAGGCGGTTCTGCACGTCCACCTGCGCCAGCGCGGCGTCGGTGCCGGTCTCGAAGCTCAGCGTGATGCTGCCCGTGCCGTTGGCCTGCGCCACCGACTCCATGTAGATCAGGCCGGGCGAGCCGTTCATTTCCTGCTCGATCACCGACAGCACGCTGTTTTCCAGCGTGGCGGCCGAAGCGCCCGGGTAAGAAGCATTGATGACAATGGAGGGCGGTGCCACCGGCGGGTACTGCGCAATCGGCAGCTGCGTGATGGACACCGCGCCCATCACCATGATGAAGAGCGCGATCACCCACGCGAAGATGGGCCGTTCGATGAAGAATTTCGCCATGTCGGGCGCTCCTTACTTCGCAGCCGCTGGCGCTGGCGCTGTCGCGGCCGGTGCACTGCCGGGCGCTTGCCACGGCACAGCCTTCACCGGCGTGCCGGGCGGCATCATCTGCAGTTTCTGGAAACCGTCGACCATGACCTGCTCACCCGCCTTGAGCCCGTCCAGGATCACCCAGCGACCGTTCTGCTGACCACCAACCTTGACCTTTCGCTTGGCAATCTTGCCTTCGGCGTCCACCACCGACACCGTGTCGCCCTGGGCCGAACGCGTCACCGCCTGCTGCGGCAGCGTGATCGCGTTGCCCGCCGTGGCCTGCTCCAGCCGCACGCGCACGTAAAGCCCCGGCAACAAGCGACCGCCCGGGTTGGGCACTTCGGCACGCAGCGTCACCTGACCGGTGGCGCTGTCCACGGTGAGGTCGGAGAACAACAAACGGCCTGGTTGCTCATAGACGCTGCCGTCTTCCATCACCACCTGCACAGCCGCGGCCTGAGCGCCCGCGCCCTTGAGCTGGCCGCTGTCCATGGCCTTGCGCAACTGGTAGACCTCGGCGGCCGACTGGGTGAAGTTCACATACATGGGGTTGATCTGCTGGATGACGGCGAGCTGGGTGGCTTCACCCTGCCCGACCAACGCACCCTCGGTCACCAGCGAACGGCCGATGCGGCCCGAGATGGGCGCGGTCACGCGCGCATAACCCAGCGTGATGTTGGCGGTCTGCACAGCCGCCCGGCCCGCGGCCACATCGGCCTCGGCCTGTTTCTGCGCCGCCACCGCGCTCGCGTATTCCTGCTGGCTGATGGCGTTTTCCTTCACCAGCGGTGCGTAACGTTCGGCCAGCGCGGTGGCCTGCGTGAGGTTGGCCTGCGAGCGGGCCAGACCGGCCTGGGCGCTCTGCAACGCGGCGGCATACGGCGCCGCGTCGATGCGGTACAGCTGTTGGCCGGCCTTGACATCGCTGCCTTCGCGGAACAGCCGTTCCTGCAGGATGCCCGCCGCCCGCGCCCGCACCTGCGCCACGCGCGAGGCTTCAAGGCGACCCGGCAGTTCGGTCACCAGTCCCACATCACCGGGCACCACCGTGATCACGCCCACTTCGGGCGCAGGCATGGCGCCGGCAGCAGCAGGGGCTTCGGTCTTGCCGCAGGCGCTCAACACCACCGCCAGCGCCAGCACCGACAGGCCTCGCAGCAGGTGGTTTGGGGGAGACGAAACAAACCGGGTGCGCGAGACAGGCGCAGACTTGATGGGGCTCAAGGCGGGCATGGGAATCCTTGGGATGGAAGGGGGGCGAGGCAGGCAAGCAGGCCATGACCTGACTTGTTGATCCATCGCAAAGCGGCGAAGTATACATACATACAAGAATGTATGTATAGTCCTGCGATCACTCAAGGACGTGCTTTCTGGAGACAAACATCATGGTTCGACGCACCAAAGCCGATGCGCTGGTGACCCGCAACACCCTGCTCGATGCTGCAGAGCATTTGTTTCAGGCGCATGGCGTTTCGCGCACATCGCTCAACGACATCGCCACCGCCGCGGGCACCACGCGCGGCGCCATCTACTGGCATTTCAAGGACAAGGCGGACCTGTTCAACGCCATGATGGAGCGCGTGACCATGCCGCTGGAAGGCGCGCTGGCCTGCGCGGCGGGCAAGGCCGAAGCCGCCGACAACCCCCTGCTCTCGCTGCGCGATTCGATGATGAACGCGCTCAAGCAGACCGCCACCGACGAACAGACGCGCCGCGTGTTCGAGGTGGCCACGCACAAGGTGGAGTATGTGAGCGAGATGCAGGCGGTGCGCGACCGCCACCTGCTGGTGCGCAACCAGTGCGTGGCCATGACCGAGAAGGCACTGCGCGAAGTGGTGCGCCGCGAAGACATCAAGCTGCCCATGCCTTTGCCCACCGCAGCCCTGGGCCTGCACGTGATCATGGACGGGCTGATCCAGAACTGGCTGCTGGACCCGTTGGCGTTTGACCTGGAGAAGAGCGGGCGCCACACCATGGACGCCTACCTCGCCGGCCTGGGCTTCAGCCTTCCCGCCGCTCGGGCACCGCGTCGCGCGGCACCGGCGCGCGCGATGCCAGCTTGAGGTGCAGCGCGGCCTGGGCCATGAGGTTGGCCGAGACCGGCGCGGTGATGAACACAAAGAGTGTGATCAGCAGCTCGGCCACACCGGCACGGCCTTGCGCCGCCGCCACCAGAATCGAAGCAATCAATACGCCACCCAGGCCCAGCGTGGACGCCTTGGTGGGAGCGTGCAGGCGCATGTAGAAGTCGGGCAGGCGCGCCAGGCCGATGGCGCCCACGAGCAGGAAGAAGGCGGCGATCACGATCAGGATCGCGGCGGTCCATTCGATGACGGGATGCATGCTGTCTCCTTATTCGACCACGTCGCCGCGGCTGAGGTAGCGGGCCAGCGCCACGGTGGATGCAAATCCGAGCATGGCCACCAGCAAGGCGGCCTCGAACAGCAGGGCGGTGTTCCAGCGCATGCCCAGCACCACGATGAGGGCCACGGTGTTGAGGTAGAGCGTGTCCAGAGCGAGCAGTCGGTCGGTGGTTTCGGGCCCGAGCAACAGGCGCCAGCCGCACAGCAGCAAGGACATGGTCACTGCGGCCAGCGCGATGTTCAGGGCGATCTCGAGGATGTTCATGTCGTGCTCCCGTTGCGCGCCTGCTGGCCGAAGATCTGCATCAGCGGCGTTTCATAGCGGTTCTTCATGTCATCGATCATGGCCTGCGCGTCGTCGCAGTTGAGCGCGTGCACCAGGATCTCGTGGCGCTGCTCGTCGATCACGCACGACACCGTGCCCGGCGTGGTGGTGATGATGGTGGCGAACAGCGCGTTGATGCGCGGGTGGTCGGTGGCCAGCGGCACGGGCAGCCAGGCCGGCTGGGGCGTGCTCATGGGACCGAGCACCAGCCGGGCCACGGTGATGTTGGACAGCACGATGTCCTTGAGCACCACCGCCGTCAGGCGCAGCGCTGCCATCCACTGGATGTTGTCCGCCGGGGTCAGAAACGGGTGCAGCAGGCGCGGCAGGATGAGACCGATGAGCAGAGCCGAGAGCAGGTGCACCAGCTCCACGCTGTGCGACAGCGCGAGCCAGCTCACCCCCAGCAGCACCGAGAGCACCGGGTGGTTGAACCAGCCCGCCTTGCGGGCAGGCAGGCGAACGGTGGTGGGGGTGGTCATGGGCGTTCCTCCTGGGGCTTGACGACCGGCGCGGGTCGCACGCCGTCATAAGGTCGCATGGTGGGTGCGCTTGCCCGGTCGGGCCCGAGCACCGCGCGCACATAGGCCGCCGGTTCGGCGAGCTGGGCGGCGGCTGCGTCGGTGTAACGCTTGATGGGCGAGGCCAGCACAGCCATGGCCACGGTCATCAGCATGATGGCCCACACGGCCGACAACAACTTGAGGCTGGAGCCCGAACTGCCGGCGTCGTCCTGCGCGGGTTGCACGTGCCAGAACACCACCACGCCGGCACGGGCCAGTCCCACGATGGAGAAGAAACCCACCAGCAGCACGACGGTCCAGACCCAGGCCTGGGCGGGCAGGCCCGAGCTGCTTTCCAGCACCATCAGCTTGCCCAGAAAACCGGGCAGCGGCGGCAGGCCGGCGGCCGAAGCTGCGCCGAAGATCATCATCAAACCGAGCAGCAGCGGCTCGCGCAGTGCCACCGCGGGCTGCAGCTTGTCGCGCGCTTCACCGCGCTGCGAGGCCATGAGTTCGACCAGCAGGAACAGGCCGGCGATCACCACCGTGCTGTGCAAGGTGTAGTAGAGCGAGGCCGACAAGGTGGCCGGCGTGAACAGGCCCACACCCGCGAGGATGGTGCCCACCGAGGACACGGTGAGGTAGGCCACCATGCGCGCCATGGTGTGCGCGGCCAGCGCGCCCAGCACCCCCAGCACACTGGTGGTGAGTGCCAGCGGCAGCAGCCAGCCTTGCGCGGCCAGCGCGGCTTCGCCCGCCTCCACGCCGAACACGCCCCAGTGCACGCGGATGATGCTGTACACGCCGACCTTGGTCATGATCGCGAACAGCGCGGCCACCGGCGCGCTGGCCGCGGCGTAGGTGGCGGGCAGCCAGAAGTACAGCGGCACGATGGCCGCCTTCAGGCCGAAGACCACCAGCAGGATCAGCGCCGCAGCGCGCGCGATCAACGCCGCATCGCCGGTGAGTTGCGCCACGCGCAACCCCACGTCGGCCATGTTGAGCGTGCCGGTCACGGCGTACACCATGCCCAGGCCGATCAGGAACAGGCCCGAGGCCGAGAGGTTGAGCACCACGTAGTGCACGCCCATGCGGAACCGTTCCTTGCCCTGCCCATGCACCAGCAGCACATAGGATGCGATGAGCAGCACCTCGAAGAACACGAAGAGGTTGAACAGGTCGCCCGTGAGGAAGGCGCCGCACAGGCCCATGAGCTGGAACTGGAACAGCGCGTGGAAATGCCGGCCACGGGCATCCCAGCCGCCGGTGGCGTACCACATGGCGGGCACGGCGACGGCATAGGTGAGCAGCACCATCAGCGCCGACAGGCGGTCCACCACCAGCACGATGCCGAACGGCGCAGGCCACTCGCCGAGCTGGTAGACCAGCAGTTCACCTCGAGAGGCGTGCCACACCAGGCCGGCGGCCATGAACGCGCCCAGCAGCATCGAAGCCATGGACAGTCGCCGCCGCCAGCGCAGGCGCGCGTCATCGTGGCCGCCCCCTTGCGCCGACACGCCCGAGGGGTCGCCGATCAGCAGCAACAGCACCGCGGTGAACGAGGGCAACAGCACCGACAGCACGGGCGCGTGCTGCAGCCAGAAAGCAGTGATCACATCCCACATCAGCCGCGCCCTCCGGGCTCACGGCCATCCACATGGTCGGTGCCGCTCTCGTGGCGGCTGCGCAGGGCGAGTTCGATCACGAAGCCGGTGGTGGCAAAACCGATCACGATCGCGGTGAGCACCAGCGCCTGCGGCAGCGGGTCGGCCACCGGTCCTTCGCCCACCAGAATGGGCTGGGCGTTGGTCCACAGCCGGCCCATCGCAAACAGGAACACGTTGACCGCGTAACCGAACAGCGACAAACCCAGCACCACCGAAAAGGTGCGCCCGCGCAGCATCAGGTAGGCCGCGCAGGCGGTCACAAAACCGATGCCGCTGGCCAAGAGAAATTCCATGCTCATGCGGCACTCCCGGAAGGTTGAACAGGCGCGGACACTTCGCGCGACACGGTACCCAGCACCGAGATGGTCAGCAGCGTGGCACCCACGACCGTGAGGTAGACACCCAGGTCGAACAACGCGGCCGATGCAAAGGGCAGCTCACCCAGCAAGGGCACATGGGGGTGACCGTGCGCGCTGGTGAGGAAGGGCCGGCCGAACAGGAAGGCCCCCACACCGGTGAG
The DNA here is from genome assembly GCF_001713375.1 of Hydrogenophaga sp. RAC07. Classification (NCBI taxonomy): domain Bacteria; kingdom Pseudomonadati; phylum Pseudomonadota; class Betaproteobacteria; order Burkholderiales; family Comamonadaceae; genus Hydrogenophaga; species Hydrogenophaga sp. RAC07. Next base: position 2,331,460 of record NZ_CP016449.1, read on the forward strand.
CCCGGCGATGCCCAGGCCCGAACCAATCCAGACCACGAAGCGGCGGCCACCACCGGCCTGCAGCAGTGCCTCGGCCCGGGTCTGCCCCAGCGCCATGAACTGCAGCACCAGCGCCACCGCGGTGATCAGGCCGGCAATGAATCCGCCACCGGGCAGGTTGTGGCCGCGCATGAAGATGTAGAGGGTGAAGACGAGTGCCAGCGGCAGCACCACCGACGCCGCCACGCGCAGCAGCAGTGGCTGCGCCGCAAAGGTCCAGTTGCGGCCTTCCGGGTCCACCGTGGGGCGGCGCGTGCGCATGCCTTCCATGAGCGCGAGCACACCCAGGGCGGCGATGCCCAGCACCGTGATCTCGCCAAAGGTGTCGTAGCCTCGGAAGTCCACCAGGATCACGTTGACGACGTTGGTGCCGCCACCGACCGGGATCGATTTTTCGAGGAAGTACCAGGAGATGGACTCGAAGTCGCGCGTGAGCACCAGCCAGGACAGACCGGCCATGGCCGCACCGGCGATCAGCGCCAGCGCCACATGGCCCAGACGGTGGACCGACTTCGTCTCTTTCGGTGAACGCTGCGGCAGCAAGGCCAGGCCCATGAGCAGCAGCACGGTGGAGACCACTTCGACCGAGAGCTGGGTCAAGGCAAGATCGGGCGCGGACAGGCTCACAAAGGTGAGCGCCGTGACCAGCCCCACCACCCCCACCAGCACCACGGTCTGGAAGCGCTCACGGTGCGTGAGCGCAATCGCCACGCAGGTGGCCAGCAGCAGCAACCAGACCGCGATGGCCAGCGGCGGCGCCGACATCAGCTCGCGCTCGCCCGTGCCGATGTTGCTGCCGGCCAGGGGGATGGCGGCCAGCACGAGCGCGGCCCCCAGCAGCCAGGCCACATAACGCTGCAGCGAACCGTTTTCCAGCCGGACCGAGATACGTCCCGACAACGCGAACAGGCCGTCGATCAAGCCGTCGAACATCTGGCGCCCGGTGGCCGGACCGAACCAGTCTTCGGAGCTGATGCGGTGCAGCCACTTGCCGCGCGCCAGCCAGAAATAAAGGCCCGCGCCCGCACCCAGTGCGATCACGCTCATGAGCAGCGGCAGGTTGAAGCCGTGCCAGATCGAGAGCTTGTAGGCGGGCAACGGCTGCCCCGTCAAAGCGGTGGCTGCCACGTCGACCAGCGGGCCGAAGGTGAGCGCAGGCAAGAGGCCGACCACGATGCACATCGTCACCAGCAGCAGGGAGGGCAGCTTCATGCCCAGCGGCGGTTCGTGCGGATGCTGGTTGGGCACGTCACCGATCGGACCATTGAAATACGTGTCGTGGATGAAGCGCACCGAATACGCCACGCTGAAGACGCTGCCCAGCGTGACCGCCACCGGCACCAGCCAGGCCCACACACCGGCCCTGCCCACCACCGCCTCGGTGAGGAACATTTCCTTCGACAGGAAGCCGTTGGTCAGCGGCACACCCGCCATGGACGCGGCCGCCACCATGGACAGCGTGGCCACCCAGGGCATGAGCTTGTAGAGGCCGCCGAGCTGGCGCATGTCGCGCGAATGGGTTTCGTGGTCGACGATGCCCGCGATCATGAAAAGCGAGGCCTTGAAGGTCGCGTGGTTGAGCACGTGGAACACGGCTGCAACAGCCGCCAGCGGCGAGCCCAGACCGACCAGAAACGTGATCAGGCCGAGGTGGCTGACGGTGGAGTACGCCAGCAGGCCCTTGAGATCATGTTTGAAGATGGCGATGAAGGCCGCGAAGATCATCGTCACCAGACCGGTGGTGGTGACGATCACCTCGAACCAGCCCGACCCCGCGAGGATGGGGTAGAGCCGCATGAGCAGAAACACCCCGGCCTTGACCATGGTGGCCGAGTGCAGGTAGGCCGAGACCGGCGTGGGCGCGGCCATGGCGTCGGGCAACCAGAAGTGGAACGGGAACTGCGCGCTCTTGGTGAAGCAGCCCAGCAGGATCAGCAGCAACGCGAGCACGAACATCGGATGCGCCTGGATTTGTGCCACCTGCCCCAGCATGGCACTGATCTCGTAGGTGCCGGCGATCTGTCCCAGCAGCACGAAGCCACCCAGCATGGCCAGGCCTCCACCACCGGTGACGGCCAGCGCCTGTCGCGCTCCGGCCCGGGCATCGGCGCGGTGGCTCCAGAAACCCACCAGCAAGAAAGACGACAGGCTGGTGAGCTCCCAGAACACCACCAGCAGCAGCAGGTTGTCGGACAGCACCACGCCGAGCATGGCGGCCATGAACAGCATCATCTCGCTGTAGAACTTGGCCACCGAGTCCTTGGGGCTCAGGTAGAAGTGCGCGTAGATGACGATGAGCAGGCCGATGAAGAGGATCAGCCCGGCGAACATCATCGACAGGCCGTCCAGCTTGAACACCAGGTTCAATCCGATCTCGGGCACCCACTGCCAGCTGTTCATGACAACACCGCCGGCCATGACGGTCGGGGCGTGCGAGACGAGGAGCAGCAGACTGGCCAGTGTGACCAGACCAGCCGCGAGGGCCGTGAGCAAACGGGACTTGGAGCCGAGCCACAAGGTGGCCAGGGTACCCAACAGGAGTGGCAGCAGGACAATGATCAACAGCACGGCACGTCTTTCAGGTTAACCGTCGATTCTAAAAGGCGGTTTTTGCAGGACCCTGACGCGGTCGCCGCATGTCCCCACGCCGACGCGGCGCAGGCTCAGGGATCGACGCGCTGCGGCGCGGGTGGACTGAACGAACGCAAAGTCCAGGCCAACGGAGAACCCGCCCCCACCACCGCACCCACGATCCAGAACACCGCCCCCACACCCACCAGCACACCGGCGGAGCCGAACAGCAAGGGCATCACCACGCTCGATCCGTTGATGGCCATCGCGCGTAGGCCCAGCGCTTCGCCGTGGCGGTGGTGCGGTGTCATCTGGTGCAGCGTGCTCATGATCATGGGTTGCACCGACCCCAGCGCCAGGCCCAGGAGGATGGACAGCGACGCCATGGCCCACGCGGCCTGGACCAGCGGGTACACGGCGAACAGCAGCGCCGTGGCGCACATGGCCGAGCCGATCACCACCGACTCGCGCAAATGCGCGGCCAGCCAGGGCATGAGCAGGCGGATGGCGGTGGCCGCCAGCGCGAACGCACCCAGGATGGAGCCGATCACCGTGGCGCTCAAGCCGCGCTCGTGTCCCAGCACCGGCACCAGAAAGGTGTGCACGTCCCAGCACGACGACAGCATCCAGTTGATCAGCATCAGCTTGCGAAAGCCCTTGTCTTTCAGCAGGTTCCAAGAGGAGCCGCTGGACTGCCGCAACCCGGGCGCCACCGGCTCGTGTTCCACCGTGTGACGTATCCAGACCCAGGCCAGGGAGGGCAGCAGTGCGAGCAACAGGAAAGCCGCGCGAAAGCCGAAGCTGTCGATCATCACGCCGGCGGCAAACGGTCCGAGGAAATTGGAGATCGAAGGCCCGATCGCCATCCAGCTGAACACCTGCTTGAGCTCGGTCGGGCCGTTGGCGAGCCGACCCACATGGCGCTGCAGCGCGATCATGGCCAGCCCCGTGGCGGCGCCGCAGGCGAGCGCGGTGAGGCACAACACACCGAACACCGGAAAGGCCACCGACACGGCGGCACCCGCAGACGCCACGCCCACCGCCATCGCCACCGGCTTCTTCAGACCACGCCGATCGGCATAGCGCCCGGCGGGCAAGGCCATGAACACCGGCGCCAGCGCGAACAGCGCCAGCAGCATGCCCACGGCGGCCGGGCTGTAGCCCTCGCGCAGGGCCATGAGTGGCGCTGCCATGCGAAAGCCGGTCATGCAGGCGTGCAGACAGATCTGCGCAGCGATCAGCCGCGCCAGGTCGGACCGCAGGGTCGGGTTCAAGCGTCCCCGGTGTCGTTGGGGTCCAGCGGAAGCAAGGCGCTGGCTTGCTCCTGCGGCAGCGCCTCCACCGCCTTGAGCGCGCGGCCCATGGCGCGGCTGCGCGTCTCGGCGCTGTCGATGGTGTTGAGCACCGTCTGCGTCTGGCTCTTCACGCGGGCCAGCACATCGCCGAACTTGCCGAACTCGGTCTTGACCGCACCCAGCACCTGCCAGACCTCGCTGGAGCGTTTCTCCAGCGCCAGCGTGCGAAAGCCCATCTGCAGCGAATTGAGCATGGCCATGAGCGTGGTCGGCCCGGCCAGCGTGACGCGGTACTCGCGCTGCAGGACCTCCATGAGGCCCGGCCGGCGCAGCACCTCGGCGTACAGGCCTTCGGTGGGCAGGAACAGGATGGCGAAGTCGGTGGTGTGCGGCGGCTCCAGGTACTTGTCGGCCATGGACTTGGCCTCCAGCTTGATGCGCTGCTCCAGCCCGCGCGCGGCCATCTCGGCGCCTTCGGCATCGGCGCGCTGTTGTGCGTCGAGCAGGCGTTCGTAGTCTTCGTTCGGAAACTTCGCGTCGATGGGAAGCCAGCACGGTGCCCCATCGTCGCTGCGGCCGGGCATCTTGATGGCGAAGTCCACCGTGAAACGGCTGCCTGGCTTGGTCATGACCTGCGTGGCGTACTGGTCGGGCGCAAACACCTGTTCGAGCAGGGCCGCGAGCTGCGCTTCGCCGAACATGCCGCGCGTCTTCACGTTGGACAGCAGGTGCTTCAGATCGCCAACGCCCTGCGCCAGCGTCTGCATTTCACCCAGACCCTTGTGCACCTGCTCCAGCCGGTCGGCCACCTGCTTGAAACTCTCGCCCAGGCGCGCCTGCAGCGTGGTCTGCAGTTTTTCGTCCACTGTGGCGCGCATCTCGTCGAGCTTGGCCGCGTTGCTTTGTTGCAGCTGCTGCAACTGGGCGTCCAGCGTGGTGCGGATCTCCGACAAGCGCCTGGCGTTGCCTTCGCCCATGTCCTGCAGCGTGCGCGTGAGCGTGTCGCCCAGCGTGCCGCGCAACAGCACGAGCTGCTGCGCAAAGCCGTCGAGCTGGGCGTTTTGCGTGCGTGTGGTCTCGGCCGACTGGCCCATCAGCGTTTCCTGGAAGGTGGCCAGCGTCTGCTGGATCTCCTGCCGGCCACCGCGTGAGGTCTCGCTGATTTCGCGGCGCAACTCCCCCTCGATCCGCTCCACACGCTGCCCCTGTTGCTGCAGTTGGGCCAGCAACAGCTGCCGGTGCGCCAGTGCGTCGGTGTCCACCGGCGCCTGGCGCAGCAACAGCCACGCGACCAGCGCGATGTTGAGCACCAGCAGGACCAGCAGGCCCCAGAGCAGCGTGTCGCTGGTCATCGGCGCGTCAGGCCTTGGCGACGGCTGCGGCGTTGAGCGGCGTCACCGCGTGGCCGGTGGTCAGGAACGCAATCACGTTGTCGGCCGCGAGCATGGCCATCGCCATGCGCGTGCCCATGGTGGCGCTGGCGATGTGCGGAGTCAGCACCACGTTGGGCACGGTCAGCAGGTCGGGATGCACCTTGGGCTCACCCTCGAACACGTCCAGACCGGCGGCTGCGATCACACGGTTGCGCAAGGCCAGCGCCAGCGCGGCGTCGTCCACGATGCCACCGCGCGCGATGTTGACCAGTGTGGCCGTGGGCTTCATCTGAGCGATCTCGGCAGCGCCGATGGTGTGGTGGGCTTCCGGGCTGTAAGGCAGCACCAGCATCACGTGGTCGGCGGTCTTGAGCAGGGTGGCCTTGTCCACGTAGCTCGCCTTGCATTCGGCTTCCAGCTCGGGGGCCAGCTTTGAACGGTTGTGGTAGATCACTTTCATGCCGAAGCCGTGCGCGCCGCGGCGGGCAATCGCCTGGCCGATGCGGCCCATGCCCAGGATGCCCAGCGTGCTGCCGTGCACCTCGGCGCCGGCAAACATGTCCAGGCTCCACTTGTTCCACTGGCCCGCGCGCAGGAAATGTTCGCTCTCGGTGACGCGACGGGCTGTGGCCATGAGCAGGGCAAAGCCGAAGTCGGCGGTGGTTTCGGTCAACACGTCGGGCGTGTTGGTCGCCAGCACACCGGCGGCGTTGATCGCCGCCATGTCGAAATTGTTGAAGCCCACCGCGATGTTGGCCACGATGCGCAGCTGCGGGTTGGCCGCCAGCAAGGCCGCATCCACGCGCTCGCTGCCGGTGGTGAGCACGCCCACCTTGCCCTGCAGTCGCTGGGCCAGTTGATCGGGGGAAAGCACGCTGTCGGTGTCGTTCATCTCGACATCGAAGTGCTCGCTCAATCGCGCAATGACTTCCGGAAACACCTTGCGGGAAACGAAGACGGCCGGTCGGCCCGTGTTGTTGGCCATGGCGATCACACCGCGAGCAGGTCGACTTCGAACAGCAGCGTGGCGTTGGGCGGAATCACGCCACCCGCGCCGCGCGCACCGTAGCCCAGCGCGGCCGGAATCACCAGGCGGCGCGTGCCACCCACGGCCATGCCCTGCACGCCTTCGTCCCAGCCTTTGATGACGTGGCCGGCACCCAGCGGAAATTCGAACGGTTGACCGCGGTCCTTGCTCGAGTCGAACTTGGAACCCTGCACGCCGTCGTTGAACAGCCAGCCGGTGTAGTGCACCTGCACCGGGCGCCCGGCCTGGGCGACCTCGCCGTTGCCGACCACGGTGTCTTCGTATTGCAGGCCGCTGGGGGTGGTGATCATGGTGTCTCCTGTGATTGAAATGAAAAAGGAAAAGAGGCGCGATTATTCCAGCCAGGTCGTGAACGACTCGACGGGCTCGCGCGGTGTGTGAAAACCATTGACCTTGTCGGCCGGATCGGCGTAGCCCAGGGCCATGCCGCAGACCAGCATTTCGCTCTCGCCAGCACCCACGTGCGGCAGGATGATCCTGGCGAAGCCGTTCCACGCAGCCTGCGGGCAGGTGTGCAGTCCATGACCGCGCGCGGCGACCATGATGTTCTGCAGGAACATCCCGTAGTCCACCAGCGAGCCGCGGCCCATCACGCGGTCCAGCGTGAACATCAGGCCCACCGGTGCGTCGAAAAAGCGGAAGTTGCGCTGGTGCTGCGCGTGCATCTTGTCCTTGTCGCCCTTGGTGATGCCGAGCAGGCCGTACAGGCTCCAGCCGTTCTCGCGCCGGCGGTCGATGTAGGGGCTGACCCATTTTTCGGGGTAGTAGTCGTATTCCTCGCGGTACTCGGCGGCCAGCGCCGGGTCGGCGCGCAAGGCGTCGTGCGCGGCACAGACCTTGTCCACCAGCGTGTTGCGGCTCTGACCCTGCAGCACATACACCTTCCAGGGCTGCGTGTTGGTGCCCGAGGGCGCGCGGCTGGCCACCTGCAGCAGGTGCTCCAGCGTGGCGCGCGGCACCGGTTTTGGCAGGAAGGCGCGCGCCGACATGCGGCTGGTGATCGCGGCGTCGACGCTGACGGCGTCGATCACGGGCGCGGTGGGGTTGTGGCTCATAGCAGGGTCTCCAGGGTTTTCTTCAAGGGCTCGGGCAAGGGCACGGGCCGGCGCGTGTGGCGATCGACGTACACATGGACAAAGTGGCCGCAGGCCGCGGCCAGGTCACCGCCGTCGGCGAAAAGACCCACTTCGTAGCGCACGCTGGACGTGCCCAGGTGCGCCACGCGAAGCCCCGCCCACACGGTTTGCGGAAAGGCCAGGGGTGCGAAGTAGTTGCATTGGGTCTCGATCACGAGGCCGATCACCGGTCCGCGGTGAATGTCGAGTGCACCCTGCTCGATCAGGTGGGCATTCACAGCCGTGTCGAACCAACTGTAGTACACCACGTTGTTCACGTGACCATAGACATCGTTGTCGGCCCAGCGGGTGGTGATGGAACGCAGCACACGGTAGGCGCTGCGCGGCAAGGGTTGCGGGCGCGTGGCCGGTGCTGGGTTGCTCATGGCGCGGCATTGTGCCAGCGGGTCGCGTCGCCCACTGTCGCGGCCGTCAAAGTCGGGGTGGACATGGGATGCCAACGCCCCTGGTACTCGAGGGCCGTGCGGTAGGTGTTCATCTGCACCTGCACCGTGGCTTCCATGTCGGTGCCATAGCCGCCCGCCATCACGAAGGCCAGCGGCAGCCGCCGCACCCAGGCCCAGTCCATCACGCGGCGGTCGCGCGCCTCCATGCCGTCGAATGAGAGCTTGAGACGGCCCAGGCGATCGCCTTCGTGCGGGTCGGCGCCGGCCAGGTAGATCACCAGCCCGGGCTCGAAGCGACGCTCCATCTCTTCCAGTGCGCGTTCCAGCGACTCCAGGTACTCGGCATCACCGCAGCCATCGGGCAGCTCCACGTCCAGGTCGCTGGACTCCTTGCGAAACGGAAAGTTCTTCGCTCCGTGCAACGAGAGCGTGAACACCGAATCGTCGTGGGCAAAGATCTTTGCCGTGCCATTGCCCTGGTGCACATCGAGATCAACGATGGCCACGCGCAGCATGCCGCGTGCCCGGTTCGCGCGCGCATGTTCGGCCTGCATCAGCCGGGCGGCCACGGCGGCATCGTTGAAGACGCAGAAGCCACTGCCCTTGTCGGCGTACGCGTGGTGCGTGCCACCGGCCAGATTGGCCGCCAGGCCAGCACCGCCCAAGGCTCGGCGGCAGGCCTGCACCGTGGCACCCACCGATCGGCGCGCGCGCTCGGCCATGGCCGGGCTCCACGGAAAGCCGATCTCGCGCTGGGCGGCCGGTGCCAAAGTGCCGCTGCGAACGGCCTCTATGTAGGCGGGGGTGTGTACCAGCGCCAGTTCGCCGTCGCTCGCCGGCTGGGCCTCGCGCAGCTCCACGTGTGGCAGCTCGCGGGCCAGGCGTTCGCGCAGCCGGGCGTACTTGGCCATGGGGAAACGGTGCCCGGCGGGCAGTGGCAACACAAAGTGATCGGCGTAGAAGGCTTGCAAGGCGGTGCGCACAAGGAAGGAGGGACACGGGATTGTGTCCGCCTGGGGTATTCGATGGGCGGAGTGCGACTTTTAGGCCGCACTGCCTAGAATGGTGCAGCGCAGCAAAAACCGCTTGCGCCGCCGAGGGTTATCCCTATAATCGCGGTTATGTTGCAGTGCAGCAATGTGAACAAAAAGCAAAAGCGTCCAGACAGCGCCGTGTTCCCAGCAGCCTTCAACTAAACCCTGTTTTACCCAAGTTTAGGAGTACGAATATGCTGACCGCCGAACAAATGATTGCCGCCCAGAAAGCCAACATCGAGACCATCTTTGGTCTGACCCAGAAAGCCTTCGAAGGCGTGGAAAAGCTGGTTGAACTCAACGTGCAAGCCACCAAGGCCGCCCTGTCCGAGTCCGCCAACAGCACCCAGGCCCTGCTGAGCGTCAAAGACGCCCAGGAACTGCTGACGCTGCAAGCCAGCCTGATGCAGCCCCTGGCCGAAAAGACCGTGGCCTACAGCCGCCACCTGTACGACATCGCCCAAGGCACGACCGCCGAATTCGGCAAAGCCGCTGAAGCGCAAGCCAGCGACACCCAGAAGAAATTCATGGCTGTTGTCGACAACGCTTCCAAGAACGCACCCGCCGGTTCCGAAACCGCCGTGGCCGTGATGAAGAGCGCCGTGTCCGCCGCCAACAACGCCATGGAATCGGTGCAAAAGGCTGTCAAGCAAGCCACCGAAATGGCCGAAGCCAACTTCAACACCGTGACGGCCTCCGCCGTGAACGCTTCGAAGTCGGTTGCCAAAAAGCGCTGAACAAGCGGTTGATCGTGCCGTTGATCGGCGGCTCGGGTTTTGAAGCCCTGCCGCAAACTAGCATCACTGCACGATCTGCCTGACTCTCACGGGAACAGGTTTCAGATCAAACCCGTTCTTCTGGTTGTCTCCTCGGGTCCTTTTCGAAATTCGATTTCATCGGACCCCTTAAGCCCCCGCCGCAAGGCTGGGGCTTTTTTTATGGGCGCGCGCCGTTCGCCGGCTTCAGACGGGCCAGCTGGTTCTTGAGCTGCGGCAAAGCCGCCAGCATCGCTGCGCGGCCCGCCTCGATGGAGCGTTTGCGCGAGCCAAAGTCGGCGCTGCCCACACCGGCGAGCGCCGGGCGCACCACCACATCGGCCGTCGCCAGCTCGTGGCGGTTGATGCTCTGGCCCATGATGGCAAAGGTCTGCAGCAGCACGCGGATGTTGCCCACGGCCAGATTGCCCTCCGGTGCACTGGAGATGTCCACCGCCAGCACCACCTCGGCGCCCATGTCGCGCGCCTGCTGCACGGGCACGGGCGCCACCAGGCCGCCGTCCACATACTCGCGCCCGGCAATCCCGACCGGGGCGAACAGCCCGGGCACCGCGCTCGACGCGCGCACCGCCTGCGCCACATCACCCCGGCGGAACAAGACCCCCTGCCCTGTGCCCAGATCGGTGGCCAGCACGCCCAACGGAAGCGACATGCTTTCGATCGTGCGGCCGTCCACCGCCTGGCTCACGTAGCGCGCCAGCGCATCGCCGCGCAGCAGGCCACGGCCCAGGATGGGCAGGGCCCAATCGGTCAGCGTCACTTCGTCCATGCTCATGGCCACCCGCTCCAGTTCCGTGGGCGTTTTCCCGCTGGCGTAGAGCGCGGCCACCAGGCTGCCGGCCGAGGTACCGGTCAGAAAGTCCGGGCGGATGCCGTTTTCTTCCAGCACCTGGATCACACCCACATGGGCAAAGCCGCGCGCCGCACCGCCACCCAGGGCCAGGCCCAGCCGGGGCGCTCGCATGGCGGGTGCCACCACGGGCGGCTGAACCTGCGGCGGGCTCACTGGCGGCAGCGCCACCGGCCCTTGCACCGAAGAACACGCGCCGAGAAAGCCCAGGCTCAGCGCAAAGCCCCAGAGGTTGCAATACTTATTGAGAACAATTCGCGTTAGTGTTAGCATCGTCTCATTATCGGGCAGGTAACAGGGGAAGGCCCCCGGACCGCACCGCTTGTTTCCTTCATTTCAACTCCCGAGGATCTCCATGACTTCGTTCCGCCAACTCTCGATTGCCCTGGCCGCCGTGGCCACGACGCTCGGCCTGCAAGGCCAGGCCCTCGCGCAGGACAAGGTGCTCAACCTGTACTCGGCACGCCACTACCAGACCGACGAGGTGATGTACGACACCTTCACCAAAACCACGGGCATAAAGATCAACCGCGTGGACGCGGACGACGCCGGCATTGTGGCGCGGCTGCGCGCTGAAGGTGCCGCCTCGCCCGCCGACGTGATCCTTCTGGTGGACGCTGCGCGCATGGCTTCAGCCGACAGCCAGGGCCTGTTCCAACCCATCCAGTCGGCCAAGCTGGACGCTGCCATTCCGGCAAATTTGCGCGCCGCGCCCGGCGAAGGCGGCGTGACCTGGACGGGCTTCTCCACCCGTGCACGCGTGATCGTGTACGACCCGATGCGTGTGAAAGCCGCCGACGTGGCGACCTACGAACAACTCGCCGACCCCAAGCTCAAAGGCATGGTCTGCACCCGCTCCGGCTCGCACCCCTACAACCTCTCGCTCTTCTCCACCGTGGTCGAACGCCTGGGTGACCAGAAGGGTGAAGCCTGGCTCAGGGGCGTGGTGGACAACATGGCGCGCGCACCCAAGGGCGGCGACACCGACCAGATCAAGGCCGTGGCTTCTGGCGAATGTGGCGTGGCGCTGACCAACACCTACTACGTGGCCCGCCTGATCAAATCCGACAAGCCGGAAGACCGCGCCGTGATGGAGAAGGTGCGCGTGGTGTTCCCCAACCAGGCCACGACCGGAACACACGTGAACATTGCGGGCGCCGCCGTTGCCAAGCACGCCAAGAACCGCGACAACGCCATCCAGTTCATGGAGTTCCTGGCCAGCCCGTTTGCACAGGACTACTTTGCCAACGGCAACAACGAGTTCCCGGCGGTCAAAGGTTTGAAGGTCGCGAATCCAGCCATCAAGGCCATGGGCGGTGACAACTTCAAGGCCGAAACCGTGCCGCTGGCCTCGGTGGCGAAGAACATGACCAAAGTGCAGCAGATGCTCGACCGCGTGGGCTACAAATAATCGGCACCCCCGCGCCGCGCCTGCGGCGCGTCACCCCCTCAAGGGGGCGGCATCTGCGGCCCGGCAAAGCCGGTTCCGCGATGCCCTGGGCGTACATCCCCGCCGGCGCGAAGTGTCTGTGATCGAGGATGCCGTGGAACTGGCTCTGCCAGGCCACAGGCATCGCCCCCTTGAGGGGGTCGCGCGCAGCGCGGCGGGGGTGCTTCTCAATACACCTGGGGCACGTAAATCTCGCCCGGCACCTGGTGGCGACGGTAGCCCTCGTGCCGCACGCGTTCCGGCAGCGTGATGGTGGGTCGCTCGACCTCGCCATAGGGCATCTGGTGCAGCAGGTGGTGAATGCAGTTCAACCGCGCCTTTTTCTTGTCGTCGGCCTGCACCACCCACCAGGGTGATTCGGGGATGTGGGTGCGTTCCAGCATCACCTCTTTGGCCTGGGTGTAGAGCTCCCAGCGGCGGCGGCTTTCCAGGTCCATGGGGCTGAGCTTCCACTGCTTGAGTGGGTCGTGGATGCGGCCCAGAAAACGCAGGTGCTGCTCTTCGTCGGAGATGGAAAACCAGTACTTGATGACCTGGATGCCCGAGCGCACCAGCATCTTTTCGAACTCGGGCACGGAGCGGAAAAACTCCTCGTACTGCTCTTCGCTGCAGAAACCCATGACCCGTTCCACGCCGGCGCGGTTGTACCAGCTGCGGTCGAACAACACCATCTCACCCGCCGCCGGCAGGTGCGCCGCGTAGCGCTGGAAGTACCACTGCGTGCGCTCGCGGTCGTTGGGCGCGGGCAGCGCGGCCACACGGCACACGCGCGGGTTCAGGCGCTGGGTGATGCGCTTGATCACGCCACCCTTGCCCGCCGCGTCACGGCCTTCAAAGATGATCACCACCTTGTGCCCGGTGGCGACCACCCAGTCCTGCAGCTTCACCAGCTCGGCCTGCAGGCGGAACAGCTCGCGAAAGTACTGCTGCCGTTCGGCTTTGTGTCGCTTCAGGACCTCGGCGTCTTGCGATTCGTCGACGCGGTCTTCGATTTCCATCTCCAGCTCTTCGTCGTAACCGTCCATCAAATCGGTGTGGATGCGGCGCAGCAACTCGTCCTGACTGTCGAACATGGGGGACTCCGTGAGGGCAAAAGCCTTCAGACTAGGTGCGGTCGGTGACAAGCTCGTGACCGACACCTGCCGCATAATCCAGCGCTGATTGACGTTTACGTCAACGTCAAAGACCATTTCAACGACACAGGAGCACACCATGGACATTCAAGGCAAGGTTTTCATCGTCACCGGCGGCGCGTCGGGGCTGGGCGAAGGCACGGCACGCATGCTCGCGGCCAACGGCGGCAAGGTCGTCATTGCCGACATGCAGGCTGAAAAAGGCGAAGCGGTGGCCAAGGAGATCGGTGGTGTTTTCGTGAAGTGCGACGTGAGCAGCGAGACCGACGGCCAGGCCGTGGTGGCCCAAGCCTTGTCCATGGGCAAGCTCATGGGCCTGGTGAACTGCGCGGGCATTGCGCCGGCCGAGAAAACCGTGGGCAAGAACGGCGCACACAACCTGGGCGTCTACACCAAGACCATCATGGTCAACCTGGTGGGCAGCTTCAACATGATCCGCCTTGCGGCCGATGCGATGTGCAAGAACGAGCCCGAAGCCACCGGCGAGCGCGGCGTGATGATCAGCACCGCCAGCGTGGCGGCCTATGACGGCCAGATCGGCCAGGCGGCCTACGCGGCGAGCAAGGGCGGCATCGTGGGCATGACGCTGCCGATTGCGCGCGATCTGTCGCGCAACGGCATCCGCAACATGACGATTGCCCCCGGCATCTTCGGCACGCCCATGCTGTTCGGCATGCCGCAGGAGGTGCAAGATGCACTGGCCGCCAGCGTGCCCTTCCCCAGCCGCTTGGGCACTCCGGTCGACTACGCCAAGCTGGCCAAACACATCATCGAAAACGACATGCTCAATGGCGAAGTGATCCGCCTCGACGGCGCCATCCGCCTGGCACCACGCTGAGCCCGAGAGGTCGACACATGAACGCTTGCAAGCCACTGCTCGCCGCACTGGGCTTGGCGCTGCTGGGCGCTTGCACGGCACCATCCCGGCTCCAGCAACCCGAAGCAGCGTCGGGCCTCACGGCCAAACCCGGCTGGACCTATCAACGCCAGGCGGTGGCTGCCGCCAACCCGCTGGCCACCGAGGCGGGGGCGCAGATGCTGCGCGCCGGCGGCAGCGCGGTCGACGCGGCCATTGCGGTGCAGATGGTGCTCACGCTGGTGGAGCCGCAGTCCAGCGGCATCGGCGGCGGTGCTTTTCTGCTGCACCACGACGGCCGCAAGCTGCAGGCGTTCGACGGCCGCGAAACCGCTCCCGCTGCGGTGGACGAGAAACTGTTCCTGAACGTTCGTGGTGAGCCACTGCCCTTCCCCGCCGCCGTGAACAGCGGGCGTTCGGTGGGCGTGCCGGGTGCGGTGATGATGCTGGCGATGGCCCACCGGCAGCACGGCAAGCTGCCATGGGGCCGTTTGTTCGAGCCCGCCATCCAGCTGGCCGAACAGGGCTTTTCGATCAGCCCGCGACTGCACACGCTGCTCGCGGCCGAGGCGGCCCTCAAGACCGACCCGGTGGCGGCGAGCTATTTCTACCGGGCCGACGGCCAACCTCACCCGGTGGGTCATGTGCTGCGCAACCCCGAGCTGGCTCAGGTGCTTCGCAACATCGCGGCCCTCGGGCCGGTCGCGCTGCACGAAGGCCCCGTCGCGCGCGCCATCGTGAACAAGGTGCGTCAGCACCCCTCCCTGCCCGGAACGCTCAGCCTGGACGACTTGAAGCAATACCAGCCGCGCGAGCGCGAGGCGCTCTGCTTCGATCACACCGCCGCGATGCGCGCGCTGCGCATCTGTGGGTTTCCGCCGCCCAGCTCCGGTGCGATGGCCATCGGGCAGATCCTAGGCCTGCTCGTGCGCACGCCGCAAGCCGCTGCACCGTTGAACAGCGGCCTGCCCTCGGCGGACTGGCTGCACAGCTACACCGAAGCCTCGCGGCTGGCGTTTGCCGACCGCGCGCAGTACGTGGCCGATCCCGATTTCGTCGCCCCCCCCGCCGGCCGCTGGACCAGCCTGCTGGACACGCGTTACCTCGACGACCGTGCACGCCTGATCAGCGCCGCGCGCATGCCGACCGCTGCGGCCGGCGAGCCCGGTGGTGCGCGCAGCAGTTGGGCGCCCATGCCCGACCAGCCCGAGCACGGCACCAGCCACATCAGCATCGTGGACCGGTTCGGCAACGCGCTGGCCATGACCACCACCATCGAATCGGCCTTTGGGTCGCGTCTCATGGTCAGCACCGACCCATCCCGTCCCGGCGGCTTCCTGCTCAACAACGAACTCACCGACTTCAGCTTCGCGCCGCGCGACGCGCAAGGCCGGCCGGTGGCCAACCGGGTTGAGCCCGGGAAACGTCCGCGTTCGTCGATGTCGCCCACGCTGGTGTTCGACAAGGCCACGGGAGAGCTGCTCATGAGCACGGGCAGCCCGGGTGGCGCTTTCATCATCCACTACACCGCGAAGGTGTTGCACGGCGTGCTGCAGTGGGGGCTGTCGCCGCAGGCCGCTGTGGACCTGCCCAATTTCGGCACGCTGGGTGGCCCGCTGGTGCTGGAGCAAGGCCGTTTCCCGGTGTCGACGGTGGAGGCCTTGCAACAGCGAGGACACACCGTGCAGTTGGGTGAGCTCACCAGCGGCGCGCAAGCCCTCGTGCGCGGGCGTGGTGCCTGGCTGGGTGGCGCCGACCCGCGGCGCGAAGGCATCGTGGCAGGCGACTAAACGTCGATCGCGGCGGCCGACCCGGCACGCTTGCGCAACTCGAACTTCTGGATCTTGCCGGTGCTGGTCTTGGGCAGTTCGCCGAACACCACGGCGCGCGGCACCTTGAAGCCGGCCAGGTGCTGTTTGCAGTGCGCCACGATGGCCTCGGCCGTGGTGTCGGCCCCGGCCTTGAGTTCGATGAAGGCGCACGGCGTTTCGCCCCACCTGGCGTCGGCCTTGGCCACCACCGCGGCGGCCAGCACCGCGGGGTGGCGGTACAGCACGTCTTCCACCTCGATCGACGAGATGTTCTCACCGCCCGAGATGATGATGTCCTTGCTGCGGTCCTTGATCTTGAAATAGCCGTCGGCGTACTGCACCGCGAGGTCACCGCTGTGGAACCAGCCGCCGGCAAAGGCCTCCGCGGTGGCCTTCGGGTTCTTGAGGTAGCCCTTCATCGCGATGTTGCCCTTGAACATGATCTCGCCCATGGTCTCGCCGTCTTGCGGCACCGGCACCATCGTCTCGGGATCGAGCACGCGCACATCACGCTGCAGGTGGTAGCGCACACCCTGGCGGGCATTCAGGCGTGCACGTTCACCGATCTCCAGCGCGTCCCAGGCTTCGTGTTTCGCACAAACGGTTGCCGGGCCATAGACCTCGGTCAGGCCGTACACGTGCGTGAGGTCAAAGCCCATCTGCTCCATGCCTTCGATCATCGACGCCGGCGGTGCCGCGCCCGCCACCATGGCCTTCACGCCGGCGGGCAAGCCCACTTTCATGGCAGCCGGCGAATTGACCAGCATGCCGTGCACGATGGGAGCGCCGCAGTAGTGCGTCACACCATGCTGGCGCATGGCGTCGAAGATCGCCTGCGCTTCCACACGGCGCAGGCACACGTTCACCCCTGCACGCGCGGCCACCGTCCACGGAAAACACCAGCCGTTGCAATGAAACATGGGCAGCGTCCACAGGTACACCGCGTGTTTGGGCATGTCCCACTCCATCACGTTGGAGACCGCGTTCATGGCCGCACCCCGGTGGTGGTAGACCACGCCCTTGGGGTTGCCCGTGGTGCCGCTGGTGTAGTTCAGCGCGATCGCGTCCCACTCGTCGGCCGGCAGGCTCCAGGCGAACGCCGGGTCGCCACCGGCCAGGAAGGCTTCGTAGGTGCTGCTGCCGATGCGCTCGGCGTTGCCGGTGAACAGCGCGTCTTCCACGTCGATCACCAGCAACGGTGTGCTCGCCTGTCGCAGCGCCAGCGCCTTCTTCAGCGTGGGAGCAAACTCCGGGTCCACGATCACCACCTTGGCCTCGCCGTGGTCGAGCATGAAGGCAATGGCCTCCGGGTCGAGCCGCGTGTTGAGCGCGTTGAGCACCGCGCCCGCCATGGGCACGCCGAAGTGCGCTTCCACCATCGGAGGCGTGTTGGGCAGCATCACGGCCACGGTGTCGTTCTTGCCGATGCCGGCGCGCTGCAGGGCGCTGGCCAGGCGCCGGCAGCGGGCGTAGGTCTCGCCCCAGGTCTGGCGCAACTCGCCATGCACCACCGCCAGCCGATCGGGGTAGACCTCGGCGGTGCGCTCGATGAACGACAGCGGTGAGAAAGGCGCAAAGTTGGCCTCGGTGCGCGGGAGGTCCCGGTCAAAGATGCTGGTCATGGCGGTTGTCTCCTGGTGGGAATGGGTCTTTGGGCCCGTGCGAGAGAATACCCCCGTGGCCATCCCTCAGACCTTCATCCAGGAACTGCTCAACCGCGTGGACGTGGTCGACGTGGTGGGTCGCTACGTGCAGCTCAAAAAGGGCGGCGCCAACCTCATGGGCCTGTGCCCGTTCCACGGCGAGAAGTCGCCCTCGTTCAGCGTCAGCCCGACCAAGCAGTTCTATCACTGCTTCGGCTGCGGGGCCAACGGCAACGCCATCGGCTTCCTGATGGAGCACGCCGGCATGAGCTTCATCGAGGCGGTGAAAGACCTCGCCCAGCAGACCGGCATGCAGATCCCGGAAGACGACGCCTCGCCGCAAGACCGCGAGCGCGCGGCCCAGCAGCGCCAGAAACAGGTCACGCTGACCGACGTGCTGGAAAAAGCCGCGCTGGCCTACGCCAAACACCTGAAGGCAGCCCCGCGGGCAGTGGACTACCTCAAGGGCCGCGGCCTGTCAGGCCAGATCGCCAAGACCTTCGGCCTGGGCTACGCGCCCGAGGGCTGGCGCGCGCTGGCCAGCGTGTTCCCCGACTACCAGGACCCCCTGCTGGTCGAGTCGGGCATGGTGATCGAGCACGAAGACGAAAAAGGGGCGGACGGGCAGTCCAAACGCTACGACCGGTTTCGCGACCGCATCATGTTTCCGATCCGCAACGTCAAGGGCGAGTGCATCGGCTTTGGTGGACGCGTGCTCGACAAGGGCGAGCCCAAGTACCTGAACTCCCCCGAGACGCCGGTGTTCAGCAAGGGCCGCGAGCTCTACGGTCTGTTCGAAGGCCGCACCGCCATCCGCGTGGCGGGCTACGCGCTGGTGACCGAGGGCTACATGGACGTGGTGGCCCTGGCCCAGCTCGGCTTTGCCAATGCCGTGGCCACGCTGGGCACGGCCTGCACGCCCGACCACGTGCAGAAGCTCTTTCGCTTCACCGACAGCGTGGTGTTCAGCTTCGACGGCGACGGCGCAGGCCGCCGCGCGGCCCGCAAGGCACTCGACGCCGCCCTGCCCCTGGCCACCGACACGCGCAGTGTGAAGTTCCTGTTCCTGCCTGCAGAGCACGACCCCGACAGTTTCATCCGCGCCAACGGCGAGGCCGCGTTCGCCCAGTGCGTGAAAGACGCGGTTCCGCTCTCGCGCTTCCTGATCGAGGCGGCCAGCGCCGACTGCGATCTCTCCAGCGCCGAAGGCCGCGCCCGCATGGCCAGCCAGGCCCGCCCGCTGTGGAGCGCACTGCCCGACGGCGCGTTGAAGCGCCAGTTGATCGGAGAGCTCTCCACCAGCATCGGCATCGGTAGCTCGGATTTGCTGCAGCTCTGGCAACAGGCCGGTGGATCGCGCGCGCCCCGCTCTTCCGGACCGGCGCCGGCCCAGTCGTCGCCCGATGCGGGCTACGACGGCGGCGCTTCCTACGAATCGTCGGCCAGCGCCTACGAATCCAGCGCCGGCAACTACCGCAGCGACAGCGGCAGCTACGGGAAAAAGGGCTACAGCAAATGGCGCAAAGGCCCACCTCCACCGCCGCGCATGCTGGGCACGCGCCGCGCCGGGGGCAGCCGCGCCGACCGCGCCGTGGGTCTGCTGCTGGCCAACGCGCAAGCCTGGGAAGGCCTCTCGGCCGACGACCACAGCCTGCTGGCCCACCTGCCCGCGCCCCATGGCGCGCTGTTTGCCTGGCTCGAAGCCCAACTGCACGAACACGGCCCGCAGCCCTGGGCCGCGCTGCGCGAGGCCTTGCGCGGGCACGAGCACGAGCTGTTTGCCTGCACGCAGGTGGAGCAGGTGCCGCCCAGCGACGACCCGGCATCCGAACTCTCCGAGCTGGGCGATGTGATGAACCGCCTGCGCCGGGACGGCCTGGAGGCCCAGGCGCGCCAGCTGGCCGACCTCGTGGCCCAAGGCGACGCGGGCGCGCTGGACGACTACAAGCGCGTGAGTGCCCAGCTCGCCGCGCTGAAAACCAGCGCTGCAACCTAGCCAAATACGGGCAGCGCGGTATAATCCACGGCTTTGCACCGCAAGCGCGACAGCAGCACCTCCGGCACCGGCCCGGCCCCTGAACAGGGCTACATGGACACTTCTCCTGGCCACCTCAGCGCCCCCCTCGGGCCTGACGGAACCCCCGCAAGGACTGCACACCAAATGTTCGCCCCAACAGCTTGCAGGCCTGCCCTTTCCGGCGAAAGGCAGGTGTTGTGCCCAACAAAATCACCGGGGTGGACCGCGTTGCGCGGCCTTCAGGCGTTTTTTGTGTGTTCTGCCGGTTCCAGTTCGACATTTTTCTGAGGTCCTCATGCCCGCGAAGAAATCCAGCACGCCCGTCTCGTCCAGCACAAAACCCGCCACGAAGGCCGTTTCACGCGCCACCGCCCCGGCTTTGCCCCCGAAGAAAGCTCCTGCTGTGACCGACAAGACCCCTGCCAAAGCCGCCGCCAAGGCCGCTCCCGCCAAAAAGACCGCTGCCAAGGCCAAGCCCGAAGCTCTCGACACCGAGTTGCTTGTAGACGCGCCCGCCAAGAAAAAAGCAGGCCGCCCGGCCAAGGCCGCTGCCGACGACAAGCCCGCAGCCAAACGCGGTCGCAAGCCCAAGGCGGACAGCAAGTCCTCCGGTGGCGACATGGACGACGCCGACCTGAGCGACATCGAAGACGACCTGACGGGTGAAGTCGAAGCAGAAGCGGTCGACACCACGTCGACCACGACCGAGAAGGTCAAGCCACTGCGCATGAAGATCAGCAAGGCGAAAGAGCGCGCGCTGATGAAGGAATTCGGCCTGGACGAAACCGTCCTGTCCGAAGAAGAAGCGCGCAACCGCCGCGAACGCCTCAAGACCCTGATCAAGCTGGGCAAGACGCGCGGCTACCTCACGCACGGCGAAATCAACGACCACCTGCCCGACAAGCTGGTCGAGGCCGAAACGCTGGAAGTCGTGGTCTCGCTGCTCAACGACATGGGCGTGGCGGTGTATGAGCAGACGCCCGACGCCGAAACGCTGCTGCTGAACAACACCGGCCCCACCGCCGCCACCGAAGAAGAAGCCGAAGAAGAAGCCGAAGCTGCGCTGTCCACCGTGGACAGCGAATTCGGCCGCACCACCGACCCCGTGCGCATGTACATGCGCGAAATGGGCACCGTGGAGCTGCTCACTCGCGAAGGTGAAATCGAGATCGCCAAGCGCATCGAAGGCGGCTTGAACGACATGATGGCCGCCATCAGCGAAAGCCCGGCCACCATCGCCGAGATCCTGGTGATGGCCGAAGACATCCGCAGCGGCAAGGTGGTCATCTCCACCGTGGTCGACGGTTTTGCCGACGCCGACGCGGCCGACGACTACGTGGCCGAAGAAGACTTCGACGACTACGACGAAGCCGACGACGACGATGGCAAGGGCGGCTCCAAGGCGCTGACCCGCAAGCTCGAAGAACTCAAGCGCGAAGCGCTCGACCGCTTCGACGCCATGCGCGTGCTGTTTGAAAAACTGCACAAGACCTACGACAAGGAAGGCTACGGTACGCCGACCTACCTGAAGACGCAGAAAGCCATCACCGAAACGCTGATGTCGATCCGCTTCACCGCCAAGGCCATCGAGAAGCTGTGCAGCACCATGCGCAACCAGGTGGACGACGTGCGCAAGAAAGAGCGCGAGCTGCGCCGCATCATCGTGGACAAGTGCGGCATGCCGCAGGAGAAGTTCATCGCCGACTTCCCGGCCAACCTGCTCAACCTGAAATGGGTCGAGAAGCAGGCCGCCGCCGGCAAGCCCTGGAGCGTGGTGATGGAGCGCAACATCCCGCCGGTGCAGGAACTGCAGACCGGCCTGATGAACATCCAGAGCAGCGTGGTTGTGCCGCTGGCGCACCTCAAGGACATCCACAAGCGCATGAACTCGGGCGAGTCCACCTCGCGCGACGCGAAGAAGGAAATGATCGAGGCCAACCTGCGTCTCGTGATCTCGATTGCGAAGAAGTACACCAACCGCGGCCTGCAGTTCCTGGACCTGATCCAGGAAGGCAACATCGGTCTGATGAAGGCGGTGGACAAGTTCGAATACCGCCGCGGCTACAAATTCTCGACCTACGCCACGTGGTGGATCCGTCAGGCCATCACCCGCTCGATCGCCGACCAGGCGCGCACCATCCGGATTCCGGTGCACATGATCGAGACCATCAACAAGATGAACCGCATCAGCCGCCAGCACTTGCAAGAGTTTGGTTTCGAGCCCGATGCGTCCATCCTGGCCGAGAAGATGGAGATGCCCGAAGAGAAGATCCGCAAGATCATGAAGATCGCCAAAGAGCCGATCTCCATGGAAACGCCGATCGGCGACGACGACGATTCACACTTGGGCGACTTCATCGAAGACCAGGCCAACACCGCGCCCATCGAGGCTGCGATGCAGGCCGGCCTGCGCGAAGTGGTCAAGGAAATCCTTGACAGCCTCACGCCACGCGAAGCCAAGGTGCTGCGCATGCGTTTCGGCATCGAGATGTCCACCGACCACACGCTGGAAGAAGTGGGCAAGCAGTTCGACGTGACCCGCGAACGCATCCGCCAGATCGAAAGCAAGGCGGTGCGCAAGCTCAAGCACCCCAGCCGCTCGGACAAGCTGCGCAGCTTCATCGACACGCTGTAAGGCGGTGTTGGTTGAACAAGAAAACGGGAGCCAGTGGCTCCCGTTTTTTTGGCTGGACTGTTTCTCTGAAAGGTTTTCTGAATCCTTGCTCAACACGGATTCAGGGTGCCTCGAATCCGACTCATCTTCAGCCTGGAAGTGACATCTGGCTCAGGCGCGCATAGGCGACCGCTTCTCGTTCCGGGTCGCTCAGGAGACCAGGCAAGGCATTCGTGAATGCGGGCAAGGCCAGCAAACTGGCCACGGATTGGCCGATGTGGACCCGAACATCGTCGGACGCAGCCTTGACCTCCTGCGCGAGTGTGGCGCGCCCCTCGACCACAGTCAGGATGTCTTCCAGGTCATGGCTGACAAACACATCGTTGCGACCCCGATCCCTGAAAGCTTCGAATTTGGTGGCCAAAAAGTACGGTGCTGAGAGGTGTCGCAGAAACAAGCCGTCTTCCAAAACGGTACGCACCGCCGAGCCGAAGCCCGCGCGGTACCACCGATTGGCAAAACCCAGCACGTTTTCGTCCACCGGCACCAGGTCAAGCTGCATGCGATTCCAGAACCAGCGAAAAGGCGGCGTGTTGTCGGCCATGGTCTGCTTGAAGCCACGCAGCATGAGTTGGTCGGTCAACTGGTGGTAGCCCACCAGCGACGCCACCTCGACGATGGCATCCACATCTTCCGTCGGCCGGACGTCCATCAGGCTCGGGTTGTCGATCAGCAAGCCGGTGGCGCAACCGCCCACGAACACCACCTGCTCGCACAGCGGCCCCATGGCACGCACCATGCCCATCAACAGCGCCAGGTTCGGGTCAGCCATGAAGCTTCTCCCTGCGCGGCTCGGAAGCCCCCGGATCGATCAAGGTCAGCAGCCGCTCCGCGGCCATGTTCCGCTCTCGTGCTTTGCCCACTCGCAAGGCATCGAACAACGCCAGCATTTCGTAGAGCTTTCCGTCTTGCATGGCGGCGAAGGGCACCGAAGGGTGCAGCGGCTCCACACCCACGCCGCGCGCCGAGCCGTTGGGATGCGGCCAGACAAAGTCGGTGCCGCCAGGAGCGAACACGCCGGCGAACGCTGGAGCGCTGTGGCTCGTGGGCACGCCAACGGCCAGCGGCAAACGCACGCCGGGAAATGCGTACTTGGCCCCGTGCAAGGTGAACTCTGCCAGCGCCTGGGCGTGGACCCGCACCGGGTTGTCCAACGTGCCTGCGTTTTCAGAGGGCACTGAACTGCTGCGCACCCGTTTGCGCGTGACTCTGTAGATGCCCTGCGGCTCTTGGAGCGACTGCGTTTCGGCACCGGGCGTGCCTGTTGTCACAGCGGATGAAACCCGATTGGGCAACAGCAAACCCGACAGCAAACCTCGCTTCACAGAGGCATGCGCCTCCGAAGCACTGAGCCCCAACGCCTGACCCAGGCGTGCGTATGTCCAACGCTGGTTTCCCCAAACCAACAGCTTGAGAGCAACGAGGAAATCTTGAGGTTTGAGCTGCATTTGATCTGTATTCGCGATTTTCGAATACAGAATCTAACAGAACGAAGACGCTTGCGCAATCCGACACCCTGGCTGTCAGAAACTAACCGCCTGACTTTGCCGAAAAGAAGCTCAGCCAGCCTTTGCAGTCGGCGCCACCAGTGCCCCCAATGCCTCCACCCCCACCGGCGGCTGCGCCAGCCAGGGCAATACAAACGTGCGCTTCGCCAACCCCTCGGCAATGCGCTGCGTTTGCTGGACTTCCCCCACCAGCCGAGCCTGTAGCAGCGGGTCGGTGGTGCCGCTGGCGGCGATGCTTTTGTTGATGACCCAGGCCCAGGGTTCGATGTGGGCGCGGCGCAGGTCGTCTTGCAAGGCGGCGGCCTGGGTGACGGGCGTGATCTCGGGCAGGGTGACGATGACCACGCGGGTGATGCTGGCGTCTTGCAGGCGCATGAGGGGCGTGACGATGTGCAGGCCGCTGGCTCCGCTGCCGTCGGCCCGGGTTTCGTATTGCTGCGTCATCTGGCGGTGGTAGGCGCCGGTGGCGTCCATGAGCAGCAGGCTGTGGCCGGTGGGTGCCGTGTCGAGCACCACGAAGGCGCTGCGCGCGGTGTTGACCACGCGGCTGAAGGCGTGGAACACGGCCACTTCTTCGGTGCAGGGGGATTGCAGATCTTCGAGCAGCAAGGCGCGGCCCTGTTCGTCGAGGTCCTTGCCTTTGCTGGCCACGATCTTGGCGATGTAGGCCTCGGTCTCGGCCTTGGGGTCGATGCGCCCGACCTTCAGGCCTGGGAGACTGCCGTTCAAGGTGTCGGCCACGTGGGCCGCCGGGTCGGTGGTGGTGAGGTGCACGCTGTGACCGCGCTGCACCAGGCCCACGGCCAGCGCGGCGGCGATGGTGGTTTTTCCGACGCCGCCCTTGCCCATGACCATGATCAGGCCATGACCCACGGCGGCGAGTTCGTCGGCCATGCGGCTCAGGGGTTCGGCGGGCAGGCTCGCCTTCCGCTCGGGTTGAGGTTGTTGAAACCCTGCGGGCCCTTCGACTGGCTCAGGGCGAACGGAGGCGCCCAGCAGTCCTCGCAATGCTGGCAATCCCACGGTGTCGAAAGCGCGCAGCGGCACCTCGTCGCGCGGCAGCTGCGCCAGTGCGGCGGGCATCGATGCCATGGCTTCGCGGCCCAGGGCTTCGATGGCGTGGGCGATCGGGTCGCGCGGGTCGGTGGCGTGGAACACGCCGTTGATGGCCAGGCGCTGGTTGCCCAGGCCCAGGCTGCGCAGCTCTTCAGCAGTGCGCGCGGCCTCCTGCATGGGGCGCGGGTCGGGCCGGGTGACGAGCACTACGGTGGTGAGCGCGGGGTCACTCAAAGCCTGCAGAGCGGCGTTGAAGCGGGCCTCCTGCATCTTCAGGCCGGAGTGCGGCCCCAGGCAAGAAGCGCCGCGGTCGTTGTCGGCGAGAAAGCCGCTCCAGGCCTTGGGCAGGCTCAAGAGGCGCAGGGTGTGGCCGGTGGGCGCGGTGTCGAACACCACGTGGTCGTAACGCGCGCCCTCGCCCTCGCCTTCGCTGGCCAGCAGCGCGGCGAACTCGTCGAACGCGGCGATCTCGGTGGTGCAGGCGCCCGAGAGTTGTTCGCGCACGGTGCGGCGCTCGGCCTCGGTGGCGTTGCTGTCCAGCTGCGCGAGCACCCGAAGACGGTAGGCCTCGGCGGCGGCGTCGGGGTCGATGTTGATGACGGAGAGGCCAGGCACACCGGGCACTTTCACCGGTTGGTTCGACAAGGTGATGCCCAGCATGTCGTCCAGGTTGGACGCGGCGTCGGTGCTCACCAGCAGCACGCGCTGGCCCGCGTCGGCCAGCGCAATGGCGGTGGCGGTGGACAGCGAGGTCTTGCCCACCCCGCCTTTGCCGGTGAAAAACAGGAAACGGGTGGGTGTGGCGGCGAAGCCGGGGAGGATGGCGGTGTTCATGCGCCCAGCATGTCACCAACCGAGCCGGCGCGGGCTGATCCGCATCAAGGTGGCGCCCACCCTGCCCGGGTTCAGCCAGGCGGCAGCGTCACCGTCACGGCCAGCCCGGGCTTGGCATTGCGCACGGCAAACGTGCCCCCATGCGCCTGGGCCACCAGGCGGCACAAATACAGACCGAGGCCCACACCGCCGGCGTTGCGGGTGCGGGCGGTGTCGGGGCGGAAGAAGGCCTGGGCGAGGTAGGGCAGTTGGTCGTCGGGCACGCCGGGGCCGTGGTCGCGCACTTCGATCTCGATGCCCTGCCCCGCTTCACCGCTGCGGCGGATGTGCAGCTCCACCGGCAGCGGTGCGTCGGCGCTGTGGCGCAGCGCGTTGTCGAGCAGGTTGCGCAGCAGCAGGCGCACGCGGATGCGGTCCAGCGGCAGCGACGGCAGGTTCGCCGCGGCGTGAAGACGGATGCTGCTGGCCGCGGGCTGGGTGGCGGCGAGGTCGTCGATCACTTCGCGGGCCAACGCGCCTGGGTCGGTCGGTTCGCGGTTCAGCGCGGCGTGGCGGCCGGCCAGGCGCTCGCTTTCCAGCAAGTCGCTGATGAGCCGGGCCATCTCCGCCAGATCGCGCAGCAAGGCCTCGCGCTGGGGTGCGACCTCGTCCGTGTCGGGCAGCAGCTCGGTGTTGAGCCGTGCGCGCGTGAGCGGGCTTCGCAGTTCGTGGCTGATGGCCAGCAGCAGTGCGCGCTGGGCCTCCAACATCTGGTGGATGTCGTGCCCCATGGTGTTGATGGTGATGGCGAGCTGGCCGAGTTCGTCCGGCCCGCCGGGGTGGCGCACGCCGATGGGCTGACCAAACTCGCCGGCTCCAAAGCGCTGCGCGCCCTGGCGGATGTCGTCCAGCGGGCGCAGCAAGCGACGCACATACAGAAACGCCAGCAACGTGAGCACGAGCAGCGCAGTGAGCGTGATACCGAAGAGGCGCGGGCGGCGCTCGAAGGCCGCTTCGTTCAGGCCCACTTCGATGCGGTGGCCATCGGCGGTGGTCCGTTGCAGCAGTCCTTGCCAGTCCTTGTCATCGCCCCAGTCTTCGGGGTCGGGCTGTTTGACGTCGGGGGGCGCATGGCGCTTCCATTCCAGCCGGGGCTGGCCGGGGTGGGAGCGCCAGTTGACCTGCGGGCCGGAGATGTCGACGGTGATGGGCAGGCGTTGTGTGATGGCCTGCGCCCGCTCGGGGCTGGGCACGCTGCCGGCAGGCGCTATGTCCTGGGCCAGGCGGTCCACGTAGTCCATGAGCAGCGGACGCGCCGCATCGCGCCAGCCGACCGAAAACGCCTTCTGCGCGCCTGCGATGAAGGTGAACGCCACGCCCAGCGCCAGCAGCAGGAACACCATCATGAGCCGCAGCTTGAGCGAGCACCGCAACGCAACCAGCGCGCGTTGGTGCCAGCGCCGCGGGCGGGCCAATGCGAGCTTGGAGTTCATCGCGCGATCTTGCGCAGCGCCAGGGAATATCCGGCGTTGCGCAGCGTCTTGATGCAGTCCAGCGGCTCCAGCTTCTTGCGCAGGCGGCTCACCACGATGTCCACCGCACGGGTGTAGAGGTCGGCCTCGTGGCCGCGCAGCTGGTTGAGGATGTCGTCGCGGCTGAACACGCGTCCGCTCTCGCGCGCCAGCAGGTGCAGCAGTTCGAACTCGGTGCCGGTGAGCTCCACCGCTTCGCCCTGGCGAACCACGCTGCGGCGCGCCGGGTCGATGGTCAGGCCCTCGAAGGCCAGCAGACCGGGCGCCGGAGTGCCGTTGGCCGGCCCGTTGTGACCGTGTCGGCGCCGCAGCAGGGTCTGGATGTGCGCCACCAGCTCGCGCGGCTCGAAGGGTTTGGGCAGGTAGGCGTCGGCGCCCAGCTCCAGGCCCACCACGCGGTCCATCACGTCGCCGCGCGCGGTGAGCATGACGACGGGAATGTCGCTTTCCTTGCGGATGGTGCGGCAGAGTTCAAAGCCGTCCATCTCGGGCAGCATCACGTCGAGGATGGCGGCTTCGAACACGCCACTGCGCAGACGCGCCAAACCCTCGCTGGGCTTGTGCGCCTGGGTGAGTTCCAGCTCGAACCGCTGAAAGTAGGTTTTCAGCGGTGGTCCGAGCTGTTCGTCGTCGTCAATCAGCAGAATGCGGTGCATGCGGCATTTTCACACTGCGCTGCTGATGGCGGGACCAGTCAGCCGCGGCCCCAGCCCCGGCGTTTCTGCATCATCTCGCGCACCTCGGCCTGCTGCGTCGGGTTGAGGCTGTCGTAGAAGTCGGCCAGGGCGTTGATCACCTCGGGGCTGCTCACCTGCACCACGCGGGTCTTCTCGTCGAGCAGGCTCAGGGCACGGGCACGGTCGAACTTGTCGCCAGCGACGAGTTGGCGCACCTCGGCACGCGGGTCGGCGGTCTGGCCGATGAAGGCGGTGCGCTGGGCCTGCAGCTTGTCGGCCAGCACGCCGAGTTTCTGCTGCTGCTCGGCATTGAGGTCGAGCTTCTTCGTCACACGGTCGATGACCTTGCCGCGCATCTCGCTCATGCGCTCGGCGCTCATGGGGCCGTGCTCGTGGTGGCCACGCGTGCCGCAGGCGGTGAGGCCACCCACGGCGATGGTGATGCCGGTCAGGGCGATGAGGGAACGTTTGATCCAGGGTTTCATGACGGAGTCCTTGATGAGGATGGGTTGAACATGACCCTGATGGTGCCGACGCCCGTTCATCGCGTCGTCTCGCGGCGGTTTCGGTTTGTTTCGTTTCATGTCGGGCCTGGGCCGCTGCACAATGCGCCAACCGAGCCACCCCGGCACTGTGGAACCCCGCATGAAAACCACCCTGATCCGACGTCTGTTCATCCTGGGCCTCACCAGCCACTGTGCCTTGGCGCTGGCCACGGCCGCGGGCCCCAAGCCAGCGCCGGTGGATTGTTCGACAACACCCGGCACCCAGAGCGCGCTCAACGCCTGCGCCTTTCAGGATTTCGAGAACGCCACCGCCGCCTACAGCGCGGCTTACAAGACCCTGTCCCAAAGCGTGGGCAACAAACAGCGCAAGCTGCTGCGCCAGGTGCAGACCGAATGGATCCAGTACCGCGTGAAGGCCTGTGAGTTCGAGAAGAGCGGCATCGAAGGCGGCAGCGCCGCGCCGATGATCAACTGGCAATGCCAGGCGCGCATGACGCGCGAACGCACGGCAGAGCTGCAGCGGTTTCTGGATTGCCAGGAAGGCGACCTGAGCTGCGTGCGGCAGCCCAAGTAAATCGGGGCCGCAGCGCCAAGCCGCCCCAAGCAAGGCCGCGCCCCCCCCGGGGGGCAGCGACCCGTGCAACGGAGGAGCGTGGGGGCTAGTAAGTCTCGGTATCGACTTCGCGGTTGGCTTGCTCGTTGTAGCGGTTGCCTTTGACCGTTTGCTGGTTGATCAACGCGTCCAGTTTGGCCATGGTGGCCGCATCCAGCTTCACATCGGCCGCACCGACGTTCTCGCGCAGGTGGTCGTCGCTCGCGGTGCCGGGAATGGGCAGGATGTCGTTGCCCAGGTGCAGCAGCCAGGCAATGGCCAACTGCGCAGGCGTGCAGCCCACCTCGCGCGCGATGGCCTGGAACGGTGCGAGCAGCTTCAGGTTGGCCGCGTAGTTCTCGGGTGCAAAACGCGGCATGGTGCGGCGGATGTCCTTGGCATCGAGCGCGCCCACATCGATCTCGCCACACAGGAAACCACGCGCCACCGGGCTGAAGGCCACAAACGCCACGCCGAGTTCACGGCAGGCCTGCAACACCGCGATCTCGGGGTTGCGCGTCCACAGGGAATACTCGGTCTGCAGCGCAGTGATGGGGTGCACCGCGTGCGCCTTGCGCAACGTGGAGGCCGACACCTCGCTCAGGCCGATGGTCTGGATCTTGCCGGCGCGCACCAGATCGCTGAGCCCGCCCACGCTCTCTTCGATCGGCACCTGCTTGTCCCAGCGGTGCAGGTAGTACAGGTCGATCACATCGGTCTTGAGGCGCTTGAGCGCGGCCTCGCAGGTGGCACGGATCGTTTCGGGCCGCCCGTCGATCACACGCACCAGTTTGCCGTCATTGGCCACGTCCACGCCCTGCATGCCGCACTTGCTCGCCAGCGTGAACTCGCTGCGGCGCTTTGACAAGGCCTTGCCCACCAGCGTCTCGCTCACACCAAAGCCGTAGAGCGCGGCGGTGTCGAAATGCGTGATGCCCTGGTCCAGTGCGCTCTGCAGCAGGCGCTCGGCCGCATCGGGGGTGACCGGTGCGCCGTAGGCGTGGCAGATGTTCATGCAGCCCAGGCCAAGGGCCGAGACCTGGAAGGGACCGAGTTGGCGTTGTTGCATGGGATCAGCCGTTCGCGTTCAGTTGTTGTTCCAGCTGGTGCAGCACTTGGTAGCAAGCGAACACCTTCGCCACGCTGGAGTTGGGTTCGCGGCCTTCCTGGATCGCCGCAAAGAATTCGCGGTCCTGGAGCTCGATGCCGTTCATGCTCACCGCGACTTTCGACACGTCGATCTTTTCTTCCTTGCCGGTGAACAGGTCGTCGTAGCGCGCGAGGTAGGTTGCGGTGTCGCCGATGTAGCGGAAGTAGGTGCCCAGCGGGCCGTCGTTGTTGAAGCTCAGGCTCAGCGTGCAAATGGCGCCGTTGGCGGCTTTCAGCTGGATGCTCATGTCCATGGCAATGCCCAGCGCCGGGTGGATCGGGCCCTGGATGGCGTTGGCCTGCACGATCGGACTGCCGCACTGGTAGGCGAACAGGTCGACCGTGTGCGCGGCGTGGTGCCACAGCAGGTGGTCGGTCCAGCTGCGCGCCTGACCCAGCGCGTTGGTGTTGGTGCGGCGGAAAAAGTAGGTCTGCACATCCATCTGCTGGATGTTGAACCGGCCCGCCGTGATTTCGTTGTGCACGTACTGGTGGCTGGGGTTGAAGCGGCGCGTGTGGCCACACATCGCGACCAGCCCGGTCTTCTTCTGCTCGTCCACCACGGCCTGGGCACCGGCCAGGCTGTCGGCCAGCGGAATCTCCACCTGCACGTGTTTGCCGGCCTTCAGGCAGGCCAGCGTCTGCTCGGCGTGCATCTGCGTGGGCGTGCAGAGGATGACGGCGTCAAGCTCCTTGAGCGCCAGGCTCTCGGCCAGATCGGTGGTCACGTGCTGGATGCCGTACTTCGTCGCGACTTCCTGCGTCTTGTCGAGTTCGCGCCCGATGAGCGAAATGACTTCAACGCCGTCGATGTTCTTGATGCCGTCGAGGTGTTTGATGCCGAAGGCACCGGCGCCGGCGAGGGCGACTTTGATGGTCTTTGTCATGTCAGGTGTTCTCCAGGATCAGGTGGCCCACGGCCGTGTTGCTCGCAGGCACATGGTAGAAGCGGCGCACGGCCTTGGGCTTGGGCCCACCGGCCGCGTCGGCCATGGCGCCACGCGCGATCAGCCACATCACGAGTTCGATGCCTTCGCTGCCGGCTTCGCGCACGTAGTCGATGTGAGGGATGCTGGCCGCGGCTTCCGGGTCGTCGATCAGCTTGTCGAGAAAAGCGTTGTCGAAGTCCTTGTTGATGAGACCCGCACGCGGGCCTTGCAACTGGTGGCTCATGCCGCCCGTGCCCCAGATCTGCACGTTGAGGTCTTCGTCAAAACTCGCCACCGCCTTGGCAATGGCCTTGCCCAGGTTGTAGCAACGCCGTCCGCTGGGCACCGGGTACTGCACCACGTTGACCGCGAACGGGATCACCGGGCAAGGCCAGGCCTCGGGCTGGCCGCACATGAGCGACAGCGGCACGGTCAGGCCGTGGTCCACGTCCATCTTGTTGACGATGGTGAGGTCGAAGTCCTGCTGGATCACCGACTGCGCGATGTGCGCCGACAGCTCGGGGTGACCCATCACCTTGGGCACCGGGCGCGGGCCCCAGCCCTCGTCCGCCGGCTGGTACTCGGCCGCGGTGCCGATGGCAAAGGTCGGGATCATGTCCAGGCTGAAGGCGGTGGCGTGGTCGTTGAAAACCAGCAGGATCACGTCGGGCTTGTTCTCCTTGAGCCACTGCTGACCGAACTCATAGCCCTGAAAGACCGGCTGCCAGTAGGGCTCGTGGGTCTTGCCGAGATCGAGCGCGGCGCCGATGGCGGGCACGTGGGAGGTGTAGACGGATGCGGTGATGCGTGCCATGTCAGTTCGCTTTCTGGCTCGCCGAGCCTTGTGGTTGGCGGTGCGCCTGGGCCGTGCCGTCTTCGCCAACGACGCGGTTGCCTTCCACCGAGCGGCCACCGGCGATCATCATGTTGCGGTACTCCTCTTCGGTCATGCCGGTCATGGAGCCTGCCATCTGCTGGAAGCTCTTGCCGTCGGTGGCGCCGATCTTGGCGAGGAAATAGATGTTGCCGCCGAGGCGGATACACCAGTTGAGGTCGCGCGCGAGCACGGCCTGCTTCTGCTCTTCCGTCATGTCCCATTCGTTCAGGTAGGCACGTTCGTCCTTCTTGAAACGCTCGCGGTTCTCGGCCTTCATCAGGCTCATGCAGAACTGGTTGAGCCAGTAGCCCTTGCGGCTTTGCTCTGCGTCGAAGATGGTCGTGCCGGGCACGTCCAGGTAGGGTTTGTCCAGCGCCATGATCAGTTCTCCTCGGGCCAGTAAAGCTTCATCGGATTGGTGACGAGCAGCTTCTTCTGCGCCTCGGCCGTGGGCGCAATCTGTGGGATGAAGTCCACCAGCAGGCCGTCATCGGGCATGTGGTCCTTCAGGTTGGGGTGGGGCCAGTCGGTGCCCCAGAGCACGCGATCGGGAAACTCTTCCATCACCTTGCGCGCAAACGGCACCACGTCCTGGTAGGCGGCCTGCTCGCCGTTCAAGGCCTTGGGGCCGGTGATGCTCAAACGTTCCGGGCAGCTCACCTTGCTCCACACATTGGGGTGCTGGCGCATGAACTTGAGGAACAGCTCGAACTCCGGGCCGTCCACCGGCTTGCTCACGTCGGGCCGGCCCATGTGGTCCACCACCACGGTGGTGGGCAATGCGGTGAAGAAGTCCCACAGCTCGGGCAGGTCCACCGCTTCGAAATAGATCACCACATGCCAGCCCAGCTTCTGGATGCGCGCGGCAATCTCCATCAACTCGTCCTTGGGCGTGAAGTCGACCAGGCGCTTGACGAAGTTGAAACGCACGCCGCGCACGCCGGCGGCGTGCAGTGCCTGCAGCTCGTCATCGGTCACGCTGCGCTTGACCGTGGCCACGCCGCGCGCCTTGCCATCGCTGTGCACCAGCGCATCGACCAACGCGCGGTTGTCCGCACCGTGGCAGGTGGCTTGCACCACCACGTTGCGAGCGAAACCGAGGTGGTCGCGCAAGGCGAACAGCTGCGCCTTGCTCGCATCGCACGGTGTGTACTTGCGCTCGGGCGCGTAGGGAAATTCAGCACCGGGGCCGAACACGTGGCAATGCGCGTCCACGGCGCCGGCAGGCAACTGAAAACGCGGTTTGCTTGGGCCGGCATACCAGTCCAGCCAGCCGGCGGTCTTGGTGAAATCACCCGAAGTTGGTTTGCTCATGAGAGAGTCTTTCAAAAACAGATCGAACGCCAACGAGGCGGCGAGCGGAGTGAGGCGGCGGTGCGATTTGCTGGCCGAAGGACTGATGAGCCCAGCCGCCTAAATCCGCTCGCCGCCGGCCCCACCGGAGAAAAATCAGTCGATGTACCGCAAGCCAGCTTTCTCCAGCGGCTCCCGCATCTTGTACATGTCCAGCCCCAGCACGCCACCGGCCAGCTTGGCGCGCTTCTCGCCCTCGAAACTCTCACGGTGCTGCGCTGCCTCCAGCGTGGTCACCGCGCGTGCCGCGGGCACACACACCACACCATCGTCGTCCGCCACGATCACATCGCCAGGCGTCACCAGCATGCCGGCACACACGATGGGGATGTTCACCGACCCCAGCGTGGCCTTGATCGTGCCCTTGCTGCTGATCGCCTTGCTCCACACCGGGAAGCCCATGCGCTGCAGTTCCTTCACGTCGCGCACACCGCCGTCGATGATCAGGGCACGCGCACCACGCGCCTGGAACGACGTGGCCAGCAGGTCGCCGAAGAAACCGTCGGTGCACTCCGCCGTGACCGTGGCCACCACGATGTCACCCGGCTGGATCTGCTCCGCCGCCACGTGCATCATCCAGTTGTCACCGGGCTGCAGCAGCACCGTGACCGCCGTGCCGCTCACCTGGCAGCCCGGGTAGATCGGGCGCATGAAAGGTTTGAGCAGGCCCACACGGCCCATGGCCTCGTGCACCGTGGCCGAACCCAAGGCTGCCAGGCCATCGGCGGCTGCGCGGTCTGCGCGTTTGATGTTGCGATAGACAACGCCAAGTTCGTACATGTCAGATCCCCTTCGCCTTGAGGCGTGAGTCGAGTCGGGAAAACACGCGGCGCACATTGCCTTCATAGATCTGGTGCTTGTCGTCCGCACTCAGGATCTTCGACGCTTCGATGTAGCGCTTGGTGTCGTCGTAATAGTTGCCCGTGGTCGGGTCGATGCCGCGCACCGCGCCGATCATCTCGCTGGCGAACAGCACGTTCTTCACCGGGATCACGGTGTTGAGCAGGTCGATGCCGGGCTGGTGGTAGACGCAGGTGTCGAAGAACACGTTGTTCATCAGATGCGTGTCCAGCAGCGGCTTTTTCATCTCCTGCGCGAGACCGCGGAAGCGGCCCCAGTGGTAAGGCACCGCGCCGCCGCCGTGGGGAATCAGGAACTTCAGTGTCGGGAAGTCCTTGAAAAGGTCGCCCTGGATCAGCTGCATGAAGGCCGTGGTGTCGGCGTTGAGGTAGTGCGCGCCGGTGGTGTGAAAGCAGGCGTTGCAGCTGGTGCTCACGTGGATCATGGCCGGCAGGTCGTGCTCCACCATCTTCTCGTAGATGGGGTACCAGTGCTTGTCGGTCAGCGGCGGACTGGTCCAGTGACCGCCCGACGGATCGGGGTTGAGGTTGATGCCGACCGCACCGTATTGCTGGACACACTTCTCCAGCTCGGGAATGCAGGTGGCCGGGTCCACGCCCGGGCTCTGCGGCAGCATGGCCACCGGCACAAAATGGTCGGGGAACAGTTCGCTCACGCGGAAGCAGAGTTCGTTGCAGATGGCGGCCCAGGTGCTGGAGACGTTGAAGTCGCCGATGTGGTGTGCCATGAAACTCGCGCGCGGGCTGAACAGCGTGATGTCGCTGCCGCGCTCCTTCATCAGCTTGAGCTGGTTGGTCTCGATGGACTCGCGCAACTCGTCGTCGCTGATCTTGAGGTCGGCCACTTTGGGCATCGCAGCCGGGTCCTTGATGCCCGCGATCTGTGCGTTGCGCCAGTTCTCCAGCGCCTTGGGCGCCGTGGTGTAGTGGCCGTGGCAATCGATGATGAGGCTCATGTTGTCTCCTGGGTTTCTTGTAGTGGTGTGAGGCGGCTCAGGCGGGCTCCATGCCCTGTCGCCGCTTGGCGTCGGCCGCTGCCGGCGCCGTCATGTGCGCGAGCATGGCGCGCACCGCATCGGTCTTGTCGGTGCGCAGCGGAATGCCGGCGGAAAACGTGGTGATGATCTGGATGGCGGGCGGCAAAGGGCCGGCTATTGCGATGCCGGCCACACCCAGCAGTTCGCTGAGCTGTTGAAAGCCCAGTTCCACCTCGCCGCGCGCCACCAGCGACGCCACCGGCACACCGGGTGGGGCCTGCACGGTGCGGCCCTGGATCTGCCCGGTGATGCCCCAGCGCTCGAACAGCTTGGCCAATGCAACGCCACTCGGTCCGGTGGAATAGCTGATGCTGCGCGCGGCCAGCACGGCGCTGCGCACCGCGTCTTCCGAACCCAGGTCGGGGACCGGCGTGCCTTCGCGCACCGCAGCGGCCACGCCCGAGCGCACGAGGTCCACACGGCTGCCGGGTTGCAGGTGGCCCGCGGCGATCAGCTTGTCGATCGCGTCCGAAGCCAGGATGACGACATCGAACGCCTCACCCGCCTGCACCCGACGGGCAGCGTCCACGCCACCCACGGATTCGATGGCCACCGACACATCGCTCGCCGCTTCGTACCCCGCCACCAGCTCGGCCAGCACCTGGCGCGTCGCCATGGATGAAATGCCTTGCAGGCGTGTCTTGGGCGTGGGTGGGGTGGATGGATGGGACATGGTGCTCAGGCGGGGACGGTGGATTGTGGACCCAGCCTCACCGCGAGAAAAGTCACATGACCGGCTAGCAGCTAGAACGAAATTACATAACTATGATCAATCCCTGTTTACACCTTCCGTTCGACCGCCCGCTGCCATGGACCTCAAGCAACTCGAATACTTTGTGCGTGTGGCCGAGCTCGGCAGTTTCACCCGGGCCTCGATGGCGCTGAACGTGGCGCAGCCCGCGCTGTCTCGCCAGGTGCGCCTGCTCGAAGTGGAGCTGCGCCAGAACCTACTGGTGCGCAACGGCCGCGGTGCCACGCCCACCGAAGCCGGCAAGCTGCTGCTGGCGCACGGCCGGGGCATCCTGCACCAGGTCGAGCGCGCGCGCGAGGAGCTGGGCCGCGTGCGCGGTGCGCTCGCCGGGCGCGTCGCCATCGGGCTGCCGCCCAGCCTGGCGCGGGTGCTCACCGTGCCGCTCACGCGTGCCTTTCGCGCGAAGCTGCCCGAGGCCAGCCTGTCCATCAGCGAAGCGCTCTCGGTGACCATGCTCGAATGGCTGACCACCGGGCGGCTGGACATTGCCGTGCTCTACAACGCACAACCGGTGGCCGAGATCGAGATCCACCCGCTGCGCGACGAAGAATTGCTGCTGATCGAGCCGCGTCCGCCGGGCCTGAGCGAAGACCCGCCCACCGCGATCGGCCTGCGCGAGGTGGCCGAGCTGCCGCTGGTGATCCCGAGCCGACCCAACGCCATTCGCATGCAGGTGGAAACCGAAATGGCCAACATCGGCTGCCGGCCCAATGTGGCACTGGAGATCGACGGCGTGTCGGCCATCCTCGATCTGGTGGCCGACGGTGCGGGCGCCGCCCTGCTTTCGCGCAACGCCGTGGCCAGCTCGATCCGGCCCTCGGCCTACCGCATGCGGTCGGTGCAACCACCGCTGAAAACACGCCTGTGCCTGGCCACCAGCTCACAACGCCCGGCCACGCTCACACAGCAAAAAACACTGGAACTGATCCGCCAGACCCTGGACGCACTCGACGCACGCTGACCAGAGCCCGGGTGTCCCTCATTGTTTGGGGATACCGGCGCGCTCGATGACGCCGCTCCAGCGGCGGATGTCGGAAGCCAGCAGCGCGGCGGTCTGCTCGGGGGTCGACGAGCGCGCGTCGATGTTGAGGCCGCGCAGTTTCTCGCGCACGCCCGGGTCGGCCAGCGTGGTGGCGATGTCGCGCTGCAGGCGGTCCACCACCGGGCGCGGCGTCTTCGACGGCACGGCCAGCGCGTTCCACGACGAGGCCACGAAGTCCTTCACGCCGGCTTCCAACGCGGTGGGCACGTCGGGCAGCACGATGGAGCGCTTCTCGCCGGTCACGGCCAGGGCGCGCACGGCGCCGCCTTGAATCTGCGTGAGCATGGGCGCGAGGATCTCCACCGCCACGTCCACCTGTTGGCCACGGATCGCACCGATCAGCGCGGGTGTGCCATTGAAGGGCACGACCTGCGCGTCGATGCCGGCGGTGCTCTTGAACAGCTCGGCCGCCAGGTTCTGCGTGCTGCCGATGTTGATGCTGCCCACGTTGAGCTTGCCGGGGTTGGCCTTGCCGAAGGCCACCAGCTCGCCCAGCGTCTTGTGGGGCGAGGTGGCGGGCACCACCACGGCGATGTCGAAATAGCCGAGCGTGGAAACCGGCGTGAAGTCTTTCACCGTGTCGAACGGCAGGCTCTTGAAAAGCCCGGCGGTGACCGCGGTGCCGTTGGACATGAGGAACATGGTGTGGCCGTCGGGCTCGGCGCGCGCCACCGTGTCGGCCGCCACCACGCCACCGGCACCGGGCCGGTTCTCGATCACCACCGACTGGCCCAGCAGCTCGGCGAGCTTCTGCGCCACGATGCGCGCGGTGAGATCGCCCACGCCTCCGGCCGCGAACGGCACGACGATGCGCACGTTCTTCGACGGAAACGCAGCTTGCGCATGGACAGGCCCGACCGCCAGGGCCGCGAGGGACAAGGCGGCACCCAGCAGGGTGCGGCGGATGGTGGAAGGCTGCGAATTCATGGTGTCTCCTAGGGTGGTGAAACAGGGTGGGCGGTAGAAAACGTATCAGAGCCGCAGCACAAACAAGGTGATGCCTGGAAACGCCACCAGGATGGCGGTTCGGATCATGTCGCTGGCCACGAAAGGCATGATGGCCCGGTAGGTCTGGGTGATGGGCGTGTCCTTGGCCATCGAGTTGATGACGAAGAGGTTCATGCCCACCGGCGGTGTGATCAAGCCGACCTCCACCACAATCAGCACCAGGATGCCGAACCAGATGGCGAACTCCTCGGGCGAGAGGCCGAAGTCGAGCACGGTCACGATGGGGAAGAACACCGGGATGGTGAGCAGGATCATGGACAGCGAGTCCATGAAACAACCCAGGATCACATACAGCACCAGGATGGCGACCAGCACCAGCCAGGGGTTGAGGCCGGAGGCCGCGACCATCTGCGCGGTTTCCTGCGGCAGTTGCGACAGCGCCAGGAACGTGTTGTAGAGCCCTGCGCCCAGCACGATCATGAAGATCATGCCGGTGGCCACCGCCGTGCCCAGCACGGCGCCCAGCAAGGTCTTGCGGTTCAGGCCGCCACCCATCCAGGCCGCCAGACCGGTGCCGAACGCTCCGATGGCCGCACCTTCGGTGGGCGTGAACAGGCCGCTGTAGATGCCGCCGACCACGGCCACAAAGATCAGCATGACCGGCCACACCTTGGCGGTTGCGGCCCAGCGTTCCTTCATCGGCATGGGCGGCATGGAGCCCACGTCTTGAGGCTTCACGCGGGCGTAGATGGCAATCACGATCATGTAGCCGAGCGCGGCCAGGATGCCGGGCACAAACGCCGCGAGGAACAGCTTGGCGATGTTCTGCTCGGTCAGGATGGCGTAGATCACCAGCACCACCGAGGGCGGGATCAGGATGCCCAGCGTGCCACCGGCGGCCAGCGTGGCGGTGGAGATGCCGCCCGCATAACCGGCGCGCTTGAGCTCGGGCAGGGCCACCTGGCCCATGGTCGCAGCGGTGGCCAGCGAAGAGCCGCAGATGGCACCAAAGCCGGCGCACGCACCCACGGCCGCCATGGCCACGCCGCCCTTGCGGTGACCGATCCAGGCCTCGGCCGCCTTGAACAGCGCCTGCGACAAACCCCCCAGGGCAGCAAACTGGCCCATGAGCAGAAACAGCGGAATCACGGACAGCGAGTAGTTCGAGAAGGTGCTGTAGGTC
This sequence comes from Hydrogenophaga sp. RAC07, assembly GCF_001713375.1. Classification (NCBI taxonomy): domain Bacteria; kingdom Pseudomonadati; phylum Pseudomonadota; class Betaproteobacteria; order Burkholderiales; family Comamonadaceae; genus Hydrogenophaga; species Hydrogenophaga sp. RAC07. The sequence goes on from NZ_CP016449.1 coordinate 2,370,365, forward strand.
ACCTGCTTGAGCTGGTTGAAGATCGGCACGTAGCTGCCGTAGATGGCCCAGGCGCCGCCCAGGCCGCAGAGCAGCATGGACAGACCGATGGGCACGCGGATGAAGATCAGCAGCAACAAGACCGGGAACGACCAGGCCGCAAGTTCGATACCGGTCATGCGGGGCTCCCGATCTGCAGGGTGAACAGTGAAGGTGTCATGTGAAGGTTCATCTCAGTGGCCGGCGTTGGCGTCAACCGTCCAGCCCGCGGGTTCTTTGGCCAGACCCAGCTGCGTGAGCGTCTTGGCGAGGTAGCAAAGGCAGCCCACGACAGCACCCACCAGGCAGACCGCGTAGGCCCACCACATCGGCATGGCCAGGATGAAGGTGGTCTCCAGGTATTCGCGCTTCTCCAGCATGCCTTCCCAGAGCTTCCAGGTCAGCACCAGCCAGACCAGCAGCATCAGCACATCGCTGATGGCCACCACAGCCCGCTGGGCCCAGGCCGGCATGTGCATGTAGAGCAGGTCCACCGTGGCGTGGCCGCCCTTGAGATAACACCAGGGCAGGAAGAAGAACACGGCGATGCCGGTGCCGATCTCCACCAGTTCAAAGTCGCCGGGCACGGGGCCCAGGCCGACGTCGATCAGTGCACGGCCCGAGACGCTGACGACGATCATCAGCGTGATCGCGGTGAGCACGAGGCCGCCGGCAATGGCCAGCCAGTTGGCCAGGCGGTAGATGAAACCAATCATTCGGTGCGCTTTCTGAAAATGGGCCGGAAAACCAACCCGGCATTGTCCGCCAACTGCGGTGGGCTCAAAACCGGTCTCACCCAATAAAAAAGCCGTCCCCTCAGCGAGGACGGCCTGCCTCCGTGGACCGGTTTACTTCGAGTGCTTGGCGATCAACGCGCGGGCTTCAGACACCAGCTTGGCGCCGTCGATGTTCTTGCCCTTCATCTCGTTGATCCAGTCGGTCTCCACCGTGGCCGCCGTGCGCCTCCAGCGCTGGGTCTCGGCCAGGTCGAGCGCCACGATGTTGTTGCCGGCGCGCTGAGCGATGCCCAAGCCCACCTTGTCACCCTCGTCCATGGCGCGACCGAACATGGCGGCCGTCTCGATGCCGGAGTTCTTGTCGATCACGGCCTTGAGGTCCGCCGGCAGCTTGTCATAGGAAGCCTTGTTCATCGAGAACGCGAAGGTCTGCGTGTAGAGGCCTTCCTTGCCGGCGAAGGTCGTGTGGTTCTTCACCAGCTCACTCACCTTCAGCGCCGGCGTCACCTCCCAGGGAATGGTGGTGCCGTCGATCACACCCTTGGACAGGGCTTCGGTCACGGCCGGCACCGGCATGCCCACGGGCGTGGCGCCCAGCTTGGTCAACATGTTGTTGATCACGCGCGAACCGCCTCGCACCTTCATGCCGCGCAAGCTCTCCAGACCGGTCACCGGCGACTTGGTGTGAAACAGGCCCGGGCCGTGGGTGTGCACGGCGATCAGCTTCACGTCCTTGAATTCGTCGGCCGCAAACTTCTCCACATATTCCTGGATGGCGCGCGACGACTGCTCTGCCGAACCGCTCATGAATGGCAGTTCGAACACCTCGGTCTTGTTGAAGCGGCCCGGGGTGTAACCCAGCACTGTCCAGGTCAGGTCGACAATGCCGTCCTTGGCCTGGTCGAACAACTGCGGTGGCGCACCACCGAGCTGCATGGCGTGGAACAGCTGGACCTTGATCTTGCCGCCGGACTCGGCTTCCACCTTCTGCGCCCAGGGGATCAGGGCCTTGGCGGGAATGGTGGCCTGCGGCGGCAGCATCTGGTGCAGGCGCAAGGTGACGGTCTGGGCCATGGCAGTGCCGCCCATGGTGACGGCGGCGATGGCGCCCAGGGCCAACAGTGCGGTGCGGCGGCTGAGGAAAGTCATGGTTTGTCTCCGGTTTGAGGATGGTTGGGCCCGGGTGACGGGCAACAGTTCCCGGCCCCGGATCGCTTCTATTCGAACACCCGGACTGTGCATGGACCATGGTGTTAACGCCAGTGTGAGAAAAGACTTTCAGATATGCCGTTATTTTATGAAACGACCTTCAATGGCCGCGCAGGAGCGGTTGACCGGGCCACGATGGCCTTTTGCCACGATGGCAGTAAAGTCGCCGCTCCACACCACAACGAGGAAGACACATGACATTGCGCAGCCACCCGCCCTTTCGCGCCGACCACGTCGGCAGCTTCCTGCGCCCGGCCTACCTGCTCGAAGCGCGTGACCAGTTCTTCAACCAGAAAAGCATCTCCGCCGAACAACTCCGCGCGGTGGAAGACCGGGCCATCACCGAGATCGTGAAGTTCCAGGCCGACGTGGGCCTCTCCTCGATCACCGACGGTGAATTCCGCCGCACCTACTTCCACATCGACTTCCTGGAGCAGCTCGGCGGCGTCAAGACCGACATCCCGGTCACCATCGTGCGCCCCGACGGCACCGAAGAGCTGGCACCACCGGTGATCCGCGTGATCGACAAGGTGCGCCACGCCAAGAACATCCAGCTGGCCGATTTCCAGTTCCTCAAGGCGCAGGTGGAAGCGCTGGGCAAGCCCGGCCTCACACCCAAGGTGACGATTCCCTCGCCGACCATGCTGCACTTCCGCGGCGGGCGCGCCGGCATCAGCAAGGTGGCCTACCCCGAGCTCGACCCCGAGTTTTACGACGACGTGGCCAAGGCCTACGGTGAAGAACTGCAAAGCCTGGCCGACGCCGGCTGCACCTATGTGCAGATGGACGACACCAACATGGCCTATCTGTGTGACGAGCGCATGCGCGAAGCCGCCCGCAGCCGCGGCGACGACCCGAACGAACTGCCGCACCGCTACGCCCAGTTCATCAACAAGGTGGTGGCGCACAAGCCCGCCGGCATGACGCTGGCCATGCACCTGTGCCGCGGCAACTTCAAGAGCACGCACGCTGCAGCCGGCAATTACGAACCGGTGGCCGAAGCGCTGCTGAGCGAGATGAAGCTCGACGCGTTCTTCCTCGAATACGACGACGACCGCTCCGGCGACTTCCGCCCTCTGCGCTATTTATCCAAAGACAAGATCGTGGTGCTCGGCCTGGTGACCACCAAGTTCGGCCAGCTGGAAACCAAGGACGCGCTCAAGCGCCGCATTGAAGAAGCCGCCAAATACGCGCCGCTCGACCAGATGTGCCTGTCGCCGCAGTGCGGTTTCTCCAGCACGGTGCACGGCAACAACATCGCGATGGAAGACCAGCGGCGCAAGCTGGCGCTGGTGGTGGAAACCGCCCAGGAAGTCTGGGGCTGAGCCAACGCAAAAAGGGCCGCTCACGGCGGCCCTTTTCACGCTGGGGGGTCACCCCATCACTTGCTGTGTTTGGCAATCAGGGCACGGGCTTCGGCCACCAGCTTCGCACCGTCGATCTTCTTGCCCTTCATCTCGTTGACCCAGTCGGCCTCCACCGCCGTCGCAGCGGTCTGCCAGCGCTTCGTTTCGGCAGCGTCCAGCGTCACGATGTTGTTGCCCGCCTTTTGCGCCACCTCCAGACCCACCTTGTCGCCCTCGTCCATCGCACGGCCGAAGAAGGCCGCGGTTTCCACGCCCGAGTTGTTGTCGATCACCTTCTTCAGATCGGCGGGCAGTTTGTCGTAGCTGGCGCGGTTCATCGACAGCGCAAAGGTTTGTGAAAACAGGCCTTGCGGACCGGCGAAGGTGGTGTGGTTCTTCACCAGGTCGGCGATCTTGAGCGACGGGGTGACTTCCCACGGGATCGTGGTGCCGTCGATCACGCTCTTGGACAAGGCCTCGGTCACCGCCGGCACCGGCATGCCCACGGGTGTGGCGCCGAGCTTGGTCAACATGTTGTTGATCACGCGCGAACCGCCGCGGATCTTCATGCCGCGCAGGCTCTCCAGGCCCGTGATCGGCGACTTGGTGTGGAACAGGCCCGGGCCGTGCGTGTGCGCGGCCAGCAGCTTGACCGAGCGGAACTCGTCGGCGGCGAACTTCTCCACGTACTCGTGAAAGGCGCGCGAAGCCGGCTCGGCCTTGCCGCTCATGAACGGCAGTTCAAACACCTCGGCCTTGTTGAAGCGCCCGGGCGTGTAGCCCAGCACCGTCCAGGTGATGTCGGCCACCCCATCGCGGGCCTGGTCGAACAGCTGCGGTGGCGTGCCGCCCATGGACATGGTGTGGAACATCTGCACCTTGATGCGGCCACCCGATTCGGCCTCGATCTTCCTGGCCCAAGGGGCGATGGCGCGCGCGGGAATGGTCGCCGTGGACGGCAGGAACTGGTGCAGGCGCAGCGTGATGGTCTGCTGGGCCAGGGCGCTGCCCGCCAGGGTGGTTGCGGCCAAAGCAGCCAGGGCCACGACGGCGTTGCGGCGTTTGAGAAAAGTCATCTGGGAATTCCTGTTGTCAGAAAAGAGTGGCATTCGGCGGCCCCGCGAGAGAGGCGCCCGGACATGTGTCGCGTCAGACACAAGGCCTTTAATGTGCCGCCAAGGCTTTACATACACCAGCCCATTTCACGACTTGCAGCTATACCGCGCCGGCATGAAACACAGGCGGCGTGGGTACCATGCACGCATGACCCCAGCACTCAAATTCCACTTCGACTTCATCTCGCCCTTCGGCTACTTCGGCTCGCTTCGCATCGAAGAGCTCGCCGCGCGGCACGGGCGCACGGTGGAATGGCACCCCATGTTGCTGGGCATTTCGGTGATGAAGGTCATGGGCCTGAAGCCCCTGCTCGACACACCGCTCAAGGGCCCGTACACCGAGCGTGATGTGCTGCGCTACGCGCGGGAGCACGGCGTGCCGATGCAGCGCCAACCCCGCGACCCGGTGATGAACCCGCTGGCGTGCGGGCGCGCGATGGCCTGGGTGAACCGCCACCAGCCGCAGCGCGCGGCCGAGGTGGCGCACGCCATCTACGGCGCCTACTGGGGCGAAGGGCTGGACCTCTCCACCCCCGAGTCGCTGACACCTGTGGTGGGTGACGAGGTGGCACACGCCGCCGCCAGCGAGGAAGCCGTGGCCCTGCTGCGCGCCGAGGTCGACGCCTCGCTGCAGGCCGGCGTGTTCGGCTCACCCACCGTGGTGGTGGATGGTGAGCCGTTCTGGGGCATCGACAAGTTCGAACAGATCGACCGCTGGCTCACCCGGGGCGGTTGGTAGGTCGCAGCCGAGCTTCAGCCGAAGCGGATATCGACCGTCAAGGCAATCGCGGCCAGCGCGGCGCGCAGGCGCTGCGACAGGTCTTCATCGGCCGCGCCAGCGAGTGTGATCAACGCGCGCTGACGGCCACCCTCGTCGCTCGCGTCCACCCGCACCGCGCGATCCGGCGCCAAGCCCTGCGCGATCTCGGTCAGGCGGATCTCGATGGCGCGCAGGCGCAGCGTGGGCTTGAACACCTTGCCGATGGCCGTGAGCGGCAGTGCGTCCACCAGCACCACGCGCTTCGGGCAGGCCGGCCGTTCGTACACCTGCGGCGCCACCTCACGCAGCAGACCATCGGCGTCCACACCGACTCCGGCGCGCAGCACCACAAAGGCCACCGGCACCTCACCTGCGTAGGCATCGGGCTCGGCCACCACGGCGCACTGCAACACGGCGGGGTGGGCCATGAAGGCGTCTTCCACCAGACCGGGGTCGATGTTGTGCGAGCCGCGGATGATCACGTCCTTCGCGCGCCCGGTGATGTGGATGCGACCCGCGTCGTCGATGTGCCCGAGGTCACCCGTGACGATCCAGCCGTGCTCGAACAGACCCGCGTTGCGCTTCGCATCAAGGTAACCCGGGCTCATGTGTGGACCCCGCAGCACCAGCACGCCGGTCTCACCCGCCGCGCATCGCTCGCCGAGCTTCGCTTCGCCATCGCGCCAGGGCACAGCGTGCACCTCGGTGTAGGGCAGGCGCAGGCCCGCCGAGCCGGGGGTGCGCGGTCCGAGCAGCGGCTCGATGCTCACCAGTCCGGCGCATTCGGTCATGCCCAGGATGTTGCGCACGGGAATGCCGGTGGCTGTCTCAAAGCGCTGCGCCAGCTCGGCCGGCAGCGGGGAGCCGCCGGTGAAGGCCGCGCGCACTCCCTCGATCTTCGCGTTCACCGGCACGCCCAGCAGGCTCGCCAGCACCGTGGGCACGCAGGCCAGGTGCGTCACGCGCTCGCGTTCGCAAAACTGCCAGTAGGCCTTCACGAAGCCGGTGTTGCGCATGCCGCTGAGCGTGGGCAAGACCTGGCGTGCGCCGATGGCCAGCAGTGCCAGCCCGTACACGAACGCACCCGCCACGTGGAACAGCGGAAAGCCGTTGACCTCCACCGCGGTGTCGTCCATGTCGTAGTAGGCGTGCGCGAACCACGCCGTGTGGGCCTCGTTGCCGGCGGTGTGCTGCGCGAGCTTGGGCGCGCCGGTGGTGCCGCCGGTGTGGAACAGCGCCACCACCCGGTCGGGGTTCAGGTCGGGCTCGAACGTGAGGGTGTCGGGCTGCGCGGCCATGAGGTCCTGCAGCGACGGCGTGCCGGGCACGGGCTCATCCACGGAGATCGGCACCAGGGTGGTGGCGTGCAGCGCCTGCACGGCCAGCGCCGTGGGCCACACCGCCAGTTCCGCGTTGGGCCCCAAAGCCACCAGCACCTTCGCGCCCGAGGCTTTCAGCAGGGCTGCGATGTGGTCGGGCTGCAGCAAAAAGTTGATCGGGCACACACGGCCCGCGAGCTGCGCGCCCCACAGCACGGCGTGGGCTTCGGGCGTGTTGGGCGCGAGCATGCCCACGGTGTCGCTCTCGTGCACACCGAGCGCGCGGAACGCGTTGGCGGCGCGGTGAATGTGGGCCAGCAACTCCCGGTAGGTCACACGCTGCGGCGGCGTGTCCAGTGACGCGTCGGGCAGGAAGGTGAAGGCCTCGCGGTCGGGGAAACGTTCGGCAATGGCCCGGATCAGTTGATAAGGCGTGCGGTTTGGCGCCAACGTTGCCAGCGGCGCACGCTCCAGCGCTTCAATGTCGGCGAGCGTGGCGAACGCCTTCATGCCAGACCGAGCAAACGCACCGCGTTGCCTTTCAGGATGCCGGGCATCACCTCGGGCTTGAAGCCGGCCACTTCAAAGTCCTTCATCCAGCGTTCCGGCGTGATCAGCGGGTAGTCGCTGCCGAACAGGATGCGGTCTTTCAAGAGCGTGTTTGCGTACTGCACCAGCTGTTTGGGAAAGTACTTCGGGCTCCAGCCGGAAAGATCAATCCACACATTGGGCTTGTGCGTGGCCACGGAGAGCGCCTCGTCCTGCCACGGAAAACTCGGGTGCGCCATGACGATCTGCATGTCGGGGAAGTCGATCGCCACGTCGTCCAGGTGCATGGGGTTGCTGTACTCCAGCCGCAGGCCGCCACCGCAACGCATGCCGCTGCCGATGCCGCTGTGCCCGGTGTGGAAGATCGCGGGCAGTTTGTGCGCGTTGATCACCTCGTAGATCGGCCAGGCCATCTTGTCGTAGGGGTGGTATCCCTGCACCGTGGGGTGGAACTTGAAGCCCTTGATGCCCTCCTCCTGGATGAGGCGTTCGGCCTCGCGCGCACCCATCTTGCCCTTGTGTGGGTCGATGCTGGCGAAGGCAATCATCATGTCGCTGTTCTCGCGCGCGGCCTGCGCGATCTCCTCGTTCGGAATGCGCCGGCGGCCGAGTTGCGACTCGCTGTCCACGGTGAACATCACCAGCCCGAGCTTGCGTTCGCGGTAGTAGGCCACCGTCTCGGCAATGGTGGGCCGGCGGTCGCTGCCGAAGAACTTGTCGGCCGCGCGGTCGTACTCCTCGCCATAGTTGTCGAAGGGGTTGCGGCAGCTGACTTCGGCGTGCGTGTGGATGTCGATCGCGATGAGGTTCTTGTGGTCCATGGATGTCTCTCGGTGGTGGGTCTGACCTAGGGAAAACACGGGGGTCGGTCGGACGGGTTTGGCTTGTTTTGGTTATTGTTTATAACCATAATCAGCCCTCGTTTCAAGCGCAAAAACCCCGAACAGGCGGCCGACGCCCACACCCCGACATGCCCATCCATTCCACCGACATCAGCCTGAGCCTGCAAGGCGCTTCTTCTGAAATCGCCGTCATCACGCTCAACCGCCCGGCCAAGCGCAATGCGCTCAACGACGGCCTGATCCTCGCCATCCGCGACATGTTCCAGGCCATGCCGCACGGCGTGCGAGCCGCCGTCATCCACGGCAGCGGCGACCACTTCTGCGCCGGACTCGATCTGTCCGAACTCAGCGAACGCGACGCCGGCCAGGGTCTGCACCATTCGCGCATGTGGCACAGCGCGCTGGAGTGTGTGCAATACGGCCCGGTGCCGGTGGTGGCCGCACTGCACGGCGCGGTGGTGGGTGGCGGCCTGGAGCTGGCCAGCACCTGCCACATCCGGGTGGCCGACGAATCCGCCTTTTTCGCGCTGCCCGAAGGCTCGCGCGGCATCTTCGTGGGCGGTGGCGGCTCGGTGCGCATCCCGCGCCTGATCGGCGCCGCGCGCATGGCCGACATGATGTTCACCGGCCGCGTCTACAAGGCGCCCGAGGCCGAACGCATCGGCCTCACGCAGTACCTGGTGCCGCAGGGCACGGCGCTGGAGAAGGCCATGGAATTGGCCGCACGCATTGCACAGAACGCACCGCTGACCAACTACGCGCTGATGCACGCGCTGCCGCGCATCGCCGAACAGCCGGCCGACCAGGGCTACCTGACCGAGGCCATGATGGCCGCGATCGCACAGAGCGATCCCGAAGCGAAAACGCGTGTGCGCGCTTTCCTCGAAGGCCGCGCCAACAAGGTCAGCAAGGACTGAACGCCATGAGCCACAACCCGACCATGGCGAAATACCGCCCGCTCACCTTCGGCGTCACCCGCGCCACGCTGCGCGACGGCGCTCCAGGCACGCACTACCTCAGCGCCGACCAGGACCTGCCGCCCTTTCCCGAGCGCATCACCGACCGGCTGGTGCACTGGGCGAACACGCGCCCCGACCAGACCCTGTTTGCGCGCCGGACGAAGAACGCCGACGGCAGCACCGGCGACTGGCGCCACATCACGTTCGCGCAAGCGCTCGACGCGGCGCGCCGCATCGGCCAGGGCCTGCTCAACCGCGGCCTCTCGACCCAGTGCCCGGTGCTGATCCTGAGCGAGAACGACCTCGAACACGCGCTGCTGTCACTCGGTTGCATCTACGCCGGCATCGCGTATTGCCCGACCTCGCCCGCCTACTCGCTGGTGAGCCAGGATTTCGACAAGCTGCACCATGTGGTGAAGACGCTCACGCCCGGCCTGGTGTTCGCCAGCGATGCGAGCCGCTACAGCCGCGCGATGCTGGCCACGCTGGGCGATGGCGTGGAGCTGGTCACCACCGAGGGCTCGGTGCCGGGACGCACCACCACACCGTTCGCCGACCTGCTGGCCACCGAGCCCACGCCGGCGGTGGACGCCGCCATGGCCGCCACCGGGCCGGACACCATCGTCAAGTTCCTCTTCACCTCGGGCTCGACCAAGATGCCCAAGGCCGTGATCAACACGCAGCGCATGTGGTGCGCCAACCAGCAGCAGATGATGGAATCGATGCCGGTGCTGGCCGAGAGCCCGCTGGTGCTGGTGGACTGGCTGCCGTGGAACCACACCTTCGGCGGCAACCACAACGTGGGCATGGTGCTGTTCCACGGCGGCACGCTGTTCATCGACGACGGCAAGCCCACGCCCGCACTCATGGGCGAGACGCTGCGCAACCTGCGCGAGATCGCGCCCACGGTGTATTTCAACGTGCCCACCGGTTTCGAGGCCATCGCCAACGCCATGAAGACCGACGAGGCCCTGCGCAAGACCCTGCTCTCGCGCGTGCGCATGTTTTTCTACGCCGGTGCCGCGCTGGCACAGCCGGTGTGGGACGCCCTGCACGCGGCGCAGGAAAGCGAGATCGGCGAGCGCATCGTCATGGGCACGGGCCTGGGCATGACCGAGTCCGGTCCTTTCGGCATCTTCGTGACCAGCCCCAACGTGAAGGCCGGCGACCTCGGCCTGCCCGCGCCAGGGCTGGAGCTCAAACTGGTGGACACCGAAGGCAAGACCGAGGTGCGCTACAAGGGCCCCAACATCACACCGGGCTACTGGCGCATGCCGGCCGAGACAGCCGAGGCCTTCGACGAAGAAGGTTTCTTCAAGACCGGCGACGCGGTGAAGTGGATCGACGAGACCGACATCCACCTCGGTCTCAAGTTCGACGGCCGCATCGCCGAAGACTTCAAGCTCGCCACGGGCACCTTCGTGAGCGTGGGCCCGCTGCGCGCGAAGATCATCGCGGCCGGTGCGCCCTACATCCAGGATGTGGTGCTCACCGGGCTGAACATGAAAGAAGTCGGCGCCATGGTGTTCCCCACACCGCTGGTGCGCTCTCTCAGTGGTTTGCCCGCCGACGCCTCCATGCACGACGTGCTCAACAGCGCACCGGTGCTGGCGCACTTCCAGCGCGTGGTGACCGAACTCGCCAAGACCGCCACCGGCAGCGCCAGCCGCATCGCGCGCCTGTGCCTGCTGGCCGACCCGCCCACCATCGACCGCGGCGAGGTGACCGACAAGGGCTCCATCAACCAGCGCGCCGTGCTGGCCCACCGCGCCGAAACCGTGGACCTGCTGCACAGCGATGGCCTGCACGCCATCCTGAAACCCGAGTAAACACACCATGGCCACCCGCGGATTCTTCAACGCCTTCGACGACGTCTGGCTGCTGGCCGGCGTGCGCACGCCCATGGTCGACTACTGTGGTGCGCTGGGCCACATCTCGCCCACCGACCTCGGCATCAAGGCCGCGCGCGAAGCGCTGGTCCGCGCTGGTGTGCCGGGCGACCACATCGGTTCGGTGATCGCCGGGAACATGGCGCCCGGCGACTTCGACCAGTTCTTCCTGCCGCGCCACATCGGCCTGTACGCCGGTGTGCCGGTGGAGGTGCCGGCCATCATGGCGCAGCGCATCTGCGGCACCGGCTTCGAGCTGTTCCGCCAGGCCGGTGAACACATCCAGGGCGGCGCCTGCGACGCCGCGCTGGTGGTGGGCACCGAGAACATGACACGCAACCCGATTGCCGCCTTCGACCACCGCACCGGCTTCAAACTCGGCGCGCCCGTGGGTTTCAAGGACTACATGTGGGAAGCGCTGAAGGACCCGGCGGCGGGCATCAACATGATCCAGACCGCCGAGAACCTGGCGAAGCAATACGGCATCACGCGCGAGGAGGTGGACGCGTTCGCCTCGGCGTCGTTCGCCAAGGCGGTGGCCGCGCAGGAGAGTGGTTTTCTCGCTGGGGAAATCGTCCCGGTGATCAGCGAAAAGTTCGAGCTCGCCGGCTACAAACCACGCGGCATCAAGCTGCAGGGCAAGCTCACGGAAGTGGCCACCGACACCCACCCCCGCGTCTCGCCGGTGGAGGTGCTGGCCAAACTGCGCGCGGTGTTTGAAGGCGGCGTGCAGACCGGTGGCAACAGCTCGGCGCTGGTGGACGCGGCGGCGGCCTGCGTGGTGGCTTCCGGCACCTACGCGAAAGCCAACGGCAAACAAGCACTGGCGCGCGTGGTCGCGGCATCGGCTGTGGGCGTGCCGCCCGAGATCATGGGCATCGGCCCGGCGCCGGCCATCCGCCTGCTGCTGGAGCGCACGGGTTTGAAGCTCGGCGACATCGCCCGCTTCGAAGTGAACGAAGCCCAGGGCGCGCAAACGCTGGCCGTGGCGCGCGAACTGGGCATGGACCTGGACCGCCTCAACGTCAACGGCGGCGCCATCGCGCTGGGCCACCCGCTCGCAGCCACCGGCGTGCGTCTCACGCTCACGCTGGCGCGCGAACTGCAGCGCAGCGGCCAACGCTACGGGATTGCCAGCGCCTGCGTGGGCGGCGGCCAGGGCATGGCGCTGTTGATCGAAAACAAAGAAGCATGAACACAAGGACAACACCATGAACATTCAAGGACACGCCGCCCTCGTCACCGGCGGTGGCTCGGGCCTCGGTGAAGCCACCGCGCGCGAACTCGCGCGCCTGGGCGCCAAGGTCGCCGTGCTCGACGTGAACCTGGACAACGCCAAACGCGTGGCCAGCGAAATCAACGGCATTGCATGCCACTGCGACATCACCAACACCGAGAGCCTGCAGACCGCCATGGACGCTGCGGCGGCTGCGCATGGTCCGGCCCGCATCCTGATGAACATCGCCGGCATCGGCAGCGCCAGGCGCGTCGTCGGCAAGGACGGCTCGGCCGCGCCACTCGAAGACTTCGCCAAGGTGATCAACGTCAACCTGATCGGCACCTACAACGCCAGCCGCCTGTTCGCCGCCGCTTGCGCGAAGCTGGACCCGCTGGAAGACGGCGAACGCGGCGTGATGATGTTCACCGCCAGCGTGGCCGCGTTCGACGGCCAGGTGGGCCAGCAGGCCTACAGCGCGTCCAAGGGTGGCCTGGTGGGCATGACGCTGCCGATGGCTCGCGATCTGGCGCAACACGGCATCCGCGTCTGCACCATCGCACCCGGCCTGTTCAGCACACCGCTCATGCGCACCCTGCCCGAGCCGGTGCAGGCCTCGCTGGCGGCGAGCATCCCGTTCCCGCCGCGCCTGGGCAAGCCCGAGGAGTTCGCGGCACTGGCCGCGCACATCGTCACCAACACGCACCTGAACGGCGAAGTGATCCGCCTCGACGGTGCTTTGAGAATGGCCCCCCGATGAGCAAAGTGGTTGTGTACGAAGTGGAAGTGATGTTCGGCGACTGCGACCCGGCCGGCATCGTGTTCTTCCCCAACTTCTCCAAGTGGATGGACGCGTCCTCGCTGAATTTCTTCGTCAAGTGCGGCGTGCCACCCTGGCGCGAACTGGTGAAGACGCGCGGCATCGTGGGTACGCCGCTGCTGGAGATTCACACCAAGTTCATGCGCCCCGCCACCTACGGCGAGCGCCTGCAGATCCACACCAGCGTGACCGAATGGCGCGAGAAGGTGTTCATGCACAAGCACGTGGTCAAACGCGGCGAGGACCTGCTGTGCGAAGGCACCGAGACGCGCGCCTTCGTGATCCACCCGCCCGAGGCGCCCGACCGCATCAAGGCCATTCCCGTGCCCGAAGACATCAAGGCCCTTTGCAGCTAGCCCCGCTTTCCCCGCCCTTTCCCAAACCACCCAGAAGGAGACATTCCATGAAAGCCGTCAAAACCCTCGTTGCCCTGGCCATCACGGCCCTGAGCAGCTCCGCCGCCCTGGCCGACATCAACATCGGCGTGAGCCTCTCGCTGACCGGCCCCGGCTCCGGCCTGGGCATTCCGATGCAGAACCAGCTCAAGCTGTTCCCGCCCACCATCGCCGGCGAGAAGGTCAACCTGATCATCCTGGACGACGCGACCGATCCGGGCAAGGGTGCTGCCAACGCCCGCCGTTTCGTGACCGAAGACAAGGTCGACATGATCATCGGATCGAGCATCACCGCCGTGGCAGCCGCCATGAGCGACATCGCCAGCGAAGCCGGCACGGTGCAGCTCACCGGCTCGCCCGTGGGCCTGCCGCCCGGCAAGGACAAGTGGGTGTTCCGCCTGCCGCAATCCAACACCGTGATGGGCCACGCCGTGGTCGAACACATGAAGAAGCAGGGCATCAAGACCATCGGCTTCCTGGGCTACACCGACGCTTACGGCGAGCAGTGGCTGAAGGAAAGCGCTCCGTTGCTGGAGAAAGCCGGCATCAAGGTCGTGGCCACCGAACGCTTCGCGCGCACCGACACCGGCGTGACCCCGCAGGCGCTCAAGATCACCTCCGCGAATCCCGATGCGGTGCTGATCGTGGCCTCGGGCAGCGGTGCCGCCATGCCGCACATGGCCATGATCGAGCGCGGCTACAAGGGCAAGATCTACCAGACGCACGCCGCAGCCACGCAAGACCTGATGCGCGTGGGCGGCAAGGCGGTGGAAGGTGCCTACGTGGTGTCCGGCCCGGCCGTGATCGCAGAGCAGTTGCCCGACAGCCACCCGTCCAAAGCCGTGGCCATCGACTTCGTGCAGAAGTACGAAAAAGCGGTGGGCGTCGGCCTGCGCAACCAGTTTGCCGGTCACTCGTACGACGCACAGATCGTGCTTGAGAAGGTGATTCCCATGGCCCTGAAAAAAGCCAAGCCCGGCACGCCCGAGTTCCGGTCCGCGCTGCGCGACAGCATGGAAACCATGGGCCGCACCATCTTCTCGCACGGCGTGATGAACTGGACGCCCACCGACCACTGGGGCTACACCAACGAAACCGGCGTGATGCTCAAGGTCGTGGACGGCAAGTTCAAGGTGGAGTGATTCGGAGCACCCCCCTGCGCCGCTGACGCGGCTTCCCCCCTCTCTGGCGCGCCTTCGGCGCTGGGAGGAGGGACGACACCTGGGGCCGGCGGAGCCGGACCCTCGGTGTCCCTGGTTGATGGCACTTCGCGCGCGGTGGGGTCTTCTTGCGCCCTCGCCCCTCTGGGGAGAGGGCTGGGGTGAGGGGCACGCGCGAAGGGGTCTTTCTTCGTGAGGTCCCGCATGTCCCGTTTGAGTGTGTTCCGCCTTTTCTTTACTCGTTAGGCTCTTATGGACTTTTCCATTGCCAGCATTCTCTTGCTGGACGGTTTGACCAACGGCGCGGTGTACGCGCTGCTGGGCCTGGCCACCGTGCTGGTGTTCACCGTCACGCGGGTCATTTTCATTCCCCAGGGTGAATTCGTCGCATACGGCGCGCTCACCCTGGCCATCTTTCAAACCGGCAAGGTGCCCGGCACCGTGTGGTTGCTGCTGATCCTCGCCAGTGTGGCCGCGCTCATGGAGCTCTCGGGTCGCTGGCAGCACCAGCGCAACGTGCTGGTGGCTGCCAAGGCCGCGGGCCGCCTGCTGATCGCACCGGTCGTGGTCTCGGCCGTGGCCATCTGGGCCGCGCCGCAGCAGTTTCCGCTGGCCGTGCAGGCCGCGCTCAGTGTGGCCATCGTGACCGTGTACGGCCCGCTGGTGTACCGCGTGGCCTACCAGTCGCTGGAGAGCGCCACGCCGCTGGTGTTGTTGATCGTCTCGGTCGGCGTGCACTTCGCCATGACGGGTCTGGGCCTGCTGTTCTTCGGCGCCGAGGGTTTCCGCAACCCGGCGTTCTGGGACGTGCGCTACACCATCGGCCCGGTCATGCTGTCGGGCCAGGCCATCATCACGGCGCTGGCCACCGTCGCGCTGATCGTGCTGTTGTGGCTGTACTTCGAGCGCTCGCTGCGCGGCAAGGCGCTGCGCGCCACCGCCGTCAACCGCACCGGCGCGCGCCTCATGGGCATCTCGTCGCAGGCCTCGGGCCAGCTCACCTTCACCATGGCGGCCTTCATCGGCGCGCTCTCGGGCCTGCTGATCGGCCCGACCACCACGGTGTTCTACGACTCGGGTTTCCTGATCGGCCTCAAGGGCTTCGTGGCAGCGGTCGCCGCCGGTCTCGCCAGCTACCCAGGTGCGCTCATCGCCGCGCTGTTCGTCGGCGTGATCGAAGCCTTCGGCTCGTTCTGGGCCAGCGCTTTCAAGGAAGTGATCGTGTTCACGCTGATCCTCCCCGTGCTGCTCTTCCGCTCGCTGCGCAGCAAACATTCCGACGAGGACCATTGAGATGCCGAAGCTGCAAAACCTCGGCCTGCTGATCCTGGCCCTGGCGATTCCCCTCATCGTCGTGTTGCCCCTGCCCGACTTCTGGATCGCCCAGCTCAACTACATCGGCATGTACAGCATGACGGTGCTCGGCCTGATCCTGCTCACCGGCGTGGGCGGCCTCACCTCGTTCGGCCAGGCAGCGTTTGTCGGCATCGGTGCCTACACCACCGCCTGGCTCACGCTCAACACCGGCCTCTCTCCCTGGCTCACGCTGTTCGTGGGCATGGGTCTCACGGCCGGCAGCGCGCTGCTGGTGGGTCTGATCACGCTGCGCATGTCGGGCCACTATCTGCCGCTGGCAACAATAGCCTGGGGCCTGTCGCTCTACTACCTCATGGGCAACCTCGACGCCCTGGGCAAATACGACGGCCTGCTGGGCATCCAGAGCCTGAGCATTGGCGGTTACGACATCGGCCAGGGCCGCGCCTTCTTCGTGCTGACCTGGGTGATCCTGCTGGCCTTTGCCGCCGCGCTGCTGCACCTGCTGGACTCGCGCGCGGGCCGCGCCATCCGCTCGCTCAAGGGCGGCTCACAAATGGCCGAGGCCATGGGCATCAGCACCTTCCGCTACAAGGTCACCATCTTTGTGCTGGCCGCCCTCTTCGCATCGGTGGCCGGCTGGCTGCTCGCGCACTTCCAGCGCACGGTCAACCCGTCTGCCTTCGGCTTGAAGATGGGCATCGAGTACCTGTTCATGGCGGTGATCGGCGGTGTCGGGCACGTCTGGGGCGCCATCGTCGGCGCCGGCCTGATCCGCGTGCTCGAAGACCAGTTGCAGGTGCTTCTGCCCAAGCTCATCGGCACCAGCGGCAGCTACGAGGTGATCGTGTTCGGCATTGCGCTGGTGGTGGTGCTCAAGTACCTGCCCGACGGTCTGTGGTCGCTGGTGGGTCGGCACCTGCCCAAGCCGCCGCGCACGGTGGACTGGGCCGACGCAGCGCCCCTGCCCGAGCGCCCCAAGCCTGCCACCGGCGCGCTGGTGCTCGACGTGCAGAAGGCGCGAATGCAGTTCGGTGGTCTGGTCGCGGTGAACGACATCAGCTTCCAGATCCACGCCGGACAGATCGTGGGCCTGATCGGCCCCAACGGCGCAGGCAAGTCGACCACGTTCAACCTCATCACCGGCGTGCTGCCGGCCACCAGCGGTGCGGTGCAGTTCCAGGGCGGCAACATCGTCGGCCAACCCTCGCGCGCCATCGCGCAGCTGGGCATGGCGCGCACCTTCCAGCACGTGAAGATGATCCCGGACATGACGGTGCTGGAGAACGTGGCGCTGGGTGCGCACACGCGCGGCCGCAAGGGCGTGCTGCCCGCCATGCTGCGCGCCAACCGCGCGGAAGAAAAGCAGCTCTTTCGCGAAGCGCAGCGACAGCTGGAACGGATCGGCATGGGCGCCTACCTGCACGAGCAGGCGGGCAACCTGGCCATGGGTCCGCAGCGGCTGATGGAAATTGCACGCGCGCTGTGCGCCGACCCCACCCTGCTGCTGCTCGACGAGCCCGCCGCCGGCCTGCGCCACCAGGAGAAGCAGGCCCTGGGCGGCGTGTTGCGCCAGCTCAAGGGAGAAGGCATGAGCATCCTGCTGGTCGAGCACGACATGGACCTGGTGATGCAGATCTGCGACCACCTGGTGGTGATGGAGTTCGGCACCCTGCTCACGCAGGGGCCTCCCGAGCAGATTCAGAACGACCCGAAGGTGCGCGCTGCCTACCTGGGAACGGAGCACTAAATGACCCAACCCATTCTTCAAGTCAAGGGCCTGCGCGCCGGCTACGGCCGCGCCGAGGTGCTGCACGGCATCGACATCGAAGCCCAGCCCGGTGGTGTGATCACGGTGATCGGCCCCAACGGGGCGGGCAAGTCCACCTTGCTCAACACGCTCATGGGCATCCTGCCCGGCCAGGGCACGATCCTGTTTCGGGGCCAGGACATCACCACGCTCACGCTCGAGGAACGCGTGATGAACGGCATGGCGCTGGTGCCCGAAAAGCGCGAACTCTTCGGAACCATGCCGGTGGAAGACAACCTGCTGCTGGGCGGTTTTCGCCAGATGCGCCTGGGCAACCCGAAATGGCGCAGCAAGCTCGACGATGTGTACAGCATCTTCCCGCGCCTGCAGGAGCGCCGCACACAACTGGCCGGCACGCTCTCGGGCGGTGAACGCCAGATGCTGGCCGTGGGCCGCGCGCTCATGTCCAGCCCCGACCTGCTCATGCTCGACGAGCCCAGCCTGGGTCTGGCACCGCTGATCGTGCGCGAGATTTTCTCCATCATCGAACGCCTGCGCCAGACCGGCGTGACCATCGTGCTGGTGGAGCAGAACGCACGCGCCGCGCTGCAGGTGGCCGACCACGGCTATGTGCTGGAAATGGGTGAACTCAGCGCACACGGCCCGGCCAGCGAACTGGCCAGCGACCCGCGCGTGATCGAGACCTACCTGGGCAGCGCGCGCAAGGCAGCCACGGCATGAACGTTTACCAGCCCCGCACATCCGAGCACGCGTTCGTTCTGTTCGACGTGCTGCGCGCACACGAGCGCCTGGCCGAGCTCCCGGCCATGTCCGAGCACGCCGACACCGCGCTGCTCTTGCAGGTGATCGACGAGGCCGGCAGGTTCGTGGGCGAGGTGGTGGCTCCGCTCAACCGCAGCGGCGACGAGATCGGCGCGCAGTGGAAGGCCGGCGCGGTCACCATGCCACCGGGGTTTCGCGAGTCGTACCAGGCCTTCTGGCAGGCCGGCTGGCCGTCGCTGGCCTGCGCGGTGGAAGACGGCGGCCAGGGATTGCCGACCGTGGTGGAAGCGGTGCTGCACGAGCAACTGAACGCGGCCAACCACGGCTGGACCATGGCGCCCGGCCTGCTGCACGGCGCCTACGAATGCATCCGCCACCACGGCAGCGACGCGCTGAAAGCACGCTACCTGAACAAGCTGGCCAGCGGCGAATGGCTGGCCACCATGTGCCTGACGGAACCGCACGCCGGCAGCGACCTGGGTCTGGTGCAGACCAAGGCCGTGCCGCTGGCCAACGGGCGTTTTGCACTGTCGGGCACCAAGATTTTCATCTCCGGCGGTGAACACGACCTCAGCGACAACATCGTGCACCTGGTGCTCGCGCGCCTGCCCGATGCGCCGCCCGGTCCCAAAGGTCTGTCGCTGTTCCTCGTGCCCAAGTTCGAAGCGGATGGTCAGCGCAGCGCGGTGCATTGCGAGCGCATCGAAGAGAAGATGGGCATCCACGCCAGCCCCACCTGTGTGATGCGTTTCGACGAAGCGGCGGCCTCCATCGTCGGCGAACCCGGCAAGGGCCTGAACGCGATGTTCGTGATGATGAACGCCGCGCGCCTGCTGGTGGGCCTGCAGGGCATCGGCCTGCTCGACGCGGCCTGGCAGAAGGCCAACGCCTATGCGCAGGAGCGCCGCCAGATGCGCGCGCCCGGCAGCAGCAAGGCCGGTCGAGCCGATGTCATTGCCCTGCACCCAGCCATCCAGCGCATTCTGCAAACCCAGCGCGCCTGGATCGCCGCCGGCCGCGTGATCGCCTACCGCACCGCGCTCGAACTCGACACGCAAAAACACCACCCCGATGCCGCGAAGCGTGAAGCCGCAGCGCGCTGGTGCAGCCTGGTCACGCCGGTGCTCAAGTCCGCTTGGACCGAGCAGGCCTTCTGCGGCGCCAGCGCCTGCCTGCAGGTGTTCGGTGGTCACGGTTATGTGCGCGAATGGGGCATCGAGCAGCATGTGCGCGACGCGCGCGTGGCGATGATTTACGAAGGCACGAACGAGATCCAGGCGATCGACCTGCTGGTGCGCAAGACCCTGCCCGACGGTGCCGCGGCGCTGCAAACCCTGCTCGCCGAGCTGGCCGCAGAACCCGGGCAAAGCCAGCGCACACGGCAAGCCCTGCAGGCCTTCAGTGCATTCGTGCAGGAACAGGTCGTGCCGCACGCCGATGCGGGCCCCGATCAACCCTTCTGGCTGGCCGACGACTTCCTGCGTTCCCTGGCGCTGCTGCTCATGGCCTGGGCCTGGGACCGCCTGGCCACCGCACCCGACGTTGAGGCCACCGCACACGCCGCCTTCTGGCGCTGGGTGTGGCCCGAATTCGACATGCGCATGGGCATGATGAACACCACTTTGAAGACCGGGCAGCCTGCCCCGGCTATGCTCTGACGCCATGCCCGAGACCTCCACCGCCAACGCCATGCGCCGCCCCCGCGGACCGCGCAAGAAGGACGCCACCGACGGCCTTCTGGGCGAAGCCACAACCGCCAACGGGCCAGGCGAGGCACCCGAGATCGACACCTCGTACCTGGAGACCCTGCTCGGCTACAACGCCCGGCGCGCAGCGCTCACCATCATTGCGCTGTTCCTGCGCCGCATGGCGCCGTACGACCTGCGCCCGGTGGATTTCTCGGTGCTCACCGTGGTGGCACACAACCCCGGCGTGACCTCGCGCCAGATCTGTGCGGCGCTGGACATCCTGCCGCCCAACCTGGTGGGCATGGTCAAGGCGCTGCACAAGCGCGGCCTCATCGAGCGCCAGCCCCACCCCACCGACCGCCGCGCCCAGGGCCTGCACCTGACCCTGGCCGGCCAGCGCCTGCACATCCAGGCCCAGAAGACCGCCACCGACCTGGAGCAGGAAGCCACGCATTCGCTCACACCGGCCGAGCTGCAGACGCTCAGCAGCTTGCTGCGCAAGGTCTACCGCCGCCCCGGCGCCTGACAATCCGGGTAAATCCGTAGCGTCGTTCTTTGCGCCACATTGCTGCAGCGCACGCAGCTAGCAAACTGGTAGCACCGCGCCTTCGACCCTATAGTTCTCCTTCGGGCTTTCGCCAGGCCCCCAGGAGAATCCGCATGAGTGCCAAGGACAACGCTGCCGTGATCCAGCTCTTCGACCTGCTCGAATCACGTTACGCCATGCGGGTGATCTGGGCGCTCTCCGATGGTCACCCGCAGACCTTTCGCCTGCTGCAGGACAGCGTGGGTGGCGTGACACCCAACACCTTGAACACCCGCATCAAGGAACTGCGCGCGGCGCGGCTGGTGGACCACAGCGGCCATGGCTACCGCCTCACACCCCAGGGTGCCGAACTGGCGCGCCGCCTGAGCGATGTGCAGCAGTTCGCCACCAAGTGGTCGCACCAGCAGGCGCGCGCCTCGGCCAGCGCCACGCAGCACCAGGCCGGCGCCTGATCAGCCGGCGGGGCTCGCCACCACCACCTGGCGCTGTTCCCCGAGGCCACGCGCACCCAGCGTCACCACGTCACCCGCCTTCAGGTACACCGGCGGCTTGTGCCCCATGCCCACGCCGGGAGGTGTGCCGGTGGGAATCACGTCGCCGGGTTGCAGCGCCATGAAACGGCTGAGGTAGCTCACGATGCTCTTCACGCCAAAGATCATGGTGCGGGTGTTGCCGGTCTGGCGGCGCTCGCCGTTCACGTCCAGCCACAGGTCCACGTCCTGCGGATCGCCCAGTTCGTCGGGCGTCACCAGCCAGGGGCCGACGGGACAGTGCGTGGGGTAGCTCTTGCCCTTGGCCCACTGGCCCTCAAGTTCCATCTGGTAGGCGCGCTCGGACACGTCGTTGACCAGGCAGAAGCCGGCCACGAAGTCCAGCGCATCGTCTTCGCTCACGTGGAAGGCGCGGCGGCCGATCACGATGCCCAGTTCCACCTCCCAGTCGAGCTTCTGCGCGCCCGGTGGCAGCCACACATCGTCGTTGGGACCGCAGATGGCACCGCTGTGTTTGTTGAACACGATGGGCTGGCCAGGCGGCTTCAGCCCGGCCTCGGCCGCGTGGTCGGCGTAGTTCAGACCGATGCCGATGACGTTGCCCACGCCGCCCACGCAGGCGCCGAAACGGGTGCCGGGTGGCACCGCGGGCAGGCCGGTCGGATCGAGCGCGGCCAGCCGGGCCATAGAATCACGCCCCAGGGTGGCCGGGTGGATGTCGGCCACCACCCCCGAGAGATCGCGCAGCGTGCCGCTGGCGTCGATCAGACCGGGTTTCTCGGCACCCGCGGGTCCATGGCGAAAGAGTTTCATGGGTTCAGCCTGTTGAGTCGTCTGTAGGAAAGGGGCCGATTGTGGGGCCCTGCCCTGCCAAACGCCTGTCGCCTCCTTGAAACCCCGCTCACCGCCCCCATGTGCCCGGTTGCGGCCGTCATTGCCCACCTTTTTCAAGAACTTTTCCATTCACTTCCATGAGCCAAGACAACCAGCCCGATGACAAGGCCTCCCCGGACACCGGTGCACCCATGAGCCCCGAAGAGGCGATGGCGGCTGCCGCGGTGGCCGAGGCCGAAGCCATGAACGCCCTGAGCCACGAGGTCGCGACCCTCAAGGCGCAGAACGCCGATCTGGCCGAGCAGTTTTTGCGCGCCAAGGCCGAGGCCGAGAACACCCGCCGCCGCGCCGAGGAAGAAATCAGCAAGTCGCGCAAGTTCGCGGTGGAAAGCTTTGCCGAGAGCCTGCTGGCCGTGGCCGACAGCCTCGAAGCCGGTCTGGCCATCACCGAGGCCACGCGCGAACAGTTGCGCGAAGGGTCTGAAGCGACGCTCAAGCAGCTCAAGAGCGCACTGGAGCGCCACCGCGTGCTGGAAATCAACCCGGCGAGCTCCACCAAGTTCGACCCGCACCAGCACCAGGCCATCAGCATGGTGCCGGCGGAGCAGGAAGCCAACACCGTGGTGAGCGTCCTCCAGAAGGGCTATTCCATTGCCGATCGCGTGTTGCGCCCGGCCCTGGTCACGGTCACCGCACCCAAATAGGTTGTCGAAGCGGTCACGCTCTTGAAAAGAGCCCGACTTATCCACACCTCATCCACATCGTTTTCAACAATCTTTTTCTACACGGAGTCACAACATGGGACGAATCATCGGCATTGACCTGGGCACCACCAACTCGTGCGTGTCCATCATGGAAGGCAACACCACCAAGGTGATCGAGAACTCGGAAGGTGCACGCACCACGCCGTCGATCGTGGCTTACCAGGAAGACGGCGAAGTGCTGGTAGGCGCCTCGGCCAAGCGCCAGGCCGTGACCAACCCGCGCAACACGCTGTACGCGATCAAGCGCCTGATCGGCCGCAAGTTCACCGAGAAGGAAGTGCAGAAGGACATCAACCTGATGCCCTACTCCATCGTGGCGGCCGACAACGGCGACGCCTGGGTGGAAGTGCGCGGCAAGCAGATCTCGGCCCAGCAGGTGTCTGCCGACATCCTGCGCAAGATGAAGAAGACCGCCGAGGACTACCTGGGCGAGCCGGTGACCGAAGCCGTGATCACGGTGCCGGCCTACTTCAACGACGCCCAGCGCCAGGCCACCAAGGACGCCGGCCGCATTGCCGGTCTGGACGTGAAGCGCATCATCAACGAGCCCACCGCTGCGGCCCTGGCCTTCGGCCTGGACAAGCAGGAAAAGGGCGACCGCAAGATCGCTGTGTACGACCTGGGTGGCGGCACCTTCGACGTGTCCATCATCGAGATCGCCGACGTCGATGGCGAGAAGCAGTTTGAAGTGCTCTCCACCAACGGCGACACCTTCCTGGGCGGCGAAGACTTCGACCAGCGCATCATCGACTACATCATTGCGGAGTTCAAAAAGGACCAGGGCGTTGACCTGTCGAAAGACGTGCTCGCACTGCAGCGCCTGAAAGAAGCCGCCGAGAAGGCCAAGATCGAGCTCTCCAGCTCGGCCGCGACCGACCTGAACCTGCCCTACATCACCGCCGATGCGTCGGGCCCCAAGCACCTGAACATCAAGCTCACGCGCGCCAAGCTCGAAGCCCTGGTGGAAGAGCTGATCGAGCGCACGATCGCGCCCTGCCGCATGGCCATCAAGGACGCGGGCATCAGCGTCTCCGACATCCACGACGTGATCCTGGTCGGCGGCATGACCCGCATGCCCAAGGTGCAGGAAAAGGTGAAGGAATTCTTCGGCCAGGAACCGCGCAAGGACGTGAACCCCGACGAAGCCGTGGCCGTGGGCGCCGCCATCCAGGGCCAGGTGCTCTCGGGTGACCGCAAGGACGTGCTGCTGCTCGACGTGACCCCGTTGTCTCTTGGTATCGAGACCATGGGCGGCGTCATGACCAAGATGATCCAGAAGAACACCACGATCCCGACCAAGTTCGCGCAGACCTTCTCGACCGCCGAAGACAACCAGCCGGCCGTGACCATCAAGGTCTTCCAGGGCGAGCGTGAGATTGCCTCGGGCAACAAGCTGCTGGGCGAGTTCAACCTGGAAGGCATTCCCGCTTCACCGCGCGGCATGCCGCAGATCGAAGTGTCGTTCGACATCGACGCCAACGGCATCCTGCACGTGGGCGCCAAGGACAAGGGCACCGGCAAGGAGAACAAGATCACCATCAAGGCGAACTCGGGCCTCTCTGAAGCCGAGATCCAGCAGATGGTCAAAGACGCCGAACTGAACGCCGCCGACGACAAGAAGAAGGTCGAACTCGTGCAGGCGCGCAACCAGGCCGAAGCCATGGTCCACAGCGTGAAGAAGAGCCTGGGCGAACACGGCGACAAGCTCGAAGCCGCCGAGAAGGAAGCCATCGAGTCGGCCCTGAAGGACGCGGAAGAAGCGGCCAAGGGCGAGGACAAGGAAGCCATCGAAGCCAAGACCGAAGCGCTGATGACCGCGAGCCAGAAGCTGGGCGAAAAGGTGTACGCCGCTTCGCAGGCCGAACAGGCAGCAGCGGCCGGCGGCGCCGAGAGTGCGCAGCAAGGCGGCAGCAAGGCGAACGACGACGATGTGGTCGACGCCGAAGTCAAGGAAGTGAAGAAGTCCTGATCGGCTGAACCCTTTCGATCATCCGCCGCGTCAGGGCAACCTGCCGCGGCGTTTGTGTTCCAACCGAACTGCAACACACCATGGCCAAACGCGATTTTTACGAAGTGCTCGGCGTCCCCAAGAACGCCGCAGACGAAGAGATCAAGAAGGCGTATCGCAAACTTGCGATGAAGCACCACCCCGACCGCAACCAGGGCGATGCGGCCAAAGCGGCGGAAGAGCGATTCAAGGAGGCCAAAGAGGCCTACGAGATGCTGTCCGACCCGCAGAAGAAGGCGGCCTACGACCAGTACGGCCACGCCGGCGTGGACCCGAACCTGCGCGGTGGCGCAGCCGGCGCTGAAGGCTTCGGCGGTTTCTCGGAATCCTTTGGCGACATCTTTGGCGACATCTTCGGTGGCGCGCGCGGCCAACGCAGCGGCCGCCAGGTCTACCGTGGCGCCGACCTGTCGTACGCCATGGAAATCTCGCTCGAAGAAGCGGCCGGCGGCAAGGACACGCAGATCCGCATTCCCAGCTGGGACGACTGCGAAACCTGCAGCGGCACCGGCGCCAAGCCCGGCACCAGCGTGAAGACCTGCAGCACCTGCCACGGCCAGGGTTCGGTGCAGATGCGCCAGGGTTTCTTCAGCGTGCAGCAGACCTGTCCGCAGTGCAGCGGTACCGGCAAGATCATTCCCGAGCCCTGCACCACCTGCCACGGCCAGGGCAAGATCAAGAAGCAGAAAACACTGGAGATCAAGATCCCCGCCGGCATCGACGACGGCCAGCGCATCCGCAGCACCGGCAACGGCGAACCCGGCCAGAACGGCGGGCCCTCGGGCGACCTCTACATCGAAGTGCGCCTGCGCAAGCACGACATCTTCGAGCGCGACGGCGACGACCTGCATTGCACCGTGCCCGTGCCCATGACCACCGCCGCCCTGGGCGGCGAGATCGACGTGCCCACGCTGCAAGGCAAGGCCACCATCGACCTGCCCGAAGGCACGCAGAGCGGCAAGACCTTCCGCCTGCGCGGCAAGGGCGTCAAAGGGGTGCGCAGCAGCTACCCCGGCGACCTGTACTGCCACGTGGCGGTGGAGACGCCGATCAAGCTCACCGAGCACCAGCGCAAGCTGCTCAAGGAGCTGGACGAGTCGTTCAAGAAGGGCGGCCACAAGCACAGCCCGAACGACAAGGGCTGGTTCGAGAAAGCGAAGTCGTTCTTCAGCTGAACCAGCTGACTCAACCTGAAAAGGGGCGCCGGGCAACCGTCGCCCCTTTTTTCATCCGGCAGCCCTATCCCCCTCATTGCCAACATCGATTGGCCTGAACCGATAGTTTTTGTCAAACTCACAGCTCCTGATACCACCCGCAAGAAGCCATGACCGCCCTGATCCGACAAGTCCGACCCGTCTGGGCCCAGCTGCAGGAATTTGACCTGCAAGTGCCCGCCCACGCCATGCGCAACGCCCTGCTCGCGCTGGGTGCCGGCCTGCTGGTGATGGCGGGGCTGGCGGCGCTCAGCACCTTCTGGGCGCCCACCCGCGCCTGGTGGACGGCAGCCGACAACGGCAGTGCCATGGCCGCCGGTGTCCAGGCCTCGTTGCTGGCGGCGGTGGCCACGGCCGTGGGTGCCCTGCCGGTGTTTCTGGTGCAGCGGGTCAGCAAGCTGCAGGAGGCGGCGCTGATGTCCTTCTCGGCCGGCATCATGCTGGCCGCGGCCATCTTCGCCCTGCTGCTGCCATCGCTGGAGGCCGGGCGCACCCTGTTCGCCGGCATGACCGGCGGCGCCACCAGCGCGGCGGCCCTCAGCGGGGTCGGCCTGGCGCTGGGCATGGGTCTCATGTTGGCCATCGACCGCTTCACGCCCCACGAACACGCGGTGCTGCCGCCGGCTGCCCTCGGCCACACCGGGGCCTGGGGCGCACAGGCCGACAGCGCTGCGGTGCAACGCGCCAAGCTGATGGTGCTGGCCATCCTGATCCACAACGTGCCCGAAGGTCTTGCGGTGGGCGCCGCCTATGCGGGCGTGGGCGATGGAAGCGGCGCTCAAGCGGGCGCGTCGGTGGCGCTGGCCATCGGCCTGCAGAACATGCCCGAGGGCCTGATCGTGGCCATGGCCTTGCGCACCCTGGGCCGCAGCGCGATGCAGGCCTGGGGCGTGGCCGCCCTCACCGGCCTGGCCGAGCCGCTGGGCGCCATCGTCGGGTTGGCGGTGCTGGGCAGCGTGCCGGTGTTCTACCCGCTGGGCCTGGCGCTCGCGGCAGGCGCCATGCTCTTCGTGGTGAGCCACGAGATCATTCCCGAGACACACCGCAACGGCTTCGAGACCATGGCCACGGCCACGCTGCTGGCAGGCTTCATCTTCATGCTGCTCCTTGACGCAGTGTTGAGTTGACCCCCACGCTCCGCCGCTGCCCCCCGAGGGGGCGCGGCCTTGCTTGGGAGCGGCCCGGCGCGGCGGCCCTCTGAAGCCGAGAGGCGGGGCGTAAGATGCCCCGCATGAGCGTACACATCCGATTTCTGGGCGGCGCCGGCACCGTCACAGGCTCCAAATACCTGGTCGAACACGATGGTCAGAGCCTGCTGGTCGACTGCGGTCTGTTCCAGGGTTACAAACAGCTGCGCTTGCGCAACCGCGACCCGTTGCCGGTGCTGCCCAACCACATCGGCGCCGTGCTGCTCACCCACGCACACCTGGACCACAGCGGGTATCTGCCGCTGCTGGCCAAGGAAGGGTTTCACGGCAAGGTGTGGGCCACGCCGGCCACGCGCGATCTGGCGCAGATCCTGTTGCCCGACAGTGGGCACATCCAGGAAGAAGACGCGGCCTTTGCCAACCGCAAGGGTTTTTCCAAACATTCGCCCGCGCTGCCGCTCTACACCGAGGGCGATGCGCTGCAAAGCCTCAAGCTGTTTCGCACCGTGCCCATGCACCAGCCGTTCGAGCCTCTCAAGGGCTGGACGGCCCTGTTCTCGGGCGCCGGCCACATCCTCGGTGCGGCGAGCCTGCTGCTGGAGGTGGGCGGGAGGCGCATCCTGTTCTCGGGCGACCTCGGCCGGCCCGACGACGCGCTGATGCTCGCACCCGACGCGCCGCCCGCGGCCGACGTGGTCGTGTGCGAATCGACCTACGGAGACAGAGACCACCCGGACGAAGACGTGATCGCCGAACTCGCTCCGGCGCTGCAGCGCGTCGCGGCCCGCGGCGGCACCGCCGTGGTGCCGGTGTTCGCGGTGGGCCGCGCTCAGGCCTTGCTGCACGCCATCGCCGAGCTCAAGGCTGCGGGCCAGCTGCCGCACAGCCTGCCGGTCTACCTCGACAGCCCCATGGCCATCCACAGCACCGAGCTGTTTGCCCGCCACCTGGGTGAGCACCGGCTGAACGCCGCGCAGTGCCATGCCATGGCGCTGGTGGCGAAGATGACGCGCACGGCCGACGAGTCCAAGGCCATTGCGCGCCAGCACGGCCCCAAGGTGATCCTGGCCGCCAGCGGCATGGCCACCGGCGGGCGTGTGCTGCACCACCTGGTGCAGTACCTGGGCGACCACCGCAACATGGTGCTGCTCACCGGCTACCAGGCCCCTGGCACACGCGGTGCCACACTGGCCAATGGCGGCACGCAGTTGCGCATCCACGGGCAGGACCTGCCGGTGCGCGCCGAGGTGGTGCAACTCAAATCCGCCTCGGCGCACGCCGACGCCGGGCAGCTCATGTCATGGCTGCGCGCCCTGCCCCAGCCGCCGCGCCGCGTCTTCGTGACCCACGGCGACATGGAGGCCTCGGACCGGCTGCGACACCGCATCGAAACCGAATTGCGCTGGCAGGCGCTGGTGCCCGAACACGGCAGCACCTGGGCCGCCTGAACCACCCGCGCACACAACTGCACACACGGCCCATGGAACGCGGCCCGTCATCTCCACTCTCACCCCGATGAATCTTCAACCTTCCCTGATCCTGGGCGCCGCCCTGCTGTCTTCTGCGGCGTGGGCCCAGTCCCCCACACCATCCCCCAACCCCGAATTCGACAGCTGCCTGAACACGCTGCGCGCACCGGCACGCGCCGCCGGCGTGCGCGACGAGACCTTTGCGCTGCACACGCAAAATCTCGCGCCCGACATGAGCGTGATCGACAAGCTCAACTTCCAGCCCGAGTTCCGCACGGCGATCTGGGACTACCTGGCCGGCCTGGTGGACGAGGAGCGTGTGGCCGAGGGCCGCGCCCTGATGGCGCGCCACGCCGAGACGCTGGCGCGCGTGAGCGACAACTACGGCGTGGACCCGGCCACCGTGGTGGCGGTCTGGGGCGTGGAGAGCAACTTCGGCCAGACCTTCGGCAAGTCGCCGCTGGTGCAGTCGCTGGGCACGCTCTCATGCTTCGGGCGGCGGCAAGCGTATTTCCGCACCGAGTTCTACGCCACGCTGCGCATCCTGCAGGCCGGGCACATCGTGCCCGAACGGCTCGTGGGCTCGTGGGCCGGTGCCTTCGGCCACACGCAGTTCATGCCCAGCACCTTCGAGCGCCTCGCGGTGGACTTCGACGGCGACGGCAAGGCCGACCTGATGGACAGCACCAGCGACGCGCTCGCGTCCACCGCCAACTTTCTGGCCAAGGCCGGCTGGCAGAGCGGCCAACCTTGGGGGTTTGAAGTGAAGCTGCCCGAGGGCTTCAGCACGGCTGGCGAAGGGCGTCGCACCAAACGCGGCATGGCTGAATGGGCGTCGCGCGGCCTCAAGCGGGTCGACGGGTCGACGCTGCCCGCCACCGGCAGCGCCGGCCTCATGACCCCCGCCGGTGCACAAGGCCCGGCCTTCCTGGTGCTGCGCAATTTTGATGCGATCTACAGCTACAACGCGGCCGAAAGTTATGGTCTTGCCATCGCCCACTTGGCCGACCGGCTGCGCGGCGGTGGCCCCTTCACCACGCCCTGGCCCACCGACGATCCGGGCCTCTCACGCGCCGAGCGCCGCGAGGTGCAGACGCTGCTGATTGCACGTGGTCACGACATCGGCGCGGTGGACGGCATGCTGGGTGACAAGAGCCGTGTGGCGATCCGTGCCGAGCAGGAGCGGCTGGGACAGGAGGCCAGTGGACGGGCGGGGCAGAAGCTGTTGAAGGCCTTGCGCGGCGGCTGAACGATCAGCCCATCTTCACCGCCGTCCCACTCACCGCCACCAT